>NZ_JABBJE010000001.1 GCF_014218725.1 Brevundimonas huaxiensis
ACGCCGAACGCCGCCTTCAGATGGGCGACGGCCTGGCGCAGCGCCGCGGGCCCTACCACTTTTTTGACAGCAGATCGTTCAACGCGGCTTTGTCGAGCATGGCGTCGGCCAGCAGGCGCTTCAGCTTTCCGTTCTCGTCTTCCAGGGCCCGGAGGCGCTGGGCGTCCGACACGCTCATCCCGCCGAACTTGGCCTTCCAGGCGTAGATCGTGCCCTCCGACACGCCGTGCTTGCGCGCCAGCTCGCCCGCTTTGGCGCCGGCCTCGTTCTCCCGCAGGATCCCGATGATCTGCTCTTCCGTGAATCTCGCTCGTTTCATTCCGTCCGTCCTTTCAAGGGCCGGACTCTAGCTCCGCGTGGAGGAAATTCTCAGGGGCACGTCACGCCCTCTACATCGGGGCGGTCGAAGGAGAAGAGGGCTGGCTCGGCCCCAAACACGTCTATCGCATGACGGATATCAAGGCGACGCCCGACGCATCGGACGCGGCTCGTCAAACCTATGCCGCCGACATTCTTAAGCCGGGCGGCTTCGCGGAGGGCGTCCGCTGGTATCAAGACAATACGCGCGAACCGATCCGCGATGAAACTCTGCGCGAGGGTTTGGTCGCAATGGGAGCAGTGATTGAACGCACCGACCTGCCTACTACCTCCAGCAAGCCGCGGTATGCACTTCGGAAAGATTTCGCAGATCTGTTCGATCCTACCCTTGAAGGCGATGTTCTGGTGTCGGCCATTACGGCTTGGAGCCGGGCGCATCTGAACGCCGGGGCGTTGGCGCGGATCGCCATCGTGCGCGGCGGCGCCAGCCAAGCGGACGATCAGGTCTTGGTCAACTTCCCCAATGGCGAAACTCAGCGCATGAAGCCTGGTCCGAGTTCGGTCATCACCAAGGCGGTGATCGAGGAGTTCGCCCCAAGGTTCCTAGCCAGTCCTACAGTCCTGTTTGTTTCAGAGAGCGGGGCGAAGGTCGTGGCCCGCTACGACGACATGGCCCGAAGGATCGGTTTGAAAATTCAGGCGGACAAGAACCTACCCGACGTGATCCTTGCCGATATCGACGGCGAACATCCTTTGCTGGTCTTTGTGGAAGTGGTCGCCACGGATGGCCCCATCAACGAGCGTCGCAAGTCTGCGCTGGCCGCGTTGGCCTCTGAGGCTGGTTTTCCAGTGGAGCACGTCGCTTATGTCACGGCCTTCCTTGATCGGAGCCGCGCTCCGTTCAAGAAGGCCGTCGATGGATTGGCATGGGGAAGCTATGCGTGGTTCGCGGCAGAACCAGAGCGACTGGTCGCGTTCTCCAGCGGTAAGCTAGCCCTGCTATAGCTGGAGTTGGTCGCCTTCCTGCGCAGCCCTCCAACAAACTTTGAAGGAAATGCGCGGCCATCTACCCCTGCACCGTCTCCGTGATGAAATGCCTCCCCTGCCGATCCTCGATCTCGACCACCCACAGGTCCGGGTCATACCCGCGCTGGCGGGCGATATAGGCGTCCAGTTCGGTTTCGCTGTCGGACGTCACCGGCTGGATCCACAGGCGGTCGCCGTCGGGGCCGAAGGCTTCGGTGAACAGGCGGGCGGTGCGGGTGGTGGTGTCGTAGGCCTTGACGATGACCGAGCCGGCGCGGGCGTCGCCCTTTTTGACGACGGTCGCATAGGCGCCCTCGATCTGGGCGCGGCGGATCAGGGCGCTGACCCACAGGTCGCTGGAAAGAAGCAATTCGCTAACCCTGCTCGAACACGGAACCCCAACCCTGGCGCGCTAGGGTCGGGGCATGAGGATAGGCCTTTCCCCCCGGCAAGCCAGAGGTTTCACGTCGGCCGTGCTGATCGCCGCGACGCCCCCCCTGTTCGTTTCGGGCGCAGCCTTCGCCGCGCCGCAGGACCGCTTCTATGAGCGCAGCTTCGTGCTGGCCGCCAACGACCGCTGCGGCCTGTTCGAGCCGCAGTTGACCGCCGCCCTGACGGCTGCGGCCTGGCAGGCGCGGGGCGCGGCCCTGCGCGCGGGATCCAGCGACCGGCAACTGGCCGAGACGGCCCAGCGCGCGCGGGCGCGGGCGAATACGACGCCGTGCGGCTCCACCGATCTGAAGACGGTTCAGGGCCGGGTCCAGACCGCCTTTTCCGGCTGGTCGCGCACGACGCGGATGGAGTTTCCCGGCGATCGCCGAAAGTGGAGCGCGGACCGCGCGGCCTATGCGCGCCCGACCTGGCGGTTGATGCAGGCGACCGTGACCGGCGCCTCGCCCGTGCGGTTCGGCATGGTCGGCGGCATGGACCGGCCGGATCAACTGGCCGCCGTGGTGTCCTGGCAGGGGCGCTCGCGGCCGACCGGGGTGCGGGTGGTGATGCGCGACCATACGGTGGCGCCGCGTCCGTGGCTGTCGCACGACCTGCCGCCCGCCGCGCAGCGCCGCGCCTTTTGGGCCGCCGGCGTGATCAGCGCCGAACCGATGCTGCTGCCCGAAGGCCGTCCGGCCGGTCAGGCCTGGCTGTTCCCCGCCGCCGCCGCCGACGCCCTCTCGGCCCTGGATCCGCGCGAGGTCTTCACCGTCGAGTTCCTGTTCCGCGACGGCAGCATCGCCCGCTCCACCTTCGAAGCGGGCGACTTCGCGGCGGGCCGGGCGTTCCTGGCGATGGGGCAGGTTTAGGGGGCGCGTTGCAGCTCTAACGCTGAACGGACCCTCAAGAGTGGGACATAGAGGTAGGCGACAGCGCCCTCGTAGGCCGCACCGCCGGTGTGGGCGCGTGTCCCGTTCCATCTCGTGGCCTCGCGCCGGGCGCGGGCTTCAGTCTGGCCTTGCATCATATGATCGACGCGACAGTCTCGATAGACGTCCCGTCGCACGATGCAACTTACCTCCATTGATCGACCCGGCGCGCCGGCGGTCGAGCTGGAGTCCGACGATACGACGACCAGCATCATCGGCGCTCGGGCCAGTGTGTCCCTGTCGTTCGTCAGCGCGTACCCGCAGGCCGTCAGAACGCGATCGACATTGGCATGTTCGGTCGGCAGTTCGAAGGTTGCCGTGACAGGCGAAGCCTGTCCGACGTCCGAACGCAGTTGCAGGGTGCCGACAGCGCGAAGAAAGCGTGCGTCACGCGCCGGGGCGGCGCTGAACCATGTACGTCCAGCAGCCACGTCCCATGTCTGAACGTCGGTCAGGCCATCCGCACGTTCGGCCCTCAGCCGATACAACGGGCCCGGTCGTTCCGGAAATCCCTGCAGAGCGACTTTCAGCTCACCCGCGCTGCATTGCACTATGATCGCTTGCCCTCCGTCGTAGCGAACGGCGGCGACGGACAGGTTGCGCGCCGCATCCTGGGCGAACTCCCAATCGTCACCCGTCTGTGCGCTGGCGAATGTCGCGTGGCTAAGACCGGCCGTGCTCATCGCGATCGCAAAAAATGTTGATGCCAAACGGTTCATGCCATTCCCTCCCTCATCCCTGCCGCAGGCTGAAAGCGGGTCGCCCAGACGTCAAGCCTAGACAGTGACCGGCGTCGCATCGACAGCCGCCTCGCTAGTCTCCACCACCATCACCGGCAACCGGATCATCACCGCTGCGCCTTCGCCCAGGGTGCTGTCGATGGTCATGCGGCCGCCGTGCAGTTCGGTCAGGCTGCGGACCAGGGACAGGCCCAGGCCGGTGCCTTGCGCCTTCTGGTCGGCGCCGCCGGCCTGTTCGAAGGGGCGGCCCAGGCGTTGCAAATCCTGCGGCGCGATGCCGACGCCGGTGTCGGACACGACCAGATCCAGGTCCGGGCCGTCGGCGTCCAGGGTGATGGTGACCGAGCCGCCCGCCGGGGTGAATTTGACCGCATTGGACAGCAGGTTCAGCGCCATCTGCTTCAGGGCGCGGGCGTCGGCGCGGACTTTGATGGGCTCTGACGGCAGGACGGCGGCCAGCTCGACCCCCTTGTCGTCGGCCTGAAGCCGGACCAGGGCGACGGCGGCGGACACGGCGTCGCGGGCGTCGAACGTCTCCATCGCCAGCTGGTAGCGCTCGGCCTCGATCTTGGACAGGTCCAGCACGTCGTTGATCAGGTCCAGCAGATGGCCGCCCGCCTGATGAATGGCGTCGGCGTAGCCAGCGTAGCGCTCGGGCAGGGGGCCGAACAGCTTCTGGCGCATGATGTCGGCGAAACCGAGCACGGCGTTCAGGGGCGTGCGCAGCTCGTGGCTCATATTGGCCAGGAAACGGGTCTTGCCGGCCGACTGGGCCTCGGCCTCGACGCGGGCGGTCTCCAGCCCCAGCTCGCGGGCGAACTGGGCCGTGCCGTCGAACGCCTGGGCGATCAGGCGCGGGCGGTCCGTCTCGTGCTGGAACGGGCCCAGGATCATGACGACCCGGCGGTCCAGGGCGATGCGCGGCGTGAACTGGACCTCGACCGACTGGCCCGACAGGGCGCGGGCCAGGGCCGCGGACACGGCCGGGCGGTCGGGCGCATGGACGGCCGAGATCAGGCCCTGTTCGGTCAGGGCCAGCACCGACAGCGCGGGCGGCGGCGTGCCCCAGGTGGCGACGGCGCGGCCGGATGGATCGAGCAGCAGCGTCAGGGCCGGCTGATCCTCCAGCAGGGCGGCGATCCGGGCGGCCTGATCTTCGGCCTCGGCCAGGCGACGCTGGCGCGCGCTCCAGGTCAGGCGCATGGCCGCGATGATCGCGCCCATGGCCAGCAGGCCCGAGACGGCGGCCAGCAAGGGGCCTTGCGCCTCCGCCCCGTTCAGCCAGGTCGAGATCAGCCCCGCCAGCAGCGGCAGGGCCACCGCAAAGGCGCCCATCCGGGTCAGACGGTCGGCGCCGACGCGGGCGTGATCGAGGGCGATCCCCGCCGCCAGCGGCGTCAGGATCAGGCCGGGCAGGGCGCCGGTCACGCCGCCGGTCAGGCCGGCCGAGGCGGTGGCGGCCAGGATCCAGCCGCCCATGACCGCCAGCCTCAGCCCCACGCTGTCGCGCACCATCAGCACGACGCCGAACACGCCGGGGAAGGCCATCAGCAGCAGGGCGGCCAGCGGCGCGTCCTTCAGCCTGTCCATCATCTGCGCCGCCAGCGCCGTCAGGGCCACCGCCACCGCCCAGATCGCATGCCACAAGGCGACCAGAGGGGCGCCCAGCGCCGCGTCGTGCGTTGCGTCGTCCTCGTATCTGGCGGGAGCGTCGGGTTTCAAGAAGGGCGGGCCATGGGTTTCGTCTGCGCTCAGACTAGGGCTGCGGCTGAGTCGGTGCGAGGCCGCTCCCCCCTGAGGCGAACCCCATTGCGGCGTTCACCATGAATATCGGGGGACAAAACGGCCGGTTGTCGTTAACGGCCGCGCGGCCTATCTGGCGGCCCATGACCAACCGCACGCCGCCGACCGACACCCTGGACCAGACCCTGGCCGAACTGGCCGAGGATTTCGACCTGCTGGGCGATTGGGAGCAGCGGATCGAATACGTCATCGAACTGGGCAAGGGGCTGGCCCCGCTGGACGAGGCCGACCGGATCGATGCCAACAAGGTGCCGGGCTGTGCGGCCCAGGTCTGGCTGGCGACGACCCAGGACGACGGTCGGCTGTGGTTCGCCGCCGACAGCGACAGCGCCCTGTCCAAGGGCAATATCGCCCTGCTGCTGAAACTCTATTCCGGCCGCACGCCTGACGAGATCCTCGACTTCGACGCCCGCGCGGCGCTGGATCGGCTGGGCCTGCCCTCGGCTTTGACGCGCCAGCGCGCCAACGGCCTGAACAGCATGGTCGGCCGCATCCGCGAGGCCGCGCTGGCGGTTCAGTAGTCGGGGCTTGCAACCGCCGGCCCGGCGACCCACGATCGCAGGGTCGTAACCGGGGGCGCGAATGGACCTGCTGAAGATCCTGCGCAGTTTCGAGGAGTTTCTCTTCGAGGCGGTCAGCTGGCTGGTCTTCTATCCCCTGACCCTGTGGCGGATCTTGCGTGGGCCGCTGGCGGCGATGGACTATTCGGACCGCGAGCAGAGCGACAGCGAGGAGCATCGCTATGACGACGCGCTCAGCCCGCCGCTGTTCCTTCTGGCCACCATCGTCCTGACCAATCTGCTGTCGATGGCGCTGCATGTGCCACAGCCGCCCGAGGCGACCGACCTCAGCCGCGTGGTCTATGCGTCCCAGCAGAACCTGGTCCTGTTCCGCTCGCTGGCCTTCAGCCTGATCCCGCTGGTCGCCGCCGTCACCCTGCTGCGCCACGAGAAGAAGCGTATCGCCCGCGAGACCCTGCGCGCGCCCTTCTATGCGCAATGCTATCTGGCGGCCGTCTGCGTCGCCTTCGTCTCGGTCGGCGGCGCCATCTTCCAGCGGCCCGAACTGCCCAATGCGGTGGGCGCGGCGATCATGATCGTCGGCGCGGCCTGGTTCCTCTTCGTGCAGTCGCGCTGGTTCGCCCGGCGGCTGAACGTGTCAAAGGCGCGCGGCGCCGTGATCGCCGTCCTGGCCCTGATCCGGGCGCTGATCTACCTGCTGGCGATCCTGGTCCCCGTATCCCTGATCTAAGGCGTCAATAGGGGGCCATCGACCGGACGTTGCCCGCCGCCGTAACGGTGCAAAGCGAGCGGTAGGGTCCCGTGGCCATGGTCAGCTCGAACTCGCCACGTCCGAGGTCACGCATGCCGATCGGCACACTGGAGCCATAGGGACGATTCTGAAACTCGTCGGCGCGGCGCGAGCAGGCCTGGCGCGCTGCATAGGGGGCGTTCTGCATCCAGCCGCTGTTGGCGTGGCGACGGTTCTGGCCTTCGTCCTCCCCGGCCAGATAGCCTTCGTGATAACCCTCTGTCTCGTGATTGGCGTCATAGTCGGCGCCGTGCAGGGCGGCCTCGTAGCCGCGCTGATATTCCCTGTCGTGGTCTGCACCGGCGTCACGGTGGCGGTTGTTGTGAGCGGCGATGGCGGCTGCCAGGCCGACGATGGCGACCCCGGCCGCAATGGCCGTCGCGTTGGAGCGATCCGAACCGCCCGAGCCGCACTCGCTGCGGCCCGCCTGGTTGATCGAGACGTAGCGGCCGTCGCGCGTCATGATCGACACGCAGTCGGCGCCGTTACGCCAATAGGTCATGCGCCCATCGCCCACGACTTCGGACCGATCGGTAGGCTGATAGCCGCGACGGTTCAGCTCGCCCTCAGCTTGACCGGCGCGCGCGCCGACAAGGTCGCCGAGAGCCGAGGGCGTTTGCGCCGCCGCAGGCAGGGCGGTCGCGAGCATCAAAGAGGACATCAGGCAGGCGAGGGGGCGGGACATGGGCGATCTCCGTGTGTCGGGACAACTCAAGGACGATGCCACATGCCAGCGGATTTCAAAAACCTGCGTTATGGTTAAGCGCGATTTTTTGGGTGCGATCGTTGCCCTTCACCCGATCCCATAGTGATCCGCCAGGGCCTGAAGCGCCTGTTTCAGCACCGTCTTACCCTGGCGGCGGCGTAGGCCCAAGCCCGTTTCGGCCAGTTGCAGGCTGTCGCCGTGGATGCAGATGCGGGTCAGGATGGGGCGAAGGCGCGGGCCGACGGCGGTCAGGGCCTGTTCGACGCGGCGGGCGGCGGACAGGGCGCGGTCGGTCGGCTCCATCCGGGCGGCGGTTCCCGAGCCGGCGGTCGGCAGGGCGTCCCAGCGCATGGTGACCGACGCGCCCTTCGTCGCCTGTTCCGCCTCGCGCCGCAGCCGTTCGCCGGCGGCGGCCTCGGCCGGGGTCAGCCAGGGGCGGCCGGACGCATCCTTGCGTCGCGCCAGCCAGGCGATGGGGCTTTCGCCCAGATTGGCCCGCGCCCGGACCATGCAGCCGTCCGGCTGCATCAGGTCGCGCTCGCCCGCCACGAAGCCGGGACGGCCAGGGGCGGGGGCAGGGGCGGGGGACGGCTTCGGGTCCGGCTGGGCGCGTCCCGACCAGCCGCCGCCGGGCCGCACGCGCAGGCCGGGCTGGTCGATCAGGGCGCGAAACTCGGCCTCGGTCAGGGTCAGGCTGATGCGGCTGCGGCGATCGGGCGACAGGCGCAAGGCATAGGCGCCGCCTTCGGCCGACAGCCAGGCGCCGGGCTTGGCCATCAGATCGCGCGCGCGTTCCAGAAGCCGGCTCATTGCGGCAGCTCCAGGCGGGGCGACTGATACAGGCCCTGGATGCACCCTTCGAGGTCGTTCATCAGGTCGTCGATGCTGCGCCGTTCGCGCTCGTCCTCGACCCAGCGGCAGGCGGCGCCGACGCTGGCGCGATTGACGCCGAAGACGTGGCCGACCCGCTCCAACGTCCAGCCATAGGCGACGTGGGACAGATACATGGCCAGCCAGCGCGGGCGGGCCGCGCGCGGGTTCATGCGGCCCCGGCCGGTCATCTGCGACGGATGGGCGCCGGTGCGCGCCGCGATCAGATGAATGGCCAGCCCGGCCTTGACCTGATCCTCCTCGGTGACCGGCACCCTGTAGTCCTCCAGCACGAAACGTCTCCCTCTCACGAACTCTCGACGCCGGCATCATAGGCGGCCGTGACGTCGCGATAGGAATATCGTCCTACTGTGCGCCAAAATCGGTCGTGGCGGCTTAACCGCCTTGCGGTTGCGGGCAGGACATTGTGCGGGGTGAGTTGTGAGTGGTGAGTGGTTAGGGGAGCATTCGTATGCGCTTTTCGGCGTCGCCCACTGACGAGTCACGCATCACCACTCACCCTCCGCGCCGACCAACATGGTTAATAAATTTCGAATCGTTGACTCCAGCCCCTCGACGCCGATTCGCAAATCAGCCTAGATTCGCCTCAATTGGATGGCGTTAACCCTTCTTAAGGTTTTCACGTCTTAACTTGCGAACAAGGTTACCCGGCCGTGTGTCAGGGTGGTTACCGCAAAGCTTTTGCCTGGAGGGGCACGTATGCGCGTCCTGTTGATTGAAGACGATCACGCAACCGCCCAAAGCATCGAACTGATGCTGAAGTCGGAAGGCTTCAACGTCTATACGACGGACCTGGGCGAGGAAGGCATCGATCTGGGCAAGATCTATGACTACGACCTCATTCTTCTTGACCTCAACCTGCCGGACATGAGCGGCCTTGAAGTCCTGCGCCAGCTGCGCGTCGGCAAGGTCAACACCCCGGTCATGATCCTGTCGGGCAGCCACGAGATCGAAACCAAGGTCAAGACCTTCGGCGGCGGCGCCGACGACTATATGACCAAGCCCTTCCACAAGGACGAGCTGATCGCGCGCACCCACGCCGTGGTCCGCCGCTCCAAGGGTCACGCCCAGGCGATCATCCACACCGGCGAGATCGCCGTGAACCTGGACGCCAAGACGGTCGAGGTGAACGGTCACCGCGTCCACCTGACGGGCAAGGAATACCAGATGCTGGAGCTGCTCTCGCTCCGCAAGGGCACGACCCTGACCAAGGAAATGTTCCTGAACCACCTGTACGGCGGCATGGACGAGCCCGAGCTGAAGATCATCGACGTCTTCATCTGCAAGCTGCGCAAGAAGCTGGCCACCGCCGCCGACGGCAAACACTATATCGAAACCGTCTGGGGCCGCGGCTATGTCCTGCGCGACCCGGCCGAGGGCGTCGTCACGGTCGCCGCCTGATCGACCTTCGATCCACGATTTCGAAACGCCCGCCGGTGACGGCGGGCGTTTTGCGTTGAGACCCTACTGACGCTTGGCCGGCATGTCGCGGCCGCCCTGATGCAGGATCAGGCCCTCGACGGCGCCGGCGGGGTTGCGGGTGAAGGTGATCTGGGCGTCGACGGCGGTCAGGTAGAAGGCGTCCTCAGCCTCCGCCGTCAGTGCGAAGGCGGGCTGTCCGGTGGCCTGGGCCATCAGCTTGCCGTCCACGACCGAGATCGTCAGGGCGAAGGTCGGGGCCAGATTATAAACGCCCTCATAAGCCTTCAGCACCTCGGGCGACAGGGCGACCGCGCGGCGTTCGCTGGGCAGGGTGACGGTTCCGCCGCGCGCCAGGGTGACCAAAGCCGCGCCCAGCTTACCGGGCGCCTCACCGTTCAGATTGCCCAGGACGATGACGGCGGTCCGGTCGCCCGGGTCATAGGCCATATAGGTGTTGAAGCCCTCGATGGCGCCGTTGTGCCAGACCAGACGCTTGCCGTCGGCCTCCGACACCATCAGCCCCATGGCGTAGCCGTTGCGGACCGGCGTGGTCAGGGCGGTCATGGACTGGGCGTTCAGCAGTCGTCCGCCGAACAGGCCCTGTTCCCACTTCAGCAGGTCGCGGGTGGTCGAATACAGGGCGCCGGCCCCGGTCGGGATGCTCATGTCCACATAGTCGGCGTTGACGACGCCGTCGGCGCCCGGCGCATAGCCCGAGGCGCGGCGGGGCAGGATCACGTCATGGCGGTCGTAACCGCTGTCGCTCATGCCCAGCGGGTGAAACAGATTGGCGGCTATGAAGTCGGCGTAGGTCTGGCCGCTGGCCGCCTCGATGATGGCGCTGAGCAGCACATAGCCCGAGTTGGAATAGGCGAACCGGGAGCCTGGCGCGAAGTCCAGCGGCCGGTCCCGGAACCGGGCGATCAGCTGGCTCATCGTCGCGGGCCGGGTCTTCTGCGCCTCAAAGTCGGAAAAGGCGGTGAAGTTGGGCACGCCCGCCGTGTGGCTGAGCAGGTGGCGCGGGGTGATCGCATCCCAGGCGGCCGGGGCGTCGGGCAGCCAGGTCTTGATCGGCGCATCCAGATCCAGCCTGCCCTGCTGGTTCAGCAGCATGACCGCGACGGCGGTGAACTGTTTCGACAGGGAGCCCAGGCGGAACTTCACATCACCGTCGTTGGGGATGTTCCATTCGCGATTGGCCAGGCCGTAGCCCTGATCCAGAAGGATGCGGCCGTCGCGGGCGACCAGGACGGCGCCGGAGAAGGCGTCGGCGTCGCTGGAGGCGCGGATCACCTGATCCATGCGCGCCACATCCTGGGCGGCGGCCGGGCGGCTGGCCAGCGGGCTGAGCGTGAGGGCCAGGGCGCTGGCGGCCAGCAGCAGGAGGGCCGGGCGACGGCGGGCGAGGGGCGACTGAGGCAACGGGCGGTCTCCTGAACGCGTCACGCTAACGCTTTCAGAGAGAGGCGGCGAGCGCGGCGTTCGGATGCAGGCGCCGCGACCTTTTCGTCAGGGCTGTCGGAAGGTCAGGGTCGCCTCCAGCCCGCCGCCGTCGGCGTTGGCGAGCGCCAGATGGGCGCCGGCGCGTTCGGCCATGCGGCGCGCGATGGTCAGCCCCAGGCCGGAACCGCCGCTGTCGCGCGAACGGGACGGATCGAGGCGGTAGAAGGGCTCGAACAGTTTCTCCAGTTGATCCGGCGCCACGCCGGTCCCGCGGTCGCGCACGATCAGGCGCACGCAATGGTCGTCGCGCACGGCGCTGACGGCCGCATCGCCGCCGTGGCGGACGGCGTTGTCGATCAGATTGGTCAGGCAGCGGCGCAGAGCCTGGGGCCGGGTCGGCACGACGGCGTTGCAGCCCTGAACGAACGCGACCGGCTGGCCCGCCTCGGCCGCGTCCTCGCAGATGGCGGACAGCAGCGCGTCCAGATCGACGGGGGTTGTGGCCTCGACGGTCGTCTCGATCCGGGCCAGGTCCAGCCCCTCGCGGACCAGATGCTGCATGCCCGCCAGATCGCTGATGAACTGGCCGCGCAGAGCCTCGTCCTCGATCTTTTCCACGCGCAGCCGCATCCGGGTCAGGGGCGTCTGGAGGTCGTGGGCGACGGCGGCCAGCACGCGGGTGCGATCCTCTATCAGGGCCTGCAGCCGGGTCTGCATGGCGTTCAGGGCGGCGGCGGCCTCGCGCACCTCGCGCGCGCCCTCCTCGACCAGGGGCGGGCGATCCAGATCGTGACTGAGGGCGACCGCGCCCTGGGACAGACGGTTCAGCGGCCCGGCCGCCAGCCGAGAAGCCATCCAGCCGGCCAGCAGCAGGGCGGCCAGACCCGCAAACAGCAGAACGGCGGCCTCGCGGCTGAGCGTCCACGGGCGCGGAGCGGGCGGCAGGCTGATCGCCACCGGGACGGGCGCGCCATTGGCCGGCCGCAGCACCAGGATGCGACACCGCAGACGATCGGTCGCCGCGCCGCACGCCCCGGCCGAGGCCTCGAACGCCTTGACCGAGACCCCGTCCACGCCCCGTCGCTTCAGCGCCTCGGCGACCGCATGGGTCAGCGACGGATCGGGCGCGCCCAGCCGCTGACCGGCCGCATCCGGCAGTCCGTCGGTCAGGCCGGCGGCGGGATCGTCGCTGGAGCCGGCCAGGTCCACGATCCGTTCGGCGGTGGTGAAGTCATGGGCCTGGGACAGGCGATGGCGATGGTTCAGGCCCAGGGCGGCGAAGGTCACGCCCGCCGCCAGCAGGGCGCCGACCAACAGCAGCAGGAACAGCCGCGTGGTCTCGGCCCCGGCCCGGCCGTGGCGGCTTCTTACGCGCGCCCCCATCACGCGCGCCATGTCACAGGCCCCGCCAGCATATAGCCCAGGCTGCGCACCGTCCGGATCAGGGCCGGGGCCTTGGCGTCGTCGCCCAGCTTCTGGCGCAGGCGGCTGACCCTCAGGTCGATGGCGCGGTCGTCGGCGTCGGCGACGGTGGACAGGGCGCGGATCCGCTCGCGCGACAGGGGCTTGCCGCCGTTCCTGACCAGGGCGTGCAGCAGGTCGAAGTCGGCGCCCGACAGCGGGGCCAGCCGTCCGTCCGGCGCCGTCAGGGCCCGCGCGGCGATGTCCAGCGACCAGCCGGAAAAGTCGGCGTGCCGCCCTTCGACCGCCGTCGCCTCGCCGCCGGTGCGCCGCAGGACGGTGCGGATGCGGGCCACCAGCTCGCGGGGCTCGAACGGCTTGGCCATATAGTCGTCGGCGCCCATCTCCAGCCCCACGATCCGGTCGATCGGATCGCCGCGCGCCGTCAGGATGATGACCGGCGTTTTGGACGCCGCCCGGATGCCGCGACACAGCGACAGGCCGTCCTCGTCCGGCAGGTTCAGGTCCAGCACCACCAGATCGACCGGCCCGGCCTCCAGCGCCGCCTTCATCGCCCGGCCGTCGGCGGCCTTCACCGTGCGAAACCCGTGCTGCTCCAGATGGTCGGACAACAGGTTTCGGATCTCGCGGTCGTCGTCGACGACCAGAAGGACAGGGGCGGCGGGGGTCTGGGACATTGGCGTTCGGCGAGCGGGAAGAAGCGCGATCTGTCGTCCTGTCTCATGGCCAAAGCGCGGCGGATACAGTCGGACACAATTCTCTTCGCCGACGATACGCGGCGACACCGACCGGCCCCGAACCGGCCGGACGCGGGTCCGAAACAGTGACTGTCCGACACGAGGCCGGACGCCAAACACACAGAAAGACCCGCCATGAAGTCCTTCCGTTCCACCGCCGCTTTCGGCGCCGCCGCCTTGGTGATCCTGACCAGCGGCGCAGCCTTCGCCGGTACGCCTTCGGCCCCGTCGTCGGGCGCTCACGCCCGCCCCGCCGCCTCCGCCCGCGCGCATCATCGGGTCAGCCACGCCCGCACCCACCGCGCCGTGACGCCTGCCAAGAAGAAGTAAGGCCCGACGCCTTGCTGGTCCTGCCGGCGTCCCCGGCCGGCAGGATCCCCGACACTCCTGAGACTTCGACCTTCAAAAGAAAGACATCGACATGAAATCCTACCGCACCGCCGCCGCCGTTTCGGCCGTCGCCTTCGTCGCCCTGACCAGCGGGGCCGCCTTCGCCGGCACGACCCCGGCGCCCTCGACCGCCATGACCGCTCGTCCGGCCGCGACCGCTTCGGCGACGACCCCTGCGCCGTCGGCCCGCGCCCCGCGTGCGCACCGCCGGGGTCATCAAGCCCAGGCCCAAACCTCGGTCCAGACGCCGGCGACCGCCAAGAAGAAGTAAACCGGCCGCCCCAACCGGTTCGCAAAGGAACGCCCGGCTGTCGCAAGACGGCCGGGCGTTTCCGTATTCAGAAGCGTGTCGTCAGGCGGGGGTCTTGAAGCCCGCCGCGATGGCGGCCGCCATCGGATTGGGACGGCCGAAGCTGTCAAAGGGCAGGGGCTTGTCCCGGCCGTCGTCCTTGTCGCCCTGACGATACCAGCTGTCGGTGTCGCGCAGGCCCCAGACGGTGAAGGCGAACTGCTGGGCCTTGGGCAGGGCCGCGAAGGCCGAGGCCAGTTCGGTGACGCGGGCGCCTTGCGCCGCGATCCGGTCGGTCTGGCTGCGGAGGTCCAGCCGGTTTTCGGTGCGCAGGGTGCAGTCCAGTTCCGACACATGGATCGGCAGGCCGAACTGGCTGATCTCGCGCATATAGGCGGCGATGACGCCCTCGGGGATGTCGATCCACAGGTGGGATTGCAGGCCCAGCCCCTGCAGCGGACAGCCGGCCTTCAGCAGCCGCTCGACCAGTTTCAGGAACTGCGCGCCCTTGGCCGGCACGCGTTCCTGATTGTATTCGTTGAGAAACAGGATGGCGTCAGGATCCGCGATCCGGGCCTTTTCGAACGCGCGCAGGATATAGCCGTCGTGGCCGTATCGCGCCGACCAGTGGCAGTCGCGCAGGCCCGAGCCGTCGTCCAGGATCGGCTCATTGACCACGTCCCAGCTGCGGACCTTGCCGCGATAGCGACTGGCGACCGTGGCGATATAGCCGTCGAAGGCGCGATCGAAGGCGGCGCCCGACAGGCCGCCAAAGGCCTCCTTGCCTTGCGCGTACCAGATCAGGGTGTGGCCATGCATCGCCATGCCCTCGGCCCGGGCGAAGGCGGCGATACGGTCCGAGCGGTCGAAGTTGGGCCGGTCCAGGCCGTTCGCCAGGATATATTCCATCTTCATCTCCCACTCGGGCGTGAGTTGAGAGACGTTGGCGCGGGCCAGGGCGACCCAGTCCGGGTCGTCGATCTGGCTGGCCTTGATCGCCGTGCCGAAGGGCGCCGGGGCGATGGACTTCAGCGGAGGAACGTTGGGCGGCGACGGCTCCGCCGAGGCGAAGCGGTCGCAGGCGGCCAGATTGCTCAAGGAAAGCGCGAGCGGAGCGGCGAGGACGGTGCGGCGGCTAAAGCCCTTCTCCCCTCGGGGGACAAGGTGGCTCGCGGAGCGAGACGGATGAGGGGGCTGTAGGGTCATCCCTGATCTCTCATCTCGAGGCTGGCGCCCCGCATCCGAGCCCTTCGGGCCCACCTTCTCCCCGAGGGAAGCAGGGAAGATCAAACGGCTCGCTTTCGCAGGCCCAGCTCGTCGAAGGCGGCGGTTTCACGCTTGGCCAGGGCGATCAGCTGGTTCAGGCGCGTAGTCTCGGCGACGTGTTCGAACTTCTTCAGCTCTTCGAACGCGCCCGTCAGGGCGTCGCGGGCGCCGGCTTCCTCGGCGTCCAGCACCGACAGGTCGCCTTCGGCTGCGGCCTTCCTGGATTTCCAGCCGTTCAGATAGGCGCCCAGCATCATGCCGGCCTCGGCGTCCATGCGGGCGCGGTTGCGTTCGCCCTCGGCCTCGGCGTCCAGCACGGCGATGCGGAGCTCGGCGACGGCGCGACGTTCGGCGATCTCGGCCAGACGCTTCTGCAGCGTCTCGACTTCATAGTTGGAGATGCGGATCAGGGATTGGGCCCAAGCGGTCATCTAAATCATCACTCCCTGATCATGCCTTGGTTCAGGATTGCTTCCAGCCGGGTAAAGGAATCGGAAAGACGCGTCGCATCGTCCTTGTCCTGACCCAGAAAATCTTCGAGGGCCGGGTTCAGCGCGATGGCCCGGTCCACGATGGGGTCGGCGCCGGTGCGGTAGGCGCCGATCTTGATCAGCTCTTCCATATTGGCATAGGCGCTCAGACACTGGCGCGCGCGCTTGTTCAGCTCGCGCTCGGGCGGGGTCTGACAGCCGGGCAGGGTGCGGCTGACCGATTTCAGCACGTCGATGGCGGGAAAGCGCCCGCGCTCGGCGATCTTGCGATCCATGACGATGTGACCGTCCAGAATACCGCGCACGGCGTCGGCGATCGGCTCGTCATGGTCGCCGCCGTCCACCAGCACGGTGAACAGGGCGGTGATGGGCGCCGCCGTCGTGCCGTCGGGCCGGATCGGGCCTGGACCGGCGCGCTCCAGCAGCTTGGGCAGTTCGGTGAAGACGGTGGGAGTGTAGCCCTTGGTCGTCGGCGGTTCGCCCGCCGCCAGCCCGATCTCGCGCTGGGCCATCGCAAAGCGGGTGACGCTGTCCATCAGGCACAGAACTTCGAGATCCTGGTCGCGCAGATATTCGGCGATGGCCATGGTCATATAGGCCGACTGACGGCGTTTCAGGGCCGGTTCGTCCGAGGTGGCGACCACGACAACGGCGCGTTTCAGCCCCTCTTCGCCCAGGGTCTCTTCCACGAACTCGCGCACCTCGCGGCCCCGTTCGCCGATCAGGCCGACGACCACGGCGTCGCAGGTCGCCTCCTTGGCCAGCATGGACAGCAGCACCGACTTGCCCACGCCCGATCCGGCGAAGATGCCCAGGCGCTGGCCCCGGCAGGTGGTGGTGAAGACGTCCATGGCCCGCACGCCCAGGTCCAGCCGCTCGCCGACCCGGCCGCGCGAATGGGCGGGCGGGGGCGGGGCGCGCAAGGGGTAGGGGGCGGGGCCTTGGGGCAGCGGCCCCTTGCCGTCGATCGGCTGGCCGAAGGCGTCGATGATGCGGCCCAGCCAGGCGGTGGTCGGGCGCACGCTGGCGGCCTGGTCGATGATGCGGATGTCGGCGCCGGGGGCCACGCCCTCGACCGGCCCGAAGGGCATCAGCAGGGCCTTGGAATCGCGGAAACCGACGACTTCGGCGGGCAGGGGATCATGGCCGCGCCGACCGATCTCGGCCCGGGCGCCGACGGCGAGGCGCGACAGGCCGCCGCGCGACTCGATCAGCAGGCCCGACACGCCCGCGACCTTGCCGGTCACGACCAGCGGATCGATCGCTTCGACGGCGGCGACGAGATTGCGCAAAAATCAGACCCCAGGAACAGGCCTCAACAGATGCGGCAACGTGGTTAACGACCGATGAAGCGCGGCTGCAACGCGGGGGATACGGCCGCGATTATTGCGTCTCGATTGCAACTCAAACGTGAAACGGTTTTTCAACTAATTAGGCGGCTAATCTTGCAACCGAGGCGGGCGGGGGCCGGCCGACAGCGAAGAGGTTGTGACCTATGTTCGCGCGTAAACCGAAGTCGTCGGACATGCAGGACCGGCTGATCGATCTGGACGGCAAGATGGCCGCCATCGGCCGGTCGCAGGCAGTGATCGAGTTCAACCTGGACGGCACAATCATCGACGCCAACCAGAACCTTCTGACCACGATGGGCTATAGTCTGGACGAGATCCGGGGCGCCCACCACAGGACCTTCATGGACCCGGCCGAGGCGGCCTCGCCCGACTACGCCGCCTTCTGGCGCGAGCTGAATGCCGGCCAGTTCCTGGCGCGCAAGTTCCGGCGGCTGGCCAAGGGTGGCCGCGAGGTCTGGCTCCAGGCCTCCTACAATCCGGTGTTCGGCCCAGACGGGCGGCCGGTGAAGGTCATCAAACTGGCCATCGACATCACCGCCGACGAGCAGGAGGCCGCGCGCCGCGAGGCCGAACGGGTCGAGGCGGAAAGCGCCCAGACCCTGCTGGTCGACGCCCTGGCGGGGGTGCTGAACAAGCTGTCGGCCGGGGACCTGACCGCGCGGATCGATGCGCCGGTGAAGGGCGACCATGTGCGGGTGCGCGACGACTATAATGCGGCGGTCGAAAGCCTGCGCCAGACGATGGGCCAGGCGCTGCGGGCCGTGTCGGGTCTGAGGGGCGGGGTGGGCGAAATCTCCAGCGCGTCCGACGACCTGTCGCGCCGCACCGAACAGCAGGCCGCCAGTTTGGAAGAAACGGCGGCGGCGCTGGACCAGATTACCGCCACGGTGAAACGCAGCGCGGATGGCGCCAAACAGGCCTCGGCGGCGGCCCTGGGCGCGCGCGCCGAGGCGGACCGGTCGGGCGAGGTGGTGCGCCAGGCGATCGCGGCGATGGACGGCATCAAGCGCAGCTCGACCCAGATCAGCGACATCATCGGGGTGATCGACGAGATCGCCTTCCAGACCAATCTCTTGGCCCTGAACGCCGGGGTCGAGGCGGCGCGGGCGGGCGAGGCGGGGCGCGGCTTCGCCGTCGTCGCCTCCGAAGTGCGGGCCCTGGCGCAGCGCTCGGCGGAAGCCGCGAAGGAGATCAAGACGCTGATCACCACCTCGGGCCAAGAGGTGGCGCAAGGGGTCAAGCTGGTCGACGAGACCGGCGCCGCCCTGTCGGCCATTGCGGTCAAGGTGGCGGAGATGGACGCCCTGGTCAGCGAGATCGCCGCCTCGGCTCAGGAACAGGCGACGGGGCTGAGCCAGGTCAATACGGCCGTCAACCAGATGGACCAGGTCACCCAGCAGAACGCGGCCATGGTCGAACAGACGACCGCCGCCGCCATGAGCCTAAAGTCCGAAACCGAACAACTGGCCCTGCTGGTCGAACGCTTCGAGACCGGCGAGGCGCCGGCACAGGCCCGCGTCCACGACCTGTCGCAGGCCGCCGCCCCCGTCCCCCTGGCCCGCGAACGCGCCCGCATCCGGGCCTTCGCCAGCGGCGGCGGCGCCGCGGCGGCGGCGGCATCGAACGCGGGCTGGGAAGAGTTCTGACCACCCCGCCTCCGCTCATCCCCGCGAAAGCGGGGACCCAGTCCTTTCGCATGGCAGGGTGCGTAGGATTGGCGGTGTGACCGAACTCAAACGATGAAACGCCCAAAGCGCTGGGTCCCCGCTTTCGCGGGGATGAGCGGAATCTTTAAGCCGGTTCGATCTCAACGCGATCAGCCCGCGTCGTTGCGATGGCGCCGACCGAGGCGGCGACGATGGCGGCGATGGCGAGCCATTGCTGGCCGGTCAGATGCTCGTGCAGGATCACAAGCCCGGCCAGGGCGCCGACGGCCGGCTCGGCGCTGAGCACCACGCCGAAGGTGCGTTTGGGGATGCTGCGCAAGGCGATCATCTCCAGCGAATAGGGCAGGGCGCTGGAGAAGATCGCCACCGCCACGCCCGCCAGGATGATGGCGGGGTTCAGCAGGGCGGCGCCCGCATGGGCCACGCCGAACGGCACGACGACAAGGGCCGCCACGCTCATGCCCAGCGCCACCGACTGGCCGGCGTGCAGGTGCGACAGCCGCTTGCCGAAGACGATGTACAGCGCCCAGCACAGGCCGGCGAAGGCGGCCAGCGCCATGCCGACGGGATCCAGCGCGCCGGCCCCGGCCTTCAGCGGCAACAGCAGGCCTAGCCCCACGACCGCCAGACCAATGCAGGCGAAATGAATGGGCTTGCGCGAATGGATCAGGGCCAGGGTCAGGGGCCCCATGAACTCGATGGCGATGGCCAGGCCCAGCGGAATGGTGCGCAGGGCCATGTAGAAGCTGAGGTTCATCGCCCCCAGCACGACGCCATACAGCGCGATGGCGCTCAGGTCCGCGCGGGTCGGGCGGAACCGCCATGGCCGGAACACGGCCACCAGCAGAAGGGCCGAAATCCCGACCCGATAGGCCGAGGTCCCCTCCGCCCCGATCACCGGAAACAGGGTCTTGGCGAAGGAGGTGCCGCACGCCAGCGTCACCATGCCCGAAAACAGCGCCAGATAGGGGATCAGGCGCGCCGCCAGCGGCGAGTTCAGGTGGGTTTTCAGCGCCAGCGACGTCATTGCGTAAAGCTAGCGTAACGCCGCTTGCGCTTCCCGGCGATTTTCCGCTTGAATGCGACGGAAACCGTCACTGGAGGCCCCTTAATGACGAATTTCGTCACCCTCGACGATTTCGACCATAAGCTGCTGATGCGGGTCCGGCGCAACAATCTGGAGCCGGCGCGGGTGACGGCCGAGGAGGTGGGCCTGTCGGAATCCGCCGTCCTGCGCCGCCTGCGTCGCCTGCGGGCCGAGGGCGTCATCGCCGCCGACGTCGCCGTGATCGATCCCGCCCGGGTCGAGCCGCGCATCGTCCTGCATGTCCAGGTCGAGATGAACACCCAGGATCGTAAAGTCATGGAGGCGTTCCAGCGCGCCATGAAGGCCAGCCCCGAGGTCCAGGGTTGCTGGGACGTGACGGGCGAAACCGACTATCTGCTGACCGTCGCCGTCCGCTCCATGCAGGACTATGAGGCCTTCGGCATCCGCGAGCTGGTCCCCGAAAAGGGCGTGCGCGGCTTCAAGAGCATGATTGTCATCCGCGAAGTCGTCGGCTTCGACCCCGCCCGCGCCGTGCTGGAGCGCTAGGTCGCCGGAGCTTCGACCACCAGGATCGCGCCGACGCCCTGGGTTCGGTTCTCGATCGTGCCGCCGATCTGGCGGACCAGGCTGTCGATGACGCGCATGCCCAGGCTGCGGTCGCTGCGGGCGGCGATCAGGTCGAAACCCTTGCCCTGGTCCGCGACCGTGACGGTCAGGCGCCCGTCGGCGATGCGGCCGGTGACCGCAACGCCGCCGCCTTCGGGGCCATAGGCGTATTTGATCGCGTTGGTGACCAGCTCGTTGACGATCAGACCGAGCGGGATGGCGATGTCGGCGCCCAGGGGCGCGTCGGACGCCTCGCAAGTGACGACATGGCGGTCGCTGCCGGCGTCGATGGCTTCGCACAGCTGGCAAAGGAAGTCGGACAGGATCACGGTCTGGACGTCGGCGCCGCGCCACAGCTGATCATGCACTTCGCTGATGGCCTGGATGCGCGATCCGGCCGTGGCCAGGGCGGCGCGCACCGCGTCGGAGGCCGCGCCGCGCGCCTGCATCGACAGCAGGCTGGAGACCAGCGACAGGCTGTTCTTGACCCGGTGGCTGACCTCGCGCGTCAGCAGGGCCTGATGTTCGATGGCGGCCAGAAGCCGCTGCTCGGTCTGCTGGCGGGCGATGGCGGCGCCGACGACGGCGGCGAAGGCGTCCAGGAACAGGGCGTCGCGGGCGTCGAACTGACCCTCGTCGGGACTGTCAACCTCCAGCACGCCCCAGGGTTCGCCGTCCAGCTCGGGCCGGATCAGGACGTTTATGGCGCGCCGCACGCCGTGGTCAGCCAGAAGCCTGGGCGTGTGAAAGCGCTGCTCGTTCTCCAGATGGTTGGAGATCAGGGGCTTGCCAGTCTGGAAGGCGTAGCCGGCCGGCGAATCCAGCTCGACGCTCAGCGAGGCCTGGCCCTCGACCGGCCCCGTCCAGCCGACGCCCGCGATCAGCACCAGCCGGTCGCGCGCCTCGTTATGGATCAGCACCTTGGACAGCGGCGTCTCCAGCCCGTCGGCGCAGACCGCGCAAGCGGCGTCCAGCAGGGCCTGACGATCGCGCTCGCGCAGGGCCACCTCGCCGAAGCGCGCCAGCAGCGACTGCTGCTTCAGGCGATAGCGCAGCTCATCGGCGGTGGAGCGGGTTTCGGCGGCCGGCGCATCCTCGATCCTGGGCGCGACCGGGGCGTCCATCCGGATCTGGGTTTCGGCGGCCGTATCCGCCTGCACCTCCGCGACCAGTTCGGCGATTTCCGGGGTCAGGCCGGTGTCGGAGAGCGGACGGGTATGAGGCAAGGACGGAAATCTCGGTTCGCGCGACGGCGACATATAGGCTGACATAGCCGCTCTGGAAGGTTTGCGCAGAAATCATCGCGCGTCACCCCTTGCGTGAGGCGGCGAGGCCTTATCTGTTGTGCGCCAGCATTCGAGGAGACCTTTTCCATGACCGACTTCAGCTATGACGCGTCCCGCCACCTGAAGAAGGGCCGGGGCAAGGTCTATGACTCGATCGTCGACACCATCGGCGACACGCCCATCGTGCGTCTGCCGCGTCTGTCGGCGGAGTGCGATGCGAAGGCGACGGTTCTGGCCAAGCTGGAGTTCTTCAACCCGATCGCCTCGGTCAAGGACCGGATCGGCGTGGCCATGGTCGAGGCGCTGCAGGAGGCGGGCAAGATCGACCAGGACACGGTGCTGATCGAGCCGACCAGCGGCAACACCGGCATCGCCCTGGCCTTCGTGGCGGCGGCCAAGGGGCTGAAGCTGACGCTATGCATGCCCGAAAGCATGTCGATCGAGCGACGCAAGATGCTGGCCCTGCTGGGCGCGCGGCTGGAGCTGACGCCGGCCGAAAAGGGCATGAAGGGCGCGATCGCGCGGGCGCAGGAACTGCTGGAGACTACGCCGAACTCGATCAGCCCGTCGCAGTTCGAGAACCTGGCCAACCCCGCCATTCACCGCGTCACGACGGCCGAGGAAATCTGGAACGACACGGCCGGGGCGGTGGACATCGTGGTCGCCGGCGTCGGCACCGGCGGCACGATCTCGGGCGTCGGCCAGGCGCTGAAGGCCAAGAAGGCGTCGGTGCAGTTCATCGCCGTCGAGCCCGAGGCCTCTCCGGTGCTGTCCGGCGGCGCGCCCGGCCCGCACAAGATCCAGGGCATCGGCGCCGGCTTCGTGCCCGCCATCTATGATCCATCGGTGGTCGATGGGGTCGAGCAGGTCTCCAACGACGACAGTTTCGACATGGCCAGAAAGGCCGCGCGGGTCGAGGGCATCCCCGTCGGCATCAGCTCGGGCGCGGCCCTGACCGCCGCCTTCCGCATCGCCGCGCGCGAGGAGAATGCGGGCAAGACCATCGTGGTGATCATCCCGTCCTTCGCCGAACGCTACCTGTCGACCGCGCTTTTCGAGGGGCTTTGAAGGGAGCGTGATTCACGCTTTTTGACGCCGCCGCCGCGCGCCTTCGTCAAAAAACGATCAAGCTCCAAGCGCAGCCTTTAGGCCGTTCGCGTGTTCGATAACGGACGCGCGTGCGGCTTCGCTTGGGATGAGGGGCGACGCGCGGCGGATCAACAACGCCGGAGCGTTTCATGCCTGTCGCCGCCCTTCGCCTGATCGCCGTCGCCGGGGTCTCGGCCCTGGCGCTCGCTGCCTGTTCCAACAATGACGACAAAGCGGCGGTCGATCCGTCGATGTCGCCCGAGCAACAGGCCGCCGCCGCCGCCAACACCCCCGTCACCGCCCAGCCGCGCCAGATCCGCAATGTGCCGGTGAATGTGCAGGGCGTGACCGACGTGGGCGCCACGGTCCGGGTCAAGAACGTCGATCTGGCCGAAGACGCGACCATTCTGGACGTCAGCATCTCGTTCGCCAGCGACATGACCAACAGCGTCCAGATGGCGTCCGAGGCCACCTATGTCGAACTGCCGAACGGCCAGAAGCTGCGTCAGAAGCCGCCCGAGGGCAATCCGTACATGACCATCGCCAAGGGCGACACGATGAACGGCCGGCTGGTCTTCATGGGCGCGGTGCCGGCCGGGGTGAACCAGATCTCGGTGGTGTTCAACGAAGGCTCGACGTCGGACAGCATCATTGGTCCGTTCCTGCGCATGACCATTCCGCTGACCGCCCAGGCCGCCCAGAACCCGACGAGCGGAGCGGTCGGATGACGGGACGACACGCGCCCGCCATGGCGGCGGCGCTGTTGGCCGCAGGTCTGACGCCCTGCGTCGCCTCGGCCCTGACGGTGCGGCTGATGAGCGGCAGCGCCATCGGCCTGCGCTCAACCTTCGAAAAGGACATGGCCGCGCCCCGGTCCACCTTCGCCAAGGCGGGGGCGGACAGCGCGCTGGAAACCGTGTTCGTCTCGTCCGAGGTCGCGCCCGAACGGGTCGAGACGACCCGCAGCCTGCTGAGCGAACTGAACGCGCGGCGCACCGACGGTGTGATCGTGATCGACCTGCCGGCCGACGTTCTGTTCGACTTCGACAAGGCGACGATCCGGCCGGACGCCGAGCCGGCCCTGACGCGGGCGGCGGAACTGCTGAAAAGCTATCCGCAGGCTCAGGTCAGCATCGGCGGCCACACCGACGCCAAGGGCGACGACTCCTATAACGAAGGCTTGTCGCTGCGCCGCGCGCGCGCGGTGGCGGCGCGGCTGCAACGCGAGGCCGGGCGCAACCTGTTCGCCGAGGGCTTTGGCGAGCGCAGGCCCGTGGCCCCGAACGTCAAGCCTGACGGCTCGGACGATCCCGACGGGCGTCAGAAGAACCGTCGCGTCGAAATCCGCATCACGCCGCGCGCGGGAGGCTGAACATGGCCCTGATCCCTTGCCCCGCCTGCGGGCGTCAGGTGTCAGAGGCGGCGGTCGCCTGTCCCAACTGCGGCCATCCGATCGCGGGCGACGCGGCGCGGCCGCCGGGCACGTTCAAGGAGGCCCTGACGCGGCCCGAAGCGGTCAAGAGCGGCATCACTGTCCTGGGCGTCTTCGTCACCGCGCCGTGGATCGCGCGGGTGCTTGCTGTGATCGCCTTCGTGATCCTGGCCATCGTGGTGGTGGTCAACAAGAGCTGATCCGGCTCACGCCCGGTTAACCGCTCGCTTCTAAGGTGGGGGGATGGGCGATCTGGCAGCCATGATCGGGGAAGAGGCGACGCCGCCGACGCTGCGTGCGCGCCGGGCGCTGCTGAAGCGTCTGGCCGACGTCGTGTCCCTGCCCGCCAGCCGGATCAACGCCTTCGAGCGGGCGGTGACGGGCGACCTGCTGGTCGAGATGTTGAGGCTGGCCTCGCACGATGAGCGCAAGCGCGTGGCCGCGCGTCTGGCGCCGCTGGCCGAACTGCCCAACAGCGTGGCGCGCATCCTGTTGCGCGACGATCCGGATATCGCCGGCCTGCTGATCGAACAATGCGCCTCGCTGAGCGATGCGGACATCGTCGGCTGCGCGCGCGACGCCAGTTTCGAACACCGGATGCTGCTGGCGGTGCGCCGGGGTTTGTCGGAGATCGTGACCGAGACCCTGTTCTCCTTCGGCGAGATGGAGGTGATCGAGGCGGTGCTGCGCAATACGACCGCGCGCCTGTCGCAGCTGGGCATCGAGACGGTGGTGGGCCTGAGCCGCCAGTCGCCGAGCCTGTGCAGCCCCCTGCTGAAGCGGCCCGAGCTGAGGCCGTCGGGCGCCTATGTCATGTTCTGGTGGTGCGCGCCCGAGGATCGCCGCACCATCCTGCAACGGTTCGCCGTATCGCGCGAAGTCATGCAGGAGGCGTCCGAAGACGTCTTCGCCATCGCCAGTGATGAAAGCTGGTCCGATCCCGTCGCGCGCAAGGCGCTTCAGTTCATCGAGCGCCGCCAGCGCAATCGCGCCGCCATACAAAAGAGCCCGTTCGACAATCTGGAACACGCCGTCATGGTCGCCGCCAGCGACGGCCTGACGCGCGAGACGGCGTCCGAGATCGCCTTCCTGGCGGGGATCAAGCCGCTGACGGGGGCCAAGCTTCTGGGCGATCCGGGCGGCGAGCCGCTGGCGATCCTGTGCAAGGCGACGGGGATGTCGCGCGTCGATCTGACCAATCTGTGGCGCTCGATGCGGCGACCCGAGACGACGGCGGACGGCAAGATCCATCCCGACTGGGAGCGGGTGCAGATCACCTATGAAATGCTGGCCGTCGATCGCGCCCAGACGGTGCTGCGTTACTGGAACTGGTCTTTGTCGTCGGCCCTGACGCCCACACTGTTGCGCGCCATTCGCGACGGCGAGGATGACGCCGTCGATGAATATTCGGCGCCAGAGCGGGCGGCGATGATGGTGCTGGCCGAAGACTTCGGTCGATAGGTCTGATCACTAAAGCCGAATGCATGGACGTGCATATCGCACCGCTTATACGCGTGTTTGCTTTCGCGACGAAACAACCCTATGACGCTATTGGGGTCGTTCGGTTGGAGAATCAGCCGAACTCAATAGATCAGGAAAGCGAAGCCGATAATGGAAGATAAGCCCGAACTGCTCGAGATGACCGCAGACATCGTGTCGGCCTATGTCGGCAATAACTCGGTCTCCGCAGAGGCCCTGCCTGCGCTTATCGCCAATATTCACGCCGCACTGTCGGGTGTGTCGAACGGTCCGGTCGAAGCCGAACCTGAACCCAAGGAACCGGCGGTGCCGATCCGCAAGTCGATCGCGCCCGATTTCCTGATCTGCCTGGAAGACGGCCGCAAGTTCAAGTCGTTGAAGCGCCACCTGCGCACCAAATACGACATGAGCCCCGAAGAATACCGCACCAAATGGGGTCTGCCGAAAGACTATCCGATGGTTGCTCCCAACTACGCCAAGGCGCGGTCGGAACTGGCCAAGTCGATGGGCCTGGGCCAGGGCGGCCGCAAGCCCGCCCGCGCCGCCGGAACCCGCGCGAAGAAATAAACCGAACCCGTTTTCGGTCTGGAGACGCCTGCTTCCATCAGGAGGCGGGCGTTTTTGCTTTGAGGCGCACGATCATTCTCCCTTCCCGTGCCGGGGAGGGTGGCTGAGGCAAAGCCGAAGCCGGGTGGGGACGGTAGGGCGACGTCCCACAGGCTCGCTTTGATCAAAGGAGTGCGCCCTGTCGGGCCGCCCCCACCCGGTCGCTGCGCGACCACCCTCCCCTGCAGGGGGAGGGAGAAATCGGTGATGCTTACGCCGCCTGGGCGGTGCGGCGCATGCGCCAGAAGCGCAGGGTGCGCAGGGCGGCGTCGCGGGTCAGTTCGCCGTACATGCGGCCGTAGGCGGCGGCCTTGCCCATCGGATTGTCCTCGGCCCCCAGGACGGCGACGGCGTAGGTCAGATAGACGGCGCGGTCCATGTCGGCCGCTTTGCAGACCACCGACAGGGCGTCCAGGTCCTTGCGCTCGACGATGCCGCGCGCAGTGTGGAAGTCGATGTCGGCCAGCTTGGACAGGGCGATCAGGAAGGGCGTGCGGCCGTTGGAGCGCAGGAAGCGGATCAGGGTCTGCGGCGTCAGTTGGCCGGCGGCCTGAAGCTCGTCGATATAGGCCAGGTTCTCGGCATAGTCGGCCGGCAGGGCGCCGTCGTCGGTGGCGACGCGGGTGCGGCCGGCGGCCAGCGCCGCCTCCAGCAGGGCCGGATCCATGCGCGCGTTCTGTTCCAGGATCTGGTGACGCAGCCGGGCCTCGACGACGAAATACATCTCGTTCAGCAGGTCGGCGGGCAGGCTCTGGCGCTCGACCGTGGCGGCATGCAGGGCCGGGTTGGCCTTGGCGCGCTCGATGGCGGTTTCGGAGGCGGCGCGCGACAGTTGGGCGCCGTCGTTGCGCAGCAGGGTGTTTAAGGTGTCGTCGTCGCCGTGCTCGACGATGACGTCGGAAACCGCCTCCGACACCGTCGCGCGGCCCGAGACGGCGCGCAGATGGCCCTGGCTGCGCTTGCGCACGACCTGGATCAGATCTTCATCGGTCAGGACGGTGGAGGCGCGCAGAACCTGTTCGGCGACCTCGATCTCGTCGTCGGCGAAACGGCGGATCAGGCTGTGGGGGGCGTTGGGGGCCTGGGCGAAACGGGCGGCCAGTTCGGCGCGCACCGCGACCTCCATCTCGGCCGACAACTTGGCCAGCACTGTGCCGTAGAGCGCGGTTTCATTGGCGTTGGGCGCCGGCGCGCCAAAGAAGTGGGCCGTCAGTTCGCGCAGCAGCAGGCGACGCTTTTCGCTGGACTCCTCGCTGGCCAGGGCGATGAGTTCGGGTAGGCGCGAGCCCTTGATCTCGGCAGGTTCGATCACGGCGCGATCGTTCATGGCAGGTTGTCGGCTTCAGTCTGTGGCACGGCGCGTAAGCTGCCGTTGGCGTTGCGGATCAGGGCGGGCGGACCGTCCGGCTGGGCCAGATCGCTGGACTGCGGCGTCTGGGCCATCTGGACAGGCATGGCGTCGAGGTAGGTCTGCTGCGGCGCAGGGATGGCGTCGGGGTGACGGCCGGCCTGGCGGTGGACCGAATAGTAGCGCGCGCTGTTGTCGTCGGCTGTGGGCGTCGGGGCGGCCTGGCCGCTGGCGGCGACGGCGGCGGCGTCCAGCGGCGCGCCGGCCTGGGGCCGTTGCAGGCGATAGATGGGGGCGTCGCGGCGCGGGGCCATCGGGTCGGCGACGGCCGCCTGCGCCGGCTGGGGCGCGGGCGGCGGTTCGGCCTGCGCGGCCTGTTGCGGAGCGGGCGCCGGCTCGGCCGGCATTTGAAGTTCAGGCTGAGGTTGAGGCGCGGAAGACTCCGGAACATAGGGCGAGGGCGCGACGCGCGTCGCCGTCGTCTGCGCCGGGGTGGTTTCGACGGGGGCGGCCTCTACGGGCGGGGTCTGCGCGGGCTGGGCCGGTGTCGGCGCGCGCTGGGGCATCCAGGCGCTGGCGGGCGTCAGGCCGTTGCTGCGCGGCGTGGTGACCGAGGGGGCAGGCGACAGGCGGGCCAGGGGGATGGCGCCGGGCAGGGTGCGATTGGCGGCGGTCACGGTCGGGGCGGGCGCCTCGGCCTGACTGACGGCGGGCGTCGGGGTCGCGCGCGCGGCGACCGGCGGCTTGCCGGGCCACGACAGGTAGCGCAGGCCCGACGCGTTGGTCGGAGCCTGTTGCGCCACGGCGGCGCCGGCCGCCAGATTGACGGCGGTCAGGACGATCGAAACTGCGAGGGCGCGGCGCACGGCGGCTCTCCGGAGAGGAATTCCAGCGCACACACTAGGGCTCGGACCCTTAATCCCGCGCTAATGTGAAGCCAGGATTCGACAACGACCGCGTGTCAGCCGCGACCGGGCAGATAGTTGTCGGTGAAGGCGTCGCGCCAGTTCAGACCGGCTTCGTAAACCCCGGCTTTCGAGGTCACGTCGAAGAAGGCCTGCCAGCGTTCCTCGGTCAGGGCGCCCAGGCCGTAAAGCGCCGCGTCGCCGCCATCGACGATGGCGTAGTCGCGCAGGCGTTCGCGGGCCTGATCGAGAACCGCCTGGGTCATGTCCGGGTTGTCCTTGCGGATCAGGGCGTCGGCGGCCGAGGCGTCCCCGCGAATATAGTCGCGCCACCCTTCCGCCGAGGCGGCGATGAAGCTGCGTAGCGCCGCCGCATTGTCGCGGGCGAAGGCGTTGGGCGCCAGGACCATGGCGGCGTAGGAGGGATAGCCCTCGTCGGCCAGCAGGAAGACGCGCGGGTCGAAATCGGCGGCCTGTTCGATGGCGTAGGGATCGCTGGTCAGATAGCCCTGCTGCACCGCCCGCGCATTGGCGATGAAGGCGGCGGGGTCGTAGGCGAAGGGGCGCAGCTGTTCGTCGGTAAAGCCGTATTTGGCCTTCAGCCAGACCCAGAAGGTGCTGATCCCCGCTTCGGACAACAGGAAGGGCCGGCCGGCCAGATCGGCGATGGTCTCCAGCGCCGCGTCCGGATGGGCCATCAGGACCTGCGGATCCTTCTGGAAGAAGGCGGCGACCGCCTTCACCGGGGCGCCGGACGCGACCAGGTTCAGGGGGATGAAGCTGTTGGAGCCCATGCCCAGTTCGACCGCGCCCGAGGCCAGCAGTTGCGGCACGTTCACGCCGGGGCCGCCCTGGACGATCTGGACGTTCAGCCCGCGCTTCTCATAGGCCCCGCTGGCGAGGGCCTGATAGAAACCGCCCTGTTCGGCCTGGGCGCGCCAGTCGGTGGCGAACCGCAGCCGCACCCGGCCCTCTTCGTCGACCGGCGCCTCGGCCCGTCCGCAGGCCCGAAGCCCGATCGCGCCCGCCGCCACAGCCGCCCCGCCCGCGATCAGCGCACGGCGACGGGTCAGCAGGCGATTCCCCAACAAGCTCATGCCCCTGACTTACGGGGCGATAGGGGCCTTGGGAAGGCGGGGCGTCAGTCCGCCGCGTTGTCGGCGCCCCAATTGAGCGAGGGGACGAAGCGTTCGGGCGGACCCGTCAGCTTCGTCCCCTCGCCAAGTCCGGGTTGGACTTGGCCGTTCGGGTCTGGACCTTGGCGTCGGCGTCGTTTCGGGCGAACCCGAAAGGGCGGTCGGCTGTATCCTGTCGCGCTCCTGGTCTTCGGCGTTCCGCGGCATTTTAGTCCGCGTCGTCCGTCGATCCCGATCCGGTTCTCCTGTCTGTCGTCGATCCGAAGATCGTCGAGGACTGGAGCCTGGATCCCGCCTGTCGCACGTTACGATCCAAAGATCGCCCGAAGCGCCGGGTCGGAGAGCCGGGCCGGTTCGCTGGAGATCCAGGTCTCCCTGGATTTCCGCTGCCCCGTGTCCCTTGGCCTGTTGACGTTCGGACGAAACCGGCTATGAGGCAAGCGCCCGAACTCGCCCCGATGTGCACGATTGGCCCGGCGGCGGTGGACAAGCCTGTGAACATCGGTGGACGGATCAAATTCGCGATTGCGGATCAGCGTCTTGCCTTGTCCACAGAAACGCGGCGATAGAGGCTTATGTCCGGCGTCGGACACATTGCGCTGCAACCCTGCGGCGCGCTTTGGGTTCTGTGATCAACGGACAAAAGTCCTTGGGGAATTCGTTGTCCAGCACCGGGTCTGACCACGCCTTGTCTATCGGTATCAATCGCAGCCAGCTGGCCCAGATGTTCGCCCATGCGCCGGGGTTCATGGCGCTGGTCACGGGGCCGGACCATCGGTTCGAGCTGACCAATCCGAACTACCAAAAGGTGATCGGGCACCGCGAGGTGATCGGGCGCACGGTGGGCGAGGTGCTGACCGATGCGGTGGCGCAAGGCTATCTGGACCTGCTGGATCAGGTTTACCGCACCGGCGAGGCGCACCGGGCCGACGGCGCCCTGTACGCCGTTCAGGCCGAGCCGGGCGGCGAGGTGGTGGAGCGCTACGTCGATTTCGTCTTCCAGCCGCTGAAGGAGGACGGTCGGGTCTGGGGCATTTTCATCCAGGGGATGGATGTGTCGGATCGCCACCGGGCGGACCAGGCGCTGGCGCTGAGCGAAGCGCGATACGGCGCCCTGTTCGCGGCGATGGCGACGGGCTTCTGCGTCATCGCGATGAAGTTCGACGCGGCCGACCGGCCGGTCGATTACAGGATCGTCGAGGGCAACAAAGCCTTCGAGGATATGACAGGCCTGATTGACCCTTACGGCAAATGGGTCAGCGAGATCGCTCCGGGGCTGGAGCAGCACTGGTTCGATCTCTACGGCGGGGTGGCGCGGACGGGCGAGCCGGTGCGGTTCGAAAACCCGGCCGACATCTTCGGCCGCTGGTATGACGTGCAGGCGCTGCGGATCGGCCAGCCGGGCGCCTGGCAGGTCGCCATCCTGTTCAACAACATCACCGAGCGCAAACAGAGCGAGACGCGCCAGAACGCGCTGCTGGAGTTGAACGACGCGATCCGCGACCTGACCGACGCCGGCGACATCGCCCAGGCCTCGGCCGAGGTTCTGGCCCGCACGATGGGCGTCAGTCGGGCGGGTTACGGCACGGTGGACACGGTCGCGGAGACCATCACGATCGCGCGCGACTTCAACCAGCCGGGGGTGAGCAGCATCGCCGGCACCTTGGCCTTCCGCGAGCACGGCTCCTACATCGAGGACATCAAGCGCGGCGAGACGGTGGCGATCGACGATGTCGCGCTGGACCCCCGCACCGCCGCCACGGCCGATGTGCTGAAGCGGATCAGCGCCGGGTCGTTCGTCAACATGCCGCTGATGGAGCAGGGGCGGGTCGTGGCGATGGTGTTCGTCAATCATGCGACGCCGCGCCATTATACCGACAGCGATCTGCGGCTGATGCGGGAGGTGGCGGAGCGGGTGCGCTCGGCGACCGAACGCGCGCGCAGCGAGGCGGCCCTGCGCGAGAGCGAGGCCCAGTTCCGGGTCTTCGCCCAGGCCACGCCGATCCAGATCTGGGCCAGTTGGGCGGACGGGTCGCTGTATTGGTTCAACCCCCAGGTCTACGCCTATACAGGCGCAAAGCCCGGCGATCTGGACGGGCCGGAGGGCTGGCTGGTCAATCTGCATCCCGACGATGCGGAACGGGCGACGGCGGAATGGTCGGCGGCGCTGGCCAGCGGTCAGATCTACGAGACCGAGTTCCGGGTGCGGCGCCACGACGGCGTCTATCGCGCCTTCCGAATTCGGGCCGAGCCGGTCCACGACGAAGAGGGGCGGATCACCCGCTGGGTCGGCTCCAACACCGACATCGAGGACCTGCGCCGCCAGGCGGCCGAACTGGCGCGGTTCAACGAGACGCTGGAAGAGCAGGTCGCCGAACGTACCAGCGCCCTGATGCAGGCCGAGGAGGCGCTGCGTCAGAGCCAGAAGATGGAGGCGGTCGGACAGCTGACCGGCGGCATCGCCCACGACTTCAACAACCTGCTGGCGGGCATCAGCGGCAGCCTGGAGCTGATCACCAACCGGATCGCCCAGGGGCGTCACGCCGAGGTGGAGCGGTTCACCGTGGCGGCGCAGGGCGCGGCGAAACGGGCGGCGGCCCTGACGCACCGGCTGCTGGCCTTCTCGCGGCGCCAGACCCTGGATCCCAAGCCGACCGATCCCAACCGCCTGATCCGCGGGATGGAGGATCTGGTGCGGCGCACGACAGGGCCGGGCATCGCGGTCGAGGTGGTCGCCGGGGCTGGCCTTTGGCCCGTGCTGATCGACGCACACCAGCTGGAAAACGCGGTGCTGAACCTGTGCATCAATGCGCGCGACGCCATGCCGAACGGCGGGCGGCTGACCATCGAGACTGGCAACCGCTGGATCGATGCGCGCACGGCCAAGGCCCAGGATCTGGAGCCGGGCCAATATGTCTCCATCTGTGTCAGCGACACCGGCATGGGCATGGCGCCCGAGGTGGCGGCGCGCGCGTTCGAGCCCTTCTTCACCACCAAGCCGCTGGGCGAGGGGACGGGCCTGGGCCTGTCGATGATCTATGGCTTCGTGCGCCAGTCGGGCGGGCAGGTGCGGATCTATTCCGAGGCGGGCGAGGGGGCGATAGTCTGCCTGTATCTGCCGCGCCACTTCGGCGAGGTGGACGACGCCGATCTGATCCCCGAGGTCGAACAGGCCCCGCGCGCCCAGGCCGGCGAGACGGTCATGGTCGTGGACGACGAGCCGACGGTGCGGATGCTGGTCGCCGAAATCCTGCATGAGCTGGGCTATCAGTGCATCGAAGCGTCGGACGGCGCAGCGGGGCTGAAGCTGCTGCAATCGGGTGCGCGGATCGACCTGTTGGTGACTGACGTGGGTCTGCCTGGCGGGATGAACGGGCGTCAGATGGCCGATGCGGCGCGGATCGATCGGCCCGATCTGAAGGTGCTGTTCATCACCGGCTATGCCGAGAATGCGGTGGTCGGCAACGGGCACCTGGATCCCGGCATGCACGTCATGACCAAGCCCTTCGCCATGGAGGCGCTGGGCAGTCGGATCCGCGAACTGATCGAGGCAAACTAGAGCCGGGCGTTCAGCCAGGTGCGGATCGCCTTGCGCGCGCCGCGCGCGGCCGGGCCGCCGAAATGCAGGAAGCCGTGCGGGGTCTCGGGCACGCGGATCAGGTCGGCGTCAGAGGCCTCGCCCCAGCGGGTGGCCATCAACAGACTGTCCTCGAACAGAGGGTCCTGTTCGCCGGCGAGGAACAGGGCGGGCGGCAGGCCGGTCAGGTCGGCATACAGGGGCGAGACGTCGGGCTGGCGCAAGGCCGCCTCGTCGCGATCCGGCGCCAGGCGCGCCAGATCGGCCTGCATCGTCGGGCCGTTGAACAGCAGAGTCTCCGGCCCGGCCGAACGCACGCTTTCGGTGCCCGACAGGTCGAAGACGCCATAGGTGAAGACGCAGCCCTTCACCAGGTCGATCAGCCCCTGGTCGCGCAGGGCGACGGCGGTCAGGGCCGCCAGATGCCCGCCGGCGGATTCGCCCGCCAGAAACAGGGTCGAGGCGCCCAGTCGATCGACATTCGTGACCGTCCAATAGGCGGCGGCCAGACAGTCGGCGATGGCGGCGTCGATATAGATCTGGCGCCTTTCGGACAGCAGGCGATAGTCCACCGAGACGACGCAGAAGCCGTGGTGCGCCAGATGGGCGTTCAGCCGGTCGTTCAGCCCGGCGCTGCCCAGCACCCAGCCGCCGCCGTGAATGTCCAGGATCACGGCGCGGGGCGTGCCCGTCGGATGCAGGATGCGCAAGGGAACCGGATGGTCGCCATCGGTCTGGACGATCTCGACCGTGACGCCGCGCTTCTTCAGGCGTGGCGTGGTGACCCGACCGGCGGCGGCGTCCAGCCACAGCGACAGCCGCTGGCCCGCATCGATCCGCCAGCCGTCGGTGCGCAGGCGCGGCGCGCGGGCGAGGATGGCGTTGATCCGCCGCACCGCCGCCTGCTGGGGCGGGGCGAACTCGACGAGGTGGCTGCGAAGGGTCATGAAGCTTGAGTGTGCGGCGGCGGGTTTGGTTTCAAGTCGGCGCTTTCGGCCGAGCCTCGTCAGCCACGACAAAGCCGGTTATCGTCCGCCCCATGAAACGGCTCACCCCCTTCGGCGTCCTGTTGATCTTCGGCCTGATCGGGCTTTTGACGGGCAAGTTCGGCCTGTGGTTCGCGTTCGGCCTGGTCGCCTGCATCGCCGTCAGCGTGATGCAGAACCGGGGTGCGGCGAAGACGCCGACCGGGGATCCGGACAGTCAGGGTTAGGACCTGAAGCCGTCCTCGCCAGAGTGACGAGCCGTTCGGTATTTACCCCGCCAGGGCCGCCTTCTTCTCTTCCAGCTCCAGCCATTCCAGTTCGGCGGATTCCAGCTCGGCGCGGGCCTTTTCGGCGGCCTTCATGGCGGCGTCGAAGGCCTTGGGGTCGCGAGCGTAGAGGCCGGGGTCGGCCAGGGTTGCGTCGTGTCTGGCGATGGTCGCGGGCAACGCATCGATCAGGCCTTCCAGCTCCTTCAGGCGGTGGGCGTCCTTGAAGGAGAGTTTGGCGGTTTTCTTTTGAGTGGCGAGTGGCGAGTGGCGAGTGGCGAGAGCCTTGTCCGCGCCAGTCGTTTGTTCCGCCTTCTTCTTCTCGCCACTCGCCACTCGTGACTCGCCACTCAGAAAGCCGGGGTTCTGGCGGATGAAGTCGGTCCAGCCGCCGGGGGTCTCGACGATGTCGCCGCGCCCGTTGAGCGCCAGGGTCGAGGTGGACAGGCGGTCGATGAAATCGCGGTCGTGGGAGACCAGGATCAGGGTGCCGTCATAGCCCTCCAGCAGCTCCTCCAACTTGTCCAGTGTGTCCATGTCCAGGTCGTTGGTCGGTTCGTCGAGGATCAGCATATTGGTGGGCTTCGCCAGGGCGCGGGCCAGCAGCAGGCGGTTGCGCTCGCCGCCCGACAGGGTCGAGATCGGCTGGCGCAGCTGGGCCTCTGAGAACAGGAAGTCCTTGGCGTAGGCGGCGACATGTTTGGACATGCCGCGCACCAGAATGCTGTCGCCGCCGCCCGGCGTCAGGGCGTCCCACAGGGTCATGTCCGACTTCAGCCCTTCGCGCGACTGATCCAGATAGACGGGCTCAAGGTTCGCGCCCATGCGCACCGTGCCCTCGTCGGGCGCCAGTTCGCCGAGAAGGGTCTTGACCAGGGTGGTCTTGCCCGCGCCGTTGGGACCGACGATGCCCAGACGGTCGCCGCGGATGATGCGGGTGGTCAGGTCCTTGAACAGGGTGCGGCCGTTGAAGCCCTTTGAGACATGCTTGATCTCGGCGACCAGCTTGCCCGAGGTCGAGCCGGAATCGACGCCGAGATAGAGCTCACGCGGCACGTCCTTCATCTTCTCGGCGCGTTCGGCGCGCAGCGCCTGAAGCGAGCGAGCGCGGCCCTCGTTTCGGCTGCGGCGGGCGGTGATGGAGGAGTAGAAGGTGGCGGTCTCGCGCTCGATGGTCTTGGTCAGGCGGCGCAGGGATTCGGCCTCTTCCTCCAGCACCTTGGAGGACCATTCGTCGAACTCGACGAAGCCCTTGTTCAGGGTGCGGACCCGACGGCCTTCCAGCCAGTGGACGGTGTTGGTGACGCGGTTCAGGAAGGCGCGGTCGTGGCTGACGACCAGCAGGGCGAACCGGGCCTGGATCAGCTCGTTCTCCAGCAGTTCGATGGCCAGGATGTCGAGGTGGTTGGTCGGCTCGTCCAGCAGCAGCAGATCGGGTTCTTCGGCGAAGGCCTTGGCGAGCGCCGCGCGGCGGGTCTCGCCGCCAGACAGGCCTTGCGTCGATTTCGCCGGGTTCAGGCCGAAGGTTTCCAGCCAGCTTTCCGCCGTCCAGGTCTCGGCCTCGCCCGATGACGCATAGTCCAGCAGAGTTTCGCCAGTGATGACCGGCTCCTGCGGCACATAGGCGAAGCGGACGGCCGACTGGATCGAGCGGTCGCCGCTGTCCGGCTCGATCAGGCCCATGACGACCTTCATCAGGGTGGACTTGCCCGCGCCGTTGCGCCCCACCAGGGCGGCGCGGCTGCGCGGTTCGACCGCGAGGTCGACGCCGTCGAAGAGGGGGCGCTGGCCGTCCTGAAGACGGACGTCCTTGAGTGCGACGAGAGGGGGTCTGGCTGCCATGTGACTTTCGATCCTCCCCTGCTGGCGGGGGAGGGGGACCGCGCGTCGCGCGGTGGAGGGGGCGGAAACGGGTGTGATCTAAGGGTTGTGAGGCGGATATTCCACTGGAAAGGTCGGTGGGGCGTTCGCCCCCTCCACCGCTTCGCGGTCCCCCTCCCCCGTGAACGGGGGAGGATCAGCCGTGGTTGACAGTTACCGTCCGGTTGGTATGTAACGCGGATGGACAGCACCACACGCCGTCGCGCGCCTGACGACACCCGCGCCGAGATTATCGAAAAGGCGCTGGAGGTCGCCGCCGAGCTGGGGGCGTCAGGCTTTACGCTGGATGCGGTGGCGGCGCGGACGAGCGTCAGCAAGGGCGCCCTGCTGCATCATTTTCCTAGCAAGATCGCGCTGTTGGAAGGGATGGTCGATCATCTGGGGCGGATGCATACGGACACGATCCTGGCCGAGGCCGCGCGCGATCCCGAACCCTATGGCCGGAATGCGCGGGCCTATCTGAGGGCGACGGTCAATGAGCCGGTGACGCCGCAGGACGTCAGCATCGGTCGGGTCATCATGGCCGCCTGCGCCATCGATCCGGCCTTGGCGCAGCGCTGGAACGGCTGGATCGACAAGGTGAAGGTGGACGATCCCAGCGATCCGGTCGGGGCGGACGACGCCCTGATGCTGAGGCTGATCGCCGACGGCTTGTGGATGTCGGACCTGTTCGGCACCCATGCGGTGTCGCCGGAACAGAGACAGGCGCTGCTGTCGCTGCTGACGCCCGGCCATCCGATCACGGCGAACGACGCGTGAGTCTTATGACCTGGGCCGCGCTGCTGGCCGCCATTGCGCTGGAAGTGGCGGGCACGACGATGCTGCAGGCCTCGCACCAGTTCACGCGGGCCTGGCCGACGGCGGGGATGGCGGTCTGCTACGGCCTGGCCTTCTATCTGCTGTCGATCGCCTTGCGGCAGATGCCGGGGGGGATCGCCTATGCGATCTGGAGCGGGCTGGGGGTGGTGCTGATCTCGGTGATCGGGACGGTGGTGTTCCGCCAGCGGCTGGACCTGCCGGCGATGGTCGGGCTGGCGATGATCGTCGGCGGGGTCGTGGTGATCAACCTGTTCTCGAAGACGGTGGGGCATTGATGAAGATCCTCCCCCGTTCACGGGGGAGGATCTAGAGGGACAGGATAAATTCGGCGACGGCGTCCGGGTCGTCGAGGACGAGGGCGGCGGCGATGCGGATGGTGCGGACGCCCTTTTCGGCAAGCCAGGCGTCGCGTCTGGCGTCGCGCGCGAGATCGTGCTGCTGGCCGTCGATTTCGATGCAGAGCCGGTCTCTGGCGCGATAGAAGTCCAGGATGAAGGGGCCGAGGGCGTGCTGGCGACGAAAGCCGTGGCCTCGAATACGCTGCCAGATCAGGACTTCGGGCAAAGACATCGACCGGCGGAGACTTCTGGCGCGTTTTTGGGTAAGGACCGGCGCTCTCATGGAGCGTATCACCATCACAAGCTGTGCTTTTGGCAAGGGGATGCGTCGCGCGTGGTGCGGCGTCCGCCCCCTCCACCGCTACGCGGTCCCCCTCCCCCGCAGGCGTGGGAGGATCTGATGGCGTCCTACTGGGAAACCAAGACCCTGGCCGAGATGTCGCCTTCCGAGTGGGAGGGGCTGTGCGACGGGTGCGGGCTGTGCTGCGTGATCCGGTTCGAGGACGAGGATACGGGCGAGGTCATTCCGACGCGGGTGCACTGCAAGCTGTTCGACCCCGAGGCCTGCGCCTGTTCGGACTATGCGAACCGCAAGGCCCAGGTGCCGGACTGCATCAAGCTGACGCCCGGCAATATCGAGGCGTTGGAGTGGATGCCCAAGTCGTGCGCCTATCGCCGGCTGCACGAGGGGCGGCCGCTGGCGAAATGGCATCATCTGATCTCGGGCAGTCGCGAGACGGTGCATACGGCGGGCGTGTCGGTGCGGGGCCAGACGATTTCGGAGCTGTCGCTGGCCGAGCCGGAAGATGCGCTGGATTTCGAGGCGCCGGAATGGGCGGTCGAACGGGGCCGGGAGCGATAGGGTAGCACCCCCTAGCCAGCGCAATGACGCTGGTTGAAAACGTGCGAAAACAGACCGTTAACGAATTATGTGGGCGTTGTTCCGGCCTGAGGACGCTGGTCCGCTATGGTTTGGGCATGACGGGAAATCAGGACGACGAAGAGGGCAGCTGCGGCGGCGCGCGCGCGACGGCTGCGTCCTGCGCGGGGTGGATGGAGCCCCTGTTCCTGATGATGAAGGCCAAGATCGAGGAGACGGCCAAGAGCGTCTGCGAGACCGACGTCAAGGACGCCGCCGTCGCCGAAAAGGTCGCGCGCCAGATCGGGGTGATTGCGCGGTCGGCCAAGGCGGTCGAGGCGATGCGGCTGCTGTGCCTGAGCGACAACGAAGAGGACGAGATGGGTGGACGAACCTACGACCCCGCCGAGGACGAGCGAATCCGACAGGAACTGGTCGTCGAACACGCGCGGCTTGATCGAATTCTGGAAGAGAAAAACGCCGAAGCTGCTGAAAGAGCGCGGGCTAAGGCTGCATCGCAATCACTGTCGGCTGGCGAAGCATCAGTTTCCGCCGACTGACGACGACCTGAAGACCTGGCTGCTGCTGGGCGGCCGGGGATCGGGCAAGACCTTCGCCGGGTCGGTCTGGATCGACATCATGGCGCGAGAGCTGCCCGGCATCACCCTGGCCCTGGTCGGCCCCGCCCTGCACGACGTGCGCGAGGTGATGGTGGAGGGGGCGTCGGGGATCAAGGCGCTGGCGGAGCCGGGCGACCGGCCGCGTTGGGAGGCCGGGCGGCGTCGGTTGGTGTGGGGCAATCAATCGGCGGCCTATGCGTTTTCGGCCGAGGATCCCGACAGTCTGAGGGGGCCGCAGTTTCACGCCGCCTGGGCGGACGAATTCTGCGCCTGGCGGCGGCCGGAGATGGTGCTGTCGAACCTGAGGTTCGGACTGCGGCTGGGGGCCTGGCCGCTGCTGGCGGTGACGACGACGCCCCGGCCGATCCCGGCGCTGAGGCGGCTGATGGCCGAAGCGGGGACGGTGACGGAACGGGCGGCGACGGCCCTGAACGCGCACAACCTGTCGCCCGGCTTTCTGGCGCATCTGAACGACGTCTATGGCGGGACGCGACTGGCGGCGCAGGAGCTGGAAGGCGTGGTGGTCGAGGGCGAGGGCGCCCTGTTCCGCATTGCGGACCTGAAGCGGGCCAGGGGCGCGCGGCCGGCCGAACTGGACCGGATCGTCGTGGCGGTCGATCCGCCGGCGACCGCGACCGGAGACGCCTGCGGCATCGTGGTCGTGGGGCGAAAAGGTCGCCAGGCCTTCGTGCTGGCCGATCGGACGGTGCAGGGGCGCTCGCCCCGGAGCTGGGGCGGGGCGGTCAGCGCGGCGGCGCGCGAATTCGGCGCGCACGAGGTGGTCGCCGAGAGCAATCAGGGCGGCGACATGGTGCGCTCGGTCCTGGCCATCAGCGCCTGTCCGTGCCGGATCGAGATGGCCCACGCGTCGCGGTCGAAGGCTGCACGGGCCGAGCCGGTGGCCCTGCTGTATGAACAGGGGCGGGTGGTCCACTGCGACGCCTTCCCGGCGCTGGAGGAAGAGATGCTGGCGCTGGGCAGCGAGGGCGGACCCAGCCCGGACCGGGCCGACGCCCTGGTATGGGCGATCACGCGGCTGATGCTGGGGCCGCAGTCGGCGGGACCGCGGTTGCGGGGGCTTTAGAGCCTCAAGATTTCAACGACAGGAGAGACGAATATGCCGGCCATTCCGGAGCGGGACGGATTGCTGAACCATGGGCGCGACGCGGGCGGCCCGCCGAGGCGCGCGGCGGCGGTCACGCCCAGCGACGCGGCCGATCTGACGACTTACGCCAAGGCGCTGTATATCGGCGGCGCGGGCAATATCCGTGTGCTGACGGTCGGGGCAGAGGACGGGGACGCCGTGACCTTCGCCAACCATCCGGTGGGGTGGTTGCCGGTGCAGGTGCGCCGGGTGCTGGCGACCGGGACGACGGCGACGCAGATCGTGGCGGCCTTCGACTGATGTCGGGTCTCGAGATCGGAGCGGCGACGGCGGCGCCGGGCGGGGTTCTGGGGAGGGCGCGGTTCGCCGTGCCCGACTTGCCCGTCTGGTCGGCGGCGGTCAGGACCATGCAGGCGGGCGGGCGCGAGGCGCGGCTGCTGTGCATCGGCGACAGCGTGACCCAAGGTTATGGCGCGGTCCCCGGCGGTTGGACGCCCAACGGTCGGGCGAGCGCCTGGCCCGAACGGCTGGCGGCGATGATGAGTGGTCGGGGCCTGCCGGCCTCGGCGGCCTCGGTGGCCGGGGCCGGGGCGGCGGATGGTGCCAGCGGAGGCTATCCCGCCTATGACCCGCGCGTGACGATGGGCGCCGGGTGGGGCGTAAACGCCCTGACCGGGATTGGCGGCAAGCTGTTCTCGGGCGCGGCCGCGTCGACGGGCGTCTGGAGCTTTCAGCCGGACCGGCCGGTGGATCGGTTCGATCTGTGGGCCGTAACCAATACGGCGCTGGGCGTGCTGACGATCGAGACGGACGGCGCAGTGCGGGCGACGGTGAACACCACCAAGGGCGGCGTCGATGGAGGTCACGACGGTGGCCTTTCCCGAGACGACCGGGCCTGTGAGCGTGCGCTGGGCCTCGGGAGGAGCGGTGTTCATCGCGGGCGGGGTCGCGTGGCGCTCGGACGTGAAGCGGGCGCGGGTGATCAACGCCGGGTGGGGCGGGGCCAGGATCGCGGACTGGATCACGACGGATCAGCCGTACCGGGCGTATGGGTCTATCCCGGCGGCGGCGCCTGATCTGTCGGTCGTGTGTCTGACGATCAACGACTGGAACGCGGGGACGGCGGTGGCGACCTACAAGGCCGGGCTGGGGACGCTGGTGGATCAATGCCTGACGACGGGGGACGTGCTGCTGATGACCGGATGTCCGTCGGATCCGGCCCAGGGCAAGGCGAGCTATGCCGCGCAAGCCGCGTTGCGGGACGCGGTGTTCGAGGTGGCGGCGACGCGGGGGCTGGCCGCGCCCGTCGACGGGACGGCCCTGTTCGGCGGCAGCTTCGCCGGCGGGCTGATGTTCGATTCCGTCCATCCCAATGCGGCGGGCCAGGCGAGGATCGCCGAAGCGGTGCGCGCGCGGGTGATGATCTGAGGTTGTCGTGCGCGCTCGCGCGATGATAATCGTGGCGGATGGGCGAGCGGTTCTTTGGGGTGCAGGCGCTGCGGTTCGCGGCGGCGACGGCGGTGGTCGTCACGCACGCCGTGGATCTGGCCGGGACGCGGCTGGGGCTGGAGACCGCGCTGGGCGGCGGGACGCTGGAGAACTTCGGCGCCGTGGGCGTGGACGTGTTCTTTGTCATCAGCGGCTTCATCATCGCCACGACGACGCAGGGGCAGACGGGCGTGGGCGCGGCCGGGGCCTTTCTGTGGCGGCGGTTTCGGCGGGTGGCGCCGATCTACTGGCTGCTGTCGCTGCCGATCCTGGTCGGGATGGCGCGGGGCGGGACGCTGAGCCCGGAGGTGGCGGCGGCCACGTTTCTGTTCTGGCCGTTCAGCGGGCTGGAGATGACGTTTCCGGCGTTGGGGCCGGGGTGGACCCTGTGTTTCGAAATGCTGTTCTACGCCGGGTTTGGGCTGGCGATAGCGGGCGGCCGGCGGGTCGGCTGGGGGCTGGTCGCGGTCTATGCGGCGATGCTGGCGGCCGGGCTGGTCGTGGCGGCGCCGGTTCTGAGGTTCTGGGGCGCGCCGATCATTCTGGAGTTTCTGCTGGGCGTCGGGATCGCCTCGGTTTGGCGGTTCGCGCCGCCTCGGTTGGGGCTGTGGGCGGTCGGTCTGGCGATGCTCGGGTTCGGGCTGGGCCTGGTGGTCGGCTATGGCGGCATCGACGATGTGCGGGCGTTGAACGATCCGTGGAATGGGTTGAGGCGGGCAGCGGTCTGGGGTCTGCCCAGCGCCCTGCTGGTGTTCGGCGTGGTGCGGATGGAGCGGACGGACCGGGCGCCGGGGCGGTTGGGGCGGGCGGCCGCCTTCATGGGGGATGCGTCCTATTCGATCTATCTGGTCCATGTGCTGGTGATCCGGGCTTTGGGGCGGATGTTCGAGAGCGGGATGGTCGCCCTGCCGGGGGATGCGGTGGTGGTGGTGACGGTGCTCGCCAGTCTGGGGGCGGGGGCGGTCGTGCACGTGTGGATCGAGCGGCCGCTGTTGCGGCTGATGACGCCTTCAAGACACCGCCCCTTGCTTCACACGCCGTCATCCTAGGCCTTGCGCCTAGGATCCATAAACACCGGACTTGAGCGGCGAGCACCGTGAGTATGGGTCCTCGGGACAAGCCCGAGGATGACGAACTAAAAGGAAATCGACACAATGGTTTCGATCCGGTGGCCGTTCGGCCAGGCGGGGCGCGTGGGCGCGCCTGAGGGCAAGCAGAGCCGGGCGGGCGGGGTGATCGCCTTGTCGGGGGTGGGGCGGCCGCGGTGGACGCCCAACGACTACGCCAGTCTGGCGCGCGAGGGATATCAGAAGAATGCGGTGGCCTATCGCTGCATCCGCATGATCGCCGAGGCGGCGGCGGCTGCGCCGTTCGCGGTGTTCGTGGACGGGGTGCGCGACGAGGCGCATCCGCTGGCGAAACTGATCCGGCGGCCCAATCCCGAGCAGTCGGGGGCGGAGTTGATGGAGGCGGTCTATGGGGCGTTGCAGGTGTCGGGCAACGCCTATGTCGAGGCGACCGGCGATGCGGACGGGGACGGGGCGCCGGACGAGCTGTGGCCGCTGCGGTCGGACCGGGTGAAGGTGGTTCCGGGCCGGTCGGGCTGGCCCGAGGCGTGGGATTATTCCGTGGACGGACGGTCGGTGCGGATCAGGCGAGCGGCGGACGGCTGGGCGCCGGTGATGCACCTGAAGCTGTGGCACCCGCTGGACGACTGGTACGGGCTGTCGCCGCTGGAGGCGGCGGCGCAAGGGGTGGACGCGCACAATGCGGCCGGCGCCTGGAACAAGGCCCTGCTGGACAATGCCGCGCGGCCGTCGGGGGCGCTGGTCTATGGGGCGAGGAACGGCGAGCGGCTGACGGACGGCCAGTTCGAGGCGCTGAAGGATCAGCTGTCGACCGTCTATGCCGGGGCGACGAACGCCGGGCGGCCGATCCTGCTGGAGGGCGGGATGGACTGGAAGCCGCTGAGCCTGACGCCGGCCGAGATGGATTTCACCGCCGGCAAGCACGCGGCGGCGCGCGAGATCGCTCTGGCGTTCGGGGTTCCGCCGCAACTGCTGGGGATACCGGGCGACGCGACCTACGCCAACTATCGCGAGGCCAATGCGGCCTTCTGGCGACAGACGGTGATCCCGCTGGTGAAGAAGGCGGCGGGGGCGATGACGGGCTGGCTGGGCGAGCGGTTCGCGGGGTGCGAAATCCGCGCGGACCTGGATGCGGTCTCGGCGCTGCAGCCCGAGCGGGACGCCCTGTGGGCGCGGCTGGAGGCGGCGAGCTTCCTGACCGACGAAGAGCGTCGGCGAATGGCGGGGTTGGGAGCGTGAGTGGTGATTGGTGATTGGTGACTGGGGTGGCGCCAATCACCAACCACGCGTCACGAGTCACGCGGCAAAGGAGAGCGAAATGACCGAACATCAAATCCGGCGCGTGCCGACGGCGCTGCTGATCGCCGTCGTGGTGCAGACGGTGGGCGGCTTGGTCTGGGCCGGGGGCGCCGCGGCGCGGATCGCGACGCTGGAGCAGCGGGTCGGGGAGCAGAGGCTGGTCGCCGAACGGCTGGCGCGGCTGGAGGTCCAGGGCGAGGCCACGGCGGCGGCCGTGGAGCGGATCGAGCGTAGGTTGGAGGGTGGGACGTGAGTGGTGAATCGCGATTGGTGACTCGACAGAAGCATTCACGTGTCACGATCCACCACTCACCCCTTGAGATCGAAGGCTACGCCTCGCTGTGGGGCGTGGCGGATCTGAACGGGGACGTGGTGCAGGCGGGGGCGTTTGCGGACAGTCTGGCCAGGACGGGGGTTGAGGGGGTGCGGATGCTGAACCAGCACGATGCGCGGGCGCCGGTCGGGATCTGGGAGCAAATCGTCGAGGATGCGCGCGGCCTCTTCGTGCGCGGCCGGATCGAGGACTGGTCGGCCGAGGCGCGGTTCGCCGGGGCGCTGAGCCGGGCCGGGGCGCTGGACGGGCTGTCGATCGGCTACCGCACGGCGCGGGCCCGGCGTCAGGGACGGCTGCGCGTACTGAGCGCGGTCGAGCTGTGGGAGGTGTCGCTGGTGACGTTTCCGATGCTGCCGGGCGCGCGGTTCAGGGTCGTGACCGAATGACGGCTTTCGACCCTGACCGACGTTGTCATCCAAACGAACGGTGTTCATGATCTTGGAATGAACTGGTTCGCGATTATCGCTGGGCTAACAGCCTCGCTGACAGCCAACTCCGCACCCGGACTGTCACCCCAACCCCATCCTGCAGTGGGTGAGGAGCACGAGGTCATCATCTCCTATGTGACTTCCAAGCAGAGTAGCGATGGCTCCTCCAGTAGCTCAAGCGGACAAGACGTTCTGCTGGAGCGGGTGATCGCCGTCAGTAACGCCGGGCTTGAGTTGGAATTCGATCTACCGAGTGACGCAACCGCTGAGGATAGGGCCCGGGACTGGAAATTTCCGGCGCGGATTCTCCAGCAATCAAACGGCGCCATCCGGCTGCTGAATGGCGATAAGCTGGATGAACGCGTCGACCGCTGGCTTAAGGCGTCGGAGATGTCGCGGGACATGTGCGGACGCTGGATTTTTACCTGGAATGCGTTTCGCATCGAGTGCGATCCGGAGTCTGTGATCGCCGATATTGCAGCCATCAACCTGCTCAACGTCAATCTGCGGGAGGGTGCAACCTATCGGCATCCCCAAACTGTCGGTTCCGGGATTTTGTCTCTTACATCCAAGGGGCCGGGCGGCGCGGTCTACTCTGTGAGGTTGGCGGTCGATGCCGACGCTGTCCGCAGGGAGCGCGCCGAAAGTGACGTGGTCGTCGGCGAAATTACGCAGAATCCGGTGACGTTCGAGGCCGCCTTTAGCGAACGTTCGAAAGAGACTGTCTCTGGAACTGTTGAGGTCACGTTTGATGTTGATGCTTCGGGGAACCCGATGCGGCGAACGGTCGTAACAACGCTGGATACGGTAAAGCCTGATGGGGTGTCGGAGAAAGATCGGCGAACCGACACAGTGGAGCGGGTCGCTTCCGGAGGGACAAACCGGTCTTGAAGCAGGTTGGCGGCTGTCCGCTTTCCACCCATAACTGACGTTAGCGGCGTCCGTTGTGGGCGCTCCATCATAGCCGAGAATGGTGGTGACGTTCCGATGCTGCCGGGGGCGCGGTTCAGTTTGGCTTGAGGGCCTGAAAAGCGCCGTTGCGGTCGAGGGTTTCGGCGAGGGCGGCCATCTGGGCGCGGCCCTTCTTGCCGTGGAGATAGCGCAAGGCCCAGCCGGCGAGCACCAGGCCGAAGATCCAGCCGACGTGCAGCACCAGGTGGGCGAACAGGATGAAGACGGCCGCCAGCGCATAGGCGCCAAGATAGACCAGGGCCAGCTGGCCGCCGCGCGACGCTGTGGGGTTGGACAGGCCGGCGATGATCTCGGCCAAGCCCGGTGCCGCTGCGGCGGACGGCAGGGTGTGATCGGAGGTTTTGGGAGCAGGTTTGGGGGCGGGTTTGGGTTGAGCTTTCGGTGCGGCCTGGGCGGCGGGTTTTGCCTTGGGCGGGATCGGATCGGACGCGCGCCGGGCGGGGCGGAACAGGATCGATCGGCCGGCTTCGTCGACGGTGAAAATCTCTTCGAAGGCGGTGGTCGAGAAGTCGATGGCGCGGGTGTCCTGGCCGTAGCTCTGGCCATGCAGGGCCGTCAGCCGGCCCTGGCGCAGCTCGATCTGGAAGCCGACGGGGTCGGGCAGGCCGGCGACCATCGCATGGACCGTGCCGAACAGGCCGGTGGCGTCCGGGTTGGCGGTCGCGCGGTCCGCATCGACGACGATCTGGGAATAGAGGCCGGCGCCGGTGTTGCGACGCAGCCCCGGCGAACTGGCGGCGACCTGGGCGCGCAGGTCCGGCACGCTGTCGCCCATCTGCCAGATCATCGCGTCCATGACGGCGCTTTCGAGGGGCGTCAGGTGGGACATGGAGCGCTAGGACGACTTGGATGCAGCATTGCGACGCAGCACCAAAACCACGATGCCGAGGATCAGGACGAGTATGGCGATCTGCGCCGCGCGGTAGGGCAGGCCGCTTTCGCCCTCAGCCTCGGCGCCGCGATGCAGGGCGGTCAGGACGATATCGGCAACCGTGTAGACGATGACCGGAAAGCCACTGGCCGCCGCCCATGGCCAGCGGGCCAGGCGTCGCGGCCCTGCTGAAAGCGTGCCGGGCGGAAAGAGGATCGCGAAAAGGATCAGCGCGGCTGCATGAAGCAGCGGGCTGTAGAGATCGGCTTCGACGAAGATCGGCGCGGGCATGAAACGAGCCTAGCGGTCGCCTGAAGCCGCCGCAATCACAGGTTTCGGGCGGTCGATGACGGCCGCTCGCGAAATGGGAAGGTCGCGACGCGGCCGCCCCCTCCACCGCCTTCGGCGGTCCCCCTCCCCCGCATCGCGGGGGAGGATCGTTTCAGCAGGAGATATCATGAAAGAGACCAAACAGGCTTCGGGCCAGCCCGAGGCGCGCGATGTCGTGCGCGAGATGATGGCGGCGTTCGAGGCGTTCAAAGGGGCGAACGACGCCCGGTTGGGCGAGATCGAGAAGAAGGCGGCGGCCGATGTGCTGCTGGAGGAGAAGGTGGCGCGCATCGACCAGGCGGTCGCCTCGGCCCAGGCGCGGCTGGATCGGATGATGAGTCAGAGCCGTCGACCGGCGCTCGGCGGCGAACCGGCCGAACCGGCGTCTGCGCCCGAGGCGAAGGCGGCGTGGGATGGATACTTGAAGACAGGTCAGTCTGGCGCGCTGGAGGTCAAGGCGGGTCTGTCGGGCGGCGCGACCTCGGGCGGCTATGTCGTGCCCTATGAGACCGAGCGGGCCATCGAGCGGCGTCTGATGGCGGCCAGTCCGATGCGCGAGATCGCGACGGTCAGGACCGTGGCGGCCGGCGTGTTCAGAAAGCCGGTGTCGACGGCGGGCGTGGCCTGCGGCTGGGTGGCGGAGACGGCCGCGCGGCCCGAGACGGACCCGGCGACCCTGGCCCTTCTGGAGTTTCCGTCGGCAGATCTCTACGCCAATCCGGCGGCGACACAGGCGTTGCTGGACGACGCCATGGTCGATCTGGACGAATGGCTGGCGGCCGAGGTCGAGGACGCCTTTGCGGCGCAGGAGACCCAGGCCTTCGTCAACGGCGACGGGGTGAACAAGCCCAAGGGGCTGCTGTCCTATCCGACTGTGGCGGACGCGGGCCAGGCCTGGGGCCAATAGGCTATGTCCCCTCGGGCGCGGCGGGCGGCTTTGCAGCGACCAGTCCGGCGGATCGCCTGATCGACCTGATCTATGCGCCCAAGGCCCAGTACCGACCGAACGGCCGGTTCGTGATGAACCGAAAGACGGTCTCGGCCGTGCGCAAGTTCAAGGACGCGGACGGCAACTATATCTGGCAGCCGGCGACGCGGCTGAACGGACGGCTGGCGGGCGACGGGCGCGATCTGATCGAGGCGGTGCTGGCGCGAGGCGGCTTGTCGCCCGACGAGATGGCCATCGAGGGCGTCGAGGGGGCGGCGGCCGGCTATGTGATCGACCGACCGATGCGGACGCGGGATGCGCTGGAACCCCTGCTGGCGGCGTTCGACGCCGTGGCCGCCGAGCGCGACGGGAAGGTCGCAGTCTTGGGGCGGGTGGAGACGGTGGTCGAGATCACGGGCGAGGCGCTGGCTCTGCCCGATGGCGGGGCGGCGGAAACGACGACGCGGACGCGGGAGCCCCGGGCGAGCGAGGCGCGGGTGCGGTTCATCGACGAGACGGCGGACTATCAGACTGGGGCGGTGGTCGTGAGGTCGGACGATGCGTCGGCGACGGCGGGCGGGGTCGATCTGGACTTGCCGCTGCTGTGCGGCGGCGGGCTGGCGACGGCGGCGGCGCAGCGGGCGCTGGACGGCGAGGGCATGGAGGCGAGAACGCTGGCGCTGGGGCCGCTGGAGGCCTTGCGGTTGGAGCCGGGCGACGGGGTGCGGCTGGAGGGTCGGTCGGGCGACTGGCGCGTGATGCGGGTCACGTCGGATGAGACGCCGTCGGCGGTGCTGGAGCCGGTGACGGCCCGGCGGATGGTCGAGGATGACGGCGTCTGGCGCGGGGGTGAGACGCCGGTCGTGGTCGGGGCGCCGTTTCTGAAGGTATTGGAGCTGCCGCCCTTGATCGGGAGTGATACGGACGCGCGGCCCCTGATCGCTGTGGCGACCGAGCCGTGGCGGACGATGCGGCTGCATGCGGGGCCGACCGCTGAGACCCTGACGGCGAGGGGCGATGTGGAGACGCCGGCGACGGTCGGGGTGCTGCTTGAGGCGCTGGGGCCGGGCGTGCGGCACCGCTGGGACGAGGCCAACGCCATAGTGGTGCGGGTCGAGGGCGAGGCGCCGGAAAGCGCGGTCGAGGCGGCGGTGCTGGGCGGCGGCAATGCGCTGGCGGTCGAGACGGCTGTGGGCTGGGAGATCTTGCAGTATCGGTCGGCTGTGCTGGTCGGACCGGGGACGTGGCGGCTGACGGGTCTATTGCGCGGGCAGCAGGGGACCGAGGTGGAGATGCGGGCGGGCGCCGGGGCGGGGGCGGTCGTGGTCTTTCTGGACGACCGGCTGGCGCGCGCGGAGATCGGGCGGGGCGAGCGAGGACTGCCGCTGGTCTGTCGCGCGGGGCCGGCTGGCGCGGCGCCGGGCGGTTCGGGTTTCAGCGAGACCCTGTTCGTGGCGAAGGGCGTGCATGATCGGCCGTGGTCGCCGTGCGGCCTGATGGTCGAGACGTCGGCCGAGGGGCTGGCGATCCGATGGACGCCGCGCGTGCGGCTGTTCGGCGACAGCTGGGATGGGGAATCGACCACGGTCGATCCGGTGCGGTTCCGGCTGCGCGTGTTTGATAATGACGTCGTGGTTCGGACGATGGAGGTCGAGGGGCTGTCGGCATCCTATTCTGCGATCGACTTGGCGGCGGACTTCCCAGAAGGCGCGACATCGACGGCGCGGATCGCCGTGGCGCAGTGGGGCGAGGGGTTCGGGTGGGGCTCAGAAGCAGAGGTGGAGGCGGAAATCCGGCGGGTCTGACGAAATAGGGCGGGTCCAGCCCTTTGCGCGGGGCGGGGCATGGCTTAACTGACGGCCTCTCGACGTTTTTCAGCTGGAGTGACAACGGACGTGGCAGGCGACCCCTACAAGGAACTGGGCGTTTCGAAGGGCGCGAGCGCGGACGAGGTCAAGAAGGCGTATCGCAAGCTCGCCAAGGAGTTGCATCCCGACAAGAACCCCGGCGACAAGATCACCGAGGACAAGTTCAAACGGGTGACGGCGGCCTTCGACATCCTGGGCGACAAGGAAAAGCGCGCCAAATACGACGCCGGCCAGATCGACGGCGACGGCAACGAACAGTATCGCGGCTTCGGCGGGGGCGGTCGCGCCGGCGGCAGCCCGTTCGGCCAGGGCGGCAATCCGTTCGGACAAGGCGGCGGGCCGGGCGGCCGGGCCAACTTCGAAGGCGTTGATCTGGACGAGCTGTTCGGCATGTTCGGCGGGGCCGGGCGTCAGCGCGGCGCGAGGGACTTCACCTCACGCGGTCAGGACGTGAAGGCGACGCTGGACATCAGTCTGGAAGACGCCATCGCCGGGGCGACGCGGCGGATTCAGTTCTCGGACGGGCGCACTCTGGACGTGACCATTCCAAAGGGGGCGTCGGAAGGCCAGACGATCCGCCTGCGCGGCCAGGGATCGCCGGGGCGCGGGGCCGAGAACGGCGACGCCCTGATCGAACTGAGGATCGAACCGCACCCGATCTACAAGCGTGACGGGGCGGACCTGACGATGGATCTGCCGGTGTCGGTGCCCGACGCGGTGCTGGGCGCCAAGGTGAGGGTGCCGACGCCGGAGGGCGTGGTGCAGATGACGCTGCCGGCCGGCTCGAACTCGGGCAAGGTGCTGAGGCTGAAGGGGCGCGGCGCGTTCGCGCAAGGCAGGCGCGGCGATCTGCTGGCGCGGGTGATGGTGACGCTGCCGGATGCGCCGGACGCCGAACTGACCGCCTTCGCAGAGGATTGGCGGGCCAAGCGGCCTTATACGCCGGGGCGGTGAGCGCGCTCAAGCAGCGTGAAGCGCGGTTGCGCCAAAGGAAGAGAGCATGAGCACGAAGCCTGATGTGAAGCCCGCGCGGCCGTGGTTTTCGGCAGGGCCGACGGCGAAGCGGCCGGGCTATGCGCTGGGCGGATTGCCGTCCGACCTGCTGGGACGCGGTATTCGCGCGCCGGAAGTGGTGGAGCGGTTCGCGCATGGCCTGCGGCTGACGCGCGAAGTGCTGGAAGTGCCTGACAGCCATGTGATGCTGTATACGCCGGGGTCTGACACAGGCGCGGTCGAGGCGGCGCTGTGGGGGATGCTGGGCGCGCGGCCGGTGCAGGTCGTGGCGTTCGAGAACTTCGGGCTGACCTGGCTGGCCGACGTGAAGGATCATCTGGGGCTGGAGCCCGAGGCCCTGACGGCGCCGTGGGGCGAGCTGCCGGATCTGAGCCGTGCCGACTGGTCCAAGGACGTGGTGTTCCCGTGGAACGGCACGACCTCGGGCGTGCGGGTGCCGGACGCCGACTGGATCGCCGACGATCGCGGTGGGCTGGCGATCTGCGACGCGACCTCCGCCGCCTTCGCCATGCCGCTGCCGTTCGACAAGCTGGATGTCGTGACCTTCAGCTTCCAGAAAGCGCTGGGCGGCGAGGCGGGGATCGGGGTGATGGTGCTGTCGCCGCGCGCGGTCGAGCGGCTGGATACCTTCCGACCGGATCGGGCGATTCCGAAACTGCTGCGGCTGACCGACGGCAAGGGACGGTTCGATCGGGCGCTGGCGGACGGGGTGGTGATCAACACCTTCTCGATCCTGACCCTCGAAGACTGGATCGACGCCCTGGACTGGGCGAAGGACATCGGCGGATTGAGCGAACTGATCCGGCGGACAGACGCCAACTACGCCGCGTTGGCGCAATGGGTGGAGCGGACCGACTGGATCGCCTTCCTGCCGGATCGGCCGGAGATCCGGTCGACGACCTCGGTCTGCCTGAAGTTCACCGATGCGCGGATCGCGGCCTTGGACGACAAGGCGCAGAAGGCCTTCGTCATGCGGTTCAAGGCCCTGCTGGAAGGCGAGGCGGCCGTGTTCGACATGGAGCCGCATCGCAATGCGCCGCCCGGACTGCGCCTATGGTGCGGATGCACGGTCGAGACGGCCGATGTAGTTGCGGCGACGCCCTGGCTGGAATGGGCGTTCGAGACGGCGGTCGGCGAAGTCGGATAAATCCGCCTGACGGGACGACATCGGACGATTCCCTCGCTATAGGCTGCGCCCGCATTCCAGTGCGGAGAGACGGTTTTGGCGAAGGTAGCGGTGGTCGGCGCCCAGTGGGGTGACGAGGGCAAGGGCAAGATCGTGGACTGGCTGTCCAACCGCGCCGACGTGGTCGTGCGGTTCCAGGGCGGTCACAACGCGGGCCACACGCTGGTCGTGGACGGCAAGGTCTACAAGCTGGCGCTGCTGCCCAGCGGCGTCGTGCAGGGCAAGCCGTCGATCATCGGCAACGGCGTGGTCGTCGATCCGTGGCATCTGGTCGGCGAGATCGAGAAGATCGCCGCCCAAGGCGTGGCGATCAGCCCTGAAATCCTGACCATTGCGGACAACGCCTGCCTGATCCTGCCCATTCACCCTGCGCTGGACGTCGCGCGCGAGGCGGCGGCCAGCGCGCCGGGCGCGAAGATCGGCACGACCGGGCGGGGCATCGGCCCGGCCTATGAAGACAAGGTGGGGCGTCGCGCCATCCGGGTCTGCGATCTGGCCAATGAAGATGATCTGAAGGTCAAGATCGACCGGCTGCGCTCGCACCACGATCCGCTGCGCGCCGGTCTGGGGCTGGAGCCGATCGATCCCGACGCGCTGCTGGCGCAGTTGCTGGAGATCGCGCCGAAGATTCTGCCCTATGTGAAACCGGCCTGGCGCGTGCTGGATCAGGCGCAGAAGGACGGCAAACGGGTGCTGTTCGAGGGGGCGCAGGGCGCCTTTCTGGACGTGGATCACGGCACCTATCCCTATGTCACCAGCTCCAACACGGTGGCCGGCCAAGCGGCGGCGGGTTCGGGCATCGGACCGCGCGGCGTCGGTTATGTGCTGGGCATCGTGAAGGCCTATACGACGCGCGTCGGTGAAGGTCCGTTCGCCTGCGAACTGAATGATGAGGTTGGCGAGCATCTGGCGACCGTGGGCCGCGAGGTCGGGGTGAATACCGGCCGCGCGCGCCGCTGCGGCTGGTTCGACGCCGTGTTGGTGCGCCAGTCCGTGGCGATCAACGGCATCGACGGGATTGCGCTGACCAAGCTGGACGTGCTGGACGGGTTGAAGACGCTGAAGATCTGCGTCGGCTACAAGGTCGATGGCGAGGTGCTGGACTATCTGCCTTCAAGCCTAAAGGCCCAGGGCGCGGCCGAGCCGGTGTTCGAAGAGCTGGAGGGCTGGAGCGAAAGCACCGCCGGGGTCCGCAGCTTCAAGGACATCAACGCCAACGCCATCAAATATGTGCGCCGAATCGAGGAGTTGATCGGCGCGCCGGTGGCCCTGCTGTCGACCAGCCCCGAGCGCGACGACACCATTCTGATGCGCGATCCGTTCCAGGGCTGAGGCTTTGGAAGGGGCGGCGTGAGGCGGCGGACTACGCAGAAAGACCTATTCAACAGGTCTTAACCCGTGGGCGGTAAGGATAACGGCTCCAAACTCGGAGTCTGATGTGTTCGCCGCAAACGCCAGAACCATAAGCCGCATGGAGCCTGCGCTTCGTCGGGTGGTCATCGTGGACGCCAATCTGTCGTCGGCGCGACTGCTGACGGACATCGTCAAGGGCATGGGTGCGCGCGAGGTCTATGCAGAGGGTGACGAAGAACGCGCGCTGGAGCTGCTGCGCGACGTCGAGCCGGGCGTGATCTTTACAGAACGGTCCGGAGACAGGCTGAACGGCGAGACGCTGGCGCGGCGCATTCGGCGTTCCAGCATGTCGTGCCGCATGTCGCCGATCATCATGGTGACGGGCGAGGCGACCGCTGCGGCGATCAAGGGCGCGCGCGACGCCGGCATCCACGAGTTCCTGAGAAAGCCGTTCACGACGGGCGACCTGTTCAAGCGGGTCGAGAATGTGACGTTGAAGCCCCGGCCCTGGATCGAGGCGGTGGGCTATGTCGGACCGGATCGTCGCCGGTTTAACTCAGGTGAATATTCAGGCGCCCGCAAGCGCCGCAGCGATGGTGCAGCCGGAGGCGGCGCCGCTGAAATCCGCGACCAGGCGTCGCGGATCCTGGTTTCGGCCATGTCGCAGTTCGAGCAGGATCCGTCGCAGGCGACGCGCGCCATTCGCCAACAGGCCGAGACGCTGAACGGTCTGGCCATCAAGACGGCGGACGCCCGGCTGGCGATGGCTGTCGCGACCCTCCAAGCCTATGTGGCCAGCGGTCAGGTGACGAAGGCGGGATTGGCCCAGCCGATCGGCACGGTGGTGGCCGCTGCGAGAGCGGCCAATGAAGCGGCGCCGGTGGCGCGCGCGTCGTGACGATAGACGGTCCGCGGCGCCGTTGAAGGCGAAGCGGACCGAGTTGCTCAGGCGTCGACCAGGTTCCGCTCTTCGGCCGCGGCGCGCATGGCCTTTTGCAGCTTCTCGAAGGCGCGGACCTCGATCTGACGCACGCGCTCGCGCGAGACGCCGTACTGGCCGGCGAGCTCTTCCAGCGTGACCGGATCGTCCTTGAGGCGACGTTCCGTGAGGATGTGCTTCTCACGATCGGTCAGCTCTTCCATGGCCTCCTGAAGGAGGCTCATGCGGATGCCCTTTTCCTCGTCGTCGGCGAGCTGGGTTTCCTGGGACACGGCCGTGTCGTCGGCCAACCAGTCCTGCCACTCGCTTTCGCCGTCGGCGCGCAGAGGGGCGTTCAGGGAGGCGTCGCCGCCGAGACGGCGGTTCATGTTGGTGACCTCTTCCTCCGTCACGCCCAATTTGGTGGCGATGGCGGCGAGGTGTTCAGGATGCAGATCGCCTTCCTCGAAGGCCGAGATCTGGCTCTTGGCCTTGCGCAGGTTGAAGAACAGCTTCTTCTGCGCCGCGGTGGTGCCCATCTTCACGAGCGACCAGCTGCGCAGGATGTATTCCTGGATCGAGGCGCGGATCCACCACATAGCGTAGGTCGCCAGGCGGAAACCCTTGTCGGCGTCGAACTTCTTGACGGCCTGCATCAGGCCGACGTTGCCCTCGGAAATGACTTCGCCGATCGGCAGGCCGTAGCCGCGATACCCCATGGCGATCTTGGCCACGAGACGAAGGTGCGAGGTGACGAGTCGATGCGCGGCTTCGGGGTCCTGGTGCTCGGACCAACGCTTGGCGAGCATGAACTCCTCATCCTTGGTCAGCATCGGAAACTTGCGGATTTCCGTCAGATAACGCGACAGGCCTTGTTCAGGCGACATCACCGCGAGCGTACTATTGGCAGCCATATACAGGTCCCTCCGACCGTGTTGAACGAGCGGGCTCTTCGTCATCGGCCACGGTGTGTGCGCCGACGTCTCACCCCTCAACCGGTAAAGTAGCGATGGGTTGCCGCCATTTTTAGAGGCGGATCGTCACACGAAAGCGTGACCGTTGCCCTGGCGCCACTTGCGCCGATCGCCGTCCTATATAGAACTTTGTCAGTTGCTATTCAAGACCGGCCCAGACCGGCCGCTGTTCAGAGTTCGGCGAGGCGAGTTTCGAGATGCTGCATGTCAGACGGCGGCGCGGTCTCGAAGCGAAGCGCCTCGCCCGTGACAGGATGGACAAAGCCCAGCACGGCGGCGTGCAGGGCCTGACGCTCAAGGCCCGCTTCGGCGATGGCGGCGCGAACGGGTATGGCGGGGCTGCCCGAGCCGTAGGTGGCATCGCCGAGGATCGGCGCGCCTTTGGACGACAGGTGGACGCGGATCTGATGGGTGCGGCCGGTGTGCAGGGTGCAGGCGACGCGCGCGGCCATGGGGGCGCCGCCAGCTTTCGCGGGCTGCCCGAAGGTCGCTTGGACGACATAGTCGGTGATGGCCTCGCGACCGCCGGTCTTGAGGACCGCCATCTTCTTGCGGTCGCTGGTGGAGCGGCCGATGCGGGTGTGGATGCGGCCGGTCGCGGGCGATGGCGCGCCGCGCGTCAGGGCGATGTAGGTGCGCTCGATGTCGTGCGCAGCGAACAGGGCGGACAGGCCGGCGTGGGCGCGGTCTGTCTTGGCGGCGACCATGACGCCGGACGTGTCCTTGTCCAGCCGATGAACGATGCCGGGGCGGGCGACGCCGCCGATGCCCGACAGGCTGTCGCCGCAATGGGCCAGCAGCGCATTGACCAAGGTGCCGTCGGGCGTGCCGGGCGCGGGGTGGGCGGCCATGCCCGCGGGCTTGTCGATGACGATCAGGTCGGCGTCCTCGTAGAGGACGATCAAGGGGATGGCCTGGGGCTGAGGCATGGCCGGCGCGACGGGCGGCAGGGCGACGGCATAGAGGCCGGGCTGGGCCTTGGCGGAACCGCCGGTCAGGACCGCGCCATCGCGACTGACAGCGCCCTCGACCAGCAGGGCCTGGAGCCGGGCGCGCGACAGGGTAGGGAAGGCGCCGGCCAGGGCCTTGTCCAGGCGAACGCCGGCCGCGGCGATGCGGGCCTCCAGCACCTCGGCGGGGGCGCCGGTTGCAGGGTCTTCGTCGTCATCGATCAGATCATGGGCGGACACGTCGTCTCCCTAGCACGACCGGCCGCTTGCGCGAGGGGCGCGGGTGAGGTGATAGTCAAGCTTGGGGGCGTAGGGGACATCCGATGAAGCGGTTGATGATCGCCGGGGGCGCGTTCGCCGCAGCGGCGCTGCTGAGCAGCTGCACCACCATGAGCAAGGACGAATGCCTGGCCGGGGCCTGGGGCGAGAAGGGCTATGCGGACGGGGCGTCAGGCTATCCGATGACGCGACTGGACGACCACGCCAAGGCCTGCGCCAAGTTTCAGATCGCACCCAACCCGGCTGCCTATGGCTCGGCGCGTGAAGATGGCTTGCGGACCTACTGCACCTTCCAGCGCGGCTGGGAGGAGGGGCGGGCGGGCAATACCTATTATGGCGTCTGTCGGCCGGAGGAGGAGCAGGCGTTTCTGCCGGCCTATCGTGACGGCCGACTGCTGCATGAGGTCGAGGACGCGTACCAGACGGCGGAAAGCGCGCTGAACAGCGCCGAGGCCCGGATCGAGAACCGCGAAGACAAGCTGGAGGCCAAGGAGCGCGAACTGCGTGGCGAAGGCCTGACGGACGAGGAGCGGGAGCGCATTCGTGACCGCATTCAGGAGGTCAGAGGCGAGATCCGCGATGCGCGTCGCAATGCCCGGGAGGCCCGCGACGCGCTGGATCAGGCGGAATGGGACGTTCGACGGGTACGGCGCGAACTGAGCGGCCGCTACCCGGTCTAAACGACGGTCCTAGGCGGCCTTGACGGCGGCGCCGCGGAAGGACGGATCCAGGTCGCCCGAGGCGTAGCGCTTCGCCATCTGGGCGGTGGAGAGGGGACGAATCTTGGAGGCCTGACCCTCGCAGCCGAACTGCTGGTAGCGCTCCATGCAGAGCTTCTTCATCGCCTCCTTGGCGGGCTTCAGATAGTAGCGCGGATCGAACTCGCCCGGCTTCTCCATCAGGGCCTTACGGATGGCGCCGGTGATGGCCATGCGGTTGTCGGTGTCGATGTTGACCTTGCGCACGCCGTGCTTGATGCCGCGCTGAATTTCCTCGACCGGCACGCCCCAGGTCTGAGGCATTTCGCCGCCGTACTGGTTGATGATGTCCTGCAGGTCCTGCGGCACCGAGGATGAACCGTGCATCACCAGATGGGTGTTGGGCAGGCGGCGGTGGATTTCCTCGATCACGTTCATGGCCAGGACCTCGCCGTCCGGCTGACGCGTGAACTTGTAGGCGCCGTGGCTGGTGCCCATGGCGATGGCGAGGGCGTCGACCTTGGTGGCGGCGACGAAGTCGACGGCCTGATCCGGGTCGGTCAACAGTTGCGAATGGTCCAGCTTGCCTTCGAAGCCGTGGCCGTCCTCGGCCTCGCCCATGCCGGTTTCCAGCGAGCCCAGCACGCCCAGTTCGCCCTCGACCGAGACGCCGCAGGCGTGGGCCATTTCGGTGACGCGACGGGTGACGTCGACGTTGTATTCATAGCTAGCGGGGGTCTTGGCGTCCTCCTCCAGCGAGCCGTCCATCATCACGCTGGTGAAGCCATACTGGATGGCGGTGGCGCAGGTCGCCGGGCCATTGCCGTGATCCTGGTGCATACAGACCGGGATGTGCGGATAGAGTTCGGCCAGGGCGTCGATGAGCTTGGCCAGAACGATGTCGTTGGCGTAGGTCCGGGCGCCGCGCGAGGCCTGGATGATGACGGGGGCGTTGACCTCGTGGGCCGCCTCCATGATCGCCAGACCCTGTTCCATGTTGTTGATGTTGTAGGCGGGCAGGCCGTAGTCATTCTCTGCCGCGTGGTCGAGCAGCTGTCGCAGCGTGATGCGCGCCATGGGGTAGTCTCCTGAGCCGAAAAGTCTTTTTGGTTGGGCGAGAGATTAGACGCCGGACAGCGCGAAGTCACGCCGTGTTACAGCCGTTTCAACGCCGATTTCAAAGACAGGATGCAGGCGTGATCCGCCTGCATCGCTGAGCCTTCAGGCCCGCAGGGCCTCGACGCCGGGCAGGGGTTTGCCCTCCATCCATTCCAGGAAGGCGCCGCCGGCGGTGGACACGAAGGTCAGGTCCGCCGCGACGCCGGCATGACCGACCGCCGCGACCGTGTCGCCGCCGCCCGCCACCGCGATCAAGGCGCCGGCCTTGGTGCGCTCGGCGACGTGCTTGGCGGCCGCGACCGTGGCGGCGTCGAAGGGCGGCACCTCGAACACGCCCAGCGGGCCGTTCCAGATCAGGGTCTTGGAGCCGTCGATGGCGGCGTTCAGGCGCGCGACGGTGTCGGGGCCGGCGTCCAGGATCTTGTCGTGAGCGGACAGGGCCTCGCCGGTCTTGACGGTGCGGGCCTCGGCGCCGGGCTTGACCTCGGTCGCCACCACGACATCGACGGGCAGCAGGATGTCGCAGCCCTTGGTCTCGGCTTCCGCCAGGATTTCGCGCGCCGTGTCCGCCATATCCTTTTCGGCCAGCGAGCCGCCGATATCGACGCCTTGGGCATACAGGAAGGTGTTGGCCATGCCGCCGCCGATAGCCAGCGTGTCCAGCTTGCCGACCAGGTTCTTCAGCAGGTCCAGCTTGGTCGAGACCTTGGAGCCGCCGACGATGCCGACGACCGGCTTCTGCGGATTGCCGAGCGCGGCGTCGAGCGCATCGAGTTCGCGGCGCATGGACTCGCCGGCATAGGCCGGGATGTGGTGGGCGACGCCTTCGGTCGAGGCGTGGGCGCGGTGCGCGGCCGAGAAGGCGTCGTTGACATAGAGATCGCCGAGATCCGCCAGCTTCTGGGCGAAGACCGGATCATTGGCCTCTTCCGCCGCATGGAAGCGCACGTTTTCCAGCAGGACAACGCCGCCCGCATCCAGGTCGCGAATGGCCTCCACGGCGTCAGGGCCGATGCAGTCGTCGGCGAAGCGGACGGGGGCGCCGAGCAGCGCTTCCAGCGGCTGGACGATCGGCTTCAGGCTCATCGACGGAACGCGCTGGCCCTTGGGACGGTCGAAGTGGGCCAGCAGGGCGACCTTGGCGCCGGCATCGCGCAGGCGCTGGATCGTCGGCAGGGCGACCCGCAAACGGGTGTCGTCGGTGACCTTGCCGCCCTCCATCGGGACGTTGAAGTCCACGCGGACCAGCGCGGTCTTGCCGGCGAGATCCTTGGCGTCGTCGAGGGTGCGGAAGGTCATTGGTCGGCTCCAGTTAGGAGTTGATTGCGCTGAAAAGAACTCTCGAAGTTTCGGCATTGGTCGGACCGACATGCAGAGAACTCGACGCCTGAGGTGCCCACATGCGGCTCCCACATCTCATTCGCACGCACGACAGTTGACCCAGACCGACACTCCCAGTGATGAAACAGGTTGGAGTCAGAATAAGCTTTGACGTTCGTCCCTAGGTGACGCCAGCGCCTGAACTCACACTGTCCAAGCGCTGTGCTGGCGGTCTGCAAGCTAACACCAGCTAGGCGAAAATCCGGATCGCGCCCGAAGGGGGCTAACTGTGGGTTCGTTTGGTAGGTCTCAAGCGACATACGAAACAAGCCAGCAGGCGTCAGCAATTGCGTAGTAGATCTAACGAACACAACCAAAGCGATGGCGGCCCCGATCAGTGCGATCCAAGCCCAAAAATTGAGGCGCACCGATTCATCGCGATCTAGAGGAACTTCGCCATCTGCAGCGCGGTGTCGCTCATGCGCGTCGCGAAGCCCCATTCGTTATCGTACCAGCTCAGAACGCGGGCCAGTTTGCCGTCGACAACCTGGGTCTGGGGCAGGGCGGCGGTGGAGGAGGCGGCGATGTGGTTCAGGTCGTGCGAGACCAGCGGGTCGGTCGTGGTGAACAGCACGCCCTTCATCGGGCCGTCGGCGGCGGCCTGAAGCGCCGCGTTGATCTCTTCGACCGTGACTTCGCGACCGGCGACGACCTTCAGATCGACGACCGAGACGTTCGGGGTCGGGACGCGGATCGACGAGCCGTCCAGCTTGCCCTTCAGCTCCGGCAGGACCAGGCCCAGGGCCTTGGCGGCGCCGGTCGAGGTCGGGATCATCGACAGGGCTGCGGCGCGGGCGCGGTACAGGTCCTTGTGCATCGTATCCAGCGTCGGCTGGTCGCCGGTGTAGGAGTGGATGGTGGTCATATAGCCGCGCTCGATGCCGAACAGGTCGTTCAGCACCTTGGCTACCGGGGCCAGGGCGTTGGTGGTGCACGAGCCGTTCGACACGACGATGTCGTCGGCAGTCAGGGTCTCGTGGTTGACCTTGTAGACGATGGTCTTGTCGGCGTTGTCGGCGGGCGCCGAAACCAGGACGCGCTTGGCGCCGGCCTTCAGGTGGGCGCTGGCCTTGTCCTTGGAGGTGAAGATGCCGGTGCATTCGAAGGCGATGTCTACCTTCAACTCGGCGTGCGGCAGATTGGCGGGGTCGCGCTCGGCCGTAACCTTGATCTTGCCCGTGCCGACGTCGATCCAGTCTTCGCCGGAGGTCACCGTGCCGGGGAAGCGGCCGTGGACCGAATCGTAGCGGAACAGATGGGCGTTAGTCTCGACCGGACCCAGATCGTTGATCGCCACCACCTCGATGTCCGTGCGGCCGTGCTCGATGATCGAGCGAAGGACCAGACGGCCAATGCGGCCGAAACCATTGATGGCGACGCGAACGGTCATGGGAAGCTCCTCTGAACGGTAGGGTGTTGTGCGCTACATATACGTTGGCGTCTCAATGGAGCGGTCGCGGACGGGTTTCAACCCCGCGCACGTAACATGATGTGATGGACGGTTACGCTTCGTCGGCTGTCCAAATGTAGCAGCGGCAAGAAACACCCTTGTTTCGATCATTTTGCTTTCGTGACGCAAAATTATTGCGACGGGGGTTGTGCGACTCCGGCGGCTATGGTTTCTTGGCGTCAGAACAGGGAGCCGCCCGTGGCCACGATGACGCGCGACATAACGAAGGGACGCACCGCCAAGGCGGTCGCAGCCGTTCGCGCGCCGGTCGGCCTGGAAAGCCCCGTATTCCTCATTACGCTCGTACTTCTCGGCCTGCTTACGCAAGCGGCGTGGATGCACGCGACCTGACCTTAGACACACTCAGGATCGCCTCGCACCACCCCGCCTCCGAAAGGAAGCGGGGTTTTTAGTGCGCGGCGGTTCGAAACGAACCGGACCGATGACGCAAAATTCTACCTCCCAGCCCAGAAAGCCCAACGCGCGCAGCGCGGCGGTGACGGCTGGCCCGAACCGGGCGGCCGCCCGCTCATATCTGCGCGCCGCCGGCATGCAGGACGCCGACTTCGACAAGCCGATGATCGGCATCGTCAACACCTGGTCGACCGTCACGCCGTGCAACATGCACCTGGATCGGCTGGCCAAGGATGTGCGCGCCGGCATCGTCGCGGCGGGCGGCTATCCGGTCGATTTCAACACCATCGTCGTGACCGACGGCATCTCGATGGGCACGGCGGGGATGAAGGCCTCGCTGATCAGCCGTGAGGTGGTCGCCGACTCCATCGAACTGGCCATCGAAGGCCACCAGCTGGACGGCGTGGTCTGCATCGTCGGCTGCGACAAGACGATCCCGGCGGCGGCCATGGCCTTGGCCCGGATGGATATCCCCGGCCTGGTCTATTATGGCGGCACCATCATGCCCGGCGTGATCGGGACCAAGGAAGTCTCGGTCCAGGAAGTCTTCGAGGCCATCGGAGCCCATTCGGCCGGGGCCCTGGACGACGAAGGTCTGAAGGCGGTCGAACAGGCCGTCTGCCCCGGCGCGGGGGCCTGCGGCGGCCAGTTCACGGCCAACACCATGGCCATGGCCCTGTCGATCATGGGCATCTCGCCCATGGGCGCCAACGACGTTCCCGCCGTCGATCCGAACAAGGCCGCCGAGGGCGAGCGCTGCGGTCGGCTGATCGTCGAGCGCGTCTTTTCCGGCGACACGGCCCGCAAATACATCACTCGCGCCAGTCTGAAGAACGCCGCCGTCGCGGTCTCTGCCTCAGGCGGATCGACGAATGCGGTCATGCACCTGACGGCCATCGCGGCGGAGGCCGGGGTCGAGTTCGGGGTCGAGGACTGCCATCAGGCCTGCGTCGAGGCGCCGGTCATCTGCGACCTGAAGCCGGGCGGCCGCTTCCTGGCCTCGCACCTGTTCGCCGCCGGCGGCACCCGTCTGGTCACCCAGCGGATGGCCGAGGCGGGTAAGATCGTGAACACCCCGACCGTCACCGGCCGCAGCCTGTTCGCCGAGGCCGCCGAGGCCGAGGAGACGCCGGGTCAGGTGGTCGTGACCACCTTCGACGCCCCGGTGATGGATCGCGGCAGCTTCGCCGTCATCTATGGCGACGTCGCCCCGGAAGGCGCGGTCATCAAGCTGACGGGTCACAAGGTCGATACGTTCGAGGGTCCGGCCTGCGTCTTCGACTCAGAGGAAGACGCCTTCCACGCCGTTCAAGACGGATCGGTCGGCGAGGGCGACGTCATCATCATTCGCTACGAAGGACCCAAGGGCGGTCCGGGCATGCGCGAGATGCTGCAGGTCACCGCCGCCCTGAAGGGTCGCAGGATCGACAATGTCGCCCTGCTGACCGACGGCCGGTTCTCGGGCGCCAGCTACGGCTTCGTCGCCGGACACGTCTCGCCGGAAGCCGCCGTCGGCGGCCCGATCGCCCTCATTCGCGATGGTGACCGCATCACCATCGACGTCACCAACCGCCGCATCGACGTCAATGTCGATCTGGCGACGCGCCGGGCGGGCTTTACGCCCCACGTAGTCCGTCCGGCGCGAGGTGTCTTCGCCAAATACCGCGCCTCGGTCGCCTCGGCCGCCCAGGGCGCCGTCACCATCCCCAACCCGCCGCCGGCCCAAGTCCCGGCAAGCCACAAAACCAACGCTGCTCAGGACGCCTGACCCATGGCCATCACCATCTACACCAACGAAGACATCAAGCCGGGCGCCATCGCCGGCCAGCGCATCGCCATCATCGGCTATGGTTCGCAGGGTCGCGCCCACGCCCAGAACCTGAAGGACAGCGGCCATGACGTGGTCGCCGGCGTCCGTCACGGCGGCACGGGCTGGAAGCACGCCACCGCCGACGGCGTCCCAACCGCAGAGCCGGCCGAGGCGGTCAAGGGCGCCGACATCATCGCCATCCTGACCCCCGACATGGTTCAGGGCGACGTCTATCGCGACATCATCGAGCCGAACGCCAAGGAAGGTTCGGCCCTGCTGTTCGCCCACGGCTTCTCGATCATCTACGAGCGCATTACGCCGCGCGCCGACATGGACGTGATACTGGTCGCGCCGAAGGGGCCGGGCGACCTGGTCCGCCGCGAGTTCCAGCGCGGGCGCGGCGTGCCCAGCCTGTTCGCCGTCGAGAAGGACGTCACCGGCAAGGCGCGCGACCGGGCCATGGGTTACGCAAAGGGCAACGGCGGCGCGACCGGCGGCCTGCTGGAAACCACCTTCCGCGAAGAGACCGAGACCGATCTGTTCGGCGAACAGGCCGTCCTGTGCGGCGGCGCCAAGGAGCTGGTCATCCAGGGTTTCAACACCCTGGTCGAAGCCGGCTACCAGCCCGAGATCGCCTATTTCGAATGCCTGCATGAGCTGAAGCTGATCGTGGATCTGTTCTACGAGGGCGGCATCTCCAAGATGCACCACTTCATCTCCGAGACGGCCAAATACGGCGCGGTCGCCAGCGGCCCGCGCGTCGTGACCGAAGAGACCAAGGCCCGCATGAAGACCATTCTGGACGAGATCCAGGACGGCACCTTCGCGCGCAACTGGATCGCCGAGAACGAGGCCGGCAAGCCGCAATACGAGGCCTGGCTGAAGGCGGACCGCGAAAGCCAGATCGAACAGGTCGGCGCGCGTCTGCGCGAACGCATGGCTTGGCTGAACACGCCCAAGGCAGAAGCGGCCTGATCGCCGCCTGAACGACCGGATGACCCTGATGACCGCCGCCGCCTTCAAACCTCAAGCCGAGACCGCACCCCAGTCAGGTGCGCGTCTGCTGGTCTCCACCTTGGAGCGGCTGGGGGTGGAGGTGGTGTTCGGCTATCCGGGCGGCGCCATCATGCCGGTCTATGACGCCCTGGCTGGCTCCAAGCTGAAACACATCCTGGTCCGCCATGAGCAGGGCGCGGCCTTCTCGGCCGACGCCTATGCCAGGAAGAGCGGCAAGGTCGGCGTGTGCATGGCCACCTCCGGCCCTGGCGCCACCAACCTGGTCACCGGCATCGCCAATGCGATGATGGATTCGGTGCCGATCGTCTGCATCACCGGCAATGTCGCCCAAGGCTTGATGGGCACCGACGCCTTTCAGGAGATCGATATCCTGGGCGTCACCCTGCCGATCGTGAAACATTCGATCCTGGTCCGCTCGGCCGCCGAGGTGCCTGCCGCGATCGAGGAAGCCTTCCATATCGCCCGGTCGGGCCGACCCGGCCCGGTTCTGGTCGACCTGCCTAAGGATGTGCAGTTCGAGACGACCGGCGATGACTACGGATTTTCAATCCCCAACGAGACGGCACGCGTCGATTACGACGCCATCGCCGCCGCCGAGGCCGCGATCCGGGCTGCGAAGAAGCCGTTGGTCTATATCGGCGGCGGGGTGAAGATCGGCGGCGCGACCGAGGCCCTGCGCGCCTTCGTCGCCGCGACCGGTATTCCCCAGGTCTCGACCCTAAACGCCTTGGGCACCATCCCGACCGATGCGCCGGGCATGCTGGGCATGCTGGGTATGCACGGCACGCGCGCCGCCAACCATGCGGTGCAGGACAGCGATCTGCTGATCGTCGTCGGCGCCCGCTTCGACGACCGCGCGACAGGCAAACTGGCCGAGTTCGCGCCGAACGCCAGGATCGTCCATTTCGACATCGATGCCTCGGAAGTCGGCAAGCTGCGCAGCGCCAATGTCGCCGTCGTCGGCGAGCTGCGTGAAGGCGTTGAGGCGCTGACGGCGCGGATGCGGTCGGGCGCCGCCTTGGACATCCAGGCCTGGGCCGACGACTGCGCCGATGCGGCCAAAGCGGGCGCTCACCGCTATGACGCGCCGGGCGAGGGGGTTTATGCGCCCGCCCTGCTGAAGGAAATCTCGGAAGCGGCCGGCGATGACTTCGTCGCCGCCTGCGACGTGGGCCAGCATCAGATGTGGGCGGCCATGCACTGCCGCTTCGCCAAGCCGGAAGCCCACATCACCTCGGGCGGCCTGGGCGCGATGGGCTTCGGCCTGCCCGCCGGCATCGGCGCCAAGCTGGCCGATCCTTCGGCGACGGTCGTCACGATCGCCGGCGACGGCGGATTCATGATGAACATTCAGGAGCTGGCGACGCTGAAGCGTTACGGCATCCCGTTGAAGATCGTGCTGATCGACAATTCCTCGCTGGGCCTGGTGCGCCAGTGGCAGGAGCTGTTCTTCGCCGAGAACTATTCCGAGATCGACCTGTCCGACAATCCGGACTTCGTGAAGGTCGCCGAAGCTTTCGGCATCGAGGCCTTCCGCATCGATCGCCGCGATCAGGTGTCGGACGGCATCCAGCGCCTGTTGGCCGCCGACGGACCCTGCTTGGCCCATGTGGTCATCGACCCCCGAGACAATGTCTGGCCGCTGGTTCCGCCGGGCAAGAGCAATGCTGAAATGATGGAGGGCTCCTGAGATGAGCAACACGATCCACATCCAGATCGACCGTGCGGACGGTTCGCTTCAGCGTCTCATTGGCCTGGTGGAGCGCCGCGGCTTCCACATCGACGGCATGGCCTTGGCTGACGAGGGCGCTTTCCGCCGCATCGCCCTGACTGTGCGCGGCCGCGACGCTGGCCGCTGCATGGACAATCTGGGTCGCCAGATCGACAGGCTGTTCGGCGTGCGCCGCATCAGCAACGACATTATTCAATCCGAGGCCGCGTGATGCACCCCGACAAAGTACGAGTATCGGGCGTATCGCGCACCGAGCAGATCGCCGCTGACCCCAACCGCGTCATCGTCTTCGATACGACGATGCGGGACGGGGAACAGGCTCCGGGCTTCTCGATGAGCGCCCAGGCCAAGGTGAAGATGGCCCATGTCCTGCGGGATCTGGGCGTCGATGTCATTGAGGCCGGCTTTGCCGCCGCCTCGCCGGGCGACGAGGACTGCATCCGCCGCGTGGCGGGCGAGGTCGAGGGGCCGGTCTTCTGCTCCCTGTCGCGCGCCAACGAAAAGGACATCGACGCCACCTTCCGCGCGCTGGCGCCGGCCCCGAAATCGCACCGGCGTTGCCACACCTTCATCGGCACCAGTCCGATCCACCGCACCGCCAAGCTGAAGATGTCCACCAATGAGGTGCTATCCACGGCCGTACGGTCGGTGGAATACGCCCGCAGCCTGTTCGACGATGTCGAATTCTCGGCCGAGGACGCCTTCCGCACCGAGCCGGAGTTCCTGGCCGACGTGCTGGAGGCCGCCGCCGACGCCGGCGCCCGCACCCTGAACGTGCCCGACACCGTGGGCTATGCCACCCCGCAAGAGGTGCGCGAGCGGTTCGCCGCCCTGGCCGCGCGCATCAAGAAGCGGCATCCGCACGTGATCTTCTCGGCCCACTGCCACGACGACCTGGGCATGGCGGTCGCCAACTCCCTGGCCGCCGTCGAAGGCGGCGCGCGTCAGATCGAGGGCGCGATCAACGGCATCGGCGAGCGGGCCGGCAACTGCTCCATCGAAGAGGTCGTCATGGCGCTGAAGGTCCGCGAGGATCGCTATGGCGTCACGACCGGCGCCGACAGCCGCCATCTGGTGCGCGCGTCCAAAATCCTGTGCGAGATCACCGAGACAGTCATCGCCCGCAACAAATCGGTAGTGGGCATCAACGCCTTCGCCCATGAGGCGGGAATCCACCAGCACGGGATGCTGGCCGACAGCCGCACCTATGAGATCATGCGTCCCCAGGACGTCGGGTTCGAGGGCAGCTGGTTCGTGCTGGGCAAGCATTCGGGCCGTCACGCCATCGCCAAGCGCGCCGAGACCATCGGCCGTCCCATCGAGGGCGAGCGGCTGGCGGCGGTGGTCGCCGGATTCAAGTCACGCGCGGATCAGATCGGCGAGATCAATGACGCCGAACTGATCGCCATCATTGACCGGGTCGATGGCGTGTCCGAGGTCGTGGCCCAATATGCCTGATCCCAAGACCCTGTTCGACAAGGTGTGGGACGCCCACGTGGTGCGGTCGGAAACGGCCGACACGCCGGGCGTGCTGTATATCGACCTGCATCTGGTCCACGAAGTCACCAGCCCCCAGGCCTTCAGCGAGATCGAGGCGCGCGGGCTGAAGGTGCGCCGTCCCGACCGGACCTACGCGACCCTTGACCATTCCACCCCGACCCTGCCGGCGGGTCTGAACGGGCTGAAGCCCTATGTCACGGCCCAGGCCGAGGCTCAGGTCCATACGCTGGAGCGCAATTGCGCCGCCCACGGCGTGCCGCTGGCGGGATGGGGATCGGACGATCGCGGCGTGGTCCATGTCATGGGACCGGAACTGGGCCTGACCCAGCCGGGCATGACCGTGGTCTGCGGCGACAGCCATACGGCGACCCACGGGGCCTTCGGCGCCCTGGCCTTCGGCATCGGCACGTCCGAGGTCGGCCATGTGCTGGCGACCCAGTGTCTGTTGCAGCGCAAGGCCAAGGCCATGCGGGTGACCGTGACCGGCGAACTGCAGCCGGGCGTGTCGGGCAAGGATGTGGCGCTGGCCGTCATCGCCGCCATCGGCTTTGGCGGCGGCACCGGCTATGTCATCGAATATGCGGGCGAGGCGGTGCGGTCGCTGGACATGGAGGGGCGGATGACCCTGTGCAACATGTCCATCGAGGCCGGCGCGCGGGCGGGCATGATCGCCCCGGACCAGACGACCATCGACTGGCTGCGCGGACGCAAGCACGTCCCCGCCGACTATGAGGCGGCGACGGCCGAATGGCTGAAACTGGCGACGGATGCAGGCGCGGTCTTCGACAAGGAAGTCACCCTCGACGGCGCCGCCATCCGACCCATGGCGACCTGGGGCACAACGCCGGATGCGGGCGCGCCCATCGGTTCGCCTGTGCCGCAACCCCAGTCGGACTCGGACCGCAAGGCCATCGCCTATATGGGCTTTACGGCAGGGGAGGCGACGACCAGCCAGCCGGTGGATGTCGTCTTCATCGGCTCCTGCACCAACGGGCGCCTGCCCGATCTGCGCGCCGCCGCCGAGGTGCTGCGCGGCCGCAAGGTCAAGCCGGGTCTGCGCATGCTGGTGGTGCCGGGGTCCGAGGCCGTGCGTCGCGACGCCGAGGCGGAAGGCCTGGACCAGGTCTTCATCGCCGCCGGGGCCGAATGGCGCATTCCCGGCTGTTCGATGTGCATCGCCATGAATGGCGATTTCGTCGCGCCGGGCCAACTGGCCGTATCCACGTCGAACCGCAATTTCGAGGGGCGTCAAGGCAAGGACGCCCGCACCATCCTGGCCAGCCCGGCGACGGCGGCGGCGACTGCCGTGGCCGGGGTGCTGACCGATCCGCGCGTCTATCTGAAGGAGGCGGCCGCCCTCAAGCAGTCGAGCGCCGCGCGCGAGATGGTAGGAGCGCAAAATGTCTGAACCCTTCCAGGTGCTGACCTCCAAGACCGTGACCCTGAGTCAGGCCAATATCGACACCGACCAGATCATTCCGGCGCGGTTTCTGACCACGACCACGCGCGAAGGGCTGGGCAAGGCCGCCTTCTATGACTGGCGTTACGAAGACGACGGCTCGGAAAAACCCGAGGCCATTCTGAATCGCATCGATCCGGCCGAGCATCGCATCCTGCTGGCGGGCCGGAACTTCGCCTGCGGCTCGTCGCGCGAACATGCCCCTTGGGCGCTGCTGGACTATGGGTTCCGGGCGGTGATTTCGACCGAGATCGCTGACATTTTTACATCGAATGCGCTGAAAAACGGCCTGCTGCCCATCGTCGTCAGTCAGGCGGTTTGGGACGATCTGGCGTCGCAGCCGGACCAGCCGGTCACGATCGACCTCCAGGCCAATCAGATTCAGCGCGGCAATGCCGAACCCGCGCCGTTCGGGGTCGAATCCTTCGCCCGCCAATGCCTGCTGGACGGAGTGGACACCCTGGGATGGCTGCAAGCAAACATGCCTGAAATCGAAGCCTACGAGCGATCGAAAGAGACCGTAAGATGAGCACCGCCGCCACCAAGACCTACAACATCGTCCTGCTGCCCGGCGATGGCGTCGGACCGGAGGTCACACGGGCCGCGCGCGACGTCCTGCGGGTCATCGGCGACTTCTATGGTCACCATTTCGAGTTCGCCGAGCATCTGATCGGCGGCGCGGCCATCGACGAGACGGGCGAGCCCTTGCCCGAGGCCACACGCGCCGCCTGCGTCGCGTCCGACGCCGTGCTGCTGGGCGCCGTCGGCGGGCCGAAATGGGATGGCGGCAAGGCGCGTCCGGAACAGGGGCTGTTAGCGATCCGCAAGGCGATGGGCCTGTTCGCCAATCTGCGGCCGTTGCAGGTGTCGCCGGTGCTGGCGCACCGCTCGCCGCTGAAGAAAGAGATCGTCGAGGGCGTCGATCTGATCGTCTTCCGCGAACTGACCGGCGGCGTCTATTTCGGCGAGAAGACCCGCACCGCCGATCGCGCCACCGACCTGTGCGAATACACCGTGCCGGAGATTGAGCGGGTGACCCGCGCCGCCTTCCAGACCGCCCAACAGCGTCGTGGCAAGGTGACCTCGGTCGACAAGGCCAACGTCATGGAGACCAGCCGCCTGTGGCGCGAGGTCGTGACCCGCATCCATGCCGAGGAGTTCCCCGACATCACGCTGGAGCACGCCCTGGTGGACTCCATGGCCATGCACCTGATCCGCAAGCCGCGCGACTACGATGTCATCCTGACCGAAAACATGTTCGGCGACATCCTGTCGGACGAGATTTCAGTGCTGGGCGGCTCCATCGGCCTGTTGCCGTCGGCGTCGCTGGGCGCGGGCGGGCCGGGCCTGTTCGAACCGATCCACGGTTCGGCGCCGGACATCGCCGGTCAGGATCTGGCCAATCCGGTCGGGACCATCCTGTCGGCGGCCCTGCTGCTGCGCCACAGCCTGAAGCTGGAGGACGAGGCCGATTCTATCGAGGCCGCCGTCGCCGCCGTGCTGGCGGCCGGCGCCGTGACGGCCGATTTGGGCGGCGCGCTGGGCACGCGCGCGGCGACCGAAGCCGTCATCGACGCCATCCGCGCCATCCACTGGGCGGCCGCGCACAGGGTGCAGATGCATTGGGCCTGACGGCTTGAACTGAGGCTGAAAATCCTGCCGCTGAGCTTGGCTTTGTCGGCATGCACAATCCGACATCGGGCCGTATGATTGAAAGATCGTGCGGCCCTGATCTTTTTGTTCGTGACCGTTGCAAGAAAGTTGCGCCGTTCACGGTCCAGCCCCTTGCGCGTATCGCAAATGCGGTAAAATCTTCGCAACTGCGAGATTGCATAGGGGGTACTAGCTCATGTCGCAGATTACGAAACGACTTACGGGAGCGGCTGCGCTCCTTCTTCCCACACTCTGTCTCATGGTCGCCGGCGTGGCCAATGCACAGGACGCCGCGCCCGCCTTGCTCGGCCACCAGGCTGCGCTTGAGTTGGACAGCGCCGGCGCCTCATGGCTCGGCACCTCGACCGCCCTGGTTCTGCTGATGACCCTCCCCGGTCTAGCGCTGTTCTATGGCGGCATGGTGCGCAAGAAGAACGTCATCGCCACCATCACCCAGTCCGTCGGCGTCTTCGCCGTGGTGTCGCTGGTTTGGTTCATCGCCGGCTACAGCCTGGCCTTCGGCAAGAACGCGAGCGCCGGCCTTCAGCCTTTCATCGGCAGTCTGGATATGCTGTTCCTGAACGGCGTGTCGCTGAAGACGGCCAACGCCCTGCTGCCCGGCATTCCCGAGTTCCTGTTCATCTCCTTCCAGATGACCTTCGCCATCATCACCCCGGCGCTGATCACCGGCGCCTTCGCCGAGCGGTTCAAATACTCGGCGCTCTTGCTGTTCACCGCCCTGTGGTCGCTGCTGGTCTATGCGCCGATCTGCCACTGGGTCTGGGGCGGCGGCTTCCTGGGTTCGGCGGGCGTGCTGGACTTCGCGGGCGGCGCCGTCGTTCACGTCAACTCGGGCGTCGCGGGCCTGGTCTGCGCCATCTTCCTGGGTCGCCGTAAGGGTTACGGCACAGAGGTTATCACCGCCCACAACCCCGTCCTGACCATGATCGGCGCCTCGCTGCTGCTGGTCGGCTGGATCGGCTTCAACGCCGGCTCGGCGGGCGCCGCCAACGACCTGATGGGCGTGGCGCTGCTGAACACCATCCTGGCCGCCGCCGCCGCCGCCCTGACCTGGAAGATCGTCGAATATATTGAGAAGAAGAAGGTCTCGCTGATCGGCATGCTGTCGGGTGTCGTCGCCGGTCTGGTCGCCATCACCCCGGCGGCCGGCTTCGTCGATCCCAAGGGCGCGGTCATCATCGGCCTGATCGCCGGCCCGGCCTGCTACGCCTCGTCGGTGTGGATCAAGAAGCTGCTGCGCTACGACGACAGCCTGGACGCCTTCGGCATCCACGGCGCGGGCGGCCTGATCGGCGCCCTGCTGACCGGCGTGTTCGCCACGACCGCGATCAACAGCCTGTCGGAAGGCGCCAACGTCGGCGCCCAGGCGCTGGGCCTGTTGTGGACCATCGTCTACAGCGCCGTCGGCACCCTGATCATCCTGTTCATCTGCAAGTTCACCACGGGACTGCGCGTGAGCGAGGCTGAAGAAGCCGCCGGTCTGGACACCTCGCTGCATGGCGAGGCGCTGGAACACTGAGCTGAGATCGGGCTCGGCTCCCAAACCCGCGCCCGGCCTCGAATAACGACAACAAGGGGATAGACTATGAAGAAGACCATCATCCGCGCGGCCGCCGTCGCGACCCTCGCCGCAGGACTGATCGGCCTCGCCGCGCCGGCCTCGGCCCAGAGCACCGTCGATGTCGCCTGGAACGTGGGCGCCGTCAGCGACTATGTCTTCCGCGGCTTCAGCCAGACCAGCGAAGATCCCGCCATTCAGGGCGGCGTCGACCTGACCTCCGGCAGCTTCTATGCAGGCGCCTGGGCCTCCAACGTCGACTTTGGCGACGACACCGATGCGGAGGTCGATCTCTACGGCGGCTATCGCACCGAGGCCGGCGGCTTCGCGCTCGACTTCGGCGTGATCGGCTATCTGTATGTTGGGGAGCCGGACGGCGCGGACTATAACTACGCCGAGTTCAAGGCTGCGGCCTCGCGCGCGGTCGGCCCTGCGACCTTCGGCGCGGCCGTCTATTACTCGCCCGACTTCTTTGGCATCGACGACGAGGCGACCTATGCCGAAGTCAACGCCGCCTTCTCGCCGGCGCCCAAGTGGACGGTGTCGGGCGCGCTCGGCAAGCAATGGCTCGACGTCAGCGACGACTACACCACCTGGAACGTCGGCGTCGGCTATGCCCTCACCGACAAGGTGGGTCTCGATGTCCGCTATCACGACACTGATGTGGACGGCGTGCCCGGCGCCGAAGATCGGATCGTCGGCGCGGTGAAACTCACCTTCTGAGCCGCGTCAGCCAGAAATGAGTACGGCCCCGGAGAGCGATCTCCGGGGCCGTTTTCGTATCAGCGCGCGTAGCGGTCGTGGACGGGATCGTAGCTGTCCCAGACCTTGCCGTCGGCCAGCGACCGTAGCAGCTTCAGATATTCCGCGTGGGTCCAGGCCAGGGGCGTCGCCGAGTCCGTATTCTGACCCACGGCGTAATCCTTGGCCGTCGGGTTTCCGACGCCGTCCCACACCTGTTCGGCCAGCATCAGTCCGCCGTTGGCGAACCGCTCCATGCCACGCACATAGGTTTGACGGATGGCGGCGATGTCGGCGGCCGAGGGGGCGCCGTTCACGCTGACGCGGGCCAGCTCATAGTGACCGCGCTCGCCCGTGAAGAAGGGCCAAACCCGGCCGCGCTGACCTGGGCTCATTTCTCCGCCGACGCCATAGTTTGCGCCCGTCAGATGGTCCTCGCCATAGCCATCGACGCCATAACGGCGCCAGCCCGGCGTCTTGTCGCCCTCGGGACCGAAGTCGTAGCGGACGCGATAGAGCGGCTCCAGCGACTGATCGTCATAGACGGGCAGGGTGGACAGGATGTGCGGATCGTCGGCCTTGCGCACGCCATAGCGCACCAGTTCCAGGAAGCCGCCGTCCACGACACGGTCTTCCGCCGGCGCGATCTGGCCATTGGCGGCGCCGATCGGTGCCTTGTCGTTCGGGTTTTCGTTCTGCGTGATGCGGATGAAGTAGCGACCGTCGCCGAAGTCGCCGTTGGTGGTGAACATCCGCTCTTCGATCTTGGATGCATAGCCGTCGGCCGCGATCTGGTAGCGCGTCGCGCCGGCGGCGTCGCCTGAGGCGCGCGCCATTTCGGCCGCCACCGTCAGGCCCGCGACCACGGCGGCGGTCGAGGACGGCGAATAGCCCTGCTGCTCTTCCCAGCGCTCCTGCTGGGTGAAGGGCGGCTTGATCTCCGCGTCGTTCCACATCAGCCCGATCTTGCCGCCGTCGACCAGGAAGTCGGCCGCCGGTTTCAGCATGGACCGATAGTGTTCGGTCATCTGGGCGTCCGACAGCCAGCCCATCTTCCACAGGCGATAGCCCAGCATGATCGGCATGGCGGTCTGGTCCAGTTGGACCGCGACCCACTCCAGTTCGCCGTCCACGTGCGTCTTCTGCAGGAACCAGCCGCCGACGCCGGTGTTGCCGGGCGTGTTCGGGCCGACCTGGACTTGGGGCAGATAGTTGAAGGCCGCCAGCGGCGTGTCCTTGTCGCCCAGCGCCGCCAGAGCCATCGCCACCTGATAGAAGTCACGTGGCCAGACGGCCTTGTAGCCGGTCGAGGATTTCGACGCGTCCACCGTATCGCCCCAAGGGTTCGACAGCGACGCGATCAGGGCGCCGGCATGGGTGCGATCCTCCTGCACCTTCAGCATCAGAGCCGAGGCGTAGGCCAGCTTGCCGCCGTCAGTCGCCTGCTCGGCGATGCGCGGCAGTTCGGTCAGGGAGCCGACATAGTCTTCCCAGCCGACGCGCTCACCCTCGCCGTTGAAGCGGGCCAGCACCTCGTCCAGGCCGGTCGCGAACGAACCGTCCGCTGCCGCGCGCGCCTCAGCTTCGCTGGCGCCGAAGCCGATGACGAAGTCGCGCGTGATCCGGCTGCTTTGGCGCAGACGCGGCAGGGCGCCGGTCATCATGGTGTTGCCGGCCTGGTTGCCGGTCGAGGCGTAGGTCCAGTCCAGCTTGCCGTCCTTCAGATCCGTCAGACCGTCCGAGGCGCCGACGAAGCCGACGCTGGCCTTTTCGAAGGCTTCGCTTGGCTTCAGGAACAGGTGAGTATCGCCTTCCCAGGCGTGGAAGCCGTCACGTGTGACCTGACCGCGATCGTCGACGCCGGTATTCGCGATGTGCGGCTCCAGCATCAGATAGGGCGTCACATCGCCCTTCAGCGCCGTAATGGTGACGCGCAGCACCAGGGCGTTGCGGTCGGGATCGCTGAAGATCTGCTTTTCGATCTGGAAGCGGCCGTTCTTGTCCTGGGTCGTGACGCGATAGGCCGGCGACAGCGGACGCCCCTGGGCGTCGACGTGCAGATATTCGGTGCGGCTGGTGGTGTCGTCGCCCTCGACGACCAGACCGTCATGCGTCACGCCGGCGAAGCGCAGGGCCTTGATCTGGGCCTCATGGATCAGGCCGTACATGGTCTCGGTCAGGACGCCGTCGGCGATGGAATACCAGACCTTGGACACCGCGCCGGTCGAGCCGCCGTCGCGATACTGGCCATCCACATAGGCCTCGTAGGACGCGCCCGCGCCGGTCTTGGCCGCGCTGGACCAGACGGGCGGCGCGCCGGGCGCGCCGGGGGCGACGCCCGATTGGGCGCTTGCGGCGGAAGCGAGGGCCAGGCCGGCGGCTCCGGCGAGGCAGAAGGTACGGAAGTGACGCATTGTGGTCCTCACGGGTTGCGCGTGGGGGCGGGGGAAAGAAGGAAGGTCAAAGGCACGTCCAGCCGCTGGTTCCAGGACGCTTCATTGTGCTGGGCGCCGGGGAAGACCAGGCTGCGGAAATCGCCGGCGCCATAGCCGCGACGGCGGAAGGTCTGGTCCACCTGGGTCTGGAAGATGGCGTAGAACTGATCCAGCGTCTCGTCGCCCCGGTCGAAATAGAAGCGGTGGTGGCCCGGCGCTGGCAGGCCGCGTTCGATCACGCCGGTCCAGGCGGCGACTAGCCGCGTGCGCCAGGCGTCCAGCGCCGCGCCGGGCTCAAGCCCTTCGACCTTCAGCGGCCAATGGGTGGACAGACAGGCGGCGGCCGAAAAAACCTGCGGCTGTTTCATCACCGCATACATGGAGATCAGGCCGCCCATGCTGGAGCCGGCGATCATCGTGTCCTGCGGTCCGCTCAGGGTGCGGTAGGCGCTGTCGATGAAGGGCTTCAACTCCTCGACCAGGAACCGCAGATAGGCGTCGGACAAGGACGGGCCGCCGTAGATGGCCTGGACCTCGTCTCGCATGTCGGCGGGCAGGGCGGCGATCAGGTCGGCGGGGACATATTCCCTCAGCCGCAGGTTGGTGTTCCAGACCCCGACGACGATTGGAGCCCGCACCTGGCCGCTCGCGATTAGCCGCGTCAGGTGCTCGTCCACGCCCCATTCGCCGAAGTTGGCCGTGGCCGGATCGAACAGGTTCTGGCCGTCGTGCATGTAGAGGACGGGATAGGTATCATCGGACGCCTCGTAGCCGGGCGGCAGCCAGACCGAGACGTTGCGCGCCTTCACATGGGCCGACGCGACCGCCTCATGCAGCACCAACCGCCCGCCTGCGAGGGCGCCGTCGGCGCGCGCCGCGCCGGCGAAGGGCAGGGCGGCCATGAGGGCCAGAAGACTCCGACGGTTCATCCGCGATGCTCCTTGACCATTAGCGCGCTGGCGGCGGCCAGGACGAAGGAGACGGCGCCGAGGACCAGGGCCCAGATCGCCTGACCATTGAACAGGGTCTTCAGGATCAGGCCCAGAACCGTGGCGGCCAGCAGCTGGGGCACGACGATGAAGATGTTGAAGACGCCCATATAGACGCCCATTTTTCGGTCCGGCACCGCTGCCGACAGGATGGCGTAGGGCATGGAGACGATCGACGCCCAGGCGAAGCCGACGCCGATCATCGGCAGCCACAAGAGGCCCGGCTCGCGGATGGCGAAGACGCCGAACAGACCGGCCGCACCCAGCATCAGCATCAGCGCATGGGTCGCCTTGCGTCCGATCCGTTTGGCGATGACCGGCAGGGTGAAGGCCGCCAGGGCCGCCACGCCGTTATAGACCCCGAACAGAACCCCCACCCAGTCCGCGCCCGTAGCGTAGGCGGCCGAGGTGGTGTCGGTGGCTCCGTAATGGACGCGGGTCACGGCCGCGGTGGTGTAGATCCACATGGCGAACAGGGCGAACCAGCTGAAGAACTGAACCACGGCCAGGCCGCGCATCGTCTCGGGCATGCGGAAGATGTCGTTCAGGATTTCGGTCGCGGCGTTGGTGATGCGGCGACGTTGCATCATGCCCACGGCGATCTGCAGCAGGCCGAACCCGACGAAGAAGCCCGCAAGGATCAGCAGCTCCTTCTCCAGATCGAGCGCGCCGATCAGCACGAAACCCAGCCCGCCGAGCACGGCGCAGACCAGGCCCGAAGTCATCCAGCCCTGCACGCTGCGGGCCGGCGCTTCGGCCTCGACGGGCGCGGTCGGCGCGTCGTCTCGAGCGCGTGCGAAGGCCGCGATCTGTTCGGGGCTGTACTCCTTGGTCGACAGCACTGTCCACAGCACGGCCGAGAACAGGCCGGCGGCGCCGACGTAGAAGGCGATCTTGACCGACAGGGGCACCACGCCCGCCTCGGCGGTCGAGGCGATGTCGAAGACGTTGGATAACAGCCACGGCAGGACCGAGGCGAAGACCGCGCCGGCGCCGATGAAGAAGCTCTGCATCGCATAGCCTGCAGTGCGCTGCTCCTCCGGAAGGTTATCGCCGACAAAGGCGCGGAACGGCTCCATGGTGATGTTGATCGAGGCGTCCATGATCCACAGCATGGCCGCGGCGAACCACAGGCTGGGGCTGTTGGGCATGGCGATCAGGGCCAGGGTGGTGGCGATGGCCCCGACCAGGAAATAGGGCCGCCGCCGGCCGAAGCGGGTCCAAGTCTTGTCGCTGAAATGGCCGATGATCGGCTGGACCAGCAAGCCCGTCAGCGGCGCGGCGATCCACAGGATCGCCAGGCTGTCGACCTCGGCCCCCAGCGTCTGGAAGATCCGGCTGGTGTTGGCGTTCTGCAGGCCGAAGCCGATCTGGATGCCGAAGAAGCCGACGCACATGTTCCAGATCGCCAGGCCGGACAGGCGCGGGCGGTGCGAGAGAAGAGTCATCCGCGTCGCGCCCGGCCGACCGGCACGAACCGGATCGCCTGACCGCCGCCGGGGGCCAGCGCCAGGGTCAGGGTGTCAGACGACGTCACCTCGCGCTGCTCGATGACGATGTCCTCACGCTTGCCGCGATAGTCGGCGTCCGGCCCGTCGCGGTAGATTTCGGCCCGATATCGACGGCCGGCGTCCAGGAAGTCGAGCGGGGCCTTCAGCACGCGCGGATGCTCGTCGGTGACGGCGCCCAGGGCCCAGACATCCGTGCCGCGCTGCTTGCGAACCGTGACGATATAGTCGCCCATGGCGGCGTCCAAGGTGCGGCTCTCGCTCCAGTCGACCGGCACATCCTTGATGAACTGGAACGGGCCGGGGTTGGCCTCGTAGTTGACCAGCAGGTCCGCCGCCATCTGGATCGGGCTGTAGATCACGACATAGAGCGCCAACTGCTTGGCCCAGGTCGTCTGCACGCCGCCGGGGCTGCGTGTCTCCATGCCGAAGATGCCAGGCGTATAGTCCATCGGCCCGGCCAAGAGGCGGGTGAAGACCAGGTTCGGCTCATGCTCGGGCGGATTGCCGGGATTGCCCCAGGCCGAATATTCCATGCCGCGCTGACCCTCGCGGCTGATGATGTTTGGATAGGTGCGGCGAAGGCCGGTGTCCTTGAACGGCTCGTGAGCGTTGACGGCGACCTTGTGGCGATAGCCGGCCTCGACCACGCGCATGTGGTGCTGCGCCATCGCCTGGCTTTCGTGCCAGGCCATGACCATCTGTCCGTCCGGCCCGGCGACGCGTGCGCCTTGCGCATCAGCGACATAGCCGGTCTTTACTGAATGGACGCCGAGGCGCTCATAAAGCGCCATGGCCGGCTCGAGCTGCTGCTCATAGTGGAAGGCGTTGCCGCCGGTCTCGTGGTGGCCGATCAGCTGCACGCCCTTTGACCGCGCGTGGGCGCAGACGGCCTCAATGTCGAAATCGGGATAGGCCTCGGTGAAGCTGAAGTCCGCGCCGTTGGCGAACCACTGGCCGTCCCAGCCCTTGTTCCAGCCTTCGACCAGAACGCCACCCAGGCCGTGTTTGGCGGCGAAGTCGATGTGTTTGATCGCATTCTCGGTCGTCGCGCCGTGTTTGGGCCCGGAGTTCCAGGTCTTCAGGTCCAGGTGCATCTCCCACCAGACGCCGACGTATTTCATCGGCTTGAACCAGCTGACATCGCCCAGCGTGTTGGGCTCGTTCAGGTTCAGGATCAGGCTGGAATCCAGCAGGCCCGCGGCGCTGTCGGAGATTTGCAGGGTCCGCCAGGGCGTGTTGAACGGCGCCTCGCGCACTACCGCCGCATTGGTCAAGCCCGGCGTCAGCTGAGCGCGGAACTTCGTTTCCTCCGACCGGCGCAGGTTCATCCCCGCATAGTCGATGCAGGCCGCCTCGTGGATGGAGACATGCAAGCCCGACTGGCCCCGAACCGTCATCGGCGTCTGGGCGCTGCCGACCGCATCGATCGGCGTGCGGCTGTAGAGATATTCCTCTCGGTTCCATTCCCAGGCCGGGCACCACAGGGCCTCGCCGTTTTCGGCCAGGTTGAACTCGGTGATCTCCGAACCGATGCGGACGGTGGTCAGGCCGGCCTGCTGCGGGAACTCATACCGGAAGCCCAGACCGTCGTCGTACAGGCGGAAGACCACGTCGACGCGGCGTTGCAGACCGCCGGTCTCGGCATAGGCGACGCGCCATTCGTTGTAGTGGTTGCGGATGAACTGCCGCTCGCCCCAAGGCTGCTCCCAGGTGTCGTCGACCGCGATCGGCTGGCCTGCGGTCAGGGTCAGGCCGCGCTCGATGGCCGGGGCGTCGGTCAAGAGGAAGCCTAGCTTGGACGGCGCCACGACGACCCGGCCCTGACGCAGCACCGAATACATCGGCCGCCCGTCATTGTCGGTGAAGGCCTCGACGGTCAGCACGCCGCCGGGCGAGGACGCCCGGGCATGGTTCGGCGCGGTCTGGGCGCGCACGCCCGTCGCCCCCAGAGCCAGGATCGATACGCCGCCAAGGGCCAGGAAGGATCTGCGCTGCATCATGGGAACTCCGTTACGCCGCCTCTTGCCAACCGCCGCGAACGGTGGCTGAAATATTTGCAGAAAATTTTGCAGCTTCACCATGCTGCTGTGAGGACCCGCGACCTTGAGCCGCAAGACAACCCGTCTGGAAGACATCGCCCGCCTGGCTGGCGTGTCCATCGCCACCGCCTCGCGCGCCCTGAACGACAGCCCCGCCGTCAACGACCGGACCAAACAGACGATCTGGAAGCTGGCCAAGGAACACGACTACCCGTTCCGCCGCCACATGCCCGCCGGTCCGATCGGCGCCCAGGGCACCATCGCCCTGGTGGTGCCGCGCCCGCAGGGGCGCGAAGGGCGCCTCAGCGACCCCTTCTTCCTGGAGCTTCTGGCCGGGGTGGGCGAGGCGGCGCGCGAACGCGGCTGCGACCTGCTGATGAGCCATATTTCGCCCGCCAACTATGACGAGCTGTCGGCGGCGCTGAACACCAGCCGGGCGGACGGCGTGATCTTCTTGGGTCAATCCAGCCTGCATTCGGCCTTCAACCGTCTGGTCGACGCCGACCATCGTTTCGTCGTCTGGGGCGCAGAACTGCCCGACCAGGACTACTGCTCCATCGGCTCGGACAACATCTCCGGCGGGCGCCGCGCGACGCTTCATCTGGCGCGGCTGGGGCGAAAGCGCATCGTCTTCCTGGGCGATCTGGATCCGCCCGAGGCCATGCAGCGGCATCGCGGCTATCTGGACGCCATGAGCCAGAGCGGGCTGGACGTGGACGCCGACCTGATCGTGCCCGCGCATTTCGAGGTCGAATCCGCCGAGGCCGCCGTGGACGCCCTGATCCGACGCGGCCTGGATTTCGACGGCGTCGTAGCTGCGTCCGACCAGATCGCGCTCGGCGCCGTGCGTGCCCTGTTGCACGCCGGCGTCGAGGTGCCGGGCCAGGTCTCGGTCATCGGTTTCGACAATGTGCCTTTCAGCCGCTACTCGCGCCCGGCGCTCAGCACCATCGCCCAGGACACCATGAAGGCCGGCCGTTTGATGGTGTCCAAACTGCTGGATCACGGCGGCGCCGCAGCTGGCCGTTCCGAGCGCGTTCCGACCGAGCTGATCGTTCGCGAGACTTGCGGCGGCTGACCCCGTCATCCGGCGTCGGCGAAGATCAGGCCGGCCAGCGGCCTCAACGTCGATCCGTCCGCCTCGGTCCAGTTGACCGCCGCGATCCGGCGCGCGCCGGCGGGCGTTGACCAGTCCACGGACTCGAAGCCCAGGTTGAACACGCACAGCAGACGCTCGCCGCCCTCGGCCCGTTCGAATCGACGGAAGACCAACAGGTCGCCCGCGCTCTCGATCTCCAGCCCGCCGATCCGCAGCGCCGGATGGGTCTGGCGCAGGGCGATGATGCGTCGCGCGGCGTGCAGGATCGATGTCGGGTCCGCCTCCTGCGCGTCCACCGCCAACGCCAGATGGCGCGGATCGACCGGCAGCCAGGGCTCCACCGTCGAGAAACCGGCGTTGGGCGCCGAGGCCACCCAGGGGATCGGCGTGCGGGCGCCGTCGCGGCCCAGCGTCTCAGGCCAGTTGGCGATGGCCTCGGGATCGACCAGCCGCTCGAACGGCACCTCGGCCTGAGGCAGGCCCAACTCTTCGCCCTGATAGACGAAGACATTGCCACGCAGGCACATCAGCAACAGCAGGGCCATTTCCGAGAAGGCCTTCTCGTCCCGGCCCTGGGCCCAACGAGACACGGCGCGCGGCGCATCGTGGTTGGAGAAGGTCCAGGACGGCCAGCCCTCGCCCTGCTGATCCGGCCACATCCCGTTGCCCACGCCGATCAGTTCGCTCTTCAGCGTATCGGCGTAGAGATAGAGGAAGCCGTAGGCCGAGTGCAGACGGTCGTTGCCGGCGGTGAATTCCTTCATCTCGCGGTCGGCGTGATCGCCGCCGACCTCCGCCACCGTGAACCGGCCTTCATAGCTGTCGGTCAGTGCGCGGATGCGGTTCAGGAAGCCAATGATGTCCGGGTGGGACTGGTTGTAGATCTTGTCCTGGAAGTCGAACGGCCGCGTGCGCTTCTTGCCGTCCTGGATCGGCGGATTGTCGCGCAGGGACGGGTCGTGGATGGCGAAGTTGATCGCATCCAGACGGAAGCCGTCCACCCCCCGGTCCAGCCAGAACCGCGCCGCTGCGATCAGGGCGTCTTGAACCGCCGGGTTCCTGACATTCAGCTGAGGCTGCGAGGCCAGGAAGTTGTGCATGTAGTACTGGCCGCGTCGCGCGTCCCAGGTCCAGGCCGGGCCGCCGAACACCGACTGCCAGTTCGAGGGCGGCGAGCCGTCCGGCTTGGCGTCGGCCCAGACGTACCAGTCGGCGTGATCGCCGTTGCGGCTGGCGCGGCTGTCGGTGAACCAGGGATGTTCGTCCGAGGTGTGGGAGAAGACCTGATCGATGACGACCTTCAGCCCCAGGGCATGGGCGCGCGCAATCAGGGCGTCGAAGTCGGCCAATGTGCCGAAGATCGGATCGACGTCGCAATAGTCCGACACGTCATAGCCGAAGTCCTTCATCGGCGACGTGAAGAAGGGCGACAGCCAGATGCCATCGACGCCTAGAGAGGCGACATGGTCCAGGTGCTGGGTGATCCCCTTCAGATCGCCGACGCCGTCGTCGTTGGAGTCGGCGAAGCTGCGCGGATAGATCTGATACAGCACCGCGCCGCGCCACCAGTCGTGCGCCAATGCGGGAGCGGCGTCAGCCGTGGAAAGATCGAGAGGCAGGGCAGTCACGGCACGCTCTTGCAGACGAGGTAATCGAGGGGGGGCACGCGAACGGCGACGCTGGCGGGCGCGGAGGATTCGGGTGCGCAATCGCCGCGCAGAGCTTGCCACCGCAGCGAGCCAGGCTCCACCTCGACCTGGGCGGCGACGGGCGCAGTCGAGGTGTTGAACAGGGCCAGGACCTCGGATCCGTCCTCGCCGATGCGAGACATTGCGAACAGGCCGGGCTTGTCGCCATAGGCGCGCACGACCTGACGGCCGCGTCGCAGGGCTGGCTCCGCTGAGCGGATGCGGGCCATCTCAGCGATCGCCTGGTATAGGGGCGCGTCGGTGGAATAGGCCGGCTGGCGACCGCCGATGGGGGTTTCGTTCGCATAGACCGGCGTGCGGCTGGGCCACATGTCCTGGCGCGAGTTCCCGTATCCGCCCGCGCCGGCAAAACCCTGTTCATCCCCGTAATAGAGTGTCGGCACGCCCCGGCTGAACATCATCAAGGCATGGGCCAGTTTGATGCGCGCCAGCACCTCCGCGTCGTCGGCGTTCGGATTGGCCTGTTTCACGAAGAAGCCGACCCGGCCCATGTCATGGTTGCCCAGGAAGGTCGGCAGGATGGCGGCGGTTTCAGCGCCCTTATCATAGATGGTGTCGGCGTCGAACAGCTTGGCCAGGGCGTCGGTCCCGACCTTGCCGGCCGCCACATCGGTCGCCTGCTTCTGGAACGGGAAGTCCAGTACCGCCGGATAGCCGTCGACCCGCGTGAACCGCGCCGTCACCGCCGGATCGGGATCGTAGACCTCGCCGAAGATGTGGAAGTTCGGGATGCCCTTGGCCTCGGCGCGGGCGATCATGGCGGGGATGAAGGCCTGCCAGAAGCCCGAGTTCACATGGCGCGCGGTGTCGATGCGGAAGCCATCGATCCCGTATTTGTCGATCCAGCCGCCGAAGATGTCGATCATGCCCTGGATGACCACCGGGTCCTCGGTCAGCAGGTCGTCCAGCCCGGCGAAGTCCCCGTCCAGGCTGCTTTCGCCGGTGAAGGTGCTTTCGCCCCGGTTATGATAGTGGATCGGATCGTTCAGCCAGGCCGGAACCTTGGCGTTCTCCTCGCCCGCCGGGACATAGGGGGTGTAGGCGTAGTCGGGCCGGGTCAGGCGCGAGAAGTCGCGGCCGTCGAAGCCCTCATTGATCGGGGCGCCGTCAACGCCGCCCTTGCGCGTGTAGGGATATTCGGCGCGGCTGCGGTAGGCGCAGTCGTTCTGCGGACATTCGCGGTAGCGGATCACGTCCGCCGTGTGGTTGGCGACGATGTCCAGATAGACCTTCATGCCGCGCGCGTGGGCCGCCTCGACCAGGGCGCGCATCGCAGCCTCGTCGCCGAAGTGCGGATCGACGGCGGTGAAGTCGGTGATCCAGTAGCCGTGGTGCGCTGCGCCGGTATAATTCCCGTGGCTCTGCACCGGCTTGTTCTTGAACACGGGCGCCAGCCAGACCGCCGTCGCGCCAAGCCCCTGAATATACTCCAACTGCTGGGTCACGCCGGCCAGGTCGCCGCCGTGATAGAAGTCGGTATCGTCCGGATCGAACCCGCTTTTCAGCCGGTCGGCGGCGTAACCGCCGTGGTCGTTCGATGCATCGCCATTGGCGAAGCGATCCGGCAGCAGGAAGTAGATCACCTCGTCCTGAGGCAGGCGTTGACGCAGGGCTGACAGGGCGTCTTCGGTCTGGCGGTTTTGCGCCGTCGTCGGCGTTGCAAAGCCGCTCAGCAGAGCCGCCGCCGCCATCGCTGCGTGCAGTCCGGCTCTTCTGGGGGTTCCCCTTGCCATGACGCTCACTCCCTTGCGTCTGGAAAGTGCAAAGCCTTCCAGATCGATTTGCAAGATTTTGCAGCAATGGGCGGGGCTGTCAACGCGTCGCTGAAATGCTGCGATGCGCCATGGGAATAGCGCGAAACCGCACATTCCCGCGCCTTTGCGGGCTATCAACGGGCCCGAAGTGAGACGGAAATCGGACGCCCGCATTAACTGCTTGCAACATTCCAAAAGATTTGCATATTTTTGCGACGGCTTCAGATCGCGACGTTCAGAATCGCGGTTAGCCCAGGGAGGATGACCATGTTCCAACGTCTCAACCGGCGCGCGCGCCTGCTATCCGGCGTCGCCTTCGGCGCAGCCGCCCTGATGGCGGTCGGTTCGGCCCACGCACAAACTGCAGCCGCCACGACGGCCCAAGCCGACGACCAAGCCACTGAAGTCGGCGAAATCGTCGTCACCGGCATTCGCCGTTCGATCGAGGCTGCGATCTCGGCCAAGGCCAACAACACCTCGATCGTCGAAGTCATCTCTGCCGAAGACATCGGCAAGCTGCCGGACGTCTCGATCGCCGAATCCCTGGCGCGCCTGCCGGGTGTGACCATGCAGCGCCTCGACGGCCGCAGCCAGGCGATCTCCATCCGTGGCCTGGGGCCTGACTTCACCACCGCCTTGTTGAACGGGCGCGAACTGGTCACCACCGGCGACAACCGCGGCGTCGAGTTCGACCAGTTCCCCGCCGAATTGCTGAACAGCGTCGTCGTCTACAAGACCCCGGACGCGGCCCTGATTGGTAAGGGTCTGGGCGGCACCGTCGACCTGCGCACCGTTCGCCCGCTGGCCTACGGCCGTCAGGCCATCGCTCTGAACTATCGTCATGAGTGGAACGAGCTGGGCGCCCTGAACTCGGGCACGACCGATAACGGCGACCGCTACACCATCTCCTACATCGACCAGTTCCTGGACGGCACGCTGGGCGTGGCCCTGGGCTACGCCCACATGAACTCGCCCTATCAGTCCGAGCGCTTCAACGCCTGGGGCTATCCCAACTACACGGACGGCAATCTGCTGACCGGCGGCGTGAAGCCCTATGTGATGTCGTCGGAGCTGGAGCGCGACGGCTATATGGGCGTGCTGGAATGGCGCCCGAACGATCGTATCCACTCCACGATCGACGCCTTCTATTCCGAGTTCAAGAACACCCAGGTTCTGCGCGGCATCGAGTTCCCGCTGGCTTGGGGTGGTTCCTCTGGTGATTGCACCGTGAACGTCCCGTCGGCGGTCTGCCGTCCGGCGCCGTCGCTGCGTCCCGGCTACACTGTCGAAGACGGCCTCATCGTCGCCGGCACCTGGGACAACATCAAGGGCGTGGTCCGCAACGACCTGAACAAGCGCGACAGCAACATCACCGCCTTGGGCTGGAACGCCGAGTTCACGCTCAGCGACGACTGGTCGGCGAACCTGGACCTCAGCTATTCGAAGGTCGAGCGTAACGACATCATCCTGGAAACCAACGCCGGCACCGGCCGCAACGTCAACGGCGCGTTGGACACTCTGGGCTTTGAACTGACCGACGACGGCGTGACCCGCTTCACCAGCCGTCTGAACTACGCCGATCCGAACCTGATCCGTATCACCAGCCCGCAAGGCTGGGGCGGCGACGTCATTCCGGGCGGTCAGGCCGGTTATATGAACACGCCGTCCATCGAGGACGAGATAAAGGCCGCTCGCTTCTCTGTGACGCGTGAACTGCATCAGAGCCCGTTCAAGTCGATCGACTTCGGCGCCAACTACACCGAGCGTCAAAAGAGCTTCGTCAACGATCAGTTCTATCTCGGCGTCCCCGGCGGCGGCGATCTGACCGTGCCTTCAGCCTTCCTGCTGGACCCGACCGACCTTGGCTATCTCGGCATCAGCGCCGTGCTGAGCTACGACGCTCTCGGCCTGGTCAACAGTGGCGCGCTGAACCGTGTCCGCAACCCGAACGCCGACGTCACCGCAGGCAACTGGGAAGTGACGGAAAAGGTCTCGACCGCCTACGTCCGCGCCAACATCGATCACAACCTGTTCGGCCGGGCCCTGACCGGCAACGTCGGCATGCAGTTCGTCTATACCGACCAAAGTTCCAGCGGCTTCTCGGCGCGGCAGGTCGGACCGGGCGTCTCCGAGACCATCGCGGTGACGGGCGGCGACGAATATCTGGAGATTCTGCCCAGCGCGAACTTCATCCTGGAAACCGGCGAGGACATGTTCGCGCGTCTGGCGGTTTCGCGCACCTTGGCGCGTCCGCGCATGGACGATATGCGCGCCTCGCGAAACTACAGCTATAACCCCAGCTTGGCCCAATCGACCGACATCAACCGTTCCCCCTGGGGCGGCGGCGGCGGCAATCCGGAACTGCGGCCGTATATCGCCGACGTGATCGACGTGTCGTTCGAGAAGTATTTCGCCAATCGCAAGGGCTACGTCTCGCTGGCGGCGTTCTATAAGAATCTGGAAAGCTACGTCTTCAATCGCAACCAGATCTTCGACTTCACTGGCTATCCGATCGGCGTGATCTCGCCGACCAACCCCGAGCCGGCCTTGCGCCAAGGCCTGGTCGGCGCGCCGGACAACGGCGAAGGCGGCTGGATCAAGGGTCTCGAGCTTTCGATCTCGGCGCCGTTCGACATCTTCCATCCTGCCCTGGAAGGTTTCGGCGCCCAGTTCAGCGCTTCGACCACGGACAGCGAAGTCCAGCCCGATCCGACCCAGGCCCCGACCGCTCTGCCGGGTCTGTCGGAAAACGTGATCAACGGCTCGCTCTACTACGAGCGCTACGGCTTCCAGTCGCGGATTTCGGCCCGCTATCGCTCGGATTACCTGGGCGAGGTCGCCGGCTTCGGCAACGGCCGGACCCTGCGTTCGGTCGCGGCGGAAACCGTGGTCGACGCCCAGGTCGGCTATGAGTTCCAGTCCGGTCCGCTGGAAGGCCTATCGGTTCTGGCTCAGGTCAACAACCTGACCGACGAGCCGTTCAAGACCTTCGAGAACGGCGATGAGCGCCGGACCATCGACTATCAGCACTACGGCCGCACCTTCGCTGTCGGGCTGAACTACAAGTTCTGATTTCCCCTCTCTTCTGAGCAAACTTGGGCCGCCGCGTTCGCGAGGCGGCCCTTTTCTTTGCCTGCGCGCAGGCCCGGTGGAAAAGTTTCGTTACAGAGCGCGCTTTTCGGCTGGACGCGCCTTCCATGATGGCCGAACCAAGCAAGATGAGAACCGCGCGACCACAGCGCGGCCGTTCGATTTTGCTGGGGGATCATTCATGACCGTTCCGGACGCCGGAAAACGCCAGGGTGCAGGCCTGGCCTTCGCCTATGTCACCACGCTGTTCTTCGCCTGGGGGTTCGCGACCTCGCTGATCGATCCGCTGATCGCGGCGGTGAAGCGGGTGTTCGACCTGAACAACGCCGAGGCCTTCCTGACCACCTTCGCCTGGTTCATCGCCTACGGGCTGATGTCGCTGCCGGCGGCCTCGGTGCTCAGCAAGCTGGGTTACAGCCGCTCGATCATCGGCGCCTTGATCGTCATGGTCGCAGGCTGTTTGATCGTGCCGGCCGCCACCGCCGCCGACTGGTATCCTGGCGTGCTGATCGCCCTGTTCGTCATCGCCTCGGGCGTGACCCTGCTGCAGGTCGCGGCCAACCCGCTGGTCGCCGAACTGGGCAGCCCCAAGGGCGCCTCCAGCCGTCTGAACCTGTCGCAGGCCTTCAACTCGCTGGGTACGACGGTCGGACCTTATCTCGGATCACACGTTCTGCTGACGGGCGGCGTCTTCGCCGCCGGCGCCGTGGTGACCGCCGCAACGCGCACCCAGTCGCTGCGCAGCATCGACATGGCCTTCCTGGGCATGGGCGCCTTCTTCGCCTTGATCGCCGTCTTCATCTTCACCGCGCGCAAGAAGATCAATGCGGCGGCGCCGGAGTTTCACAACGCGGTCTCGCCGCTGAAGGCGCTGTCGTCGCCGTGGGCCGTGTTCGGCGCCCTGGCCATCTTCCTCTACGTCGGTTCCGAAGTCGCCATCGGCGGCATGCTGACCAACTTCCTGGAAAGCCCCGACATCCTGAACGCCCCCATCGAGACGGCGGGCAAGATGGTCGCCCTGTACTGGGGCGGCGCCATGGTCGGCCGCTTCATCGGCTCGGCCGTCCTGACCAGGGTGCGTCCCGGCATCGTCCTGGCCTTCTGCACCGTCGCGGCGGCCGTCCTGTGCCTGACCGTCAGCCAGATCGGCGGCCCGACGGCGGCCTATGCCGTTCTGTCGATCGGCCTGTTCAACTCGATCATGTTCCCGACCATCTTCACCCTGACGCTGGAGCGCTCGACCGCGCCGACGTCGGCGACCTCGGGCCTGCTGGTGTTCGGCATCATCGGCGGCGCATTGCTGCCTCAGGTCGCGGCGCATATCGCCGATGCGGCCGGCAAGCTTCAGCCCGCCTTCATCGTGCCGATGCTGGGCTACGTCGGCCTGACCATCTTCGCCATCGGCTGCATCCGCACCAAGGCACGGACCGAAGTGACCTCGACCGCATCGCACTGAGCCGGTCGCCAGACAAGACGAAGGGCGCGGAGGCTGGCCTCCGCGCCCTTTTTCATTTCGGCGATGGGATCAGCCGTCGATCAGCGACTGAAGGATCGGCGCCAGGCGGTCACGCATCTCCTCGCATTGAGCGGGTTCGATGTTGAAGCTGCCGCCGCCCAGCTCACGACTGACCGACATGCCCATGATGAAGCCTGCCAAGAGCCGCGCGCGGACGGTGGCGTCCGGCCCGCTCAGCCATTCCTCCAGCGGACCGAAGAAGCGCTGAGTGCAGGTGTTCTGAACCATCTCCGACGCCTTTGCCGAGCCGATGGAGCGCAGCATGATCGACATGCCCTTCAGCTTTTCGGCCTTCTTGGGTTCAAAGACGATCTCATGCGCCACGCGCCGTCCGAAGTCGGCCTTTTCGCCCTGCATCAGCGCGCTGCCGTCGCCGCAACTGTCCAGCGCGGCCAGGAACAGGTCGTCCTTGGAGCCGAAGTAGCGGCTGATCAGGGCCGCATCGACACCGACGTCGCGGGCGATGTCGCGCATGCCCACGTCGTCATAGCTCTCGGCCGCGAATCTCTCGCGCGCAGCATCGAGAATGGCCGTGCGCGTGGCGGCGGCGTTTCTCGGGCGTGGGCCGGGACATAACAAGGTGATGACACTCCACAGACAATAACCGTAGATCACATATGGCTTTGTCAACGCCTGTTGACAAGCGCCACGGCTCCGACCATTAAGGCACCACGCGTTGACAAGGCCGACTCCCCATCGGCCTATGTCCGCACGACAGGGATTTACCTCCGACAGGGAGATGCGCAGATGCGCGGGCTGAAGATTGCGGCGGTATCCGTCATGGTGACGGGTGCGCTTTATGGTTGTTCCCCAAAGGCAGAGGCGCCGGCGCAAGGCGCGCCGCCCGTGACGGTGGCCGTGCCGCTGAAGCAGCAGGTGCGGGACTGGGACGAGTTCACCGGGCGCTTCGAAGCGGTCGAAAGCGTGGATGTGCGCGCCCGCGTCGGCGGCTATATTCAGGCGGTTCACTTCCGCGACGGACAGATGGTTCAGAAGGGCCAGCTGCTGTTCACCCTGGATCCGCGCCCGGCCCAGGCCGCGCTGGCCCAGGCTCAGGCCCAGGTCGCTCAGGCCCAGTCGCAGCTGTCGCTGGCCCGCGCCAACCTGGCCCGCAGCGAGGCTCTGTTGGCCTCGCAAGCTGTGTCCAAGGCCGAATATGATTCCAACAAGGCGGCCGTCGATGCGGCCCAGGCCAATCTGGCGGCTGGCAACGCCGCTGTTCGCAATGCGCGTCTGAACCTGGAATACACCCGCGTCACCGCGCCGACCTCGGGTCGCGTATCCGACCGTCGCGTCGATCCGGGCAATCTCGTCGCCGGCGGCTCGTCGGCTGGAGACATCCTGACCACCATCATTTCCGGCGGCCCGATCCACTTCGTCTTCGACGGTTCGGAAGCGGTTCTGCTGAAGTATCTACGTCAGGGCGGCGCCAATCAGGGTGCGGTCGTCAACGTGCGCCTGCAGGACGAAAGCACCTACAAGCATACCGGCCGTCTCGACTTCGCTGACAATGCCGTGGACACCGCTTCGGGCGTGATCCGTCTGCGCGCCATCCTGCCCAACGCCGACGGCTTCCTGCGCCCCGGCATGTTCGGCAGCGCCCAGGTCGCGGGCGCCGGCGCCTATGACGCCCTGCTGGTGCCGGATTCGGCCATCGGCACCGATCAGGCCCGCCGCACCGTCGCCGTGGTCAACGCCGACGGCACCGTGACGAACAAGGCCGTCCAGCTCGGCCCGATCGTGCAGGGCTTGCGCGTCGTCCGTTCGGGTCTGGCCCCGACCGACCGCGTCATCATCGCGGGTCTGCAACGCGCCGCTCAACCGGGCGCCAAGGTCACGCCCAAGAACGGCAAGATCGAACCCGTCGCCGGCGATGCGTCCCAGGCGCCCGTCACCCAGGCGGCACCTGCGTCCAGCGCCTCCTTCGCCAACAGCCTGCCGGCCGGCTAAGCCATGAACATCTCCCGCTTCTTCATCGACCGGCCGATCTTCGCGGCCGTGATTTCGGTGGTGATCACGATCATCGGGATCGCCGCCTATCCCTTGCTGCCCCTGTCGCAGTATCCCGAGATCGCGCCCCCGACGATCACGATTAACGCCGCCTACCCCGGCGCCTCGGCCGAGACCCTGGCCGAAACCGTCGCCGCCCCCATCGAGCAGGAGGTGAACGGCGTCGAGAACATGCTCTACATCTCCTCCTCGTCCACGTCGGACGGGACGGTGGCCATCACTGTGACCTTCCAGCCGGGAACGGATCTGGATGCTGCTCAGGTGCTGGTCCAGAACCGGGTCGCCTTGGCCGAGCCTCGACTCCCGGAAGCGGTTCGCCAGACGGGCGTCGTGGTCAACAAGGCCGAGAGCGGCTTCCTGATGATCCTGGGTTTGACGTCGCCTGACGGCACGTTGGACAACGACTATGTCGGCAACTACGCCAACTCCACGCTTCGGGATCGTCTGCTGCGGATCGAGGGCGTCGGCGCAGTTCAGGTCTTCGGCGGCGGCAACTATTCGATGCGCGTATGGATCGACCCGGCCAAGGCCGCCGAGCGCGGTCTGACGGGCCCTGAGATCGTCTCGGCCCTCCGCGCCCAGAACGTGCAGGCCGCCGCCGGCTCCATCGGCCAACCTCCCTTCCCGAACAACGCCGCTGCGTTCCAATTGCCTGTTCAGGTTCAGGGGCGTCTGAGCGATCCCAATGAGTTCGCCAACGTCGTGCTGAAGACGGACGCCGAGGGTCGCGTCACCTACCTGCGCGACGTCGCGCGGATCGAACTGGGCGCCCAGGATTACGGCATCCGCGGCTTCTTCGACGGCCAACGCGGCGTCGGCGTCGCGATCGTTCAGCAGCCGGGGGCGAACGCCTTGGGCACGGCTGATCGGGTCCTCAAGGAAGTCGAGGCCGTCAAGGGCGAACTGCCGGCCGGCATGGCCATCTCGGTGCCTTACAATCCGACCGAGTTCGTCGCCGCCTCGGTGGAGTCGGTTCAGCACACCCTGGTCGAGGCCGTCATCCTGGTCATCATCGTGGTCATGGTCTTTCTTCAGACCTGGCGCGCGGCCATCATTCCCATCGTCGCCATCCCCGTCGCTCTGGTCGGCACCTTCGCGGTGCAGCTGGCGCTGGGCTATTCGATCAACTCCCTGTCCCTGTTCGCCCTGGTCCTTGCGGTCGGCATCGTGGTCGATGACGCCATCGTCGTGGTCGAGAACGTGGAGCGCGCGATCAGCGAAGGCCTCAGTCCCAAGGAGGCCGCTTATCGATCGATGCAGGAGGTCTCCGGCGCCCTGATCGCCATCGGCCTGGTGCTGGTGTCGGTGTTCGTGCCGACGATGTTCGTGCCCGGCATCCCCGGCATCTTCTATCGCCAGTTCGCGGTCGTCATCGCATCGGCCTCGGTCATCTCGCTGTTCGTGTCGCTGACGCTGTCGCCGGCCATGGCCGCCCTGCTGCTGAAGCCGCACAAGAAGGATCATGAACATGCCCGCAAGCCGGGCGTCCTGGGTGCGGTGGTCTACTACGGCGGCTGGGCCGGGCGGAAGTTCAACGACGGCTTCGACTGGCTGTCGGATCGCTACGGTCGTTTGACGGCACGTCTGATCCGTACGGTCGGCCTGGTGCTGATCATCTATGCCGGTCTGCTGGGCCTCACCGCCTGGCGGTTGATCGATACTCCTTCGGGCTTCATTCCTGAACAGGATCAGGGCTTCCTGATCGGCGTTATCCAACTGCCCGCCGGTGCGTCGCTGGATCGTACGGAAGCGGTGATGACGCGTGCTACAGACATCATCCGCAAGACCGACGGTGTCGACGGCGCCATCGCCTTTGCGGGTCTGGACGGATCAAGCTTCTCCTTCGGCTCGAACGCCGCGACCATCTTCGTGCGTCTGAACCCGTTCGAGGATCGCACCAAGGAGCAGGCCGCCACGGCTCTGGCCGGCGCCATCACCCAGGCGACCGGACAGATCGAGGACGCGCAGATCTTCGTCATCGCCCCCCCGGCGGTCCAGGGTCTGGGCACCGGCAACGGCTTCTCGATGATGATCCAGGACCGCGAAGGCGCCGGCTATCGTCCGCTGGAAGGCGCCACCTTCGCCATGATGGGCGCCGCCGCCCAGAAGCCGACCGAGGTCAGCCAGGTCTTCTCGACCTACAACACGGCCTCGCCGCGCGTGACCGCCGATGTCGATCGCGACAAGGCGCTGATGCTGGGCGTCCAGCCCAGCTCGGTGTTTGACACCTTGGGCGTCTATCTGGGTTCGTCCTACGTCAACGACTTCAACATGCTGGGCCGAACCTTCCGGGTGACGGCGCAGGCGGAGCCGACGGCGCGCGACGACATCGCCGACATCGCCAATCTGAAGACCAAGTCGTCCTCCGGCGCCATGGTGCCGATCGGATCGGTGGCTAATCTGATCGACGACTCCGGTCCGGCGCGGATCGTCCGCTACAACCTGTTCCCGGCGGCCGAGCTTCAGGGCAACGCTGCAGCAGGGGTCTCCTCCGGCGAGGCGCTGCAGGTCATGGAAACCATGGCCGCCCAGACCCTGCCGCAGGGCTTCTCCTACGAATGGACGGGTCTGGCCTATCAGCAGAAGGCGGCGGGTTCCGGCGCGACGGTCATCTTCCTGATGGCGGTGGTGTTCGTCTTCCTGGTGCTGGCGGCTCAGTACGAAGCGTTCACGCTTCCGCTGGCGGTCATTCTGATCGTGCCGATGTGTCTGCTGGCGGCCATCATCGGGGTGAACCTGCGCGGCCTGGACAATAACATCCTGGTCCAGATCGGACTTGTCGTTCTGATCGCGCTTGCGGCCAAGAACGCCATCCTGATCGTCGAGTTCGCCAAACAGGCCGAGGAAGAGCAGGGCATGAACCGGTTCGAGGCTGCGGTCGCCGCCGCCAAGACCCGTCTGCGTCCGATCCTGATGACCTCGTTCGCCTTCATCCTCGGCGTCGTGCCGCTGATGCTGGCCTCGGGGCCGGGCGCGGAGATGCGTCAGTCGCTGGGCACGTCCGTCTTCTCGGGCATGCTGGGCGTGACCTTCTTCGGCCTGATCTTCACGCCGGTCTTCTATGTGGTCTGCCGCTGGCTGTCCTCGAAACTGCCGCAAGGCAAGAAACCGACCCCGACGCCTGACCGTCCTTCGGACCGGCCCGTGCGTTATGACGAAACCAGCGACCTGACCGATCCGAACGCGCCTGCGCCCGCGACCGGCCGGGGAGGGGACATCTGATGACCCGCAACAAGACCCTCAGCTTCCTGACCGCTGCGGCGTGCAGCGCCCTGCTGGCCGCCTGCGCGGTCGGGCCCAAGGCGCCGGTCGCGGACCTGCCAGTCGCCGGCACGGGCGCCTTCGTCGGCTCGGCCAGCCCCACTGTCTCGACCGCTGCGGCGCGCGACGACTGGTGGCGGCTGTATGAAGACCCCACGCTGGACGCCTTGATCCAGCAGGCCTTCGCCGAGAACAACCAGCTCGAGGCCGCCTTCGCCAATCTGCGCGCGGTCCGGGCGTCGCTGTCGGAGGCCCGCGTCGGCCGTTTTCCGACCACGACGACCAGCGCCCAGGCCCAGCGCAGCCGAGCCTCTGCCGCCACGGTTCAGGGCCTGCCCGCAGGGCAAGACGCGCCCGAAATCGACACCTATGACGTTGGCATTCAGGCGGCCTATGAGGTCGACCTGTTTGGACGCGTGGAATCCACCATCCGCGCCGCTCGCGCCGACGCCCGCGCCGCCGAGGCCGCCCTGGCCACGGTCCAGGTGACGGTCGCGGCCGAGACGACCCGCGCCTATGCCGACACCTGCTCGGCCAATGCGCAGATCGCGGTGGCCGAACGGACGCTGGAGCTGCAACGCAACACCGCCAATCTGACCCAGACCCTGCTCGACGGCGGGGCGGGCACGGGGCTGGATGTGGCCAGCGCCCGCGCGGCCCTGGCCCAGACGGCGGCGACCCTGCCGACCCTGCGCGCAGCCCGTAACGAGGCCCTGTTCCGCCTGGCGACACTGACCGGGCGCACCCCGGCCGAGGCCAGCCAGGCCGCCGCCGCCTGTGTGCGTCCGCCCCAGCTCAGCCAGCCGATCCCGGTCGGCGATGGCGCGGCGCTTCTGGCCCGCCGTCCCGACGTGCGCCAAGCCGAGGCTGAACTGGCCGCAGCCGCCGCGCGCGTGAACGTGGCCACCGCCAACCTGTTTCCGCAGATCAGCCTGGGCGGCTCCTTCGGTTCCACCGCGCTGGACGCTGGGGAACTGGGCGACGACCAGAACTTCCGCTTCAGCTTCGGTCCGCTGATCAGCTGGTCCTTCCCCAACGTCTTCGCCGCCCGCGCTCAGATCAAGGCCGCCGGCGCCCGTTCGGATGCGGCGCTGGCGACCTTCGACCAGACCGTGCTGACGGCGCTTCAGGAAACCGAGACGGCGCTCAGCAACTACGCCAACGAACTGGATCGCCGTGCGGCCCTGACAGAGGCGCGCGACCAGGCCGCCCGCGCCGCCGACCTGTCGCGCCTGCGCTTCAACGCCGGCGCCGACAGCTTTCTCCTGGTGCTGGACGCTGAACGCACCCAGGCGGCGGCGGACGCGGCTTTGGCTCAGTCCGACGCCCTGGTCACCACCTACCAGATCGCCCTGTTCCGCGCCCTGGCCGGGGGTTGGCAAGCCGACAGCTGATCGCGTCGCAATGCTGAAAACGAAAGGGCCGGGCGACGTATCGCCCGGCCCTCTGTTGTTCTGATCAAGTTTACTGCGGTCAGGCCAACATGCGCACTTTGGGCTCGCGATCCCACTGGCGAGTGCGGGCGGGGGCGAGGAAGCTTTTGGCGTTCTTGGACAGGTCGATCACGCCGGCGTCCGGCTCGACGCCTGCCTTGTCTAGCAGGGGCTGGGCCTCGGGGGTGTGGCCGATGGCCTTGAGGTGGCCGAAGGCGTCCTTGGCGAAGTCGACTGCGGCGCCTTCTTTCAGCATCTGGGCGCAGCCGTCCTCGGACAGAACGATCGCCACGGCGTCGAACAGGACCGACGGGCTGCCGGCCAGCTGACCGTCGGCCGCCAGCGTCTTGCCGTCCTTCAGCTTGGCGCCGCCGATCTTGGGCGCGACGATGAAGACCGAGCCGCCATCGCCTTCAACCGCCGCCTTCACGGCGTCGACGACCGCGCCGTCCGAACCGTCGGCGACGAGGATGGCGACCTTTCGGCCCTTCAGGGTGTCGGGATATTTGCCGACGATGCGCAGGGCGGGCGAGGGTTCCAGATCGATGGGCGCCACACCAGGGTCCGACGCCTTGGGCAGGGGCAGGTTTAGCCCGTCTGCGACCCGCTGGGCCAAGGTCTCATCGACGTTCTGCAGATTGGCCAGAACACGCTCGCGAACGTGAGCGAGCGACACCTTGGACAGTTCAAAGACGATAGCGCTGGCCAGGTGGGCCTGCTCGATATCGGTCTGTGAGCGGAAGAACAGCCGCGCCTGGCTGTAGTGATCGGCGAAGCTTTCGGCGCGCAGCCGGACCTTTTCGCCCTCGACCGGGATGGGCGCGGTGCGGAAGCCGCCCTTAGGATCTTCACGCGGGCCGCCGTCCTCGCCCGCCTCGGACAGGCTGTTGGGTTCGTAGTTGGCGCGGCCCTTCGGCACAGCCATCTGCATATGACCGTCGCGCTGGAAGTTCTGGAAGGGGCAGCCCTTTGCCTGATTGATCGGGATCTGGTGGAAGTTGACCGTGCCCAGGCGCGACAGCTGGGTGTCCTGATAGGAGAACAGCCGTCCCTGCAACAGCGGATCTTCCGAAAAGTCGATGCCCGGCACGATGTTGGTCGGCAGGAAGGCGACCTGTTCAGTCTCGGCGAAGAAGTTGTCGGGATTGCGGTTCAAGACCATGCGGCCGATCACGCGGATCGGATAATCCTCTTCCGGCACCAGCTTGGTGGCGTCCAGAATGTCGAAGGGCAGGGCGTCGGCCTGTTCCTGCGTGAACAACTGTACGCCGAACTCCCATTCGGGGAAGTCGCCCTGATCGATGGCCTCATACAGGTCGCGACGGTGATAGTCCGGGTCGGCGCCGGCGATCTTGACCGCCTCGTCCCAGCAGGTCGATTGCGCCCCCAGCTTGGGCCGCCAGTGGAACTTGACCAGGGTCGCCTGGCCCTCGGCGTTGATCAGGCGGAAGGTGTTGACGCCGAAGCCTTCCATCATGCGCAGGCTGCGCGGGATGGCGCGGTCGGACATGGCCCACATGACCATATGCATGCTCTCGGGCATCAGGCCGATGAAGTCCCAGAAGGTGTCGTGGGCGCTGGCCGCCTGGGGATAGCCCTTGTCCGCCTCCATCTTCACCGAATGGATCAGGTCCGGGAACTTGATCGCGTCCTGGATGAAGAAGACGGGGATATTGTTGCCGACCAGATCCCAGTTGCCCTCGGTCGTGTAGAACTTGACCGCAAAGCCGCGCACGTCGCGCGGCGTATCCACCGAGCCCGCGCCGCCGGCGACGGTCGAGAAGCGGGTGAACAGCTCGGTCTTCTTGCCAACTTCAGTCAGAATCTTCGCGGTAGTGAACTCCGACAGACTGTCGGTCAGTTCGAAGAAACCGTGGGCGGCCGAGCCACGGGCATGGACGATACGCTCAGGGATACGCTCGTGGTCGAAATGCTGAATCTTCTCGCGAAGGATGAAGTCTTCCAGCAGGGTCGAGCCGCGCGGGCCGGCCTTCAGCGAGTTCTGGTTGTCGCTGATCGGCGTGCCGTGATTGGTGGTCAGGCGGGTGTCAGGCGTTGAGGCGGTCTGGTGCACCTCGCCGGCGTTGCCGATTGTCAGCGCGCCGGCCGGCTTTGGTTTCTTGGCCATCTTGGGAGTCCTTTGGTGCAGCAGCGCAAGCGGGAGCCGCGCGCGTTCCCGAAACAACTCGGTAGAGGTGCAATAGTTCTGTGCGAGTTCGCGCACAGCCGCGCCCGATCGTCGCTAGAAAAGTTCGCTCCGTATGCGGCGCGCCCTTCGCAGGAGGCGAGGCGGCGTTTATGAGGCAAAAATGATCGCACGCCTTCGCCCCGTCCCGTTCGACCTTGGTCCCGTTCATTTCGTCGGCATCGGCGGCATTGGCATGAGCGGCATCGCCGAGATCATGCTGAAGATCGGCTATTCGGTGCAGGGCTCGGACGCCAAGGCCAGCGCCAATACCGAGCGGCTGGAACAGCTGGGCGCCAAGATCTTCATCGGCCACGACGCCGCCCATGTGGGCGAGGGCGTCTCGGCCGTGGTCTATTCGACGGCGGTCAAGGCCGACAATCCCGAGATGAAGGCCGCCCGCGAGCGCCGCATCCCGCTGGTGCGTCGGGCCGAGATGCTCGCTGAGCTGATGCGGCTGCAATTCTCGATCGCGGTCGGCGGCACGCACGGCAAGACGACGACGACCTCGATGGTGGCCGCCCTGCTGGATGCGGCGGGCCTGGATCCCACGGTGGTCAATGGCGGCATCATCAACGCCTACGGCACCAACGCCAAGGTCGGCGACGGCGACTGGATCGTGGTCGAGGCGGATGAGAGCGACGGCAGCTTCCTGCGCCTGAAGTCGACGGTGGCCATCGTCACCAATATCGATCCCGAACATCTGGACCACTACGGCGACTTCGACGGTGTGCGAAAGGCGTTTGTGGACTTCGTCGAGAACATCCCCTTCTACGGGTTCGCCGCTGTCTGCCTGGACCATCCGGAGGTGCAGAAGCTGGTCGCCGCCATCGATAACCGGCGGCTGGTGACCTACGGGGTCAATCCGCAGGCCATGGTGCGGGCTGATAATGTCGAGATGGGGCCGGACGGCTGTCGCTTCGACGTGGTCATCCAGAATGGCGAAACCCATGTGATCTCGGGCGTTCATCTGCCGATGGCCGGCTGGCATAATGTGTCGAACGCCCTGGCCGCCATCGCCGTGGCGCGCGAGCTGGATGTGTCGGATGATGCGATCCGCACGGGCCTTGCCGGCTTTGGCGGGGTCAAGCGGCGCTTCACCACCACGGGCGTCGTGGGCGGCGTTCGCATCGTCGACGACTATGGCCACCACCCGGTCGAGATCGCCGCCGTGCTGAAGGCCGCGCGTCAGGTGACGGAGGGTCGGGTCATCGCTGTGGTCCAGCCGCACCGCTACACGCGCCTGCGCGACCTGATGGACGAGTTCTCGACCTGCTTCTCGGACGCGGACAGCGTGATCGTCGCCGATGTCTATCCCGCCGGCGAACAGCCGATCGAGGGGGTGGACAAGCACGCCCTGGCCGACGGGGTGCGCCGCTACGGCCACCGTCACGTCCAGGCCTTGGAGAACGCCGCTGTCCTGCCGCGCCTGATCAAGGATGAGGCCAAATCCGGCGACGTTGTGGTGCTGCTGGGCGCCGGCGACATCACCAGCTGGGCCTATGGCCTGCCGGCGCAGCTGGAGGCCTTGGGTTAAAGGAAGCCCAGGATCATGGTTCCAGCCACGAAGGCGATGAAACCCGTCATGACGAAGGCGGCTGCAAAGGCGAACAGCCACTGCCGTTTCGCCTGAAGCCGCAACGCTTCTTCAGGATTGACGACGCCGTCCTCCAGCCGGCGACGGTCCCACTCCACAAAAGGCGCGATGATGGCCAGGCTCACGATCATCGGCAGATAGATGACGATCAGTCTTGCCAGGCTGGTGAAGGACTCGCGACCCGCGCTGAATCTGCCGAGGAGGCCGACCAGCCATGCCTGATGGTCGATCGGTGCATAGGCGGCGATCAGCGACAGGATGCCGACGGCGTAAAGCGAGACATAGAGAAGGCGCTGTCCGGCCGTCTTGTTCACGCGCGGGGGAGGAGCGGTCGGCTCCGATCCGAACGCAGGGACCTGTCGCCCGAGCGAGATCGAGCCTGACGCCTGTTTGCGGTCGATATGCCAGAACCAGCGATAGTTCGCAGCATGAAGGGTTGGCAGGCCGACGACCGCCAGCAACGCCACGAGGATGAGGTTAAGCGCGGCCTCGGCGGTCATGATGACGGACGTATAGGTGTTGACGGCGTAGACGAGACCGATCCAGCCGAACAGGATCACGGCCGTGCCGCCTATGCCGAGCACAATCATGCGGATTGCGGCCCTGAAGGTCATGGTCGTCACCTTAGAGGCCTGGTCGCTGATGTGAATAGCCCGCTCTATTTGAGACGGCGCGTCTTTCGCATCGTACGTGCTGGCGTTATCGGATCGGCATGACTTCAAACGACACCCTTTCGCCGGTTCGCGGCAAGCTGCTGCGGAATGAGCCGCTGGCGCCCTACACCTGGTTCCGGGTAGGCGGCGCGGCCGAGGCGCTGTTCATTCCGGCGGACGCCGAGGATCTGGCGGACTTCCTGAAGGCGCTGGACCCGGCCGTGCCGGTGACGGTTCTGGGCGTCGGATCGAACGTCATCGTCCGTGACGGCGGGGTCGAGGGCGTGGTGATCCGCCTGGCGGGCCGCCCGTGGGCGCAGATCACGACGGACGGCGACACGGTCACGGCCGGCGCGGGCGCGCTGGACTCCATGGTCGCCAAGGCCAGCGCCAAGGCGGGAATCGCCGGGCTGGAATTCTACGCCGGCATTCCGGGCACAATCGGCGGCGCCCTGACCATGAACGCCGGTTGCTACGGCTCCGAGACCAAGGACGTGCTGGTGTCGGCCTGGGGCCTGACGCGGGCGGGCGAGCGAGTCGATTACGATCTGGCCGACTTCGGCTACACCTATCGCCATTCCCAGGCGCCGGCCGACATCATCTGGATCGAGGCGACCTATCGCGGCACGGCCGACGAACCCGAGGCGGTGGCGGCCCGGATCTCCGAGATCACCAGTCGTCGCGAGACGACCCAGCCGATCCGCGAGAAGACGGGCGGCTCGACGTTCAAGAACCCCGAGGGCCATTCGTCGTGGAAGCTGGTGGATGAGGCCGGCTGGCGCGGCAAGCTGCACGCCAAAACCGGGGGTGGGGCCAAGTTCAGCGAACTGCACTCCAACTTTATGATCAATCCCGGCGAGGCAACAGCCGCCGACATCGAAAGCCTGGGCGAGGCGGTTCGCGCTGATGTGCTGGCCAAGACCGGCGTTCTGCTGGAGTGGGAAATCAAGCGGATCGGCCGGGCGGGATAAAAAATCCCGCGCAAAAATGGCCGGCGGACGCGAATGGTTGACGGCCTGTTAAACATGTAGGCCCCAATCCAAGGCGTCATGTCCCGCGCTTTCAAAGATCTTCATGTCGCCGTTCTGATGGGCGGTCTTTCCGCAGAGCGTGAGGTGTCCCTCTCGTCGGGCGAGCAGTGCGCGCGCGCGCTGGAGCGGCAGGGCGTGCGCGTCAGCCGCGTGGACGCCGGGCGCGATCTGGCCAATGTGCTTTCGGGTCTGATCAAGCCGGACGTGGTGCTGAACTGCTTGCACGGCGCCTGGGGCGAGGACGGCTGCGTCCAGGGCGTGCTGGAGACCCTGCGGATTCCCTATACCCATTCCGGCGTGCTGGCCTCGGCCCTGGCGATGGACAAGAACAAGTCCAAGGCCGTGCTGCGGGCGGCGGGCATCAAGGTGCCGGGCGGCGGTCTTTACGATCGTCACGAGGTCGCCAGCCGCCACGTCATCGACCCGCCCTATGTTGTAAAGCCCAATGCCGAGGGCTCATCCGTCGGCGTCTTCCTGGTTCGCGAAGGCGCCAACCGTCCGGTTTCCGAAGTGGGCGAGCCGGGCTGGACTTACGGCGAGCAGGTTGTCGTCGAGCCCTATATCGCCGGCAAGGAGCTGTGCGTCACCGTGCTGGGCGAACCGGCCGGGCCGCGCGCCCTGACCGTCACCGACATCACCCCGACCAAGGGCTTTTACGATTACGAGGCCAAATATGCGCCGGGCGGATCGGTGCACGTCCTGCCGGCCGTCCTGCCGCCGCATGTGTTCGAAAAGGCGCTGCGTCAGGCCGAGGCGGCGCACGTCGCCATGGGGTGCCGCGGCGTGTCGCGATCCGACTTCCGTTATGATGATGTTAAGGACGATCTGGTCCTGTTGGAGGTCAATACCCAGCCCGGCATGACCCCGACTTCGCTCGCGCCCGAGCAGGCCGCCCATACCGGGATGAGCTATGACGATTTGGTTCGGTGGATGGTGGAGGACGCCTCATGCCCGCGGTAGTTCGCGGCGGTCGGCGACAGGGTTCTAATCAGGCTCCACAACGCGGTTCGGCTTCCAAGGGCGGAGGACGGTCGCGCGGCGGGGCCCAGAACGCGTCCGCCGTTCCTGGCAAGATGGCCGCCATCGGCCGTGTCGATATTTCGCCCCGCACCGCCGTGATCGCTCTGGGCGCCGGCGCGCTGCTGCTGGTCGGAGTTCTGGCCACGGGCGCTCGCGCCGAGCGGATCGGCGCCTCGGTTTCGCATGGCCTGGACAGCGTGACGGCCGGTATGGGCCTGACGCTGAAACGGGTGCATATCACCGGCGCCTCGCCGGAGGCTGAGCCGGCGATCCAGCGGGCGCTCGGCCTGTATTCCGGTCAGCCGATCACCAGCCTGGATCTGGACGCCATTCGCACGCGGGTTCAGGGCGTGGGTTGGGTCAAGGAGGCGCGCGTGGTGCGCCTGTTGCCCGACACCCTGATTGTCGAGGTCAAGGAACACGACCGCCTCGCCGTCTGGCAGGAAGCCGGTCAGATCAAGGTCATCGACAACCGGGGCCAGGTCATCGATGGCGCCGATGCGCGTCGCTATCCGACGCTGCCGCTCGTCGTGGGCAAGGGCGCCGATGTGGCGGCGGGCGAAATCCTGCCTCTGCTGGCCCAGCGCCCGCGACTGATGGGGATGGTGGACGCCCTGGTGCGCGTGGACGAGCGCCGCTGGGACCTGCGTCTGAAGGACGGCAGCCTGATCCAGCTTCCCGCCACCGAACAGGAGGCGGCCCTGATCCGCCTCGATGCGCTGGACCAGCGCGAACGCCTGCTCGACCTGGGCTTCGCTCGGGTCGATCTCAGAACCCCCGACGAGGTCGCCGTGCGACCCGCCGGCGACGCCTAAGGACCGTAGAGACATGACCAAGCAACGCGGCGTGGCGAATGATCACGGTCGGGGCATGGATCCTCGCGCCGGACGTGCGCCTGTGGTCGCCGCGCTGGATATCGGTCAATCCAAGGTGTCGTGCTTCATCATGAAGCCGGACGGCGTCCGTCACGCCGACCGCACCATCCGCGTCGCGGGCGCCAGCCATGTCCAGTCCAAGGGCGTGAGGGGCGGGGCGATCATCAATATGGACGAGGCAGCACAGGCCATCGGCCACGCCGTCGAACGCGCCGAGCGCGCCGCCCAGAGCCCGGTATCCGGCGTCGTCGTCACGACCGCCATCGGCCAGATGGCCAGCCACCGGGTGCAGGCCCGCGTGTCCCTGGGCGCCAATCCGGTCGGGGACGCCGATCTGGCGCGCGCCATCGGCATGGCCCTGGCGCAGATCCGCCTGCCCAACCGTCGCCCGATCCACGTCCTGCCCATCGCCTGGTCGGTCGATGGCGCGCGCGGCGTGCATGATCCGCGTTCGATGCGGGGCGGCTCGCTGGGGCTGGATCTGTTGGTCGTCTCGATGGCCGAGAACGTCTTCACGACCCTCAGCCACTGCCTGGAGCTGGCGCACTTGGATCTGCAAGGCGTCGCCGCTGCACCCGTGGTCTCGTCTCTGGCCGCGCTGGAAGAAGACGAAATGGACCTGGGCGCCGTCTGCATCGACATGGGCGGCGGATCGACCAGCGCCGCCGTGTGGGGCGGGCGGTCATTGCTGCATATCGAAAGCCTGAACGTGGGGGGTGATCACGTCACCTCCGACATCGCCCGCGGTCTGTCGACGTCCAAGGCCGGCGCCGAACGGCTCAAGACCCTGCACGGCTCGGCCATGGCCAGCGCCAACGAGGATCGTGAAATGCTCGAGGCCCCGCCGCGCGGCGAGGACGCCTCGGCCGGCCCCGTCATCGTTCCGCGCGCCATGCTGAAGACCGTCATCGCCCCCCGCGTCGAGGAAACCCTCGAACTGCTGCGTGATCGACTGAAGAATGCCGGCGTGGGCCTGGAACCCGGCGCGGGCCTCGTTTTGACCGGCGGGGCCAGCCAGTTGAACGGCGTGCGCGAGCTGGCGGTGCGTGTCTTCGACCGTCCGGTCCGCCTCGGAAAACCCCAACGGGCGCCACATTTGGCCGACGCCGCCTCCGGCCCCGCCTTCTGCGCCACTGCCGGCGTCCTCCTCCGCGCCGCCTACGGCCCGCGTGAGGCGGTTTCGGCGAGAAAGCTGATGGCGCGGCAGATCACCGCTGCGGATGCGCCGCGAATTCATCGCGGGAATGTGGTTGGACGGGTAGCTGGCTGGCTCCGCGACAATCTGTAGCAAATCTAGGCAACAGTGTTGTTTGAGCGCCACTTCGGCCTCGTTTTGCCCTGATTGAGACACAAACCGCTTGCCTCCACTTGAAGGTTAGGTGACAGAAAGTTCACCAAACTATCGCGCCACATGCGACTTTCAGGGGCTGAAATGACAAAACGATACCATTTGTTCGGGACTACGATTCTCGCCGGCGTTCTGGCGACTTCGGCTCCCGCATGGTCGCAGGCGACAACGCAGCAGTCGACCTCGCCGTCTCCTTCGACCTCTTCGACTCAAGACCAATCGGAAGCTGAACAACTGGAAGAGGTTGTTGTTACGGGTTCACGTATCGCACGCCCTCAGTATGAGGGCGTTATTCCTGGTGTTCAGGTTGGCGAGAAGGATATTGAAGAGCGTCTGTTCACCAACGCTGGCGACATTCTGAATGACGTGCCGCTGGTCGGCGGCGGTGCCAGCTTGAATGGTACGAACGGCGGTCAGACGGCGTCGCTGGGAGTTACATATATCGATCTGTTGAATCTCGGCACCGCTCGCACGCTGACGTTGGTCAATGGTCGCCGCTTCGTGTCGAACAACTCCGCCACGATCTTTGTGTCTGGCAATGAGACGGGTTCTCAAGTCGATGCATCGACCATCCCCGTCGCTCTGATTGATCGTGTCGATATTTTGACGGTAGGCGGTGCTGCGACATATGGTGCGGATGCCGTTTCCGGCGTGGTCAACTATGTCCTGAAGGACAAGTATGAAGGCGCAGAGATCAATATTATTGGCGGTCAGACGTTCGAATATAACGATGCTGGTCGGATTGCCGTGAATGCCACGGTCGGCAAGTCGTTTCTTGACGATCGTTTAAATGTTGCTGTTTCCGGTGAGTACAGCAAGATCGACGGTGTGCTGGCTAATGCCCGTCCGTTCCGGTCGGATAACCAGGGCGGCATATCGAACTTTGCGAACGGCGGTTTCCGCAACCCCGCCTTTACTCCGGGTGTTGTTGGTTCGACGGCGTTCCTAGCCGGTGGCGTGGATGGCATTCCATCGACGATTTATTCGCGCAGCCTGCGTCAGATTAACAACTACTTTGGCGGTGTGGTTTTCAACACCGTCGCAGGTAGCGGGACATCGGAATCGACTGTGACTCAGCCGGGCTTCGCACGTATCGCGCCGCCGGCTTCGTCCTTCATTTCCGGGACGCTTCAACAAATCCCCGGCGCGCCAAACCTGTGTAACGGCGGCGCCTTCTCGGCAGCCCAGGCGCAAGCTGCGGCATTGGCCAACAGCCGTATTTGTAACTTCGCGCCTTCTGCGCTGCCGGGCACCACGACCGCACAGCAGGATGCCAATGCGGCGCGCGTGTTCGCCTTCTACGGCGTGACGCCGCCTGCTGGCGCCACTGCAGCCCAGCTTCGTGCCGCCGCTCTGCAAATCCTGCAGCAGCGCAATCCGACTGCGCGCGAATATTATGCCGCCAACCCCAATACGCCGCTTAACGCGTTCGCGGGAAGTTTCCTTGCAGGTCTTCCCGACATTGCCAATACCGGTATCGGTGCGGGCGTGCTGCCGCGTCTTGCGACCCCTCTTCGCTTCAATCGTAACGGTGATCTGGAAACCTACACGCTGGGAATCGGTGGGCCTAACACCCCTGGTACCTTCGCGACAGGCGTCGGCGGCGACGGGGCGAACCGCACCGACTCGACTGTCCTGCGTGTCGAACAAGAACGTAATGTTGGAAATATTATCGGCAGCTATCGCGTAACCGACGACATTCGCTTCTTCACCGAAAACCTTTACTCAGACATCAAGGTCACCAACCCGATCGGAACGGGCGGCCTGTTCAATGGCGTGTCGTCCAGTTCTACCGAAAACGCGGCCATTCTGGTCAACGTCAACCACCCGTTCCTGACCGCTCAGAACCGTGCGGCGTTGGCTGCAGCAGGCATTACAGGTAACTTCACTGTTTCCCGCTACAACGAAGACATCGTCAACGACCTTTCGCAGGTGTCCACCAATAAGACGTTCCGCACCGTCAACGGCTTTGAGGGCAACTTCCGGGCCTTCGATCGCGCCTTCAACTGGGAACTGTCGCACACCTACGGCAAGGCTGAAACTCGCGTCGAATTCAGCGCCATTAACGACGTTGCCTTCGCCATGGCGATCGACGCCGTCGATCAAGGCGGCGTCACACGGTGCCGCGCCGGTTCGACCGGAAGTCCCACGCTGGCAAGCTATCTCGGCTTCTATGGCGGTCAGGTACCTGGCACTCAAGCTAACGTAATCAGCCAGGTTGCTGCGGATGGTGTTCGAGAGCAGGTCGTGTTCCAAACGAACGCGACGCAAGCCCTGTTCGACGCCTGTCAGCCGTTGAACATCTTCGGTGAAGGCCGAGCCTCCCAGGCTGCCAAGGACTTCGTCAGCGTTCGAAACTTCTTCAACAACGAATCGACGCAGAACTTCACGCAGGCCGTGTTCGGCGGCGAACTGTTCAATCTTCCAGCCGGTCCGTTGCAGTTCGCGCTCTCAGGCGAGTATCGGAAGGAAGAACTGAAGTATACGGTTGACGAAATCACGCGTATTGGTGCGACCCGTTCCGCACCTTCCGCCACAACCATGGCGGAAGTTGAAACCAAGGAGGGCGGGCTGGAACTGCGCGTTCCGATCTTCGGCGGCGACTTCACTCTGCCGTTCTTCAAATCGCTCGAGTTCAACCCCTCAATCCGCTACACGCAGTTGGAAGGTTCTGCGCCGTCCTTCCGCGATACGACAGGCACCCTGCGCTCGCCCAGCTATAAGGGTGATGTTGAGGAGGTTTATACCTTGGCTGCGACTTGGCAGCCCTCGGAAGACATCCTGTTCCGCGGCAACATCTCCAAGTCTGTTCGTCAGCCCAGCATTGTCGAACTGTTCTTGGGTGGTCAGCCGTTCTTCACCTCGTCAGCAGACCCTTGCTCCACAGCCAACATCAGCGTCGGTCCCGCGCCGGCGACGCGTCGCGCAAACTGCATCACTGATGTGCTGAACCGGGCGACCGCCAATGGTGGAACCCTGACGGGCAACGCCGGAGCTGTTGCGATCACCGATCGCGCCAGCGCTGAGAGTTTCTTGAATAATAACTTCACGCCCTCAGGCGCAGCGTTCACGGGCCTGATCTCAGGAACCCAGGATCTTCGTCCGGAGGAAGGCGACTCGTTCACGTATGGCTTCGTGGCGACGCCGCGGTTCATCCCGAACTTCATCTTCGCCGCCGACTATCTGGAAATCACCGTGACCGGCGCTCTTGGTCCGCTCTTGGCGCAGCCGGCTGCTGAGTTCTGCTACGACAGCGCCAGCTTCCCGAATAACTCGGCCGATATCGGCGTGAACAGCTGCGCCGGCATCCGTCGTGATACCAACTTCAACTTCACGAACGGATTCGAACTGCCCTTCTTCAACCTGGGCGGAACGCGGGTTAAGGCGATCAACTCCAACTTCAGCTACAGCATGGACTTGGCTGATGTGTTCAGCGCTAATCGCGACCTCGGTCGCTTGGCTCTGCGCGGCAATATTTACTATCTGATGGAGTACACCACGTCGGGTACGGGTGACTTCAGCGACGCACAGTCGGCCGAAGACACCCTGGCCAATCCGGTTTGGTCGACGCAGTTGACGGCGCTATATGACCTGGGTCGCTTCAACGCGCGTTGGACCACACGTATCCAGGACGCAACGCGCATCAAGTCAGCAGGAACGCCTATCGGCATTGAGTTCCAACCGATCGTCCGTTACGACGGCTATACGTTGCATACGCTGTCGCTGGGCTACGACGTCACCGACACGACGCGTGCACAATTGGTCATCGACAACGTGACCGACGAAGACGCCCTGGGCCAAAACGGTTTCTTCAACGGCGCTTATATCGATAACATTGGTCGTCGTTGGACGGCTTCGATCCAGATGAAGTTCTAACCCAGAACTTATGGACTGATCTGATCGCCCGAGGCTTGCCTCGGGCGATTTTCTTTGTGGCGTTGGAAGAACTCGAAAAAGTCCGGCAACGCTTTAGGTTTGGGGTGTGCTTCGGTCCGACTCACATTATCGCCGTAACCTTCTCTTAACCTTCATGGGCGCAATCCTTAACGCGCTCATAACCAAAGCGATTCGGCGGGGCGGTCGGTTGGTTTGAAGGGGCGGGTCAGCAGGTCGGAAACAGAAAATGTCGCTCTCATTGGTCAAGCCGCAACACACTGAACTGAAGCCCCGCATCGTCGTGTTCGGCGTCGGCGGCGCTGGCGGCAACGCCGTGAACAACATGATCGACGCCGGCCTCGAAGGGGTCGAGTTCGTCGTGGCCAACACCGACGCGCAGCACCTCAGCTTCGCTAAGACCGATCGCCGCATCCAACTGGGCGAGACCATCACCCAAGGCCTGGGCGCCGGGGCCCACCCCGAAGTCGGCATGAACGCCGCCGAGGAATCCGCCGACGAAATCCATCAGCACCTGGAAGGTGCACACATGGTCTTCATCACCTGCGGCATGGGCGGCGGCACCGGCACCGGCGCGGCGCCGGTCATCGCCAAGTGCGCGCGTGATCGCGGCATCCTGACCGTCGGCGTCGTGACCAAGCCCTTCACCTTCGAAGGCCGCCACCGCATGCGTCTGGCCGACGCCGGCGTCGCCGAGCTGCAACGCTATGTCGACACCCTGATCGTCATCCCGAACCAGAACCTGTTCCGCGTCGCCAATGAGCGCACGACCTTTGCCGACGCCTTCGGCATGGCCGATCAGGTCCTGCACTCCGGCGTCCGCTCGATCACCGACCTGATGATACTGCCCGGCCTGATCAACCTGGACTTCGCCGACGTGCGCGCCGTCATGTCCGAGATGGGCAAGGCGATGATGGGCACGGGCGAGGCCACGGGCGACGACCGCGCGCTGCTGGCGGCCCAGAACGCCATCGCCAACCCGCTGTTGGACGAGACCAGCCTGAAGGGCGCCAAGGCGGTTCTGGTGAACATCACCGGCGGTCTGGACATGACCCTGCTGGAAGTCGACGAGGCCGCCAACGCCATCAGTGCAGAAGTGGACGGCGACGCCAACATCATCTTCGGCGCGGCCTTCGACCCGGCCCTGGACGGCAAGATCCGCGTCTCGGTCGTCGCGACCGGCATGGACGAGGGCGAAGTGCGTCGCATCGAACCCATCGCCCCGCCGGCCGCCAGCGCGCCGCTGGCCAGCCATGATGCGCGCCGCTCGGCCGGCGGCCTGTATGGCACACAAGCCTCGCGCGCCCCGGAACCGACCCGCGACGCCTACCGCGAGCCGGTCCGCGCCGAAGCCCCGCGCGCGCCCGAGCCCCGCATCGAGGCGGCGCCGGTCGTGCCGACCTTTCAGGCCCCTGCCGCTCGCGAACCGGAACCGCGCCCCGAGCCGGTGATCCGCGTCGCCGAGCCGCAGCCGCGCACTCTGGACCCCATCGTCGATCCTTGGGTCGAGGAATATGAAACCCGCGCCCCGGCGCCGCAAGGCGATCTCTACGAGCGCGCCGCGCCTGCGGCCCAGCAGCCCCAAGCCGACGATGGTTACGACGATCGTGACCACCGCCGCAGCGGCTGGAGCCTGTTCGGTCGCGGCAAACGCACCCAGCCTCAGCACGATATGTCCTATGCGCCGCAATCGTCGCATTCGGCGCGCGCGTCGGCTCAACCGGTCCAACAGCCAGAACCGGAGGCGGGACAGGCCGATGACGACCTGGAAATCCCATCCTTTCTCCGCCGTCTGGCCAACTAAACATCCCAAATGACGACCAAACGCCCCGGAGCCCGCCTCCGGGGCGTTTCTCGTTTCCGGATGTGTCTCAGACCGAAACAATCCGAAACCGGACTTTGATTTCGCGCTTGCGGCATGACCGCTAAATGAAACCCAGGGCGCAATCCGCACGGCGTGCGGCGCGCAAAGGAAAGAGCGAGTTCAGGTTTGTCGGTCAGAAACGACCATCACGAACGCACCATCGTCGCCCCGGCTATCATCGCCGGGGTCGGGGTGCACACCGGCCGCCGGGTGCGGCTGGCGGTTCGGCCTGCGCCTTCGGGCACGGGCATCGTCTTCGTGCGCACCGACATCACCGACCGCGACAACCGCATTCCGGTGTCGGGCGAGGCGGTGGTTGACGCCCGCCTGAACACCATGATCGAGAACGCAGCCGGCGTTCGTCTATCGACCATCGAACACCTGATGGCCGCCTTCGCCGCCCTGGGCGTGTCGAACGCCGTGGTCGAGGTGGACGGACCGGAGCTGCCGATCCTGGACGGTTCTGCGCTGGAGTTCGTGAAGCTGCTGGATCGGGCCGGTTTCCGACCGCAGCCGACGCCGCAGCGCTACATCGAGATCCTGGAAACGGTCCATGTCGTCGAGGGCGACAAGCATGCGGCCCTGATGCCGTGCGACCGCTACGAGATGCGGTTCGAGATCGACTTCCCGTCGGCCGTGATCGGCAATCAGGTGATCGACTTCGTCGTGGACGAACCGACCTTCCGCAAGGAGATCATGGCCTGCCGCACCTTCGGGTTCGCCCATGAGGTCGAGGCGTTGCGCAAGGCGGGCCTGGCGCGCGGCGGTTCGCTGGAGAACGCCGTGGTCATCGATGGCGACGAAATCCTGAACCCCGGCGGCCTGCGCGTGGAACGCGAGTTCGTGCGGCACAAGGCGCTGGACGCCATCGGCGACCTGTATGTGCTGGGCGCGCCCCTGCTGGGGCGTTACGAAGGCTACAAGGCCGGCCACGCCCTGAACAACAAGCTGGTCCGCGCCCTGCTGGCCGCCCCGCACGCCTGGCGTGAAGTGACCCGCGTGCCGGAACTGGCGCGCGCGGGCTAGGCCCCGATCACCGCAATCAATCGACCGAAGTCCGGCTCGCCGTGCTGGAAAGCGCGGCGGTTCGAATAGAACCGCTCTGCGTCCGCGCAGGTGTCGTGGCCGGTCCAGACGGCCTGACCGATCCCCGCTTGCTGTAGCCGCCACAGGACGAAGCCGGGCAGGTCGAACTGGCGTTTGTCGTCGGTCTCTCCCGGGTGGAAGAAGCGGTCGCTGCCAGGATCGTGGTGGGTGAAGCGATCTTCGAAATCGACGCCGACTTCATAGCTCGCGGGTGCGATGCACGGGCCGACGACAGCGACCATCCGCCGAGGCTCGGCGCCCAGGGCCTGCATGGCGGAAATGGCGGAGTGGATGACGCCGCCCAGCGCGCCCTTCCAGCCGGCGTGGACGGCGGCGACGATGCGCGTCTCCGGATCGGCCATCAGGATCGGCGCGCAGTCGGCGGTCAGGACCGAACACAGCAGGCCGGGCTCGGCCGAGACGACGGCGTCGCCCTCCGGCCGGTCGCCATGCCAGGGGCCTTCGGCCACACGCGCAACGGCGGAATGGATCTGGTAACAGCCGTTCAGGTGGTCGGGGTCGGCGTTGAAATGGCCCGCGACACGCCGGCGGTTTTCGGCGACGGCGGCCGGGTCGTCCTTGGAGCCGACGCCGGCGTTCAGCCCTTCATAGAGGCCGGTCGAGACGCCGCCCGCGCGGGTGAAGAAGCCGTGGGCGATGCCGGCGGCGGTCAGAAGCGGGTGGGTGATGGGGGCGAGATCGCTCATGCCCCCACCTATATCAGGCGTCCCAGCCGGGCACGACCAGGGATCGAGGGGCGAAGATGGCGGCGGCCTTGAACAGGGTTCCCATCTGGTCGTCGCCGGTCAGCCGATCTAGCTGACGCGCGATGACTTCTGACGCGGCGGGGCGGCCGGCTTTCAGCGCCTCGGCGCGGGCCTCGATGCCCAGCCGGCGCAGGAACTCGCCTTGGGGCAGGCTGCCGGTGACGTCGGCGCCGGTTCGCACCGCGCCTTCCAGCACTAGGGGAAAGTCGGCCCATTGGGTCAGGTCGGCTTCGCCGGGCGTGGCGAGGGGATCCACCTTCTGATGACGACGCAGGGCCTGGAGCGTGTCTCCGGCCTCGGGCCGGGCGCGGCCATAGTCGATCAGCAGGGCGGCGCCCGAGGCGGCCTTCATCAGCAGGCCGAGGTCGCGGCCGAAGACCGCCTGCTGGTCCGAAATTTCGAGAATGCCGCCCGGCGCGATTTCGAAGTCTGGCTTCTGAAAACCGCCGGATATGGCGGTCAGGCCGAACATCAGGTCGCCATCGTCTGTGACGCCGACGCGGCGCTCGGCCCAGCCGCCGTCGGTGCGGACGAATTGGCGCGCAGGCATGCAGTCCAGCACTTCGTTGGCGATCAGGATGACCGGCGCGTCGGTCTCGATCGCCGTCAGGCTGCGGACCCAGCGCGGCGACAGGTCGGCCCCGGCCAGGGCCTTGGCCTGGAGATCGCGCAAGGGGGCGCTGGGTTCGATCAGGATCAGATCGCAGGCTTCGAGAAAACCTGGGACCAGACGGGCGGCGCGCAAGGCGTCGCTCATCAATGTGCCGTCGCCGGGGCCGACCTCGACCAGGCGGAACCGCTCGGGCGCGCCCAGCCGGTTCCAGGTTTCGACCGCCCACAGGCCGATCAGTTCGCCGAACATCTGGCTGACCAGGGGCGCGGTGATGAAGTCGCCACGCGCGCCCAGATCCGGACGCGACGCATAGTAGCCGCCCTTGGGATCATGCAGGCAGCGGGTGACGTAGTCGGCGACCGTCATCGGGCCCGTCAGGGCGATCTCGCGCGCCAGACGGGCTTTCAGGGTTTCGGCCTGGCTCATGCCTCAGCGGCGGCCGGCGGACGCTTCCACGCGCGCCAGATCAGCCAGGCGCCGACCAGGATCATCGGGATCGACAGCATCATTCCCATGGTCAGGCCGAACGGGAAATCCGGCATGCCGATATCCGGCTCGCGCACATTCTCCAGCGCCGCACGGCAGACGCCATAGCCCACCAGGAACAGGCCGGTGATATAGCCGGGCTTCTTCAGCAGGCCGAACTTCCAGATCGCAATGGACAGGATCGAGAAGAGAACGATCCCCTCAAGACCCGCCTCATAGAGCTGGCTGGGGTGGCGGGGCGCATCGCCGGCGGGGCAGAAGCCGTACATCTGTTCGATGCGGGCGTTGCAGAAGCGCACGGCCCAGGGGACGGTCGTCTCGCGGCCCCACAGCTCGCCATTGATGAAGTTGGCCAGGCGGCCGAACATCAGGCCGATCGGCACGACGGGCGCGACCAGATCGCCGAGGCGCAGCATGTCGATCTTCTGCGACCGGGCATAGAGGACGATGGCCAGGCAGACCCCCAGGAAGCCGCCGTGGAAGCTCATGCCGCCGGTCCACAGCTGGAACAGTTCGAACCGCTCCCCCAGCGTCTGGCCGGTGAACAGCTGGCCGTACATGGCCGGCTTGTAGAAGAGGGCGTAGCCGAGGCGGCCGCCCAGGATGATGCCCAGCACGATCCACAGCACCAGATCGTCCAGTTGCGTCGTGGTGACAGGCGGCTTGCCGGGCGCCCACAGCCGCTGGGTCTTGGCCAGACGGGCGGCGTACCACCAGCCCAGCACGATGCCGGCGACATAGGCCAGGGCGTACCAGCGGATCGGAAGCGGTCCGATGTGAATCAGGACCGGATCGAATTCGGGAAAGGGCAAGGGGCGTTCCTGTGCGGGACTGTCTTTGACAGCGGTTTAGCAAGCGTCGCCGCCGTCGTCGCCTGTGAAGACGCATCACGACGCCTTGATGGCGCCCGCGAAGCAGCAGAAAGAAAGGTTTCGTTCACCATAGTCGGTGAACCTTCGTTAACGACGTTGAGGTCGGAGCCGCCATGCAGACCCGCAATCCCATTCTGGACGAGTTCGCCAAGCTGACGACCGGCGCCATGGGCCTGGCGCAGGCCGCAGGCGAAGAGGCCAAGACCGCCTGGCGCGCCCAGGCCGACCGGATCGCCGCCGAAATGGACCTGGTCCGTCGCGACGAGTTCGATGTTCTGAAGAACGAGATCGCCGCTCTGCGCGCCGAGCTCGCAGAGCTGAAGGCCGTCCAAAAGCCGGCTGCAAAGCCCGTGAAGGGAACGTCCACAGATGGAACTCAACCCGCGGACGCAGCCGGTTGAGCCGAATCTGCGAACAGGCTTACCGTTCTGTTAACGCCCGCGATTCTCGCGGACGCAGCGTGAAAGACACTTGATGGACATCGCCCGGCCCGAGGAAGTGGACGTGCCCTTCGACCCGCTTGAGGTCGTCGAGCATGTGCTCACGGCCGAGAACCTTCCGTTCGACCGCACCGACGACGGCGACCTCGCCTTTGCGCTGGCCGGCGACTGGAAGGACTATGAGCTGTGGTTCGCCTGGCGTCCCGAGGGCGACTGTCTTCAGCTGTGCTGTGCGCTGGATCTGAAGGTGGCCAAGAGCCGCAAGACGGCCGCCTATGAACTGGTCGGCCTGATCAACCAGCGCACCTGGATGGGCCATTTCGAGGTCTGGGCCGAGGACGGCGAGATCGTCTTCCGCCATTCGCTGGCCTTGCCGATGGGCGAGCGCCCGACCTTGGCCCAGGCGGCGTCGATGATCGACGCGGCCATCGAGGCTTCGGATCGCTACTATCCCGCCTTCGACTTCATGGTGCGCGGGAACAAGAAGCCGCAGGAGGCTATCGACGCCTGCCTGTTCGAGACCGTCGGCACCGCCTGATGCCAAGCGCGGCATCTGTGCCGGGTCCCGTTGTCCTGGTCGGCTGCGGCCGCCTGGGGTCCGCCATTCTGGAAGGCTGGCTGCTGACCGGGACGGTGGCGGCGCCCGATCTGATCATTCTCAGCCCGTCAGAAAAGCCGGCTGCCGAAACGGCGCGGACCAAGGGCGCGCGGATCAATCCGCCGCTGGAGGCTTTGACCGAGGCGGCGGTCATTGTGCTGGCGGTGAAACCGGCGATGTGGCGCGAGGTGATGGCTCCGCTGGCGCCGTTCGTGAACGACCGGGCCGTCATTCTATCGGTCATGGCAGGCGTGACTGCGCCGACCTTGGCCGAAGGCCTGGGAGGCTGGCCGATCGTTCGGGTGATGCCGACGACCGGTGTGTCGCGCGGGCGCGGCGTGGCCTCTGTCTGGTCGGCGGACCCACGCGCCCAAGACGTCGGGCGGGCGTTGTTCGAGCCGATGGCCGAGACGGTCGTGCTGGCTGACGAGGCGCTGATGGATGCGGCGACGGCGGTGGCCGGATCGGGCGCAGCCTATTTCTACGCCTTCACCGACGCGCTGGCGCGGGCCGGGGAGGCGGCGGGTCTGGATGCGGCGACGGCGGATGTGCTGGCGCGCGCGACGTTGAGGTCCGCAGCCGACTCCATGGGCGACGATGCGCTGGAGACCCTGATCGGCCGCATCGCCTCGCCCGGCGGCTCGACCCGCGCCGGACTTGACGCCATGGCGAAGGACGGCCGCCTGACTGCGATGTTGAATGAAACGGTCGCGGCGGCGGTTAGACGCAACCGCGAGATGGGCTAGAAGCGTCCGCGCTCGATCTGATCGCCGAAGCGCTCGAACGCGCGGTTGGCGTCACGCCAGACGCTGTAGCCCCAGACGTCGTTGATGCTGGGCGTGAAGTAGGAATAGTCCACGGGCCGCGTCACGCCGTCCGCCATCACGATCTCGCCCTTGATGGCCGCGCCGCCGACGGACACGCTGCGGATCGGGTCGAGGCCCGGCGTCTGACGGACCTGTTCGAAGGTCGGCCGGTTCGGCTTCAGATCGACCAGGACCAGATTGGCGGTCGCGCCCGGATAACGCTGGGCCAAGGCCTTGCCCACCTCGGCCTGAAGGCCGGCGATCTGTTCGTTGACCTCGCGGTCACCGAGCTTTTCGACCTCGCGCTGAAGCTGCGGCCCGACCGTGACGTTTACCGTCGGCGCTTGGGCCTGAGCCATGGCGGCGACGGCGAGCGTCGCGGCCAGCGGTGCAAAGAAGGCGAGTTTACGCATCAAAATCATCTCCAAGCCCTGTCGCCCTCAAGATGATCCTTGCAGCGTCGTTTCGCCAGACCCTGCTGACGAAAGCTTCAAAGGCTTAGGCGGACTCGGCGACGGTGACCGCGCCGGGGATGCGGATGGTCGCTTTCAATCCGCCCAGTTCGCTGCGATCCAGGGTGACGTCGCCCCCGTGGCCGCGCGCCACATCGCGCGCGATGGCCAGGCCCAGACCGACGCCCTTGCGGTTCTGGTTGCGGGACTCGTCCAGGCGCGAGAAGGGCCGGAAGGCCTCGTCATACATGGCTTCGGGAATGCCGGGCCCGTCGTCCTCGACGATGATCTCCAGCCCGCCGGACGCTAGGGCGCGGCCCGACAGCCGCACATGCTCGCCGTGAGAGGCGGCGTTGCCGGCCAGGTTCACCAGGGCGCGCTTGAAGGCGAGGGGGCGAACCGAGGCGGTCAGGCCCTCGGCGACGACCACCTCGACCTCGGCGCCAGCGCGCTTCGCATCCTCGCCGGCCGCCTTCAGGAGGTCGGAAATCGACACCGGCTTAGGCGGCTCTCCCGCCTCGCCGCGGGCGAAGTCGAGGTATTCGTCGATCATATGCTCCATCTCGTCCAGGTCGCCCCGCATCGCCGACTGGCGCTTGAACGGCGGAGCCAGAGCCAGTTCGAGGCGTAGACGGGTCAGGGGGGTGCGCAGGTCGTGGCTGACCGAGGCGAGCAGGGCGGTGCGCTGATCGATGTGGCGCTGGATGCGGTCGCGCATGGCCATGAAGGCGACGGCGGCGGCGCGGACCTCGCGCGCGCCATGCGGCTTGAACCGGGGCACGGTTTCGCCACGCCCGAAGGCCTCGGCGGCGTCGGCCAGACGCTCGATGGCGCGGACCTGATTGCGGATGAACAGGATGGCCACGCCCATCAACAGAACGGTCGCCACCGCCAGCCACAGGACGAAGATATGGGCTTGGGTCGCCACCGCGCGCTCGCGCGGGGCGATGATGCGCAGCACGCCTTGCGGCTCCTGCACCTGGATGTCGACGTAGGCGGGATAGCGGGTGGTGTCGAACCAGTACGGGCGGTCCAGACGCGCATCCAGGGCCTTGTCCAGCACACGGTCCACCACGCCGATGGCGCCGCGGCGTTCTTCGGTCGGAAGGGTGCGCCCATCCTGAAGCACGATGGACAGGGACATCGACCGCTCGGCGCGATTGGCCAGCTTGTCCAGGTTCGCCGGGCTGGGGTCGTCCTCATAGCTCTCGACGGCCCAGGCGATGTCGCCGGCCAGACCTTCGGACAGGCGCGCGGTCACCGTCTGCCAATGGGCGTCGAAGAAAACCCAGGTCACCGCCATCTGCATGACCAGCACCGGCAGGACGATGATCAGCAGCGACCGGCCCCACAGCGAGGTCGGCAGGCGCCGCTTCAGGAATCGCGGCCACAGATAGGCGGGCAGAAGCCGCATCGGTTCAGTCGGGAGCCAGCATATAGCCGACGCCGCGCACCGTCTGGAGATAGCGCGGGTTCTTGGGGTCGACTTCCAGCTTGCGGCGCAGGCGCGTCACCTGCACGTCCACGGCGCGGCCGGTGATGTCGGCTGTGTCCGGCGACAGGCTCATCCGCTCGACCGGGGCATGGGCGTGGAGCGCCAGGGTCTTGAGCAACTGAGCTTCGGCCTCGGTCAGGCGCTGGGGCGCGCCGTCACGGCTCAACTCCAGCCGTTCCATGTCGAAGACGGCGGTGCCCAGCTTGATCTCCTTGGGACCGATCGGTTTGCCGCCGGTGCGACGCAGGATGGCGTCGATCCGCAGCACCAGTTCGCGCGGCTCGAAGGGCTTGGACATATAGTCATCGGCGCCGCGCGACAGGCCCTCGATCCGGTCCTCGGCGTCTCCGCGCGCGGTCAGCAGCAGGACCGGCGTCTTGGACAGTTCGGCCTTGTTGCGGACCCAGCTGGTCAGGTCCAGGCCGCTTTCGCCTGGCATCATGACGTCCAGCACGACCAGATCGAACTCGATCAGCTCCATCATCCGCTTGGCGGCGGCCGCGTGCGCGGCGCCCGTCACGCGATAGCCTTCGCGCGCCAAGAATTCCTTCAGCAGTTCGCGGATGCGATCGTCGTCATCGACGATCAGCAGATGGCGGCCGACGCCGGGGCCGGCGATGGGGCCGGAGCGGCCATGCGAACGCGATTCCGTCATGCTCATGCGACGTTTCCCCCGCTTGCGGCGTTGACCTGAGCGATTCGTGCGGCTCTAAGACCGTCAGTTTCGCGGGAGACGTATTTCAATGGCCTTCGTTCCTTTCGACGATCGTGACGGCTTCATCTGGGTGAATGGCGATTTCGTCCCCTGGAGGGAAGCGAAAACGCACGTTCTGACCCATGCCCTTCACTATGGCTCGTCGGTCTTTGAGGGTGAGCGTATGTACGGCGGCGAAATCTTCAAGCTGACGCAACATTCCGAGCGCCTGAAGCGGTCCGCCAACCTGCTCGATTTCGAGATACCCTACAGCGTCGCTGAAATCGACGCCTTCTGTAAGGAAACCTGCGCCAAGAATGGTCTGACGGACTGCTATGTGCGTCCCGTCGCCTTCCTCGGCCCGGAACAGACCAGCGTTTCGGCTCTGAACAACAAGGTCCATCTGGCGATCGCCGTGTGGGACTGGCCCAGCTATTTCGACCCCGAGGTCAAGGCGCGCGGCCTGCGCCTGGAATGGTCCAAGTGGCGTCGTCCCGATCCGGCGACGGCCCCGACGACAGCCAAGGCGGCGGGTCTGTACATGATCTGCACCATGTCCAAGAACGCCGCCGAGCGCCGCGGTTTCGCCGACGCCCTGATGCTGGACTGGCGCGGCTATGTCGCCGAGGCGACCGGCGCCAACGTCTTCTTCGTCAAGGACGGCGTCATCCACACGCCGAACGTCGAGCACATTCTGGACGGCATCACCCGCCAGACCGTGATCGAGATCGCCCGCGAGAAAGGCATCGAGGTCGTGGTGCGCGAGATTAAGCCGGAAGAGCTGTCGGACTTCACCGAATGCTTCCTGACCGGCACGGCCGTCGAGGTGACCCCGGTCGCCGAGGTCGGCGAATACCGCTTCACCCCCGGCGCCCTGTCGCTGGACCTGATGGATCACTACGGCAAGCTGGTGCGCGGCCAGCTGTAAGCCGAGGCGCGACGACAGGATGAGGGCGGTCCCTTAAGGGGCCGCCCTTTTTCGTTTCGCTTGCCAGCCGCGTCACTTTGTCCTTGAAGCGAATAGAAACCGGCAGGCGCGCCGAGTGCGGGGATCGTTTTTCATGTTCAGCCTCCTGAACCTCCAGAGCCTTCTGGGTCTGGTCGTCATCGTCGCGGTCTGCTGGGCGATCTCGGAGAACCGCAAGGCCTTCCCCTGGCGGCTGACGATCGGCGCGATCCTGGTGCAGGCCGGGCTGGTGCTGGCCCTGTTCGCCATTCCGGGCTCGCAGGCGGTGCTGGCCGCGGTGACGGGCGCGGTGGATGGTCTGGCGGTGGCGACGACCGAGGGAACGAAGTTCGTCTTCGGCTATCTGGCCGGCGGGGACCAACCCTATACGGTCTCGAACCAGGGCGCGCTGTTCACCTTCGCCTTCCAGGTTCTGCCGCTGATCCTGGTGATTTCCGCCCTGTCGGCCCTGCTGTGGCACTGGAAGATCCTGAAGTGGATCACCCTGGGCTTTGGCTTCCTGTTCCAGAAGACGATGGGTCTGGGCGGCGCCTCGGCCCTGGCGGTCGCGGCCAACATCTTCCTGGGCATGATTGAAAGCCCGATCGTGATCCGCGCCTATCTGGACAAGCTGACTCGGTCCGAGATCTTCCTGATGATGGTGGTGGGCCTGGCGACGGTCGCCGGTTCGACCATGGTGGCCTATGCGACCATCCTGTCGCCGGTGCTGCCCAATGCGGCGGGCCACGTGCTGGTGGCCTCGATCGTTTCGGCGCCGGCCGGCGTGCTGCTGGCGCGCATCATCATCCCCGAGAAAGAAGGTATGGGCGGCGCGGTCGCCGACTATGACTCGGCCCTGAAATACGACAGCGCCATCGACGCCATCGTCAAAGGCACGTCCGACGGCCTGATGGTCGTGCTGAACATCTCGGCGGTGCTGATCGTGTTCGTGGCCCTGGTCGCCCTGGTCAACGTGATGCTGGGCGGGTTTGTGGTGTTCGACGCACCCCTGACCGTCGAGCGGATGCTGGGCTGGATCTTCGCGCCGATCGCCTGGCTGATCGGGGTCGAGTGGAAGGACGCCGACGTCGCCGGCTGGCTGCTGGGCGTCAAACTGACCCTGACCGAGTTCGTCGCCTTCATCGACCTGGGCAAGGTGCCGGCCGCAGACATGACCGAGCGCACGCGCATGCTGATGACCTACGCCCTGTGCGGCTTCGCCAATATCGGCTCGGTCGGCATCACCGTCACTGGCCTGTCGGTCCTGATGCCCGAACGCCGCGAAGAGGTGCTGGGCATGGTCTGGAAAGGCCTGTTCGCCGGCTTTCTGGCCACCTTGATGACCGCGGCCATCGTCGGCGCCATGCCCAGCGTCGTCTTCGGCTAGGACACGCTCAGCGCGGCGTGAATTTGCGGATGACGCCGGAGAAGGTCATCAGCAGGCGCTCGCCGGTATTGATCTGACCCCGCACGAAGATCAGGCTCTTGCCCGCTTTGGTGACTTGGCCGGTGGCCTCGATCAGTTCGCCGACATAGCCCCCGTCGATGAAGGTGGAGTCTAGTTGGACCGTGACGCCCGAGGCGCCCTCCATCTCCTGATAGGCGATCTGGAACATGGCGATATCGGCGAAGGTCATCAGGCAGCCGCCGTGCATTCGCCCGCCTGCGTTCATATGCTTCTGCTCGGCGCGGAAGGCGCAGCGCATGTGCCCGTCGGGATCCGGCTTGCCGTAGAAGGGGCCGACCACCGTGTCGAAGGTGTCGTGCAGATCATAGGTCTGCCAGCCGGCGAACTCGCCTTCGGTGATGGTGATTTTCTTGGGCATGCAGACTCGGCCTTACTTCTGGGCGTGCGTTGCAGCATATAGGCGCAATGAGCGACCCGATCGAAACCGCAATCCTGAACAAAATCGCCGCGCTTGAGCCCGGCAAGAGCATTGAGCCGGCGGAAGTGGCTAAAGAGCTACAGCCCGAGCAGTGGCAGCGCATGCTGCCCAAGGTTCGCGCGGCCGCTCTGGGCTTGATGCGCCAGGGCAAGCTGACCATCACCAAGAAGGGAAAGGCGATCGATCCGGACAATTTCCGTGGCGTCACACGCCTGCGTCAGGCGACCGAGGAAGAAACGGCCCTGGCGTTGAGCCGCCGTCCGCCGGTCGCCGAGGGCGATGACGACTGATCTCCAGGATATCCTGAACGACATCCGCGCCTGTCGCGCCTGCGCGGGCGTCCTGCCGCACACCCCGCGCCCGGTGGTGCGGGTCTTTCCCGAAACGCGGCTGCTGATCTGCGGCCAGGCGCCGGGGCGACGCGTCCATGAGAGCGGCCTGCCGTTCACGGATCCCTCAGGCGATCGTCTTCGTGACTGGATGGGCGTGGATTATGAGACTTTCTACGCCGACCCGCGCATCGGGGTGGCGGCCCAGGCCTTCTGCTATCCGGGCACTGCGCCAAAGGGTGGCGACTATCCGCCGCCGACACGCTGCGCGGAACTGTGGCGACCGCAATTGCTGGACGCCCTGCCGCAGATGGAGCTGACCCTGCTGGTCGGCGGCTATGCGCAGGCGTGGGCGCTGGGCGACAGGGCCAAACGGACCATGACCGAAACGGTGCGGGCGTGGCGTGAGTATGCGCCGGACTTGCTGGTGCTGCCGCATCCGTCGTGGCGCAATACGGCCTGGCTGAAAAAGAATCCGTGGTTCGAGACGGAGGTGCTTCCCTATCTGCGGGAACGCGTTCGGCGCATTCTGACTTCTGCAAATCCGGCGGCCGTTCGCTCCTGCGAGACGGACTTGCCGGTGGTATCGTGAGCGCTGCTTGGGACACATGGCCTTGATCGCCTCCAGACTTACGCCGCTGGCCGCCGCTTTCGTTCTGTCGGCCTGCGGCGCGCCCCACATTCAGCCGCCGTTGACGCCGCCGCCGGGCTTTGTCGGCGCCCATGTCGAGGATCGCGCCCTGGTCATGTCGGACGGCGCGCGCCTGCCGTATCTGCACTGGGGGCCAAAGGATGGGGCACCTTGGGCGGTGATCGTGGCCCTGCACGGCATGAACGATCACGACGCCAGCTTCCGCTTGGCCGGACCCTGGTGGGCCGAGCAGGGGATCGAGACCTGGTCCTACGACCAGCGTGGCTTCGGCGGGGCGCCGGGGCGGGGCGAGTGGGCGGGGCAGCAGCGGATGACCGATGATCTGCGCGAGATCACCGCCATGGCCCGCGCCCGCTATCCCCATGCCGTCATCGCCGTTGTGGGCGAGAGCATGGGCGGGTCTGTGACGGCGGCGGCTTTCGGCTCCGATAATCCCCCGGATGCGGACCGGATCGTGCTGCTGGCCCCCGGCGTGTGGGGCTGGTCGACGCAAGGACCGTTGAACAGCACAGCGCTGAACATCGCAGCGCGGGCGCTGGGCGACGTGGCGCTGGAACCGCCTGAGTTCATCACCCGCGACATCCACGCCTCATCCAATACGCTGGAGCTCATCCGCAACGGGCGCGATCCGAGGAGCATCCTCGCAACCCGGTTCGACACGGTCTATGGGCTGGTCGATCTGATGGAGGCCTCGTCGCGCAGCCTGGGCCGCATCCGGGGCGACGCCATCCTGATGTACGGCGCCCACGACGAGGTGGTGAAGAAGGGGCCGATGAAGCTGGCGCTGGAGCGTGCCGAGCGGGAGGGCGGGACGCTGCGGACCGCCTGGTATCCGAACGGCTGGCATCTGCTGAACCGCGATCTGGACGCCGAGATCGTCTATCGTGACGTCGTCTCGTGGTTGAGAGACCCGAAAGCCCCCTTGCCGTCCCGTGCGCCGGCGGTCTTGCCGCAGCTTCAGGCGGGCGGGGCGCGCCCTTAAGCGGGTCTTAACGCGACGTTTACCATCCAGGCGGCATTTTCTGCCTAGCGGGGCGTTCGTGTCTCCCGCGAGTACGGGGGCGGGGACGCGTGGGCGGCTTCACAGCGGCGTTGCAGAAGTTCGGGATCGGCCGTCTGGCTGCGGTCCTCGGCGTCGCCGCGGGCGTGGCCGCCGTGCTGGTCGCCATCATGCTGCGCATGGGCCAGGCGCCGGACGCGCTTCTCTATTCCAACCTGGATCTGCGCGAAGCCAGCGAGATCACCGCCGCCCTGGACCAGGCCGGCATCAAATATTCGTCCAAGGGCGACGGCTCGACCATCATGGTCAACCGCGACGAGGTCGGCACGGCGCGGATGCTGGTCGCGGGCAAGGGTTTGGTCACGTCCGGATCGGTTGGTTACGAGTTGTTCGACAGCCAGTCGGTGCTGGGCCAGACCGAGTTCCAGCAGCAGTTGAACGAACAGCGCGCCCTGCAAGGCGAACTGTCGCGCACCATCATGTCCATGCGCGGCATCACGGCAGCCCGCGTGCACATCACCATGCCGCGCCGCGAGATGTTCACCTCGGCCGCCGGCGAACCGACCGCCGCCGTTCTGGTGGGGTTAGGCGGGCGTGACCTGACCAGCGATCAGGTGCGGGCGATCCGCAACCTGGTGGCCTCGTCTGTGCCGAACCTGAAGCCCGACCGCGTCACCGTGGCGGACCAGACGAACCGCACCCTAGCGGCCGGCAGCGACGACGGAACCTTCACCTCGGCCTCCGCCGCCGAGGCCAAGGGCAATACCGAGAGCCAGCTTCAGGCCCGCATCAAGGATATCGTCGAAGGCGTCGTCGGCGCCGGCGCCGCCCGTGTTCAGGTGACGGCCGACATCGACCAGAGCCGCGCCACAACGCAGGAAGAGAAGTTCGATCCCGATGGTCAGGTCGTCCGCTCGACGACGACCAACGGCTCGCAATCCGCAGACAACAGCGCCCAGCCCGACGGCGGCGTGACTGCGACGAACAACATCCCCGGCGGGGCTGCGCCCGGCGCGACGCCGGCCGGTTCGACCAACTCGGAAAACGCCGAGACGACCAACTACGAAATCTCCAAGACCACCACGACCACGACCAAGGAGCCGGGCGAGGTGAAGAAGCTGGCCGTCGCCGTCGCGGTCGACGGCAAGTGGACGCCGGCCAAGGACGGCAAGGGCGAGCCGACCTATGCGCCGCGCACGGCCGAGGAGATCGCCCAGATCAAGTCGCTGGTCGCCGCCGCCGCCGGCATCGACGAGGCACGCGGCGACAAGATCGAGGTCATCAACGTCCGCTTCAATCACGACACCGGCATCGAGGGCGGTCTGGACGGCAAGTCGTCGCTGCTGGACTTCTCCAAGAACGACATCATGCGTTTCGTCGAACTGGGCATCCTGACGGTCGTCGCCTTTCTGCTGATCTTCTTCGTGCTGCGTCCTCTGCTGAAGACGGCGGCCGGCGGCGGGGCCAATTTGCCGGCGCTGGCGGGCGCCAACGGCGTGCCGGTCACGACCGTGGCGACCACGGTGATCGGCCCGGACGGCCAACCTCAGCTGGTGCAGCTGCCGGCGCCCAGCGAGATGGAACAGAAGATCGACATCGCCCGCATCGAGGGCCAGGTGAAGGCGTCGTCGGTCAAGAAGGTCGCCGACTTCGTTCAGTCGCATCCCGATGATGCGGCCGGCATTCTGCGGTCCTGGGTGGCCGAAGGCTGATGGCGAAGCTGGTCAACAAGAAGGCATCGATCGACGATCCCAACAAGCTGTCGGGACCGGAGAAGGCCGCCGTCATCCTGCTGGCGTTGGGCGAAGAGCATACCGCCCTGTGGGAGCGGCTGGACGACGACGAGGTCAAGGAAATCTCCCAGGCCATGGCGACCCTGGGCAACGTCAGCGCCGAGGCCGTCGAGGCCCTGATGATCGAGTTCGTCTCGGGCCTGTCCGGTTCGGGCTCGGTCATGGGCAGCTACGAGCAGACTCAAAAGCTGCTGGCCGCCTTCCTGCCCAAGGATCGCGTCGATGGCCTGATGGAAGAGATCCGGGGTCCGGCTGGTCGCACCATGTGGGACAAGCTGGGCAATGTGAACGAGGCTGTTCTCGCCAACTATCTGAAGAACGAATACCCCCAGACCGTCGCCGTCATCCTGTCCAAGGTGCGTTCGGACCACGCCGCCCGCGTCCTGACCAGCCTGCCGGAAGACTTCGCCCTGGAATGTGTTCAGCGGATGCTGCGCATGGAGCCCGTGCAGCGCGAAATCCTGGACAAGATCGAGGCCACTCTGCGCACCGAGTTTATGTCCAACTTGGCGCGGACCTCCAAGCGCGACAGCCACGAGATGATGGCGGACATCTTCAACAGCTTCGACCGCCAGACCGAGGCCCGCTTCATCGGCGCGCTGGAAGAGCGTAATCGCGAGTCGGCCGAACGCATTCGCGCCCTGATGTTCGTCTTCGAAGACCTGTCCAAGCTGGACCCGGGCGGGGTGCAGACCCTGCTGCGCGCCGTGGACAAGGATTCGCTGGGCCTGGCGATGAAGGGCGCGTCGGAAGGGCTGCGCGAGATGTTCTTCTCCAACATGTCCGAACGCGCGTCCAAGATCATGCGCGAGGACATGGAGTCGATGGGTCCGGTGCGTCTGAAGGACGTGGACGCCGCCCAGATGGCCATGGTCCAGGTCGCCAAGGATCTGGCCGCCAAGGGCGACATCATGCTGGCCGGTCAGGGCGCCGACGACGAGTTGATCTACTGACATGACTCAGTCCCCTGAAATTCGACGCCTCTTCGCCTTCGACACCGAGTTCGACGCGGACGGCACGGTCGTGCGCCCCGGCGCCTGGACGCCGGCCAAACGCTCCTATCTGCCGGCCGAGGTCGAGGCCTTGGTCGCGCAAGGGCGTCTGGAAGCGCGCGAGCAGGCGCTCAGCGAGGTCGAGAACATCCGCGCCATGGCCCTGAGCAACATCGCCCAGGCTGTGGCCTCGGCCATGCCGACCCTGAAGGCTGTGGCCCAGGCGCACCGGGAACAGGCTGCTGACCTGGCCCTGGCTGCTGCGCGCACCATCGCCGGGGCCGCTCTGGACCGGTTTCCGCATGCGCCGCTGAAAGCGGCGTTGGAACTGTTGGCGCAGGAGATCGACGCCTCGCCACGCCTGGTCGTTCGCGCTTCGGGCCTGGATGACGAGGCGCGCGGCCTGATCGAGCGCGCCTGCGCCGACAGCGGCTTCACTGGCGTGGTCGCCTTCCGCGACGAACCGGGCATGTCCCAGGCCGCCTTCCAGCTGGAATGGGCCGACGGCCGCGCCGATCACGATCCGCAAGGCTCGGCCGACCGCGTCGCCGAAGCCCTGACCGCCGCTCTGGCCGCCGAGGCCGGACACGCCGAAACCCTTCCCGTCGACAGGAGCATGTTCTGATGGCATCCGACGACCTGGCGCTGGAGGAATTCTCCGGCCTTTCGGGCCTGCCGCCCCTGGACGACAGCGGCGAAAAGAGCGCCGCTGATCTGGCCACTGTCTTCGACGTGCCGGTCAACATCTCGGCGGTTCTGGGCAAGTCCCACATGTCGGTGGCTCAACTGCTGAAGCTGAACAAGGGCTCGGTGCTGGAGCTGGACCGCAAGGTCGGAGAGGCGATCGACATCTTCGTCAACAACCGCCTGATCGCGCGCGGCGAGGTCGTCGTCGTCGACGACCGGCTGGGCGTGACCATGACGGAAATCATCAAGACCGAGGACTCGGGCGCCTGATTGGCGACCGGCTTTAGAGATTAGAGGAGAAGAACGATGCGTCTTCTGGTGGTAGGCAGACTGAGCGGCCAGCTCGCTTCGGCAGTGAAGATGGCCATGGCGCACGGCGCCAAGGTCAATCACGTCGAGCGCGCCGACCAGGCGACCGAGCAACTGCGCCGGGGGCAGGGCGCCGACCTGCTGATGGTCGACTATCAGCTGGACATCGCCGCCCTGATCGCCGCCAACGAGGCCGAGCGGATCACCATTCCGGTCGTGGCCTTCGGCGTCGACGCCGATGCGCGAGAGGCGGCCGCCGCCATCAAGGCCGGCGCCAAGGAGTTCATTCCGCTTCCGCCGGACGCCGAACTGATCGCCGCCGTCCTGTCGGCCGTCGCCGACGACGAAAAGCCGATGATTTCGGCCGACCCGTCGATGAAGGCGGTGCTGCAGCTGGCCGACCAGGTTGCGCGCTCGGAGGCCTCGATCCTGATCACCGGCGAAAGCGGCGTCGGCAAAGAGGTGATGGCGCGCTATCTGCACGAGCATTCGCGCCGGTCCGAGCGCCCCTTCATCAGCGTCAACTGCGCCGCCATTCCCGACAATCTGCTGGAATCCGAACTGTTCGGTCACGAGAAGGGGGCCTTCACCGGCGCCGTCGCGCGCCGCATCGGCAAGTTCGAAGAGGCTGACGGCGGCACGCTTCTGCTGGACGAAATCTCCGAGATGGACGCCCGGCTTCAGGCCAAGCTGCTGCGCGCCATCCAGGAGCGCGTCATCGACCGCGTCGGCGGCTCCAAGCCGGTCTCGGTCAATATCCGCATCATCGCCACCTCGAACCGCGATCTGTCCAAGGCCGTGGCGGAGGGCACGTTCCGCGAGGACCTGCTGTATCGCCTGAACGTGGTGAACCTGCGCCTGCCGTCCTTGCGCGAGCGGCCCGGCGACATCGTGGTTCTGGCGGACCATTTCATCAAGAAATACGCCGCCGCCAACGGCGTGCCGGTGCGTCCGATCTCGGCCGCCGCGCGTCAGGCTATTTCGGCCCATCGCTGGCCGGGCAACGTCCGCGAGCTGGAAAACGCCATGCACCGCGCGGTGCTGCTGGCCACCGGCCCCGAGATCGACGTCGACGCCATCCGCCTGCCGGACGGTCAGCCGCTAGGCGGCATGGGCGCAGGGATGATGGCGGGACAGGCCTATGAGGCGCCGCAAGCCGGCGTCGCCGCCCGCGCCGCCCAGGCGGCCGACGCCGTGACCCGCAGCTTCGTCGGCCAGACCGTGGCGGCGATGGAAAAGACGCTGATCCTGGACACCCTGACCCACTGCCTGGGCAATCGCACCCATGCGGCCAACATCCTGGGCATCTCGATCCGCACCCTGCGCAATAAGTTGAACGAATACGCCGATGAGGGCACGGCCATTCCGGCGCCGATGAGCGGCGTCTCCGCCTCGGGCTACGCGGCCTGAACCCATGCGCGCACCCGTGGAGCGCCGATGCGTCCTGACGGGGCTGGCCGCCTTGAGCGCGGTCGGCTGTTCGCCGCGCGCGGAATCACGCCCTGCCGCGCCTGCTCCTGTGTCAGACGAGGTCATTGACCTGTCCGACCTGGAAACGCGCAATGGCGGCCGCCTCGGCTTCGTCGTTCAGGACGTGGCGACGGGCCGTAAGCTGGTTTGGCGCGGCGACGAACGCTTCGTCTATTGCTCGACCTTCAAGATGTATCTGGCCGCCGCGACCCTGTTGCGGGTGCAGGCCGGGCAGGAGCGACTGGACCGCCGCATCCCGATCACGGCGACGGACATGATCAACCACGCGCCGGTCACCGAGCCCGCCGTCGGCGCCAGCCTGACAGTCGAGCAGTTGATGAAGGGCGCGGTGGAAGTCAGCGACAACCCCGCCGCCAATCTGTTGCTGAAGGCCATGGGCGGCCCGTCGGCGATGCAGACCTTCTATCGCGGCATCGGCGACGACAGCACCCGCTCGGACCGTTTCGAGCCGGAGATGAATCGCCTGGACGGCGACAAGGACACCATCCTTCCCAACCAGTCGGTCGCCAATCTCCAGCGTCTCTTTATCGATCCGGCCTCGCCCCTGACCGCAGCGTCACGCGCCCTGTTGCAGCAGTGGATGACCGATACGCCCACGGGTCAGAATCGTCTTAGGGCTGGGACGCCTGCGGACTGGCGGGTGGCGCACAAGACGGGGACGGGGGGCTATGGGCCGACCAATGACATCGGCCTTTTGTATCCGCCGAATGGCCAACCCGTGATCGTCGCCGCCTATTACCACGCCACCCGGGCGACGTCTGACGACGCCAATGCGGCCGTGATCGCCGAGGCGACCCGTCGCGCACTGAAGGTGTTGGGTCGTGGCTGATGCGCCGATCCTGATGAAGGACGGCATGGCGCGCCCCACGGGGCGCGACGTGATCGGCTGGCTGAACCGCGGCGAAGTCCTGATGGCGGTGGGCGTGATCGGCGTGATCATGCTGCTGATCCTGCCGGTGCCCAAATTCCTGCTGGATCTGCTGCTGGCCTTCTCGCTGGTGTCCAGCGTGCTGATCCTGATGACCGCCGTGATGATGAAGCGGCCGCTGGACTTCGCCATCTTCCCGACGGTGCTGCTGGTCTCGACCCTGTTCCGGCTGGGCCTGAACCTGGCCTCCACGCGCCTGATCCTGACCCACGGCCAGGAAGGTCACGAGGCGGCCGGTCAGGTCATCAACGCCTTCGGTCAGCTGATGATGGGCGGCAACTTCATCATTGGGGTGATCATCTTTGCGATCATTCTGGTGGTGAACTTCGTCGTCATCACCAAGGGTTCGACCCGGATCGCCGAAGTGTCCGCCCGCTTCACCCTGGATTCCATGCCGGGCAAGCAGATGGCCATCGACGCCGATCTGTCCTCGGGCCTGATCACCGAGGATCAGGCCAAGCTGCGCCGCAAGGAGCTGGAGCAGGAATCAACCTTCTTCGGCGCCATGGACGGCGCCTCCAAATTCGTGCGCGGCGACGCCGTCGCCGGGCTGATCATCACCTTCATCAACGCCATCGGCGGCATACTGATCGGCACGCTGCAACACGGCATGCCGGCGATGGAGGCCGCCAACACCTATGTGCAACTGACCATCGGCGATGGTCTGGTGACGCAGGTGCCGGCCATCATCATCTCGATCGCCGCCGGCTTCCTGGTGTCCAAGGCGGGCGTCGAGGGCACGGCGGACAAGGCGATGGTGACGCAACTGGCGACCAATCCGGTGTCGCTGGGCGTGGTCTCGGGCGCGGCTGGTCTGATCGGCCTGATCCCCGGCATGCCGCTGATCCCGTTCGCAGCCCTGGCGATCGGCTCGGGCTTCATGGCCTGGCGACTGGGCCGCAATCGCTTGAAGCCTCAGCCGACAGAGGCGGAGATCGCGGCGGCGGCCGCGGCCGCAAAGCCCAAGGAAGACGTCGAAGAGCCGATCGCCAATGTGCTCACCATCGACGAGGTGAAGATCGAACTCGGCTATTCGCTGCTCAGCCTGATCAACGATCTCGAAGGGCGCCGACTGACCGATCAGATTCGCGCCCTGCGCCGGTCGCTGGCCCAGGAATACGGTTTCGTCATTCCCCAGGTGCGCATCCTCGACAATATGCGCCTGCCGACGCAGGGCTACGCCATCCGTATCAAGGAGATGGAAACGGGCGCGGGCGAGGTGCGGCTGGGCCACCTGATGGCGATGGATCCGGCGGGGCGCCAGGTCGAGCTTCCGGGCGAGCATATGCGCGAACCCGCCTTTGGTTTGCCGGCGACCTGGATCGAGGAAGGTCTGCGCGAGGAGGCGACGTTCCGGGGCTACACCCTGGTCGATCCGTCAACGGTCCTGACGACTCATCTGACCGAGATCCTGAAAGACAATATGGCCGATCTGCTGTCCTATGCAGAGGTGCAGAAGCTGCTGAAGGAACTGGGCGCCGAAGAGAAGAAGCTGGTCGAAGAACTGGTGCCTAGCGTGGTCACCGTCACGACGCTGCAGCGGGTGTTGCAGTCGCTGTTGCGGGAAAAGGTGTCGATTCGCGACCTGCCGGCGATCCTGGAAGGTTTGGCCGAGGCCGCCCCGCACAGTTCCAGCGTCACGACCCTGGTCGAACACGTCCGTGCGCGCCTGGGCCGCCAACTGTGCTGGCAGAACAAGGACGGCGAAGGGGCCCTGCCCATCGTCACCCTGTCGCCGGAATGGGAAAACGCCTTCGCCGAAAGCCTGATCGGCAACGGCGAGGACAAGCAGCTGGCCATGGCCCCGTCGCGCCTTCAGGATTTCATTCGCGCCGTGCGCGACACCTTCGAGCGGATCGCCATGACGGGCGAGAACCCGGTGCTGCTCACCGGCCCGATGACGCGGCCCTATGTGCGATCGATCATCGAACGCTTCCGCGGCCAGACCGTCGTGATGAGCCAGAACGAGATCCACCCCAAGGCCCGGTTGCGGACCTTGGGCCAGGTCTGATCCCGTCGACTTGGCAGTTTGACGTTTGACGCGGCGACGCACCCCGCTAAAGCTCCGCCGTCATGAGTCCGAACCCTCGATCCCAATGGTCGCGCCTGCGCGACTTCATGCGTACGCCGTCGTTGGCCCGGTCCATGTCGGCGATGCTGGTCCTGGTGTTCGGGCTGCTGATCCTGGTCAATGCGACGACGTTCGTGATGATCCAGCGCACGGCGTCAGTGAACCAGAGCATTGAACACGCTCAGCAGATGCGCCGGGCGGCGCGCACCACCTTGATCGCCATGCTGAACGCCGAGACGGCCCAGCGGGGTTTTCTGCTGACCGGACGCAGCGACTTTCTCGAACCCTATCGAAACGCGCGGGCGGATATGGCGCCGGCGTTGGCCTTCCTGGACGAGGGGGCGGCGCTGGACCCGACGCTGAAGTCGACCGTCGAACCTATTCATCGACTGGCCGATCGCAAATGGGCCGAGATGGAGCGCACCGTTTCGCTGGCTCAGCAGGGACGGATCGGTCAGTCGATTCAGGCCGTGCGCTCAGGCGACGGCAAGCGCTATATGGACGAGCTGCGCGCGGCCGTGGACACATTCGACGCGCTCAAGTCGAAGCGGATCGAAGATCGACGCGTCGCGTCGGAACGGTTCGGCGTCCTGACCGTGGTCATGAACGCCATCGCAGGACTTTTGGTCATCGTCTTGGCGCTGCTGTCAGCCTGGCTGGTGCGGCGCTACGTGGCCGAGATCCAATCCGCCCGTGCCACCCTGGACGCCGCCAACGCCAGCCTTGAGGACAAGGTCCGCGAGCGCACCGGCGACCTGATGCGCGCCAACGAAGAGATTCAGCGCTTCGCCTATATCGTCAGTCACGACCTGCGTGCGCCGCTGGTCAATGTGATGGGCTACACCTCCGAACTGGAGCAGGCGGGCAAGATCGTCGACAAGGCGATCTATGAGGCCGAGAAGACGCGTGTGGTCGATGCCGAGATCGTGACCGCCGTGCGCGAGGAAATGCCCGAAGCCATCGGCTTCATCCGCGCCTCAACCGAGAAGATGGACCGGCTGATCAACGCCATCCTGAAGCTGTCGCGCGAAGGGCGTCGCAACCTGCTCCCAGAGCCGCTGGACATGACGACGATGGCCCAGAACATCGCCAACAGCGTTCACCACCAGACCGAAGCCTCTGGCGCGCGCATCGAGGTGCAGTCGCTACCGGAGATCGAGAGCGATCGCATCTCGATGGAGCAGATCGTCGGCAATCTGATCGACAACGCCGTCAAATATCTGGATCACGACCGACCGGGCGAGATCGTCGTATCGGGCGAGGACGTGCCGGGCGGCTGGGTCGTCTACCGGATCGCGGACAACGGTCGGGGCATCGCGCCGCGCGACCACGAGCGGATCTTCGAACTGTTCCGTCGTTCCGGAAAACAGGACCGTTCGGGCGAAGGTTTGGGGCTGGCGTTCGTCAGAAACAGCGTGCGCCGCCTGGGCGGCACGATCGACGTGGAGTCCGAGCTGGGTAAAGGCTCGACTTTCCTGCTCAAATTCCCCAAACGACTGATCCTGTCTGAACCCGGAGGCGCGCTGTGACGCAACCCGTCAAAATCATCATGGTCGAAGACGACCACGGCCACGCCAAACTGATCGAAAAGAACATCCGCCGGGCCAACATCAACAACGAGATCAAGCATTTCGACGACGGCGGTTCGGCGCTCGATTATCTGTTCAGCGATGAAATCCTCACCAATGGTCCGCTGCTGATCCTGCTGGACCTCAACCTGCCGGATATGTCGGGTACGGATATTCTGGAAAAGGTGAAGGCCAACGAGCGCCTTCGCCGCGCGCCGGTGGTGGTGCTGACGACGACCGACGACAAGGTCGAGATCCAGCGCTGCTATGACCTGGGCTGCAACGTCTACATCACCAAGCCGGTGGATTATGAATCCTTCGCCGGCGCCATCCGTCAGCTGGGCCTGTTCCTGTCGGTGATCCAGGCGCCGGAGATCTGACGATCGACGCGTCCCAGCCCATCCGCCTGCTCTACATCGACGACGATCGGGGTCTGTCCCGGCTGGTCGAAAAGGAGCTGGGGCGTCACGGCTACGCCGTCACCTGCGCGCCAGACGGCGATGCGGGTCTGGAGCTGTTGCAGCAGGGCGAGTACGACATCTGTGCGCTGGATCACTACATGCCGACGCGAGACGGGCTGGACGTCCTGCCGGATATCCTGGCCCTGACCACGCCGCCTCCGGTTGTCTATGTGACGGGCGCCCAGGATGGTCGGATCGCCGTCGCGGCCCTTCGCGCGGGTGCGGCGGACTATGTCATCAAGGACGTGACGGAGGACTTCACCTCCCTGTTGCGCTCAGCGCTCGAGGACGCCCTGTCGCGTCGTCGGCTGGAGCGCGAAAACGAACTGGCGCAGGAAGAAATCCGCCTGGCGCGGGATCGGGCCGAGGCCATGCTGCGCGAGGTCAACCACCGGGTCGGCAACTCGCTGCAACTGGTGTCCAGCTTCATGTCCTTGCAGATGCGCCACGTCACCGATCAGGGGGCCAAGGATGCATTGCGCGAATCTCAGGCGCGGATCGAGGCCGTCGCCCATGTTCACCGCCGCCTCTATACGTCCGGCGACATGAGCCACGTGGCGATGGACGAGTATCTGGTCGGGCTGATGGACGAATTGTCCAAGTCCATCGGACCGGACGAAGGATCGCCCAAGCTGACGCTGGACGCCGAGCCGTTGTCCGTCACGACCGACCAGGCCGTGTCGATCGGCGTCATCGTCACCGAACTGGTCACCAACGCGGTCAAATACGCCTACGCCCCGGGGCAAGGAGGCGAGATTCGCATTCATATGCGCCGCGAGAGCGAGCATCGCGTGATGCTGACGGTCGAGGACGACGGTCCCGGTATGGGCGACGGCACGCCGAAAGGCACCGGTCTGGGCGCCAAGATCATTTCCGCCATGGCGTCGGGTCTGCGGTCGGCGGTCGAGTTCGACGGCGCCCACAAGGGCGTGCGCGCCAGGCTGTCGTTCGACCTCTAGGGTCGGTTTTCATCATGTTGCAGTTCGGCGTTCGCAAACCCGCTTCGGATTATCGTCACCGCGCCACCGCGTTCGGCATCGTCGAGCGCGACGGCCTGATCGCCTGTGTGCGCGTCGAGCGTGAGATCGGTCCCTATTTCGATCTGCCCGGCGGCGGCTTGGATTTGGAAGAGACCGAGGTTCAGGCTCTGATCCGCGAATTCGTCGAGGAAACCGGCCTGACGGTCACGCCTTTGAACCGCATCGCCGAGGCCAGTCAGTATTTCGTGCGTTCGACCCGCGAGCCGGTGAACAATGTCGGCGGCTTCTGGACGGCGACCGTGGCGGCCGAAAATCCCGATGCGAAATGCGAGGACGATCACACGCTGGTGTGGCTGGATCCGACCTTCGCCATCTCGCGCTTGCGTCACGACTCCCACGCCTGGGCTGTCGCCGTCTGGCTGCGCCGTCCAAGCTGAGCCGTACGGAACGGCCACTTGAGGAAATCGTTTATTTTCCGAACCGCAACGGCCTGTCGCGGCGAAGAAAACAGGAGATTTCCATGGCTGATCATGACCGTATCGAAGGCGCCGCCAAGAACATCGGCGGCAAGATCAAGGAAGGCGTCGGCAAAGTGACCGGCGACACCAAGCTGCAAGCCGAAGGCAAGGCCGATCAGGTCGAAGGCAAGGTTCAGAACGCTGTCGGCGGGGCCAAGGACAGCCTGCGCGACAAGGCCTAAGCCTCACTCGAAATGCGCGAAGATGCGAAGCGCCGTCCGCGAAAGCGGGCGGCGCTTTTCTGTCTCGATCAATCCTTGTCGCCCCACAGGGTCAGCGCCAGCCCCTTCTTGTCGGCGCCATCGACCGGGCGGCACTCAGAGCTGAATCCGCCTTGGACCGGACGCGGACGACAGTCCATTTCGCGCAGGCTCGAGGGCGCGGCCGCCATGCGCGACTGCGGGCCGCACTGGACGGCGTAGTCCGAACCCCCGGCGGTGGCCCGGATCATCTGGCAGTCACCGGCCATGCCGCTGGGGCGAAGAGCTTCCGGTAAGTCCGGTCCCATGGCGATGGCGAGTTGTTCGCGCACCTCGGTCTGGCATTCGGCCATGGACGTCTCGCCGCGGAGCAGCGGACTGCACCGAGCGCGCTCGAAGCCAAAGGGATCGGCCAGGCCCCAGGCAGGCACAGTGTGCTCGGGCGGCGGCGCTGGCGTTTCGACGACCGCCTCTGGCGCGGGTGCATCCCACACGACGGTCGGCGCAGTCTGTTGAAGGATCAGCAAGGCGAAGGCGGCGGCGATCATGGTCGGACCCTTCGGAAAGGTTCAGGCGGTTTCCCCGAACGTCCCCTACCTTGTCAGGGCGCGCATCGCCTTGTCGAGGCCTTCCAGGGTCAGCGGGAACATTCGCTGCTCCATCACCTCACGCAACAGGCCGACGGAGGCGGTATAGTCCCAGTATCGCTCCTGAACGGGATTCAGCCAGACCGACTTCTCCCACTGCTGGCGCGCCCGCTTCATCCAGACGGCGCCGGCTTCTTCGTTCCAGTGCTCGACGGAGCCGCCCGGCATGGTGATCTCATAGGGGCTCATCGTCGCATCGCCGACGAAGATGGCGCGCCAGTCACCGGGGTATTTGTGCAGCAGATCCCACGTCGGGATCCGCTCGGTGTGGCGCCGGCGATTGTCCTTCCAGACCCCTTCGTAGAGGCAGTTGTGGAAGTAGAAGAACTCCAGGTTCTTGAACTCGGTCTTGGCCGCCGAGAACAACTCCTCGACGAGCTTGATGTGGCCGTCCATCGAACCGCCGATGTCGAGGAACAGCAGCACCTTGATCGTATTGCGCCGCTCGGGCCGCATCTGGATGTCCAGCCAGCCCTGACGCGCCGTGCCGTCGATGGTGCCGTCGATATCCAGCTCGTCCGGCGCGCCCTGTCGGGCGAAACGGCGCAGACGACGCAGCGCCACCTTGATGTTGCGTGTGCCCAGCTTGACCGTGTCGTCCAGGTTCTTGAACTCGCGCTTTTCCCACACCTTGACCGCCCGGCCATGCTTGCCCGGACCGCCGATGCGAACGCCTTCGGGATTATAGCCGCCATGGCCAAAGGGGCTGGTTCCGCCCGTGCCGATCCATTTCGAGCCGCCGGAGTGACGCTCCTTCTGCTCTTCCAGACGCTGCTTCAGCGTCTCCATCAGCTTGTCGAATCCGCCCAGCGCCTCGATCTGGGCCTTCTCCTCGTCGGTCAGATATTTTTCGTTCAGCAAACGCAACCAGTCTTCGGGGATGTCGGTGGTCAGGTCCTCGCCCGTCCCGACCGATTCGACGCCCTTGAACACCGTCCCGAACACCTGATCGAACCGATCATAGTGTTTCTCGTCCTTGACCAGGACCGCGCGCGACAGGTGATAAAAGGCCTCGACCTCGCGCCCCGCCACGTCGCGATCCATGGCCTCCATCAGATGGAGCCATTCCTTCATCGACATCGGAACCTTGGCGTCGCGCAGCGCGGTGAAGAAGGGCAGGAGCATGAGAGGGATGTGAACCCGGATCAGCCGCGCCGCAAGATGAACTCGCGGTCGCGCCAGGCGCCGACGGGATAGTCGTATTCGCCCGCCTTCTCGAAGCCGTAGGCGGCGTAGAGGCGCTGGGCCTTGTCGTTGCCGCTCCAGACGCCGATCCACAGCGGTCCGTCCGTGTGGGTTTGCATCCAGTCCAGAGACAGCTTCAGCAGTCGGGTTCCCAGCCCAAGACCTTGCGCCGCCTTTGACACATAGAGCCGGCGCAGTTCCATGTGCGACGATCGAGCCTCCGGATGGGGCAGGCCATTGGGGCCGGCGTTGGCGAAGGCCAGAAGCTCGCCTTCGCGGTCGGCCACCCACCAGACGCAGTCGGGCTCCGCCAGCTTCTTAAGTGTCGGTTCCGGATCGAAACTGGCGTCCAGAAACGCGTTCAGGTCCGCCTCGGGATAGGGGATGCCGAACCCCGCGACGAAGGTGTCGATAAAGGTCTGGCGGCCCAGAGCGCCCAGGGCGGCGGCGTCTTCGGGGCGAGCAGGGCGGATCACGATCTCGGTCATGCCTTGGCTCTAGCGCGCGCCTTGGTGCGCGTCACGGGCGACAAGTCCGAAAGCCCGGCGTATCGTCGCTTCAATGTCTCTGCCGATCTTCACCCATCCGTCCATGCTGTCCCACGCGCCGGGCGCGGGCCATCCCGAAAGTCCCGAGCGGCTGAAGGCGGTGCTGGATGCTCTGGAAGATGTAGGCTTGGCCCGCGACCGGCGCTCCGCGACCCAGGCCGAGGTTGCGGATCTGGAGCGGGTGCATCCCGCCGCCTATGTCGCACGCCTGCTGGACGCCTCGCCGGTCGCAGGCATGATCCAGCTGGATGCTGACACCGTCCTTTCACCCGGCAGCGTGCCGGCGGCGCGGCTGGCGGCCGGGGCGGCGATCGATGCGGTGCGAGCCGTGGCGCGGGCTGAGATGGATCGCGCCTTCGCCGCCGTGCGTCCGCCGGGCCACCATGCTGAGCCGGACCGCGCGATGGGATTCTGCCTGTTCTCCTCCGTCGCCGTTGCGGCGCGCGCGGCTCAGGCCGAAGGGATGGCGCGGGTTGCGGTGGTCGATTTCGACGTTCACCACGGCAATGGCACCCAGGCGGCGTTCGAAGACGATGACAGCCTGTTCCTGGCCTCCATCCACCAAATGCCGCTCTATCCCGGCACGGGCGCGGCGTCCGAGACGGGCGTCGGCAATATCGTCAACGCCCCGGTGGCGCCCCATGCGGCGCGCGAGAACTGGCGCGCCACCTTCGCTGGCGGATTGATGCCGGCGCTGGAATCGTTCCGGCCGGACCTGATCCTGATCTCGGCCGGTTTCGACGCTCACCGGCGCGATCCGCTGGCGCATCAGTCGCTGGAGGCGGAGGATTTCGCCTGGGCGACGCGTGCGATTCTGGAGGTCGCGCGTCGGACCTGTTCGGGCAAGGTTGTGTCGGCGCTTGAGGGCGGTTACGACCTTGAAGGACTAGGCCGCTCTGCGGTCGCCCACGTCGCTGCGCTCGGGGAGGACTTAGGACGCTTAACGCCTTGAAACCAAAGGCCCGTCCGTTTGTCATGTCAGCCCCCGCCCTGTCCCTCGATTCGACCGAACCGTCCGTGTCACCGCCTGACGCCGCGCCATCTGTCGGCGCGCTTGTCGCTGTCCGTCCCGGCGCGATCATCCTGACGCGTCACGGCGAGCCGGCCCTGTCGCGCAAATGCCTGATTTCGGCGCGCCAGTACGGCGACTGGTGGGCGAAGTATGAGATCGGCGGCCTGCTGGCGGGTCAGACCCCGCCGCCCGAACTGGTTGCGGCGGCGCAGGGCGCTGGGGCCATTTACGCCTCGACCCGTCAGCGCGCTCAGGAAACCGCCGCTGCGGTCGCCGCCGGCCGCGAGGTCATGGCCGACGTCATGTTCATCGAGGCGCCTCTCCCGCCGCCGCCGATTCCGGAGTGGATCAAGCTGTCGCCCAAATGGTGGGGCGTGGTGTCGCGCTTCTGGTGGCACGCCTTTGATCACCACGGCGGCCAGGAAACCCGCGCCCAGGCCGAGGCGCGGGCCGATCAGGCGGCGCAGAAGCTGATTGCGCGCGCCGAAAGCGGGCAGGACGTGCTGGTCTTCGCCCACGGCTATTTCAACCACATGGTCGGCCGCGCGCTGAAGGCCGACGGCTGGAAACTGGTCCAGAACCAAGGCTTCAAATACTGGTCGCAGCGTCGCTACGAGAAGCGATAGCCGCTTCTGACGTTGATGCGCCACGCGCGCGCCTCTAGGGTCCGCGCCATGACCGACACCGCCGCCGCTATCCCCGCCGATCTCAGCTTCGAAGACGCCCTGAAGCGCCTGGAGACCATCGTCTCTCGTCTCGAATCCGGCCAGGCGCCGCTGGAAGAGTCGATCGTCCTCTATGAAGAGGGCGCCAAGCTGAAGGCGCATTGCGAGGCGCGGCTGAAGGCGGCTCAACTGCGTGTGGAAAAGATCGTGGTCGGCCCCGACGGTCAGGCCAAGGGCGTCGAGGCGGCGTCGTTCGAATGACACCTGCATCGTCTTCGAGCCTGGTCTGGAGCCGGTTCTCGTGAGCCGCGTCATCGCTGCGAACTCGCCAGAACAGGCGGTGATCGATCGCGTGGCCGAGGTCGCCGATCTGGTCACGGTTGCGCTGGATGAACTGCTGCCACGCGCTGAGGGCCCGGAATCCCGTCTGACCGAGGCCATGCGCTATGCGGCGCTGGGCCCCGGCAAACGCTTGCGGCCGTTCTTCGCGTTGGAGGCCGCGCGGCTTTTCGACATTGATGAGCGATCGGTATTGCGCGCCGCCTGCGCGCTGGAATGCGTGCACGCCTACAGCCTGGTTCACGACGATCTGCCCTGCATGGACGACGACGATGTGCGGCGCGGTCGGCCGACCGTTCATCGGGCCTATGACGAGGCGACGGCGGTGCTGGCCGGCGATGCGCTGCAGACGGCCGCCTTTGACATCATCCTGCATGAAGACACCCATGAGGATGCGGCCGTGCGTTGCGAACTGGCGGCGCGGCTGTCGCTGGCGTCCGGCGCGCGGGGCATGGCGGGCGGTCAGATGATCGACCTGCTGGGCGTGCGCGACGATCTGGGCGGGGTGGCGCGGATGCAGCGCCTGAAGACCGGCGCCCTGTTCGCCTACGCCTTCGAAATTCCTCTGATCATCGCCGACGCCACGGCCCAGCACCGCCATGCCCTGATCAGCTTCGCCCACGACGTCGGTCTGGCTTATCAGATCGTCGACGACCTGCTGGACGCCGAGGGCTCGGCCGAGGAAATGGGCAAGGCGGCCGGGGGCAAGGACGCAGCATTGGGCAAGACCAACTTCGTCACCCTGCTGGGTCTGGAGGCGGCGCGGCAAAGGGTCGCGCATCTCGCAAACCAAGCCCGTTCGCATCTGGAGCCGTTCGGCGACGAGGCCGAAATCCTCAGGGCCAGCGTGGACTTTGTGCTAAAGCGCCGGTCCTGATACGAAACGTTGAAACGACCTGCGGGTTGATCGACCAGACTTTCCAAGGTTTTACGGCTGATGCCCGACACCCCGCTACTCGACACCGTCAAGACGCCCGCCGACACGCGCGACTTCGACATCGCCCAGTTGAAACAGCTGGCCCAAGAGGTGCGGGCCGAGACGATCGACGCCGTGTCCGTCACCGGCGGCCATCTCGGCGCAGGTCTGGGCGTGGTCGAGCTGACAACGGCGCTGCACCATGTGTTCGAGACGCCCAAGGACATCCTGATCTGGGACGTCGGGCATCAGTGCTATCCGCACAAGATCCTGACCGGGCGGCGCGACCGCATCCGCACCCTGCGTCAGGGCGGCGGCCTGTCGGGCTTCACCAAGCGCAGCGAGAGCGAATACGATCCGTTCGGCGCGGCCCACGCCTCGACCTCCATCAGCGCCGCCCTAGGCTTCGCCGCCGCGCGCGATCAGAAGGGCGAGAAGAACCGCGTCGTGGCCGTCATCGGCGACGGCTCCATGTCCGCCGGCATGGCCTATGAGGCGATGAACAACGCCGCCGAGGCGACCAGCGGCCAACTGATGGTCATCCTGAACGACAACGACATGTCGATCGCGCCGCCGGTTGGCGGGATGAGCGCCTATCTGGCCGGCCTGGTGTCGGGCGGCGCCTATCAGAACGTCCGCCGCCTGGGCAAGACGGTGGCCCAGCATCTGCCGCGCCCCTTCCGCAAGGCGGCCAAGAAGGCCGAGGAATACGCCCGCGGGATGGTGACCGGCGGCACCTTCTTCGAGGAGCTGGGCTTCTATTACGTCGGTCCGATCGACGGGCACGACATGGACAATCTGGTGCCGATCCTGAAGAAGGCGGCCGCCATCGAGGACCGCCCGGTTCTGGTTCACGTCGTGACGCAGAAGGGCAAGGGCTACGCCCCCGCCGAAAGCAGCGCCGACAAACTCCATGCGGTCGTCAAGTTTGACGTGGTCTCGGGCAAGCAGGCCAAGGCCATCTCCAACGCCCCCAGCTACACCAAGGTGTTCGGCACCGAGCTGATCAAACACGCCAAGGTCGATCCGTCGATCGTGGCGATCACGGCGGCCATGCCGTCGGGCACGGGTCTGGACCTGTTCGGCCAGGCCTTTCCTGAGCGAACCTATGACGTGGGCATCGCCGAACAGCACGCGGTGACCTTCGCGGCCGGGCTGGCGGCGGACGGCATGAAGCCGGTCTGCGCCATCTATTCGACCTTCCTTCAGCGCGGCTACGATCAGGTCGTCCACGACGTGGCGATCCAGTCGCTGCCGGTGCGTTTCGCCATGGACCGGGCGGGTCTTGTCGGATCGGATGGCGCGACGCACGCCGGATCGTTCGACATCGGCTTTATGGGCGCGCTGCCCGGCATGGTGCTGATGGCCGCCGCCGACGAGGCCGAACTGGCGGCGATGATCTCGACCAGCCTGGCCATCGACGACCGGCCCAGCGCCTTCCGCTATCCGCGCGGCGACGGCGTGGGCGTGGAGATCCCGGAACTGGCGGCCCCGCTGGAGATCGGCAAGGGCCGGATTGTGCGCGAGGGGACCTCGGTCGCCATCCTCAGCCTGGGCACCCGTCTGCAGGAATCGCTCAAGGCGGCGGATATGCTGGCCGCCAAGGGTGTGTCGGCCACCGTCGCCGACGCCCGCTTCGCCAAGCCGCTGGACGCCGATCTGATCCTGCGTCTGGCGCGCGAGCACGAGGCGCTGATCACGGTTGAAGAAGGCGCCATGGGCGGCTTCGGCGCCTTCGTGCTGCAACTGCTGGCCGAAAAGGGCGCGTTGGACGGCGGGCTGAAGATCCGCACCCTGAACCTGCCCGACGTTTTCCAGGACCAGGATGCGCCGATGGCCATGTACGCCCAGGCCGGTCTGAACGCCGAACACATCACCGCCGCCGCGCTACAGGCCCTGGGCGTGTCGGCCAGTCAGGCAGCCAGGGCCTAAATTCCGGGCCTAGAGTTGGCCCATCGTATTGTCGTGATCGACGGCCTGTTTCTTCAGCCAGCCGACGAAGGCGGTCGCGCTGGGCGAGGGCGGCCGGTCGCGAGGCTGGACGACGTAGTAGGCGAACCCGACCGCTTCTGATCCGTCAGGGAAGGGCGCGACCAGTCGCCCTGACGCCAGGTCCGCCTGGGCCAGGGTGCGTTTGGCCAGGGCCACGCCGCGCCCCGATATGGCGGCCTCGATCAACAGACCCGACTGGTTGAAACGCGAGCCGCGACGCGGGTCGGGGTGACGAATGCCGCGCGCCTTCAGCCACATGGCCCAGTCGGGACGGCTGGGGTCGCCGTCGTTGGACATGTCGTGCAGCAGCGTGTGTCCGATCAGATCGGCGGGTTTGCGGATAGGCTTGTCGCCGTCCATCAGCGAGGGGGCGCAGACCGGCAGCACCGTTTCGGTCATCAGCCGATCGACCGTCAGACCAGGATAGTCGCCGGGACCGTAGCGCACCGCCAGATCGACCTTGCCATCGCTCAGGTCCGCCGGCTCCATGTCGGCCGAGATCCACAGTTCGATCTCGGGATGGGCGGTGTGGAAGTCGTCCATGCGCGGCATCAGCCATTTGGAGGCGAAACCGGGCGCGACGCTGATCGACACCTGTTTGCGACGCGGCGGTTCGCGTAACAGGGCAGAGGCGTCCATCAGCCGTTCGAACCCCTCGCGCAGCAGCGGCACGGAGGAACGGCCCAGATCGGTCAGTTGGAGGCCCCGCGCCTCGCGCACGAACAGCGGCCCGCCGACGATGTCTTCCAACAGGCGGATCTGCTGGCTGACCGCACCGGGCGTCACCGACAGTTCGTCGGCGGCGCGCGAAAAGTTCAGGTGACGCGCAGCGGCCTCGAAGGCGCGCAGGGCGTTGAGTGGGAGCAGGGGACGGGCCATCGCGGATAGAAATCCTATCAGCGAGACAAAGGCAATCTGGTTTGCGGCTCTGGACAGGGAAGACGAAGGTTCGCGCCCTGCCGTCGCCCCTGTCTCCTCTCCCGACGGCCCAGAAAGCAAGACGATGCGTGTATTTCTCGCCTCCATTCCGCTGGAGGCCGCAAAGATCGTGATCATCGGCGGCGGCGAACCGGCGCTGGCCAAGCTGAGACTGTTCGTGAACACGCCGGCCGAGGTGGTATGGTTCGCGCCCGACGGCGCGCCCCCCAAGATCGAGATGCCGTTGACGGCGCCGGAGCCGGTGCTGCGTTCGCCAGAGGCTGAAGACTTGGTGGGCGCACGGCTGGTCTTCATGGCGCTGCACGATGCGGACGAACTGACGCGGCTGGGCGCTCTGGCGCGGGCGGCGGGCGCCCAGGTCAATGTGGTGGACAAGCCGCATCTGAGCGACTTCCAGACTCCGGCCCTGATCGATCGCGACGAGGTGGTGATCGGCGTCGCGACCGGCGGATCGGCGCCCATCCTGGCGCGGGACATCCGCACCGCCATCGAAGGCGTGCTGCCGGCCGGCCTGGCCAATGTGGCGCGGCTGGCGCGTGAGTTGCGCGACATGGTCAAGGCCAGCGTGCCGGACTTCATGGCGCGCCGGCGCTTCTGGGAAAAAGCCTTCCGGGGTCCGGCTGCGACCCTGGCGGCGGAAGGTCGGACGGCCGAGGCGCGGCGCGAGATGCTGCGTCTGCTGAACGTCGCCGCGCCGGAACAGGGCGTGGTCCACATCGTCGGCGCCGGTCCGGGCGATCCGGAACTGCTGACCCTGAAGGCGCTTCGCGTATTGCAGGACGCTGACGTCATCATCCACGACCGACTGGTGCCCGAGGCGGTGCTGGAGCGGGCGCGGCGCGACGCCAAGCGGCTGTATGTCGGCAAGGCGCGCGGCGAGCATTCGGTGCCCCAGGATCAGATCGAGGCCCTGATGATCGAGGAGGCCCGCGCCGGTCATCGGGTCGTGCGGCTAAAGGGCGGCGATCCCTTTGTGTTCGGGCGTGGCGGCGAGGAGCTGGACGCCATGCGGGCAGCCGGCGTTCCGGTCTTTGTGGTGCCCGGGGTGACGGCGGCCTTGGCCTGCGCCGCCTCCGCAGGCATTCCCCTGACGCACCGGGACCATGCCCAGGCGGTCACCTTCGTGACGGCCCAGGCCAAGCCGGGCGGCGTCGAGGCCGACTGGACGCGATTGGCCGGCCCCAACCACACCCTGGCCATCTACATGGGTTCGGATCGGGCCGAGGAGACGGCTGCGCGCCTGATCGCGGCAGGTCGCGCGCCTTCGACGCCCGTCGCCATTGTCGAGAACGGCAGCCGCCCGGATGAGCGCGTTCTGACCGGGCGACTGGACGGGCTGGGCGCCCTGGTGCGCGGCGCCGACCTGACCGGCCCGACCCTGCTCTTCGTCGGCGAAACGGCGGCCTTCTCGGCGGCCCAGCTGGATGTTCGAGCGGAGGTCGCGGCGTGAAGATCGTCACCGCAAACCGCCTGTCGGACGGCCGCGTCATCTATGCGGGCGTGGACAACCAGCCGGTCGAGCACATCGACCAGGCTTCGGTGCTGGACGAGACGGCGGCCGAGGTCGTGCTAGCTGACGTCGCCGGGCGGCCGGACGTCTTCGTGAACCCCTATCTGGTTGAGGTTCAGGACCGCACGCCGTCAGGCCGCGATCGGCTGAAGGAGCGCATCCGTTCGGCCGGGCCGACCGTCGGCCATAGCGTCGTCGGAGGCGTGGGCTGATGTATCGCTATGACGAGTTCGACCATGCCCTGGTGCGTGAACGGGTCGAGGAGTTCTCGGACCAGGTGGCGCGCCGCGCATCCGGCGCCCTGACCGAGGACGCGTTCAAGCCGCTGCGGCTGATGAACGGGGTCTATCTGCAACTGCACGCCTATATGCTGCGCGTCGCCATTCCGTATGGCGTGATGAGCAGCCGTCAGATGCGCCGGCTGGCCCATATCGCGCGGACCTATGACAAGGGTTACGGCCATTTCACCACCCGCTGCAACATCCAGTACAACTGGCCGGCCCTGACCGATCTGCCGGCGATCCTGAGCGATCTGGCCGATGTCGAGATGCACGCCATCCAGACCAGTGGCAACTGCATCCGCAACACCACGACCGACGTCTTCGCCGGCGCCGCCGACGACGAGATTGAGGATCCGCGCCCCTGGTGCGAGATCATCCGCCAGTGGTCGACCATCCACCCGGAGTTCTCCTTCCTGCCGCGTAAGTTCAAGATCGCGGTAATCGGCGCGGAGAAGGACCGGGCGGCGATCCGCACCCACGATGTCGGCCTGCAGATCGTGCAGGGCGAGGACGGCGGCACGGCTTTCCGCGTCTTCGTCGGCGGCGGGCAGGGGCGTTTGCCCCATATCGGTCAGGAGATCGCTGCGGCCGTTCCGGCGGCGGACCTGCTGGCCTATCTGACCGCGATCCTGCGGGCCTGGAACCTGCTGGGGCGGCGAGACAACATCCACAAGGCGCGGATAAAGATCCTGGTCGCCTCGCTGGGCATCGAAGCCTTCCGCGAGGAGGTGGACAAACATTACGCCACCTTGCGCGGTGAGGATCTGCGGATTCCCGACGACGAGGCCGCGCGTATCCAAGCCTATTTCGCCCCGCCGCCGTTCGAAGCCCTGCCCGAGACCAGCGCCCCGTTCGAGCGCGCCCTTCTGGCCGATCCCGATTTCGCCCGGTTCGCGCGTAACAACGTCCGCCGCCACCGTCAGCCGGGCTATGCCTCGGTGGTGGTGTCGCTGAAGCCGGTCGGCGGCGTGCCCGGCGACATTACGGCGGACCAGATGGACGCGGTGGCGGACTTGGCCGAGCGCTATTCGTTCGACGAACTGCGCGCCGCCTATGAGCAGAACCTGGTTCTACCCCATGTGAAGCTGGACGATGTGCTGACGGTCTGGCGGGCGTTGCGGGAGGCGGGGCTGGCCACGGCCAACGCCGATCTGGCGACCGACGTGATCGCCTGCCCGGGCCTGGACTATTGCAGCCTGGCCAACGCCCGCTCGATCCCGGTGGCCCAGGCCCTGTCCAAACGTTTGGCGGACATGGACTATCAGGAGACATTGGGGCCGGTCCGCATCAACATGAGCGGCTGCATCAACGCTTGCGGCCACCACCACGTCGGCCACATCGGCGTGTTGGGCGTCGATCGCAAGGGCGAGGAATACTACCAGATCACCGTCGGCGGCTCGCCCGACGAACAGGCGGCGCTGGGCGATATCGTCGGCAAGAGCCTGCCCTCGGATGAGGTGGCGCCGGCCATTCAGCGGACCCTGGACCGCTATCTGCAAATCCGCGCCGAAGGCGAGCGGTTTATCGACACAGTGCGCCGCGTCGGTCCCGATCCCTTCCGCGACGCCATATATGAGACGCTAGATGCAACGGCTTGAGGGCATACAGAACGGGCTGCGCCTGTCGGTGACGACCCCGCTCGAGGAGGTCGAGGCGGCCGCCGCAAGCGAAGACACGCTGGTGCTGGAGTTCGACGCCTTCCGCGACGGACGCGGCTTCTCGCTGGCGGCGGTTCTGCGAGAGCGAGGTTACGCCGGGCGTCTGATCGCGGCGGGCAAGGTGCTGCCGGATCAGGCGCGACACCTGCGGCGTTCGGGCTTCGATGCGGTGGAACTGGCCGAGAGCGCGGATACGGCGGCCTGGGACCGGATGGACCGGGCGTTCAGCGGCGCCTATCAGCCGGCGGTCGATCCCGCGCCGACGATCTGGCAGCGTCGGCGTGCGGCGTCGAACGACCGCGACTTAGACGCGCTGGCCGAACGATTGAACCGCGAGACCGAGGGCCAAGACGCGTCCGAAATCCTGAAGGCGGCGCTGGATTCGGCGCTGGGCCTACGGGTCGGCGCCATCTCGTCCTTCGGCGCCGAGTCCGCCGCCCTGCTGGACATCATCGCCGGCGAGGACAAGACCGTGCCGGTGGTGTTTCTGGAGACAGGCCAGCATTTCCTCCAGACCCTGTCCTATCGCACGCAACTGACCAAGGCGCTGGGCCTGACCGACGTGCGGCTGGTCACGCCGGATGCGGGCGAGAAGGCGACGCTGGATGCGCGCGATGACCTGTGGAAGACAGACGCGGACGCCTGCTGCGACCTGCGAAAAGTGCGGCCGCTGGCGCGTGCCACAGCGGAGTTCAATGCTCTGATCACCGGGCGGAAGCGCTATCAGGCCGCGACGCGGGCGAAGCTGAAGCCGTTCGAGGTGTTGGACGGGGTGCTGCGGATCAATCCCCTGGCGAACTGGGACGCCGACGACGTCGAGGTCTGGCTGGAGGAAAACGATCTGCCGCGTCACCCGCTGGTCGAGCAGGGCTATGCCTCCATCGGCTGCTGGCCCTGCACCCGCGCGGTCCAGGACGGCGAAGACGCCCGCGCCGGACGTTGGTCGGGCATGGACAAGGTCGAGTGCGGCATCCACTTAGGGCAACGCCAGGCCGCCGCCTGATCCGCCCTGTTTCGACCTTCGCCTGAAAGCCTGACCTTGTCCGCTACGTCATCCGTCATCGACCTGATCGGCAATACGCCGCTGGTGCGCCTGAACCGCCTGTCCGACGCGACGGGCTGCGAAATCCTGGGCAAGGCCGAGTTTCTGAATCCCGGCGGCTCGATCAAGGATCGCGCGGCCCTGTCGATCGTGCAGGGCGCGCGGGCGTCGGGCGCGCTGAAACCCGGCGGGACGATCGTCGAGGGCACGGCCGGCAACACCGGTATCGGCCTGGCCTTGGTCGGGGCCGCCTTGGGGCATCCGGTCGTCATCGTCATTCCGCGCACTCAGTCGGAAGAGAAGAAATCCGCCATCCGTTCGCTGGGCGCCCGCCTGGTCGAGGTGGACGCCGCGCCCTTTTCCAGCCCGAACCATTTCGTCCACTATTCCGGGCGTCTGGCCGCTGAGCTGAACGACAGCGAAGAGGCCGGCGCCATCTGGGCCAATCAGTTCGACAACACCGCTAATCGCGAGGCCCACTACAACACGACCGGCCCCGAAATCTGGACGCAGACAAACGGTCAGGTCGACGCCTTCGTCTCGGCCGTCGGCTCGGGCGGGACTATCGCCGGCGTCGGCGCCTATCTGCGCGAACAGAAGCCGGATGTGACCATCGCCCTGGCCGATCCAGCGGGCGCGGCCATGTTCAACTGGTTCACCAAGGGCGAGATGACGGGCGAGGGATCGTCGATCACCGAGGGGATCGGAGTGGCCCGCATCACCGGCAATCTGGAAGGCTTCAAGCCCGACTACGCCTATCGAATCGAGGACGCGGAGTTCCTGCCGATCCTGTTCGACCTCGTGAAGCACGAAGGCTTATCGCTGGGCGGATCGGCGGGGGTGAACATCGCCGGCGCTGTACGGCTGGCGCGCGAGCTTGGCCCCGGCAAGACCATCGTGACCTGCCTGTGCGATCCCGGCTCGCGCTATGCTTCCAAGCTGTTCAATCCGGAATTCCTGAAGTCGAAGGGGTTGCCGGAACCGGACTGGGCTTAAGCCCATCGTCTCCTCCCCACTTGTGGGGAGGGGGACCGCGAAGCGGTGGAGGGGCTCTTGAAGTCCCACAAGCGGCCTGTGATGCGGTTAAGAACCCCTCCGTCTCTCCGCTTCGCTCCGAGCCACCTCCCCACGAAGCGGGGAGGAGACGACGCTTCTGCTATTTCGCCTTCTGCTCCGCGATCCAGGCGTCCATCCGCTGGTCCAGCAGCGCCAGCGGCAGCGGTCCCTCGACCAGCAGGGCGTCGTGGAAGGTGCGGACGTTGAATTTCGGCCCCAGTTCTCGCTCGGCCCGCGCGCGAATCTCGCGCAGGCGGATTTCGCCGATCTTGTAGGCCGTGGCCTGGCCGGGCCAGCCGATGTAGCGCTGAAGCTCGGTTTCGATGTTGTGGGGCGCGAGCGCCGAGTTGTCGCGGAAACAGCCGCGGGCCTGTTCCTCGGTCCAGCCCATCCAGTGCAGGCCGGTGTCCGCGACCAGTCGGCAGGCGCGCCACATCTCATAGGACAGGCGGCCGAACCGTTCGTAAGGCGTGCGGTAGAAGCCCATCTCCTCGCCCAGATATTCGGCATATAGGCCCCAGCCTTCGGTATAGGCGCTGACATTGGCCTGACGGCGGAAATAGGGTTGGCCGGGCGCCTCCTGCTGCAAGGCGATCTGGAGGTGATGGCCCGGAACGGCCTCATGCAGGGTCAGGGCGGGCAACTCGTACAGCGGACGCTGATCAAGCTTGGACGTGTTGACGATGTAATGGGCGGCGACGCCGTTCTGCATCGAACCGCCGTTGTAGCGGCCGGTGGTGTAGTTTTCCTCGATCTGCGGCGGCACGGGCTGCACGTCGTAGGTCAGGCGGGGCAGGGTGGCGAACAGGGGCGGCAGGCCGCCGTCCGCACGCTTGGCCATCTCCGACGCCTGCTGCAACAGGGCCTCACGGCTGGTCGCATAGAACTGAGGATCGGTGCGCAGGAAGTTCAGGAAGCCGGCGAAGTCGCCGGTCCAGCCCGACGCCTTCATCTCCACATCCATGCGGGCGCGGATGCGGGCGACCTCGTCCAGACCGATCTGATGGATCTGGTCCGGCGTCAGGTCTGTCGTGGTGTGACCGCGCACTAGATAGGCGTAGAGTGCCTTGCCGCCGGGTCGATTGCCGATGCCCGGCTGGACCGGCGCCTTGGGCAGATAGTCGCTCTCGAGGAAGGCCAGCCAGGCCCGGCGCGCGGGAAGGATCGTTTCTGAAACCGCCGCCGTCGCCTCTGCGGTCAGGCGATCCTTATCCGCCTGAGACACGGCGGAGGGCAGGGTCGCCAAGGGTTTCAGCAGCGGCTCGGCGTCCGGCTTGATCGCCACATCGTTTCGCGCCAGCGTCAGCGCGCTTTCGGTCACCGATCGCGCCTGGACCAGGCCGGTGTCCAGGCCGCGCCGGGCGTTGGCGGTCGTCTGGGCATAGATTTGGCCAAAGCCCTGGATACGTTTGATATAGGCCTCGGCCTCCGCGACGGAGTTCAGCCGCGTGCTGCCGCCGACGTAGAGCGCCCAGGTTCCGGGGCCGCCTTCGGAGTCGAACGCCAGGCGGCTGGTGTCGTAGTCCAATCCTTCCAGGCTGCGGTTAAGCGTGTAGAGCAGGAAGGCGTGGTTGATGCCGCCGGCGTGGGAAAGACTTGCCGGGTCGATGGCCGTCAGCCGCCGCACGAACGCTTCCAGCGGCGCGCGCTGGGCCAATTCGAACTCCCGCGACAGGTCAGGCACCCGGCCCATCGCCTCGACATCTCCCTCACCGCCGGCCGAGATCGGATCGACGGACTTCAGATAGGTCTCGTAGTCGGCGATGACGGCGTTCAGCGCGGCGTCTGCCGGGGCGGTTGCGACGGCGGCGGGCGGCGTCTGCGCCATGGCCACGATCGGCGAACCAGCCGCAAGCATGGCTGCTATAGCCAGATAAGAAATCTTCATGACGCCCCTCCTGTCAGGAGGGGCACGCAAGCCGAGCAGAGCCGATGCGTCAACCGCAGACAATGAAGAACAGCTCGATTTGCACCTTTGCGGCGGGATGGGCGGCATAGACGTGACGTTCGTCGTCAGCCCAGGCGGCGATCCAGCCCAGACGGCGGAAGCGCTGGAAGACCGGATCCTTGGTCTTGGCCTGCGCCGTCAGCAGTTCGCCGTCATGCACGACGGCCGGCTCGGATGCGGCGCGATAGCGCTCGGTGTCGCCGCCGGATTCCAGATAGATTTCGCGGCCCGGCTTGTCGCTGGCGGCCGTCAGTTCCAGTGCGCTCGACCCCACCTGGCAGGCGAGCCGAAGTTTGACCTCGTCGCTGTTGGCGACGCCGTAGGCCAGCATGGCCTCCTGTCCATCGGTGTTCAGAAACCAGTCGTAACCGGGCGTGGGCGCGGGCGCAGATGCAGTCGCCGCAGAGCCGGCTGCAGGCATCGGGGCCTGGGTCGCGCAAGCCGCGAGAGCCGAGACGGCGATCAAGGCTGGAATGAGTTGAAGACGCATACGTGAGTTCCTCAGCCGGCGCAGCGATCGGCGAAGCGACGCAGCTTGGCCATGTGCGGACGTTCGACGGTGATCGTGCTGGCGTCGTCGCCGACGGCGATCGTCATCCGGCCGTTCGACACGAAGGCGGAAAAGGCGGGGTGGTCGACGGGGATGGCCGTCTCCAGCTTGCCGCCACGCCCGACGCGCGCCTCGCTCGTCGCGGTCGACCCGCCTGAGGTGATGCGCGCAAAGCCGGCGGACGCATCCTCGCCATAGACCGCGACCGAGACCGCGCCCGAACCCGGCAGGCATTGCAGCGTGGCGCGCAGGCTGGCGGTGTCGGGGATATCGTTGGCCAGGACCATCGGTCCCTCGCCCTCGTACAGGCTCCAGGTCCAGCCTGCGCCGGGCGCAGTCTGTATCGCGGCCGCCATCAGGGCGGAGAGTATCAGCATCATGTGTCAGCCCCCGCCGACGACGCGCGTCGTCGCGTCGCCTTCAATGTCGTCAGGCGCGGCTGTGACCGCAAGAGATCGGACGACCGCATTTCCCTTGAACGCGGTTATCCGTCAGCAGTTCAACCCGCAGGGTCGGCGCGCGTCAGAACGGGCTGAAGCGTTCCGCCAGCGCCTGACCCACGGGCGGGGCCTGGACGCGGCTGACGTCGCCACGACCGCCGTAGGAGATGCGCGCCTCGGCGATCTGGGTGTGGTTGATGGCGTTGGCTGATGAGATGTCCTCGGGACGGACGATGCCGGCGACGGTCAGTTCGCGGACCTCGCGGTTGGTGCGCACTTCCTGCCGACCCTGGATCACCAGATTGCCGTTGGCCAAGACGTCGGTGACGACGGCGGCGATGGTCAGCGACACCTTTTCAGCGCGGGTGACCGAACCATTGCCCGACGACTTCAGATCGCCTTCCATGCCGACCATCTTCGACGGATCAAAGCCGCCGGGGAAGGCGCGGCCCAGGCTGCTTTCCAGGCCGAACAGGTTGCTGACGCCGGCGTTGATCTCGTTGGAGCGCGAGCGCTGGGTCGAGTTCTGGGTCTGGGCGCGATCATCGATGTCGATCTTGACCGTCAGGATGTCGCCGATATGGCGCGCGCGCTGGTCGCCGAAGAAGGTGCGGGCGCCCGTGCGCCACAGGCTGTTGGCGCTGGCTGGCGTGGTCTCGCGCGCGGGCAGATAGGCTTGCTGCGCCGGGATCAAAGCGGCGGGATAGCCGATGGGGGCCAGTTCCGGACCGCGCACCGTTTCGGCGACGGTCGAGCAGGCGGCGAGCGGGGCGAGGGCGGCAAGGATCAGGACGGCTTTACGCATGACTGGGATTCCCTAGCGGGCGGCGAACTGTTGGGGATTGGCGCGGGCCATGTCGGCGCCGGGGCCGGCGATGGCCTGGCCGGGACCGGAGGCGACCGCATCGATGATGCGGTTGGAGGCTGTGTTCATAACGGCGACCGGCTCACCCAGACCGGCGCTGCGCATGGCCTTGCCCATGACGGCCAGGTTCACGCCGCCGACCTGATAGGTGACACGCACCATGTCGTTGCGGGCGATGACCTGCGGCGCGGCGCCGGGGCGATAGGCAGCGCGGGCGGTGGGCTGGACGGCCAGGACGGTATCCGCCGGCGTGGCCTCGGCCACGGTCTGAACGGGTCCTGCCGAACGGCGCACGGCGACGCGGCGCAGGCCGTTCGGATTGCTCCAGTCCAGGCCCGCCTGACGCGCCTGGGCCTGAAGTTGACCGGCGTCCAGCACGACCGAGGGACCGACGCGTTCGGCGACGGCGACATTGGCCGCAGCGCCCGCCCCCTCGAAAATGTCGCCCAGGGTGACGCGACCGTCGTCGTCAACAGGGTTGGCGCGTAGCACGACCGGGTTGGCGAGGGCGGCGCCGGCGAAGGCGCTGACGGCGGCGGCGAGCAGCAGGGAACGGATCATGGTCATGGCCCTAGCCCTTCACTTGCGAGGCGACCGACAGCATCTGGTCGGCGGTACTGATGACCTTGGAGTTCATCTCATAGGCGCGCTGGGCCACGATCAGGGCGCTGATTTCCGCCACCGCATCGACGTTCGACGCCTCGGTGTAGTTCTGCATGATCTGGCCATAACCGGCGTCGCCGGGCGTGCCGACGATGGCCGGGCCGGACGCGGCGGTCTCCAGCAACAGGTTGTCGCCGATGGCTTCCAGGCCGGCTTCATTGAAGAAGCTGGCCAGTTCGATCTGCCCGACCGTGGTCGGGGCGGGCTGTCCGGCCTGGGTGACCTGAACCAGGCCGGTCTTGGAGATGGACACCTTGGTCGCGTCCTGCGGGATGGTGATCGCCGGCTCCAGCAGATAGCCGTCGTCGGTCACCATCTGGCCTTCTGGATTGACCTGCAGATTGCCGGCGCGGGTGTAGGCCTTTTCGCCGGAAGGCAGGCTGATCTGGAAATAGCCCTTGCCGTCGATGGCCATGTCATAGGGGTTGCCGGTCATCTGCGGCGTGCCCTGCTCGGTAACGCGATAGACAGCCCCCGCCTTGACGCCCGCGCCGATCTGGATGCCGGTCGGAACCACGGTGCCGGAGGCCGAGGACTGGGCCCCCATGCGTTCGACGTTCTGGTACAGCAGGTCCTGGAACTCGGCGCGCTGCTTCTTGAAGCCCACCGTGTTCATGTTGGCGATGTTGTTGGAGATGACCTCCACGTTCAGCTGCTGGGCGGCCATGCCCGAGGCTGCAGTGCGAAGTGCGCGCATCTTGAGGGGCTCCCTTAAGCGGCCTTGCCGAGGCGCTCGACAGCGCGACGGCTTAGGTCGTTGGTGTTGTCGATCATGCGCGACACGCTCTCGTAGGCGCGGCTGATTTCGACGAGATTGGTGATTTCGATCAACGGATTGACGTTGGAGGACTCCAGCGAGCCCTGATGAACCTGGGCGTCGGCGGCCTCGATCGGCTGGGCGTTGGACGTATTGCGGTAGAGGCTGTCGCCGCCCTTTTCGAGCACGCCCAGCGTATCGAAACGCACGACCGACAGCCGGCCGGTGACCTGTCCGTTCTGGGTTATGGTGCCGTCGGCGCCGACGCTGGGCGCGCCGAGCGCGGGATCCAGCACGATCTCCGCGCCCCCGCCAAGGACGGCCTGACCCTGTTTGGTGGTCAGACGCCCTTCCGGATCCAGGGTGAAGGCGCCGTCGCGGGTGTAGGCCTCGCCGTTGGCGCCGTCACGCACGGTGAAGAAGGCGCCTTCGCCGGAAATCGCAAAGTCCAGCGAGCGGCCCGTCTGCTGCATCGAACCCTGGCCGAAGTCGCGGCCGACGCCGTTGTCCAGCACGAAGCTGGCCGACGGGCGGATCGAGTCGTTGCGCGCCCGCTGACCGATCTCGGTCCCCAGCATCAGCTGCTCGACCTTGAAGCCGGTGGTGTTGGCGTTGGCGACGTTGTTGGCCACGATGTCCAGTTCGCGACGCAGCGTCATCTGGCGTGACAGTCCGATATAGGCGGCGTTTTCCACGAGAGGCGTGCTCCTTCGCCTCAGCCTCTCGCAACGGCCGTGCCAACAGGGTTAATTCAGGCGGAATGCGGGTTTGAACGGGATCGGGTCGCTTCCGACCCGGCAAATCCTGCCCATTGTAAACGTCGCGTTAACCAAACCGGACGATCCTCGTCATGAGAGAGTCTCCGGGGCGCGCGCATGTTCAAGTTCGGCAAGAAGAAGGGTGCGCCTGCGGCCGACGCCGACGCCAATCTGCCGGCCGTGACCGAAGGCGAGGTCGCCGAGGGCGACGCCGCCGCGCCCAAGAAAAAGAAAATCCCGCTGCTGTTCATCATCGCGCCGGTCGCCCTGTTGGTGCTGGGCGGCGGGGGGGCGGCCGCCTTCTTCATGCTGAAGCCCAAGCCCGCCGAAGCGCACGGCGCCGAGGCCGAAGCCGGCCACGGAGAAGAGAAGGCCGATAAGGCCGAAAAAAAGGAAGAGAAGAAGGAAGGCGGCGGTCACGGCGGCGGCAAGGAAGGCGAGGCTGATCCTGCGCTGGGCGTCATTTCTGAAGGGCCGGATGGCGTGACCTTCTACACCCTGCCCGACATGGTCATGAACATTCAGTCGCCCGACGGCCGTCCGACCTTCCTTAAACTGAAGCTGACGCTGGAGATGCAGGACGCCGAGGTGGCGACCCATCTGCAGGAAGAGATGCCCCGTCTGCAGGACATGTTCACCGGCTTCGTGCGCGAACTGCGCCCTGAGGACCTCAGCGGCTCGGCCGGCACCTATCAGCTGCGCGCTGAGATTCTGCGCCGCGTCAATCTGATCGCCGCTCCGGGCAAGATCGACGCCGTGCTGATCGAAGAAATGCTGGTGCAATAGGCATGACGGACGCGGCGCAACTCGATCCGTTCGGCGGTCTGGGCGATCCTGGCGACGCCCTGTCCGAACGCGTCCTGAACCAGGATGAAATCGACAGCCTGCTGGGCTTCGATCTGGGCGACGACGACGGTTCCGAACGCTCGGGCATCCGGGCCATCATCAACTCCGCGCTCGTCAGCTACGAGCGTCTGCCGATGCTGGAGATCGTGTTCGACCGCTTGGTGCGGTTGATGACGACCAGCCTTCGCAACTTCACCTCCGACAACGTCGAAGTCAGCCTGGACAATATCTCGTCGATCCGGTTCGGCGACTATCTGAACTCGATCCCGCTGCCGGCCATCCTGGCGGTGTTCCGCGCCGAAGAGCTGGACAACTACGGCCTGCTGACCGTCGATTCCAACCTGATCTATTCGATCGTCGATGTGCTGCTAGGCGGTCGTCGCGGCACGGCGGCGCTGCGCATCGAAGGCCGGCCCTACACCACCATCGAGCGAGTGCTGGTGCAGCGGATGGTCGAGGTGGTGCTGAACGACGCGCGCCAGGCGTTCGAGCCGCTGACCCCGGTCCACTTCAACCTGGACCGCTTGGAAACCAACCCGCGCTTCGCCGCCATCGCGCGTCCCGCCAACGCCGCCATCCTGATCAAGCTGCGGATCGACATGGAGGATCGCGGCGGTCGCATCGAACTGCTGCTGCCCTATGCGACGCTGGAGCCGATCCGCAAGATGCTGCTGCAGCAGTTCATGGGCGAGAAGTTCGGCCGCGACAACATCTGGGAAGGCCACTTGGCCACCGAGATCTGGACGACCGAAACCGAAGTCCGCGCGGTCCTGGACGAACAGCAGATGCCTCTGTCCAGCGTGCTGAACCTCAAGGTCGGCGACACGATGATGCTGAACGCCACGCCGGATTCCGAGGTCTCGATCCGCGCCGGCTCCATTCCGCTGACCACCGGCCGCATGGGGCGCAAGGGCCAGCACATCGCCATACGCGTCGAAGGGCCGGTCAATCCGGAAGTCGCCGCCCGCCTGGGAGTGAACGTCTGATGGCCGGAATGATCATGGACGGCGTGCTGATGGTGCTGCTGATCGCGGCGGTCGGTTACGGCATCAAGCTGGAACGCAAGCTAGCCACCCTGCGCGCCGGACAGCTGGCCTTCGCCCAGGCCGTCACCGAACTGAACGCCGCCGCAGGCCGCGCCGAAAACGCCCTGGCCACCCTTCGCGCCTCGGGTCAGGAAACGGACCTGCTTCATGATCGGATCATCAAGGCGCGAGAGGTCAAGGCCCAGTTGGAGACCCTCATCGCCCGCGCGCCGGCCATGGCGCCGGCGCGGATCGTCGAGGACGAGCCCGTTCATCGCGCGACGCCGGCCGCCCTGGCTCCGGCGCCGGCCGCGACCGAAGACGAGGCGCGGGCCGAGCGTATGGCGGCCCTGGCGCAACGAATCCAGGGACTGGCCAGTCCCGCTTCGAGCCGTCGCAATGAAGCCGTCGCCCCCGCCGGGCGCGACAATGTCGCCGCTATCGTTCAGGCCCTGACGGCCGGACGCTCCGCTAACCATTCCGCCAAACAAAGCCTCAACGCCGCGCGTCGTAATCTCGACGACGACCTGTTCGCCGCCTGAGTTCGGAACCCCATTTCATGGCCCGCCTTCCCCGCATCCTGCCCCTGATCGCCATCGCCATCGGCGGGGTCGTCGCCGTGCGCGCCGTCGGCGTCGCGCCTGGCCTGTTCGACGGGGCCAAGGCCTGGGCCGAGGAGGCGGTTCCCGCTGCGGCCGGCGCGCCGCCCAAGCCGGCTCTGCCCGGCACCTGTTCCGCCCTGTCTCCCGAACAGCTGGCCCAGCAGGCCGGGATTTCGCCGGCCGAGCTGAAGATCATCCAGTCGTTGTCGCAGCGTCGCGCGGCGCTGGATGCGCGGGATCAGGACTTCGCCACCACCCTGCCGCTGATGGTCGCCGCCGAGCAGAAGCTGGACGCCAAGGTCAAGGCGCTGGAAGCCCTGAAGGCTGAGATGAAGCAGATGCTCGGCCAGGTCGACGAGCGCGAGAAGGCCGAGATCGACCGTCTGGTTCAGGTCTATTCCGCCATGCGTCCCAAGGAGGCCGCCCCGGTCATGGCCGCGCTGGAGGACCGGGTGCGCCTGCCGGTCGCCGCCGCCATGCGTCCGCGCACCCTGGCCGCCATCATGGCCCAGATGAGCGCGCCGCAGGCCAAGGAGCTGACCGAAAAACTCGCCGCCCGCTTCCAGGCCCAGCAGATGGCCGCCCGCGCCGCCGCCGCCGAGGCTGCGACGCCTCTGGCCGCGACGCCCTCCGCTGCTGCGCCCGCCGCCACGACGCCGCCTGCGACGCCGACGGCTCAGCCTGCCGCCGCCCCGACGACCCGTCCGACGCCGCGCCCGGCCGCCAACCGTCCTGCTGCGCGACCGGCGGCTCGCCCGACCGCGACCCCGGCGCGTCGTCCCGCCGCCACGCCTGCGGCGGCTCCCGCTGCGGCCGGCCCGCAGCCCTATCAGCCGTCCGCCGCCCCCAACGCCCAGCCCCGTCAAACTGTGCAGTAACCTTAAGTGTGATCGGTGGACGGACGTTTCGTCTCGACAGCGCGCGCTGTTCGACCAATGATCTTCGAACGCTCCGCCAGAGAGCGATGACATCGAGGATCCACGCCATGATCGGCGAACTGCTTTACGTGGCGCACCGCATGCGCCGGGCCATCATACTCGCCGTTCCGGCGGTCGGAACCGTGATGATGGCCGCCGTCGCCCAGCACTATCATCTGCTGCCCTAAAGGTCTTCGAGCTCGGTTTGGCCCGGTTTCGGATTGGCAGGGCGCGCCTGCGCGTCTATCACCGCGCCTTCCCGAGATCTGAGCCCGACCAACGCCATGTCCGACACGCCCCCCGATCGCCTTTCGGTCGACCCGTCCAGCCCGCACCACGACGCCGAGGTTCTGCAACGCGGCGTCGGCGTTCGCTTCAAGGGCGAAGAGAAGACCAATGTCGAGGAATATTGCGTGTCCGAAGGCTGGGTGCGCCTGGCGCTCGGCAACCGCGTGGATCGCAAGGGCAAGGCTCTGACCGTGAAACTGCAGGGTCCGGTCGAACCCTATTTCCAGAACGACTGAACCTACCTAGGGTCCGGCTCTCATCTGAGTCCGGAGCCTGCAAATGTCCATTCGTCTGCTGACCGCCAGCGCCGTCGCCCTGGGTCTTGTCGCGTTTATCCCGGCGGCCCATGCTCAGGATGCGGCGACGGTGCAGCAAGCGATCGTCGTGCGCGACGCCGCGATGCGTTCGAACATCGCCATGGACTATGTCACCCAGCTGACGACGCGGTTCGGCGCGCGCCCGGCGGGTTCGCGCTCCGAACAGCAGGCCGCCGCCTGGGCCGCCGACTATCTGCGCGCCAACGGCTTCCAGAACGTCCGCATCGAAGAGTTCCCGCTGGTCGGATGGGAGAGGGGCGAAAGCTCGGCCGCCATCGTCGGCGACAACGCCCAGGCCCTGGTCGCTGCGGCGCTCGGACACTCGCCGGCCACGCCAAGAGGCGGCGTCGAGGCGGAAATCGTGCGTTTCTCCACCTTCGAAGACCTGCAGGCCGCGCCCGAGGCCGCCGTCCGCGGCAAGATCGTTTATGTCGATCTGGGCCAGATGCACCCGATGCAGGACGGCTCCGGCTATGGTCCCCAGACCCGCGTGCGCGGCGCCGGCCCCGGCGTGGCGGCGGCCAAGGGCGCGGCGGCCTTCGTCATGCGCTCTGTCGGCTCTGACGAGGACCGGATGCCTCATACCGGCACCACCCGCTATGTCGACGGCAAGCCGACCATTCCCGCCTTCGCCCTGGCCGCGCCCGACGCCGATCAGGTCAGCCGCCTGGTCGCCCTGGGTGAGCCGGTGCGCCTGCGCCTGACCTCGACCGCCCGCACCTATCGCACCACCAGCCAGAATGTGATCGGCGATCTGCCCGGCGCCACGCGCCCCGACGAGATCATCGTCCTGGGGTCGCACATGGACAGTTGGGACCTGGGCACCGGCGCCATCGACGACGGGGCAGGGGGCGCCATCACCGTCGCCGCCGCCAAGGCCATCGCCGACAGCGGCCGCCGTCCGGCCCGCACCTTGCGCGTCATCCTCTACGGTTCGGAAGAAGTGGCCCAGCCGACCGCCCAGACCGGCAACGGCGGCGGCGTCTACGCCCGCGGCCAGGGCGCGGCGCTGGACAAGCACATCATCGCCGGCGAGAGCGATTTCGGCGCCGACCGCGTCTATGCCCTGCGCCTGCCCGCCGGCGCGCAAGGCTCGGAATTCCAGAAGGCCGCGACCCGCGTCCTCTATCCGATCGGCGTCCTGGCCTCGGATCGTGTCGAGACCGAAGGCGGCGTCGATGTCGGGCCGATGGGTCCGCTGGGCGTGCCCTTCTTCGGTCTGGCCCAGGACGGAACCCGCTATTTCGATCTGCACCACACCGCCAACGACACCCTGGACAAGATCGACCCGGCGCAACTGAACCAGAACGTCGCCGCCTGGGCCGGCCTGCTGTGGCTGATCGCCGATTCGGACGTGGACTTCCGGGCGATGAGGCCCGCGACCACGCCGTCGACCCCGGCACGCTGACGACTTGGAGACCCGGCCTGGTTCCGTCTATAGGAGCCGGACCGGGCCAGACCGGGCTGCGGGCGTGGCGAAACTGGTAGACGCAGCAGACTTAAAACCCACTACCGTAGATTTACGTAGCTAAATCAAAAGGTTGAGAGGGATAGACACTTACACATGCCTTACACAGTTGCCGCGAGCGGCAAGGAGGTCATGTGTCGGAGTCTCACTCCCTCATGGACGGCAAGCTCCATGTGTATCGTCGCGAGAACAGCCGTTACTGGCAGTGCGCGACCTACCTGAGCGGTCGCAACTATCGGCAGTCGACGAAGGAGACGAATGTCGCCTTCGCGCGAGAGTTCGCGCGTGACTGGTATCTCGACCGGGTCGCCGAGGATCGCCTTCGCAGATCCGGCCGGCTTCCGGCGGCGCCCGACAGACCGGTCGTCATCCCTGAGCGCAATGCTCCGAAGCGTCCGGGAGAGAAGACGTTCCGGGAAGCTGCGGCCGTCTTCGAGAAAGAGTTCGAGGCGATGACGCTCGGCGAGCGCAACGCTCACTACGTCGCCGGCAAAGGGCGGGTGATCCGGCTCTATCTGAACCCGTTTTTCGGCGACCTGGCGATTTCCGAGGTGTCTGCCGGACGCATCCAGGACTACCGTCTGCACCGCGTCACGCCACCCGCCGAGCCGCAGCGCGTACGCTTCGTCTCCGATGGTCAGGAGCGGATCGGCAAGGCCAAGGTCTGGAGGCGGCCCAGCCGGCAGACGCTTCACAACGAGATGGTCTGCCTCCGGCAGATCCTGAAGACCGCCAATCGGAAAGGGTGGATCTCGGCGCTTCCCGACATGAGCAACCCGTACCGAGCCTCCGGCAAGGTGAGCCACCGCGCCTGGTTCTCGCCGGAGGAGTACCGGCGCCTGTACGAGGCGACGCGCGAAAGGGCTAAGAACCCGAAGAAAGAGCGTTGGCGGGAAGAGTGCGAGCAGTTCCACGACTTCGTCCTGTTCATGGTCAACACCGGGCTGCGTCCCGACGAGGCGCAGCGCCTCGAGTTCAGGGATGTCTCGATCGTCGAGGACGAGGCGACCGGCGAACGGATCTTGGAGATCGAGGTGCGCGGCAAGCGCGGGGTCGGCTACTGCAAGAGCATGCCGGGCGCCGTTCGCCCCTTCGAACGTGTGTTGAAGCGCAAGAACGGTCAGCCAACCGATCTCGTCTTCGGTCTGGTGCAGCGTGAACTGCTGAACGCGATCCTGGACGAGCTGGGTCTGAAGAAGGACCGGGATGGCAAACCGAGGACAGCCTACAGCCTGCGCCACACCTACATCTCCATGCGGCTGATGGAGGGCGCCGACATCTACCAGGTCGCCAAGAACTGTCGGACGAGTGTGGAGATGATCGAGAAATACTACGCCTCGCACATCAAGAACGTCCTCGACGCCTCGGCAATCAACGTCCGCAAGCCGAAGCCGACGAAGCGAAAGTCATGAGAGGCGGATAGCGCCTGATCGTCGTCGCCAGAGACCGAACTTGATTATTTCAGTGAAATGACTTATTTCAGCGTGATGATGAAACAGGACTTCTCAGTGAAAGAGACCGAGAGGGCGGTAGCGGAAGCGCTGCGGGAAATCCTCAGCGGTGTTCCTCTCGTGGATTTTTGCTCGATCAAGTCCGAGGTCGAGACGCCAGCTGGTAGGCACGTAGACTTCATCGCCGATATCGCCATCGATGCTCGCCCGTACAAGATCCTTTTGGAGGTCAAAAGCTCGGGCCAACCGCGCGCCATCCGTGGGGCGATCGATCAAGCACGCCATGCCGCAGAACGGGTCGGAGGCAAGTTCGTAGCGGTCGTGGGAGCGCCCTACATCGCGGACGCCGCCCGGCGCCTGTGCGAAGAGGCCGGGGTGGGCTGGATCGATCTCGCGGGTAACGTCCGCATCGTCGGCCCGGGCCTCTACATCGATCGCCAGACGACCGAGAAGCCCAAGGCGGTTGCGCGCGAGCTAAAGTCGCCGTTCGCGCCGAAATCGGCTCGGGTTCTCCGTTGTCTTCTTGAGACGCCCGGCCGAGCCTGGAAGGTGACGGACCTCGCCGAAGCCGCCAATGTGAGCTTGGGCCAGGTCAGTAACGTCCGGCGCGCGCTGATTGATCGTGAGTGGGCCTTGGCCGACTCTGACGGGCTGCAACTCACCGATCGCGAGGGGCTCCTGCGCGGCTGGCGAGAGAGCTACGAACCGCATGTGGGCGAGCGCCGACGATACTACACGACCTTGCATGGCAAGCGGCTGGATGTGGCGTTGCGAGACGCCCTGCGTGAGGCCCAGTCCTTAGGCCGGGCCGCAGCCATGTCCTTCACGGCAGCCGACTGGTGGGCGCCCTACGCCCGTGTGCCGATGACCTACCTCATGGCCGAACCCGGCGCCCTGCCGGCCTTGGTCGAGCATCTTCAGCTCAAGCCCGCCGAAAGCGGGGCCAATGTCGAGATTCTGATCCCCGACGAGGCCGAGCTGCTCGACAATCTGCGTCAGCCCGCGCCGGGTTTCTGGACGACCAGCCCGCTGCAGACCTACCTCGACCTCGGGACGGGTGGCGAACGCGGACAGGAGGCGGCGGATCATCTGCTCGCCAGCGTGTCGCAATGGTGAAGTCGGAACCGCAGAGCGCGGCGGACTACCCCGCACGTAGCACCGCCGCCGTCCGCCAGACCCTCGTCGAGATCGGCCAGATTCTAGGCGGCTATGAAGGCAAGTTCGCCGTGGTCGGCGGCGCCGTGCCGTGGCTGTTGCTCGAGCCGGACGACATGGTCCATGTCGGGACCTTCGACATCGATCTCGCGCTCGACCCGGTCGCGCTCGGCGACACCGAGTACGCGGATCTGGTGCACGCGCTTCAGGCCCATGGCTACGAGCGTGGCCCGGAGGATCGGGCGTTCCAGCTAACCCGGGAGGTTCCCGCCGAAGACGACGGTCCCCCGATCAAGGTCGTCGTCGACTTCCTAATGCCGCGGGATGCGGAGGTGCCGAAGCGGGAGCGGCCGCTCGTGAAGGACTTCGCGGTCCAGAAGGCGCATGGGGCCGACTTGGCGATCGACTTTCAGGCGCTGATCGAGATCGAGGACCGGATGCCGGGACGGTCCGGGACCAACCGCGTGAAGATCGCGGTGGCCTCGATCCCGGCGCTTCTCGGCATGAAGGGGCATGCCCTCGTCGGCCGCTTCAAGCGCAAGGACGCCTACGACATCTATTATTGCGTCAGAAACTACCCGGGCGGCCCCGAAGCCCTGGCAGAAGCCTGTCGGCCCCTGTTGGAACGGGCCAGCGCCCTTCAGGGCTATGAGAAGATCGCCGGCAAGTTTCGGGAGGTCGACGACCATGGACCGACCTGCGTCCGCGAGTTCGTAGAGGCCAGCGCGGCCCTTGGTGCCCGGACCCAGGAACAGTGGCAGACGGACGCGTTCGGACAGGTGCGGGCCTTCCTCGACGCCCTCGGGCTCTAGCCGCCTGCGAGCGCCAGTTCCTCGGCCGTATACTCCGCTGATCCGCCCTGGATCGACTTGAACGCCTTCTTGTGGGCCGCAGACGGGATCGGCAGGGATTCGGCCTGCAAGGCCCCGATCTTCTCCGTCAGCTCCGAGAGGCGCGACCGTAGCGCCTCGACGTCCATCATGCCGATGTCGATCTGGACGAACTGGCGCAGAGCGCGCCGGAGGATGCCGTAGGAGACGCCGCTGCGGTGGTGTTGCGCTGCGCGTTCGGAAGGGTTGAGGAAGGTCATCAGGGCCGTGATGGCGGCGCCGACAAGCGCCAGCGAACCGCCGATGGCTGGGTCCATCTTCGCTAGAAAGGTGGCGCCGGCGGTGGTGCCGATGAGCGCGGCAGGAATGCCGAGTCCGTAGGTGCGGCCGCGCCAGGCGCTGGCGGACTCGAAATGACCCTTCTCCGAATAGAGCGCGTCTACGGCCAGTCGTCGGGCCTCTGCCAGAATGGCCTCGCGAGGGTCGCTTGCAGTCGGGCTGACGGTATCGGTCATGACAAAGGTCCAATCGCGGAGCCGAACAGCGACCGCCATTCCACGCCCGCCCGGCGGTCGGCGTTTACCGCCTCATACTGACAGGCGCGCTGGGCGGTCGCCAAGGCCGTTCGCGCTCGCGAGGCCCAGGCGTCGCCGATCGACACCCACGCGCCGGTGCCAGGCATCTGGATCGAGCCGCCGACATATCGGAGCATGAACTCGAAGAAGTCGCGGACCATCCAGTCCTCATAGCCCGCGGCCGCGTGCTGCCAGGATTCGAGGAAGGCCACGGCCAGCCGCTCGAGCATGAACGACTTGATCGGCGCATGGGCGTGACGCTGCCACTGCTTGGCCATACGGATCAGGCGGCAGGTGGCGCGATCCGACTCTTCAAGCGCCGAGAGTTCAGCCCTGGGATCCGTTGTCCGGTATGAACCGCCGCCATTCGCATCGGCGATCAGATATTGGCCCGTGTCGAGACGGAAGGCCGGGATGACCTCGACAGGCATGGTCTCGAAGGGGACGACGACGACCTGGCCCTCTCCGCGGATCGCCGTTTGAGGGTAGGTTTGCGACAGCGCCGAGCGAACTTCCTGCAACAGTTGGGACTGCCGCTTGCCCGTGCGGGCCTCGTAGCGATGGAATACATCGACAGGCATGCAGAACAGAACGTCTATGTCGTGCGGCGGGGCCACGCGAGCGTCTTGGCCCAGGAGCCGATCAACAGGCTGTTCTGCGTCGCGTCGCCATGACCGTAGTACCAGCGGTTCAGCGCGGTCCGAACGCCCGCCTGCTTGCGCGCCCCGTCAGCCGCCTGCGCATCCGTGATTCCCAGCCGCTGAATGAAGGCCGAGAAGCGCGGTCCAACGAGCATCCACCCCGGCGAGGGCATTGGCGGAGCGGGCGACAGCGAGACGAGGAAGCTCAAGGGCGGATCGGGGATCGGCGGCGAAGTGTCGGCATATCGCCGATATAGGGAGCCTCTGCGCCGATGCGAGAGCCGGGCGCGCTTTGGGAAACTCGCGCTCGGAGACAGGTCGCCGCGTCTCTGTGGTTGAAGTCGGCCGGCCGCCTTGGCGCGCGGGCACGAACGCGGGTATAGAGCCCGCTCGGCTGGCGGGCGTGGCGAAATTGGTAGACGCAACGGACTTAAGCTGAGGATTGAGTGCGCCGGGGGAAATCCCGGACGTAGAACCGCTCAAAGTCGGGGAACCCTGTCAGATGGCGATCCCGAGCCAAGCCCGTCCCCTTGGACGGGAAGGTGTAGAGACTAGACGGGCGGCGCCTAAGGCTTCGGCTACGGCGAAGGGATAGTCCAGACCACGAACGCCATCCGGCGGCGGCGAAAGTCGAAGTGGTAAGAAAATCCGTCGGGCTTTGCCCATGCCGGTTCGACCCCGGCCGCCCGCACCAACCCGAATTCGGTGAACGTTGCGCCTTGAAATGGCAAGGGCCGGTTCCGATCTCTCAGGCCCCCCTGAGAATGGAGGATAAGAAACCATGGGAGAAGCCCGCACCCCGCTGTTCGCCTACGTCGATGAGTCCGGAAACACCGGAAGGAACATCTTCGATACGGCGCAGCCCGACTATTACACCGCCGCCTTGGTCAGCCGCGGCGACTTCGACCGGAACTATGGCGACCAGGTTCGAGCCATCGCCGGGAAGGTCGGCGCCACTGCCATCCACGCGAACGAGCTCGGCCTCGGGCGCCTGGGCGGTGAAGGTGCCTCCCTGGAAGCCTGCGATGAAGAGGGTCGTCTCGCTCTACCTGCCGACCAGGCTGGTTCGCCGATCGTTGAGTGTCCACGGACAAATGAACAGTCAGATCGTGCCCGACCTAGATGGTTCGAGACTCGCGCGTAAGGTAAAAACGTGCAATCTCAGCTTGGTGTCGCGACGGGGCGTTAAGCGACGAAATGCCACCGCGATCCTAGGTTTCGGTCCTAGAAGCGCATCTGCTCGTCCCGACCCGCGCTGCCGGATTTCTGCGGATCGGACAAGAAGCCAGGCTGCAGGTCGAGGCCTTTCCCTTCCAACGTTTTGGTTTCGTGGAGGGCAAGATTATGGATATCGCAACGACTGTGACTCGTCCGGGGAGGCCGCCTTCCCAGTCGAACACCAAGAGCCGGTTTATGAAGTCCGCGTAAGGCTCAATCGGGATTATGTGAACGCTTATGGGGATCAGCGAGCTCTTCAGCCCGGTATGGCTCTACGGGCTGATCTGCCGATCGATCGCCGAAGACTCTGGCAACAGCTCTTTGATCCGTTAATCGCCGCTGGGAAGCGGGCGGGGTAGGTGGGATAGGCTGGGTGAAGCTGTCGTCTGCGTGAACGGTGTCGAACCTTTCAATCAGAAAGGGCGAGGGAGGCACCAAGCACTGCGCCTAGAAACGCGATCCTTCAAACACTACCTCGGGGAGGCGCACCCTTACCAACGCTTGCTCAGGGTCAGGCGGGCCGTTCGCGGGGCCTGCGGATAGATCTGGGAGAAGCCGCCGGTGATGAAGATGGTCTCGTCGGTGACATTGTCGACGTTCAACCGAGCCTCATACCCATCGGCGAAGGCATAGGCGGCGTTCAGGTCCACCCGGGTGTAGCCCGGCAGATCGAGATTGTTGCTGGTGGTGGCCGCCTGACTGGAGGCGTGGAAGACGCCGCCGCCGATCGTCAGCCCGGTCAGGGAACCGTCGAACGCCCACGAGGTCCACAGGGCGGCCTGATGATCCGGGACGCCGGCCAGCCTGTTGCCGACGATGAAAGCGTTGGTGTCCTCGGCGATCTCGCTGTCGCTGTAGGCGTAGGAGGCAACGACGGTCCAGGGATCGAGAGGCCGCGCCGACGCCTCGGCCTCGATGCCGCGCACGCGAATCTCGCCCGCCTGGATGACCAGGTTGAAGTCGACGGGGTCGGAAACCACGGCGTCGGTCTTGGTGATCTCGAAGGCCGACAGCGTCAGTTCCGCACGGCCATCGAACGCCAGCGCCTTGGTCCCGATCTCGAACTGCTCGCCGCGGGTAGGTTTCGGCGTCAGGCCGCTTTCCAGCAGACCTGCGTCGCCCTCGTTGCGCGAGGATCTGGCCCAGCTGCCGTATATCGACCAGTCCGGGGTCAACAGATAGGTCAGGCCGGCGCGGGGCGAGAACGGGCGGTCGGTGCGGCTGACGCCCGGATCGACGAAGTCGGCGGTGAAGGCGTAGGTCTCGACCTCCTCAAGGCGCCCGCCCAGCAGCAGGCGCCAGTTGTTCCAAGCAATCTCGTCCTGAACATAGAGGCCGGTCGAGGTGTAGTCGTAATGGCTGTCGCCGACCGGGAGGTAGCCCGTCGGACGGCCGGTGCGGACGGGGTTTAGCAGATCGATCGGCTGGCCGTAGGCGATCTGGCCGTCGAGATAGGAGAGCTCGTCCCGGCTGTGATCGAGACCGATCAGGAGGCGGTGGGTGAGCGGCCCCGTGACGACCCGGCCGTAGAGCTCGGCCTCCAGGGTCAGGTCGTCCTGGGATTCGTCATAGCTGACGAAGCTGCGGTTGACGGTCGTGCCGGAAAGGGGCGGGAAGCCGTAGTTGAAGAACTGCTCCTCGGGCACATCCACCGCCGAAACGAAGCCGCCCAGGCGCAGGCGCCAGTCGGCGTTCAGGCGGCGGTTGAACTCCAAGCCGGCGACCCACTGCTCCTTCTCGATCCGCATGAAGTCCTCGCCGTAGTTGCGGCTGACCGGCTGATCGAGGAAGGCGGCGTTGTTGCCGAAGCCGCGGTCGAAGGCGGCGTCGCGCTGGAGATATTCCAGCCGGGCGAGGAGGCTGGTCTCGGCGTCCGGTCGCCATTCCACGACGGGCGAGATGTAGAGCTGCTCGTTGTCGACCAGGTCGCGATAGCTGCCGGCGTTCTCATAGCCGATGTTGAGGCGCGCCAGGACCGTGCCGTCGGCGGTGATCGGCGCGTTTACGTCCAAGCCGCCGCGCCAGTAGTCATTCGACCCGCCGACGACGAAGGCCTCCCCGCCCGACCAGCCGAAGGGTCGCTTGGAGACGAAGTTGACTACGCCGCCCGGTTCGAAGCGGCCGTAGAGGGCCGAGGCTGGTCCCTTAAGCACCTCGATGCTCTCGACGCCCTGCAGGTCGATCTCCGGCTGACTGACCGACTGGCGGAAGCCGTCGCGCAGGGTGGAAATATTCTGGAAGCCGCGAATGCGGAACCGCTGGTTGCCCGAGAAGCCGATGGTCCGCTGGACGCCGCTGACCGTCTCCGCGGCCTCGCCGATGTTGGAGACATTGCGCAGGTCGAGCAGCTCGCGCGACACGATGTTGACCGTGAAGGGCGTGTCCAGGATCGGGGCGCCGGTCTTGGTCGCGGTTTCACCGGGGACTCTGCCGAGCGGGCGGCCGAAGACGGTAATCTCGTCCAGCTCCGTCGCGTCGTCGTCCGCCGTGATTACTGGTGCGTCCTGGGCGAAGGCTGGCGCCGCGAACAGGGCGGCGAGGCTGGCGGTGGCGAGCAGCAGTTTCATGGGGTCCCCCGAGCGATTGGTCGGGCTTGTTATGCTATAACATTGCGTTTAGTCACCCCTGGGGACGGCTTTTTCTGTTCCGCGTGGGACAGGAGGCGGCGAGACATGCTGAGACGATCATTCCTTCTGGCCGCCGGCGCGTCAGCGCTCTCGGCCTGTTCGGAGAGCGAGGTCGGGGCGCCGCAGACGGGCGCCGGCGCCGGGACGGCGATCCCGCTGAGGCATGCGCGCTACCTCACGCTCGAGCGCCACGACGGTTACACAGTCGCGCGCTTAAGGGCTCCGGTGGCAGACCAAAGCGGCGGTCAGGCGCGCGAGCAGGAAGCCGTGCTGGTCTTGGCGCCGCGCGGGGGCGGCGAGCCGCGTCTGCCTGCCGCGTTGCGGGACGCTACGGTGATCCGGACGCCCGTGATGCGGGTTGCCGCCAACGCCAGTTCCGACGAGGCCTTCCTAGGCCAACTCGGTGTCAAGGATCGGCTGGTGGCTGTGGGCGGTCGGGTGTCTTTCGACGACGATGTGCGTCGCGGCGTCATCGAGGGCCGCATTGGCCAGATCGGGTACAATTGGCACGCGCCGCCCAACCTCGACGTCCTGCTCGCTGCGCGGCCCGATGTCTTCCTGATGCGCCTGTCCGATCTTGCGCATACCCCGGTGCTGGATCGGGCGCGACGGCTCGGTCTGACGGTGGCGCCGACTTTCGCCGAGGACGAGCCTACCTACCTGGGCCGCGCCGAGTGGATCCGTCTGCATGGTCTGCTGACCGAACGTGAGGCCGAGGCTGAGCGCCTGTTCGACCAGATCGAAGCGCGGGTCGAAGCCTTGAAGACAGTCGCAGCCTCGCGCCCGGCCGTGCCGACGCTCTGGGCCTATCCGGCCGGCGGCGATCGCTGGGTCGCAACCGTCCGTGGGGCGGAGCAGGCGTATCTGGCCGACGCCGGCGGCCGCAACCTGCTGCTTCGGCCGGAAGACCCGCGTAAATGGTCATCCGAAACCCTGGCCACCGAACAGATACTGCAGGTGGCGGACCAAGCCGAGGTCTGGATCGTCGGCGACCTCCACGCGGCCCCGGCGCGCAGCACATCGGTGGAGGGCGTCTCGCCGGCCTTCCGCGCCGGACGGTTGTTCGCCAACACCGGTCGCAGCAATCTCCCGGCCAACGCCTATGACTGGTACCAGACCGCCTTTGTCCGGCCCGACTGGGTGCTGGCGGACTTCGTGAAGGCGCTGCATCCGGATTTGGTCAGCGAGCCCTTCCGCTTCCTCAAGCCGGTCACTCGGGGCGCCTATCGATGACCTCCGCCTTCGCTCGGCCTGCGCTTGTTGGAGGGGGGGTGACCCTTGTCCTCCTCGTCGTGATCCTGACCAGCCTGATGATCGGTCAGGTCATGCTCAGCCCGGGAGAGGTGCTGTCCGGCCTGGGCTCGATCGGATCGGGGTCGATGGAGTCGCGCATTGTCGTTGATCTTCGGTTGCCTCGGGTGCTGGCGGCCGTAGTCGGTGGAGCAGCCTTGGGGCTGGCTGGTCTGCTGATGCAGACCCTGTTCCGCAATCCGCTGGCGGATGCCTGGTCACTTGGTTTGATGGCGGGGGGGCAGTTCGGTGCGGCCCTTGTCATCGTCGCCGGCGCTGTCGTCGGCCCCGGCTTCCTGATGATCCTGACCGGGTTCGCTGGATTGGGCGTCGTCGCCGGCTCGGTATTGGGCACGCTGGGCGTTGCGCTGGCCATGAGCGCCATGGCCCGCCGCGTCGGCACGGTGACTCTGCTGGTGCTGGGCCTCATGCTGGGTTTCCTCGCCCAAGGGCTGATCAGCGTCCTGCTACACTTCACCAACCGCAGCCAGGGGCGGATTTTCGCGGCCTGGAACGACGCCACCTTCGCCAATGTGCTCTGGGGCGACTTCGTCACCCTGGCGCCCCTGCTGGCGATCGGGCTGATCGGCGCCGTCGTGTTGGCCAAGCCGCTGACTGCTCTCCTGTTGGGCGATGTCTATGCCGAGAGCCTGGGCGTGAACGTGCTCAGGCTCCGACGACTGGTGCTGGGGACGACGATCCTGCTCGCCGCCCCTGTGACGGCCTTCTGCGGTCCCGTGGCCTTCGTCGGCCTCATCGTGCCGCATCTGGCGCGTGGAATTGTCGGGTCTGCGCGGATCGGAGCCCTGATCCCTGCGACGGCTCTGATCGGGGCGGTGCTGGCCCTAGCAGCGGATTTGGTGGTCCATCTGCCGTGGGAGCAGCATTTCCTGCACCTCAACGCCATCCTGGCGTTGATCGGCGCCCCGCTCGTGATCGTCCTGCTGCTGAAGTCCCGCAGTCTGTGCGGAGGGGAGGTCTGATGTACGCAATAGACCGTCTTCAGATCGGATACGGGAAAAACGTCCTCTCGACGCTTGAGCAGGTTGTCGTCGAACCCGGCGAGTTCATCTGCCTTCTGGGGCGAAACGGCCAAGGCAAGTCCACGCTGCTGCGGACTCTGGCGGGCTTCATACCTCCGGTCGATGGCGAGGTCCGTCTTGATGGACGGCCGGTGCGGCAGTGGGCCGCTGCCGAGCGAGCGCGAAAGGTCGCCGTGGTTCTGACCGACAGGCCGCAGGTCGGCGCGCTCCGCGTTCATGAACTCGTCGAGATGGGGCGTCAGCCTTACACCGGTTGGACTGGCGCGCTGTCTGACGAGGATCGGGAGATTTGCGGATACGCATTGAAACAGGTCAATGGCGGCCATCTGCGTGACCGCTATGTCGACAGTCTGTCGGACGGCGAGCGACAGCGGGTCATGATCGCGAGAGCTTTGGCCCAACGTCCTGAGGTCATGTTGCTGGACGAGATCACCGCCTTCCTGGATCTGCCCAGTCGCGTAACCATCACGGCGACCCTGCGGCGGATCGCCCGCGAGACAGGTGTCTCAATCATTCTGTCCAGCCATGATCTGGAGCTATCGCTCAATGCCGCCGACCGGATTTGGCTACTGCCGGGCGAAGGCCGTTTTATCGATGGCGCGCCCGAGGATGTCGCCCTGTCAGGTGCTATCGGCGAGGCGTTCGACCAAGCCAATCTGGCATTCTCGCTTCAGAGCGGCCGGTTCGAAACGCGTGGGACCAACCGTGGAATGGTTTTCATCGAAGCCGACGGTCTTGCGGCCGTATGGTTGGGACGCGCCGTCAAGCGGATGGACTTTGGGGTCAGCGGATCCCAAGCAGAAGCCGACGTTGTCATCCGCCACTCGACGGAGGGCTATGAAGTTGATGGCGAGACCTATTTGACGATCCAGTCGCTGAGCAAGGCGCTCATCCACCAGCTTGGATAGGGTTCCTGTAGCGTCGCCTTTTGGCGTCGATCAGAATGTCCAGTTCTGGCGCCTACCAGCCCTCACTGGGCAGGGTGTGTTGAGGCGTCCGGCAGGCCGGAGGGCTGCACTCAACTTACACATTCTCTTACACATTCATCGGTGACGTGATAAAAACACGCAGAGTATCAAATAGTTGATGCTGGCGTGTGTGACTTAAAATCTGCCGGACGAAAGTCCTTGCCGGTTCGATCCCGGCCGCCCGCACCACTTCGAACGCTACTCGATCAGAACGGGAAGAAGATCGGGATGGCGACCATGGCGGCGATCCAGGTGATCAGGTTCAGGGGCAGGCCGACGCGGACGAAGTCCATGTAGCTGTAGCCGCCCATGTTGAAGACCAGCACATTGGTCTGGTAGCCGAACGGGGTGGCGAAGGCGGCAGAGGCCGCCATCATGACGCACACCAAGAAGGGTCGGGGATCGACGCCCAGGCTTTCGGCCAGGGCTACGGCGATGGGGGTGATCAGCACCGCAACGGTGGCGTTGGACAGCAGTTCGGTGGCGAACAGCGTCACGCCGTAAAGCACGATCAGGGCGCCCAGCGGCCCCAGGGGTCGGATCACGCCGATCAGACGGTCCGCGCCGGCGGACGCCAGCCCCGTCACTTCGATCGCCGTGCCGACCACAACCATGCCGGCGATCAGCAGCAGGATTTCGGGGCGCAGTCCGGCATAGGCCTCTTCGGGCGTGATGACGCGCAGCAGGATCAGTCCGACGGCGCCGGCGAAGGCCGAGGCGGCGATCGGCGCCCACCCCAGCGCGGCCGACAGGATCACCAAAACAAACACGCCCAGCGAGATCGCAGCCGGCTTCAGCCGTAGCGGACGATCAGCGGCGCCATACAGTTCAACGTCGCCGAGATGCGCATCGCCCGACCCATCGACCTGGTTTCGCGATCCGCCCAGGCGCGGCAGGCCGAACGGCAGCAGGCGCTTGCGGCGATTGATGGCCTCGGCCTCTGCGCGACGACGCGCCTCTTCCATTTCCGCCAGACGCGCGGCTTCCGCCTCGTCCATGGCGACCGATCGACCCAGTTGGCGCGCGCCCACGAAATAGAGCCACAGGCCACCAACGACCGCGATGGCCAAACCCACGGGCGTGATCTCGAACAGGCCGAAGACCGGCTGGCCGGCGTTACGGGCCATGTCGTTGACCAGCAGATTGGTCGATGTCCCGATCAGCGTCAGCAGACCGCCCATGACCGTGACGTGGCTGAGCGGCATCAGAAAGCGTTTGGGCGACAGGCGCAGCGACTGGGCCACGTCGCGGATCACCGGCGCGGCCAAAACCACCACAGGGGTGTTGTTCAGGAAGCCGCCGACCGAACCGCACAGGCCGATGACGATCCAGATGCCTCGCGCGCCGATCCGGGCGGAAAGCTGCGTCGCCTGTCGGATCAGCCAGCCCAAAAGACCGGACAGTTCGATGGCGTAGGCGATGACGAACAGACCGGCCAAAGCGATGACTGCGGGACTGGCGAAGGCGCCCTGCACCTCGACCGGCCGCACCACGCCCAGCAGCAGGAGGACGGCGGCGCCCGTCAAGGCGACGACATCGGCCCGCACCTTGCCGTGAATCAGGACGCCCACGACGGCGACGAGCACGGCGAGGGCGGCGATCTGGTCGAAAGTCATGATGCTGTGCAGACCGTCCCCCATCGTTCGCGTCAACCTTTTTCGGATGAGCGCATCCCCCTCAGCGGTTCGCGTGTTAGGGTGGTTCCATGCTCGAAACGATTGCGTCGCCTAAGTCTTCGATAGTCGCGCTTGCGGCGTCCCTGCTGGCGCTCGCCGCCTGCCAGCGTGAGCCGCAGCCCGCGCCCGCTCCGGCTGAGAAAACCGAAACGCCGCCGGTGGTGACCGTCGCGCCAGCGCCGGTGCTGGACCGCGCCGGCCTGCTTGAAGCGATGGACATCGCCGCCTCGGCCTTCGCCGCAGGGCGAGAGGTCGGGGGCGCGTCTCTGGTCGGGCGACGCTTCGTCGTCCGCCAGGCCTTTGGCTGCGGGGCGCCGAGCGAGGCTGCCGAGGCTGCGGCCGATGGGCTGGCGACGGTCGCCTGGGCGAAGGATCGCCAAAGCCTGAAGTTCAGCCTGGCGCCGGCGGATTGGCTGCAGTCCGGTCTGGTCGGACGCGACGACAGCGGCCTGGAGGCGGTCGAGGGGTTCTGGCTGGCTCGGCCCTGGCTGCGCACCGAGGCCTGCCCGGCGATGGCGCCCGGCGCCTCTGCTTCAACTCAGGCCTCGCCTCAGACGGCGGGGCTGGCCGCCGTATTCAAACCGAACGGCGCTCGGACCGGGCGCCGAAACGGCCGCGCCTATGAGTTCACCTTGCGTGGCGAGGACGGCCAACCCCCCGTGCCGTCGGCGCAAGGATACCGTCTCGTCCTGGAGGGGCGGATGACCGCCTTCGCCGACGGCCGCGCCATCCACTGTCGCGCAGCCGCCGCCGATCAACGGCCGGTTTGCATCGGGGCGGTGCAACTGGACCGCGTCGCCTTCGAAGACGCCGACGGCCAGATGCTCAGCGAGTGGCGCGACGGTTAGGTCTAGAACAGACTGACCGGGAAGCCGATCAACCCAGACGATTGCAGGTGCTCAATGCCTTCCATGACGGGGATGGCGGCGAGGAAGACCAGGCCGTCGCGCAGGGTGCGGACGAAGAAGGCGGGACGGATGGTCAGTTCCTCGGCGTCGCGCCAGCGGGCGGGATTGGGCAGGAAACGCGGCGTGCGGGCGCAGTAGGCGGCATAGGGCGCGCCGAAATGTTCGCCCAGCCAGGCTTCTTCGCGACCGACCGTGCGCAGGAAGACCAGGAAGGTCGCCACGGCGAAGATCGCGCCGATCGTCACGCTGCCGGTCTGTGCGCCGACTCCGAAGGCGCCGATGAAGCTGAAGACATAGAGCGGGTTGCGCGTGATGGAATAGGGGCCGCGATCAACGATCTCGGCCTTCTTGCGTCCGCCGATATAGAGCGAGCACCAGGCGCGGCCGACGATGGCGACGATGATCGCGGCCAGGCCCAAGGCCTCGACGCCCTCGTGCCATTCGCCGTCTAGGGCGGCGACCGAGCGGACGCTGGCGGTCAGGACGATGAGGGCCAGAAGAACCAGACCGGCGAACCATTTGCGACGGCGCTGAACGACGTCGAGCGACAGGGCAGGGGGAACAGGGCTCATGATGGATCTGTTCAGTGATGCTGCTGGGCGCGAACAAGCAGGGCGCGGGCCTCAGCCTTGCGACCACGGTCGGCTACGGCCCGGCCGGGACGGGCAGGGGCGTCGATGGCCTTTTGCAGATAACGGGCGGCGCCGTTCCAGTCGTGTTCGCGCACCAGCAGATCGCCCATGAAGAAGTTGGCGTCGACGTCGTTGGGCGCCATGGCCAGACCGCGCTGGAGGTAGTCGCGGGCGCGCTGGCGGTTGCCGAAACCGATCGGGGCGCCCGGCACCTGGGCGTAGAGCGAACCGAGGCTGACATAGACCGAGCCGTTCAGCGCGCGCGGGTTGATCCGCTCGGCCTGTTCCAGTTCGGTGCGCGCCTCACGCACGAGGCCCAGGGCGCCGATGCCGCCCTTCAATCCCGCTTCCGAAGCGGTGATGATGGCGTCCCAGACCAGAGGTTCGGCGCGGTTGGGGCATTGGGCCACGACGGCGTCGGCCTGGGTGTTCAACCGCGCCATTTCCGCCATTCGGACGCCTTGCGGGACCTCGAAATTTACATGGTCCCATGACTGCTGGAGCCCGCGCGCGCGGTCGTCGCAGGCGTCGGCGTGGGCGACGGAGGCGACCGTCAGGGGGGCGGCCATCAGGGCCAGGGCGAACAGGGCGGTCTTCATGGCGTGTCTCTCCTTTTGTTCTGTGGTTCAGCCGGCGAACAGGGCGCGGGCCTTCAGGTCGTTGGATTTCAAGGCACCGTCGATCAGGCCGGGCGCCAGGGCGTTGAGGCGGACGAACAGGCTTTCGGGGAAGCCGAGATAGACGTCGCGGCGATCTGAGCGGATGGCGGCGACGATGCGGTCGGCGATCAGGTCCGGATCGTCGACAGCCATGCCGGTCAGGCGCGCATATTCGTCGACCTTGGCGGAGTTGAACGGCGTAGCCACTGCGCGGGGCGCAACATAGGTGACGCCGACGCCTGTTCCGGCCAGCTCGCGGCGCAGCGATTGGCTGAGCGCCCGCATCCCGGCCTTGGCGCTGGAATAGCTGGCGAAGTGGGCGAAGTTGATCGAGCCGAAAATGGAGCCTACGTTGGCGATCTGGCCGTGCTTGCGGGCCTTCATGCCGGGCAGGACGGCCTGGGCCAGACGCGCCGGCGCGACCAGATTGACCATATAGGTCGCCAGCAGATGCTCGGGCGTCTGCTGCTCCAGCGGGCCGAAATGCTGGATGCCGGCGATATTGATCAGAATGTCCCAGGCGCGGCCGCCGGCCTGTTCGGCGACGCTGTCGAGGCCCTGCGGAGTGGACAGGTCGCCCACCAGGGTGTGATGGCCCGCCACCGGCGCGCGGGCGACGATCGTGACCCGACCGCCCTCGCGCTCGATCCGCTCGACCACACGACGTCCCAAGGCCCCGGAGCCGCCGGTGATCAGGATGTTGCGATCCTCAAACTGCATCGGCCGTCTCCCGCGCTGCGATGTGGGGGATGGAGGCAAAGACTCCACCGAACAGCCCGAACATCACCTTGGCCATGTGGACGATGGCGGCGCGGTCGTCGGCGTCCGACACTCCGTCCAGCAGTTGCTTGAGGAAAAGGATGTGATCCTGGTCCAGAGCTCCGTGGGAAATCAGATAGGTGAAGGCGGCGGGCGGCAGGCCGAGGCTCTGTTGCACGGCCTCGGCGCCGACGCTGGCCAGCTGGATGCTGGTGCCTTCCAGCACATAGACCATGCCGAAAAAGGCCATCGGGTTGATGCGCTGGATGGTGTCATAGGCATAGGCCACCATCAGTTCGGTCGCGACGTTCGGGCCGTGCTGCACGGTCTGATCGGGGTCGCCGCCGGCGGCGCGGATGTCGTTCAGGATCCACTGCTCGTGGCCGGTTTCCTCGGCGATGTAGTCGTCGAGCGCGGCCTTGAAGACGGCGTGGTCATCGTCCAGCCGCGCCCGGGCGGCCTGCATCAACGGCACGGTGTGGCGGACGTGGTGATAGGCCTGGGCCAGATAGGCGACGTAGGTTTCGCGGCTGATGCGGCCGGCCAGACCGTCGCTGATCTGGGGGATGGCGGCGAAGGCGGCCCGCTCGGTTGCGGTCGCGGCGACCAGGGTTTCAAAAAACGACATGCGAACTCTCAGGCGGCTTGCGAGGGGGAGGGGGCGTAGGTCCGCAGCAGGGTTTCGCGACGCGGACGACCGTTGGCCGTGACCTGACCGGCGGCGGGATCGAAAGGCGGCACCAGACGCCAGTCGCCGATGCGGGCGTAGTCGGGCAGGCGGGCGTTGGCGCGCCCGACGGCGGCTTCGACCTGGGCCGGTTCGGCGCCGGGCATCGCCACGATCAGGGCCGACAACGCCGCCTGCGCCTCGCCCATCACCATGGCCTGCAGGATCTGGGGCTCGGCCAAAAGCTCGCTCTCGACCCATTCGGGCGCGACGTTGCGCCCGAAGGCGGTGATCAGGGTGTTGGCCTTGCGGCCTTCGATGCTGAGCCGTCCATCGGCGTCGAAGCGGCCGATGTCGCCTGTATGCAGACGCTCCGGCGCGGGCGCCTGGCCGACATAGCCGAGGAAGGGATGGGGCGAGACCAGGATTTCGCCGTCGTCGGCCAGATGGACCGCAAGGTGAGGCAGAGGCCGGCCGACCGTGCCGGGGCGGGCGTCGTCCGGACTGTTGAGCGCCACGACAGAAGCGCATTCGCTGAGGCCATAGCCCTCGACCACGGGCAGCCCGGCGTTGGCGGCGGCCTCTAGCAGCGCCGGGGACACCCGGGCGCCGCCGACCGCGATCATCTCCAGCCGATGATCCAGCCACATGGCGCCCTGGGCGGCGATCAGGCCGCGCAGCAGTTCGGGAACCAGGATCAGGGTCGTGGCGCCGGTCTGGACAATGGTGGTCAGCAGGCGCGCAAAGTCGGGGCGGAAGGCCTGGCCCATCCCGGCCTCGGCCAGACTGGCGGCGTGATAGCGGCCGCCGGCCAGAAGCGTCGCATAGAGGCCGGCGACATTTTCCAGCAGCACCGCCAGCGGCAGCACCGGCAGATGCAGCCCGGCGCGGTCCCGGCCCAGGACCTGAACCAGAGAGGCGGCGACTGCCTCCATCTGATCCTGCGACAGGCAGACGCCCTTGGGCGCGCCGGTCGAGCCGGAGGTGTAGGTGATCTTGGCCGTGCCGGGATGCAGATCGCGCACCGGCAGCCCCGTCGGCGTCAGCCGGATCGGCGCGCCGCCCGCCGTCAGCTCGCCCGGAGCGCCCGGCGTGATCAGCAGCCCCGCGCCGGCGTCGGCCAGGGCATGATCGCGTTGAGCGGCCGTGAAGAAGGGCGGGATCGGCACGCTCGGTCGCTGGGCGAGGATTAGCGCCAGATCGACGACGACCCAGGCCGGCCCGTTGTCGAGCAGGACTCCGACCGGAGATCGGTCGTCGGCCAGGGCGGTCGCCAGCTGACCGACCTGCGCCAGCAGTTCGGCCGCGGTCAGCGAACCTTCGGCCCACTGGATCACCACATCATCGGGCGTGGAGCGGGCGCGACGCGACAGGGCGTCCAGAACAGCGCTCATGAGCGATCCTCGTAGTGCAGGCGCGTGCGGACGGCCCGTCCGACCGGCGCCGTTTCAGAGAAGTGATCCAGCGGCGCGGTCGCCGCGTCGATGGAGCCGGCCAGCACCACCGGATCGGTCTGATAGTAGGCGCCCCAGCTGCCGCCGCCGTCGTCCAGGCGGCGCGGATCGGCGCGCGCGAGTTGAAGCGCGCCCAGACCGGCCTTGTGGAAGATGCGGCGCAGTTCGTCGGTCGCGGTCGCGACGGCGAATCTCAGACCTTCGGACTGCAGATGATGGGCCATGGCGGCGAACAGGAAGACGGTCGCGCCCTGTCCGCTGGAGGCCAGGCTGCCGATCTCGACCACCTGCGCACGGTCGATGACAGCGCCGATGGCTTGGCTCAGGACGGTTTCGACGGAGCCGTCCAGATATTGCTCCAAATACAGAGGCGCTTCGGCGGCGTGTCGGAAGCCGACGGCGGCGTAGATGACGCCAGCCTCGTCCTGAACGCTCATCAGGGTCGGGAAATGGGCCTGGATCTGGCCGCCATAGGCCTCGGCATAGGCCGCCTCGATGAACTGCTCCACGCGGCGACGTTCGCCTCGGCACGGATCGTCGAACCGGATGATGCGCGACGACAGCGTGCGGCGGGCGCGCGGCCGAACCGGATCGGCGTCTTCGGGCAGGCGGAGTGGAAACATGCGGGCCTCGGGCCAGGGGACTTCGGGCCAGAGACGACGCGGTGCGGCGACCCCCACAAAAAAATCTTTCGCCGTCGCAATCGCGGTTGCCGCAAAGGGCGCAGCAACCCACGATGGGGTGGTGAACGCCCCTTCCGGTCCCCCTCAGCACGACCCGAGCCGACCGGCGCGGCAAGCCCTGGCGGACGCGTGGCTGGACAGCCGCCCGGCCTTGGTGCGCTTTCTGACGGCGCGCACGGGATCGTCGGCTGCGGCCGAAGATCTGGCGCAGGATGTCTGGGTGCGGCTGCAATCTGTGACCGAGGAGGCCGCCGCCGAGGTCCGCCATCCGCAGGCCTTCCTCTATCGGATCGCCGCAAATCTGGCCCTGGATGCGTCCAAGGCCCAGCGTCGTGCAGGCGCGCGCGATCTGGAATGGCGGCGCGCTTCCGCTATCGATGATGCGGCCGAGGCCCAGGATGCGCCGTCGGCAGAGGACGCCGTCTGGGCCAAGCTGAAACTGGAAAAGGTGGTCGCCGCGATGGACCGGATGCCGCCCAAGGCCGCAGAGGCCTTTCGTCTGCACAAGATGGCCGGGCTCAGCCAGGCCGAGGTCGCCGAACGGATGGGCGTCTCGCGCAGCGCGGTCGAAAAATACGTTTCCGCCTCGCTGAAGGAACTGCTGCTGCGGGTGGGTTGGCCATGACGACCGGATTTCGCCATTTTTCATTGAGGATGCGGCGCGACCGCGTCGTCTCTCCCCCAAAGCCCGCTCGGGCCCGGACCGGATCATGACCCAGGACGACGTCATCAAGGACGAGGAGCTCGCCGCCCAGGCCGCCGCCTGGGTCGTGCGTCTGCGCGCCGATGACGTGACGATTGCGGACATCGACGCGGCGACGGCCTGGCTCGATCGAGACCCGGCCCATCGGCGCGCCTTCGACGAGGCCGAGGGGCTGTGGACCGCTTCGGACGACCTGTCCGACGTTCAGCCGGCGCCAGTCATCGACCTGTCGGCGCATCGCGAGCGGCGCAAGGGACCGGGGCGGCGATGGATGGTGGCGGTCCCGGCGATGGCTGCGGCTCTCGCCGCGGCGATCTTCCTGGGTCCGATGCTGCAAACCGCGCCCACCGTGGTCTACAGCACCGCGCCCGGCGAAACGCGGACGGTGACGCTGGACGACGGATCGCGGCTTCAGATCAACGGCGGCTCGACCCTGTCGGTGAAGATGGAGCGGGGACGGCGCCTGGTGCATATGGATCAGGCCGAGGCGACCTTCGACGTCGCGCATGACGCCGGCCGACCCTTCCTGATCGATGTCGGCGAAAGCCAGGTGCGCGTGGTCGGCACGGCGTTCAACATCCGCAGATCCGCCGATGACACCCAGGTGGCGGTGCTGCGGGGCGTCGTCGAGGTCAGCGACCTGAAACAGCCCGCGCGGCGGGTGCGTCTGACGGTCGGTCAGTCGGTCCAGCGCGACGACGCCGACGACCGCATGACCGTGGCCCCCGTCGATGTCCGCACCGCCGCCGCCTGGACCCAGGGCCGCCGCGCCTATGACGATCGGCCGCTGCGAGAGATCGCCGCCGACCTCAGCCGCGCCTTCGCCACGCCGGTGACCGTGGCGCCGAATGCGGCGAACCTGCGCTTCTCCGGCACGCTGGTGCTTGATGACGAAGCGGCGGTGATCGGCCGGCTGGAACGGTTCCTGCCGATCAAGGCCACTCGCGGGCCGCAAGGGGTTCGTCTAGAACGGCGCTGAACCTGCTTCGGACGTCGCCTTTTGGTACGAGCCTTCCTCTGCGCCCTGGTCGTCGTTTGCGGTGTGACCACGCCGTCGATCGGCATGGCCCAAGGGCGATCCTCGCTTCAGGTGTCGGTTTCGCCTCAGCCGTTGCGGACCGCCGTCCTCGACTTCGGTCTGCAGGCGGGCGTCAGCATCGACGCCGCCGGAGCCGAGCGATGCGGCCCCACGCGCGGGGTGAGGGGCCGACTTTCCGTCGATGCGGCCTTGTCCAGATTGATGCTGGGCACACACTGCGTCGCGACCCGCGTCGGCGACGGCGCCTACAGGATCGTGCTGGTCGCCGCTGCGCCGCCTGCCGTGGCGCGGACGATCTCGGCGCCGCCCGCGCCCGTGACCCCGACGACGCTGGATGAAGTCGTGGTGACGGCGTCACGCACGGACAATCTGCTGCTGTCGCGCGCCCCCTACGGCCTGTCGTCGCTGGATGGGGTGACGCTGGAACGGGCCGGGGTCAGCGACCTTGACGGCGTCGCCGCGCGCGTGTCGGGCCTGACGGTCACCAATCTGGGGCCGGGGCGCGACAAGCTCTTCCTTCGAGGCCTGGCGGACGGACCCGTCGCAGGACAGGCGCAAAGCCTGATCGGGCTCTATCTCGACGATGTGCGCCTGACCTACGACGCGCCCGACCCGGCGTTGCGTCTGGCCGACATCGAACGGGTCGAGGTCCTGCGTGGGCCGCAGGGGGCGCTGTACGGCGCCGGTTCGATGGGCGGCGTCGTCCAGATGGTCAGCCGCGCGCCGGACCTGGACGGCGTCTATGGACGCCTGACGGCAGAGGGGGCGCTGACGGCCGGCGGCGCGCCGGGCGACGCCGTAGAGCTGATGATCAACGCCCCGATCCTGCGTGATCGCCTGGCGGTCCGGGTCGTGGGCTATGACGAGACGGTCGGGGGCTACGTCGATGATCAGGCCCTCGGACTGAGCAATACCGGCGGCATGCATCGGCAGGGGCTTAGGGCGGCGGCGCTGCTGCGTCTGACCCCCGGCTGGACCTTGAAGACGGGATTCCTCGCCCAGACCATCGACGTCGATGACAGCCAGTACGCCAACCTGGGCGCCGACCAACCCTATGCGCGTCGTCGCAGCCTGACGGAGTCCAGCCGAAACGATTTCGACGGCGTCTGGGCCTCGGTGGACGGGGATCTGGGCTGGGCGCGGCTGCGGGCCTCGTCCAGCGTTCAGTCGCACGGCCTCGATGCGCGCTACGATGCGACGCCTGCGGCCCGATTGTTCGGGCTTACGGGAACAGCGGCGCTGGACCAGGCCGACGACCTGTCGGCTGCGGTGCATGAGGTGCGGTTGAACGGCGACTTCGGCGCGCGACTGAAGTGGAGCGCCGGGCTGTTCTTCTCGGAATACACCCACACCCGCACCGTCGCGATCTCGAACGGGCAGGGCGGGCCGGGGGTCTATCGACAGCACAGGCGCGACCATGTGGACGAGGCCGCCCTGTTCGGCGACGCCGCCTATGCGCTGACCGACCGCCTGAAGATCACCGCCGGCGCGCGCCTGTTCCGCATCGGGGTGGAGCATCGCAGCGAAACCGACGGCGATCCGACGGAGGTGTCTGGAGAGGATGCCTTGGTCGATATCACCCCGCGTCTGGTGATCGAATATGATCGCGGCCCCTTCGTCTTCTACGCCTTGGCGACCGAGGGTTATCGCGGGCCGGGCTTCAACGCGGGCGCCGTGCCGGGCGGCGATCAGCAGCCCGCGCGACGTGTGAAGCCGGACGAGATCGTCGCCGGCGAGGCGGGCGCGCGCTTCACCTTGTTCGAAGGGCGACTGCGCGGGCGAAGCGCGGTCTTCGTCGCCGATTGGCGCAACATCCAGTCGGACCGCTTCGACGCCCGGGGCCTGCCCTTCACCGCCAATCTGGGAGACGGCCGCAATCGCGGCATCGAGGGCGAGGTCGAATGGCGCGACGGCCCGTGGACGCTGGATGCGCACGCCGTCGTCAATGATCCCGAGTTGACCCGACCGGACCCCGGTTTTGCGCTGGGGACCGATACGCGCCTGCCGGCGGTCGCCGATTTCAGCGTCCAGGCCGGCGTCGTGCATGAGGCGCATCTGGCGCATGCCACGGTGCGTTCCGAGCTTCGCCTGGGCTATGTCGGCCCGACCGATATCGCCCTGTCGCCGACCTCCACCGGCGCCTCGGCCGGCTATCTGACCAGTTCGCTGGGCGTCGGCGTGGAGATCGATCGCTGGGCGATCAGGGCGTCGGTGGACAATCTGTTCAACCGCAGCGACGACACCTTCACCTTCGGCAATCCGTTCTACGCCTCGGGCGACATCAGCACGCCGCAACGACCGCTCACCGCCCGCCTGGCCCTGACGGCGCGGTTCTGATCAGGCGGCGATGTGGAACAGGCGGCCCACGCCTGCGGTGATGGCCATGGCGAGCGCGCCCCAGAAGACCACGCGCAAAACCGACCGGCCGATCGGCGCGCCGCCTGCGCGCGCGCCTAGGGCGCCTAGCACCGCCAGTCCCAGCAGGGCGGAAACCGCGACCCAGATCGCCAGCGTGTCCAAGGGCGCAACGGCGGCGACGACCAGAGGCAGGGCGGCTCCGGCCGAGAAGGTGATCGCCGAGGTCACCGCCGCCTGGATCGGCCGCGCGGTGGTGATCTCCGAAATACCCAGCTCGTCGCGCGCATGGGCGCCCAGCGCGTCATGCGCCATCATCTAGCGCGCCACCTCGGTCGCCAGATCCGGCGCGACGCCTCGCCCGACATAGATGCCGGCCAGTTCGCGCGTTTCGGCCTCGTGATCGCCGGCCAGTTCGACCGCCTCACGGGCCAGATCGGCCTTTTCGGTATCGGACTGCGAACTGACTGAGACATATTCGCCCGCCGCCATCGACATGGCGCCCGCCGCCAGTCCCGCCACGCCCGCGATCAATATGCCGCCATGACTGGTCGCCGCCGCCGCGACGCCCACCACCAGACTGGCCGTCGACACCAGCCCGTCATTGGCCCCCAACACCGCCGCCCTAAGCCAGCCGATCCGATCGACCCGATGGGTTTCGCTGTGGGGCATGCGCCTTCTCCATAATCGCCGCATTGAGCATGGACCGCGCGTTGGCCTGAAGCTAGACGCGGCGGTTGAATTCCGACGATCCGGGCAACTTCGCGCGCCTTGCGACAACCGCTATGCTGCCGCGATGAGTCGGGCCGCGTCATGATCAAATATATCGGCTCCAAGCGCGCCTTGCTGGGGCATGTGACGGGTGCGGTGGCGGGGGTGCTGCCGCAGGGCGGGCGGGTGTGCGATCTGTTCTCGGGCACGGCGAGGGTCGGGCACGCCCTGAAGAAGCAGGGGTTTCAGGTCTGGTCGAACGACCTGAACGCCTATGCCCACGCCCTGGCGACGACCTATGTTCAGGCGGATCGGGAGCGGTGGATCGAGCGGGCCGAGGGCGTGCTGGCCGAGCTGCGGACGGTCAAGCCCGAGGCGGGCTGGTTCACCCAGGCCTTTTGTCAGGATGCGCGGTATTTCCACCCTGACAACGGCGCTCGCATCGACGCCATGCGCGACCGGATCGAGGCGATGGGGCTGGAGCCGGAACTCAAGGCCATCGCCCTGGTCAGCCTGATGGAGGCGGCGGACCGGGTGGATTCCACCGCCGGGGTCCAGATGGCCTATATGAAGCAGTGGGCGCCGAGGGCGCTGAAGACGCTGGAGCTGCGCACGCCGGACCTGGTTCCGGCCGTGGACGGGCCGTGCCGAGCGACGCAGGGCGATGCGGTCGAGATCGCCGAACAGGTCGAGGCGGATCTGGTCTATCTGGACCCGCCCTACAACCAGCATTCCTATCTGGGGAACTATCATTGCTGGGAAAGCCTGGTGTTGTGGGACCGGCCCGAGACCTATGGGGTGGCCAACAAGCGGGTGGACGTGAGGACGCGCAAGAGCGCCTTCAACAGCCGGCCCGGCATCGGCCCGGCGCTGCGGACGGTGATCGAGCGGGTCAAGGCGCCGAACCTGATCGTCAGCTTCAACGACGAGGGGTATCTGAGCCGGGCCGACCTGGTCGAGATGCTGTCGGCGCGGGGTCATGTGCAGGTGCTGGAGATGGCGCATCCCCGCTATGTCGGCGCCCGGATCGGGATCCATAATCCCAAGGGCGAGAAGGTCGGGCAGGTCGGGCGGCTGAAGAACGTCGAGCACCTGTTCGTGGTGACGGAGCGGCCGGTTTCCCTGCCCGTGGCCGCATAGACACCAATAAAAACAACGGAGGGCGGGGCGGAACGCGAATCGCTGCGTGCCGTTGTGGGACTATGCAACCGCACCCGTACACCGCCCCCAAAACCGATCGCCTCGACGATTACCGCGTGCGTCCGGCGGCCGAGCCGCGCTCGTGGGCGCCGCGGACGGCGGATGCGACCTTCACCCACAACGCCGCGCGCTACACGCGGCCGGTCGAAGCTGCACAACCCATCGAGCAGATCGATGTCGAGCCCGAGGTGGCGCCGCCGCCGCGCTGGATGATGGCGATCGCCGGGGCGGCTGTTGCCGCCCTGATGGGCGCGCTGCTGGGCGGCTTCCTGCACATCTGAGACGGCGTCAGGCCTCCTGCAACAGCGCCTTGATCGGCGACCAACTGCGCCGGTGGGCGGGGCAGGGGCCTAAGGTTTTCAAGGCGTTCTGATGGATCGGCGCGTTGTAGCCCTTGTGGCTGGCGAAGCCGTAGCCGGGGTATTGGGCGTCCAGATCGATCATCAACCGATCCCGTGAGGTCTTGGCCAGGATCGAGGCCGCCGCGATAGATAGCGACAGTCCATCGCCGCCGACGACCGTCTGGATTTCGCACGGAAGCTTGAAGCGATAGTTGCCGTCGACCAGGGCGGCGACCGGCTGGACCTGCAAGGCCTCAATGGCGCGGCACATGGCCAGGCCCGTAGCGTGCAGGATGTTCAGTTCCTCGATCTCGTCGACAGAGGCGAAACCGACGCCCCAGGCGACGGCGCGGGCCTTGATCTCGGGCTCAAGGGCGGCGCGGCGCTTTTCGGTCAGGGCCTTGGAATCGTCGATGCCCGGCGGCAGGTCGTCGGGGTTCAGGATCACGGCCGCCGCCGAGACCGGCCCGGCCCAGGGACCACGCCCGGCCTCGTCCACGCCGCAGACGTGACCGTTGACCCGCTGCATCAGCACCGTTTCCAGCGCGAGGGTCGGGAAGGCTTTGGGGTTTGCGAGGGCTTTAGCCATGGCTCGCCATCGCACGAACCTGGGCGTGACGGAAGCAGGTCGTCTGGTGATCGTTGACCATGCCGACGGCCTGCATGAAGGCGTAGACGATGACCGGGCCGCAGAAGTTGAATCCGCGTTTCTTCAACGCCTTGGCCATGGCGACGGACTGTTCGGTCTGGGTCGGGGCCTGGCGATAGTCGGCGTAAGGGGTCTGGATCGGTTCGCCGCCGACGAAGGACCAGAGCCAGGCGGAGAAGTCCTCGCCGTCATCGCGCATCTGAAGCCAGATCTGGGCGCCCCGGATGGCGGCGTTGATTTTGGCGCGCGAGCGGATGATGCGCGGATCGTTCAGCAGGCGGTGGATGTCGGCCTCATCATAGCGGGCGACGATCTCGGGATCGAAACCATCGAAGGCGTCGCGGATACCCTCGCGTTTTCTGAGGATGGTGATCCAGGCGAGACCGGCCTGAAACCCGTCGAGCACCAGCTTTTCCCACAGGGCGCGGGGATCGCGTTCAGGCACGCCCCATTCGGTGTCGTGATAGGCGACATAAAGGGGGTCGGTCCCGCACCAGCCGCAGCGGCCGCCGGAAACCTCTGGGGCGTGTGAGTCGGTCATGGCCTGAAGTTGCCAGTCTGTTCTGGTTGAGGAAAGGGCGGTCGGCGTCGGGGAGACGGAGGGAAAACACCGTCTAAAGTGTCTAATTCGTCTAATCTCAGGGTGGCGGTTGGAAATTGCACTGCACCTCAAGAACGCGTGCAAAGTGCAAGAAAGTGCAATTTCGCGGGTGACGTCGGATGGCGGAAAAACAGTGTGACGAGCCCAAGTCTTCTTCTCCCTTCGTCATAGAACTGCGCATTTTAAGGGCGTTTAGGGAGGGGATGGTCGATTGACGCTGGTGAAAGCTAAACGACCGAAATCCCGCAAAATATTCTGCGATAATAGGATGCGTCTCGTCTCCTCCCCATGAAATGGGGAGGGGGACCGCGAAGCGGTGGAGGGGCTCTTAAAGTCCCACGGGCGCTTGTGCTGTGGTGAAGAACCCCTCCGTCACGGCGCTAAGGAGCGCCGCGCCACCTCCCCACGAAGTGGGGAGGAGACGGTCGTCATTTCAGTCCCGGACCAATCCGCCGTCCACGACCAGGTTCTGGCCGGTGACCGCGCGGCTCCAGGGGGAGGCGAAGAAGAGGACGGCGTCGGCGAATTCCTGCGGGGTCGTGACGCTGCGCAGCGGGGTCATGCCGGCGATCAGGTCGAAGACGGCCTCGGGCGTGGCGGCGCTGGCGTCGGTGGTGCGCAGAAGACCGCCCGAGACCATGTTGACGGTGACGCCGTCGGGGCCGAGGTCGCCGGCGGCGGTGCGGGTCAGGCTGAGCAGGGCGGCCTTGGCGGCGGTGTAGTCGTGGTAGGGCACGACCGGATTCTGGAACAGGTTGGTGCCGATGTTGACGACGCGGCCGAACCGGGCCGCGGCCATGCCGGGCGCGGTCGCCTGGATCAGGTTCAGGGCGCCGCGCACGACGGTCGAGAACTGGCGATCCATCTCGTCCCAGCCGATGGCGGTCATCTGGGAGCGGGCGTCGCCGTTGAAGCTGTAGTCCAAAGCGTTGTTGACGACGGTGGTGACGGGGGCGCCAAAACGGCCTTGCGCGGCCGCGACCATGGCGTCCACCGCGGCGCGGTCGGTCACGTCAGCCTGGAGGGCGAGGGCGCGCTCGCCGATCTCGGCGGCCAGGGCGTTCGCCGCTTCGCCGCTGTTTCTCCAGTTGATGACGACGCGGGCGCCTTCATGGGCGAAGGCGCGGACGCAGGCGGCGCCGACGCCACGCGCCCCGCCGGTGACGAGGACGATCTGATCGGCGATCTTCATTGGGGGGACTCACGCGTTGGAGGAGGAAAGGACGTCCTCGCCCATCCAGGCGGGTTTGCGCAAGCGCACCGGGCGACCGTCCACCGTCAGGTCGCCGTCGAGGCGGTCGATGCGCAGCAGGGCCATGACCGAACCGTCCCGGCCCGAGAGGACTTCGCCCGCGCGCAGTTCGCCCTTCAGCACCTCGGCGCCGAAGGCGGGGGGCGGGCCGTCGAAGTCCAGCGGCAGCATCCGGTTCTTGATCGTGCCCCGGCGCTTCATCCGCGACGTCGTTTCCTGGCCGACGAAACAGCCCTTCTGGAAGTCGATGCCGTTCAGCAGGTCGAAATCGGCCTCGATCGGATAGGTCTTGTCCTGGGGCGCGTCGGCGGTCGGATCGGGCAGGCCGATCGACAGGCGGTGGGCGTCGTAGTCGGCCTCGGCGGCGTCCGACGTCGCCTCGCCATAGAGACGGCCGCCCATCAGGGGCGTGCGGGGGTCGGGGATGAAGCCGGCGGAGGTCTCGGGCCAGGCGACGAAGACCGGGCGGTCGTCGGCGGCGACCTGAACCTTGGCGCGCAGCCTGTACATCGACAGGCGCTGGATCAGGGCGTCGCGGCGGTCGGCGGCGACATCCAGCAAAACGCCGTCAGCCTGTCCCAGAAGAAACAGGTCGAACAGCAGCCGGCCGGGCGGGGACAGAAGGGCGCCGAAGCGCAGCTCGCCTTCGGCCAGCGTCTCCACATCCTGGGTCAACAGATTGTGCAGAAAGGGTTTCGCATCCTCGCCCGTGACGGAGATCAGGGCGCGACTGTCGAGACGGGCGATGAGCATGGGGCGAAGATAGGGCGCACGGCGTCCCTTCAGAAGACGCCGCAGAGAATTTAGGCGACTGCGGCCGCCGCTTCCTCGAGGCGAGGATCGAAGGTGCGCCAGTCGCTGGCGCCCCACGCGGTGACGCGCATGACCAGGTCGACGATGTTCATCGGCTTGGCGATGCAGTCGTCCATGCCGGCCTGTTCGTACTGGGTCAGCTGTTCCGGCAGGGTGTTGGCGGTCAGGGCCAGGATCGGCGTGCGGCCCACGACGCCGGGCAGGGCGCGGATGGCGCGGGTCGCTTGGACGCCGTCCATCACGGGCATCTGGATGTCCATCAGGATCACGTCCCAGTCGCCGGTGCGGGCGGCCTCGACGCCCTGTTCGCCGTCGTTGGCGGTGGCGCAGGCGATGCCCTGGGCCGTCAACACCGCCATGACAAGGGCGCGGTTGCTGTCGTGATCGTCGACATAGAGGACGCGCAGGGCGGGGGCGTCCTCATTGGCCGGCGGGGCAGGCTCGGCCGGCGTGTCTGAGGGCGCCGGGGGAACGACGTTGTCGGCCGACAGGTCGATCATATCGTTGACGACGGACAACAGGCGCTGCCCCGCGCCGTTGATGCGGGCGGCCTGATCGGCGTGTTCCTGGGCCAGGCCGGCCTTGGACAACAGGTCGGAGAAGCCGATGACCGCATTCAGGGGCGTGCGCAGTTCGTGCGACATGTCCGTCAGGAACTTCTGCCGGGCCTCGGCCATCGATGTCTTCTGCTCGGCGGCGACGCGGGCCTGTTCGGCCTCGACGCGCTCGGTCACGTCGATCTCGTTCAGCAAGACGCCGAGATGGCCCGTGACGGGGTCCGTCACGGGACGAATGTCCAGATGGTGCCAGCGCACGCCCTCGCGCGTGATGATCTCGCAGACGTCGGAAATCGCCGAACCCGACAGGGCGGTCGCCAGCATGGGCTGGGCGCGCTCGGGCTGGGCGAACCGGGCCTCGAAGGGGTGCGCGGTCGATCCGTAGGCGGCGAAGGCCGACGGGTTGGAGAAGATCGGGCGGGCTTCGCTATCGAACAGGGTGATCAGGGTCGAGGTGTGACGCAGGGCCTCGACCGCGCGACGCTCCTCGTTCTCAACCGTGATGGGCGCGGCCTCGAACAGCAGGACCGGCGTGCCGTCCGTCAGGCGATAGGTCGAGATCACCGCTGACACCGTCAGCGGTCGGCCGTGCGGGTAGAAGGTCCAGTCTTCCGTCAGGGTCTCGCCATTGGCCGTCTCGCGCGCCAGACGCTCGGTGCGGGCCAGGACGGCGGGGGAAACGTTGCTGAAATCGCGCGCCAGCAGGGCGTCAAGATTGTCGGACCCCCAGAGGTCGAGCGCGGCCGCATTGGCGTAGACGCCGCGCAAGGCGACCGGATCGAACATCCAGATCGGTCGTTTCAGCGCGTCCCAGGCCTGCATCGACGGCGTGCCCTTTCCAGCGACGGCGTTACGGATTTCACCGTAGAGCCAAGGACTTAAGCTTCGGCTAAGCTTCAGGCCGATCCTGGGTTGTCACCGCATATCGCGCGACGACGCGGTCCGGCTGAAAGTCGTGTTCGGCCAGCCGGTCGAGGGACATCAGGACGCGGGTCGTGAAGGCGCCCGGGTCGCCATCCTCGATCGCCGGGCGCAGCCAGTCGGTGATGACGGCGCGGGCGGGATAGGTTCCAACGGGGCCGGGAATGCTGAGCGCGACCTCGATCCCTTCTGCGACCCAGCCGGCGACGGTCACGAAGAAGTCGGGCGAGGCCAGGAAGTCAGAGCGGCGCAGGACATACAGGGTGATGACCCCGTCCTCCACGCCGTCAGGGCGGACGATGACGCCGCTGCGATCCGGCCGCCAGTCGTCGGACAGCTCGACCACACGCCACAGGCAGAACCAGATGCGGCAGGTGTTCGGCCGGATTGCGTGGACCGAACAGCCGGCGCCGTCGACGCAATAGGCGCACAGCTCGCCCGTCGGCTTGGCCAGTTCCGGCAGGTTCAGCGGAATGACCCGGCAGCATTCGACGCAACCGCCGCAGGTCCGGCCGGGAAGGAGGGGAAGGCTCACCCGGCCTAACGCTCCAGCCGGGCGATGCGGCGATCCATGTCGGCGACGACGGCCTCCAGCCGGGTCTTTTCGGAGGCCATGTCGATCGGCGTGCCGTCCTCGTAGGAAATCGTCGCGCCCTTGGCGATCAGGTCCAGCCGGTAGATGGCCGTGACGCGCTGGGCCTTGAAGCGTTCGAGGGCGGCTGCGGCGGCTGCGGCGGCTGGGTCGGGCGTGTGGCTCATGCGCGTCGCTGTAGCGCATGGGGCCTTCCTGTGGAAACACGCGTTTGGCGCTGAACCGCAGATAGAATCCCTGTATCCGTCGACGGATGATCGGGCGGTTTCCCATCCTGTACATCGCCGAGGCGGACGCCGAGGACGCCGTGCTGTCCTCCGGCGTGCTGGCGCATCTGGTCGAGAGCCTGCCGCACGCGACCTTCACCATCGTCGGATCGGCCGCCAGCGCGCCGCTGTTCGCCGATACGCCGCGCCTGACGAAGTTGATCGTGCTGGAGCGCGAGGGCCATTTCGATTGGATCGCCCTGTGGAACCAGGTGCGGGCGACCAAATGGGGACTGGTCGTGGACATGCGCGGCTCGGACCTGTCGGGCAAGCTGAGGCGGCACAAGCGCGCGGTGCGGGGCAAGGATCAGCCGGGCCTGCATGCGGTCGAGGCGGCGGCGGCGGTGCTGAAGCTGGAGCCCGATGAGATCCCGGCGCCGAAACTCTATGTCTCGGATGAGACGCGGGCCCAGGTCGAGGCGTTGATCCCGGCGATGGGCGGTGACGGGCCGATCCTGGCGGTCGGGCCGGGGGTGGAATGGATGGGCAAGCGCTGGCCCGCCGAACGCTACGCCAAGGTCGCGGCCAAGCTGCTGGCCGACGACGGGCCGCTGGCGGGCGGGCGGCTGATGATCGTGGGCGAGGAGATCGACCGCGAGGCGGCGCACACGATCCGCTACGCCGTGCCGCGCGCGCGGGTGATCGAGCTTCAGGGCAAGCTGACGCGGCTGCAGACGGTCGCGGCCCTGTCGACGTCGGTGCTGTACATCGGGGCGGACTCGATCTGGACCCAGCTGGCCGTGGCCTCGGGCGCGCCGGTCGTCGCCGCCTTCGGGCCGTCGGACGAGACCGTGCGCGGACCCTGGAAGGGCGAGGCCGTGCGCGGGCCGCGGACCTATGAAGAGTTCAAGAAGCTGGATCCGCGCCTGAACCAGGCGATCCAGCATATGATGGACCTGCCGTGGGAGCGGGTGCTGAAGGCGGCGCAGCGGATGTTGAAGGTGCGGGGTTAGCGCGCCCAAAGCGCTGGGTCCCCGCTTTCGCGGGGATGAGCGGAGATATAGTAAGAGCGCATCGCTCATCCCCCAGGAACCGCCCCATGACCCAGACCTATGACCTGATCGTCCGTGGCGGCGAGGTGGCGAACCATGCGGGGCGGGGCATGGCGGATGTCGGGGTGATCGACGGCAAGATCGCCTTCATCGGCGATCTGTCGCAGGCGTCTGCGGGCGAAACCTTCGACGCCACGGGGCTGACGGTCCTGCCCGGCGTGATCGACACCCAGGTCCATTTCCGCGAGCCGGGGCTGGAGTGGAAGGAAGATCTGGAGACGGGCAGCCGCGCGGCCGCCCTGGGCGGCGTCGTCGCCGTATTCGAGATGCCGAACACCAACCCCAACACCACCGATCCCGACACCATGGCCGACAAGCTGGCGCGGGCGAAGGATCGGATGTGGACTGACCACGCCTTCTACGTCGGCGGCACGCACGAGAATGCGGACTATCTGGGCGAGCTGGAGCGGCTGCCTGGCTGTTGCGGGGTCAAGGTCTTCATGGGCGCCTCGACCGGGGACCTGCTGATCGCCGACGACGAGGGGGTGCGCAAGGTTCTGTCCAATGTGCGCCGACGCGCCACCTTCCACTCCGAGGACGAATACCGGCTGGTCGAGCGTCGCGGTCTGGCCCGCACCGGCGACTGGACCAGCCACCCCGAGGTGCGCGATGCCGAAAGCGCCATCCGCTCGACCCGGCGCCTGGTCGGCCTGGCCAAGGAGACGGGCGCGCGCATCCATGTGCTGCACGTCACGACCCGGGAAGAGATGGAATATCTGCGCTTCCACAAGGATGTCGCCACCGTCGAGATCACGCCCCAGCACCTGACCCTGGTCGGACCGGAAGCCTATGAGCGGCTGGGCAGCTACGCCCAGATGAACCCGCCGATCCGGTCGCAGGAGCATGTGGACGCGCTGTGGCTGTGGGGGATGCAGCAGGGCGTGGCCGACGTGCTGGGCTCCGACCATGCGCCGCACACCAAGGAAGAAAAGGCCAAACCCTATCCGGCCTCGCCGTCCGGCATGCCGGGGGTGCAGACGCTGGTGCCGCTGATGCTGACCCATGTCGCAAACGGGCGCCTGTCGCTGGAGCGCTTCATCGACCTGACCTCGGCGGGGGCGCAGCGGGTGTTCGGCACGGCGAACAAGGGGCGGATGGCCGTCAGCTATGACGCCGACCTGACCATCGTCGATCTGAAGGCCAAGCGGACGATCACGCACGATCAGCAGGCGACGCGCTGCGGCTGGACCCCGTTCGACGGGATGGAGGCGACCGGCTGGCCGATGGCGACCATCGTGCGTGGTCGGGTGGTGATGCAGGACGGCGAACTGATCGGATCGGCGCACGGGCGGCCGGTGCGGTTCATGGAGACGCTGTGAGGGAGAGGCTCGGCCTGATCGGCTTCGGCGCCTTCGGGCGGCTGACGGCGCGGCATTTGTCGGCCGGGTTCGAAATCCTGGCGCATGATCCGGCGGCGAGCGATGGCGAAGGCCTCGCGACCCTGACCGATCTGGCGACCGCCGCCGCCTGTCCCACGGTGGTGCTGGCCGTGCCGGTCGAGGCGTTGGAGGCGACGCTGATCGCCATCGGCCCGCACCTTAATCCCAAGGCCCTGGTCATCGACGTGGGGTCGGTGAAGGTGAAGCCGGCGCAGGCGATGAACGCCCTGCTGCCGCCCGGCGTGCGGATCGTGGGCACCCATCCCCTGTTCGGGCCGCAGAGCGGCAAGGACGGCATCGCCGGCCTGCGGATCGCCGTGTGCGAGGTGCGGGGCGCAAAAGACGCCCGTCGCGTCGCCGCCTTCTGCCGCCGGGCGCTGGGGCTGAAGGTGTTTCAGGTCAGCCCCGAGGACCATGACCGCGAGGCGGCCACCGTGCAGGGTCTGACCCATCTGATCGCCCGCGTCCTGATGGCGATGGAGCCCCTGCCGACGCGCATGACCACCGCCAGTTTCGACCGGCTGATGCAGGCTGTCGACATGGTCCGCCACGACAGCCCCGCCGTCTTCCGCGCCATCGAACGCGACAACCCGTTCGCGGCCGAGGTTCGGGAGCGGTTCTTCGCGCTGTCGGACGAGGCGCGGGGAGGGTTGGACTAACTTTACGGCAAAGTTCTCATGATCGCCATTCAGCCCTCCGGCGAATGGCAGGGGCGAGGACCAGAAGCGAGAGTGTAAAACGATCCGAGCGGCGTGTCATAGCGCATGAGCTCCATCTCTTCGCCGACCAAGCACGAGATGCGTCTGTACACTTTGATCCTGGCCAAGCGGCCTTCCACATGAACGATAGCCGCAGGAGCATTGCGCCGTTCGCTTCCGGCGACATCGAACGAAATCACCTTGCCCTTGGTGGATTGCGGCGCGCTAACAAAGGCTACGACCATCGCCATCACGACAGCGAGTACGACCACAATGAGCGCTCCACCAAGAGCGACCTTATGAAAGGTCCATACCACCCAAAGTTCGTTGATCACCCTGCGCATGCTCAGCAAAACTCTGTCGCCTGAATAGTTTTTTCAAGCCGATCAGATGTTGATGACGATTAATGCGCCCGAATGAACGTCGCCACATCCTGCGCCACGCCTGGCGCCAGCGGTAAGGCCGGGTCGGCGTAGGTGGCCAGGTTGGCGGCGCGGTCGGCGGGGGCGGTCTTGAGGAGGTGGTTGACGCCGTCCCAGAGTTTCAGCGTGGCCTTAGGGTCGGCGGCGTCCAGGGCTTGCGCGTCCGTGATGCCGATCTGGAGGTCGGTGGTCCCTTGGCCGATGAAGACCGGGCCGTCGTAGGCGGCGAGCAGGGCGGCGGGGTCCAGCGGCAGCCACGAGATCAGATAGGGCTGGACCGACGGGCGGAACAGGGCGGCCAGCGTGGGCGGCGTATCGGCGACGGTGCGGCCGGCTTCGAGTTCGGTCAGGACGCCGAAGGCCTGGGTCTTCAGGGGTTCGGGCAGGCCGGCCTGGAGCTGTTCGCGGATCACCACGCCGGCCGGACGACCGGCGCCGGACAGCAGGATCAGGCCGCAGACCTTGTCGTCTCCGCCGTCGACCGCCTTCAGCGCGACCAGGGCGCCTTCACTGTGGCCGATCAGCCAGGCGCAGGGCTGTCCCGTCCGCGAGGCGGCCTCGGCCGCCCAGGCGCGCGCATCGACGGCCAAGTCTGTGAAACGCAGCTTAGTTTCGTCGAACCCGGCGGCTGTGCTGGCCGCGACGCCGCGCTTGTCGATGCGCAGGGTGGCGACCCCCTGTTCCGCCAGGTCCTCGGCCATCAGGCGATAGGTGGAGGCGGCGACGCCCATCGGGCTGTTCCCGTCCCGATCGGTCGGGCCGGAGCCGGGCAGGATGACGGCGACGGCCGTCGCCGCCTCCGGCGACAGCAGCGTGCCATGCAAGGGTGCCGGCTGGGCGGGCAAAGCGATGTCGGTCGAGACCGGGCCGGCGAGCAGGCTTGCCGCGAGAAGGGCGTGGGTCAGCATCAGCATGGCAGTCTCCTTCAGAAGGGTTGGCGGTCGGGGTCGGCGCGCCAGACGCGCCAGCTTTCGAAGATCGAGAGGCCTGCGACGACGATGACGGCGGCGATCAGGGCCGTGACGCCATAGGGCGGGGGCGCAAGCGGCGCGGCGATCAGGCCGGCCAGGCCGACCAGGCAGAACAGTCGACCCGCCAGACGGTTCGAGCGATCCCAGGCCAGGCGGCTCTTGTAGCTCCAGGGGGTGCGCACGCCGATCAGGGGATTGGGCGCGACCCGACCGAGGAAGGCGCCGGTGACCAGCAGGATCAGCGACAAGGCGCCGGTCATGACGGTGGGGCCGCTATCGACGGTCGCGTGCCCCAGGCTGGCCCAGGCGATCACCAGGCCGATGGCGGCGACGATGAACACTGTCAGCCCCTGGCCGATCCGCATCGAGCGACGACGTGAGGCGTCGCCCTGATCCTCGGCGCGCAGGGCGGCCAGACCCAGGCCGGCGGCGGCGATGAAGCCGATCACCGCCAGGCCGCCCGTGAAGGTCGCGAACTCCACCCGATCGCCCCAGCGGTCGACCTGCCAGCCCGCATTCCAGTGCATCGGCATCGGCGTCGTCGGACCGTTAACGCCGATGTAGAGGGCGAAGGCCGCCTGCACGCCGAAGACGGCGAGGGTCAGATAGTCCAGCAGGGACAGGCGATCCTTCATCGGCGTGTTTCCTTTGAGGGCTGGGGCAGGGGTCCGGTCGCCTCGCCGGTTCCGACGATGTCCATCAGAAAGGCCATCGCCTCCTCGACCGCCGAGATTTCCAGCCGATAGCGGATGGTCTGGCCCTCGCGCTCCGGGCTGACCAGGCCGGCCTCCTTCAGGGCGTTGAGGTGGCCGGTGATGGTGGGCCAGCTCATGTCGAAGGCGGCGGCGATGTCGCCGGACGCCAGCGGACCGGCGCGCAACATGGCGATGATGCGACGGCGCACCGGATGCGACAGGGCCTTGAACAGGGTGTTCATAGCAATCTTCCTAATTAGGAATTCAGCTAAATGCAATATGTCGCGGGTGCGGCGGATTGCATTGCACAGAGCGATCGGGCTAGGGACGCGCAACTTGATTTTGAGAATGCGTATCAAAATGCCCTGCCTTCGCCGTGCTTCCGTTCTTTTGACCGCCAGCGCCCTGACGCTGACACTCGCCTCGCCGGCCCTGGCGCAGCAGGCGACGGCTCCGGCGGAGCTGGGGGAGATCGTCGTGACGGGGTCGCAGGTTCGGCTGACGGCGCCGGCGGCGGGCGGTCAGGTGGCGCGCGGCGGGCGCATCGGCCTGCTGGGCAATCTGGGCGTGATGGACACGCCGTTCTCGACCGCCAACTACACCGAAAAACTGGTGCGTGATCAGCAGGCGCGCGGCATCGGCGACGTGCTGCAGAACGACCCGACGGTGCGGGTGTCCAAGGGCTTCGGCAACTTCCAGGAGCTGTATGTAGTCCGGGGCTTCCCGGTCTATTCGGACGACATGAGCTACAACGGGCTCTATGGCGTCTTGCCGCGCCAGTTCGTGGCGGCCGAACTGGTCGAGCGGGTCGAGGTGTTTCGCGGAGCCTCCACCTTCCTGAACGGCGCCGCGCCGGGCGGGACCGGGGTCGGCGGCGCCTTCAACCTGACGCCGAAGCGGGCGGGCGACGCCCCCCTGACGCGCCTGACCGGAGGCGTATCGGGCCGTGACGAGATCTATGCCGCCGCCGACCTGGCCCGCCGTTTCGGCGACGAAGGCGAATGGGGCGCGCGCCTGAACATCGCCAGCCGTGCGGGCGAAAGCGCCGTCGAGGATGAGACCGGCCAACTGCGGGTCGTCGGCCTTGGGCTGGACCGCCGAGGCGATCGCGCCCGGTTTTCGGCCGATCTGGGCTGGCAGGATCACCGGATTGATGCGCCCCGTCCCAGTGTGACGCCGGGAACCGCCATCCCGGACGCGCCCTCGGCCGACAAGAACTTCGCCCAACGCTGGACCTACACAGACGAAGAGCAGCTGTTCGGCGCCGTGCGCGGCGAGCTGGACCTGACCGACAACATCAGCGCCTGGGCCGCTTTCGGCGGGCGTCAGGGCGAGGAAGACAACAGCCTGGCCAATCCGCGCGCCGACGCGGCGGGCGCGATCCGCGGCTATCGCTTCGACAATATTCGCGAGGACACGGTGTGGTCGGGCGACATCGGCGTGCGCGCCGACCTGACGACCGGCCCGATTGAGCATCGCCTGGTCGCTTCGGCTTCGCAGATCCAGTCCAAGTCCAAGAACGCCTGGGCGGCGTCGAACTTCGCCGGCTATGCGATGGGGACGCTGACCAATCCGCTGCTGTCGCCGGCGCCGGCCATCGCCAGCGTCTCGGGCGATCTGGATGATCCCAACGTCACCGAGCGGGTCAAGAACACCAGTTTCGCCGTCGCCGATGTCTTATCCTTCCTGGACGGACGGCTGCTGGCGACCGTCGGCCTCCGCTATCAGGAGATCGAGACCCGATCCTACGCCTACGCCGACGGGGCCTTCACGTCGGGCTATTCCAGCGACGCGACGACGCCGGCCCTCGCCTTGGTCTACAAGCCCAGCGACGCGATCTCGCTGTACGCCAACTATGCCGAAGCCCTGGTTCCGGGCACGACCGCGCCGGCGGTGGTCAATGGCGTGACGGTGGCGAACGGCGGCGAAGTGCTGTCGCCGTTCCGCGCCGAGCAGGCCGAGATTGGCGCCAAATACGACGCCGGTTCGTATGGCGGCACGCTGAGCGTCTTCCGCACGACCCTGCCTAGCGCCTTCTTCGATCCGAATACCGCTGTCTATTCGGACGGCGGCGAGCAGGAGAACAAAGGTGTCGAGCTGACGGTCTATGGCGAACCGGTCGTCGGCTTGCGTCTGATCGGGGGCGCGACATGGCTGGACGCCGAGATCAATCGGTCGCTGACCGCCGCCAATGCGGGCAAGTCGGCGATCGGCGTGCCGGACTTCCAGGCCAATCTGAATGTCGAATGGGACGTGCCGATGGTCAGCGGCCTGACGGTCGAGGGCCGGGCGGTCCATACCGGCGCCCAGCCGGGCGATGCGACCAATGCGTTCGAGCTGGAGAGCTGGACCCGCTTCGACGCCGGGGTGCGCTATGCCTTCACGGCGGGCGACAAGCCGGTGACGCTGCGCGCGCGGGTCGAGAATGTCGCGGACGAGGATCAATGGGTCGCGGTCGGCGGCTATCCGGGATCGAACTATCTGACGCTGGGCGCGCCGCGGACCTTGCGTCTGTCGGTCTCGACCGAGTTCTGATCCGCGCCGGCCGATGCACGCCCGGACGATCCGCGCCTGGACCTGGACACACAAGTGGTCGAGCCTGATCTCGACCCTGTTCCTGCTGATGCTGTGCGTCACGGGACTGCCGCTGGTGTTCAGCCACGAGTTGAACGAGGCGCTGCTGCATGAGCCGTGGGCGCCGAAGAACCCGGACGGCCAACTGCTGACGCTGGACGAGGTGCTGGCCGCCGGTCTGGCCAAACATCCGGGCGAGGTTCCGGCCTTCATGAGCTTCGACGAGGACCGGCCGGTGGTGAACGTCACCAGCCGCGCGCCCGACGCCCCGGCCGGCAAATACAGTTTCGAGCCGATCGATCAGACCAGCGGCGAGGGCGCGCCGTTGGTCGCCGGTCATCCGGTGATGGAGTTCCTGCTTCAGTTGCACACCGACATGTTCCTGGGGCTGCCGGGAATGCTGTTTCTGGGCGCGATGGGGCTGTTGCTGGTCGTCGCCGTGGTGTCGGGCGTGGTGCTGTATGCGCCCTTCATGCGTCGACTGCCGTTCGGGACGGTGCGGGTCAAGAAGGCGGCGCGGACGCGGTGGCTGGACTATCACAATCTGCTGGGCGTGGTGACGGCGGCCTGGGTGCTGGTGGTGGGGCTGACGGGGGTGGTCAACACCCTGGCCACGCCCATCCTGGCCTATTGGAGAGAGACGGCGCTGAAGGAGTTGACCGTCGCCTATGATACGCCGGCGCCCGCGCAGGGCCGGGCCTCGCTGGACGCGGCGGTGGAGCGAGCCAAGGCGGCGCTGCCGGGCATGAAGCTGCAGTTCGTGGCGTTTCCGGGAACCGACTATTCGACCGACCACCACTATGCCGTCTTCTTCCACGGCGACACGCCGCTGACGACACATATGACGACGCCGGCCCTGATCGACGCACGAACGGGCGAACTGGCGGCGGTGGCGCCGGCGCCCTGGTATGTGAAGACTCTGTCGCTGTCGCAGCCGCTGCACTTCGGCGACTATGGCGGGCTGGCGCTGAAAATCCTGTGGGCGCTGCTGGACATCGCCACCATCGTGATCCTGGGGTCCGGTCTTTATCTGTGGCTGGGCAAGGGGAGGCGGAAGGCGTGAGCCGTCGCCGTCACAACCCGAGGGATCTGACCCTGTGGGCCATCTTCCGCGCGCCGATCGTCCTGTTTGCGCTCAGCCTGATCGGGCTGGTGGGCGCACTGTTGCAGGATGGGGTGTGGGACTGGGCCTTTGCGGCCTTGCTTGTCTCGCCGATCCTGGCGACCGGCTGGGCCGTCGTCAGATCGAGAAGCTGACGCCGCAGCCGCAGCTGGAGGCGGCGTTCGGGTTCCTGACCACGAACTGGGCGCCGGCCAGTTCATCGACATAGGCGATCTCGGAGTTCTTCAGGAAGGGAACCGAGACGGGGTCGATCAAGGCGGTCTGGCCGTCGGCCTGGATGCGTAGATCGTCGTCCTCGGCCGTCTCGACCAGTTCGAACCGATACTGGAAGCCCGAGCAGCCGCCGCCGTCCACCGCGACCCGCAGCATCAGGGTCTTGCCCTCGGCCGCCCCCAGTTTCGCCAGTCGCTTGGCGGCGCTGGCGGCCAGGACGATGCCTTCCGGCGCGCGCGTGGCGACGGTGAAGGCGGGTGTGGACGGTTCTGTGGATTGGACGGTGCTCACGGCTGTCTATATGAGGCGGGCAGGGCCGTTCGCAAAGGCCCCCCGCATCAAAGCAGCCTCAAAGTTGATGACTTGAGCCACACAGACCTCGCCTCCTACGCCGAGCGCGCCGACCTGACCCAGGGCCGCCGCGTTTTCGAGCCCGCCAGCCGCACGCGCACCGCCTTTGCGCGGGACCGTGACCGCATCATCCATGCGACGGCGTTCCGGCGGTTGAAGGAGAAGACCCAGGTCTTCGTGGCGCATGAGGGCGATCACTACCGCACCCGCCTGACCCATTCGCTGGAGGTGGCGCAGATCGCGCGGTCGCTGGCCCATGCGCTGAGGCTGGACGACGACCTGGCGGAAACCATCGCCCTGGCCCACGACCTGGGCCATCCGCCGTTCGCCCACGCCGGCGAGGACGAGTTGGTGGTGCAGATGCGCGACTATGGCGGGTTCGACCACAACGTCCAGAGCTTCCGCGTCGTGACCGAGCTGGAGAACCGCTATCCGCAGTTCGACGGGCTGAATCTGAGCTGGGAGACGGTGGAGGGCGTCATCAAGCACAACGGCCCGGTATCGCACCGGCTGGACGAGCCGGCCTGGTCGGTCGTGCGCCCCTATGCGACCGGCGGCGAGGCGGGGTGGGACCTGCGGCTGGGGACGTTCGCCTCGCTGGAGGCCCAGTGTGCGGCCATCGCCGACGACATCGCCTATAACAATCACGACGTGGACGACGGGGTGCAGGCGGGTCTGATCACCCTGCGCGATCTGGGTCAGGTGCCGCTGATCGGCCCGATGTTGGCCGAGGTGCGCCGCGAATATCCCGACATCGACGACCGGATGCTGCGCATCGAGGCGGTGCGGCGCATGATCGGCGTGATGGTCGAGGACGTGCTGGCCGAGACGGCGAGGCGGCTGGAGGAAGACCGGATCGTCACGACCGAGGACGTGCGGATGGCCAAGCGCACAATGGTGGATTTCTCGCACGCCATGCACGTCGATCTGGCGGTGCTGAGGAAGTTCCTGTTCGAGCGGATGTATCGCCACTATCGCGTCAACCGCACCCGCAGTCAGGCGCGGCGCGTGCTGTCGCAACTGTTCGAACTGTTCATGGCCGAGCCGGAGGTGATGCCGCCGGAGTGGGGCGAACCCGCCATGACCCCGGACAAGACACAGCGGGCGCGCGCCGTGTGCGACTACATCGCCGGCATGACCGACCGTTACGCCATAGAAGTGCACCAGAAGCTGTTCAGCCTCGACCTCGCCCTCGATCTGTGATTCGAAAGATGCACGCGGGGGCGTAGAGTGATCGTTCGGCGCGCCGATTCGCGCCGACAGACGGCGGAGCGCGACCATGTCCTTTGAAGACGACAACAAACCCGGCCGGGGCGCCTATACGCCGCCGACCGACGACGACCTGCCGTTCCGCCGCAACAGCTATGACCCGCGCAGCGGCCGCAATGTCGGCTCGGGCGGGGGCAAGGCGCCGCCGGTGACATTGATCATCAGCGCGGTGGTCCTGCTGCTGCTGATCGTGGCGGTGATCTTCTTCTATCGCTCGGGCATGCGCGCCTCGACCGACGCGCCGCCGGCGGTGGGCCAGCCCGTCGGCGAGATGAAGACCGCCGCGCCCATCGACGCCCAGCCGATCGACCCGGCCGAGGGCGTGCGCGTCTATCGCGACGAGGCCGAGACGACCGATGCGCCGGTGACCTTCACTCCGCCTCCCGAGGCGCCCCAGCCGCGTCCGGCCGCGCCGCCGACCGCCGCACCGACCGGACAAGGCCTGCCGCCCGCCAATACGGCGACGCCGGCCGCGCCTGCGCCGCGTCCGACGACTCCGGCGCCCGCGCCCGTCGCTGCGCCGGCGACCAAGGCTCCGGCCGCGACCGGCGGATCGGCCTCGGTCCAGATCGGCGCCTTCTCCTCGACCGAGATCGCGGACCGTGAATACGCCGCCGTCGCCGGCCGCTTCGGCGCGTACGCCTCGGGCGCCGAAAAGCGCGTGACCGAAGTGACCTCGTCCAGCGGATCGACCCTGTACCGGACGGCCTTCTCAGGCCTGTCGCGCGAACGGGCGGTGGCCTTCTGCAATGCGCTGAAGGCGGCGGGCCGGGACTGCATCGTCCGGTGACGTCCGCCGCCATCTATGGCTGCCTGGGACATCGGCTGACGGAGGCCGAAAAGGCCTTCTTCGCCGAGGTCCGACCCTGGGGCTTCATCCTGTTCCGGCGCAATATCGACACGCCGGAACAGGTGCGGGCCCTGACCGACGAACTGCGGGCGTCCATCGGCGATCCGGACGCGCCGATCCTGATCGACCAGGAAGGCGGTCGGGTCCAGCGGATGGGGCCGCCCCACTGGCCCAAATATCCGCCGGCCAACGCCTATCTGAAGGCGACGAACGAGTTGGCGCAGGCGCGTGAGCTGACGCGACTGGGCGCACGCCTGATGGCGCACGATCTGCGCGAGGTCGGGGTGACCGTCGACCTGCTGCCGGTGCTGGACGTGCCGATTCCCGGCGCCCACGACATCATTGGCGACCGCGCCTATGGCGTCGATCCCGAGACGGTCGCCGTGCTGGGCCGGGCGGCGGCGGAGGGGCTGCTGGCGGGCGGGGTTCTGCCCTGCATCAAACACATGCCGGGCCATGGCCGGGCCTTTGCGGACACGCACAAGGATCTGCCGACGGTTCACGCCGATCTGGACACGCTGGACGCCTGGGACTTTGCGCCGTTCAAGGCCCTGTCGGACATGCCGATCGGTATGACGGCGCATATCGTCTTTACCGCGATCGATCGCAAACATCCGGCGACGCAGTCGAAGAAGGCCATTCGCCTGATCCGCGAGCGGTTGGGATTCGGCGGCCTGCTGCTGTCCGACGATCTGGTGATGAACGCCCTTTCGGGCTCGTTGACCCAGCGCGCGCACAAGGCGCTGAAGGCGGGGTGCGATCTCGTCGTCCACTGGAACGGCGACATGGACGAAATGCGCCAGGTCGCCGAGGGCGTCGGGCCGCTGAAGGGCGGGGCGCGCCGACGTGCGGACGCCGCGCTGGCCCGGATCGTGCGCACGCCCGAACCGCTGGATCCCGTCGCCGGGCACGACCGCTTCTTCAAGGCCATGGGCGGTCGCATGGACGCCGCCAAGGGACCGGACGTGGGTGAGGCGCAGGCCTAAAGACCTATGACGGAGTCTTTCCAGCCCAATCTGGATTTCAACGCCGAGGAGGTCGAGGAGCGCGAGGCCTTCGTCGTCGATCTGGAAGGCTATGAGGGGCCGCTGCACGTCCTGCTGGCCCTGGCGCGAAACCAGAAGGTCGATCTGCTGAAGCTGTCGATCACCCAGCTGGCGGAACAGTATCTGGCCTTCGTGCATGAGGCGCGCAGGCGTAACTTCGCCCTGGCGGCGGACTATCTGGTGATGGCGTCGTGGCTGGCCTATCTGAAGTCGCGGCTGCTGCTGCCGCGCACCGACAAGGGCAAGGCCGAAGAGCCGCCGGCCGAAGAGATGGCTGCCGCCCTGGCGTTCCGGCTGCAGAAGCTGGAGGTGATGCGAAAGGCCGTCGAACAGCTGATGGCCCGGCCCCAGCTGAAGCGCGACGTCTTCACACGCGGCGATCCCGAAGCGACGGTGATCGTGCCGTCGGACCGGATCGACGCCAGCCTGTACGAACTGATGAGCGCCTATGTGGTGCAGCGCCGGCGCGAGAAGGCCCGGCGCTACGCCCCCGGCCAGCGGGTCGAGGCCTTTCCATTGGAAGCCGCGCGCGACTGGCTGCGCGAGATCATGCCGAAGCTGGCCGACTGGACGCCGCTGGAACAGGTCGCGCCCCATCGTGAGGACGAGGAGGGGCCCAGCCAGGCCAGCTTTACGGCCTCGACCCTGTCGGCCAGTCTGGAGCTGGTGAAGGAAGGGGCGATGGACATCCGGCAGAGCGAAGCGTTCGCGGACTTGTATCTGAAGCGGCGCGGACCGGGCCAGCCGCTGGAGCTGACGCCGTGAGCGACCTCGCCTTCCAGCCCGACGAGGCCGAGATCGAGCGGCGAGTCGAAGCCCTGCTGTTCGCCGCCGCCGGGCCGTTGACGGCGGCCGAGATCGCCGCGCGCCTGCCCGAGAATTGCAATGTCGCCCGCGCCATATCGGGTCTGCGCGCCCGCTATGAGGGGCGGGGGGTCGAGCTGGAGTGCGTCGCCGACCGCTGGCGCTTTCGCACCGCGCCGGACCTGGCCTTCATGATGACGCAGGAGCGCGAGGAGCCGCGCCGTCTGTCCAAGGCCGCGCTGGAGACGCTGGCGATCATCGCCTATCACCAGCCCGTCACCCGCGCCGAGATCGAGAGCGTGCGCGGCGTCAGCATCTCCAAGGGCACGCTGGACCTGCTGCTGGAGATGGGGTTCGTGCGGCTGCGCGGGCGCCGGCGCACGCCGGGACGGCCCGTCACCTATGCGACGACCGACCGGTTCCTGGAGCATTTCGGCCTGGCGACCCTGTACGACCTGCCGGGCGTGCAGGAGATGAAGGCGGCGGGCCTGCTCGATCTGTCGCTGCCGGTCGGGTTCGAGGTGCCGGACCCCACCCGTGCGTCGGAGGTGGACGACGAGGACGGCACCCTGCCGCTGGACGACGAGGCGCCCGAGTTCGCCCAGGATTTCGTCGGCGAACGAAGCTGACCCAGCGTGATGTTCACGCCGTCTTAGTCTGCGCGCCGTAAGCCAGACCGTATGAGTGGCGTGACATCGAAGACGGGTTGGCGGGCGTGGAGCACGTTCAGGATCGCAATGATCCTGATGCTGTCGTCCATTGTCGGCATGGCCGGGGTTCTGGCCATCGTCAGCCGCGGCATCGACGCCCACCAAGCCAGCAAGGAAGAAGGTCTGGTGCGGCTGCGTCTGACGCGCGCGCTGGAGACCATTGGCGAAAACCTGACCACCGCCTCGGTCTGGGACGAGGCCGTCGATCGGATGACGGCGGGCGACGTGGCCTGGTACGACCGCAACTTCGGCGCCTTCTACGCCGCGCAGCACAAGCATCAGTTCACCCTCGGCTATGACGGGACCGGGCGGCTGTTTCGCATCAGCACCCTGGGCCGACCGGCCGAGGCGCAGGTTGGCCAGCCATTTGGCCAGGCGGCCCGTCCGCTGATCGACGCGCTCAGGGCCCAGGCCGCCGGGCGCGACCGATCGGTCACGGCGGATGCCGGGGTGCATCTGAAGGCGGCGTTCGTTCGCGTCGACGACGACGTCTATGTGCTGGGGGCCTCGACCGTGGTGCGGCATACGGCGGGCGGATCGACGCCGGCGTCCGATCCGGTGGTCGCGTCGTTCAAACCGTTCGCCGGCGAGCTGGAGCCGTTGAAGACGAGGCTGGCGCTGGATCGGATTCACTTCCAGCCCGGCGAGGCGGAGCCGCCCAAAGGCATGGTCGGCGTCGATGTGCGCGATGTCGGCGGCGCCCTGTTGGGCCGAGTTGTCTGGGCGCCGGAAAAGCCCGGCTATCAGATCCTGACCAAGGCCGGGCCGCTGCTGCTGCTGCTGTTCATCGTGCTGCTGATCGGCACGGGGTCGCTGCTGTGGAACACGACGGCGGACGTGCGGCGCCTCAAAGCCTCGGAGGTCGCCCTGTCCGCGGCGCTGGAGCGGGCCGAGGCGGCGAACCGGGCCAAGACGCGGTTCCTGTCCAACGTCAGTCACGAACTGCGCACGCCCCTGAACGGGGTTCTGGGCATGGCCGAGATCATCGGGGCCGATCTGGTGACGCCGCAGCAGCGCGAGCGGCTGGAAATCCTGAAGGCGTCGGGACGTCAGCAACTGAGGCTGGTCGAGGAGCTGCTAGACGTGGTGCGGCTGCGCGACGGGGCCGTGGCGCTGGAGACCCGGCCGTTCCGGCCCGACAACCTGCTGCGGCGGGTCGCCAACGACTTCCGGGGCGCGGCCGAGGCCAAGGGGCTGAAGATTTCGGTCGAGGCGGCCGAAGGCGAGTGGCTGGGCGACCCGGTTCATGTCGAAAAGCTGATGGCGGCGCTGACGGACAATGCGGTGCGATTCACGCGCACCGGCGGCGTGATGCTGCGCGCGGTCGCGCGCGCGGGCGCGGGCCTGGCGTTGGAGGTCGAGGACACGGGGCCGGGCATGGAGCCGGGGGAGGCGGCGCGCCTGTTCGAGGCCTTCACACAGGGCGATGAAAGCGCGACGCGCACCGCTGAAGGGCTGGGACTGGGATTGACGGCGGCGCACGGTCTGGCGGCCCTGATGGGCGGCAAGATCGAGATCGTCACCGCGCCCGGCGCCGGCAGCACCTTCCGCGTCGTCTTGCCTTTGGAGGCGGTCGCCTAGGCCGTCAGCAGGCGCGGCAGTTTGAAGGTGACGGTTTCGCGGGCGCCGTCGTCTTCGGTCACAGTGGCGTCGAAGCGCGCCCGGATGGCGTCGACCAGGGCCTCGATCAGCGGCTCGGGGGCCGAGGCGCCGGCGGTGACGCCGACGGTGTTCACACCGTTGAACCAGGACCAGTCCACCTGGGACGCATCGTCGACCAGATAGGCGGCCGGGGCGCCGGCGCGCATCGCGACCTCGACCAGGCGCACGGAATTGGACGAGTTCTTGGATCCGACGACCAGCACGAGGTCGCAGCCCTCGCCCAGCGCCTTGACGGCGTCTTGGCGATTGGTCGTCGCGTAGCAGATGTCTTCCTTGTGCGGATCGGGCAGTTCGGGGAAGCGGCGCTTCAGCACCTTCAGGATGCCCGCCGTGTCGTCTACCGACAGGGTGGTCTGGGTCGCATAGGCGAGGGGCGCGTCGCCGGGGCGTTCGAACGATTCGGCGTCGGCCTCGGTCTCGACCAGGGTGATGGCGCCAGGCGGCAACTGGCCCAGGGTGCCGACGACCTCGGGGTGGCCTGCGTGGCCGATCAGGATGATGTGGCGGCCGGCCGCATGATGACGTTCGGCTTCAACATGGACCTTGGACACCAGGGGGCAGGTCGCGTCCAGGAAGACCAGTTCGCGCGCCCGCGCCGTCGCCGGCACGGACTTGGGCACCCCGTGGGCCGAGAAGACGACCGGCCGGTCGTCGGGGCATTCATCCAGTTCCTTGACGAAGACGGCGCCCATGGCCTTCAGGCGCTCGACCACATGTTTGTTGTGGACGATCTCGTGGCGCACATAGACGGGGGCGCCGAACTTTTCGATCGCGCGCTCGACGATCTGGATCGCGCGATCGACCCCGGCGCAAAAGCCCCGCGGGGTGGCCAACCGCACCAAAAGCGGGCGAAGCGGAGCGTTGGGGACAGGAACATGCGCATTCATGGCGGCGAACCTAGTCGTTTGCGGCGCTGACCGCCATCGGAGCCGATGGGCGGATGCGACGGATTCTGTCGCCCGCAGCAGCGGCGCATCGTCACGGCGGGCGGGCGCGAATGGAAAGTCGATATTCTACAATGTCTTAGGCTATGATCACGACGCCTTGACCTGTAGGCCGCTCACGATTAGTTTCCGCGCCGAATTCAGACCCGTCCGGACGCACCGTCTGGACGCCGAACGCACAGGTCCTATCCCCCATGTCGGAATCGCGCGAAGAGGCGATCAAACGCCTCCAAGACAGCGCATCCGCATTGGAGGCGCGGACCACGGCGGAGAAATCCGCCGAACTGACCGGCCATCAGGTGTCGGGTCAGGCCTACAAGATCATCGCCGAACTTCTCGGCGGCGTCTTCGTGGGACTGGCGTTCGGAGCGATCGCAGACTGGGCCCTCGGGACCCGTCCGTGGGGTTTGATCGGCGGGGTCCTTCTGGGCTTCGCCTTGTCGATTTACATGGCGCGTCGCACAGCCAACCGGCTGATGGCGCAGGCCAAGGCGCAAGGGACGACGGCTCCGGCCGAGCCCTACGTCGAGGCCGACGAAGACGGGGAACGATAGGGCTTCATGGCCGATCCGATTCATCAGTTTGCGATTCAAAAGGTCGTCGACCTTGGCGACGTCACCCTGCCTGTGCTGGGGACGGTCGATCTGGCGATCACCAACTCGCACATCGCCATGACGGTCGCCTTCGTGCTGATCGTCGGCTTCCTGGCCGCCGTGACCGCGAACGCCCAGGTCGTGCCCGGCCGGCTCCAAGCCGCCGGCGAGGGCCTGTTCGGCCTGATCGACAATCTGGCCGATTCCATCATCGGTCACGAAGGCCGCAAGTATTTCCCGTTCATCTTCACCCTGTTCATCCTGATCCTGGGCATGAACATCCTGGGTCTGTTCCTGACCTTCACGGCGACCTCGCAGCTGGCGATCACCGCCACCTTCGCCCTGATCACCTTCGGTCTGGTGCTGGTCGTCGGCTTCGCCAAGAACGGTCTGGGCTTCTTCAAGCTGTTCTGGCCGATGGGCGCGCCGCTGGCGCTGCGCCCGGTGGTCGGCCTGATCGAGTTCGTGTCCTTCCTGCTTCGCCCGTTCACCCTGGCGCTGCGTCTGTTCGGCAACATGCTGGGCGGTCACGTCGCGCTGAAGATCTTCGCCGGCTTCGTCGTGTCGCTGGGCCTTCTGGGCCTGGGCGGCGGCATCGGTCTGCTGGCCTTCCCGGTCGCGGCCCTGTCGCTGGGCATGGTCGTCGCCCTGACCGCTCTGGAGTTCCTGGTGGCCTTCCTCCAGGCCTTCGTCTTCGCCGTTCTGGCCTGCATCTATCTGAACGATGTGGTCAACCTGGACCACGCCCACTAAAGGGCCGGACCAGTCTCTTCACCCCAACCACCAACGACTTTAATCTAGGAATACAATCATGGACGCTGAAGCCGCGAAGTACATCGGCGCTGGTCTCGCCACCCTGGGCATGATCGGTTCGGCCCTGGGCGTGGGCAACATCTTCGGCAACTTCCTTGCCGGCGCCCTGCGCAACCCGTCGGCCGCCGCCGGCCAAGTCGGCAACCTGTTCGTCGGCGCCGCTCTGGCCGAAGCCCTGGGCATCCTGGCCTTCGTGCTCGGCATCCTGATGATCTTCGGCTGATATCAGTCGATCACGGCGCGCGGGGTTCGCCCGCGCGCCGCTTCATCTGATCCTGCAGTAGACGGTTCATGGCCAGCACCCACACCATCGACGCGGTCCCGCCTTCGGTCGAAGCGGACCTGCACGCCGAGACGGCGACCCCCGCCGAGCACGGCTCGGGCGGCCTGCCGCAATTCCAGTTCGAACACTGGGCGGGCCAGATCGGCTATCTGCTGATCCTGTTCGTCATTCTGTATGTTCTGGTTTCCAAGGTCTTCGCGCCACGCCTTCGCAAGGTGATGGACGAACGGGCCGACACCATTTCCACCGCCGTCGCGACCGCGCGCCAGGTTCAGGCCGAAGCCGCCGAACAGGCCGCCCAGGCTCAGGCCGAAGTCGCCAAGGCTCGCGCTGACGCCCGCGCCACGGCCGCCGCCGCCAAGGCGCGCGTGACCGAAGAAGCGAACGCCCGTCAGGCCGCCGAAGAAGCCGTGGTCAACGCCCGCATCGCCGAGGCGGAAGCTTCGATCGGCAAGACCCGCGACGCCGCCATGGCCAATGTCTCCACCATCGCCTCCGACACGACCGCCGCCATGGTCGAACGTCTGACCGGCAAGGCCGCGACCGCCGCCGAGCTGGCCGCCGTCAAGGGAGCCGCCTGATGAACCTGATCTTCGAACACGGCATCTGGAGCTTCGCCAATGCGGAGATCTGGGTCGGCATCGGCCTGATCATCTTCTTCGGCATCCTGATCGCCGCCGGCGTGCCCAAGATGGCCGGCAAGGCGCTGGACGCCAAGGCCGTCAAGATCCAGGCCGACCTGGACGAGGCCGCGCGCCTGCGCGCCGAAGCCGAAGCCCTGCTGGCCCAGATCCGCAAGGAGAAGGCCGAGGCTGAAGCCCAGGCCGCCGAGATGATGGCTCAGGCCGAGGCCGACGCTCGTCGCCTGGAAGTCGAGACCAAGGCCAAGCTGGAAGAGACTCTGGCCCGTCGTCAGAAGATGGCCGAAACCCGCATCGCCCAAGCCGAAGCCCAGGCCTCGGCCGAGGTGAAGGCCGCCGCCGCCGATCTGGCCGCCAAGTCGGCGGAACAGGTTCTGGCCGCGCGCCTCGCCAGCGGCGCCAAGGATCCGCTGCTCGACAGCGCCATCGCCCAGATCGGCGATCGCCTGAACTGATCAGGGTCGATCCTGAATGAAACAAGGCCCCCGACGTCGCCGTCGGGGGCCTTTTTCTTGGGCGATCAAGCCGTGATCAGTGGGCGTGGGCGCCGCCGATGATGGTCGCGCCCATCCGTTTATCGCGCGCCACCAGTCGGGCATAGACGTTGCCCAGCACGATGCCGAAGACCGCGTGGGTGATCAGCAGCCAGGCGAAGGTGCCGAAGCCCGCGCCGGCCGTGAAGGTACGGTAATTCCCGAACATCACGATGGCGGCCATCATCAGGATCCAGGCGCCGACGGCGAAGACGATGCCCTTCGTCTCGGGCGTGTCCGTCGGCAGGCGGGGGCACAGGACGGCGAACGACGGCCCCAGGATGAAGACGCCGCTGATGACATGGACGACCCAGCCGACAGCCAGATTGCCGGGCATTCCAAGCATGCTGGCGATGACCCCCTGGAAGGGGTCGAACCAGTTCAGGAACATATTGGGGATTTCAAGCAGTGAGACGGCCACGGTCGCCGCAACGCCGGCGATCAGACCTTTTTGTACGCGTGACATCATGACCTTAGCGCCTCCCAACGCCTAAGTGGTTCTCTGATAACGCGCAGACAGGATACGCCTGACTTGGGAGAGCTGTGTTCACGATCCTGTGGTTAGCGGTTGCAGCAACGCAACCGCGAAATCAGGCCGCGACTAGCGGAAAAGCTTGCGGAAATAGCGCCGAACACTCTTGCGGCCGCGCGATAGGCGACGGCTGGATCGTTTGGTCACGATCTTTTCGGCCCGCAGCGCCTGTTGCCAGAAGACCGGGGCGAACTCCGGCTTCTTTCGCATCAGGCGGCGGAAGGGATAGACCCATTTCGGCTGCGCATATTGGGCGCGAATGAACTGACGCTTGGCCCAGAACGAGCTTTTCAGGATCAGCATCAGGCCGACGGCGATGACGGGAATGCCGCCCGGGCCGGGCAGGGGGGCGATCAGAATGCCCAGCAGCACGACGAACAGACCGCCGACCATCAGCGCCCAGCGCTTGAAGACCCGCAGCGTCGAGGCGCGCGGCTTGTCAGAGCGAATGAAGGGAACGGGGAGTGAGGTCACGAATACGCCAGATGGGGAGGAGGATCGTCATGACAACGATCGCCACGGACGCGCGATCCCTCGTCGGGAAAGGAAAAGGCGACCGTGACGACCTTGCCACAAGACCCCTTAACGTCCTGCGTCCATGGCGGATGGATGTCCGGCGGGTGAAGCTTTGGTCATGAAGGGAGGATCTCTGCGCGACGTGGCGCGGCGGACACGCCCCGCGCCGTCAGCCGTAGGTCACGCCCGTCAGACGCTCTGATTCCGACCACAGACGCCTGGCCACATCGGCGTCCCTGGCCTGGCGCTTGATCACCGCCACGCCGGGCGGGCCCTTCATCTCCTGAAAGCCCGTGGGGCCGTAGTAGCCGCCGGGCGTCGGGTCCGTCAGGGTCGCGGCCATCAGGATCGGCAGGGCGCCGTCGGCGGCGGAATGGCTGAGCACGGCCTCCAGCAGCCGGGCGCCGCGCGCGAAAAGGCCGGGCTTGCCGGCATGGCCGTTGGCGATCAGGTCGGTGCGGGCGAAGCCGGGATGAGCCGCCACGCTGGTCAGGCCCCAGCCGTGGGCGTCGCTGCGGCGCTGAAGCTCCAAGGCGAACATCAGCATGGCCAGTTTGGACTGCTGATAGACGGGCCATGGGCTGTAGTGGGTCTGATAGTTCAGGTCGTCCAGGCGGATATGGCCGCTGCGGTGGGCGACGCTGGACAGCTGGACCACGCGGGCTTTCGCAGCCGTCAGCAAAGGCAGCAGACGGCCGACCAGGGCGAAGTGGGACAGGTAGTTGGTCCCGAACTGCATCTCGAACCCGTCGACGGTCATCTGGCGCGTAGGCAGGGCCATGACGCCCGCATTGTTGATCAGGATGTCGATGGGGCGTCCCGTCGCCAGATAGCGCTCGGCGAAGGCCTGGACGGAGGCCAGGCTGGCGAGGTCCAGCAGATCGAACCGCACGGCGGCGTTCGGATGACGAGACCGGATCAGCCGTTCGGCCTCGGTCCCCTTGTCGGGATTGCGGGCCGCCAACACGACCTCCGCACCCTTGCCGGCCAGCACAATGGCGGTTTCCAGCCCCAGCCCGCCGGTGGCGCCGGTGACGATGGCCAGTCGGCCGGAAAGATCGGGGATGTCGTTCGTCGTCCAGGTCATGCGGGGACTTTAGGACGAGCCGAAGGTCGGGCGCCTCTCATTCTTTCGTCATTCCGGGCGCAGCGCAGCGAAGACCCGGAACCCAGCGGCGCCGAAGGCGAAATCCATCCGCCGCACAAACCTGCCAACATCCCAGTCCGCGCAGATTCGCGCTCTCGCGCGCCGCTGGGTCCCCCGGTCTCGCTACGCTCGCCGGAGGATGACGAAAAAGAAGTGTCTCAAACGAAAACAGCGCCCGCCCCGGCGAGGAGACGAGCGCTGCTTGGCACGGTTAAACCTGTTGCGTCGCGTTATGCCGCCTTGTTGGAGCCTTCCGGCGCGGTCCAGCGCAGAACCGGCGAACGGGCGGCCCGGGTTTCGTCCAGACGTTTCAGAGGCGCGTGGAAGGGCGCGCCCTTAAAGCGATCGACGTCGCCGGCCTTGGCCGCTCCGGCCAGGGCGCGCATCGCTTCGATGAAGCGGTCCAGTTCGGCCTTGGACTCGGTTTCCGTCGGCTCGATCAGCATGGCGCCGTGGACGACCAGCGGGAAGTACATGGTCATCGGGTGGAAGCCCTCGTCGATCATCGCCTTGGCGAAGTCGAGCGTGGTGATGTCCGTGCCCTTCAGCCATTCGTCGTCGAACAGGGCCTCGTGCATGCAGGGGCCGTCGGGGAAGGCGGCCGACATCAAATCACCGAGCCGGGCCTTGATGTAGTTGGCGTTCAGGACGGCGTCCTCGGCGACCTGACGCAGGCCGTCGGCGCCATGCGACATCATGTAGGACAGGGCGCGGGTATACATGCCCATCTGGCCCTGGAAGGCGCACAGACGGCCGAAGGCTTGCTCGGCCTCATCCTCCTCGCGCTCGATCAGGCGATAGCCGCCGTCGTCATGCACGACCCAGGGGGCGGGGGCGAAGGGGGCCAGGGCCTCGGACAGCACCACCGGACCTGCGCCCGGACCGCCGCCGCCGTGGGGCGTCGAGAAGGTCTTGTGCAGGTTGATGTGCATCGCATCGACGCCCAGGTCGCCCGGACGAACCCGGCCGACGATGGCGTTGAAGTTGGCGCCGTCGCAGTAGAAATAGGCGCCGGCCTCATGCGTCAGGCGGCTGATCTCCAGGATGTCGCGCTCGAACAGGCCGCAGGTGTTGGGGTTGGTCACCATGATGGCGGCGACGTCGTCACCCAGCTTGGACGCCAGGTCGGCGACGTCCACGCGGCCGTCCTCGGTCTGGGCCACTTCGACCACCCAATAGCCGACGAAGGCGGCGGTCGCCGGATTGGTGCCGTGGGCGCTGGTGGGCACCAGAACCTTGCGGCGCTTCTCATGCTGGCCCGACGCCTCGTGGGCGGCGCGGATCGCCATCAGGCCGCACAGTTCGCCGTGGGCGCCGGCCTTGGGCGATAGGGCGACGGCGGGCATGCCAGTCAGGGTTTTCAGCCAGTGGGCCAGGGTGTCCATCAGCTCGAGCGCGCCCTGAACGGTCGAGATCGGCTGAAGCGGGTGGATGTCGGAGAAGCCGGGCAGGCGGGCCATCTTCTCGTTCAGGCGCGGGTTGTGCTTCATCGTGCACGAACCCAGCGGATAGATGGCCAGATCGATGGCGTGGTTCTTCTGGCTCAGGCGCACATAGTGGCGCATGGTTTCCGGTTCGGACAGGCCGGGCAGGCCGATCGGATCCTTGCGGACCAGGTCGCCCAGATCGGAGCCGTCCGTCTTGGGTTCCGGCAGATCGACGCCGGTCTTGCCCCAGCCATCGCCCTCGAAGATCAGGGCTTCGTTCTGCAACAGGCCGCGGCCGCCGGTCAGGGTGGCGGGCTTGGTCTGGACCTGGTTCGGCGCGGTCGGGCGGCCGACGGTGTTCATGGTGCTCATGGTCAGTATCCCTTACGCGCCGAGGACTTTGGAGAGCGACTTGGCGAGGATCTGGATGTCGGCATCCAGGGTCGTCTCGGTCGCAGCGACCAGCAGGACATCGTCCATGCCGGCGTCAGGGGCCAGGCGGCTGTAGGGCACGCCGGCCAGGACGTGATGGGCGGCCAACTGATCCACGACCTCGGCCGCGTTCTTGGGCAGGCGCACCGCGAACTCGTTGAAGAAGCGGTCGGTTAGGACTTCGACGCCCGGAATGGCGGCCAGAGCGTCGCGGGTGGCGACGGCCTTTTCGTGGTTCAGCAGGGCCAGCTTACGCAGCCCCGTCTCGCCCAGCAGACTCATATGGATGGTGAAGGCCAGGGTGCACAGGCCTGAGTTGGTGCAGATGTTCGACGTCGCCTTGTCACGGCGAATATGCTGCTCGCGCGTGGACAGGGTCAGGACGAAGCCGCGCTCGCCGTCGGCGTCCACCGTTTCGCCGGTCAGACGGCCGGGCATCTGGCGGATCAGCTTCTCGCGCGTGGCGAACAGGCCGACGTAGGGACCGCCGAAGTTCAGGGCGTTGCCGATCGACTGGCCTTCGGCGGCGACGATGTCGGCGCCCATCTCGCCGGGCGACTTCAGCAGGCCCATCGACACAACCTCGGTGACCACGACGATCAGCAGGGCGCCGGCGGCGTGCGCGGCCTCGGCGATCTTGGTCACGTCGGTGGCCGTGCCGAAGACGTTCGGGGTCTGAACGACGACGCAGGCGGTGTCGGGACCAATCTGGTCGATCACGGCGGCCTCGGCATCCACGGCGGCGGGCAGGGCCAGGGTCTCGACGCCGACGGCGTGAACCACGGTCTCGGTCGCCTTGATGTAGTGCGGGTGCACGCCGCCCGAGATCACCGCCTTGTTGCGGCGGGTCACGCGCGTCGCCATCAGCACGCCCTCGGCCATGGCGGTCGAACCGTCGTACAGGCTGGCGTTGGCGACCGGCATCCCGGTCAGGTTCGCGACCTGGGTCTGGAACTCGTAAAGGTACTGCAGCGTGCCCTGCGCGATTTCCGGCTGGTAGGGGGTGTAGCTGGTCAGGAACTCCGAGCGCTGGATCACGTGATCCACCGTCGCCGGGACGTGGTGCTTGTAAGCCCCTGCGCCGCAGAAGAAGGGCACGGCGCCGGCCGTGGCGTTCTTGGCCGCCATGGCGGACAGGGCGCGCTCGACCTCCAACTCGCCTGCGACGCGCGGCAGATCGACGGGGCCGTCCAGACGGGCGGCCTGGGGCACGTCCACGAACAGATCATCGATGGATTTCGCGCCGATGGCGGCGAGCATCGCCGTGCGGTCGTCGGGCGTCAGGGGGAGGTAACGCATGGTCGTGTCCTGGGCCATGAAAGGCCGAAGACCCGCTGACTAATCAGCGGGTCCGATGGGGCTTAGAGGGTGGCGAGGAAGGCGTCGTAGGCGGACTGGTCCATCAGGGCGTCCAGTTGCGAGGCGTCCGAGACCTTGATCTTAGCGAACCAGCCGTCGGCCTCGGCGCCCGAGTTGACGGTTTCCGGGGCGGTCGACAGGGCGTCGTTCGCCTCGACCACTTCGCCCGAGACGGGGGCGTAGACGTCCGACGCCGCCTTGACGCTCTCGACCACGGCGAAGCTGTCGCCCTTGGAGACGGTCTTGCCGACTTCAGGCACTTCGACGAACACCACGTCGCCCAGGGCGTCGGCGGCGTGTTTGGAGATGCCGACGGTGGCGATGTCGCCGTCCAGGCTGACCCACTCGTGATCCTTGGTGAACTTCATGGTCTGATCTCTCAGGCTTTGGGTTTGCGGTAATAGCGTTGAGCCACGAAAGGCATGGCGACGACTTCGGCGGCGGCGGTCTTGCCGCGCACGATGACCTTCAGCGCCGTGCCCAGGGCGGCATGGGCCGGCGGGACGTAGCCCATGGCGATGTTCTTGCCCAAGGTGGGGGAGGGGCCGCCCGAGGTGACCTTGCCGATCACGTTACCGTCGGCGTCGGCGATTTCGGCGCCTTCACGGGCCGGGGCGCCTTCCTTGACGATCAGGCCGACGCGAACGCGCGAGGCGCCGTTGGACAGCTCCTTCAGGATGCGCTCGGCGCCGGCGAAGTCCGCGCGTTCCTTCCGTGACTTGGACAGGGCGAAGGTCAGGGCGCCTTCCACCGGCGAGGTGGTCGGGTCGATGTCGTGGCCGTGCAGCGGGAGGCCCGCTTCCAGCCGCAAGCTGTCGCGGGCGCCCAGGCCGATCGGCTTGACGCGAGCGTCTTCCAGGATCGTGTTCCAGATGCGCTCGGCCTGGTCGGCTGGGACCGAAATCTCATAGCCGTCTTCGCCGGTGTAGCCCGAGCGCGAGACGTAGCAGTCGGCCCCGAACAGCATCAGACGGGCGCATTCCATGAAGCCCATTTCGGCCAGGATCGGCTCGTGCGCGGCCATGACCTCGGCGGCTTCCGGCCCCTGGATGGCGATCAGCGCGCGGTCCAGCACCGTCAGCTTGGCGTCGCCTTCGAGGTTGGCTTCCCAAAAGGCGAAATCCTCGTCCTTGTTGCCGGCGTTGACGACGACGAACAGGCCGTCGTGATCCGGCCGTCCGGCCATCAGGTCGTCGATGATGCCGCCTTCGCCGTTCAGCAGGAGGGAATATTTCTGTTTGCCGGCCTTCAGGATGGCATAGTCGCCGGGCACGAAACGCTCGAACTGGGCGGTCGCGTCCTCGCCGGTGATCTTGCACTGGCCCATGTGGGAGACGTCGAACAGACCGGCGTGTTCCCGCGTCCAGCGGTGCTCGGCCAGAACGCCTTCATACTGGACCGGCATGTCATAGCCGCCGAAGCCCACCATGCGGGCGCCCAGCGCGCGGTGCGCGGCGTTCAGGGGCGTGATCTTCAGGGTCTGTTCGGTCATGGTTCAGGCTTTCACGGTCGCGTGTTGTGGCGGAGCTCCGCCGTCCTCGCGCCCCCGCTGTCCTGAAGCCTGAGAGATTCCGGCGACCAAATCATGTCGCCTTGCTCCGTCGGCGCGCCCGAATGGGCGACTTTCCAGCGTCCGTGTGCTTCGCGGTCCGTTTGCCTGAGCGTTTCCGGGGCGGTTGCGCCTTCGGCGTCGAACCCTGTTTCCAGCGCCCGATCTCTCCCGCGAGAGCCTGCGACCTAAGGCATCGACTCAAGCGCCAAGTCAAGCAGGCCGGGAACAAGGATGCGTGCGGCGGGTTGTCGTTTCGAACCCCGAAACCAGACCCAGGAATGCCAAAATGTCCATTATAGACAAGCTGTTCGGCGACAACGACAAGCCGCGCGATACGCCTGCCAAGGCCGATGGCCCGATGCAGAAGGTTCTGGATGAACTGGCGTCCCTCGGCGGCAAGCCGATCGAGACCCTGTCGCCAGAGGAGGCCCGCCAGCAACCGACCCCGACCGACGCGGTGAAATCGCTCTTGCGCAAGGACGGCAAGGACCCCAGCGACGACATGGGCGTCAAGACCAGCGACATCACCATCCCCGGCGCCGCCGGCCCGATCCAGGCGCGCATCTACAAGCCGCACGACCATTCCGAAGACAAGCTGCATCCGGTCGTCGTCTATTTCCACGGCGGCGGCTTCGTGATCGCGGATCTGGACGTCTATGACGGCGGCCCGCGCGGCGTGTCCAAGATGGCGGACGTGATCGTGGTGTCGGTCCATTACCGCCAGGCCCCGGAACATCATTTCCCCGCCGCCCACGACGACGCACTGGCCGCTTACCGCTGGGTGCTGGAGAATGCGCAGACCTTCCGCGGCGACCCGCAAAAGGTGGCGGTGATGGGCGAAAGCGCAGGCGGCAACCTGGCCATCGGCGTGTCGATGATGGCGCGCGACGCCGGACTGCCGGCGCCCAAACATCAGGTGCTGGTCTACCCGGTCGCCGGCGTGGACATGGACAATGAGTCCTACGTCGAGAACGCCGACGCCAAGCCGCTGAACAAGCCGATGATGAAGTGGTTCGTGAAGCACATCTTCGCCAACGAGGCCGATGCGCAAGACCCGCGCATCAATATCGTCGAGAAGGCGAACCTTTCGGGCCTGCCCTCGACGACGGTGATCTGCGCCGAGATCGATCCGCTGCGCACCGAAGGCGAACTTCTGGCCGAGAAGCTGGAGCAGGCGCGCGTCGATGTGCGTCACAAGACCTTCAACGGCTCGACGCACGAGTTCTTCGGCATGGCGGCGGTCGTGCCGGATGCGGCGGCGGCCCAGACCTTCGCCGCCCACGAACTGAAACGGGCGTTCGGTACGGCGATCCTGCCGATCTGACCGGCAACGCCGAAGGATAAGGAAACGCCCCGGTTTCGCCGGGGCGTTTTCGTTGTCACCTTGCCCTGCCGCCTTGCTCTGGGGCCTGTCCCCCGCCAAAACGGCGCAACGCCCCGAACCGGACCGACCGCATGACCCGCACACGCCTTGACGCCCATATCGCCGCCCTGGATGCGCCCGAGGGGCTGAAGACGGTTCTGACCGTGGTCGCCGCCACCTGCGCGGACATCAGCAAGGTCGTCGCGGGCGGCGCCCTGGCCGGGGCGCTGGGCGCATCGGGTCAGATCAATGTGCAGGACGAGGAGCAGAAGAAGCTCGACGTCATGACCAACGACATGCTGACCGAGGCCCTGCTGGCCAGCCCGGCCGTCGCCGGCGTCGCGTCGGAAGAGATGGACGAGGTCCAGCCAGCCTCAAACCCGGCCGGCGCGTATCTGGTGCTGTTCGATCCACTGGACGGCTCGTCCAACATCGACATCAACGCGCCCGTCGGCACCATCGTCTCGGTGCTGAAGTCCGCGACGGCGACCCCGATCGAGGCCGATTTCATGCAGGCCGGCCGCCGTCAGGTCGCCGCCATCTACGCCGTCTATGGGCCGCAGACCATGCTGGTGCTGACGACCGGCGCGGGCGTGAAGGGATTCACCCTGTCGAACGACGGCGACTGGATCCTGACCCACGACGACATCGCCATTTCGCCGGACACCAAGGAGTTCGCCATCAACATGTCGAACCTGCGCCACTGGGCCGAGCCGGTGCAGACCTATGTCGGCGATCTGCTGAAGGGTGACGAGGGGCCGCGGGCCAAGAACTTCAACATGCGCTGGGTCGCGGCCATGGTCGCGGATGTTCACCGCATCCTGATGCGCGGCGGGGTCTTCCTCTATCCCTGGGACCGGCGCGAGCCGAACAAGCCGGGCAAGCTGCGGCTGATGTATGAGGGCAATCCGATGGCCTTCCTGGTCGAGCAGGCCGGCGGCAAGGCGACGACGGATGGTCATCAGGCCATTCTGGATGTGCAGCCCGAGCATCTCCACCAGCGCATCCCTGTCGCGCTCGGCTCGGCCAATGAGATCGACGTCTACGCAGGCGTGTGATGAGCGACGCCCTTCTCGTCATCGATCCGCAGAACGACTTCTGCGAAGGCGGCCGTCTGGCGGTCGCGGGCGGTGCGGGGATCATGCCGCTGATCAACCGGCTGTCGGCCCGGTTCAACCGGGTGATCGTGACCCAGGACTGGCATACGCCGGATCAGATCAGCTTCGCCTCCAACCACCCCGGCGCGGCGCCCTTCACCGAGATCGAGGTGGCCTACGGTCGCCAGATGCTGTGGCCGGATCATTGTCTTCAGGGCACGCCCGGCGCCGACTTCCATCCCGACGTAGCGCCGACGGTCGACAAGGCCATGGCCGTGATCCGCAAGGGCTATAACCCGGCGGTCGACAGCTATTCCGGCTTCTTCGAGAACGATCACCGCACCCCGACGGGCCTAGCCGGCCTGTTGCGCGAATTGGGCGTGACGCGTGTCTTCCTGTGCGGCCTGGCCTTCGACTACTGCGTCCGCTTCACCGCCGAGGACGCGGTTCGCGAGGGGTTCGAAGCCGTGGTGATCGCCGACGCCAGTCGGGCCATCGCGCCGCAAACCGAGGCGGCGGCCCGAGACAGTTTTCGGGCCTTGGGCGTGGCTGAGATCGCGGCGACGTCCCTGCTGAGCTAGGTGGGCCTCACTCCCAGAAATCCTCGGCCTCGGGGATGCGGGTGAAGGCGATCTTGGCGCCGATATAGTCGGGCAGGCCGGCCTTGGGGCCGATGCTGACTGTGTCCTTGCCGTAGCGGCGGTTCAGCGCATCCAGCGCCTGGGACAGGCGAAGAGACGGAGCCTCGCCGTCCTGATCCGGGCCGGCGGCGAACAGATCCGTCTCGAAAGCGTCGCGGGATTTCAGGCCGTGCACCCCGACCCCGACATAGCTCAGGCGTCCCGCCTCCAGCTCCGGCTCGACCTTGCGCCACAGACTGTCGAGCGCGGCCAGCAGGGCGAAGGTGTCCTGTGTCGGCGCGATGGGACAACTCATCGCCGCCGTTTCCCACCCGCGACGACCGCTTCGGGGCGTCGCCTTCGGCCCCATGTCCAGATGCAGGGTCAGGCTGGCGCCGGTCAGGCCCATGCGCCGCAGCCGCGCCCCGCACTTGACCACCAGCCGCCGCGCCACGGCCCGCGCCTTGTCCGGGGTCCGCATGGCCTGGGCCAGGACGTGGCTGTGGCTGATGGAGGCGGGCGGTTTTTCCGGCGTCGGCTCGCTGTCCAGACCGTGCAGGCCGCGCCAGATGCGTTCGCCCTCGATGCTGTTCCAGACCGCGCGGGCCTGTTTCGCGCTCATGTTCCAAAGGCCGGCCGTGTCGGTGACGCCCGCCGCCTGCAACCGGATCTGCATTCGCGAGCCGATGCCCGGATATTTCGACAGCGGCAGATCCAGCAAGGGGCCGGGCAGCTCGTTGGCGCGCAGCACCGTCAGGCCGGCGGGCTTTTGCATGCCGCAGGCGGTCTTGGCCAGGAACCGCGACGGCGCCAGCCCGACGGACGACCGCAAACAATCGCCGACGTTTTGCAGGATGCCCGCCTGAATCCGTCGGGCCAGGGCGACCGCGTTCGCCTCCAGCCGTTCCGGACCCAGCAGTTCGCACGAACATTCGTCGATCGAGCCGACCTTCCACACCGGCACATGGCGATCGATCTCGGCCATGATCTGCTGGTGGATCTTGACGTAGAGGTCCGGGCGCGCCTCGGCGACGATCAGGTCAGGGCACAGTTTGCGCGCCTCGGACACCCGCATCCCGGTGTGCACGCCCCAGGCCTTGCTCTCATAGCTGGCGGCGATGGCGCCGGTGTATTCGCTCTCCGCAGGGCGAACGATGACCGGCTTGCCCCGCCAGTCCGGGTTCATCTGCTGTTCGACGCTGGCGAAGAAGGCGTTCAGATCGACGAACAGCCAGCGTAGGTTCGCGCTGTCTTCAGCCTTGGTGCCAGCTTGGTCCATCGACGGAACATATCAGGAACATCTGGTTCGAGGAAGCGATCACCTGTCCCTTTCGTCATTCCGGGCGCAGCGTAGCGAAGACCCGGAACCCAGGGCCGCATCCTCTCTGCACGATACAGCTGAGGCCGGATGTGAGCCTCCTGGCTTCCGGGTTCGTCCTTCGGACGCCCCGGAATGACGAGAAGGGAGGGTTCAGCGCTTCGCGTAGGCCTCGACCTCCGCCATGAACGCAGCCTTCTCCGCCTCGCCCAGGAACGACCCTTCGAAACTGTTCTTCGCCAGTTGCGTCACCTGATCGCGTGTCAGACCGACGGCCTCAGCCAGCCGGCTGTAGTTGTCGTTCACATAGCCGCCGAAATAGGACGGATCGTCCGAGTTCAGGGTGACGTGCAGGCCCCGGCGCAGCATCTCGGGGACGGGGTGGTCCTTCAGGTCATCGACCACGCACAGCTTCAGATTCGATAGGGGGCAGACGGTCAGGGTCATCTGCTCGGCGACCAGCCGCTGGACCAGCGCCTCGTCCTCCATGGAGCGATTGCCGTGGTCCATCCGGTCGATGTTCAGCAGGTCCAGCGCCTCGTGCACATAGGCGGGCGGGCCTTCCTCCCCGGCGTGGGCGCACAGTTTCAGGCCCAGCTCACGCGCGGCGGCGAAGACGCGCTGGAACTTGGACGGCGGATGACCGACCTCCGACGAATCCAGACCCACCCCGATGAAATGATGCAGATAGGGTTTGGCGGCCTCCAGCGTCGCAAAGGCTTCGTCCTCGGTCAGGTGGCGCAGGAAGCTGAGGATCAGGCCGCTTGAGACGCCCAGCTCCGCCTTGGCCCGGTCCATGCCCGCGATCAGCCCCTCGACCACCACGCCGAACGGCACGCCCCGGTCGGTGTGGGTCTGGGGATCGAAGAAGATTTCGGCGTGGCGCACATTATCGGCCGCCGCGCGCTGGAAATAGGCGAAGGCCAGATCCTCGAAATCCTGCCGCGTCAGCAGGACGGCGGCCCCCGCGTAATAGATGTCCAGGAAGTCCTGCAGGTTCGAGAAATCATAGGCGGCCCGCACCGCCTCGACGCTGTCGTAGGGAATGGACACGCCGTTGCGCTGCGCCAGTTCGAACATCAGCTCGGGCTCCAGCGAGCCCTCGATGTGCAGATGCAGTTCGGCCTTGGGCAGGCCGGCGATATAGGCGTCGAGATTAGACATGAGGGGAGGCTCCGTAACGGCCGCCAGCCTAAAGGATCAGGTTCGATGCGTCATCCGAAACGGCGATCCTCCCCCGCATGGCGGGGGAGGGGGACCATGCGCAGCATAGTGGAGGGGGCGAAAACAGGCTCGGTTCTGACCGGCGGGCGGCGGGGCGTATCCGCCCCCTCCACCGCTTCGCGGTCCCCCTCCCCCGTGAACGGGGGAGGATCGAGACCTGCTTACATCCGCTCAGGCGTGTCGATGCCCAGTAGGTTCAGGGCGATTTCCAACTGGCTGAGCGCCGCCGCCGACAGGGCGAGGCGCGAGCGTTTGGTCGCCTCGTCCGGCGCGATCAGCACGGGGCAGGCGGCGTAGAACTTCGAGAAGGACTGGGCCACGCGATAGGCGTGTTCGGCGACCAGATGCGGCATTCGCTTGTCGTAGGCGTCCGACACGGCCGTCGAGAAGGCATCCAGCGTCAGGGCCAGATCGCGCTCCGCCGGTTCGCAGATGACGATGGCGCCGGGCGTCAGTCCCTGTTCGGCGCCCTTGCGCAGAAGGGATTTGATACGGACCGACTGATACAGCAGATAGGGGCCGGTCTTGCCCTCGAAGCTCATGAAGCGGTCGAGATCGAAAACGTAGCTGGTCGTGCGCGCGTTCGACAGGTCGGCGAACTTCAGGGCCGCGATGGCCACCTTGTGCGCGATGGCCTCGAACTCTTCCGGCGACAGGTCGTCGCCCAGCTTGGCCTCGTGCAGACGCTCGCGCGCCTTTTCGGTCGCCTGATCGATCAGGTCGCGTAGCTTCAGCACCCCCCCCGCGCGGGTCTTGAAGGGCTTGCCGTCCTGTCCGTTCATCGTGCCGAAGCCGAGATGCTCCAGCGCGCCCTCTTCGGCGTAACCGGCCAGGTAGGCGGCGCGGAAGACCTGTTCGAAATGCTCGGCCTGGCGTTCGTCGACGACATAGAGGGCCAGGTCGGGCGAGAGGGCCTTCTTGCGGTCCAGGATCGTGGCCAGGTCGGTCGTGCCGTACATGGCCGAGCCTTCCGAGCTGATGACCAACAGGGGCGGGGGGGACGGGGCCTCGATCACCGAGCCGTCGGCCAGCTTTTTCTTGCGCGTCTCGCCGGACTTGGCGACGTGGACCACCTGGGCGCCGTCGTCCTCGACCAGCAGGCCGGTCTCTTTCAGATGCGCCAGCATTTCCGGCATCTGCGGATCGGCGTCGCTTTCACCGTTCCACAGGTCGAAATCGACCGACAGGTCGCCGTATTCACGCTTCAGCGCCTCACGGCTGACCGCCACGAAATGCCGCCACAGCGCGCGATAGCCGGGACGTCCGTTCTGAAGTTCCGCCGTCGCCTTGCGGGCGCGGTCGCGGAAGGCCGGATCCTCCTTGGCCTTGCCGGCGGCCTGCGGATAAAGGCGGTCCAGGTCGGCCAGGGTGACCGGGCTTTCGGCCGGGAAGGGGCCGTCGCCTTCAGCCATGAAGGCCTCGGCCAGACCCTCGTCGCCGCAGGCGACGATCAGCAGGCCCATCTGGAAGCCCCAGTCGCCGAAGTGGGCGTCGCCGGTGACGTGGTCGCCGCGGAAGCGGAACAACCGCTTCAGGCTCTCGCCGATGATGGCGCTGCGCAAATGGCCGACGTGCATCGGCTTGGCGACGTTGGGACCGCCGTAGTCGATGACGACCTGGCGCGGTTCGGCCACAGTCGCGGCGCCCGCGTGGTCTGCGTCGTTCGCCACCTCGGTCGCCCGTTCGGCCAGCAGGGCGTCGGAGAGCTTCAGATTGATGAAGCCGGGTCCGGCGACCTCAACCGAGGCGAAGCGGGCATCCGTGCTCAGGCGCCCGGCGATCTTGCCGGCCAGTTCGCGCGGATTGGTTTTCAGCGCCTTGGCGGCGGCGAGCGCGCCATTGGACTGGAAATCGGCCAGGTCGGGGCGGTCCGACGGGGTGACGCGGGCCAGGGCCGCATCCACGCCTTCGGCGGCGAAGGCGGCGGCGACCGCTTCGCTGAGGACGGTCTTCAGATCAGACATTATTGGCTCGGTGCGGAGGCAGGCGCGGGCGCGGCCGGCGTCGTGCCGGCGTTGACGCGGAAGCGGCTGCCCGAGCGATTGAACTCGGCCATTTCAGGCGTCACGTCGAAACCGACCAGGATTTCGAAGTTGCTGCCGCTGGTTTCAATGCCGGCGCGCGGAATGACGATGGTGCGCTTTTCAGTCACCGAGGCGGTGCGCTGGCCTTCGAAGTTCACCGGCAGGTCGAAATATTCCTTGGACAGGATGGCGTTGTTCCGCTCCGTCACCGCGATCCAGTAGCGGTAGGTGCGCTGTTCGCCCGCCGCCTGCGGACCACGGCCCAGGTTGAACAGCACGTCCATGTCGACGCGAATCGGATTAGCCTCGCGATATTCGCAGTCCGAGGCGATGCCCTCGATCTCGCCGGTGTAGCCGACGTTGGCCACGGCGGCGCGGCCGCCTTCCAGCTCGACGTAGCGGGCGGCGTCGTAGAGGATTTTCACATACGGGCAGGGGCCGGCGTTGGCGCGGCGACGCAGGGGCGCGATGCGCGGCGCGCGCGACGGCGCGGCGTCTTCACCCGAGGCCTGCTGCTGTTGCCCGCTGCGCTCGCGTTGACGCTGGGAGGTCTGGGCCTCGGCGGCGACGGGCAGGACGGAGGCCGCGATGGAGAGGGCGGCCAGGGCGGTGAACACGCGACGCATCAGCTTATTTTTCCGACAGCGAGAGAGGGCGCACGACGATCGGCGGCCGATCATCAACGCTCGCCGCTGATAGCGGCTAAAGCGAGGCGCGGCAAACGCTTGCTGGCCTCAGCGCTTCCCTCAGCGCTCCATGACCAGGCAGGTCGAGGTCGCGGTCGCATAGAGCTTGCCGTCCAGGCCGCGCAGATCGGCCTCCGAGAAGGCCGCGCGGCGACCGGCCTGAACGATCCGGCCCTCGGCCCGAACCGGCGTGCCGGCGGTCAGCGCCTTGTGAAAAACGGTCTTCAGCTCCAGCGTCGTATAGGTCTGGCCCGGCCGAAGCGTGGAATGCACGACGCAGCCGCAGGCTGAGTCGAGCACCGTCGCGATCCAACCGCCATGGACCGTGCCCAGCGGATTGTAGACGGCGGTGGTGGGAATGGCCTCGAACACCACACGGCCTTCTTCCACTTCGGTCAGTTCGAAGCCGACGGTGCGGGCGATGGGGGCGATGAAGGCGCCCGTCATGCCCAGACGCAGTTGGTCGATCCCGGACAGGGCGGCGATATCGACGGTTTCGGTCATGCAAAACGGCTCCCGATCAGGTCCGTTTACAATAAGGACGGACGCCGCCGTGGCAAGCGTCCGTCGTATCGGTTCTTACAGGCCCGGCAGTTTGAAGCCGTTGCTGCGACGCGGCTGGATCGTGATGGCCTGCTGGCCGCCGGTCAGAGCCTGAAGGCGAGCGGCCTCGGTCGAGGCGTCGATGGTCTTCTGGCCTTCGGCCGTCTGGCGGACCGTCGGGGCCTGGGTCGAGGCGTCGTCCTTGCGCCAGAACATCAGGCGGTTGGCGAAGCTCTCGTCCTTGTGCGCCAGGTCGCCGAACTCGTCATCGACGACATAGCGGGCCAGCGGGTCGGCCTGATCGCCGCCGGCCTGGGCCACCAGAACCTGTTCGCCCGGCGTGCGGGTTACGGCCTGACGCTGACCCAGAAGGATCTGACGCGCGGCGCTTTCGGGGGCCAGTTCCTGCGGGCGCGGCTGGCCCGGCGCGGGCGGACGCAGGCCGTATTCCGGCGGAACGCTGAGCGGAGCGGTCGAGACGGTGACGAACTCGTCCGGCACCACCTTGGTCAGGCCGATGCCCTGTTTGATGCTGCCGCAGGCCGAGACGGCGAGCGCGGAGGAGGCGACGAGGGTCAGGACGGCGACACTGCGGATACGCATGGTTTCAGGCTCTGGTCGGCTGATGCAGGAAGCGCCGCGATGGCGCAGTCGGCATAGTGAAGACGGGGTGATTACGACTTTTCGGGGGCCGCGCCAACCTTGGCGGGTTTGTCAGACACCAGACTGTCGATGATCAGCAGCACGACGCCGATGGTGATGGCGCTGTCGGCGACGTTGAACACCCAGGGAAACACGCCGGTGCCCGAGAAGTCGATGAAGTCGACCACATAACCGAAGCGGATCCGGTCGATCACATTGCCCAGCGCTCCGCCCATGACGAAGCCGATCGCGGTGATCAACAGGCGACGGTTCGACTGCGTCGCCCACCAGGCCAGGCCGGCCGAGACGACGATGGAGAAGATGGCCAGGCCCCAGCGGGCTTCGCCGCCGCCGAACAGGCCGAAGCTGACGCCGGTGTTTTCGACCCAGCTGAAGTTCAGGATCGGCGGGAAGACGGGGATGCGGCCGACTTCCTGCAGCGACAGGCCGCTGATGATCCAGGCCTTGGTCAGCTGATCCAGGACGATGATCAGGAGGGCGAACACATAGGCGGTGACGGCGAGGCGCGTGATCTTCATGCGGCGCGGTTAGCAGGAAGCGGCGCCGGGGCGAAGCGGAAAACGCGGATCATATGCGCTGCCGTCAGAACAGGCTGCCCTGATCGGCGGCGGAGGGCTTCGGCTTGGCGGCCGGACGTGGCGAGGACGGACGGGGTTCGCCGCCGTCGATCGTCGCGGGCTGAACGCCGTCGCCGAACACCAGCCTTACCGCCTGACCCGGCTCCAGCGCCTTGGCCGAGGTGATCCAGGCGCCGTCTGAATCTTCAACGCGGGCGAAGCCGGGCTTGGGACGGCCGGGGTCCAGGGTCGTCAGCGCGCGCGACAGCGCCGCCAGGCGATCGTTTTCGCGCTCCAGGCGGCGCGGCATGACGCCGTCCAGTCGCGCGCCGACGGCTTCGAGGCGGGCTTGGCGCTGATCCAGCCGCCGATGCAGCGGTTCGGGTGACAGCCGCCCGGAGACCTGCAACAACCGCCGTTCGCCGCGCGCCACGCCGGCCTGAAGCGCGGCGCCCAACCGGTCGCCCGCGCCGCGCAGACGGTCCTGCCCCCGCTCGATCCGCGTGCGCAGCAGGGCCGGGCTCAGCTTGCCGCCGGTCACCGCCAGATGCCGCTCGTGCAGGGCGACGTTGCGTTGCAAGCCCGATCCCAGCCGGCTCGACACATGGTCCAGCCGCTGTTGCGCCAGGGCCAGCAGATCCTCCGGCCGCGCCGGCAGGCCGCGCGCCACCGCCCGCAGGCGCGTGCGTCGATCCTCGATCAGCCGCCCGCCTGCCTGAACCATGCGCCGGTCCATGTCCGCGACGGCATAGCGCAGGTCCGCCAGCACCGGCGTCGCCATTTCGGCCGCGCCCGTCGGGGTCGGCGCCCGGCGATCCGACACGAAGTCGATCAGGGTGGTGTCGGTCTCGTGCCCCACGGCAGAGATGATCGGAATGCGCGCCGCCGCCACGGTCCGCGCCAGGCCTTCGTCGTTGAAGCACCACAGGTCCTCGACCGACCCGCCGCCGCGCGCGACGATCAGCAGGTCCGGGCGGGGGATCGGCCCGTTGGGCGTCATCGCATCAAAGCCGCGGATGGCGTTCGACACCTGACCGCAGGCCGAATCGCCCTGAACGACCACAGGCCAGACGATGACGCGGCAGGGCCAGCGTTCCGCGATCCGGTGCAGCACGTCGCGGATCACCGCCCCGGTCGGGCTGGTGATTACGCCGATGGTCGCGGGAAAGGCGGGCAGGGGCTTCTTGCGACCCGGCTCGAACAGGCCTTCCTCACGCAGCCGGACCTTCAGCCGCTCCAACTGGGCCAGCAGGGCGCCGGCGCCGGCCGCCTCCATGCTCTCGATCACGATTTGATAGGACGACCGCGCCGGATAGGAGGTGATCTTGCCGGTGACGATGACTTCCAGCCCCGCCTCGGGCTGAACGCCAAGGCCGCGCACCGACCCCTTCCAAACCACGCCGTCGATAGCCGACTTGTCGTCCTTCAGCGTCAGATAGACGTGGCCCGAGGCGTGGCGGTTGACCTTGGAGACCTCGCCGCGCAGCCGCACATGGCCGAAACGGTCTTCCAGCGTGCGCTTCAAAGCGAACGACAGCTCCGAGATCGACAGGGGCGGATTGTTGTCGCGAGGGGCAGGGACCTCGGCCGGGCCTTCGAATACGTAGGAGTCGTCGCTCATGGGGCCCACCCTAGCCTGCGTCGATCCGTCCGGGAACGCTGCGCGCGCCCTATCGTTCGACTTTCATGGCCGCCGACCCGCCCGGAACCGATCCTTCTGACCGCGACCCGCACGAGCGCGATCTGTCGCGCCGCGCCGGGGGCGGCGGGGCCATGAGCCCGTGGCTGATCATCGGCTGCATCATTCTGCTGGGCCTGGGCGTCTATGTCGTCTCGGCCCTGCTCTAGAGCCCAAGGAGGCCGTATGAACCGCTTCGTCCCGCTCGCCGCCATTCTTTGCCTGACCGGCGGCATCGTCGCCTGCTCGGATCGCGACGACGATGTGGTCCAGGCCCCTGCGCCGGGCGCAGCGCCCGTGGCCTTGCCGGACCAGCAGGCCGACGCCGCAGCCTCGAACGCCGCCTTGGCGTTCAACATGACGCGCGATCAGCTGGAGGATGCGGACCTGTACTCGCGCGCCAACGTCGATCTGGGCGATGTCGAAACCTTGGTGCTGGACGCTTCGGGCGCCCTGACCCATCTGGTCGTCGAACTGGAAGGACCGGGCGACATGAAGGTGCGGGTGCCGGTCGCGGACGTGTCTCCGATCGACCGCAACGGCGACCGGGATCTGGTTACCGATCTGACGCCCGGTCAGCTTCAGGCCTTGCCGGCGTGGACCCCGCCTGCACGCTGACGGGACGCTGAATGCGGCGTTAAGTCTGACGGGCGCTTGACCGGCCGGCGCCGGCCGGTCATTGCCCGATCTCATGAACATTCTTCTCGTCGGATCGGGCGGCCGCGAACACGCTCTGGCCTGGAAGATCGCCCAGTCGCCGCTGGTCACGCGCTTGGTGGCGGCGCCCGGCAACCCCGGTATCGAGAAGCTGTGCGAGCTGCGCGCCGTCAAGGCGGACGACGCCGACGGCCTGGCCGCCCTGGCCAGAGAGATCAAGGCCGACCTGGTCGTTGTGGGCCCCGAGGTGGCGCTGGCCGCCGGTCTGGCCGACCGCCTGGCTTCTGCCGGCATTCCGTGCTTCGGGCCGACCGCCAAGGCGGCGCAGCTGGAAACCTCCAAAGCCTTTTCGAAGGGCTTTCTTGAACGCCACGAAATCCCCACCGCCGGTTACGGCGTCTATGACACGGTCAAGGACGCCAAGGCGGCGCTGGACGTGTTCCGCCCGCCCTATGTCATCAAGGCCGACGGCCTGGCCGCCGGCAAGGGCGTGGCCATCAGCCCCGACCGCCCCGACGCCGAGGCCGAGATCGAGCGCATGCTGGGCGGCCGGTTCGGCGCGGCCGGCGCCCGCGTCGTGATCGAGGAGTTCATGGACGGCGAGGAAGGCTCGCTGTTCGCCCTGTGCGACGGCCAACGCGCCCTGCTGTTCGGCGGCGCCCAGGACCACAAGCGCGCTTTCGACGGCGACCTTGGCCCCAACACCGGCGGCATGGGCGCCTATTCGCCCGCGCCCGTATTCACGCCCGAGCTGGTGCAGCAGGCCGATGCGCTGATCGTCCAGCCGACGATCCGCAAGATGGCCGAAGAGGGCGCGCCCTATCGCGGCGTCCTCTACGCCGGCCTGATGGCGACGGAGGACGGCCCCAAGGTGGTCGAGTTCAACGCCCGCTTCGGCGACCCGGAATGCCAGGTGCTGATGATGCGGATGGCGGGCGACATCGTACCCTATCTGCTGGGCTGTGCGCGCGGCGACGTCTCGGGCCTGGCTTCGCCCGCCTTCAAGCCTCAGACGGTGATCTGCGTGGTCATGGCCGCCAAAGGTTATCCCGACAGCCCGCTAGAAGGCTCGATCATCCGCGGCGCCGACCAGGACTTCGGCCCCCACGTCCAGGTCTTCCACGCCGGAACCAGGCGCCGCGACGACGGCTTGCTGGCCGCCTCGGGCGGCCGCGTCCTGAACGTCTGCGCCGAGGGCGACGACATCGCGCAGGCTCGCGAACGCGCTTATGCCGCCATCAAGAAGATCGACTGGCCTGGCGGCTTCAACCGCTCCGACATCGGCTGGCGCGCGCTGGAGCGGGGCTGAAGCCTACGCCGCTGCGAACAGCAGTCGGCCCTCGCCCATGCGTTCGCGCAAAGCCGGCAGGTCGGTGTGGGCGACCGAGAAACAGCCGTAGCTACGACCCAGCTTGCCTTCACGCGCCAGGAAGTCGGGATCGGCATAGTCTGCGCCGTGGACGATGATGGCCCGCTCGCGCGCCTTGTCGTTGGTGTATTCAAGCCCGTCCAAAAGGACGTTCGGCCCCTGCTGCGCGCCCCAGTTGGCGCCCGCCGTCGCATAGGCGCCGATCGAGGACATGTTGGAATCCGGCGTGTTGGAAAAGCGCCGGGCATAGCCGGTGTGGCTGGGGTCCGATCCCCGACCGTGGCAGGTGCGCAGCACCTTCACTTCACCCGCGATGAGGTCGACTTCGTACAGCCGCTCCTCGCCCGAGAATTTCTGGAAATCGACCAGATACATCCGGTCACGCAGAGGCAGGCGATGATGGTGAGTGTCCAGCGCGGTCATGGCGCGCTCCATCAGCTCCTTGCGAACGTGACCGCGCGGATCAAGCGGCGGCGGCGTCAGGGCGGAGGTCTGGACGGTGGGCAGACCGACCTGCGGCATGGCGATCGGAGTTCCGTTCTGGGCCGTCGTCAGCGGCGCCGTAGCGCTCGCGCTGGCGCATCCCGCCAACATGGCCGATCCGCCCAGAATAAGTCCTCGTCTCGATAGCCGCATGCGACGCCCTCGTTGCGGTTGGTCTTGAGGCGTGTTTGTTTCAGTTGGTTACAGGCGAGGCAACCTGAGCCTTGTGGGGCATTTTTGCGGCCGACGCGTCGCGGGGAGAGATCGATGAAACGTTTCGGGATCGCGCTGGCGGCGGTGATGGCGTCGGCGGTAAGCGCCCATGCGCAGCAAACCCCCGTGGCCACAGGCGTTTCAACGCAACCCAACACAACGTTCGTTGAAGCCGGAAGGTTGCTTGCTGATCCGACGAACGGCGTTGTGCAGCGCGATAAAACTCTCGTGATCAGAGGGAACCAGATCGTTGAAGTGCGCGACGGCTTTGTCGGCGACCCGTCTCAAGGCAAGGTCGTGGACCTGCGCCAGGCCTTCGTCCTGCCCGGCCTGATCGACAGCCATGTCCATCTGACGAGCCAGCAGAACCCCAATGCACGCCTTGAGGAAGTGACGCTTTCGGACGCGGATCAGGCGATGGTCGGGGCCCGCTATGCGCGTCGCACTCTGATGGCCGGCTTTACGACGGTGGCGGATCTGGGCGCCTCGAACCAGGCCATCTTCGCCCTGCGAAACGCCGTGAAGAACGGCGACGTGCCGGGGCCGCGCATCATTGCGGCGGGGTCGTCGGTGTCGATCCACGGCGGGCATGGCGACATCAACGGCTATCGCGAGGACGTCATGCACCTGCTGTCGTCCGAAAGCATCTGCTCGGGGCCCGAGGACTGCATGCGGGCCGTGCGCACCCAGGTTCGCGCCGGCGCCGACATCATCAAGATCACCGCGACGGGCGGCGTGCTGTCCAACACCGCCGCCGGTCTGAACCAGCAGTTCAGCGACGACGAACTGTCCGCCATCGTCGGCAGCGCCCACCGCATGGGCCGCCAGGTGACGGCGCACGCCCACGGGGTCGACGGCATCAACGCCTTCCTGCGGGCCGGGGGCGATTCCATCGAACACGGCACCTATCTGGACGACCAGTCGATCCGCCTGTTCAAGTCGAACGGCGCCTGGCTGATCCCGACCCTGCTGGCCGGGGATTTCGTGGCGCGCATCGCCTCGGGACCCGACAACTTCTTCACCCCCGCCCAGACGGCCAAGGCGCTGGAGGCCGGGCCCAAGATGCTGGACATGGCGCGCCGCGCGCATGAGGGCGGGGTAAAGATCGCCTTCGGCACCGACTCGGGCGTTTCGGCCCACGGCGACAACGCCCAGGAGTTCGCGCTTCTGGTTCGCGCCGGCCTGACCCCGCTTGAAGCCATCCAGGCCGCCACCGTCGGCGCCGCCGAACACCTGCGCATCGCCAATGAGGCCGGGAAGATCGCCGTGGGCATGCCCGCCGACATCGTCGCCGTCTCGGGCGATCCGCTGTCGGACGTGACCGAGCTGGAGCGGATGAAGTTCGTGATGAAGTCCGGCGTGGTCTATCGCGCCGACTGAATTCTGTCGTTCAGGAAGGCGGCGAAAGCCGCCTCGTCCTCGAACCGGGCGACGACCGGCCAGGCGACGACGGCCTTGCGCTGCTCGGGCGTCAGCCGGACCCAGTCCTTTTCCGTCGTGACGAGGCCAGCGTCGAACACCGCCGCCCGGTGGGTCAGAAACGTCATGTCGGCGGCGCTGTAGGCCGCATGGTCGGGGAAGGGGACGAAGTCGACCAGGTCGCAGCCCGCCGCCTTCAGCGACCGCTCGACCTTCCAGGGCTTGGCGATGCCGGCGAACCCGACCTGTGGCCCCGACGGCGGGGGCCCCTCGGGCGTCAGGCGCGCGACGAAGACGGGCAGGGCGCCGAACACGGCCATCAGTTCGGGATCGGCCTCTTCGACATCGGTCGGCAGCATGACCACCACGGCGTCGGCGCGCGCCAGCCCGGCCTTCAACGGCTCGCGCATGGGGCCCGAGGGAAAGACCGATCCGTCGCCGAACGGCCATTCGTCGCCGCGCGTCTCGCCGTCCACGACGATCAGGCTGACGGTCTTTTTCAGGGCCGGGTTTTGATGGCCGTCGTCCAGCACCAGGGCCTGCGCCCCCTCCGCGACGGCGGCCTTGGCGCCCGCCACGCGATCGCGCGCGATCCAGACCGGCGACCCTTGCGCCAGCATCAGCGGCTCGTCCCCGACATCGTCGGCCGTATGGATTTGAGGATCGACGCGGACCGGCCCTTCCAGCCGCCCGCCATAGCCGCGCGACAGGCCTTGCGCCTCCACCCCCGCCGCCCGCAGCAGCCGCAGGGTTTCGCGCGCGACCGGCGTCTTGCCCGATCCGCCGACCGTCAGATTGCCGACCGAGATGACCGCGCAGCCGGGGTCGGCCGGGACCGTCTTGGCGATCCGGCGCGCCGTCACGGCGGCCCAGACCCAGCCCAGCGGTTTCAGCGCCGTGCGCGTCATCCGGGCGTGGTTGCTGTCGCGCACATACCACCAGCGCGGCGTGTTCAGCTTCATCGCCGGCCCTGCCTCTGCGGCATCAGCGGCGACAGCAGCGCCCACAGTCGCTCCAGCCCGCCTCCAGCCTCGACCGCCGCGCGACGCCCGCGTTCGCCCATCGCCTTGGCCGCGTTCAGGTCTTCCAGCAGGGGCTCGATCACGCCGGGCAGGTCGGACGGCGCCTGAACCAGGGCCAGGCCCCCCGCCTCGACCATGGCCGACGTCACCGGCGCCCAGTTGGATGCATCCGGCCCCGTGATCGTCGGCTTGCCCAGCCGCGCGGGCTCCAGCGGATTGTGCCCGCCGACGGGCGGCAGGCCGATAGCCGGCGCGAACGAGCCGCCCATCACCACCACATCGGCGAGGCGCAGGAACAGGCCCATCTCGTTCAGGGTGTCGGCCAGATAGATGTCGGTGTCCGGCCCGATCGTCTCGCCGCGCGAACGTATGGCGAAGGCGTAGCCGTCGCGTTGCAGGGCCTGGGCGATATGCGCCCCCCGCTCAGGATGGCGTGGCGTCAGAATCAGGCAGACCCGCTCGCTCAAATGGTCCAGCGCGCGCACGATGGCGATCTCTTCGCCCTCATGGGTGCTGGCGGCGACGATCACCGGCCTGTCGCCGATGGCGGCGCTCAAACGGCTGAAGGCGGCGGGATCGTGCGGCAGGGCGTCTCCCGACAGTTTCAGGTTCACCAGACCGTCGATCCGCGCGCCCATGCCCTCCAGCCGCTGGGCCGAGACGGCATCCTGCGGCAGGATCAGATCAAAGGCGCCGGTCAGCGCCCGCGCCGAAGCCGGAAACCGCGCCCAGCCCTCGACCGTCTTTTCCGTGATGCGCGCGCTGACCAGGGCCAGTTTCACGCCCCGCCGCTTCGCCTCCAGCAGCAGATTGGGCCAGATTTCGCTCTCGACGAAGACCGCCAGACCCGGCCGCCAGTGATCCAGAAACCGTTCGACCACGCCCGGCGCATCGACCGGCGCATACTGGTGGATCACGCCAGCCGGCAGCCGTTCGGCCAGAATCTGCGCCGAGGTCACGGTGCTGGAGGTGACCAGAACGGTCAGGTCCGGCCGCGCCTTCGTCAGCCGCTCGACCACGGGCAGCAGCGACAGGCTCTCGCCCACGCTGACGCCGTGCAGCCAGACCAGATCGCCTGCGGGGCGCGGGGTGCGGGTGAAGCCCATCCGCTCGTCCACCCGCACCGGGTCTTCCTTGCCCCGCCTGGCGCGCGCATCCAGTAGGCGCGGGGCCAGCGGCTCCAGCGCGCGCGTCGCCAGCCGATAGGCGATCAGCGGCAAGGGCGTCACGGCTGGGTCCTCACGGCTTCAGGCCCGTGATCGCATCGGCGCGTGCTTCGACGGCGTTCAACCGCGCGGTCCAGTCAACGACGACATCGGCCATGTCCGCGTCAGCAGGATAGTCGGCGCGGTCCCACACGATGGCGCCCTTGCCGAAGGGCAGGGGCAGCACGGCCCGGTCCCAACTGTCGAGACGGATCGCGGGATTGCACGACATGCCGATCAACAGCACCGGCGCCTTGGACAACTTCGCCATCAGGGGCAGGCCCTCGGCCATGACATTGGCCGGGCCGCGCGGCCCGTCCGGCGTGATGGCCAAGGCGCCGACCTTCAGCTGTTTTAATCCGTCACGCAGCGCCTGGGTGCCGCCCTTGGCCTTCTCGGCCTTGTCCTTGTTGGCCGAGGATCCGCGCACGGCGGGAAAGCCCTGACGCGCCACCGCCTTGGCGATGAACTCGCCGTCGGCCGAAAGGGAGATCAGCGCCTTGGCCGGCTGCGCCCGGTCCAGCGGCCAGCATGACGGCGACAGGCCGATCCGCGAATGCCAGAACACGCAAAGCACCCCGCCGCCCTGCGCCCAGACGGCCTCGGCGGCCTGCTGGTTTTCGTGCGTCCAGCGGATGGTGGAAAAGCAGAACTGCATCCACTTCGCCAAGGTCCAGGCCAGGGCCGACTGGACCGCCGGGTTGCGAAGCGGCCTCATGCGACTGTCTCGACGCTGGGCGCGGCGCCGTCCAGCGACTGCTGGCGCGCCAGGCGGGAATAGAGGCCGCCCTTGGCGACCAGGGCGTCGTGCGAGCCTTCCTCGACCACGCGCCCGGCCTCGATCACATAGATGCGGTCGGCGTTCCGGACGGTCGACAGGCGGTGGGCGATCATCAGGGTGGCGCGCCCCTGCATCAGCCGCTCCAGCGCCGCCTGGACCAGGGCCTCGCTCTCGGTGTCCAGGGCGCTGGTGGCCTCGTCCAGCAGCAGGATCGGCGCATCCTTGACGAAGGCGCGGGCGATGGCGATCCGTTGCCGCTGACCGCCGGACAGGCGCAGGCCCGCCTCGCCCGCGCGGGTCGCATACCCTTCAGGCAAGGCCGTGATGAAGTCGTGGGCGGCGGCGGACCGCGCGGCGTCCTCGATCTGCGCCTGCGTCGCGCCCGGCCGACCATAGGCGATGTTGGCGGCGATGGTGTCGTCGAACAGGAAGGGTTCCTGCGTCACCAGGGCTATGTGGTCGCGCAGATCATGGATGCGAAGCGCACGGACGTCCGCGCCGTTGATCGTCACCGCCCCGCCGGTCACATCATAGAAGCGCGGCAGCAGGCTCAGGATCGTGCTCTTGCCGCCGCCCGACGGCCCGACCAGCGCCACCGTCTCGCCCGGCGCGACCCGCAGGGACACCCCGTCCAGCGTCGGCGCGTCGGTCCCGTCATAGGCGAAGGACACCTCGTCCAGCACGACCTCGACCGGCCCGGCGGCCAGCGGCGCGGCGTCGGCCGCCTCGCGAATTTCAGGTTGGATGTCCAGGGCGCCGAACAGACGTCGGGCGGCGGTGAAACCCTCGCTCATCACCGTCGCCAGGTTGGTCACCTGGCGCAGGGCCTGACCGGCGGCCAGCAGCATGCCGATGAAGGCGGCGAAACCGCCCACGGTCATGTCGCCCGACTGCGCCCGCCATCCGGCGTAGGCCATGACGGCGGCGACGACGATATAGGCGACCAGATCGCTGGAGGGGCCGGCGAAGGCGCGGGCGTTGGCGCCCTTGATGACGTGGCGCTGGCGACGGGCGACCACCTCGGCGACGCGGTCCTGTTCGGCGGCCTCGCGGTTTTCGATCTTGATCAGGCGAACTCCGTCCAGATTCTCCATCAGGGCGGTGGACAGGTTTTCGGTCTCGGCCATGGCGCCGACTGCGGCCTTGCGAGTCTTGCGCCCGAACCGGCGCAGCACCAGCGCGACCAGCGGCACGCCCAGCAGCACGACGATCGTCAGCTGCCAGTCGATGAAGCCCATGTAGATCAGCACCGCGATCAGGGTCAGCAGGTTCTGGGTGTAGTTGACCACGCCCGAGGTGAAGGCCTCGCGCACCATATTGGCGTCGAATAGCACCGAGGAGACGAAGCCGCCCGAATGCTGGCTTCTCAGCCGGGCCAGATCGGCGCGGATCATGGCCCCGAACAGGCGAATCTGGATGTCGCCGACGATGGTGTGACCCAGCCGGTTGACCAGGGCCGCCTGACCCAGCGCCGCCAAGGTCCGCGCAATGGCGACGGTCAGGATGGCGACCGGAATCCAGACGACGGCCTTGTCCGCCGGAAAGGTCACCAGGCCGAACAGGCTGATCGGCTTGGTCCCGCCCAGGAACAGACCGTTGACGGCCGGCTCCAGCAGCTTCAGCAGCGCCGCCGTCAGCAGGCCCGTCGTCGCCGCGCACAAGACCGACAGGATCAGCGACCCCTTGTGCTTGGACAGATAGTCGCGCCAAATCCGCGCCAGCAGGGCGCGCAGCGGCATGGTTTCGGAGGCGGCGACGGTCATCGGCTCTCGGTCGTCCGAGCCGCCGTTCAAGTCAAGGCTTGTCCGGCGACGGTTCCAGCGCATGGCCCGGCTCGTCGGCGCGGATCAGGGTTTCGCCGGGCGCTTCCCGGATCCTGACCGCGGGCGGAACCGTCGGATTGGACGCGTATCGACGCCCGTCAAACGGCACGGCGACCTCATAGCCTTCGGTGATTCCGCCGCCCGCGACATAGACGCCCAGATCCCGTCGGCCATGGGTCTGTCGCTCCAAGAGCCGGATCGGGGCGCGCGCGACGCTGATCTCGCCGACCGACCGATAAGTTTCGCCGATTCGGTCCAGCACCAGCAGCCGGCATCCGCCCGAGCCGCACCAGTTGGGGCCGGTCAGATAGACCAGGGTCATGGCCCCGTCCGGCGTGATCGCGGCCGTATAGCGGCTGGTGTCCAGCGCCTCCTTGGCCCGGTCGCGCAGATAGGCGATCAGGGCGGGGTCTTCGGGCGGCGGCGTCTGGGCGGCGGCCGCGCCGGCCCACAGGCTGGCGGCGGCGACGACGGCGGTGGCGGCGAGGGTTTTCATCGGGGTGTTCTCCGGTCTCGACAAACATTCCAACGCATCAGGATCGAGATCGGATGACGCGGCGGCGTCGGATCGCTATCTGGCGGGCATGGCGCGCTTCGACCTCTCGACCGCGATGGGCCGTTTTCGGGCGCATTGGCATTATTTCTTGGCCGACCACGCGTTTCTGCGCGTGGCCTTTTCCAACGCCCACTGGCTGGGCCCGGATCTGGTGCGAACCAATCAGCCGTCGCCGCGCCAGCTGGCCTATTGGAAAAAGAAGGGCGTCAAGACGGTCATCAACCTGCGCGGCGCGCGGGACGAGGGCTATTACTGGCTGGAAAAGGACGCTTGCGAGCGGCTGGGCCTGACCCTGATCGACGCGCCGCTGGACTCGCGCGATCCGCCCGAGACGGTGCGCATCCACCGCGCGCGCGAGCTGTTCAGGACGATCCAGTATCCGGTGCTGATCCACTGCAAGTCCGGCGCGGATCGAGCGGGGATGATGGCGGTATTCTATCGCCACTTCCACCTGGGCGAGCCGATCTCGGTCGCCATGAAGCAGCTCTCCAAGAAATATCTGCACTCCCGCGAGGGGCTGACCGGGGTGCTGGACTATACGCTGGAGAAATACGTCAACGAGATCGAGCCGAAGGGCATCAGCTTCATCGATTGGGTCGACAGCCCCGACTACGACCCCAAAACCATCCGCGCCGAGTTCAAGGCCGGCTGGTGGGGCACGCTGCTGACCGACAAGCTGCTGCGGCGGGAGTAGGGGACTTCAGCCCCAGGGACCGGTTTTCGGCTCGTCGCCGCCTTCGCCGTTCGCGCGGGCCTCGGCGGCCAGTTCGGCGTCGCGACGGGCCTTGCGATCGGCCTCCCACCGCTTGAACCAGCGGGCGTAGTCGATGTGGCCGCGCAGCGAGAAGCTGAATAGCGCCAGCACGGCCAGCAGGCTGACCAGTTGGAAGATCTGTTGCGGTTCCAGGTTCATCGTCGTCCTCGCCTACAGATCGAAACGTCGGATCGAGGAGCCGGTTCGGCTCCTCGATGTCGCACTCAGTCCTCGGCTCAGGCCGCGTCGCCGCGCGGATCGATCAGCTTGTGGGCGTGCAGGATGAAATAGCGCATGTGGGCGTTGTCCACGGTCGCCTGGGCGCGCGCCTTCCACGCCTTCTTGGCGTCTTCATAGTTGCCGAAGGCGCCGACGAACTCGACCTGCGACAGGTCGCGGAAGGTCGGCTCGCCCAGGTGACGAAGCTCGCCGCCGATCACGATGTGCAGAAGTTGCGGCGGGACGGCGTTCTGATCGGTCATCGGAAATCCTGAAGGCTGGGCCGGAAGGCTTGGGGGAGGAGGTTTGCGCGCGGCATAGGCCGAGAATGCCCTCGGATCAATGTGGGCCGGGGTTTTTCCGCCCTCGCCTCAGGTCGAAAGCGGCACGTTTTTACAACGCCGCACGATCATCGGCTGGATGATCGGCGCCGCGCAGACTAGGCTGGCCTGACGCGGATCAGGCCGGTTGAACGCCCATGGCCGCCCGTGGTGATCGCTGACCCTGGCGCCGGCTTCGGTTGCGATCAGCCAGCCCGCGGCGACGTCCCAGTCCCATTTCGGCGTCAGGGCCAAGGCGGCGTCAAAGGCGCCGGCGGCGACCAGCGCCATCCGATAGGCCAGGGCGTTGCGCTTTTCGAACCGCATGGACGGCCAGGGTTCGTCGGCGAAATAGGGCGCTTCGATCAGTCGCGCATCGCCCAGGATCGAGGCGTCTTCCAGCGTATCGACATCCGAGGCGTGGATGGGTTTGCCGTTGCGCCGCGCCCCGCCGCCGCGCGTCGCCACATAGGTTTCGTCCACCTCGGGCGCATGGATGACGGCGGCGACGACCTCGCCGTCCTCGATCACGGCGATGGGCACGCACCACCACGGCGTCCGCTTCATATAGGCGACGGTGCCGTCGATGGGATCGACCACGAAGATGCGTCGTTTCGACAGACGCTCGGCCGTATCTTCCGTCTCCTCTGACAGCCAGCCGTAGTCGGGCCGCGCCGACAGCAGCCTGTCCCGCAGCATGGCGTCGACCTTCAGGTCGCCGCTGGTGACGGGCGAACCACCGACCTTGGACTCGATCTTCAGCCCCGCCTCACGCTCGGCGATGGCCAGCGTCCCGGCGTCTATGGCCGCCTGGCGGATCAGGTCGAGGTCGGCGTGCAAGTCGATCATTTGCCGGCGATGGCCACCGCGTCGAACATCAGGCTGGGCACATTGAATCCGCCCCGGAACTCCAGGTCCGAGCCGCGCTCGATCCGCAGATAGAGGTCAGTCAGCTTGCCCGCGACCGTGACCTCGCTGACCGGATAGGCGATCACGCCGTTCTCGAACCAGAAGCCCGACACCCCGGCGGACCAGTCGCCGGTGTTGCCATTCAGCGACGGGCCGAACATCGACGTCACCAACAGGCCGGTCCCGGCGTCGGCCATCAGGCCCGCCAGATCGCGCTCGCCCGGCTCCATATGCAGATTGTGCGTCGAGACGCCGGACGGCCCGGCCAGCCCCCGCGACGCGTGGCCGGTGGTTTCCAGACCCAGTTGCCGGGCCGAGGCGCTGTTCAGCAACCAGGTGGTCAGGACGCCGTCGTCGAACAGGGCGCGCTTCTGAACCGCTGCGCCTTCGTCGTCGAACGGGGTCGATCCCATGCCGCGCGGGCGGAACGGATCGTCGATCAGGGTGACGCCCTCGGCGAAGACGCGCTGACCCATGCGGTCCTTCAGGAAGGAGGTGCCGCGCGCGATCGAGGGGCCGGAAATGGCGCCGATGGCCGGCGACACGATCTGGCCCGCCATCCGGTTGTCGAAGATCACGGGCGCGGTGGTCGAGGCGATCTTGCGCGGTCCGACGCGGGCCACCGCGCGCTCGCCGGCGGTGCGGCCGATCAGGTCGGCGCCCGGCAGGTCGGACAGGTGGCGGGTCGAACGGCTCTCGCCGCCGCGCTCCATCGCCCCATCCTTTTCGGCGATGACGCCGACGCCCAGCGAGAAGGCCGAACCCTCATAGGCGCCGTCGAAACCGTGAGACGTCACAAGCCGCCAGCGGGTAGACGACCAGCCGGCGTGTCCGCCTTCTGATCGCGCCACGCCGGGCACCGCCAAGGCCGCGGCCTCGGCGTCGGCCGAGACCTGTTCCAGAGTTTGTGCGCTGCGTTCGCTGGGATCGAACAAATCCAGATCGATGAACGGGCCGCGCGCCAGCCGTTCCTCGGGCGCGAAACCGGCGTGGGGGTCTTCCGGCGCCAAGCGCGCCATGGCCACCGCCCGCTCGACCAGGCGCGCCTGGGTCGCCGGCGAAAGGTCCGAGGCCGAAACGGACGCCTGCCGTTGGCCCACGAACACGCGCAGGCCCAGGTCGCGCGATTCCTCGCGTTCGACATCTTCCAGCTTGCCGTTGCGCACCCCGACCGACAGGGATCGGCGATCGGCGCTGACCGCCTCTGCGGCGTCGGCGCCGGCCTTCAGCGCGGCCTTGACGATGTCGTTGAGAAGATCGGTGGAAACGGGCGCGGCCAGGGTTTCAGTCATGCCCCGATATGGCGGACGCCCCGCTGCACCGCAACCGCGTCAGACGACGGCGAAGGCGATCAGGCCCACAGCGGCCGTCAGCAGCGCCACCCAGGTCAGCAGCATGCCGACGACGCGACCCAGCGACGGCCCGGTCTGCAGCAAAAGGCCCAGGGCATGGGCGACCCGGCCGACGAACAGCGTCGCGCCGACCCCATGGACCATCCAGGCCGGCGCGCCGACGGCGGCCAGCAGCAGCATGGCGATCATGCCCGGCGTCGCATATTCCACCAGATTGCCGAAGGCGCGGCTGGCGGCCATCAGGTCCGCGTTCCCGCCGTCGCCGAATGACACCATGTGTTTGCGTCGCCCGCTGACCACGATGCCCGACAGCACCAGCATCATCAGGATCAGCAGGCCGCTCCACAGGGCGGCGGCCTGGACGGCGTACATCAGCGGCGTGGTCATCGATCAGTCCTCGCGCCCGACGGGGTAGAGCAGATAGTGGTCGTCATAGAAGGGCGTGCGTTCATAGAACCAGGCCAGACGCGCCTGCGGATCGGCGGCGAACGTGGCGTCGGCCGCCACCTTGGCCTCGAACTCGGCCTTCAACGCCGGGTCCGCCGCCATCATCTTGTCCGCAAGCGGGGCGATGGCGTAGGCCTCGATATATTCGACGCGGCTCATCACCTCGGGGAACATGCCCCAGGCGAAGAAGCTTTCGCTGGATTGCGGCTCCAGCAGCAGCACGACGATGTCGCCCAGCGGCTGATCCGTCGGCACCCGCACCGAGCCGGTCGGATACGTCCAGTCGCGCTTCTCGACCTCGACCGTCTTCACCGAGGCCTGCACGTGACCTTCATTGGCGCGGGTCGCAAGCTTGGGTTCGACCAGGCGCAGCATCGACAGGTTCACGGTGCGCGCAGCCTCGACCGTCTCCATTTCGATCCCGTGGGTCTTCAGCCGCTCGATGATGTCGGTGCGATATCCCGGCACCCAATAGGCCGTCGGCCGCGTCAGGCTCAGCGTCGGCTTGGAGCCATAGAACGGCATCTGCCACAGGTCGGGATCGGGGCGGCCCAGCCAGCGGATCTCCTTCCGGCCCGAGGCGGGACTGTCGTACATCTCGTACAGCATGCCCTTGAACGGGCGCGTGGACGATGGCGTCTCGTCAGCCTCGAAGTTGGCTGGGATCTGCGCCGGACGCAGGGCCTTGTCCTGATCCGTCGCGGCGCGAAGACCGGCGCCCTGATCGGCCAGCAGCCGCATCGCCTCCTCGATGAAGACATAGGTGCCCAGCACCCGCTGCTCGTGCGGTTTCAGGCTGTGGTTCTCGATCAGGATGGTCGGCACATGGGCGGCCGCGCCCCAGCCGTTGGAGAACCGCTCGCCCAGGCCGCCGTCCGACAGGCCCTTCTTGGGTTCATCGTCGTCGATGCCGAACACGAGTTCGCCGGGGATGTGGCCCTCGCGCTCCAGCGCGGCGTTCATGGCGGGCTTGAAGACCGAATCCAGCCAGGCCGAGCCGTTCGGCGACCGGCTGAAGGTCCCGTCCTCGCCGTTGAAGCCGTAGGTGACGTCGTACTGGTAATCCATGCCGTCGGTGACGTGGACGTCCACATACAGGTCCGGCCGGTATTTCAGGATCAGGCCGCGCACGGCCCGCATCTCGGGCTGGTCCAGCTTCAGATAGTCGCGGTTCAGGTTCTGGTTGGTCGCCGTATTGCGCCAGCCCTGGATGCGTGGGCCGCGCTGGTTGGGCCGGGAATAGGGCCCGGAACGCTCATGGCCGTCCACGCTCAGGATCGGGATCAGGATCAGGTTGACCCGGTCCAGCAGGGCGTCCTTCCCATAGAAGGCGATGTCGCGCAGCAGCATCATGCCCGCGTCCTTGCCGTCGATCTCGCCGGGGTGGATGCCGGCCTGGATCATCAGCACCGGCTTGGCGGGATCGAACGTCGCGCCATCCTTGGACGCGATCACCGCATAGATGGGCCGGCCCTCGGGCGAGACGCCAAACTGTTCGATGCGGATCAGGTCGCTGGCGGCGTCCAGGCGATCGAACCAGGCGCGGGTGTCGACATAGTTGGGGCTGAAGTCGTGGTCCGGATCGGCCTCGAACGCCGTGACCCACGGATCAGACGCATCGCGCAGCAAGGCCTTGGACGCGCCGTCCCAGGCGGGGGCGGGCGGCAGGAAGGCTTGATCCCACGGGGCGGTGTTTGGAAGCGTCTGGGACATGGCGGGGCTCACGCTACAGGCAAGGGCGGCGACCAGCGCCGAAACCAGAAGAGGGGACTGCATGGCCTTTCGTGAGCCGATTGCGCAGCCCTGACAAGGTTTCAACCGCCCCCGCCAAGCGCAGGCGCCCATCCGCCGGCCTTGAGCAGCAGGGCCGCCGCGTTCCCCATCTGCCAGAGACTGTAGAGCAGAACGAGGACCAGGGCGCCGACCGCAACCCGGCGCCACGGCGCGAACGCCGCCGTCGCCGTGCCGATCACGAAGATGGCGACCCCGATCCACAAGCGCACCGAGCCGGCGATCTTGGCGAAGCCGGGATTGAGCTGGGCCAGGATGATCACGATCACCGCCACGATCAGATTGGCCGCCAGGATGCAGCCGAACACCAGTCGCCGATGCGACCAGAAATGCGCGTCCAGATCGATCTTTTGGTCGCCGCCCTCGGCCGAAACGCGCGGGAAGGTCACGCTGGCGGCGACATAGAAGGTTGCGGCGATGGCCAGTGAGATCAGCAGCACGAAGGTGTTGAACGGGGCGCCGCGGAAGATGACCCAGGCCTGGTTCCAGAAGGTCGCGATGTCGATGGCCACGAACAGGGCCAGCATCGGCGTTAGCCAGCCGAACCGGATCCGCTGCTCTTCATGCAGCACCCGCGCGAAACCGCCGACCAGTTCGGCCACGGACAGGCCCAACAGCAGGCCGTAAAAGCTGAAAAAGAACTCGAACGCGCTCACATCGCCCCCCGGCGTCACCAAAAGCCAAGCTTACTTCCAGATCGGCGTCCCGTCGCCCGGCAGGCCGAGACGGCCCCACAGGTCGTTGACCCGTTCGACGACCGCTTCGTCCATGCGAATTTCTTCGCCCCATTCGCGCTTGGTCTCGGGCGGCCACTTGTCGGTGGCGTCCAGGCCGATCTTGGAGCCCAGTCCGCTCTCGGGGCTGGCGAAGTCCAGATAGTCGATGGGCGTCGACTCGATCACCGTGATGTCGCGCGCCGGGTCCATCTTGGTCGAGATGGCCCACATGACGTCCTTCCAGTCGCGGGCGTCGATGTCGTCGTCCACGACGATGACCCATTTGGTGTACATGAACTGGCGCAGATAGCTCCAGACGCCCAGCATCACGCGCTTGGCGTGGCCCGGATAGGCCTTCTTCATCGACACCACCGCGATCCGGTAGCTGCAGCCCTCGGGCGGCAGCCAGAAGTCTGTGATCTCCGGAAATTGCTGGCGCAGCAGGGGAATGAAGACCTCGTTCAGCGCCTCGCCCAGCACGCTCGGCTCGTCCGGCGGCCGGCCGGTGAAGGTGGTCAGATAGATGGGGTCGCGGCGCATGGTGACGGCGCTAACCTTGAAGACCGGGAACTTCTCGACCGAGTTGTAATAGCCGGTGTGATCTCCGTACGGGCCCTCGTCCTCGAACTCGTCCAGCAGGACATGGCCCTCCAGCACGATCTCGGCCTGGGCCGGGACCATCAGCGGCACGGTCTTGCAGGGCACAAGCTCGGCCTTGGCGCCCCGCATCAGGCCGGCGAACTGATATTCCGACAGGGTGTCCGGCACCGGCGTCACCGCCGCCAGGATGGTGCCCGGATCGGCGCCCAGCACGACGGCGCAGGGCAGCGGCTCCTTGGGCCGGGCCTTTTTGTGCCGGGCATAGTGTTGCGCCCCGCCCCGATGCGCCAGCCAGCGCATGATGGCCTTGTCCTTGCCCAGCACCTGCATCCGATAGATGCCCAGGTTGAAGTCGTCCTCGCGGTCGTCCGACGGCCCTTTGGTCACGACCAGACCCCAGGTGATCAGGGGCGCCGGCTCGCCGGGCCAGCATGACTGGACGGGCAGGGCGGTCAGGTCGATCTGGTTGCCCTTCAGCACCACCTCCTGCACCGGCGCCTTTTTCACCGTCTTGGGCCGCATCGACAGGACGGTCTGCATCAGCGGCAGCATCTCCATCGCGTCGCCCAGACCGCGTGGCGGCGTCGGGTTTCTCAGGAAGGCCAGAAGCTCCCCGACCTCGCGCAACTCGCCCGCCGTCGTCCGGTCCTTGCCTTCCAGCGTCACCCCCATGGCGACCCGCTTCACCGTGCCGAACAGATTGGCCAGGCAGGGGATGGGGCTGATCGTGCCGTCCGGCATGACCGGCTTCTCGAACAGCACCGCCGGTCCGCCATTCCTCAGCAGGCGGGTCTGGATCTCGGTCATCTCCAGCACGGTGGAGACGGGTTCGGACACCCGCACCAGCTCGCCCTTGGCTTCCAGCTGGTCGATGAAGTCACGCAGGGATTTGTAGGCCATGCCGCGACGCTTAGGCGGGAGTGGCCCCTCTGTCACGCGTCGCGCGACCGAACAGTCGATCCAGTCCGACGAGGCCGAGCCCGACGATCAGGAAAAACACCAGCAGCACGCCGAAAATCAGCACCACCCGGGCCAGCCCCAACTGATCCACATTGACGAACCCATAGGGCCACCAGCGCGTCGCCAGTCCATGAACCAGGGTCCAGCCGCCGTAGACGAGCGGAAACGCCAGCCATTTCGCTGGATCGATCCAGCGCAGCCGCCCTTTGGGGGTGAACCACAGCCAGTCCAGCACGAAGGCGGCGGGCATCAAGTAATGCAGCACCAGATTGACCACCAAGGACCAGCCGGTCGGGTTCCAATAGGGATGCAGCAGGAAGTGGTACACCACCCCGACCACCACGATGTACATGGCGACGGCGGCCCTGACGCCTTCGCTGGCGGACCAGCGGGCCAGACGCGATCCTTCGCCCAGCAGCGGCCCGGTGAAGGCCAGGGCGACCAGGATGTTGGTCAGGATGGTGAAGAAGCTGAAGTAGTTGATCGTCCGTTCCAGCACGGTCCAGCCCTGGGCCGGAGCGATCATCAGCAGATACTGAAGCGCCAGCGCGGTCCAGCCCACGACGGCGAACGTCGCGCGCCACAGCCTGGGCTGGTCCCGCTTGCGAAACACCGGCGCGTCCCTTGTCGGTCAGGCGGCAGTCTTGTCCCATTCGAACGCCGGGTCCAGCCAGTCGCCCAGCCGTTCACCCCGATCCAGGGCGTCCATCCGCTGCATCTCCTCGTCCGTCAGGGCGAAGTCGAAGATGTCGAAGTTCTCGCGCGCGCGGCTTTCCTTGGTCGTGCGCGGGATGGCGATGATTCCGTGCTGAATCAGCCAGCGCAGGGTGATCTGGCCGTTGGTCTTGCCGTGCGCGCTGGCGATCTCGCTGATCGTGGCGTCGTCGGCGATCTTGCCCTGCGCCAGCGGCGACCAGGCGGTGATCGACGATCCCAGCTCGGCCGCGGTGGCGACCAGCTGATCAACGCCCAGATAGGGGTGATGCTCGACCTGATCGGTCAGCAGTCGCGCCTTCGACAGGCTCTGCGCCTGACGGAATTCCTTGGAGGGGAAGTTGGACAGGCCGATCGACTTGGTCAGGCCCTGGTCCTTGGCCTCGTTGAGTGCGCCCAGCGTCTCTTCGAACGTCGGCGTCGTCTTGGGCCAATGCAGAAGCAGCAGGTCGGGCGTCGTGCCCAGGCTGTCGGCCGATTCCCTGGCCTGTTTCAGCAACGCATCGTGGGTGAAATGTTCGACCCAGATTTTCGTGGTCAAGAAGATGTCCTCGCGCGCCACGCCGGAGTCGCGAATGCCTTCGCCGACCGCCTTCTCGTTCTTGTAGATCCAGGCCGTATCGATGTGGCGGTAGCCGATCCGCAGGGCCTCAGCGACCATGCGCCGGGCATCGTCGGGCTCCAACTGCCAGGTGCCAAAACCGAGCAGGGGGATTTCGATACCGTCGACGGTGATCGTGGGTTGGTCGCCATAGGCCATGGGGCGCTCCTTGGGCTGGGTCCGCTTGAGGGGCGTAGTTAGGCGCCCGATCCCGCTCCGATAAGGTCCGGATGCGCCTTGGACAGTTTTTTCGGGGCGATCCGACGCCAGCGCTTCTCAAGCGCCGCCCTCAGCCAGACGGGATCGACGCTGGCGATGCGCGCCAGGACGATGGGATGGTCGCGATAGTGGTCGGTGAAATGAAAGGTCGCCGGGTCCATCTCAATCAGCAGTTCGCGCTCATCTCGATTGTCCAGATGCACCACGATGCTGTCGTCCAGCGCCGGGCGCATCCAAGTGAAGAACTTGCCCGCCACCTTGAACGACGGCTCGCCATAGGAGACGCCGTCCTCCACGCCGGGAAACGACAGCAGCAGGGCGCGGATCTCGTCGTGGGTCATGGTGTGGCGGCCAAGGCCGCTTGTGGTGAGGCGGTAGAGGGGCCGAGCGCGAGCAAACCGTCATAGGCGCCGTCATCAATCGAGCGCATCACCACGCCGCGCAGGTTGCGATCATCGGCTGCGGTCATGGGATGGACGCCGCAAGTTTCGCGACAGTTCCACGCCTCTCCACCCTGCGACGACACCAACAGGCTGATGACATCCTCCTGCGGAAGATGCGCGATGGCCGGTCGTCCGACGCGAGGATTGCGGCTGATGATCTTGCTGGCGTGAATACTGCCGACCAACACCAGGATTTTTGCGTTGGGATGGGCGTAGGCCGCCGATGACAGCTTGGTCGCCATCTGCAGTTCGGAATAGGCTTGGCCGACGCCTGGCACATGGGGCACGCTCGGCACGAAAGCATGGATCGCCACGTCTCGCCCACTCGCCTTCAAAACGCGAAGTCTGTTTATCAACGCGAGCATTGCGCGGCTGGTGCGGCCGTCGTCGATACGGGGGTTCAAGAACCAAGTGCCTTCCAGCGCCGCACGGGCGGAAGCCTCGTCCGGCGCTTCAAGCGCAGCCTCCAACTGCGGCTGAAGCAGGTCTGGAAGTTCAAGAGCGGCGACGACTGGACCTTGTTCGGTGGCTGCGCATACCAGTTCGCCGAACGCTGAAGGCGTTTCGACCGTACCATGCACCTCTCCGATGACGACGAAGCGCGGTCTATCATGACGCATAAGAACGTCTGAGCCGACCGGCGGCGCACAGGCGAGCGCTTGAGCTGCCGCCGCAGAAACCAGAAGGGCTGAGATCACAGTCTTCTCCCAAGCTTTACGGAAACAGCGACTGGCGTTGTCGCCGGTGTTGGCTATCACGCCTTCGCCGTCAGTAGGCCAGGGCGATGCCGTCCTTGCGCATCTCGGTCGCCGCGCCATAGGTCCAGCGCCCGCCGGGGTTCATCTGTTTCATGACGTTCTGATAGCCGCCGAAGCCGCCGTCCGGTTCGCCCAGGGTCCAGCCCATGGCGCGCAGCTGGGCCTTGGTCGCCTCGGGCACGCCGCTTTCCAGATGCAGCACGCCGGTTCCTTCCTGCGACTGGCCGGTCGGTTCGGACGAGCCATAGTGTTGCCAGCGCGGGGCGTCGCCCGCCGCCTGGGGCTCCAGCCCGTAATCGACCATGTTGATGATGATCTGGGCCTGGCCTTGCGGCTGCATGGCGCCGCCCATGACGCCGAACGCCATCCAGGGCTCGCCGTCCTTGACCGCAAAGCCGGGTATGATCGTCTGGAACGGGCGCTTGCCCGGCGCATAGATGTTGGGATGGCCGTCGCTCAAGGCGAACAGCTCGCCACGGTCCTGGAACATGAAGCCCAGCGGTTCGGAGCCGTTGTCGGGCGCCAGGCCTGAGCCCATGCCGCGATAGTTGGACTGAATCCAGCTGACCATCATCCCGTCGGCGTCGGCGACGCTGAAATAGGTGGTGTCGCCGTGGTGCGGGGCGTCGCCCGGCATGACGCGGTCCATGATCCGATCGGGTCGGATCAGCTTGGCGCGCTCGGCCGCATAGGCCTTGGAGTTCAGCCATTCGACCGGGGTCTTGGAGAATCGGTCGTCGGCGAACCAGCGCGCCCGATCCTCGAACGCCAGCCGCTTGGCCTCGGCCTGGACGTGCAGCGAGGCGGCGGACTGGAAGCCCATGGATTTTAGGTCGAACTGCTCGCAGATGTTCAGGATCTGGTTGGTGCTCAGCCCCTGGGTGTTCGGACCCAGGCCGAAGACATCCACGCCGCGATAGTTTGTCTGGATCGGCTCGACCCATTCGGTGTGATGCGCGGCCAGGTCAGCGCGGGTCATCCAGCCGCCGATTCGCTTGAAATAGGCCTCGATCTGATCGGCGATAGGCCCGTTGTAGAAGGCGTCGCGCCCACCCTCGGCGATCATCCGCAGGGTCTTGCCCAGATAGGGATTGGCGAAGACCTCGCCCACCTTGGGCGTCGCGCCGCTGGCGGCCCAGATGCGCTTTCGGTTCTCGTTTTCCTCGATCGGGATCTGGCCCCGGTCGAAGGCGGCCATGTTGCGTTCCAGATAGTAGGCGATGACCTGGGGCACGGGCACGCCCTGCTCGCACAGTTCGGCGACGGGCAGCAGCACCTCTTTCCACGGCAGTTTCCCATAGCGCTGGTGCGCGCTCCACCAGGCGTCCACCGTGCCCGGCACATTGATCGTCACCGCGCCATAGCGCGGCAGATAGCCGTCGATGGCCTTGGACCGCGCGATCTCCAGACTGAGGCCCCGCGGACTGGCGCCCGAGCCGTTCAGCCCGACGACCTTCTTCTGCTTGGGGTCCCACAGCATGCAATAGGCGTCGCCGCCGATGCCGTTGGCGACCGGCTCCAGAAAGCCCAGCGCCGCATTGATGGCGATGGCCGCATCGATGGCCGATCCGCCGCGCCGCAAGGTGTCGATGCCGATCAGACTGGCCGCCGGGTGCGCCGTCGCCGCCGCTCCGTTCGCGCCCCAGACGGTCGAGCGTCCCATGAACTTCGGTCCCGAAATCCGGTCGCCGATGCCGACGCCGGCATAGGGATCGGCCGGGCGAGCCGGCGCTGGGGCCGCCTCGGTCGGCCTGGCGGCGGGGGAAGCCTGCCGGGCCTGGGCTGCGGTCGCCGCCAGCGCGCCGGCGGGCAGGGCGGACAGGAAGGTGCGACGACGCATGGGCGGACTCCTCGAACAACCGATGCGGCATCAAGGGTGCAGTCGATCGATCCGGCAAGCCTTGCGGCAAAGAAAAAGGCCGCGTCCCTTTCGGAACGCGGCCCAAATCCTGGAAAGGACGAAGGTCCTATTCGATGTCTTCGTTCAGCAGGCCGACCTTGAAGAAGCCGTTCTCCTGCATCTTGTTCATGACTTCCATGAACTGCGAATATTTCACTTCGGGCTGAGCGCGGACGAAGACGCGCTCTTCCTGGCAGGCGCCGCCGCCCAGGGCGGTGCAGACGTCAGTGGCCAGGTTGTCGATCGAGGTTTGTTTGTCCGACAGGAACAGCTGACCGTTTTCCTGGATGGTGATGTACACCGGTTCCTTCTCTTCGGTCGGATTGGTGGGCGGCTGTGCGGGCGGCAGGTCCAGACGGATCGACACGGTCGCCATCGGCGCGGCGACCATGAAGATGATCATGAGCACCAGCAGAATGTCGATGAACGGCGTGATGTTGATATCCGCCGTCTGTTCGATCGTGTGCTTGTCCCCGCCGGAACCACCGAGCTTGGCAGCCATGCATCGTCTCCGTTACTCGCCGGCTGCGTTCCGCGCCGACATTTCCCTATGGATCGCCCGAAGGCTTGATCGGTTCTTGGCGTCCCGATGCGGGCTTGTAAAGCGGTTCTAAACGATCTGCCGTTCCCGAACGTCAATTATACACGACAGAGGGACGTCAGTTCGGCCTTCAGGCCTTGGCCAGCTTCAAAAAACGGTCCGCCAGGGCAGGATCGTCCTTGAACGCGCCGGTGAAGCGGGTCGTGATGGTCGAAACGTGCCGATGATGCACGCCGCGCGTGGTCATGCACTGATGCTCGGCGTCCACCAGCACCGCCACGCCGCGGGGCTGCAGGTGCGATTCGATGGCGTCGATGATGTCGTTGGTCAGGGTTTCCTGGTTCTGCAGGCGTCGCGCATAGATCTCGACGACCCGCGCCAGCTTGGAGATGCCGACCACCTTCTCGCCGGGCAGATAGGCGACGTAGGCCTTGCCCAGGAACGGGGCCAGGTGGTGCTCACAGTGGCTCTCGACCTCGATGTCGCGCAGGATGACCATGTCGTCATAGCCGGTCACGTCCTCGAAGGTGCGGCTCAGCTCCTTGCCCGCATCGGCGTCATAGCCGTCGAACCATTCGCCGTAAGCGTCCACCACCCGCTTGGGCGTGTCGATCAGGCCGGGACGGTCGGGATTGTCGCCGGCCCAGGCGATCAGGGTGCGCACGGCCTCCAGCGCCTGTTCGCGCGACGGGCGTTGCACGGCAGCATCGCTGACGAGGACGGGCTTGGCGGGGGTGACGCTCATGAACTCGATTTCCGGCCGGGGCGGGCGGGTCGCCCGGTTTACCTTCTACAATCCGTCGGGACTGTATATCAGGCCGCTATATGGGACAGACCGTCCGTCCCGCAAGAAAACCCGCTAAAGACTGATCCATGCCGCTGCACATCCACGACACCCTGCGCCGTGAAAAGCGCCTGTTCGAGCCCCGGAACAAGGATCGTGTGACCCTCTATGTCTGCGGCCCCACGGTCTATGACTACGCCCACATCGGCAATGCGCGCCCGCCGGTGGTGTTCGACGTCCTTGTGCGGCTGCTGCGCCGGACCTATGGCGCGGACAAGGTCCTCTACGCCCGCAACGTCACCGACGTGGACGACAAGATCAATCAGAAGGCCGCGCGCGAAGGCGTGCCGATCGGCGAGGTCACGGCCCGCTATGAAGCCGCCTATCTCGCCGACATGGGCCTGCTGAACGTCTCGCCGCCCGATATCGCGCCCCACGTCACCGACTACATCCCGGCCATCGTCGATCAGATCCAGGCCATCGTCGACGCCGGCTGCGCCTATGCGGCCGAGGGGCACGTCCTGTTCGACGTCTCGTCCTACAAGGCCTACGGCGCCCTGTCGGGTCGGAACCTGGACGACATGATTGCCGGCGCCCGCGTCGAGGTCGCGCCCTACAAGAAGAACCCGCACGACTTCGTGCTGTGGAAGCCGTCCAAGGCGGACGAGCCGTCCTGGCCGTCGCCGTGGGGCGAGGGGCGTCCTGGCTGGCACATCGAATGCTCGGCCATGATCGAAAAGACCCTCGGCCTGCCCATCGACATTCACGGCGGTGGCATCGACCTGGTCTTCCCCCACCATGAGAACGAGATCGCCCAGGGCGTCTGCGCCCACGGCCATGCGCATGGCGATCAGGCCCATGACGAATACGCCCGCTACTGGATGCACAACGGCTTTCTGACCGTGGACGCCGAGAAGATGTCCAAGTCGATCGGCAACGTCCTGCTGCTGCACGATCTGGTGCAGGCCATGCCGGGCGAGGTCGTCCGCTGGGCGCTGCTGTCGGCCCACTATCGGCAGCCGCTGGACTGGAACCAGGGGCTGTTGGATCAGAGCCGCAAGAACCTGGACCGGCTGTATGGCGTGCTGCGCGACGCCGACGCGGCCCTGGCCGACTTCGATGAGGCGACGCTCGACGAGGCCGAGAGGGAACTGGCCGAGAACGCCCTGAATCCGGTGCTGGACGCGCTTGAAGACGATCTCAATACGCCGGGCGCGATCGCCCAGCTGTTCGGGCTCGGCAACACCCTGCGCGAACTGCTGAACGACGCCGAGGCCGATATCAACGATGTCGCCATGGCCCGCTGGAGCCTGAAGGAAGCGGCCGGTCTGCTCGGCGTTCTGTCGCTGACGCCGGACGCCTGGTTCGAGGGCGGCGATCCCGCCCTGAAGGCCGAGGTCGAGGCCCTGCTGGACCAACGCGCCGCCGCCCGCGCCGCCAAGGACTGGTCCGAGGCCGACCGCATCCGCGACCGCCTGAACGCCCTGAACGTCGTCGTCATGGACGGCCCCGAAGGCGCCACCTGGCGCGTGAAAGGGTAAGCAGGCTATTCTCTCTCAAGCTGAGAAAGCAGTCGCGCCTCCCTCTTCGTCATCCTCCGGCAAGCCGCTTGCGGCGCAGACCGGGGGACCCAGCGGCGCCGGAGGCGATGTTTCCGCCGCACGGCTGTCAGCGAGTCCGCGACAGGTTCGCGCTCTCGCGCGCCGCTGGGTCCCCCGGTCGCTTCGCGCCGGAGGATGACGATGGATGGGATCACCGCCGCAGCCATCGCAATGCCGCTGGTCCATCCGCAGCGATTTCAACCGCTTGCCGATTTATGTCCCCCGTTTCCCATCCACGGGGTCAAACGGCCCCATAATGCACCCGTCTCGTCGCATGGAGGGCTCGCCTGGCCTGCGACCTTGCGGCGGCGAGAGCGGAGGGAACGGGGGCGATGGTGAAATCCCATCGCGGCGCCGGGGCTGATCGGTCGGGGAATCGCCCCGGCGTCCGCAGCCGCGTCGCAGGGTCGAGGGGGATACTCGGCCGCACCGGGGATCGGGGATCGCTGCTCCGACCCGCCCGTCGCAGGCTTATGGGGTTAGGCGATAAGACCGCCACCGCTCGGCGCCCCGAGCTTGCAGGCCAACCTTCCGCGCGGAGCGTCATACCCTTCGTCGAAACGGTACTTAAAAACTCACACTCCGGGCGAAGGCCCGGCGCTCCGCCCAGCCCTCCATCCCTCCGCCCGATAAAAGGCAGGAGCGGCGAACCATGCCCGACTCTAAGCCCTCAGTTCGTCCGGCGGATCAGTTCGTCCGCCAGCGCCGGCGTCAGATAGCCGTCGGCGATCCGGTTGTTGGCGATCTGCCAGCGACGCAGGGCCGCGCGGGTGTTGGAGCCGATCACCCCGTCGACGCCCTGGGTGTCGTAACCCAGTTGGGTCAGGGCGCGCTGCGCCCCGACACGCTGGTCGCGCGTCATCGACGGATCGTTGGGCCAGGCCTTCGTCAGCCCCGGCTTGCCCATGACCCCGTCCGCCGTCAAGCCGATGGCCAGGGCGTAGGAGACCGAGTTGTTGTAGCGGCGGATCACATAGTGGTTCGGCAGGGCCAGGAAGGCCGGACCGTTCGCGCCCTGGGGCAGCAGGATGGTCGCTTCTTCCAGCGCCTCGGCGCCGTTCGGGGCGCCGCCTTGCGCCAGGCGCACGCCCTTGGCCGCCCAATAGGCCCAGTTGTGCTTCGGGCCTTCCGCCTCGGCATAGTCGAAGCCGGAGGGCAGGGTAACTTCATAGCCCCAGCCCTGACCGCGCTTCCACCCGGCCTGGGCCAGCAGGTTGGCGGCCGACGCCAGGGCGTCGGCGTCGTCGTTCCAGATGTCGACCTTGCCGTCGCCGTCCTGATCCACGCCCAGGCGCAGATAGTTGTCGGGCATGAACTGGGTCTGGCCCATGGCCCCGGCCCAGCTGCCCTTCAGGCCCGCGCGCTCGCGCCGGCCGTCCACGACGATGTCCAGCGCGTCCTTCAGCTGCCCCTCGGCCCAATCGCGTCTGCGGCCGTCATAGGCCAGGGTCGCCAGCGAGCGGATCACGTCATAGTCGCCCTGCACCTGACCGAAGGCGCTCTCCTGGGCCCAGACGCCGACCAGGATCTCGCTGGGCACGCCGAATCGTTGAACCACCGACCACGGCACCCGGTCGATGCGCTGTTTGGCCTGGGCGATTCGCACGGGGGTCACCGCATTCTGCACATAGGCGCCGGCGGGTTTGGAGAATTCAGGCTGGTTGCGATCCAGGCGGATCACCGTCGGATCGGGCGTCAGCCCCTCCAGTTCCCGGGCGTAGTCCGCGCGGCGGGCGCCGCCCTTACGCGCCAGGAAACCCTGCTTCCAGCCTTCGAAACCCTGCTGGTCATAGGCGGCCAACGGCGGCGTCTGGGGGGTAGGGGTCGGCGTCGTGACCGGCGCGCCCGCCTGGGGCTGAGGCTGGGGCGTCGGCAGGTTCACCTGCGGCTCGGGCAGCATGGGCGCGCAGGCCGAGACGCAGCCGATCAGGAGAAGGCGGTAGGAAAAGCGCATGAGATTCAAACTAAAGCCCCCGGGGTCAGACACGAAATGACATCCGCGCGAACGGCCATTTCGACGCCCTAAAGCGCGCGCGGCGCGAATGCGTTGCCTGGCCATTCCCCGCTCGGGTGTAAGGCGCGCCGTTAACCACCTTTGTATTGGACGCCTTATAAGTGTGTGTCGTAATGACGCACCAGCTCTGACGGCCTGATGGCGGAGCGGCGACGCGGCGGGCGTGCAACCCCGTAAACCCTCCGTTCGACTCGGAGGTCAGGCCTCCATAGTTTTCTAAGCGTGCTATCGCCCTTCGGGCTACTTGAGCACGCGAAATGAAAGGCTTCGCCAGGCAGACGGGGACTGGGTTTTCTGCGGTTTCGGCCTTTGGCGGCTTGACCTTCCGAACCCCTCTCTCTATACGACCGCCTCCGCCGCGATCCGCCCGGGTCAGCGGCTTTCTTATTGGTTTCTTTCAGGACGTCCGACCATGAAGGTCCGTAGCTCGCTCAAGTCGCTGAAGACCCGCCACCGCGACTGCAAGGTCGTGCGTCGCAAGGGCGTCGTCTTCGTCATCAACAAGACCGACCCGCGCTTCAAGGCGAAGCAGGGCTAAGCAGCGTTCGCTGCGCGCCGCTTCTGCGGCGTGCGCACGCTGGGTCGCGCTCAAGCCGCCCGAAGGGCCACAGCGCGCTTGAAAGATGACGATCCACAGGCTGCGGATTTCTGTCCGCGGCCTTTTTCGTGTTCGCGGTTGTCGCGCGCCTGTCCGCAGGGTTAGCGTCCGCGCCTGATTTCTGGAGTATTTCCCATGGCTGACGACGCCTCGTTCGACGGTGGTTCCGACGTTCTCACCGCCACGGCGCAGGGCCGCCTTCGCACCATCATCGAGCGCCTTGAGCGTCTCGAAGAGGACAAGCAGGCCGTCATGACCGACATGAAGGAGGTCTTCGCCGAAGCCAAGGGCGAGGGCTACGACGTCAAGATCCTGCGCAAGGTCATCCGCATCAGAAAGCAGGACAAGGCCAAGCGTCAGGAAGAGGACGCCATCCTGGACCTCTATCTGTCGGCGCTCGGCGAGATCTGAGGCTGACCCGGCTTGAAGCGCACCCCCTTCAAGCCAGGAGGCGGGCTGTCGCGATCAGGCGGCCCGAAGCGCGATGGCGCATCCAGTCTGCGCTCAAGCAGCCCAAAGGGCGGTAGCGCTGCAAAAAAGCCCGCGCCCAGCCCCTTCGAGATGCAGCGCGAGGCGGCGAAACGCGCTGCATTGAATGCCTTGAAACGCGCTCGGCGCGCGGCGGACAAGGCGGGCGTTTCGCTGTCCGAATGGGAGGGCGAGTTCATCGATTCGGTCAGCGAGCGCGTGAAAACCCACGGCCGCGCCTTCGCCGACCCCGAAAAGGGCGCGCCGGGCCAGGCGCTCTCGGCGATGCAGGGCCGCAAGCTGAAAGAGATCACCGCCAAGGCCAATGGCGAAGAGCCGAAACGGCGGTGGGGCAGGAAGCCTTCGGGGTGATCGTCTCCTCCCCACTTGTGGAGAGGGGGACCGCGCAGCGGTGGAGGGGCTCTCGAATCTCCAAAGGCGCTATGATGCGGCGAAGAGCCCCTCCGTCACGGCGCTAAGGAGCGCCGCGCCACCTCCCCACGATGTGGGGAGGAGACGGTAACCCTCAGCCCGCTTCCTTCAGCTGACCTTCCAGACCCTGTTCGCGGACCTTGCGATACAGGGTCGAGCGGCCGATGCCGAGGCGGCGCGCGATCTCGCTCATATGACCGGCATAGACCTCGATGGCGTGCTGGATCAGGTCGCGTTCGATGTCTTCCAGCGTCCGCAGATGGCCGCGCTCGTCCAGGATGCGGATCGGCTGATCGACCTGCGCGGCGGCGTCGGTCTGGGCGCCGGCGGCTGTGGCGGCCTGGAGGGGCTGGGCGTCGGGCATGGGCGCGGCGACGCCTGAAATCGCGGGGAAATCGTGCGGCTGAAGGAAGGGCGCATCGGCCAGGACGATGGCGCGGAACACCGCGTTTTCCAGCTGTCGCACGTTTCCGGGCCAGTCGAACCCTTGCAGCAGAGCCAGGGTCTCGGGCGCGCATCCGGCGATCCGCTTGCCCTCCTCGGCGTTGAAACGGGCGATGAAGTGATCGACCAGGGGCGCGATGTCCTCGCGCCGGTCGCGCAAGGACGGGGCCTCGATCGGGAAGACGTTCAGGCGATAGAACAGATCCTCGCGGAAGGCGCCGTCCTTGACCTGCTGGGCGGGGTCGCGATTGGTCGCCGAGACGATGCGCACGTCGATCTTGACCGGGCGCTTGCCGCCCACGGGATCGATCTCGCCTTCTTGCAGCGCGCGCAGCAGCTTGACCTGCATGTCCAACGGCAGTTCGCCGATCTCGTCCAGGAACAGGGTGCCGCCGTCCGCTTCTCGGAACTTGCCCAGCGTCTTATCCACGGCCCCGGTAAAGGCGCCCTTCTCATGCCCGAACAGGATGGATTCGATCAGATTGGCGGGCAGGGCGCCGCAGTTGACGGCGACGAAGGGCTTGCCGGCTCGGTCGCTGGCGCCGTGCAGGGCGCGGGCGATGACCTCCTTGCCGACGCCGCTCTCGCCGGTGATCAGGACAGGGATGGAGGATTTGGCGGCCCGAGCGCCCAGCGCCTTGACCATGCGCATCGGCGCGCTGTCGCCCACGATGTCGTCGAAGCTGGTGCGGCCCTGCACGCGCTTGGTCAGGCGGCCGACCTCGGCGGTCAGGCGCTTCATCTGCATGGCGTTGCGCACGCCGACCAGCAGTCGTTCGGGCCCGACCGGTTTGACAAAGAAGTCCTGGGCCCCTGCCTGCATGGCCTTGACCACCATGTCGATGCCGCCGTTAGCCGTCAGGACGATGACCGGCTCATTGATCCCGGCGCTGCGCAGTTCGGCCAGGCATTCCAGCCCCGACATCTCGGGCATGACCATGTCCAGCAGGATCAGGTCGGCCCCGCCGCCGCGCGTCATCCGGTCGATGGCCTCGCCGCCGCTGGCGGCATGGACCACGGCGTTGCCGTCCCGCTCCAGCACGGCCTGGATCAGCCGGCGCTGGGTCGGATCGTCGTCAACGACCAGGATGGTCTTGGCCATGAAAATCCCTTGTACTGTCGCCCAACCCGTCACGGATGGATCGTTTCGGGACGATTCCTAAGGCGGCGAGGTGAAAATCGGGTGACACGGCGTGGTGAGCGTCCCGTTAACGCGGCTCGGTTGCGTCGCATCGCGCCTCGGGGCTGGCGCGCAATCTCTGGCCGTCGACAACCAGGTCGGGCAGGGCCGCCGGCGCCGTCGCGAGGCCCTTCGACAGGCCCGCATACATCCGCTCCGCACTGCGCCCGCAGGTGAAGCCGTATCGGCCCGTCACGCGCCACTGGCCTTGGGCGTCCTGATCGAAGGCGACGATTTCACGAGCCGTAGCGACCAGCAGATCGGTTCGTCCATCGTCGTTCAGCTCCATCGATCGCACGATGCAGGGCGTTTCCGCATTGCAGCTGAGCAGCATGTCCACCTGCGCGTCCAACTGATCGACGAAGCTGGCGGGGACGGATTGGCCATCGGCGGCCTTCAGGCGGATGGCGGCCTTGCGCGCTTGCCGTCCCTGCTCGGTATCGCCGGATGGCCACGGGCGAGCCTGGGCGGCGCGGGCGTTTCGCGCAATGCGAGGATCGGTTGAGGCGGCCAGACGTCGCAGCGCCGCCTCGCCGGCCTTGCCGCTCTCGAACCGCAGGAAGTCATAGTCGAATATGTCAGCGGACACCGCCCCACGCTGCAAGCGTGCGACCTGATCCTGCACCGAGAGGCGGGCGGGATCGGCCAGCGGGCTGAACAGGGCCAGGATGACAAGAACCGACAGGATCGCCGCTATGACATTGGTCCGCTCCAGCGGCTTCATCCAGTCGCCCGGTTTCACGGCCGCCAGCAGATAGCCCGCGCCATAGACCGCGCCGACCAAGGTGCAGGCGGCGGCGATGATCCGATCGGGCGTCAGGCCGTGCTGGCCTATCCGCAATGCCAAGCCCCAGGCGGCAAGAACGATCAGCGGCGCGATCAGGACGGACGCCGCCCGCACGCCATATCGCAGGACGACCGGCGGCAGATTGGCGGCGCGCCCGTCCTGATAGGCCGTGTTGATCAGCACGATCAGGGCGGCGGCGGCCGACAGCACTAGGGCGGTCGCGCTGCGCGTCTCCCACAGGCCGTCCAATCCGGTGAAGGGCAGGGCGAGGAGGAAGCCGCCGACCAGGACCGTGATCACCAGCAACAGCCAGGACAGCAGCATCAACGCCACGGTCCGCACGCCCCGGATCAGGCCGTCGCGCACATCGGTCAACTGGACGGCGGTGGCGAAGACCAGGGCCGTGACCGGAATGGCGAACCACGCCTCGCCGAGCAGCTGTTGCAGAAAGCCGAGGCCGATCATCTTGAACAGGGCCGCGCCCAGATGCAGCAGGATCCAGAAGGCGCCAGTGAAGCCCAGAGACAGGGCCAGTTGCACCCCCGCCTTCCAGGCGATGTCAAAATAGTCGGGATAGTCGACGATCCAGCGTCGTTCGCGGATCGCGGGCACAATCAGGTGGTGGGCGATGAACAGAGCCGCGGCACCGAAGGCCAGCACAGGGAAGCTGAGGAACGGCGGCTCCTCGTAAGGCTTCAGCACCTGGCGGGCGACGTCGTGGGCGCCCAACAGAGCCAGCACGCCGGCTGCGGCGGCCGCCCAAAGGATCAGGGCCAGCAGCTTGACCCGACCTACGCCGGCGAGAACCACCACCGGCACATAGCCGGCCGCCAGGGCCAGGGCGCCGAACACCACCGGCTGGGTTTCGGGCCAGACGCGGCTGTCGGCCGCCAGATACAGCAGATAGAGCGCCAGCCCCTGAACCAGACCCGTCGCCAGCCGAATCGCAAACAGGGCCGAGGCCCCGCCAAGGCCCGTCCGGCCGGTGTCATGCTGCAGGGTTTCGGTCATTCACGCGTCTCCGAAAGGCAGGATTGCACGGGCCGTGACGCCGAGAAAGCGCAAGGGACGGTTGCGGCCGTCGCCGCGCATCCCCAGAACAGGGGCATGAACGCTCCCTTCAAGACGCCCAACACCGAAGCCCCGCTATGGGACCTGACCGACCTCTATGCGTCGCGCGACGACGCCAAGGTGGCGGCCGACCTGGACAAGGCGCGCGGTCTGGTCGAGGCGCTGAACGGGCTGAAGGGCCGGCTGGCGGTGGATCAGGACGCGCAGGCGCTGGGCGAGGCGCTGGACCGCGCGATCCAGCTTTACGAGCAGGCGTCCGATGTGCTGGGCGCGCTGGGCGCCTATGCCTTCCTGTCGGCGTCGACAGCGCGTGATGATGCGACGGCGCAAGGGTTCGAGGCCGATGTGCGCGAGAAGATCACCGCCATCGCCACCCCGACCGTCTGGCTGACGCTGGAGATCAACCAGATCGACGATGCGGCGCTGGAAGCGGCGCTCACCGCCCATGCGGGCGCGGCGCGCTGGCGGCCGTGGCTGCGGCGGGTGCGGGCGATGAAGCCGCACGAACTGTCGGCCGAACTGGAAACCTTCATCGCCGAGCGCGGACCGATCACGGCCCAATGGCCGCGCCTGTTCGACGAGCAGCTGGCCGCCCTGCGTGCGAAGGCGGGCCATGAGGAACTGACGCTGGCCGAGGCGCTGAACCGCCTGTCGGACGCCAAACCCGCGCGCCGCAAGGCCGCCGCCGAGGGTCTGTCAGAGGCGCTGGCCGCCCGCGCCCCGACGCTGGCCCTGGTGCTGAACACCGTCGCCGCCGACAAGGCGATGGAGGATCGCTGGCGCGGGTTCGAACGTCCCGCCGACAGCCGTCACCTGGGCAACGAGGTGGATGGCGAGGCCGTGGATGCGATGGCCGAGGCGGTCGCCGCCGCCTATCCGCGCCTGTCGCACCGCTATTATGCGCTGAAGGCCAAGGCGATGGGCAAGGCGCGCCTGGACCACTGGGACCGCAACGCGCCTATCGAGACCACGACGCCGCGCGTCTTCACCTGGACTCAGGGGCGCGAGATCGTGCTGGACAGTTTTTCGGACCTGGGCGGCGATTTCGCCGACCGGGCAGGCGGCTTCTTCGACAAGCCGTGGATCGACGGCCGGGCGCGGCCGGGCAAGCAGTCGGGCGCCTACGCCCACCCCGTCACCGCCGACCGCCACCCCTATGTCTTCCTGAATTGGATGGGCGAGCGGCGCGATGTCCTGACCCTGGCGCACGAGCTGGGTCATGGCGTCCACCAGACGCTGGCGGCGGATCAGGGCACGCTTCTGGCCGACACGCCCCTGACCCTGGCCGAGACGGCGTCGATCTTCGCCGAGGGGCTGACGTTTGATCGTCTGCTGGCGACCGCGCCGAAGGCCGAGCAGCGCGGCCTGCTGGCCGGGCGGATCGAGGACGGTCTGAACACTGTCGTGCGCCAGATCGCCTTCCACCGGTTCGAGACCCGCTTCCACGACGAGCGCCTGCAGGGCGAGGTGTCGCAGCAGCGGATCAACCAGCTGTGGCTTGAGGAAATGGGCGCCTCGCTGGGGCCGTCGGTCAAGCTGAACCCGGGCTATGAACACTGGTGGGCCTATGTCAGCCACTTCGTCCATTCGCCCTTCTACGTCTACGCCTATGCCTTCGGCGACCTGCTGGTGGCGGCGCTGATGGAGGCGCGTCGCAGCGATCCGGCCGGCTTCACCCCCCTGTATCGCGAGCTTCTGGCCGGCGGCGGATCGCGAACCTATGTCGAGGCGTTGAAGCCGTTCGGTCTGGACCCGCGCGACCCGGCCTTCTGGAGCGTCGGCTGTCAGAGGCTGGAGCGGCTGGTCGATCAGTTCGAGGCGCTGGCCTGACCAGGGCATGACTGCGGGCTTGAGCGGGGCGGTCGCCTCGGTGTAAGTCCGCGATAACGACGAGGGGATTCCACGAATGGCCGACCTGCACGACACCGCCAACGCACCTGCCGACGCCGATGCGCAAGCCTATCTGCACGGCCATATGGAAGTGCGCGAACAGGTCTCGACCTACCGCCTGTTCCTGAACCTGGCCAAGTGGGGCAGCCTGGCCATCGCCGTCTTGCTGCTGTTCCTGACCCTGTGGTTCCACCCGGGCGGCAGCTTCATGGCCGCCGTCATCGGCGCGGTCGTTCTGGGCGGCGTCGGGTTCGTGGCGCTGAAGTCCAAGCCCGGCGCCGCGCACTGAGCCTTGCAGACGATCGCCGTCGGGTGGTCTGAAATCACGCGCTCTCGCCAAGCTTTGGCATAACCGTGCTTTGACGGCTTGCGCCGGAAGGGCCTAACCTTCGTTCAACGAAAAGAACGAGGGGATTCGCTTGGCCGTCGCTATCGCCGTCACCCGTGAACGTCGCGAAGGCGAGACGCGCTGCGCCGTCACGCCAGAGACGGTCAAGAAGCTGATCGCCCTGGGGGCGACCGTCACGGTCGAGGCCGGGACCGGCCTGGGCTCCTCCATTCCCGACGCCGACTACGCCGCCGCCGGCGCCATGGTGAAGCCCGACACCCGCGCCGTGCTGGACGGCGCCGACATCGTACTGAAGGTGCGCGGCCCCACGGCCCAGGAAACCAGCGCGCTGAAACCCGGCGCCATCGTTATCGCCATGCTTGACGCTTGGCGCGACAAGGCGACCGTCGACGCCCTGGCCGGGGCTGGCGCCACCGCCTTCGCTATGGAGTTCGTGCCCCGCATCACCCGCGCCCAGGTCATGGACGTCCTGTCGTCCCAGGCGAACTTGGCCGGATACCGTGCGGTGATCGAGGCGGCCTATGCCTATGGCAAGGGCTTTCCGATGATGATGACGGCGGCCGGCACGGTCGCCGCCGCAAAGGTCTTCATCATGGGGGTAGGCGTCGCGGGCTTGCAAGCTATCGCCACCGCGCGTCGTCTGGGCGCCGTCGTCACCGCCACCGACGTCCGCCCCGCGACCAAGGAACAGGTCGAAAGCCTGGGCGCCAAATTCCTGGCCGTCGAGGACGAGGAGTTCAAGAACGCCCAGACCGCCGGCGGCTACGCAAAGCCCATGTCAGCCGAGTATCAGGCCAAACAGGCCGAACTGACCGCCAGCCATGTGGTCAAACAGGACGTGGTCATCACCACGGCCCTGATCCCCGGCCGCGCCGCTCCGGTGCTGCTGACCGCCGCCCATGTCGCCGCGATGAAGCCGGGCTCGGTCATCATCGATCTGGCGGTCGAGGCGGGCGGCAATGTCGAGGGCTCCAAGCTGAACGAGGTCGTGACCACCGCGAACGGCGTCACCATCGTCGGCTGGTCGAACCTGCCCGGCCGCATCGCCGCAGACGCCAGCGCCCTCTACGCTCGCAACCTCACCGCCTTCGTTGGCCTGTTGATCAAGGACGGCGGTCTGGCGGTCGATCTCGAAGACGAGATCCTGAAGGCGGCGGTGGTCACCCATGCCGGCGCCGTGGTGCATGAAGGTTTGAAGGGAACACATTGATGGAACATGTCGATCCCACCGTCTTCCGCTTGGCCATCTTCGTGCTGGCGATCTTCGTCGGCTATTACGTCGTCTGGAGCGTGACGCCGGCCCTGCACACGCCGCTGATGGCCGTGACTAACGCCATTTCCAGCGTCATCATCGTCGGCGGCCTGATCGCGGCGGCGGCCGTATCCGGTGACGCGACCGGCCCCAGCGCCTGGATCGCCAAGGGCGCCGGCGTCGTCGCCGTCACCCTGGCCAGCGTCAACATCTTCGGCGGCTTCATGGTCACCCGGCGAATGCTGGCCATGTACAAGAAGAAGGAGCGACCCATCGCTCCGAAGGGGGCGAAGTGAACGGTTTGCCGATGGACGCGGTCGTGACGGCGATCGGGGGCGTCGTCATAGCTGCAGTGATCGTGTTGGTGATTTTCAGCGGTCGCATGTCGAAAGCCGTGCGATCCACGGTGGAGATTGTCGTCGGCATTCTCTTGTTTCCGACCGTAACCGGGCTTTGGGGCTGGCGGGCGATCGAAGGCGTGAGAGATCGCGATTGGCTTTACGCAGGCCTGATGGCCATCGCTGCTGCGATATTTGCTGTGACTGGCTTCTACGCCATTCGACGCCGTACCCTGGCGCCTTTTGCCAAGCGTCCGAAATGACCGACGCTGCGCAGATCGCCATCACCGGATCCTGGGTCGCGACCGGCATCGGCTTCGGCCTGTGGCTGTATGGCTGGTTCGGGACCAAAACTCCGATCAAGCGCCAGAGGCTGCACGACTGCGGGATCGCCCTGGTCTTTTCGGCCATTCTGGTTCGCGTGGTGACGCAGGACCGGCCGTTGGGCGTCTTCGAATGGGCCCTGTTCTTCATCGGCCCGTTGTTCATCGCCGCCGCCCTATGGCGGCTGGCCCGCACGTCTTGAGGGGAGGGCGTGATGAACGCATCCTTGGCCGCTTTGGCCTATCTGGTTTCGGGCGTCCTGTTCATCCTGTCGCTGCGGGGGCTGTCCAGCCCGGAGACCAGCCGTCAGGGCAACACCTTCGGCATGGTCGGCATGGCGCTGGCCATCGGCGTGACCCTGCTGACGCTGGGCGCGACGGGGGCGCTGGATACCGTGACCCTGGCCCTGATCGCAGGCGGCGTCATCGTCGGCGGCGGGGCCGGCGCCCTGATCGCCAAGCGGGTCGCCATGACCGACATGCCGCAGCTGGTCGCAGCCTTCCATAGTCTGGTCGGCATGGCCGCCTGTCTGGTCGCCATCGGCGCCATCTATGCGCCCGAGGCGTTCGGAATCCTGACCGACGACGGAACGGGCATCAAGACGCTGTCGATCATCGAACTCAGCCTCGGCGTCGCCATCGGGGCCATCACCTTCACCGGCTCGGTCATCGCCTTCGCCAAGCTGAACGGCAACATGAGCGGGGCGCCGATCATCCTGCCGGCGCGGCATCTGATCAATGTCGGCCTGGCCCTGGCGCTGGTCTTCCTGATCGGCATCCTGATCGGCACGAACGGCGCGGCGACCTGGGCCTTCTGGGGCGTCTTCCTGATCGCCCTCGTTTTGGGCGCGACCTTGATCATTCCCATCGGCGGGGCGGACATGCCGGTGGTGGTGTCGATGCTGAACTCTTACTCCGGTTGGGCGGCGGCGGCGCTGGGCTTCACGCTGGAGAACATCGCCCTGATCATCACCGGCGCCCTGGTCGGGTCGTCGGGCGCGATCCTCAGCTACATCATGTGCAAGGGCATGAACCGCAGCTTCATCTCGGTGATCCTGGGCGGCTTCGGCGGCGGCGATGCGGCGGCCGGTCCCGGCGGCGCCAAGGAGACGCGCCCGGTCAAGCAAGGCTCGGCCGAGGACGCGGCCTTCATCATGAAGAATGCGTCCAAGGTCATCATCGTGCCCGGCTATGGCATGGCGGTGGCCCAGGCCCAGCACGCCCTGCGCGAAATGGCCGACAAGCTGAAGGAGGAGGGGGTCGAGGTGAAATACGCCATCCATCCCGTCGCCGGCCGGATGCCGGGCCACATGAACGTCCTGCTGGCCGAGGCCAACGTCCCCTATGACGAGGTGTTCGAACTGGAGGACATCAACGCCGAGTTCGCCACCGCCGACGTCGCCTTCGTCATCGGCGCCAATGACGTGACCAACCCCGCCGCCAAGACCGATCCGACCAGCGCCATCTACGGCATGCCGATCCTGGATGTGGAAAAGGCCGGCACGGTGCTGTTCATCAAGCGCGGCATGGGTTCGGGCTATGCCGGGGTCGAAAACGAGCTGTTCTTCCGCGACAACACCATGATGCTGTTTGCCGACGCCAAGAAGATGGTCGAAGGGATTGTGAAGGGGCTTTGAGCCATGGCCAGCACGCCCAAGACCGGACCCACCGACGCCTCTGTCGACGCGTTCTTGTCTGCGATCGCCGATCCACGCCGACGGTCTGACGCTCAAGCCGTCGCCGCACTGATGTCGGACATCACCGGTGAACCGGCCGTGCTCTGGGGATCGTCCATCGTCGGGTTCGGCAATGACGGCGGCCCCAAGGGCGGCTGGCCGCTGATCAGCTTCTCGCCGCGAAAAGCCAATCTGGTGCTTTATGTCGCTGGCGATTTCCCTAAACGAGCCCAACTGATCGCCCGCTTGGGCAAGGTGAAGACCGGCGTCGGGTGCGTCTATATTTCACGCCTCGAAGATGTCGATCAGACGGTTCTGCGCGACCTTTGCGGTCGCGCTGTTCGCGCGGTCGAAGCCGGCTCGGACTGAAGTCTCTTCAGACCCCTATCGCGCAACCTTGACCGGCGCTATCACGCGTCCGTGAACACACTGTCCGGACCCCTTCCTGCCGCCCATCGCCGTTTCGAGGCTCTGGATTCTCTTCGGGGTGTGTGCGCCATCCTTGTCGTGATGTTTCACATGCCGGTTGCAAGTCACTGGCGCGACTGGGGTTTCATTCAGCACTCCTATCTGTTCGTCGATTACTTCTTCGTCCTGTCGGGCTTCGTCATCGCCCATGCCTATGCGAACCGATTGAAGTCCGGCCGCGACGCCGGACGGTTCATGGTGCGGCGCTTTGGGCGGATCTGGCCGCTGCATCTGCTGATGCTGGCGGCCTTCATCGGGCTGGAGCTGGCGCGTCTGGTCTTGCATTTCGACAGCGCACCGCCGTTCACGCGGGATCGATCGATCGAGGCGATCTCCACCAATCTGGCGCTGATCCAGGCCTGGCATGTGCATCCCTATCTGACCTGGAACGGGCCGGCCTGGACGCTCAGCGCCGAATGGGCCTGTTATCTGATCTTCGCAGGGCTGGTGCTGATCGCGCCCAAAAGGTTCCGCTGGATCGGGCTGGTGCTGGCGATCATCGGCGGCGTGCTAGTGCTCAGCTACGCCCGGCGCTGGATGAACACAACCTATGACTTCGCCGTGCCGCGCGCGGTCTATGGGTTCTTCCTGGGCTGCCTGCTGCAGGGGCTGTGGACGCGCATTCCGCGCCTCAAGGGCGGCGCCGCAACTCTGTTGGAGATTGCGGCCATCGTCGTCGCCTGTGTCTTCATCGGCTATGCTCAGGGGCCGATCACCGTGGCCGTCACCCTGATCTTCGTGGCGCTGATCTGGGTCTTCGCCGGCGAGGAGGGGGCGCTGTCACGCGTGCTGGACCATCCGGCTCTGGTCACCCTGGGGCGGTGGTCGTTCGCCATCTACATGGTCCACATGTTCATCCTGACCGTGATGATGATCGTGGCCAGAAAGCTGGACCTGGTCCCGGTTCGACGCATCGACTTCGGCTCGGTCTGGCTGAATGACCTGTTCGCCGTCGCCATGTTCGGCTTCATCGTCGCGGTCGCCGTGGTGGCGCACCGACTGGTCGAGCAGCCGGCCCAGCGCATGATCGACCGCTGGACCAAGCCGAAGGCGGCCTGAGCTCAGGCGGCCATCCGCCATTCGGGGGCCATGTCGCCGGCGCGGCCTTCGTCCCACAGCATGTCCTCGTCAGAATAGCGGCTGCTGGCGGCGGCCGAGATGACGTCGACCACCTGTTCCTCCAGCCGGTCCCAGATCACGGCGAGGTCGGACGACCCACCGGTCTCGCATGGCACGATGATATAGCGGCTGGCGTTGACGGTCTGGGCGGGTTGGAAATGCGCCATCTGATGATCTCCTGAAGCGGGGGGCCTCTTGTCGATGATGTCGTTATGAAGCAGTGTTGCGTCAGAAACGGACGTAGGGATCGGCGAGAGCATTGAGACACGACAAGGCGGCTATGGTGATCGATCTGGCGCGCCGCATGGCCGCCAGCGCCGAAGGGCTGAGCCTGGACGAGATCGCGCGCGACATGCGCGTCGGCCGCCGCACCGCCGAACGGATGCGTGATGCGGTTCTGATGCTGTTTCCCCAGGTGGACGAGGTTTCCGACCCGCCGTCCAAACGCTGGCGCATCCGAGGCGGGCTGTCGGCCTTCGAACAGGCCCCGACGGCGACCGAAATGCTGGAACTGTCCAAGGCCGCGACCGCCCTGCGCGCCGCCGGCGAACCGGCGCGCGCCACGGCGTTGGAGGGGCTGGAGCGCAAGCTGAAGGCGGCGATGCGGTCAACCACCCTTAACCGCATGGCGCCGGATCTGGAGGCCCTGGTCCGGGCCGAGACCATTGCGGTTCAGGCCGGCCCTCGACCCTCCGCCGACGAGGCCATGCTGACCGCCATCCGCGCGGCGGTGCTGGCTCAGCAGCCCTTGGGCTTCACCTATTCCCGTCCGGGCGCCGAGCCGCGTCGGCGCAGCGTGGCGCCGTGCGGCGTCATGTTCGGCCGGGCCAACTATCTGGTCGCCGCCGACCGCGAGACCGGCCGCATCCAGACCTTCCGCCTGGACCGAATGAGCCACGTCGCCCCGCAGGAGGGGATGGCCGTACCACCCGCCGATTTCGATCTCAACGTCTTCGCCAGCCAGTCCTTCGGCATCTATCAGGACGAGATCGAGGACGTCGTGCTGCGCATCGCGCCCGAGGGCGCGGCCGAGGCCAGGGGCTGGCGCTGGCACCCCACCCAGTCGTTCGAGAATCAGCCGGACGGCGGCGTGATCGTGCGGTTCCGCGCCTCGGGCATGCGCGAGTTGGCCTGGCATCTGTTCACCTGGGGCGAGCAGGTGCAGATATTGGCGCCGCAGCGGCTGAAGGCCGTGATGGCCGGAGAACTGGCTGCGGCAGGCCGCGCCTTGGAACGGGCCTCAGCCTGACGAAACCGTAAGCTGACGCGACGCGTTGACGACCGCTAGGCTTCGCGCCGACCGCCCTTCAGGAGATCGCCCTTGCGCGTCCACGCCTTCGCCTCGTCAGCCGTCCTCTCCCTCGCCCTGATGAGCGGCGCCTGCGCCGCCGGGCCCATGTCGGCGCCGACGACCTTTCAGGCGGAAGACGGACCCCAGGTGACGGTGACCCGCGATGGCGAACACCTGAACATCGACTATCGCTTCGGGCGCGACGTGCCGGTCTGGGCGTTCCAGGATTCGGCGCTGGAACAGGATTCGCGCCAGCCCTGGCGGCCGCGCCAATGGACGGTCAAGACGCCCGGCGTCGTCATGGAGCGACGCGGCCATTACGACATCATCCGCAGCACGGACGGCGGGCCTGTTCCCCGCGAGGTCCGCTTCCGCGTCCGACCGCAGGCGGTGGATCTTGAGGCCGAGTATCCGACCCTGCTGTTCTCCAATGGCGCGGTGGCCCTGCCGACCCGGCAACTGGACGTCTTCGCCCTGTCGTCGGCCCAGGCGGCCGAGCAGGTGCCGGATGACCTGAACCGGATCCGGCTGGATGGCGGACCGTCCCGCGTGACGTGGCGGGACGAGAACGGACCCGTCTTGTTCAACGGCCGCCGCCGCGACGAACTGACCACGACGGACGAACGCAGCTATGTCCTGCTGGGCGAGGCGACGGTGACGCCGGGCGACGGCCTTTCGACCGTCATGGACCCCAATCTGCCGCCGTGGATCGGCGAGGAGATCCGCGGCTTTGCGCCGCGTGTCGGTCATTACTATCGCGACCGCCTCGGCGCGCCGGGCTCCGGCGGCGATACGCCCATCGTCATGGTGGCCTGGAACGGGCCGACCGAAAGCATGACCAGCATGGGCGGCAGCGTCCTGCCGGGCCTGATCGTCATGTCGTTCGAGGGCAGGGGCGTGACCTCGCCCCAGCCGGAAATCATGGAGCGTTCGCGCTGGTTCATCGGCCATGAGGGGGCGCATTTCTGGCTGGGGCAGACGGTGCGCTACGCTTTCGCCGATGAGGCCTGGATCACCGAGGGCGGAGCCGACCTGATGGCTGTGCGCGCCCTGAAGGCCCTGGACGCAAACTATGACGACCGGGCCGAGCTTCAGTCCGAGGTGGACGACTGCGTCAACCTGTCCCGCCAGCCGATCGCCCAGGCCGGCGCCAGGGGCGAACACCGCGCCTACTACGCCTGCGGGGCCGTCTTCGCCCTAGCGGCGGAGGGCGCGCAACGCCAGCGCAGCGGCGGCGACTGGTTCGACTTCCTCAGACCCCTGTTGCGCCAGCCGGATGGCGTGCTCAGCCGCGAGGAATGGCTGACGGCCCTGACCCGCACATCGCGCGACCCGTCGCTGCGCGGCGATGTCGAGCGGCTGCTGGACCAGGGCGCGTCCGATCCGTCCGCCGTCATCGCCCGCCTGTTCCAGCGCACCGGCGTGGCCTTTCGGATGATCGACGGCCGCGTGGTCCTGAGCTGAATCCGATCGCAGGCGCTGGCGTCGGTCATCGGATTGAACCCGAACCTTGGCCGTGGCGTTGTGGCGGGATGAAAACAGCCTTGATCCCGATGGCGGGCGCGATCGCCCTTCTGGCCGCCTGCGGCGATCACGAGGTCAATCCCCCGAACGAACCGGCGGCGCCCCTGCGCACGCCCGAGGCCATGCAGCCGGTCGAACCGCCTGGACCGTCTTCTCTGGCCGGACGCGGGCCGCGCAGCTTCGTGGGGGTCTGGGCGGCGAACCCGCAATGGTGCGCCCGCCCCCAAGGCGAACGCAGCCCGATCACCCTGACGCCGCTGCGCTTCGACGGCTTTGGCCGAAACTGCGACATCGCCAGCATCGACGAGACGGGTTCCGGTTATGTCGCGGTTCTGCGATGCGCGGGGCGGGCTCAGACCGAGCGGGTGCATATGAGCACGAGCGGCGACGTGATGAACCTGACCTATGTCGATCAGGACATGAAGACGGTGAAACTGGCGCGCTGCCCCGGTTCGCCGCGTGCGCCCGATCCCGCCAATCCGCTGGAAAAGATGATGAAGAAGGACGGGGCCGAAACCCCGCCGACCGCGCCGCCTAGTTGAACAGGAAGTTCATCACGTCGCCGTCCTTGACGACATAGGACTTGCCTTCGGCGCGCAGCTTGCCGGCCTCGCGCGCCTTGGCTTCGCCGCGCAGAGCGACAAAGTCGTCGAAGGCGATGGTCTCGGCGCGGATGAAGCCCTTTTCGAAGTCGGTGTGGATCACGCCGGCCGCCTGGGGCGCGGTGTCGCCAACATTGATGGTCCAGGCGCGCGCTTCCTTGGGACCGACCGTGAAATAGGTCTGCAGGCCCAGCAGCTTGTAGGCCTCGCGGATCAGACGGTTCAGGCCGGGCTCTTCCAGGCCAAGGGTCTCCAGGAACTCCTTCTGTTCCTCATCGTCCAGCACGGCGATCTCGGACTCGATCTGGGCCGAGATGACGACCGAGTTGGCGTTGTCGGCGGCGGCGCGGGCCGCGACCTTGTCGGACAGGTCGTTGCCCTTGTCGGCCGAGCCTTCCTCGACGTTGGCGACATAGAGGGCAGGCAGCGCCGTCAGCAATTGCAGCATGTGCCAGGCCTTGATGTCCTCCTTGGACACCTCGGCGGTGCGGGCGGGCTTGCCGGCGTTCAGCTGAGCCAGGGCCAGATCGACCAGCTTCAGCGTCAGGACGGATTCCTTGTCGCCGCCCTTGGCGCGCTTCTCCAGCTGCGGCCGGCGGCGCTCCAGGCTTTCCATGTCGGCCAGCATCAGCTCGGTCTCGATGATCTCCAGGTCGGCGATCGGATCGATACGGTCCTCGACGTGGGTGATGTCATCATCGACGAAGCAGCGGGCGACGAAGGCCACGGCGTCGCAGTCGCGGATGTTGGCCAGGAACTGATTGCCCAGGCCTTCGCCCTTGGACGCGCCGCGCACCAGACCGGCGACGTCGACGAAGGTGATGCGGGCGGGGATGATCTCTTTCGATCCGGCGATCTCGGCCAGGGCGTTCAGACGCGCCTCGGGCACCGCCACATCGCCGGTGTTCGGCTCGATGGTGCAGAACGGATAGTTGGCCGCCTGGGCCGCCGCCGTCTTGGTCAGGGCGTTGAACAGGGTGGACTTGCCAACGTTGGGCAGGCCGACGATCGCGACTTTAAGAGCCATGGTATTCCTCGTGAGGCGCGAGCCTTTAGCGGGTTCAGAGCCGTTTGTCAGGCTCGCGCTTCAACTGAGGTCAGTGGGCGCCGTGATCCATGCCTTCCACGGTCGGTTGACGAACCTGCGCCTGAACGGTGATCGTCGGCGCCGAGGCGAACTGGAAGGTCAGCGGCACGGTCTCGCCGGCGACCAGAGGCGCGGTCAGGCCGATCAGCATCAGGTGGTTGCCGCCCGGCGCCAAGGCCACGGCCTGACCGGCGGGCAGGGGCAGGCCCCCTGTCAGCTCGGCCATCTTCATCATGCCGTTCTCGGTCTTCATCTCGTGGACCTGAAGCGATCCGGCGCGCGGTGTCGATCCGCCCGTCAGCCGGTCGTCAGTCGCGGCGGTCAGGGTGACGTAGCAGCCGCCGGCCTTCGCCCCGTTCGGCGACGGGCGGCACCAGGCGTCGGTCGCGGTCACGGCGGCGGTCGCTGTCGGCGTCTCAGTGGCGGGCGCCTTGGCCGGCTCGGACGGATTGCAGGCCGCCAGCGACAGGGCGGCGGCGGCAAGGGCGAGTTTGATCTTCATGGCGTCAGGTCTTTCACGAGGCGGCGGAACGGCGCCGGATCATCGGACGCAGGGCTCGGTCGAGCAATACGGCCGCGATCAGACTCAGTCCCGTCAGGGGATAGAGGATGGCGAGGGGCAGGACGATGCCCAGGACAGCGGCGCGCGCGCGCGGTCCCGGCGGGGCGGGCGGCGCGCCCAGGCGTCGGCGCGACAGATTGGGCGGGCGGCGCTTCCACCACATGACCAGGCCGCTGATCGCCAATAGCCACACGCCGATGCAGCCCAGCAGCATGACGATGCGGTTCGCCTGGCCGAACTGCGTGCCCTGGTGCGTATAGATGCCGAACTCGATGGCCTTTGCGCCGGCGCCGAACTGGTCATAGCCGATGTCGCCCAGCAGCCGCCCGGAGGCCGCATCGACATAGAGCGACCGGCTGTCCTGAACCCGTGTCGCCTGGGTCGTCAGCGTATAGGCGGTGTCGTCGGCCTTGGGGATGTTCACCGTATAGGGGCGCGCCAGGCTGGCTTCATCCGCGACCCGCAGAACCTGCGCCAGGCCGCCATGGCCAGCGTGGTCGTGGGTCATCACCATGCCCTCCATGGTCCAGCCGGTCCCGACCGGCGCATCGTGGTGCTGCGCCCTTTGCCAGGCGCCGGCGACGGGTGCGGGCGGCCGCCCCAGCCCCGTCTCCTTGACCGCCCCCATGACCTTGTCGCCCCAGACCGCCGACCACGGCATGCCGGTCACGGCCAGAAACAGCACCACCCCGCCGACATAGAAACCCGTCAGCGCATGCAGGTCGCGCCAGAACGGACGGCGGCGACCGTCGGTCGTCTGTGGTGCGAAGTTCGCCACGCCCCGCCCGCGCGGCCACCACAGATAGAGCCCCGTGGCGAACAGAATGATCGTCCAGCCGGCGACGATCTCGACCAGGATGTTGAACGGCCGCCCCAGCAGGGTCAGGCTGTGCGTGTTCTTGACCAACTCCATGAACCCGCCGGCCGGAATGACGCCCGTGGCCCGCCCGGTGTGCGGATCGACGAAGACCGTCTTCTGCACGCCGTCGGGTCGATCGACCCGCAGCCGGATCGCCTCATCGTCGCGGGCAGGCATGACCAGATTGGCGACCCGCCCGCCGCCTGCGGCCTGGGCGGCCGAAGCCACCCAGGTTTTCGGCGTCGCTTGGGCCTGAACCGCCGGCACGCGGATCATGTCGCGATAAAGAAACTCGTCGATCTCGTCCTTGAACAGATAAAGCCCGCCCGTCAGGGCCAGCAGCATCAGCACCGGCATCACGAAGACGCCGGCATAGAAGTGCCAGCGCCAGACCGCGCGGTAGGCGTCGGACAGGTCGTCCGGCGTCGTCTTGTCGAGATTGCGCGCCATCAGTAGCTCATCCTGACGCCGACATAGGCCGAACGGCCGTCGCCGGGGAAGAAGACGGCCTTGGACACGGTGGCCACGCGGGCGTCCGTGACCGCGCCGAAGTTCGACACATAGGCTTCGTCGAACAGGTTGCGGACATCGGCGAACACCGTCAGTCGGCGATTGACGGTCCAGCCCATGTTCAGGTTCGCGACCGCATAGGACGGCGACTTCAGAGTGTTGGCGTAATCGACCCAGGCATCCTTGATCGACCATTCCACGCTGGGCGCGATGAACCAGCCGGCCGGATCGTCGTAGCGAAGCTCCGCGCGGTACAGGTGCGGCGGCACGACCGGCAGATGGCCGTCGCCATAGACCTTGTCTCCGTCGAAGTAGAAGTCGGAGAAGGCGTAGGTCTGGCGCAGCCGCCATTCCGGCGCGATCCGCCAATCCAGCCCTGCCTCGATCCCCTGGTGGATGGTCGGTCCCGCGTTGAAGGTCGCGGCCGGTATGCCCAGGGCTGCGTTTACAGCAAAGTTCAGTAGTTCGTGCTTCAGATCGGCGCGATAGGCGGTCACGTCCCAGGTCAGCGGTCCCCGCCGACCCCGCGTGCCGACTTCCCAGGTCACGGCCTCTTGCGGAACGAGGGGCTGATAGCCGCCGGCGGTCGGCGACAAGGCCGAGAAGTTGGGCGGCTCGATCGAGCGGGTAACGTTGGCGAAGACCTGGGCGCCGTCCTCGCTCTCCCACAACAGGCCGGCGCGAGGCGCGAACCAGTCGAAGGTCTTGTCGGTGGTCAGGTCAATCGTACCGACGACGCCGGGAACGACATAGCTCTGGTAGTCGCGCTCGGCGCGCCCCCAGGTTCCTCCCGCGACCAGCGCCAGGCGATCGGTCACGAACAGCCGCCCCTCGCCGAAGACATCCAGCCCCTTGCCGTTCTGGAAGCTGCGGGCGCGTAAACCGTTCTGCTGTCCGCCGACATTGACCCACTGTTTGGCGTCCAGATCACCCTGTCGATACCAGGCGCCATAGAAGGCGTCGGCGCGCATACCGCCGATCCGGCCCTGCCAATCGAACCGACCAAAGGCGCCGTAGTTGCGGCTCTGCTGGTCGATGACCTGGAAGATGGGATGGTCCAGATCTTTCCAGGTTCCATAGAGGGCGCCCTCGAACACCGTTGCGTCGTCCAGCCTCCAGCGGGTCTGCAAAGTGGTGCGAAGCGAGCGCATATTGCGCTGATAGTTGAGGGCGATATTGGCGGGATTGGCCGCCTCGGGATTTGTCAGGGCGTCGGACAGACTAACGCTGCCCGGGATTTCCTGATGGATGTCGCCCCACGAGGCCAACAGGCGAACTTCGCGATCCTGCCCAAAGCTGCGCCCGACGTTGCCCGACAGGTTCAGCGCCTTGCCTTCGCTCTGTTGACGCCACCCATCGACGCTCTGGCCCGTGACGGCGGCGAAACCGTCCCAGTCGCCGCGAACGCCGGCGACCTCGGCATGGGCGCGCACGGTTCCGTAAGAGCCGCTGTTCAGGCGCAGGTTCAGGTTGGACGAGGCCGTGTGCCCCGTCGGCGTCACCAGATTGACCGCCCCGCCTAGCAGAGCTCCACCGAACCGCAGCGCATTCCCGCCCTTGTAGACCTCGGTGTAGCGGGCGATCAGCGGGTCGATCAGCTGGAAATCACCGAACCCGTCGGCCTCGTTGAACGGCACGCCGTCCTGAGCCAGCAGAACGCCGCGATTGTGAGCCGCATTGCCTATGCCCGATCCGCGAATCGACAGGCGAATGTCGCCGCCCCACTTCTTCTGGGCATAGACGCCGGGCGCATCGCGCAGCACGTCGGCGAGGTTGGTCGCATACCGGTCGGCATAGGATTCGGCTGAAATGACAGCAACGGCGCCCGGCGTGCGTGACAGCCGCTGTCGCGCGTCTGCGACGATGGGCGGATCCTCGGCGTTGCGGCGGCCGGTGACGATGACGCTATCCAGCAAAGCCGGTTCGGGCGTCTGCTGAGCCCAGACGGGGCTTGTCCAACCGGCGTTGGAGAGGGCGGCGAGCAGCAACGCGCAGGGCGCTGCGGTGGTCTTGAAGGACATGAAGTGAACCTGAAATCAGAACGAGACGGCGCGCGGGCGCTGGGGCCGGCGCGGGCTTGGGGTCTGGCTCAGGCTTGGGGCGGGGCGGTGGACGGCGGACGCGGCGGCGCGCGCGCTGGCGGCGGCGGACTGACGCTGGCGGCGACATAGACGACGCGCTCGAGGGTGCGGACCACAGGCGCCGGCTCTGGCGCAGGCGGGCAGGGCAGGGCGGCGGCCAACGGCATGACGCAGGCCGCGCACTTGGCCCCGACATGTTTGTTGACCGGGCCGTCCATGCCGCCGGACTGGATCGTCTGGGGGCCTTCCGCCGAACAAATGACCAGCGGGTGGCCCGGCTGAACCGCCGCCAGGGCCGCGAACGGCAGCAGGGTTCCGAGCACGAGCGCGAACACCGCCGCCAGGAAGGCGAGCGATTGCGAGATCGACCAATTGTCGGCCTGGGCGCGGGTCACGTCTGGCCTCTACGGCGTTTTGCGACGGCGCGATAGGCGGCGCTTTGTCCTAAAGCTCGCCGCGCGCCGCCTGGCGGGGGCTGAACTTGGGCGCGGGGGCCAGGCGCATGACCTCGCCCTGATAGCGTTCGTCGTCGCCGGCGATCGCGAAGGGCAGGGCGTCGGCGCAGGCCTGAAGCATGGCGTCTAGCCAGGGCTGTTCCGCCTTATGGAAGTCGCCCAGCACGTGGGGCATGACCAGTTCCTTTTCGCCCGGATGGCCGATGCCCATGCGCGCGCGTCGGAAGTCGGCGCCAAGGTGGCTGATCAGGGAGCGGATGCCGTTCTGGCCGGCCGCGCCGCCTCCGGTCTTCATGCGAAACCGCCCGGGGGCCAGGTCGATCTCGTCGTGGAAGACGATGATTTCACTCGGCTTGATCTTGTAGAACCGCGCCGCCTCGCCGACCGCCCGACCGCTTTCGTTCATAAAGGTCTGGGGCTTCATCAGCAGGACCTTGGTCCCATCGACCAGACCCTCGCTGACGATCGACTGGAACTTTGCGCGCTCAGGCCCGAACCGCCACCGGCGCGCGATCTCGTCAGCGGCCATGAAGCCGATGTTGTGCCGGTTCTTTTCGTATTTCCCGCCCGGATTGCCGAGCCCCGCGATGATGATCATGGCGTCCTCTTGCCGTTTGCGTCAGGCAAAGAAAAGCCCCGCACGGCGAACCGTGCGGGGCCTGATCTTGTCGAAGCGACGAAGGATCAGTCTTCGGTCTTCTCAGCCGGAGCGGCCTCGGCTTCGGCGGCTTCGTCAGCGGCTTCCGACAGGGCGGCCGACGAGATCTTGACCGTGGCGATCACGAAGTCGCGGTCGGTAATGGTGGCTTCCGCGCCCTTGGGCAGCTTGATGTCCGAGATGCGGATGGTGTCGCCGATTTCGGCCTTGGCCAGATCGACAACCAGTTCTTCCGGGATCTGGTCGGCGCGGACCAGGATCTCGACAGTGTGACGGACGATCTCCAGCGAGCCGCCTTGACGCGAGTAGGGCGCTTCATCGGCGTTCAGGAAGTGCACCGGCACTTCGATCTTGACCGGAGCCTTCTCATCGACGCGCATCAGGTCGAAGTGCAGGGGGCGGTCCGAAACGGGGTCGAACTGCACGTCCTTGGCGATGACCGGCTGGGTCTCGTCGCCATACTTCAGGGTCACCAGGTGGCCCAGCAGCTTGCCGGTGTAGAGCGACTTGCGGAAGTCCTTCTCGTTCACCGAAATGGCGACGGGGCCTTGCTCGCCGCCGTAAAGGACGCCTGGCACGAAACCGGCGCGACGCGCAGCGCGAGCGCCGCCGGTGCCGACGCCATCGCGGACGTCCACGTTCAGAATGATCTCGGCCATGTGGCTCGCCTCAACAACAACGGAAACGCCGCGCCAACCCGGGGCTCTCGCGGCGGGGGTGATGAACCCTCGAATTCAAGAGCGCGGGCTATTACACGCATCAGGTCCAAGGCGCAACCGTCAAAGGTTCCGCTTCACGCCGCCCGCGCGCGATCCTTCAGCAGCGAGGTCGGCGCTGCGACGATGCCCAGCAGTTCTGCGGCGTTGAAAGGCTTGGCCAGGTGATGGTCGGCCCCGGCTGCGCGTCCGGCTGCTATGTGTTCGGGCATGGCGTTGGCGGTCAGCATGACGATCGGCGTGCGATCCAGACCCATCGTCGCCTCGTGCAGACGAATCTCCTGCGTCGCGGTCAGCCCGTCCATGACGGGCATCTGCATGTCCATCAACACCAGGTCGAAGGTATCCGCCCGGAAGCTTTCCACCGCCTGGGCGCCGTTCTCGGCGATCACGATCTGCGTCGGCGTCTGCGCCAGAATCAGTTCGATGACGCGGCGGTTGGTCGGATGGTCGTCCGCGACCAGCACGCGGATCGTCCGCGCCTGCTCTATGACTGCGGTTTGAGCCGGCGCCGGTTCCTTGCGCGACGAGGCCTCAGTCTGTCTCAGCGGCAAAGTCAGGATGAAGGCCGCGCCGCCGCCGGGTTCGCTTTCGCAGCCCAGGTCGCCGCCCATCATCTCGGCCAGCTGACGACAGATGGACAGGCCCAGTCCCGAGCCGCCGAATTTGCGCGTGATGCCGCCATCGGCCTGTTCGAAGCGACTGAACAGGCGCGCCCGCGTCGCGGCGTCGAAGCCGATGCCGCTGTCCTCGACGGTGAAACGCAGCACGGGCGAGCCCTCGCGATCCGCCCCGCGCTGCACGATCAGACCGACGAACCCCTTGCTGGTGAATTTGACCGCGTTGGAAATCAGATTGGTCAGAATTTGTTTCAGGCGCACCGCATCGCCCAGAATCCAGACGTCGTCTTCCAGATCGATATCGACGTGGAAGTCAAGATGCTTCTCACGCGCGTTCTCGGCATAGAGCTGAGCCGCCTCGCGCACGACCGTCGCCAGCTCGAAGGCGTCTTCCGTCAGCTCCAGCTTGCCCGATTCGACACGCGCCAGATCCAGGATGTCGCTGAGCAGGGTCTGCAGCGTCTTTCCCGACGCCTGCATCAGATCCAGCATCTCACGCTGTTCAGCCGTCAGATCGGTCTTGGCCAGGGCTTGGGACAGGCCGATCACGCCGTTCAACGGCGTGCGGATCTCATGGCTCATATTGGCCAGAAACTGGCTCTTGGCGACATTGGCGGCCTCGGCCGCGTCACGCGCTTCGGACAGGGCCTCGGCGTCGCGCTTCAGATCGGTGATGTCGTTGCAGACCGTGACCGTCCCGCCCTCGGACGTACGGCGATCCTGGATACGCAGCCAACGCCCGCCGGCGACCTGTTGCTCGCTGTTCGATGACAGCTGACGACGCGCCTGCATGCGCTCGTTCAGCCATTCTTCTTCGCGGCCCGCCGCCTCCTGATAGCGGCCCTCGTCGATGCCGATGCGAAGAGCTTCGCGGAAGGTCAGGCCGACAACCAGATGCGGCTCAAGTTCGGGGTTCACCTCGGCATAGCGCGCATTCCAAAGCACCAGCCGGTCCTTGGAATCATAGAAGCCCAGGCCGTCGGGCATGGCGTCCACCGCCTCGCGGATACGGCGCAGAGCGGTGGCGCGTGAAATATAGGCCATCATGCCCAGAACGGCCGCGGCCGTGCAGATCATCAGCAGAATGGCGGCCAGCAGCAGTCGCATCGCCTCGCTGGACAGCCCCTGGTCGGCGGCGACGGTCGGGTCCGGCGTAACCGTGATGGCAGACATGCCGATGAAATGAAGAACAAGAACTGTCGCCGAAAGTCCCGTCGTCGTCGCCAGCAGGCGCAGCAGGCCGCCTCGACGATAGAAGAAGGCCGTCGTTCCGCCGATCGCCAGGGCCGCGATGATGGACAGCGCGACAAGACCGGGGTCCCAGCTGATGTGCGCCGGCGCCTTGATGGCGGCCATGCCCAGGTAATGCATGGCGCCGACGCCGGCGACCGCGATCACTGCGGCAAGCACGCGCCACATGCGGCCCTTGCCCATCAACGTCGAGCCGATCGTCAGGCCGATCATGGCCAGCGCGATTCCAAGAGAGGCGACCGTCAGGAACGGATTGTAACGCACCGGCACACCGGCCACGAACCCCTGCATGGCCACGAAATGGGTCGCCCAGATGGACAGGGCGCCGATCATGACGGCCAGCAGGACCGAACGGCGGCGTCGCCCGGGATCGCGCCGACCCATCCGTTGCATGACGTGGGTGGAGACGCCCAGACCGGCCATGCAGATCAGCGCAGCGAACAGCGTGATCCGCCAGTCGTGATCGTGCGCAATGCAATGGATGATGCGGTCCACGAGGCCTCCCCTTGAGCGTACGATAGACGACAATTCTAAAGAAACCGTGCGGCGAAGCTTATGGGCGCCGCAGGCTGTCGGCACGCCGTCACAGAATCCGTGCAAGGATCGGAATCGTTCTTCAGTTCGAGGTCGCCCGGACCCATGCCTTACGAAGTCTCGCCATCGCCCGTCGCGCCGGTCTCCACCTCGCGGCTGTGGACGGTCGGCGCCAGCATCGGCATCGCCATCGTGACCCTGCTGGTGCTGGCGATTCTGCATCCCGAACTCGCGAACTGGCTGGTCGGCGGGGCGGTGATCGTGGCGGCCTCGGCCTGGCTTTTGAACATGAGCGAGGCGAGCAGGGCCGAGCCGGCGGCCAGTCAAGGCGCTGCGACCGAGCCCGCTATCGACATGATGACGGGCGATCTTCTCGACCGCGTGTTCGAGGCGCTGGACGATCCAGTGCTGGTGGTCAGCGGCGGCGAGCCGGACGACATCGCAGGGCGACGCATTGTCATGGCGAATGCGGCGGCGCGCGAACTTCTGCGCATCCAGCGCCAAGGCGCCTTGCTGGTGCAGGTGATCCGCGAACCGGGCGTGCTGGAGGCGGTGGACGAGGCCCTGTTCGGCGGGACGGCCCGCACCACGGATTATGCGACGGGCGGTCAGCGCGACCGACGCTGGCGCGCCTGGACCCGTCCGCTTTCACTCGAATCGTCAGGCAAGGCCGGGTCGGAGCTGGCTCTGCTGATCCTGCGCGACGAAACGGACTCGCGACGCATCGAGATGATGCGCGTGGACTTCCTGGCCAACGCCAGCCACGAACTGCGCACGCCCCTGGCCTCGCTCAGCGGTTTCATCGAGACCCTGAAGGGCCACGCGCGTGAGGACGTGGTTGCGCGCGACCGCTTCCTGGACATCATGTCGGCCCAGGCGGACCGGATGGGGCGGCTGGTCGCGGATCTGCTGTCGCTCAGCCGGATCGAGCTGAACGAGCATATTCCGCCCTCTGGCCGCGTCGATCTGGACCGAGCCGCCTCTGACGTGGTCGACGCGATCAGCGTTCTGACGCGCGAAAAGGAGATCGCCATCGCCCTGGATCAAGGGGAGGCGAGGGCGTCGATCAGCGGCGATCGCGATGAGATATTGCAGGTGGTGCAGAACCTGCTCGACAACGCCGTCAAATATTCGTCACGCAACGGGACGGTCGAAATCTCGGTCCGTTCGGACCTGTCGTTCGACGAGGCCTGGGCCTCGCGCATGCCCGGCGCCACACGACTGCCGCTGGTCACGCCGGACCGCACGGCGGGCGTCTCCTATGCCGCCGTCACGGTGCGCGACCATGGGCCCGGCATGGCGCGCGAACATCTGCCCCGCCTGACCGAGCGCTTCTATCGGGTCGAGGGTCAAAAGAGCGGCGAGCGGCAGGGGACGGGGCTGGGGCTGGCCATCGTCAAACACATCATCAACCGTCACCAAGGCGGTCTGGTGGTCGAAAGCGCACCGGGCATGGGCGCGGCCTTCACCGCCTGGTTTCCCCAGCCGGTCGAGCGACGCTGAGAGCGCGGCGGCCGATCGCTGTCACCCAACTGTCATCGACCCGTCGTAATCCGCTGACCATTCGCAGGCAGTAGTCGCGCCGCGTTGGTCCCGATGTTCAGGACCGTCGTCGATTCGCGCACGGCGCTTCGGACTTCTGAATGATCTGGATTTATCTGCTGATCCTCGTCGCCTTGAGTGCGGCCGCCTTCCTGGGCGGGCGTGCATTGGCGCGTCGTCGTGCGATCGGCGCAAAGCCCCATTCCCGCCCCGGCCAGCACGGCGCCTATGCGCTGATCTGGGTCGCCGCGCCGGCTCTGGTGGTCCTGATCCTGGCCTCGGTGTTCGCCGCCCCGCTTCAGCGTCAGCTGACGGCCGCCGGCACGCCTGATGCAGTCGCTGCGCTGGAGCCGTTCCGTCGCGACGCCTTCTTCGCCGACGCCCACCGCGTGGGTCGTGGCGAACCCGCCATGCAGATTTGGGAGCGTCCGCTGGCCGAAGAACTGCCGGTCGAGGCGCGCCGCATGGTTCGCATCGAACGCACCCTGTCGTGGGGCGGCGGCGTCGCCGCCATCCTGGCCGCCGTCCTGGGCGGCCTGTTCGCCCTGACGCAGATCAAGCCCCAGACGCGCGCCCGCAACCGGGTCGAGGGCTGGATCTACGGCGCCCTGTTCGTCTGCTCGGCCATCGCCGTCCTGACGACCCTGGGCATCATCGCCTCCCTGGCCTTCGACAGCTTCCGCTTCTTCCAGAGGGTGCCGGTTCTCGACTTCCTGTTCGGCACCCAATGGAGCCCGCAGATCGCCATCCGCGCCGATCAGGTCGGGTCCTCGGGCGCCTTCGGGGCCGTGCCGCTGTTCGCCGGCACCCTGCTGATCATGGTCATCGCCATGTGCGTCGCCGCGCCGATCGGCCTGCTGTCGGCCATCTATCTGTCGGAATACGCCAGCCGCACGACCCGCGCGGTGATCAAGCCGCTGCTGGAGGTTCTCGCCGGCGTGCCGACCGTCGTTTACGGCTTCTTCGCCGCCCTGACCGTCGGGCCCTTGCTGCGGGTCCTGTTCAACGAGATCGGCCTCTTCCTGATCGGCGGACCGCTGGACGGGCTGGGCCAGTACCTGGCCCTGGTTCAGAATCAGATGGCCCTGACGGCCGGTGCGGTGATGGGCATCATGCTGATCCCGTTCGTGTCGTCCCTGTCCGACGACATTCTGAACGCCGTGCCCCAGTCGCTGCGTGACGGCTCGTTCGCTATGGGTGCGACCAAGTCCGAGACGGTGAAACGGGTTCTTCTGCCCGCCGCGCTGCCGGGCATCGCCGGCGCCCTGCTGCTGGCCGTGTCGCGCGCCATCGGCGAGACCATGATCGTGACCATGGCCGCGGGCCTGGCCGCCAACCTGACCTTCAATCCGCTGGACACCGTCACCACCGTCACCGTGCAGATCGTGACCCTGCTGACCGGCGACCAGGAGTTCAACAGCGCCAAGACCCTGTCCGCCTTCGGCCTGGGCCTGACTCTGTTCCTGGTCACCCTGATGCTGAACATCATCGCCCACCGGATCGTGCAGACCTATCGGGAACAATATGACTGACGCGACCCCCGATCAGATCGCCGGCGCGGCCGCTAAGGGACGTCTCGACCGCCTGCGTGCAGGTCTGAAGCGTCGTCACGCCAAGGAAACGCGCTTCAAATGGTATGGCCGCCTGGCCATCGCCGCCGCCATGCTGTTCCTGGCCGTGCTGCTGGTGCGCATCGTCGAGCAGGGCCACACCGCCTTCTACGCCCACACCGTCACCGTGCCGGTCTTCATGGACCCGGCGCGCGTGGACCGCGCCTATCCGCAGGGCTCAAACTTCGAGCAATTGGCCGCCGAGCAGCAGTTGGCCCGCATGGGCATTCCGGACGACGCGGCCGGGACCAAAGCCGCACAGATGAAGCGGTTGTTCTCGTCTGAGCTGAAGTTCGTCGCCGCCGACTTGGTCGCCAAGCGCAGCGAAGTCATCGGCGAGACCGTGCCCCTGGCCGTACCGCTGTCCGACGACGCTGATCTGTATCTGAAGGGCGAAATCTCCAAGGCCACGCCCGAGGATCAACGCCGTCTCACCGATCAGCAGATCGCCTGGCTGGACCGGATGAAGGCCAATGGCGTGATCGGCGCCCACTTCAATACGGCCCTGTTCACCAACGGCGATTCCACGCAGCCCGAGCTGGCGGGCGTCCTGGGCGCCGTGGTCGGTTCGGCCCTGATGCTGATGGTCACGGCCCTGATCGCCATTCCGCTGGGCGTCGGCGCGGCCATCTGGCTGGAAGAGTTTGCGCCCAAGAACAAGCTGACCGACATCATCGAGGTCAACATCAACAACCTCGCGGCCGTGCCGTCGATCGTCTACGGCCTCTTGGGTCTGGCCCTGTTCATCAACTGGATGCACCTGCCGCGCGCCAGTCCCATCGTCGGCGGTCTGGTCCTGGCGCTCATGGCCCTGCCGACCCTGGTCATCGCCACCCGTTCGGCGCTGAAAGCCGTGCCCCCGTCGATCCGCGAGGCCGCCCTGGCGATGGGCGCATCCAAGACCCAGACGGTGTTCAGCCATGTCTTGCCGCTGGCCATGCCCGGCGTCATGACCGGCGCCATCATCTCCATGGCCCACGCCCTGGGCGAGACCGCGCCGCTGCTGCTGATCGGCATGGTCAGCTTCGTGCCGGGCGTGCCGCACGCCATCGACCAGCCGGTCGGGGCGCTGCCCTCGCTGATCTACATCTGGGAGAACGCCTCGGAGCGGGCCTTCCACGAACGCACCGCTGCGGCGATCATCGTCCTGCTGGTCTTCATGATCATCATGAACGCGGCGGCCATTATCCTGAGGCGGCGCTTCGAGCGTCGGTGGTAAGAGAATGAAATTCCGTATTTTCCGCTCCGCCGAGGACCAGACCGGCGCCGGCTCGGTCGATCCGACCGAAGCGCCGCGCATGGGCGGCCAGGTCCTGCCCGAAATCGCTCCGTCCAAGGGCGCAGCCGCCGAACCGCGCGTCGAGGACGCTACGCCCCGGTCGGGCCCCGCCGTGGTCGACAGCCCGCCCGTCGGTCCGATCAAAATCGCCGCGCGCGACGTCTCGGTCTTCTATGAGGGCAAACAGGCGCTCTACGACGTCTCGCTGGACATCCCGGACAAGACCGTCACGGCCCTGATCGGCCCGTCGGGCTGCGGCAAGTCCACCTTCCTGCGGACCATGAACCGCATGAACGACACCATCGCCGGGGCCAAGGTCACGGGCCGCATCGCCATGGACGGCGAGGACATCAACGACCGCTCCATCGACCCGGTGCTGCTGCGCGCCCGCGTCGGCATGGTGTTCCAGCGTCCGAACCCCTTCCCGAAATCGATCTACGAAAACGTCGCCTATGGGCCCAAGATTCACGGCCTGGTGTCGTCCAAGGCCGAGATGGACGAGGTCGTCGAGAAGGCGCTGAAGCGCGCAGGCCTGTGGGACGAGGTCGCCGACCGCCTGCAATCGTCGGCCATGGGTCTTTCTGGCGGGCAGCAGCAGCGTCTGGTCATCGCCCGCGCCATCGCCGTGAACCCCGAAGTCATCCTGATGGACGAACCCTGCTCGGCGCTAGACCCCATCGCCACGGCGCGGATCGAGGAGTTGATCGACGAACTGCGCGAGCGATTCTGTATCGTCATCGTCACCCACTCGATGGCCCAGGCCGCGCGCGTGTCTCAACGCACCGCCTTCTTCCACATGGGCCGTCTGGTCGAGACGGGGGATACGGAAGACATCTTCCAGAATCCGCGCGAACGGCGCACCCTCGACTACATCACGGGACGCTTCGGCTAATCCGATGAACCAGCACACCGTCAAAGCCTATGGCGACGAACTGAACCAGATTACGGCCGAGATCGCCCGCATGGGCGGCCTGGCCGAGGCCCAGGTCGCGGACGCCATCGATTCCGTCGCCCGCCGCGACATCGCCCTGGCCCGCGCCGTGGTGGAACGCGATCTGAAACTGGACGCCCTGCACCGCGATATCGAGAAGAAGGCGATCCGCCTGATCGCCCTGCGCCAGCCGGTCGCCAGCGACCTGCGTCGCACCCTGGGCGCCATGAAGATCGCCACCGATCTGGAGCGCACCGGCGACCTCGCCAAGAACATCGCCAAGCGCGCGCTGATCCTGGCCGAAGCCCAGCCGATGCAGCCCCTGACCCGTTCGATCGAGCGGATGGGACGGCTGGTTTCGACCCGCCTGCGTGATGTGCTCGACGCCTATACGGCCTCGGAACTCGATCGCGCCGTCGCCGTCTGGCAGACCGACGACGAGGTCGACGAGCACTACAACGCCCTGTTCCGCGAACTGCTGACTTACATGATGGGCGATCCGCGCACGATCGGCGCCTGCACCCATTTGCTGTTCATGGCCAAGAACCTGGAGCGGATCGGCGACCACGCGACCAACATCGCCGAGACCGTTCACTACGAGATCACGGGCGAGGACATCGTGGGCGAACGCCCGCGCGCCCAGCCCACGGCTGAGGATTCCGATCCGACGCCGAACCTTTCGACGCACTGACCCGAGACCGGAGACCCGACGTGCAGCCCTATATCCTTGTGATGGAAGACGAGGACGCGCTGGCGACCCTTCTTCAGTACAATCTCGAAAAGGAAGGCTACGACGTCGCCGTCGCCGCCGACGGCGAGGAGGGCATGCTCCAGATCGACGAGCGTCTGCCCGATCTGGTGCTGCTGGACTGGATGCTGCCCAAGCTGTCGGGCATCGAGGTCTGCCGTCGCATTCGCGGCAAGGCCGAGACCCGCAACCTGCCGATCATCATGCTGACGGCGCGCGGCGAGGAGAGCGACCGGGTTCGCGGCCTGGACACCGGCGCCGACGACTATCTGACCAAGCCCTTTTCGATGGTCGAGCTGATCGCCCGCATCCGCGCCGTCCTGCGGCGCATCCGTCCGGGTCTGGCCGACGACCGTTTGAACCATGGCGACATCGTCGTGGATCGCGTCTCGCACCGGGTGAAGCGCAACGGCAAGGAGGTCCATCTGGGCCCGACCGAGTTCCGCCTGCTGGACCACTTCATGCAGCACCCCGGACGGGTGTTCAGCCGCGAACAGCTGCTGGACGCGGTCTGGGGCTCGGACGTCTATGTCGAGGCCCGTACGGTGGATGTCCACGTCGGGCGCCTGCGCAAGGCCCTGGCCATCGCCGATGAAAGCGCCAATCCCATCCGTACGGTCCGCTCGGCGGGCTATTCTCTGGATCTGGAAGGCTGAGATCAAAAAAGGGCGGCTCCCCGGAGCCGCCCTTTCTCGTTCAAATTTGCTCTGCGACCACTTCTTCGGGATCCAGCGCATAGACCGTGGCGCAGTATTCGCAGGTGACGCGGATCTTGCCGTCGTCCTCCAGCATCTCGGCGCGCTCGGCCGGATCGAACGAGGCCAGGACCGAGGTGATCCGTCCGCGCGAGCAACGGCAGACGGCCGTCAGTTCTCGCGCGCCCTCCAGCCGCACGCCGTCCTCGTGGAACAGGCGGAACAGCAGCGTCTCGGGCGAGATCGTCGGATCGACCAACTCGTCATCGCCCAGCGTGCCGAACAGGGCTCGCGTGCGGTCCCAGACTTCTTCGGTCGAGCCGCGAGCCTCGTCGCCGGCGATGATCTGGATCATCGCCCCGCCGGCGCGCCATTGCGATCCGGCCTCGGTCTGAACCTGGCCGACGGCCAGGCGCACCTTGGTCGGCACCTGTTCCGACTGCTGGAAATAGTGTTCGGCCGCCAGCGACAGGCTTTCGCCCTCGATCGGCGTGATCCCTTGGGTGCGCTCGAAGTCCGGGCCGCGATCCAGCGTCATGATGAAGACGCCTTGGCCCAGCAGCGAGCGGGCGCCGGGGCGGGCGAACCCCTGCGACGCCTCGGCGACCTCAGCCTCGTCATAGCGGCAATAGCCGCGCAGCGATCCGTCGGTGCCGTAATCGGCGACGACATAGCGCACGGGGCCGTCGCCCTGGGCCTGGACCAGCAGGCGACCCTCGAACTTCAGGCTGGAGCCGATCAGGGCGGCCAGCGCGCAGGCCTCGCCCAACAGGGCGGCGACCGGCTCGGGATAGGCGTGGGCGGCCAGGATCTTGTCGATGGTCGCGCCCAGGCGAACCAGGCGACCGCGCACGGGCCAGCCTTCGATCTGGAAGGCGGCGGCCAGATCGTCGGAAACGGGAATGTTGGGCGCGTGATCGGTCACGGCGAGGTCCTTTGGGGCGTCATTTCGGGATCGCGGCTATGTAGGCGCCCGCAGGCGACTTGATAAGGGGCTAATCCGCCGGGTCTTGGGAGAGGGCGACGGAACCGATTTCGGCGCGGATCGCTCTTTTGGCTCAAGCGGAGCCGTCGCTCCGTTCATGACGCCAATAACTGAAGAGGTTCCGCCGATGATCCGCGACATCGATCCGATCGAAGAGATTCGCAAACACCCCGGCATCACCGCCGGCAGCCTCCTCGCGGTCGCCCTCGGCGCGGTCGCCGTCGTCTATCTGACGCAACGCAGCGGTCCTACCCGTTACCAGCGCATCAAGTCGCGCATCGACCCGCGCGGCTGGGTCGACACGTCCGAACTGCGTGACCGTTTCCACGACGCCGTCGACGCTTTCCGCCACCGCGCCGAGGATGTCGGCGAACGCGCCGGCGCGCTGTCGCGCGACGCCCGCCATCGTGCGGCCGACGCCGCCTATGACGTGCGCGACCGCGCCGACGACTGGTTCCGTTCGGCCCGCAAGGACGGCAAGAAGGCCTTGAAGAAGCATGGCAAGACGGCGCGCCGCTATGCTGACGACGCCGGTCAATATGCGCGTGATCACGCCCGCGAAGGCGGCGCGTTGCTGGCGGTGGCGACCATCGCCGCAGCCGTCGGCGCAGCGGTGCTCGAAAGCCGTCGTCCCGACAGCCACGTGCGTCGCATCGCGCGCTTCTGACATTTTCGTGCCGCCCGCCCGGTGAAAACCGCGGCGGGCGGCAAACTTTTAGCGCATCTGCCCACAGTGAGCAGCATCGCTCGGCTTTGCCGCAGACGCGAAGGCCGCTAAGACGCCGCCCATGAGCGCGCGCCCCACACTGATCTTCGACTTCGATTCGACCCTGGTCGATTTCGAGACCCTGGAAGCCTTGGCCGACATCGCCCTGGCGGATGCGCCGGGCGCATCCGAAGTGCGTGCTCAGATCGCCGCCCTGACGGATCAGGCCATGGCTGGAGAGATCGAGTTCGGCGAGGCTCTGCGCCGCCGTCTGACGCTGTTGCCGCTGACCCGCGCCCATGTCGCCGCCCTGGCCCAGAGCGCGTCGGACCATCTGACGGCGTCGGTGCGGCGCAACCTGAATTTCTTCCAGCAGAACAAGGGCAGGGTCGTCATTCTCTCCGGCGGCTTCCGCGAGGTGATCGCGCCTGTCGCGGAAGAGCTGGGCGTCTCTGCCGATCGCGTACTGTGCAACGATCTGATCTATGACGCCGACGACCGCGTGGTGCGCGTCGACGACGCCAACCCGCTGTCGCTCGCCAATGGCAAGCCGACCGCCATTCACGGCCTGAACCTGTCGGGCCGCGTCGTCATGGTGGGCGACGGCTGGAACGACGCCGAGGTCAAGATCGCGGGCGCCGCCGACGCCTTCTACGCCTTCACCGAGGTCGTGCGCCGCGCACCGGTGGTCCAGGTCGCCGACGCCGAGGCCGCGTCGCTCGACGAGGTGCTCCATGCCGAAGGCCTGGTCGGTCGGTGGTCCTTCCCGCGCAGCCGCATGAAGATGCTGCTGCTGGAAAACATCCACCCCGCCGCCGTCGAGAGATTGGAGGAGGCGGGCTATTCGGTCGAGACCCAGAAGGGCGCGCTGGACGAGGACGATCTGATCGCGGCCATCAAGGGCGTCCATGTCCTGGGCATCCGTTCCAAGACCACGGTCAGCCGCCGCGTGCTGGAACAGGCCGATCGGCTGATGGCCGTCGCCGCCTTCTGCATCGGCACCAACCAGATCGACCTGGACGCGGCCTCGGATCACGGGGTGGCGGTGTTCAACGCCCCCTATTCGAACACCCGTTCGGTGGTCGAACTGGCCATCGGCCTGATGATCGTCCTGATGCGCGACGTGGCGGACAAGTCGGCGGCCATGCACGTCGGCAAGTGGAACAAATCCGCCACCGGCTCCAAGGAGCTGCGCGGCAAGACCCTGGGCATAGTCGGCTACGGCGCGATCGGCAGCCAGTTGTCGGTATTGGCTGAAAACCTGGGCATGCGGGTGCTGTTCTACGACCTGTCCGAGCGCCTGGCCCTGGGCAATGCGCGCCGCATGCGCTCGCTGGACGCGCTGCTGGCCGAAAGCGACGTGGTCACCCTGCATGTCGATGGCCGCAAGGAGAACGCCAATATCTTCGGTGCGGCCCAGTTCGGCCGCATGAAGGAAGGCGCGTTGTTCCTGAATCTGGCGCGCGGCCATGTGGTCGATGTCGGAGCGCTATCTCAGGCGATCGGCTCGGGCCGGGTCGCCGGCGCCGCCGTCGATGTCTTCCCCGAGGAGCCGCGCACCAACGCCGACCCCTTCGAGAGCCCGCTTCAGGGCCTGCCCAACATGATCCTGACGCCGCACATCGGCGGCTCGACCGAAGAGGCGCAGGAGGCCATCGCCGAGTTCGCGGCCGAACGCCTGCTGGGCTATCTGAACCGGGGCGACACGACCTTCAGCGTCAACCTGCCCAACGTCCAGCTGTCCGAGGTTTCGGGCGCGCACCGCATCTTGCACATCCACCGGAACCAGCCGGGCGTGCTGGCTGAACTGAACCGCGCCCTGGCGTCGGCGGGCCTGAACATCCTGGGCCAGCATCTGAAAACGGATGAGCGCACTGGCTATGTCATCACCGATGTTGATCGCGACTACGACCCGGAGGCGCTGCGCGAACTCAAGACGGTGCCGGGCACGCTGAAGTTCCGCACGTTGCAGTGATGCGTCGCTCGCAAATATCTTCTCAAAGCTGACCTCGCGGCATCTTGCGCTCTGCGCGAACTGGCGCATCCTCACGTCGAACGGCCGCGCAGCGACGGCTGCGGGAGGATATTCATGTCACGCTTCATCACCGGCGGCGCCGTCGCCGCCCTGGCGCTCGCCGCCTGCGCCTTTGCCGGCTCGGCCTCGGCCCAGACCTACAACCGTCTTGTCGTCTTCGGCGACAGCCTCAGCGACAACGGCAACCTGTTTCTAATCTCGGGCGGGACCCAGCCGCCGTCGCCGCCCTATGCGCGCCGCTTCTCGAACGGTCCGACCTTCGTTGAACTGCTCGGCTTCAACGCCGCCAACTTCAACGGCTCGGTCACGGGCAGCATCAACTACGCCTTTGGCGGCTCGCGCACTGACTCCTCGGCCGGCGTACCGTTCGGCATGTTGAACCAGCTGTCGCGCTACACCGCCGCGGGCGGCCGGTTCAGCTCGACGGATCTGGTCAGCGTCCTGGGCGGCGCCAACGACATCTTCCAGGGCCTGCCCGCCGCCGGCGCTTCCGCCAGCCCGGTCGCCGCCATCACTCCGGTCGCAACCACGGCCGCCGCCAACATCAACAGCCTGGTCAACACCGTGGCGGGCGCGGGCGCCGGGACCATCCTGGTCACCAACCTGCCCAAGCTCAGCCTGACGCCTCAGTTCCGCGGCACGACCGCCGCGCCCCTGGCCGACTTCGCCGTCACCACCTTCAACACCGCGCTCCAGACCAATCTGACCGCCACGGCCGCCGCCCGCCCAGGCAGCAACATCATCATGATGGACCTGTACAAGATCGGCGACACCCTGGCCGGCAATCCAGGCCTGTTCGGCATCACCAACATCACCCAGCCCTGCTTCAACGGCGTGACGGTCTGCACGAACCCGGACAGCTACTTCTACTTCGACGGCGTCCACCCGACCGCAGCGGGCCACCGGATCATCGCCCAGCTGGCGACTGACTACCTCTACTATGGCGACATCGGCGCTCAATCGACCTTGCAGGGTGAGACGACCTATCGTCACCGCGAGGACGCCCTGGACGCCGCCGGCGAGGCCCTGTCGGGTCGCCAGCCGTGGGAGGCCGGCGTCTCGGTCACGACGGCGGCCCTGATCGACAGCGTCGACACCGACGCGCGCGGCTCGGTCAACAGTTCGTCCAGCGATGGCTGGGGTGCCCGTATCGCGCTTGAGGCCGGTCCCTCGGCCAACTGGCGCTTCGGTCTGGCCGGCACGGCGCGCAACACCGAAGTCGAAAGCCAGGCGCTGCAGTTCAACGTCGAAAGCTTCGGCCTGGACGTCTATGGCGGCTGGCGCTCGGGCGATGTCTTCGTCAACGCCGCCGTCGGCATGGCGCGTGACAACATCGACGACATCGAACGCACCACCAACTTGGCGCCGATCGTCCACACCGCCGAAACCCGCGCGCTCAGCAGCGGCGCGCGTCTGCAAGGCGGCATGTGGTTCGACATGGGCGGCGTCGCCCTGTCGCCCCGTGCAGCCCTGGCCTATGTGTCCAGCGACGTGGACGGCTATTACGAACAGGGAGTCGGCGCCCAGTATCAGTACGGCGATCGCACCGTGAAGGCCCTGACCGGCGAGGTCGCCCTGCGCGCCGAGGCGGAAATGGGCGGGTTCGGCCTGTTCGCCGAAGGCGGCTACCGCGACGCCCTGGACGACAGCTCCGATCCGGTGCGCGTCGGTCTCTACAACAACCCGGCCCAGGTGCTGTCGCGCGAGATCGACGATCCGTTCGGCGGCCAGTTCCTGGCCTCGGCCGGCGTCGAGGGGGCGGTCGGCCCGGTCAAGGTGACGGTCGGCTATCGCGGCCGCTTCGGCGACCACGCCGACAGCCATATGGGCGGCATTCAGCTGAAACTGCCGCTTTAAGCGGCAGCAGGGGCGGGAAGGGGCCTCAGCGCCCCTTCTTCCTCACCCACATGGCGGCGTCGGCTTCGGTCAGCCAGACCTCGGCGTCGGTATGGCCGTCCCAGGCGCGCACGCCAAACGAGCCGCCCAGTTCGGTCTTCTGGCCGTCCCAGACGAAGCCCTCGGTCTTAAGCGCTTCGGCCAGCTGACGCGCCTTGACCCGGCCCTCTTCATAGCCTGCGTGCAGCATCAGCAGGGCGAACTCGTCGCCGCCCAGCCGGCCCACCGCATCCGACTCGCGCAGATTGGCCAGGAACAACTCGGCCACCGCCACCAGGGCCGCATCGCCGGCCGCATGGCCCAGGCTGTCGTTGACGCTCTTGAACCCGTCCATGTCCAGATACAGCAGCACCGCCGGCACCCCGTGCCGTTGGCAATAGGCCATGGTCCGCTGCATCGCCGTGATGAAGCCACGCCGGTTCAGGGCGGGCGTCAGCACATCATGGTCTGCGGCGGCCTCGGCGGCTGCGGCGCGCGTCTTCCACGCTTCCAGCTCGGCGCGCAGGCGCGCGATCTCGGCGGTCAGGTCGTGTTCGGCCACGTCGGTCACGGCGCAGGGTTGGCTCCGAAGGCGCGACTCAGTCTGCGTCGCGCGGTCGAACGATGGTAGAGCGTGATCCGCCGACATTGAAGGCCGACATTACGGGCCGACCCGGCTGAAATCACGGTGTTGCGGTTGCGGGCGTCACCCGCGTGCTGTAACCGGCGCCTTTCCGCGAGGGGCCTTGCAGACATGGCGACTTCCCAAACCCCGGTGGCGATCATCATGGGCAGCCGGTCCGACTGGCCGACCATGAAGCTGGCCGCCGATCGCCTGGATCAACTGGGCGTCGCCTGGGACGCCAAGGTCGTCAGCGCCCACCGCACGCCCCAACGCCTGGTCGAGTTCGCCACGGGCGCCAAGGCCGCCGGATACAAGGTCATCATCGCCGGGGCCGGGGGCGCCGCCCATCTGCCGGGCATGGCCGCCTCCATGACCGAACTGCCGGTGCTGGGCGTGCCGGTTCAGTCCAAGGCGCTGAAGGGCATGGATAGCCTGCTGTCGATCGTGCAGATGCCGGCCGGCGTTCCGGTCGCCACCCTGGCCATCGGCGAGGCAGGCGCCGCCAACGCCGGCATCCTGGCCGCCCAGATCCTGGCCCTGTCGAACGAAGAACTGGCCGGACGCCTGGCCGCCTTCCGCGCCGCCCAGACCGAATCCGTCGCAGAAACCGTCGAGGACTGAGTGCCTGATCTTCCGCTTCCCCCCGGTTCGACCCTCGGCATCATCGGCGGAGGCCAGCTGGGCCGGATGCTGAGCCAGGCCGCCTCGCGCCTGGGCTTCGACGTCGTGATCCTGGACCCCGAGGCCGACAGCCCGGCCGGCCGGGTCTCGGCGCGCCAGATCGTCGCCGCTTATGACGACCCCAAGGCCCTGTCGGCGCTGGGCCGCGCCGCCGATGTCGTCACCTTCGAGTTCGAGAACGTGCCGGCCGAATCCATCGAGCGTCTGGCCGAGGCCGGCGCCCTCGTCGCGCCGGGACCGACTGCGTTGCGCGTGTCGCAGGATCGGGTGGACGAAAAGACCTTCCTGAACGCCGTCGGCGCCCCGACCGTCGCCTTCGCCGTCGTCGATACGCTGGACGATCTGGTCGTCGGCCTGACCGAACTGGGGCTGCCCGCCCTCCTGAAGACCCGCCGCGAAGGCTATGACGGCAAGGGCCAGGTCTGGATCCACGCCATTGAGGACGCGCCCGCCGCCTTGGAAAGCCTGGGGGGGCGCCCGGCCATCCTGGAGGCCAAGGCGACCTTCGTGCGCGAACTGTCGGTCATCGCCGCCCGCGACTGGGACGGCCATATGGCGGTCTATCCGTTGGGCGAGAACCGACACGAAGGCGGCGTCCTGCGCACCACCCTGGCCCCCGCCGCCGTGGACGAGAAGACGCAGGTTCGCGCCCGCGCCATCGCCGAGGCGATCCTGGACGGGCTGGACTACGTCGGCGTTCTGGGCGTCGAACTGTTCGACCTCGGCGACGACGTGCTTCTGGTCAACGAGATCGCCCCGCGCGTCCACAACACCGGCCACTGGACCCAGGACGGCTGCGTCTGCGACCAGTTCGAACAGCATATCCGCGCCGTCGCCGGCTGGCCGCTCGGCGCCACGACGGCCCACGCCCGCATCGAAATGACCAATCTGCTGGGCGACGAGGTCGAGGACTGGCGCAAGCTGTCGGCCAAGTCCGACGAACGGTTGCACCTCTACGGCAAGGCCGAGGCCCGCCCCGGCCGCAAGATGGCGCATGTGAATAGGGTGTTGGGCGTGGTCTGATCAGTCAATCTTAGTCGCGTCACATCGCACGACATTGAGCACGCCGTTGGGAATCGGTTTGCTCTCAACCCAGCAGACCTTCGGTTTCACTTGTGACGGCGGCTCTTGGTAAGAGAGTGCGCCCAAAAGCGCAGACCCAGCCAAAACGCCTATGCCACTCAAGACGATAGTCTTTCGCATCCTACACTCTCCGTTGGAGCGAAGGGGTCGCATGGCTTGCGCTCGTCGGCAACCTTGACGCGTTCGCCTTACACCCTCGCTCCATACCGCATGCGGCTCAACGCATCGCTGACCTTTCGGAACGGCGCGTCGAAATCCTTGCCCGCCTTAAACTTCTCGAAGGCCATGACGTTTTCGATCCGGCGGGCGACGAAAGCTTCGGCCGTTTCGCGGCCGTCGAACCAGCGCAGGGTCAGGGCGGGAATCAGGATGCCCGACAGGATCGTCCGCTTCGAATAGTGATTCCAGTCGGTCGCCTCGTCCCCGGACCAGCGCCACAGATGATCCGCGCTCTCCCAGGCCAGTTTCAGTCCTAGATCGGCGTTGACGGGCAGGGCCAGGAAGGCGGCGCAGCGACGCGTGGCCTCCAGATCGGCGGCGCCCGCCTCCATCCGCTCGGACACGGCGCGCGCGACTCGCTCACGAATCTTCAGCGACTTGGCGTCGATCTCACCCAGAGCCGCCAGCGCTCGCGCATCATGGCGGCGCGACAGCAGGGCCGCCAGATCGCGCGCGCCGTTAGGCAGCAGCAGTTCCTCGTCGCCCTGCGACAGGCCGCACGCCTCGCAGGCTTCGCGCACCAGACGCGCGTTCCAGCCCAATGCGGGCGCGCGGGCGATGGCGGCGTCCAGCACGGTCTGTTCGGTCCGGTCGGCCCAGTCTGTCGTCTCGGTCATAAGGGCGATCATACGCCGGTCGTCATGGCGTTTCGAGCCTTGAAGAATGGTCGCGACGATCTGGACAGAAGGGGGCGGCTCGTGTATCAGCGCGCCTTCATCCGAGAGCCCGGCTGTCGGAAGACGATTTTATTTTGTTCGCCCGTCTCCCTCACAGGACGCGGCGGGCGGCCAAAGGAGAGTTTAACCTGGTTCAGATTTTCGTTCGCGACAACAACGTCGACCAAGCGCTGAAAGCCCTGAAGAAGAAGATGCAGCGCGAGGGCAGCTTCCGTGAAATGAAGCGCCACGTGCACTTCGAGAAGCCCTCGGAAAAGCGCGCCCGTCAGAAGGCTGAAGCCATCCGTCGCGCCCGCAAGCTGGCGCGCAAGCGCATGCAGCGCGAGGGCCTGCTGCCCGCGCCGAAGCCGCGCGTTCCCGGCGGTCGTTAAGACACCGGCGAAAGCCGAAAGATTTAAGGCCGCTTCCTCCGGGAAGCGGCCTTTTTCTTTGCGTTTCGTTTCTGCGGAGCGTGGGGCAGGGCTCTTCAAGTTTTGACGGAAGAAGCGCCGCGCCACCTCCCCATCGCGGTGCGACGGGGAGGAGACAACCGTGCCGACTAAGCCGGCCCGGTGATGGCCCGACCGAAGCTCTTCCAGCTCAGCTTCACGTCTGACAGCGCCCCGGCGCGGAAGGCCCGCCCGGCGATCCACACCATGAAGGCGGCGGTCGCGAACATGCCGATCAGCGTCAGAATCACCTCCACCAGCGGCGGATCGCTGGGCGCGCGCGCGCTCATCAGGAAGGGGGTGAAGAAGGGGATCCAGGACAACACCTTGACCACCGGCGCATCCGGACTGGTCAGGGCCATCTGCATCACCAGGATCGGCACGACCAGGATCATCATGATCGGCCCCATCAGGGTCTGGGCGTCGCGTGGCGTCTCGCAGAAGGCGCCGATGGCGGCGAACAGCACCGCATACATCAGATAGCCGCCGACCATATAGGCGATGAAATAGAAGATCAGGCCGTCGTGCAGCAGCACCTGTCCGACCGTCGCCGCCGTCTCGGGCGAGGCCGAGATCAGGGTGAAGGCGCCGATCCCGCCCCAGACCCCCATGACCGTCAGGGTCAGCAGCGCCACGCCCAGCACCTTGCCCGTCAGGATTTCGGTCGCTGAGGCCGAGGACAGCAGCACCTCCAGGATCTTGTTCGACTTCTCCTCCATCACGCTGTTCAGCAGGATGGAGGCGCCGGTGATGACCAGTGACCACAAGAGGAAGCCGACGCCCAGGCCGATGAAGGACGGGATCCGGTCACGCATCGACACCTCGCCACCGCTCGCTGCGCTGGGCGAGAAGGACTTCACTTCGGGCCGGAAGGTCTGAACCTCCTGCGCCACGGCCGGGGCGACCCCGGCGGCGGTCAGAAGTTCCGTGCGCCGTGCATCGCGCAGGGCGTTGCGGACGAAGCTGGAAACGTCGTTGTCGGTCGCACGCGCGGTCCAGACCTGGGCGGCGGGCTTGCCATCCGTGCGGCTCAGGAAGACCACGGCGTCGAGGCGTCTGGCCTTCGAGGTCTGCTTGTCCAGCGCCTTGCGGATCGCCTCGTCACGGGCCGGGCCGACGGCGTCGGCGATGGCGGGCGGCGCGTCGACCAGACGGATCTTGGGGCCGGTGATGGAGGCGACGGCGCGCCCGGCGCCCGCCTGTCCCTTTTCGGCGGCTTCGCGCAGGCGCTCGTTCTGACGATCCACATCGGCTTGCAACGAGACGCGGACGGCGGCCGCCAGACCTGTCGCATTCGGGCCTTCCTCGATCACCGCCACCGACTTGATCGGCTCGGAGGCCTTGATCAGCGCCGGAATGCCGCCGCCCAGCACGGCGAACAGGGGAAAAGCCAGAAGCGACAGCCAGAAGCCGACGGTCTTGGCGTAGGCGACATATTCGCGTCGCGCGATCAACAGAGTGCGGTTCATCGGACAGCCTCCACGGATGCAACGGGTTGGTCGGGATGGTCGCCGGTCAGGCCGATGAAGGCGTCGTGCAGCGTCGGCTCCTTCAGCGCGAAGCCACGCACGTCCAGGCCGTTCAGGAAGGCCGTCTTCAAGGTGTCCTGGCCCCCGGCACCGGGCACCAGGGCGATCTTCAGGCGACGCACGCCGTCCACGTCGGACAGGGTCTCGACGCCCGCCACGCCGGGCAGGGCGGCAGCGGCGTCCGCGCTGATCGCGCCGTCCAGATCCAGGAAGCGCGGCGAGGTGGCCTTGGCCTGATCCACTGTCCCCTCGAACGCCTTCTTGCCACGCGCCAGCAGCACGACCTTGTCGCACAGCCGCTCGGCATGCTGCATCACATGGGTGGAGAACAGCACCGTGGCGCCGTTCGCGGCCAGCCCGCGAATCATCGCCTCCAGGCCCTGCTGGTTCATGGGGTCCAGACCGGAGAAGGGCTCGTCCAGGATGACGAACTCGGGCTGATGCACGACCGAGGCGATCAGCTGCACCTTCTGCGCCATCCCCTTGGACAGCTCCTTCATCTTCTTTTTCTGCGCCTCGCCGAGCCCCTGCTGCTCCAGCAGGGTCTTGGCGCGCTTGCGGCCCTCGGCGACCGGCAGGCCTTTCAGCGCGCCGAAGAAGGCGATGGCCTCGACAGGCGTCATCTTCTTATAAAGACCGCGCTCCTCAGGCAGGAAACCGATCCGGTCGCGCACCTTGCGCCCGTCGTCGGCGCCCAGGATTTCGATCCGCCCCGACGTCGCCGGCTGCAACCCCAGGATCATCCGCAGGCTCGAGGTCTTGCCTGCCCCGTTCGGTCCCAGAAAGCCGCAGATCGACCCCTTCTCGACCTGAAAACTCAGATCGCGCACGGCGTGGAAATCGCCGTATCGCTTGTTCACCCCATCCAGCGTCAACGCCGCCATGTCGCCTCCCAAATCCCTGTCGTCAGACTAGAATCCGACGACAGGGGACGCCAGCGACTTCGGCGCAGGGGCGCCTATTTCACCACAGGCAGGTCGATATAGGAGGCGTCGTCACCCGCGTGATGGATGGCGTTGTCGGCGATCACGCCTTGGCTCTCGGTCTCGTTCGGTCCGCCCGTGTTCAGGTTGCGCACGAACTTGGGGAAGTTGGAGCTGGTGACTTCGACCCGGATGCGGTGACCGGGCTGGAAGGTGTTGCTGATGGTCAGCGGCGTGGGCTGCACCGTCGCCACCTGGCCCGGCGTCAGGGGCGCGGGACGGTCATAGCCGTTGCGATAGCGCGCCCGCATGATGGTATCGCCCAGGATATAGGCCGTGCCGTCCGGCGCCACATCCACCAGCTTGACCGCGAAATCGGTGTCGAGCGCAGAGGACGACACCTTCAGCACCGCATCGATGAAGCCGGTGACCTGCATCGGCTCGGTCAGCGCTTCCGACGTATAGACCAGCACGTCGTTGCGCGCCTCGATCGGCCGCTGATCGAAGGCCCCGGCCGTGACCAGCCCGCCGTTGCAGCAATCGCCGCCGCCGATGGTCTGGACCGGGTTCATCGGATCATAGCGATAGCGGTCGGCCGGCTCGCCGGCGGGCGGCGCCTGAAGACTCAGCAGGCCGTCGCCATTCAGGCTGTTGGCCCCGCCGCCCGAGCGCAGATACATCCGCACCGTCCTGACCCCGGCCGGGGGCCACTGCGCGGCCGTGCGCCAGGCGTTTTCGCCCATGTTGAAATACTGCACATGCGGCGTGCTCTCGGGGAAGGCGTGGCGCTCGCCCTTCAGCCAGCGGTCGAACCAGGCGTGCACCAGGGCGTCGCTGTCGAAGGTGGCGTCGCCCAGCGGCCGGTCGCCCGACTTGTAGTTCGGCCCCAGGCCCGCAAAGGCGCAGTGGTTGTTGGGGCCGACCACGACATACTGGTTCTCGACCGCCTCGCGATCCTGGGTCGTGGACCGGGCGTGGTTGAACAGCTCCATGTTCGGCCCGATCGAGACGTCATACCAGCTGTTGAACCACAGGGACGGCACGCCCCAGCCCATGTCGTCGTGATACAGGCCGCCCTGACGCCAGGCCGGATCGGACGGGGTGCGCGCGATCAGTTCCTCGAACGTGCCGGCCGGCTCCCCCAGGTCCTTCAGCATCTCGTTGACCGGCAGATGCCGGATCTGGCTGGGCCAGTTCACATCCGGCTTCTTGGCGTCCAGATCGTTGTAGCGAACGATGCGGGCGCGGGTTTCCTGATCGAGATCCATCGGGATCTGGGCGCGCTGCGGATTGTCCACGCCGTACAGCCACACGAAGAACAAATTGCGCGGCACGCCCCCGGTGTACCAGTTGCCCTGTTCCTGGAACCGGCCGACCTTGCCGATGCCGGCGCCCGAAGCCTGGGGCACCATGGCGGCGTGGGCGGGGTGGTTCTGGGCCGCCAGGGCCAGCTGCCATTCGGCGGACGACGAACAGCCCAGGGTGCCGACCTTGCCGTTCGACCAGGGCTGGGCCGCGATCCACGTCAGGGCGTCATAGCCGTCGGTCTGGGGATAGCCCAGGATCTGATAGTCGCCACCCGAGAAATACCGTCCCCGCTCGTTCTGGATGACGAAGGCATAGCCCTTGCTGACCCAGCTCAGGGCCGAACGCGTGGTGCGGGCGTTGTAGGCCAGCTCGTTATAGGGCGTGCGGACGAACACCGTCGGCAGGGGGCCGGATGCGTTCTTGGGGCGATAGACATTGGTGGCCAGCCCCACGCCGTCGCGCATCGGCACCATGACCGCCATCTGCACATCCGCCAGGCGCGACAGCTCGGTCTGTGCGGCGGCGTCGCTGTAGCGCCCGTAGTCCTGCGCCGAGGCGGCGATGGGCGTGGCGGCCAACAGGCCCGCGACGACGGCGGCGACGATCTTGTTCATATTCATCCCTCCCAGAACGAGAGGGGACACTAGGACGTTTGTCGCGCCTGTCGCAACGTAATGCGCGTCAGGCCTTGGCCTTCACCGTCACTTCGAAATGGCGATCGACCACCTTGGTGGGATTGACCTGCGCGCCGCCGCGACGGACCTCGAAATGCAGGTGCGGGCCGGTGGAATAGCCGGTGGAGCCGACCAGACCGATGCGTTGACCGGGCGCGACCGCATCGCCGTTCGCGACATCGATCCGGCTGAGGTGGCCGTACAGGGTGCTCATGCCGTTGGGGTGGCGCACCTCGATGAAGTTGCCATAGCCCTCGGGGTCATAGCCCGTGCGGATGACTTCGCCCTCGGCGGCGGTGAAGACGGTCGTGCCCTTCGGTGCGGCGATATCCACGCCCTTGTGCGCGCGCGCCTTGGCTTCGATGGCCAGTTTGCGCAGGCCGAACGGCGAGTTGATCGCATAGCCGCGCACCGGGGCGGTGAAGGCGATCTGGCGCGTGATCGGACCTGCCTTCTCGACCTCGGCCTTCAGGGGCGGCGACACCGGCGCGGCGATCTGGGTCGGCGGCGGCAAGGCGGCCTCGCGCGCGGCGTTGGGCGCGGCGGCGGCGGCGAAAACGGCCACGGCGGCGAAGGCGGCCGTCTGGCCGGAGTGGATCAACAGGGTTTTGCACCGCGCCATCGGCGCGTTGGACAGCAGGCGTCGCATTCGGCGGCCTCTCCAGCGTCTCTACGCTCTGGAATGAAGGAAGCGGCGCCCCGACAGCGCACGGCGTTCCGTGGGAGGGCGGCTTATGCCTGCGGGCTTTGGCGACTTTGGGGCTAGGGCAGGGCGGCGGATGGTCGCAGGGCGGAACCGGCGGCCCGCCCGGCCAGATCAGGCGATGATGTCGGGCAGGATGCGGTCTTCCAGCTTCACGATCTCGTCCTTCAGCGCCAGCTTCTTGCGCTTCAGCCGGGCGATCATCAGCTGGTCTGGAATGGCGGCCTGACCCAGGGCTTCGATCGAGGCGTCCAGGTCGGCGTGTTCCTGCCGCAGATGGTTCACCCGCGCCTGAAGCTCGGCCATTTCCTCAGTGATGGCAGGCGTGTCGTCGTTCATCGTGTCATCTCCACGCCGCTCGTCTCAGGCCGCTTATAGCCACGCTGATCTCAGGTCGGAAGGGCGTCTGCAAGCCGGATCAGGGCAGGACGCGGGGTGACGTCCGCCCACATCCGGACCGTGGCCGCCAGGCCGTCGATGATCGGGCGGGCCGGCCCGCCGGGTTCGGGCGCCAGCGCCTCCAGCGCGTCCAGCAAATGCCGCTCCGCTTCCAGCTCCAGCGCCTTGATGCGGTTGCGCACGCTCTCGCGCGGGCCGTCGTCGATATCGGGGACCGGCGCCTTCAGGATCCGCCGCACCGAACGCAACGGGGCGACCACGACGTTGTGCCAGGCTCGGGCGGTGTCGCAGGCCGCCTCGATCGTCTCTTCGTCAGGTTTTCGGCCCGTCGCCGCGACCCAGGCGGACCACAGCAGCAAGGGCACGTTCTGGTCGTGGCTGTCCTGCAGCGCCAGACACGCCTCTCCAACGCCCGGCGCGCCATAGGCGGCGACAGCCCAGTCCCACAGCCTCATGACTTCAGGCCTTCCCAGCGCCGCACCGCGCCCCAATCCAGGCCGAACAGGTCCAGCGTCCGACCCACCGACTGATCGACCATCTCCATGATCGAGCTCGGCCGGGCGTAAAGCGCGGGCAGGGGCGGGGCGATGGTCGCGCCCATTTCGGCCAGGGCGGTCATGGTGCGCAGGTGGCCCAGGTGGAACGGCGTTTCGCGCACCATCAGCACCAGCGGTCGCCGCTCCTTCAGCGTCACGTCCGCCGCCCGCGTCAGCAGGGTCGAGGTCACGCCCGTCGCGATCTCGCTCATCGTCTTGATCGAGCAGGGCGCCACGATCATGCCCAGGGTGCGGAACGAGCCGGAGGCGATCGTCGCCCCCACGTCGCCTAGCTTGTGAACCACCGACGCCTTGGCCGTCAGTTCGTCGGGCGACAGGTCGGTCTCCTGCGACAATGTGAGCAGGGCGGCCTTGGTCACGACCAGATGGCTTTCGACGCCTAAATCTTTCAATGCGTCCAGCACCCGGGTGCCATAGACGGCGCCGGAAGCCCCTGAAATTCCGATCACCAGTCTGGCGGGCGGGTTCCGTATGGCTCCGTTCACATCATCGTCCATTTTGCGGGTCAGCCTCCTTCGGGTCCGGAGCGACGGGCTGTCACTGGAAAGTGATTACACAGCGCGCCAAACCGGGCGCTCACTCTACTGGTCCCTAACCAAAGGAGGCGCAAGCCATGACCATCGAGGCTCGTATTCGCGAACTGGGTAATCGTCATCGCACCCTGGATGAGACCATCCAGAAGGAACTTACCCGCCCGTCCACGGATCCGTTGCAGGTCAGGGCGCTGAAGCAGAAGAAGCTTCGGCTGAAGGAAGAAATCACCAGTCTGGAGGCGCGCGCGACCTAGCGCAGACCTCCCTGAAAACGACGACGGCCCCGGAGATCGCTCTCCGGGGCCGTTTTCGTTGCGCAAAAGCGGATCAGTCCTTGGTGCCGAACACCGATTCCGCCGTCGGCTCGGCGCCGGGACGTTGGCGGGCTTCCGGCACGAACTCAGGCTCGGCCTCGACCTGTTCGACGGGCTGGATCGTGCCGCCGCCGTTCTTCAGGTCGTCCTTGGCCTTCTTGTCGGCGGCCTTCTTGACGATCTCGTCCAGCGCCAGCTGGCCGACCAGGCCGAGGGTCACCGGGTCGACCGGCTTGATATTGGCGCTGTTCCAGTGGGTGCGGTTGCGCACGCTCTCGATGGTGGACTTGGTCGTGCCCAGCATCTTGGCGATCTGGGCGTCAGTCACCTCGGGGTGGTTGCGCACGAACCAGGCGATGGCGTCGGGGCGGTCCTGGCGACGCGACACGGGCGTATATTTCGGCGCCGGCTTGGCCGACTTCAGCAGTTCGGCGTGGCGGCTGACGATCGCCTTCATCCGGTAGTTTTCGTCGCCCTGGGCCTTGTCCAGTTCTTCGCGGGTCAGCTGGCCGCCGGTCACGGGATCCACGCCGCGGATATCGCGCGCCACGTCGCCGTCGGCGATGCCGCGAACTTCCAGCGGGTGCAGGCCGCAGAAGTCGGCGATCTGCTCGAAGCTGAGAGAGGTGTTGTCGACCAGCCAGACCGCAGTGGCCTTGGGCATCAGAATGTCGCTCATGGGGCGTTCGTCCCGGTGTTGTTGAGCCGCCGAATGAGGCTTCGGCTGGCGTTGGATACGACGGCGCCCGGCCTTTCGACCGGGCGCGTATGATGCCGATATAGGCCTATTCGACACAAAAGAAAACGCTGACCGACAATCCCATACAGCAACGGTTCATCCGCCCTCACGCAACCTTCGCGGTAATGGAGCTTTTCAGCTTCGGGAGAGGAGAACCACCATGTCCATTCTGCTTGGCGCGGCTCTGGCCGCAGCGATGGCCTCGGGCCAGGACTATGCGCAGCAACGCGTCGCCCCGCGCGGCGGCTACACCCAGTCGTGTTCGGAAGCCTATGTGAATCGCGGTCGTCTCTATGCCGATTGCCGCGATACCCGCGGCCGGATGCGCGGCACGTCGATCGAGCTAAACCGCTGCGGCGGCGAGGAGATCAACAACGACAACGGCCTGCTGGTCTGCGGGCGGTTCCGTGGCGATTATGAAGACAGCCAGCCCGGTCGTCCGGGCGGCGGCTGGGGTCCTGGCAATGGTGGGCCGGGCTGGGGCGGCGGCAATGGCGGTGGCTGGGGTCGGTCCTCGATCACCGTCTATGAGAACGCCAACTTCCGCGGCGCCTCGCGTGAGTTCACCAGCGAAGACCGCAACCTGGGCCGCACCCCATTCAACGACCGCATCAGTTCGATGCGCGTCGAAGGCCGCTGGGAAGTCTGCACCGACGCCGAGTTCCGGGGCCGCTGCCGCATCGTCGAAGGCGACGTCCGCTTCCTGAACGGCGGCTTCAACGACAACATCTCGTCGCTGCGCCCCGTGCGCGGCGGTCGCTACTAGACGCTCAGTACGATCTTGCCGATGTGCCCGCCGGCTTCCAGTTCGGCGTGCGCATCGGCCGCCTGCTCCAACGCGAAGACCGCCTGAACCGGCGGTTTGACCTTGCCGGATGCCACCCACGGCCAGGCGGTCGCCTCGACAGCCGCGGTCAGACGCGCCTTTTCGTCCGCCGGGCGGCTGCGCAGCGTCGATCCGGTCAGGGTCAATCGCTTCAGCATGATCCGCTGCAAATCCATCTCGACCTTGGGGCCGGTCAGGGAGGCGATGACCACCCAACGCCCGCCGGCATTCAGACTGTTCAGGTTCAGGGCGGCGTAGTCGCGCCCCACCATGTCCAGAACCACATCCGCGCCGCCCGCCTCGCGGATCTGCGCCTCCAGATCCACGCTCTTGGCGTCCAGGCTGATGTCCGCGCCCAGCGCCTTGGCGGCTGCGGCCTTGTCCGCCCCGCGTGAGGTGGCGATCACCCGGGCGCCGGCCGCCTTGGCCATCTCGATGGCCGTCACGCCGATACCGCTGGTCGCTCCGTGGATCAGCAACGTCTCGCCGGCCTTCAAGGCACCGCCCTCGAACACATTGGCGAAGACGGTGAAGACGGTTTCCGGCAGCACGGCGGCCTCTACGTAATCCAGACCCTCGGGGATCGGCAGGACGTGACGCGCATCCACCACGGCCAGCTCTGCATAGCCGCCGCCGCCCAGCAGGGCACAGACCCGGTCGCCGACCGTCCAGCGCGTCACGCCCTCTCCGACGGCCTCGATCTCACCGGCGACCTCGAGCCCCAGAATGTCCGACGCGCCGGGGGGAGGGGGGTAGGCGCCGGTGCGTTGAAGCAGGTCCGGCCGGTTCACACCCGCCGCCCGCACCCGGATCAGCACCTGACCCGGCCCCGCCACGGGATCGGGCCGTTCGGCGATCTTCAGGGCCTCGGCCGGTCCGGAACCGCCTTCGATTTCGATCACGCGCATCGCACTCGCCTTGCATTCGTCCGTATCCGGGCGTTCAGATAGGGACCGTGGACCGCCTTGGCCATGACAGCGCGAAAGGAAGGCGACGATGTTCGAAGATCTTGAACCCCGCCCGCAACGCGGCGAACCGCTGCGGGCCCTGTCACGCGAAGACCTGGACGTTTACGCCGTCGAGGATTTGCAGGAGCGGATCGCCGCCCTGGAGGCTGAGATCGCGCGCTCGCGCACCGCGATCGAGACCAAACGCTCCAAGAAAAACGCCGCCGACGCCCTGTTCAACTTCGGTTCGTGATCGCGAATGATCCGCTGGCATGGCATGAGCGTTGCATCGTTCGTGCGAACGGCCCCGCCAGGCGCCGATTGCAGGACGGACCCGACCTTCTCTGATGATCAATGCTCAAATGACCTCCGCTCCGTCACCCGCTGACCGCAGCCGCACCGTTCGCGATTTCGCCCGGTCCGAGCTGTTCGATCGCACCTTCCGCGAAGGCATGGAGCTGGTCGAGGAAACCGCCGCCTATCTGGACGGCGAGGGCCGTCGCGATTCCAAGATGCTGTCGCGCGCCGCCGCCTTGGCCTATGCGGCCGAGAGCATGAAGCTGACCACCCGCCTGATGCAGATCGCCTCTTGGCTCTTGGTCCAGCGCGCCGTGCGCGAGGACGACATGTCGCCGGAAACCGCCTGCGAGCCGCGCTACCGCCTGAACGAGCGCCGCATCGACGCCGAGCCCAGCCACGCCGAACTGCCGATCGCCCTGATCGAGTATCTGGTCCGTTCGGAAAAGCTGTTCGATCGCACCCTGTATCTGGATCGCCGTATGTATTCAGACGATCAGGAACAAGCCCCGGAAAACCCGGTGCTCAGCCAGATGGGCATGCTCGAGGCGGCCTTCAGGGGCTGATCGCCCCCTTTACGGTCCGACGTCGTTGGCGTCGGCCCGGCCGTCGTCGATGGGCTTGGGCAGATTGACGCCGATGCCCAGCGCCTGCGCCAGCTTGTCGTCGCGGCCATAGACGTCCTCGCGGAACGCCACCCGGCCCTGACCATCCACGAAGGCGGTCCAGTACAGCAGCCGCACCGAAATCTCGCGTCCGGTGGTCACGCGCGTCGTCTCGCGCGTGTCCTGGGCCGTGTCGAACTGGGCCAGCTTGGTCGGATCGGGCGACAGCAGCAGGCGCGCGAACTCCACCGCATTCTGCACCCGCACGCAGCCGTGGCTGCGCTGACGCGTGGACAGGTTGAAGGCGGCCTTCGACGGCGTGTCGTGCAGGAAGATGGCGTAGCTGTCGCGCAGCTCGAACTTCACATAGCCCAGGGCCGAACGCGGACCGGCGCGCTGGATGACCATGCCGTCCTTCACATACATGTCGTTGGCGGCCAGATAGCCCGGCCCCTTGGGCAGGATTTCGCGGCGCGCGATGCCGGCCGGCACATACCAGGGCGGATTGGCCACGACCGAGGCGAACGGCTTCTCTAGGCTTGGCGTCTGGTTCTCGGCCGAGCCGACCACGACGCGGTTGGAGTGAACCGGCTTGCCGTCCTTCCAATAGACCATGATGGCGGCGGCGGTGTTGACCTCGATCCGCTCGGGCGCGACCTCGCGCTTCAGCCAGCGACGGCGCTCCAGGTTCAGCGCGATCTGACGCGCACGGTCCTCGGCCGAGGCGCCCAGCGAGCGCTGGGTGCCCGCGCCGATCCGTCCGTCGGCGCCCAGGCCATGGCGGTTCTGGAAGCTCTGCACCGCGCGTTGCAGTTCGGCGTTGTAAACCAGGCCCTGCGCCTTCAACCGCGCGCCGTCTGCGGCCGACAGGTCGCCCTCAGCCGTCAGGCGGTCGATCAGGGCGGGGATGCGACGATCGCTGTTGCCCGGCTCGATGGTCGCGCCCTGGGTGAAACGAGGCCATCCGCCCTGCGCCGCCAGACGGCGATAGCGGACATAGCCGGCCGACAGATTCTGATAGCCGATGTCGGTGGGCGCCAGGCCGTCATACCACTGGCCCAGCACATTGCGGGTCAGGGCGTCGCTGAGACCGCGCGGCAGGTCCACGCGGTTCTTCTGCATCTCCCACAGGTCTTCGACCGTCTCGGGCCGCACCTTGCCCTCGGCCAGGACGCGCGCGTAGGCCAGCGCCGCCGCCGTGGTCCGCAGGTCCGCGCTCGCCGGATCGGCCGCCAGTCCCACGAAGTCGAAATAGTCGGAGCCCGCCAGACCATGGCGATTGGCGCCGGCCGCGACGGTATTCAGGGCGCGCACCCGGTCGGCATTCCACACCGGCCGCCAGCCGTTCATTTCATAGAAGGCGCGCACATCCGCCTGCTGCGTCTCGGGCAGACGCGAAATCTGGTCGTTGAAGCTGTTGTAGAAGGCCGTCGCCTCCGGTCCGCGCTGCACGAACACCTGCTGCGCGCGCGCCGCCGAGCCAAGGGTCATGGCCGCCGTCGCGACGCCCAGACCCAGTTGCCGTCTATTCATCGTCTTCCGCTTCTTCGATCGCTTCGGCCAGCGTGGCCGACGCCCCTGGTACCCGAACGCCTCCACATTATCGGTGTTCCGACCAAACAAAAAGCGCCGGCCTTGCGACCGACGCTCTTGGTGTTCTGATTGCTGCGAGATGTCGCAGCCAGGACGCGCTTACTTCTTGATGAAGCCGGCGAACTTGTTGTTGAAGCGCGAGACGCGACCGCCGCGGTCCATCAGCTGGGCGTTGCCGCCCGTCCAGGCCGGGTGCGTCGTCGGGTCGATGTCGAGGGCCAGCTTGTCGCCTTCCTTCCCGTAGGTCGAACGGGTCTGGTAGGTGCTGCCGTCGGTCATCACCACGGTGATGAAGTGGTAGTCGGGATGGGTATCCGCCTTCATGGTCGTCGTCCGGTCTCTGCGCGGTGACGATGCCGACCGTCCGTGCGCGTGAAATGAGAAACCCGCCAGAAAGCCGGCGGGAATGAGGGGCGGCGTTTACACCGGGGGGCGTTCCGGGGCAAGAGGCGGGCGAAATGACCGATCAAGCCGCCGCCTCCGCCTCTTCCGCCAACCGCGCCTCGGGCATGGCGTCGCTGGAGGGCCGGCCCAGCGCCGGCGCCCTTCTGGCCGATCAGATGTCCGAAGCGGGCGCCAAGCGCGCCAAGCGTCGCGACATCCGCCCGTTGGCGCGACTGATTCCCTTCGCCATGCGCCACAAGGGTCATGCCCTGATGGCGGTCTTCTGGCTGCTGTTGTCCACCGCCGCTTCGCTGGGCCTGACCGCCCTGGCGCGCGGGGCCATCGACCATGGGTTCGAGGCCGGCGGCGCCAATCTGAACATCTGGTTCCTGCTGCTGGGCGCCAACGCCCTGTTCCTGGGGCTGGCGACCGCCGCCCGCTACTATTTCGTCACCCGAACGGGCGAGCGCGTCATCGCCGATGTGCGAAAGGGTCTGTTCGGCCGCATCCTGACGCTGGACCCGTCCTTCTACGCCCATATGCGCACCGGCGAGGTGCTGTCGCGCCTGACCACGGACATCGCCCTGGTCGAGACGTTGATGACGACGTCCATCTCCTATGCGCTGCGCAACTTCTTGACCCTGATCGGCGGCGTGGCCCTGCTGTTCTTCGTCAGTCCCAAATTGACCGGCTTCGTCCTGCTGATCGTGCCTTTCCTCCTTGGGCCGATCTTCATCTTCGGCCGCAAGGTGCGCAAACTGACCGTCGCGTCTCAGGACCGCTTCGCCAACGCCGTCGGCTTCGCCGGCGAAAGCGTGGACGCCATCGAGACGGTCCAGGCCTTCGGCCGCGAACAGAGCGCCATCACCCGCTTCGGCGCGGCGGTCGAGGACGCCTTCAACGCCTCGCTGACCCGGATGCAGGCCCGCGCCTGGATGACGGCCCTGATCATCGTCGTCATGTTCGGCGGCGTCACTCTGGTGCTGTGGCTGGGCGCCCAGGACGTGGTGAAGGGCGCCATGACGCCCGGCGCCCTGCTTCAGTTCGTTCTACTGTCCGTCTTCGCGGCGGGCGCCGTGGGCGCGCTCGGCGAAAGCTGGGGCGACGTGCAAAAGGCCGCCGGCGCCATGGAGCGGATCGAGGAGCTGATGCGCGCCGTCGCCGGCATCGCCCCGCCGCCTCAGGCCACCGCCCTGCCGACGCCCCCGCGCGGCGAGGTGTCGATGTCGGCCGTCGGTTTCGCCTATCCGGGCCGCCCGGATCTGCCGGCCCTGAAGGGCTTCAGCCTGACCGTGCGCCCCGGCGAGACTGTCGCCCTGGTCGGCCCGTCCGGCGCCGGCAAGTCCACGGTCTTCCGTCTGCTGCTGCGCTTCTATGATCCGCAGACCGGCATGGTCTCGGTCGACGGCGTCGATGTGCGCCAGGCCGATCCGGTCGCCGTGCGCGACCGCTTCGCCTGGGTGTCGCAGGAAACGCCGCTGTTCTCGGGCTCGGCCTTGGAAAACATCCGCTTCGGCCGCGAGAACACCACCCTGGAAGAGGCCCGCGCCGTCGCCGAAAAGGCCCAGGCGCTCGGCTTCATCGACGCCCTGCCGGAAGGGTTCGATACCCCGCTCGGCGAGCGCGGCAAGAGCCTGTCGGGCGGCCAGCGCCAGCGCCTGGCCATCGCCCGCGCCCTGGTCCGCGACGCCCCCATCCTGCTGTTGGACGAGGCCACCAGCGCGCTGGACGCCGAGAGCGAACGCCTGGTCCAGGTCGCCCTCGATCAGGCGATGGAGGAGCGGACCACCCTGGTCATCGCCCACCGCCTCGCCACCGTCCTGCGCGCCGACCGCATCGTCGTCATGGACGACGGCCGCGTGGTCGAAGAGGGCACCCACGAGCAACTCGTCGCCCAAGGCGGCCTGTACGCCCGCCTCGCCGAGCTTCAGTTCCGCAACTAGGGCGCCGGGGGCCGCGCCAGCGCTGGGAAATCGCTGAACAGCGCATCGACCCCGGCTGCGGCGAAGGCTGCGGCATAGCCGGTCATGTCGCCGTGCCCGGCCGGGTCGTCGCCTCTGCGTCGCTCGACCGGCAGGAAGGCGTTCTCGGCCCGCAGCGTCCAGACCACGACCTCGAGGCCCGCCGCATGGGCGTCGGCGACCAGGGAGCTCGGCGCGGCCGTGCGACCTTCGGCGTCGCGCGGCAGGACCAGGGTCATCTCCGGCGCGACCCAGGCGGCGTAGGCGGCGATGGCCCTTAGCCCCTCGGGCGTGATCATCTGCGCATAGGTCACGTCCGCCCGGTCCGCCGGTCCGCCCTTGGCCGATACGAGTTGAGCAAGCGGCGCATCGATCCGCGTCGCCAACCGCTCCAGCGGCCCGACCTCGAAACACTGGATGATGATCGGGGCGTTGGCGCCCGTCAGGCCCAGCCGCTCCAGTTCAGCGACGAACCCGTCCTCCATTGGCAAACCGATCGCGGCGAAATAGGTCGGGTGTTTCAGCTCCGGCGCCACGGCGATCGTCCGCCCGGTCCGCGCCGAGGCCTCGCGCGCGATGACGACGACCTCGTCGAAGGTCAGGATCGGCTCCTGTCCGTCATAGGCGGCGCTGCCCGGTCGAAAGCCGGGCAATCGCTCCCTGGCCCTCAGGGTCTTCAACTCGGCCAGGGTGAAGTCTTCGGTGAACCAGCCGGTGGTCTCGACCCCGTCGATGGTTTTGGTCGTCCGACGGCCCGCGAACTCGGGCCGGTCGCCCACGTCGGTCGTGCCGCCGATCTCGTTCTCATGCCGATCGACGAAGACGCCGTCGCTGGTCAGCACCAGATCTGGCTCGATCACGTCCGCGCCCTGTTCGATCGCCAGCTCATAGGCCGCACGCGTGTGCTCGGGCCGTTCGCCAGACGCGCCGCGGTGGGCGATGATCAGGGGCTGAGCCAAGGCTGGCGTTCCGGTCAGAAGGACGAGGCCGCACAGGATGAAACGGATCATCCGCCTTGGATAGGGCAGGGGTGCGACAGGCCGATGACCGTCTCCGCCCCACGTGTGGGGAGGGGGACCGCGAAGCGGTGGAGGGGTTCTTGACGCCCCACCGGCCGCTGGCGATCAGGCAAGAGCCCCTTCGTCACGGCGCTGAAGAAGCGCCGCGCCACTTCCCCGCAAGCGGGGAAGAGACAGAAGCGAGCCTCAGGAGCCCTGCAAAACCTTGCGCAGGTGCGGATGCAATTCGGTGTTCGACGCCAGGATCGACTTGCCCGTCTTCGGGTCGCCGTTGTTCTCGATGGTCGTGACCCGGCCGCCGGCCTCGGTGACGAACAGGATGCCCGCCGCCACGTCCCAGGGCTTCAGATTGCGCTCATAATAGGCGTCGTAGCGACCGGCCGCGACCCAGGCGAAGTCCAGGGCGGCCGAACCCAGGCGACGGATGCCCGCAACGCGCTGGCCCACGGCGTGCAGGTCCTTGATCGCCTGGGCGTGACCCGACTTGCCGATGAAGGGCAGGCCGGTGGCGATCAGGCTTTCGGACAGATCACGACGGCCGGCGACGCGGATGCGCTGGTCGTTCAGATAGCAGCCCTTGCCCTTTTCGGCCCAGAACAGCTCGTTCATGACGGGGTTGTAGGTCACGCCGGCGACGATCTCGCTCGACCCGTCCGGCGCGCGGCGCTCCAGCCCCACCGTGATGGCGAAGTGAGGCATGGCGTGCATGAAGTTGGTGGTGCCGTCGATCGGATCGACGATCCAGGTGTGGGACTTGTCCGTCCCCTCGATCATGCCGCGTTCCTCGCCCAGGAAGCCGTAGCCGGGGCGGGCCTTCATCAGCAGTTCGTATAGCGTGTCTTCGGCCTTCAGGTCGGCGGCCGTGACGAAGTCGCCGGGGCCCTTTCTCGACACCTGAAGCTGGGAGACTTCGCCGAAGTCGCGCAGCATCGGGCGGGCGGTCTTGCGCACCGCATCGGTCATGACTTGGAGCAGGGCGGAGGCGAGGGCCATCGAGGAATCTCCTGGTCCGAAAGTCCTTCAAAGCCGCAGCCGGACAGTCGGAGAAGTTCAGAAAGGAACGGCCCCGAAAGGGGCCGCTTTAACGTGGTGGTCTGTTAGTCCGCGCGGCGGACGTATTCCCCGCTGGTCGTGTCGACGACGATACGCTCGCCGGCCGACATATAGGGCGGGATCATGATGCGCACGCCGTTCGACGCCAGCGCGGGCTTGTAGGACGAAGAGGCGGTCTGGCCCTTAACGGTCGGCTCGGTCTCGGCGACTTCCAGCACGACCTGATCGGGCAGTTCCAGGCCGATCGGACGCTCTTCGTGCATCTCGATCACGACCTTCATGCCTTCTTGCAGATAGGGGATGCGCTCTTCGCCGACCCAGTCCTTCTGCAGTTCGATCTGCTCATAGGTGGCATCGTCCATGAAGACCAGGCTGTCGCCGTTGTCGAACAGATAGGAGAAGTCCTTCTGTTCCAGCGTCACGCGCTCGACCTTGTCTTCCGAACGGAAGCGTTCGTTCAGCTTGTTGCCGGTCTCGAGGTTCTTGGCCTCGACGTTGGCGAAGGCGCCGCCCTTGCCGGGCTTGACGTGGCTGGCCTTGGTGACGACCCACAGGCCGCCATTGTGCTGCAGGACCATGCCGGGCTTGATGGTGTTGCCGTTGATCTTCATGGGGTCACATCGGAAATGGAGTTGCGCCCTCGCACCGTTCGGGGCGAGGCGAATAGGGCGCGATCCCTAGAGGAAGCCCCGATAAAGGGCAAGGCGACGCAACCTAATGCAGGGTGCGCCCGCCCGAGGCGTCATCGGCCTTGCGATGCAGGAAGTTTCCGAACCGCACGCCCGACCCCAGCGGCGCCGCCATCTTGCCGGCTCCTTCGTCTAGTTTGCGCGCCTCGTGGGCGAAGGCGGCGGCCAGACCGGCCGACGACATGGCGGCGATCACCTGACGCGCCATCGACGACGGCCGCAGGCCCAGCCAGACGGCGTTTACCGTCTGGGCCGCCAGCCACAAGCCCATGGCGCGGGTGCGTTCGGGCCGCGACGGCGCATTCCACACCCGCACCGCGGACAGGGTGGTGGCGGAAAACACGGCGGGCAGGATCAGGCTGAAGGCGCCCCGCGGCTTCTCGGTGATCGGCAGATCTTTCTTGCGGACCTGTTTCAGATTGCGCTTGGGCGTCAGGGCGCCCGAGGCGATGCCATGCGCCAGCAGAGCGAAGCCGACGGTCAGGGCGATCCCGGCGACCACATGGCCGGCGCTGCGGCCCTCGCTGTTCAGCAAGTCCATGGCGGCGTCGCGCACGTCGTCGATGGCGTCGTCGATATCGGTCATGGTCCGCTCCAGCTTGGCCCTGACAGGCTAATGGCCGGAGCGGATTGGGGTTCCGTCAGAAGGCAGAGCTTAGTTGCCGGTCGCCGCGCCTTCGGTGATGATCTCTTTCATCGCCGATTGCAGATAGTTCTGCGCACCCATCAGCTCGATCAGCTTGTGCTGGTTTTCCAGGAAGTCGATGTGCTCTTCCGTGTCGGTCAGGATCTTCATCAGCAGGTCACGGCTGACGTAATCGCGGGTTCCCTCGCACTGGGTCACGGCGGCGGCGGTCGTGGCGCGGCTGTCCAGTTCCAGTTGCAGGTCGGCGCCCAGGCATTCGATCGGATCCTCGCCAACCTTCAGCTTGTGCAGATCCTGCAGGTTGGGCAGGCCGTCCAGGAACAGGATGCGTTTGATCAGCATGTCGGCGTGCTTCATCTCGCCGATTGATTCTTCGTAGATCACGTTGCCCAGGTGCGCGAGGCCCCAGCTTTCGAACATGCGGGCATGCAGGAAATACTGATTCACGGCCGTCAGCTCGTTGGTCAGCACTGCGTTCAGCGTGCGCAGGATTGCGGGGTCGCCCTTCATGGCCATGGTCCTTGGTCTCGCCACGGCGCTGTCGCCGTCTGTCGAGCGCAGCCATAACACAGTAGAACGCGGCGTGTTTATTTGCGAGTTTTTATCACTGCATTGAGAGTGCGAGTGACTGTCGCCCGCAGGCGAAGCAAACTATTCGGCTGCGAGTGCGAACGCTTCGCGGCTTTCCTGAATCATCTGACGCATTTCGCAGACGCATTTGGCGCACTGGGCCTGGCACTGGTTGCGCGCGAAGATGTCGCGCGGACGACAGGCGCCGGCCTCGATGGCCTGGGCGACATCACGCTGGCGAAGACCGTTACAGTTGCAGACGTACACGAGGCGCTACACGTTTCACTGACTGAGAATGGTTCGCTATAGCAGTCCTTAAGGCGATTGCAAGTCGTTCGCATGGGTCAGCCGGCGGTGGGCCGTTGACGGATCGTCGCGGGGGCGGGCAATGACGCGCATGGCCCGAACACCCACCGTCCCCGAGCGTCCGCCCTGCCGGCTGTATCTGATCACGCCGCCCGCAATCGCCGACCTGAACGCCTTTGCGCAGACCCTCGATCAGGCCTTGGCGGCCGGCGATGTCGCGGCCTTGCAGATCCGGCTGAAGCCCGCCGACGACGGCGCCATCCGCACGGCTGTCGAGGTCTTGGCTCCCGTTGCGCGGCGTCATGATGTCGCGGTTCTGCTGAACGACCGGCCGGATCTTGCGCGGGCCACCGGCTGCGACGGCGTTCACATCGGTCAGGAAGACGGCTCGCTGGCCGAGGCGCGGCGTATCATGGGGCCGGACGCCATGATCGGCGTCACCTGCCACGACGACCGCGATCTGGCTTGGGATGCCGCAGAGGGCGGCGCCGATTACGTCGCCTTCGGCGCCTTTTATCCCACAGAGACAAAGGAAACGGTGCATCGTCCGCCCTTGGACATCCTGACGGTGTGGCAAGAAACGGTCGAGGCACCCTGCGTGGCCATCGGCGGGATCACGGTCGACAACGCCGCAGAGCTTGCCCAGGCCGGCGCCGACTTCGTGGCGGTCAGCGGCGGGGTCTGGAACCATCCTGACGGCCCGGCCGAGGCCGTCAGGCGCTTCAATGAAAAATTGAGGCCCTGACTTCAGGGGATATTAGGAACCGGCTGATCCTATGCCGATCTCTGATTGGTCGGAACCTGTCCATGATCCTGAGCCGCGCGCTCAATGTCGATGATCCCCACAGCGCGTCCGTGAAGGGCGTGCTGGCGGCTGGCCATCGGCCGAGCCCCGGCGGCGTCGACGGTCCGGACGGATCCAGCCCGCTAGTTCCGGTGCTGACGGGCGTGGCGGTCGCCATCCTGGTCGCCGTGGCTGTGGCCTATGGCCGCTCGGCCGGGCTGGTCGCCGGCCTGTGGGGCGCCAGCGGCGTCGCCGTCGCCGTCTGGCTGCGCACCAGCCGTGGTCATGCCAGCGACCTCACCTTCGCCGGCGTCCTGACCGTCAGCATCCTGATCGGCGAGATCATCGCCGGCAACAAGCCGCCGCTGGCCCTCGCCTTCACCATCGCCAATATGATCGAGATCGTGGCGGCCGTTATTCTGGCGCGTCGCTTCTCGCCCACGCTCAACCTGTCCAGCCTGAATGGCGCGGTCAGCTTTCTGTTCTTCGCGGCGGTCCTGGCGCCGATCCCCGCCGCCCTGTGCAGCACCCTGATTCTTTCGCTGATGGGCCAGGGCGACATCGTCTGGCAGGGTTTCCAGACCTGGTGGCTCGGCCACACCCTGGGCATCGCGGTCCTGGGATCGCTGGGCATGTCGTTGACGCCTGCGATGTTCGCGCGTCTGCTGAAGCCCAGGAAGCTGTTGGAAGCCGTCATTCTGATCGGCCTGGTGCCCGTCTTCTATTATGTCGCCTTCACGGGTGACGTGCCGATGGGCTTCGTCCTGCTCCCGCTGTTGCTCGGCATCGCGGTCCGGCTCGGCGTCGCCGGCGCGGCATTCACGCTGGTCGTGATGAGCATCCTGTTGGTCGGCAGCGCCATGATCGGTCATGGCCCCTATGCCCAGGGCGACCTGACCCACCAGGTTCTGATGGCCCAGATGCTGGTGCTGATCGGCTATATGCCCGTCCTGCTGGTGGCCTCATTGTTGGAAGAGCGCGATCTTCTGGCGGAGCGCGCGCGCGTTGGTCGCGAACGCGCGGAAAAGGCCTCGGAGGCCAAGTCTCGCCTGCTCGCCAACGTGGCGCATGAAATCAAGAGCCCGGTCGCCGGCATCATCGGCATCGGCGATCTGTGGCGGCAGGGCCATCTCGGGCCGGTCTCCGCCCAGCAGGCCGAGATGTCCGTCATGCTGGTCAAGACCGCGCGGCAGGTCGAAACCCTGGCCCACGATCTGCTGGACGTGGCGCGCGCCGAATCCGGGGCGGTCCGGGTCGATCTGCGCCCGACCGACATTCCGGGCCTGCTGGAAGACGTGCGTCGCACGTGCCTGCTGTGGCCCGACGCCGACCGCGTCGCCGTCGAGGTGGTGTGCGAGGGCGATGGCTTGATCGCGGTCGCGGACTCCCAGCGTCTGGCCCAGATCATCACCAATCTGACCAGCAATGCGCTGAAATACGGCGGCTCCGGCGGCCGCGTCATCCTGCGCGCGCTTCGTCAGGACGACTGCGTCCGCATCGAGGTCAGCGATTTCGGCCCCGGCCTGTCGTTTCAAAAGCAGGCGCAGCTGTTCGAGCCCTTCAACCGCCTGGGCCTCGAGCGTTCGACGGTCGAGGGGCACGGCGTCGGCCTGGCCCTGGCCAAGCGGTTGGTCGAGTTGCAGGGCGGCTCGATCGGCGTGATCTCGGCGCCGGGCGAGGGCGCCACCTTCTGGGTCGCGCTGCCCAAGGCGTGAGGTCGCGCTTGCGGTCGCACGCCGCCCGCGCGATGGTCGGGCCATGCCCATGATCGCCCTTGCCGCCGCCCTCGTGATTTCCGGACAGACGACGACGCCCCCGGCGCAACGTCCCGGTTCCAACCTGACCCGCGATCTGAACAGCGCCCCGCCGTCCGCGACCCCGCCCGCCACCTCCACCGCAGCGCCGACCCAGAGCTCGATCCCGACCCAGGCCCCGGCCCGGGCGACAGCCCAGAGTTTGCCTCCGATCGGCCAGACCCCCGCGGCATCGCCGCGTCCGGCGCCCGCCACTTCATCTGCGCCGCGCACGACCCAGACCCTGCCGCCGATCGGCCAAAGCCCGGCGGCGACGACACGCCCGGCGACCGCGACACGTCCTCAAACGCCAGCCCCGACCACAACGGCGCCTCAGGCGACCGTGCCTCAAGCGACAACGACCGCGCCTGCCGCAACCCCGCCGGCCGCCGCGCCCGCGCCGGCGGCCTTGAACGCCGCCGCCATCGCCTCTCTGCCCTTCAGCATCCAGCTGCCCGCTGGCCTCACGATCACCCCAGCGCGCGCAGGCGCGAACGCCAGCATCTATCGCGTCCAGCGTGGCGACCAGACCCTGCTGATGATCTACGCCGGCCCGTCGTCGCAGTTTCCGATCTATGACGGCGAGACGGTCCGCGCTGGCGGCCGCGCCTCGGTCGTCGTCACCGAGGGCAGCCGCCGTCTGGCGATGGAGCACCTGTTCCAGCGCGCTGCGGATCCCAAGGAGATCCACGTCTGGATCGCCAGCGTCGAGGGTGCGGACCGGGATCTGGCCGAACGCATCGGCCAGTCCATCGACGTCAAATAGGGCTCAGCCCTCGGACCACACCGCCATTTCGGTGCCGGCCGGATCGGCGAAATGGAAGCGGCGACCGCCGGGGAAGCTGTAGATCGGTTTCACGATTCGGCCGCCGGCCGCTTCGACCTTGGCCTGCATGGCTTCCAGGTCATGGGCGTACAGGATGGGCAGGGGAGCCTTGGTCTGATCGGCTTGATCGGCGTCGAACCCGCCGTCTAGGCCCTGATCGAAGGCCGCATAGGTCGGGCCGTAATCCACGAAGGTCCAGCCGAACGCCTGACTGTAGAAGTCCTTGGTCGCGGGCAGGCTGGCGGCGGGCAGTTCGAGGTAGTCCAGTTTTCCGTCTTCACGCACGGTTGATCTCCTGAAATGGACGCCACCGGTCCCTTGTCTTGCACGCGCCCTCGACATGCGCAAACCTGCAAACGGTTCGCAGTTGCAGGAATCCAGCGATGATCGTGATGACGACAGGCCTGTCGGCCCTGATGACCTTGATGCGTTGCGAGGCGCGTCCGGTTGAGCCACCGCCGAGGCTCTACACCGATCGTGGAAACCCGCGACCGGCCAGACGCAGGCCCTGATCAGCCGACCTGGGCGCGGTGCCTCAGATAGGCGTCGGCGAGGACGCAGGCGGCCATGGCCTCGACCACCGGCACGGCGCGCAGGGCGACGCACGGGTCGTGACGACCCTTGGTGCGCAGGTCCGTCTCTTCGCCGTCGCGCGTGATCGTCTGGCGCAGGGTCAGGATGGAGGAGGTCGGCTTGAACGCCACCCGCGCCGTCACCGGCTGACCCGTCGAAATCCCGCCCAGCACGCCGCCCGCCTTGTTCGACAGGAAGACCGGCTGCTTGTTCAGGTCCAGCCGCATCTCGTCGGCGTTCTGTTCGCCGGTCAGTTCGGCGGCCTCGCAGCCCGCCCCGATCTCGACCCCCTTGGCCGCATTGATCGACATCAGGGCCGCGGCCAGCTCGCCGTCCAGCTTGCCGTACAGGGGCGCGCCCCAACCCGCCGCAACGCCCGTCACCTCCAGCGCGACGACCGCCCCGACCGACGATCCCGCCTTGCGGACGCCGTCCAGATAGGCCTCCCAGTCGCCCACGACCTCGGCCGAGGCGGCGAACAGGGGATTAGTGTGCACGGCGTCGAAGTCGATTCGGTCCGGCGCAATCCGGTTCGGGCCGATCTGCACCACGCCGGCGCGGATCCTGATTCCGTCGCCCAGCACCTTGCGCGCCACGGCCCCGGCCGCCACGCGGCTGGCCGTCTCGCGCGCCGAGGATCGACCGCCGCCCCGGTGGTCCCGCACCCCGTATTTGGCCTGATAGACATAGTCGGCGTGCCCGGGCCGATAGGCGCGGGCGATCTCGCCATAGTCCTTGGACCGCTGGTCCTCGTTCTCGATCAGGATCGAGATCGGCGTGCCCGTCGTAACAGGCCCGTCGCCGTCGTCGAACACGCCCGACAGGATGCGCGCCGTGTCGCTTTCCTTGCGCTGGGTCACGAAACGGCTGCCGCCCGGCTTCCTCTGATCCAGCCACGGCTGAAGATCCGCCTCGGTCAGGGGGATCATCGGCGGGCATCCATCAACGACGCAGCCGATCGCCGGCCCGTGGCTCTCGCCCCAGGTGGTCACGCGAAACAGATGGCCGAAGGTGTTGTGCGACATGGCCCCGACTTAGGCCGCCAGACGCTCCTGCGTCCAGACCCGCGTGAAGCGCACCAGCAGGTCCTCCGCCGCCGAGGGGACATCGGACGACGGCTCCAGCGTCACGAACAGATGCCCCGCCGGCCGAGATCCGCGCGCGGGCAGGCCCAGGTCCTTCAACCGCACCCGCACCGGCGCGGCCATGTCGGCGGTGATCCAGGCCGAGCGCGTGCCGACAGGGGTCTCGATCTCGACGCGCCCGCCGTCGGCCATCAGGCGACGCTCGACGGCCCAGGTCATGAACAGGTCGTCTCCGACAACCGACAGCCCGTCCTCGGGCCGGATCAGCACCGACAGATAGAGGTCGCTCCCGTCCGCCGCCCCGCGCTTCAGCCGCAGATGATCGCCGCTGCGCAGGCCCTTCGGCGCCGTGACCCGAACCGTGCGCGCGCCCAGCCGCACCTCGACCTGACCCCCGGCCAGGGCCTGCATCGGCGACAGGACCAGAACCGGCGACGGCGCGGGCCGCGCGGCGGGCGCCGACAGAGCGGGGCGAGGGGGCTGGAGCGCCTGGATCAGCCGATAGGCCGCGATCACGCGCCGGAACCGCTCGGCGTCCCCGCCGCCCTGATCCGGCCGCGCCGCCTTCACCGCCGTGCGGAAGGCGGCCTTCAGCGTCGACGCATCGACCTCGCCGTTCAGCCCGAGGATCGACAGGGCCTCACGGACGCCGGACACATCTGAAATCGAAACAGGCGCGCTCATGCCGTCACCGTTCGCCCATCAGGGTCAATGGGCGGTTAACCCTGACGGCGACACGCCCGTTTTTGACCGCGATCATTCCCAGCCGCGCCAGCACCGACTACATCACTCGCATGACCGCATCCGTGATCCCGCCCAGCCCGTCGCGTGAGGAATACGCCCGCGACTACGCCGCAGCCTTGGCCGCCAATGGCGACGAGACCATCTTCGACCGACCCGAACCCATCGGCCTGTTCGTCGAATGGCTGGCGGACGCGAGGGCGCATGAGCCGAACGATCCGAACGCCATGACCCTGTCGACCGTCAACGCCGACGGCCTGCCCGATGCGCGGATCGTCCTGCTGAAGGACGTCGATGCGCGGGGCTTCACCTTCTATTCGAACAGCGAAAGCGCCAAGGGCGTCGAACTGGCCGGTTGCGCGGCGGCCGCCCTGACCTTCCACTGGAAATCCCTGCGTCGCCAGGTGCGGGTGCGCGGCGCGGTCGAGCCGGTCACGCCGGCCGAGGCCGACGCCTATTTCGCCAGCCGCGCGCGCGAAAGCCGCATCGGCGCCTGGGCCTCGGACCAGTCCCGACCCCTGTCGGACCGCACCGTGCTGGAAGAGGCCGTGGGTCGCGAAACCGCGCGTTTCGATGGTCAGGAGGTGCCGCGCCCATCTCACTGGACCGGCTGGCGCGTCGTGCCCCGCTCGGTCGAGTTCTGGCGCGATCGCCCTTTCCGTCTGCATGACCGACTGCGGTTCGACCGCGACGGCGAGGCCTGGCGCTCAGGCCGCCTCTGGCCCTGACACGCGATCAGTCGCGGAACAGCAGCGATCCGTCGCCGTAGGAATAGAAGCGATAGCCGTCGGCGACCGCATGGGCATAGGCCGCCTTCATCGTCGCCGTGCCCGCAAAGGCGCTGACCAGCATGAACAGCGTCGATTTCGGCAGGTGGAAGTTGGTCATCAGCACATCGACCGCCCGGAACCGATAGCCGGGCGTGATGAAGATGGCCGTGTCGCCGTGGAAAGGTTTGATCTCGCCGTCCTCGGCCGTCGCATTTTCCAGCAGCCGCAGGGAGGTGGTGCCGACGCAGACGATGCGCCCGCCGTTCGCGTGGACGGCGTTCAGGGCGGCGGCGGTGTCTGGCGACACCTCGCCCCATTCGCTGTGCATCTTGTGGTCGGCCAGATCGTCGGCCTTGACCGGCAGGAAGGTGCCGGCCCCGACATGCAGCGTCACCGCATGGGTCGAGACGCCTTTGGCTCGAATGGCGTCCAGCAGGGCCGGGGTGAAATGCAGCCCCGCCGTTGGCGCCGCGACCGACCCGTCATGCTCGGCGAAGACGGTCTGATAGTCCGACCGGTCGCGGTCGTCCTCGGGCCTTTTGGCGGCGATATAGGGCGGCAGGGGCATGACCCCGACCTCGCGGATCGCATCGTCCAGCGCCGGTCCGGCCAGGTCGAAGGTCAGGGTGATCAGCCCGTCTTCCCTCTTGGCCGTCACCGTGGCGTCCAGCCGTCCCAGGTCGCAAGCGGCGTCGCTCGCGTTTCCGAACCGGATCCGATCCCCCGGCTTGATCCGCTTGCCCGGCTTCATGAAGGCAGACCAGACGTCGGGCGCGTCGCGGTGATGCAGCGTCGCCTCCACCTCGACCGTCAAGGTTTCACCCTCGGCCCCGATCCGTTGACGCACGCCCGACAGACGGGCGGGAATGACCCGCGTATCGTTGAACACCAGGGCGTCGCCGGGCTGCAGGAAGTCCGGCAGATCGCGAATGATCCGGTCTTCCAGCGCGCCGCCTTTCACCACCAGCAACCGTGCGGAATCGCGCGGATCGGCCGGGCGCAACGCAATCCGGTCCTCGGGCAGGTCGAAATCGAAATCGGCGGTCTTCATCGCGCGCTCTATAGGGCGCTCCGACGCCCCGCGCCACGTCGCGGCGTGCTGCCAGCGCATCGTCGGCGCGCCGCTGTCTGATTCACAACGGGTTTTCGCGCCCGAACGGCGTCTAACCGACCGCGCCCCGGCCGTGTGATAGACTTGTGGGCGATCTTTGACAGCGTAAGTTCAGGCGGAAGGGACGGCGAAATCCCGCCCGCGCCTCACCCGGATGACGGCGCCGGATTAGACGAATTAGACACTTTAGACGGTGATTTGCCGTCCGCGACCCAAGGGCTCACGGCGCAAGCAATTAGACGAATTAGACTCTTTAGACGGTAAAATTCCCCGCCGCCGTCTGATCTCAGCTGTAGCCCGGCGCGAACGCCCCGGCCCAGGCGCCATAGCGGTTCAGTGACAGGTCGCGGGTTTCGATCTCGGGCGCCTCGCCGTCGATCATGTCGGCCAGAACCCGCGCCGAGCCGCACGCCATGGTCCAGCCCAGGGTGCCGTGGCCGGTGTTCAGATAGAGCCCCGGAACCTTGGTCGCGCCGATCACCGGCGTGCCGTCCGGCGTCATCGGACGCAGGCCCGACCAATAGCTGGCGCCCGCCAGGTCGCCGCCGCCCGGAAACAGGCTGCCGACCGAATGGGCCAGGGTCTCGCGGCGGACGGCGGGCAGGGTGTTGTTGTATCCCGACAGTTCGGCCATGCCGCCCACGCGGATGCGGTCGCCCAGGCGCGTGATCGCCACCTTGTAGCTCTCGTCCATGACGGTGGAGACGGGCGCCCGGTCTTCGTTCACGATCTTGGCCGTGATCGAATAGCCTTTCACCGGATAGACCGGCAGATCCAGACCCAGCGGCTTGGCCATCATCGGCGAATAGGAACCGAGCGCCAGGATCACCAGATCGGCCGTCATGGCGCCCTTGCTGGTCAGGGCGCCGGTCGCACGACCGTCCGTCATCGTGATCGACTGGATCTCGGTTCCGGTATGGAAGACCACGCCGCGCTCCGCCGCCAGCTTCGCCAGGGCGTTGGTGAACAGGAAGCAGTCGCCGGTCTCGTCATGCGGCAGACGAAGACCCCCGACGAAATCGACGTCGGAGGCGGCCAGGCCCGGCTCGGCGGCGATACAGCCCGCGCGGTCCAGAACCTCGCACGGCACGCCGGCGGCCTTCAGCACATCGACGTCCTTGTGCACGTCGGCCAGCTGCTTTTCCGTGCGGAACAGCTGCAGCGTGCCCTGCTGGCGACCGTCGTAAGTGATGCCGGTCTCGCGGCGCAGCAGGTCGATCTGGTCGCGGCTGTATTCGGCCAGACGCACCATCCGGCTCTTGTTCAGCGCATAGCGTTCATGGGTGCAGTTGCGCAGCATGGCGACGGTCCAGCGCACCATGGCCATGTCCAGCCGCGGCCGCACGATCAGCGGCGCGTGGCGCATCAGCAGCCACTTCATCGCCTTGACCGGGATCGACGGCGCAGCCCAGGGCGCGGAATAGCCAGGCGAAATCTGCGCGGCGTTGGCGAAGCTGGTTTCCAGCGCCGGGCCGGCCTGCCGATCCACGACCGTGACCTCATGCCCCGCCTGGCTGAGATACCAGGCGGTGGTGACGCCGATGACGCCCGATCCAAGCACCAGAACCCGCATGTGACGTTCCCAAGCCCAATGTTGTTATTCGCCGCAAGCTAGCGCCGCATGGATCGACGATCCTGCCTGTTTGCGCAACGATCGGTCGCTGATAGAAGTCTGACGCAATAATCTGCGGCTGAACGGCGGAAACTTGTGTCCCTGCTCGATCCTCTCGATCAACGCCTCCTTCAACGGCTCCGCGCCGACGGGCGCATCAGCAATGCGGACCTGGCCTCCGCCGTCGGTCTGTCGCCTTCCGCCTGCCTGCGGCGCGTGCGGCGGCTGGAAGAGCGCGGGGTGATCCGGGGCTATGCCGCCGTCTTGGCCAACGACAGCGACGACGGCGTCGTCGCCTATGTCGAGATCACGCTGGAGAAGCAGACCGACGACCACATGCGTCGGTTCGAGGCGGCCGTCCGCAACCATCCGGAAATCCGCGACTGCTATCTGATGGCGGGCGAGGCCGACTACATCGTCCGCGCCGTCGCGCCCGACATCGCCGCCTATGAGGTGATCCACAAGGACGTCCTGTCGCGTCTGCCGGGGGTGTCGCGCATCCACTCCAGCCTGGCGATCCGCAACGTCCTGGCGGCCCGCGCCTGAAACGGGCTGAAACGGGCTGAACCTTCCGGCCCGGTCGGGTGTTGTGGCGGCATGAAAGCCCTCGACCTCCTCCCATCCGCCCTCATCGGCGCTGTCGCCAGCGCCCGCTCCATGACCCCGATGGCGGCCCTCGCCACCGCCGAACTGGCGCACAAGCCTTTGCCCGGCCGCGTCTTCCTGCTGAACCGGCCGCTGTTCAAGTTCGGCGCGCTGGCCATGGGCGTCGGCGAGCTGCTGGGCGACAAGATGAAGACCGCCCCCGATCGCACCGTCTTTCTGGGCCTGTTGGCGCGGGTCATGAGCGCGGGCATCGCCGGCGCCGCCCTGGCCCCGCGCGGCAAGGAGAAGTTGGGCGCCGGTCTTGCGGTCGGCACGGCTGTGCCGCTGGCCTATCTGACCCTCTCGGGCCGCAAGAAGGCCATGGCCCGCATCGGCCAGACCAAGAGCGGCTTGATCGAGGACGTCTTGATCGTCGGGGCCGGCGCCTTGGTCGTCGGTCTGACCGTCTCGCGGTTCAACCGCCGCTAGCCGCTCGACAGCCGGGCCCCGGCGGCGATAGGTGAGGGACGTTTTCGAAGGACCCCCGACCATGATCACCCGCATCCAGCCCGGCGCCCGCATGAGCGAGGCCGTCGTCCACGGCGACACCATCTATCTGTCGGGCCAGGTCGGCGAACCCGGCGACGACGTGGCGACGCAGACCCGAACGGCGCTGGCCGAGATCGAAGCCCTGCTGGCCGAGGCCGGCAGCGACAAGTCCAGGATCCTGATGGCCCAGATCTGGCTGGCGGACATCGCCGACTTCGAGGCGATGAACGGCGTCTGGGACGCCTGGGTCGACACCTCCAACCCGCCGGCCCGCGCCACGGGCGAAAGCCGCCTCGCGTCGCCCGACTACAAGGTCGAGATCATCGTAATCGCCGCCAAAGCCTGATCACGGTTGACCGGGCGGGATGCAGACTGCAAACCGCCGCCATGCTTCAGAACCTCGAAACCCTCGCCCGCGAGGCCAAGTCCTGGCCCTTCGAACAAGCCCGCAACCTGCTGGCCCATGTTCTGAAGAAACGGCTGGGCGAGGCCGAGCGAGCCGAAGCGCGCGCCCTGATCGACGCCGGCAAGGCGGATGAAGCCCTGGCGGCCTTTCCCGCCTTGCAGCGCCCGGTGATCCTGGAGACCGGCTATGGCCCGTCGGGCCTGCCGCACATGGGCACCTTCGGCGAGGTCGCCCGCACCACCATGGTGCGCAACGCCTTTCGCGCCCTGACCGGCGACCACTGGCCCACGCGCCTGATCGCCTTCTCCGACGACATGGACGGCCTGCGCAAGGTGCCGGAGGGCGTGCCGAACCCGGAGATGCTGCGCGAGGACCTGCACCTGTCCCTGACGCGGGTGCGCGATCCCTTCGGCACCCACGACAGCTTCGGCGCGCACAACAACGCCCGCCTGCGCGCCTTCCTCGACAGCTTCGGCTTCGACTATGAGTTCATGTCCTCGACCGAGACCTATAGGTCGGGTCGGTTTGACGCGACGTTGCTGACCCTGCTGGAGCGGTTCGACGCGGTCCAGGCCATCATGCTGCCGACCCTGGGCGAGGAGCGCCGCGCCACCTATTCGCCCTTCCTGCCCATCAGCCCGATCACCGGCCATGTGCTGCAGGTTCCGACCCTGGCGCGCAACGTCGAGAAGGGCACGATCACCTTCGAAGATCCCGCCGGCGAGCCGGGCAACCGCACCGAGGTGCCGGTCACGGGCGGTCATGTGAAGCTGCAATGGAAGCCAGACTGGGCCATGCGCTGGGTCGCGCTCGACATCGACTACGAGATGTCGGGCAAGGACCTGATTGAGAGCGTGCGCGAAAGCTCCAAGGTCTGCCGCGCCCTGGGCGGCACCCCTCCCGAAGGCTTCAACTACGAGCTCTTCCTCGACATGGAGGGCAAGAAGATCTCCAAGTCCAAGGGTAACGGCCTGACGATGGACGATTGGCTGCGCTATGGCACGCCCGAGAGCCTGTCATGGTACATGTTCCAGTCGCCGAAGTCGGCCAAGAGCCTGCACTTCAACGTCATTCCGCGCGCCATCGACGACTATCTGGCCTTCATCGAAAGCTACAAGACCCAGGAGCCGGCCAAGCGGATCGACAACGCCGTCTGGTCGATCCATGCGGGCGATCCGCCGACCCACACGTCGCCGGTGTCCTTCGCCCTGCTGCTGAACCTGGTCGGCGTGGCCAACGCCTCGACCAAGGACCAGCTGTGGGCCTATTTCGCCAAATACCTGCCTGACGCGACGCCGCAAAACGAGCCGCTGCTGGACCGGCTGATGGACCACGCGCTGAACTACTACGAGGACTTCGTGAAGCCCGCGAAGTCCTATCGCCTGCCGGACGACAAGGAAAAGGCGGCGCTGCTGGATCTGGCCGAACGGCTGAAGGCGCTGCCGGCCGACACCACGGACGGCGAGCTGATCCAGAATGAGGTCTATGCGGTCGGCAAAGCGCATGAATTCGAGCCGCTGCGGGCCTGGTTTGGCGCGCTCTACGAGGTGCTGCTGGGCGCTAGCCAGGGGCCGCGCTTCGGTTCGTTCGCCGCCATCTACGGCCTGCCGCAGACGATCGCCCTGATCGAAGCGGGCGCAAACGGAGAACTGGCGCAACCTTGACCTTGCGTCAGGGTTGTTGCGTGATGCCAGCCTGAAGGGACGTAGCCGGGGGAGGCGAGGTTGCGTTACGAGATCGATGAGGCGAACAGGGTCCTGATGCTCGACCTGGTGTCGGCCGGGTCAGCCGACCGCGTGCTGAAAGCGACGGTCGATCTGATCACGCAAAGGCCCGAGCTCTGCAGCTGGGACTGGATCGTCGAATGCGAACCCATGACCGACGACGCCACCGTCCAGCATTTGGCGAAGCTGGCTGAGGGCTGGGGGCCGCCGCCGTCCGTCGAGGCGGTGACGGTTTTCGTGACAAACGACCGCATGCTCCATCTGTGGGCGCGCGTGCTGGACTTCCAGTTCGTGCGCCGGAAACACTTCATCGAACGCGACATCGATATCGCCAGACGATTTGTCGCCCGCCGCCAGTCCGCGCGCATGGCCAAGATGAACGGAAAATAACGGCGAAGCTCCGGGAGCCTTCAGGTTCGTCCGTGCATTCTCCCCTCATCGGCAAACGCGCTGACAGGAGAAGAGTTATGTCGAACAAGATTTTCAAGACCGGTCTGGCCACCGCTGCCGCCTTGGCCGCGATGGTGACCGCCGCCCCAATGTCCGCCCAGGCTCAAGCCAACGGCGTGACCAACTGTGACGCCCCTGGCGGTCGCCAGCGTGCGGGCGCCCTGATCGGCGCCGTGGTCGGCGGCGTGGTCGGCTCGAACCTCGCCCGCAACGAGCGCACGGCTGGCACAATCGTCGGCGCGGGCGCCGGCGCCGCAGCCGGTTCCTACATCGGCTGCAACCAGCAGCGCGCCCGCGCTGCATCGGCCTCCAGCGGCGCCCAGTATCGCGCTTCGTCGAACCTGCGCATCCGCAGCGGCCCCGGCACCAACTATCGCCAAGCCGGCACGCTGTCGGCCGGCCAGCCCTTCACCGCCATCGGTTCGCAAGGCGAGTGGGTGCAGATCGCGGGCGGCGGTTGGGTGAACGCCCACTACGTCACGGCCAACTGAGTTCAGTTTGCCGTCCATCGAAAGCCCCGTCCGGTTCGCCGGGCGGGGTTTTTGCTGTGCGCGTTACTGGCTGACCCAGAGGATCCGGGCCATCCATTCGATCTCACGCCGGGGCACGACCCTTGGCGGATGGTCGGGATTGATCGAGGCCAGGGTGACGGCGCGGCTGGTCAGGCTGGTGACCTCCTTGGCCACGGTTTCTCCGCTGGTCAGGCGGGCGACGACACGATCGCCTCGTCGCACCTGCGTCGCTTCCTGATCGACGATAACGCGATCGCCTTCGCGATAGAGGGGCGACATCGAATCGCCGGTGATCTGAAGGCTGAACAGGGTGTCCTTGGCGCGCGGCAGGTCGGTCTCATCCCAGCCTTCGCCGACCGGCAGGCCAGCGTCGTCGAAGAACCCGTCCTGACCCGCCTTGGCCAGACCCAGCAAAGGCACGCTGGTCGGGGCATCCGGCGCATCTTCGGCCAACACCGCAAACTCAGATAGCGACAGGCCCGTCGCCTGAAGCACCAGCGTCATGCTCTCGGTCGAGGGCCAGCGCGGACGCGGCGGATCGCCGGGGCCGAAGCGTTTTGAGGGATTGAAACTCGTCGCATCCAGACCGGCGCGCCGCGCCAACCCGGACGGTGTCAGACCCTCACGCCGGGCCAGGGCGTCGACGGCCTTCCAAAGCTTGGCGTGGGATAGCGGCATCGTGTTCCAGCGACCGATTCGTCGCGAGAATACGATCAGATGCTAGGAATTTCTACCTATCAGTTCAGCCGCCCGGCGCTCCTGCCAAGCGTAGAGCGTGCCGACGATGATGCATACGATGATCAGATAACCTGTCAGATTCATGATTGTGTAAAGTGACGATGCAGACACTGCTTGACCAGTGAACGCCATGATGTGGGCCATCACGACAATAAGTTGTAAGCCGCTAGCCCAAACCGGCCAAGACTGACGGTGCCGCCAGGCGATCGCAGCAAAAATGCCGAGCAGCGAAAGGTCGATCAGAAACAATCCCAAAGGAACGCCTCTGAAGCCGCTGCCTTCTTGCATCACAATGGTCGCAAACCAAGCAAACAGGTAGGCGCCCGCACCGATCCGCTCGGAGCGGCCGCCTTTAAGAAAGGCGAATAGCGCCATGCCGACCATGAAGACGGCGCCAATAATCGCGTAGACGATATTCAACATGACAAATCGCCCCCGCGCGAAAATGCGCGAGGGCGATAATGACCGAAATTAGCTTCGACTGAAATCTCGTTCAGTGAAGCTTACCAACAATTCACGCGACGCGAAGATGCCCTTTGACGGGCTTGTCTTCCCACCAATCGTCGGGCTTGGCGACCGGGCCGGCGGCGTAGGTGCCGAAGCCAAGGCGGCGGTGATCTTTTTGCAGTTCGGCGTGGCAGGCCACGATGGATTCACGCGCGGCCGAGAGGGCGGCGATCGTTTCCATGGCCTTGGCTTGCGACATCGTGCCGGAAACCGGCGACAGCGACAGAGCGGCGCGAGCGCCGATGAAGGATTGAACCAGCGTGGTCGCCTGGGTGATCGCGGCGTCGATCGCGAGTTCGGTAGCATGCAGATCGCCAGCAACGCTGGTGACGACTTCAGTGCGGTCCATGAAAGCCCCTCAAAGACAGGTTTGCAAGAACCGTATGGTTATCACGTCTTAACCCTGTTTGGTAGAGCAATCTTTACTATATCGGCAATCGCGCGTTGAAGCGCCGCCGTAAGCAAGGCGTTGAAACCCAATGAGAGCAAGAAGTCGGCGCGAATCAGCGCGCTAGGGCGCGGTGATCAGTCCTGGTTGTCCAGTAGGAAGTGTGCGGTAAGAGACGCAATCGGCTGTTGACGTTCTTCCTGCCATGCCTCCGCATGCACATGAGCCACGCGACGACCCGCCCGACTGATGCGGGCGCGAGCGAAGACGTCGATCGGCCTGCCGGTGCGCAGATAGGCGACCGTGACATTGATCGGGCGGGGTAGTCGCGGACCCGGAAAGCTGAGCGCCACCTGAGCCATCGCCGTCATTTCAAGAAGGGCGGCCGTCGATCCGCCGTGCAGAGCGGGCAGCATCGGATTGCCGATCAGCTTGTCGTCGAAGGGCATGACGACAGTGACCTCGTCGCCGCTGACCAGGGTCTGAAGGCCGAGAAAGCGGGCGTATGGCATGCGGTTCAGGATGTCGGTCATGCCGCCGCTCCTTTCGCATGGGACGCGCGTTCGCGGGTCTGATTGAGGATATAGGCGGCTTGCGCAGCGGCGACCGGGTCGGCGGGATCGTCTTCGAAGGCACAGGCGCGCACGAAGGCGATGCTGGGCGTCAGCCGGAAACATAGGCCCTGCGCCAGCAGATCCTGACGCGGCCTTGCCGCGCGCATATAGTCGACGCGCAAATCCAGGGTGGCGATGGGCTGGAAGGCGTCCATCGCGGTCCACACAGCCAGGCCGCCGATATGGTCCAGCAAGGTCGTCACCAGACCGCCCGCGAAGACGCCGCTGTCGGGATCGCCGACCAAATCCTCACGCCACGGCACGCGAATGCGGGGCTGGCCATCGTGCAGGCCGTCGAAGGTGAAGCCCAAGGCGCCGGTGTGGGCGGCGCCGGCGGCCAGTTGCGGCAGGATGGTGGTCAGAAAACTCTCGTGCATCGTGCGGACTGAACCTGTTGCGCCGATTTTCGGGGTCATCCTCTATGGGGCGGCGACCCGACGGCGTCGAGAGCGTTACCGCAAGATGATCCGCCCCGAAGACCTGCTGCATCCCACGCCCGCCGGCCTCTACTGTCCGCCGGGAAATTTCTACATCGACCCGGTTCGGCCGGTGGATCGCGCCGTCATCACGCACGGCCATGCCGACCACGCGCGCGCCGGTCACGGGGCGGTGCTCGCGACGCGCCAGACCCTGGCGATCATGGCTGAACGTTATGGCGCGGATTTTACGCTACAGCCCCAATCGGTGGAATACGGCGAGGCGACCGCGATCAATGGGGTCGATCTCAGATTGGCGCCCGCCGGCCATGTGCTGGGTTCGGCCCAGGTCGAGGTGCGCTGGAAGGGGCTGATCATGGTCGTGTCCGGCGACTATAAGCGCCGCCGCGATCCGACCTGTGCGCCGTTCGAACCTGTGCCGTGTCACGTTTTCATTTCGGAGGCGACGTTCGGCCTGCCGGTCTTCAGCCATCCGCCGGCGGACGAGGAAGTCGGGCGGCTGGTGCGGTCGCTGGGACAGTTTCCCGAGCGGGCGCATCTGGTCGGCGCCTATGCGCTGGGCAAGGCGCAGCGGATCATCCGTCTGCTGCGCGAGGCTGGATGGGATCGCACCATCTATGTCCACGGTGCGCTGGAGCGGCTGAACGCCCTCTACGAAAGAGAAGGAGTCGATCTGGGCCCGCTGGCGCCGACCCGTGACCTGCCCAAGAATGCGCTGGGCGGCGAAGTCGCCATCGCGCCGCCGTCCGCCATCCAGGATCGATGGGCGCGTCGATTCGCCGATCCGGTCACGGCCTTCGCTTCGGGCTGGATGGGCGTGAAGGCGCGGGCGCGGCAGCGCGGCGTGGAACTGCCGTTGGTCGTGTCGGATCATGCCGACTGGAACGAACTGACCGCGACCTTCACCGAGATCAAGCCGGAGGAAATCTGGATCACCCACGGCCGTGAGGAAGGGCTGCTGCGCTGGGCGGAGATCAACGGCCAGAAGGCGAGGGCGCTGCGACTGGTCGGCTATGACGAAGAGGACGAAGAGGCGCTGGACGTTCGCCCGGACTGATGATCAGGCGACGGCGCGATCGGATTGGTCCTGTTCGTCCGCGGCGGAGATGGCGGCGTTCATCGCCATACGCAGGCGTTCGGGCTTGATGGGTTTTTCGACGACGGCGGCCATGCCGATCGACAGATAGTGTTTGGCGTCTTCCGGGTCCGCATTCGCGGTCAGGGCCACGATCGGCACGCGGCCGACGGCGCCGGGCAGGGCGCGAATGGCCTGAGTGGCCTGAACCCCGTCCATTCGGGGCATCTTGATGTCCATCAGGACCAGATCGTAGCGGCTTTCCTGAACGGCCTGCAGCGCCTCCAGGCCGTCCTCGGCCAGTTCGGAACTACAGCCGAACATCTCGCACAGCGCCTGGGCGACGACGCGGTTGGTGGCGTTGTCGTCGACGATCAGGATATGCGGCGCGGATTTCAGGTCCAGGCCCGACAGATCCGACACGTTGGACTGCGCCTCCACCTCGACCACCGCGCGGGGCGCGGTCAGGTCGAAGGCGAAGGTGGCGCCGCGGCCCTTGTTGTTCTCGGCCCAGATCCGGCCGTCCATCCGGTCGATGACCTGACGACAGATCGACAGGCCCAGGCCGGCGCCGTCGGGGCCGGAACCGTGCACGAAGGGTTCGAAGATGGAGTCGACGCGATCCGGCTCGACGCCCGGGCCGTCGTCGCGAATGCGGGCTTCCATGTGGATGCGGTCGCCCTCGACCCAGGCCTTGAGACCCGCCTCAACCACGCCGTTGCGGGCGAACTTCAGCGCATTGCCGATCAGGTTGTTGAACACCTGCTTCAAGCGCACGCCGTCGATCACGGCCGCCAATTCGGTGTCGCCTTCGTAGCCGACGAGCAGGGTCACGCCGTCCTGAGAGGCGCGCGGTTCCCACATCGACTGGATGTCGTCCATGACCGCGCGAAGGGCGGTCGGTTCGGTCTTCAGCTCCAGTTCGCCGGCCTCGGCCTTGGACAAATCCACCGCGTCCTGGAGGATGCGCAGCAGGGTCTCGGACGAATCCACGATGGTCTGGACGTGCGCCTGAGCCGCCGTATTCAACGGCTGGCGGCGGAGCAGTTCGGCGACGGCCAGGACGCCGTTCATCGGCGTGCGCAGTTCGTGGCTCATGATGGCCAGGAACTGGCTCTTGGCGCGAGCGGCGGCGATGGCCTGGGCGCGGGTGTCGCTGAGGATCGCGGCCTGTTCTGCCAGTTCGGCGTTCTGCTCGCGCTGCCGCGTGTTGACGGCCTGCAACAGGGTGGCGGCGGTGCCCACGCCCCAATAGGCGCCGTTCTTGGTGACGATGAAGCCGCGCAACAGGACGGCCGGACCACCCTTCAGCATGATGTCGCAAAAGGCGTCGATGCGGACGCCGGCCTCGACCACGGCCGGCTCGGCATCCATGGCGAAGGTGATGGGGCGAAGGTCGTAGAGGGCGTGGCCGAAGCGGGCGGCGATTTTCTGAAGGAAGGCGGTGCGTTCGACCAGGCCGACAGGGCGGTCGCCATCGACCACGGGAATGACCAGCGTATCCGGCTCGCGTTCGAAACGCGCCAGAACCTCGCAGCCGAGAGTCGTCGGCGCAACCGGCTTTGGACGCTCGGAAAGGGTCTCGATGGTCGGCATACTGCCCGGAACTCCTACTCATTGTGAGTAAAAGCCCAAATCGCTTGCGGATTAGTTAAGCGGCGTCATCCAAGACGCAAATCCGCCTTTTTTGCTCAAGGGTTGGGTCTGGTGTATGAGGCCCGCCCGACCCATCTGGGTCCCCATCCTTTTGTGCATGCGCGCGGCCGACCGGCCGACCGCAGATTCGTCATGAGCGCCATCCTGGAAAAGAAGCCCGCATCGGCCTTGGTTCTGTTCTCCGGCGGGCAGGACAGCGCGACCTGTCTGGCCTGGGCGCTGGAACGGTTCGAGCGGGTGGAGACGGTCGGGTTCGACTATGGCCAGCGCCATCTGGTGGAGATGCAGGCGCGTCAATCCGTGCGCGACGGAATGAAGACGGCTCTGCCCCAGTGGGCCGATCGCCTGGGCGACGACCATGTGGTGGATCTGACCGGATACGGTCGGATCGCCGAGAGCGCCCTGACCGCCGACCGCAAGATCGAAATGGACGCGCGCGGCCTGCCGACGACCTTCGTGCCGGGCCGCAATCTGATCTTTTTAGTCGCAGCCGCGGCGTTGGCGGATCGGCGCGGGCTGGAAGTCCTGGTCGGCGGCATGTGCGAGACGGATTATTCGGGCTATCCGGATTGCCGCCACGAAACGATGGAGGCGATGGCGCGGGCGCTGTCGCTGGGGCTGGACAAGCCGGTCGTCATCGACACGCCCCTGATGTGGCTGACCAAGGCCCAGACCTGGGACCTGGCCGACAGCATCGGCGGCGACAGGCTGATCAAGCTGATCATCGAGGATAGCCACACCTGCTATCAGGGCGACCGGACGCATCGACACGCCTGGGGCTATGGCTGCGGGTCTTGCCCGGCCTGCGAACTGCGCGCGGCCGGCTATGACGAATGGGCGTCGGGGCGATGACCTACTCGGCCAAGGAAGTGTTCCTGACGGTTCAGGGCGAGGGCGGACAGGCGGGGCGACCGGCGGTCTTCCTGCGGTTCGCCGGCTGCAATCTGTGGAGCGGGCGCGAGCACGATCGGGCCAGCGCCGTCTGCACCTTCTGCGACACCGACTTCGTCGGCGTTGGCGGCGATGGGGGCGGCAAGTTCGCGACGGCGGACCTGCTGGCCGATCACGTCGCGGCGATGTGGCGCGGGCGTGACGGCGATCCGAAACTGGTGGTTTGCACGGGCGGCGAACCCTTGCTGCAGTTGGATGCGCCCCTGATCGACGCGCTGCATGCGCGCGGGTTCGAGATCGCGATCGAGTCGAACGGTACGATCGTAGCGCCGGACGGCGTAGACTGGATCTGCATCAGTCCCAAGGCCGATGCGGATGTGGTTCAGACGCGCGGGGCCGAGCTGAAACTGGTCTTTCCCCAGCCCAAGGCCATGCCGGATCGGTTCGAACATCTGGATTTTGAACGGTTCTGGCTTCAGCCGATGGACGGGCCGGATCAGGTCGAGAACACCGCCGCCGCCATCGAATACTGCCTGACCCACCCACAGTGGCGCCTGAGCGTCCAGACCCACAAATACATCGGCGTCCGCTAATGCCCGTCTTCGAGATCACCAAACAGGCGACCTTCGACGCCGCCCACCACTTCCCGAACGAGCCCGAGGGCAGCATCTATCGCCGCGTCCACGGTCATTCCTTCACGGTCGAGGCGACGGTGCGGTCCGAGGTCCTGGACGTCGAACACGGTTGGGTGGCGGACCTGGGCGCGCTGGACCGGGCGCTGAAGGCGGCGGCCGAGACGCTGGATCACGGCATGCTGAACGAGCACGAGGGACTGGAACTGCCCAGTCTTGAAAACCTGTGCCTGTGGTTCGCCAGAACGCTGAAGCCTGCGTGGCCGGGCCTTTGTCGGATTCAGGTGGCGCGGCCGACGATCAACGAACGCTGCGTTCTAAGTCTCTGATCTAGCAGCGTTTGCCCTGACGCTGGCGCTGTTCGCAGCGGCGTTGTTCGCGTTCATAGTCGCGCTGTTCACGCTCGCGACGCAGTTTGGTTTCCTCGTCCGAGGTGGTGACGGCATCGAAGCCGGCGCCGACGACCGCGCCGGTGGCTTTCGCCGTCCCGCCGACGACCGCAGCGGTCCCGCCGACGACGGCGCCGACAAGGCAGCCCTGCAGCATCAGACAACCGCCCAGCACGACGACGACTTGGGACACGGAAACGAGGCGATTTCGACGACGCATGGCGACACTCCAGAGATTTGGAATAGTCGTCGATAATGATGAATGAGGGCTGACTTCAGGCGGGACGTTGCGGCAGCAGTTTGCGGCGTTGGCGCGACAGGGCCAGCGGCGTTCCATCAGCGCCCCAGGCGATCGCCTCGTCCACCGTCCAGCCCAGGCCGAGGTCCAGCATCCTGAACTCGAAGAAGGCCCAGCCGGCCGGCGCGGTCTGGGGCGTCGGATCGGTCAGGATGTCGATGCGCAGATCGACGGTGGTCATGGCGGCCGGCGTCTTGGACGCGGTCCAGGCGGGTGGATACAGCGCGTCCAGAAGGTAGCACAGGCCGACCTCATCCAAGGGCCGGCCGTCGGCCATCCGCATCCAGGTGCGTTCGATCACCGGCTTGCCCTCATTGCCGCCCAGGATGTTGGGGCCGCCGTCGAAGCGGTATTCGACATGCTGGGCGAAGTGCGGCGACATCGGCCCGCGTATCGTGGCCTTCGGGTCCAGCCTGTCCAGCGGCGGGGGCGGCCCGTGCAACGGCGTCAGCGGCGGCGGCGCGGCGTCCAGCCCATAGGTGCCGGTGGCATGGTGGGTCATGCGCCCGTCCTGCTCGGCCTCCACCGCAGCATACAGAACATTGCGGCCGCCGCGCAGCAGGCGAGGGCGAAAGGCGACCTGTTCACCGAACCTTGCCGCTGACAGATATTGGACTGACAGGGTCCGAAGGGGCGCCGTCAGCGCCAGTCCCTGTCGCATCGACTGCGCGCAAAGGGCCGCCAGCAGCCCGCCGAACGGAAAGCCCTTCTCCGGCGCCATGCTCGATGGGCCATTCGAGAAATGACCCGGCACGGGCGCGGACAGACCGCCGTCTTCGAGGACCTGGAAGGTCAGGGCGGCGTCGAGAGAAATGGGCGGCGTCATTGCGCAATCCTGCGTCAGGCGAAGAAGCGGCGGAAGACCTGATGACGATCTCCCGCCGAAGTCCAAGGAACAAGGCGGCGAACCGGGAGGCCTGCACGTCCGTTGCGAAACAAGACTGACTTGGAGCGTTCGGATTTGCAACCCTTGCCAAATGCCTGACGCGGCGTCACTTTCGCGCCTATGGGACGCACCGCCGACTACAGCCGCCAAAGTTGCTCCATCGCCGCCACGCTTGAGGTGATCGGCGATCCCTGGACCCTGCTGGTCATTCGCGACGCCTTCAACGGCGTCAGCCGGTTCGAACAGTGGCAAGACAATCTGGGCGTGGCGCGCAACGTCCTGGCCGCCCGGCTCAAAAGCCTGGTCCAGCATGGCGTGCTGGAGCCGCGCCTGTATTCCGAACGCCCGCCGCGCAACGAATATGTCCTGACCGCCAAGGGCAAGGATCTGTACGGCGTTCTGGTCACCTTGCACGGCTGGGGCAACAAACACGTCTATGGCGACGCCGACAGCGGCATCGACATGGTCCACAAGACCTGCGGCCATTCCCTGACCCCGCGCATCGCGTGCGGCTGCTGCGGCGAGATCGTCAAACCGAGGGATATCGCCCTGACCCGCGCCGAGAACCGGCCGACGGTCGGCGATGTGATGCCCAAGGAAGCGGCCTAAGCCCGTTCCTGCTGACGCTTTCTGGCAGCAGGACTGCTAGGATCGCGGGGTGTCACGCTCCGAACGCCTTCTTGATCTGCTGAACGTCCTGCGGCGGCATCGTCGGCCGGTGAGCGGGCAGGTGTTAGCCGAGGAGATGGGCGTCAGTCTGCGGACGCTTTACCGCGACATCGCCAGCCTGCAGGCGCAAGGGGCGACGATCGAGGGGGAGGCGGGGGTCGGCTATGTGCTGAAGCCGGGCTTCATGCTGCCGCCGCTGATGTTCACGCCGGAAGAGATCGAGGCCCTGGTGCTGGGGTCGCGCTGGGTGGCGGATCGGGCTGATCCGCGCATGCGCGATGCGGCGTTGGCGGCGCTGGGACGGATCTCGGCGGTGTTGCCGCCCGATCTGCGCGACGAGATGGATACCTCGGCCCTGCTGGTCGTGCCGGGCGAGCCGTTCCCGGCGGATCGGGTCGATCCGGCCTTATTAAGGAAAGCGATCCGCACCGAGCGGCGCCTGAAGCTGTGTTATCGCGACGAGGCGGGATCGGCGTCCGAGCGTGTCGTCTGGCCGTTCGCCCTGGCCTTCTTCGACCGGGTGCGATTGCTGATCGCCTGGTGCGAACTGCGCGGTGATTTCCGCAGTTTCCGCACCGACCGCATCGTCGAGGCGGAGGTGATGGAGGCGCGCTATCCGATGCGTCGCCAGGCGCTGATGAAGACCTGGCGCGAGGCGCACGAAAGATCGCGGTCAGGAGACGGCTGCTGACGGAAACTGGCAGCAGCGAAGGCTAGGGTTCGGCGTGTTGGAAACATGAGGGGCCGGGCTGATGAGCGAGATCGAGGACATTCTGCTGGCCGTTGAGGATCCGGAAGTCAGCGCGCGCTTCTATGCCAGTCTGCTGGGTTGTCGGCCGGTGATGGCGGGACCGGACCGGGCCTTGTTCAAGCTGACGTCGGGCCGGGCGCTGGGGCTGCTGCGGCGTGCCGGCGATCGGCGCGAGGTGTGCGAGGTGGACTTTCCGCTGGAGGGCGCCGCAGCGGTGGATCAGGCGCATATCGACTGGTGGGATCGCGGGGCGCGCATTCTGACGCCGCCGACGGACGCCGCGCCGGTCCGCAGCTTCGTGGCGGGCGATCCCGACGGCCATCGGCTTAGGGTCTACGCCGTCGCGGCGTGAGCGCGATCAGACCTCGGCTTCGAGCCGGTATCCGACCCCGCGCACATTGGTCAGCAGGCCGGCGGCGTCTGCGGCGTCCAGCTTGCGGCGCAGGTGGCTGACGTGGCTGTCGATCGTGCGTTCCAGCACCGCCTGATTGGGGAAGCAGGCCTGCATGATCTCGCTGCGGCTGAAGACGCGCAGGGGCGTGCGGGCCATGTGGGCCAGAATGCGGAACTCGGTCAGGGTCAGGTCCAGACGGCGCTTGCCCGATGGCGTCAGGATCGCCGCCAGATAGTTCTCCAACTGCACCTCAAGCGGACCGACGCGAAGGGTCTTGGCGGCCCGGCCGCCGCCGCTGCGTCGCAGGATGGTCTGGATGGAGGCCGTGACCTCGGCCGGCTTGAACGGCTTGGCGATATAGTCGTCCGCCCCGATCCGCAGCGCCTGCAGCTTGTCGGCGGCCTCGTCCCGGTCGCCGACCATGATGACTGGCGTTTCGCCGCGCCGACGCAGTTCGCCCAGCACATCCCAGCCGTCGCGCACGGGCAGGCGGACGCTGAGCAGGGCGAGATCGGGCTTGAGCGACGCATGCAGGTCGGCCGCCTGCTGGCCGTCGGCGGCGACGACGGTGCGAAAGCCGTCCCGACGCAGGGCGGCGTCCAGGATTTCGACGCCCTCGGCGACGTCATCGGCGATCAGGATCAGGCTGCTCATGGCGTCTCCGAGAGCCGCCATCGCGCCAGATCGTCGCGTCGTCCAGCAAAACCGGACGGCTGCGGTGAAGTTTCATATCGCCGTCGCAAAGCCTTCACGCAGACGAAGAAAAACCCCCTTCCGCCGTGGCGGAAGGGGGCCAGTCGGTCGTTCGGGAGGAACGCTTAGTAGGAGGCGCGCAGCTCGATGCCGAAGGTGCGCGGGTTGTTGAAGTTGCCGTAGTCGCCCAGTGTGTTCCGGTTCGACGGATCGCGGCGATAGACGTAGGTCTCGTCGAGCAGGTTGCGCGACCACAGGGCCACTTCCAGCAGCGGACCGCCGTCGCGGGTCGTGATGTCGGCGATGGCGACGCGGGCGTTCACGACGAAGGACGAGTCGGCCTTGATCGCGAACTGCTCGAAGCTGTGGGCCGCATCGGCGTAGTTGGCGTCAATGTGCGCCTTCAGGGTCGCGCCCATGAAGGGCGAGTTCCAGTCGGCGGCGACGCTGCCGGCGTTCTCGGGCGTATAGGCGATGAAGACCTGCTGCACCTGGCCGTTGAACGGGTTGATCGTGTCCGGCACCTTGGCGTCCGTATAGGCGTAAGACGCCGACAGGGTCAGGTTGTCGGTCGCCCGGAACTGACCTTCCAGCTCCACGCCGCGGATTTTCGTGGTGCCCGGGGCGTTGATCGTTTCCAGCGTGTTGCGGGTCGAGGCGCCCTGGACGGTGACCAGGCTGAAGTCGATCTGGCTGTCGGTGCGGTCCATGGCGTAGACGGCGGCGTTGAAGCGGACGCGGCGGTCGAACAGGTCGCTCTTCAGGCCGATTTCGTAGGCCTTGACCTCTTCGGGATCGAACGAGCGGTAGGTCAGCGAGCGCGAGGAGGCGCCGCCGGCGCGGTAGCCGGTCGAATACTTGCCGTAGACGTTGATGTTTTTGCTGACGTCATAGGCCAGGGTGACCAGCGGGTCGAAGCGATCGACCTTGGAGCTGAAGGTCAGGTTGGTGGGGGCGTTGTTGACGACCTCCAGCTTGCCGTCCTTGTCGTCCCAGGTGTAGCGACCGCCGACCGTCAGATGCAGGGCGTCCATGCTGGCCGGGGTCCAGGTGGCTTGTCCGTAGATGGCCTTGGATTCCGAGTGGGCTGTGGACTTGCGGTCCAGCGAGCGGAAGCCGCGGATCGTCGGGGTGGGGTCCAGGATGGTGTAGCCCGTGCCGTCGGCGTTCCACTGGTTCGTCGAGGGCGTGGCGGCGTCGTCGGACACCGTTTCCTTGAAGTAGAAGACGCCGCCGACATAGTCGATGCTGTCACCCAGCGAACCGACGGCTTGCAGTTCCTGGCTGAACTGATGCTGCCAGAAGCCGGCCAGCGAATAGCGGCTGAAGCGGCCGTTCGGGCCGACGACCGGCGGACGGTGCGCGCCGGCGATGTTGTCGTACTGTTCAACATCCAGATCGCGGTAGGCCGTGATCGAGCGGATTTCCAGCGCGTCGGTCGGGCGATACGACAGGTGCAGATCCATGCCGCGCGTGTCGTCGACGCTGAACTGCTGAGGCACGCCGATGTCGGCCTGCGTCATGCGGTTGGAGCCTTCGACTTGGACCAGGGGCGACAGGGCGCGGATGCTGCCCGAGGGAACCGTTGCCGAGGTGAAAGGCACGACGGTCAGGCCGTTCGGGTTGAAGTTCAGCAACTGGCTGTAGAACGGGGTGTTCTTGTCCTTGCTGATGTCCGCCGCCAGGGTGGCGGTGAAGTTGTCGGCCGGCGTCCAGCGCGTCTGGAAGCGAAGGCCGCGACGGTCATATTCGCCAAAGCCTGACTGTCCCGGCAGGATGTTCTCGGTCACCGGCCCTTGGACCGAAATGATGCCGTCGACCTTGAAGGCGAAGTCGCCGAGAGCGGGGAAGTCGACGTGCAGTTCGGAGTTGTAGGACTCCAGATTGCCGACGCCGGCGATGGCGCGCATGCCGAACACGCCCGTGGGCTTCTTGGTCACCAGCGACAGGGCGCCGCCTTCGGTGTTGCGGCCGAACAGGGTGCCTTGCGGACCCTTCAGGACTTCAACGCGCTCGATGTCGAGCAGGGCGGCGGCGAGGCCGTGCTGGCGGGCCAGATAGACGCCGTCGACATAGACGCCGACGCCTTGCTCGCGGGCGGGCTGGTTGGCGTCGTTCGGCACGATGCCGCGGATGCCGATGGTCAGGGCGGACTGGCGGGCCTCGAAGGTGGCGATGCGCAGGCTGGGGACGCTGCCGTCGGCCAGGTCCATCAGGCTCTGCACGTGGCGATCGGCCAAGGCTTCGGCGTTGACGACCGAGATCGAGATCGGCGTGTCTTGCAGATTGGTTTCGCGCTTGGTCGCGGTCACGACGATGTCGTCAAGACCGGCCGGCTCGACGCTGGCGGCCGTCGGCGCGGTCTGGGCCGGCGCGGTTTGGGCGAAGGCGGAAACGGGCGCGGCGAGAAGTGCAGTCCCCAGCAGCAGCTGGAGGCGCAGTTTGGTCTGACGATGCATTTTTATCCCCTGCTTAGTCGGGGCGGGGATTACGCCGTCATTGCGATGCGCAGTTTACAGCCGTGCAACAGCCCGGTGCATCTTTGATGTCCGAGGTTGAGAGAAACCTGCAACCAGGGTCCACCGCGCCTCCACATCGTCTCCACACTTTGGCCAGAGCTAGATGACGACCGCGTTCGTGTCGCGGATGAAGCCGCCGCCCAGGATGCGTTCGGGGTCCGTCGGATCGTACAGGGCGCAGGCCTGACCCGGCGCCACGCCTTCTTCGCCCTCGTTGAAGACGACGCAGATATCGCCATCGATCAGGGCGAGGCGGGCTGGCGAGGGCTGGCGAGTCGAGCGGACACGGGCCAGGACCGGGATGTTGGCCTCGGCCGCCTCGGTGATGGTCGCCTCGTCACCGAGCCAGTTGGTTTCTTCCAGCGTCAGACTGGCGGTCAGCAGGGCTTCGCGCGGGCCGACGATGACGCGACGGGTTTCAGGCTCCAGCCGTGTCACGAACAGGGGCTCGCCCACGGCGACGTTCAGGCCGCGGCGCTGGCCGATCGTGTAGTCCGTGATGCCTGCGTGCCGGCCCAGCACCCGACCGTCCATATGCACGATCTCGCCGGCCTCACGCCCTTGCGGACGCAGGCGGTCGATCAGGGTGCGATAGTCCCCGGAAGGCACGAAGCAGATGTCCTGGCTGTCCGGCTTGGCGGCGATCTTCAGGCCCAGTTCGGCGGCGACGCCGCGCACCTGGGGCTTTTCCAGATCGGCCAGGGGGAAGCGCAGATAGTCCAGCTGGTCTTGGGTCGTGGCGAACAGGAAGTAGGATTGGTCGCGCGAATGGTCGATGGCCTTGCGCATCTGCGAGCGGTTGCCGGCGACGGCGCGGCGGACGTAGTGACCCGTCGCCATCGCCTCGGCGCCCAGATCGCGCGCCACGTCCAGCAGGTCGCGAAACTTGACGGTCTGATTGCAGCGGATGCAGGGGACCGGCGTCTGGCCCTTCAGATAGCTGTCGGCGAACTGGTCGATCACCGCGTCCTTGAACCGGCTCTCATAGTCCAGGACGTAGTGCGGAATGCCGATCATGTCGGCGGCCAGGCGGGCGTCGTGAATGTCCTGACCCGCGCAGCAGGCGCCCTTCTTCTTCAGCGCCGCGCCGTGGTCATAGAGTTGCAGCGTCACGCCGACGACGTCGTAGCCCGCCTTGTGCAGCAGGGCCGCGACGACGGTGGAATCCACTCCGCCCGACATGGCGGCCACCACGCGCGCGCCGACCGGCAGGCCGACCGCCGCCCGCGCGCTCTCGACCGCCGCATCCATGTCGGTGCGCGCGATGTCGGGAACGGGGCAGAAATCTTCGACCAGGGTCATCGCGGCCTTTTAGTGCGGAACCGGCGCGATTTCGAGGCCCGCAAAAGAAAAGGGCCGCACCCGTCGCCGGATGCGGCCCTTAACGTCTTCGGGGAAACCCTCAGGAGCGATAGCTCTGGATCCGCGTTGTGCGCAGACCCTGCATGCCCCATTTGTCGATGGCCTTCTGCCAGGCCAGGAACTCTTCGGCCGTCAGGCGATATTTCGCCAGGGCGTCGTCGAGGCTGAGCAGGCCGCCGCGAACGGCGGCGACGACCTCGGCCTTGCGCCGGATCACCCACCGGTCCGTGTTGGACGGCGGCAGGTCATTGAGGGTCAGGGGCGTGCCAGTCGGTCCGACCACGTATTGTTCGCCTTTGCTATTAAGGCGTCGCTCTTGCAACATGGGCTTATGCCTCTTTCACCAACACCGTAGTGTCATGAAGGTAGGCGTTCCCGACTAAGGTCCGTTTAAGCGTCGTGGTGAAGGAACGGATAACTTCCGCCCCTTCCTGAACGACTCTGTAAACCTTGCTTGCGCGACGATTCATCGAGACTAACGCTTACTTACTCGCCGATCAGCGTTTGATGTTGATCAGCTCGGCCAGCATTTCATCGGCCGTAGTGATGATTTTGGACGAGGCGGAATAGGCGCGCTGGGTGGTGATCAGGCCCGTGAACTCGGCCGACAGATCGACGGTCGAGGACTCCAGCTGCTTGGCCGCGATCTCGCCCGCGCCGCCCGTTCCCGCCGCCTTTAAGTTAAAGGTGCCGGACTGAAGGCTGACGGCGTAGGCGTTGCCGGACACTTCACGCAGGCTGTCGGGGCTGGGGAAGGTGGCGACCGCGACCTGGGCGATGCGGCGCATGACGCCGTTGTCGAAGATGGCGGTGACGAAGCCGCCCTCGTCGATCTTGATTTCGCTCAGATTGCCGAACGCCGTGCCGTTGGTGACCGTCGACTGGACGACCGAGGCCGTGTTCAGCTGGCTGAGACCGCCGGCCGAGGTGTTGAGGTCCAGCGTGACGGCTTGGGCGGCGATGCCCAGACCGTCGGCCCAGGCGACCTGGCCGACCGGCATGGTCAAGTTGGCGGGGTCGGACTTGCCGAAGTTCAGCGTCGCCATGGTCGGGTCATCGAACAGACCCGTGCCGGCGGGCCAGGCCTTCATCGTGTCGACGTCCAGGCGACCCGACGGCGTGAAGGCGATCTTGCCGGTCTTGATCTGGCCGTTGGCGTAGGGCGCGCCTGCGATCACGTCGCTGGCCGGCACGGACACGATCTCCGCATACCAGATGTTCGGTTCGTCGCTCTTCAGGAAGCGGAGTTCCAGATTGCGCTGGCCGCCCTTGGAGTCCGAAACCGGGATGTTCATCTTGAAGTCGGGCTTCACGCCGACGGGGTTGTCGTCGTCGGCGTTGTACATCGCCATGGAGTTGACCGACGGGTCGTACTTCGTCTTGGCGACGTTTTCGTTGCCCAGGCCGACGTCCGAGAGGTTGATCGTATAGGCGGGGCCGCTGGCCGGCGTGAACTGGATCTGGGTCGGCGGCGTGCCGATCGCGGTCGCCGAGCCGGCGTTCGCGCCGTTGATGGTCAGGCCAGTGATGGCGCCGGTGGTCGGGTCGAAGGTCGCCGAGGCGTCGATCTTCTGCGAACCGGACTTGATCACCAGATCGTGGCTGCTGGCGCCGGTGCGGGTGTAGCGGACAGACACGTCGTGGGTCACGGCCGGCGTCGCCGTATCGGACACGCCCTTGTAGGACTGGGCGCTGGCGGCCGAAGACGCTTCTTGGCTCGAACGCAGGTTGGCGTTGATCTGGACACGAGTGGTCGGTTCGGCGGTGCCGCCGACTGAGCCGATGTTGATCGAGCGCAGACGCGACAGATCGGACGGATCGGTCGAGATCTCGCCGTTGGAGTCCACTGGCCAGCCTTGGAGATACAGGCCGGCGCTGTTCTTCAGATAGCCCTGCTTGTCAACGGTAAAGGCGCCAGCGCGGGTGAACAGGCGGGTGTCGGTCGCGCCGACGTTTTCGGCCTGCGTCGTCGTGACGAAGAAGCCCTGACCGTTGACGGCGAGGTCGGTGCTTGAGGTCGTGCGCTGAAGCTGACCTTCCTGGCTGACGTAGGAGCGGGTGTTGGTGGTCACGCCGCCGGCCGAGTAGCTGCCGCCCGATGCGGTCTGGCTGTTGACCAGGGTCTGGAACTCGCTCGCCGTGCGCTTGTAGCCGACGGTGTTCACGTTGGCGATGTTCTGGGAGATCGCCGCCAGGGCGGCGGAGTTGGCGGCCAGGCCGGACACGCCGGCCAGCATTGCACTGTTGAGGCTCATGGAAAGAACGCTCCTTAAATAGAGGTCATCGGGAAGGCGGCGGATCGCATCATGCGGCCGCCTCCTCGGTGGGGACGTTCGGATTCTCCGTATCGTCGGTATCATTGGCCGCCTGGGCCGTGATCTCGTTCAGCGAGATCACGGTCGAGAGCGGAAGGATGGAGTCGCCGATCACCAGATACGGCGCGCCGTTGTACATCTCGACGCCGGTGACCCGGCCCTGGATCAGCGCCTGGGCGTCGACCTTGGCGCCGGTCGAGTCGGTGGCGGCGACCTTCAGCGTATAGACGCCGCCGTCTTGGGCCATGCCGCCGTCCTTCAGCTTGCCGTCCCAGGAGAAGGTGTGCAGGCCGGACGTCTTGTCGGGCGCGGCGCCCTCCCAGACCACGACGCCCTTGCTGTCGACGACCTGCAAAGTGGCCTTGTCCGCGTCGGCGCCCAGTTCGTAGGCCCAGGTGGCCTTGCCGTCGTTGAACTCGGTGGCGGTCCAGGCGGCGGTGACGCTCTTGCCGATGTAGTTGGCGGCGTTATCCAGACCGCCGCCGGCCTGGGCGGCCAGCAGGCTGGTCAGCAGGTCGTTCGTCAGCAGTTGTTGCTCCACGCCGGCCATCTGCGTCAGCTGCGCGGTGAACTGGTTCGAGTCCAGCGGCGACAGCGGATCCTGGTTCTTCATCTGCGTGGTCAGCAGGGTCAGGAAGGTCTCGAAGTTCGAGGCCAAGGCTTTGGTGCCGCCGGTGATGCGGCCCGCTGCGGCGGAGGTTGTGACGGCGTCGACCATGGGGTCAGACCTTCAGATCGACGCGGTCAGGCGTCAGGGAATGGTTAATCCAGGCGCCAGGCGCCGGGACGGTGGGCATGTCGGCCTGGGCCGCGAGGCGAGAGCCGCCGGCGAACAGGGCGTTGCGCTGCTGCTGACGCTCGAAGGCGCCGCCGCCCGTGGACGGATCGCGTTGCGAGAAGTCGAGCGCGTCACCTGCGACCTGGAAGCCGGCCTCCTGAAGCTGGCGACGCAGTTCGTCGGCGCGGCCCTTCAGATCGGCGGCTGCGGCGGGATTGTCGAAGGCCAGTCGAGCGGACAACTGGCCGTCCTTGCCGATCTCAAGGCTGACATCGACGCGGCCCAGATCTTCGGGCGTCAGCACCATGTCGAACCGGGTCGAACGGCCCTCGAGCTTGCGGGCCATCTGCGCGGCGAGTTGGGCGGTGGTCTCGACGGTGGCGCGCGACAGTGTGGTCAGGCCCTGAGCATGGCTGGACACGGCGGCCTGTTGCGCAGGCTGCGCATCGAGCGGCGCAGGGCTTGCGGTAGTGGATTCAGGCGAGGCCGGCTCCGGCGTGGCGACGCCGCCGGTCGCAGCCTCGGCTACCTTAGCGGATGGCGACGTCGGCTTGGCGGCGACTTCTATCCCGGCGCTGGAAGGGGTGGCGTCTTGGGTTGTAGCCGTTTGGATCGCGGGAACGGCGGCGTCGCTGGTCTGGTCCACCGCCGCATGGAGATTGCCGCGCAATGGCGAGGCGGGTTGAAGCGAGGTCGGCGACTTCGGCGTATCGATCGGAGCCGCCTCTGCCGGCTGATCGGCTGTGTCGGCCGTTTCGGCTGTCGCAGACGACGCCGCTTCAGTGGACGCAGCGACGACGCCGGCCGGGGCGATGAAGGACGGCTTGGGCATCGTCGACGTGACGGCGATCTGGACTTGGGCGGTCGGGATCTGAGCGGCCGCAAGGGATTGAGAGATGGGCGACGGTGCGGCCGGTTTGTCGGGGTTAGCGACAGCGGTCTGGATCGTGCTGGCCTCACTTTCGGACGTGGCAGGCGCCGGCGCCGTTGCGTCGGTCGGACGAGGCGCTGCGTCGCCCTTGATCGTAAAGGCCGACTTGGGCGCGACTGTCGGCTTCGGACCGTCGGTCGTCGTCGGCTGAACGGGCGTGACCGGGGCCTCGGCGGCCTTGACTTCAGCCGGCTTCGCCACGGCGGGAGAAGAGGGCGACGCTTCGGTCGTCAGGATTTCGGAGAGTTCCGAAAGGACTGTTTGAGCGGTCGCGGCCGCCAACGCGGACTTCGCTTCAAGGTCCTGGTTGGCAGGCGCCAACGCAGTCTTGGCAGTGGTGTCAATTGGAGAGCGGGGAGCCGTGGCTACCGCCGTCGTGGTCGCCTCGGGCGCAACGAATGCGACTGCCGCAACATCCTTGGGAGCTTGTGGATCGACAGGGATTTCCGCCGCGTCCTCGGAAACGGCCGGCGAGCCCGCGACATCGAGCGATTGGGCGACCGGAACGGCCAGCGTCGGTTGCGCGGCTGTGAACGGCGTTGCGGCGACGAGGCCAGGGGTATCGTCGTCCTTCGCGGCCGTGTCCGTGCCGATCTGCTGTTCGTCAGACAAGACGCGCTGCGTTTCGGCGTCTGCGCTCTCGCCCGTGGTCGCAGGAATGGTGTCGGTCGTCGCGGTCGCCGTGTCGGCGTCCAAGTCGGCCGTCATCGGCTGGGCCATGATGACACCCAGCGACCGAGCGCCCGTCAGACGGCCGGGCGTCATCCGTTCGGCCGGCGCGCCGTGGACGCCCGCGTTCAGCGCCTCGGCGATCTTGCCGGAGAACAGACCCGCATCGACGGCCTCTGCGCCCAGGGCGGCAGCCGACGGTCCGGTCGAAACCGGAGCGGCAGGCGCGAACAGGGCGGAAGCGGTGGACATGGAAGCGCGGCGGCTTTCGTAAGGAGCGACGACGGCGCCTGCTGCGCCCAAGAGTTCGTCGTCCTCGACGCAAGGGACGGGCCAAGAAAATAAGCCAGCAAAAACAATACGAAAAATAGCCTTGAGGGCTGAGGCGCCGAAGGGCGGCGGTCGTTATTGCCGCGCTCTCGCCACTTTTTGCCCGGCTTCGCGGCGCTGCCGATCAGCGACAGGCGGGGTGTCTGCATCCGATTGGCCCGACCTTTGCGCAGCTTTCCTATCATGACGGCCGTCCGATCAACGATCCTGTGTAAAAACAACGCTTTGTGTGAGCGGTCGTGGCGCGTAGCTGGGCAAGAACTGCGCGTCGCGATGCAGCGGTTGCCGGGTAGGGCGGGGGAGACGCGTCAATGTCGCTGAACTCGATCATGAACATTGCGACGTCGGGGCTGAAGACCGCCCAGTCGCAGTTGCGCGTCACCGCCGACAATATCGCCAACGTCGATACGCCCGGATACATCCGCAAGGTCGCCGATCAGTCGGCTGCGGTCACCAACGGCTATGGTTCGGGTGTCGACGTCACGCGGGTGCGTCTGGCGACGGATCGTTTTCTGCAGGCCGCCAGCCTCAGCGCCGGGTCGGACGCCGCGCGCCAGACCGTGCGCTATGAACTGTACGACCAGATCCAGAACCAGTTCGGCGATCCCAGCAGCGACACCAACTTCTTCGCCCAGGTCGACAAGCTGTTCGCCACCTATGCGACCCTGGCCGAAAGCCCCACGTCCTCGGCCGGGCGTCAGGACACGATCTACAAGACCCAGGCGATCTTCAATGAGGCCGCCGGCATCGCGTCCCAGATCCAGTCAGCGCGTCAGGAGGCGGACGGCCGGCTGCTGAGCGCGGTCGAAACGGTCAATCCGCTGCTGGAACAGATCGCCAAGCTGAACAAGACCATCGCCGCCGGAACGGTGACGAACGAGGATGTGACCGGGGCCCAGAACGCCCAGCTGGGCCTGATCAACGAACTGTCCAAATATATGGATGTGAAGGTCGAGGCCCGCTCCAACGGCGGCGTGACGCTGCGCACCAACACAGGCACCACCCTGGTGGGTGAGGGGGCAGCGACGCTGTCGTACCAGGCGGCCGGCACCGTGGACGCCATGACGGCCTTCTCCGACATCATGATTACCGAACCCAGCGGCACGCGCTGGCCGCTGCTGGACGGCGTGTCGTCCGGTCAGATCCGGGGTCTGGTCGAGATGCGCGATGTCGATGCGCCTGCCGCCGCCGCGCGCCTGGGTGAGTTGACGGCCAAACTCGCGGACGAACTGAACCGCGCCCATAACGCCAATAGCAGCGTTCCTGCGCCGACCACCCTGACGGGGCGCAACGTTGGACAGTCGCTGGCGAACGCCCTGACCGGCTTCACCGGCACGACGACCATCTCGGCGGTCAATGCGTCGGGCGTGGTCCAGGCCTCGGCGCAGATCGTCTTTTCCGGCGGGACGATGACGATCAATGGCGCCGCCGCCGATCCGACCACCTTCCTCAGCGTGCTGAACGCCCAACTGGGCGGCACGGCGACGGCGAGCTTCTCGGACGGCCAACTGCGTCTGGACGGGGCGGGTGGAAACGGCGTGGCCATCGCCGACGATGCGACCTCGCCCAGCACGAAGGGCGGTCGAGGATTTTCGCACTGGTTCGGCCTGAACGACCTGGTGACCACGACCACGCCGACCTTCTACGAGACGGGCCTGACCCTGACGTCTCAGCATGGGTTCGATCCGGGTGAGAGCCTGACCTTGCGCTTTGCCGGTCCTTCCGGCGCGCGTCTTCGCGACATTACCGTGTCCGTACCCGCCGGGACGGGCACGATGGGCGAGATGCTGGGCGCGCTGAACGACCCCATCACGGGCGTTGGCCGCTACGGCGCCTTCAGCCTGGATGCGGCGGGCAAGCTGTCCTTCAAGGCCTACGACCCGTCGGCGACGTCGATGAGCGTCGTCAAGGACAATACGACCCAGGATCCGTCCGGCGTTTCGATGTCGCAACTGTTCGGCCTGGGCGCGACGGGATCGACGCGGGCGGGCGCCTATACGGTGCGTAGCGATATTCAGCAGGACCCCGGAAAGCTGGCCTTGGCGCAGTTGAACCTGTCGGCCGCGGCGGGGACGCCAGCGCTGAGCAAGAACGATGGGCGCGGCGGCCTGGCGTTGGGGGATGTGGGCAAGACGAACGTCGCCTTCGCCGCAGCCGGCGGCAACGCCGGCGGGACCAAGACCCTGTCGTCCTATGCGGCGGACTTCGCCGGCGAGATCGGCGGCAAGGCCTCGGCTGCCAAGACCCGCAGCGAAACGGCAAGCGCCCTGGCCAAGGAGGCGGACAGCCGCCGCAGCTCGGCCGAAGGCGTGAACATGGACGAGGAACTGGTCAACATGACCACCTTCCAGCAAGCCTATAACGCCTCTGCGCGCCTGATCCAGGCGAGCAAGGACATGTACGACGTACTGATCGGAATCCTGCAATGACGCGCGTCGCGACCCACGGGAACTACCAGTCGGCCTTGCTCAGCCTGATGAACGCGCAGGGCCGCGCGCAGCAGGCGCAGGAGCGGATCGATAGCGAGAAGATCGCCACCGATATGTCTGGCTATGGTCGAGGCGCCGAACAGCTGACCAGCCTGACATCGACACAGGCGCGGCTGGAGGGCTTCATCTCCACCGGCGAGGCCGTGAAGGCGCGGCTGAGCGCCCAGGATCTTGCCATGAGCCGCATCTACGAAGGCGGTAATGCGGCGCGCGAGGCCATCGCAAACAGCCTGGCGGCCGGGCGGATCGACAATCTGATGGTCGAGCTCGGTCTGAACTATCAGACGGTGCAGGGTGGACTGAATGCGGAACACCAGGGCTCCTATCTGTTTGCGGGCGGCCAGAGCGATATCGCGCCCGCCACGGCTGCAACCATGGCCGATTTGACGGCGGCGCCGTCCACCGCCGCGACCTTCGCCAACGACACCCTGAAGCAGAAGTCGCGCATCGACGAGAAGACCACGGTCGAGACCGGGTTTCTGGCCAGCGAGATCGGCGGGCCGCTGACCGAGGTGTTCCGCAACATCCAAGCCTTCCAGAACGGCACGGCGGTCACCGTCGGCGGCGTGACCTATACGCCGGCCGGGGCGGGCACGCTGACGGGACAGCCCGACGCCAACGTCACCGCTTTTCTAAAGGCGCAGATGGGCGAACTGGACAAGGCGAATGCGGGCCTGACGAACCAGACGGCCAAGAACGGTCTGATTCAGAACCACGTCGAGACGGCGCTGGACGCCCAGGAAAATCAGAAAACTGCTCTGCAGAAGATGATGCAGGACAAGTCCGGGTATGATCCGGCACGGGCGATCACCGATCTGCAGATGGCGCAGGTGGCGATCGAGGCTTCGGCTCAGATCATCAACTCGCTGAAAAGCACGTCGCTGCTTAATCTGCTGCGCTAAGTTATCGTTTCAAAAAAAGAAAACGGCAACGCTGGACCAAACATCGTTCTGGAACGTATCAAGAACGATGGCCCGTCTCGATCTGCTTCGAAAACTTTCCGTTCTGGCTGACGCCGCCAAATACGACGCTTCGTGTTCGTCGTCCGGAACGTCGAAACGAAACTCCGTCGGCGGCAAGGGGATCGGCTCGACCGAGGGGATGGGCATCTGCCACGCCTATACACCGGACGGTCGGTGCATCAGTCTGCTCAAGATCCTGCTGACCAACTTCTGCATCTACGATTGCGCCTATTGCATCAATCGCGTGTCGTCGAATGTGGAGCGCGCGCGGTTCGATGTCGACGAGGTGGTCGACCTGACGCTCAACTTCTACAAGCGCAACTATATCGAGGGCCTGTTCCTGTCGTCGGGCATTATTCGATCCGGCGACTATACGATGGAGCAGCTGGTCCTGGTTGCCAAGACGCTGCGCGAAGTCCACGACTTCCGGGGCTATATTCATCTGAAGCTGATCCCGGAGGCGGACCCGAAGCTGGTGGAGATGGCGGGTCTGTACGCCGACCGCCTGTCAGCGAATATCGAACTTCCGCGCGACGAGGCGCTGGCGCGACTGGCGCCGCAAAAGGATGTTGGTGTCATCAAGAAGGCGATGAGCCAGGTGCGCTTGGGCGTCGAGGCGGCCAGGCCGGCCAAACGTGAAAAGATCAAACCGCCGAAGTTCGCGCCGGGCGGCCAGAGCACTCAACTGATTATCGGCGCCGACGGCGCGCCGGATACGGAAATCCTGGATCGCAGCGCCTCGCTCTACGGCGGTTACGGCCTGCGCCGCGTCTACTATTCGGCGTTCAGCCCGATCCCGGATTCCAGTTCGATCCTGCCGCTGTCCAAGCCGCCGCTGATGCGCGAGCATCGGCTGTATCAGGCCGATTGGCTGATGCGGTTCTATGGCTTCTCCGCGCCGGAGATCGGCGAGGGCGCATCGAACGGCATGCTCGATCTGGCGGTCGACCCCAAACTGGCCTGGGCGCTGAACAAGCGCGAGCAGTTTCCCGTCGATGTGAACCGTGCGCCGCGCGAAATGCTGCTGCGGGTGCCGGGTCTGGGCGTGAAGGCGGTGGACCGGATTGTCTCGGTGCGCCGCTATCGGACCCTGCGGCTGGAGGACGTCGGACGACTGACGCGATCGGTGGCCAAGATTCGGCCCTTCATCACGGCGTTGGACTGGACGCCAGGCGGACTGACGGATGCGGCGGACCTGAAGTCGCGCGTGACCAGCCGCACGCCCGAGCAGTTGAGCCTGTTCTGATGGCGGTGGCGACGCTGGACTGTGAGACCGACTTCGACGGCTGGCGGAAGGCGGCGCGCGCGTTTCGATTGGCGGGTGTGGAGCCCGCAGCGGCGCGGTTCGTCGTGGCGGGGGCGGTAGAACAGGGCGGGCTGTTCGATCAGCCGATTGCCGAAGAGGCGTCGCCGACGCCGGATGACCGCAGAGCTTTCAACGTGCCGAAAGAGTTTGTGGACCTGGCCCAGAACCTGATCCTTCATCGATCCGCTGACCGTTTCGATCTGATGTATCGGCTGCTGTGGCGACTGAAGGATGAGCCGGACCTGATCAAGGTCATTTCGGACCGGGACGTCGCCGACGCGCTGGAGCGGGTCAAGAACGTCAGCCGCGCCTCGCACAAGATGAAGGCCTTCGTTCGCTTTCGCCAGGTGCATGACGATCTGGGCGAGGCCTGGGTCGCGTGGTTCGAGCCGCCGCATCGGGTTCTGGAAAAGACCGCGCCGTTTTTCCAACGGCGGTTCACGACCATGCGCTGGTCGATCCTGACGCCGGATGGTTCGGCCTTCTGGGATGGCGAAACCCTGCGGTTCGGGCCGCCAGCGACCCGCGACATGGCGCCGGCCGAAGACGAGATCGAGGATTTCTGGAAGACCTACTACGCCTCGACCTTCAATCCTGCGCGGCTGAAGGTGAAGACGATGCAGGGCGAGATGGCCAAGTCCTACTGGAAGAACTTGCCGGAAGCCGCCCTGATCCCGGAACTGGTGGCGGCCTCGTCGGTTCGAACCGAGACCATGGTCGCTACGCCGTCGCCTCAGCCCAATCCGCGCTTCGCGCGCGCCGTCGCGCCAGACCTGCATCTGGCGCGTCCCGACGCCGAAGCCGTGCCCGAAAACCTCGACGATGTCGCCGGCGGCGTTCAGGCGTGTCGCCGTTGCCCGCTTTACCGCGACGCGACGCAGGGTGTGTGCGGGGAGGGGCCGAAGTCGGCGCGTCTGATGATCGTCGGCGAGCAGCCGGGCGATCAGGAGGATCTGGCAGGCCGCGCCTTCATCGGGCCGGCGGGACAGGTGCTGAACGCAGCCCTGGCCGAGGCCGGCATTGATCGATCCGATGTCTATGTCACCAACGCGGTCAAACACTTCAAACACGAGCCGCGCGGCAAGCGCCGTCTGCACAAGACGCCGAACGCGGGCGAGGTTCAGGCCTGCCGTTGGTGGCTGGACTCAGAACGCCGGCTGATCAAGCCGCAAGTCGTGCTGGCCCTGGGGGCGACGGCGGGTCTGGCGTTGCTGGGTCGAAAGCCGGCCGTGATGCAGGAACGCGGCGCGCCGATCGACCTGAGCGATGGATCGACCGCCGTGCTGACGGTCCACCCCTCCTATTTGTTGCGTCTGCCGGACGAGGCCGCGAAGTCCGAGGCGAGACGGTTGTTCATCGAGGATCTGGCGGCCGTGCAACGTCGTATGAGGTGACGCGAGAACGAATCCCGTTCGGCCGCGTTTGGCATCAGCGCCAGCGTGACCGTTGGACGTTTCATTGGGGGAGGCGATCTCGACACGATCGATCGACAAACATCCGTGCGAATGTTATCGCGCGTTGACATCGAATGCCGGCTTGACCATTAGGGCGGCAGGGATTTCGGCTGTCTGTTCAGAGGGGCAGGGGATAATCGCGATGTCAGACCGGTCATCAGAGGCCCGATGAACCAGGCCGCATACGAAATCGTCGATCGTGATGGCGAAGCCCGTCTGCGCCTGACCGGCGACTGGACGACCACGGCGCTGGGCCGTCTGCCGACGGAGCTGAGCCGCGATCTGGAAGGCCGCGAAATCGCCAGCATCGACACCTCCGATCTTGGTCGCTTCGATACCGCAGGCGCGCTGGCCCTGGTGCAGGCCTCCAGCGGCCGCCTGTCCAAGAGCCAGTGGAAGGATCGACCCGAGGCCGGCCGTATCTATCACATGATCGAACTGCTGGAGCGCCAGAGCGCCCCGGCCCCGAAACGCCCCAGCGCCTTCGTTCGCACCTTCGCCAAGATCGGACGCGGCGTGTATGATTTCGGCGGCGAGGCCATGTTGTCGCTGGCGTTCCTCGGCCGACTGATGGCCGCCGTGGTCGAAGCCGCCAAACGCCCCGGTGGCATCCGCTGGCCGGCCTGGGTCAGTCAGGCGGAGCGGGCCGGTCTGGACGCCATTCCGATCGTCATGATCACCAACTTCTTCATCGGGGCCGTGATCGCCTTCATCGGCGTAGATTTGCTGACCGACTTCGGCGCCCAGGTGTTCGCGGTTCAGTTGATCGGTGTCGCCATGTTCCGCGAGTTCGCCGTGGTCATCGCCTCGGTCCTTCTGGCGGGACGTTCGGCCTCGGCCTTTGCGGCGGAGATCGGGTCAATGCGGATGAATCAGGAGGTCGACGCCATGCAAGTCATGGGCGTCGATCCATTTCAGGCCCTTGTAATTCCTCGTGTTGCGTCGCTGGTGATCATGCTGCCGCTGCTGACCTTCATGGGCATGATCGGCGGTCTTATCGGCGGTCTGGTCGTGTGCTGGAGCTCGCTGAATCTCGGCCCGTCCTTCTTCTTCCAGCGTCTGGTCGAGGACGGCACCATGGCCCAGCATCTGATGGTGGGTCTGGTGAAGGCGCCGGTCTTCGCCCTAGTGATCGCCGCCATCGGTTGCCGTCAGGGCATGGCCGTCGCCGGTGATGTCGAAAGCCTGGGCCGCCGCGTGACGGCCGCCGTGGTGCAAGCCATCTTCGCCATCATCTTCCTGGACGCCGTGTTCGCCCTGGTCTTCCTGGAGCTGAACATATGACCGAAGCGCCAGAAAACCTGATGGAGGTGCGCGGCCTGCTGAGCCAGTTCGGCGAGCGCACCATCCACGAAAACCTCGACCTCGACCTGGTGCGCGGCGAAGTCCTGGGCGTCGTCGGCGGATCGGGGGCGGGCAAGACCGTGCTGCTGAACACCATCATCGGCTTGAAGGAGCCGGAAGGCGGGTCGGTGAAGGTGCTGGGCTACGACCGGGCGAACCTGACCAAGGCCGAGGCGGCCGACATCGAGAAGCGCACCGGCATCCTGTTCCAGCAGGGCGCGCTGTTCTCATCGCTCAGCGTGCTGGAGAATGTGGCGTCGCCCTTGGTCGAACACACCAAACTGCCCAAGTCGGTCATCTATGAGCTGGCTGAGCTCAAGATCGCCATGGTCGGTCTGAAGCCCGAGCATCACCATCTGAAGCCGGCGGAACTGTCGGGCGGCATGAAGAAGCGGGCCGGCCTTGCGCGTGCGCTGGCGCTGGACCCCGAGCTGGTGTTTCTTGATGAGCCGACGGCGGGCCTGGATCCCATCGGCGCGGCCGCCTTCGACGATCTGATCCGGCAACTGGCGGACGACCTCGGTCTGTCCGTCTTCATGATCACCCACGACCTCGATACGCTCTACGCCATCTGTGACAAGGTGGCGGTGCTGGCGGACAAGCGGGTCGTGGAAAAGGCCACGGTGCAGGAGCTGGAAGGCTCCGACCATCCGTGGATCAAAGAATATTTCCTGGGGCCGCGCGGACGCGCAGCCACCAAGTCTGCCGCCTGAGGAGAGCGGATCATGGAAAGAGACGCACATTACGCCGCCGTCGGCATCGCCACCGTCGCCCTTCTGGCGGCCTTGGCGGTGTTCACAATCTGGCTGGCCCGGCTGCAGTTCAACAGCGACTACGACATGTACGACATCGTCTTTTATGGGCCGGTGAACGGCCTGTCCAAAGGCGGCGAGGTGCATTTCAACGGCATCCGCGTCGGCCAGGTCACCGACCTGAACATCGACACCAAGCGCGACGATCAGGTCATCGCCCGTGTCCGCGTGGACGGCACGACGCCGGTGCGCGTGACCTCGCGCGCTCAGCTGCAACCGCAAGGCATCACCGGCTTGAACTACATCCAGATCACCGCCGGCTCGCCCAACAGCGCCCTGTTGAAAGAGCAGTATCCGGACAATGTCGTGCCTGTGCTGCAAAGCCAGCCGTCGCCGATCGCCGAACTGCTGAGTGGTTCGGGCACGGTGCTGGCCCAGACCGTGGATGCGCTGAACCGGATCAACCGCGTCATGTCCGACGACAATATCCGCAGCTTCTCCACCAGCGTGAAGAACGTCGAGGCCCTGACGACCGAACTGGAAGCCCGCAAGGCCATCTTCCAGCAACTGGAAGAGGCCGTGACCAACGCCAACGCGGCGGTGAAGGAATATCAGGCCCTGGCCGTCGACACGCGTCAGATCATCAATACGGACGGTCGCCAAGCCATCGCCAACATCAACTCGGCGACGGCGGAGGCCCGCACGGCGATCGCCTCGGCCAACCGTTCGATCACGGGTCTGGAGCGTCCTTTGGGTGACTTTGCGACGACCAGCCTGCCGCAACTGACCGGCACGATCGAAGAACTGCAGGACGCCACCCGGTCTCTGCAATCCCTGATCGACGATGTCCGCGCCAGTCCGCGCGACTTTATCGGTCGTCCGAAATCCAAAGAGCTGGAGGTGCAGCCGTGATCCTTCGTCCTGTCCTTCGACTGGCGGCGTCCGCCGCTGTCCTGACCGCGCTGAGCGGATGCGCCCTGCTGTCGTCGCCGGACCCGGTGCAGAACTATCGGTTCGGCCTGCCGATGGTCGCGCCGTCGGCGGTGGGCGACACGCCTGCGCCTCTCACGGTCTCGATCCGCCGCATCGAGTTCCCGCAGGCGACCGGCGACGACAAAATCCTGGGCGTCACGGGTCTGGAGACGGCCTATATCGGCGGCGCACGCTGGGTGTCGCCGGCCTCGACCCTGTTCGACGACAGTCTGAAGGCGGCCTTCGCCAACCGAGCCGATCGCATTCGCGTACTGGGTCGTCGCGAACCGGGAACGCCGCCGCTGATCCTGCAAGTCACGGTCACGACGTTCGAGGCGCGTTACGCCGCGCCGGGCGCCGTGCCGGATGTGGTCGTGACCGCGCGGGCGCAGCTGCGCTCCACCCCGGAACGGCGCGCGGGCGGCGGCACCATTCGTCCCGAGGAAGGGCGCTCGGTCGAGCGGGTCTTCACCGTGACCCAGCCCGCCGGCGACAATCGCGTATCCGCCATCGTCGCAGCCTTCGACACGGCGACCCGCGACATCAACACCCAGATCGCGGACTGGACGATCGCCTCCGCGAACTGAGGCGATCGAACGCGTGATGCCGTAACGGCGGCGGTGCGGGACGTAGGCTTGTGGATGCGCTAGGGTGCGCCGCGAATCTGCTCCCGGAGTTGTCATGAGTTTTTCCGCCACCGACGCGGCCTTCGAAGGCTTCCGGGTCGTTCGTCGGCATCCGATCGTCGCGGTCGCCTGGGGCCTGGTTTATCTGGCCGTCTATGTCGCCATGTTCGGACTGGGCGCCGACAAGTGGGCCAGCCTGATGGCGGCGGGTGAAGCGCTGGAACAGTCGGCCAACCCGTCGATGGCGGAGTTTCAGGCCTTGGGTCAGACTTACGCCGGAGCCCTGATCTGGGCCGCGCCTATCGGCTTGCTGGTCGGCGCGGTGCTGAGCGCGGCGGTGGCGCGCTCGGTTCTGCGGCCGGACGAGTCGTCGTGGGGCTATCTGCGTTTTGGCATGGATGAGGTTCGTGTTCTGGCGGTCAGTCTGATCGTCAGCCTGGCTGTCGGTCTGGCGTCGGGCGTCGGCATGATGGTGGTCGGCGCGGCTATCGGTTTCGGCGCGGCGTCGGGTCAGGCGCTGCTGATTTTGGCCGGCGTGCTGCTGATCTTCGCCGTCTTCGCCCTGATCGTATGGCTGGCGATCAAGTTCAGCCTTGCGGTGCCGATGACGATCGATCGTCGCAAGATCACCATCGTGGAATCGTTCGCCGCCACCAAAGGACATTTCTGGTCGCTGCTGGGCATGGCCGTGATCGCCATCATCATGTCGCTGATCGTCAGCATCCTGGGCATGATCATCGGCGCAGCGGCAGACCTCGCCACCGGCGGCATCCAGACGCTGGCGCGCTTCGACGGCGAGGGATTGGGTCAGATCCTGATGCAGGCCTGGCCGGCGATCCTGGTGTCGTCGATCGTCAACGCCTTCCTGGCCGCGCTGCAACTCGCGGTCCTGTATGCCCCGTTCGCAGCGGCCTGGAATGGGCTTCGAGGCGGTCAGTCGACCGACGTCTTTTCCTGACGATCAGGCCGACGCCTTCACTCTTTTCTTCTTTGCCGGAGCATCGACGGAGCCGCCCAGGGTCGCCACACGCGCCTTGCGGCGGTCCTCGTGCCGATCCAGCACCTCCTTGAGGTATTTGCCAGTCCAGCTGGCCTTGTTGTCCGCGACCTGTTCGGGCGTGCCGACCGCGACGATCTCGCCGCCGCCGTCGCCGCCTTCGGGACCGAAGTCGAGCAGATAGTCGGCGACCTTGATGACATCGAGATTGTGCTCGATCACCACGATGGTGTTCCCGGCCTCGACCAGTTCCTGCAGCACCTCGAGCAGCTTGCGCGTATCCTCGAAGTGCAGGCCGGTCGTCGGCTCGTCGAGGATGTAGAGGGTGCGGCCGGTGGCGCGTTTCGACAGCTCCTTGGACAGTTTGACCCGTTGGGCCTCGCCGCCCGACAGGGTGGTCGCCGGCTGGCCGACCTTGACGTAACCTAGGCCCACGCGTTCCAGCGTCAGCATCTTGTCGCGGATCGGCGGCACGGCCTTGAAGAAGCTGGCGGCCTCCTCGACCGTCATGTCCAGCACGTCCGAAATGGACTTGCCCTTGAACACGATCTCCAGCGTCTCGCGGTTGTAGCGTTTGCCCTTGCAGACGTCGCAGGTGACATAGACGTCCGGCAGGAAGTGCATCTCGATCTTGATGACGCCGTCGCCCTGGCAGGCCTCGCAGCGACCGCCCTTGACGTTGAAGCTAAACCGGCCGGGGCCGTAGCCGCGCGCCTTGGATTCAGGCAGGCCGGCGTACCAGTCGCGGATGGGGCCAAAGGCGCCGGTGTAGGTCGCGGGGTTCGAGCGCGGGGTGCGGCCGATGGGCGACTGGTCGATGTCGATGACCTTGTCGAAATGCTCCAGGCCTTCGATCCGGTCGAAGGGGGCAGGGGCCTCCGATGCATTGTTCAGCCGACGCGCGGCGGCCTTGTACAGGGTTTCGATGGTGAAGGTGGACTTGCCGCCGCCCGAGACGCCGGTGATGCAGGTGAAGACGCCGACCGGGATTTCGCCGGTGACGCTCTTCAGATTGTTGCCGCTGGCGCCGCTGATTTTCAGCATCCGCTTGCGGTTGATGGGGCGACGGCCCTCGGCGGGGATTTCGATCTCACGCTCGCCAGTCAGGTATTTGCCGGTCAGGGACTTGGGGTTGGCCATGACCTGGGCCGGCGTACCCTCGGCGCACACCTGTCCCCCGTGAACCCCGGCGGCGGGGCCCATGTCGATGACGTAGTCCGCGGTCAGGATGGCTTCTTCATCATGCTCGACCACGAGAACCGAGTTGCCGAGGTCGCGCAGGCCCTTCAGGCTTTCCAGCAGGCGGGTGTTGTCGCGCTGGTGCAGGCCGATGGACGGCTCGTCCAGCACATAGAGGACGCCGGTCAGACCAGAGCCGATCTGCGACGCCAGGCGGATACGCTGGCTCTCGCCGCCCGACAGGGTGCCGGAGGACCGGGACAGGTTCAGATAGTCCAGGCCGACGTTGTTCAGGAACCGCAGCCGGTCGCAGATTTCCTTCAGGATGCGCCGGGCGATCTCCATCTGCTTTTCGGTCAGATTCTCTTCCAGGGTCGAGAACCACAGATAGGCCTTGGAGATCGACAGGGTGGAGATGTCGGCGATGTCCTCGCCGCCGACCTTGACCGCCAGGGCCTCGGGCTTCAGCCGCTTGCCGTGGCAGGCGTCGCAGGGCGTCTCGGACTGATAGCGCGCCAGTTCCTCACGCACCCAGGCGCTGTCGGTCTCGCGCCAGCGGCGCTCCAGGTTCGGCAGGACGCCCTCGAACGGCTTGGAGACCTCGTACTTTCGGGCGTTGTCGTCATAGACGAACTTGATCTTTTCGGACCCCGTGCCGTGCAGGATGGCCTTGTGCGCCTGGGCGGGCAGGTCACGCCACGGCTTGTCCATCGAGAAGCCGTAGTGGAGGCTCAGCGATTGCAGCGTCTGGGTGTAAAGCGGCGACGGCCCGCGCGCCCACGGCGCCACGGCGCCCTTGTGCAGGGTCTTGTCGCGGTCGGGGATCACCAGATCGGCGTCGAACGCCAGCTTGACCCCCAGGCCGTCGCAGACCGGGCAGGCGCCGAAGGGGTTGTTGAACGAGAACAGGCGCGGTTCGATCTCGCTGATCGTGAACCCCGACACCGGGCAGGCGAACCGTTCGGAAAACAGGATGGAGCGCGGCGCTGTCTCGCCTTCGGCCGTGGAGGCCCATTCGGCGTTGGCGATGCCATCGGCCAGACCCAGCGCCGTCTGCAAGCTGTCGGCGTAGCGCGCTTCCTGATCCGGTTTGGTGACGATCCGGTCCACGACGATGTCGATGTCGTGCTTGAACTTCTTGTCCAGGGCGGGCGCTTCGTCGATCGGGTAGAACTGGCCGTCGATCTTCAGGCGCTGGAAGCCCTGACGCTGCCATTCGGCGATTTCCTTCTTGTATTCGCCCTTGCGGCCGCGAACGACGGGAGCCAACAGCAGGATGCGCTCACCGTCGGGCAGGGCGACCAGCTTGTCGACCATCTGGCTGACGGTTTGGCTCTCGATGGGCAGGCCGGTGGCCGGCGAATAGGGCACGCCCACACGCGCCCACAGCAAACGCATATAGTCGTGGATTTCCGTCACCGTGCCGACGGTCGAGCGCGGGTTCTTGGACGTCGTCTTCTGTTCGATCGAGATGGCTGGGGAGAGGCCTTCGATCAGATCCACGTCCGGCTTGCCCATCAGCTCCAGGAACTGGCGGGCATAGGCTGACAGGCTTTCGACATAGCGACGCTGGCCCTCGGCATAGATGGTGTCGAACGCCAGCGAGGATTTACCCGACCCCGACAGGCCGGTCATCACCACCAGCTGCTCACGCGGAATGTCGAGATCCACGCCCTTGAGGTTATGCTCGCGGGCGCCGCGAACGCGGATGAAGTTATGCTTTTCGGTCATGCTGTCCGGAGAACGCGGAGGAGGGCCGGCGGGTCCGGCGCGACATCGCTATATGGGGACGAATTGCGGGATTGAAGCAAGAACAATGTAGGAACATTGCGGCCGGCGCATCATTCCGGCGTCCACGCCTGCGTGGGCCGCACGAAACGCTCGCCCTTGGCCAGAAGCACGCCGCTGGCGTTGGCGACGCCGAGTTCAAGGCTTTCGGCGATGCGGCGGGCGCGTTGAATGAAGTGGTCGGCGGCGATGGGCGGGCAAAGGGTGCGCGCGGTATCGGCGAACAGCTCCAGCCAGCGATCGAAATGCCGCGCATCGATGGGAAGGGGCAGGTGTTTTGGCATCGGCCGGCCCTGATAGACGCCGGTGGACAGGGCGACCGACGACCAGAACAGCTTCATCTGCGCCAGATGCGGCGCCCAGTCGGTGATCCGGTGTGCGAAGATCGGGCCGATCAGCACGTCGTCGCGGACACGGGCGTAAAAGCCTTCGACCAGGGCGTCGATCATGGCCTCGTCTATGCCGGTCTGGTCTCGCAGGCGCTGGACGGCGGCCTCGCGCCGCGCGGCGGCGCCAGCGGGGTTTTCAATGCGGAAACGGGTTTGCATGACGGCAGGTCTAGCCGCCGCCAGCCTAGTGGTCGAGAAAGTCGCCGGCGTTGAACGACAGGACGCAGATGGGGTCTCCGCCCGTCGTATCGATCGAGCAGGAATCGACGCCGAACAGGTCGGCCTCGACCTTGGCGGTCGAGCGGAAGGTGCGGCCGTCACGCTGGAATGTCGATCCGATCTTCTCGCTCCACGGGATCAAGGCCGCGGCAAAGGCCGCGGCCGGCGCACCCGTGCACGTGAACAGAATATATTCCGCGCCGTCCCCGTTGTCCGCGCGGCGATAGGCATCGGCCGCAGCAGCCTGCTGCAGGCAGGCGGCATAGAGCCGCGCGTTCGGCGGCGGCGCCTGCGTTGGCACGGCGCTGTAGTTTGGGGCTGATGGCGGCGCGTTCGGCGCGGTGGCGCAGGCGGCGCAAGCGAGGGCGGAGAACACTGTGAGCAGGACGACTGGCTTCATAGGGGTCTCCTCAAGGCCAAGCTTCTCACGCGGCCGTGTTCGACGCCAGACTTGCGCATTGCGGGATTACGACCCATCCTGCTTGTTCTGACGCGTTTTGCAGAAGGTTTGACGATCATGATCATCGCATTGGCCACCGGTTCCGCCCTGTCCGCCATGCTGCTCGTGATCCTCAATGCCAATCAGCCCAAGCCGAAACGCGTCCCCGTCCGCACTCGCGACACTCGACAAGGTCGCCGCTAGGACGCCGGACGGCGCCACCCTCTTCGACAATCTGAGCCTGACGTTCGGGCCTGAGCGCACCGGCATCGTCGGTCGCAATGGTGCGGGAAAGAGCACGCTGCTTCGCCTGATCTCGGGCGAAGCCGCGCCGGCCGAAGGGGCTGTCGCGCGAGCCGGAGCGATCGGCGTCTTGGATCAGCGCTATGAGCCGACGCCTGCTGAGACCGTTGCTCAAACCCTCGGCGTCGAAGGAGCGCTGGCGGTTTTGGGGCGGGCTTTGGCAGGGCAGGGAACGGCTGACGATTTGGCCGAGGCCGACTGGACGTTGGAGGCTCGTCTTGATGAGGCCTTGCGCGACGTCGGGCTGCCGGATGTGGACCTCGAACGCCTGACGTCCAGTCTCAGCGGGGGCGAGCAGACGCGGTTGCGCTTGGCGCGGTTAAGGCTGGCCTTGCCCGATCTGATCCTGCTGGACGAGCCGACCAATCATCTGGATGCCCAAGCGCGGGCGCTGGTCGCCGACGTCATCGCACGTTGGGACGGCGGGGTCGTGGTGGTCAGCCATGATCGCAACCTGTTGCGCCGCATGGACCGAATCCTTGAGGTGTCGAGCCTGGGCGTCGCCAGCTACGGCGGCGGCTATGACGCCTATGTCGAGCGAAAGGCGCTGGAGCGCGAGGCGGCGACGCGGGATCTGGCCGAAGCCCAACGCGACCTCGCCCGTGTCGGCGCCGAGGCTCAGCAACGCGCCGAGGCCCAGTCGCGCCGCGACGCCGCCGGCCGCCGTAAGGCCGCGAAGGGCGACATGCCGAAAATCCTGCTGGGCGCACGGGCCGAGCGCGCCGAAAGCACGGGCGGCCTCAGCCGCTTGCTGGCCGAACGACAGGCTGAGGCCGCGCAGGACGCCTTGGCTTCAGCCCAGGCGCGCGTGGAGCGAACGCGAACGCTGGCGATCCCGATGCCGACGACCGGCCTGCCAACGGGACGGGCGGTGCTGACGTTGGACCAGGCGGGCTGGGCGACACCTGAGGGGCGTACGATCGTCGGGCCGGTCGATCTGAAGTTTGTCGGGCCGGAACGGGTCGCGATCACGGGACCGAACGGCGCGGGCAAGACGACCCTGTTGCGGCTGATCACCGGCGATCTGCAACCGACGACAGGGCGCGTCGAGCGGCCTGTGCGGGCGGTGCTGCTGGATCAGGAGGTCAAGATCCTGAGCCCGGACGAAACGCTGGTGGAGGCGTGGCGACGGTTGAACCCGAAAGGCTCGGTCAATGACGCACAGGCGGCGCTGGCGCGGTTCCTGTTTCGCAATACGGCGGCGCAGCGCCGGGTCGACGAACTTTCGGGCGGCGAGCGGCTGAGGGCGGGCCTGGCCTGCGTCATGACAGGCGCGACGCCGCCGCAGTTGCTGGTTCTGGACGAGCCGACGAACCACCTCGACCTGGACGCCATCGCGGCGGTCGAAGAGGCGCTGAACGCCTATGACGGCGCCTTGATCGTCGTGAGCCACGACGTGGATTTCCTGGCGGCGCTGAAGATCACGCGCACGATCCAGCTCTAAGGTCGGTCAGCCCCAGGCCTCCACGGCGCCCTTGCGACGGACCATAGACGGGCTGGACAGTTGGGTGCGCGGCTCGGCTTCGGCGCGGCCGAACAGCCAGCCTTGGCCGTATTCGACGCCCGCCGCCTTGAGTTCTGCGGCGACGCCGTCGGTTTCGATCATCTCGGCGATGGTTTCCAGACTCATCGAACGGCACATTTCGACGATGCTGTGCAGCATAGCCTTGGAGCGTTGGTCGGTCTGGATATCGCGAACAATGGCCCCGTCGATCTTGACCGAGTCCACCGACAGTTTGCGCAGATAGTCGAAGGCGGCGGCTCCCGCGCCGAAATCGTCGATGCAGACCTTGATGCCGGCTTCGCGCAGCCCGGCCAGGCGACGGTCGGCGGCTTCGATGTCTGCGACGGCGGAGGTTTCGGTCACCTCGACCATCAGGCGACGACGTTCTTCGGGCGCGCCGGCGGTCATGCGCAGCAACTGCTCGACATAGGTGTCGTCGCCCAGCGAGGCGCCCGAGACATTGACCGCCATCTTCAGCAGGCCGGCGCCGGGCTGGCGCATCCGCTTCAGCACCTTTTCCGCCACGGCGAGATCGAATGACTCGATCATGTCCAGCTCCTCGGCCATGCGAATGGCTTCCGCGGGACCGCTGTTGCCGCTGAATCGGGTCAGGGCCTCGAAGTGATGGACCGCTCGTGAATCCAGATGGACGATGGGCTGATAGTGGACCTGGAACTCGCGCGACTTGACCAGGCTGCGGAAGGTCTCGGCGTCGCGGAAGGTGCGCTTCAGCGAGTCGGCGAAGGCGATCTGCGGATTGGCGAGGCCGTCGCCCTTCAGGCAGCCTTCGATGGCGAACCGCATGGCGCGCAGCACGCACAGGGAATCCGATCCGGGCGGGACGGGCGAGCTGAACGCCTCTGCACCCAGCGACAGGCCTTCGGCCCGGCCGGCCTCAACGATTTCGGCAGCGATGTCACGACGGTCGTTGGCGGGGCGGAGAAGGGCATAGCGGACGCCCGTGACCTGCGACGCGCTCGATCCCTCGACGGCGGCGGACTGAAGCGTGGCCTCGATGCGGCGGTTCAGACGATCGGCGGCTTCGCCGGTGACATTCTCCAACCCGGTAATGTCGAGGAAGGAAAGGGCCAGGTCGGGATTGGACTCCAGCACACGCCCGGCGTCGGCCAGGAAATCTTCCGGTTCCAGAAGCGGCCGTGTGTCCAGATCCTCCAGCGCGAAGGCCGGGCCTTCGTAGGAGATGGCGCAGGAGACGGCCGGCGCCATCTGCGGCAAGACGAAGGCGCGGAAAGAGGCGCGGCGCACGCGGTCGGGGCCGGCCGCCACAAGGACCGACGTCGCCGGAATACGCACGCCGGACTTCATGCCTTGCAGGGCGGTCAAGGTGGACGCGCCGTCGTGCAGCAGATCGAGCAGGGGACGGCCGGTCCAGGTTGCGCCTGCGTCCTCGCCGGCCACAGCGCCCGCGCCGATCGCAAAGGAGACCACGCCTTTCGGATCCACCTCCACCAGAGTGTCGGCGGAAGCGAAGGCCAGGCCTAGGAGGCGGGTGGTCAGCGTCATGAGGCCATGCTGGCACGCAGTCGCTTAAAAAATAGGCAATGACCCTTAAGGCGCGAACCGTGATCGGCGAACGGCGAAGGGACTTCCCGTTCAGGCCATCCGATTGAGGGCGACAGCGCGTCCGTCGCCCAGCGAGGCCCGGCCGTCGGCGGCATAGGCGGAGGCGGGGGTGCGGGCGGCGGTGACCTCCGCCGCGATGGCGCGGACCAGACCCTCGGAGATTTGACGCGCGGCGTCGACGGCGCGGCTGTGTCGCGTCAGGACGGCGTCGAACTCACGCGTGGCGTTGATCAGGGTCTTTCGATCTTCGAGCGGAGCGCCGCTCAGCAGCGCCGGATTGGCCTTCACATGAGCGGAATCGCGACGGTAGAGATTGGCCATCTCCTGGGTTTCCGACAGACCGGCGGCCACATCCTGAGGACGGCCGTCGGCGAAGGCGGCTGTTTCGGCCTTCAATCGCTCGGTGAGACGCAAGGTCAAGGTCGTCAACTGACGAACCCGCGCCTGGGCCAGTTCGGTGTCGCTCATTGCCGGCCCTCCTGCATCTTCAGCATTTCGGCCATGACGGTGTTGCTCAGACCGATGCCCCCCGCCTTCACCGTGGACTTGGCCATTTCGTCCAGCATGAAGCTGCGCCATGTCGCCTCGCCCTGGCCGCCGCCGAACAGGCCGTCGGTCGACAGGCCTTCGAACATCGGCTTCAGCATTTGCGAGATGAAGGTGGCCTCGAAGGCCTTGGCGGTTTCCGCGATCTTGTCTCGGTTAGCCGCCGTGGGCGCGGCCGCGGCGGGGCGCAGCAGGTCGGCGGAGACGGTCAGGTCGGTCATGCTCACATCACCTCGATGTCGGCCTGCAGGGCGCCGGCGGCCTTGATGGCCTGCAAGATGCTGATCATGTCGCGCGGGCTGACGCCAAGGGCGTTCAGGCCGTTGACCAGGGTGGAGAGGTTGGCGCCACCGCCCACCAGCCGCATCTGGGTGCCCAGATCCTCTTCGACGTTCACCTGGGTCGAAGGGACGACGGCGGTCTGGCCCCGGCTGAAGGGCGCCGGCTGGCTGACTTGCGGCTGTTCGTCCACCGATATGGTCAGATTGCCCTGAGCGATGGCGACGCGAGAGATGCGCACGGCGTCGCCCATGACGATGACGCCGTTGACCTCGTCGATGATGACCTTGGCGGGCGTATCGACGCTGACGGCCAGGTTTTCGATCCGGCTGATAAAGCCCGCCATGCCCAGTTCGCCGGGCGCGCGCAGGGACACGACCGTGCCGTTCTCGGCCAGGGCCGACCCCGGGTAGGCGGCGTTGACGACGGCGGCGACGCGCTGGGCGGTGGTGAAGTCGGGGTTGCGCAGGTTCAGGCGCACCTCGTTCATATTGGCCATCTGGAAGCCGGTCTCGCGCTCGACCAGGGCGCCCGAGGCGATGCGGCCCGCGGTCGGCACGCCGCGCGTCACCGACGACCCCGAACCGCCCGACGCCGAGACGGCGCCGGTCTGGACCGAGCCTTGCGCCACCGCATAGACTTGACCGTCTGCGCCTTGCAGGCTGGTTACCACAAGCGAACCGCCCAGCAGGCTCTTGGCGTCGCACATGGAGGCCACTGACACGTCGATGCGCGAGCCGGGCGTGGCGAAGGCCGGCAGGTCGGCCGTGACCATGACGGCGGCCATATTCTTGGTGTTGGCGTTGGCGCCGCGGATATTGACGCCCAGCCGCTCGGTCATGCCTTCCAGCGACTGGCGGGTGAAGGGGCAGTTGCGTAGGGAATCGCCCGTCCCGTTCAGCCCCATGACCATGCCGTAGCCGACAAGCTGGTTGCCGCGCACGCCCTCGACGGCGGCGATATCCTTGATGCGCGACTGCGACTGGGCCAGCGCCGATGTCGCGCCGCCGGCGACGACAAGCGTCGCGGCGACGGAGGCGATCAGGCGGGCAAGCAGATTTTGCATCGGTCAGGCGTCCACGCAACGTTACGACGCCGTCTGTGCGAAGATCATGCCGCGGAATTAACGACGCGAATTCAATGACAGTCGGCCTTTGAAGGTCAGAGAAGCGGCAGAATTTGCCGGGGCGTTAACCAAACAGTCATCGCCGCCCGTCATCCATGGTTTCATGACGCGGAGCACCTGCACATGAAGGTTGTCGGCCCCAACGGCGTCAGCACGCCTGCCAGCACACGTCCGACGCGATCCGCCAGCGGCTTTTCGCTGGGGCAGACTGCGGCTGCGTCCGCGCCTGCCGCAACGACCGCCAGCGCAGCAACAGGCGGGGTCTCTGACGTCTCGGCCCTGATGGCCCTTCAAGGGGTCGAGGGGCCGCTGGAAAAGCGGCGTCGCGCGATCCGGCGCGGCAGCGGTCTTCTGGATCGTCTCGATGAAATCAAGTTGGCCCTGCTGAACGGCGACGCCGACGAGGGGGCTCTGGATCGACTGGCGCGGAGCCTGCGCGAAGAGCGCGCCGACGATGACGACAAGGACCTGGCCGCCTTGCTGGATCAGATCGACCTGCGCGCTTCAGTCGAACTGGCGAAGGCGGAAATGCGCCGCAACCGCCCCTGATACGAAATAATCGTCTGACATCAGGCGGCTAAGCTTCGGCAGTGAGTGACTTTTGCCACTGTCAGACGGTTAGTCGCCCTATTTTCATCACGGAATCGAGAACCGCGTTGCCGCGACTCGACGGGCTGACTATACGGCCATCTACGCCACAGGGGGGCGTGTTAGAGAGCGTGAGATCGATGAGCGCCTTGGCGTCCGTTGTGTCCGACGAAACCGGCCCGTATCGGCCGTCTGACAGCGAGCCGTTCATGAACGAACGGCAGCAAGCCTATTTCAAGAAGAAGCTGCTGGCCTGGAAGGATGAGATCCTTCGCGAGTCCAAGGGCACCGTCGTCAATCTGAAGGCCGAGACCGAGAACCACCCCGATCTGGTGGACCGGGCGTCTTCGGAATCCGATCGCGCGCTGGAGTTGCGCACCCGCGACCGCCAACGCAAGTTGATCTCCAAGATCGACGACGCGCTGCGCCGGATCGAGGACGGCTCCTACGGCTACTGCGAAGACACGGGCGAACCCATCAGCCTGGGTCGTCTGGAAGCCCGTCCGACGGCGACCCTGTCGGTCGAAGCCCAGGAACGCCACGAACGCCGCGAACGCGTTCACCGCGACGACTGAGGTTTAAGCCTTCCGCGCCTTGACTTCGCCGGGTTGCGGGGCGACCTAGCCGCCTCGCTTTCGAGGTCGTCTATCCATGTCCGTCAAGGTTCGTTTCGCCCCGTCGCCCACGGGTAAGCTGCACGTCGGCAATGTCCGTACCGCCTTGGTGAACTGGATGTTCGCCAAGGGGCAGGGTGGATCGTTCGTCCTGCGCATCGACGATACCGACCTGGCGCGCTCCACGCCCGAGTTCGAACAGGGAATCGAAGACGACCTGACCTGGCTGGGGATGCCGTGGGACGAGCGTTACAACCAGTCCAAACGGTTTGATCGCTACGAAGAAGCGGCCGCCAGGCTGAAGGCGTCGGGGCGGCTTTATCCCGCCTATGAGACCGCCGACGAGCTCGACCGTCGGCGCAAGGTGCAACTGTCGCGCGGCCTTCCGCCGATCTATGACCGCGCGGCGCTGGAACTGACCGAAGAGCAGAAGGCCGCATACGAAGCCGAAGGGCGCCGTCCCCATTGGCGCTTCAAGCTGGATGGCAAGCGCGTCGCCTGGGAAGACCTGGCGCGCGGTCATGCGGAGGTGGACACCGCCTCGATGTCGGACCCGGTGCTGATCCGCGAGGACGGCCTGTTCCTCTACACCCTGCCGTCGGTCGTCGATGACATCGACATGGCCATCACCCACATCATCCGGGGCGAGGATCACGTCACCAACACTGGCGCGCAGATCGAGATCTTCGAAGCGCTGGGCGCGACGGTTCCGGGGTTCGCCCACATGCCGTTGCTGGTGGGCGCCGACGGCGCGGCCCTGTCCAAACGCCTGGGATCGCTGTCGATCAGCGACATGCGCGACCAAGGCTATGAGCCGATCGCCATCACCAGCCACCTCGGCCGGATCGGGACCTCCGATCCGCTGGAAGTCGGCGCCTCGGTCGAGGCTCTGGGTCAGAGCTTCGCCTTCTCCAAGATGGGCCGTTCGCCGGCGCGTTACGATACGGCGGATCTGGACCGGCTGAACGCCCAGGCGCTGCACGTCATGGATTATGCGACGGCGCAGCCGCGTCTTCAGGCTCTCGGCGCCGATCTGGGCGAAGCCTTCTGGAATACGGTGCGGGGCAATCTGACAAAGTTCGCCGACGTCGCGGACATGGCGCAGATCGTCCGCGGTCCGATCCAACCCGTTATCGAAGATACGGTCTTCATCGAAACGGCGCTGCGTTTGCTGCCGGAAGTGATCGACGAGAACGCCTGGTCGGCGTGGACCTCGGCCGTCAAGGCCGAAACGGGCGCGAAGGGCAAGGCGCTGTTCATGCCGCTGCGTCTGGCGCTGACGGGCCAGCAGCACGGGCCGGACATGGCGGCCATGGCGCCGCTGATCGGTCGTGAAACCATCCAGCGGCGGCTAAGAGGCGAGGCGGCCTAAGCCGCCTCACGCATTTTAGGCGTTGCAGACAGCCAGTTCGTCAGCGCTCAGGGCGACGCCCTTGTACGAGAAGGCGGTCACGGGACCGAACTTCTGAACCACGCGGCGGCAGGCGCGCGTCGCGGGCTGTTCCGTGCCGCCTGCAGCGGTGCAGGTCGCGCCTTCGCAGGACCAACGTGCGCCGTCGATAATGGTGGCGCGTGCGGGCGCCTTGGCGGCGTCGGCCAGCGTCAGGCTGGTGGCGGCGGGGGCTTGGGCGACCGCAGGGGCGGCGGCGAACAGGGCGGCGGCGATCAGCAGAGCGCGCATTGAAAACTCTCCGAAATGAAGAACGGCGTCATGCCGCTGCGCTCCCATGTCAGTTTTCGATAAAAACTGTCAAGACGCGCGCAGCGGATTATGAGCGATGATCACTTATCGATGATCATGTTTCAATTGCGGCGCATCGCCGCCGGCCTGAACCTGCGCCATCGCCTCTTCGACGGTTTCGGCGACGGTCCAGGCGTCCAAAAACGACGGCGGCGTCATTCCTTCTGCGACGCTGTGCTTCATCAGATCGAAGAAGCCGTTCCAGAAGCCGTTCAGGTTCAGGAAGACGACCGGCTTGTGGTGCAGGTCCAGCCGCTTCCAGGACAGCAGCTCCACGACCTCTTCCAGGGTGCCGATGCCGCCGGGCGCGACCACGAAGGCGTCGGATTGGTCGTACATCAGCTGTTTGCGCTCGTGCATCGAGGTGACGACGACGGTTTCGACCTCGTCGAACAGGCGTTCGCGGCTGCGCAGGAAGGCCGGCATGATGCCGACGACCCGGCCGCCCGCCTCATGCGCGCCACGCGCGGAGGCTCCCATCAGACCCACGCCTCCGCCGCCATAGACCAGCCGCCAGCCGGCCTCAGCCGCCGCCTTGCCGAAGGCGTAGGCCGCCTCGGTATAGGAGGGATCGGCGGTCTCGGAGGCGCCGCAGAACAGGCAGACGGAAGAGCCGTCGAACGGCAGGAACGAAACGGGGGGCAGGGACATGGAGCCTCGAAGAAAACGAATAGGCGGCCTGGCCATGGCCAAACCGACGGCGCTCAAGCTAACACAGGCTCGAGCCGCTGGGTCGCCAGTCCTATATCGTAGAGGCGCAGGATGAAACGTCGGATGATGGTCGCGTGTGTCGCGGTCCTGGCTGCCGCAGCCTGTTCCGATCAGCAGGGCGGCGTGGCGGGGCCGACGGGGGCCGACGAGGCCTCGCCCTGGGTTCGCCCGCCCCAAATCGATGGCGTGTCGCGCGACGGCGGCGTCCTGGTGCTGCGCGGCGGGGCGGGGCCCAATGCGCGTGTCGTGCTGCGTGCGTCGGATACTGCGGCCGTGGCGACGACGGCGGACGGCGCGGGGCGTTTCGAACTGCGGCTGCCGCCTCTGAGCGGCGATGTGCGCTTCACGCCCGAGGTGCAGGTGGGCGAGGACGCCGCCGTCTCGCCCGAGACCCTGGTGGTGATCCAGGGCGGGGCCGGTCCCGTCGCCCTGATTGCCGCTGGCCAGCCGACGGTTCGCCTCGATGGCGGCGAAGGGCTGGATGCGGTGGATTCGGACGGCGCGACTTTGATGGCGTCGGGTCGAACAAATGGGGCGGCTCCCTCGGTCAATATCAACGGCGCAGATATGTCGCCGACAGCGATCGGGCGCGGCCGCTGGCGGGCCGTCATCGGACAGTCGGGTGCGGCGACGATCACGGTGAATGGCAAGCGCTTCGACTATCCGGGCGTGGGCGCGGCTGGCAGCTTCATCGTCGAGCGGGCGGGGGCAGGCTGGCGGATCACTTGGCCTGTCGATCCAGCGGGGCGTCAGACGACATGGCTGCCGGACTGAAGGGCGCTTAACGATCTGGAAACCATTTCGGTTAAGGAATGGGGTCGTCCTCAGGGACACCATCACCGAACCTGCTTGCAGCCCGGCGCCCCCGCCGGGCTTCTTTTTTCGCCGGCCGATCAGCCCTTTCTCGGCGTGTCTTCGGCGCCCTCGGTGCGATCGCGGAACAGGGCGGCGCGGGCCAGCAGGATCAGGGTGACCGGCGTTGTGACCGTCAGGAAAAGGCCGATCAGGATTTCGCGGGGCATGAAACGCCGCTCGACGGTCGTGAACCAAACGATCGACGCCAGCAGGACCAGCGCCATGCCGAGCGTGGCCCCGAGCGTCGGAGCATGGACGCGCTCATAGAAGGTCTTCAGCCGAACCAGCCCAACCGCGCCCAGCAGCGAGAGGGTCGATCCGATGACCACCAGGGCGACGACGAGGATGGCGGCCCATGCGGGAACGTCAGCCTCGGTCATTCGATCACCTCGCCGCGCATCAGGAATTTTGCCAAAGCCACGGTTGCGGCGAAGCCCAACATGCCGATCACCAGGGCGGCCTCGAAATAAAGCTGGCTGTTGGTGCGGATGCCGAACACCACCACCAGCAGCATGCCGTTCAGATAGAGGGTGTCCATGCCCAGGACGCGATCCTGGGCGCGCGGACCGTGAATGATCCGCCATGCCGCCAGGCCCATGGCGCAGATCAGCATCAGCTGGGCCAGACCCAGGCCCCAGGTCAGCACCGCCGCCGTCATTCGAAAATCTCCATCAGCCGACGTTCGTAGCGATCCTTGATCAGCCGCACCCAGGTTTCTTCATCCACCAGATCCAGCACGTGCAGCAGCAGACGGCCGGTCGCGGCTTCGTACTCGACCCACAGGGTGCCGGGCGTCGAGGTGATGATGATGGCCAGTACCGCCAGACCATATCGATCGCGCAGGTCCAGCGGGATGTGGATGAAGCCGGATGTGCGCTCATGCCGTCGCCGCCCCAGAATGATGTGCGACACTGCCCAGTTGGAGCGCACGATGTCGCCCACGACGTCGATGGCGAGGCGCATTATCGCCGTCGGCGACTTCACTCGCACCCGATCCACGCCCAACGCCAGCATGATGATCGGCGCCAGCAGGGCCAGCAGCACCGCGAGCGCCAGGGACGGCGGCGCGACCGAGGCGCTGAGCAGGATTGAGGCGACGAACAGGCCGAGTGAAAGGATGGGGTAGGGAAGGACGCGTCTCATCGACCGCCTCCGCCCAATACCGCATGAATGTAGCCTTGCGGTTCAGCCAGCCAGGCCGCCGTGTGGTCGGTGTAGATCAGGGCGGAGCCAGCGAAGATGGCCAAGAACACGCACGCGCCAAGCAGGGCTGCGACCGCCGTCAACTCAGCCGCCCCCACCACGAAAGCCGGCGCGTCTTCGTCGCGCGTCCAAATCGCGCCGACGCCAAGGCGGGTCAGCCCGATTAAGGCGCCGAGGCTGGACACGGAAAGCACAGCGACCAGCGTCCAGGCCGCCGCATCGCCAACGCCCACCAGGGCGCTGATCATCGACAGTTTTCCAACGAAGCCGGCCAAGGGCGGCAGGCCGGCGACCATCAGGGTGCAGATCAGAAAGGCGCCGCCCAAGGCCGCGACGGCCGCCGGGATGACCAGGCCCGGCTCGTTACGCTCTTCGTCGTCGAACGGATCACGATATTCGTCATCGAAAACAGCGCGCGCCTCGCCGACATCAGCTTCACGCCCGCGCTGGAGGATCTCGGCCAGCAGAAACAGGGCTGCGCAGGCCAGGGTGGAGCCGATCAGGTAAAAGAGCGCGCCGCTGAGGGTCGCCGCGTCGCCGACGCCCAGGCTGGCCAGAACGGTGCCGGAAGAAATCATCACGCCGAACCCGGCGGCGCGCGACAGATCGCGAGAGGCGATCAGGCCGAATGTGCCGAACCCTATGGTCGCCAGTCCGCCGACGAACAGCCAGGTCAGGCCAAATCCGGAGGAGGCGCCAGCGTCCGCGCCGAACAGCAGCAGACTGAGGCGGATGACGACATAGACCCCGACCTTGGACAGGATGGCGAAGACCGCCGCCGCCGGCGCGGTGGCCGCCGAATAGGTCGGCGTCAGCCAGAAGCCCAAGGGCCACATGGCGCACTTTATCAGGAAGGCCGTGCCCAGCACCGCCGCTCCGATATGGAACAGTCCCAGGTCATCCGCTGAGACCGTCGCAACCCGCGTCGCAACATCCGCCATGTTCAGCGTACCGGTCACCCCGTAGACCAGGCTGACGCCGATCAGGAACAGCAGGGATGCGGTCAGATTGACGGCGATATAGATCACGCCCGCCCGCACCCGCGCCTCGCCCGACCCATGCAGCGCCAGTCCGTATGAGGCGGCCAGCATGATTTCGAAAAAGACGAACAGGTTGAACAGGTCGCCGGTCAGCAGGGCGCCGTTCACGCCCATGATCAGAAGCAGGAACAGAGCGTGGAAGCGCGGTCCCGCTCTGTCCCATCGCGCCAGGGCGAAGATCAGGGCGCATCCACCCAGAACGCTGGTCAGCGCGACCATCATCGTCGACAGACGGTCGGCCACCAGGACAATGCCGTAGGGCGCAGCCCACGATCCCAGGCGATAGACGCGCGCAGTATCGCCGCCGCCCACGGCGCCGTTTGCGCTCTCGTGCAGCAGAACCAGGGCCATGACCAGAATGGCGGCCATTGCGCTCAAGCTGAGCACCGCCTTCAGCGTTCGACGACGCTCGTCCAGCAACAGCATGGCGGAGGCGATAACCATCGGCAGGACGATGGGGCCGATGATCAGATGGGCGTCCCAGTTGATCATGCATCCGGCTCCTTGCCATCGACATGATCGCTGCCGGTAATGCCACGTGCCGCCAAGATGACGACCAGGAACAGCGCCGTCAGGGCGAAGCTGATGACGATCGCGGTGAGGACCAGCGCCTGCGGCGTCGGGTCGGTGTAGCGCGCGGGATCGGCGACCTCGCCCGCCAGCACCGGCGGCGCGCCCGATCTCAGCCGTCCCATGGCGAAGATGAAGATGTTGACCGCATAGGACAGCAGCGACAGCCCCATGATCACCTGGAAGGTGCGCGGGCGCAGCAGCAACCAGACGCCGGAGGCCGACAGCACGCCGATGGCGAGGGCGAGAACCAGCTCCATCATGACGGCTCTCCTTCTTCGGCGTCTCTTTGCTTGGGCTTGCGCAGCGACTGGTGCGCCAGGGCGACCAGGGTCAGGACCGTGGCGCCCACGACCAGAACAACGACGCCCAAATCGAACAGCACGGCGCTGGCCAGCGGCACGCGGCCCAGGATCGGCAGGTCGGCATACTGGAACCAGGAGGTCAGGAAGGGATAGCCGAAGAGCCATGAGCCGATCCCGCTGAGGGCGGCGATCACCAAGCCGGCCCCGATCCAGACGATGGGCCGGATCGCCAGCCGCTCTTCGACCCACCGCGCGCCCGAGGCCATATACTGAAGGATGAAGGCGATCGACAGGGCCACGCCCGCCGCGAAACCGCCGCCCGGCAGGTCATGCCCGCGCAGGAACAGGTGAACGGCGAGCAGGATGATGAAGGGGAAAATCCAGCGCATCACCACGCGGGGGATCAGCATGGTCTCCTTCAGCGTATCGCCCTCCGATCGCGTCTCATGATCGCGGTCGGAAGCGTCCTGCACGCTCTGCTGACTGGGATTGGACAGGGTGTCGTCGGCGGGGCGGAAGCGGCGCAGCAGGGCGAAGATCGTCAGGCCGACAATGCCCAGAACCGTGATCTCGCCGAAGGTGTCGAATGCGCGGAAGTCGACCAGGATAACGTTGACGATGTTGCGCCCGCCTGCGTCCTTATAGGCGTGCTCGACGAAGAAGCGCGAAATCCCCTCGATCGATGGGCGCGTCATGATGGCGTAGGAAATGGCCGCCAAGGATGCGCCAGCGGCGGCGGCGATGATCAGGTCGATACGGCGACGGCGGCGAGACCGCTTCTCCATGGCCTGTGGCAGGCGAATGGTCTCCAGCCGTTTGGGCAGCCAGCGCAGGCCCAGCAGCAGCAGGACGGTGGTCACGACCTCGACCAGCAACTGAGTCACGGCCAGATCCGGCGCCGACAGCCAGACGAAGGACAGGCAGCTCGCCAGACCAGCGCCGCCCATCAGAACCACGGCCGCCAGCCGGTGATATTTCGCCTGCCATGCCGCTGCGACGGCACAACTGGCGCCGACCAGCCAAAGACCTGCGAAGGCCCAGTTGGACAGGGTGAATGTCGGCATGATCGGGCGGATCACAAATCCCGCGCCGATCGCCGCCAGCCCGCCCGCCAGCAGGGCGACCAGGACGATGGCCCGCAGCTGTGGCTGTTGTCGTGTCGCCCCGAACAGGCGAACCATCGCCTCCGATCCCTTGAACAGGCCGGTCATGGTTCGCTCGAACAACCAGCCGCCGTTCAGGCGCTTCCAGCCCCACGGTCCGCCGCGCGGGTTGGCGTTGATGCGTTTGCCGAAGACGACATAGAGACCCACGCCGCCCGCCAGCGCGACGAGGCTGAGCACCAGCGGCAGGTTGAACCCGTGCCACAGGGCCAGACTGTAGTAGGGCAGGTCAAAGCCCAGCACCGAAACGGCGGCGCTCTTCAGGAACGGCCCCACCGTCACAGCCGGGAAGATGCCGACGACCAGGCACAGGGCGACCAGCACCTCGACGGGGCGACGCATCCAGGCGGGCGGCTCGTGCGGGATGCGATCCAGCTCGGTCGGAGCCGGGCCGAAGAAGGTCGCGTGGATAAAACGCAGGGAATACAGAACGCTGAAGGCGCTGGCCAAGGTGGCCAAGGCGGGCAGCAGCATGTTCAGGCCGTGCGTATGGGCGCTGGCCACCGCCTCGGCCAGGAACATTTCCTTGGATAGGAAACCGTTCAGCAGCGGCACGCCCGCCATTGCGGCTGCGGCCACCATGGCCAGGGTCGCCGTAAAGGGCATGAAGCGGAACAGACCGCTGAGTTTGCGCATGTCCCGCGTGCCGGCCTCATGGTCGATGATGCCGGCGGCCATAAAGAGCGACGCCTTGAAGGTGGCGTGGTTCACCGTGTGGAAAATGGCCGCGATACAGGCCAGCGGACTGCCCAATCCCAACAGCAGCACGATCAGGCCCAGATGGCTGATCGTCGAATAGGCCAGCAGGCCTTTGAGATCATGCTGGAAGATGGCGCACCACGCGCCGAGCAGCAGCGTCGCCAGGCCCATGCCGCCGACGATCAGATACCAGCTCTCGGACCCCGCCAGGACGGGCCAGAAGCGGATCAGCAGGAATATGCCCGCCTTCACCATTGTGGCGGAGTGTAGATAGGCGCTGACCGGGGTCGGGGCGGCCATGGCGCGGGGCAGCCAGAAGTGGAACGGAAACTGCGCGCTCTTGGTCATCGCGCCGAGCAGCAGCAGGATCAGCGCCGGCAGATAAAGCGGGCTGGTCTGGGTCGCCTCTCGTGACGCCAGGACGACGTCGAGGTCGTAGCTGCCGACGATTCGCCCGATCAAGATCATGCCGACCAGCAGCGCGATGCCGCCCGTGGCCGTCACCGTCAGCGCCATGCGCGACCCTTCGCGCGCGGCGGGGTTCTGGTGCCAGTAGCCGATCAACAGGAAGGAAAAGAGGCTAGTTAGCTCCCAGAAGACCACCAGCTGAATCAGATTGCCCGACAGCACCACGCCCTGCATCGCGCCCATGAAGGCCAGCAGGAAGGAGAAGAACCGCGGCACCGGATCCTTCGGCGACATGTAATAGCGGGCATACAGCACCACCAAGGCGCCGATCCCCAAGATCAGGGCGCTGAACAGCCACGACAGTCCATCCAGTCGCAGCACCAGATTGACGCCCAGCGACGGCAGCCACGGGATTTCGTAGCGCAGCGTCTCACCGTCCTGGAACATCGGCCATAGCGCGGCCAGACATCCAAGGCTGACCAAGGACACGACCCACGACAGAATGGCGGCCGAGGTGCGTGCGTGACGCGGCAAGCCGGACGCGACGATGGCGCCAAGAAACGGCAAGACCAGGATGACGACAAGAAGGAAGCTGATGGACATCGAGGCGGGGCGTCTCTCCTGGATCGCGAGTGATCACTTTGCCAACGCTCAAGGTTGGCCAAGGTTCGCTTTGATCTACGGACAGGAGCCGGGTGCGTCAAAGCGACACCAGAGCGCGGAACGCCGGCGCCCAATGGCCCGATCGCCGTACGAAACAGATCAGATTGTGAGGAAAGTTTTCGACCTAACGCCTTGTCTGGCCTCAGTCTTTACCCCGAGTGGCTCCGCAGGTAGGATTCGAACCTACGACCAGCCGATTAACAGTCGGCTGCTCTACCACTGAGCTACTGCGGAACATCTGCTCGGGAGGCGGGCGTATAGCAGCGGCCGTTCCGATCTTGCAATGGGAAAACGAGCCAATCGAAACGATATTTATCGACGACCCTGACGACCCGCGTGTTGCGGCCTATCGCGATATCCGCGAACGCGATCTAACGGGGCGTCAGGGGTTGTTCATCGCGGAAGGGGAGGTGGTGGTGCGTGGACTGGCGTCGACGGCGTCGCGCTGCCGGCCCCTGTCGCTGCTGCTGGCGGAAAAGCGCTTTGCGGCTTTGTGCGATGTCATTACGTCTCTGCCGCCAGCGACGCCCGTCTATGTCGCAGGCCAGGCCGTGCTGGACCGGATTGCGGGTTTCGAACTGCACCGGGGAATTCTGGCCTTGGGCAAAAAGCCCGAGCCGCTGTCGTTGGACGATGTGCTGGCGGATATCGGGCCGCAGGACGTGTTCGTCGTGGCCAGCGGGATCGGCAACCACGACAATGTCGGCGGCCTGTTCAGGAACGCCGCCGCGTTTGGCGCCAGGGCGGTGCTGCTTGATCCGACCTGCTGCGACCCCTTCTACCGCAAGGCGATTCGCGTTTCGGTCGGCGCGGTGCTGCGCACGCCGTTCGTCGTCGCCGGCGCGACGGACAGTATCGAAGCCCTGCAGCGGGCTGGAGTCGAGGTCTTGGCGCTGACGCCTTCGGCGACCGAGCGGCTTTCGGACTACGGGCGTGTCGGAACGGTCGCTCTGATGCTGGGGTCGGAAGGGCCGGGGCTGCCCAGGGATTTGATCGATCGGTGCCGGCCGATCGGCATCGCTATGGCGGGCGGGTTCGATTCGCTGAATGTCGCGGCGACGAGTGCTGTTGCCCTTCATCATCTGACGACGACGGCGCTTGCTGGTAGCTGAAAACGCGAAGGCCGCCCCGAGGGGCGGCCTTCGTCCGTATCGTCGCGATGGAGGCCTGACCGGGAATCGAACCCGGGTGCAAGGATTTGCAGTCCTCTGCGTCACCACTCCGCCATCAGGCCGCTTTTTGTCCCCGATTTCTCGGGGGCGGTCATCGCGAGGGGCGTTCGCTATCAGATCGGATTGTCCGCTGCAACGCACGGACCTATAAGCGCGCGAGATTTCCTCCCGGATTATCGTTGAAGGCTGCCTACAGATGGATTTCACCGCAGAGCGCAAGGCCATGGTCGACTCGCAGGTGCGGGTGAACGACGTGACCGATCGCGCGATTCACCTGGCCATGATGGCTGTGCCCCGTGAAAACTACTGCGCGCCCGACCGCGCCTTCGCCGCCTATTCCGAGGAAGCGGTGATGATCGCGGGCGAGCGCCGCCTGATGCCGGCGCGCGACGTCGCCAAGCTGCTGCAAGCGGCCGATGCGCGCGAGGGCGAGAAGGCCCTGGCCATCGCCGCGCCCTACGCCGCCGCCCTGCTGGCCCGTATGGGCGTCAGCGTCACGGCTCAGGAATCGGACGACGCCGTGTTCGCCGTGGTCGGCGAGGCCTTATCGGACGCGGGCGTGGCGACCGTCGTCGCGCCGCTGGCTCAGCCGACCGGCGAAGGATGGGATCTGATCATTTCCGAAGGCGGCGTCGAGAGCCTGCCCGAATCGTGGGGCGCGGCCCTGCGTCCTGGCGGCCGGATCGTCGTGGTCGAACGTCGCGGCGCCATCGGCAAGGCTGCCCTGTATGTTCAGACGCGCGAAGGCTTGTCGCGCCGCGAACTGTTCGATTCGTCGCCTGCGGTCCTTGCCGAGCTGAAGCCGGCCCCCACTTTCGCGCTGTAAGATCAAAGAGACGCGCGGTTGCGACGGAGATCCCGTTCGCAACCGTGAAGAAAACTTAACTGGCGTGTGGTTCGGTCAGGCCGCAGTTACGCTTGAGAAAACATTCGGGCGTTCTTCGGAGCGTCACGCAAGGACGGACAATGTTGAAACGCTCGCGTGTGCTGGCTTCGGCCGCTGTGGTCGCCGTGATGACCGGTCTGGGCGCACCGGCCTGGGCCGAGACGCTGCAGGACGCCATCGCCCTGGCCTATCGGACCAATCCCAACCTGCTGGCCCAGCGCGCCAACCAGCGTGCGCTGGACGAGACGGTGGTCCAGGCGCGGTCGGGCCTGCGCCCGACCATCGGCGCCTCTGCCGGCGTGGACTACACCCGCAGCGACTTCCCCGCCATGACCCAGTTCGTCGATACGAACGGCGACGGCATACCCGACACCCAGGTCACGACCTCGTCGTCTGAAACCGAAGGCGCCAATGTCGGCGTCAGCGTCAGCCAGAACGTCTGGACCGCCGGCCGCACCTCGCGCGCCATCGACCAGGCCCGCGCCAGCGTCCTGGCCGGCCGTGAGAACCTGCGTGAGATCGAGCAGTCGGTCATGCTGTCGGTGATCCAGGCCTATGTGAACGTCACCCGTGACATGGAAATCCTGCGTATCCGCCAGGAGAACCTGACGGTGCTGCAACGCCAACTGGAGGAAACAAGCGCCCGTTTCGAGGTCGGTGAGATCACCCGCACCGACGTGGCTCAGGCCGAAGCTTCGCAGGCGCAATCCGAAGCCGATTTGGCGAACGCCCAGGCCCAGTTGTCCACGTCGCGCGCCGCCTATGCCGCCGTCGTCGGCCAATCGCCGACCGATCTGGAAGCCGCGCCGATTTTGCCGGAGGTTCCCAGCGACTTCGACGTCGCCATCGAGACGGCGTTGCAGCGCAATCCCGCTGTCCTGGCCGCGACCTATCAGTTGCAGAGCGCCGAGGCGGCCGTCGCCGCCGCCCGTTCGGAATATCTGCCGTCGGTGCGCGCCACCGCCTCTTATGGCGGATCGTCCAATGATCTCGGCGACTTAGGGCAGCTGGCTGACCGTCGCAGCTTCACGGCCGGCGCCACCCTGTCCGTGCCGCTGTTCACCGGCGGTCTGAACCGCTCGCGCGTCGCCCAGGCTCTGGAGCGCGCCAACGCGGCCCAGATCGGCATCGAGGGCGAGCGCCGCACGGTGCTTCAGAACGTCAGCTCGGCCTACGCCCAGGTGCTGTCGACCCGCGCTACGGTCGCGGCCGGCACGGAAGCCGTTCGCGCCGCATCGGTCGCGGCCGAAGGCGTGCGCCAGGAAGCCCAAGTCGGCCTGCGCACCACGCTGGACGTGCTGAACCAGGAGCTGGCTCTGCGCAACGCCCAAACGGCGGTCGCCAGCGCCCGCGCCGCGGAGTACGTCGCCCGCGCCTCGCTGCTGGCCGCCATGGGGCAGCTGGAAGGCCCGGCGCTGAACCCGACGATCGAGGCCTATGATCCCGCGACGAACTACGACCAGGTCAAGGGACGCGGCGGCCTGCCGTGGGACGGCGTGATCGAGACGCTAGACCGCGTGGCCTCGCCGCCGATCGTGACCACGCCGGACACCGCCGACGCGCCGATCGACGCTCAGCTCAAGGGCGAGGTCGTCCGCACGGCGCCGCAGAACTGACCGCGTCGAATACGGACGGAAACCGCCCGTTGATTCCGACGGGCGAAGATGCGACGACAAGGCACAGGTTTCGAGCGATCCATCGCTCGGCGCCCACCCCTTCTACCCAGGCCTCGCCCAAGGTTGCGCCATGACCGATCAGTCCGCCCAGGAACCGACCATGGAAGAGATTCTGGCGTCGATTCGCCGGATCATCTCTGAAGACGAGGCCCCGGCCGAAACGCCGGCCGCCGCCATGCCGGAAGCCACGCCTGAGCCGGTTCCCGAGCCGCTGGCCGCCGAAACTATCTTCGCCGCCCCAGTCGAGCCGACGCCGGAACCCGCCGCCGTCGAAGACGACGTGCTGGAACTGACCGATCGCTATGAGGCGCCGGCCGAGACCATCGGCGATCTGGACGTGGTCGAACATTCGCCCGCGCCCTATCAGCCCGAGCCTGAACCCGCTTACGAATCGGCTCCCGAGCCGGCCCGGGCCTATGACACCCTGGTCGGCGACAGCGCCGCCGCCAGCGCGGCCTCGGCCTTTGCAGGCCTGGCCGCCAGCTTCAAGAAGCCTGAGCCGGCTCCGTCGGCCTCGGGCGACCTGCCCTTCGTCAGCGGCAACACCGTCGAGGCCATGGTCGCCGAGATGCTGCGTCCGCTGCTGAAGGACTGGCTGGACAACAACCTGCCCGGCATCGTCCAGGCGGCGGTACAAAAGGAAGTCGAACGCATCGCGCGCAGCGCCTAGCCCTTCGCTTCAGCCCAGACTAATCCGAGGGGCGGCTCCTGAAGGGGGCCGCCCTTTCGCATTTTGCAAAAGACCCTATTCCCATGCTTGAGAAGACTTTCGAACCCCAGGCCGCCGAGCCCCGCCTGTACGCCCAGTGGGAAGAGAGCGGCCTGTTCGCCCCGCGTCCGGCCAAGGCGACAGACGGCGCCGCTGACGCCTATTCGATTGTCATTCCGCCGCCGAACGTGACGGGCAGCCTGCATATCGGCCATGCGCTGAACAACACCTTGCAGGACATCCTGGCCCGCTATCACCGGATGAAGGGCAAGGCGGTGCTGTGGCTGCCGGGCACGGACCACGCCGGCATCGCCACCCAGATGGTGGTCGAGCGCAAGATGGCGACCGAGGGCAATATCGGTCGTCGCGACATGGGCCGTGACGCCTTCATCGATAAGGTCTGGGAGTGGAAGGCCGAGAGCGGCGGGACCATCGTGCGCCAGCTGCGCCGCCTGGGCGCCTCCTGCGACTGGTCACGTGAGCGGTTCACGCTTGACCCGGAGATGAACGCCGCCGTCCGCAAGGTCTTCGTGCAACTGCACAAGGAAGGCCTGATCTATCGCGACAAGCGGCTGGTGAACTGGGATCCGCATTTCCAGACCGCCATCTCGGACCTGGAGGTCGAGCAGCGCGAGGTCGACGGAGCCTATTGGCATTTCGCCTATCCGCTGGCGGACGGCGTGACCTACGAACACCCCATTGCCTTCGATGACGACGGCAAGGCCACGGAATGGGAGACGCGCGACTTCATCGTCGTCGCCACGACTCGACCCGAGACCATGCTGGGCGACACCGGCGTGGCGGTGCATCCGGATGACGAACGCTATGCCGGCCTGGTCGGCAGGTTCGTGACCCTGCCGATCACCGGCCGTCGCATCCCCATCGTCGCCGACGACTATGCCGATCCGACCAAGGGCTCGGGCGCGGTGAAGATCACGCCGGCGCATGATTTCAACGACTTCGGCGTGGGCAAGCGCGCGGGACTCGAAGCGCTAAACATTATGGACGCCGAAGCGCGGATCACTGATGAAGACTCCCCGGAAGTTCCTGCCGAACTCGTGGGAATGGAACGTGAGAAGGCGCGCAAGGCCATCGTCATTCGTGCGGAAGAAGAAGGCTGGCTGCGCGAGATTGAGAAGACCAAACACGTCGTGCCGCACGGCGACCGGTCCGGCGTGGTCATCGAGCCGTGGCTGACGGACCAGTGGTACGTCGACGCTAAGGTCTTGGCCCAACCCGCGCTGAAGGCGGTGGAGCAGGGCGATGCGGTGTTCGAGCCCAAGTCGTACGAGAAGATCTACTTCGAATGGCTGCGCAATATCGAGCCGTGGTGCATCTCGCGTCAACTTTGGTGGGGGCATCGTATTCCCGCTTGGTTTGGGCCACCCGCAGGCGAAGATGGCAAATGGGAAAGCGGGCCATTCAAGATATTTGTCGCCGAAAACGCGGCTGACGCGCTAGCGGAGGCCGAAGCATTCTACGGCTGTAAAGCGACCGAAAGCGACGCCGTTGGATGGGAAGCCGGCGAACCTATAGATAGCTCCGACTATCCATATACGGCCGTGCGTTTGAAGCAGGACGAGGACGTTCTCGACACCTGGTTTTCCTCGGCCCTGTGGCCGTTCTCGACCATGGGCTGGCCTGAGAAGACCGAGGATCTGGAGCGCTTCTATCCGACCAGCGACCTGGTCACGGCGGCGGACATCATCTTCTTCTGGGTCGCCCGGATGATGATGATGGGCCAGCACTTCATGGGCGAAGTCCCGTTCAAGCGCGTCATCATCAATGGCCTCGTCCGAGACGAGAAGGGCCAGAAGATGAGCAAGTCCAAGGGGAACGTCATCGATCCGCTGGGCATCATCGACGAGCTGGGCGCTGATCCCTTGCGCTTCACCATGGCCATCCTGTCGGGCACGCGCGACATCAAACTGTCGAAACAGCGGATCGAGGGCTATCGCAACTTCGGCACCAAGCTGTGGAACGCCGCGCGCTTCAGCCAGATGAACGAGGCGCGCCGCGTCGAGGGCTTCGACCCCGCCACCGTCGACCAAACGATCAATCGCTGGATCCGAGGCGAGCTGACCAAGGCCGAACGCGCGGTGTCGCAAGCCATCGAAGGCGGACGGTTCGACGATGCGGCCGGCGCCCTGTATCGCTTCGTCTGGAACGTCTTTTGCGACTGGTATCTGGAACTGGCCAAGCCTGTCTTCCAAGGCGCCGATGAAGCCGCCAAGGCTGAGACGCGGGCGATGACCGCCTGGACGCTGGACCAGACGCTCAAGCTTCTGCATCCGGTCATGCCCTTCATCACCGAGGAACTGTGGGCCGAACTCGGCAAAGAAGGGCCGGCGCGCGACGGTCTGCTGATCGGCGCCGAATGGCCCGTGCTGCCGGACGCCTTCATCGACGCCTCAGCCGAGGCCGAGATCGGTTGGTTGGTCGATCTGGTCGGCGAGATCCGCGGCCTGCGCGCCGAGATGAACGTGCCGCCGTCGGCCAAGCCGCCGCTGGCCTTCGTTGCGCCCGACGCCGTGACGGCCGAGCGGATCACACGCCATCGCGATCTGATCTTGACACTAGGCCGTGTATCCGAGGTCGGCTCGGCGGACGCGGCGCCGACAGGGGCCGTGACCTTCGTGTCCGGCGGTTCGACCATCGCCTTGTCCTTGACGGGCATCATCGATCTGACCGCCGAACGGGCCCGTCTGGAGAAGGAAATCGCCGCCTTCGACAGCGACATCGGCCATGTGAACAAGAAGCTGGGCAACCCCAATTTCGTGTCTCGCGCCGCGCCGGAAGTCGTCGACGAACAGCGCGCCAAGCTGGCCGAGGCCGAGGCAGGCAAGGTCAAGCTACAGGCGGCGCTGGCGCGTCTGGCGTCGCTTTGACGCCCTGATGAAAGCAAGGCTGTGAAGACGCGGATTGATCAGCTTCTGGTCGCACGCGGCCTGTTCGACAGCCGCTCGCAAGCGCGCGCCGCGATCGAGGCGGGGCTGGTTCTGGCCGACGGCGTGATCGTTCGGAAGGCGTCCGAACAGCTTGCGGACGACATCGCGCTGGAGGCCCAACCCGCCCTCCCTTGGGTCGGGCGCGGCGCGCTGAAGCTGGACCACGCCCTGAACCTGTGGCCCGTCCTCGTGGAGGGCAGGGTGGCGCTGGACGTCGGCGCATCGACCGGCGGCTTTACCGAGGTTTTGCTGAACCGCGGCGCAGCCAAGGTGTTCGCCGTCGATGTCGGCTTCGGCCAGATGCACGCACGGGTGTCGTCTGATCCCCGCGTGGTCAATCTGGAGCGCACCGATGCGCGCGACCTGACGCCTGATCTGATCCCGCAGCCGCCGTCGCTGGTCGTCTGCGACGCCAGTTTCATCAGCCTGATCAAGGTTCTCCCGGTCGCGCTCGACCTGGCGACGCCTGGCGCGGATCTGGTCACCCTGGTCAAGCCGCAGTTCGAGGCCGATGGTCCGGGCGGCGGCAAGAAGGGCGTGATCAAGGATGTGACGGCGCATGCGGCCGCCGTGGAGCGCGTGCGCGACTGGCTGGAAGCGCTGGGTTGGGCGGTTCAGGCGACGACCGAAAGCCCGATCACCGGCGGCGACGGCAATGTCGAGTTCCTGCTGTGGGCGAAGAAGCCGGGCTAAGGCCGTAACCCCAAAACGGGCTCAAACAGCTCAACGGCCGATAGCCCCAAACGGGCTCAAGTAGGCCAAAGGCCGATAGCCCCCACAAACAAAGAGAAACCGCCGGAGGATTGCTCCTCCGGCGGCTCCGTCACGTCGTCGATCGACAGGGGGGCTGAAAATCAATCGACGACGCGATAGCGGCCGTACTGGTCGGGGCAGGTGCGGACATAGCGGGTATCCGTACGACCATCGGGCAGACGGATCTGGCTTTCGGCCAGACGGCATCCGTCTGAATTCTGATAGGAGTCGACCGGGCGCGAACGATCGTCGTAGTAGCCGCCGCGGCTGTAGGCATAGTCGTTGCGACGATCGTAGTCGTCGTAGCGATAGCCCTGGTCGCCGGTGTAACGATCATCGTAGTAGCCGTAGCTCGGTTGGCTGTAGCCCTGAGCGTAATAGCCGTTCGAGCCATAGCTGTTCTGATAGCTGCGGCAGGCGTCCGAGCTGGACCGACCCACCTGAGACCCGACGACAGCGCCGAGCACGCCGCCCAGGATGCTGCCTTCGGTGCGACGGCCGCGTGCGGCCAGTTGCGAGCCGATGACGGCGCCCGCGCCGCCGCCGATCACTGCGCCGGCGCCGGTGCGACCTTGGCGCTCACGCGCGCAAGGATCGTAGTAGCGGCCGCTGTTGTAATCATACGAGCGGCTGTAGGCGCCGGTGCCGTAGTTCTGGCTGTAGCCGCTGCCGTAATAGTTCTGGGCCGACGCCGTGAGCGGGGCGGCCGTGACGCCGAACGCCAGGGCGGCGACGGCGGCGATCGATGTTTTTGTGAGACCCATTTCCAACCCTCTGAGGACCGAACGATTTCCGTCAAACGTTAACGGCAAAGCCTCGTGTCTCGTTGCACTAGGATTTACGACGGCGAAGCTGAACGGCGATTGATCGGTTCGTTCATCTTCGTTCATGTCCATCCGGTCGCCCCTACTGCCCGGTGGCTTGAGCGAACGGGGACGCCCGGCTAGAAGCCGGCCGATGGACATCTTCACCATCGACCGCGTCGGCGGCCAGGGCGACGGCGTCGCCCAGACGCCGTCCGGCGCGGTGTTCGCCGGCCTGACCTTGCCCGGCGAAACGGTGCGCGGCGTGGTCGTGGACGGGCGGCTGGAAGAGGTCGAAATCATCACGCCCAGCCCCGACCGGATCGTACCGGTCTCGCCCCAGTATGGCGATTGTGGCGGCTGCTCGCTTCAGCATTGGTCCGAGGGGCCGTATCTGAACTGGAAGCAAGAACAGGTGCGACTGGCCCTGGCGCGCGAGCGGATCGAGACCGAGATCGAGGCGACGGTGGCGACTCCGCCGGCCAGTCGTCGCCGCCTTGCGCTTCATGCCCGTCGCACCCAGGATGGACGGGTCGTGCTGGGCTTCAAGGCGCGCCGCTCCTGGCGGCTGGTCGAGGTGAAGGCCTGTCCGGTCGCCGATCCCCGGATCGTGGCGGCCATTCCGGCGCTGACCCAGGTCGCGGCCGCCTTTTTCGAACATCCGAAGTCCGCGCCGACCCTGCACGTCACCTGGACGCTGTCGGGGCTGGATGTGGATGTGACCGGGGTCGAACGGCGCTCGGGCGGAGGCCTGTCGGCCGACGCGCAGATGAAGGCCATCGAGGCGGCGCACCGGGCCGATCTGGCGCGCCTGAGCCTGGCGGGCGACACCCTGGTGATGGCGCGCCAACCCAAGGTGGGGTTCGGCCCTGCCACCGTGGCCCTGCCGGCGGGTGGATTTCTGCAGGCGGTACCTCAGGCCGAGGCGGCGATGGTGTCTCGCGCGCTGACGGCGGTGAAGGGCGCCAAGAAGATCGCCGATTTGTTCTGCGGCGCCGGGACCTTCACCTTCCCCTTGGCCACGGTCGCGCCGGTGATCGCAGCGGACGCGTCCAAGCCCGGCATCGATGCGCTGAAGGCCGCCGTCGGTTCGGCCAAAGGGATGAAGGCCATAACGGCCGAGGCGCGCGATCTGTTTCGTCGGCCGATGAATCCTTATGACCTGAAGGGATGCGACGCCATCGTGTTCGATCCGCCGCGGGCCGGCGCGATCGACCAGACGGCTCAGATCGCGGACACCAAGGCCGGCGTCGTCGTGGGCGTATCGTGCAACCCTCAGACCTTTGCGCGTGATGCGCGGGTGCTGATCGACGCCGGTTTCCGGCTGGAGACGGTGACGCCGGTGGATCAGTTCCTGTGGTCTTCGCACGTCGAACTGGTGGGGGTTTTCAAACGATGACCTTAAACGACACGAGCGAAGAGGACGGCGGCGGTTTCGACGCCGACGACTGGACGCGGCTGAAACCGTTCACGGGCGCCGTGGCGACGCTGGACGACGTTCAGGCGCGACGGGCAGTATTCGCCTTGGGCGAGACCGACGATCCGCGTCCCATCGCCATGGACCTGCCCCAACCGGTCATCTGGTGGGAAGAGGAGGGTGAACAGGCGGCGGTGGCCGTCCAGGCCGAAAGCCATCTCGGCGCCGATGGCGAGGAGATGGAAATCCTGGGTCTGATCCTGCCGGACGGCGAGGGCGCGGTGGCCCTGATGGAGGACGTCGATCTGGTCGATGACACCGATCCGACCTGGCGCGATCTGGTCACGCGCGCCATCGATCCTTCGGCGGCGGACGACTAATTCAGAGCTGCGCCGACGCGAGTGACGAAATCCAGCTGCGAAGGGATGTCGCCGTGGTCTGCTCTCGCGAACACAAGACGCTCGACGTTCACGCCTCTCGCCCGAAGATCATGAGCAAGTTTGCGGCTGAGTACGGGCGGCAGGGTCGTGTCGCGAGAGGCTTCCAGCACGACGACCTTGCCTGAATAGCCGTCCAGCGTCGCGGGCACATCCACAGTGGTCAAGGCCTCGGCCAACTGGACGCGGACGATCGGCCGCCACAGTCCCACCATTGAATCAACGGCGGCGCGGGCGGTCGGCGTGGTCGCCTCTAGCACCAGGGCGTCGGCGCGGATGACACGCGCGGCCTCGGCGCAGATCGGACCGCCCAGGGAATGCCCCCAGGCGATCAGCCGGCGGCCCTCGGCGTCGGCCTGGGCGCGGGCGGTCGCCGCGATGACCTCGCCTGCATCCCTGTAGGTCGCGAAGCTGGCCTGCCCCGGCGTGTCGCCGGACCCCGGATAGTCGAACATCAGCACATCGCCGAACGGCGCGAGTTCGTTCGCAACCTGCGCGCCCGAAACACCACGCCGAAACAGATTGCCCCCGCAATACAAGATCAGCGGCGCGTCGGCGCGTCCCGTCCGCACGCGGGTTGCAGCGACAGCGCCTCCCGCAAAAGGCAATGACAGGATTTCAGCCCCAGGAATGGCAGGGCCGGGAGCCAAGATCAGCTTCTCCGCCTGAACCCGCGTGTCGGGATAGAAGAACTGCCCTTCAGGCACATTGACGGTTAGGCAGCCGGCCAGGATGGTGGACAGGCCAATGGCGGCAGCGGTCGCCGACAAACGTTTGATCATGACACCCCCCAAGATTTGCGACGCTAAACCGAAGGCGGTTGATCAGGCAATCTTGTCGAGCGGCGGATCGAACAGGTCCATCTGAGGCCGGGCGTCTGCGGGCACGCGGAACTGTGTTTCGTCCAGCAGGCGATGCGGCGTGTCGAGGCCGTAGCGTTTGACGGCGGCCTTAAACCGCGTTCCGATCAGTTCGGCGACGGGGCCGCTCCCCTTCATCCGCTGGGACCAGTCGGCGTCATAATCCTTGCCGCCGCGCGTCTGCCGGATCAGGGACATGACCCGCGCGGCGCGATCCGGGCGGGCGTCGGCCAGCCATTCCCGAAACAGGTCCTTGATCTCAAGCGGCAGACGGAGGGTGACATACATAGCCCGCGTGGCCCCGGCCTTGGCGGCGGCTTCCAGTATGGCTTCCAGTTCGTGATCGTTCAGACCGGGGATGACGGGGGCGAAACCGACCCCTACCGGACAACCGGCGTCCGCCAGGCGGCTGATCGCCTCCAGCCGTTTGGCGGGGGTAGAGGCGCGCGGCTCCATCGCCCGCGCCAGCCCACGATCCAGTGTGGTGATGGAGACGAAGGCCGAAGCCAGCCCCGCCTTGCCCATTGGGCCCAAAATGTCGGCGTCGCGCGCGATCAACACCGACTTGGTGATGATGCTAAATGGGTGATTGAACCGCTGCATGACCTCCAGAATGGAGCGCGTCGACTTCAGATCACGTTCGACCGGCTGATAGGGGTCGGTGTTGCCGCCTATGTGGATGCGCTTGCATCGGTATCGGGGTGCGAGGAACGCCTGTTCCAGCAGACTTGCGGCCTGGGGCTTGAAGAAGATCCGGCTCTCGAAATCCAGGCCCGGGGATAGGCCCATCCAGGCATGGGACGGACGGGCGTAACAGTAGATGCAGCCATGTTCGCAACCTTTGTACGGGTTGATGGAGCGGTCGAAGCCGATGTCCGGACTGTCGTTCCGGGCGATAATGGTGCGAGCGTATTCAGGGGTGAGGGTGGTGCGCAGCGGCGCGGCCTCGGCGTCGTCCGGCGTCCAGCCGTCATCGAACGACTGATGCTGCTCAGGCTCGTATCGGCCGCTGGCATTCGAACGCGCGCCTCTTCCCTTGGCGGTTTCCATGGGAAGGACGATGCGACATTAGATAGAACAAAGCAAGAACATTTGTTCTCGCCGAGTTGGCCTCAGTCGGGGCCGATGACCATGCAGGTCACGCGACGCGCAGCCAGCGTCTCACAGGCGGATTTTGCGCCGGTTTCGGTCAGGCCGACGAAGCGGGAGCGATACCAGTCGCCGGCGGTCTGGACGTTGCGCTCTGCGGTGGCGAACTGATCGCGGAAGCGGCGGTTGACCTCGGTCAGCCAGTCGGTCGCCACCTTCTCTTCGCGGAAGGCGCCGACCTGCACCGCCCAGCGACCGGCCGGCGTGCGGGGCGTGGCGCGGGCGGGTTCTCGCGTTGCAGATGACGCGGAACGACGGGGCGTGGTGGACGGCGCGACAGCGGCATTGGCCGGCGCGCCGTTCAGCGACGCAGTGACATTGCGGGGCGCACGGGGAGCGGGGACGGCGGCCGGCGTCGAACCAATGGGCGGCAGCGTTGCAGCGGCCCGCTGGCTGGCTGCGCGCTCCGACGGCGCAGGGGCGACACGCGTCGGCAGGGCGGCGGGCGCCGGTGCGGCCGTATAGGCGACAGCGGTGGACTCGGCGCCGACGCCGTCCTCGTCGTCATTGACCGAAGCATAGGCGATCGGGGCGTCGGCGATCGCCGATCCCACGCCGAAACCACGTTGCTCGAAGAAGGTTTGGGCCACCTGGATCCGCTCGCCCTGGGCGCGGCGGCGCTCGACTTCGAAGCCTGTGTCCATCAGCTCGGCGACGTGGGCGTTGCGGCTGGCGGTCGAACGGCCGCCCAGGACGATGGTGATCAGGCGTCGCCCGTCGCGCACGGCCGAGGCGGCCAGGTTGTAGCCCGAGGCGTTGGTATAGCCGGTCTTCATCCCGTCATAGCCGCGCCCGGTCGGCAGAAGGCCGTTGGTGTTGCGATAGTTGCGACCGTTGTAGGCCCAGTCGTGAAGGCCGAAGTAGCTGTAATACTGCGGGAAATCACGCATGATCGCGCGCGCCAGAATGGCCTGATCGCGCGCGGAGGTCACCTGACGTGCGTCCGGCAGGCCGTTTGCGGTGTAGTAGCGCGTCTGGGTCATGCCCAGCTGGGCGGCCTTCTGCGTCATCATATTGGTGAAGCGGGCTTCCGATCCGCCGATGTGCTCGCCGATGGCCAGGGCCATGTCGTTGGCGGACCGCACGGCGGTGGCGCGCATGGCGTTGTCCAGGGTGATGGTCTAGCCCGCAGCGAGGCCCAGTTTTGACGGCGGCTGGGACGCGGCGCGCGGCGAGATTGTCAGCACGTCGTTCACATTGGCCTTGCCCTGAGACAGGGCCTCGAACGTCAGATACAGCGTCATCATCTTGGTCAGAGACGCTGGATAGCGGCGGCTGTCGGCGTTCCGCGCGAACAGAACCTCGCCCGTGGCGGCGTCGATCACGATGGCGGCGTAGCGGCTGTTCTCCTGGGCCGAGTAGGCGGTCTGGGCCTCGATCGGTCTGACGTTCGCGCCCAGAACCAGCGAAAGCGCGAGGACGGCGAACAGGCCACGGCGGAGAAAAGCGATCATGGGCGGGACAACCCCTCGGTGAGCAGGGTGCGACAGGCCCCCCGGCCGTCACGAACAAACAGCTAGCATAGTAAGCGCGGGTTTCGTGGTGGTTAACCGCGCGTCAACGCAAATTTGACCGGCCGATCAAGGTTATCATCGATCATATTGTGCATTGCACAAAACGCTTGAAAAACCTTCGCACTTGCAGCATATTGTGGGTGTGCGAGATCCTCTCGCGTCATTATTTCCGCCCTCAGGTCCGTCCCCAAGGGTCTTCTACCGGAGAGACGATCATGGCCGACGCCGCTGAAACCGTGAAGAAAACCGCCGACCAAGCCACCGCCGCTGCGACTTCCGCAGCCGCCAAGGTCAAGGCGCAAGCCGAAACCATGCAGGCCGCCGGCACGCAGGCCTTGCGTGAAGGCATCGACAAGTCGACGGCCTCGATGGCCGAGCTGAACGCGCACAGCAAGAAGACCCTGGAAGCCATGGTCGAGTCGGTCACCGTCGCCCAGAAGGGCGCCGAGGCCCTGTCGCAACAGGCGCTGGGCTTCGCCAAGTCCTCGTGGGAAGACGGCGTCGCCGCGTCCAAGGAACTGTCGACCGCCCGTTCGGTGCAGGAGTTCTTCGAGCTCCAGACCGCCTGGGCCAAGAAGTCGATGGAGCGCTATGTCGCCGAGCTGACCAAGACGAACGAGATCGTCACCGCCACGGTCAAGGACAGCATCAAGCCGATCAACGAGCGCGTCACCGCCTCGGTCGAAACCTTCCAGGCCGCTCGCTAATCCCGCGAACCGACTGAAGAATCGAGAAGGCCCCGGAGTTCGCTCCGGGGCCTTTTTGCTGTCAGGGCAGGGCGGAATGGTCGTAGCTGAAGACCCGTGCCAGCTTCCAGTCGGTCCCCTCCTGTTTCCACATCTGCGTGAAGCGGGCGCGGCCGACGCGCCGTTCCGGACCGTCGCCCTGGCGTTCGTAGAACACGTGCTCGCCTGTTTCGACCGCGCCGTAGTTGTTGATGGGATAGACGGCCAGACCGTCTCGGAGAGCCTCGCGTCGGGTCCGCCAGGCGTCGGGCGCGCTGCGGTCCTGACAACGCGCGGCGTATTGCGCGACAAAGCTGTCGGCGTCGGTGGCCACGCGTCCGCCGCGATCGTCGAAAAACTCGAAGTCATCGGTCAGCATGGCCCGAAGTCCGGCGGGATCGCAGCCTTCGAAGAAGACAGCGAAAAGTTTGGCGTCGGCCGCCATGACGGCGGTTTCCAGCGGCGTGGGCTGGGCGAAGACGGCGAGCGAAAGGGCGGCGAAGAGGGCGGCGGGCATGGCGATCGGGGGGCTGTTCAACTGAGGCTCTCAACCTGAGCCGTTGACTGCCTTGGATCACGTGAAATCTTTGTCAGACGCCCTTCACGAAAGCCGTGACTGGACGCCGCTTCAATTCAGGCCATCATTCCCTATCTGAGAGCCAAGACGACTCCCCGATTACGGAACACGAATGCCCATACAAAGGCCCGGTGAGACCGGCGGCGGTCAAGGAACCGCCGTTGTCACCGAAACAAAGCCGAAGCTGCAAAAGCCCTCGCTCTATCGAGTGCTGATTCTGAACGACGATTATTCGCCGATGGAATTTGTCGTCTATGTGCTGGAGCGGTTCTTCCAGAAGAGCCGGGAAGAGGCCACCCGCATCATGCTGCATGTGCATCAGCATGGCGTCGGCGTCTGCGGCGTCTTCACCTACGAGGTCGCCGAGACCAAGGTCGCGCAGGTCATCGAGACGGCGCGCCGCCACCAGCACCCTCTGCAATGCACGATGGAAAAGGACTGAGAGGAGCCTCCCTATGCCTTCATTTTCCCGTCCTCTCGAAGAAACCCTGCACCGCGCGGTGGGATACGCCAATGCGCGCAGGCACGAGTATGCGACGCTTGAGCACCTGCTGCTCGCGCTGATCGACGATCCCGACGCGACCGGCGTCATGCAGGCCTGCAACGTCGATCTGTCGGCGTTGAAAGCGGCGCTGACCCTCTATGTCGACAACGATCTCGCCGCCCTGGCCACCAGCGACGGCGAGGATGCCAAGCCGACCGCCGGCTTCCAGCGCGTGATCCAGCGCGCGGTGATCCACGTCCAGTCGTCCGGCCGCGAGGAAGTGTCCGGCGCCAATGTGCTGGTCGCCATCTTCTCCGAGCGCGAGAGCCATGCCGCCTACTTCCTGCAAGAGCAGGACATGACGCGCTATGACGCGGTCAACTTTATCGCCCACGGCATCGCCAAGAAGGCGGGCGCCAACGAGGCGCGTCCGGCCAAGGGCGCTTCGCCCGAAGAGGCCGAGGATGCATCCGCCGTCAAACAGGGCGGCGAGGCGCTGGAAGCCTATTGCGTCGACCTCAACGAGAAGTCGCGCCAGGGCAAGGTCGATCCCCTGATCGGTCGTCAGGCCGAGGTTGATCGTTCGATCCAGATCCTGTGCCGTCGGACCAAGAACAACCCGCTTCTGGTGGGCGATCCCGGCGTCGGCAAGACCGCTATCGCCGAAGGTCTGGCCCGCAAGATCGTCAACGGCGAAGTGCCCGACGTCCTGAAGGACGCCACCATCTACTCGCTCGATATGGGCGCGTTGCTGGCCGGCACCCGCTATCGCGGCGACTTCGAGGAACGCCTGAAGCAGGTGGTCAAGGAGTTGGAGAACCACGACAACGCCGTGCTCTTCATCGACGAGATCCACACCGTGATCGGCGCGGGCGCGACCTCGGGCGGGGCGATGGATGCGTCGAACCTGCTGAAACCGGCCCTGGCGTCCGGCACCCTGCGCTGCATGGGATCGACGACCTACAAGGAATATCGCCAGCACTTCGAGAAGGACCGCGCCCTGGTGCGTCGCTTCCAGAAGATCGACGTCAACGAGCCGACGGTCGAGGATACGGTGAAAATCTTGAAGGGTCTGAAGACTTACTACGAGCAGCACCACAAGGTCCGCTACACCGACAGCGCCGTGCGCACGGCGGTGGAGCTGTCTGCGCGCTACATGACCGACCGCAAACTGCCGGACAAGGCGATCGACGTGATCGACGAGGCCGGGGCGTCACAGATGCTGCTGACCGAATCCAAGAGGAAGAAGGTCATCGGTCAGAAGGAGGTCGAAGCCGTCATCGCCAAGATGGCCCGTATCCCGGCCAAGTCGGTGTCCAAGTCCGACACCGAAAGCCTGCGCGAACTGGAAACCGACCTGAAGCGCGCGGTCTTTGGTCAGGAACAGGCCATCGAACAGGTGTCGGCGGCCATGAAGCTGGCGCGCGCGGGTCTTCGCGATCCGAACAAGCCGATCGGCAGCTTCCTGTTCAGCGGCCCGACCGGCGTCGGCAAGACCGAGGTCGCCAAGCAACTCGCCGCGACCCTGGGCATCGAGATGCAGCGTTTCGACATGTCGGAATATATGGAGCGCCACACGGTCAGCCGTCTGATCGGCGCGCCTCCCGGCTATGTGGGCCATGACCAGGGCGGGCTTCTGACCGACGCCGTCGATCAGCATCCGCACGCTGTCGTGCTGCTGGACGAGATCGAGAAGGCGCACCCGGATGTCTACAACATCCTGCTTCAGGTGATGGACAACGGCATGCTGACCGATGCGGTCGGCAAGAAGGTCGATTTCAGGAACGTCATCCTGATCATGACCACCAATGCCGGCGCCGCAGACAACGCCCGCGCCTCCATCGGCTTTGGCCGGGGCAAGGTCGAAGGCGAGGACGACAAGGCCATCCAGCGCCTGTTCGCGCCGGAGTTCCGCAATCGCCTGGACGCCATCGTGGCCTTCAAGCCGTTGCAGGCCGACACGATCCGCTCGGTGGTGACCAAGTTCATCCTTCAGCTGGAAGCCCAGCTGGCGGATCGCAACATCACCATCGAACTGACCGACGAAGCCGCCGACTGGCTGGCCAAGAACGGTTTCGACGAACTGTATGGCGCGCGTCCGCTGGCGCGGGTCATCCAGGACTCGATCAAGAAGCCGCTGGCCGACGACATCCTGTTCGGCCGCCTGACGCGCGGCGGACACGTCAGGGTCCAGTTGAAGGATGGCAAGATCGACTTCGACATCACGAGCGCCAGCGCGCCCGCGAAGGCCGAGGAAGAAGAGACGGCCTGATCCTCGAAAAGGTGATGGCGAAAGGCCCGGCTGGCAGCAGCCGGGCCTTTTTCTATGCCTGCTTGTAGGGCGACAGTTCTTCGGTCATCGCCCGCATCTCCGCCGCGACGGCCGGGCGTTCGCCGTCCAGATAGCGGGCGACGGGATCGCGCAGGGCGGGGTCGGCGATGAAATGGGCGGAATAGACGGGAGAGGGCAGGTAGCCGCGCGCGATCTTGTGGTCGCCTTGGGCGCCGGCCTCGACGCGGGACAGGCCGCGCGAAATGGCGAATTCGATGGCCTGATAATAGCAAAGCTCGAAATGCAGGAAGGGCACGTCTTCCAGCGTGCCCCACTGACGGCCATAGAGCGCGTCTCGGCCGATGAAATTCAGGGCGCCGGCGATGGGCGTCTCGCCGCGAAACGCCATCACCAGGGCGATCCGCTCGGCCATGGTCGCGCCGATGCGACTGAAGAAGTCGCGCGTCAGATAGGGCCGGCCCCATTTGCGCGAGCCAGTGTCCATGTAGAAGGCGAAGAAAGCGTCCCAGTAGGCCTCGGTGATTTCGGCGCCGGTCAGGACGCGGATATCCAGATCGGCCTGGGCGTCGCGGCGCTCGCGCTTGATGGTCTTGCGACGGTTGGCCGACAGGGCGGCAAGAAAGTCGTCGAAGGTCCGATAGCCGTTGTTGCGCCAGATGAATTGGATGTCCTGGCGTGGCAGCAGGTCCGCCTCGGTCATGGCTGACCAGTCCGCTTCGGTCGGGAAGTTGACGTGTAGCGAGGAGACGCCCAGCCGTTCGACCAGGGTCACCGCCCCCTGGATCAAGGCCTGACGCACCGTCGCGCCGTCGGTCTCGGGATGGTTCAGGAAGCGCGGGCCGGTTGCGGGGGTGAAGGGCACGGCGCCCAGCAGCTTGGGATAATAACGACCGCCGGCCCGCTCATAGGCGTCGGCCCAGCTGTGGTCGAAGACATATTCGCCCTGGCTGTTGCCCTTCAGATAGAGGGGCATCACGCCTAACACCGCGTTGCCTTCACCTCTCAGGGCCAGGTGGCGTGGGGCCCAGCCCTGGGGCGGCGCGGCGCTGCCCGAGGCCTCGCACGCGTGCAGGAAATCATAGGAGACAAAGGGATCGCCGGTGGGCAGCGCGCACGCGTCCCAGGCCTCTTGGCCTATGTCGGCGATCCCTTCGTGAACCGAGATCTGAAAGATCAGCGGATCTCCACGATCGCATCGATCTCGACGGCGAAGCCGAGCGGCAGCTTGTACACGCCGACGGCCGAGCGGGCGTGCTTGCCGGCGTCGCCGAAGACCTCGACCATCATGTCCGAGCAGCCGTTGATGACGGCGGGAATGGCGGTGAAGTCGGGGCCGGCCTGAACGAAACCACCCAGTTTGACGATGCGGACCACCCGGTCCAGATCGCCATCGCAGGCGGCCTTGATCTGGGCGATCAGGTTCAGACCGCACAGACGCGCGGCTTCCAGCGCCTGCTCCGGCGTCACGTCGACGCCGACCGTGCCCTTGATGCCGCCGTTCGCGTCATTCGACAGCTGGCCAGAGATGGTGACCTGATTGCCCGAGCGGACATAGGAGACATAGCTGGCCACCGGTTTGGCGGGTTCCGGCAGTGTGAGGCCGAGTTCGGCGATGCGGGCTTCGATGCTCATGGGGGCTCCTGTTTATCTGGGCGCGGTTTAGCGCGGGGCAAGGGCGGCGTCACCCGTTCGGCGCGCTTTAAAGGTTCGCCAACCGCGCCGTGTCATGATGCGATCATGGATATGCATCTGACCCCCGACGTCGCCGCCTTCCATTCCGTGCTGGCGCGGTTGTCTCCTGACGACCGCGCGCGTGTGGACGCCGCCGTGGTTCCAGCCGCGCAAAAGGCCGCCGAGGCCGCGCCGCACTGGGATTTCGAAATGCCGGCCAAGGCGGTGGATGCGCTGTTGGGCCCTGATGCATCCGACGATGTTCGTCGCGGCCTTGTCGCCGCCTGGGCGCTGCAACTGCCGGACCGTGCGGTGGCGATGAACCTGCCGGCCGAGGTCATGGCCCTCTATCCCTACTGGATCGAACAGTTGGCGGGGTTTCTGGATAAGGCCGAGGGCGACTATGTTTTCGACCACTGGTCCAAGGACGTGCGCTTCACCCTGGCGCTCAGCGTGCCGGGCGCGAAAAGTCAGGTCATAGACCTGTCGTCGCCGGTCGGGCCGGGCCAGATCGTCAAACACGTCCGCGACGGCTGGGGCGTCAAACCGCTGTTCCGCTATCTGGCGGCGGGCGCCAAGCGCGAGCCCTGGCTGGAGGTTCACACCGAGAGCCGCTGGTTGCGCGGCTTCAATGAGGACGGCTGGAACGAGGCTTGGGCGACGGCGGCCGAGCTGTGCCGCGCGCGGCCTGAACTGGCCGGCATGATCGGCTCGAGCTGGTTCTATGATCCGCCCCTGACAGAGATCAGCCCCCGCCTGGCGCACCTGCGCCTGAACCCGCTGAAGGGCGGGGCCTTCATGGTCCACCAAGGACCGGGCGAGATCCACACTGAACGGGCGGCGACGGCGTCTGCGTCGAGGAAGGCGCTGATCGACAGTGGCGAATACACCGCCCGGTCCTGGCTGATGATCTGGCCTCGCAAGGAGCTGATCGCCTGGGCGGATCGGCGCAAGGCCGCCTGATCTCTCAGGCTGTCGCCATCCGCCACGCCGCCGCGACCGGCTGAATGTCCAGGTCGGCCGCCTTCGCCAGCCGGATCAGACGGTCGATGTCCTCCGGCCGACAGCCATAGGGCGTCGGCGCGTCGCTGACGTCGTGGCCGTAGGCGATCAGCCAGCCGTTGGAGACCGCTGTCTCCGAAACTAGCGCCTCCAGATCGTAGCCGGGCAGGCGACGGCTCTCCAGGCCTATGGCCTGCAGCAGGTTGCGATCCGAACGCCCGGCGTTGATCCCGTCGCGGACGCCGCGCCCGCACAGGAAGCGTTTGTCGATCACGGCTTTCGATCCGAAGGCGCAATCGCCGAACGGATAGGCGAAGGTCTGCATCTGATATCCGTCCAGCCGCTCGGCCACCCAAGCGGCGTTGCGAGCCAGGCTGGCGTCCAGTTCGGCCGGCGACAGGGTCAGGGTCGAGACATGCTCATAGGTGTGGCAACCGACTTCGTGCCCGGCCTCATGGAGAGCTTGCAGGTGCTCCACCTCAAACTGGGGCAGGTCCAAATTGCGACCGCCGGCCAGGCCGCCGCAGACATAGTAGGTCGCCTTGACCCCGTGCTCGGCCAGGATCGGTCCGGCCTCGGTCCAGGCCGATGCCGGGATGTCATCGAACGACAGGCTGAGGACGCCGCGCGCGGGCTGCACGTCGGCAGGACGGACATCGAGATAGCGGCCGGCGCGGCGACGCATCTTGTCGAAAAAGGCGCTCATGCCCGCCTTGTCGCACGACGGGCTTAAGGCCGGGTTTCAGACCGTGACGGGTTGAGCCGTCAGACCGCGCACGCCGAAGACGCGGCGATAGCGTTCGATCTCAACGGGATCGCCGACCGCTTTCGCCGGATTGTCCGACAGTTTGACGGCGGGGCGACCGCCGGCCTCGACCACCTTGCAGACCAATGAGATCGGCTCCAACTCGGGCGCGAAGGCGGGCGAGCAGTCGCGGAAGTCGTTGGTCAGATTGGTGCCCCAGCCGAAGCTGAGACGGGCGCGACCGTGGAAATGGGCGTGGGTGGCCTCGATCCCGTCGATGTCCATGCCGTCGGAAAAGATCAGCAGCTTCTCCTTTGGGTCGCGCCCATGCGCGCGCCACCACTCAATCAACCGCTCGCCCGCCGGAATGGGCGGAGCAGAGTCGGGCCGGAAACCGGTCCAGTCCGCGACCCAATCGGGCGCTTGGTCCAGAAACGCCTCGGTGCCGAAGGCGTCGGGCAAAACGATCAGCAGATTGCCCGCATAGTGCCTGCGCCATTCGTCCAGCACCGCATAGGGCACCTGGGCCAGCGCCGCGTCGTCGGGCGCCAGGGCCGCCAGAACCATCGGCAGTTCGTGGCCATTGGTGCCGATGGCTTCCAGGTCGTTCTCCATGGCGTGCAGGACGTTGGACGTGCCGATGAAGGATTTGCCCAGACCTTCCTTCAACGCCTGAATGCACCAGCGTTGCCACAGGAAGCCGTGCCGCCGCCGCGTGCCGAAATCCGACAAGGCGAGGTTGGGCAGAGCGCGAAGTCGCTCGACCTTGGACCACAGCCGCGTCTTGGCGCGCGAATACAGGATATCCAGCTCAAACCGGCCCAGCCGCCGCATCCCGACCCGGCAGCGCAGCTCGTTCAGGATCGCCAGCGCCGGGATTTCCCACAGCGTCACCTCGGCCCAGGCGCCCGAAAAGGTCAGCACATACTGCCCATCCTGAACCGAAAGCTCGTAGTCCGGCAGGCGATAATCGGTCAGCCAGGCGATGAAGTCGGGCGAGAAGATCTGCTTCACGCCATAGAAGCTGTTGCCCGCCAGCCAGACCAGTTCCTTGTTGGTGAATCGCAAGGTGCGGGCGTGATCCAGTTGCTCGCGCAGGGCGTCGACATCGATCTCGTCGGCCAGACGCACGGTCTTGGTGCGGTTGATGACCTGGAAGACGACCGGCACGTCGCGATGCTCGCGCCAGATCATCTGCAGCATCAGCAGTTTGTAGAAGTCCGTGTCCAGCAGGCTGCGGACGATCGGGTCCAGGCGAAAGCCGTGGTCATAGGCGCGTTTGGCGAGATCCATGCCCTGTCCTACGGCTTCAGCGCGCGGCCCGCCACCACCGCATCCTTGCCGAACTTCTCGCGCAGCACATCGATGGCGCGTTCGGTTTTCAAGGCGCGGGTTTCGGTGGTCTGGAACAGGCCGGCGGGCGCGTCCTCGGCGTCCTGCACATCCGCCATGCCGATGCCGATCAGACGATAGGGGCGGCCCAGCTCGGGTTTCAGCAGATCGCGCCCCGCGGCGAACAGGGCGCGCGCCGTCTGCACCGGGTCGGGCAGGGTGACGCGTCGGGTCACGATCTTGAAGTCGGTGCGCCGCAGCTTGAGCACCAGCACCCGGCTGGCGACGCCATCGCGCCGGGCCTTGGACGCCAGCTTTTCGCACAGGGGCCACAGCTCGGCCTCCAGCGCTTCGGCCGACGTCAGGTCTTCGTTGAAGGTGGTTTCGGCGCTCATCCCCTTGCGGTCGCGCTCGGGGTTTACGGCGCGGGCGTCGCGGGCATGGGCCAGATCGTGCAGGCGCAGACCGGATTCGCCGTAACGTTTGACCAAGTCGCGCACGTCGGCCCGCGCCAGATCGCCGATGGTCGAATAACCATCGCTGCGCAACGCCTTGCCGAACACCGGCCCGACGCCGGGCAGGGCGGTGACCGGACGCGGCGCCAACAGGGCCTGGGCGTTGGCGGCGCCGACGACGGAGAAGCCGCGCGGCTTGTCCATCTCCGACGCCATCTTGGCCAGAAAGCGGTTGGGCGCCAGGCCGATGGAGACGGTCAGGCCGGTCTCCTCCTCGATCTGTTTCTGGAAGCGGATCAACTGCAACGCCGGCGGGCCGCCGTTCAGCCGTTCCGTGCCCGACAGATCGACCCAGGCCTCATCCAGCGACAACGGCTGGATCAAGGGCGTCAGCTGTCCCAACGCCCCCAGAATGCGCTGCGATTCGAAGACGTATTTGGTGAAGTCCGGCCGGATCACCACGGCCTCGGGACAGGCCTTAAACGCCTTGAACATCGGCATGGCCGAGCCGACGCCATACTGGCGCGCGACATAGCAGGCGGTGGAGACCACGCCGCGTTTTCCGCCGCCGACGATGACCGGCTTGTCGCGCAGTTCGGGCCGGTCCCGCTTCTCCACCGAGGCGTAGAAGGCGTCGCAGTCCATGTGGGCGATCGACAGCTGGTCCAGTTCGGCGTCTGCGACCACGCGCCGCGATCCGCACGCCGGACAGCGGTTCTCGCGCGGCCCGGCGGGATCTTCGCCGGTCCACAGGCAGTCGCGACAGATGGCCTTGATGGCCACGCTTAAGGTCTCCGTAAGGTTGGCTTCACCCCAACTTAAGACTGGGCGCCTACGAATGCGACCAACGAGGCGTCCCGCGTTCGAGGGGCGCGCAGGTCAGGTGATGATGTCCAAGAAAGTCCTCATCGTCGAGGATAACGAGCTGAACATGAAGCTTTTTCATGATCTGCTCGATTCCCAGGGCTATGAGACCCTGCAGACCCGCGAGGGCTTGCAGGCGCTCGCCCTAGCGCGCGCCCATCATCCCGACCTGATCCTGATGGATATCCAGCTGCCGGAAATTTCGGGTCTGGAAGTCACCAAATGGCTGAAGGACGACGAGGAGCTGAACCACATCCCCGTCATCGCGGTCACGGCATTCGCCATGAAGGGCGATGAGGAGCGGATTCGTCAGGGCGGGTGTGAGGCCTATATTTCCAAGCCCATCTCGGTGATGCATTTCCTTGAAACCATCCGGCAGCACCTTGGATGAGCGCCCGTATCCTCGTCGTCGACGATGTGGACGTGAACGTCCGCCTGCTCGAAGCCAAGCTGACCATCGAATATTACGATGTGCTGACCTGCAACGACGGCCTGTCGGCCCTGGCCATCGCCGCCGAGCACCAGCCGGACCTGATCCTGCTCGACGTCATGATGCCTGGCATGGACGGGTTTGAGACGTGCCGACGGCTGAAAGCCCAGGCCGAGACGCGCCATATCCCCGTCGTGCTGGTCACGGCGCTGGACGGGCGCGAGGATCGGATCAAGGGGCTTGAGGCCGGCGCCGACGACTTCCTGACCAAGCCCATCGACGACGTCATCCTTTTCGCACGGGTCAAGTCGCTGACGCGGCTGAAGCACGTCATGGACGAGCTGCGCGAGCGCGAGGAAAGCGGCCGTCGCCTGGGCGTCGATTCGGACAATGCCGCGCGGCTGCGCAGCGAGGGCGGGCGCGTTCTGATCGTCGATGACGACCAGCGTCAAGCCGAGAAGATCGCCCAGGAACTGGGCGGCGAACATCGCATCACCATCGAAACGGATCCCGAGGCGGCGCTGGTCGCGGCCAAGGGCGCGCTGGACCTGATCATCGTCAACGTCGCCGCCGCCAGCTTCGACGGTCTGCGGATCGTCGCCCAGGCCAAGTCGGGCGATGCGCGCCGCGCGCCGATCTTGGCCATCGTGGAGCCGACCGAACGGCCGCGCATGATCAAGGCGCTGGAACTGGGCGCCGCCGACATCCTGCCGCGCCCCGTCGATACCGAAGAACTGTCGGCGCGCGTTCGCACCCAGATTCGGCGCAAACGCTACACCGACTTCCTGCGCCAGAAGCTGGACAGCAGCATGGAAATGGCCGTCACCGACGCCCTGACCGGCCTGCACAATCGGCGCTACATGACCGGCCAGCTGCAGGCGCTGGTGGGCCGCGCGGCCCAGGGCGGGGCCCAAGTGGCCGTGCTGGTTCTGGACATCGACCACTTCAAGTCGGTCAACGACAGCTTCGGCCACGATGCTGGCGACGAGGTGCTTGTGGAGTTCGCCGTGCGCCTGGCCACCAATGTCCGGGCCGTGGACCTGCCGTGCCGCATGGGGGGCGAGGAGTTCGTTGTCGTCATGCCGGGCGCCAGTCTGGAAGACGCCGGCCGCGTCGCCGAACGGATTCGCCGAGACGTCGCCTCCGCGCCGTTCCGCGTCATGGGCGGCAAGGAGCAGATCACCATCACCATCTCGATCGGCGTGGCCGCCACGACCGGTGACGGCGATACGCCTGAAGGCCTGCTGAAGCGCGCCGACGAAGGAGTCTATGAGGCCAAGGCCGCCGGCCGCAACCGGGTCATCGCCAAGGCGGCGTGACGCGAGCGCCCAGACAACGAAAAACGCCCGGCTGGAGACCAGCCGGGCGTTTTCAATTCTGAGCGGATCAAGGCCTTACTTGATCTTGCCTTCCTTGAACTCGACGTGCTTGCGCACGACGGGGTCGTACTTCTTGACGACCATTTTCTCGGTCATGGTGCGGGCGTTCTTCTTGGTGACATAGAAGAAGCCGGTGTCGGCCGTGGAGTTCAGGCGGATCTTGATGGAAGCCGGTTTGGCCATCGGAATTACCTCTGCGACGGCGAAAGCCGCTTAAAATAAGAGGCGCGGAACATACTCAGGATCGCCCCAAAGTCAACGGGCGCGATGCCACGTTGATGAGGCGCAACGCACATATAGTCTGACCGCATGAAAATCGCATCCCTGCTGGCCGCCGCGGCCCTGATGTCTCTGTCGTCCGTCGGCGTCGCAACGGCCGATCCGGCTCAGTCCCAGGACAATTTCCTGGCGCGGTTGAACGCCCTGTGCGGCCAACGATTCGAAGGCCGTGTCGTCACCACCGACGCCGCCGATGCCAGGTTCGCCAGCGAGCGGCTGGTCATGCATGTCCGCGACTGCTCGCCGGACGAGGTGCGCATTCCCTTCGCCGTGGGGTCGGATCGTTCGCGCACCTGGGTGGTGACCAAGACCGATGCGGGTCTTCGGCTGAAGCACGATCACCGACACGCGGATGGCACGACTGACGTGCTGCATTGGTATGGCGGCGACACAGTCAACGGCGGCACGGCCGAGCGTCAGGAGTTTCCGGTCGACGCCGAATCGATCGCCCTGTTCAGCGAAAACGACGCGGCCGTCTCGACCACCAATGTCTGGGCGATGGAGGTTCATCCCGAGCGGATGTTCGCCTACGAGCTGCGGCGTCCCAACCGGCATTTCCGCGTGGAGTTCGACCTGACCAGGCCGATCGTCGACTAGGGTCAGGTGGCGCGCCAGGCCCTGATCGGCCGCACGGTCGCGCAGGCGGGGCCGCCATCCTTGGCGCGGCCGGGCAGGACGACTTCCAGCACCTCGCCTTGGCGCGCCTGGGCCAGCAGATCGGCGGGAATGTCGTGGACGTCGATCTTGGCGCGTCGGCTCCATTCGCTGGCGTGCTGGCCTGCCGACGTGCCGATCGCGACATAGACGAACCGCCGCGTAGCGCCCTCGCGCCGCACGAAGGGGCCGGTCAGGCGGCCATCCTCGGACAGGGTGACGGGCGCGTCGAAGCTGATCGGGTCCGCGCTGGCGATGCGCGGCTCGACCGGCCTGTTCGCCTTGTCCTGCAGGCTGTAGGCGACGCCCGCGACCGGATCGGCGATCGTCAGGCGCAGGGTGATCGTTGTTCCGGCCATGTCAGTCCCTGTGTTCCACGGTATGCCGACCCCGCACCATCCGCACGAAGGGCAGGGGGCGGTTCGGGTGTTCCAACCGCTCGGCCAGTTCACCCAGCACGAAACGGGTGATGGCGGGCAGGTCCAGCGCGCGCGCCTCGTCCAACGGCAGCCAAGCGATCTCGTCCAGTTCGCCCGACCCTGCGGTCGGCTCGGGGCTCAGCAGGGCCTCGGCCGGGGCCATGAAGAACCGCGCGTCGAACCGCCGGGTCCGGCCGGGCGGCGTGATGGCGCGTGCGACATAGGACAGGACCGACAGATCGGGCAGGGCGCCCGCCTGGCGATACTCTCGCCATGAGCCGGCGACGGAGGCGCGGGGCACCGGCCGCCCCAGAATCAGCCCTGTCTCCTCGAACGTCTCGCGCACCGCCGTCAGGGCCAGGGCGCGCGCACGGCGAGCGGGCAGTTCGCCTTCCAGCCGCCGCGCAACCTCGCCCGACAACTCACCCGCCGAGGCGGCGGTGAAGTCGCTGCGATCGATCCGCCCGCCCGGAAACACCCATTTCGACGCCATGAACACATGGCCCGGCGCGCGCCGCCCCATCAGCACCTCGGGCCGATCGCCGCCGCGCGTCAGGATCAGCGTCGCCGCATCCTTCGGCCGCTGAGCCCCGCCGACACGCGGGGCGTCGGCCAGATCCTGAGCGGCGTCGAAAGGAGTCACTTGCGCTTGCCCTTCCTCACGCCCTTCAGGCCCCCGGAGGGTTTGGAGCCGTTGCGGGGCTTGGGGCCGCCAGGACGGTTTTTGCTACGCATGGGCGGGCCGTCGCCGCCTCTTCCGCGCATGCCGTAGCGTGGAGCCGGGGCGTTGGGATCGCGGGGTTCGGGCTCGCTGAGCATTTCGAACACCAGGCCGCCAGTGACGGGCGTGGCTTCGCGCAGCTTGACCTCGACCATGCGGCCCAGGGAGAACCGTTTGCCGGTGCGTTCGCCGACCAAGGCGTGGGCGCGGTCGTCGTGGGTGAAGTATTCGCTGCCGAGCGTCGAGACAGGCACCAGGCCTTCCGCGCCCGTGTCTTCCAGACGAATGAACAGGCCGAACCGCGTCACGCCGGTGATCCGCCCGACGAAGGTCGCGCCGACGTGCTCTTCCAGATAGGCGGCGATGTAGCGGTCCATCGCATCACGCTCTGCGGCCATCGACCGGCGCTCGGTCATGGTCACGCCCTCGGCGATGGCCGGCAGTTCGGCGATCTCGCGATCCGTCAGTCCGTCCTTGCCCAAGTTCAGCGCCCGGATCAGTCCGCGGTGGACGATCAGGTCGGAGTAACGCCGGATCGGCGAGGTGAAGTGGGCGTAGCGATCCAGGTTCAGGCCGAAGTGGCCGATGTTCTCGGGGGAGTAGATCGCCTGCATCTGGCTGCGCAGGACAACCTCGTTGACCACGTCGGCGTGTTCGGTGTCGCGCGTTTCGTCCAGCAGCTTGTTGAACCGCTTGGTCGTACCCGGCTCGCCCTTGTTCCAGGGCTTGCCGATGGTCGATAGGAAGTCCGCCAAGTTGAAGATCTTTTCCTGACTGGGCGCGTCATGCACGCGATAGATCAGCGGCGTCTTCTTCTGCTCCAGCGTTTCAGCGGCGCAGACGTTGGCCTGGATCATCATCTCTTCGATCAGCCGGTGCGCCTCCAGCGAAGCGCGTTTCTCGATAGACGCGATGCCGCCATCCGGGGCCATGCGGATGCGGCGTTCGGCCGATTCGATCTGCAGCGGGCTGCGCTTCAGCCGGCCTTTCAGCATGGCGTGATAGGCGTTCCACAGCGGATAGAGGATCGCCTCCATGATCGGGCCGGTCGTGTCGTCCGGTTGTCCATCGATGGCGGCCTGCGCCTGTTCGTAGCTGAGCTTGGCGTGCGACCGCATCAAACCGCGCACGAACCGATGTCCGGTCTTTCGGCCGTCCTTGTCGAAGACCATCCGCACGGCGAGACAGGCGCGGTTCTCGCCCTCCTTCAGGCTGCACAGACCGTTCGACAGCAGTTCCGGCAGCATCGGCTCGACGCGATCGGGGAAATAGGTCGAGTTGCCCTTGTCGCGCGCCTCGCGGTCCAGCTGGCTGCCGGGGCGGACGTAGGCGGCGACGTCGGCGATGGCGACCCAGACGATCCAGCCGCCCTCATTCTTCGGATCCTCATCGCGCGCCGCATAGACGGCGTCGTCGTGGTCGCGCGCATCAGCGGGGTCGATGGTGATGAAGGGAACCTCGCGCAGGTCCTCGCGGCCCTTCAGCGTCGGCAGGGCCTGATCCTCGGCCTCGCGTTCGACCGCTTCGGAAAAGCCGGTCGGGACGCCGTGGGCGTGGATGGCGATCAGGGAGGCGGCGCGGGGATCGTCCTCCTTGCCGATGTGCTCCAGGATCTTGCCGCGCTTGGGACCATAGCGCTGCTCGCCCTTTTCGATGGCGGCCAGGACCAGGTCGCCGTCACGCAGGTCGCCGGACTGGGCCTGGGGCACCAGCAGCACGTCCTTGGAGCGGCGGTCGACCGGCTCGACGCGGGTTTCGCGCGCCGACTTGCGGATGACGCCCAGGACGCGGTTGGTCCCCACGTCCAGCTTCTTGATCAGCCGGGCTTCCCAACCCTCGGCGCCGCGCTGGAACTTCACCAGCACGCGATCGCCCAGGCCAGGGGCGGCCTTGGACTTGTCGGGCATCAGAATGGCGCGCGGGGCGTCGGGACTGGCCTCGACCAGGCGAACATACAGTTCGCCGTCGCCGTCGCGTTCGATCACATCGGCGACGCCGACGGGGGGCAGGGCGCCGGCTTCGGAAAAGCCCTTGCGACCGCGTTTGGCCAGTCGCCCTTCGGCTTCCAGTTCGCGGATCATTTCGCGCAGGGCCCGGCGGTCGCCGCCTTTCAGGCCGAAATGGCGCGCGATGTCGGTTTTCTCGGCCGATCCGGCCTCGCGCAGAAAGGCGACGAGCGTGTCTTTGTCGGGCAGACCGGCGGGCGGCCTCTTGGATGATTTGGTCATTATGTCTTTCGTAGCGCGGAACCGCGCCCTTGAGTAAATCTTGAGGGGTCAAATCTTGCGTGAGTTGACCGCGTGATGGCGGGGCTTCAGCTTCCGCCCGCCCCGAATGGAGTTTTCGATGTCCCTGACCGCCCCCGCCCTGAGCGCGACCGTCTCGTCGCCGCTGGATCTGATCGGCAAGACGCCGATGGTGGAGGTGACGAAGATCGACACCGGCCCGTGCCGCCTGCTTCTGAAGCTGGAGTCCCAGAACCCCGGCGGTTCGATCAAGGACCGGATCGCCATCTCGATGCTGGACGCCGCCGAGCGCGAAGGCTTCCTGAAGGAGGGCGGCACCATCGTGGAGGCGACGGCGGGCAATACGGGCCTGGCGTTGACGCTGGTCGGTCGGGCCCGAGGATATAAGGTGCTTCTGGTCATCCCGGACAAGATGTCCAAGGAAAAGATCCAGCATCTCAGGGCGATGGGCGCCGATGTTCGTCTGACGCGTTCGGACGTGCCGCATGGTCACCCGGAATACTACACCGACATGGCCGAGCGTCTGGCCCAGGGCATTCCAGGCGGCTTCTACGTCAACCAGTTCGCCAACGCCGCCAACGCCGAGGCCCATGTTAAGACGACGGGTCCGGAAATCTGGGAGCAGACGGGCGGCGACATCGACGCTTTCGTCGCCGGCATCGGCTCGGGCGGCACGATCACCGGCACGGCGCAGTTTCTGAAGAGCGTCGGCTCGAAGGCCCAAATCATCCTGGCCGATCCGGTCGGCTCGACCCTGGCCGGCATCGTCAACGACGGCGTGCCGGGACCGGAAGGCAGCTACACCGTCGAGGGAATCGGTCAGAATTTCGTGCCCGACACGGCGGACATGAGCCTGATCGACAAGGCCTATTCGATCCCCGACGCCGAGGCGATCGCCACGGCGCGCGAGCTGCTGCTGAAGGAAGGCATCCTGGCCGGCTCGTCGTCCGGCACCCTGATCGCCTCGGCCCTGCGCTGGTGCCGCGAGCAGACGGAAGCCAAGACCTGCGTCACCTTCGTCTGCGACACCGGGGCCAAATATCTCTCCAAGGTCTATAACGACGCCTGGCTGGCGGATCAGGGCCTGGGCGAGCGGGAAATCCACGGCGATCTGTCGGACCTGATCAACCGCAAATACGAGAAGGGCGACGTCGTGGTCGCCGGGCCGGGCGACACCCTGGACACCGCTTTCAAGCGGATGAAGGGCGCCGACGTGTCCCAGCTGCCGATCATCGAAGACGGCCGGCTGGTCGGCATCCTGGACGAAAGCGACCTGATCCGCATCATGAACACCGACGAAATCACGCGTAAGGAGCGGTTCGCCAAGCCGGTGGCCTCGGCAATGACGCGCGATCTGGACACGCTTCAAGTCAATGAGCCGCTGGACGCCCTGATTCCTGTCTTCGACCGCGACCGCGTGGCCATCGTGCTGGACGGCGAGCGGTTCGTCGGCCTGATCACCCGCACCGACCTGATCAACCACCTCAGCCTGAACCGGTAAGTCCATGAGCGACAAGAAGAACAGCCAGGGCTTTTCGACCCGCGCCATCCATGCCGGCCAGCATCCCGACCCGACGACGGGTGCGGTGATGACCCCGATCTACGCCACCTCGACCTATGCCCAGGAAAGCCCGGGCGTGAACAAGGGTTATGAGTATGCGCGGGGCAAGAACCCCACACGCGAGGCGTTCGAGGCCTGTATCGCGGACCTGGAGGGCGGCACGCACGGGTTCGGCTTCGGCTCAGGCATGGCGGCGACCTCGACGGCGCTGGAGTTGCTGGATGCGGGCGATCACATCGTCACCGGCGACGACCTGTACGGCGGCTCGTGGCGACTGTTCGAGCGGGTGCGTCGGCGAACCATGGGGCTGGACTTCGCCTATGTGGACCTGAGCGACATCGCGGCTGTGGAGGCGGCGATCACGCCAAAGACCAAGATGCTGTGGGTCGAGACGCCGACCAATCCGTTGATGAAGCTGGCCGACATCGCCGCCCTGTCGAAGGTGGCCAAGGCGCATGGGCTGCTGCTGGTCGTCGACAACACCTTCGCCACCCCCTTCTGCCAGCAGCCGCTGAGCCTGGGGGCGGACGTGGTCATGCACTCGGCGACCAAATATCTGAACGGCCATTCGGACATCATCGGCGGCGTGCTGGTGACGGCCGACGCCGAACTGGCGACGCGGATCAAGTTCCTGCAGAACTCGGTCGGCGGGATCATGGGGCCGTTCGACGCCTTCCTGGCCAACCGGGGGCTGAAGACGCTGGCGCTGCGGATGAAGGCGCACTGCGAGAACGCGCTGACCATCGCGCGCTGGCTTGAGACGCGCGCGGGGATCGCCAAGGTCATCTATCCCGGCCTGATCGCTCACCCTCAGCATGAGCTGGCCGCGCGCCAGATGCACGGCGGGTTCGGCGGGATGGTGACGGTAATCCTGGAGGGCGATCTGGAGCGCACCAAGCGCGTGCTGGAGCGGGTTCAGGTCTTCACCCTGGCCGAGTCGCTGGGCGGGGTGGAAAGCTTGGTGAACCACCCGGCGATCATGACCCACGCCAGCGTGCCCAAGGAGGTCCGCGAGGCGGGCGGCGTGACCGACAACCTGATCCGGCTATCGGTCGGGGTCGAGAACGTCGAGGACTTGATCGCGGATCTGGATCAGGCCCTGGGCTGACGCCCGGTCAGAAGGCGTAGGCCACCTTGGCGACCAGGGCGTCCTCATACTGTTCGCCGAAGGTGTGGGCGTCAGTATCGTAGTAGCGAAGGTCCAGCTCCAGGGCGTCGGTGAGGGCGTAGGTCACGCCGGCGTTCCAGCCGGTGTAGTCGGGCGCGCCGTTCTGTTCGCGGCGACCGACGGCGACCGTGCCGTTCAGCTGGGGCGTGAAGTCCCAGCCCAGGCGGCCCTCGACCCAGGTGAAGCTGTCGGTCGAGCCGGCGGCGTCGGGCGAATACTGGACCTGCAGTCGCGCGCTGGCCGGGCCGATCGAGCGGCTGGCGTTGCCGGTGATCTCCCAGGCGTCCTGATCATAGCCGGCCTCGGCGTCGAGGCGGTTCTTGTAGGCGACGTTGAAGTCGAACCGATAGCCGAAGGCCTCGGGTTGATAGCCGACCACGAACTCGGCCTCGACGTTGGAGCCGCCGGCCTGAATCGTCTGGAAGCCCGGGCCGATGTAGAACAGGCCGTCCGCGCTTTCCCAGGTCGCCGAGCCGAAGGCGTAGCCGTCGTTGCCGGACTTGGATGCATCCTTGGAGCGGTTGTCCGTGCCCGCGCCCAGTTCGAAGGACCAGGCGTCGCGCGCGGCCGGCGAGCCGGACTGGGCGGCGGCCGGCAGGGCGACGGCGAGCGCGGAAACGGACAGGGCGGCGAGGATGGTCGTGCGGATCATGGGGGCTCCAACGCGCGAGGTGCGGATTGGCGCCGCCTTTAGCGTGCTCCGGCCTTGATGGCGAATTCCTCCGTGGCCTGAGCGAACTCTTGTCGCAGGCGTGCGACCAGTTCGGCGGTCGGCAGGACGTCGTGGATGGCGCCCGCGCCCTGGCCGGCGGACCAGACGGTCTTCCAGGCCTTGGCCTCGTCGCCCATGTCCAGCTTGTGCTCTGGCAAGGTCTTCGGGTCGATGCCGTTCTCGATCAGCGACTTGCTCATGAAGTTGGCGGGGATACCGGATACGGCGGGCGTGTGGACGATGTCGGTCGCGCCGCTGTCGATGACCATCTGCTTGTAGGCGTCGGCCGCCATGGCCTCGGTCGTGTTGATGAAGCGCGTGCCCATATAGGCGAAGTCGGCGCCCAGCATCAGGGCGGCCGCCACGTCCTGACCCGTCGAAAGGGCGCCCGACAGGATGATGGTCCCCTTGAAGAAGCTGCGGACCTCATTGACCAGGGCGAAGGGGTTGATGATGCCCGCATGGCCGCCCGCGCCGTTGGCGACCAGGATCAGGCCGTCGACGCCGGCCTCAGCCGCCTTTCGCGCATGACGAATATTGGCGATATCGTGGAAGACCTGACCGCCATAGCCGTGGACCGCGTCGACCACGTCGCGCACGGCCCCCAGAGAGGTGATGATCAGCGGCACCTTCTCCTCGACCGACACCATCATGTCGGCCATCAGCCGGGGGTTGGTCGGGTGGACGATGTGGTTGACGCCGAAGGCGGCGGCCTCGGGCTTCAGCCGGCCCTTGATCTCGTGAATCCAGTCGCGATAGCCCTCGGTCGTGCGCTGGTTCAGCGACGGGAAGGTGCCGATCACGCCCGCATTGCAGGCCTCGACCACCAGATCCGGTCCGGACACCAGGAACATCGGCGCCGAAATGATCGGCAGGATCAGACCTTTTTGCAGCGAAGCGGGAATGGCCACGGACGTCTCCTTTGGTTTTCTTTCGCTACGCTTAGCGGGCTGTCGCCGGGGAAGGCAATCGCGGGGATTTCAGACGGTGGCGCGAAAAAAATGAGTCTAATTCGTCTAATCTCGGGTCGGAGGCGGGGTGAAAGCGGGCAGGCGGCGACGGCGGGTGAAAACCGGCCATCATACGAGGGTTCGGACGGGGGATCGGTCGATTGACGCTGGTCTGCGCCAAGGCGTTGAACGGGCGGGGGAAGCTGTCCGGAACTAGGATGGCTGGGTGGCCTCAATCCTCCCCCGCCGGGGGAGGGGGACCGCGTAGCGGTGGAGGGGGCCGATCGCGCACCTGCCGATGAATATGGTCCACCACGGCAGCCAGTTCGCTCAACACATCCCGCGCCGGGATACGAAGGACGGAAATGCCGCGTGCGTTGAGCCATTCTGTCCGCCGGTTGTCGTGCTCCACCGCCTCAGCCTGGGAATGGCTTTCGCCGTCCACCTCGACCGCGAGGCGAGCGTCCTCGCAATAGAAGTCCAGAACGTACGGACCGATGGGGTGCTGGCGGCGAAAGTGAATGCCGTCGAGCCGGCGCCCTCTGATGTGCTGCCACAGGAGGACTTCCGGCAGGGTCATCGTGCGGCGCAGGTCGCGGGCGCGGGCGACGGTTTTCTTAGGTGCGTAGGTCATTTGCGTCATCGACCGCATACGCGGCCGGCCCCCTCCACCGCTTCGCGGTCCCCCTCCCCCGATGGGGGAGGATTTTCATCTGAGCGGCAAGCGCCTAAATGCCCGGCATGACCCACTATACCGACAACCTCAGCCAGCTCGGCGCCCAGACCGCCGCTCCGACCAGTCCCGAGACGGCGGTGCTGGAGCGGGTGCCGAACCCGCATGCGGACACGCTGTATCTGGCCCGGTTCACGGCGCCGGAGTTCACCAGCCTGTGCCCGGTGACGGGCCAGCCGGATTTCGCCCACATCGTCATCGACTATGCGCCGGGCGACTGGCTGGTCGAGTCCAAGAGCCTGAAGCTGTATCTGACCAGTTTCCGCAATCACGGCGCCTTCCACGAGGACTGCACCGTCGCCATCGGGCGGCGGCTGGCGGACTTGCTGGAACCCAAGTGGCTGAGGATCGGCGGATACTGGTATCCGCGCGGCGGCATCCCCATCGACGTCTTCTGGCAGACCGGCGCGCCGCCCGAGGGGCTGTGGCTGCCGGACCAGGGCGTGCCGACCTATCGCGGGCGGGGGTGAGTAAAGCTTGATACTTTGAATTGCTCCATCAGAGTTCGCCGCGCATTGCTGAAATAGTTAGTCTAAAAAGTGGAAGTCCGACGCCAACTAGGAATGTCGTGCATGATAATATTGTAAGGTAAGCGGCCCATTTTCTGGATTGGTCGGCTTTTTTGTCTTCAAGAGCTACCACTTCTTCATCGACATTTTCCAACCGTTTTAGACGTTCCCATGTGTTGTTGGTATCTGAAAGCCGCCAGCTATTTTCATCATGTCTCCAAGCAGAACCAATGAAGCCAAAAGCTGCGAAAGCTGCGGCAACGCCAACCAGAAATAGCCACATCGACGGAATGAGCTGATAAAGAAGTATCGTGTTGTCTTTAGGCGCTGCGAGTGTGGCGCACCCGAGAAGAGCGGCTCCGTTGCCGATTCCCAAAGTTCCGAGCCAACGTTTTACTGCATCGTTGGCATGTGACACCGCGTTAGCTATTTCCGTTTCATAGAGCTTAGCTAACTTGTCTTCGGCACTCATAGCGACCTCTGGGCGGCACTTACATGTTGCGTGCTGTCGCATAAGTCGAAAATTCTTCAGCTACAAGCTGTAGGCAAAGCTGAGTTTCTTTGGGCAGGTGTGCACAGTGACCTATCGCCTTCCCCTCGAAGCCTGGGGCCGCCGTCTGATGACGCGGGCGGAGGCGTGGGCTGACCAGTCTCGCCCGCGTCGATACGCCTATGAGTTCCTGTGGTTCGGACTGAAGCAGGGGTGGGCGTGTCTGTTCGGGGGGGTGATGCTGGCCCTGATCCTGGGCACGTTTCTGCTTTGGCCGGAGGGGGCGCCGGTGTCGCGTTACGATTTCCTGGCGGTCGGGGCGGTGGTGATCCAGGCGGCGATGCTGATCTTCCGGCTGGAGAGCTGGGAAGAGGCGCGGGTGATCTTCCTGTTCCATGTGGCGGGGACGATCATGGAGCTGTTCAAGACCGCGCACGGGTCGTGGGTCTATCCCGAGGACAGTCTGCTGCGGATCGGGGCGGTGCCGCTGTTCTCGGGCTTCATGTACGCGGCGGTCGGCAGCTATATCGCGCGGGTGCAGCGCATCTTTCATATCCGGGTGCGGAGGTATCCGCCGCTGTGGACGACCTGGGTGCTGGCGGCGGCGATCTACGTCAACTTCTTCGCTCATCACTGGCTGCCGGATGTGCGCATCGCGCTGTTCATCGCGACCGCCGTGTTGTTCGGGCGGGGATGGTTCTATTTCACGGCGGATCGGAAGCGGCGGTCAATGCCGCTGCTGCTGGGGTATTTCCTGGTGGCCCTGTTCATCTGGTTCGCCGAGAACCTGGGTACGCTGGGGCGGGCCTGGGTCTATCCGGGGCAGGCCGACGGGTGGGAGATGGTGTCCCTGGCCAAGCTGGGCAGCTGGTTTTTGCTGATGATCATCTCGGTCGTGCTGGTCTCGTTGGTGCACCGGCCCGAGCCGGAGATCAGCGGCCCTGTAGCGCCCCGCGCATGACGGCGGATTTGCGGCTCATGCGGGCCTTCACCAGGCGATAGACCACGGCGACGACCAGGATGGTGACGGCGAGGCCGCCGATCAGCAGGGTGGGGCCGTGCGCCTCGCTGAGCACTTCCATCTTCGCCAACCCCTGGGCGGCGAGATAGCCGGGGGCCAGCATGGCCAAGACCCAAACGATGCCCGAGGTCACATTGCCGAACTGGAATGATTGCTGGCGCATCCTGAGCATCCCCAGCGTCAGCGGCACGAAGGCGCGCAAGGGCCCGAAGAAGCGGCCGACGAAGATCGACATGACGCCGTAGCGACGGCAGTACAAACGCGTCCAGGCGATGCGCCGGCGGTGCGCCTTGAACATCGGGCGCTGGAGGAAGCGCACGCCCAGCCGACGTCCGGCCCAGTAGGAGATGGCGTCGCCGATCACCGCGCCGATGACGCAACCGACGATGACGTTGACAGGGTCCAGCACGCCGGCCGCGATCAGGCCGCCCGCCGCGACCAGCAGGCCGGTGGCGGGCACGAAGGCGCCGACGACGGCCAGCGACTCGACGAACACGACCAGGCCCAGCATGACGCCGGCCCACATATGGTTGCGGGCGACGAAATCGCCCACGGCTTGCAACAGGGAATCCATACGAAGGCCTTGGGGGAGGAAGGCGGGGTCGGTCGAGGTCAAACCGACGTAGGGCGACCTTATGTCACCCGCTTACGGCAGGCGTGTGACCTTGGCGGCCAGGTCGGGACGCGGGCGTTCCAGCGCGGGTTCGTTCAGCGTGCCGATGTGGATGAAGCCGGCGACGCTCTCGCCCTCGGTCAGGCCGAACAGGGCGACGCCTTGCGGGTCGTAGCTGTACCAGTCGGTGATCCAGCTGGACGAATAGCCGAAGCCGGAGGCCGCGTGTTCCAGGTTCATGCAGACCGCGCCGGCTGACAGGTGCTGCTCCCAGATCGGCTTGGAGCCTTCGACCGGTGTCGAGACGACCAGGATGGTGACGGGCGCGGCGGTCAGTTTGGCCAGGACCGCCTGATCCTTGGCCGGGCCGTTCCTGAGTTCGACCAGCACGGCGAGGCGGGCGGCGATGTCGGCGCGCGATTGGGGACCCAGGACCACGAACCGCCACGGGAACAGCTTGCCGTGGTCGGGCGTGCGGGCGCCCAGGGTCAGGATCTCGTCCAGTTCGGCCTCGGAAGGGCCGGGCGCGACCAGAGCCTGGGCCGGGGCGGAGCGCCGCTGGGCCAAGCGGTCCCGGAAATCTTTGGACGGAACGGGCGGGGGCAGGGGTTCGTTGAGGGCGACCATGCCGTCTAGCTAGGCTTTCATCCGCGTCTTCGCCATAGGTGGCCCATGCGCAAATCCGACGAACCGAAATGGGCCGAGGGGCTGGCGAAACCGCCGGCCTGGCGCAGCGACGGAAACGAGACGGTGTTCGACAGCCCCTGGATGGCGCTGACCCGGCATCCGGCGACGGCGCCGACGGGGATGAAGGCCGACTATGCCGTCGTGAGGTTCAAGAACGTCGGGACCGGCGTCCTGCCCGTGCATGAGGACGGGACGGTGACCCTGGTGGGCCAGCAGCGGTTCGCCCACGCCAACTACAGCTGGGAAATGCCCGAGGGCGGCGCGCCGCTGGACGAGGATCCGTTCGACGGCATCCGGCGCGAACTGGCCGAGGAGGCGGGATTGCAGGCCGAACACTGGCTGCCGGCGCTGAAGGTCGAGATGTCGAACTCCATCACCGACGAGATTGGCATGACCTGGATCGCCTGGGGCCTGAGCCCTGCGCCGACCGATCCCGATCCCACCGAGATCATCGCCGTAGTGCGTGTGCCGTTCGTCGATCTGCTGGTCGAGATCGGGCGGGGAACGGTGCGCGACAGCCTGACGGTGGCGACGGCCTACAAGGCCTATCATATGGCGATGAACGGCGAACTGCCCGAGGCGCTGGCGCGCGCCTTGCTGGGGCGCGTATGATGTCGCCGAAGGAGCCGGTCATGGCCAAGCTGGAAGTTGTCGCAGAAACCGAAATCGACAGCGTGTGGCGTCAGCTGCGCGCCTCGGCCGAGGCGGCGTCGCGCGAGGAGCCGCAGCTGGGCTCGCAGATGAATGCGGTGATCCTGTCGCACGACGACCTGGCGGGCGCGCTGAGCTTCCAGATCGCGCGCAAGCTGGCGGACGGCGAGATGAGCGCCATGTCGGTGCGCGAGGTCTGCCTGTCGGCGTTCAAGGCCGATCCGTCGATGGTCGAGGCGGCGGAGGCGGACCTTCAAGCCGTGGCCGAACGCGACCCGGCGATCCGCAACCTGTTGCAGCCCTTCCTGTATTTCAAAGGCTTCCAGGCCTTGCAGGGCTGGCGCGTGGCGCATTGGCTGTGGGGACAGGGGCGCGAGACGCTGGCCTTCCACTTTCAGAGCCGGATTTCCGAACTGTTCCAGCTGGACATCCATCCGGCCGCGCAATTTGGCAAGGGGCTGTTTCTGGATCACGGCACGGGCATCGTCATCGGCGAGACGGCGGTGGTCGGCGACGACGTGTCGATGCTGCATGGGGTGACCCTGGGCGGGACGGGCGCCGAGCGCGGCGACCGCCATCCCAAGATCGGCAAGGGCGTCCTGCTGGGCGCCGGGGCCAAGGTGCTGGGCAATATCCACGTCGGCGACTACGCCAAGGTGGCGTCCGGCTCGGTGGTGCTGAAGGCCGTGCCGTCCGGCTGCACCGTGGCGGGGGTGCCGGCCCGGCTGGTCAACTGTCCGACCAACGCCGAACCGGCCCGCACCATGGATCACACCCTGGCTGATGTGGTGTACGACTTCGTCATCTGAGCGGACGCCTCATAGCGCGATCCTGAGCGAGGCGCGGACGCTGCGCGGGGCGCCGGGGTAGATCCACAGGGCGCTGTAGGAGCTGGCGGCGTAACGCGCGTCGAACAGGTTGTCGACCTCGACGCGGGCGGTGACCTGGGGCGTCAGGCCGTAGTCCAGCGCCGCCTTGGCCTTCCAGTAGGCGGGCAGTTCGGGCGCGCCGAGCGCCAGGCCGCCGGCCCGGTCGCCGACGTAGGCCGCGCCGGTCATGAACGACCAGGTCGTGCCGTGGATGGTGGGGAAGCGACCGATGACGAACAGCGAGCCGGAATGTTCGGGCACGTTCAGCACGGCGTCGGTGGCGAAGGCGCGGTCGTCGGCCCTGGCGTCGGTCCAGCCGTAGTTGGCGACCACCTGCCAGACGTCGTCGATCTTCAAGGCGCCGTCCAGCTCGATCCCGCGCGTCGTCAGCTTGCCGACCGGGGCCAGGAAGTTGGGATCGACCGGATCGGTCGTCAGAATGTTCGACTTCTCAATATCGAAGACGGTGGCGGCGAGGTCCAGTCCGTCCCAGGCGCCGGCCAGGCCGATCTCATAGCCCTTGCCATCCTCGGGCGCGAAGCCGGAGCCGTCGCGGCCCGTGCCCGAGTTCAGCACGAACGACTGACCGTAGCTGGCGTGGGCGGTCAGGTTTTCGGTCAGGCTATAGCGGGCGGCGAGGCGGTATTTCAGGGGCGTGTCGCTGGCTTCACCGACGGCGCCGGTGCGGTTGTTTCGGATGGTCTGGTCGTAGTCGTCGAACCGCAGCCCGGCCAGCAGGCTGAGACGGTCGTTCACCTCCCACAGATCCTGGGCGTAGAGGGTGACGACATCGCGCGTCTCCAGATTGTCGGTGAAGGGCAGGGGTATCGGCGGCGTGACCGCGCCATAGACGGGGTTGAAGACGTTGATCGGATAGGGATTGGCGGCGGTCGGATTGATGCGCAGCCACTTCTCGCCATAGGTCAGCTGATAGGCCTTCACTCCGAAACCGAGATTGTGAACGCCCAATCCCGTCTGGACCACGCCGTTCAGCTCCAGCCGGGCCGACAGGTCCTCGACCGAGAAGTCGCGTCCGCGACGCTGACGCCACAGCTGGTCGCCCACCAGACGCGAATGGTCGCTCGACAGACCCTTCAGCGAGCCGCCCCGCCAGGCGACGCCGCCGTTCAGGCTCCAGTCGTCATTGATCCGGTATTCACCGGTGATCTGGTGCCGTTCGTTGCGGAAGCGGGTCACGCCGTCGCCGGGCTCGCCGTAGTAGTTCGAGGGCGGCAGGAACAGCGCGTCGCCGTTGATCGCCGGCATCCCTCGGTCGAACAAGGTCGTGAAGGTGGTGAACTCGCCCACATAGGTCAGGCGCAGATCATCGTTTGGACGCCAGGTCAGGGACGGCGCCACCACAGTGCGGTCCAAGCCGACATAGTCGCGCCAGCCGTTCGAAGTCTCGCCCGCCACCACAAGCCGTCCGGCCAGGGTGTCGTTGATGGGGCCGGTCAGGTCCAGTTCGCCGCGACGCAGACCGAACGATCCCACCGTGGCGGTAAAGGTGGCGGCGGGCGCAAAGCGCGGGGTCTTGGAGACGATATTGATGCGTCCGGCCGGGTCGATGTCGCCGAACAGGGCGCCGGACGGCCCCTTCAGCACTTCTATCCGCTCGGATGTCGCCGGATCGCGGGGCGGGGCCATGCCGCGATTGGCCAGGAAGCCGTCGACATAATATTCCGCGCCGCCGTCGGGCGTGCCCAGGAAGCCGCGAATGGCGAAGTTGTCCATGACGCCGCCGCGATTGTTCTGCTGGCTGACGCCGCTGACCAGTTCCAGCGCGTCGGCCAGGCGCGTCGCGCCCACGGCCTTGATCAGATCGTTCTCGACAGAGCGGCTGGACGGGGACATGGCCTCGGTGATCGATCCTGCACCCAGCGTCAGATCACGCGGCGCCGAGCGGCGGCCCAGAACGACGATCTCCCCCACCGTTTCAGGCTCAACCCCCGCGACAGCGACGGGGGCGGGGGCGTTGGCGGCGACCAGCAGGCACGCGCCGGCGCAGCTCAGAAGGAGGGACAAGGCAGGCTCCGTTTGAAATGTTATACTGTATCGGCTATCCGCTTCCGCCTGATGATGTCAACCGCTGCAACGCTTGTTCCCGCCTCCATTTCTTCGACTGCCGCGCCAAGCCGTGCGGTCAGTCGGATCCGATCCATCGACGCCCTTCGCGGGCTGGTCATCCTGCTGATGCTGGTCGATCACGCGCGGGAGTTCTTCTTCATCCACGCCCAGGTCTCGGACCCGATGAATGTGGAGACGACCTCGTCGGCGTTGTTCTTCACCCGGCTGTCGGCCCATTTGTGCGCGCCGGTGTTCGTGGCCCTGACGGGATTGGGGGCCTGGCTGTACGGAAACAAGCAGGCGGGCGGCGGGAACGGAGCCAGCGCGGCATCGGCCTTCCTGCTGAAACGCGGTCTGTTTCTGGTCGTGCTGGAACTGACGGTGGTCAACTTCGCCTGGACCTTCTCGGTTACGCCCGAGTTGATCTATCTGCAGGTGATCTGGGCCATCGGCCTGTCGATGATCGCGCTGGCGGCCTTGGTGCATCTGCCGCGTCCGATGCTGATCGCCGTGGGGCTGGTCATCGTGCTGGGCCACAATCTGCTGGACCCGATCACCATTGCGGCAGGGCAGCCGGGCTATGCGATCTGGGCGGTGCTGCATGATCGCGGATTTATAGACTTACCTTGGGGTGGTCAGGCGCGGACGTCCTATCCGCTGCTGCCGTGGATCGGCGTGGCGGCCTTGGGCTATGCCATCGGGCCGTGGTTCGCAGGCGAGCAGAGGACGCGGCTGAGGCGGCTGGTGCTGATCGGGGTGGGCGCGCTGGCCCTGTTCGTCGTGCTGCGGGCGATCAATGTCTATGGGGATGCGCCGTGGGCCGTGCAGGCGACGCCGATCCAGACGGTGATGAGCGTGTTGAACCTGACCAAATATCCGCCGTCGGCCGACTTCCTGCTGCTGACGCTGGGGATAGGCGCGCTGATCCTGGCAGGGCTGGAAAGAGCGCCGGAGCGGTTGGTCGGCGTGCTGGCGGTCTTTGGCGGAGCGCCGCTGTTCTTCTATCTGATCCACCTCTACGGGCTGCATCTGTTGAACCTGGCGGCCGTGATGCTGTTCGGCGCCAATCAGGGCGAGGGCTTCGGCGTGCCCGGCGTTGGCTGGGTGTGGCTGCTGGCGGCCCTGGTCGCCGTGCCCTGCTGGTTCGCCTGCCGCTGGTTCGGCGGGGTCAAGCGGCGCAGTTCGCAATGGTGGATGAAGTATCTCTGAGACGGGAAAATGCGCGACGCCGGTTTCCCTGAACCGCCGATGTCTCTAGGGTCCGCCGCCAACGTTCAGACCATGAGGCCCCCCGTGAAAGACACCGACCTGAAGCGCATCGAGGCGCACCTCAAGCGCACCTTCAACACCGGCGGCATCATCGTGAAGGCCCGCCCCAAGCAGAATGACTCGGCCGAGGTCTATGTCGGCGACGAGTTCATCGGCATCGTCTTCGAGGACGAGGACGAGGAAGGCTCGTTCATGTTTGAAATGGCGATCCTGGCCGAAGACCTTCCGGCCTAACCGCCGACCGATCCGACCGCCCGGCGTGAATGCGCCGGGCGGCTTTCGTTTCAGCGCGTGGGGGCCGCGCGTTCGAGGCCGTACAGCGCCTCGACGATGTCCTCGGCCTTCTGCTGGACCAGTCGCTGGGCGTCGTGGACGCCGCGATTGTAGAAGGCGCCGCCGATCTCCTTGCCGATGAAGTCCAGCAGCATCTCGGCCGGAAGCTGGCCGAGTTCCTGATCCAGTTCGCGGGCGAAGTAGTCGCGCAGTTTGGCGGTGATCGCCGCGCGTTCTTCCTTAGAGAATTCGATCGGCTTCATGCGACTTCGGCCAAGGCTTCTTCGGCGGCGATCCAGGCGGCTTCGGCGGCGGCCAGATCGGCTTCGGTCTTGGCGCGGGCGCGGGTCAGGCCTTCGAGGGCCTTGGGATTGCTGACCGAGGCGGTGGCCATGTCGTCGTCGATACGGGCGATCTCGGCCGCAAGGCGGGTCATGGTCTCCTCCGCCTTCTTGACCGCGTGACGCAGGGTCGAGGGCGAAGGGCCGGATCGCTTCTTGTTGCCCCTATCGTTCGCGCCCCCGCCTTTTGAAGAATTGGCGCTCTCTGCTTGCGAGGCACCTGAGTTGGCCTTGGCCTCTTCCTTCTTGATCTGGCTGGGCTTGGCGATGGCTTGTTTCGCGCGGTCGAGGACGAACTTGGCATAGTCGTCCATGTCGCCTTCAAAGGGTTTCACCGTGCCGTCGGCGGCCAGCCACAGGCGATCCGCCACCATTTCCATCAGCGAGCGGTCGTGGGTGATCAGGATGACGGCGCCGTTGTAGTCGTTCAGCGCGTCGAGCAAGGCGCGGCGGCTGTCGATGTCCAGGTGGTTGGTCGGTTCGTCCAGGATCAGGACGTGGGGCGCATCCATCGCCACCATGTTCAGCAGCAGGCGCGCGCGTTCGCCGCCCGACAGGCTGTCGACCGTGGTCTCCTGCTTTTCGTAACCCAGGCCGAACTGGGCCAGTTTGGAGCGGCGGGCGCTTTCGGGCGCGTCGGGCATGGCGCGGCGGATGATCTCCAGCGGCGTGTCGGTCGGGTCCATCGCCTCGATCTGGTGCTGGTGGAACCAGCCCACGCGCATCTTCCTGTCGCGGTGCAGTTCGCCCTCGGAGACGTTCAGGGCGCCGGCGATCATCTTGGCGAAGGTGGACTTGCCGGCGCCGTTGACGCCGAGCAGGCCGATGCGGTCGTCAAGGTCCATGCGCAGGTTCAGATTGCGCAGGATCGGCTTGCCCGGCTCATAGCCGACATTGGCCCGCTCCAGCCGGATCAGCGGCGGGGCCAGCGGGCGCGGCGGAGAGGGCAGGGTGAAGGGAGCGACGCGCTCCTCGATGGTGGTGGCGACCGGCTGCATCTTCTCCAGCCGCTTCATGCGCGACTGGGCCTGGGCGGCCTTGGACGCCTTGGCCTTGAAGCGATCGACGAAGGCCTGAAGGTGGGCGCGCTCGGCGTCCTGCTTGGCCTTGGCCGACAGTTGCAGCCGGGCCTTTTCGGCGCGGGCCTTTTCGAAGGCGTCGTAGTTGCCGGTGTAGAGGGTCAGGGTGTGGTTCGCGAGGTGCAGGATATGGGTGCAGACCTCGTTCAGCATCTCGCGGTCGTGGGAGATGATCAGGGCCGTGTGCGGATATTTCTTCAGCCGCGCCTCAAGCCACAGGGCGCCTTCCAGGTCGAGGTAGTTGGTCGGTTCGTCCAGCAGCAGCATGTCCGGCTCGGCGAACAGGGCGGCGGCCAGGGCGACGCGCATTCGCCAGCCGCCCGAGAACTCCGACATCGGCCGGGCCTGGTTCTCCTGATCGAAGCCCAGGCCGACCAGGATTTCGGCGGCGCGCGCGGGCGCGGCGTCGGCGTCGATCTCGATCAGGCGCGACCAGATCTCGCCCATCTCTTCCGGTTCTGCAGTCTCGAGCCGGCCCAGCAGGGTGTGGCGCTCGACGTCGGCCTCAAGGATGGTGTCGATGACGCTGACGGGGGTCGCCGGATGCTCCTGATCGACCGAGCCGATACGGGCGGTCTTGGGCAGGCTGATCTCGTCGCCGGCGGCGTGAAGCTCGCCCAAGATCAGCTTGAACAGGGTCGACTTGCCGATGCCGTTGCGGCCGACCAGACCGACCTTGGAGCCGGGCGGCAGGCTGACGGAGGCGTCCACGAGAAACTTGCGGCCCCAGGCGTTGAAGGTCAGGTCGGTGATCTGAAGCATTGCGGCGAAGGTTCTTCGGTTGGTCGGCGTCCCTCAATCGGCAGGTCGCCATGCGGGGTGCGTCAGGGATGCAAAAAGGGACGGTTGGAAACGCGGGAGGTGGTCGCTATAAGCCCGCGACACTCAATCTCCCAACAAGAAGTCAATTCCCATGACCGAACGTACCTTCTCGATCATCAAGCCCGACGCCACGCGCCGCAACCTGACCGGCGCGATCAACGCCGTGATCGAAGGCGCCGGCCTGCGCATCGTGGCCCAGCGCCGCGTCAAGCTGACGACCGAACAAGCCAAGAAATTCTACGAAGTGCACGCCGAGCGCCCGTTCTACGGCGAGCTGGTCGAGCAGATGACGGCCGAGCCGGTCGTCGTTCAGGTGCTGGAAGGCGACAACGCTGTCGCCGCCTATCGTGAAGTCATGGGCGCCACCAACCCGGAGCAGGCCGCCGAAGGCACCATCCGCAAGCAGTTCGCCCTGTCGATCGGTGAAAACTCGGTCCACGGTTCGGACAGCCAGGACAACGCCAAGATCGAGATCGCCCAGTTCTTCACCGACGACCAGATCGTCGGCTAAGCGCTCAAGTCGCGAGGGACCGCGTTCCGAGCGTAGCGCGAGCACAAGGCGCTCAAGTCGCGAGGGACCGCGTTCCGAGCGTAGCGCAGAAAAGAAGAGCTATCCGCGAGCATCAGCTCTCGCATAGCGTGACTATATAGGCCCGCGCCCGGAACCGGACGCGGGCCTTGTCGTTTGGTGGTCATGATCTCGTTCGTCTCCCGGAGAAGACCCATGAAGACCATGATCAAACTGGCCCCCGTCATCGGCGTCGTGGCCCTGCTGGCCGCCTGCGGCCAGACGATGGAACAACGCGCCGCCACCGGCGCCCTGGGCGGCGCCGTCGCCGGCCAGGTCATCGGCGGCAACACGGGTTCGACCGTGGCCGGCGCCGCCATCGGCGCCGTCGCCGGCGCGGCGACCAAGCCCCGCTAAATCCAAGTAGGTCTTCCCGGCGAAAGCCCGGATGACAAAAAGGCCCGGAGCGTTCGCTCCGGGCCTTTTCTACGTCTGACGTCCGGCGCCCTTACCAGATGCGGGCGCGGGCCTCGGGCGCAATATATTCCTTCTGGTCCGGAGAGACGCCGAAGGCCGCGTACCAGGCGTCGATGTTGCGCGGCGAGGTCGCGGCGCGCACCGAACCGGGCGAGTGCGGGTCGGTGGTCAGCTGTTCCTTCAGCGCCGCCTCGCGCGACTTCTCGCGCCAGACCTGCGCCCAGCCCAGGAAGACGCGCTGATCGCCCGTCAGCCCGTCAATGACCGGCGCCGGCTGACCGTTTAGAGACTTGTGATAGGCGTCCAGGGCCAGCAGCAGGCCGCCCAGGTCGGCGATGTTCTCGCCCATCGTCAGGTCGCCGTTGACGTGCACGCCGGGGATCGGCTCCAGCTTGTCATAGATGTCGCCCAGCACCTTGGCGCGCGCCTCGAAGCGGGCGGCGTCTTCCGGCGTCCACCAGTCGCGCAGCACGCCGTCGCCGTCCGACTTGCGGCCCTGATCGTCGAAGCCGTGGGTGATCTCGTGGCCGATGACCGCGCCGATGCCGCCGTAGTTGACGGCCGGGTCCGCGTTCGGATCGAAGAAGGGCGCCTGCAGGATGGCGGCCGGGAAGACGATCTCGTTGCGCGGCGGGTTGTAGTAGGCGTTCACCGTCTGGGGCGTCATGCCCCATTCCAGCGGATCGACCGGCTTGCCGATCTTGCCGCGCTTATAGGCCCATTCGAAGGCCGAGGAGCGCTCGACGTTGCCGTACAGGTCGTCGGCCTTCAGCTCCAAGCCATCATACGAGCGCCACTTGTCGGGATAGCCGATCTTCACGCCGAACTTGGACATCTTGTACAGGGCCTGCTCGCGCGTGGGCTCGCTCATCCAGTCCAGGGTCTTCAGCCGCTCGGTCATGGCGTCGCGGATATTGCCGACCAGGGCTTCCATCTGCGCCTTGGACGAGGCGGGGAAGTGCAGGCGGACGTATTCCTGAGCCAAGACCTCGCCCAACTGACCGTCGACCAGGGCCACGCCCCGGTTCCAGCGGGGACGGTTCTCGGGCTGACCGCGCAGCGTCTTGCCGCGGAAGTCGAAGCGCGCATCGACGAAGGCCTTGGACAGATAGGGGCTGGCCTGATCGACGACATTGAAGGCCTGCCAGGCCTTCAGCGTCTCGATGGGGGTGTCGGCGAACACCTGGGCGATGGCGGGGATGGCGGTGTTTTCCATCAGCACCAGGGTGTCGACGTCCGACACCTGGGCGCCGGCCAGGAATCCGGCCCAGTCGAAGCCGGGAGCCAGGGTCGCCAGGTCCGAGGCCTTGGCCGGGTTGTACAGCTTGTCGATCTGGCGACGCTCGACCGTCGTCCACTGCTTGTCGGCGACCTTGGTTTCGAAGGCCAGGATGTCGGCGGCGGTCTTGGCCGGATCGGCCCAGCCGATGGCGGTCAGGGTGGTCGTCAGATAGGCCAGATAGGCCTCACGCTGGGCGGCGAAGTCGGGCTTCAGATAGTAGTCGCGGTCCGGAAGGCCCAGCGATCCCTGGCCCAGATAGGCCGAGTTCAGATTGGGGTTCTTCAGGTCTTCGAACACGTCGATGCCGAACAGGGAGCCGCCGAAGCCCGAGTGGCTCTCGCCCATCAGGCGCGCCATGCCGGCGTGGTCGGTGACCGCCTTGACGGCGGCGAGGTCGGCGGCCAGCGGCGTCGCGCCCAGCTGCTCGATCTTCGCCTCGTCCATGAAGCTGGCGTACAGGGCGCCGACCTTGCGGGCGTTCTCGTTGGCGGGATTGGCGGCGCTGGTTTCGATGATCGACTTCAGCTGGGACTGGGCGTTCTCATACAGGACGTCGAACGGGCCGAAGCGCGACTTGTCGGCCGGAATCTCGGTCGTGCGCAGATAGGTTCCGTTGGCGTATTCGTTGAAGTCGTCGCCGGGCTTCACCGAGGTGTCCCGACCGGCCAGATCGAAGCCCCAGGCGCCGAAGGGGCTGTGGGCCGCGCCGGCCATGCCGTGCGAATGCTGGTCCGAAGCGCTCTGGGCCGAAGCGTCGTGGGCCGAGGCCGCGCCGCCGGTGAGAGCGACGACGATACAGGCCGAGCAGGCGGCCATCAGACGAATGCGTGTCATGGATAGAGAGGGTCCCGATTGAGGTCGGGCGCACCATTGCGCCGGTGCGGCGGTCTGTCGCATGACGTTTTTGTAATCTTCGCGCCGCTAGCGGCGGGGCAGGTCTCGGCAGAAGTCTGCCAACACCTGCGGGTAGAGCTGATGCTCCGCCGTCTTGACCCGTTCGGCCAGGGCCTCGGCCGTGTCGCCTTCGACGATCGGCACCCGCGCCTGGCCCAGGATCGGACCTTCGTCCACGCCCTCGGTCACCAGATGGACCGTGCAGCCGGCCTTGGCGTCGCCGGCGGCGATCGCACGGGCGTGGGTGTCCAGACCCGGATAGAGGGGCAGCAGGCTGGGGTGAATGTTCAGCATCCGCTCGCGCCAACCGCCGACCAGCCAGGGGGTCAGAACACGCATATAGCCGGCCAGCGCAACGACCTCGACGCCGGCGTCGCGCAGGGCGGCGTCCACCGCCCGCTCATGCGCCTCGCGATCCTTGCCGAACGGTTTGTGCGCCACGGTCGCCGTCGCCACGCCCTTGGCCGCCGCAATCGCCAGTCCGCCCGCGCCCTCGATATTCGACAGCACCAGCACGACCTCATAGCCGCTGTCCGGCGCCTGACCGGCGTCGATCAGCGCCGCCATGTTGGACCCCGCCCCCGAGATCAGGACGGCGACGCGGACGGGCGGGGCGGCTTGGGGCGACATGGCGCCTCGCATGACGGCGCGGGCGACGCTTGGCAAGTTTCAAACGCGATCCGCCCTTGTTGTCCGCTGGATTTGGGCGTTAGCGTGTAACGCTGACCGCATGGCGAGGGGTCGTGGGTCGGCGCGTACAGGGGACCATCGCATGAAGAGACTGATCTGCCTCGCGGCCATCGCCGCGACGCTGAGCGCGCCCGTGGCGGCGCTGGCCCAGGAAAGCGGGACCAACAGCAGCAGCAACAATGGCGGGGGCGCCGCGATGCGATCCGCAACCGACCGGTTCCGCAACGCCAACGCCGAGGCGATCGAAAAGGATTGGGCGCGCGCACCGGTCGAGGAGACCGAGGTCACGACGGCCCATTCGGTCAACGCGCACGGAAAGACCCTGCGCTACAAGGCGACGGCGGGCACCCTGACCATCCGCGATGACGCGGGGATGCCGACCGCCAGCCTGTTCTACACCGCCTATACGCTGGACGGTCAGCCGGTCGGGACGCGGCCTGTGACCTATCTCTACAACGGCGGGCCGGGCTCGCCGACCGTGTGGCTGCATATGGGCTCGTTTGGGCCGATGCGGGTCCAGACCGATGAGCCGACCGTGGTGCGGCCGGCGCCCTTCGCCTTCGGCCCGAACGACCAGACTCTGCTGGATCAGACGGACCTGGTTTTCATCGACATGGTTGGCGCGGGCTTCTCGCGTCCGTTGGGCGAGACGCCAGGCTCGACCTTCTGGGGCGTGGACGGGGACGCCGACGCCTTCGCCCGCGCCATCATGCGCTACACGACCAAGTTCAGCCGCTGGTCCAGCCCGAAATACATCATTGGCGAATCCTACGGCACGCTGCGCACCGGTGCGGTGGCGTTCCAGCTTGAAGATCGCGGGATGTCGCTGAACGGCGTGGTGCTGCTGTCGTCGATCATGAACTACGGCGTGCGTCAGCCTGGGTATCCGCAGAACTTCGTCACCCTGTTGCCGACCTATGCGGCGACGGCCTGGTATCATCGCAAGCTGGCGAACCCGGCCGCGACGGTCGAGGAACAGGTCCAGCGGGCACGCGACTTCGCATTGGGGCCGTATGCCTCGGCTCTGGCCAAGGGGCACATGATCTCTGACGCCGAGCGCGCCGATATCGTGCGCCAGATGAGCGAACTGACCGGCCTGTCGACCACCTTCATCGACAACGCCAATATGCGCGTGGACCTCGGGGCCTTCCGCAAGGAACTGCTGCGCGACCGGCGCCAGACGATCGGGCGGCTGGACACCCGCTACATGGGTCTGGACGAGGATGCGGCGAGCGGCGAGCCGGAGGATGATCCGTCCAGCTCGGCCGTGACGGGGGCCTCTTTCGGCATCTTCCGCGACTATGTGGCAAACGAACTGAACTATAAGACCGACGTCGAATACCGGATGTCGGCGCGCGGTCTGCCCGGCTTCAACTGGAACTGGAGCCACCGTCCGCCGGTCGGAGGCCCGCAAACCACGCCGAACACGGCCATCGATCTGGCCACGGCGATGCGGCGCAATCCGTATCTGAAGGTGATGTCGCTGAACGGCTATTACGACGCCGCCACGCCCTTCTTCTCGACCGAGTTCGACCTCGCGCAGATGATGCTGGAGCCCAGCCTGCGGCCGAACCTGGAGTTCACCTACTATGAGGGCGGGCACATGATGTACCTCAGCCACGACGCCCTGGTGAAGCTGCACGCCGACCTGTCGCGCTTCTACGCCGAGACGGCGAACGGCGGGGCGCGGTAAGCCCCTCGCGAACTGGGAGCGGCTTAGGCCGCTTCCAGTTGTCCGCAGACGAAGGCGACTTCGCCGGCGTTGAGCAGGGCGGCCAAAACTGGCTCGGCATTTTCGGGCGATACGATCAGGATGAAGCCGACGCCGCAGTTGAAGGTGCGGCGCATCTCGTGGTCGCTGATGCCGCCGGTTTCGGCCAGCCACTGGAAGACGGCGGGCATGGGCCAGGCGTTCCAGTCGAAGCGGGCCTGCAGACCCTCGGCGATGCAGCGGGGCGGGTTTTCGATCAAGCCGCCGCCGGTGATGTGGGCCGCGCCCTTGACCAGGCCCGCCTTCATGATCGGCAGGACCGGCTTCACATAGATGCGGGTGGGCTCCATCAGGGCCTGAGCCAGCGAACGGTCCTTGGCGAAGGGGGCGTCGTCGCCCCAGGCCAGGCCGGACTTCTCGACCACCTTGCGCACCAGCGAATAGCCGTTGGAGTGCGGGCCGGTGGAGGCCAGGCCGATGATGACGTCGCCGGCCGCCTGGCAATCCAGATAGGGCAGGGCGTGGCCGCGCTCGACGGCGCCCAGGCTGAAGCCGGCCAGATCGTAGTCGCCTTCGGTGTACATGCCCGGCATTTCGGCGGTCTCGCCGCCGACCAGGGCGCAGCCGGCCTGGCGACAGCCCTCGGCGATGCCGGCGACGACGCGGCGGGCGGCGTCGATCTCAAGCCGGCCGGTCGCGTAATAGTCGAGGAACAGCAGGGGCTCGGCGCCCTGAGCCAACAGGTCGTTGACGCACATGGCGACCAGATCGACGCCGACGCCATCGTGGCGGCCGGTCTCGATCGCGATCTTCAGCTTGGTGCCGACGCCGTCCGTCGTCGTGACGATCAACGGATCTTCGAAGCCGGCGGCCTTGAGGTCGAACAGGGCGCCGAATCCGCCCAGCGAGGGCTCCGATCCGGGGCGCGCCGTCGATTTCGCCAGCGGCTTGATATGTTCGACCAGCATTTCGCCCGCGTCGATGTCCACGCCCGCATCGGCGTAGGTCAGACCGTTTTCGAGAGGCTTTTGGGTGTCGCTCATGGGATCTCGGGCCTGAATCGGGGCGGAAATGCAGCGCGGCTCTTGCCACAGGTAGGATGCGCGGGGCTATAGCATCGGAATGACGCCGATCACCACCACCGAGGCGCTGGCCGATTTCTGCGCCCGCGTAGCCAACGCTCCCTTCATCACGGTCGACACCGAGTTCATGCGGGAAACGACCTATTGGCCGAAGCTCTGCCTGATCCAGGCGGCCTCGGCCGATCACGCCGCCATCATCGACCCGATGGCGGAGGGGCTGGATCTGGAGCCGTTCCTGGACCTGTTGCGCGACGAGAAGATCGTGAAGGTCTTCCACGCCTGTCGCCAGGACGTGGAAATCTTCGTGCGCCTGGGGGCCATGCCCAAGCCGATGTTCGACACCCAGGTCGCCGCCATGGCCGCCGGGTTCGGCGAACAGGTCGCCTATGATTCGCTGGTGCGGCAGATGCTGCGCATCGAGGTGGACAAGGGCAGCCGGTTCACCGACTGGGCGCGCCGGCCGCTGTCGGAGAACCAACTGGTCTATGCGCTGGGCGACGTGACCCATCTGGCGGCGCTTTATCCCAAGCTGCGCGACCGGCTGCAGAAGGAAGGCCGGCTGGAGTGGGTCATGTCGGAGATGGAAAGCCTGACCGATCCGGCCCTCTACGACACCAACCCCGAAAACGCCTGGAAGCGGCTGAAGCCCAAAAAGTTCTCGGCCAAGTATCTGGCGGCGTTCAAGGCCGTCGCCGTCTGGCGCGAGCGGGCGGCGCAGGAGCGTGACCAGCCGCGCGGCCGCATCCTCAAGGACGAAGGCATCGACGAGATCGCCCAACAGACCCCGACGGATATCGAGGCCTTCAATCGCCTGCGCTCGGTGCCGAAGGGTTTCGGCGGTTCACGCCTGGGTCTGGAACTGGCCGAGGAGCTGAAACGGGTTCTGGCCGATCCTGAAGCCTTTGCGCCCGAAATGGAGCGTCCAGCCCACCGCCAGCCGGCCCCGCCGTCGGTCGTGGAGCTGTTGAAGGTGCTGCTGAAGGCCAAGAGCGACAACGCCGGCGTGGCCTCCAAGCTGATCGCCACCGTGTCGGACCTGGAAAAGATCGCGATCAACGACGACGCCGACATCGACGCCATGAAGGGCTGGCGCCGCCAGATCTTCGGCGAGGACGCGCTGAAGCTGAAGCGCGGCGAGATCGCTCTGGTGCTGAACGGCGCGAGGGTGGAAGTCGTCGAGATCGAATAGGGGCGAGCGTCTCCTCCCATGCAATGGGAGGAGACGGGTTGATCGCCTTAGATCTTCAGCCCCAGGTCCATCGCCTCGGCGAGGGCCTTGGCGCGCTTTTTGGTCTGTTCGCCCAGGAGGACGTCGGCGTAGCCTTCGGTCGCGGTCAGGCGCAGGTCGCCGCCTTTGACCTTGGCGGCGGCATTGGCCATCAGCTGGGGCGATCGCCCGGACAGATCGCAGGCCAGACGGATCGCCAGGCCGATGGCGCGGGCGCGTTTGGCGGCGGCGGCGTCGAGCAGGCGGTCGATGACCTCTGGCTGAGGCGTGGCGGGCGCGCCGCCGTAGCGGGCGTTCATGGCGCTGGCCAAAAAGGCGCGTTCGGTATGGCTGATGCCCGCGACGGGCGCGCGCAGCACCTGGTCGAAAACAAGCTCCAGCCTGTGATCAGGGTGCAGCCGCGCGCCCAGGTCCGCCAGACGGCAGGCGGCGCTAACCAGCACGGCGTCGCGTTTCTCGCCGAACACCTCGGGCAGGGCGGCGACGATTTCGGAAATCCAGCCGTTCAGCGCGCCGGGCAGGGCGGGGGCCACGCCCTGACGACCGCCCAGGGCAGTGCAACCGGCCAGAAGCGGATCGGCCGTGCGCGTCGCCTCGTCCAGCGTCTCGAACAGCAGGCCCTCGCGCACGCCCCAGGCCGACATCTCGATCTGTTTGAGACCCAGATGTTTGATCAACGCCTCGAGCACCAGGCCGGCGTAGGGCAGGGTCTCGGCGCGCTTCTTCGACACGCCGGGCAGTTTGGCCAGGCTGGCCGCCGACTGCTGCGCCACCAGACGTGCGGTCTCCAACGCCTCATCGGCCGACATCTGATACTGATGCACGACCTTCAGCGGATAGGATTTCAAACCCATATGGACCTGGGCCAAGGTGCGCCAGGCGCCGCCGACGGCGTAGAGGCGCTCGCTCTTGAACTGGGCTGCGACCGGTTTCAGGGCCTGATCGATACGGGCCTTGATGCGCTCGGCGTCGAAGGCCTTGCCGTCAGCCAGAGCAAACGGACCCAGCGGCAGGGTCAGGCCGTTCTCGACGCCGTCTCCGTTCAGCAGGGTCAGCTCCAGACTGGCGCCGCCCATGTCGGCCGAGACGCCGTGAGCCAGGGGGGCGCCGGCCAATACGCCCATGGCCGCATATTTGGCCTCTTCCTCACCCGACAGGACGCGGATCTGGAGGCCGGTCTCGGCGGCGACCCGTTCACAGAACTCCGGCCCGTCCAGGGCTTCACGCACGGCGGCGGTGGCGGCGATCAGGGTCGCGTCCGGCCGCACGCCTTCCAGAACGGCGGCGAAACGGCGCAACGCCGTCATCGCCATCACCACGCCCTCGGGCGACAGCTTGCGGGTCGTTGGCAGGTCGCGGCCCAGGCCGGCCAGAACCTTCTCATTATAGACGGTCCAGATCGCGCGGCCTTCCAGCCGGTACAGGACCAGGCGAACCGAGTTTGAACCGATGTCGATCGCGGCGATGTCGCGATCGGTAAGCGCGATGTCGGGCATCAGCGGCCTGGACGCTCGTAGCGCAGGACGGCGGGCAGGCTCTTGGCCTTGCGGCCGCGCCCAGACAGGCTGGGATTGGTCATGAAGTATTTGTGGGCCGAGAAGGGCCGCTCAGGATCGGCGGGCGTAACGCGTGTATAACGCCCTTCGGCGTCCAGCACCCAGCTTTGTGCATCGTCCTTCAGATTGGCGACCATGATCTGGTCCAGCACCTGATCGTGGACGGTGGCGTTGCGGATCGGCGTCATCAGCTCGACCCGGCGATCCAGGTTGCGGGTCATCCAGTCGGCCGAGGAGATGAAGACCTTGGCCTTGTCGTGCGGCAGGTCCTTGCCGTTGGCGAAGCAGACGATGCGGCTGTGTTCCAGGAAGCGGCCGACGATCGACTTGACCCGGATATTCTCGGACAGACCCGGCACGCCGGGACGCAGGCAGCAGATGCCGCGCACGACCAGATCGATACGCACGCCCCACTGGCTGGCTCGGTACAGGGCGTCGATGATCTCGACGTCGACCAGGGCGTTCAGCTTGACCCAGATGGCGGCGGGCTTGCCCATGGCGGCGGCCGACATCTCCTTGCCGATCAGTTCGATCAGCGTGGCCTTCATGTTCAGCGGCGAGACGACCAGGGCTTCGAGGTGGTCCGGCGTCGCATAGCCGGTGATGTAGTTGAACACCCGCGTCGCATCGCGCCCCAGGACGGGGTCGCAGGAGAACAGCGACAGGTCCGTGTAAACCTTGGCCGTCACGGGGTGATAGTTGCCGGTGCCGAAGTGGCAGTAGGTGCGCAGGCCCTCGCCCTCGCGCCGGACCACGACGCTGACCTTGGCGTGGGTCTTGTATTCGACGAAGCCGAAGACGACGTGGACGCCGGCCCGCTCCATCGCCCGCGCCCAGCGCAGATTGGCCTCTTCGTCGAAGCGGGCCTTCAGTTCGACCAGGGCGGTGACGTTCTTGCCGTTCTCGGCCGCCTCGATCAGGGCGGCGACGATGGGGCTGTCCTTGGACGTGCGGTACAGCGTCTGTTTGATGGCGATGACGTTGGGATCGCGCGCGGCCTGGCGCAGAAACTGAACCACCACGTCGAAGCTCTCGAACGGATGGTGGATCAGCAGATCCTTTTCGCGAATGGCCGCGAAGACGTCGCCGCCATTGTCGCGGACGCGTTCGGGATAGCGGGGTTCATAGCCCTTGAACTTCAGGTCCGGGTGGCCGCCGGGAATCAGGTCCGACAGCTGGGCCAGGCCCAGCATGCCGTCGACCAGAACCACGTCCTGGGGCGCGGCTTCCAGCTCGCCGACGATGAAATCGCGCAGATCGACAGGCATGGACGCCTCGATCTTGACCCGCACCACCGAGCCCAGACGACGCTGCTTCAGCGCTTCCTCGAACTCCAGGACCAGGTCCTCGGCCTCTTCCTCGATCTCGATGTCCGAGTCGCGGATCAGACGCAGAACACCCTTTTCCTGAACCTCGCAGCCGGGGAACAGGTGGTCGATGAACAGCAGCAGCACGTTTTCCAGCGTGATGAACCGCTTGTGCCCCGGCGTGGAGCGGCCGTCGGTCGGCAGTTCCCAGAAGCGGCGCACCTGGGTCGGCACCGGCACCAGGGCGTAGAAGGTCTTGGTCTCGCCCTTGCGCTTCAGCTTCAGCGCCAGGGAGAAGCCGAGGTTGGGCAGGAAGGGGAAGGGGTGCGCCGGGTCGATGGCGAGCGGCGTCAGGACGGCGAAGAGCTGGTTCAGGAACTCGGGTTCCAGGCGCTCGCGCTCGGTCTTGGTGATCTTCTGGCGATCGACGATCTCGATGCCGGCGACGGTCAGCTCCTTCTTCAGCTGGCGCCAGCGCAGCTGTTGTTCGGCCATCAGCTCGCCGGCGGCGATGTTGATCCGCTCAAGCTGTTCGGCTGGGGTCAGGCCGTCGGCGGACAAGACGCGCAGGCGTTCGCGCAATTGGCCCTTCAGGCCGGCGACCCGGGTCATGAAGAACTCGTCCAGATTATTGGCCGAGATGGACAGGAACCGCAGCCGCTCCAGCAGCGGGTGGTTGGGATTGGCCGCTTCTTCCAGCACGCGTTCGTTGAACGCCAGCCATGAGGTTTCGCGATTGAAGAACCGGCTGGGCGAAGCCATCAGCTCTTCGCTCAGCGCGAGTTGGGGGGCGCGAGAGGCGGGAACCTCTTCGCCTCGGGTGTCGTCGTGGATCGCGGCGTCGGTCATGAACCGGTTCTCGCGCGCGTGTGTGACGGCCGCAAGCGGGCGCCGAGAAAATGTCGCGGGTCAGTCGGCGGCGGCGTCCATGGCGTCCAGCACCTGACGCGCCAGAACGCGCGTGACCGGGCGGTGGAGGGCGTCCAGACGTTCGACTACGGCGGCGGCGGTTTCGGCCGAGCGGTCCAGGCGGCGGACCAGATAGTCGATCACGTCGTCGGACGGGGTGATGCTGCGTTCGGCGAAGCGGGCGCGCAGGATGGCCGACAGGACCGCGTCGTCGGGCGCGGCGATGGCCACGGCGCGCACGGCGTCCAGCCGCGAACGCAGATCGGGCAGATCGACCGACCACTGGCGCGGGGCCGAGCGCGACACCAAAAGCAGGGCGCCCCCGCCGGAGTTGGCCAGGTTGATCAGATGAAACAGGCTTTCGTCGTCGGCGTCCGCAGCCCGGTCCAGCAGGACCGGCCGGCCTTCCAGTTCCAGCGGATCGATCAGCGCGGCCTCGGCGCCGTTCAGCGGCACGGCGCCGACCCGCTCGGCCCAGTCGGCGGCGAGGCGGCTCTTGCCCGATCCTGGGGGGCCGTGCAGCGCCAGCACCGCGCCCACGCCGTCGGGCCAGCGGGCCAGAACGCGCACGGCCTCGGCGTTGCTGTCGGACGTCACGAAGGCCTCGCCCGCAACCGGCCGCTCCAGCGGCAGACGCAGCTGTTCGGTCGTCGTCGGGGGCAGGGCGCTCAGCGCGGACATGCGCCTGTCATAGCAGAGCCCGGCGTTAACCGCGTCAGGCCCGCGCTGTTGGTTGCGGGGAGCGAACCGCGCCCCTGTGGATGAAATCAGGCGAATTCGACCAGGGCGGGGTTCAGCTTGCCGGCCTTGAACTCGATCACCGTGTAATCGGCCAGGCCGTGGACCTGGAACGGATCGTCCTTCAGCAGGGTCTCCAGCTCTTGCTTGGTCCCGCCGCTGCGCACCACCAGAATGCCGCCGGTGCGTGGGACCATCGGCCCGGCGGCGATGATCAGGCCGCTGGCGACATGCTGATCCAGCCACGCGCGATGCTCGACCGTCCGCTCCTCGATGGCTTCGATGGGCTGGGTGTAGGTGATGGTGACGATGAACATGGGGGCCTCGGGCGGGATGAAGCGTCAGATATCATGCGCGGCGGCAGGCTTTGCAACGGCTGAAACCTTGACTTTCCGGGGCGATGATGCGCCCTACGCCGCTTCGATTTCGGGCGCCGACGGCGTCGGATTCCACCGCCCAGAGACTCCAGACGGTTCGTTTCATGCACGCCTATCGCTCTCACACCTGCGGCGCCCTGCGCGCCTCTGACGCTGGTTCCGCTGTTCGCCTGTCGGGCTGGGTTCACCGCAAGCGCGACCACGGCGGTCTGCTGTTCATCGACCTGCGCGATCACTACGGCCTGACGCAGCTGGTTCTGCACCCCGAGACGCCGGGCTTCGCCGCCGTGGAGCGTCTGCGCGCCGAGAGCGTGATCAAGGTCGATGGCGAAGTGGTCGCCCGCGACGCGTCCGTGGTGAACCCCAACCTGCCGACCGGCGAGGTCGAGGTGCGCGTCCAGGGCGTCGAGGTGCTGTCGGAAGCCGCCGAACTGCCGATGCCGGTCTTTGGGGATCAGGAATATCCCGAGGATATCCGCCTGGCCAACCGCTTCCTGGATCTGCGCCGCGAGCGACTGCACAAGAACATCGTGCTGCGCTCCAAGGTGATTTCCTCGATCCGCCGTCGCATGGTCGATCAGGGCTTCCTGGAGTATCAGACGCCGATCCTGACGGCCTCGTCGCCGGAAGGCGCGCGCGACTTCCTGGTGCCGTCGCGACTGCATCCGGGCAAGTTCTATGCGCTGCCCCAGGCGCCGCAGCAGTTCAAACAGCTGCTGATGGTGTCGGGCTTCGACCGCTACTTCCAGATCGCGCCGTGCTTCCGTGACGAGGACCTGCGCGCCGACCGGTCGCTGGAGTTCTACCAGCTCGACGTCGAGATGAGCTTCGTCACCCAAGAAGATGTCTTCGCCGCCATCGAGCCGCTGATGCACGGCGTGTTCGAGGAGTTCGGCGAGGGCAAGCCGGTCTCGGCCATCGACGGCGTCCATACCTTCACGAACGACTTCGGCGAGACGTTCGAGCACAAGGGTTTCGAGCGCCTGACCTACGCCCAGTCGATGGCGTGGTACGGTTCGGACAAGCCGGACCTGCGCAACCCGATCAAGATGCAGGTGGTGTCGGATCACTTCCGCGACGGCGGCTTCGGCCTGTTCGCCAAGATCCTGGGCGCGGACGACAAGAACGCCGTCTGGGCCATTCCGGCCCCCACGGGCGGTTCGCGCGCCTTTTGCGATCGCATGAACAGTTGGGCGCAGGGCGAGGGCCAGCCGGGCTTGGGCTATATCTTCTGGTCCGAGGACCAGGGCGCCTGGGGCGGCCCGATCGCCAAGAACCTGGGCCAGGAACCGACCGAGGCCCTGATGTCGTCGCTGGGTCTGGGGCAGGGCGACGCCGCCTTCTTCGTCGCCGGCCTGCCTGCGACCTTCGCCAAGTTCGCCGGCCTGGCCCGCACTCGCGTGGGCGCCGAGCTGAAGCTGGTGGACGAAGACCAGTTCAAATTCTGCTGGATCGTCGACTTCCCCATGTTCGAATGGTCGGAAGAAGAGAAGAAGGTCGACTTCAGCCACAATCCCTTCTCCATGCCGCAGGGCGGGCTGGAGGCTCTGGAGAACCAGGATCCGCTGACCATCCGCGCCTATCAGTACGACATCGTCTGCAACGGCTATGAGCTGTGCTCGGGCGCCATTCGGAACCACAAGGCCGAGATCATGCTGAAGGCGTTCCAGATCGCCGGCTACGACGCCTCGGTGGTCGAGGAGCAGTTCGGCGGCATGTTGAACGCCTTCCGCTTCGGCGCCCCGCCGCACGGCGGCCTGGCCCCCGGCATCGACCGGATCGTCATGCTGCTGGCCGGCGAGACGGCCATCCGTGAGGTCATCGCCTTCCCGCTGAACCAGCAGGGCGAAGATCTGCTGATGAACGCCCCGACCGAGGCCGAGGAGCGCCAGCTGAAGGATGTCCACATCCGCACGGCCCTGCCGATCAAGGTGTGATCGGCGAGGTCTGATCAAAGACGAAAAGGGGGGACGCTTCGCGGCGTCCCCCTTTTTTGTGCTCGCGCCCAAGGCGAGCACGATTGCCTGCAACCGCTGACCGGGATTTACGTTCGGATCGGACGTTAATCTTTCGGCAACCAAATGCGACGCGCCATTCGACTGGGTATCTTCATCGGCACCGTGCTGGGCATGAGCGCCTGTGCGACCCAGTATGACGCCAACGGCCGGCCGGTTTCGGGCGCTTACGGCTCGGTCGAAGCCGGGCGAACGGGCTGAGCGCAAAGGAAAACGTGGCGCTGGTCGCGATCCTGCCCTAATGTAGCGTTGCGGACGCCGTCTGTCGCGCCGCGTCGGTCCCCAAAACCCCCTAGATGTTACTCATCGCTATTGCTGTCGTTCTGCTCCTGGTGGTGCTCAACGGCTTGTTCGCCATGACTGAATTGGCGGTTGTCTCCTCGCGGAAATCCAAGCTGCAGGCGAGGGCGGAACGGGGCGACCGGGGGGCCCGGGCGGCGCTGAAACTGTCGGAAGAACCGACTCAGTTCCTGTCCGCGGTCCAGGTGGGCATCACCCTGATCGGCATTCTGGCGGGCGCCTATGGTCAGGCGACCATCGCGGGCGAGCTGGATCGCATTCTGGAAGTCGCCTTCCCGGCGCTGGCGCAATACACCGAATTCTTCGCGACCGCCGTGGTGGTCGTGTGCATCACCTATGTCTCGCTGATCATCGGCGAACTGGTGCCCAAGCGCCTGGCGCTGATCTTCCCCGAGACGGTGGCGTCCAAGATGGCCAAGCCCATCTCGACGCTGGCGGTCGTGCTGAAGCCCTTCGTCCTGCTGCTGACCGCCTCGACCTCGGGCATTCTGAAGCTGCTGGGCGTCAAGGATCGCGACGGATCGGACGTGACCCAGGAAGAGGTGGCGACCATCCTGGCCGAGGGCACCTCGGCCGGTCTGATCGAACCGGAAGAGCAGGAGATGATCGAGGAGATCATGCGCCTGGGCGACCGTCCGGTGCGGGTGGCCATGACGCCGCGCCACGAGGTGTTCTGGATCGCCCTGGACGACCCCGAGGAGGTGGTGCGCGAGGAAATCCGCACCTGCCCTTATTCGCGCATCGTCGTGGCGCGCGAGAACGACGTCGATAATCCGCTCGGCCTGGTGCACAAGAAGGACCTGCTGGACGCCCTTCTGACGACCGGCAAGATCGATGTGGAGCCGCTGGTCGCCGAGCCGGCCTTTATTCCTCAGTCGACATCGGTGCTGAAGGCGCTGGAAATCCTGAAGGGCTCGCGGGTCCACATGGCCTTCATCGTCGACGAATACGGCGCCTTCGAAGGCGTGGTGACGGCGACCGACATTCTGGAGATGATCGCCGGCGACTTCGACGAGGGCCATGACGAAGAGCAGGCCTGGATCCATCAACGCGCGGACGGCACCTGGCTGGTGGACGGCCAGACCGACCTTGATGACCTTGCCGACACCCTGGGCGAAGACTTCGGCGAGCATGAAGGCTTCCACACCGTCGCCGGCCTGATTCTGCACCAGATCTCGCGCGTCCCGGACGAGGGCGAGGTGCTGCAGGTGGGTCGATTCGAGGTCGAGGTCGTGGATATGGACGACCGCCGTATCGACAAGCTGATCTTCAAGGAACTGGTGAAGGCCGAGGACGAGCGGGACGCCATCGCCGCGCATCTGGAAGACTGATCGCAAGTGTCACATCGCCCTTGAAATGGCGGGCGGTGTCGGGCATACGCCCCCCTCTGGCGAACGCACGGACCTCTCGGGTTTGCGCGGTAGTCTAGGAGTTTAGCTCAGCTGGTAGAGCACCGGTCTCCAAAACCGGGGGTCGTGGGTTCGAGTCCCCCAACTCCTGCCAATCCCCCCTGTCGCTTCCGGATGGGACTTCCCATCTGGGGCGACAGGAACAATTGTGTGAAGAGCAACTGATGGCCAAGGCCAAAACTCCCGGCAAGCGGCCTCAAGGCAGCGCGAAGCCCCAGATGGGCGCCAAGCCTCAGGCGGCCGGCGCCGCCGCCATCACGGTCGATTCGCCCGAGCCCAAGAAGCCCCGCACCAGCCCCGGCCAGTTCCTGAGCCAGGTGCGCGCCGAAGGCCGCAAGATCGTCTGGCCCAGCCGCAAGGAGACCTGGATCACCTCGGTGATGGTCTTCATCATGGTCATTATCGCCTCGATCTTCTTCTGGATCGTGGACACTGGCCTGGGCTACGCCTTCCGCTACATCATCGCTCTCGGATCCTGAGAAAGACGTGCCCATGACCGATGCAGCGCCCGCAAAGCCCGCCAATCCGCGCCACAAGTGGTACATCGTCAACGCCTACTCGAACTTCGAGAAGAAGGTCGCCGAGCAGCTGCGTGATCAGGCCAAGCAACAGGGCCTGGAAGACGCCTTCTCCGAAATTCTGGTGCCGACCGAGGACGTCGTCGAGATCCGTCGCGGCCGCAAGGTGAACTCGGAACGCAAGTTCTTCCCCGGCTATGTGCTGGTGAAGATGGAAATGACCGACCAGGCCTATCACCTGGTCAAGAACACGCCGAAGGTCACGGGCTTCCTGGGCGCCGCGGGCGGCACCAAGCCGCTGCCGGTCTCCGAGCGTGAAGTTCAGAACATCATCGGCGCCGTGGAAGAGGGCGTCGAGCGTCCCAAGCCCACCATCCGCTTCGACATCGGCGAGAAGGTCAAGGTCATCGACGGCCCGTTCGCCAGCTTCGACGGTTCGGTCGAGAGCGTGGACGAAGAACACGCCCGCCTGCGCGTCGCCGTGTCCATCTTCGGCCGCGCCACGCCGGTCGAACTGGAATACGCCCAGGTGGAGAAGGTCGCGGGCTGAGGCTCACGCCCCTGTCGAGATTTAAGCCGCGTCCGAAAGGGCGCGGCTTTTTCGTTTCTGCGGCGAGGGCGGGGCGGTGCGTTGCCTTTCCAGCCCCCCTCTGTTACACGCGCGCCTTCGCTCGGCGGGCCTTCGGTTCGTGGAGCGTCAAATCCGTGGGAGGCAGCCATGCCGCACCACGGCTCACCGGTCCCGGATCACGTCTGGGGTCATTCATAGGAGAGACCAATGGCCAAGAAGATTCTCGGCTATATCAAGCTGCAAGTGCCGGCCGGTTCGGCCACGCCTTCGCCCCCGATCGGCCCGGCTCTGGGTCAGCGCGGCGTGAACATCATGGGCTTCTGCAAGGAGTTCAACGCGCGCACCGAGAAGGAAGCCAAGGGCACCCCGCTTCCGACCGTGATCACCGTCTATCAGGACAAGTCGTTCACCTTCATCACCAAGACGCCGCCGGCGACCTGGTACCTGAAGCAGGCCACGGGCCTGAAGTCGGGTTCGAAGCTGGTCGGCCGTGAAGTCGCCGGCAAGATCACGCAGGCGCAACTGCGCGAGATCGCCGAAAAGAAGATGAAGGATCTGAACGCCAACGACCTCGACGCGGCGGCCAAGATCATCGAAGGCTCCGCCCGCGCGATGGGCCTCGAAGTGGTGGAGGGCTAAACCATGGCCAAGCAAACCAAGGCCTTCAAGGCCCGCACCGGCGTGACCCAGGACCTGCTGCCGTTCTCCGACGCCATCAAGCTGGCCAAGGAAAACGCCAAGGCCAAGTTCGACGAGTCGCTGGAAATCTCGGTCAACCTGGGCGTCGATCCGCGTCACGCCGACCAACAGGTCCGTGGCGTCGTCAACCTGCCGTCGGGCACCGGCCGTGACGTTCGCGTCGCCGTCTTCGCCAAGGACGCCAAGGCCGCCGAAGCCACCGCAGCCGGCGCCGAACACGTCGGCGCCGAAGATCTGTACGAAAAGATCGCCGGCGGCTTCATGGAGTTCGACCGCGTGATCGCGTCGCCGGACATGATGGCCCTGGTCGGCCGTCTGGGTAAGGTGCTGGGCCCGCGCGGCCTGATGCCGAACCCCAAGGTCGGCACCGTGACCCCGAACGTGGCCCAGGCCGTCAAGGACGCCAAGGGCGGCGCCGTGGAGTTCCGCGTCGAGAAGGCGGGCATCGTCCACGCCGGCATCGGCAAGGTCTCGTTCACCCAGGATGCTCTGGAAGCCAACGTGAAGGCCATCGTGGACGCCCTGGTGCGTTCCAAGCCGTCGGGCGCCAAGGGCACCTATGTGAAGCGCATCAGCCTGTCCTCGACGATGGGCCCGGGCTTCAAGGTCGACCCGGCCTCGCTGGGCGCCTAAGTCGAAAGACAGGCCACACTGAAGAACGGCGGGGAGCGATCCCCGCCGTTTTTTCTTGCCCGGATCAGTAGGCGGCGGTGAAGCGGGCGCGGCTGTGCTTGGGGTTTTCCAGTTCGTCGACCATAGCGATGGCGTAGTCGGAGAAGCCGATCTTGCTGTCGCCGTTGGCGTCCACGACCAGTTGGTCGGTCCCGGTGCGATAGCGGCCCAGTCGCGGCGTTTCCTCGATCAGGGCGGCGGGGGAGAAGAAGGTCCAGTCGATGTCCGTTTCCTGACGCAGGTCGTCCAGGAAGGTCAGGCCGCCCTTGGCGATGGGCTTCCATTCGGCCGGAAACTGCGGCGTGTCGAACAAGAGGACGCCGGGCGCGACCTCCAGGCTGGCGGCGCCGCCGGTGACGAGCAGGCGCGGGACGCCGGCGGTCTTCAGCGCGCCCAGGATCGTCGCGGCGGGAATATCGAAGTGCAGGGCGCTGATGACCGCGTCCGAGCCCTCGATCAGGTCGGCGAGCGCGGCGGTGTCAGAGGCGTCGCCGGCGACAGGCGTGACGCCGGTGGCGCTCGGGATCGCCTCAGGCTTGCGGGCGATGGCGGTGACCGTGTGACCGCGCGCGGCCAGTTCCTTGGTGATTTCCGAACCGGCGCGACCGCTGGCGCCGAGAACTGCGACTTTCATGGAAGGCTCCTTTGGGTATCCAATGGATACCAGGTGCGATATGAAACACGCCCATGCAAGACGGCACCTTTCAGACACCTGGTCACCTTCCAGAAACCTGGCTGCGCGGCGATGTGTTCGCAGCGAACTGTCCGACGCGCCAACTGCTGGACCGCATCGCCGACAAGTGGAGCACCCTGATCCTGATCGTGCTGGGAGAGGGGCCGATCCGCTTCAACGCCCTGAAGCAGCGGGTTGATGGGGTGTCGCAGAAGATGCTGAGCCAGACGCTGAAATCGCTGGAGCGCGACGGGCTGGTGTCACGCTCCGTCGTGCCGACCGTGCCGGTGTCGGTGACCTATGCGGTCACGCCGCTGGGCCGAACCCTGATGGCGGCGATGCAATCGATGATCGACTGGGCCGAGACCCGGATGCCGGAAGTCGCGGCCGCACAAATGGCCTACGATCAGCGATCCTGCGACGCCCACTGACTTTTTTATCGCGTGCGGCGAACGGCCACGCTCGACCCGCGTTCCTGTCGCGACCTTGAAGGGGGCGATATGTTCGGACTGGGAAAACTGATGGGCGACAAGCCTGGTGTGGGCGGCCACGACCCGTGGAAGGGGCGCCTCGCGTTCGGCGCCATCGTGCTGGTGGCGGCCTATTTCGCGGTCCAGCTGATCGTGACCTTGCAGACGCTATGGCTGCTGATCTTCGGGGCCATCGTGGTGTCGGTGATCCTGCGCGCCCTGGCCGATCCTATCGTGCGCTGGCTGAAGGCGCCGGATCCGCTGGCCGTCTTTCTGTCGCTGCTGATCGTGATCGCGGTGCTGGCAGGCGTGCTGACCCTGTTCGGAACCCAGATCACCGAACAGGTCGTGGCCCTGTCGGCCGTGGTGCCGCAAGGGTGGGAGCAGGTTCAGTCCTGGATCCAGGCCCAACCCTATGCCGCGCAGTTGCTGGAACAGTTGCAGGGGCTGGGCGGCCGCGCCGGTCAGGCGTTGCAGGTGGCGCAGAAGTTCGCCCTGGGTCTCGCATCGGGCGTCACGACCCTGGTTCTGGTCGTGGTCGCGGGCGTCTTCCTGGCGATCGAACCCGCCAAGTCGCGCGAGGGGCTGCTGTCCATGCTGCCCATGGATCGGCGGCCGCGAATGCGCGAAGTGCTGAACAGCTGCGGCAAGGCGCTGAAGGGCTGGCTGAAGGCGCAGCTGTTCTCGATGGTCCTGGTCGGAACGCTGACCGGCGTCGGTTTGGCCATCATCGGCGTGCCGTCGGCGCTGGGGCTGGGTCTGCTGACGGGACTGGCGCAGTTCGTGCCGATCGTGGGACCCATCGTCTCCACCGTGCCGGCCGTGCTGGTGGGGGCGACGCAAGGGTGGCAGACGGCCCTGATGACGCTGGCGCTGTATGTCGTTGTGTCCCAACTGGAAAGCAACTTCATCACGCCTATGGTGCAGAAGAACGTGGCCAATCTGCCCGTCGTTCTTGGCATCTTCGCCGTGGTGGGCATCGGCACCCTGTTCGGGCCGCTTGGCGTACTGTTCGCCACGCCGCTGGCGCTGGTGCTGCACACCCTGATCACCATGCTGTATCGTCAGGACGTGCTGGGCGATCCCAAGGCCAAGGCGCCCGGCGAGAAATAAATGGGACCGTCCGTGGTCTGACAACTTGACGCAGCCGTCGCGATCCCGTTTCGAGGGCGGCCGCGACCGGCAGACCTGGAACCAGACGTGAAGATTGGGCGAGCGCCAGCACGAATCGTCAGGACCGCTCACGCGATGGGCGAGGGCTGAGGCGTGGCCCAGGCCCGGTCGAAACGCACCACCCGCTCCGAGACCCGGCAGGTCGCGGCCCTGCCATGGCGGCTGGAGGACGGCGAGCGTCGCATCCTGATGATCACCTCGCGCGAAACGCGACGCTGGGTGATCCCCAAGGGCGGGCGGATGGTCGGCAAGACCGATCCCGAGGCCGCCGCCCAGGAGGCGATGGAGGAGGCGGGGGTCAAGGGGGATGTCGACACCCAGTCCATCGGCGTCTTCCGCTACGCCAAGGGTTTGAAAGACGGCGGCGTGCGCCAGTGCGTGGTGTCGGTCTATCCGCTCGAAGTGCTGATCCAGATGGGCGCCTGGCCCGAAGCGCATCAGCGCGAGCGCCGCTGGATGAGCCTGAGCGAGGCGGCGGATCTGGTTCATGAGCCCGACCTGGCCGCGCTGATCCGCGACTTCGACGCCACGCCGCTGGAAGATTAAGCAACCGTCGGTCGAATTCGACTGGCCTGCGGGCCTGAGCCTTCCGATAAGAGGGCGGGGGAGGCCATCATGATCATCACACGCAAACTGGCGCTGGCCGCGTCGCTGGGTCTGGCGCTGGGTCTGAGCGCGACAGGCGCGCACGCGCAGGCGGAGGCTCAATCCGATACAATTGTCGTCACGCGCGTCGAGCCGGCGCCGCAGGATGCCGGCCTGGCGCGCCGCAGCGCCCTGGCGCGCGAACTAATCGACCTGTCCGTCGGCCCGAACTTCATGAAGGAGTTCGAGCGCTTCATGGTCACGCAGATGGGCGAACTGGATAAGAAGGGCGGCGAAGAAGCGATTTGGGTGCGCACCAACATGCCGTCCATGGCGAGCAGAATGATCGAGCGGTTCATGGATGACTTGGCCCCGATCTACGGCTCCGTCTTCACCGAAGAAGAACTCGTCGCTCAGATCGCATTTTATCGCACGGCTGTCGGGCGCTCTGTCGCAGCCAAGACGATATCCTTGAGCATGGCCTCACAGGAGGTCGAGACCGCAGCGATGACGAACCTTCTGGAGGAGTTCGAGAGCAAATATTGCGCCCGGTTCGACTGTGGCGAGTCTGAGCAGACCGGCGCCAAGCCCAGCCGGCGTTAAGCCGGGTTGATTTCCAGCGGCGGCGCCTGTAAGAGCGCCGCTTCCCGTCGGAGGTTCATCTTCTGACGGTCCTGTCCGAGAACTTCGGGGCGTGGGGGTCACCCAGGCCATAACTGTCAGAGAGCCCTCTGACGCCGTGGGGAGATGGGGACGCGACCTTGCGCTGTCAGCCCGCATTCCGGGATGGACGACGTCGGACGCATCCTTCGGACAATAAGACCGGCCAGACGTTTCGCAGCGATGCGACGCGCTTTGGCCAATCCGTCGTCGGGAATAAGCCCGGCGGCGAATACCAAGACTGGAGACCGCAATGGATCGCGCTCAAAAAGCCGAGTCTATCGAATCGCTCAAGGGCGTTTTCGCCGACGCCGGCAGCGTGGTCGTGACCCACAACCTGGGTCTGACCGTTGCGGAAATGGAAGATCTGCGTGGCCGTCTTCGTAAAGAAGGCGGCGCGTTCAAGGTGGTCAAGAACCGCCTGGCGCTGAAGGCGCTCGAAGCCGAGGAAGGCAGCGAATACCACAACCTGTTCAAGGGTCCCGTGGGCATCGCCTATTCCGAGAACCCCGGTACGGCCGCCAAGGTCGCCACCGAGTTCGCCAAGGGCAACGATCGTTTCAAGATCGTCGGCGGCTTCATGGGCTCGACCATCGTCGACCAAAAGGGCGTGGACGCACTGTCCAAGCTCCCGACGCTCGACGAGGTTCGCGGTCAGCTCATCGGCCTGCTCAACGCGCCTGCGACCCGTATCGCCGGCGTGCTGCAAGCACCCGCCGGTCAGCTGGCTCGCGTTTTCAACGCCTACGCCACCAAGGAAGCCGCGTAAGCGGCCCAGCCTTTCATCTCTGCATCACTCTCTAAAACCAATCCTCCGAAGGAAAACTGACAATGGCTGACCTCGCCAAGATCGTCGAAGACCTGTCCGCTCTGACCGTCCTCGAAGCTGCTGAACTCTCCAAGCTGCTGGAAGAAAAGTGGGGCGTCAGCGCCGCTGCTCCGGTCGCCATGGCTGCTCCGGCCGCCGGCGGCGGCGCTCCGGCTGAAGCTGCCGAAGAGCAAACCGAATTCACCGTCGTCCTGGTCGACGGCGGCGACAAGAAGATCAACGTGATCAAGGAAGTCCGCGGCGTCCGTTCGGACCTGGGTCTGAAGGAAGCCAAGGACCTGGTCGAAGGCGCTCCGCAGAACGTCGTCGAGAACGTCTCCAAGCAACAAGCCGACGAAATCGCAAAGAAGCTGACGGAAGCCGGCGCCAAGGTCCAGATCAAGTAAGATCTGACTTTCGGCATTTGCTGAAGATCGGAAAGGCCCGGCGGGAAACCGCCGGGTCTTTTTCTTTTGGGGCCTACCGCAAGCTTTTGCTGGGCCTATCGCGCTTCGCGCTACTTGAGGCCGGGCGCTACTTGAGGCCGGGCGCTGGTGTGGTGCGTGGAGCGCTCAGCGCTGCGGGCGGGTGCGGGCGGCGAAGAAGGCCCATAGGGCGTCGTTGTCGGCGACCCAGCTGTGGCCGCCGCCTGAGGTGATGCGGCCCACCACGTCGGCGCCGTCGCGGCAGGCGGCGTGGCCCTCTTCATAGACCTTGTCGGCGATCCAGCGGGTGTCGCGCACCTGGGTGCAGCCGTTCAACTGGGCCCAGCGCTGTTCGGCGGCATGCATGGTGTAGCTCCAATAGCCTGCACCGCCGCCCTGGATCGGATTGGTGGTGTCGGCGTCGCCGGCGAAGGCGATGACCGGCATGGGCCGCGAAGGGCGGCAGGTGGCGGGATCCGGCTCCTGCGGGCGGTCCTTTCTGGGATTGCCGGCGCGCAAGCCGACGACCGGGGCGATGGCGGCGAAACGGTCAGCGGCGACGCAACCCAGCCAGGACGCCATGCGCCCGCCGCCCGACAGGCCCGTCGCATAGACGCGGCCGTCATCGACGCATCCCTGGTCGGCCAGATAATCGATGGCGCCCGTCAGATATGCGACGTCGTCCGCATCGCCGGGACCGGGGACCGCGCCGGTGACGGTCGGCACACCGGGGATGTTCCAGACGAAACCTTGATCGATCGGAATGCCGGCGTCGGGCGCGGCGACGATGAAGCCGTGCCGATCCGCCGCCTCCGCCAAGCCGGAAGACGCCAGCATCTTCTCTCCCGTGCCGCCGCTGCCGTGCAGCAGGAAGACCAGAGGCGCCGGCTTTGCAGGGTCGAAACCAGCAGGCAGGTGGATCCGCATGGTGCGTCCGGTGCGGCCGACGGCGACGGCCTGGGTCGCGCCCGCCTGTCCGATGTTGCAGGGGCCGGCCGCCTGCGCCGACGGGCTGAAGATCATCAGGCCCATCAGGGCGGCGAACAGACCGAACCAAGGCTTCATGCGACGTCGTCTCCGCTGATCGAGGCCGGCAGGGTGGGATGTTTTCGGCATCGAGGCCAGTCTTGAGCGGCGCCGTGCGGCTTCCCATCTGTGGACACCCCAAGACGGAGCCATCCCCTATGAAAATTCTGTTGGTGCTGACGTCGCACGATCAACTCGGCGACACGGGCAAGAAGACCGGCTTCTGGCTGGAAGAACTGGCGGCGCCCTATTACGCGCTGAAGGATGCGGGCGCGGAGATCGTGCTGGCCTCGCCCAAGGGCGGTCAGCCGCCGCTGGACCCCAAGAGCGACGACCCCGACGCCCAGACCGACGATACGCGCCGGTTCAAGGCCGACCCCGAAGCCCAGGCCGCGTTGGCCTCGACCGTCGTCCTGTCGTCGGTGAAGGCCGAGGACTTCGACGCCGTCTTCTATCCCGGCGGACACGGACCGCTGTGGGACCTGGCGAACGACGCCGACTCCATCGCCCTGATCGAGGCCTTCGCCAAGGCGGACAAGCCGACCGGCTTCGTCTGTCATGCGCCCGGCGTGCTGAAGTCGGTGAACGGGCCGGACGGCAAGCCGCTGGTCAACGGTCGCAAGGTGACCGGCTTCACCAACTCCGAAGAGGAGGCCGTGGGCCTGACCGATGTGGTGCCGTTCCTGGTCGAGAACGTGCTGACCGCCAACGGCGGCGACTACTCCAAGGGGCCGGACTGGGGCTCCTATGTGTTGACCGACGGCAAGCTGGTGACCGGGCAGAACCCTGGCTCTTCGCACGCGGCGGCCGAGGCGCTGCTGAAGCTGTTGAAGTAAGGGTCGTGTCTCCTCCCCGCGAGGCGGGGAGGAGACGCTTTCAGCGCCGGCGGGGCGCGAGGATGTCGGACAGGCGATCCGGCGCGCCCTCGATCCGTTCAAGCCGCGGGTAGCGCAGGCCGTCGTGATAGGCGAAGGCCACCGTTCGGAAGCGATCGCCGGATTTCAGCAACAGTTCGATCGGGGCGTCGGTCCCTTTCGCCGCCGTGACGGCGTCGCGCAACACCTCGGCCGAGCCGGCCTTGCCGTTGACGGCGACCAGGCTCCAGCCGGCGCCGAGGCCTTGCTCGAAGGCGGGGCCGCCCCAACGGATGTTGGTCAGCTTGTCGCCAGACAGGGTGAAGCCCAGCGAATACTGGAAGTCGTTGGCCCAGCCGCTCTGGACCGACTTCTCCGCCACCGACGGCGTGTCGGTGTAGGTCAGTCGCCAGCCGCCACGCTCGATCCCGGCCAGCGGCGCCCTGGCGTCGGGGCCGACGGCGTCGAGGCGGGTGCGCAGGAAGGCGGCCCAAGCGTGCGGATAGACGGCGTTCAGGGCCGCGACGACATCTTCGAAGGTGTAGCCCTGAGGCGCCCATTCGCCGTCGTCGTGACCGAAGAAGCCCTTGGCGAAATCATCCAGCGACTTACGGCCGTTGGTGCCCTCGCGGATCAGGGTGTCGGCGTCCAGCCAGACCAGCAGGCTTTCGCGGTAGTAGTCGCCGGTGCCGCGCATCCATGAGGTGAACTGGCCCGGCACGCGATAGCCCAGCAGATTGTGATTGTTGGTGTCCTGCAAGGCGCGCCACTGGCGGCCCGGCTGGTTGTCATAGAAGGCGGCGACGCTGGCCAGGGTGGCCAGGGCCACGTCCTTGGAATGCAGGCCGGAACGGGCGGCCAGTACGTCGCCCCAATATTCGGTTTGGCCCTCATACACCCACAGCAGGGTGTTCTGAGTCGGGACGTTGTGGTTGGCGGTCAGCTCGTCCGCCGGACGCATGAACTTGCCGTTCCAGGAGTGGGTGTATTCGTGCGGCAGCAGGCCCCGGTCGCCGGCGCTCTTGGTCCAGTTGGTGAAGAAGTCGGGCGCGCCGGTGTTCTCGGACGAGCGATGATGCTCCAGCCCGATGCCGCCCATCTGATCCGTCAGGGCGAACAGGAATTCGTAGTTGTCGAAGTGGCGGGCGCCGAACAGGCGGTCGGCCTGCTGGACCATGTTCTCGAACAGTTTCAGCTGGTCGTCGGTGGCGGCCAGACCCTTGGCCTCGTCGGCCAGGATGTTCAGGTGGACCCTTGATTCAGACGGGGCGCCGCTGGGGTCGATGTCCACGCGGCGATAATGGGCGCCGGCGAAGATGGGGCTGTCGATCAGGGTGTAGAGGTCGGTCGGGGCGAAGGTCGCCACGTCGCCGTCCTGAGACGCCGTGGTCAGGGCCGTGCCGTATTTCCAGCCGGCGGGCAGGACCACCGAGGGGGCGACCCGGATCTGGCGGCTGAAATAGCCGGCCGGATAGAGGATGGCCTTCTCCCACTGCAGATTGACCATGGCCGGGGTCATCAGCACGCGCCAGTTGGAGGCGTCGGGTTGGGTCAGCTGCTGGAACTGCACCTCGATGCTGGTCACGCCCGCCGGAATGTCGAGGTGGAAGGCGTAAGGGTCCAGCGTGTCGCGCAGCCACTCGATGCGTCGGCCGTCGGCGGTGACGGTCAGGCCGGCCAACAGCTGGATCGGGCCGGTGGCGGCGTGGTTGCCGGGCAGGAACTTCGGATAGAGCAGCGTCAGCGGGCCAGGACCGGCGACCGGTATGGTCTGGCTGACGCGGATGATGCGGCGGTCCAGGTCGGTGATGTCGGCGCGGTATTGGATCACGCCCGGATATGGCTTGTCCTGCGGCGCCGGGATGGCCGGCTGGGCGCGGGGCAGGGCCAGCGGCGCCTGGGTCGCCTCGGTGACGACCGGAGTGGACTGGAAGGTCTGAGCTATCGCGGGAGCGGATGCGGCCGTCATCAGGACGGAGAGGCAGAAGGCGGTCAGGCGGGTGCGCGGCATTCGGTCATCCACATCGGCAGGGGAGCCGCACCGTCGGGGGCGAGGGGCGATGCGTCAAGGGACAGATGGCCGCGACCCTGACCCCTCTCCCGTTGGGAGAGGGCTTGAGCGCACGACGGCGAAGCCGGCGTTCTGGCGCGAAAGGGTGAGGGTCGGGTGCGCGAGTCGGCCCGCCATCCGACCCTCATCCGACCCCTTCGGGGCCACCTTCTCCCAACGGGAGAAGGGCAGTAACTCAGCGCCGACGCGGCGTCAGGATGTCGCCTAGGCGGTCGGGCGTGCCGGGGATGCGTTCCAGGCGGGGGTAGCGCAGACCGTCGTGGTAGTCGAAGACGACGGTGCGGTATTGCTCGTCATCCTTGACGATCAAGGTGACGGGCGTCGACGGATCCTTGGCTGCGGTGACGGCGTCGGTCAGGCGTTCGGCGCTGGCGGCCTGCCCGTTGACGGCGACGATCTCCATCCCGGCGGCCAGGCCCGACTTGAAGGCCAGGCCGTTCCACTGGACGCTGCGAATCCTGTTGCCCTCGCCGGTCTGGAAGCCCAGCGAATAGGTGAAGTCGTTGCGTTTCAGCTCGGCATACAGGGTCTTCATATAATCGGTGGGCTTGTCCGAATAGGCCAGCCGCCAGCCGCCGCGCGCCAGACCGTCCAGCGGGGCGCGGGCCTCGGGGCCGTCGGCGTCCAGTCGGGTACGCAGGAAGGTCGCCCAGTCATTGGCGACGACGCCGTTCAGGGCCGCGACCACATCCTCGAACGTATAGGGAGCGGGCGTATAGCTGCCGTCCTGGACGCCGTAGAAGGCGCGGGCGAAGTCGTCGAGCGACTTCCTGCCGCCGGTCTTTTCGCGGATCGTCGTGTCGACGTCGAGCCAGATCAACTGGCCCTCGGAATAGTAGTCCTCGTCGCGTTGCCACGACAGCCAGCCCTTGGGCTGGCGCTGGCTGATGATGGGGTCGTTGGTCGTGTCCTGCATCGCGCGCCATTCGCGGCCGACGCGCGTGTCGAAGGTCGCGGCGGTCATGGCCAGGGCGTCCATCGCCTGTTGCTTGCTGAGCAGGCCCGAGCGGGCGGCGATCACTTGGCCATAGTACTGCGTCTGGCCTTCATAGACCCACAGCAGGCTGTTCTGCAGGGGGCTGTTGAAGTTGGGCACATACTGGTCGGCGGGGCGGCGCCATTTGCCGTCCCAGGAGTGGTTCATTTCGTGGCTGAGCAGGTCACGGTCGGACAGATGGGTATCCCAGCCGGTGAAGAAGGCGGGATCGACCGAGTTTTCCGAACTGCGGTGATGCTCCAGCCCGATGCCGCCCAGCTTGTCCGTCATGGCGATCAGGAAGTCGTAGTGGTCGAAATGGCGCGCGCCATACAGGCGGTCCATCTGGGCGACCAGATTGCGCAGGATCTGGATCTGCTCGTCCGTCGCGTTCAGGCTGTCGGCCTTGTCGGCGACGATGTTGGCGCGAACGGGCGAGCGGCCGCCGGGATCGAGGTCGATCTGGCGATAGTGGACGCCGGCGAAGACCGGGCTGTCGATCAACACCTCCAGATTGACGGGCTTGAACGTCTGGACGTCGCCGGCCTTGCTGTCGGGCTCCAGCGCCGTGCCGAACTGCCAGCCAGCGGGGAATTTGACCGTGGGCTGGACCGTGATGTTCCGCGACCAGTGGCCGGCGGGATAGAGCAGCATCTTCTCCCACTGGATGTTCAGCATCTCGGGCGTCATCGTGATGCGGCCCTGATTGCCGGTCGTCGGCGACAGGTGCTGCAGGGTGATGTCCAGCGTCGTCGCACCGGCCGGGACGACCACGTGGTAGGCGAAGGGATGCAGGGTGTCGCGGACCCACTGCACGCGCTGGCCGTTCGCGGTGATCTCGATGCCGGCCAGCTGCGCGATGGGGCCGACGGGGCCGTGGTTGCCCGGCAGCCATTCGGGGAAGAACAGGGTCATCGGTCCCGCCTGGGCGACCGGGATCGTTTCCTTCACCGCAAAGATGTGCTGGGCCAGATTGGTGGCGTCGACGTCCAGGGTGATGACGCCGGGATAGGCGACGTCCCGCGCGTCCGGAATCGCAGGCAGGGGCGCGGGCAGGGCGGGCGGTGTGGTCGAGGCCTGCTGCGCCAGGGCGGCCGGGGCGGTCGAGACGAGCAGAAGAGCGAGGCCGAGAGGGGCGGCGCGCAGGCAAGAACGGATCATCGAATACTCTTCAGGCGACTGGGGGAGCCGCGACAGTCCGACGCAGGGGGCGGGGCGTCAAGCGTCAGCGCTGATCCGAAATTGCACTGCACCCCGAAAACGCGTGCAAAATGCAAGGAGGTGCAATTTCGATCAGTCTTCTTCCATCGGACGCAGGGGCGGCGTGGTGGGCAGGTTGTGCTGTCGTTTCGGGTCGTTGGCCATGCCCCGGTAGTAGCGCACAGCATGGTCGTCGATCTTGGCGATGGCCTCCAGATCCTTGTGCAGCCGGGACCAGCCCCGCGCCTCGATCAGCTTGCCGTCGATCATCGCCCGTGAAGCATTGGCCCAGGCCAGACGCGCCATGTCGGCGGCGTTGCAGGGCAGGCGCTGGTCGATGGCGTCCAACTCATAGGCGTCGAGCGGTTCGAAAACCGCGCCGTGCGGCTGGTCCGATCGGCGCCAGCCCTCCGTGCGAGCGCGCCAACGGAAGGTCGACAGACTGAGACCGTGGCGCGCGCAGACCTCCTGGGCGAACCCCCCGGCGAGATAGTCTTTGCGGGCGGCGGCCCAGGTTGCGGCGGACCGTCGGGTCCAGTCGGGCGAGTTTGGATTGGGATCGGAGATGTCATCGGTCATGCCGCCCATGATGCGGGCGGCGTCGGGTATGGCCGGAACAATGACGCTTCGAGCGCATAAGCCGTTGAATAGGCAGCGGTCAGGATGTCGAAATAGGATGGAGCGCGGGCGCCAGCCATCCTGTTTCGGTCTTCAGCTTGGCTTGACGTCCAGCAGTTCGACAGAGAAGCGCAGGGTGGAATTGGGGGGCAGTTCGTCGCCGCCGACCCAGCGCGAGCCGTAGCCCAGCGAGGCGGGGATGACGAACTCGTAGATCTCTCCGACGCGCATCAGGGCCACGCCCTCGGTCCAGCCCTTGATGACGCGGTTCAGCGGAAACTCGGCCGGTTCGTTGCGGGCGTAGGAACTGTCGAACTCGCGCCCGTCGATGAAGGTCCCGCGATAGTGGACCTTGACCGTGTCGGTCGCCTTGGGCTGAGCGCCCTCGGGGTGGGCCTTGCCGACGCGGCGATATTGCAGGCCGCTTTCGGTGGTGGTCCAGCCGCGTCGGGCGCCGTTCCAGGCGAGGTAGGCGGTGTTGCCGGCGTCCCAGGCCTGCTGCGGCGTCAAGGCGCCCTGGCCGTTGACCTGATCCGCGGCGCGCGCAGCGGCCGAAGCCGTCTCGGCATAGGTCACCGGCTCGCGGTGGGTGGCGCAGGCGGAGAGGGCGAGAGCGGCGAGAAGGGGCAGGGCGATCCGTGTCATAAGGCGACGCTAGATCAGCCCATCGTCGCTCGCAACGAGATTGCTCGGCTCTGTCGAAAAGGTTCCCGGGGCCTTTATTTCGTCGCGAATGCGCGTATATGTGCGCGCTCCGCAACACTCCACATGAGTCTGCGCGCAAGCGCCGAGGCCCGGTCCGTCGCCCTCCGACCGAGCGAAGGCGCGGCTCCTTCCCAGGGAGCCGGTCCATTTCAGGCATCCTGGCCCGGCAGCGGGCCGAGGGTGGATGCCGAAACCCTGGCTGCGGACGCGGAAACGCGCGCCGTGGCTGCTGCATTTCACGCACGTCTTCCCCGGGACGTGCGCCATGGGAAACACTGAATGACTGACGTCGCCCACGATCTCGCCATCAACGGTCAGATCGCTTCCGCCACCTCGTTCACCGGCAAGAAGCGCATCCGCAAATCCTTCGGGCGTATCCCCGAAGCGATCGCGATGCCGAACCTGATCGAGGTTCAGCGCGCCTCCTACGAACAGTTCCTGCAGCGCGAGGTCCGTCCGGGCCAGCGCAAGGAGCAGGGCATCGAGGCGGTCTTCAAGTCGGTGTTCCCGATCAAGGACTTCAACGAGCGCGCCATCCTGGAATACGTCTCGTACGAGTTCGAAGAGCCGAAGTACGACGTCGAGGAGTGCATTCAGCGCGACATGACCTATGCCGCGCCGCTGAAGGTCAAGCTGCGCCTGATCGTGTTCGAAACCGACGAGGAAACGGGAGCCCGTTCGGTCAAGGACATCAAGGAGCAGGACGTCTACATGGGCGACATCCCGCTCATGACGGACAAGGGCACCTTCATCGTCAACGGCACCGAGCGCGTGATCGTCTCGCAGATGCACCGTTCGCCGGGCGTCTTCTTCGACCACGACAAGGGCAAGACGCACAGCTCGGGCAAGCTGCTGTTCGCCGCCCGCGTGATCCCGTACCGCGGCTCGTGGCTCGACTTCGAGTTCGACGCCAAGGACGTGGTCTATGTCCGCATCGACCGCCGCCGCAAGCTGCCCGCCACGACCTTCCTGATGGGTCTGGGCATGGACGGCGAGGAAATCCTGAAGACCTTCTACGAGACCGTGCCTTACGAGAAGCGCGGCGAAGGCTGGGTCACGCCCTACAAGGCCGAGCGCTGGCGCGGGGTTAAGCCGGAGTTCGACCTGATCGACGCCGACACCGGCGAAGTGGTCGCCCAGGCCGGTCAGAAGATCAGCGCCCGCGCCGCCAAGAAGCTGGGCGAGACGACGACGTCGCTGTCGCTGGCCGCCGACGCCCTGGTCACCAAATATCTGGCCAATGACGCCGTCAACTTCGAGACCGGCGAAATCTTCGCTGAGGCCGGCGACGAACTGGACGCCCCGACCATCGAAGTGCTGGAGCAAAACGGCTTCACCACCATCGAAGTGCTGGACATCGACCACGTCACGGTTGGCGCCTACATGCGCAACACCCTGCGCGTGGACAAGAACGACAACCGCGAGGACGCCCTGTTCGACGTCTATCGCGTGATGCGTCCGGGCGAGCCGCCCACCCCGGAAGCCGCCGAGGCCATGTTCAACTCGCTGTTCTTCGACAGCGAACGCTACGACCTGTCGGCCGTCGGCCGGGTCAAGATGAACATGCGTCTGGAAAGCCCCGAGGTCTCCGACGAGATCCGCGTCCTGCGCAAGGAAGACGTGCTGAAGGTGCTGCAGATCCTGGTCGGCCTGAAGGACGGCCGCGGCGAGATCGACGACATCGACAACCTGGGCAACCGCCGGGTCCGTTCGGTCGGCGAGCTGCTGGAAAACCAGTACCGCGTCGGTCTGCTGCGCATGGAGCGCGCCATCAAGGAGCGCATGTCCTCAGTCGATATCGACACGGTCATGCCGCACGACCTGATCAACGCCAAGCCGGCCGCCGCCGCGGTTCGCGAGTTCTTCGGTTCGTCGCAGCTGTCGCAGTTCATGGACCAGACGAACCCGCTGTCGGAAATCACCCACAAGCGTCGTCTGTCGGCGCTTGGCCCTGGCGGTCTGACGCGTGAGCGCGCGGGCTTCGAAGTCCGCGACGTGCACCCGACCCACTACGGCCGCATCTGCCCGATCGAAACGCCGGAAGGCCCGAACATCGGTCTGATCAACTCGCTGGCCACCCACGCGCGGGTCAACAAGTACGGCTTCATCGAGAGCCCGTACCGCCGCGTGAAGGACGGTCAGGCCCAGGGCGAGGTGGTCTACATCTCGGCCATGGAAGAGTCGAAGTACACGATCGCTCAGGCCAACATCGAACTGAAGAACGGCCAGATCGTCGAGGACCTGGTCCCCGGCCGGATCAACGGTGAATCCCAGCTCCTGAACAAGGACGCCGTGGACATGATGGACGTGTCGCCGAAACAGGTCGTTTCGGTCGCCGCCGCCCTGATCCCGTTTCTGGAAAACGACGACGCCAACCGCGCGCTGATGGGCGCCAACATGCAACGTCAGGCCGTGCCTCTGGTGCAGTCGGACGCGCCGCTGGTCGGCACCGGCATGGAAGCGGTCGTGGCCGTGGACTCCGGCGCCGTCGTGGTCGCCCGTCGTGACGGCGTCGTCGAACAGATCGACGGCACCCGGATCGTTGTGCGCGCCACCGGCGACGTGGACGCCGCCCGCTCGGGCGTCGACATCTACCGCCTGTCGAAGTTCCAGCGTTCGAACCAGTCGACCTGCATCAACCAGCGCCCGATCGTGCGCGTGGGCGATCAGGTGAAGGGCGGCGACGTGATCGCCGACGGTCCGTCGACGGACCTGGGCGAACTGGCTCTGGGCCGCAACGCCCTGGTCGCCTTCATGCCCTGGAACGGCTACAACTTCGAAGACTCCATCCTGATCTCCGAGCGCATCGTGCGCGACGACGTCTTCACCTCGATCCACCTGGAAGAGTTCGAAGTCGCCGCCCGCGATACGAAGCTTGGCCCTGAGGAAATCACGCGCGACATCCCCAACGTCGGCGAGGAAGCCCTGCGCAACCTCGACGAAGCGGGCATCGTGGCCATCGGCGCCGAAGTTCAGCCGGGCGACATTCTGGTCGGCAAGGTCACGCCGAAGGGTGAAAGCCCGATGACGCCGGAAGAGAAGCTGCTTCGCGCCATCTTCGGCGAGAAGGCTTCGGACGTGCGCGACACCTCCCTGCGCCTGCCGCCCGGCGTCGCCGGCACGATCGTCGACGTGCGCGTCTTCAACCGTCACGGCGTCGACAAGGACGAGCGCGCCATGGCGATCGAACGCGCCGAGATCGAACGTCTGGGCAAGGACCGCGACGACGAGCTCAAGATCCTGGAGCGCAACGTCTATGGCCGCCTGAAGCCGCTGATCGTCGGCAAGAACGCCGTGTCGGGTCCCAAGGGCATCGGCCGCGGCGAACTGACCGAAGAAAAGCTGGCCGAGGTCAGCCGTGGTCTGTGGTGGCAGATCGCCCTGGACGACGAAAAGGCCATGGGCGAGCTGGAAGCGATGAAGCGCCAGTTCGAGGACGCTCGCAAGCAGCTGGACCGTCGTTTCGAAGACAAGGTCGAGAAGCTGCAACGCGGCGACGAACTGCCCCCCGGCGTGATGAAGATGGTCAAGGTCTTCGTGGCCGTGAAGCGCAAGCTGCAGCCCGGCGACAAGATGGCCGGCCGTCACGGCAACAAGGGCGTCATTTCCAAGATCCTGCCGATCGAGGACATGCCGCACCTGGAAGACGGCACGCACGTCGACGTCGTTCTGAACCCGCTGGGCGTGCCGTCGCGCATGAACATTGGACAGATCTTCGAAACCCACCTGGGTTGGGCCGCCGCCGGTCTGGGCAAGCAGATCTCCGGTCTGCTGGAAGCCTGGCAAGGGGGTGGTCAGAAGCAGGCTCTGGTCGAGCGTTTGACCGAAATCTACGGCCCGGAAACCCCGCTGCCGGAAGATGAGGAAGAACTGGTCGAACTGGCGAAGAACCTGTCCAAGGGCGTGCCCTTCGCGACCCCGGTCTTCGACGGCGCCCACATCAGCGACATCGAGCGTCTGCTGGAAGAGGCGGGGCTGAATAAGTCGGCCCAGTCGATCCTGTACGACGGTCAGACCGGCGAGCAGTTCAAGCGTCCGGTCACGGTCGGCTACATCTACATGCTGAAGCTGCACCACCTGGTCGACGACAAGATCCACGCCCGCTCCATCGGCCCGTACTCGCTGGTCACCCAGCAGCCGCTGGGCGGCAAGGCGCAGTTCGGCGGTCAGCGCTTCGGGGAAATGGAGGTCTGGGCTTTGGAAGCTTACGGCGCCGCCTACACCCTGCAGGAGATGCTGACGGTGAAGTCCGACGATGTGGCCGGCCGGACGAAGGTCTACGAGGCCATCGTCCGTGGCGACGACAGCTTCGAGGCCGGCATTCCCGAGAGCTTCAACGTGCTCATCAAGGAAATGCGTTCGCTGGGTCTGAACGTGGAGCTGGGGAACAGCTGATCCGGATCACGAGCCCTCTCTCGCCACGGCGGGGGAGGGCGATCCCTCCGCTTTTCTCCGTTCTGAATAATTTTCGCGGGTCAGCCCCGCAGAAGGAATCAAGATGAACCAGGAAGTCCTGAACATCTTCAACCCGGTCCCGGTCACCCCGACCTTCGACCAGATCAAGATCGCTCTGGCCTCGCCCGAGAAGATCCGTTCGTGGTCGTTCGGCGAGATCAAGAAGCCGGAAACCATCAACTACCGCACGTTCAAGCCCGAGCGTGACGGCCTGTTCTGCGCACGTATCTTTGGCCCGACCAAGGACTACGAATGCCTGTGCGGCAAGTACAAGCGCATGAAGTACAAGGGCATCATCTGCGAGAAGTGCGGCGTCGAAGTCACCCTGGCCCGCGTTCGCCGCGAGCGCATGGGTCACATCGACCTGGCTGCGCCGGTCGCTCACATCTGGTTCCTGAAGTCGCTGCCCAGCCGCATCTCGCTGATGCTGGACATGGCGCTGAAGGACGTCGAGCGCGTCCTGTACTTCGAAAACTACATCGTCACCGAGCCGGGCCTGACCCCGCTGAAGCAGAACCAACTGCTGACGGAAGACGAGTTCTATCGCTACCAGGAAGAGTTCGGCGATGACGGCTTCACCGCCGAAATCGGCGCCGAGGCCGTCCGCAACCTGCTGATGGGCATCGACCTGAACGCGGAAGCCGAAAAGCACCGCGCCGAGCTGGCCGACAATCCCTCGGAAATGAAGGCCAAGAAGGCGTCCAAGCGCCTGAAGCTGATCGAGGCCTTCCTGGAATCGGGCAACAAGCCCGAGTGGATGATCCTGACGATCGTGCCGGTCATCCCGCCGGAACTGCGTCCGCTGGTGCCGCTGGACGGCGGTCGTTTCGCGACCTCCGACCTGAACGACCTGTATCGCCGCGTCATCAACCGCAACAACCGCCTGAAGCGCCTGATGGAACTGCGCGCGCCGGACATCATCATCCGTAACGAAAAGCGGATGCTGCAGGAGTCCGTCGACGCCCTGTTCGACAACGGCCGTCGCGGTCGCGTGATCACGGGCGCCAACAAGCGTCCGCTGAAGTCGCTGGCCGACATGCTGAAGGGCAAGCAGGGTCGCTTCCGTCAGAACCTGCTGGGCAAGCGCGTCGACTATTCGGGTCGTTCGGTCATCACCGTGGGTCCGGAACTGAAGCTGCACGAGTGCGGCCTGCCCAAGAAGATGGCGCTGGAGCTGTTCAAGCCGTTCATCTATGCGCGCCTGGACGCCAAGGGCCTGTCGGGCACCGTCAAGCAATCCAAGCGCATGGTCGAGCGCGAGCAGCCCGCCGTCTGGGACATCCTGGACGAGGTCATCCGCGAGCACCCGGTTCTGCTGAACCGCGCGCCGACGCTCCACCGTCTGGGCATTCAGGCGTTTGAGCCCAAGCTGATCGAGGGCAAGGCCATCCGCCTGCACCCGCTGGTCTGCACCGCCTTCAACGCCGACTTCGACGGCGACCAGATGGCCGTTCACGTCCCGCTGAGCCTCGAGGCCCAGCTGGAAGCGCGCGTCCTGATGATGTCGACCAACAACATCCTGTCGCCTGCCAACGGCAAGCCGATCATCGTGCCCTCGCAGGACATCGTCCTGGGCCTGTACTATCTGTCGCTGGTCAAGGACGGCGAGCCGGGCGAAGGCAAGCTGTTCGCCAACATCGGCGAGATCGATGCGGCGCTGGACGCCAAGGTCGTCACCCTGCACACGCGCATTAAGGCGCGCTGGACGGAACAGGACGCCGAAGGCAAGGAGGTGACCAAGGTCATCGACACCACGCCGGGCCGCATGAAGCTGGCCGCCCTGTTGCCGCGTAACCCGAACGTCGGCTATCGCCTGCTTGAGAAGAACCTGACCAAGAAGGAAATCGGCAATCTGATCGACGTGGTCTATCGCCACTGCGGTCAGAAGGCGACCGTCATCTTCGCCGACCAGATGATGGGCCTGGGCTTCCGCGAAGCCGCCAAGGCCGGCATCTCGTTCGGCAAGGACGACATCGTGATCCCGGCCAAGAAGGTCGAACTGGTCGCCGAGACCCGCACCCAGGTCGAGGAGTACGAGCAACAGTACGCCGACGGCCTGATCACGCGCGGCGAGAAGTACAACAAGGTGGTCGACGCCTGGTCCAAGGCCACGGACCGGATCGCCGACGCCATGATGGGCGAGATCGCGCAACCGCGCGTGCTGATCGAGGGTGAAAACCCCGACATCAACTCGGTCTTCATGATGGCCAACTCCGGCGCCCGGGGCTCGCAGGCCCAGATGAAGCAACTGGGCGGCATGCGCGGCCTGATGGCCAAGCCGTCCGGCGAGATCATCGAGACGCCGATCACCTCGAACTTCAAGGAAGGCCTGACCGTCCTTGAATACTTCAACTCCACCCACGGCGCCCGTAAGGGTCTGGCCGACACCGCACTGAAGACCGCCAACTCGGGTTACCTGACCCGCCGTCTGGTGGACGTGGCGCAGGACTCCATCGTCACCGAGCAGGATTGCGGCTCGACGCGTGGCATCACCCTGCGTGCGGTGATGGAAGGCGGCGACGTGCTGGTCTCGCTGGGTCAACGCATCCTGGGTCGTTATGCGGCCGAGGATATCAAGGAGCCGGGCACCGACACCGTTCTGTTCCCCGCCGACACCTATCTGGTGGAAGAAGTCGCCGAGGCCGTCGAGGCTGCGGGCGTCCAGTCGGTCAAGGTCCGTTCGGCCCTGACCTGCGAGGCGGACGCCGGCATCTGCGCCCACTGCTACGGTCGTGACCTGGCGCGCGGCACCAACGTCAACATCGGCGAAGCGGTCGGCGTCATCGCCGCCCAGTCGATCGGCGAGCCGGGCACCCAGCTGACGATGCGGACCTTCCACATCGGCGGTACGGCCCAGGTGGCGGAAACCTCCTTCATGGAGGCGACCAACGCCGGTACGGCCAAGGTCACCGGCCCGACCGTCGTCGCGGCCCACGGCGACCTGGTGGCCATGAGCCGCAACGTCATCGTGACCGTGGTCGTGGACGGCAAGGACCGCGAGACGCACAAGGCTCCTTACGGCGCCCGCATCCGCGTCAAGGACGGCGACGAGGTCAAGAAGAACCAACGCCTGGCGGAGTGGGACCCCTACACCACCCCGATCCTGACGGAAGTCGGCGGCGTCGTGCGCTTCGAAGACCTGGTCGAAGGCCTGTCGGTCAAGGAAGAAACCGACGAAGCGACGGGCATCGCCCAGCGCGTCGTCAGCGACTGGCGCGCCAGCCCGCGCGGCTCGGACCTGCGTCCGGCCATGGGCGTCACTCTGGGCGACGCCTACGCCAAGCTGTCGTCCGGTTCGGACGCCCGCTATCTGCTGCCGGTGGGCGCGGTTCTGTCCGTGTCGAACGGCGATGAGGTCAAGCCGGGCGAGATCATCGCTCGCGTTCCGACCGAAGGCGCCAAGACCCGCGACATCACCGGCGGTCTGCCGCGCGTCGCCGAACTGTTCGAAGCTCGCCGTCCGAAGGACTGCGCGGTCATCGCCGAGATGGATGGTCGCGTCGAATTCGGCCGCGACTACAAGAACAAGCGTCGCATCAAGATCACGCCCGAGCCCAACGCCGACGGCGTGCAGGGCGAACCGGTCGAGTTCCTGATCCCGAAGGGCAAGCACATCTCCGTCCACGACGGCGATCTGATCCAGAAGGGCGACTACATCATCGACGGCAACCCGGATCCGCACGATCTGCTGCGCATCCAGGGCGTCGAGGCGCTGGCCGAGTATCTGGTGAACGAAGTGCAGGAGGTCTATCGACTGCAGGGCGTGCCGATCAACGACAAGCACATCGAAGTCATCGTGCGTCAGATGCTGCAGAAGGTGGAAGTGCTGGATTCGGGTGAAACCACCCTGATCCGCGGCGACACCGTCGAAGTCGCCGAAGCCGTTCTGGAAAACGCCAAGGTCGAGAAGCGCGGCGGCCGTCTGGCCACCACCCAGCCCGTCCTGCTGGGCATCACCAAGGCGTCGCTGCAAACCCGCAGCTTCATCTCGGCGGCGTCCTTCCAGGAGACCACCCGCGTCCTCACCGACGCCTCGGTCCACGGCAAGAAGGACATGCTGGAAGGCCTGAAGGAAAACGTCATCGTCGGCCGCCTGATCCCGGCCGGCACCGGCGCCTACCTGCGCAGCCTGCAGAAGATCGCCAACGCGCGTGATGCGGAGCTGACCTCGGCCCTGGAAGAGGCGATCGAGCCGCTGCCGGCCGATCTGCAACTGGAGCTGGAGAGCAGCGAGAGCTGATCTTCCGCTTCCCGAGCGAAGACAAGAAGAGGGCGGCGCCGGCGACGGCGTCGCCCTTTTTCTATGACTTGACGCGTGCCCGGATTGCGGTGAACTAAACCAGGGTTGTTTGGAGGGCCGCCATGACGAAAGCCGACAAGGTGTTGTGGGGCCTAACGGCTGTGATGCTGTCGCTCTTCGTCGTCGTCGAAGCCAAGACGATGATGCTCAACCTCGGCGCAGCCATGCACGACGCCTACTGCCAGGATCACTGACCTCAGTCTTTCCACCGCTCCATCGGGGCCGAAGCGCCCGGCGTGATCGGTGCGCCGCCGGCCCGGTGGCCGTCGCGTCGGGTCTGGACGTTGCGGGTCGAGTCCGGCGTCAGCGACGGGTTCAACTGAGCGCCGGCGCAGCCCGTGCCGAAGTTCGAGCCGACGCAGTCCGCCGGGCCCACCACGCCGACCCCGCCGGACAGAGGACGACGCCGCGCCTCCCATTCGGCCAGACGCCGCGCCCCCTCGCGCGCAAAGGCGGCGTCACGCTCGGGGTTGCCCGTGCCGGTGATCGGGGCGGCGTTCATGCCGCGTCGCATGGCGTCCTCGCGGCAATGGGCGCGCTCGGCGGCGTTGAGCTGTTGCGGCGTGGTGCAGCCGATCAGGCCCTGACGCAGAACGCGGGACATGGCCCCGGCGCGGTCGTTCGGATTGACCGTCCAGGCGTCCGGCGGGGCGGGCGCGCCCTGGGGCGTGGGGGCGGCGATTCGCGGACGGATCGGGGCGGGGCGACTGTCCGGAGCGGACGCATCCCTGTCTGTGGGAGCAGGGGCGATGCCGCCAGCGTCGCGCGATGCGGACATGGCGACGGGCTCGGGCGTCTGAATCGCAGGGCGAGGCCGCTCGTTCGGCAGCAGAGGGCGTGGGCTGATGTCGATGTAGAGCGGGCGTGAATCGGGCGAGCTCGGCGGCGCGTCAATCCCCAGTGCGGTCAGGGACAGGGTGGCGATCAGCCCGGTGTTGATGACGACCGAGGCTGTGGCCAAGGCGACCTTGCGCCAGTCCGGACGCGCTCGTCGCGACCATGGGCCAGGGGAGGGCGCGGAGGCGGCGGTCATTCGCGACGCTTTCTGAGATTGGGCAGGAAGCCGTCCTGTCTAGAAAAGAGTTCGATCCGGATATTCACGTCGGGGCAACCTGCCACAGGGTTGGGATCTTCGCACGATCTCCGGACGCGTGGCGGATCGGCGCGCTGCGCTTCCCAGGCCGCCAGACGACGCGCTCCCTGTCGCGCGAAGGCGGCGTCGCGCTCGGCATTCCCCGTTCCCCGGATGACAGGGGCGGCTTCGCCGCCGTTCCAGCGCTCCTCGCAGCGGCGGCGGTCGTCGGGCGCGAGGCGGTGCGGGGCGTTGCACGAAAGGGAAGACAATCTCGGCCCCGCAAGAGCGCCGCCGACCCGCCAGCGGGCGTCGATCCCGTCGTCCGCGGTCGCTTGGCTCATGGACGAGGGCGAGGGCGGGGACAGGGGCGCCGACGTCGCCGGATCGCCTCTGTTCGGCGCATCTTCTTGTGACGCCTGCGCGCGTCGGGTCGCGGCCATCGCGCCGTCAGAGGACGTGACAGACGGAGCTCTTGGCGCGCGGACCAGGGAGGGCCAGGCGTCCTCAAGATAGACGATCATCGGCGCAGGTCGCAGCGAACGCGCGCGCAGCCCCGGATCCGTCATGGATAGAAGCACGACGGCGCCTGCATTCAGCCCGACGGCGGCGGCCGCAAAGCCCGCCTTGCGCCAGCCAAGACGGCGGGGCGCCTTTGTCGGCGTCATCGCCCCAAGTCCGAGGTCAGCGGCAGCCATCGTCAGTTCATGCCGAACAGGGACCGCAGCCCGGGGTAGGCGCCGTCGCCTTCGCGGTAATCGCGCCAGCGTTTCTTGACGGCGGCTTCTTTTGCAAAGCCCGCCGTCCTTTCCTCATCGCCGGAGCGTACCATCGGCGGCGATGATCCATCGGCCGCGATCGCCAGCGCACGGCAAGCCTGACGGTCCCGCGTGGACCGTGCGGTTTCGGGGCGGCAATCCGGTTCGCCATTGCGCGCCGTGTTCCCCGTCGGCCAGGCGGCGTCGGGTGAGTGGCTCGGTCGAACTGTCCAACGCGGGTCATAGGCGGGCGCGGCCGGGCGATCCGATGTCGGCGTCACGGTCGGCGCCGGTACCGCAGTATCAGAATCGCGCGGACGGACTGGCGTCCGGCGTTGGTCCTGCGCTGGCGGCGCGGCCGCCGGCGCTTTGCGGGCCTTTGCACCTATGATCACGGGCTCGATCTCGATGTAGAGAGGCGAGTGTCCCGGAACCCGCCGCGGCGCCGGGCGGCGGTCCTCCACCGCAAGCAGCGTCAGCAGGCCTGCGTTCACCGCAAGCGAGAGCGCAATCGCCCCTGTTCTGGCCAGCCCCGCCATGACCCATCCCCGGTTGGTCTTGTCGTCAAGCTGAGCGCGAAGCGTGGCGGGTTTCAGGCGAAAGGTCGCTCTATTGAAGACCGCTAGGCTTCATCGAAGCGGCTGCATTCTGGAGCGTTAACGTCTCCGCCTTGACCTTCGCGCCCATCGCGCGTAGAAGCCGCCCACTTTCGAGGCGTGACCGGTTCGCCGGTCGCTGAGATCGTGACAATCGAACGGACGGGCTGTGCCCGCCGGAACGCCCAAAGCGCGCGTTCCGGTTTTTCTGTTTGTCCCTGTCGCATCTCGGTCTCGATGACACCCGGGCGAGGGGATGGTCCCCCGTTCACAAGAAGGCGAGAGGCGCTTCGGTCGAAAGACACACGCCTCCATCAGAAGTCGAGACGAGTTTCGAATGCCTACGATCAACCAGCTGATCCGCAAGCCGCGCAAGCCCAAGCCCACCCGCAACAAGGTGCCGGCTCTGGAGGGTTCGCCCCAGCGTCGCGGCGTCTGCACCCGCGTTTACACGACGACTCCGAAGAAGCCGAACTCGGCTCTGCGTAAGGTCGCCAAGGTCCGTCTGGCCAAGAACGGCTACGAAGCCGTGTGCTACATCCCCGGCGAAGGCCACAACCTGCAAGAACACTCGGTTGTTCTGATCCGCGGCGGCCGCGTGAAGGACTTGCCCGGCGTTCGCTACCACATCCTGCGCGGCGTTCTGGATACCCAAGGCGTCAAGGACCGTAAGCAGCGTCGTTCGCACTACGGCGCCAAGCGTCCGAAGTAAGCCATTCTTCTCCGGGCCGTCGCGCCCGGAGGCCTTTTCGAGATCATCCCGGCGCAGGTCGGGCACTGCAAGGAATACCCCATGTCGCGTCGTCACCGCGCCCAGAAACGTGAAGTTCTGCCGGATCCCAAGTTCGGGGATCTGGTCGTCACCAAGTTCATGAACTACGTCATGTACGAAGGTAAGAAGGCCGTCGCCGAGAACATCGTGTACGGCGCCTTCGATATCCTGGCCGAGAAGAAGAAGGACCAGGAGCCGGTCGCGACCTTCCACGCCGCTCTGGAAAACGTCTCTCCGTCGGTCGAAGTGCGCTCGCGTCGCGTCGGCGGCGCCACCTATCAGGTGCCCGTCGAAGTCCGTCCGGACCGTCGCCGCGCCCTGGCCATCCGCTGGCTGGTGAACGCTGCGCGCAAGCGTGGCGAAAACACCATGACCGAAAAGCTGGCCGCCGAACTGCTTGACGCTTCGAACAACCGCGGCACCGCGGTCAAGAAGCGCGAAGACACCCACAAGATGGCCGAAGCCAACCGCGCCTTCAGCCACTATCGCTGGTAACGCCTTCAAAGCGTCATCTGCGCTGACTATCTAAGGGTTTCCGGTGCGGGCGGTTTGAGCTAAATCGCCCGCACTCGCTTATCCGAACACCGACATCCTTCCGTGGGCGCCCTTAAGCGTCCTGAAAACTTTCAAGGCACGTTTCCATGGCACGTACGCACGCGCTCCAGGACTACCGCAACTTCGGCATCATGGCCCACATCGACGCGGGCAAGACGACGACGACCGAGCGGATCCTGTATTACACCGGCAAATCCCACAAGATCGGCGAAGTCCACGACGGCGCCGCCACCATGGACTGGATGGACCAGGAGCAGGAGCGCGGCATCACCATCACGTCCGCCGCGACGACCGCCTTCTGGCAGAACAAGCGTCTGAACATCATCGACACCCCAGGCCACGTGGACTTCACCATCGAAGTCGAGCGTTCCTTGCGCGTCCTCGACGGCGCCGTGACGGTGCTGGACGGCAACGCCGGCGTCGAGCCGCAGACCGAAACCGTCTGGCGTCAGGCTGACAAGTACAAGGTTCCGCGCATCGTCTTCGTCAACAAGATGGACAAGATCGGCGCCGACTTCGACGCCTCGGTCGAGTCGATCCGCGACCGCCTGGGCGCCAAGGCCGTGCCGATCCAGTTCCCGATCGGCGCCGAATCCTCGCTGTCGGGTCTGGTCGACCTGGTCCGCATGACCGGCGTGGTCTGGGACAACGACGGCCTGGGCGCCTCCTACAAGGACGTGCCGATCCCCGACGACCTGATGGAAAAGGCGGTCGCCGCGCGTCAGTACCTGATCGACAACGCCGTCGAGCTGGACGACGAGGCGATGGAAGCCTACCTCGAAGGCAACGAGCCCGACGAAGCCACCATCAAGAAGTGCATCCGTAAGGCCGTTCTGACCGGCGCCTTCTATCCGATCCTGTGCGGCTCGGCCTTCAAGAACAAGGGCGTGCAGACGCTGCTGGACGCCGTCGTCGACTATCTGCCGTCGCCGCTGGACATCCCGCCGACCCCGGGCATCGACTTCAAGACCGAAGAGCCCGTCGTGCGTAAGGCCTCGGACGAAGAGCCCCTGTCGGTCCTGGCCTTCAAGATCATGGACGACCCCTTCGTCGGCTCGCTGACCTTCTGCCGCCTGTACTCGGGCAAGATGGAAACGGGTATGAGCCTGCTGAACTCCAGCCGCGACAAGAAAGAGCGCGTCGGCCGGATGCTGCAGATGCACTCCAACAACCGTGAAGACGTCAAGGAAGCCTACGCCGGCGACATCGTCGCCCTGGCCGGCCTGAAGGAAACACGCACGGGCGACACCCTGTGCGATCCGATCAAGTCGCCCGTCATCCTGGAGAAGATGGAATTCCCGGCGCCGGTCATCGAGATCTCGGTCGAGCCCAAGACCAAGGGCGACCAGGAGAAGCTGGGCGTCGCCCTGGCCAAGCTGGCCTCGGAGGATCCCTCCTTCACCGTCTCGACCGACCACGAGTCGGGCCAGACGATCCTGAAGGGCATGGGCGAGCTGCACCTGGACATCAAGATCGACATCCTGAAGCGCACCTACAAGGTCGAGGCCAACATCGGCGCGCCGCAGGTCGCCTATCGTGAATCGCTGGGCCGCAAGGTCGACATCGACTACACGCACAAGAAGCAGACCGGCGGTACGGGCCAGTTCGCCCGCGTCATGATCACCTTCGAACCCGGCGAGCCGGGCTCGGGCTTCGTGTTCGAGAACTCGATCGTCGGCGGCGCGGTGCCGAAGGAATACATCCCCGGCGTCGAAAAGGGCCTGAACTCGGCCAAGGACAACGGTCTGCTGGCCGGCTTCCCGCTGATCGACTTCAAGGCGACCTTGACGGACGGCAAGTTCCACGACGTCGACTCCAGCGTGCTGGCGTTCGAAATCGCGGCCCGCGCCGCCTTCCGCGAGCTGAAGGAAAAGGGTTCGCCCAAGCTGCTCGAGCCGATCATGGCGGTGGAAGTCGTGACCCCCGAGGAATACCTCGGCTCGGTCATCGGCGACCTGAACGGCCGTCGCGGCATGATTCAGGGTCAGGACATGCGCGGCAACGCCACCGTCGTGAACGCCTTCGTGCCGCTGGCCAACATGTTCGGCTATGTGAACACGCTGCGCGGCATGTCGCAGGGCCGCGCCCAGTTCACCATGCAATACGACCACTACGAGCCGGTGCCGCAACACGTCGCCGACGAAGTGATCAAGAAGTACGCCTAAGCTTTCCCTTTTCGGAAAGCCCGCCTATATGCGCCCGGACCGTAAGGACCGGGCGTCCTTAACCCCCAAACTGCAGGAACCCCGGTTCGGGGACCTTAGGAGCTAGAAAATGGCCAAGGAAAAGTTCGAACGGACGAAGCCGCACTGCAACATCGGCACGATTGGTCACGTTGACCACGGCAAGACGACGTTGACGGCTGCGATCACGATGACGCTGGCGAAGGCCGGCGGCGCGAAGGCGATGAACTACGCCGACATCGACGCTGCGCCGGAAGAGAAGGCGCGCGGCATCACGATCAACACCGCGCACGTGGAATATGAGACGGCCAACCGTCACTACGCCCACGTCGACTGCCCCGGCCACGCCGACTATGTGAAGAACATGATCACCGGCGCCGCGCAGATGGACGGCGCGATCCTGGTGGTGTCGGCCGCTGACGGCCCGATGCCGCAGACCCGCGAGCACATCCTGCTGGCCCGTCAGGTCGGCGTGCCGGCCCTGGTGGTCTTCATGAACAAGGTCGACCTGGTCGACGACGAAGAGCTGCTCGAGCTGGTCGAGATGGAAGTGCGCGAGCTGCTCTCGTCGTACCAGTTCCCCGGCGACGACATTCCGATCACGAAGGGTTCGGCCAAGGCCGCGACCGACGGCGTGAACCCGGAAATCGGCGAACAGCGCGTTCTGGCCCTGATGGAAACCGTCGACGCCTACATCCCGCAGCCGGAGCGTCCGGTCGACCTGCCGTTCCTGATGCCGGTCGAAGACGTGTTCTCGATCTCGGGCCGCGGCACCGTGGTCACGGGCCGCGTCGAGAAGGGCATCATCAAGGTCGGCGAAGAAGTCGAGATCGTCGGCATCCGTCCGGTCCAGAAGACGACCTGCACGGGCGTGGAAATGTTCCGCAAGCTGCTGGACCAAGGTCAAGCGGGCGACAACGTCGGCGTTCTGCTGCGCGGCACCAAGCGTGAAGACGTCGAGCGCGGCCAGGTGCTGTGCAAGCCGGGCTCCATCACCCCGCACACCAAGTTCCTGGCCGAAGCCTACATCCTGACCAAGGAAGAAGGCGGTCGTCACACCCCGTTCTTCACGAACTATCGCCCGCAGTTCTACTTCCGCACGACGGACGTGACCGGCATCGTTCAGCTGAAGGAAGGCGTCGAGATGATCATGCCGGGCGACAACGCCGAGCTGAACGTCGAGCTGATCACCCCGATCGCGATGGACCAAGGCCTGCGCTTCGCCATCCGTGAAGGCGGCCGCACCGTCGGCGCCGGCGTCGTGGCTAAGATCATCGCCTAAGCCAAACGGCCTCAAGCCGCGCGCCTCCGCGAGGAGCGCATAGGCCGAAAACCAAAGTCGCGTAACAGAACGGCCCCCGGAGTAATCCGGGGGCCGTTTTGCTGTTTGGGCGACTGCCGGGCCCGCAACGGGCCGGACGCTCAGGCGTTAGGACCGTCTGTCCAACAGCCAAGGTTCAAGATGCGTCTGATCTCGTTGCTTGCGTGCCTTGTCGCCTTGTCGGCCTGCGCCACCCATCCCGGCAAGGTCGATCAGGTCCGGTTCGCCAAGGATGCCGAGCCGATATTGGCGACGACCGAAGCTGGGACGGTGCGCGGGCTCGAGGGGGCGGGGACGCGCGCGTATCTAGGCGTGCCGTTCGCGGCGCCGCCGGTCGGCGATCTGCGCTGGCGTGCGCCGCAGCCGGTTCAGGCCTGGCAGGGCGTTCGGGATGCGACGCGGATTGGTTCGGACTGCACCCAGGCGATCGGGCGACGTTCGATCCTGGGCGGCGGCGGCGGGATCGTCGTCGGGTCCGAGGACTGTCTGTATCTGAACATCTATGCGCCGGGCGGTGATGCGGCCGAGGCGCGGCCGGTGATGGTCTATATCCCCGGCGGCGCCTTCACCGTGGGGGCGGGCGCCAACTACGATCCGTCGAAACTGGCGCGCGAGCAGGGGCGGGTGGTCGTGACGATGAACTATCGGCTCGGCGCGCTGGGCTGGCTGGCGCATCCGGGGTTTCAGGCGACCGGCGAAGGCTTCGGCGGCAATTTCGGCCTGATGGATCAGCAGGCGGCGCTGAAATGGGTGCATCGGAACATTGCAGCCTTCGGCGGCGATCCAGGCGACGTCACCCTGTTCGCCGAGAGCGCGGGCGCGTGGACGGCCTGTTACCTGATGGCGTCGCCGCAATCGGAGGGGCTGTATCAACGGGTCATCATGCAGAGCGGCGGGTGCCTTGAGCCGTCGTCCCTGGTCAGGGCGCAGGATGCGGCCCAGTCGGGGCCGATGTTCGCCGAAAGGCTGGGCTGCACGGGCGAGGATCAGATCGCGTGCCTGAAGGCGCTGCCGGCCTGGCGGCTGTCGCGGGCGGCGTCATTGAGGGCGGGCATCAACGGGCCAGGGTCGTGGGGACCGGTGCACACGGACGCCACTGTGCCGGAAAACCCGGCGGTCGCGATCCGCGAGGGGCGGTTCACGCGCGTCCCTGTACTTGTCGGGACGAACCTCGATGAGGGGCGGCTGTTCGCCAACGAGGTGCAGGACATGGATCGCTATCAGAAGGAGACGATCTGGATGTACGGCGATCAGGGCGAGCGGGTGCTGGCGCGCTATCCGGTGGGTGAGGACGGGCCTGCCTACGCCATCGCTGCCAACTTCACGGACCAGAGGTTCGCCTGTCCGTCACAAGCCTTGCGGCGACTTCTGGCCCAGCATGTGCCGGTGTGGGGGTATGAGTTTGCCGATCGCGAGGTGCCATTCGTGCTGCCTGACTGGATCGTCGGTCTGGACCTGGGCGCCTATCACGCCAGCGAGCTGGCCTATGTGTTCGGAACGCGCTGGGTGTTCGCCGATCCCAAGCGGTTCACGCCGGAGCAGAAGGCGCTGTCGGAGCGGATGCAAAGGCTGTGGGCGACGTTCGGCCGCTCGGCCTTCGCCGCCGAATGGCCCCGCGTCGAGGGTGCGGGGCCGGTGCGGGTGTTCAAGCCGGAGGGCGATGTCATGGACGACGGCTTCTTCGAACGCCATCACTGTGACTTCTGGGACGGGACGCCGTTCGGCGCCGTCCACTAGATAAAGCGGACGGTGACGCCCGGCTTGACCTTGTCGGCCAGCATCCAGGCGTCCCAGTTGGTCAGGCGCACGCAGCCGTGCGAGGCCGTCTTGCCGACCAGATGCGGGTCGGGCGTGCCGTGTATGCCGTAGCTGGGCTTATTCAGGTCGATCCAGACGACGCCCACCGGATTATTCGGACCGGGTTTGACGACGACCTTCTTCTTGCCGTCGCCATAGCTGAGTTTCGACGGGTCGTAGGTGTAGTCCGGGTTCCGCGCCACGCCGTTGACCTTGACCGTGCCGGTTGGCGTCGGGTTGTCGCCGCTGCCGATGGTGGCCGGGAAGTAGGCGATCAGCTTGCCGTCGGCGTCGAACGCCTTGACCGAGCCTTCGCTCTTATCGACGTCGATGTGGTCCACGTCGGCGGGCAGGGGGGCGGTGTTGACGGCGGGGACAAGCAGGCCCTGGCCCACGCGATTGAAGTCGGCGCCGGGGTTCATGGCGCGCAGCAAGGCCTCGGTGACGTGGAAGCGCTCGGCCAAGGCCTCGACGATATTGGCGTAACCCATGTGGGCCGCCTGACCCTGAGCTTCCAACTCCGTGGGAACGACGCCGAGGTAGGGTCCGGCGATGTCCTGCTGAGTGATGGTGTAGGTGGTGGTCACGGCGCCCGGTCCGGCGGCGGCGCGCAGTCGGCCCATCACGTCGGCGTTCAGCTGGCCGTTCACCGTCATGCCGTTCGCTTCCTGAAACGCCGAGATCGCCTGACGCATGTTCGACCCCGCCAGGCCGTCGATCGCGCCGGGCGAGAAGCGGGCGCGTTCCAGCAGAACTTGGGCGCGGATCAGGGCGGGTTGCGGCTGCTGCTGGGCGGCATTCGGGGTAGCCGGCTGGCCCGCTTGCGCGCTAGGCGACGCCGCGTAGGCGGTGTTCTCGATGGCGTCACGAGAGAGCGGGCCGGTTTGGCCCACTTGCCCGGCCTCGGCCGTCTGCGCCGCTGGGGCGGCTGTGTTCTCTTCCTTCGGCGAACAGGCGCCCAGAGCGAGAACAGCGAGTGCGGCGAGGTAGGCGGGACGGTTCATAAGAGACTTTCGAGACGGTGAGTGCAGGTGGTCGGCGTTCAGTTCGGTTCGCCGGTCGCGGGGTCGGTTTCGGTTTCGCCGGAGTTGGACGAGTCCTTCGAACCCTTGGGCTCAGTCGCCGGACGCGGAGGCTGGCCTTCGCCGTCCGGTCGCAGGTTTTCGTTCTCGACGGCTTGGCTGTCAGGGCGCTGATCGGTCATGGTCTTCTCCTTGGGTCACTCAAACGCGCCAGGGCGACCGCGGCTCCGTCAACGCGCGTTCACCATGCCGGTGAACCCTGATGAAACACGCATGGGGCAGGATGCGGTCTGGAATGGACCTTGCTTCGCAGGGCCCTAAGAGGATGCGTATGGCCGGAATGCTGCAGGTCGAGATCATGGACGCGGCGGCGATGGATGCCGCCGCCGTCGCCCTGTGGCGTGCGTGGACGGCTGGCAATCCTGATCTGGCCAGCCCCTATTTCCGATGGGACTATGCCGAGATCGCCTCGCGGGTCTGCCCCGGCGCGGCGATCGCCGTGTTCAGACGGGACGGTGAGATCGTCGGCTTTTTCCCGCATCAGCGACGTGGCGGAGCAGTTCAGCCGCTGGGCGCGCCCATGAACGACTATCATGGCGTCATCGCCCCCGCGGACGAGACGATCACGTTGGAAGAGGTGGCGCGGCTGTTGAAAGCCAAGCGGCTGAACGTGCCCGGCTGGATCGGCGCGGGCGAAACGGGCCAGGCGCGTGAGACCGTGCAGGTGGCCATGCCCGAAGCGGGCTATGACGACTGGTACGCCGAGCGTCGAAAGACCTTCGGCAAATATTTCAAGGACAAGGAGCGGGCGCGCCGCAGCCTGGAGGCCGAACTGGGGCCGATCCGGGTGGAGCGGGGTCGCAGAGATCCGGCGCTGCTGGATCATCTGATCGCGCTGAAGGCGGGGCAGTATCGGCGCTCGGGCCTGCACGACATCTTCGCCTGCGGTTGGACGCGGGATCTGCTCCACGCGCTGATGAGCGAGATGCGAGAAGACTTCGGCGCCTCGATGGCGGCGATGCATGCGGGCGACAAGCTGGTCGCGATCGAGTTCTCGCTGCACGCCGGGCGGCATTACCATTTCTGGTTCCCGGCCTATGAGCCGACGCTGGCGCGGTGCTCGCCGGGCATCTTGCTGAGCATGGACACGATGCGGCTGGCGGCGGCCGAGGGTTTCCGGGTGTTCGACTTCGGCTTCGAGGGCGAGACCTACAAGAAGTATTTCGTCAACGCGCGCCAGACGGTGCGCGAAGCCGTGGTGATGCAGCCCGGCGTGACCCAGGCGCTGGGCGACATCACAGTGGCGGCGTTGAACAAGGCGGGCGGGCGCGGCGAGGCGGTGCGGGCGTCGCTGCGTCGGCGCTGGGCCACCATCGAAGCCTGCGAGGCGACGCCGGTCGGGCGGCTGAGGGGCGCGGCGGTCGCCGCAAGGTCGGCCGTCCAGAAGGCGGCTGCGAAAAAGAAGACGCCGGCGCGCGTCGCCCACGTTTGAGAATATCGGCATGACCCAACGTCGCACACGCTATCCCGGCCCGATCGCCGAGGCCAAGACCCATGCCCACACCCTGATCGAGCAAGGGTTCGCCGAGGACGCGGCGCTGGCCGCCGTGCTGGATCGCTATCCGGCCGAGCTGTTCGACATCAATCTGTATGACTATGACGACGAGGGTCAGGTGTTCTTGCGCACCGGCGCGCGCGGGCGGCTGTCGGGCGAGAAACTGCTGGAGGCGATCAAACAGGGCCGGCTGTGGGTCAATCTGCGTGGGGTCGAGACGGGCTGGCCCGAGCTGTGGGCGGCGGCGATGAAGGACTTCGCCGCGATCCAAGCGACCTATCCGGGAATGCGGGCGGTGCGGAACGCGGGGCAACTGATCCTGTCGTCGCCCAAGGCGCGGGTGCCCTATCATTTCGACGCGGCGGGCGTGGTGCTGTTCCACCTGCGTGGGCGCAAGCGGCTGTTCGTCTATCCCGGCGACGAGGGCCATCTGCCCGAGCGGAATATGGAACAGGTGGTCGCGCGTCAGACGACCGAAGAACTGCCTTACACGCTGGCGTTCTAACAGGATGCGCAGGTCATGGATCTGGAGCCAGGTCGCGCCCTGACCTGGCCGCTGTACGCGCCGCATCGGGTGGAGAATCTGGACCGCTTCTGCGTCAGCCTGTCGATGGATTTCCAGACCTGGCCGTCGCGGTTCCGCAACGGCGCGCTGTTCACCAATGCGGTGATCCGCAGCCGGGGCGGGCGGCCGCGCTTCACCGACGGCATGACGACGCCGGAGCTGGCGGCGCGCTGGGCCGCGTCGCTGGCGCTGAAGAAGGCGGGCGCGATGAAGAGCAAGATCGCCAACTTCGAGCGCGACTTCGAGCCGGAGATCGGCGCGGAGGATGGCGCGGGCGCGCTGAACGCGACGTCATAAGCTCGGGTGTTAATTCGAGTTCATGACCTCGAGTTAAAATGACTTGGGCGCGGGCGGCGCGCACCTTCGCCTCACATTCGGGAAGGGAACACCGCTCATGAAAACCGCACTGATCGCCGCCGCCGCCGTCGCCACCCTGACCGGGTTCGTCGCCGCGCCCGCTTCGGCCGCCGAGGTCGAGATCCGCAACGCCGTCGCCCGCGTGGTGGTCATCGTCGAGGATCGTCAGGATATTGGCGTCGAGGTCACCCAAGGCCAGACGCGCTTGCCGGCCATCCAGGTTCGCCGCGACGGCAACGACGTCAAGATCGACGGCGGCCTGCGCCGTAACGGCATGTGGGGCGGCAACAGCGCCATTCGTGGCTGCAACTCCGGTCGCAGCGATGCGAGCCAGCCGGGGCAGGGCGCGACGGTCGAGGTGCGCGACCTGGGCCGCATCCGTCTGGAGGACGCGCCTTTGATCGTCGTGCGCACGCCGCGCGCGGTGGATGTCAGCGCCAGCGGCGCGGTCTTCGGCTCGGTCGGACGCGGCGCGCGGTCGGTCGAGTTGGACAATGGCGGCTGCGGCAACTGGAACGTGGCCAATGTGGATGGCGATCTGGAACTGGGACTTGGGGGCTCGGGCGCGATCCGCGCGGGAACGTCGCGATCGCTGAACGCTAGCGTCGGCGGATCGGGCTCCATCTCAGCCGGGGCGACCGGAGCCCTGAAGGCGGCTGTCGGCGGATCGGGCAATGTCGAGGTAGCCAGCGCCGGCGGACGCAGCGAACTGTCCATCGGCGGCTCGGGCGGTGTGAACGTACGGCAGGGCCGAATGGACAAGCTGTCGGTCGCCATCGGCGGCTCGGGCGATGTGCGCTACGGCGGCGCCACGCGCGACCTGGACGTGGCGATCGCCGGATCGGGCAGCGTCCGCGTCGCCTCAGCCACGGGATCGGTCTCTCGCTCCGTCGTCGGATCGGGAACCCTGCAGATCGGGCGTTAATACCCGAGCGACGAGAAGGCCCTCGGTCGTGGAACCCCGGGGGTCTTTTCCGGCCAAACAAAAAGCCCCGGCGGATCGCTCCGCCGGGGCTCTTCGCATGGATCAGGTCCGAGACGCTTAGAAGACGCTCAGGACGCTGGAGATGGCCGAGACGCCCAGGTTGGCGCCGGCGCGGTCACGCGCTTGCAGACCGCCGCCGAACGAGTAGCGCAGGCCGACCGACCAGGTGTCGACGTCCAGCGAATCGATGTCGGCGCGGGTGTAGGCTGCGCCCAGCGAGAACGGGGTGTTCTCGAACTCGTATTCGGCGCCCACGCCGTAGGTCCAGGCGTCGGTGTCGCCGCCCGAGAAGTCGACATTGTTGTAGGCGACGCCGGCGTTCAGGCGCAGGTTCGGCATGACGTAGAAGGCGGCGTCGGCGCCGACGGTCCAGATGTCGGCGTCCACGTTGTCAGCAGTCGTGTAGGCGACTTGGCCGGTCAGGGTGGCGTTCGACAGATACTTCTGCGCTTCAGCGCCCACGGTCCAGATCGGCTCGTTGCCGCTGCCGATGCCGTTGGCGGCGACGAAGGCGCCGGCGCGGACGTCGGAGGACCACATCTTGGTCAGGTGAGCGGCGGCGGCGCCGGTGACGTCTTCTTCGCCGAAGGCCTTGGTGTAGTCGATCGCGCCGTTCAGGGTCACGGTCCAGTCCTGGGCCGGCAGGGCGACCGAGCCGTCAACGGTCCAGACGTCGGCGTCGACGTCGTCGCCGGCGACTTCGATGGACGGGTTGGAATAGGTCATGCCGACCGAACCGATGGCGTCTTGGGCGAAGGCCGGGGCGGCGAACAGGGCGGCGGCGGCCGTGGCGAGGAGGATCGTCTTCATTTTTCTTTTGTCCTTAGCAGTCTGCACCCGGATGGGGGTCCGGGGAGGGGCGCTGCTATCAGGCTAAGACGAAGCGGAGCAATAAACCGACGTTCGATTGGCCTAGTATGGCAAGGTTGTTGCCCAGCAGCCACGCGTTGCGGCCAGAATGTGTCACGACTTGGCGATCTGTGGGGCAAGTCGTTAATCGCGCGCTGCAGTGGCCCTCCTGCACTATAAAGAGGGCGTCCAACGCCGCCGATGTCGTCGCCGAAGGTGTCGTCGCGCCCTGGAGAGCCCTCGACGGAGACCGCGTCGAAATCCTGTGCCAGCCCGGGTTTGCGCGCTTGACGAAATCAGAATCGATAGGCATAAGCCACCACTCTTGTTGGACCGGCTGTGCAGTTCGCTGCAAACGCGGTTCGCAAGAACGACCTAAGTCACTGTTCTTTGCAGCTTCTTGGGATATCAACGGCCTTCGCGGGCAACTGCGTGGGCCGATCGTTTTTGCGGATTTGCGTTCCCTGAGGGCTTTTTGCCCGAAGGCCTTCGGTCTTTGAAATGGTTCACAGGGACGCGGTCCTCCGACCGCATTGGAAGTAAGCACCGATATGGATCAAAGCATCCGCATCAGGCTCAAGGCCTTTGATCACCGCGTCCTCGATTTTTCGACGCGCGAGATCGTTAACACCGCCAAGCGCACCGGCGCGACCGTTCGCGGTCCGATTCCGCTGCCGACCCTGATCGAGAAGTTCACCGTGAACCGCTCTCCGCACGTCGATAAGAAGTCGCGTGAGCAGTTTGAAATCCGCACGCACAAACGCGTGCTCGACATCGTCGACCCCACCCCGCAGACCGTGGACGCGCTCATGAAGCTCGACCTGTCCGCCGGCGTGGACGTCGAGATCAAGATTTAAAGTAGAAAGAGGCGGGATCCGATGCGCACGGGCGTGATCGCCAAGAAGCTGGGCATGACCCGCGTGTTCGCCGATGACGGCGCGCACGTACCGGTCACTGTGCTGCAGCTCGACGGCTGCCAAGTCGTCGGCCAACGTACCCAGGAGCGTGACGGCTACGTCGCTCTCCAGCTGGGCGCTGGCACGAAGAAGGCTAAGAACACCAACAAGGCTCAACGCGAGACCTTCGCCAAGGCGGAAGTCGAACCGAAAGCCTATGTGACCGAGTTCCGCGTCGATGCGGACGGTCTGCTGGACGTGGGCGCCGAATTGTCGGCCGAGCACTTCCTGGTGGGCCAGAAGGTCGACATCCAGGGCGAGACCATCGGTAAGGGTTTCGCCGGCGCCATGAAGCGCTGGAACTTCGGCGGCCTTCGCGCCACCCACGGCGTTTCGGTCTCGCACCGTTCGCACGGTTCGACGGGTAACCGTCAGGACCCGGGTCGCACGTTCCCCGGCAAGAAGATGGCCGGCCACTACGGCGCCGAAACCGTCACCACTCAGAACCTGACTGTCGTCCGCGTGGACGCCGAGCGTGGCCTGATCCTGATCAAGGGCGCTGTCCCCGGTCACGACGGCAGCTACGTCAAGGTTCGCGACGCCATCAAGAAGGCTCGCCCGGCCGACGCTCCGTTCCCCGGCGCGCTGAAGTCGAGCAAGTCTGCTGCTCAACCCGCCTCGACCCCGGCTGAAGAAGCTCCCGTCGAGGCGACCGAAGGCGGTGAAGCGTAATGAAACTCTCTGTCATCCAACTCGACGGCAAGGCTGCTGGCGACGTGGAACTGTCGGACGCCGTCTTCGGCATCTCCGACATCCGCGGCGACATCCTGGCCCGCACCGTCAACTGGCAACTGGCCAAGCGCCGCGCCGGTACGCACAAGGTTCAAACCCGCAACGAGAACTCTCGTACGGGTAAGAAGATGTACAAGCAAAAGGGCACCGGCGGCGCTCGTCACGGTTCGCGCCGTGCACCGCAGTTCGTCGGCGGTTCGCGCGCCTTCGGTCCGATCGTTCGCGATCACGGCTTCTCGCTGCCGAAGAAGATCCGCGCGCTGGCTCTGCGTCACGCCCTGTCCTCCAAGGCCAAGTCGGGCGACCTGATCGTGGTCGACACCGTCTCGGTCAAGGAAGCCAAGACCGCTTCGCTGCGTGAAACGCTCGGCAAGCTGGGCTGGACCAAGGCGCTCATCATCGCGGGTCCCGAAGTCGACACGAACTTCGGCCTGGCCGCACGCAACATCCCGCACATCGACGTGCTGCCGAACGCCGGCCTGAACGTCTATGACATTCTGCGGGCTGACAAGCTGGTGCTGACGAAGGCCGCCATCGAGGCCATCGAAGCCCGCTTCAGCGATAAGGAAGCCGCGTAATGGCCGCTCAACCTACCGCCAAGCACTACGACACCATCCTGGCCCCGGTGATCACCGAAAAGGCCACGATCCTGTCCGAGCAGAACAAGGTCGTCTTCCGCGTCGCTGACACGGCGTCCAAGGACGAGATCGCCGCTGCGGTCGAAAGCCTGTTCAAAGTCAACGTCGTCAAGGTCAACACCCTGGTTCAAAAGGGCAAGACCAAGCGCTTCCGGGGCATCCTGGGTCGTCGCGTCGACATCAAAAAAGCGATCGTGACGCTGGCCGACGGCCAGTCGATCGACGTCACCACGGGGCTCTGATCTGATGGCCTTGAAAACCTACAATCCGACTTCGCCGGGCCGTCGCGCCCTCGTGCTGGTCGACCGTTCGGAACTCCACAAGGGCCGTCCGGAAAAGTCGCTGACCGAAGGCCTGACCAAGTCGGGCGGACGCGGGCAGGGCGGTCGCATCGCGGTCCGCTTCCGTGGCGGCGGCGCCAAGACCCTGTACCGCAAGATCGACTTCAAGCGTCGCAAGTGGGACATGGTCGGCACGGTCGAGCGTCTGGAATACGACCCCAACCGCACGGCCTTCATCGCCCTGGTCACCTATGCCGACGGCGAGAAGACCTACATCATCGCGCCGCAACGCCTTAAGGCGGGCGACACGATCGTCGCGGGCGAAAAGACCGACGTGAAGCCGGGCAACGCCATGCCGCTTCGTTCGATGCCGGTGGGTACGATCATCCACAACATCGAGATGAAGCCGGGCAAGGGCGCTCAGCTGGCCCGTTCGGCCGGCGCCTACGCCCAGCTGGTCGGCCGCGATCAGGGCTACGCCCAGATCCGTCTCGGCTCGGGCGAACTGCGCATGGTCCTGGACGGCTGCATCGCCACGGTGGGCGCGGTTTCGAACCCCGACCACATGAACCAGAACCTGGGCAAGGCCGGTCGCAAGCGTCACATGGGTTGGCGTCCGCACGTTCGCGGCGTCGCCATGAACCCGATCGACCACCCGCATGGTGGTGGTGAAGGCCGGACCTCTGGTGGTCGCACCCCCGTCACGCCGTGGGGTAAGGACACCAAGGGCACTCGTACCCGCAAGAACAAGGCTACGGACAAGTACATCATCCGTACCCGCCACGTTAAGAAGGCTCGCTAAGAATGGCCCGCTCCTCCTGGAAAGGCCCGTTTGTCGACGGGTATCTGCTCAAGAAGGCCGACGCCGTTCAATCGTCGGGCCGCAAGGACGTGATCAAGACCTGGTCGCGCCGCTCCACCATCCTGCCGCAGTTCGTCGGTCTGACGTTCGGCGTCCATAACGGTCAGAAGCACGTGCCCGTGTCGGTCTCGGAAGAGATGGTCGGCATGAAGCTCGGCGAGTTCGCCCCGACCCGGAACTTCCCGGGTCACGCGGCGGACAAGAAGGCCAAAAGGAAGTAACCGATGGCCCAGACAAAAAACGAGCGTCGGGTCGCCCCGACCGAGGCCCGCGCCAAGCTGGTCAACGTGCGCATCAGCCCGCAAAAGCTGAACCTGGTCGCCGCTTCGATCCGCGGCATGCCGGTCCAGAAGGCGCTGAACGAGCTGGAATTCAGCCGTAAGCGCATCGCCGGCGACGTCCGCAAGGTCCTGTATTCGGCGATCTCGAACGCCGAGAACAACCACAACCTCGACATCGACAATCTGGTCGTCGCCGAGGCCTTCGTGGGCAAGAACCTGGTGATGAAGCGTTTCGCGAGCCGTGCTCGCGGTCGTTCGTCGCGCATCCTGAAACCGTTCAGCGAGATCACCATCGTGGTCCGTGAAGCCGGCGAGGCCGCCTGATGGGACAGAAAATCAATCCGGTCGGTCTGCGCCTCGGCGTGAACCGCACGTGGGACAGCCGCTGGTTCGCCGCCGGCGCCGACTATTCCCGCCTGCTGCACCAGGACCTGAAGCTGCGCGAGTGGCTGCGGGAACGCCTGGCCGCTGCCGGCGTGTCGCGCATCATCATCGAGCGCCCGCACAAGAAGTGCCGCATCACCATCTACGCCGCCCGTCCGGGTGTCGTGATCGGCAAGAAGGGCGCTGACATCGAGAAGCTCCGCAAGGACATCTCGGCGCGCACCGAGGGTGAAGTTCACCTGAACATCATCGAAGTCCGCAAGCCGGAAACCGATGCGCAGCTGATCGCCGAGAACATCGCGCAGCAGCTGGAGCGCCGCGTGGCTTTCCGTCGCGCCATGAAGCGTTCGATGCAGTCGGCCATGCGTCTGGGCGCCAAGGGCATTCGTATGAATGTCTCGGGTCGTCTGGGCGGCGCGGAAATCGCTCGTATGGAATGGTACCGCGAAGGTCGCGTGCCGCTTCACACGCTGCGCGCCGACATCGACTATGGCTTCTACGAAGCCAAGACGACCTACGGCATAATCGGCGTGAAGGTCTGGGTCTTTAAGGGGGAAGTGCTGGAGCACGATCCCATGGCGCAGGACAAGCGTTGGGCCCAGGAAGCGTCGGGTCCGTCCTCGAACGAAGGCCGCGAACGCGGCGGCCCCCGTGGCGACCGCGGTCCGCGTCGCGACCGGGGACGTGAGAACTAAGTCATGTTGCAACCGAAGAAGACCAAATACCGCAAGGCCTTCAAGGGCCGGATCCATGGCTCGGCCAAGGGCGGTTTCTCGCTGAACTTCGGGTCGTATGGCCTGAAGACGCTGGAGCCGGAACGTATCACCGCGCGTCAGATCGAAGCGGCTCGCCGCGCGATCACTCGCCAGATGAAGCGTCAGGGCCGCGTCTGGATCCGCGTCTTCCCCGACCTGCCCGTCACGGGCAAGCCGGCCGAAGTCCGGATGGGTAAGGGTAAGGGCGCCGTGGACCACTGGGCTGCGCGTTGCCACCCGGGCCGCATCCTGTTTGAAATCGACGGCGTGCCGGACGATGTCGCCCGCGAAGCACTCCGTCTCGGCGCCGCCAAGCTGCCGGTCCGCACCAAGGTCGTGACCCGTATCGACGCCGGCGTCGCGCATGTGGAGGCTGCCGCCTAATGACCAAGATCGCCGATCTGCGGTCGCAAACGACCGACCAACTGTCCGACGAGCTGCTGAAGCTCAAGAAGGAACAGTTCAACCTGCGCTTCCAGGCGGCCACCGGCCAAATGGAAAAGACTCACCGCGTCGGTGAAGTCCGCAAAGACATCGCTCGCATCTCGACGCTTCTGCGCGAGAAGCGTGCGACCTCGTAAGGAAACGAATATGCCCAAGCGAATTCTTGAAGGCGTGGTCGTGTCCGACAAGGGCGAGAAGACTGTCGTTGTGAAGGTGGAGCGCACCCTGCTTCACCCGCTTCTGAAGAAGACCGTCCGGTCGTCCAAGAAGTACCACGCGCACGACGAAGCCAACGCGCTCAAGGTCGGCGACATCGCTCGCATCGTCGAGTGCGCCCCCAAGTCCAAACTGAAGCGCTGGGAAGTCCTTTCCAACGCCTCCGCCTCGTAATCAGAAGGATCTGATCTTATGATCCAGATGCAAACTAACCTGGAAGTGGCCGATAATTCGGGCGCCCGCCGGGTCATGTGCATCAAGGTGTTGGGCGGCTCCAAGCGCCGCTACGCCTCGATCGGCGACACAATCGTCGCCTCCGTGAAGGAAGCCATTCCGCGCGGCCGTGTGAAGAAGGGCGACGTCGTTCGCGCCATCGTCGTGCGCACCGCCAAGGATATCCAACGCAAGGACGGCTCGGTCATCCGCTTTGACAAGTCGGCCGCCGTCATCGTCAACAAGCAGAACGAGCCTGTCGGCACGCGGATCTTCGGCCCGGTTCCCCGCGAACTGCGCGCCAAGAACCACATGAAGATCATCTCGCTGGCTCCGGAGGTCCTGTAACATGGCCGCCAAGATCAAGAAGGGCGACCGCGTCGTCGTCCTCACCGGCAAGGACAAGGGCCGCACGGGCAACGTGCTGAAGGTCCTGCCCACCGAAAACCGCGTCCTCGTCGAAGGCGTCAACATGGTTCAGCGCCACACGCGCCCGAGCCAGGCTGACCCGCAGGGCGGCATCAAGAACAAGGAAGCTTCGCTTCACCTGTCGAACGTCGCGATCGCCGACGCCAACGGCAAGGCGACCCGCGTCGGCTTCAAGATCGATGGGGACAAGAAGGTCCGCATCGCCAAGACGACGGGAGACGTCATCTGATGGCTACCGAGAAGTACACCCCGCGCCTCAAGGACGAGTATCACGTTCGCATCCGCCAGGTGATGAAGGAAAAGTTCGGCTACACGAACGAAATGCAGGTGCCCAAGCTGGACAAGATCGTCCTGAACATGGGCATCGGCGAAGCCGTCGCGGACTCCAAGAAGGCGAACACCGCCCTCAAGGATCTGACCGCCATCGCCGGTCAGAAGGCCGTCGCCACCAAGGCCCGTAACTCCATCGCCGGCTTCAAGCTGCGCGAAGGCATGGTCATCGGCGGCAAGGTCACCCTGCGCGGCGACCAGATGTACGAGTTCCTGGACCGGTTCATCACGATCGCGCTGCCGCGCGTGAAGGATTTCCGTGGTCTGAAGGGCACGTCCTTCGATGGTCGCGGCAACTACGCCACGGGTCTGAAGGAGCACATCGTGTTCCCGGAGATCAACTACGACCAGATCGATCAGATGTGGGGCATGGACATTGTCGTCTGCACCACGGCCAAGACCGATGAGGAAGCCAAGGCTCTCCTCACCGAGTTCAAGTTCCCGTTCGTGAAGAACTGAGCGGGAAGGGAAGAGCACAATGGCTAAGAAAAGCGCCGTAAACCGCAACGAAGCCGTCAAGGCCCTGGTTGCGAAGTATGCCGCGAAGCGGGCCGCCCTGAAGGCGACCGCCAACGACGAAAACCTGCCGCTGGAGGAGCGCTTCGAGGCGCGCCTGCAACTGGCCGCCCTGCCGCGCAACTCCGCGCCGAGCCGCATTCGCAACCGCTGCGAAGTGACGGGTCGTCCGCGGGCGTTCTACCGCAAGCTCAAGATGAGCCGTATTGCGCTGCGTGAACTGGGCAACCTGGGCCAGATTCCCGGCCTGACGAAGTCCAGCTGGTAAGGGGAGCGAACAGACATGATGATCAACGATCCCCTGAGCGACATGATCGCTCGCATCAAGAACGCGGCGACCCGCAAGCGTTCCAAGGTGCTGACCCCGGCCTCCCGTCTGCGCCAGCGCGTCCTCGACGTGCTGCAGGACGAAGGCTACATCCGCGGCTACAACCTGGTTCAGAACCCGGGTGAGTTTCCGCAGTTCGAGATCGAGCTGAAGTACTTCGACGGTCAGCCCGTCATCGCTGAGATCGCGCGCGTGTCCAAGCCGGGCCGCCGCGTCTATTCGGCGATCGGCGATCTGAAGCCCGTCAAGAACGGCCTCGGCATCTCGATCCTCTCGACTTCGAAGGGCGTCATGTCCGACGCTTCCGCCCGCGACGCTAACGTCGGCGGCGAAGTCCTCTGCAGGGTCTACTGATATGTCCCGTATTGGCAAGAAAACCATCGCCGTGCCGAAGGGCGTGACTGTCACGCTCGACGGCCAGAACATCACCGTCAAGGGACCCAAGGGCGAACGCGCCTGGACCGTCGCCGACGAGATCGAAGTCAAGCAGGAAGGCGACGAGGTGTCGCTGACCCCGCGTTCGGACACGCCTCGCGCTCGCGCGATGTGGGGTCTGTCGCGCACCCTGGTCGACAACATGGTCACGGGCGTCACCTCGGGCTTCGAGAAGTCGCTGGAGCTGGTCGGCGTGGGTTACCGCGCCGCGATGAAGGGCGACGCCCTGTCGCTGCAACTCGGCTTCTCGCACGAAGTCGACATCGCTCCGCCGTCGGGCGTCAGCTTCGCCGTGCCGAAGCAGACCGAGATCAAGATCTCGGGCGCTGACAAGCAAGCCGTCGGTCAGATCGCCGCGGTCATCCGCAAGCTGCGTCCGCCGGAGCCCTATAAGGGCAAGGGCGTCCGTTATGCGGGCGAGACCGTCCGTCGCAAGGAAGGCAAGAAGAAGTAAGTCATGGCTCTTTCTCTTCGACAACAAGCCAAGCGTCGCTCGGAGCGCACGCGTCGCCGCCTGAAGGCTGTCGCCAACGGTCGTCTGCGCCTGTCGGTCTACCGTTCGGACAAGAACATCTCGGCCCAGATCATCGACGACGCCCAGGGCGTGACCGTCGTGGCTGCCTCGTCGCTGGAAGGCGGCAAGGGCAAGCGCGGTTCGGACACGGCTGCGGCCGCCGCGATCGGCAAGCTGATCGCCGAACGCGCCATCGAGAAGGGCGTCAAGGACGTCGTCTTCGACCGTGGCGAGTACATCTATCATGGACGGGTGAAGGCGCTGGCGGAAGCCGCGCGTGAAGCCGGCCTGAACTTCTAAGGGACGCGACAGATGGCGCAACAACCCCAACGCGGCGGCGGCGGCAACGATCGCAACCGTCGTGACAACCGCAACGGTCCCGCTGTCGATGGTCCGGATTCCGACATCGTCGAGAAGCTGGTTCACATCAACCGCGTCGCCGCCACCGTCAAAGGCGGCCGTCGCTTCAGCTTCGCAGCCCTGATGGTCGTCGGCGACGGCAAGGGTCGCGTCGGCTTCGGTCACGGCAAGGCGCGCGAAGTGCCGGAAGCCATCCGCAAGGCGACCGAAGAAGCCAAGAAGACGATGATCCGCGTTCCGCTGCGCGAGAACCGCACCCTGCACCACGACGGCAACGGCCGTTGGGGCGCCGGCAAGATCATGATGCGGGCCGCCCCTCCCGGGACCGGCGTCATCGCGGGCGGTCCGATGCGCGCCGTGCTCGAAACCCTCGGCGTCCAGGACGTCGTGGGCAAGTCGACCGGTTCGTCGAACCCCTACAACATGATCCGCGCGACGTTCGAAGCGCTGAAGGTCCAGTCCTCGCCCCGCCAGGTCGCGTCCAAGCGCGGCAAGAAGGTCGCGGATCTGATGGGCCGCCGCAACGACGGCGCCTCGGCGCCCGAAGCCGTGGAGTCCTAAGTCATGGCTGAGAAGAAAACCCTCACCGTCAAGCAGACCGGTTCGCCGATCCGCCGCAAGAGCGACCAGCGCGCCACTCTGGTGGGCCTGGGTCTGAACCGCCTGGGTCGTGAATCGACCCTGGAAGACACGCCTTCGGTTCGCGGGATGATCGCCAAGGTCGCCCACCTGACCGAGATCGTCGAGAAGTAAGCCGTTTCGCCCTCTCCCGAACCCGGGGGAGGGCGTTTCTGCACTTGCGAATACCCGAGGGGTCGCTTATCAGCGGCCCTTCATTTTTTCCAAGCCGAGTCCGGACAATGTCCGGGCGCTAGCACCCGAAAGGATCAGGCACATGAAACTGAACGAAATCCGCGACAACGAAGGCGCCCACAAGAAGCGCATGCGCGTCGGCCGTGGCCCCGGATCGGGCAAGGGCAAGACCGCCGGCCGTGGCGTCAAGGGTCAGAAGTCGCGTTCGGGCGTCGCCATCGGCGGGTTCGAAGGCGGCCAAATGCCGCTGTACATGCGCATGCCCAAGCGCGGCTTCAACAACGCCAATGCTCTGAAGCTGGCTGAAGTGAACCTGTGGCGCCTGCAAGACGCCGTCGACGCCGGCAAGCTGGACGCCAAGTCGGAACTGAAGGGCGACGCCCTGGTCGCCGCCGGCGTGATCCGTCGCGTCAAGGACGGCGTGCGTCTGCTGGGCACCGGCGAGCTGAAGCAAGCGCTGAACCTGGTCGTCTGGTCGGCCACCGCCGGCGCCAAGAAGGCCATCGAAGCGGCTGGCGGCTCGGTCGTCGAGCAACGCATCGAAGCCGAAGCCAAGGCCGCCGCGCGCGTCGAGAAGCGCAACGCCGCCAAGGGCAAGGCTCCGGCCGCCAAGGCGCCGCGCGGCGACGAGAACAAGATCTCGGCCCGCACCAAGCGCACCGCCGCCAAAGCCTAAGTCACGCGTCGTCGCGGCGATTAGGTCGTGACCTGATTACATCTGCGACGACGAAAGAACGGAAGCGGCCCTCGCATGAGGGCCGCTTTCCGCCTATCTGACGACTCAATCAGTCGTGGGGACGCATAATGGCTTCGGCCGCAGAACAACTCGCCGCCAATATGAACATGGGCTCGTTCGCGAAAGCGACCGAGCTGCATAAACGCCTGCTGTTCACGCTGGGCGCGCTTCTGGTCTATCGCATCGGCACCTATGTGCCGATCCCGGGCATCAACTCGCAGGCCTTCCTGCAGTTCTTCCAAAACCCGGACGGTCAGCGCGGCATCCTGGACATGTTCAACATGTTCTCGGGCGGCGCGGTCGAGCGTATGGCCATCTTCGCCCTGAACGTGATGCCCTACATCTCGGCCTCGATCATCGTGCAGCTGATGGGCACGGTGTATCCGCCCTGGGAGAAGCTGAAGAAGGAAGGCGGCGAAAGCGGCCGCAAGCAGCTGAACCAGTACACCCGTTATCTGACGGTGTTCCTGGCGCTGGCCCAGTCCTTCGGCATCGCGGCGGGTCTGAACAGCACGGCCGGTCTGGTCGACAACCCCGGCATCTTCTTCATCATCTCGACGGTCGTGACCCTGACCGGCGGCACCATGTTCCTGATGTGGCTGGGAGAGCAGGTGACGGCGCGCGGCGTCGGCAACGGCATCTCGCTGATCATCTTCGCCGGTATCGTGGCGGTCCTGCCGTCCACCATCGCCCGCCTGCTGGGCCTGGCCCAACAAGGTCAGATGTCGGCCTTCGCCCTGCTGTTCATCGCCATTCTAGCCGTGGCCACCGTGGTCTTCATCGTCTTCATGGAACGCGCCCAGCGCCGTCTTCTGATTCAGTATCCGAAGCGCCAGGAAGGCAACCGCATGGCGGGCGGCGAGCGTTCGTTCCTGCCGCTGAAGGTCAACACCGCCGGCGTGATCCCGCCGATCTTCGCCTCGTCGCTGCTGATGCTGCCGACGACCGTTGCGACCATGACGGCCAACGCCGATCTGCCCAGCTGGATGAGCTGGCTTCCGCTGGTGACGGCGCAGCTGACGCACGGCCAGCCGCTGTTCATGGCGCTGTACGCGGCCCTGATCGTCTTCTTCTGCTTCTTCTACACCTCGATCACCTTCAATCCCGAAGACACGGCCGAGAACCTGCGCAAATACGGCGGCTTCCTTCCGGGGATCCGTCCGGGCAAGCGCACGGCGGAGTATCTGGACTATGTCCTGACCCGCCTGACCGTGATCGGCGCCGCCTACATCACCGCGGTCTGCCTGCTGCCCGAGTTCATCGTCAGCCAGTTCGGCAACAGCCTGTACTTTGGCGGAACGTCTATCTTGATCGTCGTCTCGGTCACCATGGACACTGTGGCCCAGATCCAGTCCCAACTGCTGGCGCACCAGTACGAAGGCCTAATCAAGAAGGCCAAGCTGCGTGGTCGTGGCGGTCGCGGCGCTCCCACGCCCGTTCGCCGCTAAGTCTTAGGTTGTCAGACGCCCAGGGGAGGGCTGAAGCATGAACTTGATCCTGTTCGGACCGCCGGCGGCGGGCAAGGGCACCCAGGCCAAGCGGCTGGTGGAAGAGAAGGGCATGGTCCAGCTCTCCACCGGCGACATGCTGCGCGCGGCGATCGCTTCGGGCTCGGAGCTGGGGCTCAAGGTCAAGGACGTGCTGGCGCGCGGCGATCTGGTCACCGACGAGATCGTCATCGCTCTGATCGAGGATCGCCTGACGGAGGCCGAGGCCGCCGGCGGCGCCATCTTCGACGGCTTCCCCCGCACCGTGGCCCAGGCCGAGGCGCTGGACGAGATGCTGGCCAAGCGCGGTGTTCAGATCGACGCCGTCGTCCGCCTGAAGGTTGACGACGCCGCCCTGACCGAACGGATCGCCAAGCGCTTCGCCGAACAGGGCCGTCCGGACGACAATCCGGAATCCTTCAAGGTCCGGCTCGAGGCCTACAACCGCAACACCGCGCCTCTGCTTCCCTACTATGAAGCCCAGGGCAAGTTGACCGAGGCCGACGGCATGGGCTCGATCGAATCCGTCGCCAAGGCGATCGACGAGGCCCTGGCCTGATTTGCGTTTTCGGGCGTTGATCGCCTGATGACTGAACTAGACGACCCCAAATCTGAGAAGACCCGCCAGCGTCGCTGGCGTATGGCGGGCATATTCGTCGCCGTTGCGGCCGCAGAAATCGGCCTGTTTCTGTTGCTCGGACAGGTGAGGGGGCCGACGCCGGTGCCCGTGGTGGAGCCGCCGCCGTTCGAGGTCGTGCTTTACGATCCGCCGCCGCCGATTTCGAACGAACCCCCTGCGCCTGAGACGGGCGGCGGCGCTCCCGCCGCGCCATCCGTCATTCACACCCCGCCGCCTCCGCCGAAGGAACGCCCCCGCGAAGTTCCCGCACCGCCTGTCAAGGCGCCGGAATCCGCGCCCGTCGTCGGGCTCGCGCCGGCGCCGTCGCCGCAACCCGGCTTTGGCCAGGGCGGGCAGGGAACCGGCAGCGGATCCGGCGTCGGGTCTGGATCTGGCCCCGGCAGCGGCTCGACCGGACCACGTCTGGTCACCGGTCCCACCATTGGCCAGATTCGCGCCAACCATCCGCCGGGCGCCCGCAGCCGTTACGGCCGGGTGGAACTGTCCTGCGTCATTCGCCTGGACAGTAGACTGGACGGTTGCCGCGTCGTTCAAGAGACGCCCCCCGGCCTGGGCTTCGGCGCGGCCGGCTTGCAGGTGTCCGGCTATTTCCGCTTCCAGCCGCCGACCGAAGACGGTCGACCGGTCGAGGGCCAACGGGTCACCGTCGGCGTCGATTTCGGCCGTCCGCCGAACAGAGGTTGACGGCCGCAACTCTGGATTTCATGTTGGTGACCTGGAGGGAAGGTCATGTTCGTCACACCGTCTGTCTTCCAAGCTCGACGCAGCCGGTGGATGGCGATCGTCCTGGTGACGGCAGTGCACATTGCCGCTTTGTGGTTGTTGGCGCTGACGAGGACTGAAGTCAGCATCCCGGTCGCGCCTCCCATCTTTGACGTTGTCCTGTCGCCGCGTGTCGATCTCGGCAGCCAGCCAGAAGTTGCCAAGACGGGCGGCGCTGCGGCGGCGCCGTCTCGCACGCACAAGCCGCCAATCCCGCGCAAAGTTGAGCAAGACCTGGAACAGCCTCGTATCCAAGCCGACGAGCAGCCGCATGTGATCGGTTTGGCCGATATTGAAAGCGAGCAGCCGGGGCTGGGTCAGGGCGGAAGCGGTAATGGCAGAGGCGCAGGTGAAGGTGACGGTGACGGCGGCGGAGGCCGCACCGCTCCAATCTTGATCCAAGGCCCCGCCAACGCTGCGATATCGGAGGCTGTATCGCGAGCATCGCTTTACGACTCGACCGGGGCTCATGTGGTGCTGCGCTGCCAGCTAAGGCTGACGGAGAGATTAGAGCGGTGCCGCGTCGTGGGGGAGCACCCCCGTCCATCCGGCTATCGACGTGAGGCGTTAGCGCGGGCGCGCGAGTTCCGGATCAAGCCTCCTACGAGCAGCGGGCGCGCCTTGGATCGACAAGCAATGACGATCGCCTTGGCTTTCCCCGCGCCGCCAGAGGACGCCGATAAGCCCTCTGGTTGACGCCCGGTGAATCATCTGTATAAGGGCGCCTTCCCGCGAAGGGCGCCACGCTCCTGGTTTGTTAACCGGAGCGTTTGTTGCGTCTGACTAACGCGTATCTGGAGAATTTCGTGGCCCGTATTGCTGGCGTCAACATCCCGACCAACAAGCGCGTAGAGATCGCGCTTCAGTATATCCATGGCATCGGCCCGGCCGCCGCCAAGGACATCACCGAGAAGGTGGGCATCGAGCCCGCCCGCCGGGTGAACCAGCTGACGGACGCCGAAGTCCTGTCGATCCGCGAAACGATCGACAAAGATCACACCGTCGAGGGCGACCTGCGCCGCGAGACGTCGATGAACATCAAGCGTCTGATGGATCTGGCCTGCTACCGCGGCCTGCGTCACCGTAAGGGCCTGCCGGTCCGCGGTCAGCGCACCCATACGAACGCCCGCACCCGCAAGGGTCCCGCCAAGCCGATCGCCGGCAAGAAGAAGTAAGACAGACACATGGCCAAGGAACCGGGTCGCGTAAAGAAGCGCGAGCGCAAGAACATCACCTCGGGCGTCGCCCACGTGAATGCTTCGTTCAACAACACCATGATCACGATCACCGATGCCCAGGGCAACGCGATCTCGTGGTCTTCGGCGGGTCACATGGGCTTCAAGGGTTCGCGTAAGTCGACCCCTTACGCCGCCCAGATGGCTGCGGAAGACGCTGGCAAGAAGGCCCAGGAACACGGCGTGAAGACGCTGGAAGTGAACGTCTCGGGTCCGGGCTCCGGCCGTGAATCGGCCCTGCGCGCGCTGCAGTCGGTCGGTCTGACGATCACGACCATCCGCGACGTCACCCCGATGCCGCACAACGGTTGCCGTCCGCCCAAGCGTCGTCGCGTCTAAGCGACACCGCCCAAAGCACCCCCATCTCCGTCCGCTCCATCATGGCCTCGTCGACAAGGCCGGAGCAGGCGAAACCCGTTCGAGGGACAAAATGATCGAAAGAAACTGGCAAGAGCTGATCCGTCCCGAGAAGCCTCAGATCGAGACCGGTTCCGATGCCCAGCGCAAGGCGCGCCTGGTCGCCGAACCCCTCGAGCGTGGCTTCGGCGTGACGCTCGGCAACGCGCTTCGTCGCGTTCTGCTGTCTTCGCTGCAAGGCGCGGCCGTCACGGCCATCCAGATCGACGGCGTCGTCCATGAGTTCTCGTCGCTGGAAGGCGTGCGCGAAGACGTGGTCGACATCGTCCTGAACATCAAGCAACTGGCGCTGCGCATGCACGCCGAGGGCCCCAAGCGCATGACGCTGCGCGCCACGGGCCCTGGACCGGTGACGGCCGGCCAGATCGACGTGCCGGCGGACATCGAGGTTCTGAACCCCGACCACGTCATCTGCACGCTGGACGACGGCGCATCGGTGCGCATGGAACTGACCGTCCAGAACGGCAAGGGCTATGTCGCCGCCGAGCTGAACCGTCCGGAAGACGCGCCGATCGGCCTGATCGCCGTCGACGCCCTGTATTCGCCGGTCAAGAAGGTGGCTTACCGCGTCGAGCCGACCCGTCAGGGTCAGTCGCTGGACTACGACAAGCTGCTGCTGGAAGTCGAAACCAACGGTGCGGTCACGCCGGTTGACGCCGTGGCCTACGCCGCGCGCATCCTGCAGGACCAGCTCCAGATCTTCATCACGTTCGAAGAGCCCAAGAAGGCTGTCGAGCAGTCGGACGGCAAGCCCGACTTGCCCTTCAACCCGGCGCTGCTGAAGAAGGTGGACGAGCTGGAACTGTCGGTTCGTTCGGCCAACTGCCTGAAGAACGACAACATCGTCTACATCGGCGACCTGATCCAGAAGACCGAGGGCGAAATGCTTCGCACCCCGAACTTCGGCCGCAAGTCGTTGAACGAGATCAAGGAAGTTCTCACGACGATGGGCCTCAGCCTCGGCATGGACGTGCCGAACTGGCCGCCCGAAAACATCGAAGATCTGGCCAAGAAGTTCGACGACCAGATCTAAGTTCAACCCTCCGCCCGTCTCCTTCGGGAGAGTGTCGGGGCGGTTAGAAGATTACGGTTCCAGGTCCCTGTCGGGATACCGGTTCCGGAGTAGGAGAGACCCAGATGCGCCACGGCGCCGCCCATCGTAAACTCGGTCGCACGACCAGCCACCGCACCGCCATGTTCGCCAACATGGCCGCATCGCTGATCAAGCACGAGCAGATCACCACGACCCTGCCCAAGGCGAAGGAACTGCGTCCCTTCGTCGAGAAGCTGGTCACCCTCGCCAAGAAGGGCGACCTGCACGCGCGTCGTCAGGCCATCAGCCAGGTTCGCGACGTGCCGCAAGTCGGCAAGCTGTTCGAAACGCTGGGCCCGCGCTACAGCGCGCGTAACGGCGGCTATATCCGCATCATGAAGGCCGGCTTCCGCCACGGCGACAACGCCCCGATGGCCGTCATCGAGTTCGTCGACCGCGACGTCGAAGCCAAGGGCAAGGACTCCGGTCCGGTCCTGGCCTTCGAAGGCAACGACGAAGACTAAGATTTGGTCGTTTGACCAAACGCCGGAAGGGCGGTCGGAGCGATCCGACCGCCCTTTTGCTTTGCGTTCAAACCAGTCATGACGGTTGAATGACCGTTGCCATCGTCGATTTCCTTCCCGATCACGCCGCCGCCTGGGCGCGGTTGAACACCGCCTGGCTAGTCGAGGGCGGCTTCGCCATCGAAGCGAAGGATCGGCTGGCGATCGATGATCCGCAGGGCGTGTTCCTGGAAAAGGGCGGGCGCATCTTCATGGCGCAGAGGGATGGGGAGTCTGTGGGCTGCTGCGCCATGGTCCCGACCGATGACGGGGTGGAGGTCTGCAAGATGACCGTCACGCCCGCCGCGCGCGGCCTGGGGCTGGCGCGACGACTGCTCGAGACCTGTGAAGCGGCGGCGCGGGAAGCGGGTGCCGCCCGGCTGTATCTCGAAACCAACAGCGCCCTGAAGCCCGCGATCGCCCTGTATGAAAGCGCCGGCTTCGTTCACCTGCCGCCACGTCCCACGCCCTATGTGCGCGCGGACGTCTTTATGGAGAAGCGGCTTTAGCCGTCCCAGAACGCGGCGATCGCCATGCTCCATATAAGCAGAATGCACAGGCCGTAGGCGATCTGATCCTGAGGCGAGCGGCGGGGCGGCTTGGGCGGTGGATTTGGAAGCGGCATCGCCAAGCTTGAAGCCGATAGGCGAAGACAGCGAAATCGATTAAGCGGGTGGAACTCTGTGAGGGGAGGTCACATGTCGGGTCGCGCCCCGCCGCCGCTGAATGCGCTGCGAACCTTCGAAGCGTTCGCGCGGCACGGCAGCATGACCCGTGCAGCGGCCGAGTTGTGTGTCACCCACGGCGCGGTCAGTCGTCAGATCGCAGCCCTACAAGCTTCGCTGGGCGTGATCCTGGTGACCGGACCGCGCCATGCGCTGATCTTGACTGAGGCAGGCGTGCAGTTGGCCGCGCGGCTGACGCCCGCCTTTGGCGCGATCATCGATGCGGTCGAGGCCGCGCGGCCGGGCGCGGTGCGGGAGATCGAGATCTCCTGTCTCGGCACCTTTGCCCTGAAATGGCTGATCCCACGTCTGCCGTCCTTCCTGGAGGCCCATCCTGAGGTGCGCGTGAAGCTGTCGGAATCCTATGTGCCGGTCGACTATCGGCGCGACCGTTTCGACGGCGCCATCCGCATCGTGGAGCCGGATCAGCTTCATGCGCGAACCGAAGCGACGCCCTTTCTGAGCCAACATCAGGGGCCTGTCGGATCGCCATCCATGATGGCCCAGTTGCCGACGATAGACGCCTTAGCTGGCGCGCCGCGGCTGCATTCGGCGACCTTCCGTCGGGCGTGGTCGGTCTGGGCCGAACTGGCCGGCGTGACCCTGCCGGCAGCGACGATGGAGCGGGAGTTCGCGCACAATCACTCGCTGGTAGAGGCGGCGATCGCTGGATTGGGCGTCGCCATCGCGCCTTGGGCCTTTGTGGCGCCCGATGTCATGGCCGGTCGCTTGGCCGCGCCGTTCGGTTTCGTCGAGCGGCCGTCCCGGTTCGTCTTTCTGCGGCCGGAAGGTCGCAAGGACGCGGCGGTGGACGCCTTCCGCGACTGGCTGGTTGCGGAAGGCGCGCGCAGTCCGTCGCCGCCTATTCCTTGGACAAATCCTGGCGGTTGAACCAGGCGACGGCGGCGGCGAAGATGACTCCGATCCACAGGGCCAGGCTGAGGACGCCTTTCAGCACGGCGTGGTCGGGCAGTTGCCCCGCCGAGGGGCCGCCCGCGATGGCGGCCTTCAGCAGGTCGGTGGCCATGCCGGGCGACAGCAGAGGCAGAAGCCAGCCGTCCGGCGTCACGCCCATCGGCAGCAGCAGTTGGGGCAGGAAGAACTGGGCCACGCCGATCACCAGCGGCGCGAACAGGGCCGCCAGCAACGAGCGCGTCACCACGGCCGCCAGGAGGCCGAGCATGGTGAACTGCAGGATGCGCGCCCAGCCGGTCAGGGTCAGAAGGCCGAAGTCCGCCGCCGCTGCGCCGGTCATCGAGAAGGCGAGGGGGCGGCCGAACACCGCCGCCTGGATCACGCTGGCGATCACGTCGGAGATCAGCGCGGCGAAGGTCGCCAGCACGATCACCAGACCCACGACCGCGACCTTGCCGGTCAGCAGGTTCGGCCGGGTGTTGCGCGCGCTGATCAGCCGCCAGGTCGCCCAGCGATAGTCGCCGGCGTAGATGGTCGCCGCGCCGATCAGGACGAACATCAGGATGGCCGGATTGGCGAAATCGCCCGCGCTCTTGACCAAGGTCATCCCCAGATCGAGCGGGCCGCCCTTCATCATGTCCGGCGGCAGTTTGCCCGCCAGTTTCGCCTCATTGGCCTTGGCTACGACAAAGCCCAGGGTGGCCAGGATCACACCCATGATCGGGATGAACAGCACGCTCCAGAACAGGGCGGTGCGGTTCTTGGACAGGCGGTAGGTTTCGGAACGGATCGCGTCAGCCAGCACGGTTTTGCTCCTGCACGCCGGTCCAGCCGGTTTCGCTCATGAAGACGTCTTCCAGGTCCGCGCCGATCCAGCGGGCCTCTTCGATATCGACGCCGCCCTCGACCAAGGCCTTGATGGCGGCGGCGGCCTCGGCGCGAGGTATGGCGGCAACGATCGCGTCGCCCTCAAGCGTCGCGCGGTCGCCCAGCACGGACATGGCCTTGGCCAGAGGCGTGACGGACAGGCGCAGACGCTCTCCCGAGGCGGTCAGGTCGGAGACCCGGCCCTCGGTGATCACCTTGCCCTTGTTGAAGATGGCGACGCGGTCGCAGACGCGCTGGACCTCCTGAAGCTGGTGGCTGGCCAGGATGACGGTGACGCCGTCATGGTCGGCCAGGCTGCGGATCAGGGCGCGCATCTCCTGGATGCCGGGCGGATCCATGCCGCTGGTCGGTTCATCCAGAATGACGAGGTCCGGCTTGGTCATCAGGGCGGCGGCGACGCCCAGACGTTGCAGCATGCCGACCGAAAAGCCCTTCACGCGCCGGTTCGCCGCCTCGGTCAGGCCGACGCGTTGCAGCCAGTTATCGATCTCGGCCGAGGACACGCCGCCATGGGCGCGAGCCAGCCATTCCAGCACCTGGCGGGCGGTCATGAACGGCGGAAAGCGCGGCGTCTCGATCATCGAGCCCATGCGACGCATGGAGGCCGGATCACCGATCCGACCGCCCATCACCACAGCCTCGCCCACGGTCGGCTGAATCAGACCCAGCAGGGTGCGAAACAGCGTCGATTTGCCCGCCCCATTGGGACCCAGAATGCCGTAGACGCCGCCGCGCGGGATCGACAAGGTCAGGCCGTCCAAGGCCTTTACCGTCCCGTAGGTCTTGGTCAGGCCGCGAATGTCGATGACGGTTTCCATACGCCAAGCTTGGCGAGTGAACGCCGGTCGCACAAGCCGTCGCGTGGCTGTCGTCCATTAAGTTTAGGCAATGGTTCAATGCCGCCTTGGAGTAAGTTCATGTCTCGTTTCGTCGCCGCCAGCCTGGCCGTGGCCGCCGCCTTCGCCGTCGCGTCCTGCGCCGGGGCCCCGCAATCCGCCCGTACATCGCCGGTTGTCGAGCAGACCGCGCAGACGACCCGTCCCGATCTGGTCATCCTGGTGTCGATCGACGGCTTCTCGCCGGATTATCTGGGCAAGGGGCAGACGCCTGTGCTGGACGGACTGGTCGCCGGCGGCGCGGTCGGATCGATGCGGCCGTCGTTCCCCAGCGTGACCTTCCCCAACCACTATACGCTGGTGACGGGGTTGCACCCGGACCACCACGGCGTGGTCGGCAACCGGTTCACCGACGCGCAACTGGGCGCCTTCACCATGGCCAGCAAGGAAAGCGGTTTCTGGGATCAGGGCGAGCCGATCTGGGTCACGGCCGAAAAGGCGGGCGTGCGCACCGGCACCATGTTCTGGCCGGGATCGGAGGTCGAAATCCACGGCGTGCGGCCCAGTCAGTGGGCGCCGTTCGACCAAGCAATGCCGGGCGACACGCGCGTGGATCGTCTGCTGTCGTGGCTGGACTTGCCGTTGGATCAGCGACCGAAGCTGGAGACGCTGTATTTCGACATCGTCGACACCGCCGGTCATCGCAACGGCCCCGATGCGCCCGAGACGCGCGCCGCCGCCGCGTCGGTCGACGCCTCGATGGGACGGTTGATTGAGGGGCTGAAGGCGAGGGGGCTTTATGATCGCACGATGCTGGTCGTGGTGTCGGATCACGGCATGGCTGCGACCTCGCCGGACCGGGTCGTGTGGATCGACGACATCATCGATCCGGCGGCGCTGAAGATCGGCTATGGCGGAGCGGTTCTGACCGCCGATCCGGCGCCGGGTCGCGAGGCCGAGGTGCAGCAGAAGCTGGTCGGCCGCCATCCGCATATGGAATGCTGGAACAAGGCCGATGTGCCGGCGCAGCTGGCCTATGGCTCCAACCCGCGCGTGGCGCAGATCGTCTGTCTGGTCGAAACCGGCTGGCTGACGGCGACGCGCGATCGGCCGGTGACGCGGGCGGGGGGCGCCCACGGGTATGACAATCAGGCGCCGGAGATGGCGGCGATCTTCATCGCCCATGGGCCGGGCGTGGTCGCCGGGCGTCGGCTGACCGATCTGGACAGCGTCGATGTGCAGCCCTTCCTGGCGCGGATGCTCGGGATCGCGGCGCCGGCTGGTGACGGGCGGGCGCAAGACACCTTGCCCGTCACCATGCCCTGATGGGGTGATTGGCGAGCCGACGATTTGAGCGCACACTGGTCGCCAAAGGGAGAGGGGCGAAGATGCGCAAAAGTCTGTGGGTCGCGACGGTTTCGGTCGCCTGTCTGATTGCGCCCGTGGCGGTCGCCGACGCCACGGCGACGGCGGCGACCCTGGCCCTGATCACCAATCCGCAGGTCTGCGGCCGGGTCGGCGCCGTCGGCGATGTCCAGCCGACACGCGACATGGTCATGGCCCCAGGCTTCGGCGACGAGGGTTTCGCGGTCGATACGAAGAACCCCGAGGCCCAGGCCTGGTTTGACCACGGCGTACGACTGCGCTGGGCGTTCGAGCATTCGGAATCGGTGCGGGCGTTCCGAAAGGCGAGGCAGTTGGACCCGTCGTGCGGCATGTGCGCCTGGGGCGAGGCCTGGGCGATCGGGCCGAACCTGAACGGCGGCGGCGGCGATCCCGAATCGATCGCCACAGGCCTGCGCGTCGCCCGTGACGCGCGGCGTCTGGCCCGAGACGCTACGCCGATGCAGCGCCAGATGATCGACGCCCTGATCCAGCGCTATTCCGGCAAGGAGAAGACCCGCGCCCTGCGTTACGCCCGCGCCATGGACCGGATCGCAAAGCGTCACGCCGACGACGTATCGGTCGCCTCGATCACCGCCGACGCCTGGATGCTCCAGCCCGAGGGCGAATGGTGGGACAAGGACGGCAAGGCGACCGATCCGGCCGTCACTCGCGCCATGGCGATCCTGGAGCACGCCCTGAAGGTGAAGCCGAGCGATCCGGGCGCTATTCACCTGTACATCCATCTGACCGAATGGTCGGACGATCCACATCGGGCGCTGGCCTATGGCGAGCGGCTGGCCCTGCTGGCGCCGGGGGCCAGCCATCTGGTGCATATGCCGTCGCACACCTTCTATCGGGTCGGGCGGTACAAGGACGCGATGATGTCCAACGTCAACGCCGTGGCGCTGGACAAGAATTACGATCGGCTGGTCGCACCCCCGGGCGGCATTCGCGGCATGAGGCTGCACGCCCACAACATCCATTTCGGCATGGGCGGCGCCCTTATGGCGGGCGGGGCCGAGCGGGGGCTGGAGCTGGCCGACTGGTATATGGCGACCTATCCGCAGCTGGCGGGACCGCCCGAGGCGGGCGAGGACGGCTATGTCGTCTATCGTCAGGTGATGGCGGCGAACGCCTATGCGCTTTACGGCCGGTTCGGATCGGGCGCCCAGGTCGCGGCGCTGGCCGAACCAGACGTGGGCCGTCCGCTGATGCGGGTCGGCTGGCGCTATGCGCGGGGTGAGGCGGCGGCGCGGCGCGGCGATGCGGCTGCGGTTCGGGTCGAGGCCCAGGCCATCGCCGCCCTGCTGGCGGACAAGGCGTTCAAAGGCCTGATGGCGGATCGTCAGAGCGGTTTCGCCGAACTGTTCCAGAAGGTGCTGGAAGGCCGCGCGGCCATGATTGATCAGGACTATCCCGCCGCCATCGCCGCCTATGGGCGGGCGGCGGCGATCCAGGCCATGGCGCCCGAGGGCGGCGATCCGCCGATGATCTGGTATCCGACGCGCCGAAGCCTGGCCGCCGCCATGCTGGCGTCCGGCGATGCGGCGGGGGCCAAGGCGAAGATCGGCGAACTGCTGAAGGATTGGCCGAACGATCCCTACAGCTATTACGTCCTCTACCGCGCCGAACAGGCGGTGGGCGACGAAGCGGCGGCCAATGACGCCCTGCGCCATGCCGGCGTCGAATGGATCGGCGGTCAGATGAGTTTGGCCGAGGCCTGACGCCTCGGCCGCGGGTTGGTCAGCGCTTCGCTGCTTCGATCAGTTTGCCGATTTCGGCCGGGTCGATGCCGGGGCTGGCCTTGCCGTTGACGAAGAAGGTCGGCGTGCCGCGCAGGCGCAGGGCGGCGGCCGTGGTGTGGATTTCGGCGATGTGGCGGGTGGTGTCGGGCGCGGCGATCGCGGCCTTGGCGCGGGCCATGTCCACGCCATGCGCCGCGAGGATGGCGTCGATCGCTTCGATCGACAGCGCCCGCTCGGTCATCAGCGCGTCATAGACTTCCAGATACTTGCCCTGCTGGTGCGCGGCCAGGGCGGCGCGGGCGGCGTATTGCGAGGTGATATCGTCGCCGCGGTCCAGGATGGGCCAGTCCTTGAAGACGAAGCGGACTTCCGGGTGGGCGGCCATCAGGGCGCGATAGTCGTGGGCCACGGCCTTGCAGCCGGGGCAGCGGAAGTCAAAGAATTCGATCACCGTGACCTTGGCGTTCGCTGGACCGAAGGCTGGATCGCGGGCGTCGGGCGCCAGGAGGCCGGCGTTGGCGGCGGCGGCCTGGTTCGTCTCCTCGACGGCGGCCTCGGCGTCCTTGGTCTGAAGCGCCATCTGCGCCTCCTGCAAGACCTCGGGGTGCTCCAGCAGATACGCGCGCACGCTCGATCCGCCGGTCAGATAGGGCGCGGCGGAAAAGCCCAGCGCGATGACTGACAGGCCCAGGGCCAGATAGCCGGCGCGGCCGCCACTGAGCCATCCCGGCTTGGCGGTCTTGAGTTCGGGCGCAGGCGTGGGGGCGTCGTCGGTCATTCAGGCTCGCAGTCGGCGGTAAGGGATCAGTTTAGGGTGGCGGGCCGGCGCGCGGCGTCGCGGCGGTCCAGGTCGTTGAGATCGTCGGGCGTGGCGCCCGAGGCCAGGACGATATCGACGGCGCGGCGCCATTCGATCGAGCCGGGGTCCAGCATGGAGCGGGCGCGCAGGGCGAACTGGGTGGCCTGTTTCTCGTCCCCGCCGGCGAAATAGTATTCCGCCGAGGCCAGTCGCGCCTCGCCCTCCTTGCCCTGCGAGGCATAGGCCTGGGCCAGCAGTCGCCAGGCCATGGTGTTGTCCTTCTCGGCGACGACGGCGTGCTTCAACTGGTCGATGGCCTCGTCCAGATTGGCCTTGTCGTTGGTCTCGATCAGGGCGTGGGCCAGGTTGACGCGCAGCAGAGGGGCGTCGGGCTTCAGGCGGACCGCCTCGCGGTGGGCGGTGACGGCCTCGGCCGGGCGGCCTTCCTCGAACAGGATTTGGCCCTTCAGTTCCTGGAAATAGGGGTTGTTCACGTCGCCCGCGATCAGCGCATCCACCGCCGTCAGCGCCTTGTCCGTCTGGCCGTCGCGATACCAGGCGATGGCCCGCGCATAGCGGCCGGGCAGGGAGTTGTCGGACGACGGATAGTCGCGCAGGGTGGCGTTCGGCGGATCCATGAAGGCGTGAATCTTGGCCAGGATCAGCGCGTGCTGCGCCATACGTTCGGGGCTGTCGCGATGGTCGTAGTGCGGCTGTTCCTGCACATAGCGGCGCAGGCTTTCGATCCGGTTCGACGACAGGGGGTGGCTGCGGAAATAGGGATAGCGGCGGGCGTCGGAGAAGACCTCCTGCGAGCGGAAGTTCTCGAAGAAGGACACCAGCCCAGCACCGGATTCGCCGGCCGCCTCCAGCGCCCGCGCGCCCGAGATGTCGGCCTCGCCCTCCTGGCTCTGCATGTAATGCAGCGCGCCCAGAGCGCCGAAATACTGGCTGGAGCCCAGCAGGGCCACGCCTGCGTCCGGCGCGCCGGCGGCGATCGCCAGGGCGCCCAGCGCCATGGTCATGAACATCGGCTGTTTGCCGGCGTTCTCGGCCCCGTCGCGCAGGGTGTGGCGGTTCTTGATGTGGCCCGCCTCGTGCGCCATCACGCCCAGCAGTTCGCCGGGCGTCTTGGTGCGCAGGATCAGGCCGGTGTTGACGCCCATAATCCGCCCGCGTGTCGCAAAGGCGTTCAGGTCGTTGTCGTTGACCAGCAGGACTTCGATGTCGTTCGGGTTCAGCCCCATGGCCACGAAGACCGGGTCGGCCCATTCGCGCACGATGCCCTCGACCTCGGTGTCGCGGATCAGGCTTTGCGCGGAGGCCTGGCCGGCGACGGAAACAGCCATCAAGGCCGTCGCCGCCGCCAGAACGCGGGATGCAGATCGGGGAAGCCATCTCATGGCTCTACTCCAACAACGACCGGCCCCCGCCTGTATCCAGACAGTCTAATCGTGACCGATCAGCGGCGCCACCACCCGCGCTTGGGCTTTTCGGGCGGTGCGACGATCTGGTTCGGGTCTTCGGCGATGATGGCCTGAACGTCGATCTCCGGCGTGGGAGCCACGAACGGCTCGGCCAGCACGGCCTCGGTCACCGGAACCGCGGTCGGGGCGGCGACCGGGGCGACTTCGGCCGGTTCGGCGGCCAGCGCCTCGTGCGGGGTCACGTCCAGTTCGACCGGCGCGCCTTCGACCGTCGCCTCGTTCAGCTCGATGGCGGTGTCGGGATGCGGTTCGGTCGCGATCTCGACATTGGCGCTGGCCGACTTGCGGCGCACGCGACGACGCTGAGGCTCGGGCGCGATGGCCGGGGCGGCCATCTCGACGGCCTCGGTCGGCTCGACCATGACGGCCATCGGCGTCTCTGGCGAGCCGTCAGGCGGCATGCCTTCGTTGGTGGCGCGGTTCTCGACCTTGATCTCGTGGCTGACGGAACCGTCGCCACGACCGCGACCGCGACGGCGACGACGGCGCGAACGCCCGCCTTCCTCGCCGGAGCCTTCGCCGGCGCCGCTATGGGCGACGACATCCAGGCCTTCGCCCTCGGACTGAGCGAAGGCGTGGCGTTCAGCCCGCTCATGGCGCTCGCCGCGTTCCGGGCGACCTTCCGAGCGGCCGGGGTTCAGCGGGTCGAACCAGACATAGGGGTCGTCCAGCGACGGCGTGCGGCCGCGAACCCAGGTGTAGACGTCGCGCTCGCCATCCTCGCGCACGCGGCGACCGCCACGGCGACCACGGCGACGGCGGCGGCCGTTTTCGTCTTCCTCATCGTCCGAGGCGTCGTCGGCGCTGACCGTATCGACGGCCTCGACGTCGGAGGTTTCCTCGTCGCGACGACCGCCGCGACGGCGACGGTTGCGTCCACGACCGCGATCGCGACCGCCATCGTGACGCTCCGAGCGTTCGCGCGGTTCGTCATCGTCGCTGTCTTCGCGATCCAGGGATTCGACCGTGTCGTCATCGTCGTCGGCGATGATCTCCTCGTCGTCGTCCTCATCCTCGTCTTCGTACAGCGAGGCGTCGAAGTCGTCGTCGAGGTTGGGCATCTCGATCTCGGGCGCGACGAAGTCCTCGTTGGTCTCGGTGCGCTCGATATTGTGTTCGCCCTGACCCAGGCTGTCGTCGATCTGGACGATGACGTTCAGGCCGCGACGTTCCAGGAGCGACTGCAGATAGGCGCGCTTGTGGTTCAGGATATACAGGCCGACGGCGGTGCAGACCTTCAGCACCACGACGCCCGCGCCGTTCTTGCCGGCCTCGATGTCGACCGCGCGCAGGGTCATCAGGGCGGCGGATTCGGCCGAGCGAATACGGCCCGTGCCCTGGCAGTGCGGGCAGGCCTCGGTGGCGCCTTCGATCACGCCCAAGCGGCGACGCTGGCGACTGATTTCCATCAGTCCGAAGGGCGAGATGCGGCCCATCTGGATTCGGGCGCGGTCGGAGGACAGGGCCTCCTTCAGCACGCGCTCGACGGCGCGGTTGTTCTTGCCTTCATCCATGTCGATGAAGTCGATGACGACGAGGCCGGCGAGGTCACGCAGGCGCAGCTGGCGGGCGGCTTCCTCGGCCGCTTCCATATTGGTCTTGAACGCCGTCTGCTCGACGTTGCGTTCCTTGGTGGCGCGGCCCGAGTTGACGTCGATGGCCACCAGGGCCTCGGTCTGGTTGATCACCAGATAGCCGCCGGACTTCAGCGGCACGACCGGCTGATGGATCTGCGTCAGCAGTTCTTCAATGCCGTTGGCCGCGAACAGGGGGCGCGAGCCGCGATACAGGTGAACTTTCCTGGCCTGGGCCGGCATCAGTACGCGCATGAAGTCGCGCGCTTCCTTGAAGCCCTCGACGCCCTCGACCTGGATGCCGTCGAAGTCCTTATCGAACATGTCGCGCACGGCGCGGCGGACCAGGTTCTCTTCCTCGTAGATCACCGAGGGGGCGTGAGAGGCGAGGGTGGTTTCGCGGATCGTTTCCCACAGGCGCAGCAGATATTGATAGTCGCGCTTGATCTCGGCCTTGGTGCGCTTGGCGCCCGCCGTGCGGATGATCAGGCCCATGCCCTTGGGCACTTCCAGGGCCGAGACGGCGCTCTTCAGGCGACGACGGTCCGAGGTGTTGGTGATCTTGCGCGAAATGCCGCCGCCCTTGCCGGTGTTGGGCATCAGGACGCAGTAGCGGCCGGCCAGCGACAGCCAGGTGGTCAGGGCTGCGCCCTTGGCGCCGCGCTCGTCCTTGACGACCTGGACCAGCAGGATCTGGCGGCGCTTGATGACGTCCTGGATCTTGTAGCGACGCATCAGGCGGCGCTTCAGCCGCTCTTCGTCGGCCAGGGCCGATTCGGGATCGACATCGTCGCCGGTCGATTCGCGGTCGAGATCGTCCTCGTCCTCGTCGTCGTGCGCCTCGGCCATGATGGCTTCGCGGTCGGCGACGGGGATCTGGTAGTAGTCGGGATGGATTTCGTTGAAGGCGAGGAAGCCGTGACGATTGCCGCCGTATTCAATGAAGGCGGCCTGCAGGCTGGGCTCTACGCGGGTGACCTTGGCGAGGTAGATATTGCCGCGAAGCTGGCGCTTCGCACGGGATTCGAAATCGAATTCCTCAATCTTGCGCCCGTCCACGATGGCGACCCGGGTCTCCTCGGGATGCGCCGCATCGATCAGCATTGTCTTTGACATGGAAAGTCTCTCTCTGGCGCGCGCAGGCCGACCGTCCCGGATCTCCGGACAGGGTCATGGCGGCTCGCCGAATGAAGGTGAGGGCCGGCGCGCGCGATATCCCCTCGCCGAAAACGGCGAAGAAGGCTTGATCAAGCCGTTGGGGAACGCAGGCGGAAAGGCCCATTAAGTCGTCGGTCCTGAACCGGGCGCGCCAATCCCTTGGGAAGGCCGCGTCCCTGGTCCGCTCTTCGAACCATCGGCCAGGCCGGGGCGGTTCTAGGATTGGTGAAAGTCAACGCCGCGAGGAGGGCGCGCCAAGATTCGCAGAGGCGAAATCGGCGCGATCGGTTCGCGAGCGGTCACAGCATAGTCATGCAACGGGAGAATTAAAAGGCGCTCGCCTTAACCCCCTGAATACGAGCCTCTGTCATGATGAGGTTCAAGTAGGCTTAAACCGGGTTCGCCGACGCAGATGAGCGGTCGCGTTTTGACAGGTCTGATGCGCTGGGGCGCGAAGGAGTGGGCGATGACCGCCCTGGCCTTCGTGGTCATCTGCATGGTCGGTCTGTCCGCAACGCGCGGTTTCGCCTGGGGCGCGCAAGGCGATGTGCTGGCGGTGCGCTTCGGCGCCGATGGCGATCGGACCCGCGTTGTCATCGATCTGGACAAGACGGCGCAGGGGCGCGTCATCGACGCGGGCGGAGAGGGCCGTGTGGTGCTGGCCCTCAGCGGCGTCGCGCCCGGACGCGGCCTGAACGGCGGCGGCTCGGGTCTGGTGCGCTCCTTTGAGGTCACGTCGTCCGGCAGTTCGTCGCGGGTTCAGCTGGAACTGGCGCGCGGCAGCGAGATCGAACGGCGCTTCCTGCTGCCGCCCGGCGACGGCGTCAGCCATTATCGTTATGTCGTCGATCTGAAGGCTACCGGGGCCGCCGCGCGCGCCACGACCACGCCGGCGCCGCACGCCAGCGCGCCGCCGCGCCGCGCCGAACGCCCCCTGATCGTCATCGACGCCGGCCATGGCGGCAATGATCCCGGCGCCAGCGGCGCAAGCGCCCAGGAAAAGCAGGTCACTTTGGCCGCCGCCCTGGCGTTGAAGGCCGAGCTTGAGAAGAACGGCCGCTATCGCGTCAGGCTGACCCGGAGCGACGACCGCTATGTCGACCTCTATCGCCGCGTCTCCATTGCGCGTCAGGCCGACGCCGATCTGTTCATTTCCTTGCACGCTGACGCGGGCGCCGATCCGGCGCTGCGCGGGGCCAGCGTCTATACCCTGTCGGAGCAGGGCGCCGGACGGGCCGTGCGTGAGTTCACGCGGGGCGACAACTGGCACCGCGAACTGCATCTGCCGGGGCGCGACCCGTCGGTGGATCGCATCCTGCTCGACATGACCCAGCGCGCGACCCAGAACCGCTCCGCCCAGTTCGCGCGCGTCTTGCTGACGCACCTGGAAGGCTCGGACCATCCTCTCTTGCGCCGCAGCCATCGCGATGCGGGTCTGGCAGTGCTCCTGGCGCCCGACGTGCCGGCCGTGCTGCTGGAAATGGGCTTCATCACCAATCCCGAGGACGAGCGGCTGCTGACCGACGAGCGTGCGCGCCGTCGCCTGATGAAATCGGTGGCGGACGGGATCGATCGCTATTTCCGCGAGCCGTCGAGCCCGATGATGGCTGCCGCGAACAGCCAAGCCGCCGGTCAGCCCTGACCCGGCGCAACCAAGCCGGCCGTAGCCGGTTTCAGCACCATGAAAAAACCGATTGTCACAGGCGGATCAGGCCTGATCGGAACGGGCGTTTGTGACGCCTTGCTGGCCAACGGATGGGAAGTCGCCTCCTTCGATCTGAAGCCGGGTGAGGGGGAGGCTCGTCATATCGACTGCGATCTGGGTGATGAGGACTCGGTCAAACAGGCGTTCGAGACCTTGGGCTGGTCGTCGCTGGACCTGCTGGTCAACAACGGAGGCATCGCCGATCCGGTGAACGGCCCGCTGGCTGAACTGTCGCTTGCGGACTGGCGCAAGACGATCGACAGCCATTTGACCGGCGCTTTTCTGATGAGCCGCGCCGCCATTCCGATGCTGAACGAGGGCGGCGCCATCGTGAACATGATCTCGACGCGCGCCTTCATGTCAGAACCGCACACCGAGGCCTATGCGGCGTCGAAAGGCGCGCTGTTCGCCCTGACCCACGCCCTGGCGATCAGCGAAGGCCCTCGGATCCGGGTCAACGCCATCGCGCCAGGCTGGATTTCGGACGGCGAGGATCTGCGTCCTGTCGATCACGAACAGCATCCGGTCGGCCGCGTCGGCCGCGCCGAGGATATCGCCGGGGCCGTGCTCTACCTCGCCGAGGCGGGCTTTGTCACGGGCCAGGTGCTGACCGTGGACGGCGGCATGACGCGCAAGATGATCTACGCCGACTAGACCGTCAGGCCAGGCCGGCCTTCTTCAGCGTCTTCCAGGCCTTGATCACGCGTTGCAACTTCGCCTCGGCGCTGCGGTCGCCGCTGTTGGTGTCGGGGTGAAACCGCTTCAGCAGCTCGTGATACTGAGCCTTGACCTTCGCCTTGTCCGCGCCGGGATCCAGATCGAGGTCGGCGAGGGCGGCGCGTTCCAGCTTGCCGATGCGGCGGTCCTCGGTCGCAGACTGCGGCGCTTGATCGCCCTTGCGCCCGAACAAGCCGAAGCTGTCGCGCCATGAGCCGGCGCCGGTGGTGTTGGACGTGCCCATCTTGGCGGCGAAGGCGGCGGCTTCGCGCGTGAACTTGCCGGCCTGCATCTCCCAGGTCGGGCGGCCGCCGGTCATGGCCTCGTTTTCCTGGGCGGCGCGAATCTCACCCTCGGTCATGCCGGCGTAGAAGTTCCAGCCCTTGTTGTATTCGCCGGCGTGCGGCTGGCAGAACTCATAGAAGTCGTTCAGCCGTTCGCGGGACTTGGGCGCCTTGGCCGCGGCGGCTCGGCGACAGTCGGGCCACTGGCACGGCTTTTCGCCCGGCTTCAGGTGCAGGACGTCGGCTTTCGCCGCCTCTTCCTCGGGCTTGGGCGGCTTCACCCGAATGTCGGTGAAGCGCGGCTTGTATTGAAAGGAGGCGGACATCACCCGAAGTGTAAGCCCGATTGGGACAGCATCAAGGAATCGATCATGTCTGAAGGCCCGGTGGCGACGATTATTCGTGCAAAACTGACGGCAGGGCTGTCGCCCCTGCGTCTGGAGGTCGAGGACGACAGCTGGCGCCACGCCGGACATCATCATGAAGGCGGAATGGACGCCAAGCCTGGCGGCGAAAGCCACTTTAACTTGGTAATCGTGTCCGCCGCTTTCCAGGGGCAGTCGCGGCTGGCGCGACAGCGCGCGGTCAACGCCCTGCTGAAGGACGAGATGGCCGGACCGGTCCACGCTCTTTCGATCAAGGCGCTGACGCCGGAGGAGGCTGGCTGAGCGAAAGAACTGCGTTCACATCGTCTTAGAACCTTCGTCTTAGCGTCGTCCGACCAAACAGAACGTGGGGATCTGGGCTTATGGTGGAATCAGACGGCGTCGCGAAGGCGCTCGAAGGCGAGCAACGCGCCGGAGACGCGGCCCAGGCGCTGACCGCCATCCTGCAGACGCAGTATCTCCGCTACATGATCATCGCCTCGTGGGGCGTGGGTCTTCTCGGCACCGTCGGCTTGTGGCCGGCGCTGTTGTGGTTCGGCGGCACCCTGGCGGCCGGGTCGCTGCGGGGAATCGTCGAACATCGCCTGAGCCATCGCGTCGGCACCAACTGGGGCGTGATCTTCCCGATCGTGGCGACGGTGACGACCGGCGCTTGGGCCATCGCGCCTCTGATGGCCTGGTTCTCCCCCACCGAGTTCGGACGGCCCCTGGCCCTCGCCCTACTGATTTCCGGCTATGTGCTGGTCTTCGCCCAGCTTCGCAGCTCGCCGCGTCAGGCCCTGATCATCTCTTCGCCCTACGGCGCGGCCGCGACGATCATTCTGTTCAGCCTGTGGGGCACCAACGCCTTCTGGTCGATGCTGGCGGTCCTGCCGTTCACGGCGGCAGGTCTGTTCGTGCTGGTGACCATGACCCTGCTGCGCGAAGACCGCATTCGGGCCTTCCAGTCGCATCAGGCGCATCTGATCGAGGAGCTGGAAGCGGCCCGCGACAAGGCCAACGCCGCCAATGATGCCAAGTCGAACTTCCTGGGCGTGATCTCGCACGAACTGCGCACGCCCATGAACGGCGTATTGGGCGCGGCCCAACTGCTCAGCGCAACGCGACTGGAGACGACGCAGCGCGAGTATCTGTCGATCATCCGCAACTCCGGCGACAATCTGTTGTCGCTGCTGAACGACATCCTCGACATGACCAAGATCGAGGCCGGCAAGATGAACTTCGAGGTCGTCGATATCGTCATCGACGGCCTGAACAAGCGCATCACCGGCCCCTTCGAGGCCCAGGCCGAAGCCAAGGGCCTGACGTTCGTTACGACCGTGGAGGGCGAGATTCCGACGGTGGTGCGCGGCGATCCGCTGCGCGTCTGTCAGGTGGTGCAGAACCTGCTGTCCAATGCGGTCAAGTTCACCGAAGCTGGCGAGATCCACTACCTCGTGCGCGGACACCGCGTATCGGATCAGCGCGTGCGGTTCGAATTTGTCGTCCAGGACAGCGGTGCGGGCATTGCGGCGGCCGATCTGGAGCGGCTGTTCATGCCCTTCACCCAGGTCGATACCTCGTCCACGCGGCGCTTTGGCGGAACGGGTCTGGGCCTGACGATCGCACGGCGCATGGCCAACATCATGGGCGGCGACATCACCGTGACGTCCAAGCTCGCCGAGGGCTCGTGCTTCACCCTGGAAATCGAGGCCGAGGTCGTGGAATGGGCCAAGCCCGTCGCGGCGGCTGAGGTTCATGCCGAGATCGAAGGCGGCGAATCGTTGCGCGTCCTGGTGGTCGAGGATCATCCGGTGAACCGCATGATTCTGGAGGCCTGGATGAGCTCGGCCAGCCACGTCACTTCGACGGCCGAGAACGGGCAGGTCGCGGTCGATATCGCCAAGGATCAGCCGTTCGACCTGATCATCATGGACGTGAACATGCCGGTCATGGACGGACTGACCGCAACGCGCATCATCCGCGAAGGCGGCCAGAATGCGAATACGCCAATCGTGGTCCTGTCGGCATCGGCGCGTCATGAGGATCATGAGGCTGGTCTTCAGGCCGGCGCCGACGCCTATCTGAACAAGCCGATCGATTTCGGCGCTTTGGCCGCCCTGATGGGTCACGTCAGCGGCGGTCGCGACGCGGTTGCGCAGATGGCCGCACCGCCATCAGAGGCCTCCGTCGCCGCCTGATTGCGGCGATCCTGTGTTCCCGACATGAACCTGGGCCGAGGACGCCGGTTCAGGCGCGCCTCAGTCGCCGTGCTCCATAACTGCACCCAAGCCGATGGTCTTCGGCGCAGATGGAGACACGATCATGAAAAAGATCCTGACCACCGCAATCGCTTCGGTCATGGCCGCCGGCGCGCTGGGCGCAGCAGGCGCAGCCTCGGCTCAGCCCGTACCGCCCCACGGTCCGCATGGTCCCGCCGCACGTCACGGTCCGGGTCCTGACCACTACGATCGTCGGGACTATCGCCAGGATCGCCGCGATTACCGCCGCGAGCTGCGCGAGGATCGTCGGGACTATCGCCAGCAGCAACGCGCCTATGAACGCTGGCAGCGTGCGGAACGTCGTTACAACGCCCCGCGCTACGTCCCGCCGCGCGGCTATGCGGTTCGGACCTGGAGCTATGGCCAGCGGATGCCGTCCTACTACCGCACCAACGCCTATGTGGTGCACGACTATAACCGCTATGGCCTGCGCGCGCCGCCCCGTGGCTACCAATATGTCCGCAGCGGCAATGACGTGGTGCTCGCCGCCGTCGCCGGCGGCCTGATCACCGCCGTGATCGCCGGCCTGTTCAACTGATCCGTCAAGGATTTGAGATGCGCTCCGGAGGGAAACCTCCGGGGCGTTTTTCGTTCTGAAGAGGACGGCGACGCTTCCGGCGCCCAAGATGGATGACGATGCGCGCCTTCGCCGAGCTTCTGGACCGCCTGTCCCTGACGGCTTCGCGCAATGCGAAGCTGGTGCTGGTGCGCGACTATCTGAGAGCGACGCCCGATCCGGACCGGGGATGGGCGCTGGCGGCCCTGACCGGCGACCTGACGTTCGACGCGGCCAAGCCGGCCATGATCCGAAAGGCGGTCGAAGGCCGGGTCGACAGTGTGCTGTTCGGCTGGTCCTACGACTATGTGGGCGATCTGGCGGAGACCGCGGCCCTGATCTGGCCCGTGACGCCGGACCACCGGCCAAACCGTGAGCCCGAGCTGGCCGAGGTCGTCGAGGCGCTAAGGACCGCCACGCGGACGGAGGTGCGCGGCCTTCTGGAAGGCTGGCTGGATGCGCTGGAGCCGAAAGGGCGCTGGGCGCTGCTGAAGCTGATGACCGGGGCCTTGCGCGTCGGCCTGTCGGCGCGGCTGGCCAAGACGGCGGCGGCCATGATGCGCCCGGACGCGGTGATGGCGCCGCCCTCGCCGGACGGGGACGAGGCGCAGATGACGCTGGAGGCGTTGGACGCCTCTGCCATCGAGGAAGTTTGGCACGCGGTCGAGCCGCCCTACGCCGACCTGTTCGCCTGGCTGGAGGGCAGGGCGGAGCGGCCCAGCCCGGATGCGCCCGGCCGGTTCCGACCCGTCATGCTGGCCGTCGCCATCGATGAAGCCGTGGATCTGCCCAAACTGTCGCCGGCCGATTATGCGGCCGAATGGAAGTGGGACGGCATTCGGGTTCAGGCGGTGCTGGAGGGCGAGGTCCGCAAACTCTATTCCCGAACCGGCGACGAGATTTCGGCCGCCTTTCCCGATGTGATGGAGGCCTTGGCGTTCGAAGGCGCGATCGATGGTGAGCTGATCGTCTGGCGCGACGGGGCGGTGGCGCCGTTCGGGGATCTGCAGCAGCGGCTGAACCGCAAGTCGGTGGACGCCAAGGCGATGCAGGCCTTTCCAGCGGCGGTCGTCGCCTATGACCTGCTTGCTCAGGATGGCGAGGATCTGCGCGGCCTGCCGCTGCGCGAGCGGCGGGCGCGCCTGGAGGCCTTGGTCAATGGTCATACCGGCGAGCGACTGTACCTGTCGCCGGTGGTCGATTACGCCGATTGGGATGAACTGGCGCGGCTGCGGGCCGATCCGCCGGTCGGGGCGGCGGCCGAGGGACTGATGCTGAAACGCTGGGACAGCCCCTATCTGGCGGGGCGACCCAAGGGGCCGTGGTTCAAGTGGAAGCGCGACCCGCACGTCATCGACGCCGTCCTGATGTACGCCCAGCGCGGCCACGGCAAACGCTCCAGCTTCTATTCCGACTACACCTTCGGCGTCTGGACGCCGGAAGGGGCGTTGACGCCGGTGGGCAAGGCTTATTTCGGCTTCACCGACGAGGAGTTGAAACAGCTCGACAAGTTCGTGCGCGACCACACCATCGACCGGTTCGGGCCGGTGCGGTCGGTGCGGGCCGAGCGGGATTTCGGCCTGGTGCTTGAGATCGCGTTCGAGGGACTGAATCGCTCGACGCGGCACAAGTCGGGCGTGGCCATGCGCTTTCCGCGCGTCAGCCGCATTCGCTGGGACAAGCCGGCGCGAGAGGCCAACACTATCGACGATGTGATGGACCTGCTGGACGCCATCGAAAGCGGCGGCGGACGGATCGCAAAGGCCTGAAATCGGGCTTTCAGGGGTTCCAATCGTCGCGTCAGGCGTTAGACCCGGCCTCATGTCTCTGCCTCTTTCCAACGATGTCGCCGAAGCGGTCGCCGCAGGGCGCAAGGCCGTTTCGATCGACGCCGCCGTGATCGCCAAGCTGACCGACATGGCGGGTGATTTCGCGATCAATCTGACGATCGCCATCCTGATCTTCGTCCTGACGGTCTTTGCGGCGAAATGGGCGGCGCGGGCGGCGCGCAATACCCTGTCGCGGGTCAAGGGCTTCCGCCACGATCCGACGGTCCTGAGCTTTGCGGTCCAGGTGGTGCGGGTGGTGGTCTTCATCGTCGGCATGATCGCCGTGCTTCAACGCCTGGGCGTTCAGACCACTTCGATCATCGCCGTGCTGGGTGCGGCGTCCTTGGCGGTGGGCCTGGCTTTGCAGGGCACGTTGTCGAACGTGGCTTCGGGAATCATGCTGCTGGTGCTGCGGCCCTACCGCGTCGGCGACGTGGTTGATGTCGGCGGGATGAGCGGCACGGTGCAGCGACTGGACCTGTTCACGACCCAGCTGTCCAACGCCAACAACCACAAGATCGTCATTCCGAACTCGAAGGTCCTGAGCGACCCGCTGACCAATCTGACCGGCCAGCAGACCCGCCGGATCGAGATCAACTTCACCGTCGGCTATGGCGACGATCTGAACCAGGCGCGTTGCGTGCTGGCGGATATGGCCGCCGCACACGACAAGGTGCTGCAAGATCCCCATCCGTGGACCGGCGTGACGGGCCTGTTGGACAGCTCGGTGCAGGTGACGCTGCACGCCTGGGTCAAGGTCGGCGACTGGTGGCAGACCCAGGCCGATCTGATGCAGGGCGGCAAGGAGGCGCTGGACGCCGCCGGGATCGAGATTCCGTTCCCGCATCAGGTCGCCGTTCCCTATGGCGATCACGAGCCGTCGTCGGTCGTTCCGGGCGCGACGACCCCCGATACAGCTTTCAAGGCCAGTTGATGCGTTACGATTTCGGCTCCGACAACACCGCCGGCATGGCGTTGAGCGCCATCGAAGGCCTGGTGCGGGCCAACAAGGGATTCGCCCGCGCCTATGGCGCAGACGAGGTCACAGCCCGCGCTGCCGACCAGATTCGCCAGCGTCTGGATGCGGACGCCGAGGTGCGGTTTGTTTTCAGCGGGACGGCGGCCAACGCCATCGCCCTGTCGATGCTGGCCCAACCCTATGAGGCGGTGCTGGCGCACCATGCGGCGCATATCTGCACCGACGAGACTGGGGCGCCGGGCTTCTTCGGTCACGGCGTCGGCCTGATCGGGCTGCCGGGCTTCTCGGGCAAGATCGATCCATTGGCCCTGCAGGCGCAGTTGGGCGAACCCGAAGTCGGGCATCGTCAGCCGCCCGCCGCCCTGTCGCTGACCCAGGCCACGGAATATGGCTCGGTCTATACCGAGGAAGAGCTGCGCCACCTGATCGAACCGGCCAAGGCGCTGGGCTACGGCGTTCACATGGACGGGGCGCGCCTGACCAATGCGGTCGCCGCCGGTTTCGACCTGAAGGACATTCCTCGCCTGGGCGTGGACGTGCTGGTGTTCGGCGGGGCCAAGGCGGGCGCCAACTGCGCCGAGGCGATCGTGCTGTTCGACAAGAGCCTGGCGCGGCGACTGGACAACCGGCTGAAGCAGGCGGGCCAGACGTCGTCCAAGACGCGTCTGCTGTCGGGTCCGATGCTGGGCTTGCTGGAAAGCGGCGATTGGGAATCGGGCGGCGCCCACGCCAATCTGATGGCGCAGCGCTTGGCGGCCGGCATTGCGGGGCGGTCGCCCTTCGTCCTGGCCCATCCGGTGGAGGCGAACGCCGTCTTCGTGCGGATGCCGAAAGAGGCGCACGCCCGCCTGAACGAAATGGGCTGGGCCTGCTACGCCTTCGATGACGGTTCGGTGCGCTTCGTCTGTTCGTGGGCGACGCAGGAAGCGGCCGTGGACGAGTTGATCGAGGCGGTCGCCGGTCTGGGCTGAGCGACGAATCCCCGCTTGCGCGCCAGCGTGGCCTTTCCCCTGTCGCATTGGCTTTCCATATGCGGATCATGGCGATGCGAGGCGAACGCTCCGGCGGCAGGCGTGATCCGATGGTCAAGGCGCAGCAGGCAGGGAGCCCACAGGACAAGACGGACGGACCCCCGACGCTGGCGGCGCTGGCGGACCTTGCGCGGCTGGTGGCTAGATCCGGCGCGCCGCACCTGAAACTGCGGCTAATCTCGGCCATTCTGCTGACGCTGGCGGGCAAGGGGCTGGGCGTCTTGGCGCCGCTGGTGCTGGGCGCGGCGGTCAACCGTCTGGCGGCGGGGCAGGGTGCGGCGACCGCCGTCGGCCTGGGCTTTGCAGCCTTCGCCATCGGTTGGGCCCTCGTGCGGTTTCTATCGGCGGCCTCGCCCCTGGTGTCGGACGTGGTGTTCGCGCCGGTGCGCGCCGCCGCCCAGCGCGCAACGGCGGCCGAGGCCTTTGCTCATGCGCTGAGCCTGTCGCTGGATTTTCACCAGACCAAACGCTCCGGCGCCCTGTCGCGAACGATGGATCGGGGATCGCGCGCGGTCGATTTCCTGCTGCGCATCCTCGCCTTCAACCTGGTTCCGACGGGGGTGGAGCTGGTGCTGGCAGCCGGGGTGCTGGGGGCAAAATACGACTGGCGTTTCGCCGCCGTCGCGGTGGTCGTGGTCGTCATCTACACCGCCGCCACCTTCGCCATGTCCAACTGGCGGCTGGAGCATCGCCGGATCATGAATGCGGCCGATTCCGAAGCCGCCGGCGTCTCGGTCGACGCTCTACTGAATTATGAGACGGTCAAGTCGTTCGGGGCCGAAACGCGCGCGGCCCAGACCTATGATCGCGCGCTGGGCGATTATGCCGAGGCGTCGCTGAAGGCCAACAGTTCGCTGAACATGCTGAACGGGATGCAGGCCCTGGTGATGAACCTGGGCTTGGGCGTCATGGCGGTGATGGCCGGGTTCGAGGCGGCGGCCGGAAGAATGGGACCGGGCGACGTGACGGCGGCGGTGCTGATCATGATCTCGCTGTATGCGCCGCTGAACATCCTGGGCTTCGCCTATCGGGAGATCCGTCAGTCCTTCATCGACATGGAGGAGATGCTGAAGGTGACGCGACAGACGCCGCAGGTCGCCGATGCGCCGAACGCCGTCGCGCTCCCGCGGCCGGTCGATGCGCGCGGGGCGTCGGTGGCGTTCGAGGCCGTCGGCTTCCGCCACGACGCGCGGGCCAATGGGCTGGAGGACGTCAGCTTCTACGCCGCGCCGGGCACGACGACGGCGCTGGTCGGGCCCTCTGGCGCGGGCAAGTCCACCATCGTCAAACTGGCGCTGCGCCTGCTCGATCCGCAGGAAGGGCGCGTGCTGATCGACGGCCATGATGCGCGCGAGGTGACCCAAGCCTCGCTGCGGTCGGCGGTGGCGCTGGTGCCGCAGGATGTGGCGCTGTTCAACGACACCCTGGCCGCCAACATCGCCTTCGCCCGGCCAGAGGCGGATGAGGCGCAGGTGTGGGCGGCCTCGGAGGCGGCGGAACTGGCCGACTTCATTCGCGGCTTGCCGGACGGCATGCAGACCAAGGTCGGCGAACGGGGGCTGAAGCTGTCTGGCGGCGAACGTCAGCGAGTGGGCATCGCCCGCGCCCTGCTGGCCGATCCGTGCATCCTGATCCTGGACGAGGCGACCAGCGCCCTGGACAGCCGCACCGAGGCCGCGATCCAGAAGACGCTGCGCAAGGCCAGGAACGGCCGCACGACCCTGGTGGTCGCACACCGGCTGTCGACCGTGGCGGACGCGGACCAGATTCTGGTGCTGAAGGCCGGGCGGATCGTCGAACGCGGCGGTCACCACGAACTGGTGGCCCGACAAGGCGGGGAATACGCGGCGCTGTGGCGCAAACAGACGCGCGGCGGCAAGACGCCTCAGATGGCCGACTGATCGGCGGTCGGGAGCTTCTTTCTCAGAACCTCGTGCAGGTTCGTCAGGATGGCGGTCCGCGCGGCCTGCTCTTGCGGCGGCAGCGCCAGCAACAGCTTCATCGCCTGGGCATGGACCGTGGCGATGCGCCAGTCGAAACCGCCCTGACGCGGCGCGGCGTCCAGCAGGTCGCACAGGCCCTTGGCCGCCGTGCACAGGTCGTCCATCTCGAACGGGCTGGCGGCGTCGATGATCTGGCTGGAGGCGGAATAGGCCAGGTCCAGCCGCATGGGCTCGATCAGGTTCGGATCGGGCTTGGCCAGCAGGGCCGCGATATTGTCGCCGATGATGGCGCGGGCCTGATCCTGAAGTCCGTCCAGATTGGCGCGGGCCTGGGCCAGGGCGACCCCGACGCTGACGCCGCCGGGGCGATCCAGCATCTCCGCCAGACGCGACTTGCGCTGAGTGTGGGTGATGACGGTCATAGGGTCAGACTCTCCATCCCCTTCGCCTTGCGAATCATGTCGGCGCGGCGTTCCACGCCTTCATAGCCGGTGTGTCGGAACCGGCGATCCGGCCCCAGATAGTCGCCGACCTCCAGGAAGGGCCGGCTGTCGCGCGCCACCCACAGGATGCGCTCCAGCAGAAGCGCCGGGCTGAAGGGCTTGGTGACGACGAAGTTGGCGCCGCAGTCTCGCGCCTCGGCGACGCGCCCGCGACGAATGTGGCTGGCGGTCATGATGACGGGGGTGAAGGCGTTGGGATTGGGGCCGGAGCGGCGCAGCCAGCGCACCAGTTCGAACCCGTCGATGTCGGGCATGTCGGTATCGACGACCAGCAGATCGACGGGCTTGTCGGTCAGCAGCTTCTTGGCTTCCATGCCCGTGCCGCACGCATAGGTCGGGCGGATGCCGAAGCCGGTCAGGGCGTTGGACGTCAGGGTCAGGGAGAATGGCGAATCGTCGACGATCATCGTGATCGCCCCGGCCAGGTTGAAGACGGCGCTTTCACGCAGGGACTCACCGCCGCTCATGGCGCAAAGGCCCCCGTCTGTCGCGCCGCTGAACTCATGGCCGGTCGCAAACCCCGATGCCCCTGAACGAAGCGCCGAGCTTGGCAGACGAGGGTGGATGCTGCGTTAACGCTGGTCGCCAGAGCGACCGGGCGTCAGAGGGCGCCGATGGCGTAGAAGCGATCCGCTCGACGCTTCTTGATCTGCTGCGGCGTCAGGCCGTCGAAGCCCTTCAACTCTTCGGCCAGAACCTCGCCGACATTGGCCATGGCCGTGTCGCGATCGGTGTGCGCGCCGCCGACAGGCTCGTCGATCAGGCGGTCGACGATCTTCAGCTGCATCAGGTCCGGGCCGGTTATCTTCATCGCCATGGCCGCGTCCTTGGCTCGCGCGCCGTCGCGCCACAGGATGCCGGCGGCGCCCTCGGGCGAGATGACCGAATAGATCGAGTGTTCCAGCATCAGCACGCGGCTGGCTGCGGCGATGGCGATGGCGCCGCCCGAGCCGCCTTCGCCCGTGATGGTGGCGATGGAGGGCACGCCCAGGGTCAGGCAGCGCTCGGTCGAGCGGGCGATGGCCTCGGCCTGGCCGCGCTCCTCGGCGCCCAGGCCCGGATAGGCGCCGGCGGTATCGATGAAGCTGAGGACCGGCAGGCCGAACTGTTCGGCCATGTCCATCAGGCGCACCGCCTTGCGATAGCCCTCGGGCCGGGCCATGCCAAAGTTGTGGGTGATGCGGGTCGCGGTGTCGTGGCCCTTTTCGTGGCCCATGATGACGACGGGCCGGCCGCGGAACCGGGCCAGACCGCCCAGGATGGCCTGGTCGTCGCCGAACTGACGGTCGCCGTGCAGCTCGTTCCAGTCGGTGAACAGGCTCTGGACATAATCGATGAAGTGCGGGCGCTGCGGATGACGCGCGACCTGGGTCTTCATCCAGGGGTCGAGGCCGGCGTAGGTCTTCTTGCGCAGTTGGTCGGCCTTTTTGCGCAGGCCCTCGATCTCATGGTCGATGTCGCCCGAGGTGTCGGCCAGCAGCGACAGCTCCTCGATCTTGGCTTCCAGATCGGCGATCGGCTTTTCGAAGTCGAGATAGTGCGTGGCCATCAAGGCGTCCGGGAACTGCAAACGGGCGAAAGCGCCCTTGGGGAAGGCGCGCGAACCTAGAGAGGTCAACGCCGCCGGGCAAGCGGGGGTTCAGAAGGCCTTGGGTAAACCAGCCTGTTTAAGGACTGAGTTGGCGGTGTGGCGGCTCTTCGAGCGCGGCACGATGACGGCATGCGGTCGGTCGGGATGCCGCCATTTCTCATGGCTGCCCTTGGCGTTCACGACACGATGCCAGCCGGCGGCGAAGAGAAGGGCGGTCAGTTCGGGGTAGAAGTCTTTCGGCATGGCGGCTTCCGATCAGGGCAGATCGCGCATCATCGCCGCCGACATTTCCGGCTCAACGCACGGTCACGCAGCGATCACGTCAAATCCACCAGCCGCTTCGAACCGCACTGGGACAGCGCCATGAATGCCGAGATTTTCCGCCAGAAGCTCAGGCGCGAAATGGCGAGCGAGGTTCTCGAACTCACCGAGTGTCGCCGTTTCCAGCACCAGCCCGACGATATTCGACTCGCTGCACCAGACTCCTGCCTCGGGATCCCAGATCGCCTTGACGTAGAACTCTTCAGCCATAGCCGGAATATGCGCCGTCAGTCGTCGCGCGCCAAGGGGTGGTTTTGGTGGACGACCTGAGCCAGGCGATCGGTGGCGACATGGGTGTAGATCTGGGTCGTGGCGATATCGACGTGGCCCAGCAGGGTCTGGACGACGCGCAGGTCCGCGCCGCCTTCCAGCAGGTGGGTGGCGAAGGCGTGGCGCAGGACGTGGGGGCTGACGCGGGCCGGGTCGATGCCGGCCGTGATCGCCGCCTCGTCCAGCAGTTGGGCGAAACGGCGCGGGGTCAGATGGCCGGTGCGGCCGGAGGAGGGGAAGAGCCAGGGACTGTCGGGCGGCTCCGGCTTGCGTCTGGCGTCGCGCGCGACGAGCCAGGCCTTGATCGCTTGGCGGGCGGCGGCGTTGAGGGGGGCTAGCCGTTCCTTGCCGCCCTTGCCGCGCACGATCAGATAGGCGGGGTCGCGCCGAACGGCCTCGACTTTCAGCCCCAGCAGTTCGGACACCCGCAGGCCGGAGGCGTAGGCCATCTCGACCAGGGCGACCAGGCGCAGGCCCGCCGCCGCATCGCGGGCGGCCGAGGCGGCCAGCAGGGCGTCGATCTCGGCGCGGCTCAACACCTTCGGCAGGGACCGGCCCTGTTTGGGGGCGTCGAGACGGCGCGCGGGGTCGTCGGTGCGCCACCCCTCGGCCAGGGCGAAGCGGTAGAACTGGCGCGCGGAGGAGCGGCGGCGGGCGGCGGTGGCGGCGGACAGACCCCGCCGCGACAGGTCCGCGAACCAGGCCTCGACCGCCTCGGCGTCGGCCTTCATCAGTCCGCCGGCGTCCGACAGCGCCATCTCCGCGTCCGCCAGATCGCGGCCATAGGCCGAAAGGGTATGGGGCGAGGCGTCGCGTTCGACCGCCATCATCTCCAGAAAGGCCTCGATCTGGGGCGTCATGCGGCGATCCGCAGCCTGAACGACTGGCGCAAGGTTCGGCTTGGTGTAGAGGTTTTCTGGATCATGCCTGCCCGCGCCGCCGCCTTCGCCTTCCTCTCGACCGACCGTTCCGCCGGAGCCGCCGGATGAGGCGGCGCGCGAATCCGGGTCCGACCCGCACCATAGCCCTGGTCGGCCTGATGGGCGTGGGCAAATCGTCGGTGGGTCGTCGGCTGGCCAATCGGCTGCGATTGCCGTTCGCGGACGGGGATGTGGAGATCGAGGCGGCGGCCGGGATGACGGTCTCGGAAATCTTCGCCGCCCTGGGCGAGGCCGAGTTCCGCGCGGGCGAGGCGCGGGTGATCCGCCGGCTGCTGGAGGGGCCGCCGATCGTGCTGGCGACCGGCGGCGGGGCGATGATGAACCCGGAGACGCGGGCGCTGCTGAAGGCCAAGGCCGACACCGTCTGGCTGAGGGCCGATCTGGCGGTCATCGCGGAACGGGTGGCGCGCCGCGACACGCGGCCCCTGCTGCGGGGTAAGGATCCGCTGGAGGTTCTGACGACCTTGGCTCAGGCGCGCTATCCCATCTACGGCGAGGCCGATGTGGCCGTGGACGTCGGGCAGGGCTCGCACGGCCAGGCGGTCGACGCCATTCACAAGAACCTGCGCCGACACTGGCGCCAGAGACGACGCACGGAGATCCCGCAATGACGATCATTCCGGTCAGCGGCGGAGCCTTTGCCGCCTATGACGTGGTGGTGGGGCGCGGGCTGCTGGCGCAGGCCGGCGCACACATCGCACCGCTGGCCAAGGGGCGGACGGTCATCGTGACCGACGAGACAGTGGCGGGCATCCACGCCGAGACCCTGACCGCGTCGCTGACGGCGGCGGGCGTGACCAGCGAGATCGTGGCCGTGCCGGCGGGCGAGGGCTCCAAGTCGTTCGCCGAGCTGGAACGCGTGCTGGACCGGCTGCTGGAGATCGGTCTGGATCGCAAGGACGTGGTCATCGCTCTGGGCGGCGGGGTCGTGGGCGATCTGGCCGGCTTGGCGGCGGCCCTGTTCATGCGCGGCATCGATTTCGTGCAGATTCCGACGACCCTGCTGGCCCAGGTCGATTCGTCCGTCGGCGGCAAGACGGCCATCGATACGCCGCGCGGCAAGAACCTGGTCGGCGCCTTCCATCAGCCGCGTTTGGTGCTGGCGGACATAGACGTGCTGGCGACGTTGCCGGAACGCCAGGTGAGGTCCGGCTGGGCCGAGGTGCTGAAGCATGGGCTGATCTGCGACGCGGCCTTTTTCGACTGGCTGGCGGGCGAGGGGGCTGCGGGCGCGAATGGCGATCCGGCGGCGTTGGAACGGGCGGTAATCCGCTCGGTCGAGATCAAGAGCGCGGTGGTCGGAGAGGACGAGAAGGAGGCGGGGCGGCGCGCCCTGCTGAACCTGGGTCACACCTTCGGCCATGCGATCGAGACCGAGGTCGGCTTCGACGAAGGGGCGCTGGCGCACGGCGAGGCAGTCGCCTTGGGCTGCTGCATGGCTTTCCGCTATTCGGCGCGTGAAGGGCTGTGTTCGGCGGACGATGTCGAACGGGTCGAGGCGGTGGTCGCGGCGGCGGGCTTGCCCACCCGGCTGGATCAGGCGGGATCGTTCGCGGCCGACCGTCTGCTGGCCCTGATGGCGGGCGACAAGAAGGCCGAGGGCGGGGCGCTGACCCTGATCCTGGCGCGCGGCATCGGCCACGCCTTCGTCGCCAAGGGCGTGGATGCGGCCAAGGTGCGGGGCTTCCTGATCGAGGAAGGCGCGACCGCGTGATGCAGATCGCCTCGGTTGCTCTGGAGGATCGCTTCGTGCGGCTGGAGCCGTTCGAGGAAGGACTGGAAGCCGAGGTCAAGACCGCGCTGGATTGCGATCCCGAGGCCTGGGGCGTCATGGTCGCGCCAGCCTATGGCGATCATTTCGATGCCTGGTGGAAGGCTGCGCTGGCAGCGATGCAGGCGCAGACGCGAATCGCCTATGCGGTGCGGCGACGCTCGGACGGGGCGGTGGTCGGGACGACCAGCCTGTACGAGATCAACCCCGCCTATCGCCGCTGCGAGATCGGCTCGACCTTCTATCGGCCCGAGGCGCGGGGCGGGGCGATCAACCCGGCCTGCAAGCGGCTGTTGCTGGGGCATGCCTTCGACGCGGGCGCGGTGCGGGTCGAGATCATCACCGACGCCGTCAATGCCAGGAGCCAGGCGGCCATCCTGAAGCTGGGCGCCAAGGCCGAGGGCGTGCTGAGGAAGCACAAGATCACCTGGACCGGCCGGGCGCGCGACACCGCCATGTTCGCCGTCATCGACGATGACTGGCCCGAGGTGCGCCAAACGCTGGACCGGCGGTTAGCGGCCTTCGATCAGTCCACGGCCCGGCATTCCGTCGGCTGGCGACCTTCGACGGACCAGGTGGCGAGGACGCCCTTGCCGCGCAGTTCGACGTTGGAGGCGCGGTACCAGATGCCGTCGGCGGCGCGCTCCTGATACAGATCGATGGCCTCGCCGGACGAGTTGCGGATGGTGGCCATCTGGCGCGGGTTGTCGAAATCGACCGACAGACGCTCGCCGTTGTCGCAAAGATAAACGGTGTGGACGACTCGGTTCAGGGTGCGGTCCTGGATTTCGGCGCCGGTGCGCTGGCGGGCGGTCTGGGCTTCGATGGCGCGTTCCTTGACCTCGTCGCCGGTGCGCGGCGCCTTGTCGGGGTCGGCGCCGCAGGCGGTGAGGAGGGCCAGGGCGGCCAGGCCGCTGAACACGATCGACTGCGGCAGATCCGGCTTGAACAAGGTCTTTTCCCTCCACGGCCCCGCCCAACGGCGCAGCTTTTCGCGGCGTTCTAACGTGCGCCGCCTGTCGCCGTTCCCCGTCTTTGACGGAAGAAGGATTTGAGCAGCGACGACGCCTCGTCCGCCAGAACACCTGAGTTCGTCGTCGGGCGCCAGTGGCAGGTGGGTTGTTCGAACAGGCGCGGGCCGTGGATGACGGCGCCGCCCTTGGGATCGTCGGCGGCCCAGACGACGCGGCCGACGCGGGCGTGGCTGATGGCGCCGGCGCACATGGCGCAGGGCTCCAGCGTCACATAAAGGGTCAGGCCGGTCAGGCGATAGTTGTCCAGCGCCGTCGCCGCGCGCCGCATGGCGACGATCTCGGCATGGGCCGTGGGGTCGTGAGCCGCAATCGGACCGTTGGCGCCGGTCGAAATTACCTCACCTGAAGCCGGATCGACAAGAATTGCGCCCACGGGCACCTCTCCTGCGTCCGCCGCCGCTTGCGCTTGGTCCAGCGCCATGCGCATGAACCGCTCATCATGGTCCGCCATACAGACGACAACGACAAGAAGCCCCGCGCCCGTCAAGATGAACGGTCGCCCCGGCCCTTTAAATCCTCCGGTCCCCGCAAGAGCGGCGACGGGACGAGATCATTCGGCGACAAGCCGCGCGGCCCTCGCGAAGACGGGCCCAAGCGTTTCGGCGACAAGGCCGACCCCCCCCGCAGCGACAAGCCGCGCAGCGACCGCGCCCGCGCCGATAAGGGCGCCAAGGACGGCAAGTCCAAGACGCCTGAGACGCCTCTGCGCGCCGAGCGAATCGCCAAGACCATGGCGCGCGCCGGCATCGCCTCGCGCCGCGAGGTCGAGCGGCTGATCGGCCTGGGCAAGGTGGCGGTCAACGGCCGCATCCTGGATACGCCCGCGACGCTGGTGACGCGCGACGACGTGATCACCGTGGACGGCAAGCCCATCGGCGGGGCGCAGGCGACGCGCGTCTGGCGCTATCACAAGCCGGCGGGCCTGTTGACCAGTCACAGCGATCCGACCGGACGGCCGACGGTGTTCGACGCCCTGCCGGCCGGCCTGCCGCGCGTGATCTCGGTCGGACGGCTCGACCTGGCGACCGAAGGCCTGCTGCTGCTGACCAACGACGGTGAGCTGAGCCGGGCGTTGGAACTGCCCTCGACCTCGCTGGTGCGTCAGTACCGGGCGCGGGCGCGGGGCAAGATCACCCAGGAGCAGCTGGACGCGCTGAAGGACGGCGTGGTCGTGGACGGCGTCTCCTACGGTCCCATCGAGGCCAAGCTGGACAAGGCCAAGGAGTCGAAGTCCGAGGACGGCAAGGCGCCGGCGAACCTGTGGATCTCGGTGTCGATCACTGAGGGCAAGAATCGCGAAGTCAGAAAGGTGCTGGAGTCCGTCGGCCTGACGGTCAACCGGCTGATCCGCCTGGCTTACGGCCCGTTCCGCCTCGACGTGCTGCCGGTCGGGTCGGTGGAGGAGGTGGGGCCGCGCGTGATCCGCGAGCTGCTGGCCGACTACATCCGGCCCGAGAACCTGCCGACCGGCAATACGGTCGAAACGCCCGCGCCTATCCCCGGCCGTCGGGTGTCGACGCCCATCGTCAAGGGCCGGTCGGGTTCGGCCATGTCGGACCCGTCGAGGAAGCCCAGCCGCGTCCGCGCCGCCGAAACGGCCCAGGCGAATGCGGTCGAGCGCCGCGAACGTCCTCCCAAGAAGGAAGGCTGGGCCAAGGCCGCGCCCAGGTTCGAGCATTCCAAGACCTTCAAGCCGCGTGAACGCACCGCGCCCGCCGGTGATCGTCCGGGGCGCGAGGCCAACTCCGTGAGGGATGGAGATCGGCCAAAGCGCGCCTTCAAGCCGCGCGACGACCAGTTCATCGACGATCGGCGCGGCAAGCCCGGCGCCAAGCCGACGGGACGCGCCGGTTCCGACCCCCGCGCAGGCGGCGGAAAGCCGAGCGGCGGGCGCGACTTCAAGCCTCGCACGGGCGGCGGCAAGCCGGCCGGTCCATCAGGAACCAGCGGACGCGGGCCAGGCGGCAAGCCCCGTTCGCCGCGCTGAGGCCAGAGCGAGCGAGGGGACATGACCGACCAGACGGCGGACGTTGTTTCGCACAAGGATCACAGCCTGGAACGGCTGCTGCTGTTCTCGGACGGGGTGTTCGCCATCGCCATCACCCTGCTGGCCATCGAACTGCATGTGCCGGAAGGCTGGAACGGACAGTGGGCCAGCCTGTGGGCCGAGCGGTGGCCGATGTTCACCGCCTTTGCGCTGAGCTTCGCCATCATCGGCGTCTTCTGGAACACGCACCGGCGAGTGTTCACGCGCATGGTTGGATTCAGCAACGGGGTGATGATCTTCAACATGCTGGCCCTGGCCGGGGTGGTGCTGATGCCGTTCGCCACGACCCTGCTCTACGAACAGCCGCGTAACGGCGAGGGGGTGTGGATCTATCTGAGCCTGGTGGCGCTGGTCGGTGTGATGCACGCCGGCGCCTATGGCTGGGCTGCCTTCGTCACCGATGCGATCCGGCCGCGACCGCATTGGGCGGTGCGCGCCACGGTGGTCGTGACCCATGCCCTGATGCCGGGGCTGGCCTGCGCGCTGAGCTTCTTCCTGATGGCCAGGGGCGTGGGGCTGCTGGCGGCCGTGACGGCGCTGGCGCTGGGCTTGTTGATCGCCGGCCGGGTGTGGGTCGGACGCCGTTTTGGCGGAGCGGCCTGATGCGGATCGTCGCCGGAAGCCTGAAGGGCCGGGCCATCGTCGCGCCGGAGGGGCAGGGCACGCGCCCGACCTCGGACCGCGCGCGCCAGGCGGTGTTCAACGTGCTGGAACACGCCGCCTGGGGCGAGAGCCTGCAAGGCCTGCGGGTCATCGACCTGTACGCCGGTTCGGGCGCCCTGGGGTTCGAGGCGGTCAGCCGGGGCGCGGGCTTCTGCCTGTTCGTCGAGACGGACGACGGGGCGCGCGGCGCGATCCGCGAGAACGCCGACGCCTATGGGCTAATGGGGCGCACGCGTGTGCATCGCCGAAGCGCGACGGACCTGGGCGTGCGGCCCGGCCCGATCGCCGAGGCGTTCGACCTGGCCTTTCTGGACCCGCCCTATGGCAAGGGGCTGGGGGAACAGACGCTGGCCCGGCTGATCGAGGGCAGCTGGCTCAAGCCCGGCGCCCTGGTGGTGTTCGAGCGCGGGTCGGACGAGCCGGAGATCGACACCCCCGGCTATGAGCGGCTGGACGCGCGCGACTATGGCGCGGCCAGGGTGCTGTTCCTGAAGGTGGCGGACCCCGCCGCCTGAGCGGAAAATGTACACTGTGAGTTTTTACAGTGCACTTTCGTGCAGATTTTTGCGAGCGGGTCGCAACCGCCTCAGTCCTCGGGCGGCGGTCCCAGCAGGGCCTCGTCCTCTTCCTCGATCTCGCGCCGCATGTTTTCCATCGAGGCGGCCACCTCCTCGCGGCTCATGCCCCTGAAGAAGTCCCGGTCGAAGGCGCGGGCCTCGCGGGTCAATTCGTCGGCCAGGGCGCGCCAGCGGCGGGCGTCCGACGCGCGTCCGCCCTCGACCGCCTCGGCGAAGCGCAGGCGCGCGGTGCGGGCCAGGTCGTCCATGTCCAGGTCGGAATAGAGGTCCAGGTCCAGCTCGCCGGGCGGCGGTTCGACCTGATCGCTGCGCCGCCAGCCGTATTTGCGGGCGCGACGGCGAAAGGCGGAAAGGCCCAGGTCGTGGCGGCGACACACAGCCTCGGCGCTGAGACCCGACAGATAGTCGGTGCGGGCCTGGGCCCAGATGGCGGCTTCACGGATGCGATAGGGCTCGGTCATGATCCCAGCCATAGACCGGCGCTACGTCAGATGCGGACGTGGATCAGAGTTTGGCGACCAGGCCGCGCGCGGCGGCCGTCACCTCGGCCCAGGTGATCTCGAAGCCGTCGTCGTCGCCGAAGTAGGGGTCGGCGACGGCCTGACCCTCGCGGCCGGGGACGTGGTCCAGCAGCAGGCTGAGCTCGGCGGTCGCATCGTCGGGCCGCAGACGACGCAGGTTTTTCAGGTTCTCGTGGTCGAGGGCGATGACGTGGGTGAAGCGGCGAAAGTCCGCCTGCGTCACCTGCCGCGCCCTCAACCCCGAAATCTCGACCCCATGCCGCCGCGCCGTCGCCTGCGCCCTCGGGTCCGGCGGCTCGCCCGCATGCCAGTCCCCGGTCCCGGCGGAATCGACGATCAGGTCGAGGCGCAGCCGCTCCGCCTCGGCGCGCAGGGCGGCCTCGGCGAGGGGCGAGCGACAGATGTTGCCGAGGCAGACGAAGAGGATGGAGGGCATGGCTCAGAACTCCGCTACGCCGTCAGGTGATGCAATCGCCTAAGCGCCACCATTGGAATTTCCGCAGCGACTGGTAGTGTGGTCGCAACCGGAGGGAAAATGTCTTCAAAACTTAAGATAAAGATGGGTCACATCGAATTCGAGTACGAAGGCGATGCGCAGTTCGATTTCGAGGGCATCAAGGACCTTTTCAGCCATCTGGAAAGCCTAGTGGGAGTGACCCCAGCCGCTGCATTCGACGCACCGTCCGCCTCAACCTTGCATTCGCCTGACATTCCCACGGGCGGCGATTTGACGCTAAATTTTTCTCCAAATACTATTGCCGCCAAGTTAGGCGCCGCTTCAGGACCAGATTTACTTGTGTCTGCCGCAGCATATCTTCAGTTCGTAAACTCGCAAGAAAGCTTCAAGAGGCAAGAGTTGCACGAAGCCATGAAGGCTGCGAAAAGCTATTATAAAGCAAACATGGGCGGAAATCTAAGCAAAATGATTGCAAGTCTAGTTTCTGCGGGACGAATTAATGAGCTATCTAACAGCGAATTTTCGTTGTCGGCGTCTGAACAATCATCGCTGAAGGGCCGTCTTGTTGCTGAGTGATGATCAGCTGAAGGTATGGCTTCAGAAGGATGGCTTACAGCGGATTGACAAGATTTTGCTTGTGCTTTCCGTGTTTGAGAAGCCGACGGGGGTTACGGAGATCAAGGCCAAGGCGCGTTCTTTAGGATGTAATATCGACAAGTGGAACGTGTCAGACATCTTGGCGAGGGGGAAGGGGATGTCGCTTCAGATGTTGGGTGGTCATGAAATTGCTGAGAAAGGCAAAGCTCGGTTGCAGTCGATAGGTCTAGATTCGGCGAGTCCCGCTGCTACCCAAGTGGCGCTAGATCTCCGAAAACACCTAGTGAATGTCAAAGATACCGATACTCGCTCCTTCGTTGAAGAAGCAATTAAATGCTACGAGGCAAGGCTGTTTCGTTCTGCCATTGTAATGGCTTGGCTTGCTGCCGTGGATGTTCTGAAAAAAGAAGTTGTCGCAAACCACCTAGCTGCATTTAATGCTGAGGCTCGGAAAGTTAACCTAAAATGGAAAGATGCGAAAAACGCCGACGAAATAGGCGCGATGAATGAAGGAGATTTCCTAAACCGCATCATGGGCATCTCCATGATCGGGAAAAACCGGAAGCAACGATTGGAACAAGCGTTGACCCTTCGAAATGGATGTGGCCATCCGAATAGTCTAAAGGTTGGGCAGAACGAGGCTGCAGCACACGTCGAAGCTTTGTTGCAAAATGTCTTTGAGGTTTTCAACCCCGGTTCTTAATCGGTTATAATAGAGGCGGCAAATTCACCGCCGCCCAAACAGCTTCTCCAGGTCGTGCAGCTTCAGCTCCACATAGGTGGGGCGGCCGTGGTTGCATTGGCCGGAGTGGGGGGTGGCTTCCATTTGGCGAAGAAGGGCGTTCATCTCCGGCGCCGAGAGGACGCGGCCGGAGCGGACGCTGCCGTGGCAGGCCATGGTGCCGCAGATGGCGGCGAGACGTTCCTTGAGCGACAGGGCCTGGCCGTGTTCGGACAGGTCGTCAGCGATGTCGCGGATCAGGCCCTGAACGTCCGTGTCCCCCAGCATGGCCGGGGTCTCTCGCACCAGGACGGCGCCGGCGCCGAAGGCCTCGACGATCAGGCCCATCTCGGCCAGTTCCTCGGCGCGCCCGGCGACGCGCTCGGCCTCGGCGGGGTCCAGATCGACCACCTCGGGCGTCAGCAGGGCCTGGCGTGTCACGGCCCCCTCGGCCATCTGGGCCTTCATCCGCTCATAGACCAGCCGCTCGTGCGCCGCGTGCTGATCGACGATGACCAAACCATCACGGGTCTGGGCGACGATGTAGTTGGCGTGGAGTTGCCCCCGCGCGGCGCCCAGGGGGTAGTCGAGGGGGTCTTGAGGCGGAGTGGCGAGTGGCGAGTGGCCAGTGGCGAGATCGCGGTTTTGGGCGGGCTGCGACGGCCATGAGGGACCGTCCCATGACGGCTCGACGCGGGCGCTGCGCTCGTTGAGGCCGGGCAGGACCTGGGCGGTCTGTGAAGCGGGCGCGTTCCAACCGGCCCATCCGGACCAGCCCTCGGCACTCGTCCCTCGCCACTCGCCACTGTGCGTCACGCCGGTGTGGGGCTGGAAGCCGGAAAGGGCGTCGGCGGCGACGGTGGTGCTGGCGCGGTGGCCGGCGGCGTGGAGCGCGTGGCGCAGGGCGCCGACGATCAGGCCGCGCACCAGGGCCGGATCGCGAAACCGGACCTCGGCCTTGGCGGGGTGGACGTTGACGTCGACATAGAGCGGATCGATGTCGAGGAAGAGGACGGCGGCCGGATGCCGGTCGCGCGCCAGGAAGTCGGCATAGGCGCCGCGCAGGGCCCCTTGCAGCAGCCGGTCCTTCACCGGGCGGCCGTTGACGAACAGATACTGATGCGCCGCATTGCCGCGCGAATAGGTCGGCAGGCCGGCATAACCCGACAGGCGCACGCCGTCCCGCTCTTGATCGATCAAGAGCGCGTTGGCCTCGAAGTCGCGACCCAAGAGGGCGGACAACCGCTTCAGACGGCCTTCGTCGCCCGGATGTTCGGCGGGCAGGCGCAGCGTGACCTTGCCGTCCAGCGACAGGGTGAAGGCGACGGCCTCGTGCGCCATGGCCTGGCGCTTGATCTCTTCGGAGATGGCCATGGCCTCGGACCGCTCGGACTTCATGAACTTGAGCCGGGCGGGGGTGGCGTAGAAGAGGTCGCGCACCTCGACCCGCGCGCCATGCGGGCCGGGGAAGGGGGCGGGGGCCAGGGGCCGGGTCTCGCCGCCCTCGACCGTGATGGCCCAGGCGTCGGTCTCGTCACGCGACCGGGTGGTGATCGACAGGCGGGCGACCGAGCCGATGGAGGGCAGGGCCTCGCCCCGGAAGCCCAGGGTGTGGATGCGCAGCAGGTCCACGTCGCCGGCGTCGTCCGGCTCCAGCTTTGACGTGGCGTGGCGTTCGATGGCCAGCGGCAGTTCGTCCTTCGGAATGCCCTTGCCGTCGTCGGCGATCAGGATGCGCGACAGGCCGCCGCCGTCGGCCTGGATCTCGATATTGCGGCCGCCGGCGTCCAGGGCGTTCTCGACCAGTTCCTTGATGGCGCTGGCCGGCCGCTCGACCACCTCGCCGGCGGCGATGCGGTTGACGGTTTCGGGGGAAAGACGGCGGATGGGCATGAGCAGGCGAAGATAGGGCGCGGGGGGGATTCGCGCCATGCGTCAGGCGTCCTTCTCCCCTCGGGGGAGAAGGTGGGGCCAGAGGCCTCGGATGAGGGGGGGCTTTCGGCCTCTGGATGGTGAGGGGGAGACGGCATCTGGCAGCCCCCTCATCCGTCTCGCTCCGCGAGCCACCTTCTCCCCCGAGGGGAAGGGATTACTCGGCGGTCTTGGCCTTCTTCGCCGGAGCCTTCTTGGCGGCTGGTTTCTTGGCGGCGGCCTTTTTCGGAGCCGCGGCCTTCTTGGCGGGCGCCTTCTTCTTGGGCGCGGCGCCGGCCTTGGCGGCGAGCAGGGGCAGGGCGTCTTCCAGGGTCAGGTCTTCCGGCGCCGTGCCCTTCGGCAGGGTGGCGTTGATCTTGCCGGACTTGACGTAGGGGCCGAAACGGCCGGCCATGACGTGGATCGGCTCGCCCGTTTCCGGGTGGGCGCCCAGGTCCTTGAGCGGCGCCGTCGCCGCGCCGCGACCGGGACGACCGGCGCGCTTTTCCGCCAACAGGGCCACGGCGCGGTTCAGGCCGACCTCGAACACCTCGTCGATGTCCGAGACATTGGCGTAGGTCCCGGCGTGCAGGACGAAGGGACCGTAACGGCCCAGGCCCGCCGTGATCATCTTGCCGTCCTCGGGGTGGACCCCTACCTCGCGCGGCAGGGCCAGAAGACGCAGGGCCTGTTCCAGCGTCAGGGACGCCGGCGACCAGCCCTTGGGCAGGGACGAGCGTTTGGGCTTGTCGCCCTCGGGCGGCGTGATTTCGACGTAGGGGCCGAAGCGGCCGATCTTCAGCTGGACCGGTTGGCCCGTTTCCGGGTCGATGCCCAGTTCGCGGTCGCCGCTTTCGGCCGAGCCGTCCTCAGCCGACGGGCTGGCGACGGGACGGGTGTATTTGCACTCGGGATAGCGATCGCAGCCGATGAAGGCGCCGAAGCGACTGGTCTTCAGGCTGAGTTGGCCCTGGTGGCACAGGGGGCATTCGCGCGGGTCGGTGCCGTCGCCCTTGTCCGGGAAGATGTGGGCGCCGAGGCTTTCGTTTAGGGCGTCGAGAATGGCCGTGGTGCGCAGTTCGCCGGCGGCTTGGGTCGCGGCGTGGAAGTCCTGCCAGAAGTTGCGCAGCAGCACCTTCCAGTCCAGCTGACCGGCCGAGACCTCGTCGAGCTGGGTCTCCAGCGCGGCGGTGAAGTCGTATTCGACCCACTTCCTGAAGAATTGCTCCAGGAAGGCCGTGACCAGCCGTCCCTTGTCCTCGGGATAGAAGCGGTTCTTGTCGACGCGGACATATTCGCGGTCGCGCAGGGTCGACAGGGTCGAGGCGTAGGTCGACGGGCGGCCGATGCCCAGCTCTTCCAGCTTCTTGACCAGGGTGGCTTCCGAATAGCGCGGAGGCGGTTCGGTGAAATGCTGGTCGGTGCGGATGGCGTCGACCTTGGCCTTGGCGCCTTCTTTCAGCGCGGGCAGGCGTGTGGCATCATCGCCCTCGTCTTCGCTCTCCGCGCCCTTCTGCTTTTCGTCGCGGCCTTCCTCATAGACGGCGAGGAAGCCGTCGAAGGTCACGACCTGGCCGGTGGCGCGCAGACCCGTCTGGCCGTCGGCGGTCTCGATGTCGACGGTGGTGCGGTCCATCCGGGCCGCCTCCATCTGCGAGGCGACCATCCGTTTCCAGATCAGTTCATACAGGCGCTGAAGATCGGATTCGAGGCGCAGGCTGTCGGGATGGCGCGCGATGTTGGTCGGCCGGATCGCTTCGTGCGCTTCCTGAGCATTCTTGGCCTTCGTCTTGTAATAGCGCGGTTCTTGCGGGACGAAGGCCGGACCGAACGCCTGATTGATGACCTCGCGCGCCTGGGCGATGCCCTCGGGCGTGGTCTGGACGCCGTCGGTCCGCATATAGGTGATCAGGCCGCCGGTCTCGTCGACGCCTTCATACAGTTTCTGCGCCGCCTGCATGGTGCGCTGGGCCGAGAAGCCGAGCTTGCGCGCCGCCTCCTGCTGCAGGGTAGAGGTGGTGAAGGGCGGGGCCGGATTGCGTCGGACGGGCTTCTTCTCCACCGCATTGATGGTGAAGTCGCCGGCCGCGATGGCCGCGCGGGCGGCGGAAGCCGTCGCCTCGTCCTTGATGTCCAGACGCTGGATGCGCTTGCCGGCGTGCTTGACCAGGCGGGCGGTGAAGGGCGGGCTGTCGGCGTTCAGGTCGGCCTCGATGGACCAGTATTCCTGAGCCTGGAACTTCTCGATCTCCATCTCGCGATCGACGACGATGCGCAGCGCCACGGATTGGACGCGGCCGGCCGAGCGGGCGCCCGGCAGCTTGCGCCACAGGACTGGCGAGAGGGTGAAGCCGACGAGGTAGTCCAGCGCGCGGCGGGCCAGATAGGCCTCGACCAGTTCCATGTCGATTTGACGTGGATTGGCCATGGCGTCGAGCACGGCGGACTTGGTGATGGCGTTGAAGGTGACGCGCTGGACCTCTGTGTCCTTCAGCGCCTTTTTCTTGTTCAGCACCTCCAGCACGTGCCAGCTTATGGCTTCCCCTTCGCGGTCGGGGTCGGTCGCCAGGATGACGCGGTCGGCGCGCTTGGCGGCCTCGGCGATTTCGGACAGGCGTTTGGCGCCCTTGGCGTCGGCCTCCCAATGCATGGAGAAGTCGTCGTCGGGCAGGACCGAGCCATCCTTGGACGGCAGATCGCGGACGTGGCCGTACGAGGCCAGGACCTCATAGTCCGAGCCCAGATACTTATTGATGGTCTTGGCCTTTGCGGGGCTCTCGACGATGACGAGGTTCATAACGGTCCGGTCTCGGGAAGGGGCGCGAACGTGGTTGGAGCGGAGCCGTGAGTCAATCGCACCTGTTGTCTTACATCTCTAGATAGTGCCTTTGATGCTAACTAGTTGTGCTACTCTCTCGCTGAGATTGATCCGTCTTTCAGAGGAGGTGCGACATTGGGTAAGACGCAACCTAACCAAGCCGTTCACGGCGAGGCCGACACGAAGCCTTTTGCTGTAAGAAAATACATCGGCGCCATGGCGCTGGAAATGGCGCGGCTGGCGCGGGACGAGGGCGACGTGCGGCTGGCCGGCTTGCTGGAACAGGCGGCGGCCGTGGCGGGTCATCCGCAGGCCTAAAGAGAAGCCAGGCCGCCGGGCAGCAGGTCGGCGCGGCCGGTCAGGCTGAGCTCCAGCAGGGCGGCGGCGACCTGGGACACCGGAGCGTTGAGGGCGCGGGCGATCTCGTCGCGCGGCGTGGGGGTCGGCGACAGCAGAGTGGCGACGCGGTCGAGGAAGGCGTCGTCGATGTCGCCGTCGAATCGCATCGGATCGGCAGGCGGCTCGCGCAGGATGCGCAGGGTGTTGAAGGCGCGGTCGATGTCCTCGATCCCCTCGCACAGGATGGCGCCCTGACGCAGCAGTTCGTTCGGACCGCGCGCGCGGGGATCCAGCGGCGATCCGGGCACGGCGAAGACATCGCGACCCTGTTCGGCGGCGAGACGGGCGGTGATCAGGGAGCCGGACCGGACCTCCGCCTCGACCACCACGACCCCGCGCGACAGGCCCGAGATGATGCGGTTGCGGCGCGGGAAGTCGCGTGCCTGGGCGCGAGCGCCGACCGGGCTTTCGGAGACGACGCAGCCTTGTTCCGTCAGGCGGGCGTAGAGGTCGGCGTGTTCAGACGGATAGATGTCGTTCACCCCGCCCCCCAGGACCGCGACGGTCCCGGTCGCCAAGGCGCCTTCGTGGGCGGCGGCGTCGATGCCGCGCGCCATGCCCGAGACGACGACATGACCGGCCTGACCGAGTTGCTGCGCCAGACCGCGTGCGATCCGCTGGCCGCCCGCCGAGGCGATGCGGGCGCCGACGATGGCGACCGAGGGCTGATTCAGCAGATCGACGCGACCGCGCGTCCACAGGATCGGGGGCGGCGGGTCGACTGCGGCCAGCATTTCGGGATAATCGGGATCGCCCAGCACCAGCAGGCGCGCGCCGATGGCGTCGCCGGCGGCGATCTCGCGTTCGACCGTCTCGACGGGGGGCGGAATGGAGGCGGCGCCGAACTTGCGCACCAGAGCGGGCAGGGCGTCCAGCGCACCGAGGGCCGAGCCGTAGCGGCCGATCAGTTGGGTGAAGGCGACGGGGCCGATGCGGTCGGTGCGGGCGAGCCGCAGCCGGGCGAAGCGTTCGGCCGGGTCCAGGCTCACGCCTTCTTGGCCCCGATGCGCGGTTCCTCGCCCTTCAACAGTCGGGCGATGTTCTGGTGATGTCGAACCCAGATCAGGACGGCGGCGAAGACGGTCAGGGCGAGGATGGGCAGGCTGACCGGCAGGCCGACGACGGCGAGCGGCAGAAGCGCCAGCAGCGGCGCGGTCGCCGATGAGATGAGCGCCGCCAGCGACGAATAGCGGAACAGGAAGGCGCAGAGCAGCCAGACCGCCCCCGCCATCAGGCCCAGCGGCCAGGCGGCGGCCAGCAACAGGCCGTAGAAGGTGGCGACGCCCTTGCCGCCCTTGAAGCCCAGCCAAACAGGAAAGAGGTGGCCCAGGAAGGCCGCGCCGCCGGCGATGGCGCCGGCCAGTTCGCTGCCGAACAGATGACGGGCGATCAGCAGGGTGACCGCGCCCTTGCCGGCGTCCAGCAGCAGGGTGGCCAGGGCCAGATCCTTGCGGCCGGTGCGCAGGACGTTTGTCGCGCCGATGTTGCCCGAGCCGATGTTGCGCACGTCGCCGGCGCCGGCTGCACGCGTGATCACCACGCCGAACGGAATCGAGCCGAGCAGATAGCCGCCCAGCGCCACCAGCGCCAAGGTCCCGATCGCGGGGCCCACCAGATCCTGCACTTTGATTCGCTCCCCGCGTGTCGTTGCGGCAAAATGCGTCGCGGGGCGGTCGGGAGCAAGGGCGATCCGACCTCTTGACCCGATGATCGGCGCAGCGTTTGGTCCGCGCGTCTTTCCGGAGCCGATCCATGACCCGTATTTCCGCCGCCGCCGCGACCCTGCTGCTGCTTTCGACGACAGGTTGCGTGGGTGCGCCGCCGATGGCGTCTGCGCCGTCGTCGGGGCCGGCGATGGCGGCCTATTTCGACTGCGTGCGGGACGGCGGCGTGGCGATCTCGGCGCACCGGGCGGTTTCGGCTCTGGACCAGCCCGAGAACTCCATCGCCGCCATCGAGGCGACGGGCCGGGCGATCCCCAATGCGATCCTGGAGCTGGACGCGGTCCTGACCAAGGACCGGCAGCTGGTTCTGATGCACGACGACACCATGGACCGGACGACCACGGGACGCGGGCGGGTCGCGGACCTGACGCTGGCCCAGGTGAAACAGGCGCGGCTGAAGGCGTCGAACGGCGCCCTGACGCGCGCTGCGCCGCCGACGCTGGGCGAGGCGCTGGACGCCGCCGGACGCGTGGGCGCGATCGCCAGCATCGACCTGAAACCCGCGGACGGCGAAACCACGGTCGATCTGGCGCGAGCGGTGATCGATCAAGTGCGCCGGTCGCGGGCCGGCAACCGGGTGATCTTGATCACCTACAATGACGCCGACGCGCGGGCGGTGGCGGCCATGGCGCCGGAGATGATGATCTCGGCCGGGCTGAGCGGTGTGGATAAGCTGAGCGGGCTGAACCCGGCGCAGATCCTGGCCTGGACCGGCACGCGCGAGGAGCGTCCGGCGCTGTGGCGCGCCCTGCGCGAGGCCGGCGTCGAGGTTCAGTTCGGCACCTTGGGCGCCGAGGGCGTGCGCCGCGACGATCGCTACGCCGCCGACGGGGACGTTTCGGAATATCGCGATCTGGTGCGCCAGGGCGTCACGGTGATCGCCACCGACACGCCGCTGGCCGTCAAGTCGGTGCTGGGCGCCGAGGTGGCCAAGGCCGCGACGTGCGCGCGGCCGCGCTGATCTGAGCCTTAGAAGACCTTTCGACCGCCCACCCAGGTTCCGATCAGCTTGCCCTGAAGCCGGCGGCCATCGAAGGGCGAGTTCTTGGACTTGGAGTGAAGGGCGTCGGCGTCGATGATGACGGGGGCGCCGGCGTCGAACAGGATGACGTCAGCAGGGGCGCCCTCGGCCAGGACGCCCGCGTCGAGGCCGAGCAGGGCGGCGGGGCCCTGGGTCAGCGGACGCAGGACGTCGAGCAGGTCCAAACCGTCTTCGTGATGCAGGGTCAGGGCGGCGGGCAGCAGGGTCTCCAGGCCGATCGCGCCCGGCGCTGCCTCGGCGAAGGGGCGGCGCTTGTCCTCGGCCGGAGCCGGGGCGTGGGCGGAGGTGATGACGTCGATCAGGCCCTCCCGCACAGCCTCGATCAGGGCCTGGCGGTCGGCTTCGGAGCGCAGCGGCGGGTCCAGCCGGTAGAAGGTGCGATAGTCGCCGATGTCCACCTCATTGAAGCACAGGTGGTTGATCGAGACGCTGACGGCGACCTCCAGCCCCTTGGCGCGGGCGCGGGCCAGGGTGTCCAAGGCGCCCTCGGTGGAAATCTGATCCACCAGGAACCGCGCGCCGGTCTGTTCGACCAGGGCCAGGTCGCGCTCCAGCCCGATCCGCTCGGCGATGGCGGGGCTGCCAGACAGACCGAGGCGCGTGGCCAGTTCGCCGGAGGCGGCGACCGCGCCTTCCGTCAGCCAGGGGTCGGCCGGGCGGCAGGCGATCAGGGCGTTGAAGGCGGCCGCGTAGCTCATCACCCGTTGCAGGGTGCGGCTGTTGACGATGACCTTGTCGCCGTCGGTGAAATACAGGGCGCCCGCCTCGTCCATCAGGCCGATCTCGGCCATGCGCTGACCGTCCAGGGCCTTGGTCGCGGCGCCGGCGGCGCGGACGTTGACCAGGTTCAGCGCTGCGCCGCGTCGCTGGATAAAGTCGATCATGGCGGGGTCGTCGACGGCGGGATCGGTGTCGGGCTGGACCACGATGGTCGTCACGCCCCCGGCGGCGGCGGCCAGGCTGGCGGACTTCAACGTTTCCTTGGGCTCGGCGCCGGGTTCGCCGGTCTTGACCCGGATGTCGATCAGGCCGGGCGCGAGGCACAGACCGTCGGCGTCGATGATTTGATCCGCCGCCACGTCCGGCGTCGGGCCGTGGATCACGCGGCTGATACGACCGTCCTGGATCAGCAAGCCGCCGGGGCCGTCATAGTCGGAAGCGGGGTTCAGCAGGCGGGCGTTGAGAATGGCGACGGTGGTCATCGGGCGTCTCCCCAACGGGCGGAGAGGGAGGCCAGCACCGCCATGCGGGCGGCGACGCCCATCTCGACCTGATCCTGGATCAGGGAGACGTCCAGGTCGTCGGCCACGTCGGAATCGATCTCGACGCCGCGGTTCATGGGCCCGGGGTGCATGACCCGGGCGCCGGGATTGGCCCAGGCCAGCTTCTCGCGACCCAGGCCCCAGAAGCGGAAATATTCGCGGGTCGAGGGGACCAGGGCGCCGGCCATCCGCTCCAGCTGAAGCCGCAGCATCATGACGACGTCGCAGCCCTTCAGACCTTCGCGCATGTCATGGAAGACCTCGCAGCCCCAGCGGTCCGCGTCGCCGGGCACCAGGGTCGGCGGGCCGATCAGGCGGACGCGCGCCCCCATCATCTGCAACAAGGCGACATTGGAGCGGGCCACGCGGCTGTGGGTGATGTCGCCGCAGATGGCGACGGTCAGGCTGGTCACATCGCCGAAGGCGCGGCGCATGGACAGCAAATCCAGCAGGGCCTGGGTCGGATGTTCGTGGCGGCCGTCGCCGGCGTTGACTACGGCGCAACCGACCTTCTGGCTCAGCAGTTCGGCCGCGCCCGAGGCCGAGTGGCGGATGACCAGGATGTCGGGCTTCATGGCGTTCAGGGTGACCGCCGTGTCGATCAGGGTCTCGCCCTTTTTCACCGAGGAGGCGGCGACCGGCATGGTCACGACGTCGGCGCCCAACCGCTTGGCGGCGATCTCGAAGGAGGAGCTGGTGCGGGTCGAGTTCTCGAAGAACAGGTTCACGACCGTGCGGCCGTGCAGCAGATCCAGGGCCTTGGACGACTGGCGATTGAAATCGACGAAGGCGTCGCCGAGATCCAGCAACTGCGGCGTCACATACGGATCGAGGTCCGATGCGGCCAGGAAGTGCGGTTTGGGGAACGGAACCAGCCGGTCGCGGATGGTCTGATCGGTGACTTGTGCGGACTGGGTCATCGAGACGCGGCTATAGGCGGGAGTCGCTCCCATTGCCAGCGTGCGGCGCCAGTCAGGTGAAGTGAAACAGGGCCAGCAGGATGGGGATGACCACGGCGCTGCCTACGGTGGTCAGGGCGATGACGCCGGCGATCAGGGGCGCGTCGCCGCCCATCTGACGCGCCAGGATGTAGGAGGCGGCCGAGCCGGGCGCGGCGCCGCAGATCAGGGCGATGCCCTGCGCGAGGCTGTCGCCGCCCAAAGCCCAGGCGATGAACCACATCAGCGGCGGCATGACCCCGAGTTTGACCAGGCTGACAGCGGCGATGGTGGTGCGGCGGCGTTTGACTTCGGCGAAGGACAGACCCGCCCCGGCGACGATCAGGCCCAAGGGCAGGGCGGCGGCGCCCAGCAGGTCCATCGCATCCGACAGGCCAGGGATCAACGGCACGCGCAACAGATTAAGCGCCAGGCCGATCAGGCAGGCCAGGAGGATCGGATTGGCCAGCATCGACTTGATCAGGCCGATCACCGACGGCTCGCGGCGCAGCGACCCCCATTTCGCCAGCACGGCGACGCAGGCGATGTTGGTGACGGGAATGATGAAGGCGATGGCGACGGCGGCCACCGCCGTGCCTTCCGAGCCATAGACCGACTGGATCACCGGCACGAAGACGAAGCTGTTCCAGCGGATCACGCCCTGAAAGACGCTGGTGTAGGCCGGACCGTCCAGGGTGATCAGGGGCTTGGACGCCAGGGTCGCGGCCGCCACGATCAGCGTCGCGCCCACCGCCGCCGCGCCCGCCACGGTCGCGCCGCCGCCGGCGAGGTCGGCGTGCCAGATCGCGGGGATCAGGAAGCTGGGATAGAAGATGTTGATCGACAGCTTCTCGATCGGCCGCCAAGCCTCGTCTGGCAGGAAGCCGGACTTTCTGAGGCCGTAGCCCAGGGCGATCATCAGAAAGACCGGCAGGACGCCGGCGATCAGGGCCGTCAAACCCAGGTCGCCTGGTCCCGAACCCGGTCCAGAGCACCCTGCAGGATCCAGGCGGCGGCGGTGCGGTCCACGACCTGGGCGCGGCGTTTGCGGTTCAGATCCAGATCCTCGATCAGGAAACGCTCGACCGCGCTGGTGGACAGCCGCTCGTCCCAAAAGGCGATGTTGACGGGCCGCAGCCGCTCCAGATTGCGGGCGAAGGCGCGGCACGACTGGGCGCGCGGACCTTCCGTGCCGTCCATGTTGGCGGGCAGGCCGATGACCAGGGCCGAAACCTTGCGATGCGCCATCAGTTTGAACAGGTGTTCGGCTTCCTGCGTGAACTTGGACTTTCGGATCAGCTCCAGCGGCGAGGCGATCAGGCGGGTGGAATCCGACACGGCGACCCCGATGGTCTTCTCGCCCAGATCCAGCCCCATCCACGGCGTGTCGGGCGGGCAGGCAGCGGGCAGGTCGAGGAGGTCGAGGACGGGCACGGCCTGCGGTTAGGACTGGCGCGGGCCGAAGTCAAAGGCGATGGTGACGATGATGGACAGGAAGGACGATGACATGCGCATAGCGACAGCAGCGATGACGGCTCTCGGGCTTGTGCTGAGCGGTTGCGGACAGTCCGACGCGCCGGCGAAAACCCCGGCCGCACAGGATACCCAGATCGCGGCAGCCGCGCCGACGCCGGCCGTGATCACACGCGCAGTCACGCCCCCGACCACCAAGCCGGTCGGGCCTGCCGAACGGCGCGCGGCCGCTGCACGCGAAGAGATCGGCACGGCGGCCGATGTGTCGCAGTTGCAGGCCCTGCCGGATCTGAACGCCAAGGTCTTCAGCCTGTCGGGCGGCGATCCGGCGGTGAATGGTCTGGTGACCTATTTCGCCCTGTTCGGCGGTTCGGCCGAGGGCTGGCGCGCCTATCCTCTGGGCGATTACGCCGAATGGAAGGTCGTCGAGGCGAAGACCGGGCGCGTGGTCCTGGCGGTGCGTCAGGACACGGCGGGGCCGAACGGCGACATCCTGAAGGTGGAGCGCACCGTGCAGATCGACTTCCCTCCGAGCGGCGAGACGCCGCCGGACGCGGTGTCCGTCAGCACGTCGCAGTGAGATCACGCCTGACGACGGGCGGCTGATCCTTGTGAATCCCAAAGCGTGCGGCTAATCCGACCGCTTCGTTTTCATTTTGTGTGTTGGAGGGCCGCATGGCCATCGACGCTGCGACGGTGCGCAAGGTTGCGCATCTCGCCCGCATCAAGACCCCCGAGGACCGGCTGGAGCCGCTGGCGCAGGAGCTGAACGGCATCCTGGCCTGGATCGAGCAGTTGGATCAGGTGGATGTCGAAGGCGTGGAGCCGATGACCTCGAACGTCGCCCAGCCGCTGCGCCTGCGCGACGACGTCGTCACCGACGGCGCCAAGGTCGATGCGGTCCTGTCGAATGCGCCCAAGTCGGCGGACGGCTTCTTCGTCGTGCCCAAGGTGGTCGAATAGTCATGAGCGACCTGACCAAACTGACCCTGAAGGGCGCCGTCGACGGGCTGAAGGCCAAGGACTTCACATCGGCGGAAATCACCCAGGCCTTCCTGACTACGATCGAAGCCGCCAATCCGACCCTGAACGCCTATGTCGAGGTGACGGCGGACAAGGCTATGGACATGGCGCGCGCGTCGGACGCCCGCATCGCCTCCGGCGAAGCCGGAGCGCTGGAAGGCGCGCCGCTGGGGATCAAGGACCTGTTCTGCACCGAGGGCGTTCAGACGACGGCCGGCTCCAACATGTTGCGCGGCTTCACACCCCCCTATGAATCGACCGTCACCGCCAATCTGTGGCGGGACGGGGCGGTCATGCTGGGCAAGCTGAACATGGACGAGTTCGCCATGGGCTCGTCCAACGAGACCTCGGCCTTTGGTCCGGTGAAGAACCCGTGGAAATCGACCGGCTCGAACGCCGAGCTGACGCCGGGCGGTTCGTCGGGCGGTTCGGCCTCGGCCGTCGCGGCCGATCTGTGCCTGGCCGCCACCGCATCGGACACCGGCGGTTCGATCCGCCAGCCGGCCGCCTTCACCGGCACGGTCGGGATCAAGCCCACCTATGGCCGCGCCAGCCGCTTCGGCATGGTGGCCTTTGCCTCGTCGCTCGACCAGGCCGGTCCGATCACCAAGACGGTCGAGGACGCGGCCCTGCTGCTGCAATCCATGTGCTCGTTCGACGCCAAGGATTCGACCAGCCTGGACATCCCGACGCCGGATTGGACCCAGTCGGTCGGCCAATCGGTCAAGGGCCTGCGCATCGGCGTGCCGCGCGAATATGTCGTGGACGGGATGCCGGCCGAGATCCAGGCCCTGTGGGATCAGGGCGTGGCCTGGCTGAAGGACGCCGGCTGCGAGATCGTCGAGATCAGCCTGCCGCACACCAAATACGCCCTGCCGACCTACTATATCGTGGCCCCTGCCGAAGCGTCTTCGAACCTGGCCCGCTACGACGGCATGCGGTTCGGGCATCGGGCGGAGGACTTCAAGTCGCTGGACGATCTGTATGCGACCTCGCGCGCCGAAGGCTTCGGCAAGGAGGTCCAGCGTCGCCTGACCATCGGCGCCTATGTGCTGTCGGCCGGCTTCTATGACGCCTACTACGTCAAGGCGCTGAAGGTGCGGCGTCGCATCGCCGAGGACTTCGACAACGTCTGGGGCCAGGTGGACGCCATCCTGACGCCGTCGACGCCGTCGGCCGCCTTCGCGCTGGGCGACAAGCAGATCGACCCGCTGACCATGTATCTGAACGACGTCTTCACGGTGACGACCAATCTGGCCGGCCTGCCGGGCATTTCGGTGCCGGCGGGCGTGGACGCCGGCGGCCTGCCGCTGGGGCTTCAGGTCATCGGCAAGGCGCTGGACGAGGCGACGGTCTTCCAGGTCGGCGCGGCGCTGGAACGGGCGGCGGGCTTCACGGCCAAGCCGGGCAAGTGGTGGTGAGCATGAGCGACAATACCAAGACCATCAAAGGCCGCACCGGCGATTGGGAAATCGTCATGGGCCTGGAAATCCACGCCCAAGTGGCGTCGAAGGCCAAGCTGTTCTCCGGCGCCGCCGTCGGCTTCGGCGCGGGGCCGAACGAGCAGGTGTCGCTGGTCGATGCGGGCTTTCCCGGCATGCTGCCGACGCTGAACAAACACTGCGTCGAGCAGGCGGTGAAGACGGGCCTGGGCCTGCGCGCGCAGATCAACCGCCGCAGCCAGTTCGACCGCAAGAACTACTTCTATCCCGACCTGCCGACCGGCTATCAGATCAGTCAGCTCTATTACCCCATCGTGGGGGAAGGCGTGGTCGAGGTGGAGGCCGAGGACGGCAGCTTCTTCAACGTCGGCATCGAGCGGCTGCACCTGGAGCAGGATGCGGGCAAGCTGATCCACGACCTGTCGCCGACCGAAAGCTACGTCGATCTGAACCGGGCCGGCACGGCGCTGATGGAGATCGTGTCGCGGCCCGACCTGCGCACGCCGGATGAGGCGGTGGCCTATGTGAAAAAGATTCGGACCATCCTGATCTATCTGGGCACCTGCGACGGCGACATGGAGAAGGGCAACCTGCGGGCCGACGTGAACGTGTCGGTCTGCCGGGCCGGCAACTACGACAAGTTCAAGGAGACGGGCGACTTCAGCTATCTGGGGACGCGCTGCGAGATCAAGAACGTCAACAGCTTCCGCTTCATTTCTCAGGCGATCCAGTATGAGGCGCGCCGCCAGATTGAAATTCTGGAGGACGGCGGTTCGATCACCCAGGAGACGCGCCTGTACGACCCGACGGCCGGCGAAACGCGCTCGATGCGGTCCAAGGAGGAGGCGCAAGACTATCGCTACTTCCCCGATCCCGATCTGCTGCCGCTGGATCTGGAAGAGGCGTGGATCGCCGAGATCAAGGCGTCGCTGCCCGAGCTGCCGGACGACAAGCGCAAGCGTCTGATGGCGGACTATGGCCTGTCGCAATACGACGCCATCGTGCTGATCTCTGAACAGGCCAAGGCCGACTATTTCGAAGCCGCCGCCAAGGGTCGGGACGCCAAGCTGGTGTCGAACTGGGTCACCAACGAGGTTTCGGCGCGCCTGGCGGCCGAGGGCAAGGACTTCAGCGAGAATCCGCTGCCGGCGGCGCACGTCGCGCAGCTGGTCGAGTTGATCGAGACGAACGTCATCTCTTCCAAAATCGCCAAGGAGGTCTTCGATCACGTCTGGAACGGCGAAGGCTCGCCGGCCGAGGTGGTCGAGAAACACGGGCTGAAACAGGTCACGGACACCGGCGCCATCGAAAAGGCCGTGGACGAGATCATCGCCGCCAATCCGGACAAGGCGGCGGCGGTGGCTGAAAAGCCCCAGGCCATCGGCTGGTTCGTCGGTCAGGTCATGAAGGCCACGGGCGGCAAGGCCAACCCGGCGGCGGTCAACGACATCCTGAAGACCAAGCTGGGGCTCTGATGCTTGGGGGCTGCGGCCCACAAACCCCGGCTTGTCGCTAACGCTCGCGACGCGGTCGCTCGCTGGTTGAGCGACAAACTGCACGATAAAGGCCCGGAGATTGCTCTCCGGGCCTTTGTTCTCACCAGCGCCAGGCGTCGCGGATGACGTCGATAATATAGCCGTCGTATTCGTCGATCAGATACAGGGTGTTGTCGACGGAGACCCAGCGCGTGCCCTCGGGCGGATAGCCCAGGCCGTAGGTGCGCCAGTCGTTTATTTGGTAGCGCCAGAAGACGTCCGGCAGATACTGGCCGACCGACCACGACCGACCCCAGTAGGACCGCGGCACGCTGTAATAGCCCCAGCCGGGCGCGAAGTAGAAGCCGACGCGCACGCCGTTGTAACCCCTGAAGCGCCGATCGTTGCGCCACCAGTCCGAGCGGTGGCCGCGATAGAAGTCGCGCCGCCATTGATCGCCGTTGAAACGCTGGCGGAACTCGCGGTGCTGACGGTCGCGGTCACGACCGTTGTTCCAGCCCGAGCCCGGACGGTCGGGACGGTTCCAGCTGTTTCCGGGACGGTCGGGGCGTTGACCGCCTGCATTTGGGCGGTCGGGCCGATCGGGTCGGTTCCAGCCGCCTTCGGGTCGGTCTGGACGTTGGCCGCCGGTGTTCGGGCGATCGGGTCGGTTCCAGCCGCCTTCGGGCCGGTCTGGGCGTTGGCCGCCGGTGTTCGGACGATCGGGACGGTTCCAGCCGCCTTCTGGCCGGTCGGGACGCTGGCCGGCGGCGTTGGGGCGATCGGGCCGGTTCCAGCCGCCTTCGGGCCGGTCCGGACGTTGGCCGCCAATGTTCGGACGATCGGGCCGGTTCCAACCGCCTTCGGGACGATCCGGACGCTGGCCGCCCGCATTCGGACGTTCGCCACCCGACGGGCGCTCGGGACGGGGCGTATCGTTTGCGGGGCGGCTGGGACGTTCGGGGCGAGGCTCAGGCGGTCCGTCCTCACGACCCATCTGCGGACGCTCGGGCCGGTTCATGCCGCGGGCGCGACCTTCGCGCTGCGGGCGTTCCTGCTGAGCCTGGTCCTGTTCCTGGGCGAGGGCCTGCATCGGGACTGCAAGCGGGCCGGCGACGGCGGCGATGGCGGTGAAAGCCATCAGGAGGCGTTTCATGGTCTTTGGTTCCTGCACGCCGGGTCTCCGGCGGCTTGAGACGATCATCGATCCGTGGCGATGAACCCAGGCTGAACACTGTTCGCAATCAAGGGGCTGTCCGAAAAAGCAGAACCCCGCAGGCAAGACCTGCGGGGTTCGATCGTCCGGTTATGACGAGGCTTAATAGACGCCCGACAGGACGCTGGCGATCAGGCCGCTGGCCACGGCGATCAACAGGATGTCGTTGCCGGCGTGGACGTAGCGATAACCGCGCGGCGCTTCGCGAAGACCGTAAACATAGGGGTCTCGGACATAGTAGTTGCGATACTGGTAGGGCAGATAACCGCCGGTGCGCCAGCGATAGTTGCTGTAGCGCGGCTCGACCCGATAGTAGCCATAGCTGGGGGCGTACCAGTAGCCTGCCCGCGGACCGTTGTAGCCACGGAAGTCCGAGCGGCCGCGCCACCAGTTGCTGTTGTTGCGGTCCCAGCGGTCATTGCGCCAATCGCGACGGTCGTCCCGGCGTTCGTCGCGATAGTCACGACGGTCGTCGCGGCGGTCCCGGCGATAGTCCTGGCGGCTGTCATAGCGACCGTCGCGCCAGTCGCGGCGATCTTCACGGCGTTCCTGGCGGAAGTCGCGGCGGTCGTCACGACGATCCTGACGATACTCGCGGCGGTCGCGGTCCTGGGCCTGGACGAGCATCGGCACGGCCGTGGTCGACAGGGCGAGGGCGACGACGGCGGCCTTGGTGAGGCGGTTCATCCTCGTGCTCCATTCTGGGCCGCCGACGGATGTGCCGATCCGACCCGTTAATGATGAGCAAGGTCGGATTTCGCGCCTGAATGCCCGCTGAACGATCCCGTCAGGTTTGCGGAGCGCGTAGGCCGCGCCGGAGAGGCGTAAACGAGAGATTTATCAGAGATTTCCCAGGTCTGAATCCCGTTAGAAGTATTCATTTCTGCTTTACTGAAAAGTCCGCGCAAGGCCTTTCGCCGTTAACTTTAACTTCAAACCACCGGTATTTGATGGCGTCTCAGAGGCGGGCCCAGAAGGGCGCCCGTTGAGGAGATACGGTGATGAACGCGCAAGAAATGGCGCACGACCTGCAGGCCCACGACGACGGTCTGCCCCTGCCGACCCCGGACATGTCCGGCGACGACCTGTTCAAACTGGGCATGATGTATTCGGCTGGATCGGGCGGTTGTCCGATGGACCGGGTGTCGGCCCACATGATCTTCAACCTGGCGGCCATGAAGGGTTCGATCGAGGCGCGCGTCTATCGCCGCGAGATGAGCCTGGAGATGGAACGCGAGGAGATCGCGGAAGCCCAGAAGGCCGCGCGGCGCTACATCGATCAGGGCGTGGTTCAGCTGGTCGCCTAAACGACTGGCTCAGAACTGGGCGTAGCCGTTGCCGTTCGATCCGTTGATCGAATAGCTGAAGCCGATAGGCAGTGCGGCGCGCACCTGGGTGAAGAAGGCCGCCAGTTCGCCCAGCGTCGAACGCGGCACGAAGACGATGTCGCCACGCCGCAAGGGCACGACCTCGCCGCGACGCGGACGCAGGTCCACCACACGCATCATGCGCGAACCGCCAGGCCCTCGACGGATCAGGGCCACGCTGTCCTGACGCGACGTTGGGGCGAACCCGCCGGCCTGGATCACCGCCTGATAGGCGTCCAGATCGCCGAGCATTTCGAAGACGCCCGGCGTGCGGACTTCGCCGTCGACCCAGACGCGGATCGGCCCGGCCTGGCGCAGGGTGACCTCGACAACAGGGCGCACCAGCTGGGACGCATAGGCCGCCGAGACGACCTGCTGAAGCTGGGGCAGGGTGCGATCCGCCGCCATGACCGATCCGATCAGGGGCAGGGCGATACGACCATCGGGACCGACCTTAAGCGTGCGTGTCAGTTCCGAAGCCGTCGGCGTCGCCACCTCGATCTCGTCGCCGGGATGTAGCAGATATTCCGGCTCCTGGTCCGTCCAGGGGGCGAAGGGCAGGCCGGCGAGCGCGTCGTAGGGCGACCGGTCGACGCGCCGGGGATCGCCAGCGCCGCCGGCGCCGCCGCAGGCCGCCAGCGACGCGGCGATGGAGGCTGAACCCAGGGTCAGCAGAAACAGGCGGCGATCGGTCAGCATGGGAATCGGTCGGCCTCGACGAGGGATTTGAGCCAACCTCGCCGGTTATGGGTAACCATCAGTTAACGCCGGTGGGCGAAGGGTGAGGACCACACGCCTTTCAAGGGATTCGGCCCGCCCGATGCGCTCCACCGCACACGTCACCACAAGGCCGCGCTACGGCGTTCTGGACGTGATCGGCCTGTTGTTCCGCGAACTGCTGCTGATGATCGTCGTCTTCGTGGTGATCCTGGGGCTGGGGTTCGCCGCCGCCATGACGCTGAAGAAGAGCTATACGGCCACCGGCTCGGTGTTTGCAGGCGTGGGGCAGGAATACGTCTATCAGCCGCGCGTCGGCACGGCCGAACGGGGCCAGGCGCCGCAGGGTGACGAGGTCGCCAACTCCGAAGCCGCCATCCTGGGTTCAAGCGCCGTTCGCCAGAAGGTGGTCGACGTCCTGGGCCCGGCCGCCATCCTGGGCGAGCCGCCCAAGGGCAGTCCGCAGGCCGCGCGGTCCGCTGCGCTGAAGGCCGTCGGCGGCGGCCTGGGCGTCGCCACGGCGCCAGGCAGCGCGGTCATCCACCTGACCTACAAGGCCGACGATCCCGAACGCGCGGCCCGGGTCCTGAACACGATCATTGAGCAATATCTGATCTATCGCCGCGAAGTCTTTCAGGACAAGACGCCGGCCATCGCCAGCCAACGCATGGCCTTCGAGGATGAACTCGGTAATGCGGACCGCGCCTACGAGGCCTTCCTGGCGTCCAATGACATCGGCGACTTCACCGCGGCCAAGGCGACGCTGGCGGCGACCTATCAGACGGTCTTTACCGACCGAATGTCGACGCAGAGCCAGCTGAACCAGACCGCCCAGCGGCTGAACACCCTGATCGCGCAGCAGGCGGGAACCCCGGCGGAGGTGGCGCTGCAGCAGGATCTGAACATTTCGGCCCAAGACCAGGTGCTGCAACTGCGCACCGAGCGCGAGCAGCTGCTGTCGCGCTATCAGCCCGACGCCCAGCCGGTGAAAGACATCGAGGCGCGGATCAACCAACTTCAAGCCTATGTCGCGACCGGCACGGCCGTCGGAGCCAAGGAGGTCCGCACCGGACCGAACCCCGTCTGGACCGAGCTGGAAACCACGCGGATCAACACCCGGGCCGAGCGCGACTCGCTGGCGGCGCGTCTGTCGGTGCTGGATCGGCAGCTGGCCGACATCCGTTCGCGGCAGGCGCGGTTGACGGCGCTGGAATCCGAGAACACGACCCTGGCCGGCAATCGCGAAGTGCTGAGCGCCTCTATCCGGGAGTTCCAGCAGCGCGAGACGCAGAGCCGCGCCGATAACGCCCTGGTCGCCGCCGGCGCCGACAACGTCACCGTCATCGAACGCGCCCAGCCGCCAGCGACCGGCAAGAGCCTGAAGATCCCGCTGCTGGCGGCGGTCTTCCTGTTCGCCGGCTTCACGGCCCTGTGCGTCGGCCTGTTGCGGGTGTTCACGCGTCGCGGCTTTACGACGCCGGCCTCGGTCAGCCGCACCATGGACATGCCGGTTCTCGCCGTCGCGCCGGCCAAGGCGGCCTAGCGAAACTCGTGCTAGGCTGAGGGCTTAGGGAGCGCCTTGGCGATTCGATGGTCGATCTGACTTCAGAAATGGCGGGCCTTTGGGCGACGCTGGGACCGGCGCCGGCGCACCGCGCGCGCGTGATCCAGTTCGCCTCCGCCGTCACCGGAGAGGGCGTCTCGACCGTGGCGCGGGAGTTCGCGCGGCTGGCGGCGGTGCGGGCGCGCAAGCCCGTCTGGCTGATCGACGGTGATCTGGCGCAGCAGGGGCAGTTGGAGACGGTGTCGGCCGAGCCGGATCGTTTCGGCCAGGTCGGCAAGGCCGCGCAAGGCTCGCCAGACGGCTCAAGCTTCTACGCCGTAACGCCGCGCGTGACCGGGCGCGACGGCAAGCCGGTGCCGGATTCGCGGCTGCTGACGGCGCGGTCCTGCCTGGGCGGCCGGTTGTGGGTCACGCACTTCCACATGGAGGCGCTGCGGTCCGGGCACCGGGTCGAGGCGGTCGGAGAGCCCCGATATTGGGAGGCGCTGCGGCCCCACGCCGACACCATCGTGGTCGACGCGCCCGCCGCCGACCGCAACGACATGGCGATCATCCTGGCGCCCTTCGTGGACATGACGGTGCTGGTCATTGCGGCTGAAAGCACCGCCGCCCATGCGCCGGTCATCCTGCGCGACGAGATCGAGGCTGTGGGGGGCAAGATCGCCGGCGTGGTCATGAACCGCTCGACCTACAAGGCGCCAGGTTTTTTGCAGCGGCTGATGGGCTGAAGCCGCTTCCGAAGCGAGCATTTCTGGCGTCCGATTTCGCACATTCGGCAAGAAAATGAAGCGGTTGCGCTGAAATCGGGCGCGGATGCGGCGCCTTTGCCTGCGTCGCGCATTGTGTGGCCATGACAAAGTCCGTCGCATTCGTCGGAGCGGGGCCGACGACGCTTTACGCCCTTCATGCCCTTCTGTCCCAAGGCGTCGTCTCGGCGCGGGTCACGGTGTTCGAGGCGCGCGAGACGGCTGGCTGCGGCAGCCCCTACAGCCCGGACTGGAACGACCCGGCGATGCTGTCCAACATCGCCAGCATAGAGATCCCGCCGTTGCAGGAGACGCTGGCCGACTGGCTGTCGGCACGAACGCCCGCCGAACTGGCAGAGCTGGACGTGGATGGGGCGTCGCTCGATGAGCGCACGTTCGTTCCACGTGTTGCCCTGGGGCGGTATTTCGAAAGTCAGTTCGCCACCCTGGTTCAGCAGGCCCGCGCCAAGGGCGTCGATATCAATGTGCGGACGGGATGCCGGGTCATCGATGCGGCGAACCGCAGGGATGGGATCGAACTGACCTTCACATCGCCGCCGTCGCGGAAGATCGCCAGGGCTGTGTTCGACCATGTGGTTCTGGCGACGGGTCACCAGTGGCCGTCGCGGCCGGACGCCCAGCCCGGATATTTCCTCAGCCCATGGCCCGCGTCGGTCCTTGCTGATGTTCCGGCGAGGCGGATCGGCATTCGGGGGTCGTCATTGACGGCCATCGATGCGGCCGTCGCCTTGGCCACGTCGCACGGGGACTTCGTTCGGCGCGACGATCGGCTGATCTATCAGCCCGCGCCAGATACCGAAGATTTTCACATCGCCATGATGTCGCGAAAGGGTTTGCTGCCCGAAGCAGACTTCTATTTTCCGCTGCCGCATGGCCCGCTGGCCTATTGCACGCCCGAGGCCGTCGCTGCGGCTGTGGCGCGCGGTCCTGACGGGCTGCTGGACGCCGTATTCGACCTGTTTCGAACCGAGCTGATCCATCTGGATCCGGACTACGCCGCCGAGACGGGACTACATGATGCGACGCTGGAAACCTTCGCCGAGGCCTATTTCGCTCGGCGCGCATCGGTCGATCCGTTCGTCTGGGCCGCCGCAAACCTGAAGGAGGCGCAGGCGAACCATGCCGCACAGGTGACGGTGGCCTGGCGCGACGGCATCCTGCGCATGCATGAGATCGTCGCCGTCATCGTGCCGCATCTGGACAGCGCCGAGTTCGAGCGGTTCAGCCGCGCCTTCAAGCCGATCTTCGTCGATATCTACGCCGGCGTACCGCACGAATCGATCGAGCGGATGCTGGCGCTGCACGCCGCCGGGCGGCTGGACGTCATAGCCTTGGGCGACGACCACGACGTCGACACGCGCTGTCCCGAAGGCGGCGCGCGCGTGGCCATCGGCGACACGACCCTACATTATCCGATCTTCATCGAGGCGACAGGGCAGGCGGCCTTGAGCGGCATCCAGTTTCCCTTCCTGTCCCTTCTCGAGCAGGGGATCGTTCGAGATCAGGTCGCCAACGATGCGCCCGACGTGGTCCGGGGGATTGCGGTCGACGACCTGTTCCGGCCGGTCGATGCGCCCCTGCCGACGGATCGGCTGTTCTGTCTCAGCCTGCCGTTCATCATGGGGCGGCATCCCTTTGCGCAAGGGATCACCAGTTCGCACAAAATGGGTGGGATCGTCGGTCGGCGACTGGCGTTGATCCTCAATACCGCAAAGCCTGCGGTCGATCACGCCGATACGGCGGCCTGACGCGAGGACGAATGAAGCTGTTTGCGATCTACATCGGCGGGGAACACCCCGGCGCGAATATCGAGGTCCACGATATGCGCTTCCTCGTCGCCCCCACGATCGAAGCGACGAAAGACGCCTTGCTGGCGCAGTGGTGGGGGCGCGAAGGGACGCTGCACATCGATTGCTGGTCGGAGATTTCGCAGGCGGACGGCTATCAGGTCAGCCTGTCGCCGAAGCCTTATGAGGGCAAGGAGAAGCTCTACTACGTCAACCTGGGCGGCTACGACGGGGTGGGGTTCGCCGAGCAGCACCGCAATGTCTTTGTCGTCGCCGACAGCCTGCCGGCAGCCAAGGCGCGCGCCATCAAACTGGCCCACGATTGGACGGACGCGCATCGGGATGAGATGTACGAGGCCGAACAGGCGTTTGCGCTGGACGATGTTGCAGGCGCTGAACGTCTGTACATCCACCTCAAGCCCAGCCTGATGAGCGGCGATCCGGACTTCACCTGCCGCTATATGCCGATCCGCTGATCAGGCCGTGGGGCGCTTCAGCATCGCCGCGCCGTAGAGTTTCGGCTCGAAGCCTTTGGTCCAGAAGACCTTGCCGAGACCACGCGCGCAGCGGTCGTAGGTGTGGGGGCGGTCGGGACGGCGCAGAAGGGCGGACAGCAGGGACAAGCTGCCCCACACGCCGGTCTGGGCCAGTCCGACCACCATCCATTTGACGACGCCGGGCCAGTCGCGGCGGGCGGCGGCCATCTGGGTCGGGCTCTGGCCATAGGCGAAGGCGCGGGTCAGGGCGTAGGTCAGAGTGGCGCGGTGGGGCGGTGCGAACTCGTCCACCCATGCCTCGGCGGCCCAGCCGAACCGACCGCCGCGCGCCGACAGGGCGGTGAACAGCCGGTCGTCCTCGCCGCCCGTCTCGTTCATGGCGACGTCAAACGGGGCCTCGCCGGGCAGGGCGGTCGCCCGCACCATAAGACTGTTGCCGCAGCCGTGGATCTCGTCGGTCAGGCCGGTTTCGCGCGGGCCGTCGCGACCAAAGAACCGCTCGAGATAGTCGGTGGTCCAGCCGGTGTTTTCCGGCACCCGCCCGCGAATGGGGCCAAAGACGACATCGGCGCCGGTCTGGGTTTGGGCGCTCAGCAGGGCGGCGAGCCAGCTGGGAGAGGCGGCTTCGTCGTCGTCCAGAAAGGCGATCAGGGTCGCGTCGGTAGCGGACAGGCCCACGTTGCGCGCCGTCGCCACACCGGGGACGGGGACGTGGGCATAGGTGAGGGGGACGGCCGCCTCGGCGCTTAGGCGCTCAATCAGGGGCGCGGCCGATCCGTCTGGGTCGTTGTCGGCGACGACGATGGCGGCGACGCGGTGCAGAGATCCGGTCTGGGCGAAGACGGAGCGCAGAGCGCGCTCCAGGCTGTCGGGGCGGCGCAGGGTCGGGATGATGACGGCGACATCGCGCATGGTCATACGGCGTCCGCATAGACGGCGGCGCGGTAGAGCCTGAGCGCGAAGGCGCGGGCCTTGACCGGCAGGGCCGTCGTCAAGGCGGCCTGTTTCATCAGGCGGCGCGCCAGCGGCAGGGCGGGCAGGCGTTTCAGGGCGCGCGCGGCCTTGTAGCTGGGATAGGTCTGGACGATGGCGGGATGCAGAGCGACGACGCGGGCGAAGTTGTCGGCGCCCTGATCGAACTTGCGCGCCAGATCCTCGACCGTGTCCAGGCCCATATGGGTGGCGGGATTGTCGATGTGGACGACGGGAAAGCGGCGCGAGACGCGCATGGCCCACTCCACGTCCTCCCAGCCCCAACCGCTGAAACCGGGATCGAAGGATTCGGCGGCGAACACGTCGCGGCGCACCAGCAGATTGGAGGTGTAGACGTATTTTTCGGGCGTCAGGGCGCGCTGGGACGCCGGCAGGCATTCCGAGGCGCCGGACAGGGCGCGGTGGACGGTGAACCGGGCATCGGTCGGCGCATGGTCCAGCGAGAAACCGCCGAACGCGACGGCGGGCGCGCTGTCGGTGACCAGTCGCAGCCAGTCTTGCAGGAAGGCCGGCGTGTCGGGCCGCATGTCGCTGTCGAGGAACAGATAGGCCTCGCCGCGCGCGGCGGTGGTCAGCCGGTTGCGGCCCTTCGCGCGACCCTCGTTGGCGGCCAGGGTGATCAGCCGGACGGGCAGTCGCAGGGCGTCGATGGTCGCCTGAAGCCGAGTCGTCAGATCAGCGTCGGCGGTGCCGTCGTCCAGCAGGATCAGCTCGACCGCGCCGGACAGGGCCGTGGCCTCGCTGTCCAGCTGACGCAGCAGTTCTTGCGGATCGTCGCGCAGGAAGGGGATCAGGACCGAGATCGTCGGCGTCGCCTGAGACCAGGCGGCGTTGTCGTGAATATGGGCGCTCATGCCGGCACGCTCCGGCGCGCGCGGATCAGGCGCAGCAGCACATCACGCACCCCGGCGGCGTTCAGCGTCAGGGCCACGATGGCATAGACGAAGCCGCCCACGCTCGCGTCCATCATCAGCTCCAAGAAGCCGCCAAGCGGCGGCAGCAACCCGACGACTCCGGCCATGACGGCGGAGGCGATCCCGCAACGGATCAGCGCGTCCCACGGCATCGGCAGGGCGATGGCGCGGCGGCTGAGCAGGATGCAGGCGATCAGGCCGATGGCGAAGCTGGCGGCGGTCGAAACGGCCGCGCCGGTTACGCCCATGCGGGGGATCAGCACCAAGTTCAGCATGACGTTGCAAAGCGCAGGAATCGCCATCGTCACCAGCAGCAGGCCGGTCTTCTTGCCCAAGGTGAAGCCGAAGCCGAAGTAATAGGCGATCATGCCTGACAGGAAGGACGAGGCCGCGATCCACGGCGTCACCAGCGCAGCGGCGGCGCGCAGATCCTGGCCGATCATCAACTCCGCCAGCGGTCGCGCGACCAGCGACAGGCCCACGGCGGCAGGCAGGCCGATCAGGATCAGGGTCGAACCCTGTTCGATGGCGGTCTGACGCAGCGCCTCGCGTCCACCGCGCTCCAGCGCCATGACCATGGCCGGCGCCCCGGCCGCCCCCAGCCAGATGAAGATGACGTCCAGCGTCCGGTTCGCCAGGCTGTAGCTGGCGTGATAGGCGCCGACCGCCGCCGCATCCATGAAGGCTGCCAGCAGAAACCGGTCCGTCGAGGCCAGCACCAAGGCCAAGGTCAGCGACGCCGCAATGGGATAGCCATAGAGGGCATAGGCCTTCAGCCGCGTGCGATCCACGGTTCCGCCCGTCGACTGACGCAACTCGCCCGGCAGGATGAAGGGCAGGGCGAACAGGGGTGCGATGGCCAGGCCCAGCAAGGGCGAGGCGGCGCCGGCGCCGGCCAGGGCGAACCCGGCCCCGACCAGGAACCCCAATACGGCGACCCCGATGTCCACGGCGGCGGATTTCGACACCTCGCCCGCCGCGCGATACCGCTCCTGCGCCAGCTTGGCGAGGTTACGCACCGGCGCGCCGGCCAGGCCGAAGGCGACAGCGATCTTGAACGCCGGCGTCAGCGGCGCCAGCCAGACGATCAGGGCGGCGATCGGGGTGAAGACGGCGATGATGGTGAAGGACGTGCGGTACAGACTGGCGAAATGGGTCGCCATTCCCTCGGGCGTGCGCTCGGCCGCCCAGAAGCGCGCCATTGACGCCTCCAGCCAGGTGAAGGTGACGGTGTGGGCCAGGGTCGTCACCGAAAAGGCCAGGGCGTAATGGCCGAAATCGTCGGCGCTGAGCAGGCGCGTGAAGACGAAGATGGTCAGGAAACCGACGACCCCCTGGACGATCTGGGCCGGCAGATAGCCCCAGACGCCGCGCCAGAACATGCGCTTCTCGCTCAACGCACGGCCGCCCGGTCGCCCAGCAGGACGGGGATGGTGACGGCGATGACCCACAGGTCCAGCCAGAAGGACTGGCGCTCGATATACTCGATGTCCAGCTGGACGCGCTCGCGCACCTGGGCCTCGGTGTCCACCGGTCCGCGCGAGCCCTTGATGGCGGCCCAGCCGGTCATGCCGGGCTTGATGCGGTGGCGATGGGCGTATTCGGCCACCAGCAGGGCGGATTCGGTCTCGCCGGTCTTCATGCCGATGGCGTGCGGGCGGGGGCCGACCAGTGACATCTCGCCCGACAGGACGTTGAAGATTTGAGGTAGTTCATCCAGGCTGGTGGCGCGGATGAAGCGACCGACACGGGTCACGCGGTCGTCGTCGGCGCAGACCTGGCGGCTGGCGGTCGCATCGGCGGCGGCGTGACGCATGGAGCGGAACTTCCACACGACAATGGTCTCGTGATTGAAACCGTGACGGCGCTGGCGGAAGAAGACGGGGCCCGGGCTGTCCAGCTTCACCGCCAGGGCGACCAAGGCCATGATGGGTGCAGCAACCACCAAGGCGACGGCGCCGATCACCAGATCCTGGATCCGCTTGTTGAAAGCTCGCCGGTCGGGATCGACGGGACCGTCCAGGGACGCCAGAGGCGCATTGGCCAGCCTGTTCAGCACCCCGTCGCGTCCCAACTCCGAATCGACCATGACCGTCAGCGGATTGGGCAGGGCGTTCAAGGTCTGCGTCAGGTCGCGCACGCGCTGGCCCGCTTCCGGATCGATAGCCAAGACGATGCGGTCGATATAGGGCGTCAGCCGGTGGGTCAGCAGGGCTTTGGCGGTCCCAAGCACCGGCACGCCGGCGACGCTGTCGGGCGATCGGGCCAGCCGGTCGTCGAACACGCCCAGCACATTCATGTCACGCCGCTCCAGCGCCTGTTCGATCAGACGTCGCGCGTGTCGGGTCGCGCCGACGATCACGATGTTGGGCGACAACACGCCCAACCGACGCCACCGTGCGATGACGACCAGCCACAGGCCGTGCAACAGCGCCAGGGCGGCCGTCGTCGTCAGCGCCCAGGGCGCAATGACGTCCAGCGCCGGGCGGTCCAGCGCCCAACCCAGCACGAGCGCAATACCGGCCGAGACGACGCCCACGCCTACAACGCCCGTCATGTGCAGAGGCCAGGGCGTGTCGCGTCCGAATCGATAAAGCTGAAGTGCGCGCACCAGCACGAGCACCAAAACGGCGCCGACGACCACGGGCACGGCGTCGCCGACCGTGATCGAGGCCAAGCCCGTCGGCTGGATCGCCAGAACCGCGTTTAACGCCAATCCGCAGACCATCAGCACGTCGATCAGCCGAAAATAGTGCGCCGACAGCCGCACGGACGATCGCTCGCGCGCATTCAGCCAGATCTCCGGGCGGAACGGCCCGCGCGACGGCCGGCTCTTCAGCGGCGTGTCGGCGGAGAGATTGGCGGGACGGTCGAGCAACAGGCGATCCAGCAGCGATCCGGGGGCGAATGATGGCCGCGATACTGCCGCTTTGGCCTCTATGTCGCGTTAACGTGGACGCTTTCTCTCGAACCGGATTGCGCGACGCATCAGCCTCCGCTATCGACGCCCTCGCAGGAGACGTGGCCGAGTGGCTGAAGGCAACGGTTTGCTAAATCGTCGTACCCCGTAAGGGGTACCGAGGGTTCGAATCCCTCCGTCTCCGCCATTCCTCTCAGAAATATGGACCGACAGCAGCCACACGACGCGCAACGGGTCAGTTGGCTTTGGACGCCTAGCTGAATAGACGCCACCAGGGCTTCCAGGGGGTCAGGTGGTGTTCGTGGTGGCGGCCGAAGTGGAAGCAGGTTAGCAACGAGAGGACCGGGCCGAAGGGGCTGGTGCGGGCGTTGTGATGGTCGGGGAAGGCTTCGTCGGTGTGCCTGTGGGGCAGCCAGGTGCCGAAGGTGAACAACTGAAGCGCCGAGAGCAGGGCGGGCGCGGCCCAGAAGACCAGAAGGTTGGGCATGCCGGCGCCCAGGACCAGCACGGCGACGGCCACAAGCACCGTCAGAACGGCCAGTTCTCGCCAGCCGAAATAGGTGCGGAAGAAGTTGTAGAACCAGGGCAGGAAGGCGCGGGGGGCGTCGGCGTGAAAGTCAGGATCGTCCGCCGTGCCGGGCGCCGCGTGATGGGCGTGGTGGGCCGTCTTTAAGGGCGCGAACCGAAAACCGGCGTAGAGGGCCAGCGCCAGGCTGCCGATCGCCGTGTTCAGCCGTGGGCGGCCCGGGGCCAGCGAGCCGTGCATGGCGTCGTGGGCGACGATGAACAGGCCGACGGACAGCCAAGTCTGGACGGCGACGATCAGTGGAACGGTCACGACGCTCCAGATCGTCCAGCGATGAAAATAGACGCCGTAGATGTGCAGGCTCAGCCAGGCCGCCGCGATCAGACCAGCCAGCGTCAGGCCGATCAGGGCTTGGTTTGGGACGACCCGTGACATTGGCGTGACGGCGGACATGGCGCGACACTTAGCGCATCGCGGCCCGGTAAGCATCCTGTTCGCTTGCCGCATGCGTCCGCGCGTGCCACCTGTCTGGAATGCAGGTCGACGCCTTTGACACTTCCGCGCCGGACCTTCTGCTGGTCGGCGGCGGCCTGGCCAATGGCCTGCTGGCGCTACGGCTGTCACAGGTCCGTCCTGATCTGGATATGCGAATCGTCGAGGCGGCGCAGACCCTGGGCGGGGTCCACACCTGGTCCTTCTTCGACAGCGACCTGACGCAGGATCAGCGTGACTGGATCGCGCCCTTGGTGGTGCATCGCTGGCCGGGATACAGCGTCCGTTTTCCCCAGTTCGAACGCGCGCTGTCGACGCCCTATTGCAGTGTCACGGCCGAACGGTTCGCGGCGGTGGTCGAGGCGGCCATGCCCGGAAAAATCATGCTGGCCGCGCCAGTAACTTCGGTGTCGCCGACCGAAGCGGTGCTGGCTGATGGACGGCGCCTGAGCGCCAAGGCGGTGATCGATGGGCGCGGGCCGACCGCTACGCCGGATCTGGCGCTGGGTTTCCAGAAGTTCGTCGGGCTGGAGGTGCGGCTGGCGGCGCCGCACGGTCTGACCACGCCCATCGTCATGGACGCCTGTGTCGATCAGGCCGGGGGCTACCGGTTTCTCTACACCCTGCCGTTCGATGATCGCACGCTGCTGATCGAGGATACGCGCTATACCGATGGCGATGCACTGGATCGCGCGGCGTTCCGGCAAGGCGTGCTGGATTACGTCCGCGCGCAGGGCTGGGAGATCGAGACGATATTGCGCGAGGAGGACGGCGTCCTGCCCGTGGCGCTCGACGGGGACATCGGCGCGCATTTGTCGCGGATGGGGCGGACGGCGCTCAGCGGCTTGCGCGCCGGGCTGTTTCACCCGACCACCGGCTATTCCCTGCCGGACGCCGTGCGCCTGGCCGACCGGCTGGCGCAGGATTTCGAGCCGGCGACGGTCGCCGAAGACATCCGCCGCCATGCGCATGACGTATGGGCCGGACGAAGCTTCTATCGGTTGCTGAACCGGATGCTATTCCGTGCGGCGCGGCCCGATGAGCGATACAAGGTGCTGGAGCGGTTCTATCGTCTGCCCCAGCCTTTGATCGAACGCTTCTATGCCGCGGGATCCACCCTTGCCGACAAGGCGCGGATCCTGAGCGGAAAACCCCCGGTGCCGATCGGCGCCGCACTGACCTGTCTGGTCGAAAGAGGACGTGCGTGATGCGGGCTGCAGTAATCGGATCGGGCTTCGGAGGCTTGTCACTGGCCATACGGCTGCAGTCGGCGGGCATTCAGACCACGGTGTTCGAGGCCCGCGATCTGGAGGGCGGCCGGGCCTATGTGTTCAAGGACAAGGGCTACACCTTCGACGCCGGTCCCACCGTCATCACCGACCCGTCGGCGCTGGAGGAACTGTTCGAGGCCAGCGGGCGCAAGCTGTCGGACTATGTTGAACTGCTGCCGGTCGCGCCCTTCTATCGGCTGTGCTGGGAAGACGGCGACGTCTTCGACTACGTCAACGATCAGGACGAGCTGGACCGCCAGATCGTGGCGCGCAATCCGGCCGACAAGGACGGTTATCGCAAGTTCCTGGCCTATTCGCAGGACCTTCTGAAGGAAGGCTATCTGAAGCTGGGGGCCGTGCCGTTCCTGGACTTCGCCAGCATGGTCAAGGCGGCGCCGGAGCTGATGCGGCTGCAGGCCTGGCGGTCGGTCTATGGCAAGGTCGCCAGCTATATTCAGGACGAGCACCTGCGTCAGGCGTTCAGCTTCCACTCCCTGCTAGTCGGCGGCAATCCGTTCGCGACCTCTTCGATCTATGCGCTGATTCATGCGCTGGAGCGGCGGTGGGGCGTGTGGTTCCCGCGTGGCGGCACCGGGGCGCTGATCCAGGCCATGGTGCGGCTGCTCAAGGATTTGGGCGGTGAGGTGAGGCTGAACAGTCCGGTCGAGCGCATCACCATGGGGAACGGTCGCGCGACCGGCGTGGTCGTAAATGGCGAGACGCTGGCCTTCGACATGGTCGCGTCCAACGCCGACGTGGTTCACACCTATCAGCGCCTGCTGGGTCAGGAACCGCGCGGTCAGAAGGAAGGCGCCAAGCTGGCGTCGCGGCGTCACTCCATGTCGCTGTTCGTCATCTATTTCGGCCTCAAGCGCGTCCATCCGGAGGTGCGCCACCACACGGTGCTGTTCGGGCCGCGGTATCGCGAGCTGATCGCCGAAATCTTCAAGGGGCCGGATCTGCCCGACGATTTCTCGCTGTATCTGCATGCGCCGACGCGGACAGATCCGTCATTGGCCCCGGAAGGCTGCGACGCCTTCTATGTGCTGGCGCCCGTGCCGCACCTGGCCTCGGCCGACATCGACTGGGAGGTCGAGGGGCCGCGCTACCGCGACCGAATCCTGGCCTATCTGGAAGAACGCTACATCCCTGGCCTGACGGCGGACCTGGATACTTGCCGCATCTTCACGCCGGTCGATTTCCGCGACCAACTGAACGCCCACCAGGGTTCGGCCTTCTCGCTGGAGCCGATCCTGACCCAGAGCGCCTGGTTCCGGGTGCATAACCGCGACGACCAGATTCCCAATCTGTATTTTGTGGGCGCCGGCACCCATCCCGGCGCGGGCGTGCCGGGCGTGGTCGGATCGGCCAAGGCCACCGCCGCCCTGATGATCGAGGATGCGAGGCAGCCGGCATGACCGACGCCGTCCTGGATCACAGCCGCCAGTCGATGGAGCAGGGGTCCAAGAGCTTCGCCGCCGCCGCGCGCCTGTTCCCTGCGGCGATCCGGGACGACGCCTGGATGCTGTATTCCTGGTGCCGGCACTGTGACGACGAGATCGACGGCCAGGTGCTGGGCCACGGCGCGGTCGGCATCGATCCGGTGCTGGCCGGAGAGAAGCTGGACGAACTGCGCCTTCGCACCGCCGCCGCCCTGGCCGGCGAGCCGCAGACGGACCCGGTCTTTACCGCCTTCCAGCGCGTCGCCATGCGTCACGGCATTCCAGCCGACGAGGCGATGGACCTGTTGCAGGGGTTCGAGATGGACGTGGTCGGCCGGCGTTACGACACGCTGGAGGACACGCTGGACTATGCCTATCATGTCGCGGGCGTCGTCGGGGTGATGATGGCGCGGATCATGGGCGTGGACGATGCGCCGACCCTGCGACGCGCCCAGGACCTGGGTCTGGCGTTCCAGCTGACGAACATTGCTCGCGACGTGGTCGAGGATGCGAAGGGCGGCCGCGTCTATCTGCCCGGCGCCTGGCTGGATGAGGCGGGCGTGCCGCGCGATCAGGTCGATCAGCCCCAGCACCGCGCCGCCGTGGCCAAGACGGCGCAGCGTCTGGTGGCGGCGGCCGAGCCCTTCTACGCCTCGGCGCGGTGGGGGTTGCGCGATCTGAACCCGCGCTCGGCCTGGGCCATCGCGACGGCGCGCGGCGTCTATCGGTCGATCGGCCGCCATGTGTCTCGCGCCGGCGTGACCGCCTGGGACGGACGGACGTCGGTCGACAAGGCGGGCAAGCTGATGCTGCTGGGGCGGGGTGGTCTGATCGCCCTGTGGTGCAAGACGCTGGACGCCTGGCGCGAGCCGCCGCCGCGCCCGGCGTTGTGGACGCACGTCTGACGATCAGCGAGCCGCGCGCCGCCGCTCCAACATCAGGGCGACCGCAAGGCCGCCCGCGCCCAGGCCGGCCATGACCGCCCAGGCGGCGATGACGGTCGAGGTGAACTCGCCGCGCCAGATCACGGCCTGATAGGCCTCGATGGCCCAGGCGTGGGGCGTGATCCAGCCGAGGTCGCGGAAGGCCTCGGGCATCAAAAAGCGCGGCGCCATCGATCCGCCCAGCGCGGCCAGCAACAGGACCACGAAGGTCGTCAGCGGCTGGGCCTGCTCACGCGATCGACACGTTGCTGTCAGAGCCAGGGCCAGGCCGGCGGCGCAGAAACCGACCGCCAAGGCGGTGATCGCAGTCGCCGCCATCTGCCAGGGCTCGATATCCGGCAGCTTGACCCAGGCGGCGACGAAGACCGCCGCCGACTGCATCACGCCCACCGCCGTCAGCCAGGCGGCCCGCCCGCCAAGGATGGGCGCCAAGCCGCCGCGGGCCAGGGCCAGACGTGATTGGAGGCCGGATCGCCGCTCGTCCAGCCCGCCCATGGCCCCGTGCATGGCGGCGAAAAAGACGAACATGACACTGACCGCGCCGGCATAATAGGTCGCCTGCACATCACCCTGGGGACCGATCTGCAGGGTCTGAACGCGCGGTGCGGGCCGTGCGACCTGACCCGACAGGGCGGCGGCCATCGGCTCCAGCCGCGCCTGAAGCGCCGACGCCGCCACGTCCCGGCCGGCGGCGGAAACGATCACCAGTTTTGGCGGTCCCTGCGTCGATGGCTGGATCAGTATGCCCGCGTCGGCGCGACCGTCGATGACGGCGCGGTCGAAGGCCTCGCGATCTTCGACGATGCGAAGACGCGCGCCCACGTCCTTCGACACCGCCTCGCGGATCGCCGCCGTCGCGGGCGTGCGCGACGCGTCATGCAGGACGACGGTGGTGTCGATATCGCCCCGTGCGCCCGCGCCGAAGATCGCCGCGAACAACAGATAGACCAGGGGCGGCAACAGCAGGGTCAGGATCACGCCTGCGCGGTCGCGCCAAAACCCTCTCGCCCAGGCGCCCGCCACCGCCATCATGACGGAGCCTGCGACAGCTGTGCGACCAGATCGTCCAGGCCGGGGCGACGCACGGCGACCTCGCCATCCTCGCCATCGACCACGGCGGCAAGCATCTGGGCGATGGCCAACGCGTCCTCGCAGTGCCGACGCCACTCCAGCCCGTCCTCGGACGCGGTCAGCCCCGCCTGGGCGAACCATTGGGCGGCGGGGTCCGACGCCGGTCGGGTCAGGCGAATGCTGAGCAGCCGGGCGGATCCGAAGGCGCGATGGAGCAGGGCGTTCGGCGCGCCTTCCGCCAGCAGTCGTCCCTGCGCCAGGATGCCGATTCGGTCGGCCGTATCGGCGACGAAGATGGCGTCATGGCTGATCAGAAGGCAGCCGGCGCCGGCCTTTGCGGTTTCGCGCAGGGCGACGGACAGGACGCCGCGGGTCGCCGCATCCACCCCTTCCGTCGGTTCGTCGGCAATCAGCAGCTGCGGGCGCCCGACCAGGGCGGCGCTGAGGTTGGCGCGCCGTTTCCAGCCGCCGGACAGGGTGCGCACCGGCTGGTCCGCGCGCGGGCCGCAGCCGGTCAGGTCGAGCGCGCGGTTCACCGCCGCGCCGCGATCACGCTTGGGCACCCCGCAGAGCCGCGCCGTCACATCGACGTTCTCGCGCGGCGACAGGGCCGGGAACAGGGCGCTGTCCTGCGGCGCCAGCCCGATGCGCCCGCGTGGTCCGCCGCCTTCGCCCAGGACGACACGCCCGCGCCGGGCGGGCAGCAGACCCGAGGCGACACGCGCCACCGTGGACTTGCCCGCACCATTCGCCCCCAGCAGCGCATAGACCTCGCCCGCAGCGATAGTCAGGCTGAAGTCGCTCAGCACGGATCGGCCGTCATAGCCCGCATCGATCCCGCTCAGCGACAAGGCCGGAGCGCCGTCAGACCCCAAGTTCGGCCTGCTGGAAAAGGTCCAGGACGTACAGGGCCAGGGGGCTGTCATGGCCGACCGCCTCGACCGCCTTGGCCAAGGATTGCCGCACCGCCGCGCGGGTCCGGCATTCACCCCACAGATCGACGAAGGTGATGGTGTCGTCGTCCTGGCCCACGTCCTTGCCGACCGCATCGACGGTCGAACAGACATCCAGCAGATCGTCGCAGAGCTGGAAGGCGAAGCCGATCGCCTCGCCGAAAATCGACAGCCGCGCCAGATCCTGTGCATCGCCCCCGCCGAGCAGGCCGCCGCCGCACACGGTGGCGACGAACAGGGCGCCGGTTTTCAGATCGTTGATCTGGCGCAAGGCGGTTTCGTCGCGATCCCTCGCGTCGTCGCGCAGGTCGCGCATCTGACCCTCGGACAGACCATCGAAGCCGATCGCCTGCGTCAAAAGGTCCAGGACGGCCAGCCGTGTTTCCGCCGGCGCCGGGGTCTGCAGCACCAGACGCGTCGCCTGATTCAACAGGGCCACGGCCGCCAGAACCGCCGTGTCCTCGCCATGGCGACGATGAAGGCTCGGCTGGCCCCGACGCAGCGAGGCGTCGTCCATGCACGGCAGATCGTCCAGAACCAGCGACGCGGCATGGACCATTTCCAGGGCGCAGGCATAGTCGAGGGCGTCTTCCGGCTCTCCGCCGACATGCGCCGCCGCCAGCATGGCCAGCACCGGCCGGACGCGTTTTCCCTGTCCCAGCAAGGCTTCGCGGGCCGCCGTGGACAGCAGGCCGCCGTGCGCCGGGGCGACCTCGGTCAGGCGCGCCTGAACCTGCAGACGCAGATCGTCGGGGTCGCAGGATGCGCCCGCCAGAGGCGGTTGGCGCCGGATGCCGACGATGGCCATACAGATCTCCCATTGTCGCCGACGTCGCGTTGCGACCACGCGCCGAACCCTTATGATGCCATACGGCATCACGACCGCGTCGGATGCAACCCGCCAGGAGCCGTTTGCGATGTCCACCGACGCCGATGCCTTGATCCGGCGCAAGGACGAACACATTGACCACGTGCGCGCCGGGCGCGGCGTCAGCCAGGCGACATCGGGTCTGGACGCCGTCCGTTTCGTGCACGACGCCCTGCCGGATATCGATCACGACGCCATCGATCTGACCACGCGCTTTCTGGGGGGACGGGTCGCCTTGCCGTTCCTGATTAGTTCGATGACCGGCGGGCCCTCGCGGGCCGAGGCGATCAATGCGCGTCTGGCCGAGGCCGCCCAGGCTTTGGGCGTGGTGCTGGCGGTCGGCTCGCAGCGTGTGGCGCTGGAGACGGACGGTGGTCTGGGTCTGGGGCTGGATCTGCGACGCCGGGCTCCGGATGCGATGATCCTGGCCAATCTGGGCGCCGTGCAGTTCGCCCTGGGCTATGGCGTCGACGAGGCGCGGCGGGCCATGGAGATGATCGGCGCCGACGCCCTGATCCTGCATCTAAACCCATTGCAGGAGGGCGTTCAGCCCGAGGGCGATCGCGATTGGCGCGGCGTCGCGCGAGGCATCGAGCAGGTTGCGGCGGCCTTCCCGGGCCGTCTGATCGTCAAGGAGACGGGCGCCGGCCTGTCGGGCGCGGTGGCGCGTCGCCTGGTGGACATGGGGGTCGCGGCGCTGGACGTGGCCGGGGCGGGCGGCACCAACTGGGGTTTGATTGAGGGCGCACGAGCGACGGGCGGTCGGGCGGAAGCGCTGGCCGCGCCCTTTGCCGGTTGGGGCGTACCGACGGCCCGCAGCCTGGCAGACTGCGCCCATGCCGCGCCAGAACTGGATCTGATCGGGTCGGGCGGCATCCGCGACGGGCTGGATGCGGCGCGTGCGATCCGGCTGGGCGCCTGTCTGGTCGGCCAGGCGGCGGGCGTGCTCGAAGCGGCGCTGACCTCGACCGAGGCCGTTGTGGATCACCTGGATCTGATGGCGGCTCAGTTGCGACTGGCCTGTTTCTGCACCGGGTCGGCGGACCTTGCCGCCCTGGCTCAGGCGCCGTTGCTGGAAGCGCCGCGTTTCTGAGACAGTTCGGCCTTCAACGCGCGCGCCGAACGCACCCACAGAAAGCCGAACGACACGCAGCCCTCGCGCGTCCGCACCGCGTGATGCAGCCGGTGAGCCTGAATGCGCCGCGTCCAAAATCCGGAGCGCCCCGCAATCCCCGTCGGAAACCGGCGGTGCACCAGCCCGTCGTGGAAGAAGAAATAGATCAGTCCATAGGCTGTGACACCCAGGCCGATCGGCAGCAACCAAGGCCACAGATGCAGACCCAAGGCGATGAGGATGATGGCCGGGGCGGCGAACACCACTGCGAACAAGTCGTTCTTTTCCAGCACGTCGTCGTGCGGCTCATGATGGCTGCGGTGCCAGGTCCACAGCAGGCCGTGCATGACATAACGGTGCATCGCCCAGGCGAAGATCTCCATCCCCAGGAAGGTGGCGAGGAACAGGAGGATCATCGTCGGCCAGGACATGACCCTATCATAGGCGCTTTGGGGACCGCGCGTCACGACTTGACCCGGCGCGACGTTTCGCCGTCTGTGCGCCCATGTTGAAGGACCTGTTCGTCACCACCCTCGCGCTCAGCCTGATTATCGGCGTGCGCTATCTGCTGGTCGGTGTCGTGACCCATGGCTTGCTGTGGGGCGGGGCGGGACGGGGGCGTCAGCTGAACCACAGGCCGCCGGCGGCGAAACGCATCCGCGCCGAAGTCATCGCGTCCCTGATCGCCTGCCCGATCTACGCCCTGCCGGCCGCATTCGTCATCGAACTCTGGAAGCGCGGCGGGACGGCGATCTACGACGATATCCATGCCTGGCCGCTGTGGTGGTTGCCCGTCAGCTTCATCGTCTACATGCTGGCCCACGACGCCTTCTACTATTGGGTCCACCGCGGGCTGCATCACCCACGCATCTTCCCCTGGGCCCACGCCGAACATCATCGGTCGCGCGACCCCAGCGCCTTCGCCTCCTTCGCCTTCGATCCGGCCGAAGCGATCGCCACGGCCTGGTTCCTGCCGGCCCTGACGTTTTTCATCCCCATTCATTGGGGCGTGGCGCTGGCGCTGCTGACCCTGATGACCGCCACCGCCGTGCTGAACCACGCCGGCCGAGAAGTCTGGCCCGCGTCCTGGCTGAAACGCGCCCCCCTGCGCTGGATGATCACCGCCACCCACCACGACGCGCACCACAAGCGCTTCAATGGCAACTACGGTCTGTATTTCCAGATGTGGGACCGATGGGCAGGCAGCGAGATTTCTTCCGCTCGGCGAAAAAACGAGGAGACTCGACCGCTTTAGACTAGAATGGTCGGGCTTTCTCAGCGGAAATCGGCGGGCTTTAGGCCATGCCGCTGCAGCTTGTCGTACAGCGTCTTTCTTGGAACCTGCATTTCGGCGAGCACTGCGGATATGTCCCCACGATGAGACTGTAGCGCGTCGCGCAGCAGTTCGCCTTCGAACCTGTTGACGCGGTCGGGAAGACTTAGGCCGTGATCGGGCGCGCGGGTGTTGTCATCGAGTGACAAGGCGACGCGTTCCGCAAAATGCGCCAGTTCGCGGATATTGCCGGGCCAGTCGGCCTCGACCAGCAGGCGTCTTACGCTGTCGCTTATAGAGGGAATATCGACGCCGTGGCGGTCCGCCGCGCGACGCAGGAAGTGGGCGAATAGCAGGGGAATATCTTCTCGCCGTTCGCGCAGAGGCGGTACGCGGAGTCTCACCACGTTCAAACGGTAATAGAGGTCTTCGCGAAAGGCGCCCCCACGTGCGGCCTCGGCCAGATCGATCTTTGACGAGGCCAGTACACGCAAATCTAAGGCGCGGGGTTCGTTGGCCCCGATGGGATGGACCTCGCGTTCTTCCAGGACACGCAAAATCTTGACCTGGACCGCCAGAGGCATGCTCTCGACCTCGTCCAGAAACAATGAGCCGTTGTGCGCGCGTTCGACGTGCCCGACCCGGCGGCGCAAGGCTCCGGCGAAGGCGCCGAGTTCGTGTCCGAACAATTCGCTCTCGATCAGCCCGTCAGGCAGGGCGCCGCAGTTGACGGCGACGAACGGCGCCAATCGTCGCCGGCCGCCGTTGTGCAGGGCGCGCGCAACGGCCTCCTTTCCTGTTCCGGTTTCGCCTTCGATCAGCACGTCCATTCGGGCATCGGCGATCTGAGCGATGGTGGCGCGGAGGGCAATGATGGCGCGAGACGATCCCGCCAGGGGCAGCTCCTGTCCGCTGTCCGAGGCCATCGCCAGCAAGCGACGGTTTTCCAGGACCAGACCGCGTTTTTCCAGAGCGCGGTTCAAACTGTCTTGAAGGCGCTCAAACGGAAAGGGCTTGGCGACGAAGTCGTAGGCGCCGTCCTTCATCGCTGCGACGGCGTCGGTGATGTCGCCATGGCCAGTGATCATGATGATCGGCAGGGTGGCGTCCAACGCTTGCAGGCGGCTGAGCAACTGGCGGCCATCAAGGCCAGGCATCCGCAGGTCGGTGATCACGACGCCCGGAAAATCGGCATCGATCGCTCTCAGCGCGGGTTCCGCCCCTGGAAAAGCGCGAATGTCATAACCTTCCAGGGTCAGGCGCTCGACCAAGGCATGGCGGAAATCGGCGTCGTCCTCGATCAGGGCGACGGCAGTGGGGCGGGCAAATTCCATCACGCGATCCTCAGGGTGGCGACAAAGGTCGCTCCGATGTCCTCGTCGACCAAGTCGAGCTCGCCACCGAACCCGGCGATCAGATCTCGACAGATGACCAGACCCAGGCCGAGCCCATTTGCGCGTGTGGTGACAAAGGGGGTGAACAGTTGGGCGCGCACAGCGGGCGGCACGCCTGGACCATTGTCGGAAATACTCAATCGAACACGGTCTTTTTCGCGCAAGACCTTCAGCGTTAGGCGTGGCCGATCGCAGCCTTCCAGCGCTTCTGAAGCGTTCTTGACCAAGTTGACGATCACCTGTTCCAGACGAAAGCGGTCGGCGCGTACTGTGACGTCTGCGTCGCCCTCACGGATCAACTCGACGCCGCCCTCGTCCAATCGGCCGCGCGTCAGCAGCAGGGCGCCGTGGATGGCGTCCTCCAGACGGACGATGCCGATTTTGGGATCTGACTTTCTGGAAAAGACCCTGAGGCCTTCGGTGATGGCCCCGATGCGCTGGGTCAGGTCGCTGATCCGCGCCAATGCCCCACGCGCCTTAGCGGCCTCGTCGCGATCAAGCAGAACGCCGGCGGTCTCTGCCTGGGTCTGGATGGCGGCGACGGGTTGATTGATCTCGTGCGCCACGCTGGCGACGATCTGCCCCAGCGCGGCGAGTTTGCTGGCTTGAACCAGCTCGTCACGCAGCAGTTCGCGTGCGGTCTCGGCTCGGCGGCGTTCCTCGATCTGGCGATTGAGGGCGGCGTTAGCGTTACGAAGCTCGTGGGTGCGTTCGTCGATCAGCCTTTCCAGTTCCAGCCGCGCCTCTTCCTCGGCACGGGCGCGGACAAGGGCCTGATGGCGACGACGCAGAAGCACGACGATGACTCCTGCCAGCAGGGTGACGATCAGGGCCGCAAGCGCCCGCGCGGTTGCGACGGCCATCCCAATGGATCCACGATCCGGCGACAGCAGGTGCAGAGTCCAGCCGGGCGTTTCCGTTGGGATCGCCGCATGCATCCAGCGCTGCTCGCGGCCATCGACTGGAGCTTGGATCAGACGCGGTCGATCATTGGGAGGCGTTACGAAGGGGAGGGGGCGCAACGCCTCGGGTTGGAGCGTCTGATCGGTCAATGTCAGCCGCCGTCGAAGTTCGTCCTGCGCTTCTGTGGTGCGGAAACGCCATGCCGGCACGCTGGTTATCAGCACGACGCCGCCGGGGTCGACAACATAGGCCGGCTCACCAGACGCGCGCCATTCGGCCTCGAGAGCGGCGAACTCGACCTTGACCACGACGACGCCCACGGCGGAGCCGCTCGACCCGTCAACACGCCGCGCCAGATAGAGTCCGGGCCGGCCGGACACAGTGCCCAAGGCGAAGAACTCCGCCTGGCCTTGGCGCATGGCGTTGATGAAATAAGGCCGAAACCCGTAGTCGGCGCCGACGAAACTGGTCGGCAGGCGCCAGTTGCTGGCAGCGCGGGTTCGTCCGCTGGCGTCGATGATATAGATGGCGGCGGCGCGTGTCTGACGCGCCAAGGTTTCCAGTTTAAGGCTGACTGTATCGCCTTTGGCAGTCTGCGGGGCGCTCAGCAGGTCGGCGATGTCGGGATCGCTCGCCAACGCCAGGGGCAGGGAGCGGTGCTTTTCCAGTTCGCTGCGTAGCACGGCCGCGTGCAGGGCGGCGGCGGCCTCTGTCTGCCGAGCCAGTTCGATCTTGGCATCACGCCGAGCGACCTCGCCTGCGCCGAAAGCCGCCAAGGCTGCGATCATGAACCAGCACACTGTCGTTACCAGCCAAAGGGAGCGCCAAGGTTTTCGAGCCGAGTCTGTGACCTGTGCATCCTGCATGTTCGCAGTGTGCGGATAATCGCACGATAGGGCCAGCCTTGTGGGTGAAAAACCGCACAAATATCTTAACCGATCCTCACGCTTTTCCAGAAAGTGCCTGATTTTCATAGAGAACGAGGCGTTGGATCAATCGCTTTCGCGATGATGGTTCTCGTTGGAAGCTCTATCCAACGGAGCGTGGCGAAGATCGCGCCCATCGAGGAGACTGCGGGATCACCCCCCGCACATCAGGAGCCCTTCGTGATCTCAGTCCCGTCAGAGGCCGCGCCGGTCGTTCGCCGGCCGTTCTATCGCCACCTGTATTTCCAGGTGCTGATCGCCATCGCGCTCGGCGCCTTGATCGGTCACTTCTGGCCGACGTTCGGCGAGAGCCTGAAGCCGCTGGGCGACGGATTCATCAAACTGGTGAAGATGGTCATCGCGCCGGTGATCTTCCTGACCATCGTGACCGGCATCGCCGGCATGCGCGATCTTGGTAGCGTCGGTCGCGTCGCCGCCAAGGCTTTCGCCTACTTCCTAGTCTTCTCGACTCTGGCTCTGATCGTGGGCCTGATCATCGCCAATCTGGTGCGTCCGGGCCATGGCTTGAACATCGACCCGGCGACGTTGAACGCCGGCGCTGTCGAGCAGTATGCGGCGGCCGCGCACGAGAGCACGATCGTCGGCTTCCTGATGGGCGTCATTCCCGACACGCTGGTCAGCGCCTTCTCGACCGGCAACATCCTGCAGGTTCTGTTCGTGTCGATCCTGTTTGGCCTCGCCCTTGCGTTGGTGGGCGAACGGGCCCAGCCGGTGGTCGATCTGTTCGAGACCCTCAGTCTTGCTGTGTTTAAGTTGGTCGCTATCGTGATGAAGGCTGCGCCCATCGGCGCCTTCGGGGCCTTCGCCTTTACGATCGGCGCCTATGGCATCGCATCGATCGCCAATCTGGCCGCCTTGATCGTGACCTTCTACGTCACTGCGATCATCTTCGTCGTCGGCGTGCTGGGTCTGGTGGGCGTCGCCAACGGCTTCAACATTCTCAAGCTGATCCGTTATCTCAAGGAAGAGCTTCTGCTGGTGCTGGGCACTTCCAGTTCAGAGGCGGCCCTGCCCAGCCTGATCTCCAAGATGGAACGCGCGGGCGCCGCCAAGTCGGTCGTCGGCCTGGTCGTGCCGACCGGCTATTCGTTCAATCTGGACGGCACCAACATCTATATGACGATGGCGGCTCTGTTCATTGCTCAGGCGCTGAACATCGAACTCACCATTTGGCAGCAGATCACGCTTCTGCTGGTCGCCATGCTCAGCTCAAAAGGCGCCGCGGGTATCACGGGCGCGGGCTTCATCACCCTGGCGGCGACCCTGTCGGTCGTGCCGGATGTGCCAGTCGCCGGCATGGCGCTGATCCTGGGCATCGATCGCTTCATGAGCGAATGCCGGGCCCTGACCAACTTCATCGGCAACGCCGTGGCCACCATCGTCGTGGCCCGCTGGGAGAATGCGCTGGATCGCGACGCCCTGACGGCCGCGCTGGACGGACATCCCTTGCCGGTGGCGGCGCTGCCTGACCCTGCGGCGGGGCCTGGAGACGATCTGGTTCTCGCCAAGGACTGACGGCGAGAACGATTTTTGAAGGACGGGACCGACGACATAACGACGGCCCGGGAGGAGGAAACATGAAGATGCAATCCAAGTTCGCACTGATGGCGGGCGCGGCCTCGGCTGTCCTGCTGGTCTCGGCGGGAGCGGCTCTGGCTCAGGACGCCGCGCCTCAATCCACGCCAGCGCAGGAGGGCGAGGCGGCGCAGGTCGAGGACATCGTCGTCGTCGGCTCTCAGATCCGCGGGGCCTCCACCACGGCGGCTCTACCGGTGACCGTCGTCACGCAGGAAGAAATCATCGCGACCGGCGCCGTCAGCGGCGATGATCTGCTGCGGTCCATTCCCCAGATGGGCGATGTGCTGTTCTCCAGCGCCAACAATCCTCAAACCTCGAACGCAGCGCGAGGCGACGTCAACTCGGTCAATCTGCGCTCGCTCGGGGTGGGCAACACACTGGTGCTCTTGAACGGACGTCGGATCGTTCAGCACCCTACCAGCCAAGGGACGTCAGACACCGGCACGGTGCCTGTGCTCAGCTACAACTCCAACGCCATTCCGGTCTCTGGGTTGGAGCGTTTGGAGGTTCTGCTGGACGGCGCCGCCGCCATCTATGGCGCGGACGCTGTCGCGGGCGTCGTAAACACGGTGCTTCAGCAGGATTTCGATGGCTTGGAGATGAAGGCACAATACGGCGGCGCGGAGGGCACGCATCGTCGAGAGTTCACCTTCGGAATGTTCGCAGGCAAGGATTTCGAGCGGGGCAATTTGTCGGGCTTCCTCGACTACACCAACCGCACCGCCCAGCAGGCCAGCGACGAGCCCTACACCGCCTCGGACGACCGCCGCAGCCTGTTCGCCAACGTGCCGGGCTATGAGAATTCGACCGACACCGACGGGCGCTCTTCCTATACAGCTTGGGCCAACTTCCAGACGCCGTTCCAAGTCCGTCGGGGCACAACGGCCCTGACGACCGGCGCCGGCGCCTTCCACAATCAGCCTTCCAGCTTCGGCTGCACCGCGCCGGTTGGGGGTGATGTTTGCCTGGCCAGCGGCAACATCAGCTACAGCGGCGCCGGCCGCGAGTTGCGCTACGACGGGGCACGGGGCACCACCCAATCGCCGGACATCGAACGGTTGAACCTATTCGTGTCGGGTCACTACGATCTCGACAACGGCGTCACGGCCTTTGGCGAACTCGGCTATTACACGGCATCGACCCAAAACATTCAGCCGCCCACCATCCTGCTGAACCCGCTCTGGATTCCAGCCAGCAACTACTGGAATCCGTTCGGTCCCGTCACCTTTGCCGACGGCACGCGCAATCCCAATCGTCTCGCTGGCCTGACAAACGTCCCCACAGCCGGGACGGCCGTTAAGCTGGTTCGATATCGCTTCAACGATCTGGGCGCCCAGGTGGTGGATGTCGACAACTGGCAGTCCCGCTTCCTGGGCGGCCTGCGGGGCGAATGGCGCGGCTTCGATTGGGAAAGCGCGCTGCTGTATTCGGAAGCCGAGGCCACCGACAGCTCGAATGCCGTCAATCTGACCGCGCTTCAGGCCAATCTCGCCTTGTCGACGCCCGACGCCTACAATCCGTTCAGCGGCGGCTGTGTGAACGACACCAGCTTCGGCGATTGCACGCCCAGTTCTCAGGCCGCGATCGACGCCATCACGACCGACCTGACGCGGGTCTCCAAGACAACGCTGGCGCTGTGGGACTTCAAGCTCAGTCGTGCGGATGTCTTCGCGTTACCGGCCGGACCTGTCGGTATGGCCTTGGGCGTCGAGGCGCGTCGGGAAACTCAGCGTGACGACCGCGACGCCGATCTGGACGGCACCAACGTCTTCCGCGACAGCGTGTCGGGCGAGATCAGCCAGTCCAACATTGCGGCGGTCAGCTCAAACCCCGATACCTACGGCAAGCGCGAGGTCTACTCGGCCTATGTCGAGTTCGCTGTGCCTGTCGTTTCGCCCGAGATGAACATTCCGCTGGTTCGCAGTCTCGATTTCCAATTGGCCGGTCGATACGAGCACTATTCCGACTTTGGCGATGTGGCCAAGCCCAAGATCGCCATGGCCTGGGACCTGGTCGAAGGCGTGCGCGTCCGGGGCTCGTATTCCGAGGGTTTCCGCGCCCCGAACCTGGAACAGACCAACGCGGCGCAGTACGGGCGTCTGTCGACCAATAATGATTACATTCGCTGCGAGGCCGATCTGCGCCTGGGTCGGATCACCAACTTCAACCAATGTTCGCAACCCGCCAGCGCCTCGCTGCTGGTGTCGGGCAATCCCGAGCTTCAGCCTGAGGAAAGCACCAACCAGTCCATCGGCTTGGTTTTGCAGCCCTGGTTCATCCCCGAGCAGTTCGGCCGTTTCACCTTCACGCTCGACCGATGGAAGATCGAGCAGGAGAAGATCGTCGGTTTGCTGGGCGCGCAGTCGAACGTCGTGCTGGATTACCTGAACATCCTGAACGGCACGCGGAACGACAACGTCAACCGTGCGGCGGTGACGGCCGACGACATCGCCTTCTTCCAGGGGAGCGGGATCACTCCCGTCGGACAGATCGTCTCGGTCGAAGACCAGTTCATAAACCTGCTGCCGCAGACGGTGGAGGGGCTCGACATCGGTCTTCAGTGGCGGCTGCGAGGCACACCCTGGGGCAACTTCCGCGCCAGCGTGAATGCGGCGCACCTGACGAAGTTCGACCGTTCTCCCGGCCCCTTGGTCGAGTCGCTGTTCGCAGCGCGTGAAGCCGGCCAGATCAATGCGAACACGCCGCTGCCGATCTCTCAGACCCTGTTGGCTCGCAACGGCCGGCCGGAATGGCGGGTGACGGGCTCGTTCACCTGGTCGCAAGGGCCATGGCAGGTGGGCGCATTCACCCAATACAACAGCGCCGTCACCGAAACCGGCTTCCTCAGCGCCCAAGGCGATCCCTGGCAGGTCGATAGCCAGATCACCGGCAATCTGTATGGTCAGTATGAGTTCGGCGACAACGTCGGCTTTGCGTCCGGCACAACGGTTCGCCTGGGGGCTCGCAACATCACTGACGAGCAGCCGCCGTTGACTTCGTCGGGCTATCTGGGCGCGCTCTACAATCCCTACGGCCGCTACTGGTACGCCAACATCTCCAAGACGTTCTAAGAAAGGAGAGGCGCGATGGCCGACCGTATCGTTCGATCTCTGGGCGCGCTGGTCGCAGCTTGGGCCGGCATCGCGCCGATGGCGCAGGCGCAGGAAACGGACACTGCCGTCGCGGCGGCTGTCGATCCTGCACCCGCGCCAGCCGATTGCCCTGACTTCGTGCCGCAGCAAACGCGGTGCTGGTCGGGCAGGGCGGTCAAAGGGGGCTATTATTGGATCGCCGTTCCCCAGGACTGGAATGGCGCCCTGATCGTTCACGCACATGGCGGACCCCGCACCAGCGCACCAGAACCCAACGATCCGCTGGAGGACATGGAGCGGTTCTCCATGACGGTGAAGGAAGGCTTCGCCTGGGCGGGCTCGACCTATCGCCGTGGCGGCTATGGCGTACGAATGGCCGCGGAAGATACGGACGATCTGCGCCAGATTTTCTGGAACGCCTTCGGCAAGCCCCGTCGAACTCTGGTGCATGGCCAGTCCTGGGGCGGAAATGTCGCGGCCAAGACGGCTGAACTCTACGCCCGCGATGCCGAGGGACAGGTCATGTGGGACGGCGTCGTCCTGACCAACGGCGTGATCGGCGGCGGGACCCGCACCTACCGCTTTCGCGCTGATCTGAGAGCGGTGTATCAGTTCTACTGCAATAACCATCCGCTTCAGAACGAGCCCCAATATCCGTTGTGGCAGGGGCTGCCGCTAGACAGCGATCTGAACCGGGCGCAACTGGCGGAGCGGGTCAAGACCTGCACGGGCGTGGGCCTGCCGCTTGCTGAGAGGTCGGCTGAGCAGAAGCGCAATCTGGCGAATATCCTGGCCGTGACGGGCGTGAACGAGGAACAGTTGATTCCGCATCTGGCCTGGGCGACCTTCCTGTTCCGCGACATGGTTTTGCGCCGTCTTGACGGGCTGAACCCTTTTGACAACAGCCATACGGTCTATCAGGGTTCGCACGACGACGAGGCGTTGAACGCTGACGTTCAGCGGTTCGCGGCTGATCCGATGGGTGTGGCGCGCTTGGCCTACGACGCGGATCTCAGCGGTCTGATCGTGGCGCCGACGCTGACGATCCACGCCAAGAACGATGCGACAGCCTTCGTCTCCAACGACGCGCTTTACAGGGAGACGGTCGCCGCGGCGGGACGATCGGACCTATTGGTCCAGACGTTCACAGACGAGTCCGAACACAGCCGCCTATCGCCGCCAGAGTACGTCGGTCTTTTCCAGGCGATGATGCGCTGGCTGGACGAGGGCGTGAAGCCCACGCCCGCTGACGTTGCCACGCTATGTCAGGTGGCGGCTCCACGCTACGAGGACGGCTGTCATTTCGACACCACCTTCAAGCCGTCGACGGACAGCCGCGCCAACTAAAGCTGCCGCTGCACTTCACAACGATCTGCCCCAAACGCAACACGGCCCGCAGGCGACTGCGGGCCGTGTCTGTTTCTTGCGTGACCTGAAAGATCAGGCAGCCTTGGCGCGGTCCTTGTCGGAGGAGCTGCGGGCCAGTTCGCGGTTCAGCCACAGGGCCAGCAGCGTGCAGATGGCGCCCGACAGCAGATAGGCGCCGGCCGCGATCAGGCCGAACTGGCTGGAGATCCACAGGGCCGCGAGGGGCGCAAAGCCGGCGCCGAACAGCCAGGCCAGGTCCGAGGTCAGGGCGGATGAGGTATAGCGGTTCGTCAGGCTGAAGCTGGACGCCACGGGGCCAGAGGCCTGGCCGAACGACAGGCCCAGCAGGATGAAGCCGGAGATCATGAAGGTCAGCTCGCCGACCGGGCCGCCGTTCAGCAGTTGCGGCGCAAAGCCGGAGAAGGCGGCGATGCCGGCGGCCGTGATCGCCAGCAAGGTGCGGCGGCCGTAGCGGTCGGCCAGAATGCCCGATGCGAGGATGGCCAGCAGACCAAAGACCGCGCCCACCATCTCGATCAGCAGGAAGCGGACGGGCGTTTCCTTGGTGAACAGGAACACCCACGATAGCGGGAAGACGGTGACCATGTGGAACATGGCGAAGCTGGCCAGCGGGGCGAAGGCGCCGATGGCGATCTTGGGGCCTTCGTCGCGCAGGGCCTGGCTGATCGGCGTGGGCTGAAGCTCGCGCGTCTCGAACAGCTTCTGGAAGGCCGGCGTCACCGCGATGCGCAGGCGCGCGAACAGGGCCACGACGTTGATCGCAAAGGCCACGAAGAACGGATAGCGCCAGCCCCAATCCAGGAAGTCAGGCGCCGAGAGCGTGTTCAGGAAGAAGGCGAACAGGGCCGAAGCCACCAGCAGGCCGATGGGCGCGCCGAGTTGCGGGATCATGGCGTACCAACCGCGCTTCTTCTCCGGCGCGTTCAGCGCGAGCAGGGAGGCCAGGCCGTCCCAGGTGCCGCCCAGGGCCACGCCTTGCCCGATACGGGTCAGGGCCAGCAGCACCGGCGCCCACATGCCGATGCTTTCGTATCCGGGGATGAAGGCGACCGACACGGTGGAGGTGCCCAGCAGCAGCAGGGCGGTCGTCAGCTTGGCGCCGCGTCCGAACTTGCGGTCGATGGCGATGAACAGGACGGTGCCCAGCGGCCGGGCCAGGAAAGCCAGGGCGAAGACGGCGAAGGAGAGCAGGGTGCCGCCCACCGCGCCCGCATAGGGGAAGATCAACTGCGGGAAAACGACCACCGAAGCGATGGCGTAAACAAAGAAGTCGAAAAACTCGGAAGTTCGGCCGATAATGACGCCGATGGCGATCTCGCCGGCGTCAACCTTGCCATGGCCCGTATGAAGGGCGGCGGCGTCGCGTTCCAGCGACTCTGACGAAGGGGTCGTCGAGGCGGACATGGGCTTGGTCGCTCCGTGTGAGACTGAATTATCGGCCGTACGGCAGGTCGCCGCATTATGACCGGGCGCCCTTTGCGATGAAAGCGGCCTCGTGAGGATAGGACATATTGCCCAATGTCGTTCCTGATTGAGCTTGAGTATCCCGCCGCCTACGAACGCCAACCGTCGCGGCGCCTCCCCCTCGCCCGACGCTTTTCGATTGGATCCGCCTTGCGCCGTCTGCGCCTTCTTTTGCTCGCGCCCATCGTGGCCCTGCTGTCGGCCTGCAACCTGGTCGTCCTTAACCCTGCCGGCGACGTCGCGTCCCAGCAGGGCGATCTGCTGATGATCTCGACCCTGCTGATGCTGATCATCATCGTGCCGGTGATGGGTCTGATCGTCTTCTTCGCCTGGAAGTATCGGGCGTCGAACAAGGAGTCCGAGGCCGACTATCGTCCCGATTGGGATCACTCCACCTCGCTGGAGCTGGTCATCTGGGCCGCGCCGCTGATGATCATCATCTGCCTGGGCGCCCTGACCTGGGCCGGCACCCACCTGCTGGACCCCTATCGTCCGATCGACCGGATCAAGCCGGGTCAGTCCGTCGAGGAAAGCGTCGAGCCCTTGCAGGTCAACGTCGTCGCGCTCGACTGGAAGTGGATGTTCATCTACCCGCAATACGGCGTCGCCACGGTCAATGAGCTGGCCGCGCCGATCGACCGTCCGATCCGTTTCCACATCACCTCGTCCTCGGTGATGAACAGCTTCTACATTCCCGCACTAGCCGGCCAGATCTACGCCATGCCGGGCATGGAGACGAAGCTGCACGCCGTCATCAACCGTCCGGGCGAATACGAAGGCTTCTCGGCCAACTATTCCGGCGACGGCTTCTCGCACATGCGCTTCGCCTTCCACGGTCTGGATCAGTCCGGGTTCGACCAATGGATCGCCGGCGTGCGCCAGGGCGGCCAGACGCTGGACCGCGACCGTTATCTGGAGCTCGAAAAGCCCAGCGAGAAGGCGCCGGTCATGCGCTTCTCCAACGTCGACGGCATGCTGTGGGACGCGATCCTCAACATGTGCGTCGAGCCGGGCAAGATGTGCATGGGCGAGATGATGGCCATCGACAAACAGGGTGGCCTCTCCATGGCGTCGGTGCGCAACACCATGCCGCTGGTCTATGACAAATACGCAGGCCGCGGAAAATCGCCCGCCTACTTCGGCTCCAACGACAGCTACGTCATGACGATCTGCACCCCGTTGCAGGCCGAGGCCGCCGCCGCCGACCGCATGCGCCGCGCCGAACTGGATACGGTCGCCGGGCCGACCAGCCTGGAGCGCCTGACCGGGCAGGGGTTGTCGCCGGGCCAGACGCCGATGGCCTCGCTGACGACGCTGGCCCGCAATCCTTTCGCCACGGGGCCGGTTCCGACCGACGTCCGTTCCGCCCCCAACGTCTGAGCGAACACAGTCGATGAACGCTGATCAACTCATTCCGCTAATCTTCGGGCGCCTCACGCTTGAGGCTCTGCCTCTGCACGAGCCGATCCTGGTCGTGACCATGTCGGTCGTGCTGCTGGGCGGTCTCGCCCTGTTCGGCGCCCTGACCTATTTCAAGCTGTGGGGCTATCTCTGGAAGGAGTGGTTCACCACGGTGGACCACAAGAAGATCGGGATCATGTACATGATCCTGGGTCTGATCATGTTCGTGCGCGGCTTTGCCGACGCCATCATGATGCGCCTGCAACAGGCGATGGCCTTCGGCGGATCCGAGGGTTACCTGAACGCCCACCACTATGATCAGATCTTCACCGCCCACGGCGTGATCATGATCTTCTTCGTGGCCATGCCGCTGGTGACGGGCATCATGAACTATGTCGTGCCGCTGCAGATCGGCGCGCGCGACGTCTCCTTCCCCTTCCTGAACAACTTCAGCTTCTGGATGACCACGGCCGGCGCCGTCATCGTCATGGCCTCGCTGTTCGTGGGCGAGTTTGCGCGCACCGGCTGGCTGGCCTATCCGCCGCTGTCGGGCATCGGCTACAGCCCCGGCGTCGGGGTCGATTACTACATATGGGCGTTGCAGATCGCGGGGGTGGGCACGACGCTGTCCGGCATCAACCTGATCGCGACGATCGTGAAGATGCGCGCGCCCGGCATGGGCATGATGAAGATGCCGGTCTTCACCTGGACCTCGCTGTGCACCAACGTGCTGATCGTGGCGTCCTTCCCGGTCCTGACCGCCGTCCTGGCCCTGCTGACGCTGGACCGTTACGTCGGCACCAACTTCTTCACGAACGACTTCGGCGGCAACCCGATGATGTACGTGAACCTGATCTGGATCTGGGGTCACCCCGAGGTCTACATCCTGATCCTGCCGCTGTTCGGCGTCTTCTCGGAGATCGCCTCGACCTTCTCGGGCAAGAAGCTGTTCGGCTATACCTCCATGGTCTACGCCACGGTCGTCATCACGATCCTGTCCTACCTGGTCTGGCTGCACCACTTCTTCACCATGGGCTCGGGCGCGTCGGTGAACAGCTTCTTCGGCATCACGACGATGATCATCTCGATCCCGACGGGCGCGAAGATCTTCAACTGGCTGTTCACGATGTACCGCGGGCGCATCCGGTTCGAGCTGCCGATGATGTGGCTGGTCGCCTTCATGCTGACCTTCGTGATCGGCGGGATGACGGGCGTGCTGCTGGCGGTTCCCCCGGCCGACTTCGTGCTGCACAACTCGCTGTTCCTGGTGGCCCACTTCCACAACGTCATCATCGGCGGCGTGCTGTTCGGCCTGTTTGCGGCGATCAACTTCTGGTGGCCCAAGGCCTTCGGCTTCAAGCTGGACAAGAAGTGGGGCCTGATCAGCTTCTGGTGCTGGGTGCCCGGCTTCTGGCTGGCCTTCCTGCCGCTGTACGTGCTGGGCCTGATGGGCGTGACGCGCCGGATGCGGGTGTTCGACGATCCCTCGCTGCAGATCTGGTTCGTCATCGCCGCCATCGGCGCGGGCGTCATCGCCCTGGGCATCGCGGCCATGTTCATCCAGTTCGCCGTGTCGATCATCAACCGCGACAAGCTGCGCGACACGACGGGCGACCCGTGGGGCGGCCGCACGCTGGAGTGGGCGACCTCGTCGCCGCCGCCGGCCTACAACTTCGCCGCCACGCCCTACGTCCATGACGCCGACGCCTGGTGGGACATGAAGAAGCAGGGCTATCAGCGTCCGCTGAACGGCTACAAGGCCATCCACATGCCATCGAACACCGGGGCGGGGGTCATCATCTCGGGCCTGTGCCTGGTGATGGGTCTGGCCTTGATCTGGTACATCTGGTGGCTGGCCGCCATCAGCTTCATCGGGGTCTTGGCCGTCTCGATCGGCCATACCTTCAACTACAAGCGCGACTACTACATCCCCGAGGATGAGGTCCGCGCGACAGAAGAGGCGCGCACCCGCGCCCTGGCCGGAACGGAGGCCTGATCATGAGCGCGACTGCGACCGAGATCGACCGGACCGTCTTCCACCTGGAAGAGGAGCCGCACCACGAGGAAGGCTCCAGCACCATGCTGGGCTTCTGGCTCTATCTGATGAGCGACTGCCTCATCTTTGCGATGCTGTTCGCCGTGTTCGGCGTGCTGGGCGGCAACTACGCCGCCGGGCCGGGGCCGCAGCAGTTGTTCGACCTGAAGCTGGTGGCGATCAACACCGCAATGCTGCTGTTCTCGTCGATCACCTATGGCTTCGCCATGCTGGCGATGGATCGGAACAACCAGCGTCAGACGCTGGTCTGGCTGGCCATCACCGGCCTGTTCGGCCTGGCCTTCCTGGGCATCGAACTCTACGAGTTCGCGCACCTGATCCATGAGGGCGCGACGCCGCAACGCAGCGCCTTCCTGTCGGCCTTCTTCACCCTGGTGGGCACCCACGGCCTGCACGTCACCTTCGGCATCATCTGGCTGGTGACGCTGATGGTTCAGGTCAGCATGAAGGGCCTGATCCCCGCCAACAAACGCCGCCTGATGTGCCTGTCGATGTTCTGGCACTTCCTGGACGTCATCTGGATCGGCGTCTTCACCTTCGTCTATCTGCTGGGCATGCTGCGATGAGCGCCGACAAGAACGACCACAGCCCTGAGTCTCACGAGACCGACCATCTGGGTCACGAGGGGCACAATCACGGCTCCTTCAAGAGCTATATGATCGGCTTCGTGCTGTCGGTGATCCTGACGGCCATCCCGTTCGCCCTGGTCATGACCGGCGTCCTGCCGACCCAGGCGACGGCCCTGATCGTCATGGGCTTCGCCGTGGTGCAGATCGTGGTGCACATGATCTACTTCCTGCACATGAACTCCAAGTCCGAGGGCGGCTGGATCATGCTGGCGCTGATCTTCACCATCATCGTGGTGGTCATCGCCCTGTCGGGTTCGCTGTGGGTCATGTACCACCTGAACACCAACATGATGCCCATGACGCACGACATGGCGCAGATGGGCGGCTGAGGTCGAGATCACGGACCCATCCTCAGTCCCGGGCGGCGGCAAGGCCAGACGTTCGCGATCCTTCCGCATGGCGGTCCTGGTCGCGGGCCTGGCCTTGTTCGTCGGCTTTCTGGCGCTGGGCGGGTGGCAGGTTCAGCGCCTGGCCTGGAAGACCCATCTGATCGCCCAGGTCGATGCTCGCGTTCATGCGGCCGCCGTCCCAGCGCCTGGCCCGACACAATGGGCCGGCGTGACGCGCGACAAGGATCAGTACCGCCGCGTCACGGTTCGCGGTCGATTCCTGCACGACAAGGAAACCCTGGTTCAGGCGGTGACCGACGCCGGCGGCGGCTTCTGGGTCATGACGCCCCTGGTTGACAACCGGGGCTACACCGTCCTGATCAATCGCGGCTTTGTGCCCGCTGGCCGACGCGATCCGGCCGTCCGCGCCGATGGTCAGGTCGAGGGGCAGCAGACGGTGACCGGACTGCTCCGGATCACCGAGCCCAAGGGCGGCTTCCTGCGCGCCAATGATCCCGCCGGGGATCGCTGGCGGTCCCGCGACGTCGCGGCGATCGCTGCGCGGCGCGGCCTGACGACTGTCGCACCCTATTTCATTGATGCGGACGTCAGTCCGAACCCAGGCGGATGGCCGCGCGGAGGGCTGACGGTGATCCGGTTCGCCAACAGCCATCTGGTCTATGCCCTGACCTGGTTCGGCATGGCGCTGCTGACCGTGGTCGGTCTTTGGCTGTTCCTGCGCGACGGCAGGCGCAACAGGTCGTGACGACAACAACTTTGCAAAGACTGCTGGGCCTGGGGCTCAGAGGCGGGGTCGCGACCCACGGCGGCGCCAACCGCCGCAACATGCTTTTGCTGATCCAGTTGCGCTGGCTGGCGGTCGCCGGGCAGGTGGCGACGATCCTGCTGGTCCAATATGTGATGCGGATCCCGCTGCCGGTGCTGTGGTTGCTGGCGGCGCCGGCGGGTCTGGTGCTGGTCAATCTGGTCAGCGCGCCTTTGACCGTGCGCCGGCAGGAGGTCGAGGATCAGGCGCTGATGATCGCCCTCCTGGCGGATGTGGCGGCCCTGACCTGGCTGCTGTTCCTGACCGGGGGCGCGGCCAATCCGTTTGTGGCGCTGTATCTGCTGCAAGTCGTCTTGGGGGCGGTGCTGCTGGCGCCGGTCTATGCCTGGGCGCTGATTGCTATCACCAGCCTCTGTTTCGCCGGGCTGGGCCTGCATTCCCGCCCGCTGAACCTGCCGCCGGCGCGCGAGGATTCGCTGCTCAGCCTTTATCTTCAGGGCAGTCTGATCTGTTTCGTGCTGATGGCCGTGCTGCTGGTGTTGTTCGTCACCCGGATCAGCCAAAACCTGCGCGAGCGCGACGCCTCCATGGCCGCCCTGCGCCAGCAGACGGCAGAGCATGATCATATCGTCCGCATGGGCCTGCTGGCGTCGGGCGCGGCGCATGAGCTGGGAACGCCGCTGGCCTCGCTGTCGGTGATCCTCAGTGACTGGAAGCGGATGCCGGCCCTGACCCAGGACGCCGACCTGGCCCAGGACATGACGGTGATGCGGGCCGAGGTCGAACGCTGCAAGGCGATCGTCACCGGCATCCTGATGTCGGCCGGCGAGGCGAGGGGACAGGCGCCCGAGCGCACCACTCTGCGCACTTTCGTCGCCGATGTGGTGGCCAGCTGGAGCGGTGACGGGGTGGCGGTGCAGATCCGCGACGAACTGGCCCAGAACCCGTCCATCATCGCCGACCCGGCCCTGCGTCAGGTGCTGGGCGTGCTGTTCGACAATGCGGTCGAGGCCGGAGCGAGCCGCATCACCGTGACCACGACACGCACGGACGAGGATTTCGGCATCGCAGTCCGCGACGACGGACCGGGCTTCCCGCCGGCGATCCTTCAGGCCTGGGGCAAGCCCTACAACTCCACCAAGCCCAGGCCCGGCGCCGGTCTTGGCCTCTTTCTGCTCATGAATGTGATCCGGTCGCTGGGCGGACGGGTAGAAGCCTCCAATCCCCCGGCGGGCGGAGCAGAAGTGCGTCTGACCCTGCCGCTTTCGGCCTTGGCTCCGACGGACGAGACCCTCCATGACCGATGACGCCAGATTGCTGCTGATCGTGGAGGACGACGAGTCGTTTTCAACCACCCTGCGACGCTCGTTCGAACGGCGCGGCTATACGGTCGTCAGCGCCGCCAGTCCTGACCAGATGGCCGAGGTGCTTAAGACGCATCGCCCCGGCTATGCGGTCGTCGATCTGAAGCTGGGCGGGCATTCCGGCCTGACCTGCGTCGAGGCTCTTCACGCCTTCGACCCCGAAATGAACATCGTCGTCCTGACCGGCTTCGCCAGCATCGCCACAGCGGTGGAGGCGATCAAGCTGGGCGCCCGGCATTATCTGGCCAAGCCCGCCAGCACCGATGACATCGAAGCCGCGTTCGGTCGGGCCGACGGCGACGCCGAGACGCCGCTGGGCACGCGCCCGACCTCGATCAAGACGCTGGAATGGGAGCGGATCCACGAGACGCTGGTGGAGACCGATTTCAACATCTCGGAGGCGGCGCGGCGGCTGGGCATGCACCGCCGCACCCTGGCGCGAAAGCTGGAAAAGCGCCGCGTCACCTAGTCCAGTTCGGCCGCGATCCGGTCGGCCAGCGCCCGCAAGGTCGCCGTATCCGCCATCGGCGCATGGCCGTGACCCTTCATCTCGCGATCGGCCCAGCGCGGCACGATGTGGAAATGCAGGTGGAAGACCGTCTGTCCGCCCGCCTCGCCATTGAACTGCAGGATCGACAGGCCTTCGGGCTTCAGCGCTTTCTCGACCGCCTTGGCCGTGCGTTGCAGGGCGGCGGTCACGCGGGCCAGAACTTCCGGCTCGATCTCCAGCAGATTGCGCGCCTGGGACTGTTTGGCGATGATCAGGACGTGGCCTTCCGACTGGGGAAAGACGTCCATGAAGGCCAGGACGTGATCGTCCTCCCACACCCTCACCGACGGAATGTCGCCGCGCAGGATCTTGGCGAAGATGTTGTTGGTGTCATAGGCGCCGTGCAGGCTCATGGGGGTCTCCGTGCGGTTCGGACCCTCGATAGCAGCGCCGTCTGCGAAGGGGGAGCCTTCGTCCACCTCGTGCATTATGGTCACGCTTGAACGTCACGAGGGCTGTCATGATCCGTTTCATCATCCAGGCGCTGGTCACGATGGCGGGCCTCTGGCTGTCCGCCAGGATCGTGCCGGGCGTCGATTTCACCAGCACCGGGTCGCTGATCGCGGCGGCCATCATTCTGGGCCTGGTCAACGCCTTTGTGCGGCCGATCCTGGTCGTGTTGACCTTCCCGATCACCGTCGTGACCTTGGGTCTGTTCCTGCTGGTCGTGAACGCCGCCATGATTGGGCTGACGTCCGTCTTCCTGGACGGCTTCCGGGTCGACGGCCTGTGGGCCGGTATCGGCGCCGCCATCGTGACCGGCGTCGTCAGCTGGATCGCCGGCGCCTTCATCGGCGGCGGCGAAGAGGCTCGCGGCTAAGGCTTACCCCACCTTCACCCGCGTCGCCGCCTCGGGCAGATCCTCGCCAAAGGCGCGCTGGTAGAACTCGGCGATGGTGGGGCGTTCCAGTTCGTCGCACTTGTTCAGGAAGGTCAGGCGGAAGCTGAGGCCCAGGTCGTCGTTGAAGATCTGGGCGTTCTGGGCCCAGGTGATGACCGTGCGGGGCGACATGACGGTCGAGATGTCGCCGTTCATGAAGGCGTTGCGCGTCATGTCGGCGACACGGACCATGGCGGCGATCCGGCGGCGGCCCTCGGCGTCCTTCCACTCGGGCACCTTGGCGGCGACGATCTCGGCTTCCACGTCGTGATCCAGATAGTTCAGCGTGGTGACGATGTTCCAGCGGTCCAGCTGGGCCTGATTGATCTGCTGTGCGCCATGATACAGGCCCGTGGTGTCGCCCAGGCCGATGGTGTTGGTCGTGGCGAACAGGCGGAAATAGCGGTTCGGGCGGATGACGCGGTTCTGGTCCAGCAGGGTCAGGCGACCCTGGGCCTCGAGCACGCGCTGGATCACGAACATCACGTCGGGCCGGCCGGCGTCATATTCGTCGAAGACCAGGGCGATGGGGCGTTGCAGCGACCAGGGCAGGATGCCCTCGCGGAACTCGGTGACTTGCTTGCTGTCCTTCAGGACGATCGCGTCCTTGCCGATCAGGTCGATCCGACTGACGTGGCTGTCCAGGTTCACGCGAACCAGCGGCCAGTTCAGGCGGGCGGCGACCTGTTCGATGTGGGTCGACTTGCCGGTGCCGTGATAGCCCTGGACCATCACGCGGCGGTCGAAGGCGAAGCCGGCGCAGATGGCGATCGTCGTCTGGGGATCGAAGCGATAGGCCTCGTCGATCTCGGGCACATGGCTGTCGCGCTCGTCAAAGGCGGGCACGGTCATGTCGCTGTCCACGCCGAAGGCTTCGCGTAAGGTCACGCGGCGATGCGGTTCGAGCGTCAGCAAGGGATCGGGGGAGGCGTCGAGCGGGGAGGTCATGGACCTCATCTAGAGGCGCCGCGCGCGCGGCTCAACACGCGCGCGGCCCTTGGCGTCGGTTATTTCGCGCTCAGCCGAACATCGACGTTGTTGCGGGTGGCGTTGGAGTAGGGGCAGACCTGGTGCGCCTTCTCGATCAGGTCGTCGATAACGGCTTGGTCCAGGCCGTGGTCGGTCACGGTCAGGTCGACGTCTAGGTTGAAGCCTTCACCCTTGGTGTTCTTGCCGAAGCCGACGCCGGCGGTGACCTTGGTGTCGGGGCTGACGGGCGTGCCGGCCTTGCCGCTGACCAGACGCAGCGCGCCGAGGTAGCAGGCGGCGTATCCGGTGGCGAAGAGCTGCTCCGGATTGGTGCCGTCGCCGCCCTTGCCGCCCATCTCGGTCGGCGTCGACAGTTTGACGTCGATCTTGCCGTCGTCGGTGGCCGAACGGCCGTCCTCACGGCCTCCGCCCGATGCCGTCGAGTGGGCGCGATACAGAACTTCCATGGTGGCTCCTTGGGTTGGGAAGCTTGAGATGGGAGCTTAACGGCAGACGCCAAGGGGGCGTTGCATCGCGGCTCTAGCCATATACCGGCGACGCGGGCTAAAGCACCCTTTCGGGGCGCGTCGTCGGAGTACGCAGTGAAGATTGCCGAACGCTGGTTCGTGTGGGCGGGCATGGTTCTGCTGGGCGGCATCGCCCTGGCGGGGTTGGTCGTCGCCGTCTATGCGGCGTGGCTGTTCCACGACCTGCCCGATGCTTCGGAGCTGGCCGACTATCGACCGCCGACCGCGACGCGAGTCTACGCCGGCGACGGCACCCTGATCGGCGAGTTTTCGGACGAGCGCCGAATCTATGTCTCCTACGACCAGATCCCGCAGCCGGTGATCCACGCCTTCCTGGCGGCCGAAGATCGCAACTTCTTCCAGCATGGCGGCATCGATGTGGGCGGCATCGGCCGCGCGTCGATCAAGAACGTTTTCAACCTGGCGTCGGGACGCCGGCTGGAAGGGGGTTCGACCATCACCCAGCAGGTGGCCAAGAACGTCCTGCTGACCAACGAATCCAGCCTGAACCGCAAGCTGAAGGAAGCCATCCTGGCCAATCGCCTGGAGGCGACCCTGTCCAAGGAGCAGATCCTCGAACTGTATCTGAACGAGATCTTCCTGGGCTATCGCTCGTTCGGCATCGCGTCGGCGGCCTACAACTATTTCGGCAAGTCGCTGGCGCAGCTGACGCCCGACGAAGCCGCTTTCCTGGCGTCCCTGCCCAAGGGGCCGAACAACTATCACCCCAAGCGTCACCCTGGGGCGGCCAAGGGCCGCCGTGACTGGGTGCTGGGCGAGATGGAGCAGAGCGGCTGGCTCACGCCTGAGCAGTTGGTCGAGGCGCGCGCCAAGCCTTTGGTGACGCGCGATGCGCCGCAGCGGTCGGATTACAAAGACGCCGACTTCTTCGTCGAGGAGGCGCGCCGCCAGGCCGCCGCCAACCCCCAGTTCGGCGAGCAGCTTCGCGCCGGCGGCTTCTATATGCGCACCACCCTGGACCCGACGCTGCAGACGGCGGCGCGTCGGGCCCTGATGCAGGGGCTCGAAAACTACGACCGTCGTCACGGCTGGCGCGGCGGGTGGGGCACGACCGACTTCGGCGACGGCTGGCAGGCGGTCGCGCTAAAGGAACAGGCGCCGCCCGAGCGCCGCAGCTGGCAGGCCGCCGCCATCGAAAGCGTCAGCGGCAACACGGTTCGCATCCGCACCGCCCGCGACGACAAGTCCGGCACGCTGCTGGCTTCGGACGCCGCCTGGGCCAACGCCAATCGGCAGCTGAAGCGCGGCGAGCTGATATTTGTGGAGCCGCAGGGCGGCCAGTTCGCCCTGAAGCAGGTGCCGCGCGTCAACGGGGCGCTGGTCGCCATCGAGCCGCAGTCCGGCCGGGTGCTGGCGATGGTCGGCGGCTATTCCTATGCGCTGTCCAGCTTCAACCGGGCGACCCAGGCGCGCCGTCAACCGGGCTCGGCGTTCAAACCGTTCGTCTATGCGACGGCGCTGGAGGGCGACTTCACCCCGGCCTCGATCGTGCTGGATGCGCCGATCAGCTTCGCCGGCGGTCCCAACGGCACGCGCTGGACGCCCGAGAATTACAGCCGCCAATACTATGGCCCCCAGACGCTGCGGCGCGGGCTGGAGCTGTCGCGCAACGTCATGACGGTTCGGCTGGCCCAGTCGGTCGGTATGAAGAAGATCGTTGAACAGTCTGCCAGGATGGGTCTGCCGGGCATGACGCCGAACCTGTCGGTGTCGCTGGGCGCCGGCGAGGTCACGCCGCTGGAGATCACCGCCGCCTATTCTGCCTTCGCCAACGGCGGCCGCCGGGTCACGCCCTATCTGATCGACTATGTTCAGGATCGCGATGGCGAGACCATTTTCCGCGCCGACAACCGCAGCTGCCGCGAATGCGGACGGGGCTTCTCGGGCCAGGAATCACCGCGCTTGCAGCAGCGCGGAACCCAGGTCATCGACCCGATCACTGCCTATCAGATGAGCTCCATGCTGGAAGGCGTGGTTCAGCGCGGCACCGCCGCCAGCGCGCGCGGCCTCGGCCCCTGGGTCGCGGGCAAGACCGGCACGACCAACGAATATCGCTCGGCCTGGTTCGTGGGCTTCACCACCGACATTGTGGTCGGCGTCTTCATCGGCTTCGACGACAACCGCTCGCTGGGATCCGGTGAAGCCGGCGCCTCGGCCGCCGTGCCGGTCTTTACGGAGTTTATGCAGACGGCGTTGAAGGAAAGGCCGGCTCGCCCGTTCGTGCGGCCCAAGAACGCCATCTTCCGCACCGTCAACGGGATCGAGGAGGCCTTCCGCCCCGGCACCGAACGCCAGGCCCCGCCGCCGCGCCCGACCGGCCCGGCCCAGCCCGTCGGACCGCAGAACTACTATGAGGTGATCCGCCGCGAGCAGGAGGCCGCCAGCGGCGCGCCCGCCTCGTCGCCGGCGCCCACCGCGCCGCCGCCCCCCAAGAAGGCGCCGGCCGAGGACTTGAGCGGATTGTACTGAGGCTCTAGGTAGGCCTTTCGAACGGCGCGTCCTCGTGGCGCGCCGTTTTCCATTAATCCTGCCCTGTCGCGCGGCCTGGGGGTCGCGCTGCTTGAGGGCGTTGTGTCGCGGAGATTGCGATGAGACCGGATGTCGAGGCCATGAAGGCCGACATCGAGCAGAGCGTCGCTCTGCTCAGGAGGCGTCTTTGACTGGGATGTCGCTCTAAGGAAGCTCGATGAGCTGAATGCGCGGGTCGAGGACCCGACGCTGTGGGACAAGCCCGACGAGGCCCAGGCCGTCAGCCGCGAACGCTCGCAGCTGGAAGGCAAGATCAACACCGTCAAGGCGATGGAGCAGGACCTCGAAGACGGGGTGATGTTGGCCGAGATGGCGGACGAAGAAGGCGACGAGGGCGCGCTGGAAGACGCTCGCGCGTCGCTGCGCGGCATCAAGGAACGCGCCGCCCGCGCAGAGTTGGAGGCCCTGCTGTCCGGCGAGGCCGACGGCAACGACGCCTATCTGGAAGTGAACTCCGGCGCCGGCGGCACCGAGTCGAACGACTGGGCCGGCATGCTGCTGCGCATGTACTCCCGCTGGGCCAAGGCGCACGGCTATGAGGTCACGATCGAGGCGCATGAAGAGGGCGAACAGGCGGGGGTCAAGTCGGCCACCATCCTGATCGAAGGCCCCAACGCCTATGGCTGGTTGAAGTCGGAATCGGGCGTGCACCGCCTGGTCCGCATCAGCCCCTATGACGCGGCGGCCAAGCGCCACACCAGCTTCGCCTCCATCGGGGTGTCGCCGGTCGTGGACGACGCGATCGAGATCGACATCAATCCCTCGGACGTGCGCACCGACACCTATCGCGCCTCCGGCGCGGGCGGTCAGCACATCAACAAGACCGACTCGGCTGTGCGCCTGACCCACACCCCGACCAACACCGTCGTGGCCTGCCAGGCCGGCCGATCGCAGCACCAGAACCGCGAGATGGCGTGGAAGATGCTGCGTGCGCGCCTGTACGAGCTGGAACTGCAGAAGCGTGAGGCAGCGGCTCAGGCGCTGGCCGACGCCAAGACCGACATCGGGTGGGGTCACCAGATCCGCTCCTATGTCCTGCAGCCCTACCAGATGGTGAAGGACCTGCGGACCGAGGTCGAGACCTCGGACACCCAGGGGGTGCTGGACGGCGACCTGGACGCCTTCATGGGCGCGGCCCTGGCCCAGCGGGTCGGCGAGACCCGAGGATCGAGCGTGGATTGACGGAAAAGGGCGGCTCTCAAGAGCCGCCCTTCTTGTTTCAGCTATCGGCCTGCGGCCGACTTGCGCCCTCCGTATTCGAGGTGGTCAGGCTGCGGTCTTGTCAGCCTTGTCAGCTTTCGGCGTCGGGGCTTCCAGCATGGCGGCGCCGGGGGTGTCGCGCTTGGCCTGGTTGCAGCGGCCCTGGAACCAGGCGCCCTGATCGATGGCGAGTTGCTCTTGCGTGATGTCGCCCTCGACGCGAGCGGTGGCGTGCAGCTTGACCTGCTTCGCGACGATGGCGCCCGAGACGCGGCCGCGCACGTCAAGGACGTCGGCATGGACCGTGCCCTCGACCGAGCCGCCTTCGCCGATCACGACGCGCGAGACGCGGACGTCGCCCTTCAGCGAGCCGTCGACCTGAAGCTCGCCGGCGCCGGAGATGTTGCCTTCGTATTTCACGCCGGCCGACAGGGTCGACAGATTGCTGGACCGGGCCGCCGGACGGGCCGGTTCGGGCGCGCGCGGCGCAGGCGTCGTGGCGGGCAGGGACGGCGTGCTCGCAGCCGTCGGTGTGGGCGTGGTCGGTTCGGGCGCCGGGGGGATGCCCAGGCCGTTCGATCCGCTGTCGTAGGATTTGCTCTTGGTGAACATGGTGCGCTCCGCATCTGCCAGCCAAGGCCGGCCAAGCCCCTATTAGCCCCGACGCCCACTAGGCCGTGGAGGAGGGGCCAAGGTCAAGCATCGCTTCCGAACGACGCTCGCCGATCACAGGGCCCTGGCGGCCTCCAGCACGGCGGCGGCGTGGTCGGCGACCTTCACATTGCGCCAGGCCTTGGCGACCCGGCCCTCGGCGTCGATCAGGAAGGTGGCTCGCTCGATGCCCATATATTCGCGGCCATAGAGCTTTTTCTGCACCCAGACGCCCCAGGCCTCGCAGGCGGCGCCGTCCTCGTCTGAGGCGAGGGTGACGGCGAGATCGTATTTGGCCTTGAACCTGTCGTGCTTCTTCACCGTGTCCTTGGACACGCCGATGACCGGTAGGCCCAGCGCGGCGAAGTCGGGCGCCAGGGCGGTGAAGTCCTGCGCCTCGCGCGTGCATCCGGTCGTGTCGTCCTTCGGATAGAAATAGACGACGGCGGGTTTGCCTTTGAGGGCTGCGAGGGTGACGCGGCCGCCGCCGTCCGTGGGCAGGTCGAGGGCGGGCGCGGGTTGGCCTTCGGCGGCGGACATCAGACGGGCCTCACCAGAACGATCTTTTTCTTGCCGGCCGCCAGTTTGATGACGCCGTCCTTGAGGTCGGCTTCGGTCAGCAGTTGGGCGCCGTCGGACACGGCGGCGTCATTCAAGCGCAGCCCCCCGCCCTGGGCCAGGCGACGGGCCTCGCCGTTCGACGCGGTTAGGCCAGCCTTGGTCACGACAGCGGCGATCATGGCGCCGTAGACCTCGGCCGACAGCAGTTCGACGGTCGGCAGGTCGGCGGACAGCTGGCCTTTTTCGAAGGCGCTCTCGGCGGCGGCGCGGGCGGTGGCGGCGGCCTCTGCGCCGTGCAGCATGGTCGTCGCAGCGTCGGCCAAGGCCTTTTTGGCGTCGTTGATGGCCGCGCCTTCCAGCGCCTCGAAACAGGCGATCTCGTGATCGGACAGGTCGGTGAACAGGCGCATGAAGCGGCCCACGTCTCCATCCTCGGTGTTGCGCCAATATTGCCAGTAGTCATAGGGCGACAGGGCGTCGGCGTTCAGCCAGACGGCGCCGCCTACGGTCTTGCCCATCTTCTGGCCCGAGGCGGTCGAGAGCAGGGGCGTGGTCAGGCCGAAGGCGGCCTTCTGATCCACCTTGCGGGTCAGTTCGACGCCGTTGATGATGTTGCCCCACTGATCCGAGCCGCCCATCTGGAGCGTGCAGCCGTAGCGGCGATTCAGCTCCAGAAAGTCGGTGGCCTGCATCAGCATGTAGTTGAATTCGAGGAAGGTCAGCGGCTGCTCGCGTTCCAGACGCAGCTTGACGGAATCGAAGCTGAGCATCCGGTTGACGGTGAAATGCGTGCCGTAGTCGCGCAGAAACTCCAGGTAGCCCAGCTTGGACAGCCACTCGTCGTTGTCGACCATGATGGCGTCCGACGGGCCGTCGCCGAAGGTCAGGAATTTTTCGAACACGCCCTTGATGCCGGCGATGTTCTCGGCGATCCGCTCTTCGGTAAACAGGGGACGCTGCGTATCCTTGAAGCTGGGGTCCCCCACCTTGGTGGTGCCGCCGCCCATCAGGACGATGGGCTTGTGTCCAGCCTGCTGCAGGCGACGCAGCAGCATGATCTGGATCAGGTGTCCGACGTGCAACGAAGGGGCGGTGGCGTCAAAGCCGATATAGCCGGTGACCACGCCGGCGGTCGCCGCCGCATCCAATTCGGCCGGATGGGTGATCTGATGGATATAGCCTCGCGCCTGCATGGTGCGGAGGAAGTCGGATTTGAAGGCGTGTTCGGTCATGGTGAGGCTGGGTTAGCAGGGATGACGAGGGTCGTCTTCCCCTAGTCGAGGCGGCGTCGGCTGTTCAGACGGTGAGGATGAAAAACACCGTCTAAAGTGTCTAATTCGTCTAATCTCGATCGGCGCGAAATTGCACGGCAATGCGAAAACGCGTGCAAAATGCAAGGTGGTGCAATTTCAGGTAGAGCAGCTTTGGGCATGGCGCGACCATTGTAGCGCCGTTTCAGGCCGCGATAGGTACGACGACGCTGCTGCGTCTCATGCCGCTGTTAATGCAGTCGATATTGCCCGCAGGTGCGCTGGCTGATGACTCATCGCCGAGCTGTCCGCCTTCAGGGAATTACCCGATTGAGGACCAGCGCAAAGAGGGCGACGACGACGGTCCATGTCAGGAAGACGGAAGACGGCTCGGACGATGTGCCGCTGACGACCAGGCAAGGCGTGAGCAGGCCCAAAAAGACGTGGAGGCGATCGTTAAAAAATTTGCGCTTCTCAGAGAAGGTCATCTGGGGACCGTAGGAGGAGCGCTTGGGCATATCGCGATGTTTTCACGGAGGTCCGACGCCCGCAAGGGTTGATGAGGCATTGGGGAGAAAGTCGGAGGCCGGCTGTTGATCTAATGCGTGGGCTTGCGAAGGAGGTTTCGCTCGAGCAGCCACCAGGTGGCGTTCGCCAGAGACGCCCCGATGGCGCCGCAAAGCGCCACCGTCAGCATGTGCGGCAAAGGCGGGGGCGCGGCCTCGTTCAAGAGCAACAGCGCAAAGCTGTAGGCGAATGTCAGCGCAAAGAGGACGAGGAACTTCATCTTCAGATTGTAGATACGCCGCCTAGGTTGATGCAATCGACGACTTGGCCGGCCTGCGATACGAAGGCGCAATGCGTCTGCCCCTGATCCCGCACCCGATATCCAGCCCGGCCGGGCTGACGCTGGAGGTCGAGGCGAGGCGAGCCGGGCGTGTGCTGAGCTTGGAGTATGTGCTGGCCGGACCGGTGGAGGGGGTGTGGCGGCCGGAGGCGGCGGCGCGGGTGCGAACGGACGGGCTGTGGCAGGCGACCTGCTTCGAGGCCTTCGCGCGGACGGCGGGCGGATATCTCGAATACAATCTGTCGCCGTCGGGGGCGTGGGCGGCCTATCGGTTCGACGGCTATCGCGAGGGGATGCGGGATCTGGAGATGCCCACGCCCTTCATCGTGACGCGGTCGGCGCCCGGACAATTCGTGCTGACGGCGGACGTGACCTTGCCGGAGGATGCGGTCGGGGCGACGGGCCTGAAGACGGGGCTGTCGGCGGTGATCCGGGGCGTGGACGGGGCGATCGGCTATTGGGCGCTGGCGCATCCTTCGGATAAGCCGGACTTTCATCATCCCGACTCGTTCGCGCTGGACCTGACATGAACTTCGGCCTCGACCGCCTTTTGTCCGACGACGCCCTGAGGGCGCAGCTGAAGGGACGGCGCGTGGCCTTGCTGGCGCATCCGGCGTCGGTGACGAGGGATCTGACCCACGCGGTGGACGCGCTTAGCGCCTGTCCCGAGATCCGGCTGACAGCCGCCTTTGGCCCGCAGCACGGGATGAAGGGCGATCTGCAGGACAATATGATGGAGAGCCCGGATTATCGCGATCCGGTGCACGGTTTCCCGGTGTTCAGCCTGTACGGCGAGGTGCGGCGGCCGCGCGACGAATGGATGGCCGAGTTCGACGTGCTGCTGGTCGATCTGCAGGACCTGGGATGCCGCATCTACACCTATGTGACGACCCTTCTGTACGTGCTGGAGGCGGCGGCGGAACACGGCAAGTCGGTCTGGGTGCTGGACCGACCCAATCCGGCAGGGCGGCCGGTCGAGGGGATGACGCTGAAGCCCGGCTGGGAAAGCTTCGTCGGGGCCGGGCCGATGCCGATGCGCCACGGCATGACGATGGGCGAACTGGGCCTGTGGTTCATCGACCAGTTCAAGCTGGATGTGGATTACCGGGTGGTGGAGATGCAGGGTTGGGCGCCCGAGGCGGCGCCCGGCTTCGGCTGGCCGCTGCTGGACCGGTCGTGGGTCAATCCCAGCCCGAATGCGCCGAACCTGTCGATGGCGCGCGCCTATGCGGGCACGGTGATGCTGGAAGGCGCGACCCTGTCGGAAGGGCGGGGGACGACACGGCCGCTGGAGCTGTTCGGGGCGCCGGATGTCGACGCGCGGGCGGTGATCGCGGAAATGCAGGCGCTGGCGCCGGAATGGCTGGGCGGCTGCGTCTTGCGCGACATGTGGTTCGAGCCGACCTTCCACAAGCACGTCGGCAAGCTGTGCAACGGGGTGCAGATCCACGTCGATCACCCCGGCTATGACCACGCCGCCTTCAAGCCGTGGCGAGTGCAGGCCCTGGGCTTCAAGGCGATCCGGCGGCTGTATCCCGACTACGACCTGTGGCGGGATTTTCCTTACGAATATGCGTTCGGAAAACTGCCCATCGACGTGATCAACGGCGGGCCGGGCCTGCGGGAATGGGTGGACGATGCGGCGGCGACGCCGGGCGATCTGGATGCCGCGACGCAGCCGGACGAGGCGGCGTGGGAGGAAGCCCGGAGACCGTTCCTGCTGTATTGAAACCCGTCCAAACTTCGCCATGAAGACGGCATCACCTCGCGGTTAGATTGTGGAGGGGCGTCATGATTGGATTGATCCTTGCGGCCGCGCTGTTGGCGCAGCAGGCGCCAGCCGGCCTGAGTGCCGAGGCGAGAACGCTTGTTGCGCCGGTCGCTGAGGCGATCGCAGCCGAAAAGGCGCGGCAGGCCGCCTTGCCGCCGCCAACGACAGATCGCGAGCGACTCGAACGCATGGGCGCGCTGGATCAGGTCGGCAGACGGGCGTTCACAGTGCTGGATTTCAGCGCTCTGCCTGCCGACGAGCGACAAACCGCTGAGACCTTGGCGTGGGCGGACATCAACGCGGTGGACAAGGCCTTGCTGGACGAGCTTTTGACCATGGTTCCGGCGGAAGGATGGTTCAAAAAGTCGGTCTATGGCGAGCGTGCAGCCGGCGCCGCCTTCCTGATCATTCAGCATTCCGATTTGGAAAACTGGCGACGATTCGTTCCTGTGCTGGAGTCGCTGGTCGCGCAGGGCGAAGTCGAGGGTCAGAGCTATGGTCTGATGTACGACAGGCTGGCGATAAACGAAGGCCGCCCGCAGCGGTACGGCACGCAGATGACCTGCAAAGATGGGCGCTGGGTGGTCGACACGCTGGAGGATCCCGAACGCGTCGAACAATGGCGTCGTGAGATGAAATTCCCTTGGACGCTGGCGGAATACGAGGCGCGCTTCAGGGACTATCCGCCTTGCACCCAGCAATAACGGCCATAAATAGAATCTATTGTGCATCTGCAAATAAGTGATTGGGCTTATTTGGTGCGGTGCGGTAGGGAGGGTGCCTCCCAACCACCTTGCATTGGATTTTGCGCATGGCCCTCATCAACACGACCATCAAACCCTTTACGGCCGAAGCCTATAAGGGCGGCAAATTCCTGACGGTCACGGACGCCGACGTTGCGGGCAAGTGGGCGATCTTCTTCTTCTATCCGGCCGACTTCACCTTCGTGTGCCCGACCGAACTGGAAGACCTGGCCGACAACTACGCCGAGTTCCAGAAGCTGGGCGTCGAGATCTATTCGGTGTCGACCGACACCCACTTCTCGCACAAGGCCTGGCACGACTCGTCGCCGGCGATCGGCAAGATCGAATACACGATGCTGGGCGATCCGTCGGGCCTGGTCACCAACAACTTCGACGCCATGCGTCCGGGCGTGGGCCTGGCCGACCGCGCGACCTTCCTGGTCGATCCGGACGGCGTGATCCAGTTCACCGAGACGACCTCGGAAGGCATCGGCCGCAACGCCGCCGAACTGCTGCGCAAGGTCAAGGCGGCCCAGTATGTGCGCTCGCACCCGGGTGAAGTCTGCCCGGCCAAGTGGGAAGAAGGCGAAGCCACCCTGGCCCCGTCGCTCGACCTCGTCGGCAAGATCTAAGACCCCAAGTTCGGCCGGCGGCGTTTCGATGTCGCCGGCCGGGACGCCCGATCCTTTCGGGCGTTCGCAGAGGCCGCGGGGTGCGTAGCGTTTCCAGCCCCGCGGCCTTTTTGCGTCCTGTCCTCGCCTGAAGCGGCTTGAGGGCGGCGCTTAACCTATTGAATTCCGAGGAGCATCCGATGCTAGACGCCAATCTGAAATCCCAGCTCGAAGCCTACCTCAAGAACATCGTCCATCCCGTCGAACTGGTCGCCTCGCTGGGCGCGGGGCCCAAGTCGATCGAGCTGAAAACGCTGCTGGAGGAGATCGTCTCGGTCTCGCACGGCAAGGTGGAGATGGGCCGCGACTATGACGACGAACGCCAGCCCAGCTTCCTGATCCGGCGCAAGGGCACGGACATCGGCGTGCGGTTCGCGGGCATTCCGCTGGGCCACGAGTTCACCTCGCTGGTTCTGGCCCTGCTGCACGTCGGCGGCCATCCGTCCAAGGCGGCGCAGGAGGTGATCCAGCAGGTCAGGGACCTGGACGGCGACTATGTGTTCGAGACCTATTTCTCGCTGTCGTGCCAGAACTGCCCGGACGTGGTGCAGGCGCTGAACCTGATGAGCGTGATCAATCCGCGCATCAAACACGTCGCCATCGAGGGCGGCCTGTTCAAGGACGAGGTCGAGGAACGCAAGATCATGGCCGTGCCGACGGTCTTCCTGAACGGCGAGCTGTTCGGTCAGGGCCGGATGGAGCTGGAGCAGATCGTCGCCAAGCTGGATTCCGGCGCCGAAGCCCGCGCGGCCGAGCGGCTGAAGTCCAAGGATCCGTTCGAGGTTCTGGTGGTCGGCGGCGGGCCGGCCGGCGCGGCGGCCGCCATCTATACGGCGCGCAAGGGCATTCGCACGGGCGTCGTCGCCGAACGCTTCGGCGGACAGGTGCTGGACACGATGGCGATCGAGAACTTCGTCTCGGTGCCCTACACCGAGGGGCCCAAGCTGGCGGCCCATCTGGAGCAGCATGTCCGCGAGTATGAAGTGGACCTGATGAACCTGCAGAAGGCGGCCAAGCTGATCCCGGCCAAGGTTCCAGGCGGCCTGCACGAGGTGGTGCTGGAGAACGGCGCATCGCTGAAATCGCGCACCATCATCCTGTCGACCGGCGCGCGCTGGCGCCAGATGAACGTCCCGGGCGAGGAGCAGTACAAGAACAAGGGCGTGGCCTATTGCCCGCACTGCGACGGGCCACTGTTCAAGGGCAAGCGGGTGGCGGTGATCGGCGGCGGCAACTCCGGCGTCGAGGCGGCCATCGATCTGGCGGGCATCGTGGCCCATGTGACCCTGATCGAATACGACAGCGAGCTGCGGGCCGATGCGGTGCTGCAGCGCAAGCTGGCGACCCTGCCGAACGTGCGGATCGTGACCTCGGCCCTGACGACTCAAGTGCATGGCGACGGCGAGAAGGTGACGGGCCTGTCCTACAAGGACCGCAACTCCGACGCCCATCACGACGTCGATCTGGAAGGCATCTTCGTGCAGATTGGTCTGATCCCGAACACCGAATGGCTGAACGGCGCGGTGGGCCTGACCCCGCGCGGCGAGATCGAGGTGGATCACCGCGGCGAGACCTCGCAGCCGGGCATCTTTGCGGCGGGCGACGCGACGACCGTGCCCTACAAGCAGATCGTCATCGCCATGGGCGAGGGGTCAAAGGCGGGTCTGTCGGCCTTCGACTACATGATCCGCACCGAGCCGGCGAAAGAGGCGGTGGCCGAACCGGCGTGATCGCCTAACGGTGAGGGCAGCCGGGCCAGCAGCAGGGGCGGCGCTTGCCGTCGATCAAGCTCGCCCGGCCCCAATCCAGCCGTTTGCGCCGGGTGTCCGCCTTCTTGGCGGACTCGATCCAGCAGATCCATTCGTTGCGGGCTAGGGGTGTGATGTCGCCCCAGGTCGCCAGGGCGTCGGGCGCGGCGACCAGCGACGCGCGCAGGTCGTCCGGCAAGTCGTGAACCACGCCGCCCGGGATGTCGGTCGCATCGGCCACGCCCATTTGTCGCAGCGACACGTCTGGTCCGCAACGGCGCGTCAGAATCGCCGTGCGAGACCGACGCCGAACTCCACATCCGGGCTGTCGTCGTTCAGGCCGAAGTTGAGGCCGAAGTCCAACTGGGCGTCGGGCAGGGTCGGGGGCGACCAGACGGCGGTCAGGTCGAAGGTGGATGGCGTGGTCGGGGCGACGGGATCATCGTCGCGGCTGATCCAGACCTCGGCGCCCAGGTCCCATTGGCCAAAGCCGCGTCCGACGCCGGCGACCATCGTATAGGCGCCGTGGCGGCCGTCGCCGTCCGCATCCGAGACCCAGTCGATCTCGGGCGACAGGCTCAGGCTCCAGTCATCGTTCAGCGGGATGGAGACCGGCAGGATGACGCCGCCCTCGAAACCGTCGGCGCGAATATCGCGCGCACCCGTCGGCGCGGTGACGAAGCCGGAAATCGCGACGGACAGGCCCGAGCCGTCAGGGTTCTTTAGCGAGTGGCGCAGGCCGATACTGAGATCGCCGACGCCCTCAGCCAAATCACGGTCGCCGGTCGCGCGGTCGAGGATCCGTTCGCGGTTCCAGGTCGTGAGCCCGAGCTGAAGCTCGGTCAGGCCCGTCAGGCCATAGCGCACGAACAGATCGCCGGCGTCCCAGGTGTCGGTCCGTGTGGTGTCGTCCGTCTGACGCGCGCCGTCGAACAGGCCGAGTTCGACCTGCCAGCGGCCCTTGTCGAGGATGCAGGTCGGCGTGCCCTTGCCGGGGCGATCGGCGCAGAAATCGCGCTCTGGCGCGGACTGAGCCGCCACCGCTGTGGGCGAGGCCAGGCAGGCGATCAAGGCGATCAGAAGGGGCGGGCGCATGGCGGATCTCGCAGCGATGTATCGCGCGATCATGCCGCCCGCGCCTTAATCAGCCGTGACGCCGAGCCGAATAAAAGGCCGGATGTCAGGCCGGCTTTTCTTCCAGACGTTTGTCCAGATAGGCGCCGACGCGGGTTTCGACCGCGCTCATGTGGTCCTGCCAGAAGTGGCTGGCGCCCTCTTCCAGTTCGTAGTCGATGATGATGCCCTTTTGGGTGCGCAGCTTGTTGACCACGCGCTCGACCTCGACCGGCGGGACGATGGTGTCGGCTGTGCCGTGCAGGAACAGGCCGGACGCCGGGCAGGGCGCCAGGAAGCTGAAGTCGTACATGTTCGACGGCGGCGAGACCGAGATGAAGCCGTCCGTCTCGGGGCGACGCATCAGAAGCTGCATGCCGATGTAGGCGCCGAACTGATAGCCGGCGACCCAGGTCTGGCTGGCGCCCGGATTGTTGGCCTGGAGCCAGTCGAGGGCGGTGGCGGCGTCGGCCAGCTCGCCGATGCCCGAATCGAACTCGCCCTGCGACTTGCCGACGCCGCGCGAGTTGTAGCGCAGGGTCGCAAAGCCGCGCTGCTGGAACAGCTGGTGCAGGGTGACCGCGACCGGGTTGTTCATGTGCCCGCCCGCCTTGGGGTGCGGGTGCAGGATCAGCGCGATCGGGGCGTTCGGGCGCTTGCCCGGGGAATAGCGGCCTTCGATGCGACCGGAGGCGCCGGGCAGGATGACTTCAGGCATAGGGGCTCTGGAATCCGTTCAACTGTCATTTCGCGAGTGCGTAATACTTGACCGCAGAGGTGGGACTTTCTAAGTCCCTCCGCAAGCGCGCCGCCTTTGCGAAGGCGCGGGTTCTAGCACAGGAGCCCCGAAAAGCGCGCAATTTTTGAAGGTGCGAAATGCGTCTGTCGACCAAGGGACGATACGCCGTGATGGCGATGGCCGATCTGGCGAAGAACGGACGCGGCGAGAGCGGTGAAATCCGGGCGGTTTCGCTGGCCGAGATCGCCGCGCGCCAGGAGATTTCGCTGAGCTATCTGGAGCAGTTGTTCGCCCGTCTGAGAAAGAGCGAACTGGTCAAGAGCGTGCGCGGACCGGGCGGCGGATACCGTCTGGCCAAGGCGGCGCACGAGACGGTGGTCGCCGAGATCGTGCTGGCCGTGGATGAACCGATCCGGGCGACGCGGTGCGTGGCGCACGGCTCGCCCAAGGGCTGCATGCTGGCCGGCGAACGCTGCATCACCCACAATCTCTGGGAAGACCTGGGCGACGAAATCCATCGCTATCTGGCGGGCGTTTCGCTGGAAGATGTGGTGATGAACCGCACGGGCCAGCGCCGGCGCAATGTCGAGGCCTCGGCCGTGGGGGTGGCGGCATGACCGGCGTCTATCTGGACTATAACGCCTCGGGCCTGGTGCGGCCGGAAGTGCTGGACGTCATGGCGCGGGCGCTGGCCGACAACGGCAATCCGTCGGCGGTCCACGCGGCGGGCCGGCGGGCGCGGGCGCGCGTCGAGACCGCGCGGGCGCAGGTCGCGGACCTGGTCGGGGCCGATCCGACGGCGGTGGTGTTCAACTCGGGCGGCACCGAAGCGAACGCCCAAGGCATCGCCAGCGCGCTGGCGGCCGGTTGCGAGCGGCTGATCGTCTCGGCGACCGAGCATCCGTGCGTGGCCGAGACGGCTGCGAACGCGGGGGCGCCGGTCGAGGTTCTGCCGGTCGATGCGAACGGGGTGGTGGATCTGGACTGGCTGGCGGACGCGCTGCGCCGTCCGGGCCGGGCCGTGGTCGCCATCCATCATGCAAACAACGAAAGCGGCGTCATCCAGCCGATCGCCGAGGCGGCGGCGCTGGTGCGGGCGGCGGGCGGTTGGCTGCATGTCGACGCCATCCAGTCGGCGGGCAAGATCGCGGTCGATATGCGCGCGCTGGACGCGGACACCCTGACCCTGTCGGCGCACAAGCTGGGCGGGGCGCAGGGCGTCGGCGCCCTGATCTTCAAGGAAGGCCTGTCGGGCGTGCGGATTCTGCACGGTGCGGGGCAGGAGCGGGGCCTGCGCGCCGGGACCGAGAATGTGCCGGGCATCGCCGGGTTCGGCGTCGCGGCCGATTGCGCCGCGCGGGATCTGGAGACGATCGCTTCGCACGTCGCCTGGCGCGATGCGGCCGAAGCCAAGGTCAAGGCCGCAGGCGCGACCATCATCGGCGGCGACGCAGCCCGGCTGCCCAACACCCTGTTCATGGCGGTCGAGGGCTGGGACAGTCCGCAGCAACTGATCACGCTCGACTTGACGGGCGTCATGGTGTCCGCCGGCTCGGCCTGCTCGTCGGGCAAGGTCAAGCCGTCCAAGACCATCAGCGCCATGGGCCTGAATGCGCTGGCGACCGGGGGTGTTCGCGTCTCCGGCGGCTGGGGCACGGTCGAGGGCGACTGGGCAAGGTTCGCCGATGCCTGGGTCGCCGCCTACAACAAGCACAAGACGCGCGCCGCCGAGCGCGTGAGAGAGGTCGCCTGATGGCCGCCGTCAAGGAAACGATCGACGCCGTCGCCGCGCTGGAGAAGTACGAGCACGGCTTCACGTCCGACATCGAGACGGAATATGCGCCCAAGGGATTGAGCGCCGAGATCGTGCGCTTCATTTCCGAAAAGAAGGGCGAGCCGGAATGGATGCTGGAATGGCGTCTGGCCGCCTATGAGCGCTGGCTGGCGATGGAGGAGCCGACCTGGGCGGCGGTCCGTTACGAGCCCGTCGATTACCAGGACCTGTTCTACTATGCGGCGCCCAAGGCGAAGGAGGGGCCCAAGTCGCTGGACGAGGTCGATCCCGAGATCCTGGAAATTTACAAGAAGCTGGGTATCCCGCTGAAGGAGCAGGAGGTACTGGCCGGGGTGCAGGGCGCGCCCAAGGTCGCCGTGGACGCCGTGTTCGACAGCGTGTCGGTGGTGACGACCTTCAAGGAGGAATTGGCCAAGGTCGGCGTGATTTTCATGCCGATTTCCGAGGCCTTGCGCGAATATCCTGATCTGGTGCGGCAATATCTGGGGTCGGTGGTGCCGGTCTCGGACAACTATTTCGCGGCGCTGAACAGCGCGGTCTTTTCGGACGGCTCGTTCGTCTACATCCCGCCGGGCGTGAAATGTCCGATGGAGCTGTCGACCTATTTCCGCATCAATGCGAGCCAGACGGGCCAGTTCGAACGGACCCTGATCATCGCCGACAAGGGGGCCTACGTCTCCTATCTGGAAGGCTGCACCGCGCCGATGCGCGACGAGAACCAGCTGCATGCGGCCGTGGTCGAGATCGTGGCGCTGGACGACGCCGAGGTGAAATATTCGACGGTCCAGAACTGGTACCCCGGCGACGCCGAGGGCAAGGGCGGCATCTACAACTTCGTCACCAAGCGCGCCGACTGCCGGGGCGATCGGTCCAAGGTCAGCTGGACGCAGGTTGAGACCGGATCGGCCGTCACCTGGAAATATCCGTCCTGCATCCTGAAGGGCGAAGAAAGCTCGGGCGAGTTCTATTCCATCGCCATCACCAACGGGCATCAGCAGGCCGACACCGGCACCAAGATGATCCACCTGGGCAAGAACTCGAAGTCGCGGATCATCGCCAAGGCGGTCTCGGCGGGCAAGTCGGCTTCGACCTATCGCGGCCTGGTGTCGGTGCATCCGAAGGCGACGGGGGTGCGCAACTTCACCCAGTGCGATTCCTTGCTGATCGGCAAGGACTGCGGCTCGCACACCATCCCCTATATCGAGGCGCGCAACGGCTCGGCCCAGCTGGAGCACGAGGCGACGACGACGCGTCTGTCGGACGACCAGCTGTTCTACGCCCAGCAGCGGGGGCTGTCGCAGGAGGAGGCGGTGGCCCTGCTGGTCAACGGCTTCGTGCGCGACGTGATGCAGAAACTGCCGATGGAGTTCGCCGTCGAGGCGCAGAAGCTGGTGGCGATCAGCCTTGAAGGCTCGGTTGGATAATCAAGAAGAAACAATGCTTAATATCAACAACCTTCACGTCTCTGTCGGCGAAAAGCCGATCCTCAAGGGCCTGACGCTCGACGTTCCCGCCGGCGAAGTGCACGCCATCATGGGGCCGAACGGGGCCGGCAAGTCGACGCTGGGATACGCCCTGTCGGGACGGCCGGGCTATGAGGCGACGGAAGGGTCTGTCGCATGGGCGGGCGAGGACCTGCTGGCGCTGGACCCGGCCGAGCGGGCCGCCAAGGGCGTCTTCCTGTCGTTCCAGTATCCGATCGAGATTCCCGGCGTACCGGCCTTGACCTTCGTGCGCACGGCGCTGAATGCGCAAAAGCGCGCGCGCGGCGAGGAGGAGGTGGCGGCGCCGGCCTTCCTGAAGCTGGTGCGGGAAGCGTCCAAGGCGTTGAAGATGGACTTCGACATGCTGAAGCGGCCGCTGAACGTCGGCTTCTCGGGCGGTGAGAAGAAGCGGATGGAGATCCTGCAGATGGCGCTTCTGGAGCCGTCGCTGCTGATCCTGGATGAGACCGATTCCGGCCTGGACATCGACGCCCTGCGCATCGTGTCGGAGGGGGTGAACGCGCTGCGTCGTCCCGACCGCGCCATGTTGGTCATCACTCACTATCAGCGCCTGCTCGACTACATCAAACCGGACCGGGTGCATGTGCTGGCCGGCGGCCGGATCGTGGCCTCGGGCGGACCGGAGCTGGCGCTGGAGCTGGAGGCGGAAGGGTACGACAAATATCTGCCGCCAGTTCTACGGGGGGCGGCATGAGCGCGGCCTTCGCCATCGACCTGACCGACGCCGAGACCTATCCGTCGCGACGAACGGAAGCGTGGAAATACAGCGACCTGAAGCGCTACCTTCGCGCCGCGCCGGAGCCGTCCGGCACGGCCGAGGTCGGGGCGCCGGGACCGTTTTATGATCTGGGCGGCGAGGCGATCGTCTTCGCCAACGGGCGCGCCGTGGGCGTGACCGACTTCATCGCCTCGGGCGAGCGGACGCTGCGGCTGCGCTATGTGTCGGACGCCGTCGGCACGGGCCACACGGCCAGCGCGCGGGTTTCGGCGCGCGCGGGCACCAAGCTGCTGCTGCTGGAAACGCACGAGGGCGCGGGCTCGGCCTATGTGGCGCACAATACGCTGGAGCTGGACGTGGCGGCCGGCGCCGAGGTGACGCGCGTCGTTCTGGTCGAGGAGCCGGAAGACGCCATCTCCATCGCCGAGGCCCATGTGAAGGTCGAGGCGGGCGGCGTCTATCGCCAGACCATCGTCACGACCGGCGCCAAGTTGCAGCGGATCGAGACGCGCATCACCCACTATGCCCAGGGCGCTCAGGTTCAGGCCGACGGCCTTTATCTGCTGAACGGAGCGCGTCATGCGGATCTGACCAGCGTGGTGCGTCATGTCGAACATGACGGCGCGACGTCGCAGCTGATCAAGGGCGTGGCCCGCGATACGGCTCGCGGCGTTTTCCAGGGCAAGATCGTGGTCGAGCGCGGCGCCGACGGCACCGATGCGCGCATGGGCCACCATGCGCTGATCGCCTCCGAGCGGGCCGAGATCGACGCCAAGCCGGAACTGATCATCTATGCCGACGACGTGCAGTGCGCGCACGGCAATACCGTGGGGACACTGGACGAGAGCGCCCTGTTCTACATGCAGCAGCGCGGCATTCCGGCCGACGAAGCGCGCGCCCTGCTGACCCAGGCCTTCCTGATCGAGGTCATCGACCGGATCGAGCATGAGGGCGCGAGAGAGGTGGCGCGGGAATGGCTGACGGCGCGGTTGTGAACACCTTCGATCCCTATGCCGTGCGGGCGCAGTTCCCGATCCTGTCGCGACAGGTGAACGGCAAGCCGCTGGTCTACCTGGACAACGCGGCCTCGGCGCAGAAGCCGCGCACGGTGATCGACGCCCTGGTGGCGACGATGGAGGGCGGCTACGCCAACGTCCACCGCGGCCTGCACACCCTGTCGAACGAGGCGACCGAGGCCTTTGAAAAGGCGCGCGAGATCGTCGCCCGCTTCCTGAACGCCGAAAGCCCCGAACAGGTGGTCTGGACCAAGGGCGGGACCGAGGCGATCAATCTGGTGGCCAATGGGCTGGGCCTGTCGATCCAGCCGGGCGACGAGATCATCGTCTCGGAGATGGAGCATCACTCCAACATCGTGCCCTGGCATTTGCTGCGTGAACGGCGCGGGGCGGTGATCAGGTGGATTCCGGTCAAGGACGACGGGTCGCTGGACATGGCGGCCTATGCCGACCTGCTGGGGCCGAGGACGCGGATGGTTGCGGTCACCCACATGTCGAACGTGCTGGGGACGATCAATCCGGTCGCCGAGATCAGCCGTCTGGCCCATGCGGCGGGGGCGCAGGTGCTGATCGATGGGTGCCAGGGGGCGGTCCATGCGACGCCGGACGTTCAAGCCATCGGCTGCGACTTCTACGTCCTGACCGGGCACAAGCTCTTTGCGCCCACCGGCATCGGCGCCCTGTACGGCAAGGCCGAGGCGCTTGAGGCGCTGCCGCCCTATCAGGGGGGGGGCGAGATGATCGAGACCGTCGAGCAGGACCGCGTGACCTATGCCCGGCCGCCGCACCGGTTCGAGGCGGGGACGCCCCCGATCCTGGAGGCCATCGGCCTGGGCGCGGCGTTGGAATGGCTGGCGCAAAACGACCGGGCGGCCGTGCAGGCGCATGAGCACGCCCTTTATCAGCACGCCGTCCACCGACTTCAGGGTCAGACCTGGCTGCGGATTTTGGGGCAGGCCGAAGGCAAGGGCGCGATCCTGACCTTCGCCGTCGAGGGCGCGCACGCCCATGACGTCGCCCAGATCATGGACCGATACGGGGTCGCGGTGCGGGCGGGTCTGCACTGCGCCGAGCCGCTGGCGAAAAGAATGGGGGTGACGTCGAGCACCCGCGCCTCCTTCGCCCTATATAACACCGTGGAGGATGCCGACGCCTTCGTGGATGCGCTGATCAAGGCGCGGAACTTCTTCGTGTAAGCCGATGACAGATCAACCGATTCAAGACAGCGACGCCTTCAGGGACGCCTGGGACGAACCCCAGAAAAGCGCCCTGTCGCAGGCCGAGCTGGACACCCTGACCGATCAGCTGATCGAGGCGCTGAAGACGGTCTATGACCCGGAAATCCCTGTCGACATCTATGAGCTGGGCCTGATCTACCGCGTGGACGTCAACGATGACCGCGACGTGGTGGTGGACATGACGCTGACGGCGCCCGGCTGTCCGGTCGCCGGCGAAATGCCGGGCTGGGTGGAGACGGCGGTCGAGAAGGTCGAGGGCGTGCGCAGCGCCAAGGCCAATCTGGTGTTCGATCCGCCGTGGGACGCCTCCAAGATGAGCGACGAGGCCAAGCTGGCCCTGAATATGTTCTGATGGACCTGTTCTGATGACCGAGCTTCAAGCCACATCCCGTCCGCGCCGCCCGCGCCCCAAGGCCGTCACCCTGACGGACGCAGCCGCAGAGCGGGTGCGTGAGATCCTGGACAATGCCGAGAACGATCACATCGGCCTGAGGATCGGCATCAAGAACGGCGGGTGCGCCGGGCAGGAATACACCTTCGCCTATGCCGACGAGATCGGGCCGATGGACGAGGTGGTCGAGGACAAGGGCGTCACCATCCTGATCGAGCCCAAGGCCGTGCTGTTTCTGATCGGCACCGAGATCGACTATGAGACGACGCGGCTGGCGTCCAAGTTCGTGTTCAACAATCCGAACCAGACCGACGCCTGCGGCTGCGGCGAGAGCGTGACCATCGTGCCGGTCGCCGCCGACTGAGAGGGGCCCTGATCTGATGGGCTGCCGGACACTGACCGACGCGGCCCTTGACGATCCCGACGAAGCCGTCGCCTGGACGCGGCGGCCGTTGGACGTGGCGGTGGGGAAGACGCCGAAGCGCGCTACTTCGTCGGCGCCTCGATCAGCACGGCCGGCGTCACGGGTTGACCCGTGGCCTGGGCGACGAGCTCGGCGGTGCGGGTCTCGATGACGGCTTCGAGGCGAGCCAGGAATTCCTCCTTGGGCAGGCCGACGGGGATCGGGGCGAGGAACTCCAACGTCGCCGTGCCGGGGTGTTTTTCGTACTGTTCCTCTGGCCAGAAGAGGCCGAGGTTGGTGGCGAGCGGCACGACGGGCACGTCGAAGTCGCGGTACATGTGCCAGACGCCGGAGCGATATTTGAATTTCTTGCCGACGGGCGCGAGATGGCCCTCGGGATAGATCAGGATCTTGCGGTTCTCGGCGCGGGCCTCGGCGGCGCGCATGGCCAGGGCCTTGCGCGCTTCGTGGCCGCCGCAGGAGTTGACGACGATGGCGCCCAGTTTCTTCAGCACGCCGCCCAGCAGGGGAAACTTTTCCAGGTGATCGCCGGTGACGAAGGCGATGTCGTCGAACTGGTCATAGGTCGCAAAGCCGTCGCCCCAGCTTTGATGCTTGGAGGCGATGATGAAGGCGCCCTCGGGCAGGCGGTCCTTGCCACGCACGTCCAGCTTGATGCCGGCGAAGATCGACATGGCCTGGACCATGCGCTTCACATAGCGACGGATGACCCAGCTGGCCGGGCCGCTCCCGGGCGCGAGCGCAGCAAAGGCGGCGGTCAGCCCGTAGCCGATCGACAGGATCCAGTAGGCGACGTTGAAGGCGAAGCTGCGCATGGGACGACTATGGCAGAAAGCTTGGCCTTGTCAGACCCTAAGCCGCCTTTTCGAGCGAGGAGGCCGGCGTGACGCAGTTTCGGCCTGCACGTTTGGATTCGTACAGGGCGGCGTCGGCGCGTTCCAGCAGGCTGGCGGCGGTTTCGCCCTTGCGGCGCTGGGCGAAGCCGGCGGAGACAGTCACCGAGCCCAGGTCATCATTGGTCGAACGACGGCGCAGTGCGCGTGACGCCACGTCGTTGCGGATGCTCTCCAACGCGGCCATGACGACGCCAGCGCCTTCACCCGGGAAGATGATCGCGAACTCCTCGCCGCCGAACCGTGCGGCGAATCGGGTCTTGCCGCAGATGTTGGACAGGACGGTGGAGACATAGCGCAGCACCTGGTCGCCGGTCTGGTGGCCCCAGGTGTCGTTGAACCGTTTGAAATGGTCGATGTCGAGGATGGCCAGGCTAAGCGGCGCGCCGTCATCCTCGGCGCACGCGGTCTCCAGCCGTTCGTCGAAGGCCTTGCGGTTGGCCAGATTGGTCAGGGCGTCGGTCATGGCGTCGCGGCGCACCTGTTCCAGGTTTTCGCGCAGGCGGATGACTTCCTTGTTGGACTTTTCCAGACGTTTTTCGAGGATCGCCGTTTCGCGGCGCACGCGGTTGGTCGCGGTCGACAGGTCGCCGACCAGATCCTTCAGCGAGGACGGATCATCGACGGTTTCCATGCACTGGGAGGCGTCGGCGAGGGTCTCGCCATAGTCGTGCTGGGTCTTGTGCGCCATGGCGATGGCGCTGGCGACGCTGGCCAATTCGCGGTCCAGCACGGCGCCGACGTCGCGGATCTGATCCGGCAGGCGACCGCGCGGCAGGAACTCGGCGGCCAGCATTTCGGACGTCTTGTCGGTGATGACGGCGGACTGCGCCAGCAGACGACGGATTTCCTGCGCCAAAGGACCGTCGGGGTCGCTGAGGTAATGCAGCCAAAGCTCGAAGTTCAGCGGCGTGGGCCACACGCCGGCCTTCTCCATTTCGCCGATGACGTTGCGCGCCAAAGCATAGGCTTGAGGAGCTCTTAGCGCCGTCTCGACCTTTTTCGACATTCTTGTTCCCCTGGGCCCCTGTTCTGGAGCTGTGTCGGGGCGCACACTACGGGATGTTCCGTAATGCAGGGTAAACGGCGCAGCGTTTCACCGCGCCGTTGTGTGCGAATTCAGGCGCGGATGACGACCGGCCGGCGCAGGAAGGCGGGGATGTCGTCGCCGAAGCCACGCACGCCCTGGCGCTGAGTATCGCTCTTGTCGGCCTTGCGATCACCGCGGCGATCGGATTGCAGCAACTGCGGTTCACGGTCTGCATGGTCGGGGCGCGCGGCGTGAGGGGTCTCTACAGGCTCGACGGCCGCATCCGCTTGGACTGCGGCGGCGACGGGAGCCGCAACTTCGACCGGCGTTTCGGGGCGGGCCTTGCGGCGGCTGCGGCTGCGGGGCGCCGCAGCCTCTTCGGACGATGGCGCGGCGTTGACGGGAGCAATCTCGACAGGCTCGGCGGACGGGGTGGGCGCGCTGCTGGTGCGCGACCGGCTGCGACCGCGTTCGCCCGAGCGCTTGTCGTCGCGGCGCGGGCCGTCCTTGATGGCGGCGAAGTCGATGCCTTCAAGAACCAGCTCTTCCGGATCTTTCTTGATCAGCTTCAGCACCTTATCCAGCGACTTGTCGTCGGCCGGGGTCACGATCATGAAGGCTTGGCCCAGCTTGCCGGCGCGGCCTGTGCGGCCGATGCGGTGGACGTAGTCGTCGGCGTGGTGCGAGACGTCGTAGTTGAAGACGTGGCTGACGTCAGGGATATCCAGACCGCGCGCGGCGACGTCGGAGGCGACCAGGATCTTCAGATTGCCGGCGCGGAAGTCGGCCAGGGTCTTCATCCGGTGCGACTGGTCCAGGTCGCCGTGAATGGCGGCGGCGTCGAAGCCGTGGGTCTTCAGCGACTTGGCCACGATATCGACTTCGGATTTGCGATTGCAGAAGACGATGCCGTTGCGCACGTCCTCACGACCGACCAGGGCGCGCAGGGCGGTCCGCTTGGCCTTGGGGTCCGAGGTCGGGATGCGGACGATGTACTGGGTGATGGTGTCGGCGGTCATCGCCGGACGCGAGGCCTCGATCCGGGTCGGATCCTTGAGGAAGGCGGTCGTCAGGCGCGTGATCTCCGGCGGCATGGTGGCCGAGAAGAACAGGGTCTGGCGACGGGGCGGCGTCAGTTTGAAGATGCGCTCGATGTCGGGGATGAAGCCCATGTCCAGCATGCGGTCGGCTTCATCGACGACCATGATCTCGACGCCGGTCAGCAGCATCTTGCCGCGTTCGAACAGGTCGAGCAGGCGGCCGGGCGTGGCGATCAGGACGTCCACACCCTTGTTCAGCGCCGCGACCTGGTCGCCCATGGAGACGCCGCCGATCAGCAGGACCCAGCTGAGCTTGGTGCCCTTGGCGTATTTGGTGAAGCTTTCGGCGACCTGGTCGGCCAGTTCGCGGGTCGGCGCCAGGACGATGGCACGCGGCATGCGGGCGCGGGCGCGGCCGGTGGACAGGCGATCGACTAGGGGCAGGGTAAAGGCGGCGGTCTTGCCGGTGCCGGTCTGGGCGATGCCTAGGACGTCGCGGCCGGCGAGGGCGACGGGGATCGCCTGTTCCTGAATGGGCGTGGCGGTCGTGTAGCCGGTGTCGGCGACGGCCTGAAGGGTCGTGGGCGAAAGGCCCAGTTGGGAAAATTCGGTCATGAATCCTTGGGAAGAGAAAGCGTCTGCGTGCATAGCAGCGACGGAACCGCCCCTCTTTGGGCGAGCGGGCGGCGCGCATCGCAGACCTGTCCCGAGGCTGGGGGGCATATAGAAGCCCCTGCGCAGAAGTCAAGTATTCCTGGTTTTTCGCTCAGCAGGCCGCCGGCCGTAAAATGCGGCCCGCAAACGAAAATCGCCGGACGGGCGAGCCGTCCGGCGATCTGCTGGATCAGAGAGAAAGTGCGATCAGCGCTTGCCGAAGATCATGTCGCCCAGTTTGGCGAAGAAGCCCTTTTCCTCGGGCTTGGCGGCGGGCGCCGGCGCCGGCTTGGGGGCTTCGACCGGCTTGGCAGCGGGAGCCGGCTTCGGCGCGGGCGCCGCAGCGGCGGGCGCAGCGGCGGGCTTGGGCGCGGCGACGGGGTCAGCAGGCTTGGGCGCCGCTGCGGCCGGCTTGGCGACAGGCGCGGCCTTCGGGGCGGCGGCGGGTTTCGAAGCGGCGGCCTTGGGGGCGGCAGTTTTGGTCGCTGCAGGCTTTGCCGCCGTCGCCTTCGGTGCGGCCGCTTTCGGCGCTGCAGGCTTCACTGCCGTCTTGGCGGCGGCGGTCTTAGCTGCGGTGGACGTGGGGGCGGCGGCCTTGGGCGCGGCTTTCGGAGCCGCCTTGGCGACAGGGGTGGGTTTCGGCTTGGCTGCGGCCTTGGCGGCGACCGGCTCAGCGGCGGGCTTGGGGGCGGCGGTTTTGGGCGCCGCAGCCTTGGGCGCGACAGCCTTGGCGGTAGTGGGCTTCGGCGCAGCGGCTGCCGGCTTTGCCGCGGCCTTGGGCGCAGCGGTTTTCTCGGCGGCGGTCTTCACGGCGCTCGACTTCGGCGCGGCTTTAGGCTTGGAAGCGGCGGTCGCCGGCTTTGGCGACGCAGGTTTAGACGTAGACGGTGACTTGGCCATGTATTCCCCGACCCCTCGGTTTGATAAAAACGCGGCGGCGACGGGCGTTCAGCACCGGATCGCTACGATTCGTCATATTACCGGTGTTTGAAAAATGTCCGAGTCCGCACTTCAGATAATCGCACGCGGCCCGCGCGCCGCCGCAGAGGCCGCCGCAGAGGCCGTAGACGCCGATCCGCGGCTGGAAGGCGCGACCTATTCGATCCTGGAAGAGGACGAGGACAATGACGTCTGGCGCATCGACGCCTTCCCCACGACCGATGACGAGGTCGAGGGGCTGAAGGCGGTGTTGGCGGGCTATCCGGTGACGGTGCTGGTGGAGAAGCTGGCGGACGCCGACTGGCTGGCCATGTCGCTGTCGGGCCTGCCGCCGGTCGAGGCCGGACGATTCTTCGTCTATGGCGCGCACGATCAGGGCAAGGTGCCCGAGGGCCGCGTCACGCTGAAGATCGACGCCGGCGCCGCCTTCGGCACGGGCCACCATGGCACGACGGTGGGCTGCCTGGAGGCGTTCGACAAGCTGCTGGAGACCGAAAGCTTCGAGAAGGTGCTGGACGTCGGCTGCGGCACGGGCGTGCTGGCGATCGCGGCGGCTAAGACGGGCACGCCCATCGCGGTCGGCACCGACATCGACGAGCCCTCGGCCCGGATCGCCAATGAGAACGCCGAGATCAACGAGGCCAAGTGCGACTTCTATTTCGCCGATGGTCTCAGCGATCCGCGCATCGCCCAGCATCAGCCGTATGACCTGGTGTTCGCCAATATCCTGGCCGCGCCGCTGGTGTATCTGGCGCCCGAGATCGGGGCGGCGCTGAAGAGCGGCGGGGTCGCAATCCTGTCAGGCCTGCTGCGCACGCAGGAGGAGCGTGTGCTGGAGGCCTATCTGCCGCTGGGCTTCACGGTCGAGCAGACCATACATCACGACGCCTGGAGCGCGCTGCAACTGCGCAAGGGCTGAGGATCGATCATGCGCCAGACTTTCGACGAGACGACCGATCCGTCCTTCGGGGCCAAGCACCTGCCGCTGCTGCGCGCCGAAATGGCCAAGCAGGGGCTGGACGGGTTTCTGATCCCGCATGAGGACGAGCATCAGAACGAATATCTGCCGGATGCCAACGAGCGCCTGGCCTGGGCGACCGGCTTCACCGGCTCGGCCGGGGCGGCGGTGGTGTTTCAGGATCGGGCCAGCATGTTCACCGACGGTCGCTACACCGTTCAGGTGAAGGCCCAGACCGATCCGGCGCTTTTCGAGCGGCGCGATCTGACCGAGGTCGCCGCCTATCTGGAGACGGCGGCGAAGGGGGCGGTGATCGGTTACGATCCGCGTCTGCACAGCCCGGATGCCTTGGTCGCCTTGAAGGCGGCGGCGCAGAAGGCGGGGGCCGAGTTGCGCGCCGTGGACGCCAATCCGCTGGATCTGGCCTGGGGCGCCGATCGTCCGGCCCAGCCGACGGCGCCGGTCGTGCCGCATGAGGACGTCTATTCCGGCGAGAGCCATGCATCGAAGCGGGCGCGGATCGGCAAGGTCGTGGCGGACGCCGGCGCAGACGCGGTCGTGCTGACGGCGCCGATGTCGATCGCCTGGCTGTTCAATGTGCGCGGCGGGGACGTGATCCGGTCGCCTCTGCCGATCGGCCAGGCCATCCTGGCGGCGGACGGCAAGGCGCGGCTGTTCCTGGATCCGGCCAAGGTGACGAATGCTTTGCCGGGCTGGCTGGGCGACGATGTTCGCATCGAGGCGACCGAGCAGCTGCCCGCGGCGCTGGACGGGCTGGCGGGCCAAAAGGTCATGATCGATCCGTCGCTGTCCTCGGCCTGGTATTTCGACCGGCTGGACGCGGCGGGCGCGACGGTGGTGCGGGCTATGGACCCCTGCGCCATTCCCCGCGCAGCCAAGAATTCGGTGGAGATCGAGGGCAGCCGTCAGGCGCATATCCGCGACGGGGCGGCGCTGAGCCGGTTCCTGCACTGGGTCGATACGGTGGTGCAGGAGACCCTGCCGGACGAGCGCGAGGTGGTCGAGGCGCTGGAGCGGTTCCGCGAGCAGACCGGGGCGCTGAAGGATCTGAGCTTCGACACCATCGCCGGGGCCGGGCCGAACGGGGCCTTGCCGCATTACAAGCCGGTCGGCGCCAGCATTCGCAAGGTCGAGAAGGGCTCGCTGCTGCTGGTGGACGGCGGCGGCCAGTATCTGGACGGCACGACCGATGTGACCCGCACCATGGCGGTGGGCGAGCCGAGCGAGGACCAACGCCACAAGTTCACCCTGGTGTTGAAGGCGCATATCGCCATGGCGACGATCCGCTTCCCGGCCGGGACCAGCGGCATGGCGCTGGACGCCATCGCCAGGGCGCCGATGTGGGCGGCAGGGCTGGATTACGATCACGGCACCGGCCACGGCGTCGGCAGCTATCTGGGGGTCCACGAGGGGCCGCAGCGGATCGCGAAATGGGGCACGTCCCAGCCGCTGCTGGAAGGGATGATCCTGTCCAACGAGCCCGGCTATTACCGCGAAGGCCACTGGGGCATCCGCATCGAGACCCTGCAGGTGGTGACGCCGGCCGTGGTCCCCGAGGGCGGCGAGCGGCCGATGCACGGGTTCGAGCAGCTGACGTTCGCGCCGATCGACCGGAAGCTGATCACGGTGGAGATGCTGACGCCGGACGAGCGGGCCTATGTCGACGCCTATCACGCCGAAACGCTGGCCAAGGTCGGGCCGCTGATGGACGGCGAGGCGCTGGACTGGCTGAAGCGGGCCTGCGCGCCGCTGTGACCTAAAGCACCGGAACCCGTCGCCGCAGGTGGGTGACGGGGACCGTCAGTTCGGCCAGCGCGGCCTTCATCGCCTCATAGCCCGTGGCGACGGGGCCGTCGTAGGTCTTCCAGTCGCGAATATCGCTACCGGCGACCTGGGGCAGGACCAGAATGTCGGCGTCGGCCCGCGACTGGGTCATCTCGGCGTCGGTGGTGATGGTCGCCGAGCGCATCAGGATCGAGACGATGGGCGGGCCGGCCTTCCAGGCACCGGACAGGACCCATTTCCACCAGGACGGCGGATTTTCCAGCGCCTGGGGGTCGACGCCGCGCGTCTGGGACATGTCCACGCCGATAATCGGTCCGCTGTTCAGCTGGCGCATCACGCTGGTGGGGAAGTTCTTCAGCACGGCGCCGTCCACCAGCACCTGACCGTCCATCACGACCGGCGGCAGGACGCCGGGAATGGCGATGGAGGCGCGCATGGCCCGCCGCATCAGGCCCGTGCGATGGGCCTCGATTCGGCCCGAGGTCAGGTTCGAAGAGACGGCGAAGAACGGCAGGGCCAGGTCCGCAAGGTCGATGTCGCCGTAAGCCTGCTCCAGCAAACGGGCGACTTTTCGGGCGCGGGACATGGCGATGATCGGTACGGCCAGGTCCGACAGCGGATCGGACTCGACGAAGGCGCGTCGAATCTCGAAATCCAGCCGTTCGAAGGACCAGCCCAGGGCCGGGCCGGCGGCGACGACCGCGCCCATGGAGGCGCCGCCGGCGAAGTCGATGGGGACCTTGGCCTCTTCCAGCGCCCGGATCGCGCCGATGTGGCAATAGGCCCGCGCGCCGCCGCCGGACAGGACCAGGCCGACCGCCGTGCCGGTGACGACGCGGGCGATCCGCTCGGAGTCATTGGCCAGTCCCTCGACGCAATGGAACCAGCGATCGGGCTGGAGCGCATCCAGCCAGACGCGGGTGTTGGCCGGATGATGCATGCGCGGATCGCGCAGCAGGATCAGGTCGGTCAGGCGGCGGCCGTCGCCGAAGCCCTGACGGCGCGGCACGGCGGACGGGGGCGCCAGAAGGCCGCTGCCGACGATGAACATCCGGTCCACCTGACGCGCGCACAGGCTGGCCCAGGCGGGCTGATCCTGTTCGGCGACATAGAGGACATAGTCGTGGTCGCCCTCCACCCGGCTGAACCATTCGGACGCCGAGGCCAGGGCCGACTGGTCGATGACCTGACAGGTGAAGCCCATGGCCTGGATGGCCGCGGCGATGCGTTCGACGAAGGCGCGGATGGGGCGGGGGCGGGCGGAGACGAAGCCGAAGACACTGGGCTCAGACGCGCCCGCCGTGCGTTCGCGGGCGCGGTGGATCATCAGCCGCGACAGCTCGACCATCAGGTCCGGCTCGGTGCGGGCGGCCTCGAAAAAGGCTTCGCGCGGCAGGGCCAGGATTTCGCTGTCCCTCAGGGCGACGACGGTGGCGGTGTGCGGCGTGCCGGCCAGCATGGCCATTTCGCCCACCGGCTCGCCCGCCTTGACGACGCCCAGCATGTGCGGCGGTTGATCCGGCTCCATCCGAAACACGCCCAGACGGCCGGACCGGACCAGACACAGGGTGTCGGCCGGGTCGCCCTCCGTGAACAGCGGCTCGCCGCCGGTCAGCGCAAACCAACTGGCCCGGTCGACCATGCGACCTTCAAAGATGCGCGCGAGCGAGGTCGCCAGCGTGTCGGGGCGAAGCGTGGCCATGGTTCGGTTGTAGGCGCGATTCTGGGGCGGGTGAATGGGATGTTTCGACGTGCGGAAGCGCCCTCGGGCAGTCGCCACGAGCCCCTGCCCGCAGAGCGGGGAGGAGACGATGATGCGAGCTTCTCGCGTTGCCCGATTCCGCGTGGGCGGGTAGAGCGTTCGGCTTCTCCCGCCCAGCCGAAGTTTCAGACCATGCACGACATCAGAGCCATTCGCGAGAACCCCCAGGTTTACGTGGCGGGCTGGTCGTCGCGCGGGGTGGATGAGGCCGATGGACTGGTGGCGGACATCCTGCGGCTGGACGGCGAACTGCGTCACGCCCAGACGACGGGGCAGGACGCCCTGGCCAAGCGCAACGCGGCCTCCAAGCTGATCGGCGCCGCCATGGGTCGCAAGGACATGGCCGAGGCCGACCGGCTTAAGGCCGAGGTCGAGGCGTTGAAGGGCGATATCGCGGCGGCCGCCGAGGTCGAGGCGCGTGTCGGCAAGGAGCTGCGCGACCGGCTGGCGGCGCAGAAGAACCTGGCGGCCGAGGATGTGCCGGACGGCGAGGACGAGGCAGGCAATGTCGAGGTCTCGACCTGGGGCGAGCCGCGTCGCACCGGTCCGGCCAAGGACCACGCCGACCTGGGCGAGGCCCTGGGGATGCTGGACTTCGAGGCGGCGGCCAGGATGTCGGGCGCGCGGTTTGCGGTGCTGAAGGGGCAGCTGGCGCGGCTGGAACGGGCCGTGGGTCAGTTCATGCTGGATATGCAGACGGATCAGCACGGCTATCTGGAAGTGAACCCGCCGCTGCTAGTGCGGGACGATGCGATGTTCGGGACCGGGCAGTTGCCGAAGTTCGAGGAGGACTTGTTTGCTGCGTCCAGTACGGATTGGGACGGTTATGACGATGCAGAACAGCAAGAGTTAAAGCACGCATGGCAACCTCTTGCTGAGATGTTTCCTGACCTTCTGAATCCTGATTTGACTTCGACTGATCATGCTGTCGATAAGCAGCGTGCCTTCGATTATATCGACAGCTTTAGAGAGCAGAACAAGAAGGCATATGTGGCGCTGAATAAGCGCCTCAGAGATGGGCAATTCAATGATCGTCGCTTTCTCATCCCAACCGCCGAAGTCTCTCTGACCAATCTCGTGCGCGAGACCATCCTGTCCGACGACGAGCTGGCGACGCCGATGCGGATGACGGCGTTGACGCCGTGCTTCCGGGCCGAGGCGGGGTCGGCGGGGCGCGATACGCGCGGGCTGATCCGCCAGCACCAATTCTCCAAGGTTGAGATGGTGTCGATCACACGGCCGGAAGACTCCGACGCCGAGCATGAGCGTATGACGGCCTGTGCGGAGGCGGTGCTGAAGGCGCTGGAGCTGCCGTTCCGGCGGATGCTGCTGTGCAAGGGCGACATGGGCTTTTCGGCGCAGAAGACCTTCGACCTGGAGGTCTGGCTGCCCAGCCAGGGAACCTATCGCGAGATCAGCAGCTGCTCGAACTGCGGGGATTTTCAGGCGCGGCGCATGGACGCGCGGTTCAAGCGCGCTGGCGAGAAGAAGACCGAGTTTGTCCATACGCTGAACGGCTCGGGCCTGGCGGTCGGCCGGACGCTGGTGGCGATCATGGAAAACTATCAGCAGGACGACGGGCGGATCGCCGTGCCGAAGGTGTTGCAGCCCTATATGGGCGGGTTGACGCATGTGGGGTGACGCCTCGCTTTCGTCATCCTCCGGCGCGAAGCGACCGGGGGACCCAGCGGCGCGCGCGAGCGCGAACCTGTCGCGGTCCCGATTTGCCGGCATCGCGATGCCCAACCATTTCGCCTTCGGCGCCGCTGGGTCCCCCGGTCTCGCTGCGCTCGCCGGAGGATGACGAAGGAAAAGATGCGTATTCTCCTGACCAACGACGACGGGATCGAGGCGGAAGGCCTGGAATGCCTCGAGCGGATCGCGCGCACGCTGAGCGACGACGTGTGGGTGTGCGCGCCTGCGGTCGAGCAGTCGGGCAAGGGGCGGGGGATCACCCTGACCGAACCGCTGCGGGTGCTGAACCTGGGCGAGAAGCGGTTCGCGGTGACCGGCACGCCGACCGACTGCGTCGTACTGGCGGTCAACGACCTGATGCCGGAGAAGCCCGATCTGGTTCTGTCGGGCGTCAATCGCGGGCACAACATCGGCGAGGACGTCAGCTATTCCGGGACGGTGGCGGGCGCCTTGCAGGGGATGGCGTTCGGCATCCACTCCATCGCCCTGAGCCAGAGCCTGGAGCGGTTTCACGACGAGGTGGTCGCGCACTGGGAGACGGCCGAAGCCTTCGCGCCTGCGATCATCAGTCGCTTGCTGGACCAGAAATGGGCGAACGGGGTGGTGATGAACCTGAACTTCCCCAACCGGCCGCCTGAAGCCGTGGAACAGGTCGAGGTGACGACCCAAGGCTTCCGCAACGTCGGCGAGATGCATGCGGTGCGGCGCACGGACCTGCGCGGGCGCGACTATTACTGGATGAGCTTCCGGGGTGAAAAGCAGGAGCATGCCGAGGGCACGGACCTGCGGGCGATCGAAGAGGGGCGGATCTCGGTCACGCCGCTGCATATCGACCTGACGCACATGACCAGCGTGCATGACCTGAAGAAGGTGCTGGGCGGGGCGCCGCCCAAGAGCGTGGCGACCGCCGCATGAATCTACACGACGACCGGGCCGGGCGGCTGATCCTGTCGCTGCGGCAGCAGGGGGTCACGGACCCGCGCGTGCTGAAGGCGATGGAGAGCATCGACCGCGCGGTCTTCGTGCACGAGAAGTTCCTGGATCAGGCGTGGGAGGATCAGGCCCTGCCGATCGACTGCGCTCAGACGATCAGCCAGCCCTATATCGTCGGACTGATGACCCAGGCGCTGGAGGTGCAGGCGCGGCATCGGGTTTTGGAGATCGGCACGGGCAGCGGATACCAGTGCGCGGTGCTGAGCCGGCTGGCGCGCTATGTCTATTCGGTGGAGCGGTATCGCAGTCTGCTGGTCGAGGCCGAAGCGCGACTGCGGGTGCTGAAGATCGAGAACGTCATCACCAAACACGGCGACGGCGGCCTGGGCTGGGCCGAACAGGCGCCCTTCGACCGGATCATGGTCACGGCCGCGTCGCCGACCGAGCCGACCGAACTGCTAAAACAGCTGAAGCCGAACGGGGTGCTGGTCGCGCCTGTGGGACGCACGTCGGTGCAGATGCTGCATCGCTACGTCGGACAGGGCGACGGCTCGTTCCACCGCGAGAGCCTGACGGAGGTGCGTTTCGTGCCCCTGGTCGAGGGGACGGCGAAGGAGGGGTGAAGGGGCGTGAAGGGTGACTCGTGAGTCGTGATTCCGAGTGTGCGAACGCCAGTCACGATTCACGAGTCACTACTCACGACCTCACTCGCCCCAATTCCGTGCGGTTTGCGGGGTTGGCTTATGGGGCGCGAGCGGGCACACCGGGCGGGCGAGTTTAACCACGAATGGGAGCAGCCGGTGGCGATGATTTCGGGCTGGATGAGAGCGGTTCTGGTCGCGGGGGCGGCGTTGAGCACGGCGGCCTGCATCAGCTATCCTTCGGAGCCGCGCTATTCGACGCATGCGAACCCGGCCCCGGCCTATGGTCCAGGGCAGGGCGCCTATCCGCAGCAGTCGGCCTATCCGAACGCCGGCCAGAATTCGAACCAGCCCTATCGACCGGCTCCTTATGAATCGCCGCCGCCCGCGACGGCGCCGATCGGCCAGGTGGAGGGCGGAGCCTTGCCGCCGACGGTCAATGTCGGTCCGAGCCAACCGACCTATCAGCCGCCGGCGTCGCAGCCGCCCGCCTATACGCCGCCGTCCTATCCGTCGTCGTCGGCCCCGGTGCGTCCGGGCGCGGCCTATGTGATCCAGCCGGGCGACACGATCTCGGGCGTGGGACGCCGCTTCCAGACCCCGGTGCAGACGCTGATCGACCTGAACGGCCTGGGCCCGCGCGGGGCGATCACGACGGGCCAGCGAATCATCCTGCCTGAAGCGGCGGTGGATACCGGCCGCGACCCTTACGCGACCGGCGCTTCGCCCGTCGGCGTGCTGGTGCCCACCAACGGCGCCGTGCCGCCGCCGCCGCCGCCGCCCTCGGGCAATGCGGCGCTGCCGGTCCAGACGCGGCCTGTCGAACAGACCAACGCCGCCGGCGCCGCTGCCGGTCAGCCGAACCTGCTGTGGCCCGTGCGCGGCGACATCGTGCGGCGGTTCGGTCCGGTCGGCATGGGCGAGCGGAACAACGGCATCAACATCGGCGCCTCGGCCGGCGCGACGGTCAGCGCCTCTGCGGCCGGGCGCGTGGCCTATGTCGGCAGCGATCTAGTGGGGCAGGGACTGACGGTGCTGATCGTGCACGCCAACGGCTGGCGCACGGTCTATGGCCATCTGGGTTCGGCGACGGTCAAGGACGGCGACGACGTGCGCGCGGGCCAGCAGATCGGCACCGTGGGTCTGACGGCCGGCGACGGACGCCCCTCGATCCACTTCGAGACCCGTCAGATGCGCGGCGACGATCCGGTCGCCGTCGATCCTTTGACAGTGTTGCCCAGGTAGCGCTTTCGCCGCGTTGCAATCTGCGAGGCGCGGCCCTAGGTTCCGCGCCTCGTTTTAATGGGGGCTCCGACGAGGGCTACCCTTCTATGTTCGGAGACGACCCATGGGCGCTGAAGGCGGCTTGACGGCGCAGTTGATCGGGTTTGCGCCCATAATCGGTATTTTCATCCTGTTCTACTTCCTGCTGATCCGTCCGCAGCAGAAGCGCGCCAAGGAACACGCGACCGCCATCGCCGCCGTCAAGCGTGGCGACACCGTCGTCCTGGGCAGCGGCATGATCGGCAAGGTCACCCGCGTCGAAGAGGCCGAGGTCAACGTCGAGATCGCGCCCAGCGTCAACGTGCGCGTGGTCAAGGCCATGATCGCCGAGGTGCGCAACCGCACCGCCATCGCCGCCAACGATTCCAAGGCCTGATACGCTCGCGTATCCGCCGATACCTGGACCGCCCTCATGATTCAGCTGTCGCGCTGGAAAGTCATTCTCGTCGTCGTCTCGGCCGTCCTCGGCTGTCTGCTGGCGTTCCCGAACCTGTTGTCGGATCAGCAGCGCGAGGCGCTGCCCGGCTTCATGCCCAAGAACAAGCTGAACCTGGGGCTGGACCTTCAGGGCGGTTCGTATCTGCTGCTGGAAGTCGATGTGCCGGCGATGCGCGAGAAGCGCGTCACCAACCTGATCGAAGACGTTCGGGTCACGCTGAACGGTGCGGGTATCGCCACCAACGGCTTCCAGCGTGAAGCCGGCGGCGTGGTCGTCACCCTGGCCAATCCGGCCCAGGGCGATGCCGCGTTCAAGGCGCTGCAGCAACTGGGCGGTCAGGTCGGACCGGGCGGCCAGGCCGAACGCACCGCCACGCGCCTAGGCGATAACCGCATCCGCTTCGCCTATACCGACGCCGCGCTGAACGGCATGGGCGCGACGGCCGTGGACCAGTCGATCGAGGTGGTGCGCCGCCGGATCGACAGCCTGGGTACGCGCGAACCCTCCATCACCCGCCAGGGCGCCGACCGGATCGTGGTCCAGGCGCCGGGCGAGAGCGATCCGAGCAAGCTGGAAGAAGTCATCGGCCAGACGGCGCAGCTGACCTTCCAGATGGTCGATGTCGAGAACTCGGTTCAGGACGCCCTGGCCGGCCGTGTGCCGCCCGATTCCGAACTGCTGCAAGGCGAGGACGGCACGCCCTATCTGGTGAAGAAGCGCGTGCTGGTGTCGGGTGAGAACCTGACCCGCGCCGGCGTCGGTTCGGACCAGAGCGGCCGACCGGCCATTGACTTCCGCTTCGACGGCGCCGGCGCTCGGCGCTTCGGCGAAGCCACCGCCGCCAACCTCCAAAAGCCCTTCGCCATCATCCTGGACGGCAAGGTCATCTCGGCCCCGACGATCCAGAGCGCGATCACCTCGGGCTCGGGTCAGATCACCGGCAACTTCTCGATCCAGGAAGCGGCGACGTTGGTGAACCTGCTGAACGGGGGCGCCCTGCCGGCGCCGCTGAACGTCGAGGAGCGCCGTACCGTGACGGCCGAACTGGGCGCGGACGCGGTCGCCGCCGGCGCCCTGTCGACCGCCGTCGGCTTCGCCATCATCGTGCTGTTCATGATCCTGGCCTATGGCTTGCTGTTCGGCGGCGTGTCTGTGGTCGGCCTGGTGCTGAACGGCGTGCTGATCGTGGCGGCCATGTCGTTGACCCAGGCGACACTGACCCTGCCCGGCATCGCCGGTCTGATCCTGACCTTCGCGGTCGCGGTGGACGCCAACGTGCTGATCTACGAGCGGATGCGTGACGAGGCCCGGGCGGGCCGCAGCGTCATCGCCTCGATGGACGCCGGCTTCAACAAGGCCATGGGCACGATTATCGACGCCAACCTGACCACCCTGGTCGCTGCGGGCATCATGTTCGTGTTCGGCGAAGGCCCGGTTCGCGGGTTCGCCTGGACCCTGACCATCGGTGTGTTCACCTCGGTCTTCTCGTCGGTCCTGGTCGCCCAGGTCCTGCTCGGCTACTGGCTCAAGACGGCCAAGCCCAAAAAACTGCCGATCGCGGAGTGATGGCGATGCGTGGATGGCCCCTGATCAAACTGCTGCCGCAGAAGACGAATTTTCACTTCGTCAAATATGCGCGGTTCGCCGGCGTTCTGTCGGTGATCCTGTGCGTCGCGGCGATCGTCTCCTGCTTCTATCCCGGCCTGAACATGGGCATCGACTTCCGGGGCGGCGCCTCGATGGAAGTGTCCAAGCCGGCGGGCCAGACGATCGAGCTGGATCGGGTCCGCGAGGCCGTGAACGGCCTGAACCTGGGCGACGTCCAGGTTCAGGGTATCGCGCGCCGCGACACCAATGTCGATGACGGCTCGACCGCCATCCTACGCTTCCAGGTGCCGGAAGGCCGCGATCAGACCCAGGTGGTCAATCAGGTCGAGGGCGCCATCAGCGGCGCGGTCGGTCAGGTCAACTATTCGGGCGTCAGCGTCGTCGGCTCCAAGGTGTCAGGCGAGCTGTTCACCTCGGGCCTGTTGGCTCTCGGCGTCGCGATCGGCCTGATGTTCCTCTATATTTGGTTCCGGTTCGAGCCGCAGTTCGGCTTAGGCGCCGTGGTCGGCCTGCTGCACGACGTGATCCTGACGTTCGGGCTGATCGTGCTGTTCAAGCTCGAATTCAGCCTGAACATGGTCGCCGCCGTCCTGACCGTCATTGGCTATTCGATGAACGACACCGTCGTGGTGTTCGACCGCCTTCGTGAGAACCTGCGCAAGTACAAGACCATGCCGCTGCGCGACGTGATCGACCTGTCGCTGAACGAGACCCTGTCGCGGACCATCATCACCGGCGTGACCGCCGTCATGGTGCTGGCGGCCCTGGCCATCTTCGGAGGCGAGGCCCTGTTCGGCTTCTCCATCGCGCTGATGTTCGGCATCATCATCGGCACCTATTCGTCGATCTATGTCGGCGCGCCGATCATCCTGCTGTGGGGCGTCAAACGCGGCGCCCTTGCTGACGACGCCAAGCCGGTGAAGCTGGGCATGGCCAGCCGGCCGTAGGTCGAGCGCCAGCGTCGAAAGTTGGGCCGTCCCGTCATCGCCGGGGCGGCCTTTTCCTTGGACGGCGTCCGTGCAAGGCTGAGCCTATGAAAGCGCTCGTCTATACCGCCGCCGTCCTTGCCCTGACCGGCACCCTGACCGCCTGCACCGACAGCAAGCGGGCGCGCAACGACGCCACCTGGGGCGACAAGCCGGCGGACATCACCTGCTGGACCTATGGGGTGGAGAACTTCAAGGGACGCTCGACCGGCAAGGTCGAGTACGACGACGGCGGCCGGATCTCGTTCGTGGACGCGTCCAACAACCGCTACACCACGATCGATGGCGATTGCCGCGTGGTGTATATGCAGCCCAGCAAATAGGGTCGGTTGGCGGGCGGAGGCCTGAACCTCCGCCCTTCGTCGATCAGCGCAGCGAGGCCGTGAAGCGCTGGATGCGGGTGCAGGCTTCTTCCAGCACAGCGTCCGAGGTGGCGTAGCTGATGCGGAAATAGGGGCTGAGGCCGAAAGCCTCGCCCTGAACGACGGCCACGCCCTCGGCATTCAGCAGTTCGGCGGCGAAGGTGGAATCGCCGTCGATGGCCACGCCCGCCTCCGTGGTCTTGCCGATCAGTCCGGCGATCGACGGATAGACGTAGAAGGCGCCCTCGGGCGTGGCGCAGGTGACGCCAGCCGCCTGGTTGAGCATCGACACGACCAGATCACGGCGCTTCTCGAAGGCGGCCTTGCGCTCTGGAATGAAATCCTGCGGGCCGTTCAGCGCCTCGACGGCCGCCCACTGGCTGATGCTGGACGGGTTGGACGTGGTCTGGCTGGCCACCTTGCGCATCAGGTCGATCAGCGGCTTGGGCCCGCCGGCGTAGCCGATCCGCCAGCCGGTCATGGCATAGGCCTTGGAGACGCCGTTGACCGTCAGGGTGCGGTCGATCAAGTCCGGCGCCACTTGGGCGATGGTGGTGTATTCGAAGTCGCCATAGACGAGGTGCTCGTACATGTCGTCGGTCAGCACCCAGACGTGGGGGTGGCGACGCAGGACCTCGGCCAGGGCCTCAAGCTCGGCACGGGTATAGGCGGCGCCGGTCGGGTTGGACGGGCTGTTCAGGATCAGCCACTTGGTGCGGGGCGTGATCGCGGCCTCCAGCACAGCCGGCAGCAGCTTGAAGCCGTCCTTCTCCTCGCCAACCACGGTCACGGGCTCGCCGCCGGCCAGCAGCACCATGTCGGGATAGCTGACCCAGTAGGGGGCTGGCACGATGACTTCGTCGCCGGGGTTCAGCGTGGCGACCAGGGCGTTGAAGATGACGGGCTTGCCGCCCGGCGCGACGTGGATGTTGGCCGCCGTATAGTCGAGATCGTTCTCGCGCTTGAACTTGGCCACGATGGCCGCCTTCAACTCAGGCATGCCGTCGGCGTCAGTATATTTGGTCTCGCCGCGGTTGATCGCATCGATCGCGGCCTGTTTGATATTGTCCGGGGTGTCGAAGTCCGGCTCGCCGGCGCCCAGGCCGATCACGTCGCGACCTTCGGCTTTAAGCTTCCGGGCCTGCGCGGTGACGGCGATGGTGGCCGAGGGCTTGACGCGGGCGAGGGCGGAAGATTGCAGGCTGGACATGAACTATCCCGTGATTTTGGAAGTTTTTGCCGGGGAGGCGGGGTTGTTTACGTGCGCAGAACGGCATGCGCAAATGATCCGACGTGTCGGAGATGAAGAATGCTGATCGCGACTTTTCTTGCCGCCTTGTTTACGAGCCAGGCCGAGCCGCCTCGGGCCTGCCGCGACGATAACTGGCGTGACCGTTGCGCGGCCGAGGATCGAGCTCGGGTCGAGCACCTGCTCAGCATAGCTTCGATAGAAGAGGAGGCGCGAAGCGAGTCAGAAGTCTACCGCGCTCGTTATGTGGACGGATACGGGCGCGATTTGCCTGTTGTCGCTTTCGTGAGACGGCCAGGACAGGATCCAACGGTTGGGGTTTCCGGCACGAACGGCCGCAAGCTGACGGCGCCGGTCGGTCCTGAAAGCTGGGACGCGATCGTCGCAGGGTCTCGCTTCGCGGATCGTGTCTTGGCGCCCTTGCCGTCACAGCCAAATGCTGCCGGTTCGCCGCCGTCCATGCCGAGCATTTGTCTGCATGCCTGGGTCGTTTCGGTCGAAATGGCCAACAGCCAGGTCGCGCGCCACAGGACCGAACCGGTTCGAAGGGCGACTCAAAGCGGTTGTGACGGCGAACTGACCGTAGATTACGCCTTGGATCTGGCGAAGCGGGCAGTTGAAGCCTTGGGGCCTTGCCAACTGCTCGACGAGAAAAAACAGCGAAACAGCGTGACCATTCTGGAGACTTGCCTCGGACCAGAAGGGGATCGCTTTGCGGCGGCCACACTCTGGAACCGGCAATCCGAGGGGCGACCGCGCTATGGGCTCGATCCCAAAGACCCCGGTGTCTGGCGTGCCTATCTCGGCACAAACGGATCGCCTACGCTGGACTGGCAAGGCGAGGTGACAACGACGGATCGGGGACGCGACAACAGGGTGGCTGAGGCGATTGTTGCGCGACTGGGCCAAACACCGATGTCGTTTCGGCCGACAAAATTCCGCGGGCTGAGCCGAACACGAGCGGAGATCGAAGGCGCAGTAGAAGCGGAAGGCGGTCGTACTGCGCCCTATCGCCAGATCTGGGTCTGGGATCCCAATCTATCGGAATGGATGTTGGAACGCTGGACCGTGGAGCCGTTCTCCGTCACGGACTGACGTCATGAGTCGGTTTTTCGATTTCCTGTCGAACATGGAGGCGCGTCGCTGGCGCGCCGTGCTGGCGACGGCCCTGCTGCTGGGCGCGATGATCGCCCTGTTCGCTGTGGGCAAAAGCCAACTGGGGCTGGAGGCCGAAGGGCGGCTGGAAGCTTGGCTGGCCGGATTCGGCCAGGGGCCCTGGGGGCTGGTGGCCGCCATCGTCGTGTTCACGGTCTCGGCTTTCTTCGGGGCGCCGCAGTTCATCCTGATCGCCGCTTGTGTCGTGGCGTTCGGGCCGTGGTTCGGCTTCCTCTACAGCTGGATCGCGACGGTCGTGTCGGCGGGCGTGACCTACTGGCTGGGACGCGGGCCCACGGCGCGGCTGCTGGCGCGGCACGGCGGCAAGACGGTCGGACGGCTGACGCGGTTCGTCGGCAAGAACGCCTTCTACGCCAGCTTCATGATCCGCAACGTGCCGTCTGCGCCGTTCATCGTGGTCAACATGGCGTTCGGGGCGGCGAGGGCGTCATTCGCGGGCTTTCTGGCGGGGTGCGCGCTAGGCGTATTGCCGAAGACCGCTCTGGTCGCCTTCTTCGGCGGGTCCTTCATGACGGCGGTCAGCGGCGACGGCATCTGGACCTCGGCCATACTGGCTGGCGTGGCGCTGGCCTGGCTGGCGCTGATGCTGGTGGTGCGTGAACTGGTCAAGCGGCGCGAGATCGCGCGCGGCGACTGAGGGAATTTGCTTAGCCTGCTATTTAGAGTCCGTTCACCCACAGGTTGCATTATGGCTTGTGGGAGGCATCGCTATGGATGTCGAGGTTCTAAAAGCGCAGCACGGCCGGATCATACGATTGGCCAGCGCCTTGGGCGGGACCGCCGCCGTTCTGAAGACGTCGGACGATGCGATCCGCGTTCGCGAGTTGATGAGCGCGCTGAACGTCGCCCTGACGGAGCATCTGGCGATCGAGGACGGTGAACTCTACCCTGTCCTGATGCAGTCCGACGATGTGTCGGTTCGCGACCTTGCGCAGCACTATGTCGAGGACATGGGGGCGCTCAGCGGGGTTTGGGCGCACTATTTCATGGAATGGACGCAGGCCCGGATTCTAGCGGATCGTGACCGGTTCGCCGGTGTGACCAAGGGGTTGATCGGCGCGCTGGCGCACAGGGTCGCGCGCGAGGAAGACACGCTGTATCCGACGATGCTGGCCGCCACGAATTTCGACGTCGGCGCACATGGGCGGAGCAGGGCGGCGTTGTAGTCATGGCGTCCACAGGCGTCGCGCCTCGATAGCCCTCTGCATATGACGACACTGTCATCGGGGCTTGTAATCCCGGTTTCATACGGGCAAACCCGCCGCTAGTAGGCGTGGCGAAGACGATCAGGAACTGTCCGGCGTGGGGATGTCAGGGCAGTTGGGGCGTCGCCAGGTCGACTGAGACATCTAGACGCCCTGCCAGCTAACAACGGTATCGATTCCCATGAGCTTCTCCCTTTTCGGCGCGATCTCCAACGACATCGCGATGGACCTGGGCACCGCCAACACCCTGATCTACATGAAGGGCAAGGGCATCGTCCTGAACGAGCCATCGGTCGTGGCGCTGAGAAACGTCGGGGGGCGCAAGGTCGTCCACGCCGTGGGCATCGAAGCCAAGCAGATGCTGGGCCGCACGCCGGGCCACATGGAGGCGATCCGCCCCATGCGCGACGGCGTCATCGCCGACTTCGAAGTCGCCGAAGAGATGATCAAGCACTTCATCCGCAAGGTTCATAACCGCAAGGGCTTCGTGAACCCCAAGATCATCGTCTGCGTGCCCTCGGGCGCAACAGCGGTCGAGCGTCGCGCGATCAACGACAGCTGCCTGAACGCCTCAGCGCGCCGCGTGGGCCTGATCGACGAGCCCATGGCCGCCGCGATCGGCGCCGGCCTGCCGATCCACGAGCCGACCGGCTCGATGGTCGTCGACATCGGCGGCGGTACGACCGAAGTCGCCGTCCTGTCGCTGTCGGGCATCGTCTATTCGCGTTCGGTCCGCGTCGGCGGCGACAAGATGGACGACAGCATCATCAGCTACATGCGCCGCAACCATAACCTGCTGATCGGCGAAACGACCGCCGAACGCATCAAGAAAGACATCGGCACCGCCCGCATCCCGGCCGACGGCGAAGGCCTGTCGATCGAGGTCAAGGGTCGCGACCTGATGCAGGGCGTGCCGCGCGAGGTGCGCATCTCTGAGCGTCAGGCGGCGGAAGCCCTGGCCGAGCCGGTCACCCAGATCATCGAGGCCGTGAAGGTCGCGCTGGAAGCCACGCCGCCGGAACTGGCCGCCGACATCGCCGACAAGGGCATCATGCTGACGGGCGGCGGCGCCCTGTTGCGCGGTCTGGACGTCGAGATCCGCGATCACACCGGCCTGCCGGTTTCCGTCGCCGACGATCCGCTGTCCTGCGTGGCCATCGGCTGCGGCCGTGTGCTGGAGCACCCGCGCTGGATGAAGGGCGTGCTCGACTCCGCGCTCTGATCCGTCCGTTGCGGCCAGGTGAAAGCTTGGCTGCAAATCCTTGTCTGGCCTGCGTGATCACGGTTCCATTCCGGCCTTGATTTTGCGATAGGCAGGTTCAGCGGCAGGGGGCGTCCTGCCGATTCCAACCCCTTTGAGTGGAAGGTCGCCCGTGGCGTTTCGCGACGGCCCTTTTGAAAACATCAAGGTGCCGCTGGCATGGACCGCCGCGGTCGTCGTCGTCGTGGCTGTCATCGGCGCGATCGTCCTGTTGCTTGGCGACCGGACGACGTCCGAGGGCGGCTCGACCATGGGCGCGGCGCGCGGCGGATTCGAAGCGGCGGCCGGGCCTGTCGGCGGGGTCTTCGCCGCGCCGGTGCGTTGGGCCGGGGCCGCGCGCGACTATGTCGGCGGCTATTTCTTCGCCATCGGCGAGAACCGCCGCCTGAAGGCCGAGATCGCGGAACTGCGCGGCTGGCGCGACGAAGCGATCGCACAAAAGAATATCAATGGCCGCTATGAGGCCCTGCTGGGTCTGCGCACCGAGCCGCCGGTGCCCATGGCCACGGGGCGAGCGATTTCGGAATCGCGCGGTCCCTTCTCCAACGCCAAGCTGATCGACGTCGGTTCGGCCAAGGGCGTGCGGATCGGCAACCCGGTCGTGACGGAACACGGTCTGGTCGGGCGGATAACCGGCGTGACGGGCGGCGTCAGCCGCGTCGTGCTGCTGACGGATGTGGCGTCGCGCACCCCAGTGATGATCGAGCGCACCGATGCGCGCGCCATGCTGACCGGAGACGGCGGCGACAGCCCGCGTCTGGAGTTCATTCGCGGATCCGGTTCGATCAAGGCGGGTGACCGCATCCTGAGTTCGGGCGACGGCGGCGGTCTGCCGCGTGGGCTGCCGATCGGGGTCGCCGCCAAGGGCGTGGACGGCGCCTGGCGGGTCAAACTGTTCAGCGATCACGGCGCGATCGACTATGTCCGCGTGCTGCTGTTCCAGAGCTTTGGACAACTGGTCAGCCCGAACGCCTTGAACGCGCCGCCGCTCGCAGGCCTGACGACGGCGCCGGAGCCGAGCGCGGCCGAGGTCGGGGCGATCCGTGACGCCGCCGCCCATCGCGCGGCGGCGCAACAGGCCCAGGCCGAACGGGCGCGTGCTGCGGCGGCGACGCCAGCGCCAACGCCTGCGCTCGCCGCTGCGCCGACGGCGGCCCGTCCGGCCGTGACGTCTGCGAGGCCTGCGGCTTCGACCCCGTCGCCTGCACCAACTGCGCCCAGCCCTGCGCCGGCGCCCGCTCCGGGAGGCGCGGCGTGAGACGGCCCGTCGCGGTTCGCGTTGTCGGACCTCTTCAGTGGATCGTCTATCCGGCCTTGGTCGTCCTCGCCGCGACGGTCGTTTTGGGAACGCCGCTCCAACTGTTCGGTCTGCATCTGCCCGAGCCGGTCATTCCGATGATCCTGGCCTTCGCCTGGCCGTTAATCCGGCCGTCGATGCTGGCGCCTGCGGTGTTGTTTCTGATTGGCCTGTTCCTGGATCTGTTCTGGAATACGCCGCTGGGCCTTTGGGCGCTGTGCCTGATGGGCGTCTATGGAACGGTGCTACTGTCGCGCAATCTGCTGGCGGGGCATGAGGGGCTGATCCGCTTCGGGGCCTATGCCGCCTGTACGCTGGGCGCCTTCTTTCTGGCCTATCTTGTGGTGACCATGCGAGCGACGAACGCGCCGGCGATTCTGCCGCTGGTCGGACAGGTCGCGCCGACGCTGCTGCTGTATCCGATCGCCAACTGGATGCTTGAGCGATTCGACGACGGGGATATTCGGTTCCGATGAGCGGCGAGCCCTCCATCTTCTTTGCCGATGTGAATGAGCGTCAGGGGTCCTTCCTGCGGCGCACCTTCGTGCTGGGCGGGGCGACGGCGCTGGGGATTACCGCGCTGATCGGACGGCTGGGCCAGCTGCAGGTCGTGCAGGCTCAGGAATATGCGACCCTGTCGTCGCAGAACCAGTTCAACTTCCGCATGGTCCCGCCGCCGCGCGGCCTGATCAAGGACCGCAACGGCGTCGTCATCGCCGGCAACCGACCGAGCTTCCGTGTGCTGGTGGTGCGCGACGAAACCAAGGACCTGGACCAGACCCTGGACCTTCTGGGACGGCTGTTGCCCGACACGCTGGAGCGCCGTCGCGCCATCATCCGCGACGTCAATGCGGCGTCCAAGTTCAACCCGGTGCCGGTCAAGAGCGACCTGACATGGGAAGAGTTCGCCAAGGTCAATCAGTACGCCAACGAACTGCCTGGCGTGATGGTCGATATGAACGAGGCGCGCTACTATCCGTTCGGCGGATCGTTCGCCCACGTCATCGGCTATGTGGCCAAGGTGTCGGACCGGGACGTCAAGGCGATCCGCGACAAGGGCGAGCAGCCGCCCGCCCTGTTGTTCAACCCCAGTTTCCGCATTGGCCGCCAGGGCGTCGAAAAGGCGCTGGATACGTCGCTTCGCGGCGAGCCGGGCGGCAATCGGGTCGAGGTCGATGCGCGCGGTCGCGTCGTCGCCGAGGATATTGGCGGCTCGCGGCCGGCCGTGCCGGGCAAGGAAGTCGTCCTGACGCTGGACGCCGACGTCCAGAACCGCGCGCTGGAGGTGTTTGGCGATGAGTCGGGCGCCTGCGTCGTCATGGACGTGCGCAACGGCGACATTCTGTGCATGGTCTCGGCGCCGTCGTTCGACCCGAACCTGTTCGTCGGCGGGGTGCCAACCAAGACCTATCGCGCGCTGGCCGACTATGAACGCAAGCCGCTACTGGACAAGACGCTGAACGGCACCTTCCCGCCGGGCTCGACCTTCAAGCCGACCACGGCCCTGGCCCTGCTGGAAGCCGGCGTCGATCCCAACATCAGCGTCTTCTGCAGCGGCGCCTATCGCACCGGCAACCGCGTTCAACGTTGCTGGGGGCGGCATGGCACCCAGAATATGCACGACGCGATCAAGAACTCGTGCGACGTCTATTTCTACGCCATGTGCAACCGCGCGGGCGTGGACAATATCCGCAAGGCCGGGCTGGCGCTGGGCTTCGAGCACGAGTTTGACATCGGCGTCGGCAACCAGCGCAAGGGTCTGTTGCCGTCCACGGAATGGAAGGCGCGAACCTTCCCGCGCGATCCGGTCTGGCATCCCGGAGAGACGACCTCGGTCGCTATTGGCCAAGGCGCGATCACGGTGAACGCCCTGCAGCTGGCGGTCATGACCTCGCGTCTGGCGAACGGGAAAAAGCAGCTTCAGCCGCGCTTGATCAAGTCCATCGGCGGCGTCGAACAGCCCAGCGGGGCCGAGGCGCCGGACCTGCCGTTCGATCCGGCCCACGTCGAATATGTGCGCCAGGGCATGATCGCCGTGGCCAACGATCGATCCGGCACCGCCTATCGCCAGAGCCAGTTAGGCCTGGGCGATATCCAGATAGCCGGCAAGACCGGCACGGCGCAGGTCCGGAACTACGGCTCCGGCTCGCGCAAGAGCAATATTTGGGCGCTGAAGGACCACAACCTGTTCGTGGCCTTCGCGCCGGTGGATGCGCCGCGATATGCGGTCGCCGTCATCGTCGAACACGGGGGCAAGGGCGGGGCGACCGCCGGCGCGCCGCGCGCGCGCGAGGTGATGCGCACCGTGCTGCTCAAGGATCCGGATATGCGCGCCCGCATCGAACGGCCGCTGCCGCCCGAACCGACCGGCGACGCCATCGTCGAGGACGGGGTGGTCGGCGCCGCGCCCGAGCCCGATGTCGTGGCCCCGCCGCAACCGAGCCGCCCTGCGCCGTCTGCGACCAGCGGGCCGCGTCCCTATCTGTCCGAGCCCGGCCGTTGACCGCCTCGGCCCTGTCACGTCCCGGCGAACGCGAACGCGTCTCGACCAAGCTGGGCCAGATCGACTGGCGGCTGACGGCCCTGCTGTGCGTGGTGTCCGGCACCGGCGCCCTGATGCTGTATTCGGTGGCGGGCGGATCCTGGTCGCCCTGGGCGATGAAACACCTGATCCGGTTCGGCCTGTGTCTGGCGCTGATGCTGATGCTGTCGCTGATCAGCATCCGATATTGGTTCGCCCTGGCCTATCCCATCTACGGGATGGCGCTGTTCATGCTGGCGCTGGTGGAGACGCCGCTGGGCTATACGGCGCTGGGGGCCACGCGATGGCTGGACCTGGGCTTCACCCGCATCCAGCCGTCCGAGATCATGAAGATCGGCGTCGTGCTGGCCCTGGCGCGCTGGTACCACGGCGCCTCGGCCAAGGAGGCGAGTTTCCATTGGAAGCTGATCTTCCCTGTCGGGATTATCGGCCTTCCGTTCCTGCTGGTCGCGCACCAGCCGGACCTGGGGTCGGCCATGCTGATCGGTCTGACGGGGGCGGCGATCATGTTCGTCGCCGGGCTGAGCTGGCGGATCATCCTGCCGCTGATCATCGCCGCCGCCGTGCTGGTGCCGCCCTATGTGATGTTCGGCATGCACGACTATCAGCGTCACCGGGTGCTGACCTTCCTGAACCCCGAGGCCGACATGTCGGACAAGGGCTATCAGATCGTGCAGTCCAAGATCGCCATGGGCTCGGGCGGGCCGCTGGGACGCGGGTTCGGCCTGGGCAGCCAGAGCCAGCTGGAGTTCCTGCCTGAACGCCAGACCGACTTCATCTTCGCCGCCTTCGCCGAGGAGTTCGGCTTTGTGGGCACCTTCACGCTTCTGGCCTCCTATGCCGCCATCATTCTGATCTCGCTGAGGATCGCCTCGCTGTCGCACAGTCACTTCGGGCGATTGGCGGCGTCCGGCGTGACGGCGACGTTTGCGCTCTATGTGCTGATCAACGGGGCGATGGTGATGGGGCTGGCGCCGGTCGTGGGCGTGCCGATGCCGCTCTTGTCCTATGGCGGCACGGTGATGCTGACCGTCATGATCGGCTTCGGTCTGGTGATGGCGACGCGGGTTCACCGCTACGCCGAACTGCCCAAGGGCCACGGCCTGATCTGACGTGACGTCAGCTAAGTGATCGGCATTCAGGTTTCGCTTTCTAAGGCGGGGATTTCCTGGATAAGGTCATTCCCAACGATGTCTCGCATCGGTTTCGGCCGGTCAGCGACGCACGCCATGGGAGACGAGGAATGACCGATCTGGAGCAATTCCGCGCCGAGACGCGCGCCTGGCTGGAGGCGAACTGCCCGGCCGAATGTCGCGGGCCGATGGCCGACGACGAGATGATCTGGGGCGGGCGAAACCCCACCTTCAAGACCCCGGCGCACAAGCTGTGGCTGGAGCGGATGGGCGCGCGGGGCTGGACGGCGCCGGAATGGCCCAAGGCATACGGCGGAGGCGGCCTCAGCCGCGAGGAGGCCAAGGTGCTGGCCTCCGAACTGCGCCGCATCAAGGCCCAACCGGCCCTGGCCAGTTTCGGCGTCTGGATGCTGGGCCCGGCGTTGCTGGCCTTTGGGACCGAAGAGCAGAAAAAGCGTTTTCTGCCCGAGATCGTGCGCGGCGAGATCCGCTGGTGCCAAGGTTATTCCGAGCCGGGCGCGGGATCCGATCTGGCGTCCATCCAGACGCGGGCCGAGGATCGGGGCGACCACTGGATCGTCAACGGCCAGAAGATCTGGACCTCCTACGCCGACAAGGCCGACTGGATCTTCTGTCTGGTGCGCACGGACCCCGAGGCGCCCAAACATCTGGGCATCAGCTTCGTGCTGTTCGACATGAAGACGCCGGGCGTGACGACGCGGCCGATCACCCTGATTTCCGGCAAATCCCCCTTCTGCGAGACCTTCTTCGACGATGTGCGGGTGGAGAAGGAAAACCTGGTCGGGACGCTGAACCGAGGCTGGGACGTGGCCAAATACCTGTTGGCGCACGAGCGGACCATGATCGGCGCGATGGGCGAGGTCGGCGGCGGGCGGCCTGTGGGGCAGGTGGCGATGGACGCCATCGGCGCCGATGAAGCCGGTCGGTTGGACGAGCCGATGCTGCGCGCCCGGATCGCGGACCTGGAGATCGACGCCGCCGCCTTCCGCTTGGCGATGGAGCGGGTGGGCGATCAGGTGAAGGCCAAACAGGCGCATCCGGCCATCGCTTCCATGCTGAAATACTATGGCTCCGAGCTGAACAAGCGGCGCCATGAGCTGCTGATGGCGGCGGGCGGGGCCGATGCGCTGGAATGGGAGGGCGAGCGGTCGCACGACGGCAAGGCGGCGCGCGACTGGCTGCGGACCAAGGCCAACTCCATCGAGGGCGGCACCAGCGAGGTTCAGCTGAACATCATCGCCAAACATCTGCTTCAACTGCCGGGAGCGTGAGACGATGCCGCTGATCCTGACCGAAGAACAGACGATGTTGCAGGACGCCGCCGACGGCTTCCTGAACGAACAGGCGCCGATCGCGCATCTGCGGAAGCTGAGGGACGAGCGAGACGCCGACGGGGTGTCGCGCGACCTGTGGCGGGCCTTTGGCGAGATGGGTTTCGCCGGCGTCATCATCCCTGAGGCGCTGGGCGGCATGGGGCTGGGCGCGGTCGAGGCCGGGGTGATCGCCGAAAGCCTGGGGCGCACCCTGACGCCATCGCCGTATCTTGGCTCGTCGATTCTGTCCGCCAAGGTGCTGATCGACGGTGGATCACAGGCGCAACAGACCTGGCTGCCCAGGATCGCAGCGGGCGAGGCCATCCTGTCGCTGGCGGTGGACGAGGGCGCGAAACACGCGCCGTCTCGGATCACCACGCGGGCCGAGCGGGCGGGCAACGGTTTCAAGCTGAACGGCGCCAAGGCTTTCGTGCTGGACGGCCATGTGGCCGACGCCCTGATCGTCGTCGCGACGGCTGAGGAGGGCACGACGCTGTTCCTGGTCGATCCGGCCACGGCGGGCGTCGAAATCGAGCGCACGGTGATGGTGGACGCGCACAATGCGGCGCGGATCACGCTGACTGATGTGGCGGTCGACGCAGACGCCGTGATCGGCGCGGTAGGAGGCGGGGAGGCGCTGCTGGACGGCGCGCTGAACCTGGGTCGGGCCTGCGCGGCCTCCAGCCTGACCGGCGCCGGCGATCAGGCGTTCAAGACGACGATGGAGTATCTGCGGACCCGCAAACAGTTCGGCAAGCTGATCGGCGAGTTCCAGGCGCTGCAACACCGGGCTGCGCATCTGTTCTCGGAGCTGGAACTGGCGCGCGCCGCCACGATCGGCGCCCAGATCGCCATCGACGAGGGGCGCGAGGATGCGCCGCTGGCGGCCTCTATCGCCAAGGCCAAGGCAGGGCGCGTCGCCGAACTGGCGGTGCAGGAGGCGGTTCAGATGCACGGCGGCGTCGGCATGACCGACGCGTTCGACGTCGGCCTGTTCATGAAGCGGGTGCGGGTGCTGAACGAACTGCTGGGCGACGCCGGCTTCCACGCCGAAGGAGTGGCGCGGGCGCAAGGGTTCTAGGGGCGGGGTTCTAGACCGCCTTTTCGCTCCACAGGTCCAGATCCGCCTCGCGCCCGATCAGGGCCAGGCCGGCGGCGATGGATTCGAACTCGCCGCCCGTCTCGATCCGCTCGGCGCCGAAACGGTTCTGGAACAGCGCCCGCACGGCCGGCACAAAGGAGGTGCCGCCGGTCAGGAAGACACGGTCGATGGCGTCGTGCGCCAGGCCGCTGCAAGCCATCGCCTGATCCACCGCGCCCTCGATGGCGGCCAGTTCCGGCGCGATCCAGCGTTCGAAATCGACGCGGGCGACCGGCTTTTCGATATGGACGCCGCCGGCCTGGAACAGGAAGGTCGCTTGGTCGTCGGCCGACAGGGCCATCTTCAGCGTGGAGACGGCGCGGTACAGGTCATGGCCGTGGTTGTCGTCCAACACCTCGATCAGGCGCTCGATCTTCTCCGGCTCCAGCGCGGTGCGGGCCAGGGCGCGGATGTCGCGCATGTCGCGCGAGGCCCGTAGCAGGGCCAGCTGATCCCAGCGGGCGAAGGCGGAATAATACCGCTGGGGAATCGGCAGTTGTTTTCCGACGGAGCTGTATAGACCGCCCTTGCCCAGTTCGGGCGAGACCAGCTGGTCGATGATCCGGTAGTCGAAGGCGTCGCCCGCCACGCCCACGCCCGAGCGGGCCAGCGGCGTCGAGCGCAGGCCGTCGGGTGTATGTTCGAACCGGATGATCGAGAAGTCGCTGGTGCCGCCGCCGAAGTCGGCGACCAGGACCGTGGCGTCCGCCTTCAGCTGGCGTGCGAAATAGAAGGCGGCGCCGACCGGCTCGTGCGCATAGCGGATATCGGTGAAGCCCAGCCGCTGGAACGCCGTCTGATAGCGCGACAGGGCCAGGGTCTCGTCCGGATTGCCGCCCGCAAAGGTGACGGGGCGACCGACGATGACGGCGGGCGGGGCATCCGTCAGTGCGTCGCCGGCATGGTGGCGCAGGCGCAAGAGGAAGGCGGCCAGCAGATCCTCGAAGGCGTAGCGCTTGTTGTCGATCCGCGTCTCGGTGAAGGCGGCGCTGGCGGCGAAGGTCTTGAACGACTGGATGAAGCGGGTCTCCAGCGGGTCCTCGACATAGGCGGCGATGGCCCACGGCCCGGCCTCGACAACGCGCTCGGGCGGCTGGCCGTCCACGCCGGGATGGGTCTGGAAACTGAGCGCCGAGCGGAAGGTGGTCGTCTGGCCCTCGACCGCGTCGAAGGTTACGAGATGGGCGAGGCCATCCGCATCGGTCAGGGCCACGACCGTATTGGTCGTGCCGAAATCGATCCCGATCGTCATCGGTTTCGTCGCCGTCATGGCAGGGCTCCAGGCAGGGGAGCCGGGTTCCTAACGGCAGACGAGGCAATAGCAAGGGCTAAGCGAGGGATAGTGGCGGAAGCGGTGGGATTCGAACCCACGGACGGCTCTCACCGTCGCTGGTTTTCAAGACCAGTGCCTTAAACCACTCGGCCACACTTCCTTGCCGCCGCAGCGGAGGCGGACGCCATAGCAGGCGAACGGGTCATTAACCAAAGCGGAAATGTCTTCGGTCATCCTGTTTTCGTATTTTTTGCGAGGCGGGTCTATGACGTTAGGACAGGGAGTGCGCGGCGCGCTGATCCTGGGGCTGTTTTCGCTGCTGGCCGCCTGTTCCACCGTCGGCGGCGCAGGCGTACGCGGGGCGGTCGCGGGGCGCGGCGAGGATCATTCGCCCGTCGTCAAGGACCCGGCGCCGATCGTGTCGGGGACGATGCGGCCGTATCAGGTGCGGGGTCGCTGGTACACGCCCAAGGAACAGCCGGATTACGAAGAGGTCGGGATGGCGTCCTGGTACGGCGACGCCTTCAACGGGCGGCCGACCTCGACCGGCGAGCGGTTCGACATGCATGCCCTGACGGCGGCGCACAAGACCCTGCCTCTGCCTGGTCTGGTCGAGGTGACCAACCTGGAGAACGGGCGGCGGCTGGTGGTTCGGATCAATGACCGCGGGCCGTTCGTGGACAGCCGGATCATCGACCTGTCGCGCGAGGCGGCGAGCGAACTGGGGATGCTGTCGCAGGGTGTGGGGCGGGTGCGGGTGCGCTACCTCGGCCGGGCGCCGCAGCAGGGCGGGGGCACGCTGTTGCGGGCCTCGGCGCCGATGCCGCGAGGCGCTGTCCCGGCCGGCCCGCCCGTCAGCGCGCCCGTCATCGCTGCCACGCCGGTCGCGGTGGCGGAGGTGACGACCTTCTGGGTCCAGGCGGGCAGTTTTTCGGATCAGGTCGAGGCCGGGCGAATCGCCGACAGCCTGAGCGGCTGGGTGCGCGCCGATCGGGGCGCGGGGCGGTTCAACGTCGTGGTGGGGCCGTGGGATAGCGCCAATGCCGCCGAGGCGGCGCGTCAGTCGGTCGTGGCGCGGGGTTATGCGGGCGCCCTGTTGATATCCGGCAGCTGATCGCGCGGGCGGGCTTGCGCCGGGCGGCGTCGGCGCGCCATGAAGGCGCGTGACCCGTGGACAATTCATCAGCTTCGAAGGCGGCGAGGGCGCCGGCAAATCGACCCAGGTCGGGCGGCTGGTCGCGCGGCTGCAGGCGGTGCTGGGCGAGCGCAAGGTCGTGCGCACGCGTGAACCGGGCGGCTCCAAGGGTGCGGAGGTGATCCGCAATCTGGTGGTGGCCACGGACGCCGAGCCGTGGTCGGCCATGACCGAGACCCTGCTGATGTACGCCTCGCGCTCGGACCATCTGGAGCGGACCATCCGCCCGGCGCTGGCGGCCGGCGACTGGGTGGTGTGCGACCGGTTCGCCGATTCCAGCCGGGCCTATCAGGGCGCAGGCGGCGGCGTGGCGCAAAGCTTCATCGAACAGATCGACGCGGGCGTGGTTGGGGACGACCAGCCGGACCTGACCCTGGTGTTCGACCTGCCGGTCGAGGTCGGCCTGGAGCGGGCGTTTGGGCGCGGCTTGTTCGAGACGCGGTTCGAATCCAAGGGTCTGGAGTTCCATCAGCGCCTGCGCGAGGGCTTTCTGAAGATCGTCGAGGCCAATCCCCAGCGTTGCGTGCTGATCGACGCGGTCGGATCGCTGGACGAGGTCGAGGCGCGGGTTTGGCAGGCGGTTCAGGACCGGCTGCTGTGAGCGATCACCCGCGCGACCGTTTCGACCTGATCCCTGATGCGGCGGCCGAGACGGCGTTTCTGGACGCCTGGGAGCGGGGGCGGTTGCACCACGCCTGGCTGCTGTGCGGGGTCGAGGGGACAGGCAAGGCGACTTTCGCCTATCGCGCGGCGCGACGGCTGCTGGGCGCGGCGGCCGATCCGGCGTCCGGGCCGCTGGGCGCCCGGCGCGACGATCCGGTCAGCCGGCTGATCTCGGCCCAGTCGCATCCGGACCTGCTGGTGCTGGAACGCCTGGTTGAGGGCGGCAAGACCAAGAAGTCGATCTCGGTCGATCAGTCGCGCGAACTGCCGGAGTTCTTTTCAAAGAGCCCGTCGCAAGCGCAGTTTCGGGTGGCGATCATCGATGCGGCGGATGACCTGAATCTCAACGCCGCCAACGCCTTGCTGAAGGTTCTTGAAGAGCCGCCCGAGCGTGGCGTGCTGTTTCTGGTGACGCATGCGCCGGGGCGGTTGCTAGCGACGATCCGGTCGCGGTGCCGGCGGCTGAGCTTTCCGATCTGGACGCCCGACCGGCTGGAAACCTTGGTGCGCAACCGGACGGGCGCGGAGCGTGAGGAGGCTGAACACGCAGCCGTCATGGCGGGCGGATCGCCGGGCGCGGCCCTGGCCCTGGCGTCCGGCGCGACGTTCGAGATGGACCAGCTGGCGCGGCGATGGGTCGAGGGCGACGTGGACCGGGCCGAAGCCCTGGCCATCGCCGACCGGTTCCGCGGCGCCGAGGGGCAGGAACGGTTCGAAACCCTGATGGATCGGCTGATCGCGGCGGTGCGGATGCGTGCCTTGCAGAGCGCGCCGGGCGCCGGCAATCGATGGGCCGAACTATGGGAGCGGTTGCAGCCGTTGCCGGAACGGGCGGCGGGGCTGAACCTGGACAAGGCCGATGTGCTGGCCGGCGCGCTGGCGGACCTGAAGCGGGTGCAGGCCCAGCAGGAGCGGATGGGCTGATGCTGATCGACAGTCATGTGAACCTGCACGCGCCGCAGTTCGACGAGGACCGGAACGCCGTGATCGCGCGCGCGCGCGAGGCGGGCGTCGGGCTGATGGTCGAGATCTCCGACAGGCTGACGACCTTCGAGGCGACGCACGGCATCGCCATGGCCAATGAGGACATCTGGTGCACGGTCGGGGTCCATCCGCACGAGGCCAAGGATGCGGCGGAACTGACGGCGGCGACCCTGATCGACCTGGCCCAGCGGCCCAAGGTGGTCGGGATCGGCGAATGCGGTCTGGATTTCCACTACGACTTCAGCCCGCGCGAGGTGCAGGCGGCGGTGTTCCGGCAGCATGTGGCGGCCGCGCGCGAAACCGGTCTGCCGCTGGTGATCCACACGCGTGAGGCGGACGACGTGATGGCGTCGATTCTGCGCGAGGAATATGCCGCATGGCCGTTCAAGATGTTGATGCACTGTTATACGAGTGGTGCGGAACTGGCGAAAATCGCTGCTGAAATGGGCGCCTGGTTTTCGGTCTCCGGCATCGCGACCTTCAAGGCGGCCGAAGATGTGCGGGCGGTGATCCGCGATATGCCGGGCGACCGGATCATCGTCGAGACCGACTGCCCCTATCTGGCGCCCATTCCGCATCGGGGGCGGCGCAACGAGCCGGCCTACATCGGCCATGTGCTGGACAAGCTGGCCGAGATCCGCGGCTGGAGCGCCGAGGAGGCGGATCGCCTTACGACCGAGGCCTTCTTCGGCCTCTTTGACCGGATACCAAGACCTGAATGAGTTTCGAAGTCGTCATTCTGGGCAGCGGGTCGTCGGGCGGGGTGCCGCGCGGGGACGGCGACTGGGGCGCCTGCGACCCGGCCGAGCCCAAGAACCGGCGCATGCGCTGTTCGATGCTGGCGAGAAAAACCGGTGCCGAGGGGGTGACCACTGTCCTGATCGACACATCACCGGACCTGCGCGAACAGATGCTGGCTAGCGGCACGAAGCATGTGGATGCGGTCCTCTACACCCACGATCATGCGGACCAGACCCACGGCATCGACGACCTGCGCACCTTCGCCGCGCGGGCAAGGAAGCGCATTCCGGCGTGGATGGATGCGGCGACGCATGGCTCGCTGACGCATCGGTTCGACTACATCTTCGAGAGCAAGTTCGGTTATCCGCCGCTGCTGGACGGACGGATCATTCCGCCGCATGGCACGGCCTGGTCGGTCGAGGGCGCAGGCGGGGCGATCCCGGTCACGACCTTTGATCAGGCGCACGGGCCGATCCGCTCGGTCGGCTATCGATTGGGCGATGTCGCCTATTCCAGCGATGTGTCCGACCTGGACGAGGCGGCGTTGGCGGCGGTGGCCGGGTGCAAGCTCTGGATCGTCGATGCTCTGCGTTATGCGCCGCATCCGACCCATGCCCATCTGGACCAGGCCCTAGCGTGGATCGCCGCCGCAGACGTGGAGCATGCGGTGCTGACGAACCTGCACATCGACATGGATTACCAAGCGTTGTCCGCGCTTGTTCCCAAAAACGTCGAGGTCGGATTCGATGGCTGGAGCCGAGTGATCGGCTAGCTTGCGCCGGCCTTGTGGTTTTTCCAGTCGAATAGCTCTTCCAGCACCCGCACCGCCTGGCCGCGTTCCGATGTCAGATCTGGGTCGCGGTTCATGATCAGCCGGGCATCATCGGCGGCGGCCAGCATCAGGCTGCGGTGGCGGATCGGATCGGCAAAACGATAGGCGGGAAAACCGCTCTGTTTCAGGCCGAGGGGATCGCCGCCGCCGCGCAGGCGGAAGTCTTCCTCTGCGATCTCGAATCCGTCCTCGGTGCGACGCAGGGTTTCGAGCCGCTCTTTCGCCGTCTCGCCCAAGGCGCCATCCTGACCGCCGTATAGCAGGATGCAGGAACTGGCCTTGGCGCCGCGACCGACGCGGCCGCGCAACTGGTGCAACTGGGCCAGACCGAAGCGGTCGGCGTGTTCGATGACCATGATCGAGGCGTTGGGCACGTCCACGCCGACTTCGACCACCGTGGTGGCGACGAGGACCGGCAGGCGGCCGTCGGCGAAGTCGGCCATGACGGCCTCGCGCTCGGCGCCCGGCATCTGGCCGTGGGCCAGGCCGACCTCCACGCCCAGCAGGCGTCGCAGATCGTCGGCGCGATCGACGGCGGCCGCCAGGTCGATGGCCTCGGATTCCTCAACCAGAGGGCAGATCCAATAGGCCTGGGCGCCGCTTTCGACGGCGGTCTTCAGACGGGCGGCGACCTCGCCGATGCGGGCCAAGGGCAGGACGGCGGTCGTGACGGGGGTGCGGCCGGGCGGCTTTTCCAGCAGGCGACTGACCTCCAGCTCGCCATATTGCGTCAGCTCCAGCGTGCGTGGGATGGGGGTGGCCGACATGGTCAGCAGATGCACGGCGCCCAGGCGCGGGTCGCCCTTGGCTTGCAGCCGCTGACGTTCGTTCACGCCGAACCGGTGTTGTTCGTCTATGACCGCCAAGGCCAGGCGGTCGAAGCGGACGGCGTCCTGGAACAGGGCATGGGTGCCGATGGCGACCTGGGCCTGACCCGAGGCCAGGGCTGCCAGTTTCTCGCGCCGTTGCGCCGGGGTGTCGCGGCCGGTGAGCAGGATGGCGGCGACGCCGGCTGCGTCCAGCATGGGGCCGAGCTTCTCGTAATGCTGGCGCGCCAGGATTTCGGTCGGGGCCATGAGCGCGGACTGGAAACCGCTGGCAGCGGCGTCCGCTAGCGCCAGGGCGGCGACGGCGGTCTTGCCCGAGCCGACATCGCCTTGCAGCAATCGGCCCATCTGCTGGCCCGACGCCAGATCACGACGAATTTCGGTGACGGCCTGGGCCTGGGCGTTGGTCAGCTGGAAGGGCAGGGCCTGGAGCAGGTGTTCGGACGCTGCGCCGGGAGCGATGACGGGGGCGGGCCGGATCTCGCGGGCGCGGCGACGACGGGCCAGAGCCAACTGGTGGGCCAGGAACTCGTCATAGGCCAGGCGCTGGCGGGCGGGGGCGTCGGGCGACAGGTCCATCTCGGCTGTAGGGGCGTGTAGAGCGTCCAGAGCGGCGCGCCAACCCAGCCAGTTCTGCTTCTTGAGCCAGGCGGGATCCTGCCATTCCGGCAGGTCGGGCGCGGCGGAGAGGGCGACCTGAACCAGTTTACGCAACTGGCGCGAACTGAGGCCCTGGGTCGCCGGATAGACGGGCTCGGACGCCGGAATGTCGGCCGCCTTGTCCAGTGTCACGATGTCCGGATGGACGATCTGGACCTCGCCGTTGAACCTTTCGACCTTGCCCGCGACCAACCGCGTTTCGCCGCGCGGCAACAGCCGGTCGATGTGCTGGGGCGAACCGCCGAACCAGACCAGATGCACGAAGCCGGTGGGATCGCTGGCCCGGACCTTCAGCGGCGCGCCAGGACGGCTGGGGGTGAAGAGGCGGTCGATGGTCACGGTGAAGACGCCCACCTCGCCATCGACGGCGGTGGCGGCCTCGGCAGGGCGGCGGACGATGACGCCGGACGGGCTGAGGAACAGCAGATCGCGGACAAGAGGGCCCGCCACCTTTTGCACTAGAGGCAGGACGCGAGGGCCCACGCCCTTCAGGGTCGAGACCTCGGCGAACAGGGGAAAGAGAATCTGCGGACGCATCGCCGTGAACATAGCGTGACCATGCCGGGTGGCGAAGTCCGTTCAGGAACGCTATCTGCGCTTCTCACATTCCTGATGCGCTATCGCTCTCCGCGCGGCGGATCGCTGCATGAGCGCATCGGCATTTCTAACGGGCAAGGATTCTTGTGGCCGAAATCGACGCGCGTCCCGACAGCGAAATGACCTCTGAGCAGATGACGCCTGAGCGCAGGCAGCGGCTGGGCCGCATTCAGTTCCGCGCCTGGCGGCGGGGCTTTCGCGAGGCTGATATGGTGCTGGGTCCGTTTTCCGATCAGGTCGCGCCGACCCTGACCGATGCGGAACTGGACCAGTTCGAACGGCTGATCGACGAGGAAGATCAGTGGCTTTACGGCTGGATCATCGAGCGTGACCCGACGCCGCCCGAGTTCGAGACCCCGGTGATGGCCAAGGTGCGCGCCTTCATGCGCGCCCACGTCGCGGCCGAAGTCGGCAAGGGGATCGGCTGATGGACGCCAAGGTCGAATACCGAACCGACGCCGATCTGGGCGGCGCGCCCGAGGGGTTGGACGCGCTGATCGTCGCCGAACGACTCAAGGCCGGCGGCGGTGTCGGCCTGTTCGTCGCACGCGACTTTCAGAGGTCCGGCAGCTTTGTTCAGGCGTTTCAGTTCTTCTCGAAAGATATTGAAGTCCTGGATTATCCGGCGTGGGACTGTCTGCCCTATGACCGTCTGAGCCCCACGGCGGGTATCGCGGCGCAGCGCATGGCGACGCTGACGCGGCTGGCGATGCGCAAGCCCGGCGATGCGCCGGTTCTGGTCGTGACGACGGTGTCGGCGGCCATGCAACGCACCCCGCCCAAGTCGGTCACGACACAGGCAGGGTTCGAGACGAAGGTCGGCCGCGATCTCGATATCCAGGCGCTGGAGCGGTATTTCGCCGCCAACGGCTATGTCCGTGCCTCGACCGTGTCGGAGCGCGGCGAGTTCGCGGTGCGCGGCGGGGTCGTCGATGTCTATCCGCCCGGCTTCGAGGAGCCGGTCCGGCTGGACATGTTCGGCTCCGAGCTGGAATCCATCCGCACTTTCGATCCCGAAACGCAGCGGTCGACCGGCCAGATGACGTCCGTGTCCCTCGCGCCGGTGTCGGAGGCGTTGCTGGATGCGGCGGCCATCTCGAGGTTTCGCACCGGCTATCTGAACCTTTTCGGCGCGCCGGGCGACGATCCGCTGTATGCGACGATCAGCGAGGGCGCGCGGCGTCAGGGCATGGAGCAGTGGCTGCCGCTGTTCTATGAGACGCTGGACAGCCTGTTTGACTATCTGCCGGACGACGCGGCGATCTTCCTCGATAACCAAGTCGAGACGGCCCGCGCCGAGCGATGGGATCTGGTCGCGGACGCCTATGATGCGCGCGCCGAGGCGGCCAAGGCCAAGGGTCAGGCCAGCGCCAATCGCGCCTTGCCGCCAAAGCGGCTCTATCTGGACGCCGGCGACTGGAATCAGGCGCTGGCGGGTCGCACCGTGCGGCGCTTCACGCCCTTTTCCACGGGTGGCGAGGATGCCGGCGGACGTCTGGGCCGGACCTTCGGGGCCGAGCGGGCGCAGGACAGCGTCAATCTGTTCGAGGCGGTGGCGGCCCACGCGGCGGGCCTGAAGGCCGAGGGCAAGCGGGTGCTGTTCGCCTCCTGGACCGAAGGGTCGTCGGAGCGGCTGGCGACCATGCTGGCCGACCACGGGCTGGATCACATCGTCGCCGTGCGCGACTGGGCCGACGTTCAGGCAGCGCCGAAAGACCTCTATCTGCGCGGCGTTCTGCCGGTCGAGCATGGCTTTGTCACCGACGAGGTGGCGGTCATTTCCGAGACCGACATCCTGGGTGACCGTTTGGCGCGCCCGCGCAAGAAGCGCCGCGCCTCGAACTTCCTGGCGGAGGCGTCGGCCCTGACGACGGGCGATCTGGTGGTTCACCTGGATCACGGGATCGGTCGCTATGAAGGGCTTAAAACGCTGGAGATCCAGCAGGCCCCGCACGACTGCCTGGAACTTTTCTACGCCGGCGAGAGCAAACTTTATCTGCCGGTTGAAAACATTGACCTTCTGACTCGATACGGGTCGGATTCCGAGGGCGTTCAGCTGGACAAGCTGGGCGGCGCAGGCTGGCAGGCCAGAAAGGCCAAGGCCAAGGAACGTCTGCGCGCCATGGCCGAGGGGCTGATCGCCCTGGCCGCCAAACGGGCGCTGCGCGAGACCGATGCGGTCACGCCGCCGCCGGGTCTGTTCGCCGAGTTCTGCGCGCGCTTCCCCTACGAGGAAACCGACGATCAGCTGAACGCCATCGGCGATGTGCTGGAGGATCTGGGCAAGGGCACGCCGATGGATCGCCTGATCTGCGGCGACGTCGGCTTCGGCAAGACCGAGGTGGCGCTGAGGGCCGCCTTCGTCGTCGCCATGACGGGGCAGCAGGTGGCGATCGTCGCGCCGACGACCCTGCTGGCGCGCCAGCACTTCAAGACCTTCAGCGAACGCTTTGCGGGCTGGCCGGTGAAGGTGCGTCAGTTGTCGCGGATGGTGGGCGCCAAGGAGGCGTCGGAGACGCGCGCCGGGCTGAAAGACGGCTCGGTCGAGATCGTTGTCGGCACCCACGCGGTGCTCAGCGAACAGGTCGGCTTCCGCGATCTTGGCCTGGTCATCGTCGATGAGGAGCAGCACTTCGGCGTCAAGCACAAGGAGAAGCTGAAGACGCTGCGGGCCGACGTGCACCTGCTGACCCTGACGGCCACGCCGATCCCGCGCACGCTGCAGATGGCCCTGTCGGGCATCCGCGAGATGTCGATCATCGCCACCCCGCCGGTCGATCGCCTGGCGGTGCGGACCTATGTCACGCCGTGGGATCCGGTCCTGGTGCGCGAGGCCTTGCTGCGTGAGAAGTATCGCGGCGGTCAGGCCTACTACGTCGCGCCGCGCCTGAAGGACCTGCCCGCCATCGAGAAATTCCTGCGCGAACAGGTGCCGGAGGTGAAGTTCGTGGTCGGCCACGGCCAGATGAGCGCGACTCAGCTGGAAGAGGTGATGAGCGCCTTCTACGACGGGGAATATGACGTTCTGGTCTCCACCACCATCGTCGAGAGCGGGCTGGATATCCCGACGGCGAATACGCTGATCGTGCACCGCGCCGACATGTTCGGCCTGGCGCAACTGTATCAGATCCGGGGTCGGGTCGGGCGGTCCAAGGCCCGCGCCTTCGCCTATCTGACCACCGATGCGGTCAAGCCGATGACCCTGTCGGCCGAGCGGCGGTTGCAGGTTCTGCAATCGCTGGACAATCTGGGCGCCGGCTTCCAACTGGCCAGCCACGATCTGGACCAGCGCGGCGGCGGCAATCTGCTGGGCGACGAACAGTCGGGCCACATCCGCGAGGTCGGCGTCGAACTGTACCAGCAGATGCTGGAAGACGCCGTGGCGGAGTTGCGCGAAAAGGGCGAGGGACAGGCGGTGGATCGCGGTTGGTCGCCATCGATCAATGTCGGCGCTTCGGTCCTAATTCCAGAAGATTACGTGCCGGACCTGAACGTGCGTCTGAGCCTCTATCGTCGTCTTTCCGACGCCGAGCAGGCCGAGGATCGCGAAGCCCTGGCCGCCGAACTGATCGACCGTTTCGGCCCATTGCCGGATGAGGCGCAGCAGTTGCTGAAGATCGTTGGCATCAAGTCGAACTGCCGCAAGGCCTGCATCGAGAAGATCGACATCGGGCCGCGCGGCGCGGTGCTGACTTTACGCGACAGCAGCTTCCCCAATCCGGCGGGACTGGTCGGGCTGATCCAGAAGAACCACGCCTTCTGGAAGATTCGTCCGGATCAGAAGATCGTCGTTTCAGGCGATTGGCCGACGGCGGAAGAGCGCCTGAAGGTGGCCGAGCGGATCACCGCCGATCTGGCGCGGGTGGCGGGGGCGTAAAGCCCTCAGCGCGTCTTTTCGAATAGGTCGGCCGAGGCGCGTTCGAGCAGGGCGGCGGCGCTTTCGTCGGGGCGCATCTCGGCGGCGCCGACGTCGAACTCAGCGACGAATGGCGACCGGTCCGGACCGGCGTCGAAGGCGGTGCAGCCGATCACGGCGGCGATTCGCTCTGCGGCCAGCCGCGCCGGTTCAGCTTGGGTTGCGGGCAGGGCCAGAGCGAAGACCTCCTTGGCCAGGCGGGCAGGGGTGTCCTCGACGCGGACCAGGCGTGAAACCATGGCCCCGATCTGCGGCATGGCGCGATCCAGCCAACCGCCCTGACGCGCCCAGGTCACGGACTCGGTTTCGCGCACTCTCAGGACGCAGACGGAAAGCGGGCGCTTGCGCGCGCGCGAGGCCTCGGCGACGCGGCCCAGGTGGCTGGCGAACAGTTCGGGCGTGAACAGGCCTGTTTCCGGATCCATCACGTCCAGGCTGCGCACCGAGTCCAGAGTCTTGCGAATGCCCAGATGGGTGCGGTGCGCGCCGGCCAGGGACAGGATCCGCTCGGCCGTTTCGCCCTCGGGCGTATCGGCGGAGGCGACATCGGCGAAGCCGCGATTGAACAGTTCAGCCAGGCTGATCTCGTTCCGGCCGCGCAGGTAAAGCATCAGCGGGATGTGATAGAGGCGGGTGTTGCGCTTCATGCCCGCCGCGATCGACAGGGCCGGCGCATGGTCTTCGGCGCCCCACAGAACGGCGGCGTCGAACAGGCTTTCGTGCAGGTAGTCGAAGGCGGTGTAGGGCGTCGGCGCCGCGACCACCTCGACCCCGGCGGCGGTCAGGGCGTTCGACAGGGCGAGAAAGCGCCGGTCGGCGACGCCGGCGGCCAGAACGCGCAAGGGCCCATCGTCGTCGGTCCTTTTGTCCAAGCCGACCCCGCGCGTGGCGAAGGTGGTGACGCGCAGCCGATATTCTTCCTCGGCGATGGCGGCCCGGCCCAGCTGCTCCAGACGCAAGGCGGCCTGGGCCGGATGCGGCGGCGTGGACATGGTCAGATCCGCGCCCTTCACCGAATCAGGGCGGGCGCCGATGACCACAATGGGCAGGCGGCGCGGCTCGGCGGCGGCGCGAAGGCGAGACGCCACGTCGGCGTCGAAGGTGTTGATGTCGATGACGGCGGCTTCGAGCGGAAAGTCCTGAAGCGTCATCTCGGCCGAGACGACGTCGCGGGCGGTCACCGTCGTCCAGCCCAGCGCATCCAGACCCGCAGCGAGCGGCCCGATCCGGCCATCGTCAGCCGCCAGGATCAATACGCGCGCGTCGAAAGCCAAGCCGATCGTCTCCAAAGGTCGCCGCGCCAATAGCCGGCCGGAAACGCGCGGACCATAGCGACGAGGGTGTTAAGGATGCAATGTCGTCGGGCCAAAGGGATGCGGCCGGATCGCGAATGATCGTCCTCACGCGGATGAGACTTTCGCCACAGACGAATTCCGCTAGGTTCCGCCGCTTGTGCAACGGTTGTGGGGACCGATTTGAGTGAGCAACTGACGCGGTCGGTCCTGAAAGCGCCCGGGTTCTGGGGTGGGCTGGCCGTGCGAGCGTTTACCCGCAGCTGGGGGCGCGACGTCATGCTCTATACGGGCGGCGTGTCCTTCTTCGCCCTGCTGGCCGTGTTTCCGGCGATCGCCATCCTGATCGGCTTCTACAAGTTGGGTCTGTCGATCAGCGAAGTCAGCGCCCAGGCGACCGCCTTGTCGGACCTGCTGCCCAAGGCGGCGCAGACCATTTTTCAGGGCGAAATCACGCGTTTGAGCAATGCATCGGCGCGGACGGTTTCCGCTCAGAGCGCCTTCGCCCTGTTCGTCGGCGCCTATGCCGCGCACCGGGGTTTCAAGGCCTTGTTGGCGGGATTGAACCTGATTCATGACGAGACCGAGCCGCACGGCTTCTTCAAGTTCAATCTGCTGGCCTTCTTCGTAGCCATCTTCGCCTTTGCGCTGTTCACTGTCGTGTCGGGCGCGGTCGTGACCGTGCGGATCATGGCGCATGCGTCGTCGTCGGCCGCCGGCCTGTCCGGGCGAAGCGGCATGGCGCCGCTGGATGCCTTCCTGCCCGCGATTGGCTTGGTGATCGGGCTGACGCTGCTTTACCGCTACGCCATGAGCCACAGGGCGCCGGTCGCCTGGCTGCCGGCGACGGCGGGGGGTTTGGTGGCGACCTTGATGTCGGTCGTCTCGTCGTGGCTGTGCGCCATCTATGTCGAGCAGATCGCGCCGCTGGGGGCCACCTATGGATCGGTCGGCGCCGTGGTGGTGCTGCTGATCTGGCTGTCGTGGAACGTCAACGCCATCTTCTACGGCGGAGCGTTCGCCACCGAAATGGAGCTGGCGGCCAAGGCGCGCGTGATCGCCGATGCGCCTCCAGCCGATGTCGTCAATCTGTCGGAGCGTCGAGCCGGGCGCCGGTCTCGATCGTAACGCGAAGAAGGCCCTCGGCGTTCTCGATCTCGAGCACGCGCCCGCCTTTCTGAGACATCAGAAACGGCACGTCGATCCGGGCCATCGGATCGGTGGCCAGCAGAACGATCCGCGCGCCGGGCGGAGCGGTTTCCATCGCCTTCATCAGCTTCAGGCTTGGAACGGGGCAGCGGTGACCCCTGGCGTCGATGACGACGGGGGCGCTCACGCAAGCCGATCCGCCAGCATTTCCAACGCCACGCGAACGCTGGCTTGGCGGATCCCATCGCGGCCGAGGTCGCCGAACCGCTCGACGCGGTGAATGACACCCTTTGGCCCGGACGCCGCGAAGTGCACCAGACCCACGGGTTTATCCACCGACCCGCCGCCCGGTCCCGCCACGCCCGTTACGGATACCGACAGAGAAGCGCGCGAGTGCGCCACGGCGCCCTCGGCCATGGCCACGGCGACGGCTTGCGACACGGCCCCTTGGATGGACAGGCTTTCCAGCGACACGCCCAGCATCGCGGCCTTGGCCTCGTTGCTGTAGGTGACGAAGCCGCGATCCAGAACCGCTGACGAACCGGGGATGGCTGTGATCGCAGCGGACACCAAACCGCCGGTGCAGCTTTCGGCCGTCGCCAGCATCAGGCCGCGTTCGCTGGCCGTTGCGACAATCTGTTGCGCCAGCTGCGCGATATCTTGGGAAAACATGGTCTTTTCATAGGCCGCGAACCCCGCTCTAACCAGAGGCATGACCGAGGCTATCGATCCGTTACGCCCCGCAGCCCCGACGTCGGATCGCATCGCGCCGATTTTGTTCGCCGTCGCCATCTTCACATCGGCCTGTCTGGTCTTCGTCGTTCAACCGATGGCGGCCAAGCTGCTGCTGCCGACGCTGGGCGGATCGCCTTCGGTGTGGAACGCGTCGATGGTGTTCTTCCAGACCGCGCTGCTCGCCGGATATGGCTACGCGCACCTGCTGCAACGTCTGGCGACGATGCGCGCGCAGGTCGGGGTTCACCTGGGCCTGCTGATCGTGGCGGCGTTTTTCTTGCCCTTGCAGATCAGCGGCCTGCTGGGAGATCCCGATCCGTCCCAACCGGCGATGTGGCTGCTGGCGACGCTAACGGTATCGATCGGCGCGCCGTTTGCGGTTCTGTCAGCGACCGCGCCGCTACTTCAGGCCTGGTATGCGCGTGTGCGAGCCGGACACGCAGACGGTCAGAACCCCTATGTTCTCTATGCCGCCTCGAACCTGGGCAGTTTCTTGGCCCTGCTGGCCTATCCGGTCGTGATCGAGCCGCTGGCCAGCCTGTCGGATCAGCGCCTGGGTTGGAGCGTCGGCTATGGGCTGTTCGTGGTGATGGTTGTGGGGTTGAGCGTTCAGGTCTGGCGACGACGCGAGATCGGGACGGCGGAGCCCGCGCCACTTGAGGCCAGTCCGCCGATCGCCTGGCGCGAAAAGGGGATGCTGGTTCTGCTGGCCGCCGCACCGTCCAGTCTGATGCTGGGGGTGACGGCGCATCTGACGACGGATGTGGCCTCGGCGCCCTTTCTGTGGGTCATACCGCTCGCGCTCTATCTGCTGACGTTTGTCATCGCTTTCCAGACCCGGCCGGCTGTTTCGCCAGCCATAGGTCTTGGTCTGCAGGCCGCAGCAGCAGCGGCCTGCGCCGCCCTGATCGCGTTCCGGACAGGCGAATGGCTGCTGGTGTTCACCATCAATCTGGCGGCCTTCTTCTTCACCGCGCTGATGTGTCATCAGAGGCTGGCGGCGCGGCGGCCGGCGCCGGATCGGCTGACCGAATTCTATCTGCTGCTGTCGCTGGGCGGCGTGGTCGGCGGGCTGTTCAACGGCCTGATCGCGCCTGCCGTTTTCGACATGGTCTGGGAATATCCGCTGGTGCTGGTGGCGGCCGGACTGCTGCGACCGTGGAGCCGACGCGAGATCAGGCCGTGGGAGATCATCTGCTGCGTCGCCGGCGTGGTCATCGCCTTTTTGGGGCCGCTGTCGATGGAGGCGGTCCGTTATGCGCCGGACATTCGCGCGGCCATCCACGACGCCGAACTGGTGCGGATCGCGCAAGCCATCCTGGGGATCGCGACCCTGTTCGCCTTCCTGGTGCGCGACCGGGCGGTGATGTTCACGATCGTTTTGGCCGCCATCGTCTGGTCCGGCTATCATCTGGCGCGCGGTTATGATTGGGCCCTGTCGGAACGCAGCTTCTTTGGCGTGATGCGGGTGGCCAAGATCGACGATCCGCTGATGGGCGGGCCGGTCCATGTGCTGATGCACGGCACGACCCTACATGGCGCCCAGGCCCAGGCGGCGTCGAACCGCTGTCAGCCGACGCTCTATTATGCGACCTCGACGCCGCTGGGGCAGGCCATGCTGCAGATGCAGACGAGACGAATGGGCGGCGCGCGCGTCGGTGTAGTGGGGCAGGGCTCGGGCGCCATGGCGGCCTACAAGCGCGCCCAGGACCAACTGACCTTCTTCGAGATCGATCCGATGGTGAATCGGCTGTCGCGCGACCCCCAATGGTTCGGCTTCATCAACGGCTGCGCCGACGGGCCGGTGCGGACGGTTCTGGGGGACGCGCGCCTGACGATGGATCGCGAGCCGGCGGGCTCCTACGACCTGTTGGTCATCGACGCCTTCTCGTCCGACGCCGTGCCGACGCACTTACTGACGGTCGAGGCGATCCGCGGTTATCTGCGGCTGCTGGCGCCCGACGGCGTCGTGGTGCTGCATCTGTCGAACCGGAACCTGGAGATCACCCTGCCGGCCGAGGCGGCGGCGCAGGCGCTGAAGGTCCCGCATCTGCACCAGGTCTATATCGAGCAGTCGGGCCAGGGCGACATGGCCGAGGCCTCGACCGAGGCCCTGCTGATCGGCAAGAGCCCGGCGGCGCTGGAAGGATTCAGGGACGATGCGCGTTGGCGCAAGCTGTCGCCGACGACGGTGCGTCCGTGGACGGACGACTATGTCAATCTGTTCGGATCGCTGGTGCGTCAGATGAAGATGGCGGCGCGCTAGGCGACTGGCGTTTCTACGGTCGCCACCGCCTGGGCGGCCAGACCCTCGCCGCGTCCGGTGAAGCCAAGCCCTTCGGTCGTTGTGGCTTTGACGCTGACGGCGTCGAGCGGAAGGTTCAGCAGCCCGGCGATGCGGTCGCGCATGGCCTGGCGGTGCGGCTTCACCTTGGGTCGTTCGCAGATCAGGGTGACATCGACATTGACGACGCGGCCGCCGCGCGCCGCGACCAGTTCGGCGGCATGGATCAGGAACTGGTCCGAGGAAGCGCCCTTCCATTTCGGATCCGTCGGCGGGAAATGGTCGCCGATGTCGCCCGCCGCGATGGCGCCTAGGATGGCGTCGGTCAGGGCGTGCAGGCCGGCGTCCGCGTCGGAGTGACCGATCAGCGTCTGATCGTGCGGCACCTCGATCCCGCACAGCCAAACGGACCCGCCCGGTCCCCAGCGATGCACGTCGTAGCCGGAGCCGATGCGGGTCTGATAACGCTGCGCTTGGGGCAGCAGAGCTTCGGCCATGGCGAAATCCTCGGGATAGGTCAGTTTCATCAGACGCGCATCGCCCTGAACCAGAGCCACCGCGCCGCCGTTGCGCTGGACGACGACAGCTTCGTCGGTCGGAACCTCCGCGTCCGACCAGGCGGCGTATGCGCTTTCGATTACGCCCCGGCGAAAGGCTTGAGGCGTCTGGGCGCGCCACAGACCTTCGCGATCAACCGAGTCGGTCATGATGTCCGCCTCGCCCCGCCGAAGGCTGTCGGCGACCGGGAGGACGGGCAGGGCGCCGTCCGAAGTTCCAAGGGCCGACAGCAGACGATCGACGACGGCGCGATCCAGCAGCGGGCGGGCGGCGTCATGGATCAGCACCGGCTGATCTGCCGGACAGGTCAGGGCCGCAAGCCCGGCGCGGACCGAATCGGCGCGGACGGCTCCACCGACGACGGCTTTCCAACGCGGCAAACCGGACATAACTTCCGCCACACGCTCAACGGCGTCAGGCGCGATCACGACGATCAGTTCGTCGGCGCCGGCGTTCAGCAAAGCCTCGGCCGACCAGCGCAGCACGGGCTTTCCACCCAGGTCTCGCCACTGTTTGTCGCCGCCGGCGCGCGAGCCTGAACCGGCCGCGACGATGATGCCCGAGAATGTCATGGCGGCCTTGATAGTGCGCGCGGCGACGGGGCGAAACCATCAAAGCGCCGCGGTCGTGCTTGACGAGGGCGGTCGCGATGCGGCGAAAGACGGAAATGCCCAAGACCTTGCAAATCGGCGATGTGACCGTGCCCGGCCAAGTGCTGATGGCGCCGATGACCGGCGTGACCGACCTGCCGTTCCGCGTGCTGGCCTCCAAGCTGGGCGCCGCCTATGTCGCCACGGAGATGGTGGCGGCCAAGGAACTGGCGCGGGCGCGGCCGGACGTCGTGCGGCGCGCCGCCGTGGGGGCCGGTCTGCCGCTGACCGTCATCCAACTGGTCGGGCGGGATCCCGAGCAGATGGGCGAGGGGGCGCGGATGGCGGAAAAGGCCGGGGCGGACATCGTCGATCTGAACTTCGGCTGTCCTGCCAAGGAGGTCACGGGCTCGGCCGCCGGTTCGGCCCTAATGCGGACGCCCGATCTGGCCTGTCGCATTATGGAGGCGGCGGTCAAGGCGACCGATCGGCCGGTCACGGTCAAGATGCGGCTGGGCTGGGACGACGAGAGCCGCAACGCCGCCGAACTGGCCCGCCGTGCCGAAGCGATCGGCGTCAAGGCCGTCACGGTGCATGGCCGGACACGAAAGCAGTTCTACACCGGGCAGGCGGATTGGGACGCGGTCGGGACGGTGAAGGCGGCGGTCGGCATTCCCGTCATCGTCAATGGCGACATCGTCACCGCCGATGAAGCGCGCCAGGCCTTGGCGCAGTCCGGCGCGGACGGATTGATGCTGGGACGCGGCGTTTACGGCCGGCCATGGCTAGCGGCGCACCTTGAACGGGCGCTGATCGACGGTGTGGCGCTGGAGGAGCCTGGACCGGAAGAGCGTCTGGCGATCGTGATCGAGCACCTGCGGGCGTCGGCCGAGTTCTACGGCCTGCCGCTGGGTTTGAAGATGTTCCGCAAACATCTGGGCTGGTACATCGAACAGGCGCCATGGCCGGCCGATCCGCAACACCGTCGCGAGGCCAAGGCAAGAATTTGCCGCCTGGACGATCCGATGGCCGTCGAAGACGCCATGCGCGAACTGTGGCGGCCGGATTTGCCTCAGTTAGGTAAGTCTGCTGTTGAAAATGGGCCACAGGTGTTGGAGACTGCTGTGGCATGACGGATACGCCTTCAGCACGCACCGCTTCGCCCGACCTCGCGTCGGAGGACGGGTCGTTCTGGGGGTGGGTCGATAGCGAACGCGCGCGGACCGGCTTCGGACTGGCCTTCTTTCTGGCTGTCGCGATCACGGCGGCGGCCATCTGGCTGGTGGCGGTCGCGCCGGGCGCCACATCGGGGTCGGCGCGCGGATCGAGCAGCCAGATCGCCCTGATCGTGCTGGCCGCCAATCTGCTTTTGATTTCCGGCCTGGCCATCATCGTCGGTCGGCGCGTGATGACCCTGGTGCGTAGCACCGACGAAGCCGGATCGCGCCTTCACCTGAGGTTCGTCGCCCTGTTCTCGATGGTGGCCCTGGTCCCGTCGGTGCTGATCGCCCTGGTGTTCGGCGTTCTGGTCAATCGGGGCGTGGATCAGTGGTTCAGCCAAAACGTCCAGGCCTCGGTCGAGAACGGGGCGATCGTGGGACGCGCCTATATCCAGGACGTGTCGGCTGCGATGGATGCTGACTTGGTTACGATTTCGGATCAGTTGGGAAGTGCGCGAAGCCTGTTTGCTGATCGCATTCAGTTCAACGAAGCCCTAGGCCAAGTTGGAGACATCTTCGGCTACCCCGCCATCTACATTCTGGATGGCAAGGGCGAGGTGCTGGCTCGTGCTGAAAAGACAGGCGCGCCTCCCTATCTTGCGCCGCCCCGCGATGAACTCGCGGCCGCAGCTGAAGGCGGGCAGCCTCCGCAAACCGTCACGCAGCATCCAGACGCCGTCAGGTCGATCATCGCCCTGCCAGCCTATGGCGACGCCTATCTTTATCTGGTGCGCCCGCTGCAGGACGGCCTTGTGGCGCGAATGAACACGTCGGTTCAGTCGATCCAGGCTTACCGAGAGGCTCAGGAGAGCCGCGCTCGGATCCAGTCGGCCTTTGTTCTCAGCTATCTGGAGACGGCGCTGCTGGTGCTGGTGGGGGCGGTGTGGCTCGGGATGTCGGCGGCCAGCAGCATCTCCGCGCCCATTGGTCGTCTGGTGAAGGCGGCGGGACAGGTCGCGGGCGGCGACTTCACCGCACGCGTCGACAGCGACGGCGCCCCGGCCGAGATCGCCACCCTGTCGGACGCCTTCAACCGCATGACCGGCGACTTGCAGGCTCAGCAGGCCGCGCTGAAGGCCGCGAGCGACGAGGCGCACGATCGCAGCCGTTTCATCGAGACCGTGCTGTCGGGCGTCAGCGCCGGGGTCATCGGTCTGGACAGGCGTGGGCGGGTTTCGGCGATCAACGACAGCGCCCTGCAACTGCTTCACATCGACGACGCCGAGGTTCTGGGTCATGAACTCGCGGCCCTGTCGCCGGAGTTGAGTGATCTGGTGCGGCGCGCCGAGGCCCATATCGAGGAAGACATCGACGTCAGCCGGGGCGGGGACACGCGCCGGCTGCGCGTTCGGATCGAGGGTGGTCTGGGCGGCGAGATGGTCCTGACCTTCGACGACATCACCCGTCTGGTGACGGCCCAGCGAAACGCCGCCTGGCGCGACGTGGCCCGTCGCATCGCCCATGAGATCAAGAACCCGCTGACGCCGATCCAGCTGTCGGCCGAGCGGCTGAAGCGAAAATATCGCGCGCGGATCGGCGAGGATGTCGAGATCTTCGACCGCTGCACCGACACCATCATCCGCCAGGTCGGAGACATCGGCCGCATGGTCGATGAGTTCTCGTCCTTCGCCCGCATGCCGGCGCCGCGGTTCGCGCCCGAGAACCCGGCCGAAATGCTGCGCGAGGCGGTGTTCGCTCAGCGGGTCGCCGCGCCGGACATCGTCGTCGACATCATCGAGCCCCTGCCCAAGGCGACGATGCAGGCCGACGGCCGCATGGTGGGGCAGGCGCTGATCAACATCCTCAAGAACGCGGGCGAATCGGTTGCGGCGCAACGGCTTGCGGCGGGTGAGGCGGCGGCGTCGGACCACGCGGGCGTGATCGCGTCGCTGACAGTCGAAGACGGCGTCGCGACCTTCGTGATCGAGGACGACGGCGTGGGTCTGCCGACGCGCGACCGCGATCGCCTGACCGAACCCTATGTGACCACGCGCGAGAAGGGCACCGGCCTGGGCCTGGCCATCGTCATACGCATTTGCGAGGACCACGGCGGCGAGCTGAAGCTGGCCGACGCCCAGATCCTGCGCGGCGCACGCGTGTGCATGATCTTCCCCCTGAAACCCCACGGTAAAGGCGGCGAGGGCGCGGAGCGCAAGCTCCAGACCCTGGCCGCCGAATAGCGAGGCAAGATGCGACCAACCGGTTCCGACATTCTCGTTGTCGACGACGAGGCCGACATCCGCGACCTGGTGTCCGGCCTGCTGGAGGACGAGGGCCATGCCGTGCGCGTGGCCGCAAACTCCGACGAGGCCCTGGCCGCGATCCGCGCCCGAAAGCCGTCGCTGGCGATCCTGGACATCTGGATGCAGGGCGGGGGTCTGGACGGGTTGGAGCTGCTGGAGGTCGTCAAGGAGCTGGATCCCGATCTGCCGGTCGTGATGATTTCCGGTCACGGCAACATCGAGACGGCGGTGACGGCGCTGAAGCGCGGCGCCTATGACTTCATCGAAAAGCCGTTCAAGTCGGATCGGCTGGTCGTCGTGGTCGAACGGGCCATCGAGGCGGCGACGCTTAAGCGCGAGAACCGCCGGCTGCGCGCGGCGACCATGACGCCGTCGGGTCTGATCGGCCGATCGCAGGCCGCGCAGGCCTTGCGCAGCACCATCGCCAAGGTGGCCCAGGCCAACAGCCGGGTTCTGATCGCTGGACCGGCCGGCTCGGGCAAGGAGCTGGTGGCGCGCCAGATCCACGAAGCCAGCCCGCGCGCCCGCGCCGAGTTCGTCGCGATTTCGGCCGCCGGCATGACGCCGGAACGTCTGGACGTCGAACTGTTCGGCGAAGAGGGCCAGGACGGCCGCCCGCGCAAGATCGGCGTGTTCGAACGCGCCCACAACGGCACGCTATATCTGGATGAAATCAGCGACATGCCGCGCGAAAGCCAGAGCCGCATCCTGCGTGTGCTGGTGGACCAGCGGTTCCGGCGTGTCGGCGGAGAGCAGGACGTTCAGGTCGATGTCCGCGTCGTGACCTCAACCTCTCGCGATCTGAAGGCCGAAATCGCAGAGGGACGTTTTCGCGAAGACCTGTTCCACCGTCTGAACGTGGTGCCGATCCGTGTCCCGCCGCTGTCGGAACGGCGCGAGGACATCGCCGAACTGGTCGAATATTTCGTCGACACGATCAGCGCGTCTCAAGGTCTGCCCAAACGCATCGTCGGGGACGATGCTGTGGCGGTGCTGCAGGTTCATCCGTGGCCCGGAAACATCCGCCAGCTGCGAAACAATATCGAGCGGTTGCTGATCCTGGCGACCGGCGATCCGGCCGAGACGATCACCGCCGACATGCTGCCGCAGGAGGTGGCGACATCTAACGGCGGGACGGCGAACCTGGGCGGCGAGCGCACCATCGCCCTGCCGCTGCGCGAGGCGCGCGAGGTCTTCGAGCGGGAGTATCTGGCGGCGCAGATCATGCGGTTCGGCGGCAATATCTCGCGCACCGCCGCCTTCATCGGCATGGAACGATCGGCTCTGCACAGGAAGCTGAAGTCGCTGGGCGTGTCGCCCGCGCGCGGCGGAGACGAGGACGAGCCGGCCTGATGTCGCGCGTCGCCTATGTGAACGGCGCCTACAGCCTCCACGGCGAGGCCGTGGTCCATATCGAGGACCGCGGTTTCCAGTTTGCAGACGGTGTCTATGAGGTCTGGTCCGTCTTCGACGGGCGGCTGGCCGATTTCGAAGGTCATATGAGCCGCCTCCACCGCAGTTTGAGCGAACTGAAGATCGACATTCCGATGAGCGCCGGCGCCTTGGGCGTCGTTCTGCGCGAGACCGTGCGGCGCAATCGCGTGCGCAACGGCATGGTCTATCTGCAGGTCACACGTGGCACGGCACCGCGCGATCATGGCTTTCCGGTCGATATCGCGCCCAGCGTGGTCGTGACGGCCAAGTCGATCGATCCGGCGCGAAACCAGCGACTGGCGAAAAACGGCGCGGCCGGCGTCACCCAGCCCGATATTCGTTGGGGGCGTTGCGACATCAAGACGGTCGGCCTGCTGGCGAATGTGCTGGCCAAACAGGCGGCGCGCGAGCGCGGCGCCTATGAGTGCCTGATGTACGACGACATGGGGCTGATCACCGAAGGCGCATCGACCAATGCGTGGATTGTGGATGAGCACGGCAGGCTGAGAACGCGGGACATCCAGGCCAATATCCTGCGGGGCGTCACGCGAGCGGCGGTCCTAGAGCTCGCCGCCGCCGAGGGTGTCGAACTGGAAGAACGCGCCTTCTCGGTCGACGAAGCGAAACGGGCGCGCGAGGTGTTTGTCACCGCCGCCAGCGCCTTCGTCATGCCGCTGGTTTCGCTGGACGGCGTGAAGATCGGCGATGGCAAGCCCGGGCCCGTCGCGACCCGCCTGCGAGAACTCTATCTTGAACAGGCGCGTCGAGGGGCCATTTAGGGCGTTGCCCGAGCGGCCGGGCGGCGGTTAAGGTCGCTGTCGGCTGCATCGGCCCCGCCGCTCCCACGGCGACAAACAATGAAGAACAGGAAAAACCTGCCATGTCGCAAGACAAACGTCAGAACCTTCAGGACACCTTCCTCAACTCGGTTCGCAAGACCAAGACGCCGCTGACCATCTTTCTGGTCAATGGGGTCAAGTTGCAGGGCATCGTGACCTGGTTCGACAACTTCTGTGTCCTGCTGCGCCGCGATGGCCAGTCCCAGTTGGTGTACAAACACGCCATCTCAACCATCATGCCGTCCGCGCCCGTGCAGCTGTACGAGCCGGACGCCGAAGAAGACTGATTGACCCAAAAACTGATCGACCACACCGTCCCGCTGATCCGGGCGGTCGTCATTCACCCCGACCGACGCTCGGACAGTCCCCGGCTAGCGAGCGAACGGCTTGAGGAGGCGGCGGGCCTTGCCCGCGCGCTGGACCTCGACGTGCGCGCCGAAGAGATCGTGCGGCTGCGCAGCCCAACGCCTGCGACCCTGTTCGGCACGGGCAAGGTCGAGGAACTGGCCGCGCTCGTGCGCGCCGCGGACGCCGAAGCCGTCATCATCGACGTCGCCCTGACGCCGGTGCAGCAGCGCAATCTGGAAAAGGCGTGGGAGGTGAAGGTCATCGACCGCACCGGCCTGATCCTGGAAATCTTCGGGCGTCGCGCGCGGACCAAGGAGGGGCGGCTTCAGGTCGAGCTGGCGCGGCTGGATTATGAGCGGTCGCGTCTGGTGCGCACCTGGACCCACCTCGAGCGGCAACGGGGCGGCACCGGCTCGACCGGCGGGCCCGGCGAAACCCAGATCGAGCTGGACCGGCGTCTGATCGCCGATCGGATCGTCAGGCTGAAGTCCGAGTTGGAAGAGGTGCGACGCACGCGCGGCCTGCACCGCAAGCAGCGTCAGAAGGCGCCGTTCCCGACCATCGCCCTGGTGGGCTACACCAACGCCGGCAAGTCGACGCTGTTCAACCGGCTGACGGGGTCGGAGGTCTTCGCCAAAGACCTGCTGTTCGCCACCCTGGACACCACCCAACGCACAATCCGGCTGCCGCAAGGGCGACCGGCCATCGTAGCGGACACCGTCGGCTTCATCTCTGACCTGCCTCACGAACTGGTCGAGAGCTTCCGCGCCACGCTGGAGGAGGTCGGCGAGGCCGATCTGATCCTGCATGTCCGCGACATCGCCTCGCCCGACAGCGCCGCCCAGGCCAAGGACGTCGACGCCGTGCTGAAACAGATCGAGACGCCAGAGGGCAAGACGCGGCGGGTGCTGGAAGTCTGGAACAAGATCGACCTGCTAGACGACGAAGCGCGCGAGACCGTGCTGGGTCAGGCCGAACGTCTGGCGAAGGACGGTGAGGCGGTCGCCGTCTCAGCCTGGACGGGCGAGGGGATCGAGCCTCTGCGCCAGATCATCGCCGGCCTGATCGACGATGATCCCGAGACCCAGCTGACGCTGGAGCCGCATCAGGGCGACGCCCTGGCGTGGCTGTACGAGCATGGGCGGGTCACGGCGCGCGATGCGGACGAGCTTGGCCGTACTCACGTCACGGTGCGGCTGCATCCTGCGGCGCTCGGGCGATTCGAGCGCCTGTATCCCGACCTGACCGACTGAGTTTTCATGCATCTGATCGAAACCGTCCTGCTTCTGCTGTTGGCCGTGGTGATGTCGGGTTCGATCGCGCGGATCACGCGCATCGCCTTGCCTCTGGTTCAGATCGGGCTGGGCGCGGCCATCGTGCTGATCACGGGCAAGACGGTCGATCTTGAGCCGGACATCTTCTTTCTGCTGTTCCTGCCGCCGCTGCTGTTTCTGGACGGCTGGCGAATTCCCAAGGAAGACCTGTTTCGCGACCGCGCGGTCATCCTCGAGCTGGCGCTGGGGTTGGTGCTGTTCACCGTCGTCGGTCTGGGTTTCCTGATCTGGTGGATGATCCCGGAGATGCCGCTGCCGGTGGCCTTCGCCCTGGCCGCCATCCTGTCGCCGACCGATCCCATCGCGGTTCAGGCCATTGCGGCGCGGGCGCCCATCCCAAAGCGCCTGATGCACATTCTGGAAGGCGAGTCGCTATTGAACGATGCGACGGGCCTGACCTGCATGCGGATCGCGGTCGCCGCCGCGACGACGGGAGCGTTTTCGATCGGCCATGCGGTTGGGACGTTCGCCTGGCTGGCCCTGGTCGGGGTCGCGGTCGGCGTTCTGGTCACCACGGCCATCAGCTACGCCAAGAGCTTCGTCAGCCGACGCTGGGGCGAGGACGTGGGCGCGCAGATTCTTATCAGCCTGCTGATCCCGTTTGCGGCCTATCTGGTGGCGGAAGAACTGCATGCGTCCGGCATCCTGGCGGCAGTGGCGGCCGGGGTGACGATGAGTTTCACCGAACGCGGCGGCATCGCCGGCCAGTCGATGGCGATGACGCGAGTCCGGCGCAGCGTCGTGTGGGACACGGTTCAGTTCGTGGCCAACGGCATCATCTTCGTGATCCTGGGCGAACAGATGCCCTCGATCATGTCGCGGGCGGCCGAGGTGGTGGCGGGCACCAGCCGGCCCGAGGTCTGGTGGCTGGCGGTCTATGTGTTCGGCATCGTCGCCACGCTGGCGGCGCTGCGGTTCGTCTGGGTGTGGACATCGCTGAAGCTGACCCTGTTTCGCCGCCGCCATCGCGGGCCGCCGGCCAAGGTCGGTTTGCGGCTGACCATGGTAATGTCTCTGGCAGGTGTCCGCGGCGCGATCACTCTGGCGGGTATCCTGACCCTGCCGTTCGCTTTGGGAGACGGGTCGCCGATGCCGTCGCGGAACCTGGCGATCTTCTTGGCGGCGGGCGTGATCGTGGTGTCGCTGGTGCTGGCGACCTTCGCCTTGCCCCGGTTGCTGAAGAACGTCGAACTGCCGCCGGAGCCGTCGCATGAGCAGGAAGAGGATCGCGGCCGGGTCGCCGCCGCCTCGGCCGCCATCCGCGCCATCGAGGACGCCTCGCACGCCATGGCGGAGGGCAAGTCCAACCCCGACCTCTATTCCGACATCGCCGGGCGGATCATGGAAACTTATCGCCAGCGGATCGAGACCCACACCCGCACCGACGAGGAAGACGCCGCCCTGACACGCAAGATGGACGACATCGAGCGTCGTCTCTGGCTTGCCGGGCTGGCCGCAGAACGCGAGGAACTGCGCCGATTGATGAGGGCGCGTCAGCTGGACGAGGTGACGGCCAAGAAGCTGTTCCGTGACGTCGATCTACAGGAACTGCGCTACCTCTGATGCTCAGCGATCCATGAAGGCGGAGACGGCCGCATAGCTGTCGGCGATAAAGTGGGCGCCGCGCGCCGTCAGGCGTTCGGCATGGCCGTCGCGAACATGGCCGCCCGCCGTCAGCCCCACGACCGTCATCCCGGCCGCGACGCCTGCGGTGACGCCCGCCTCGCTGTCTTCGATCACCAGGACGCGCGCCGGATCGACGCCCATCGTCTGGGCGGCGTGCAGGAAGATGTCCGGGTGGGGCTTGCCGCGCTCGACCACCAGGCCGGTGAAGACTGCGCCGTCGAAATGATCCGTCAGGCCGAACAGGTTCAGGCCGACGCCGATCCAGTCGGGGCCGCTGGACGAGGCGATGCAGCGGGGCTCGCGGCGGGCGGCGACGAAGTCCAGCAGACCGGGCACGGGTTCAAGTTGCTGCGGCGCGCGCTGGCGACAGGTCGCAAACCATGTCGTGTGGAAGTCGTCAGGGCAGGCACGACCTAAGGCTGCCTCGACGACCGGCCGATTGTCGCGCCAGCGCTTGCCGGTATAGGCGGCCAAGACGTCGTCGAGCGAGGTCGGCAGGCCGATGGCGGTCAGTTGCTCGGCCATGACAGTGCTGTTCAGCACCTCGCTGTCGGCGACCACGCCGTCGTAGTCGAATATGATCAGGTCGTAGGTCACGCGGGATCGCTCAGGCTTGAGGCGCGGCCTTTTCCGCGACCTTTGCGGCGTCCCAGAGGCGATCCATCTCGGCCAGGTCCGATTGGTCGGGTGTGCGGCCGTCCTTGGCCAGCGCCGCCTCGATGAAGCCGAAGCGACGCACGAACTTGGCGTTGGCGGCGCGCAGGGCGTCTTCGGGCTCGACGTCCAGCTTGCGCGCCAGGTTGGCGACGACGAACAGAAGGTCGCCCAGCTCTTCGCGCGCCTTGGCCTTGTCGCCGGCGGCGATCTCGACGCGCAATTCCTCGACCTCTTCGGCCAGCTTGTCGAACACCTCGTCGGTCGATGGCCAGTCGAAGCCGACGCGGCCGGCGCGCTTGGTCAGTTTGGCGGCGCGGGTCAGGGCAGGCAGGCCGACCGGCACATCATCCAGGACACCGGGCTTTTTGCGGTCCTTGCGCTCGGCGGCCTTTATGGCTTCCCAGGCGATGGTCTGTTCCTTCGAGGAGCGCTGGGCCTCGTCACCGAATACGTGGGGGTGGCGGCGCTCCAGCTTGTCGGCGATGGCTATGACCACGTCGTCGAAGGCGAACAGCCCTTGTTCCTCAGCCATGCGGGCATGGAAGACGACCTGGAACAGCAGGTCGCCCAGTTCGCCCTTAAGCTCGACCAGATCGTTGCGCTCGATGGCGTCGGCGACCTCATAGGCCTCCTCGATCGTATAGGGAGCGATGGTGGCGAAGGTCTGCTCCACGTCCCACGGGCAGCCGCCGTCGGGATCGCGCAACCGCTCCATAACGCCGAGTAAGCGGTCGATCGGTCTCAACGGCGGGCTCCGTCGCGAGTTTCCAGGGCGAGGCGGATTTCATCGTGCCGCTTCGGCGTCAGGGGATAGCCCTTCAGCACCCAGGCGGCGGCGGCCAGCAACAGGCCGGGGACCAGAATGAACAGGATCTGCAGCGTCAGTAGTGAAAAGTCGCTGTTGCCCGTCGGTCCTGGCACAGCCTTGAAGCCCACGCCCTGCAGGATCAGGTAGGGGATCAGCGCGACCACATGGCCGATCTTGGTCGTCGCGGACAGGATGGAGAACATCAGTCCGGTGCGATCCACGCCGGTCTCCAGCCGCACCTCGTCACCCGCGTCCGCCATCATGGCGCGCAACAGGAACAGGCCGGCCGCATAGGGCAGGCCGGCGATGAACATGGCCCCCGCCGTCAGCATGAAGTTGCCGCCGGGAACCAGGGTGGCGGCGATGTAGAGGGCCGCGAAGATCAGGCTGGCGACGGCCAGGGCCTTGTCCTTGCCGATGCGCGTGGCCAGCCAGGCCCAGATGGGCGCGCCGCACAGACCGGCGATGAAATAGAACAACATGAACAGGCCGGCCTGGCTGTGGTCGTAGCCCTTGATCTGTCCGAAGAAGAAGAACAGCAGCGAACCCGTGATGCCCGGCGCGACGCCCAGCAGCAGGTCGGCGATCAAGAGCTTCCGGACCGTGGGCATCTTCAGCAGGGCCAGATAGGCGCCGGCGCCCCCATGCGGCTGGTCGCCCGCGTTGACGGGTTCTGGCACGGCGACCATGGCCAGACCGATGGTGACGGGCAGGGCGATCAGAATGGCCCAGCCCATGATCCGCACGCCGTCGGCATAGTTCCCGATGCCCGTCTGAACCACCACGGTCGGCAGCACCAGAATCAGGATCACGCCGATGATGTTGAACACCTGCCACCAGCCATAGACGCGGCTGCGCTGGTCATACTGCGGCGCAAGCACGGCGGCCCAGCCCAACTGACCAAGAGTGCCGATCGAGAAGCCGAGATAGAGGACCAGCAGCCAGCCGAAGAGATAGGCCGGCCCGGCGCCGGGCTGGACCACGACGAACATCATAAAAGCCGACAGCATCAGGATCGGCGTCGAGATCGCCATCCACGGGCGATAGCGACCGAACCGCGTCTTGGTCTTGTCCATGCCCCAGCCGATGAAGGGGTCGAAGACGATGTCGATCAGGCGCACGGCCATGAAGACGGCCGCCACGACTCCCAGCTCCAAGCCCACATGGGTGGCGTAGAATTCCGGCAGGGTGACGGGCAGGGCGACGCCGAAGGCCGCCAGCGGCAGGCACGGCCCGGAAAAGGCCGCAAGCACGGCGTTGGAACGGCGGGGCGCGGTCGGCGCGGCGGTGGACATGCGTCGGTCCGAAAGGCGCGGCGCGAGTCGGCCGCGCGTCACCATGCCAGCGATCGGTGACGCATGCACTTGTGAGATCGACCGGCTTGGGGCTTCCTGTGGGACATGTGGCGAAGCCTTTTTGCGTTCCTGTCCGTTTGCTGCGTTCTGACGTTCGCCGGCGGCGCGCGGGCGGCCGGGCCCTGCCACACCAATGCTGACGGTTGGCGGGCGCAGGGACTGGCGAACGCTGAATCGGCCTACGGCATGGAATGGGCGCCGTTCGGGGTGGCGGAGTGGGGGTGGCAGGCCTATCTGCCGCTGATCCAGCGCGAACTGCATACGATGTGCGGGGCCGGCACGCCGATCTTCGCGTCGCAACTGGCGGGGTTTCAGCAGACCTATGGCCTGGCGCCGACCGGTCTGTTCGATGTGGCGACATTCCAGGTGTTTCGCGGCCTTTGGCAGGAGCGCAGGCCATTCGTCATGGCGCGCGTCGGGGGAGCCTGTCCCGAGCCGCCGCCAATCAATCAGCTCGGCTATCTGGTCGCGTCCGAGGAACATGCAGACCGTCTGACGCGGCTGCTGCGCCGGGACGTCTTGGACGCCTATCGCCGGCTGGTCGCGGCCGCGCGGGCTGAGGTTCCGGAGGTGGGGGCCGATCCCGAACTGCTGCAGATCTTCTCCGGCTTCCGCGACCCCGAGGCGGACGCGGCGCGCTGTGCGCAGCAGGGTAACTGCGACGGCCTGCGCCGCGCGGTCTGCTCTCCGCATCGGACGGGCACGGCGGTCGATCTGTATGTCGGCCAGGCGCCGGGTCTGGGCGTCGATTCCACCACCCCAACTAGTCGCGAATATATGGCGCGGTCGGCGACCTATCGCTGGCTGGTGGCGAACGCTGGGCGTTTCGGCTTTGTGCCCTATGTCTATGAGCCGTGGCACTGGGAGTATGTGAAGCCTTGGGATCCTTCGTTCGCGCCCTGACCGAAGCCGAGAAATCGCTCGCGCGAGAGGCGTTCGGCGCCGCGATCGACCTGGCGACCGTCCGATTGATCGGCTGGCCGTTCCGCCGCGCCTTCGTCGCCGGGCGCTGGTTCGGGCGAGACTGGATCGTGTGGCCGCAAGCGCAGCTCGTCGCAGACTTCACTTTGGCGTCCGACCGCATGCAGGGCGTGCTGATTCATGAACTGACGCACGTCTGGCAGGCCCAGCAGGGTGTCAATCTGCTATTCGCAAAGCTGAAGGCTGGGGACACTTCCGCCTCCTATGCGTATCGCGTGGAACCGACCTGCCGGTGGGACGCGTTGAACATCGAGCAGCAGGCGATGGTGATGGAGCATCGTTTCCACTGTCGCCGCGGTCGCCCCACGCCGGGCGACCAGGGCTTTTACGATACCGTCTGCCCATTCGAGACGTGATTTGATGTCGGGGACTTGCGGAAGGACCGGCAGCGCGCCAAGTTAGCAACGGTCGTTGTTGCGAATGACGACCCTTGTCATTCAACGGAGCCTCCTCGATGCCGAAAGTCCTCGTCCTCTATCATTCGACCTATGGTCACCTGGAAACCATGGCCGAGGCGGTCGCCGAAGGCGCGCGCGAGGTCGAAGGCGCCGTCGTGGACATCAAGCGCGTGCCGGAAACCGTGCCGGAAGAGCTGGCCAAGGCTTCTCACTACAAGCTGGATCAAAAGGCGCCGATCGCCAAGATCGACGATTTGAAGGACTACGACGCCATCATCATCGGCGCCGGAACCCGCTTCGGTTCGGCCGCGTCGCAGATGCGCGCCTTTCTGGATCAGGCTGGCGGCCTGTGGTTCTCGGGCGCCCTGATCGGCAAGGTGGGCGGGGCCTTTACCGCCACGGCGACACAGCACGGCGGTCAGGAGACGACCTTCCAGGGCCTGCACAACTTCTTCATGCACCACGGCATGCCGGTCGTGGGTCTGCCCTATTCCTTCCAGGGACAGATGACGCTGGACGCCATCCACGGCGGCTCGCCCTATGGCGCATCGACGATCACGGGCGGCGACGGCTCGCGTCAGCCCAGCGATGTCGAGCTGGACGGCGCCCGGTTCCAGGGCAAGCATATCGCCGAGCTGGCCAAGAAGCTGCACGGCTGATCCGATGCGCCAGCCCGCCGTCTTCTTCGGCCACGGTTCGCCCATGAACGCGCTCGGCGGTCCCTATGGGGCGGCCTGGCGTGCGCTGGGCGAAGCGATCGGCAAGCCCAAGGGTGTGGTGATGATCTCCGCCCACTGGGAGACGCGCGGGCTGGGCGTCACCGCGCAGGAGAAGCCCGAGACCATCCATGACTTCGGCAACTTCCCGCGAGAACTTCATGAGATGCAGTATCCGGCGCCCGGGTCACCCGCCTTGGCGGCGCGGGTGTCGGCGCTGACCGGGGCCGTCCAGACGCAAGCGTGGGGCCTGGATCACGGGACCTGGTCGGTGCTGTGCCATGTGTGGCCCGAAGCGGACGTGCCTGTGGTGCAGTTGTCGCTGAACCGCGATCTGACGGCGCGCCAGCATTACGACCTGGCCAAGGCGCTGAAACCGCTGCGCGACGAGGGGATTGTCATCGCCGGCTCGGGCGATTTCGTTCACAATCTGCGGACCTGGAAACGCGAGGACGGGGCCGAACCCTACGCCTGGGCGACCAGCTTCAACGAGGCGGTCAAGACGGCGTTCGAACGGGGCGACCATGAGGCCCTGATCGACTGGGTGGGTCTGGCCGAAGACGCGCAGCTAAGCGTGCCGACCGACGAACACTTCCTGCCGGTGCTTTATATCGCCGCCCAGCAGGAGCCGGGCGAGGCGCTCAGCTTCTTCAACGACCGCATCGACGGCGGCTCGATCTCGATGACGGGCGTCCGGATCGGCTGATCAGGCCGCCTTCTCGGCCTCGACCATCTTCTGGATCGACACATAGTCGGTCTTGCCGGTGCCCAGGACGGGGACCTCGGCGACCTTGACGATCTTTTTCGGCACGATCAGCTCGGGCGCACCGTTGGTCCGCGCCCATTCAGCCAGGGGAGCGACTTCAGCGTCTGCGTGGTCAGTGACGAGCACCAGCTTCTCGCCCTTGCGGCTGTCCGGAATCGACACGACGGCGTGGCGCTGATCCGGCCAGACGGCGCCGGCGATCCCTTCGACGGCGGTCAGTGAGACCATCTCGCCGCCGATCTTGGCGAAGCGCTTGGCGCGGCCGCGGATGGTGACATAGCCGTCGTCGATTACATCGACGATGTCGCCCGTGTCCAGCCAGTCGTCGCCGATCGGATCCCACGTCAGAGGCTCGGCCGAGGTGACATAGCCGCTCATGACATTGGGACCGCGCAGCATCAGGCGACCGCCTGCGTCGATGCCCTCGACCGGCTCCAGCTTCCAGTCGATGCCGGGAAGCACCTGGCCCACCGTGCCGGGCGCATTTCGGTCAGGATGGTTGACGGCGATGACAGGCGAGGCCTCGGTCGCGCCGTAGCCTTCCAGAAGTTCGACGCCGCCGAACTTGGTGTTGAACAGGGTGCGGGTTTCCTCGCGCACCTTCTCGGCGCCGGCGACGACGAACTTCAGCGTCGAGAAGTCGTTCGGTTCGGCGACGCGGCCGTACTGGTTCAGGAAGGTGTCGGTCGCGAACAGGATCGAGGCGTTCACCTGGGGCAGCAGGTCGGTGATCTGTTTGGCGTGCAACGGCGACGGATATTGGAACGCCTTCAACCCTTGCAGCAGCGGCAGGATGACCCCGCCGGTCAGGCCGAAACAGTGGAAGGTCGGCAGGGGATTGAACATCACCCAGTCCGGCGACAGGTCGATGTGGGCCGCCACCTGACGCGCATTGGCGACGAGGTTCTTCTGGCTCAGCACCACGCCCTTGGGCGTGCCGAAGCTGCCGGAGGTGAACAGTACGACGCCCGGCGCGTCGGGGTCCGTCTTCACGCGGAACCGCCGGGGCGCCGCGCCGGCGGCGAGGCCATAGAGCTTGTCGGCCAGGCCGATGGTCTTGCGCACGTCGTCCAGCCAGACGACCTCGGCCACCGTCTTCAGTTCGACGATCAGGTCGTCCAGCTTGGCCTGATCGATGAAGCGTTTGGCGGTCAGCACCTTCTTGACGCCCGAGGCCTTGATCGCCGCCTTCAGATTGGCTTCGCCGGCGGTGAAGTTTAGCATCACCGGCACACGACCATGGGCGTGCAGACCGAAGAAGGTGACGACGACGCCCATGGACGACGGCAGCAGGATGGCGACCCGCTCGCCCTTGTCCGTCATATTGGCGATCTTGCGTCCCAGCACGAAGGCGGCGCGGATCAGGCCGGTGTAGGTCAGCGGATGCCGGTCCTGATCTTCCAGGATTTCCTTGTCGCCGAACCGCGACCGCGCATCGATCAGGGCGTCGATCAGGGTCGAGTCGTAAAGCGAGGGATCCAGGGCCTGGCGCAAGCGCGTCTCCTACGGAGGACGCGGGCGGCCCTCTCTGTTGTTCGGGCGACTGTCATTAATGACGCCGCGTCATCTTGAAAAGATGCGTAACGTCGCGTGAGTTCCGATGCGCGATCACGCCTGCGGCAAGTCTGTTACCCGGTGTGCCTTGCCTAAACGGCCTCAAAGTCCGAAATACCGGCCATGGTCACCCTGATCGACACCCTTCAGCGCAAGCCGTCCGAGCTGCGCCACCCCGAAAAGCAGAACCGGCCCGAGTCGGTCGTTCTGAAAAAGCCCGACTGGCTGCGGGTCAAGGCGCCGGGCTCTGGTCAGTATAACGCCACCAAGGAGATCGTTCGTTCCAAGGGGCTGGTGACGGTGTGTGAAGAGGCGGCCTGCCCGAACATCGGCGAGTGCTGGAGCCAGAAACACGCCACCCTGATGATCATGGGCGACACCTGCACGCGGGCCTGCGCCTTCTGCAACGTCAAGACCGGCCTGCCGCAGCCGCTGGATCCGGAAGAGCCGGGCAAGGTGGGCCTGGCCGTCCAGCAGATGGGCCTGAACCACGTCGTCATCACCTCGGTCGATCGCGACGATGTGGCCGACGGCGGTGCGGCCCACTTCGCCGAGGTGGTGCGGCAGATCCGCATCCAGGCGCCGGACACCACCATCGAGATCCTGACGCCCGACTTCCTGCGAAAGGACGGGGCGGCGGTCGTGATGATCGACGCCAAGCCTGACGTCTTCAATCACAACCTGGAGACCGTACCGCGCCTGTATCTGAAGATCCGGCCGGGCGCCCGCTACTTCCACAGCCTGCGCCTGTTGCAGATGGTCAAGGAGCGGGACCCGAACCAGTTCACCAAGTCCGGCATCATGGTCGGCCTGGGCGAGACCAAGGAAGAGGTCATGCAGGTGATGGACGACATGCGGTCCGCCGGCGTCGACTTCATCACCATCGGCCAGTACCTGCAGCCGACGCGCAAACACGCCGCCATCGACCGCTTCGTCACGCCGGAAGAGTTCAAGGCGTATGAGGCGATCGCACGGGCCAAGGGCTTCCTGATGGTGTCGTCCAGCCCGCTGACGCGTTCGTCGCACCACGCCGGCGACGACTTCGCCCGGCTGAAGGCCGCGCGCGAGGCGCAGCTGCGCCGCTAAGTCCCGCATGGCCGTCCATCGCGTCACGCGCATTCTTCCTTATGCGCCCGAACAGCTTGCCGATCTGGTCGCCGATGTGCGCGCCTATCCCGACTTCGTGCCGTGGGTGACGTCGATGCGCGTCTGGAACGCGCGCGAGGAAGGCGAGGGTGTCGGCTTGCAGGATGCGGAGGCCAGCGTCGGGTTTTCCTTCCTGAAGGAGCGGTTCTCCACCTGGGTCCGGCACGATCGCAATGCGCCCAAGGTCGAGGTCGGCCTGCTGCGCGGGCCCTTCAAGCACCTGAAGAACCGTTGGGAGTTCTTTCCCCATCCGGACGGCACGCGGCTGGAGTTCATGATCGACTTCGCCTTCAAATCCCGGATGCTGGACATGATGCTGTCGGCGAACTTCGACCGGGCCGTGGAAAAGCTGATCGGCTGTTTCGAGGCCGAGGCGAAGCGGAGATACGGCGTCCGATGAGTTTTGATTTCGACGCGACCGTCGTGGGCGCCGGGGCTGTGGGCCTGGCCTGCGGTCGGGCGCTGTCGAAACGGGGCCTGACGGTGCTGGTGCTGGAGAAGGAAGGCCACATCGGCCAGGGCGTCTCCTCACGTAATTCCGAGGTCATTCACGGCGGGCTCTATTATCCGACCGGATCGCTGAAGGCCCGCTTCTGCGTCGAGGGGCGGCGAGCGCTCTACGACTTCCTGACCAGCCGCAAGATCGACCATTGGAAATGCGGCAAGCTGGTCTTGGCGACGCAAGAGACCGAGGTCGAGCGGATCGAGGCCATCTTCGAACAGGCGACGGCGAACGGCGTCGAGGGGTTGGCGCATCTGACCGGCGCCCAGGCGCGTGCGCTGGAGCCGGAGCTTAACGCCCACGCCGCCATCCTGTCGCCCGAGAGCGGCCTGTTCGACAGTCACGGCTATATGCTGGCCCTGCAGGGCGAGATCGAGGATGCGGGCGGATCGGTCGTGGTCTCGGCGCCGTTCGAGGGCGCAGAGCCGCTGGCGGCCGGCGGCTTCACGATCCGTGTCGGCGGGGAGGGGGCGATGCAGGTCACCAGCCGCCTTTTGGTCACCGCACCCGGACTGTCGGCCCAGGTGGCGGCGGCGTTGATCGAAGGCTATCCGCCCGGCGACATTCCCGCCGGACATTTCGGCAAGGGCGTCTATTTCCGGCTGACAGGCAAGGCGCCGTTCGACCGCCTGATCTATCCGCCGCCCATCCCCGGCGCGCTGGGCACCCACTATCGCAAGGATTTGGGCGGTCAGGCCGTGTTCGGCCCCGATCTGGCCTATGTCGACACCGAGGACTATTCTGTCGATCCCGCCAAGGCGGAGGCGTTCGCCACTTACATCCGCCGCTTTTGGCCGGGATTGCCCGACGGCGCCCTGACACCGGACTACGCCGGCATTCGGCCCAAACTGCATGGGCCGGGCGAGCCGCAACCGGACTTCCAGCTTCATGGCCGCGAGCATCACGGCATTGATGGTCTGATGGCCCTGTTCGGCATCGAAAGCCCGGGCCTGACCAGTTCGATGGCCATCGGCGAAGCCGTGGCTGACGCCCTGACGGAGGCCGCATGACCGAGCGCGAAAAGATGCTGGCGGGATTGCCCTATGACCCGGGCGATCCCGATCTACGCGACGGTCGCGCCCGCGCCGTGGCCCTGACCGTCGCCATCAACGCCGAGCCCGATCGCGACCGGCGCGGCGCCCTGGTCAACGAACTGGTCAATGCTGCCGATGGCAAGGCGATCATCATGCCGGGCTTCTTCTGCGACTACGGCGTCAACATTCATTTGGGCGCGCGGGCCTTTGCGAACGCCAACTGCGTGTTCCTGGACTGCGCCGAAATCCGTATCGGCGACAACTTCCAGGCCGGGCCAGGCGTCCAGCTTCTGACGCCGGAACATCCGCTGGACGCGGTCGCCCGCCGGGGCGAGGAGACGGCGCGGCCGATCGTTATCGGGGACGACGTCTGGATCGGCGGCGGCGCCATCGTTCTGGCGGGCGTCACCATCGGCGATCGTTCGGTGATCGGCGCGGGATCGGTCGTGACGAAGGACGTGCCGTCCGACGTGGTGGTGGTCGGCAATCCAGCAAAGATCGTCCGGCGTTTGACACCTGCTTAAACGCCTTGAAATCGTCGCGCGGTTCATGCATAAGCCGCGCCTCGCGTGGCGGCTCTTTCGGGCCGCCGCTATTGTTTTCGCGCTAGACGGAGCTCGGCTCTGGGCGGCGCCCGACTTAGAAGATTGAGACGGACATGGCCGTTCCGAAGCGCAAAGTATCTCCCTCGCGTCGCAACATGCGCCGCGCCCACGACGCCCTGACCTCGAACGTCTACGTCGAGGACAAGGACACCGGCGAGCTGAAGCGCCCGCACCACATCGACCTGAAGACCGGCACCTATCGCGGTCGCCAGGTCATCACGCCCAAGGAAGACTAGTCCTTCAGGCGACCCCGACTTCGGTCGGATGACGATTTCGACGGCGCGCGGTGACCCGCGCGCCGTTTTCGTGCGTTCAGTCCGGTGAAGCTTCCACTGGAGACGCCGTATGATGATTCGTTTCACCGCCGTCAGCGCCTGCGCGCTGCTGACCCTCGCCGCCTGCAATCGCGCGGAGGAGCGCGTCTCGGAGCCCGCCGCAACGTCCGTCGCTTCGGCGAACGAGACGCCCGCTACGCCCGCCGCCGATCCCAATGCTTTGACGGCCGAAGGTCTGGGGCCGGTGCGAATCGGCATGACGCGCGCCGAGCTGGTGAAGGTCTGGGGCGAGGACTCCCAACCGAACGCCCCCGGCGGCGCCGAGCCCGAAGTCTGTGACCAGTTCCATCCAACCAAGGCGCCCGCAGATGTGCAGGTGATGGTCCAGAACGGCGTACTGACGCGAATCACCCTGGCGCGCGGTGCGACGACGAAGACCGATCGCGGATTCGGGGTGGGCGATACGGCCATGGCGATCAAGCAAGCCTATGGCGGCGCGGTCTTCGCCCAACCGCACAAATACCAGGAAGCACCGGCCGAGGATCTGTTCGTCTGGTCGAAAGGCGGATCGACGACCTATGTCACCGATCCGTCGGCGCGCGGCGTTCGATATGAGATCGGCAGCGACGGCAAGGTGATGATGGTCCACGCTGGCGATCCCTCGATCCAACTGGTTGAAGGCTGTTCCTGACGCCCGGCGATGACGTCGGCATTGGCGTTTGGCGGGGAGGCGGCTAAACCGTCTGACCTCCCTTGCCCCTTGAGCCAAAGAGCCGAGCCATGACCGACATCGCCGACATCGTCGCCCGCCAGATCCTCGACAGCCGGGGCAATCCGACGGTCGAGGTCGATGTCACGCTGGAAGACGGTTCGTTCGGCCGCGCCGCCGTACCGTCCGGCGCGTCTACGGGCGCGCACGAAGCGGTCGAGCTGCGTGATGGCGACAAGGACATGTGGGGCGGCAAGGGCGTCCAGAAGGCGGTCGACGCCGTCAACGGCGAGATCTTCGACGCCCTGTCCGGCATGGACGCCGAGCAGCAGCGCCGGATCGACGAGGCGATGATCGAACTGGACGGCACGCCCAACAAGGGCCGTCTGGGCGCCAATGCGATCCTGGGCGTGTCTCTGGCGGTCGCCAAGGCCAGCGCCCTGTCGGCCAATCAGGAACTGTATCGCTATCTGGGCGGCGTCTCGGCCCGCGTCCTGCCGACCCCGATGATGAACATCATCAACGGCGGCGCCCACGCCGACAATCCGATCGACATCCAAGAGTTCATGATCCTGCCCACCGGCGCCGAGACGTTTTCAGACGCCGTGCGTATGGGAGCCGAAATCTTCCACGCCCTGAAGAAGCAACTGAAGGACGCCGGGCACAACACCAACGTCGGCGACGAGGGCGGCTTTGCACCCAATCTGGCCTCGGCCGATGAGGCGCTGAGCTTCATCACCAAGGCGGGCCAGGCGGCGGGCTACCTCGCAGGCGAGGATTTCCACCTGGGCCTCGACGTCGCCTCGACCGAGTTCTTTAAGGACGGCAAATACGTCATGGCCGGCGAGGGCAAGACCGTCGATTCCGAAGGCATGGCCGCCTACCTGGTTGATCTGTGCGAACGCTTCCCGATCGTGTCGATTGAGGACGGCATGGCCGAGGATGACTTCGACGGCTGGCGCCTGCTGACCGAGCGCCTGGGCGACCGGGTCCAACTGGTCGGCGACGATTTGTTTGTGACCAATCCGGCGCGTCTAGCTGCGGGTATCGGCGAAGGCCTAGCCAACTCGATCCTGATCAAGGTCAACCAGATCGGCACCCTGTCCGAGACGCTGGACGCCGTCGATATGGCCCACCGCGCAGGCTATACCGCCGTGATGAGCCACCGGTCGGGCGAGACCGAGGACTACACCATCGCCGACCTGGCCGTGGCGACCAACTGCGGGCAGATCAAGACCGGCTCGTTGGCCCGCTCTGACCGGGTGGCGAAGTACAACCAGTTGCTCCGCATCGAGGAAATGCTTGGCGACCAGGGCGTTTATTTCGGCGACGGCATGCTGCTGAAATAGGAAACGGAATTGTCGGCGGAGAATCAGCGTTTTCCGCCGACAATCTTACGGTCAAGCTACATTTCGTTAGGCATTTCCGGGCACGGTTTCTGAACTGTGTTTTCGCGCTCAGAAGGAGCGTCTCAAGTGCCCGAACGGATGAAACCTTACCGCCTGTCCCTCGCCCTGTTGCTGCTTCTGGCCTATCTCGGGGTTCAGGCGCTGACGGGCGAGCGCGGACTGCTGAGCGGATCGTCTCGCGACGCCCTTCTGGGGCAACGCGAGGACCAGTTGGCGCATCTGACCGAACAGCGCCGCGATCTTGAGACACGAGTTCGCTATCTGCGCACCGACAGTCTGTCTCGCGACCTTCTGGAAGAGCGTGCTCGCGCCGTCCTGGGTTTCTCCGACCCGCGTGACTATGTGATCCGCGTCTCGGCCCCGGCCGCCCAAGGCTGATCGACCTTCACCACTTGAACTATTGTTACAGGGCGACCCGCACCCCTTTGCGTTACCGGAAGGAAGGCTGCTAAAGCCCCTTTCCGTAACGATAAGAAGGCGTCGGTTCTCGGCGCCTAGCCGGGAGATACCGGATGGCGAAAGCCCCAGCCAAATCCGCTCAGACGACCACGCCTGACAAACTGCCCAACACGCCGACGGCGTCCAAGGAAGACCTTCTGCGCTTCTATCGCGAGATGGTTCTGATCCGCCGCTTCGAAGAGCGTGCGGGCCAGCTCTACGGCATGGGTCTGATCGGCGGCTTCTGCCACCTGTACATCGGACAGGAAGCCGTGGCTGTCGGCGTTCAGGAGAGCGTCAAACAGGGCCATGACAAGATCATCACCGGATACCGCGACCACGGCCACATGCTGGCCGCCGGCATGGATCCCAAGGAAGTCATGGCCGAACTGACCGGCCGCAGCGGCGGTTCGTCCAAGGGCAAGGGCGGCTCGATGCACATGTTCGACGTGCCGACCGGCTTCTACGGCGGTCACGGCATCGTCGGCGCCCAGGTGGCGCTGGGCACCGGCCTGGCCTTCGCCGGCAAGTATCGCGGCGACGATTCGGTGGCCTTCGTCTATTTCGGCGACGGCGCCTCGAACCAGGGGCAGGTGTACGAAAGCTTCAACATGGCGCAGCTGTGGAAGCTGCCGGCCATCTACATCATCGAGAACAACCAGTACGCCATGGGCACGAGCATCGAACGCTCGTCCTCCACGACCGAGCTGTATCAGCGTGGCGCCAGCTTCGGCATTCCGGGCGAACAGGTCGACGGCATGGATGTGCTGGCCGTGCGCGACGCAACGGCCCGTGCGGTCAAGCGCGCCCGCGAAGGCGGCGGTCCCTTCATCCTTGAAGTGAAGACCTATCGCTATCGCGGTCACTCCATGTCCGACCCGGCCAAATACCGGACCAAGGAAGAGGTCGATGAGGTCAAGAAGACCCGCGACCCGATCGATCACCTGAAGACGCTGCTGTCGGCCGCCAATGCGACCGAGGACGAGCTCAAGGCCATCGACAACGAGATCAAGGCGATCGTCGCCGAAGCTGTTCAATTCGCCCAAGAGAGCCCGGAACCCGATCCGTCCGAGCTCTATACCGACGTCTACGTGGAGGCCTGATCCGTGACCGACATTCTGATGCCGGCGCTGTCCCCCACGATGGAAGAGGGCACGCTGACCAAGTGGCACATCAAGGCGGGCGACACCGTGTCGGCCGGCCAGGTGATCGCCGAGATCGAAACCGACAAGGCCACGATGGAAGTCGAGGCCGTGGATGAAGGCGAAGTGCTGGAAATCCTGGTCGCCGAAGGCTCCGAGAACGTCAAGGTGAACACGCCGATCGCGCGTCTGGCCGGCGAAGACGGCGCAGCGGCCCCTGCGCCCAAGGCTGAACCCGCCAAGGGCGACGCTGAGGCGCCCAAGGCTGCGGCCGAAGGCAAGACCGGCGATCCCGAAAAGGCCCCGGCCCAGACCGCGACGCCCAAGGTCGAACTGCGCGACCCGGAAATTCCGGCTGACGCCAAACTGGTCAAGACGACCGTGCGCGACGCCCTGCGCGACGCCATGGCCGAAGAGATGCGTCGCGACGACCGCGTCTTCCTGATCGGCGAGGAAGTCGCCCAGTATCAGGGCGCCTACAAGGTCAGCCGCGACCTGCTGCAGGAATTCGGCGACCAGCGCGTCGTCGATACCCCGATCACCGAGCACGGCTTTGCCGGCTTGGGCGTCGGCGCCGCGATGTCGGGCCTGAAGCCGATCGTCGAGTTTATGACGTTCAACTTCGCCATGCAGGCGATCGACCACATCATCAACTCGGCCGCCAAGACGCTCTACATGTCTGGCGGTCAGATCCGCGCGCCAATCGTCTTCCGCGGTCCGAACGGCGCTGCTTCGCGCGTCGGCGCCCAGCACAGCCAGGACTATTCGGCCTGGTATGCTCAGGTGCCTGGTCTGAAGGTCATCGCACCCTATGACGCGGCCGACGCCAAGGGCCTGCTGAAGGCCGCCATCCGCGACCCGAACCCGGTCGTTTTCCTCGAACACGAGATGATGTACGGCCTGGAGTTCGACGTGCCGGAGGTCGAGGATTATGTCCTGCCGATCGGCAAGGCCAAGGTCCGCCGCGAAGGCAAGGACGTCACCATCACCGCCCACAGCCGCATGGTCGGCTTCGCCCTGCAGGCCGCCGAGAAGCTGGCCGAGGAGGGTGTCGAAGCCGAGGTGATCGACCTGCGCACTCTGCGTCCCCTTGATCACGAGACTATCGTCGAGAGCGTCAAGAAGACGAACCGCCTGGTCTCGGCCGAAGAGGGTTGGGGTCCGATGGGCGTTGGCGCCGAGGTCGTGGCCCGCGTCATCGAACACGCCTTCGATTATCTGGATGCCCCGCCGCTGCGCGTGCACCAGGAAGACGTGCCGCTGCCCTACGCCGCCAATCTGGAAGTGTTGTCGCTGCCAGGCGTGGATAAGATCATCGCGGCCGTGAAGCAGGTGATGGCATGACCGAGGCATCGGAGTTCATGCTGACGACGCCAGACAGCGTCGCTGCTGACCCGAAGGCCATCGAAGTCCTTCGGATGTGGTGGTCGAAGGACGAGCCGGTGATGTCCGTCAAGCCGGCCTTCAACGATCCCATACAGTTTGGCCGGCTGCTGGCCTATGCAGCTCGACATATGGCGCATGGGTATGCCGTGCGGCACCAACACGATGAAACTGCGGCCTACCACCGCATCCTCGAAGGTCTCAGCGAAGTGGTGAAGGCGAATGACGTCCGCACTGTCGCCGAACCGATTACGCCAACCGGGGGGAACGCCTGATGACCGACATCCTGATGCCGGCCCTGTCTCCGACGATGGAGAAGGGCGTTCTGGCCAAGTGGCACGTCAAGGTCGGAGACATCGTCTCCGCCGGCGACGTGATCGCCGAGATCGAAACCGACAAGGCGACGATGGAAGTCGAGGCCGTGGACGAGGGCGAAGTCACCGACATCCTGGTCGCTGAAGGCACGGAAGGCGTGAAGGTCAATACGCCCATCGCCCGCCTGAAGGACGAGGGCGGCGCGGCCTCACCCAAGCCGGCTGAAAAACCCGCGGCCAAGGCAGAAGAGGCGCCGAAGGCCGAGGCCGCTCCGGCGGCTGCCGAGGCGCCCAAAACAGCTACCACCGCCGCTCCGGCGCCCGCCGCGACGAAGTCGGACAGCGGAGATCGCATCTTCTCGTCGCCGCTCGCTCGACGTATCGCCGCGCAGAACGGCGTCGATCTGAAGTCGATCAAGGGCACCGGTCCCCACGGCCGCATCGTCAAGCGCGACGTCGAGGCCGCCGGCAAGACGTCGGCCCGACCTGCGACCGCATCCGCGTCGCCCGCCGCGACCGCAGCGGAGCCGCGCAAGGCGCAGTCGCTGGCGCAGATGGGCATTCCGGACGGCAGCTACGACCTGATCCCGCTGGACGGCATGAAGAAGGCGGTGGCGCGTCGCATGGTCGACAGCGTCCAGAACGTCCCGCACTTCCCGCTGTTCATCGATTGCGAGATCGACCAGCTGATGGCCGTGCGCGCCAAGGTCAACAAGATGCTGGAGCCGCAAGGGATCAAGGTCTCGGTCAACGACTTCGTCATCAAGGCCGCCGCCCTGGCCCTGAAGATGGTGCCGGAGGCCAACGCCTCCTACACGCCCGAAGGCATCGCCATGCACCACAACGCCGATGTCTCCATGGCGGTGGCGATCGACGGCGGCCTGATCACCCCGATCATCAAGAAGGCCGAAACCAAGGGTCTGGCGCAGATCGCGACCGAGTCTAAGGACCTGGCCAAGCGCGCCCGCGACCGTAAGCTGAAGCCCGAAGAGTTCCAGGGCGGCACCTTCTCGGTGTCCAATCTGGGCATGTTCGGCATCAAGCAGTTCACCTCGATCATCAATGAGCCGCAGGGCTGCATTATGAGCGTAGGTGCGGGCGAGCAACGCGCGGTCGTCAAGAACGGCCAGGTCGTGCCCGCCACGGTCATGACCGTGACCCTGACCTGCGATCACCGCGTGGTGGACGGCGCGACCGGCGCCCGCTTCCTGCAGGCGTTCAAGCCGCTGATCGAAGATCCCGTCGCGATGCTGGCCTAAGGGGAGAGTGAGGTCATGACCTCGGTCTATGACTTCTCCGCCCGCGCCATCGACGGCACGGACGTTTCGCTCGATCGCTTTCGCGGTCAGGCGCTGCTAATCGTCAATACGGCGTCCAAGTGCGGCTTCACCGGCCAGTACGACGGTCTGGAAAAGCTGCACCGGACGTTTGTTGATCAGCCGTTCGAGGTGTTGGGCTTTCCCTGCAATCAGTTTGGCGAGCAGGAGCCGGGCAAGGCGGCGGAAATCGCCGCCTTCTGCGCCACAAGTTTCGATGTGACCTTCCCCTTGTTCGACAAGGTGGAGGTCAACGGACCGAATCGACATCCGCTTTACGCCTGGTTGACCGAACAGAAGCGCGGCTTCCTGGGGTCCAAAGCCATCAAGTGGAACTTCACCAAGTTCCTGACCGACCGCGAGGGCAGGGTTGTCGCCCGCTATGCTCCGCAGACTGAACCCGAGGCCATCAAGGCCGACATCGAGAAGTTGATCTAATGGCTGCTGAATTCGATCTCGTCGTCATCGGCTCGGGCCCCGGCGGTTACGTCGCGGCCATTCGCGCCAGCCAGTTGGGCCTGAAGGTCGCCATCGTCGAGCGCGAGAACCTGGGCGGCATCTGCCTGAACTGGGGCTGCATCCCGACCAAGGCTCTGCTGAAGTCGGGCGAGAAGTTCGAGAGCCTGAGCCACCTGAAGGAGTACGGCCTGTCGGCGTCCGGCGCGTCGTTCGATTTCGACGCCATCATCCAGCGCTCGCGCGGCGTGGCCAAACAGCTGAATCAGGGCGTCGGCTTCCTGATGAAGAAAAACAAGATCGAGGTGATCGAGGGTTCGGCCAAGCTGGAGAAGGGCGCCGCCGCCCCCAGGGTCGTGGTCGCTCTAAAAGCGGGCGGTTCGCGCGCTTTGGAGGCCAAGTCGGTCATGCTGGCCGTCGGCGCCCGTGCGCGCGCCCTGCCGCAGATCGGGCTTGAAGCCGACGGCGATCGCATCTGGGCCTATCGCGAGGCCATGGCGCCGAAATTCATGCCCAAGTCGATTGTCGTGATCGGTTCGGGCGCCATCGGGATCGAGTTCGGCAGCTTCTATCGCGCCCTAGGCTGTGACGTGACCGTGGTCGAGGCGGTGGATCGCATCATGCCGGTCGAGGACGAAGAGGTCTCCAAGGCGGCCCAGAAGTCGTTTGAAAAGCGCGGCATGAAGTTCAAGCTGGGCGCCAAGGTCACCAAGGTGAGCAAGGACGCCAAGGGCGTGAAGGTCTCCGTGGAGATCGGCGGCAAGGCCGAGACGCTGGAGGCCGAGGTCTGCATCTCGGCCGTCGGCATCACCGCCAACACCGACGGCATCGGCTTGGAAGAACTGGGTCTGGAAATGGACCGCGGCCACGTCAAGATCGACGCCCACTGCCAGACCAACGTCACGGGTCTGTACGCCATCGGCGACTGCGCCGGCGCGCCCTGGCTGGCGCACAAGGCGTCGCACGAAGGCATCCACGCCGCTGAACATATCGCCGGCCACGAGACACCCAACGTCCATTCGCCCATCGCCGGCTGCACCTATGCCCAGCCGCAAGTGGCCTCGGTCGGCGTCACCGAACAGGCTGCGCGCGCCGAAAAGCGCGACGTGAAAATCGGCCGCTTCCCGTTCCGCGTGAACGGCAAGGCGATCGCCTCAGGCGACACCGACGGGTTCGTCAAGGTAATCTTCGACGCCAAGACCGGCGCCCTGATCGGCGCGCACATGATCGGTCATGAAGTGACCGAGATGATCCAGGGCTATGTCACCGCCATCACCATGGAGGCGACGGAGGAAGATATCCACGGGATCGTCTATCCGCACCCGACCATGTCGGAGGCCATGCACGAGGCGGCGCTGGACGCCTATGGGCGTGTGATCCACATCTAGGCCCGAAACCGAAACGGCCCCGGAGTGCTCCGAGGCCGTTTTTCGTTTCAGGCAGGCGGCGTCAGCGCTTCTTGCCCAATTCCGCCGCGATATCCTTGGTCATGCGACCGACTTTGCGGTGGGCGGCGGTGATCTGGTCCTTGGTCACACCCCAGCGCTTCATCCAGTATTCGACCGACTGACGCTCGGTCAGGTCGATGCGGTCCTTGTCGATGAAGCCGCGCTTGTCCTTTAGGCCCGCCATGGTCGGCTCCGTTCGTTGCGTTAGGACGCCGGGTTAGGCCTTCTCGACAAAGCTGTCGATGACGCGCTTTTCACCGGCCTTTTCGAATTCGACCAGCAGTTTGTTGCCTTCGATGACGCGCACGTTCCCGTAGCCGAACTTCTGGTGGAAGACGCGTTCGCCCTTCTTCCATCCCGAGCTGGACTTGGGGTCGGCGGTGGCGATCAGCCGGCCGTCGCCTTCGATGACGGCCTTGCGCGCCGGGATCTTGGCTGGGGTCTGGGCGGCGGTGAAGGATTGGGCGCGTTTCCAGCCCGGGGAGGAATAGCCGCTGCCGAACGATGGCGCATCGTCCCAGCGGCTCTTGGCCTCCTTCATGCCGGTCGATGCGCCGTAGTAGCCGGTGTCGGATTGGGGATCGACGTGGGCGATGGGCAGTTCGTCGACGAAGCGGCTGGGCAGTTGGGAGGTCCAGCGTCCATAGACCAGCCGATTGGCGGCGAAGGAGATGCGGGCGTCCTGCTTGGCGCGGGTGACGCCGACGTAGGCCAGGCGACGTTCCTCCTCGAGGCCTTTTTCGCCCTTCTCATCGATGCTGCGCTGGCTGGGGAAGACGCCTTCCTCCCAGCCCGGAAGGAAGACCAGCGGGAACTCCAGCCCCTTGGCGCCGTGCAGGGTCATGATCTGCACCGCGCCGTCGCCGTTGGGATCGTCGCTGGTCGCGCGCTCCAGATCCATAACCAGAGAGACGTGCTCCAGATAGGCTTGAAGCGTCTCGAACTGCTGCATCGACTGGGTCAGTTCCTTCAGGTTCTCCAGGCGGGTCTGGCCGCTGGTGCGGTCGGCCTTCTGCATGTCGGTGTAGCCGCTCTCCTCCAGCACCGTCTCCATGACCTGCCAATGGGGCGTGGTCTCGGACAGTTGACGCCAGCGGTCGATGTCGCGCACGAAGTTGGACAGGGCGGTGCGGGTGCGGGCCTGAAGCTCGTCGGTGTTGATCAGCCCTCGCACGGCCGTCAGGGCTGACAGGTCGTGTTGGCGGGCCAGTTGCAGGATTTTCTGCACGCTGGTGTCGCCGATGCCGCGTTTGGGCACATTGACGATCCGCTCGAAGGCGAGGTCGTCGTCTTCCGACAGGATCAGGCGCAGATAGGCGTGGGCGTCGCGAATCTCGGCGCGCTCGAAGAAGCGCGGCCCGCCGATGACGGTGTAGGGGATGGCCAGCATGACCAGCCGTTCCTCGAAGGCGCGCATCTGGAACGAGGCGCGGACCAGAATGGCCATGTCCTTGTATTTCAGGCCCGGTTCGCCGGCGTGGGGACGCCGCGCGGTCTCGATCTCGTCGGCGATCAGCCTTGCCTCGGCCTCGCCGTCCCAGACGCCGCGCACGCGCACCTTGTCGCCGCTGTTGTCCTCGGTCCACAGGGTCTTGCCCAGACGGTCGCGGTTGGCGGCGATCAGGCCGGACGCCGCGCCCAAGATATGGCTGGTCGAGCGATAGTTGCGCTCCAGCTTGACGATCTTGGCGCCAGGGAAGTCCCGCTCGAAGCGCAGGATGTTGTCCACCTCGGCCCCGCGCCAGCCATAGATCGATTGGTCGTCGTCGCCGACGCAGCAGACGTTGCCGGTCGAGGCCGTCAACAACCGCAGCCACAGATACTGGGCGACGTTGGTGTCCTGATATTCATCCACCAGGATGTAGCGAAAGCGACGGCGATATTCCTCAGCCAGGTCCGCATGCTGCGACAGAATGGTGATGTTGTGCAGCAGCAGGTCGCCGAAGTCGCAGGCGTTCAGGCTGCGCAAGCGCGCCTGATAGGCGGCGTACAGGCCCTGACCCTTGCCGTTGGCGAAGTCCTCGCCCGGCGGCAGCTTGTCCGGCGTCCAGCCCCGGTTTTTCCAGTGATCGATCAGGCCGGACAGCGACTTGGGCGTCCAGCGTTTGGTGTCGATGTTGGCCGCTTCCAGCAGCTGTTTCAGCACCCGTTCTTGGTCGTCGGTGTCTAGGATGGTGAAGCTGGATTTCAGCCCGACCAGTTCGGCGTGGCGACGCAGGATCTGGGCGGCGATCGAGTGGAAGGTGCCGAGCCAGCGCAGGCCTTCGGCCGAGGGGCCGATCAGATGGGTGATGCGTTCGCGCATTTCGCGCGCGGCCTTGTTGGTGAAGGTGACAGCCAGCAGCTCCCACGGCTTGGCCCGGCCTGTCGCCAGAATGTGCGCCAGTCGTGTCGTCAGGACGCGCGTTTTTCCCGTGCCTGCGCCCGCCAACACAAGCACGGGGCCCTCGGTCGTCTCGACCGCCTCGCGCTGCTCTGGGTTCAGCCCTTTCAGATAATCGCGCGGCGCCTCGTCCTCGGGCGCACGAGCGCGCGCGAGGTCGGAAATGCGGGGGGCGGGAAGATCAGTCACAGGCGCAAAACTATCCGTCAGTCAGAATCGAACCGGAACATAAGGTGACCGCGCGACAAAGTCAGGGCCGCCCATGACGAAAGCTCGGAACCGTGCGGGCGAGGGTCGGTTCCTAGCTGCAATGCAGCACGACGATCACCAGCAAGGGCCGACGCGCCGCAAGCCGAACGGGCGGGCGGGCTGGATCGCCTTTGCCTTGGGCATGACCGCGATGTTCGCCATCATGGCGATCTGGGTGGCGGTCGTCGAAACGGGCGACGCCTCTTCAGATGAGGTGCAGTTGATCAGCCGATCGGAAGCTATAGACGACCAGGGCAGGCGCGGCCGCGACGACTAGCCGATCTTCGAGGCGCCGTTCACGTTTGACGTCCATGATCCGCCACCCAGTCCAGCGCCAATAGGCGACAGGCGGAGGCGAGGGGACGTCGGCCGCGACCGGCGTCAATTTCAGCCAGAAGCTGAGCCTTGCTGAGGCTGCGGGCAGCCGCGATCCGGTCCAGCACGGCCCAGAATTCCGGCTCCAGCGCCACCGAGGTGGCATGGCCGGCGAGCGCAACCGAGCGTTTGGTAAGGCTGCTCAACGCGCGGACTTCAGCACGATCTCGGCCGAGGCCGGCGCGCCGCTCGTCAGGATCGCGTGGCGCGTGTCTGTGACAAAGACCAGGGCGCCGGCCGCGTCGCGAATCTCGGCGCGCGCGGCGTAGGTGTGGCGCGGATCGATCTGAGACGTGGGAAAGCCCAGGGTGACGCGATAGGGCGGGGCGCCGGCCAGCGGCTCGCCGGTCTCGGCGAGGACCTTGGCGGGCGCGTCGGCCGGACTGACATCCTCAACCCTGACAGTCAGAACATGTCCGGGCGGCAGCATGATCCGTTCGCGATAGGTGGCGGTCACGTTTACGACCGTCGTTCCGGTCGTCATGTCCGGCGTGGCGGCGCAGGCCGCCAAGACCAGGGCGGCGGGCAGGATGAGGGGTGCGTTTCGCATGGTGATCTCCTTCGCGGCGCCCAGTGTGTCACAGTCAGGCGCAAGACGTGAGGGCGCGTGGCGCCAGAGCGTGTTATGCGGGCCGTCCACCGCCGGAGGTCAACCCTTGAGCCGCCCCTTTGCGATCGTCGCGATCGCCATCTGCGCCCTGATCTGGGGTACGACCTTGTACGCGATCACCCTGCAGCTGGGGCCGGTTGATTCCATCGTCTCCATCGTCTGGCGGTTTGGTCTGGCGTCGGCGGTCCTGTTCGCTTTCTGCGCCGTGACGCGCCGGCCGCTGCGTCTGACGCGCAGCCAGCATCTGGCCGCCATCGGGCAGGGCGCCTTCGTGTTCGCGGTCAGCTATGGCTTCGTTTATGCGGCGGAGGGGCAGGTGGCTTCGGCTGTGGTCGCGGTGATCTTCGCTGCCCTGGCCTTTGTGAACCTGATCCTGTTTCGGCTGCTGGGCGGACAGAAGGCGGCGCCGGCGGCGTGGATCGGCGCAGTATTGGGTGTCATGGGCGTCGGGGTCTTGTCCTACGCCCAGATCACGGCGGCGGGCGCCGGCCTCAACCCGGGGCTGGGCGTCATCTTCGCCCTGACCGCTGTCCTGGCTTCGGCGCTCGGCAACTGGTTCGCCTGGAAAGGCCAGCAGGCGGGCGCGCCCGTCATGGCCGCCACCTCCTGGGCGATGGCCTACGGCACGGGGATGTTGGCGCTGTACGGCATGGCGACCGGCATGACGTGGCGGATCGAGCCGACGCCGCCTTATGTCCTGTCGCTCCTCTATCTGTCGCTGTTCGGATCGGTGATCGCGTTCGGGCTATATTTCACAATCGCGCGTCAACGCGGCTATGCCCTGGCCAGCTACATCTCGGCTTTGACGCCGCCCATCGCCATGCTGGTGTCGGTGCTGTTCGAGGGCGCGCGTTTCGGCTGGAGCGCCCTGATCGGACTGGCGCTTGTGCTGGCGGGGCAGGTCATGCTGGTCCGCGCGCCCAAGGCCTGAGCCGTCAGTTGTCGGATTTCGGCTCCAGCTTGTGACCGTCCAGCTGCTTCTCGGCGCGTTGACGCTCAAGAGCGGACAGGGTCTTCTCGGCTTTGGAGCGTCCGTGCGCCACGCGGTTGGCGGCAGCCAGCGCCTTGTCCTCGGCCTTGGCGCGGGCCTTTCGCGCCCGGTTCAGATTGATGATCTCACCCATGACTACGACCTGGGCTTGTCAGCGGGGGGCGCATCGGCCGACGGTTTGGCCGAGGGCTCGGGCGTCAGCACAGCCGGCACTTCAGACTCCGAAATCGTCGTCTGGGGGATGAAGGGCTGGTCCGCCGGGCGCTCGCCCAGCCGTGTCCAGGCGTCGGCGCCGCGCCCGCGCTGGCGGCCCAACTCAAACATGGCGCTCATCGTCTCCTGATCGAACTTCAGGCTGGAGGCGGCGACATTGTCTGGAATGGCCGACAGGGCCATGTCCAGCCCATTGCGCCGCGCGAACGCCGCCGTCACCGCCAGATGGATGCGCAGCGACGACTTGCTCATGCTGTCATAGGTCCGCGCCAGGATCGCCGACAGCCGGCCGGGCGTGACCCCGTCGTTGCGGCCAACTTGACCGTTGACGATGACGTAGAGGGCGCCGACGCGGCCTTCGTCCTTTGGGCGGGTCCAGAGCATCAGGTCTTCAGGGATGGCCAGGAACGGCGTGTTGACGCCGCCGTCGACGTGCATTTCCAGAACCACCTTGTCGTCCTCCTGAAGCCCGGCGATCAGAACCGGGGGGAAGACGCCGGGAATGCTGGCCGAGGCGACCAGCACCTCCTTGAACAGCTCGCGGGCGTTCTCATCGCCTTGGGTCGCCAAGAGGCCCATGTCCCAGATGACGGTTTCCTCGCTGTCCAGATCGGTCGTCGCCACCAGCAGGCGTCTGCCCTTGGCGTGCTCGCGCGCGACGGCCTGCATCAGTTCAGGGGTCACGTTCTCGTCCACCAGATTGCGGAGGACCTGTGACGAGAACAGGCTCGGGTTCAGGAAGGCGGCGAAACTGCGCCAGCTCAGCAGCTTGCTGGCGGCGCCGCTGGTATAGGCGTGCTGAAGTTCGTCGTCCCAATCCCTTCCAAGAAAGGCGAATGGCGCGGCAAGGGCCCCGGTGCTGACGCCGGTGACGACGTCGAACGCGGGGCGATCGCCCTGTTCGGTCCAACCGACCAGCAGCCCGGCGCCGTAGGCTCCATTTGCGCCGCCGCCGGACAGCGCCAGGATCGAGGTTGGCTTGTCGGGCCGAAGCCGCTGACCGATTTCCTGGGTGAAGGCCTGCAAACGCGCGCTGTCGCTGGCGCGGATGCGAGGGTCTTCCGCCTTGACGAGCGTGCCGTCGGTAATCCGAAGAGGGCCGCTCGGGCGATCCAGTGTTCCACACGCCGACAAGGCCAAGGCCATGAGGACGCCCAACAGGCCTGATCCAATCCGCCGCATGTCTTGAGTTCCGGTTCCGTGTGAACGCTGGCTTCTACCGCGTCCTGGCCAATCCTGTCATCAAGGCGATGAACAAGCGTCGCCGTTTGAAACCGTCGAAGGTCGGGTGTGTTCTCATCGGCAGGACAAACCAAACTGCTGGAGATACACATGGTCGACGTTTCGCTCATCAAGGAACACCTCGAAGTCGTAGGCTCGGACGGCGGTCACGTGGGCCGGGTCGATCACGTCCTGGGCGACCAGATCGAACTGGCGAAGCTGGATTTCGCCGGCGGCTTCAAGCACCACATGATTCCGGTCAGCTGGGTCGAACGGGTCGATGACAAGCACGTCCATCTGAGCCTGACCAAAGACGACGCTAAAGCGCGCTGGACCGAGAAGCCGCACTAAGGCCGATCTGACGCCGATTTAATAGAGGCCCCGCTGTATAAGCGGGGCCTTTTGCTTATCTGAGTTACGTCGCATTTGGGCGACCATGGAGCCTGTCTTGATGCGCCTAATCCTGAATATCCTCTGGCTCATCTTCGGCGGCTGGATTTCCGGCCTGCTGTGGCTGCTGGGCGGCGCGATCCTGGCGCTGACCGTCGTCGGCCTGCCATGGACGTTCGCGGCGTGGCGCATCGCCAGTTATTCGTTCTGGCCCTTCGGCCGCGAGATCGTGTGGCAGGACACGCATCCCGTCGCTGGCTGTGTCGGCGTCGTGTTGAACGTCGTCTGGTTCGTCGTGGCCGGCTGGTACATCGCCCTGACGCATTTGATCATCGCCGTGGCGGAGTTCATCTCCATCATCGGCATTCCGTTCGCGCTGAAGGATCTCGAACTGGCCAAGCTGGCGCTGGCGCCGGTCGGACGCACCATCCGCGAAAAGGCCTGACCCAAACGAAAACGCCGACGTCAGACGACGTCGGCGTTTCAAAAATCCCGATCTTGGATGGGATCAGCCCGGCGAGATCATCTTTTCCGGCCGCACGGCTTCATCGAATTCGGCGTCCGTCAGATAGCCGCCGCCGACAGCTTCTTCGCGCAACGTGGTGCCGTTCTTGTGCGCGGTCTTGGCGATCTTGGCGCACAGGTCATAGCCCAGCTTGCCGTTCAGGGCGGTGACCAGCATCAGCGAGTTGTTCAGGCCGCGCGCGATATTGTCCTCGCGCGCCTCAATGCCGACGACGCAGTTGTCGGTGAAGCTGATAGCCGCGTCGGCGACCAGGCGCACCGACTGCAGGAAGTTGTAGGCCATCACGGGATTGTAGACGTTCAGCTCGAAATGACCTTGCGATCCGGCGAAGGTCAGGGCGGCGTTGTTGCCAAACACCTGGACGCAGACCTGCGTCAGGGCCTCGCATTGGGTCGGGTTGACCTTGCCCGGCATGATCGACGAGCCCGGCTCGTTTTCCGGCAGCGCCAGTTCGCCCAGACCCGAACGCGGGCCGGAACCCAGGAATCGGATGTCGTTGGCGATTTTGAACAGGCTGGCGGCGACCGTATTGATGGCGCCGTGGCTGAAGACCATGGCATCGTGGGCGGCCAGGGCCTCGAACTTGTTCGGCGCCGTGGTGAAGGGCAGGCCGGTGATCTCGGCGATCTGGGCTGCAACCTTCTCGGCGAAGCCGATGGGCGCGTTCAGGCCGGTGCCGACGGCGGTGCCACCCTGCGCCAGTTCCATCAGGGCCGGCAGCGTCTGTTCGATGCGCTTGATGCCGTTCTCAACCTGCTGGGCGTAGCCGCCGAACTCCTGGCCCAGCGTCAGAGGCGTGGCGTCCTGGGTATGGGTGCGGCCGATCTTGATGATGTGGGCCCAGGCCTTGGCCTTGGCGTCCAGCGCGGCGTGTAGATGTTTCAACGCCGGGATTAGGTCATTGACCACCTGTTCGGCGCAGGCGACGTGCATGGCCGTGGGATAGGTGTCGTTGGACGACTGGCTCATGTTGACGTGGTCGTTCGGGTGGACGGGCTTTTTGGAGCCCATCTCGCCGCCCAGAATCTCGATCGCGCGGTTCGAGATCACCTCATTGGCGTTCATGTTCGACTGGGTGCCCGAACCCGTCTGCCAGACCACCAGCGGGAAGTGGTCGTTCAGCTTGCCTTCGATAACCTCATTGGCGGCCTTGATGATGGCGTCGGCCAGGGCCGGATCCAGCTTGCCCAGGTCACGATTGGTCTCAGCGGCCGCACGCTTGACGATGCCCAGGGCGCGCACGACCGGCAGGGGCTGCTTCTCCCAGCCGATCTTGAAGTTGCCCAGCGATCGCTGCGCCTGAGCGCCCCAGTAGCGGTCGGCGGCGACTTGGATCGGGCCGAAGGTGTCAGTCTCTGTCCGGACGTTGCTCATGCGCGTAAATCTCGTCTCTCAGGCGTGGCGATGGGTTGCGCGGCGGTGTAGCACGAGAGCCATGCAGGGCAAGAAGAGCGCGGATATGAGACGAGGGTTGATCGCCGTGGCGGCGCTGTCGGCGCTGTCGGGGCTGGCGGGCTGCGCGACTGTTCAGCCTGAACCGACAATGCCCCGCGTGGCGCTCGACACAACAGCCGGCACGATCGTGCTGGCACTGGATGCGGCCTCTGCGCCGATCACGACATGCAACTTCATCAGTTACGTCGTGACGGGTGATTACGATGGGGGGACGTTCTTCAGAACCGTCAGCCGCGAAACCAATACCGCCAGCCGCTATCCCATCGACGTGATCCAGGCGGCGACCCCACGGGGCAGCGACGACGCCTCGCGACCGCCGATCACTCTTGAACGGACAAGAGACACTGGCCTGCGCCATACGGCCGGCGCGGTGTCCATGGCGCGGGACGGACCGGACAGCGCCACATCGAGCTTCTTCATCGTCACACAAGATACGCCGAGCCTGGACTTTGGCGGAGGGCGGAATCCTGACGGGCAGGGCTTCGCCGCATTCGGCGCTGTGGTCGAAGGGCTGGATGTCGCGCGCAGAATCCAGCGGATGCCCGCGAATTCGGAGGAGCAGCTTACGCCGCCCGTAGCGATCCGCTCCGCGCGCTTGCTGGATGCTGCGCCCGCCGTCTGCATAAAGTCGATGCGACCGTGACCGCTGGCTGGACCGGGACCGGCAAGGTCAGGGCGCGAGAGGATGGCGATGCGGTCGAGATCGTCATCGACGGCCTGACGACCCAGGCCAAATACTACAAGCCGCTGGTCTATGAGTTCATGCGCAAGGAATGGCGCGGAGCCAGACCATCATGGGGCGACCATGTCGTAGAAATCCGCATGGAGCATGTTGGCGAGCCGCCGTGGATGGACCTCGACAACCTGGCCAAGGCCTTACTCGACTCCATCAAAGGCTACCTTTTCCACGACGACGCACAGGTCGCGCGGCTGCTGGTCGAACGACGTGAAGGCGAAAGAGAGCGGATCCTGATCCGCTCTTATCCACGTAAAGACTAGCGGCGGCTATTTCTTGCGGAACTGGTCCAGAGACACGACCTTGGGGCCGTCCGAAATCGGCGGCATGTCCTGGGGCGGGGTCGGCTCGTCTTCGACCTCGTCCAGAAGCTGCGGGTCTTCGAACTGCAGCAGGAATTGGACGCTGGGATCGTAGAAGCGCGTGATCGCGGAATAGGGGATGACCAGGCTCTTGGGCATGCCGCCGAAGCGCAGCTTGACCGAGAAACGCTCAGACTCGACGCGCAGGTCGTCGTACTGGTGCTGCAGAACGACCGTCATCTCTTCCGGATATTTCGCCAGAATGTCAGGGGCTACGCTGACGCCGACGGCGCGCGTCTTGAAGGTGATGTAGAAGTGGTGGGCGCCGGGCAGGCCCTCGGCCAGCACGCGTTCAAGCGCGGCGCGCATGACGCCGCGCAGGGCTTCCTGCGCCAACTGTTCGTACCGCATCTCATCGACCGGAGGGGCCTGGTCGCTCATCGTCACCTCACATCAGAGCGCGACTGATAGCGGCGCGGGGCCGCAGGCGAAAGGTGTCATGAAGGTAAAGCTCCGGGATTCTGACGCCGGGCTCCCGATCATCTTTTGGAAAATGCCGGGATTCTGTTGCCAGGCTCCCGACAGGCCCCGCCCAAGGATCTGAACCCCTAGGACTTAAGATTCGAAATCACCCGAACCGCATTACGCGGCGAGAGCGACTTCTCCAGCGAAGTTATCGTTCGCAGTTAGAAAATGGCCCGATACGGTGGGCCAGGACGAGCGAAAGCAATCCTCTTTACACGTCCGTCGATGCTAGTCGGCCCCATGCTGCCTCCGCCGATAACGCGGGGAGAAAGTTGGTGGAGCCGCCGGGAATCGCACCCGGGTCCGGTCCGCTTATTACAAGCGCGTTTATCGCCATAGTCCGGCCGAAACCGGACCAGACGAATATAGGCGCAGCCGTGAGGCATTCCAAGCGCCGGATTATTTCTCAGGCGCGGCGCCAGTCCGGCGTCTGGTTTCGAAACCACGTCAGCTGACGTTTGGCGTAGTTGCGGGTGGCTTGTTTCAGAGCGGCGATCGCCTCGTCGCGGGCCAGATCGCCGGATAGGTAGGCGGCCAGTTCTCTGACGCCGACCGCCTTCATGGCGGGCAGGGCGGGGCTCAATCCACGGTCCATGAGGGCTTGGACTTCGTCTATCGCTCCCTGATCGATCATCAGGTCCACGCGTTGGTCGCAGTTTGCATAGAGTTGCTGGCGCTCAGGCTCCCTGACCCATCCGGTCCATGAACCCGGCGCCAACAAGGGCTGAGTGTCGGCCTTCCAGGCGCTCAACGCGCGGCCGCTGGCGATGAAGACGCTCATGGCTCGCACCAGTCGCTGGCGGTCCCCCTGTTCGATGGCCTGGGCCGCCTCGGGATCGATCTGGGCCAGGCGCCGACGGAAAGCTGACTCGCCGAGCGCCTTGTAGTCGGCATCCATCTGATCGCGCACCGCGCTCGGCACCGCGGGAATATCGGCCAGACCGCGTGTCAGGCTGGTGAAATAAAGGCCGGTCCCGCCCACCAGAATGGCCGGACGGCCTTGATCCCGGAGGTCGTCGAGCAACGCCATCACAGCGCGGCTCCAGCGTCCGACGGACCAGGCGTCCGCCGCGTCGGCGACGCCATACAGTCGATGATCGGCCTGGGCTTCATCTTCAACCGACGGGCGGGCCGTCAGGATGCGCAGGTCGGCGTAAAGCTGCTGGCTGTCGGCGTTGATGATCACCGCGCCCGTTTCACGCGCCATCTTCAGCGCCAGCGCCGACTTGCCTGACGCGGTCGGGCCGGCGATCAGGGTGATTGGGGGCGGCTTGGACAAATCGTGGCTCGCGGGAAGGGTTCGAGGGCGATAGAACGCGCGCATCATCGCCTGCAAGTCCCTTGGAGATCGCCTTGGTCGAACGCACCGCCGTCATCGCCGCCCTGGACGCCGTCATCGATCCGGTTTCCGGCCAGGGGCTGGTCGCCGCCGGTCTGGTTCAGGGATTGGTCGTGGCCGAGGATCGCGCGGGGTTTGCTCTGGAAGTCGATCGCAGCCAGGCGGCCGCCTACGCGCCGGTTCGTGACAAAGCGGAGGCTGCGCTGAAGGCCATTCCCGGCATGGCGCGCGTCTCGGTCATTCTGACCGCCGAGACCCAGCCTACTGCTGCGCCGCGCACGGCGGGCCTTTCCAAGGCGGCCGTTGATCAGGGCCGCGCCAAGGCGCCGGTCCCCACAGATCGTCCCCCCCATGTCCGCCGCGTCCTGGCCGTCGCCAGCGGCAAGGGCGGGGTCGGCAAGTCCACCGTCGCGGTGAACTTGGCCGCCGCACTTTCGGCGCGCGGGCTTTCGGTCGGCATTCTCGACGCCGATGTTTATGGGCCGTCGCTGCCGACGATGCTGGGCATCAGCGGCCAACCCGCCTACGAGGACGGCGCCATCGTGCCGCACGTCGCTCACGGGTTGAAGGCCATGTCGGTCGGCCTTTTGACCAAGATGGACGACGCCATGATCTGGCGCGGACCCATGGCGTCGCAGGCCATCACGCAGATGCTGACCCAGACGCGTTGGGGAACGGCGTATGCGCCGCTGGACGTGCTGGTGGTCGATCTGCCGCCGGGCACGGGCGATGTCCAGCTGACGCTGATCCAGAAGACGCCCCTGGATGGGGCGGTGATCGTTTCGACGCCGCAGGAAGTCGCTCTGGCCGATGCCCGGCGCGCCCACACCCTGTTCCAGCGCGTCAATGTCCCGACGTTTGGCCTGATCGAGAACATGAGCGGGCCAGTCTTTGGCGAAGGCGGGGGCAAGGCCGAGGCCGAGCGCCTGTCCATCCCATTCTTGGGCGCCTTGCCGCTGGACGCCGCCTTACGAGAGGGCGGCGATGCCGGACGACCGCCGGTCGCAACCGATCCACAGGGCGATATCGCCGACCGCTTCGCCGAAATCGCCGCGCGCGTGTCCTCTGCGCTCGGGCTATAGAAAAAGCCGCCGCAAGGGGTTTTCAAACGCAACCCTGTTCGCCACCTTGGGTGCTACAGATACCCAAGGAGATACGATGAGCCTCGACGCCCTGTTCAGCCCCTTCACGATCAAGGGGCTGGCCCTGCCCAACCGCATCGTCATGGCGCCCATGACGCGGTCCTTCTCGCCGAACGGCATCCCGAGCTCCGACGTCGCCGCCTATTATCGCCGTCGCGCCGAGGGCGGGGTGGGCCTGATCGTGACCGAGGGCACGGTCGTCGAGCGTCCGGCGGCGCGCAACGACGCCAATGTTCCAGTCTTCCACGGCGAAGCGCTGCCGGAATGGAAGTCGGTGGTGGAAGAGGTTCATGCCGCCGGCGGTCTGATCGCGCCACAGATCTGGCACGTGGGCTCGGCCCGCGGACGCGGCGATGACTGGGCGCCTCTGGGCAAGGTGGACAGTCCGTCGGGCATGACCATGCCGGGCAAGACCAGGCTGGAGCCGATGACGGAGGAGGACGTCGCCGACACAATCGCCGCCTTCGGCCGGTCGGCCCGCGCGGCTCGAGACCTCGGCTTCGACGCTGTCGAAATCCACGGCGCCCATGGCTATCTGATCGACCAATTCTTCTGGAGCGGCCTGAATGCGCGCGAGGACCGCTGGGGCGGACCGACCATCGCGGATCGCGCCCGTTTCGGCGCCGAGGTCGTGAAGGCGGTGCGTGAAGGCGTCGGCGACGACATCCCCGTCATCCTGCGCCTGTCGCAATGGAAGCTGCAGGATTACACGGCCCGCATCGCCGAGACGCCGGAACAGATGGTCGAGTGGTTGACGCCACTATCGGACGCCGGCGTCGATGTCTTCCACTGCTCGCAGCGGCGCTTCTGGGAGCCGGAGTTCGAAGGCTCGGACCTGAACTTCGCCGGCTGGACCAAGAAGCTGATGGGCAAGCCCACGATCACCGTCGGATCCGTGGGCCTGGACGGCGAGTTCATAGCGGCCTTCGGCGGCGAAGGTTCAAAGCCCGCTTCGCTGGACGGTCTTTTGCGCCGTCTGGAGAACGAGGAATTCGATCTGGTCGCCGTCGGCCGCGCGCTGCTGGCCGATCCTCAGTGGGTCGCCAAGATCCGCGACGGTCGCGAAGACGAGCTGCGCAACTTCGAGCGTTCGGACCTGATGACCCTGTCCTAATCGGGAAACGTCGAGCCGGTTACGCCGGCTCGACGATCACGCCCGTGCCGTAGCACAACACCTCGGTCACGCCCGGCATGATCTCCGTCGCATCATAGCGGACGGCCAGGATGGCGTTGGCGCCGTGGGCCTGGGCGTGTTTGACAAGTTCGTCATAGGCTTCCTGACGCCCGGCCTCAGCCAGCTTCACATAGGCGCCGACGCGGCCGCCCAGCATGGACTGAACCCCGCCGATGGCGTCGGATATGGCGTTGCGAGAGCGGACCGTGACGCCGCGCACCAGGCCGATGTGGCGCGTGACGCGAAAGCCGGGCAGGTCGTTGGTCGTGGTGACGTACATCTGTTTCTCCTAGCGGCGTTCCAGCACGCGAAAGGTGAAGGCGTGGTCGTCCTTCTCGCCCGCCGCGTGCGATTCCGACGATACCTCGACCCAGGCGGTTTCGTCGAATGACGGAAAGACAGTGTCGCCTTCGGGCGAGGCGTCCACTTCCGTGATGTAGAGGCGTTTGGCGCGGGGCAGGGCGACCTCAAACAGGGCTGTGCCGCCGATGATGCAGATCTCCTCGACGCCATCGTCCTCGGCGGTTTCGCGTCCGATCTCGATGGCCTCGTCCAGAGTGGCGCAGACCAGCGCGCCTTTGGCCATGCCGTCGGCTTCGTAGGACTCGTCACGCGTCAGTACGATGTTCAACCGACCCGGCAGAGGCTTCAACGGCAGGCTCTCCCAGGTCTTGCGACCCATAAGGCAGGGCTTGCCCACGGTGATGGCCTTGAACCTCTGCAAGTCGCTGCGGAGCCGCCAGGGCAGGTCGCCGTCGCGGCCAATGACGCCGTTACGTCCACGCGCGACGACCAATGCGATCAGAGGAACGGTCATGCTTTCGGCTCCAGCCACTTCAGCCATTTGCGCTGCATGGCTTGCTCAAGATCTATGTCCGCCCGCGCGCAGTAGATCAGCAGCATCCCCAGCACATCCGCCGCTTCGTCACCCAGCGCCTGGCTGTCGGGCGCGCCTCGTGCTCGGCCGGTCAGACGCAGATGCTCGGCGGTCAGTTCGCCAAGCTCTTCCTGAAGCTTGAGCAAGGCCCAGTCGCGGTCGCGTTCGATATCGTGTTCGGCGGCATAGATGTCGGAGATGCGAAGCACCGACGCGGTCAGATGGCGCAAATCCATCTGTTCAGCGACGCTCGACGCTGACGCCGTCCGCCGCGAAGGCCTGAAGGCGCGACCGGGCGTCGGCGTCGTTCAGCGTATAGGCGTCGAGGAAATCCTCAGTCGCTCGGATGACCTGATCAAACTGCTCGCCTTGCGCCGTCCCCGGCAGCTGGTGGTCAGCGCCCGCGAAGATCATGAGAGTTTTGTCGCCGGCCGGGCTGTTGTCGAACGGCGCGCGATGATCGCGCCAATCGCTGACGAAGCCAGGCACCAGATCTTGATCGCCGGTGATCACCAACAGCGGACGGTCAAGCGTGCGGTAGCTGTCGGAGGTGACGAGGCCGGGGATCGAGCCGGCCGAGGAAAAGGCGATCACGCCTTTCACCGCCGGGTCGCCTGCTGGCCCGGCAGCCGTAACGGCGCCGCCCTCGATCACGGACATCAGAGAGCCAAACGAATGCCCCGCCACGATCAGCGGTTTGCCCGAATGCGCATGGGCGGCGATGCCGCGTGCGACGCCCAGGTCGATCAGCCTGGTCGAGAAGGCGGCGCGATTGTCGTATTTCTCATGTTCCGGATGACGCAGGGAATCGACGTGAAGCGGTGCGATTACCGTGAAACCATGCGCCGCCCAGGCCGACAGAATGCGAGCATAGGCCGTCGGCGAACCGTTATAGCCGTGGCTGAACACCACCACGCCGCGTTCGATCGGAGCGGTCCAGATGCTGATCGGTATGGCCCGACCGTCCGGCGCCGGCACCCTGATTTGTACCGGTGTGATCTCGGCGGCTTCAACGGCGGATGAGATCGGCTGAGCGATGGCCGACGCTGCCGGTGCTGCGAGCAGAATGAGACCAAGAGAGAAAGCGCGGATCATCGTGAATGACCTTAAACGGCGACGGCGGCCTTGATGTGCGGCCAGGCCTCGTAGCCTTCGAGGGTGAAATCCGAGAGGTCGAAGGCGAATAGGTCGGTCTTGGGCGCGATCTGCATGACGGGCAGGGGCAGGGGCTCGCGAGTCAGCTGAAGTTCGGCCTGTTCGAGATGGTTCAGATACAGGTGGGCGTCGCCGAAGGTGTGGACGAAGTCGCCCGGCTCCAGACCCACGACCTGGGCCAACATCATCGTCAGCAGGGCGTAGGAGGCGATGTTGAAGGGCACGCCTAGGAAGACGTCGGCGCTGCGCTGATACAGCTGGCAGCTCAGCTTTCCGTCAGCGACGAAGAACTGGAACAGGCAGTGGCAGGGCGGCAGGGCCATGTCGTCGACATCGGCCGGGTTCCAGGCGGTGACGATGTGGCGGCGGCTGTTGGGATTGGTTTTCAGCCCATGAACCAGGTTCTCGATCTGGTCGATGACGCGGCCATCCGGCGCAGTCCAGGACCGCCATTGCTTGCCATAGACCGGACCCAACTCGCCCTCGGCGTCGGCCCATTCGTCCCAGATGCGAACGCCATTGTCCTTCAGATAGGCGATGTTGGTCTCGCCACGCAGGAACCACAGCAGTTCGACGATGATCGATCGTAGATGCAGCTTCTTGGTCGTCAGGACTGGAAAGCCCTTGGACAGATCGAACCGCATCTGGCGACCGAAGACGCCCAGGGTGCCGGTGCCGGTGCGGTCGTCGCGGCGAACCCCATTGTCGAGGATGTCGCGTAGCAGGTTCAGATACTGCCGCTCGGGATGATCGGCAGGCGCCGCGGCGATGCGAGCCTGAAGTTCAGCGATGGCGACCTGAGCGTTCATGGCATCAGCTTCAACCCGAATCAGTCGTTCGCCAATGAGCCGTCGCCGCTCACCATCGGATCGTTGTGGATCGAATCAGCCGCCGAAACCGCCTTCATCGAGGAAGGCCTTTTCTTCAGGCGTCGTCTGGCGGCCCAGCGCGGCGTTGCGGTGCGGGAAGCGGCCGAAGCGAACGATGATGTCGCGGTGCAGCTTGCCCCATTTCTCCAGCTCTTCATCGCCGGCGACCAAGGCCATGTAGCGGTTCTGATCCTCGATCCGTTCGGAATGTTCGAAGGGCAGCAGCAGGAAGTTCTTCAGCGCCGGCTCGACAGCCAGATGCAGATCGCGGGCCACGGCTTGGTTTGCGAACATCAGGGCGAGCGGGTCGGTGGCGAACTGATGCGCCGTGCCGCGAAAACTGTTTCGGGGATACTGGTCCAGCAGGATCAGCAGCGCCAGGGCGCCCTCGGCCGTGTCCATCCAACCGTCCAGTTCGCGGCGCGCGGCGGCCCAGTGGACCGCGCGACCGCGATCCCGGAAATCGGCGTCGAACGCCTCGTCCTTGGCGAACCACTTTTCGGGCCCAGCCTCTTTCCAGAAGGCGACGACGGAGGAAGGAGTTATGAAGACGGCCATGACCCAGACCCTACTCAATCCGCTTCCCGTCTTCCATGACCGCGACTGCGACCTTTCGATCATTCGCGGCAAGCGCGTGGCCATGATCGGTTACGGCAGCCAGGGCCGCACCCATGCGCTGAATCTGCGCGATTCGGGCGTGACCGACATCGTGGTGGGTCTGAAGGCCGACTCCAGAACACGCGACCTGGCGCGCGCCGACGGGTTTGATGTGATGACGGCCGGGCAGGCTGCGTCGGGCGCGGACGTGGTCGCCGTCATGACGTCAGACGAGGCGCACCGCGATCTGTGGCGCGACGAACTGGAGCCGAACGTGCGGCCGGGCGCGGCCCTGGTCTTCGCCCACGGCCTGTCGGTGCGATTCGGCCTGGTCGAACCGCGCGCGGATCTGGACGTCATCCTGGCCTCGCCCAAGGGGATCGGGCCGCGCATCCGCGACCTGTATGAAGCCGGGGAGGGGGTCTTCTGCCTGTTTGGCGTGCAGCAGGACGCGACGGGCGGCGCGCATGCCCTGGGCCTCTCCTATGCGGCGGCGCTGGGCTGCGGACGTAAGGGTATTCTGGAAACCACGATGCGCGACGAATGCGAGAGCGACCTGTTTGGCGAACAGGTGGTTCTGTGCGGCGGCATCGCCGAACTGATCGACGCGGCTTTCACGGAGCTGGTCCAGGCCGGCTATCCGCCCGAGGTGGCTTGGTTCGAATGTTTCTACGAGACCAAGCTGGTGACCGACCTGATGTACGAACGCGGCATTGCGGGCGCCTTCGCCAAGATTTCGAACACGGCGGAATACGGGGCCTATCTGACCGGACCGCGCGTCATCGGAGCCGATTCTCGCCAAGCGATGGATCAGGTGTTGGCGGAGGTTCAAGACGGGACGTTCGTGCGGCGGCTGATGGCCGATTATGACGCGGGCTCGCCCGACCTGACCGCGCGCCGAAAGGCGCTGGGCTCAAGAACCATCGAGTCGGTTGGAGCGCATCTGAATGCGGTGGCGCGCAAGGCGATGGAGAGCGCGGCGAACGACGACTGACGCGGCTCTGGCAGCGGGCGAACACCCGCTGTCGCATCGTCGATTTTTCTGAGGAGAAGATGGTCGGAGTGAGAGGATTCGAACCTCCGACCCCTGCGTCCCGAACGCAGTGCTCTACCAGGCTGAGCCACACTCCGACCGTGGGGGCTGGCCTGGCGGCGTCGCCCCGAAGTGAGGACGCGGCTTATAGCCATGGGTTCGATAGGCCGCAAGCGCCCATTTCGACCCATCTTCACGGTAAGCGAAAATAGTCCTGAAAGAGGGTGTTGCATCCCAAAACGGCTTGGCGTATCTGACCGCCTCCGCCGCACAGAGTGCTTCGGAAACGCCGGTCCTGCTGGGGAATGGTGTAATGGTAACACTACGGTTTTTGGTACCGTCATTCTAGGTTCGAGTCCTAGTTCCCCAGCCATCCGCCGAGAAAGGTCGGCACCGCCGAACCACTTCACAGCTTCAGCATTATCATCTGCGCCAGGGCTTCCGTCGGGACGCTCGGCTACCTAGCTTGACCGCAGACTGCTGCTGAGGAGAACGATGATGGTCACCGCCAAAGAAAAGCGCCTGGCGCCCCTGAAGACGCCGACGAGCCTGTCGGAGGAGGCGACCCAGAGCATTTCCGCCGCTCTGACCGGCCTGCTGGCCGATACGTTCGCTCTCTACATCAAGACAAAGAATTTCCACTGGCACGTCTCGGGTCCGCATTTCCGGGACTACCATCTGATGCTGGACGAGCAGTCGGCGGAAATCCTAGCCATGACCGATCCGATGGCCGAGCGGGCGCGCAAGATCGGCGGGACCACCCTGCGCTCCATCGGTCAGATCGCCAAGGAATCACGCATCGCCGACAACGACGCAGACTATGTCGACCCGCTCGATATGCTGGCGGAGCTTCGTGACGACAACGGTGAACTGATCGGCCGGATGCGCGAGGTGCATGACTTGTGCGACGAGCATAACGACGTCGCGACCGCCAGCCTGCTGGAGAACTGGATCGACGAAAGTGAGAAGCGAGTCTGGTTCCTGTTCGAATCGGGTCGTCGCGGCAACGGCTGAGGAACCGCAGCGCTTGCGCCGTCTTATGTATCGTCGATAGTCGATGACGGATGGCGCAGGAGGGGCGTGTGAAGCAGGTTTCGGTGATCTGCGGTTTGGCGATCGTCGGGGTGCTGGCGGCCTCGCCCGCCTCAGCCGATATGTCCAAGGCGTTCGGCAATACGATCGTGTCCCATTATCCGAACGGCCAGTGGGTCCGGCACTATTTCGAGCCGGATGGGCGCTACACCTCACAGTTTTCGGACGGGCGACGTGTGGCGGCCCGCTGGTCGGCCGAGGGCGACAAGATCTGTCTGTCCGGCTTCAGCCCGCGCCAGATCCTGCCACGCTTCTGCAGCCGGATGGTCGAAGCGGATGTCGGCGACAGCTGGCGCGCCCGCGATCCCTTGGGACGCTCCATACGCAACGAACTGGTCGCGGGACGTCGCTGAGGCCTTGCCCTGAGCGGCGTCACCCTCTAGACGCGACCGCCTACCCGATGCGGATGTGGCGGAACTGGTAGACGCACTGGATTTAGGTTCCAGCGCCGAGAGGCGTGGAGGTTCGAGTCCTCTCATCCGCACCAAGACAAAAAAGGCCCCGGATCGCTCCGGGGCCTTTCTCTATTCTTGGCCTATCGCCCTTGCGGGTTATTTGAGGCCGATAGCTGGGCCTGCCGCGATTGGTGCGACAGGCCCGGTTTGGTCTTAGCGGATCGGCGGCACGGGCGGCGGCGGAACGTCACCATCCGTTTCGTGAACCTCGACCACACCGCGACCCAGGTGGCTCTTGCGGTAGCCGTAGGCGAAGTAGATCAGCAGGCCGATCCCGCCCCAGATCGGCAACACCATCTTGGCGTCGTGCGGCAGGTTCCAGAACAGGAAGGCGCAGCCGAACGCCGACAGGGGCGCGAACACCCAGATCAGCGGCGTGCGGAACGGACGGCGACGGTTCGGATCCTTGACCCGCAGCACCAGCACCGCGATCGACACCATGAAGAAGGCGAACAGGGTTCCCGAGTTCGAGATGTCGGCCAGCTGACCGACCGGGAACAGGGCGCCGGCGATGGCGACCGCGATGCCGGTGGCGGCGGTCACGATATAGGGCGTCTTCCACTTGGGGTGGATCTTGGTCAGGCCTTCGGGCAGCAGGCCGTCGCGCGCCATCACGAAGAAGATGCGGGTCTGACCAAAGATCATCATCAGGATGACCGAGGGCAGGGCCAGGAGGGCGGCGGTGCCCAGGGCGTTGCCGATCTGGGGGTGACCGACGACGCGCAGAACGTGGGCCAGGGCCTCGTTAGAGCAGACCAGCATTTCTGCGTTGGCGGGCAGGGCGCAGGCGGCCACGAAGGCGGGCGAGCCCGGCTGTACCGCTTCACCGGCGGCGCCCAGAACCGGCTGAGCGCCGATAGCGCCGGCGGCGCCGAGCGCAACCAGCAGATAGAAGATCGTGCAGATGGCCAGCGAACCAATGAGGCCGATGGGCACGTTGCGCTGCGGATTCTTGGTTTCCTCGGCCGCCGTCGAAACGGCGTCAAAGCCGACATAGGCGAAGAAGATCGAGGCTGCGGCGCCGACGATGCCCATGCCCGAATATTGGCCGAACAGGCCATTTGGAGCGAACGGCGACAGGTTCGCCGACTTGATGACGGGCAGGGTGATGACGATGAAGACCGTCAGGGCGATGACCTTGATCGCGACCAGGATCGCGTTGACGCGAGCCGATTCCGTGGTGCCGACCATCAGCAGAGCCGTCACCAGCAGGGCCACGACGATGGCGGGGATGTTGACGATCCCGGCCGAGAAGTCAGGCGTGGGGATGAAGCCGTTCATCGACCAGGTCGGCCCGGCGGATAGAAGATCAGGGAAGTCGAATCCGAGCCCCTGTTCTATCAGCCCGAGCACATAGCCCGACCAACCGACCGACACGGCCGAGGCCGCCACGGCGTATTCCAGGATCAGCGCCCAGCCGACCGTCCAAGCCAGCAGTTCGCCCATCACGGCGTAGGTGTAGGTGTAGGCCGAGCCCGAAACCGGCGCCATCGACGCCAGTTCGGAGTAGCAGAGCGCCGCGACCGCGCAGACCGCGCCGGCGATGACGAAGCTGATCATCATGCCCGGTCCGGCCTTTTGGGCGGCCGAAGCAGTCAGGACGAAGATCCCGGTGCCGATGATGGCCCCGATCCCCAGAAGCGTCAGTTGAATAGGACCAAGCGACCGGTGAAGCGACTTCTTCTCGGCCGTGGCAAGGATCGCGTCGAGCGACTTAACGCGCCACATAAAATACCCCCACGTTTTAATGCAGCCCCTCGGCTGCTTGGGGCGGACGCTAGCGACGGATGAGGCGGCGCGCAACGCGCATGACGGGGTGGTTAAGGCGCGACGACGCTTTCGTGATCGCCCATCGGCAGGCTAGAGGCGACGCATGCTGCCCATCCACGCCGTTCTGGAACCGCTGAAAGTCGCGCTGAGCGCGGGCAATACAGCCGTGCTGGCGGCGCCGCCGGGGGCGGGCAAGACGACGGTTGTGCCGCTGGCCCTGCTGGATCAGCCCTGGCTGAAGGGCAAGGTGCTGGTGCTGGAACCGCGACGCCTGGCCGCACGGGCGGCGGCCGACCGGATGGCTGCGACCCTGGGCGAACAGCCGGGGGGGACGGTGGGCTATCGTACCCGGCTGCAAAGCCGGATCGGTCCGACCACACGGATCGAGGTAATCACCGAGGGCGTCTTCACGCGCATGATCCTGGACGACCCGGGGCTGGAGGGCGTTGGCGCGGTCCTGTTCGACGAGTTCCACGAACGCAGCCTGGACGCCGATCTCGGGCTGGCTTTGGCGAGAGATACGCAAGGGCTGCTGCGTGAGGATCTGCGGCTGCTGGTCATGTCGGCGACGCTGGATGTGGTCGGGGTCTCGCGCCTGCTCGACGGCGCGCCGGTGATCGAGGCCGAAGGACGGACCTGGCCGGTCGAAACCCGGTATCTGGGCCGCAACCCATCCGAACGGTTTGAAGAGACTGTGGCGCGGGCCTGTCTGACCGCCTTGGGCGAGGAGACGGGGTCGGTGCTGGTCTTCTTGCCAGGGCAGGGCGAAATCCATCGGGTGGCCAGACTGGTGAATGAGCGACTGCGGCTGCCGAACGTCGATGTCGTGCCCCTGTACGGCGGACTGGACCGGGCCGAACAGGACCGGGCCATCGAACCGGCGGCGCCGGGGCGGCGCAAACTGGTGCTGGCGACCTCGGTTGCAGAAACCAGTCTCACCATCGAAGGCGTGCGGGTGGTGATCGACGGCGGACTGTCGCGCGTGCCGCGGTTCGAACCCTCCAGCGGCCTGACCCGGTTGGCGACGGTCAAGGTCAGCCGATCTTCCGCCGAACAAAGACGCGGCCGGGCCGGGCGCGCCGAGCCGGGCGTCTGCTACCGCTTGTGGGATGAGGAACAGACGCGCGGGCTGGTCCCGCATCAGCGGCCGGAAATCCAGGAGGCGGACCTGACCGGACTGGCCCTGGACCTGGCGCGTTGGGGCGCACGCTCGGTCGAGGGGCTGGCCCTGCTCGACCCGCCGCCGGCCGGGGCGATGGCCGAGGCGCGCAAGGTGCTGACGCGGTTAGGGGCGCTGGATGCCGATGGCGGACTGTCGAAACACGGGCTGAGGCTGACGAAGATCCCGCTGTCGCCTCGGCTGGCCCATATGGTCGCCGTGGCGTCCGACGCCGGCGACGCGATGACGGGCGCACGGATCGCGGCGGTCTTGAGCGAGCCGGGTCTGGGCGGATCGAGCATCGATCTGGCGGATCGCCTGATCGGGCTGGAGCGCGATCGGACTCAGAGAGCGCGCGATTCGATCAAGCTGGCGGAGCGCTGGGCGCGCGCGGCGGGCGGCGGATCGGGTCGGACGATCGATCCGGGACTGCTGCTGGCCGAGGCCTTTCCCGAGCGGATCGCAAGGGCGCGGGGCAAGGCGGGTGAATACCTTCTCGCCAGCGGAAGAGGGGCTGTGCTGGAGGCGACCGACCATCTGGCGCGTCAGCTCTGGGTGGCGATCGCCGAACTCGGCGGCGGCGACACGCGCGACCGGGTGCGACTGGCGGCGGCGCTGGAGGCGGACCGGATCGACAGCGATCTGGCGCGCCTGATCTCAACGGAAGACCGGCTCGTGCGCGAACCGTCGGGGCGGTCGGTGATCCGACGCTCGCGACGCATCGGGGCCATCGTGCTGGACGAAAAGATCGTCGGCGCGCCGGATGCGAAGATCCTGAGCGCCGCCCTTCGGGCCGAGATCGAGGCGGATGGGCTGGGCGCCTTGAAATGGGGCGAGCAGGCGTCGGGACTGCGCGCCCGTCTGGCCTTCCTGCACGCGCACGACCCAGCTTGGCCTGATGTGTCGGACAATTCTCTGCTGGCCGCGCGTGAGGACTGGCTGTGGCCTTTGCTGGACGGGGCCAAGTCGCTGGAAGGGCTAGCTGACGGTCGTCTGGCCGAGGCTCTGCGTGGACTGATCCCTTGGGACCTACAGCGGCGGCTGGACGAACTGGCGCCCCCGCGTCTGATCACGCCGTTGGGCTCGGCGGCCATTGATTATGCCGCCGAGGGCGGACCGCGCGTGGATATTCGCGTGCAGGAACTGTTCGGCGTCACGACGCATCCGACTGTCGGCGGCGTGCCGTTGACCCTGGCGCTGTTGTCGCCGGCGCGACGGCCGGTGCAGGTCACCAAGGACCTGCCGCGCTTCTGGTCCGGCTCATGGGCGGCGGTGCGTGCGGAGATGCGCGGCCGCTATCCCCGTCATCCGTGGCCGGAAAACCCGGCCGAGGCGCAGGCGACGAACCGGGTCAAACCGCGCGGGACTTGATCGCCTTGACGCGGCGGGAAGGAAACGGGCATCGCTGGGACAACCGGGAGAAGAAGATGTCCGATGTCCTGCCGAAGAACTCCACCGGCCGTGTGCTGTTCGCCAGCCTGATCGGCACGACGATCGAGTTCTTCGACTTCTACATCTACGCCACGGCGGCCGTGCTGGTGTTCCCGACGCTGTTCTTCCCTGGCGAGGATCCGGGGACGGCGTTGCTGTCCTCGTTCGCCACCTTCTCCATCGCCTTCTTCGCGCGGCCCATCGGCGCCCTGGCCTTCGGACATTTTGGGGACCGGGTGGGACGCAAGGCGACGCTGGTCGCGGCGTTGATGACGATGGGCCTGTCCACGGTGGCCATCGGTCTGTTGCCGACGCACCAGCAGGTCGGCCTGCTGGCGCCCCTGCTGCTGGCCCTGTGCCGGTTTGGTCAGGGGCTGGGTCTGGGCGGCGAGTGGGGAGGGGCGGTGTTGCTGGCGACCGAGAATGCGCCGCCCGGAAAGAAGGCCTGGTTCGGCATGTTCCCCCAACTGGGCGCGCCCATCGGCTTCATCCTGTCCACCACATCCTTCATCGTCCTGACGTCGACGATGAGCGAGACCGCGTTCGAGGGCTGGGGCTGGCGCATTCCGTTTCTGGCCAGCGCCGTGCTGGTGTTCGTCGGCCTGTGGGTGCGGCTGAAGATCACCGAGACGCCCGAGTTTCAGAAGGCGGTGGACCGCGACGAGCGCGTCAAGGCGCCGGCCATCACCTTGTTCGCCCATCACAAGGCGGCGCTGGTTCTGGGCACCTTCAGCGGCGTGACGACCTTCACCCTGTTCTATCTGATGACTGTCTTCGCCCTGGGCTGGGCGACGACGGGAATGGGGCTGGCGCGGGCCGATGTCCTGCCCATCCAGCTGATCGGCGTGCTGTTCTTCGCCGCCTTCATCCCGGTGACGGCCTTGCTGGCGGATCGATACGGGCAGGTCAGGGTGCTGATCGCCTCTTCGGTCGGGATCGGCCTGTTCGGCTTTCTGTTCGCACCGCTGTTCGGGGGCGGTCTCAGCGGCCTGCTGATCTTCTTTGCGCTGGGGTTCGCCCTGATGGGCTGCACCTATGGGCCCATCGGCGCGGCCATGGCGCGGCCGTTCCCGACAGCGGTGCGCTATACCGGTGCGTCGATGGCCTTCAATCTGGCGGGCATACTGGGGGCGTCGCTGGCGCCCTTTGTCGCGCTGAAGCTGGCCGAGCGGTTCGGGCCGGCGGCCGTCGGCGGTTATCTAACGATTTCGGCCCTGATCACCATCGCCGCCCTGTGGGGCATGGGGCGGGTGGCGCCGGAGGAACAGCGCTAGGCTTCGTCCGTCGCGGCATAGACCATAATGCCGGTGGCGATGGCCAGGTTCAGGCTGTCGGCTCGGCCGCGCATCGGGATCTTGACGTTGACGTCGCAGGCGGCGGCCAGGGCGTCTGTCAGGCCAGCCTGTTCATTGCCCATCAGGATCAGCGACGGCCGTTGCATGACGGCCGAGCGGTGACTGACCTTGGCGTCCAGTCGTGTGCCGACGACGCTGCCGGGCCAGGTCTTGCGCCAGGTCAGGAAGGCTTCGGGCGTCGTCTTGGTGATCGAGACGGCGAAGACCGAGCCCATCGTCGCGCGCACGGCCTCGACCGAATAGGGATCGACGCAGTCGCCGATCAGGATGACGCCGCCGCAACCGGCCGCGTCGGCCGTGCGGATGATGGTGCCCAGGTTGCCGGGATCGCGCACCTGCTCCAGCGCCACCCAGCAGGGCGCCGAGGCGGGGTTCAGGCTGTCGAGAGGCGCATAGGCCTGTTCGAACACGCCCAAGACCGTCTGCGGATTGTCGCGGCGGCTGATCTTTTCGAGGATGGCGTGGGTGACGACGATGATATCGCCGCCGGCTTTAAGTGTGGCCGCCTTGGCGCGGTCCAGCAACGGATGAGGCCGGGCGTCCTCGCCGACCAGCAGCATCCGGGGCGCGCGCCCCTGGTCAAGCGCCTCGCCGATGAACTTCAAACCCTCAGCCAGGAAGGTGCCGGTCAGGTCGCGTTCCTTGCGCATATGCAGGGCGCGGACGCCCTTGACCGTGTCGTTGGTCAGGGAGGTGATGACGCGTTCGCTCATCGGCTCCACCGCGCGAAGAAGGACAGGCCGATGGCGCGGGCGTCCGGGCCGTCTTCGGACAGGGCCAGTTCGCCCCAGTCGATCCAGCCGCCGCGATCCTGGGTCGCCTCCACCATCAGATGCGCCAGGGACAGTCCTGACACACGGGCCGCATAGGCGTTCAGCAGCAGGAAGTCGGCATCGTCTGACAATAGCGCGGCGCAATCCTTCAGCAGGCCCGGCATGTCCTCAAACAGGCGCCAGACTTCCCCCGTGGGGCCGCGCCCGTATTTGGGCGGATCCAGAATGACGCCATCATATTTCGAGCCGCGACGAACTTCGCGCGCGACATATTTGCGGGCGTCCTCGACAATCCAACGGATTGGATGCTGGGCCAGGCCCGACTGTTCGGCGTTCTCGCGGGCGTAGGCGACCGACTTTTTGGAGGCGTCGACGTGGGTGACCTCTGCACCCGCGGCGGCCGCGGCCAGACTGGCGACGCCGGTATAGCCGAACAGGTTCAGGATCTTCGGCGCACGGCCGGCCGAACCTGTAAAGTCCCGCACGCGCCCGTCCAGCCATTCCCAGTTGGCCGCCTGTTCAGGGAAGAAGGCGAGGTGGCGGAAGGGGGTGAAACGGCCGGTGAACTTCACGTCGCGCCATTTCAAAGGGAAGGCGTCGATGGGGCCGTACTTGTCGAACCGCCAGCGACCGCTGTCTTCTTCCTCCTGCTGCGGATCAAAGGTCGCCGTGGCGTTTTCGAAGGCTTTCGGATCGCGGGGCGACCAGAAACACTGCGGCTCGGGCCGGACGACGGTGTAGCGGCCATAGCGTTCCAGCTTCTTGCCGTCGCCGCTGTCCAGCAGGGCATAGTCGGACCAGCCGGAGGTCACGAGGGTTTCGGGAGTTTTAGAAAGGACGGGCGCCATCGTCGGGCTGATAGGCGCTCAGGCCGCCTCGCGTCCAGCGTCCAGCGCCACGACGGTCAATTCCGGCATCTGATCGTCGCGATCGTGCGGGGTCTTGTCCCAGACGTGCGGTTCGACCGCGAGCCGCCAGGCCGCATGGACGAAGGCCAGGCTGAGCAACGCCCAATAGGCTGGCGCAGCCAGCACATCGCCCAGCCGGTAATCGAGCCCGGCGCGTCGCGCCCCGGCCGCACAGCTCATCCAGGCGACGATGACGCCCAGCGCCAGCACGCCCAGTGAGCCTCCGGGCAGGGGCGGCAGGACGCCGGAAAGCGCCCAGACGGCGATGGCTAGCGCCAGCCAGGCCAGCGTCGGGGCATGGGCGGCCGCCGACACGATCGCCGCGCCCAAGGTCATGATCAGCGACAAGCTTCCGCGCCGTCCCAGGGCGTTCGGACGCCGCGTGTGCACGCCCCAGGTCTGCATATAACCCTTCAGCCAACGGGTGCGCTGGGGCAGCCATCGGTCCATCGCACCCGGCGGCGTCTCCCACGTCGGACTGTCGATGACGCCGAGCTTCCAGCCGAGCGACCACAGGCGAAAGCCCAGGTCCGCGTCCTCGGTGACATTGTGCGCGTCCCAGCCGCCGGCGCCTCGCAGCGCCGTCATGCGGATGTGATTGCTGGTGCCGCCAAGCGGAAAAGGCAGGCCCAATCGCGCCATACCCGGCAGGGTCACTTCGAACAGCGCCGCATATTCGAAAGCGAACTGCCGATCCAGGAACCAGGAGCCAGGCTTTGCAGATGCTCGAATACGCAGCGGCGCCTGGAGACAACCCAATCGCGGTTGTGCGACGAAGCGCGCCGCCGCCTGACGGAGTTGTTGCGGATGCGGTCGATCCTCTGCGTCATAGATGGTGACCAGATCGCCCCGCGCATGACCCAAGGCATAGTTCAAGGCACGCGGCTTGGTCTGGGGGCTGCCCGGCGGCGCGATCAGTATCTTCAGCCACGGCGGTTTTGGCGTCGCCTGGGCTACCACCAGGGTGGCCTCGTCATGCGCCTCCAGCACGATGAAGGCCTCCAGCCTGTGCGCCGGATAGTCGATCCGGCTGAGGTTGGCGATCAGTTGCGGCGTCACCGCCGCCTCATCGTAAAGCGCCGCCAGAATGGTGTAGCGCGGCCATTCGATCGGACGCGGGACGGGCGCGGGGCGGCGCAGGCTGGCGATGCCGATGACGGCCTTCCACAACGCGCACACGACGAAGGCGGCTTGGAACAACACCAAGGCGACGTCGAAAGCGGTTTCCGGCCAGCGGATCAGCGCCACGACGGAAGTCAGGGTGAGCAGGATCAAAATCGTGACCTGAAAACCGCTCGGCGTGCGTCGTGAGGCGCCGTTTCGGCGGGGTCTGATCCCTGGATGCGCCCAATCCTTCACCGCATCCGCCCCCAAAGCGCCACAACCCATAATCGCTATTTGAAACAACCGCGTTCGGCAAGTCGATTGGCGTCCGGGACGGATTGTCGCTATTCAGGGCGCCTCACCCGGAGCAGCGGCTTGTCTCAACCCTCGAACGCCTCGCGCACGACCCGAAAGCCCAAGGGCGAAGGCCATTCGCGGCGAGGCGAAATCCTGGCGGCGGCCGAGCGCATCTTCGTCGAGCACGGCTATGAAGGCGCGACGATTCGCAAGATCGCGGACGAGGTCGGGTTGTCGTCGACGGCGCTCTATATGCATTTCCCGGACAAGGGCGCGATCCTGCAGGAAATCTGCCGTGACGCCTTCGCCCGTTTGATCGCGTCAAACGCCGTCGTCGCCGATGAGGCCGCACCGCCAGATCAGCGCCTGCGGCGGATGATCGAGGGGTATATCGACTTCGGTTTCGCTCATCCCAACGCCTATCGCCTGATCTATCTGACCCGGCCGGTCGAGGCGCGAGAGGGCGCCCAGGACGCGGCGCGCGAGTTGGGCTCCAGCCTGTTCACCACATTGGAAGCGACCGTCGGGGATGCCGTGACGGCCGGACGCATGAAGGGCGATCCCGCAACGATCGCCCAGGCGATCTGGGCTGCGGCGCATGGGATCGTGTCTCTGATGATCACCAAGCCCTATTTTCCTTGGTCCGATCGGCAGGCGCTGGTTCGCACGACCTTGGACGCCCTGTTCGCCGGTCTGATCGAACGATGAGGCGTATCTGCGTCGCCTTGGCGGCTCTGGCGTTCAGCAGCACGGCTCAGGCCAGGCCCTTGCGGATCATGGCGCTGGACCAGTGCGCCGACCAATATGTACTGGCTCTAGCGCCGGATGCGGACATCGCACTATCGCCGCGCGCCGACGATCCTGACGCCTGGCTGCGTCAGCAGGCGGTCGGTCACAAGCGTTTGCGTCCGACGCTTGAGGCCGCCGTGGGTTTTCAGCCTGACGTCGTGGTGCGCTATTGGGGCGGCGAACCGCGCCTGCTGGCAGCGCTGGCGCAGCGCGGGGTCAAGGTGGCCACGATCGATGACGCGGTCAACCTAGAGGGCGTGCGCCGGAACATCCAAACCGTCGCGCGCGATCTGGATCAAATTCAGCGCGGGCAGGCGTTAGAGCAACGGATGGACGCCAAGCTGACGAAGGCGGCGCCGGTGAAGCGCACGGCTGAGGCGCCGGGGGCCGTGTATCTGACATCGGGGGGCTTCACCGCGGGGCCAGGCACGCTGATCGATGCAATGATGCGGGCGGCCGGATTTCGCAATCTCACAGCCGCGCCCGGTTTTGGCGCTCTCAGCGTCGAGCGGATCGCGATGAATCCTCCGGTGCGATTTGTGCTCGGCTTCTTCGATCAGCTGCGCGCCGACCTGCGCGGACCGGGGCGGCATCCGGTTGTCGCGCGAGCGGCCGAGGGTCGAACGGCGGCGCGCCTGCCCGCCGCGACCTTGACCTGCCCGGCCTGGTTCGCAGCCGACGCGGTTGAGATGATGGCCAAGGGGCGGCCGTGAACAGAACGGTTCGGCTGTGCCTGGTTCTGATCGGATTGATCGTCGCGGCGCTGGCCCTGGCGGTGCTGGCCGGTGAGACGGCGTTCAACGTCGATCAGTATGCGGCGGCCTTCAGCGATCCGATATCCGGTCCGGCCGAGGTGCTGTGGCAGGTGCGGGCGCCGCGCGCGGTCTGCGCCCTGGTCGTCGGCGCCGCCCTGGGTTTGGCGGGAGCAGTGATGCAGGGGCTGTTGCGCAATCCGCTGGCCGATCCCGGCGTGCTGGGCGTGTCGGCCACCGCGGCCCTGGGCGCGGCGCTGGCCATCGTCCTTGGCGCTGCGGCCGTGCCGGGACTGGTCGAGGTGTCAGCCTTGGCGGGCGCGGCGCTGGCGGGCGGACTGCTGATCGCGGCGTCCAGGGCCATGCGGGCGCCTGAGGCCCTGATCCTGTTCGGCGTGGCCCTCTCCAGTTTCGCTGGCGCGGCGACGGCCTTGATCTTCAACCTGTCGCCGTCGCCGATCGCCTCGGCCGAGGTTATGTCCTGGCTGCTGGGATCGGTGCAGAACCGAAGCTGGGTCGATGTGGCCTGGGTGACGCCGGCCGTGATCGTCTCGGGCGTCTTTGCTGCCTTGTCGGGCGCCGGTCTGCGGATGCTGACCCTGGGCGACGAGGGTGCGGCGGCCTCGGGCTTGAATATGGGGCGGTTGAGGGCCTTCGCCCTGATCGCGGCGGCCTTGGCCACAGGGGCGGCGGTGGCGGTGGCGGGCGTGATCGGGTTTGTGGGCCTGACCGCGCCGCATCTGGTGCGCGCGGCGGTGCGCGGTGATGCAAAACAAATCCTGGCGCCCTCGGCGCTGGCCGGCGGGCTGATGCTGATCGTCGCGGACCTGTTGGCGCGACTGACGCCGACGGATCAGGAACTGAAGCTGGGCGTGTTCACCGCCCTGATCGGCGCGCCCCTGTTCGCCCTGATCGCCTGGCGGGCGGCGCGGGAGTGGCGGCTGTGAGCTTGCTGTCGCTGGAGACGGTTCAGGCGCGGCTGGGTAAGGCCGTCGTGCTGGATGGGGTAAGCCTGTCGGTCGCGGCGGGCGAGGTCGTGGCCCTGTGCGGACCAAACGGGGCGGGCAAGAGCAGCGCCATCCGCGCGGCTGTGGGCCTGCTGGAGACGACCGGCGGACAAATCAGGTTGGGCGGCGCGGACATCGTCGATCTATCCCATCGCCAGCGGGCGGAACGCGTCGCCTATCTGCCGCAGGAACGGCGCATCGCCTGGAACCTGCCGGCGATAGAAATAGCGGCGCTCGGCGCGCCGTTCCTGTCAAGCGCGGATGCGCTGGCGCGCGCGCGAGCCGCTCTGGACGAAGTCGGCGCCGGTCACCTGGCGGACCGCGGCGTTGCGGAGATGTCGGGCGGCGAGCGTGCGCGGGTTCTGCTGGCGCGAGCCCTTGTCGTCGATGCGCCGCTGCTTTTGGCCGACGAGCCGATCGCGGGGCTGGACCCAGATGCGCAGCGTCTGGTGCTGGAGCGCCTGAGAGCGCGCGCTGACGACGGGGCAGGGGTGATGGTCAGCCTTCACGACCTGACCTTGGCTGCAACCGTGGCAGATCGTATCATTGTGCTGAAGCAGGGCCGGGTGGTCGCTGACGCCGCTCCGATCCAGGCCCTGTCGCCCGCCGTCCTGCGCGAGGTCTTCGGACTGAACGGCGCGTGGATGGATGGGCCGCACGGGCCGCTGCTGGCGGCCCGCCGGGCTCAATAGGCGATATAGGGCCGCGCGCCCGCCGCCGATCCGCGCGAGATGTCGGCCGAGGGCGTCAGCGGGGCCGTGCCGCCGTTCAGGCGGGCCTTGTAGACCGCCATGTTTTCCATCACCCGCATCATGTAGTTGCGCGTCTCGGTGAAGGGCGCGCACTCGATGAAGTCGATGGTCTTGATCGCATCGCCGCGCGGGTCGCCGCAACGGGCGATCCACTGGCTTGGGCGCGCCGGCCCGGCGTTGTAACCGACCGTCGCCAGCAGCATTGAGCCGTTGTTCGCGGCCATCAGCTCGCCCAGGTGATAGCTGCCCAAGGTCATGTTGTAGTCAGGATCCCACAACTGCTCGGCGGAATAGCTCATGCCCAGACGCCGGGCGACGCCAGAGGCGGTGGACGGCAGGAACTGCATCATGCCGCGCGCATCGGCGCCGGAGCGGGCGCGGGGATCGAAGCTGGATTCCTGGCGTGTGATCGCTTGAGTGAACTCCAGCGGGGCAGCGCCAGCGACCTGGGGCGGGACGCGGACGGGATACATACGCTCGGGCATGACGAAGCCGCGCTGGCTGGCCGCGCGGCCCACCATCATGGCGGTGAAACCCTCGCCATAGCCGCGCGACAGGTCCATCAGCAGGGCCAGATCGTTGATGGTCGGCAAATCGTTGTCGAGCTGATAGGCGAAGACGCGCAGCAGGCTCGTCTCGCCCGTCTCGCCCAGGATGCGCGTGGCTCGTACGATCTCATTGCCTTCGAAACGGGCGATGTCCGCCTGTGAAGGCACAGGCTCGCCCGGCAGCTGAAGCGTGGTCATGCCCGCCTTCTCGGCCGCCAGTTGGCCGTAGAAGGTCTGCCAATGCTGGGCGCCGTTGCGATAGTAGGCGAGGGCGGCGTCGCGTTCGCCGCGGGCCTCGGCGGCGCGACCTAGCCAGTAGAAGGCGCGGCCCTGAGTGATCGGCGTGGACGAGGCCGTGCGCAGGGCTTCGAAATGGCGGGCGGCGACCTCGGGCTGGTTCAGCTTGGTCAGGGCGACCCAGCCGGCGAAGAATTCGGCGTCCACCATCCGGTCGCCCGAAGTGAAGCCGTGGCCGTTCATGGCGTCATAGGCTGCGCGCCAGTTGCCCTGTTGCAGGGCGTCGAGGAAGTAGTTGCGGCGCTCGCTCCACAGAGTGTTGTCGCCGGTCGTATGGCCCGGCGCCGGCGGCAGATTGGCCAGCAGCGCAAAGCCTTCCGATTGGCGATTTTGCGATCGCAGAAGGCGAACACGCTCCAACACGACCGCCGGATCGGCCGCCTGGGCCGGCGTCAGATTGGCGATGACGGCGTCGGGGCTGTAAGCCGAACGAAGGGTCATCACCGTGTTCGCGATGGCGGCGCGATCAGGCGAAACCAGATTGATCATGCTGCGCGTCGCCGGTCCGTGCGGACCGAGCAGCAGCATGTTCAGCCGCGCCTCGTGATCGGCGGGCGTCAGCCAGGAACCCCATTGACTGAGGATGCGCGACTGCGGTGCGTCGTCGAACGAGCGGGTGCGCCACCAGTCGCGGACCAGGGCGCGCGCCTCATCCTGGCGGCCGCGCTGCTGCAGCGCGGAGGCGTAGGCGATAGTCCCCTCGACCGTCGTCGGCTTGCCGTCGGACATCAGGGCCAGGGCCGCGTCCGCGCCCATGCCGGAGCGGTCCAGCACCTTTTCGGCGGCGGCCCGTCTTGATTCGCCGCGCGGCCATCCCGCCAGTTCGGACTGACCGCGCGCGAGGTCCGAGTAGGATAGCTGCTCGCCCGAGGTGTCGATCAGCGCCCATTCGACCAGTTTCCGAGCCGAGGCGTCCCTAATCTGCGACATGGCGGATTGGGCGCCGAACACGTCGCGCGCACGGGCCGCCGCCAGCCCCTGACGAAACAGCGCCGTGTCCTGATCATTCAGCACGCGACCCTGATAGGTCGCTGAATAGCCGGGCACGGACGAAGACGCCGAGGCATAGGGCACAGGCTGGGTGGGCAGGGCGTCCTGCGGATTCGGCGCAAGGACGGCGAGGGCCGCCGCCAGACTGGTCGCGATCATGATCTGTCCTGTTCCCATTCAATCCCGGTTGCGGCGGAGCCGCTGGCGACCTAACGTCCCGCGCTCATTGCAAAGGCGATGAACATTCGTCCATCGTCACTCCCCACGCAGGCCAGCTTAGTCTCATGAACGCCCCCTTGTTCAAGGGCGTGATCACCGCCCTGATCACACCACTTCGTGACGGAAACGTGGACGAAGCCGCATTCGCCAAACTGCTCGAGCGTCAGATCGCCGCAGGGGTCCACGGCGTCGTCCCGATGGGCACGACGGGCGAGGGCGCCAGCATGGATCTGGATGAGCACAAACACGTCATCGAGCTGTGCGTGCGTCTGACGGCCGGGCGCGTCGCTGTCATCGCCGGCACCGGATCTCCCTATACCAAGGAAGCCATCGATTTGACCCGCCACGCCAAGACGGTGGGCGCGGACGGGGCGCTGATCGTGACGCCCTATTATATTCGTCCGTCCCAGGCGGGCATGGCGGCGCATTTCGAGGCGGTCGCTGACGCCGTGCAACTGCCCATCCTGCTGTACAATGTGCCGGGCCGGACGGGGTCCGATCTGTCCAATGAGACCGTGGCGAGGCTGGCGGCCCACCCGAACATCGTCGGCATCAAGGACGCCACGGGCGACATGAGCCGCGTCAGCTGGATGCGCGCGAACATCGATGGCCAGTTCGACCTGATCTCGGGCGACGACCCCAGCTATCTCGGCTACCACGCCCATGGCGGCGTCGGCCTGATCTCGGTGGCGTCCAATGTCGCGCCAGAGGCCATGGTCGCCTTGCACAATGCGATGACCGCCGGCGATTACGCGACGGCGCGCGACTGGCAGGACCGGCTGATTAGTTTGTGCAAGGCGCTGTTCCTGGACAACTCGCCCGCGCCGACGAAATACGCCTTGGCCAAGCTTGGCTTATGCAACGAGGAGGCGCGTCTGCCGCTGTCGCCGACCTCCGATGCGGTCAAACCCTTGATTGACGGCGCCATGGCGGCGGCGGGCGTCATCTGATGGCGCCCAAGCCGCAATCGAAGTCCAAGGTCATCGCCGAAAATCGCCGCGCGCGGTTCGACTATTTCCTGGAAGACAATATCGAGGCCGGGATCCAGCTGCTGGGCACCGAGATCAAGGCGCTGCGTGACGGCCGGGCCAATATCGCCGAAAGCTATGCATCCGTTGAAGGGCGCGAGATTGTGCTGATCAACGCCGACATCCCGCCGTACAAACAGGCGAACCGCTTCAACCACGAGCCGCGCCGACCGCGTAAACTGCTGCTGCACAGAAAGCAGATCGACAAGTTGATGGGCGCGGTCCAGCGCGACGGCCAGACAATCATTCCGCTGAAGCTCTATCTGAACGATGCGGGCAAGGCGAAGCTGGAGATCGCGTTGGCCAAGGGCAAGAAGCTGCACGACAAGCGCGAAGCCTCGGCCGAACGTGACTGGCAGCGCGACAAGGCCCGCCTGATGCGCGACAAGGGCTGAGGCTCAGGCCTCGATCAGGGTTCGTGCGCGCGCGAAGATGTCCTCGAACATCTGCGGCGTCAGGCGACCGGTGTTCGTGTTCAGTCGAGAGCAGTGATAGCTGTTCAGAATGACGTAGCCGCCGGCTTTGCCCTGCGCCCCGTGACCCGCCGGCATTGCTGACGCAGGCCGTCCGAACGCTTTCAGGATGTTGCGGCGCGAGACGTCGCCCAAGGTCACGACCACCTTCAGGTTGGGCAGCAGCTTGAGCCTGTCGATCAGGAAGGGACGGCAGGTCGTCTCCTCGATCGGCAGAGGCTTGTTGCCGGGTGGCGCGCACCGGACCGCATTGGTGATCATGCAGTCCGTCAGCGTCAGGTCATCGTCGCCATTACGATCGTAATGGCCTTGCGCAAAGCCGGCCTTCTTCAGGGTGTCGTACAGCAACCAGCCGGCGTGATCGCCGGTGAAGGGCCGTCCCGTCCGGTTTGCGCCGGTCCGGCCAGGCGCGAGACCGGCGATCAGCAGACGCGCGTTCGGATCGCCGAACGAGGCGGCCGGCCCGTTCCACCAGTCTGGATTCTGGCGCGCATTCTCCTGACGATAGGCGACCAGGCGCGGGCATAGGGGGCAGTCGCGGGGCGGTTCGGGCGTCAGGGTCATTGGGCGGCCTTCGGGCGACCGAAGTCGGTCATTAGATCGTTCAGGTCCAGGAAGGCGTCGGCCTGACGACGCAGTTCGTCGGCGATATGAGGCGGCTGCGTCTTCTGGGTCGAGATGACAGTGACCCGCACGCCCCTGGCCTGGACCACCTGAACCACCCGCCGGAAGTCGCCGTCGCCGGAGAACAGCACCGCATGGTCGATGTGCGGAGCCAGCTCCAGCATGTCCACCGCGATCTCGATGTCCATATTGCCCTTGATCCGGCTATGGCCGCTAGTGTCCGTGAACCGCTTCACCGGCTTGGTGACGACCGAAAAGCCGTTGTAGTCGAGCCAGTCCACCAGCGGCTTCACCGGCGAGAATTCTTCGCCCTCGACCACGGCCGTATAGTAGTATGCGCGGGTCAGGATGGACCTCTCGCGGAACCAGTCCAGCATCCGCCGGAAGTCCATGTCGTGCTGCAGGGCGCGGGCGGCGGAGTAGAGGTTCGAGCCGTCGATGAAGATCGCCAGCCGGTCGGTGGGATGAAACATGGTCGAAGCCGTCGAAAGAGATGAAAAATCGGATCGCGCGGTCGCCGTCGGAATCGATGACGGGGTCGACCTGAATGATGCAGTCATCGTGGCCCTGGGCTGCAATGACAAGGGGGCATGGTCGTCCTGCACTGAAGCGCTGGAGGCGGCGATCGCGCGTTTTCGCAGCGAAGGCATTGATGTCGTCGCACGCTCGTCTTGGTGGTCTTCTCAAGCTTGGCCCGATCCGCACGATCCCGCCTTCCTGAATGGCGTGGTCATCGTCCGCACAGAACACGATCCCCATGCCCTGATGGCGGCGCTCGGCCGGATCGAGGACGCGTTCGGCCGCGAGCGGTCGGTTCGCAATGCGCCGCGGACGCTCGATCTGGACCTGATCGCCTACGGACGATTGAGCGGTGATCTGCAGGGGTTGATCCTGCCCCATCCCCGCGCGGCCGAGCGGCGGTTTGTCATGGGGCCCCTCGCCGAAATCGCGCCGGATTGGGTGCATCCCACGACGCATCAAAGGGCTGCGGCGCTCGTCGTGTCTGCCAAGGTGGGGACGGACGCCCATGCGGTCTAGCCGACGGCGGATTGAGCTAGCGCTAATTCAGACGCGATTGGCCGCGCCGTTAGGATTGGCGATCGCAGTCGCCGCAGTAGCAGTTCTGATCTGCATTTTCGTAGTGCTGATAAAGCCCAATCCTGCTCGCTTCGATCCATGGAGCAGCATCCATACTGATGACCCCAGTGTTTATTGCAGAACGTATGGCGAGGGCGGGACGGTCTGCTCCCAGGTTCCTGAAGGCGTCCGAAACTTCAGAGAACGGCAAGCCACGGTCCCGCGAAGTGCGCCTTGACGCCCAACTTCCGCCCCTGTGGCGTTGCAAAAAGCCGTCCTCATCTGTATTTGACGCGGTTCTCCCCCGCGTTCGAGGAATTTCATGGCCCGCGTCACCGTCGAAGACTGCATCGAGAAGGTTCCGAACCGCTTTGGTCTGGTGCTGATGGCTGGCCACCGCGCCCGCAGCATCGCCAACGGCGCCGCCCTGACGATCGACCGCGACAACGACAAGAACCCTGTCGTGGCTCTGCGCGAAATCGCCGACGACACCGTCGTGCCGGACGAACTGCGCGAGACCATCATCACCACGCTGCAACGCGTCGATGAGCGCACGGAAGCCGAGGACGAGGCCGAAACGGTCGCCTTGCTGGCCTCGCCGCAGCACATGAACATGGCCGAGGCGGAACTGATCCGCGCCCTGCAAAGCGACCGCGACGGCGGTCAGGAGGAGCGGTACTGACGCCCGAGGGAGCCCCTGGCGTCACTATCCTGCCGGCGCGGACCGAGACGGTTCCGCCGGCGCCCCAAGCTGCAAACAAAAACGACCCTCAGACGGCGCTCGTCGACCCGGCGCCGCAGCCCAAGCGCGCGCCGATCCTGCGTCAGTTCGAGCTGATCGAGGCCGTTAAGGCCTATGACCCTACCGCCGACGAAGCGCTTCTGAACCGCGCCTACGTCTATGCGATGAAGATGCACGGCTCGCAGTTGCGCGCCTCGGGCGATCCCTATTTTGCCCACCCGATTCAGGTCGCGGGGATCCTGACCGATTACAAGCTCGACACCGCCACCATCGTCACCGCCCTGTTGCACGACGTGGTCGAGGACACGACCGCGACGCGCGACGACATCGCCGGCATGTTCGGCGAAGAGGTCGCGGTCCTGGTCGAGGGCGTGACGAAGCTGTCGCGGCTGGAGCTTCAGGCCGAACACACGCGCCAGGCCGAGAACCTGCGCAAGTTCATCCTGGCCATCAGCCGGGACGTACGGGTGCTGCTGGTCAAGCTGGCTGACCGGCTGCACAATATGCGCACGCTCCAGTTCGTGAAGCCGGAGAAGCGCGAGCGGATCAGCCGCGAGACGCTGGAAGTCTATGCGCCCCTGGGTCGGTCGATCGGTATCCACTCGATCGCGTCCGAGCTGGAAGAACTGGCCTTCACCCATCTGAACCCAACGGCCAAGACCGCTATCGAGCGACGGCTGGAGGCGTTGAAGCTGGAGCACGGTCGCGCCATCGACGGCGTGGCGAGCGAGGTCGAGCGCGTCCTGTCGGAAGCGGGCCTGAAGGCCAATGTCTATGGCCGGCAGAAGACGCCCTATTCGATCTGGCGCAAACTGCAGCGTAAGTCGGTCGGTTTTTCGTCCCTGTCGGACATCTACGGCTTCCGCGTCATCGTCGAGGCGGAGGACGACTGCTATCGTGCCCTGGGTGTGATCCACCGCGAATGGCCGATGGTGCCCGAGCGGTTCAAGGATTTCATCTCGACGCCCAAGTCGAACAACTATCGCTCGCTGCACACCACCGTCGTCGGCCCCCGGGGCCTGCGCATCGAGATGCAGATCCGCACCGAGGACATGGACCGGATTGCCGAGGATGGGGTCGCCGCCCACTGGCGCTACAAGAACCATTCCTATGGCTTCGACCGTGAGGCGATGGAGCAGGGCGGCGGACGTGACCCGCTTCAGAACCTGCGCCACCTGGTTCAGGTGATCGAGCACGGCGAGGGCGGCGAAGACTGGGTCGAGCACGCCAAGCTCGAAATGTACCTGGACCAGGTCTTCGTCTTCACGCCGAAGGGGCAACTGGTCACCTTGCCGCGCGGGGGAATGCCTCTGGACTTCGCCTATGCCGTCCACACCGAGGTCGGGGATACGGCCGTCGGGGTCAAGGTCAACGGTGAGCTGAAGCCCATGCGGACGCCGCTCCAGAACGGCGACGTGGTCGAGATCATCCGTGGCTCCAAGCGTGAAGTGCCTGCTGACTGGCGCAGCCTGACGGTTACGGGCCGCGCGCGCTCCGCCATTCGCCGCCATATCCGCACCTCCGAGCGCGAAGAGTTCATCAAGCTGGGCCGCGTCGCGCTGGAGCAAACCCTGGGCCGGGTCGATAAGACCCTGACCGACGTGTCGCTGAAGCCGGTGCTGGAGTTGCTGGCAGTCGCGAGCGACGACGACCTGTTCGAAGGCCTGGGACGCGGGCGGTTGTCGCCGACGACGGCGGCCGAAATCCTGTTCCCCGCGCTGAAGGGACGGCTGAAGGCCGGGCCCGAGAAGCAGCGCATCGAGGGCGAGAAGGCGCGGCTGTTCGTGCGCGGCGGCGGGCTGACTCCCGGCGTGTCGGTACACTTCGGTCAATGCTGCACGCCCGTTCCGGGCGACCGGATCGTGGGCATTCTGGAGCCCGAATCTGGCCTGACCGTCCACACCATCGATTGCCAGACCCTGGCCGCCTTCGCCGATGACGATTCGGTGTGGCATGACCTGCAATGGACGCCTCAGGCCGAAACGGACGCGGTCGCCGCGGCCCGCATTCGCGCGACGATCCGCAATGCGCCAGGCGTGCTGGGTCAGGTCACGACCCTGATCGGCGAGGCCGGCGGCAATATCATCAACCTGTCGATGGCGCATCGTCAGCAGGACTTCTTCGACGTGGACGTGGATGTCGAGGTCGAAGACGCCAAGCATGCCACCACGATCATGGCGGCGCTGAGGGCTAATCCGTCGGTCGATTCAGTCGAGCGCGCGCGGGGCGAATGAGCGATTCGATAAAGCCGAACGCGGCGCAGATGGCCTCGCCGTCCTATCGCATGGCGGCGATGGATCAGGACTTCCTGCTGGGCGATTCGATGCGCGGCGTGCGGTTCCTGATGGAATACGCCAAGCCCGAGGAGGCGTTGAGGGCCTGGGGCGTGCGCTCGACCCTCGTCGTTTTCGGCAGCGCGCGCATCCGCGAAGGGCATCGCTGGTATGACGAGGCTCGCGCCTTTGGTCGGCTGGCGTCCGAGCGGGGCGGAGCCTTGCGAGGTCGCGTCGGCGAGCCCCGCGACAATGTCATCGCCACCGGCGGCGGTCCGGGCATCATGGAAGCCGCCAATCGCGGGGCCGTGGACGCGGGCGCGCCGTCCGTGGGCTTCAACATCACCCTGCCGCATGAGCAGGAACCGAACGCCTATTCGACGCCTGAGCTGACGTTCCGCTTCCACTATTTCGCGATGCGGAAGATGCATCTGGCGATGCGCGCCAATGCGCTGGTGGTGTTTCCCGGTGGGTTCGGAACCTTCGACGAAATGTTCGAGATGCTGACCTTGCGCCAGACGGGCAAGGCCCCGCCGGTTCCTGTCGTTCTGGTGGACAAGGCCTACTGGACCTCGGTCATCGGTTTCGACGCCCTGGTCGAACATGGAATGATCGCGGCCTCCGACCTGGACCTGATCGGTTTCGCCGAGGACGCGGAAGGCGTCTGGGCCGAACTGCTCGCGCGCGGGCTGCGGCCGAACGAAAACATTGAATGAAGCGTCGCCGCAGGGTTCATCCGCGCGCGGTCCGGGTCTAGAACCCTGTCATGAACACTGAAGACGTCCTCAACGAGTTTCGCGACGCCGGCGCCCTGCGCGAAGGCCATTTCGTCCTGTCGTCGGGCCTGCACAGCCCGGTTTTCCTGCAGAAGAATCTGGTCTTCATGGACGGCGCGCGATGCGAGCGCCTGTGCAAGGCGCTGGCGGACAAGATCACCGCCACGGTCGGCGCGGTCGATGTCGCCATCTCGCCGGCCGTGGGCGGCATCATCCCTGGTTACGAGACGGCCAAACACCTGAAGGTCCGTTCGATGTATGTCGAGCGCGAGGGTGGTGCGTTCAAACTGCGGCGCGGGTTCTCGGTCGAGCCCGGCGAGAAGGTCGTCATGGTCGAGGACATCGTCACGACCGGCCTGTCGTCGCGCGAATGCATCGCCGCCATCCAGGCCGCCGGGGGCGAGGTGATCGCCGCCGCCTGTATCGTCGATCGCTCGGGCGGCAAGGCGGATGTGGGTGTGCCGCTGATCGCCCTGGCGTCGTTGGACGTGCCCGCTTATCCGGCCGACGCCCTTCCTCCGGAGTTGGCTGCGCTTCCGGTAGAAGATCCCGGCAGCCGCAGATTGTCGAAGTAGAGCCATGCGCGAACGGGTCAGGCTGGGCGTCAACATCGACCACGTCGCCACGGTGCGAAATGCGCGGGGAGGGACGCATCCCGATCCGGCGCGAGCGGCCGAGGCGGCGCTGGCGGCTGGGGCCGACGGAATCACCGCCCACCTGCGCGAAGACCGCCGCCACATCACCGACGCCGACATCGATGTGTTGAGCGCCCTGTGCGCCCGCGCCGGCAAGCCGCTGAACCTGGAAATGGCAGTGACGGACGAGATGCTGGCCATCGCCCTGCGCCACCGGCCGCATGCCGCCTGTCTGGTGCCCGAGCGGCGCGAGGAGGTTACGACCGAAGGCGGTCTGGCGGTCGCCGGTCACGAAGGGCGGATTGCGCCTGTGGTCAGGGCGCTGGCGGACGCCGGCATCCGGGTCTCGCTGTTCATCGAACCGTCCGAAGCGCAGGTCGAGGCCGCCGCCGCCGTCGGCGCCCAAGTGGTCGAATTCCACACCGGTCGGTACTGCCATCTGACCGATCCGGCGGAGCGGGAGGTCGAGTTCGAACGCCTCGCTGCCGCCGCCGCCCAGGCCGACAACCTGGGGCTTGAGGTCCATGCGGGCCACGGTCTGGATTACGACACGGCGCCGCGCATGCTGGCGATCCCGGAAATCCGCGAGCTGAACATCGGCCATTTTTTGATCGGCGACTCGATCTTCATCGGTCTGGACGGGGCGATCCGTCGGATGCGGGCCGCGATGGATGCGGCCAAATGATCATCGGCGTCGGCGCAGATTTGTCTGACATCCGACGCATTCAAGCTTCGCTGGATCGGTTTGGGGATCGCTTCAAGACCCGCTGCTTCACCGAACTGGAACGCACCCGCTCGGACCGGAAGCCCGACCCGGCTTGGAGCTACGCCAAACGGTTCGCCGCCAAGGAAGCCTGCGCCAAGGCCCTGGGCACGGGAATGCGGGCCGATGTCTATTGGCGCGACATGGGGGTGGTGAATCTGCGTTCCGGCCAGCCGACGATGGCGCTGACCGGCCATGCGGCCGAGCATCTGGTGCGTCTGACGCCACCCGGACACGAGGCGAAAATCCACCTGACGCTGAGCGACGAACATCCGTATGCGCTCGCCTTCGTGGTGATCGAAGCCTTGCCGCAGTCGTAATCAGGTTATAGGCGTGCGCGATGACCGCGCGGACGCGGCGAGGATGCCTGATCGCATGAGCGAAGACCAAAAGCCCGACGACGCCAATCGCGACGCCACCCCCGAAGAACGATTTGCGGCCTCGGAGGCGGACGCTCCGGTCAAGTCGGTTCAGGAGCCGATGACAGCGAACCATAAGGTCTATGCCAAGACGCCCAAGCGCGGCGACAAGGCGGCTTCGGCGGCCAGCGAGACCGGCGAAATCTTCAAGACCATCGTCTTCGCCCTGCTGATCGCGATGGTGCTGCGCATCTTCCTGTTCCAGCCCTTCACCATCCCTTCGGCCTCCATGGAGCCGAATCTGTACGAAGGCGACTACATCGTCGTCTCCAAGTGGTCGTACGGCTTTTCCAAGCACTCGATCCCGTTCAGCCCGCCGCTGTTCGACGGGCGGATCATGGGTTCGGCGCCCAAGCGCGGCGACATCGTCGTGTTCAAACTGCCGCGCGACAACAAGACCGACTTCATCAAGCGCGTGATCGGCCTGCCCGGCGACCGCATCCAGATGATCGCCAACAAGCTGTATATCAACGACAAGCCTGTGCAGGACGTCGTGGTCAGCGAGCAGGAAATCAACGACATCTTCGGGCCGCGTCCTGTGACGGAGGTTCGCGAGACCCTGCCGGAAGGCAAGAGCTTCATGACCCAGGACTTCGGTCCCGGAAACGATCTGGACGACACCCCAGTCTATGAAGTCCCGGCCGGTCACTATTTCATGATGGGCGACAACCGCGACAACTCGATCGACAGCCGTGTCGAACAGTCCAGCGGCGTGGGCATGGTCCCGGCCGAGAATCTGGTCGGCAAGGCGCAGATCATCCTGTTCTCGTGGAAGCCCGGTTCGTCGTTCGTGAAGCCCTGGACTTGGTTGAACGTGCGGCTCGACCGGTTCTTCAACGTCCTGCACTGATGGCCAATCTGAGAGCCGAAGCGGTCGCGGCGCTGGAAACGCGCCTGGGACACAGGTTCAAGGACAAGGCCCTGCTGGAGCGCGCCCTGACCCACGCTAGCGTGGGCGAGGGCGCGCCGGTCGGCATCCACGGTCCACGCGACAACGAGCGGCTGGAGTTCCTGGGCGACCGGGTGCTGGGTCTGCTGGTCGCCGAGCACCTGTCGGCGCAGTTTCCGACGGCGGACGAAGGCCAACTCTCGTCCAGCCTGCACGCCCTGGTCAACAAGGGCGCCTGCGCCCGCGTCGGTGAGGCGCTGGGCGTGGGGCCGGCGCTGCGGCTCTCGCCCGGCGAGACCAAGACCGGCGGGCGTCGCAAGGCCGGCGTCATCGCCGATGCGGTCGAGGCCATACTGGCGGCCGTCTATCTGGACGGCGGGCTGGATGCTGCAAAGTCTGTGTTCGAACGGGCCTGGTCCGACGAATTGTCGGCGCCGCCGTCCCGCACCGTGACCAATCCGAAATCGGCGCTTCAGGAGTGGGCGCAAGGGTTGGGGCGGCCGCTGCCGACCTATCGCGTCGCCGATCGGACGGGTTCGGATCATGCGCCGACATTCACCGTCGAAGTGTCCGTGCAGGACGTGCAGCCCTTGACCGCGCAAGGGCGTTCGCGTCAGGAGGCGGAGAAGGCGGCCGCAACGGCTCTCCTCAAACGTGAAGGCGTCATTTGACCGATATCGAAAACCAGCGCGCAGGATTCGCTGCCATCATCGGCGCGCCCAACGCCGGCAAGTCCACGCTGGTGAACCGGCTGACCGGATCCAAGGTCTCGATCGTCACGCAAAAGGTGCAGACGACACGCTTTCCGGTGCGCGGCATCGCGATGGAAGGCGACGCCCAGATCGTGCTGGTGGACACGCCCGGCATCTTCACGCCCCGACGTCGCCTGGACCGGGCCATGGTCGCCTCAGCCTGGGGCGGCGCGGAAGATGCGGACATCGTCGTTCACCTGATCGACGCCCAGTCGCACATCAATGCCGAAGGCCGTGAGGGCACGGCGGCCGATCGTCGCTCGGCCGAGGACACCGAGACCATCATCGCCAACCTGCAGGCCACCGGGACCAAGGTCGTTCTGGCGTTGAACAAGATCGACGGCATGCGCCGCGACACCCTGCTGGCGCTGTCGCAGAAGCTGTTCGAAAGCGGCGTCTATTCCGAGGTCTATATGATCTCAGCGGCCAACGGCGACGGCGTCGAGGATCTGAAGCAGCGTCTCGCTCTTTCCATGCCCAAGGGGCCGTGGCTGTATCCCGAGGATCAGGCCGCTGATGTGCCGGTCCGGGTTCTGGCGGCCGAGATCACGCGCGAGAAAGTCTATCTGCGCGTCCATGAGGAGCTGCCTTATTCTGCGGCGGTGGAGACCACCAGTTTCGAGGACCGCGCCGACGGCTCGGCCCGGATCGAACAGACCATCTATGTCGAGCGCGAGAGCCAGCGGCCCATCGTGCTGGGCAAAGGCGGCCAGACCCTGAAGTGGATCGGCCAGAAGGCGCGCGAGGAGCTGAATGAAATCCTCGGCCGTCAGGTGCACCTGTTCCTGACCGTCAAGGTCGATCCGAAGTGGCAGGACAGCCGCGCCCTCTACGCCCAGTTCGGTCTGGATTTCGACGTCTGAGTTCCTGTGTTTGATGTGCCGCGTACCGCCGGGGGGCATCCCCGGCTCGTTCTAGGCGTCCTCGGGGCGCTGATCCTTGGCGGCGCGGTCTGGGGCGGCATCGCCATGGCTGTGGCCCCCAAGACCGATGTGGAACTGGCGACCGAGCGCGCCGATGCGCCGCCACGCCCCCCCGTCGTCGTGGTTCAGGACCTCCCGCAACTGGCGGCGCGCTTGGATCGCGAGGCCGCTTCAGGTCGCTTCATGGGCGCGGTTCTGGTAGCCAAGCGCGACAAGGTCCTGTTCCGCCAAGTCTATGGCAAGGCGAACTATGAGCAGAATCAACCGCTGGCGCTGGGCTCACGTTTCCGGCTGGCCTCGATCTCCAAACAGTTCACGGCGACGGCGATCCTGAAGCTTCAAGACGAGGGCAAGCTCAACGTCTCTGATCCGGTTTGCAAATGGATCCAGCCCTGTCCGCAAGCCTGGGCGCCCATCCGCATCAGCCATCTTCTGTCGCATACGTCGGGCATTCCCGACCTGATGGCGCGGCCCGGTTGGGGCATGCGCCGCACGACGCCGGCGACGCTGGACGAACTGACTGAGGATTCAAAGCGGTTCGGTCTTCAGTTCGAGCCCGGCGCCAAGGTTCAGTACGACAATGCCGGTTTCAATCTGGCGGCCGCTATCGTCGAAAAGGCTAGCGGCAAGCCCTTCCAGACCTATATGCGCGAGACCTTCTTCAAGCCTCTCGGTATGAAGGATAGCGGGCTTGATCTCGATGGCGGCGATCACGGCGTCATCATGGGATACGCCAACTTCCCCGGCGGCCTTGCGGCCCAGCCGAACGCCAACACCTCGATCGTGGCGGGCGCCGGCGCGGTCTATTCGACGCTGGACGATCTGCTGGTCTGGCAGAGGGCGCTGCACCGCGGCGGTCTGCTGACGCCCGCCAGCTATCAGCAGATGCTGGCCGACCATGCGCCGGCCGACACCAAGCCGAACGAGCGCAGCCATCCGCGTCGGGACTGGGGTTTCGGCATCTTCGCCAACCGCCTGGGCGATCAGGTGCGACCCAGCTTCCAGGACCGCCAGATTTATCACACCGGCAGTTGGGGCGGATTCCGCAACCTGATGCTCTATCAGCCGGACGCCGACGTGACGGTGATCGTGCTGTCCAACAACTATCACCTGCGTGACCAGGTTTTCTTGATCAGTCAGCAGGCGATGGCCGAAGCCTTGGGTCACGAGTTTCCGACGACACTGGCGCGCTGAGGCGTCCGACTGTTTCCCGGCGAGGAGAACAGGAGTAGAACAGGACCATGATCGCTCTTCTTGCCGCTCTTGTCCTTTCCGCTTCGTCGACGCAGGCTGCGGGCGATCCCGTTGTCGAGGCTGGCGCCGTACTCGATCGAATGCACGCGGCGGCCTCGCGTGCGGACGGCGAGGCCTATTTCGATCTGTTTACGCCTGACGCCCGGTTCATCGGCACGGATGCGACCGAGCGCTGGTCGCTGACTGAGTTTCGCGCCTACGCCACGCCCTATTTCTCGCAAGGCAAAGGCTGGACCTATCGCCCGCATGACCGGGTGGCGACCCTGGCGCCGGGCGATTGCCGCTGCATCGTCTGGTTCGATGAGCAGCTGGACAACGACGCCTACGGCCTGACGCGAGGCTCAGGCGTGCTGCGGCTGACCGACAATGGCTGGAAGATCGAGCAATATGTGCTGAGTTTCACCGTGCCGAACGATAAGGCCAAGGGCGTGGTCGGGGTGATCGCTCAAGGTCCGGCGGACTGATGGACTTCCACGAAGAGGCGTTCGTCCTGTCGGCGCGCAGTCACGGCGACACGGGCGCCGTGGTCGATCTGCTGACCGAGAGCCACGGCCGACGTTCGGCCTATGTGGCTGGCGGCGCGTCACGCAAGATGAAGCCATTCCTGCAGGCGGGCGCGCGGGTCGTGGCCGATTACCGCGCCCGCACCTCGGATCACCTCGGCGCGGTACGACTGGAGCCGGTAGGCGAGGGGCCCAGCGCCCTGTTCGACGACGCCCTGGCGCTGACCGGGCTGGCGGCGGCGGCGGGCGTGACCCAAGGCGCGTTGCCGGAGCGTGAGCCGCATCCCGGCGTCTTTCTGGCGTTCGAGGCGCTGATGGCGGCGTTCGAAATGCCTGCGGTCTGGCCTGCGATCTTCGTGCGGTTCGAAGCCGGCCTGCTTGAGGATCTGGGCTTCGGCTTGGACCTGTCGAAATGCGCCGCGACCGGCACGGCCGACGACTTGATCTACGTCAGTCCTCGCACCGGCCGGGCGGTCAGCCGCGACGCCGGCGCCCCCTATGCTGACAAGATGCTGACCCTGCCGCCCTTCATGCTGGGCGCCCAATCCGGTCTGATCGAGGGCGACGTCCGGGCCGGGTTCGACCTGACGGGGCATTTCCTGGAGCAGTTCGTCTTCCACCCGCAGAACAAGCCCCTGCCGCCCGCGCGCGTGTGGATGCTGGACAAGCTGGGCGACGCCGGCCGCCTCTAGCCGAAGGTGAAGGCGAAGACCTGAACGCCGGGATCCAGGAACTCGATCTCGAACGTCCGTTCGCGCACCGCGCCCGTCTGCCGGACCAGTTGGTACAGTCGCTCGCCGTCGACCCGGCCGAAGCCCTGGGCGTCGATGTCGCTGCCGGCGTTCGCGCCCGGCGCCGCGCCATCGATCCGGACACGGAAGCGGACGGGTGCGCCCGGCTTGCTGGGCCCCATGACCAGATGGAGATCGCGCGCCTTGAAACGGAAGGCGATACGGCCGCCGGCCGCCTGCAGGTCGGCATGCTCACGCGTCATACGCCAGCGGCCCGACAGGCTCCAATCGTTCAGCTTCAGCGGCGCGGCGACATAGTCCTTGATCACATCGTTGGCCAGGCCGCCGGGCGAGCGGAAGTTCTCGGCGCGGCCATAGCCGACGTAGGTCTCCGGCGATTCGACCCGGGCCATGTCGGCGGCGGCCTCTGCGCCCTCAGCCTGAACTGTGACGACATTGCTGGCGACGTTCGCTGCGCCCGCCTCCTTCAAAAGTTGCTGGATGACGCGTTCGGAGCCCGCATAGTCCCCTTCGCCGAAGTGGTGGTGACGGATCTGTCCTTTTGCGTCGATGAAGTAGTGCGCGGGCCAGTACTGGTTCTTGAACGCCCGCCAGATGGCGAACTCATTGTCCATGGCGACCGGATAGGTGATGCCGAGGCGCTGGATGTTCTGGCGGACGTTGGCCTCGGCTTTCTCGAAGGCGAATTCGGGTGTGTGCACGCCGATCACCACCAGACCTTGATCCTTATACTTCTCAGCCCAGGCGCGGACGTACGGGATGGAGCGGATGCAGTTGATGCAGGAGTAGGTCCAGAAATCGACGACAACCACCTTGCCCTTCAACTGCTCGGTCGTGAGCGGCGGGGTGTTGATCCAGGTCGTCGCCCCGGTCAGCGGCGGCATCACCCCCTCGACCGGCAGATTGGCCAGATCGGCCGGCGCCCGATTCGTCGGCATGCCGCGCCCGATCCCGCCCAGCAACGCCTGTTCGATCCGGCCCGTGCTGGCGGCCGAAATCCGGGTCAACACTCCCGTGTCCGCACCCAGGCCAATCACGACCACGCCGATCAGCACCAGAACGCCCAGACCGCGCCGCACCCATTCGCCGACGCCCAACGCGCCCTTCATGGCCTTGAACACGCGACCGCCCACCAGAAGGGCCAGGCCGAGCGATGTCGCCGCGCCTGCCGCATAGGCCAGTAGCAGAACCGTCGTTCCGACGCCTGCGCCCTGAAGCGCGGCGCCCGTCAGGATCACGCCCAGAATGGGTCCGGCGCACGGCGCCCAGAGCAGCCCCGTCGCGACGCCGAGCAGCATCGACGAGCGCACGTCACCCTGATCTCCCCCCAGATTGCTGGCTTGGCGCTCGGCGCGATCCGTCAGCCAGGACCCGGCCGCCACGAACGGCCGCATCAGCCGATCGCCGACGGCCGGAAACAGCAGGCTGACGCCCAGCACCGCCATGACGGCCAGGGCGATCCAGCGCCCCACCTCATTGGCCCGCACCGCCCAGCCCCCGCCCAGCGCCGCCAGCGTCGCCACGCCCGCAAAGGTCACGGCCATCCCGACCAACAACGGCAGACCATTGCGGATGAACGGCCGATCCGCTCGCGCGAAGACGAAGGGCAGAACCGGCAGGATGCAGGGACTGACGATGGTCAGAACGCCGGCGAGATAGGACAGCAGGAACAGGATCATGGCGCGGCCTGACGAGGGTGTGTCTCTCACATACGCACGGCGGAGCGGTTTGGTGACTCCCCAGCGCGCTTATCCCCCAATCTGGCGCCTTACGGGCTAGACTTCCCGCTTCCGATCCCCGATTCGCAGAGCCATGACGATCCACGCCCCGCCGCCGGAAGGCGGCCGCATCATCGACGAGCCGATGGAGACGGCGCTCAGCCGCCGCTATCTGGCCTACGCCCTGTCGACCATTACGAACCGCGCGCTGCCGGACGTCCGTGACGGGTTCAAGCCCGTGCACCGGCGCATCCTCTACGCCATGCATCAGATGCGGCTGAACCCGCAGGCGGCGGCGCGCAAATGCGCCAAGGTCGTCGGCGAGGTTATGGGCGGATATCACCCCCACGGTGACGCCTCGATCTACGAGGCTCTGGTGCGCCTGGCTCAGGATTTCGCCCAGCGTTACCCGTTGGTCGACGGTCAGGGGAACTTCGGCAATATCGACGGCGATAGCGCCGCGGCCATGCGCTACACCGAGTGCAAGCTGACGCCGGCCGCCGTGTTGCTGCTCGATGGCATCGATCAGGACGCCGTCGATTTCCGGCCCACCTATGACGATCAGGACGAAGAGCCGATCGTCCTGCCCGCGGGCTTCCCGAATCTTCTGGCCAATGGCTCGTCGGGTATCGCGGTCGGCATGGCCACCTCGATCCCGCCGCACAATGTCGGCGAACTGATCGACGCCTGCCAACTCCTGCTGGAGCGTCCCGACGCGACGACCGAGGACTTGGTCCAGCATGTGCCCGGCCCCGACTTCCCGACCGGGGGCGTAGCGGTTGAGGGTCATGCCTCGATCCTGGACGCCTATGAGACGGGGCGGGGAGGCGTGCGCCTTCGCGCGCGCTGGGAGACCGAAGATCGGGGTCGCGGCGTGTGGCGGATCATTGTCACCGAAATGCCCTATCAGGTGCAGAAGTCGCGCCTGATCGAGGCGCTGGCGGACCTGATCGAGCACAAGAAGGCGCCTCTGCTGGGCGATGTGCGCGACGAGTCGGCCGAAGACATCCGCCTGATCCTGGAGCCCAAGAACCGCACCATCGAGCCTGAAATGCTGATGGAAAGCCTGTTCAAGCTGTCCGATCTGGAGGTCCGCTTCCCGATCAACATGAACGTGCTGGACGCCAGCGGCACGCCGCGCGTCATGGGTCTGAAAGACTGCCTGCGCGCCTTCCTGGATCACCGGCGTGAGGTGCTGAACCGTCGTTCGCAATGGCGGATTGAGCGGGTCGAAAAGCGCCTGCACCTGCTGGAAGGCCTGCGCATCGTCTTCCTCAACCTGGACGAGGTGATCCGTATTGTCCGCGAGGAGGAGCAGCCGAAGGCTGTCCTGATCGCGCGGTTCGGCCTGACGGAGGTTCAGGCCGACTTCATCCTCGACACCCGGCTGCGTCAGTTGGCGCGTCTGGAAGAGATGACGATCGAAAAGGAATTCAATGCGCTGTCGGAGGAACTTGCTAATCTGAAGGCGCTGACGTCGTCTGAAGGCAAGCAATGGAAGGCGATCTCCAAGGAGCTGGAGGCCGTGCGCAAGGCGCTGATCTCGCCGCGCCGGACCACGATCGCCGAGGCGGTGGACACGTCCGCCTTCGTCGCGCCCGAGGCCTTCATTCCGCGCGAGGCGATCACCGTCATCCTGTCGGAACGCGGTTGGATCCGCGCCGCCAAGGGCAAGATCGAGGATCCGTCAGAGCTGAAGTTCAAGGAAGGCGACCAACTCGCCTACCTCGTGCCCGCCTATACGACCGACAAGCTGCTGGTGGCGGCGTCGGACGGGCGCATCTTCACTATCGGCGCGGACAAGTTGGCCTCCGGCCGCGGCCATGGCGAGCCGCTGCGCCTGATGATCGATCTGGACGAGAAGGCCGAGATCATCAACGTCCTGGCCCACCAGCCAGGCGGCAAGCTGCTGATCGCATCAAAGGCCGGATACGGCTTCATCGCGCCGGAAGATGACACCTTGGCTCAGAAGCGCGGCGGCAAGCAGGTGCTGAACGGCGAAATGCTGGCGGTGCTGCGGGTAACCGGCGATCACGTCGCGACGATCGGCGAGAACATCAAGACCCTGATCTTCCCGCTCGCCGAACTGCCCGAGATGGGGCGCGGCAAGGGCGTGAAGCTGCAAAGCTTCAAACAGGGCGGCCTCGCCGATATCTCGGTCTTCAACGCTGAGAACGGGCCGGAATGGGCCGACGGCGGCGGCCGTCGTCGAAACTGGCCGGACTGGAAAGACTGGCTTGGCAAACGCGCCGGCGCGGGTCGCCAAGGACCGCGAGGCCTGCGGAAGTTCAGATAGATGGATCGCCCGTCGGTTCTAGAACAGGACCGACGGGTTCATGATCCGCCTGGGATCGATGGCGCGGCGGATGGCGGCCATGGTTTCGATCTCGAGAGGGGACTTGTAGCGCTTGACCTCTTCGGTCTTCAGCCGGCCCAACCCGTGTTCGGCGGAGATGGAGCCGTCATAGGTTCCGACAACGTCGTGAACCACTTGCGAGCCTTCCTTCCAGCGCCCGATGAAGGTGGGGATGTCCTGACCGACGCCGGGCAAGATGTCGTAGTGCAGATTGCCGTCGCCGACGTGGCCGAAGACCGAGATGCGGGTGCCGGGGTGGAAGCGTTCGACGGCGGCTGAGGCCTCGTCGATGAATTCCGCGATGCGGCTGATCGGGACGGAGACGTCGTGTTTCCAGCCGCCGCCCTCGGGCTTGAGCGCCGCCGAGTGTTCTTCTCGCAGACGCCAGAAGGCGGCGCGCTGAGCGTCGTTCTGGGCGATGGCGGCGTCAGTGATCAGGCCATGCTCGAAGGCGACCTCCAGCAGGGCCTCCATCTGGGCCTCGGCGCCGCCGGGCGTGCCGGAGGCGATCTCGATCAGAACGTACCAGTCGGGCGTCGTGTCGAGCGGTTCGCGGGTGTCGGGGATGTTCTTGAGCACCAATTCCATGCCGAGGCGCTTCATCAGTTCGAAGGCTTCGACCCCACCGCCCGTCTCGGCCTTGGCGCGCGCGAGCAGTTCGACCGAGGCGGCGGCGGTTTCCAGTCCGACCACCGCGACGGCGCGCGAACGCATGATGGGGAACAGCTTCAGGCTGGCGGCGGTCACGACGCCCAGTGTGCCCTCGGCGCCGATCATCAGCTGTTTCAGGTCGTAGCCGGTGTTGTCCTTACGCAGTCGCTTCAGCCCCCGGTAGATTTCGCCATTGGGCATGACCGCCTCGAGGCCCAGCACCAGGTCGCGCATCATTCCGTAACGCAGCACTTGGGTGCCGCCGGCGTTGGTGGAGATGACTCCGCCGATGGTGGCCGAGCCTTCAGCCGCCAGGCTGAGCGGAAAGTAGCGGCCCGACGCCGTCGCCGTCTGTTGCGCCTCGAGCAAAGTCAGGCCCGCCTCGACCGTCATGGCGTCGTCCAAGGCAGTGACGTCGCGAACGGTCCGCATCTTCTTCAGCGACAGCAGGACTTCGCCAAAGGGCACTTGCCCGCCGACCAGGCCCGTGCCGCCGCCTTGGGGCGTAATCGCGACGCCCTCGCGCGCGCATATCGTCACGGCACGCGCGACCTCTTCCGTCGAACGTGGGGTCAGCAGGATCGGCGTGTCGCCGGTCCAGCGATTGCGCCATTCGGTCAGATGCGGCGCGATGACATCCGGGTCCTGGGTCCAGCCGCCCGGACCGAGCGCGGCCTTCAGTTCGTCAAGCACGGCGGTGGAGGGAGCGGGCGTCTGCATGCCCCCTTTTGTCAGGCGTCGCCGTGCGTTGGAAGGGCCGCGAGGCCGTTAGACGTCGAGTTCTTCTTTCACGAACTGGGCGTTTTCCTGAATGAACTGGAAGCGCGCGTCGGCGCGCTTGCCCATCAGGCGTTCGACCAAATCCTCGATGCTGGCCTCGGCGTCGGGCACCGTAATGCGGGCCAGTGTGCGTTTCTTGGGATCCATGGTGGTCTCCTTCAGTTGGGAGGCCATCATTTCGCCCAGGCCCTTGAACCGGCCGATCTCGGTTTTCTTGCCCTTGAAGACCGTCGCCAGCAGTTCGTCGCGGTGGGCGTCGTCACGGGCGTATTCGCTCAGAGGCCCGGCGCTGATGCGATAGAGCGGCGGCAGGGCCATGAAGACCCGGCCCTGGCGGATCGTCTCGGGCATGACGCGATAGAAGAAGGTGATGAGCAGGGCCGCGATGTGGGCGCCGTCCACGTCGGCGTCGGTCATGATGACGATCCGCTCGTAGCGCAGGTCATCGATGTTGAACCGGTTGCCGGGCTGGACGCCCAAGGCCAGGGCCAAGTCGGACAGTTCGACGTTGGCGCGCAGCTTGTCGGCGGTGGCGGAGGCGACGTTCAGGATCTTGCCGCGCAGGGGCAGGATCGCCTGGGTCGTGCGGTCGCGCGCCTGTTTGGCCGAGCCGCCGGCCGAATCGCCTTCGACGATGAAGAGTTCGGTGCCCTCAGCGGCCTGACGGGAGCAGTCGGACAGTTTCCCGGGCAGGCGCAGCTTGCGGGTGGCGGCGCGCTGGACCTCCTTGTCCTTGCGGCGGCGCAAGCGCTCTTCGGCCCGGTCGATGACGTAACCGAGCAGGGCGTTGGCCTGTTTCGGGCTCTCGGTCAGCCAGTGGTCCAGAGGGTCGCGCAGCAACTGCTCTACGATGCGCGCGCCCTCGGGCGAGGACAGACGGTCCTTGGTCTGGCCCTGGAACTCGGGATTGCGGATGAAGACGCTGATCAGGGCGCCGGCATTGGCGATGACGTCCTCGGCCGTGATGACTGAGGCGCGTTTCTCATTGGTCAGTTCGCCATAGGCCTTCAGCCCCTTGACCAAGGCGGCGCGGAACCCGGCTTCGTGCGTGCCGCCGTCGGGGGTGGAGACGGTGTTGCAGTAGGACTGGATGAAGCCGTCCGCCTCGCCGAAACCGACGGGCGACCAGGTGACGGCCCATTCGAAGGCGCCCGCTTCGCCTTGACGCTCGGCGCGGCCGGCGAAGGTGGGGGTGACGGTTTCCAGTTGACCGATGCGGTCGGCCAGAGCGTCGGCCAGGCCGCCTGGGAAGTGCAGACTAGCCTGGGCCGGCGTGGCGTCAGTGATCCGCTCTGATGCGCAGGTCCACCGGATTTCGACGCCGCGGAACAGATAGGCTTTTGACCGTGCCATGCGGAAGAGGCGCGCCGGCTTGAAAGCCGCTCCCATGCCGAAGATTTCGTCGTCGGGCTTGAACCGGATCAGGGTGCCGCGCTTTTTTGACGGGCCGATCTGCTGGATCGGAGCCAGGACGTGACCGCGGCTGAAGGCCTGTTTCCATTCGAAACCGTCGCGCCAGACTGTGACCTCGACGCTTTCGCTCAGAGCGTTGACGACCGAGACGCCAACGCCGTGCAAACCGCCAGAAGTTTCATAGGCTTTGCCGGAAAACTTGCCGCCGGAGTGCAGGACCGTCATGACGACTTCCAGCGCCGACTTGCCGGGATGCTTCGGATGCGGGTCGACCGGAATGCCGCGACCGTCATCACGCACCGAAAGATATCCCTCGGCGTCCAGATCGACGGTGATCAGCTTGGCATGTTTCGCCACCGCTTCGTCCATGGCGTTGTCCAGGACTTCGGCGAAAAGGTGGTGCAGGGCGCGCTCGTCGGTGCCGCCGATATACATGCCGGGGCGTTTGCGAACGGGTTCCAGCCCTTCCAGCACCTCGATGGAGGAGGCGGAATAGCCGGTGGCGGCCGCCGTCGTGGCCGTAGCTTGAACGGGAGGCGGCGCGGGCGTTGAGACAACAGCGGGCGCAGCTGCAGGCGGGGTCGCCACAACTGGCTTGGGCGGCTCGGGTTTGCGAGCTTCGGGTTCGTCGTCAAAAGCGAAGAGGTCGGCGGCCATTCACGTAGTCTGAGGCGATTCGGGACCGGGTCTGGTAGGCCCGTGACGCCTGTCGAGCAAGCGGCGCACGAACCGGGGCCGGATCAAAGGTCACGGCGCGGGCCATAATCGCGAGCATCAGGATCCACGGCAGATTAGCGTGGGTCAGCAGGACGCTCTCCGAAAGGCTTAGGGCCGTGAAGACCGCCAGATAGGCGACGCTCCAGTAGCCTTCGCGCGCACCGAGCCCGTTCGTGCGCGCGACGACGAAGATCGCAGAGATCGCCATAACGGCGCCCACAGCCACCGCACCGGGCCAGCCCAGCTGCACGAGCAGATCGATCCAGCCGTTGTGAGCGGAAGGCACGGGCCACTGGGTCTCGATGCGGATTTCGCGCGCCGGGATCGAGTCCACGCCCCAGAAGGCGCTGAAGCCGTATCCGGTCCAAGGGCGCTCTGCGACCTTCCGCATCAAGGCTTCCCAGATCAGCGTGCGGCCTGTCAGCGACGGGTCCTTGCCCAATGCCTCCAGGATCGCGGCGGAATCGGAGTTCCACAGCCAGGTCGCGCCGGCCGCAATGATGACGGCAAGCCAGATGCCGATGACGGTGATCACCGCGCCGCCTTGTTTCAACGTCCACCACCCCCCGATCATGCCCAGGCCCAGGCCCCAGCACAGAAGCGATGTCTTGGATTGGGTGGCGAGCACCAGGAGCGTGGTCAGGCCTAATGTCAGCAGGCAGATCCAGATCCGGTGGCTGCGTCCGGCGATATGATCGGCCGCCAGGGTCGCTGCGGCGGAAACGGCGCCCACCACCATGACCAGCCCCATCTGGTTCTTCTCATACCAGAGGCCGCGCCACAGGCCGGCGTTGTCGAACTGGTGCACCCCGACCTTGGGATAGCCGAAAACCATGATCAGGCTGCCGACCGCCATCACCAAACAGGTGTACATCAGGACTCGCGGCAGGGCGTCGTCACGGAAGCGGGCGCCCAGATAGATGGCGAAGGCGCTGTTGATTGCCATGGCGATGACGCGGCGCTCCGTGACCTCGGGGTCGATGGACCAGTATTTCGAGACGAAACACATTATGACGAGGGCGAACATCATCAGCCATGCCGGCCAGGCGCGGATGACCTTGTCGAAGCGAAAGACGATCAGGCCGGCGATGACGGCGTAGACCGGCAGCCAGATGAACCGCAGGATCGGCGTCTCGACCTGGGTCGGCGCGATGACGGGCGCGATCAGGGCGCCAGTCAGCATAAAGGCGACGAAGCCAGCCGCCCACTGTTCCCACAGCGGCGGCGAATCATCTGGGGTCTGAACGGGCGGTTCGCGCACGGGCGCACAGTCCTTTGCGGCGCTTAAGGAACCGTGAGTGCGGCGGTGAAGGCGGCGAGGCCCTGCTCCAGATCGGCGATGAGGTCCGCAGGATCTTCAAGACCGACATGCAGTCGGATCAGTTCGCCCTCAAGCACGGGCGGATCGTTGCGGTAGGCCATCTGATGGGTTTCGTGAGTGATCAGGCTCTCGAACCCGCCCCAGGAATAGCCAAGGCCGAACAGGGTCAGGGCGTTCAGCAACGCCTCGCCCGCCGCCCTGTCGCCGCCCTTCATGACCACACCCATCAAGGACGCGGCGCCGGTGAAATCTCGCCGCCACAGATCATGGCCGATCGAGCCGGGCAGGGGCGGGTAGAGGACGCGTGACACTTCGGGCCGGGCTTGCAGCCATTCCGCCAAGATCAAGCCTGATCGTGCCTGTTCGGCATAGCGCAGCGGCAAGGTCCGCAGGCCGCGCAGCGCCAGCCAGGCGTCGTCGGGGGACACATGCCAGCCGAGATCCTCGATCGTGTCGCCGATGGCGCGCAGGCAGGCGGGGTTGTTTGAAGCGATACCGCCCATCAGCACATCCGAATGGCCGCCGACATATTTGGTCACGGCCTGAACACTGACGTCCACGCCATGGGCCAGCGGACGATAGGCCAGACCGGCGGCCCAGGTATTGTCGACCACCGTCAGGACGCCTCGTGCACGGCAGGCCTGGGCCACGGCGGCGACATCGACCATCTCGAATGTGAGAGAGGCCGGCGACTCCATCAGCACCAGCCGCGTGCGTTCGCCAATAGCGGCCAGAACAGTCTGCGCATCTGCGTCTGCGGGCAAAAAGCGGGTCGTGATGCCGCGGGTCGATTGATACCGGCTAAGGAACCGGCGCGTCGGACCATAGACGGCGTCTGTCGTGATCACCTCGTCGCCCGGTCTCAAAAGCGCCAACAGCGGAACCGTGACGGCCGCAAGGCCCGAGGGAACCAGAAAGGCGTCCTTTGCCCCCTCAAGGTCGGCCAGGGCGCGGCGAAGATCGCGGGCGGCGCTGCCGCCGCTGAGACCATAGGTCGGGCCGTCGGTCTCGTCGCGCATGACGGCCGCGCTGTCGCTCAACATCGTCGAGGCGCGTTCGATCGGCGGATTGACGCCGCGCCGGCCCTGGCCGCGTCGCGTGGCGGCGGCGATCAGGCGGGTGCGGTCCGAAAGCGGCGACATAGCCTCTCCGATGGGTTGCGGATCGGCCCCTAAAGGCCTCTAAAGCCAGCGGGGCGCAAGCGGCGAGGAATAGGAACGCGATGCGGTGCTGGACGATCGGAGCGATGGCCGTTGTGCTGATGACGACGGCTTGCGGGCGCAAGGACGCCAGCCCGGCGCCGGAAGCCAGCCCTGCCGCGCCCGCGCAAGCGTCATCGACGGCGGTTGCGAAAAGCCCGACGCTGGCCGCCATCAAACGCCGGGGTCGCCTGAATTGCGGCGTGCATCAGGGATTGGTCGGCTTCGCCTATACCGACAATCGCGGCCAGTGGCGCGGCTTCGACGTGGACTTCTGTCGCGCGACGGCGGCGGCGGTGCTGGGCGATGCCGATGCGGTGCGGTTCGTGCCTCTGTCGGCGTCGGATCGCTTCACGGCGCTCAACGACGGCCGGATCGACGTGCTTTGGCGCAACTCGTCCTGGACCATGAGCCGCGACGCGGGTGAAGGCTTCGTGTTCGCCGGCATCAACTATTACGACGGCCAGGGCTTTCTGGTCCGGCGTTCGCTGAACCTGAACAGCGCCACCGAACTGACAGGCGCGCGGGTGTGCGTTCAGTCGGGTTCGACGTCCCAGGCCAACGCCGCCGACTATTTCCGGTCTCGCGGCATCGAATATCGGCCGGTCGTATTCGAGACGGAGGAAGCGGCGCGCGACGCCTATGGTCGCGAGGACTGCGATGCCTTCAGCGCCGACATCTCCGCCCTGGCCGCCGCGCGGACCGTGCTGACCAACCCCAACGAACATGTGATCCTGTCCGATGTCGCGTCCAAGGAGCCGCTGGGGCCGGTGGTCAAGTCGGGCGACGAGCGCTGGGCCTCGACCGTCCGTTGGACCCTGAACGCCCTGATGCTGGCCGAAGAGCTCGGCGTCACCAAGGCCAATGCCGACGATCAGTTTAAGACCGCGACCGACCCGCGTGTCCGGCGTTTATTGGGCGCCGAGGGCGAGTTCGGTCCCATGCTGGGGCTGTCCGACGATTGGGCCAAGGACGCGATCGAAGCCGTCGGGAACTATGGCGAGATTTTCGAGCGAAATCTGGGATCGCAATCGGCGCTCGACCTGGCGCGCGGTTTGAACGCACAATGGAACGCGCGCCCGGCCGGCTTGATCTATGGCCTGCCGATCCGATAAGCGCCGACGCTTGCATCGCTTCCTGGGGGACAGATGACCGAGACGAAACGCGGCGGCCTTGCGCTGCACTGGCTGATGTTGATCGGTTTCGCGGTCGGCCTGATCGGGGGATTGCTGGTCAATCTGGCGGTGGGGGCCGATGCAGCCTGGGTGGTCTGGCTGACGGACAACGTGACCGGGCCGATCGGTCAGATCTTCCTGCGCCTGCTGTTCATGATGGTGATCCCGCTGCTGTTCTCGGCCCTGGTTGTCGGGGTGGCGGAGATGGGCGATCTCAGCTCGCTGGGGCGAGCAGGGATCAAGACGCTGCTTCTGACGGTTGTGGTGTCCAGCATTGCGGTGGTCATCGGTTTGGTGATGGTCAACGTCTTCCAGCCCGGGCGAGGTGTCGATCCGGCGGTGGCTCAGCAGCTGTTGGAGCAGGGCAAGGACGGCGCCGCCAGCATCGTTCAGACAGGCCGCGACAGCTCGATCCAGTTGGGCGATTTCTTCCTGGATCTGGTGCCGTCGAACGCGGTTACCGCAGCGGCGGAGAACGCGATCCTTCCGCTGATGATTTTCGCCCTGTTCTTCGGCATCGGTCTGGTCATGGCCAAAAGCCCGGCGACGGACCGTCTGCAGGAAGTGATCCAGGGGATCTTCGAGGTCTCGATGACCCTGATCAACCTGTTCATCAGACTGGCGCCGCTGGCCATCGCCTGTCTGATGTTCAACCTGGCGGCGCTGTTCGGTTGGGACCTGTTGGTGCGCCTGGCGGCCTTCGTCGGCGTCGCGGTCGGCGCGATGGCGATCCATATGTTCGTGGTCTATCCGCTCGTAATCTGGCTGGCGGCCGGCCGCTCGCCCATCGCCTTCTTCAAGGGTGTGCGCGAGCCGATGGTGGTGGCCTTCTCGACCGCCTCGTCCAACGCGTCTCTGCCGGTGTCGCTCAAAGCGGCTGAGGAGCAGTTGCACCTGCCGCGCAAGATCGCGCGTTTCGTCCTGACGGTCGGCGCCACCGCCAACCAGAACGGCACGGCCCTGTTCGAGGGCGTGACAGTGCTGTTCCTGGCCCAGTTCTTCGGCATCGACCTGACGATCACGCAGCAGGTCGTGGTCATGCTGGTCTGCATTTTGGGCGGAATTGGCACGGCGGGCGTGCCGGCCGGTTCGCTGCCGGTCGTGGCGATGATCCTGGTGATGGTGAAGGTGCCGCCCGAAGGCATCGGCCTGATCCTTGGCGTCGATCGCTTCCTGGACATGTGCCGCACGACTTTGAACGTTACGGGCGACTTGGTTTTGGCCACCGTCGTTTCGCGTGGCGAGGAAGACGAACCGGCCGACGCCGACGACGTCTTCCCCGCGGCGCCGCCGGCCTGATCTTAGCCGGTTTCGACGGGGGTGTCCGTTCGGGCGCCCCATTCGGCCCAGGAACCGTCATAAAGCCGTGACGAACGGCCGAGTTCGGCCAGGCCTAGCGTCAGTATGGCGGCGGTCACTCCGGATCCGCAGGTGGTGATGACAGGTCGGTTGATATCCACGCCGGCGTCTGCAAAGGCCTCCTCCAAGGCCGCGCCACGCTTCATCGTGCCGTCGTCGTTTAGCAATCGGCCATAAGGGAGGTTGCACGCGCCGGGCATATGGCCGCTGCGAACACCGGGGCGAGGTTCGGGCGCTGCGCCGTCGAATCGGGGTGCGCCGCGCGCGTCGACGACCTGAGCATCCTGGGCCAAGGCCGCGCGCACATCATCCAACGAGGCGACGGCATCGGTCGCCATCTCGGCATGGAAGTCCGTCGCATCCGCTACCGAATGCCCGTGGACGGTCGGCAGGCCGTCGTCACGCCAGCGCGGCAGGCCGCCGTCGAGCACCTGAACCCTCTTCGCGCCCATCGTCTTCAGCATCCACCAGACGCGCGCCGCCGAGAACAATCCGGTGGTATCATAGACGACGATCTGGTCGTCGACGGAGAGGCCCAGCGCCCCGACCGAAGCCCCGAAGGCCTCTGGCGTCGGCATCATGTGGGGCAGGGGGCTGTCTCGAGCCGATATGGCGTCCAGATCGAAAAATACGGCGCCAAGGATATGGGTCTGTTCAAAATCGGCGCGCGCGTCGCGGCCGTCCAGGTGCCAGCTGCCATCGACGATCCGCAAGTCCGGCGCGCCCAATCTCGCGGCGAGGTCTGTCGTCGAAATCAGCGGGCTCATGGGCGAGACAGGCTCAGTTGGATCACGTCAGTGCGGCGAGAGCGGAAACCGGCTTCGCAATAGGCCAGATAGAAGCGCCAGAGCCGCCGGAATCGTTCGTCAAAGCCGGAAAGCTTGCTGATCTCGTTCCAGGACGCCTGGAAACGCTCATCCCAAAGCTTAAGCGTCGCAGCGTAGTCGAGGCCGAACCGTTCTACCGACTGCCAGGACAGTCCGGCTTTCGACACGACCGGCGCCAGCCGGTCTTCGGAGGGGAGCATGCCGCCGGGGAAGACGTACTTCTGGATGAAATCCGTCCGGGCATTGTATTCATCGAAAAGGTCGTCCTTGATCGTGATGATCTGCAACCCGGCCTTACCGCCAGGTTTAAGGACGTCGTGGACCTTGCCGAAGTAAGCGGGCCAATACTCCATGCCCACAGCCTCGAACATCTCGATGGACGCCACCCGATCAAATCGACCCTGCACATCGCGGTAGTCGATCAGCTGAATATCGGCGCGGTCGCTCACACCCGCGTTGAACATGCGCTGGCGAGCGAAATCATGCTGCTCTTTGGAGATCGTGATCCCGGTGATCTTGGCGCCGATCTCGCGCGCTGCGAACTCGGCGAAGCCGCCCCAGCCGCAGCCGATTTCCAGCACTGACATTCCTGCCCGAAGATCCATCATTCGGGCCAAGGCGGCGTATTTCTCACGTTGCGCCGTCTCCAGAGCCTCACCATCACGGCTGAAGCGGGCCGATGAATAGGTCATCGTCCCGTCCAGCCACTGGGAATAGAAGGCATTGCCCAGATCGTAGTGGGCGTGGATGTTCTTCTTCGAGCCGGTCTTGCTGTTACGATTGGTGCGGTGGCTCAGCCAGTTGACCACCCACATGATCAGATTGCCGTCGAACAGGCGCCGGATGTGATCGTAGTTGTCCACTAGGGTTTCAAGCAGGGCGGCCAAGTTCGGACTGTCCCACTCGCCTGCGATATAGCCTTCGGCGAAGCCGATATCGCCGGCCGCCAGCACGCGGCGTGCGAACTGGTAGTCGCGCACGGTCATCATGCCGCTGGGGCCCGGCTGCTTGCCTTGAAGCACATGGGTCTCGCCATTGGGCAGTTGCACCGTCAAGCGGCCGAAGGTCCAGTTGGCGGCCAGAAGCCGCAGCAACATGGCGAACACGCGCGGTGTTCGGCTGGCGACGGCTTCGATATCGGCGTGTGCGACGCTCATCTTTTGACTTTCAACGCGGAATACAAAGGGGGTCAATCACGGTCGCTGTGGTCGTCGCCGCGACCGGAAACCGTCTTCAGGGCAGCGAGCGCCCGATGGCGCGCCTTCTCGTGTTCGACGATCGGCTCGGGGTAATCGCGCCCTAGAACGATTCCGGCGTCACGCAGCACTTCGGTGGGTGCGGTCCAGGGCGACTGCAGCCAGCGGTCGGGCAGGCGGCGAAGTTCCGGCACCCACCGATGGACATAGCCGCCGTCGGGATCGAACTTTTCACCCTGCGTGATGGGATTGAAAATGCGGAAGAAGGGGGAGGCGTCTGCGCCCGAGCCTGCGACCCACTGCCAGTTCTGCACATTGCTGGCGCGGTCGGCATCCACAAGCGTGTCCCAGAACCAGGCTTCGCCTTCGCGCCAGTCGATCAGCAGATGTTTGATCAGGAAGGAGGCGACGACCATCCGAACCCGATTATGCATCCACCCTGTCGTCCAGAGCTGGCGCATGCCGGCGTCCACCAACGGGTATCCGGTCCGCCCCTGTCTCCATGCCTTGAGGCTCGTGTCGTCTTTACGCCAGGGCATGGCGTCATACTCGGGACGGAACGCGCGCTCGGTGATGTAAGGGAAATGATGCAGCAGGTGCGCCGAGAACTCGCGCCAGCCGATCTCAGCAATGAATTTGTCGGCTTCCGCCGATGATACTCTGCCGTCTTTCGCCGCCTGTCGGGCGCGGTCGATCGCCCGCCAGGGGCTGATTTCGCCCCAGTGAAGATGCGGCGACAGGCGGCTGTTGGCGCCCTGCCGGTCGGGAAAGTCGCGATCCTTCGCATAGGTCTTCAGGCCGGATGGTATGAACCTGGACAAGGCCTGCGAGGCCCCGTCTTCCCCTGGCGTCCAGTCGAATCCTTTGGACCAGTCCGGACGATGGGGGTGCAGCTTCCAACTGTCGAGGTCGTCGGATTGAACCGTTCTGGGCGTCTGTATCTGGCGCGGTCCCGTTGTGTGAGCCGGCGCCTCCGCCGTGGCCAAGAGGGCTCTCAAGAACGGGGTGAAGACCTTGTACGGCTGACCCGAACCGTTCAGCACCTCGCCGGGGCGGCAGAGCAGGGCGCCGTTGAAGCCTCGGCATTCGATACCGTCCGCCTTGAGCGCGTGGGCGATTTCGGCGTCATGCTCAAACGCCTCGGGTTCGAACAGGCGGTTCATGAAGACGGTGTCGGCACCGGTTTCGCTGATCAGCGCCTGAAGCTGGTTCAGCGCATTGCCCTTGCGCAGAATCAGGCGCGAACCGCGATCTTGAAGCGCCGCATCCAGCGCCCTCAACGACTTGTCGAGCCACCAGCGCGACGCGGCGCCCATCGGCCGTTCGAAATGCTCGTCCAGAATATAGACAGGCAAGATGGGTCGCCCTGTCTCCGTCGCGTGGGTCAGGGCAGGATTGTCATGCAGTCGCAGATCGCGGCGAAACCACAGGATGACAGGTTTGGTGGCCACGCGGGCGAACTCCGTGATAACTTGCGCGCATCCCTTCAGAGCGCCACCTGATGGCCCAATAGTTGCGGCAAAAGCCGCCTCCACAACACCGAACGTCGAAAGAGCCGCCTCGTGAGCCGACCCAACGCTGTCATTACGTTGTCCGAAGGTCTTCGGACGCCTGTCGTCATCGGCGGCGGCGCAAGAATCGCTTTCATCGCCGGTCCTTGCCAGATGGAGAGCCGCCAGCATGCGCTGGAGACGGCCCATGCGCTGAAGGAAATCGGTGAACGTCTGAACGTCGGCATCATCTACAAGACCAGTTTTGACAAGGCGAACCGGACCAGCGCCAGCGCCGCGCGTGGCATCGGTCTGAAAGACGCCATGCCGATCTTCGCCGAGATTCGCGATGTTACAGGCCTGCCGACCCTGACCGATGTTCACTCCGAGGTTCAGTGCGGTCCGGTCGGCGAGGTCGTCGACGTGCTGCAGATTCCGGCCTTCCTCAGCCGTCAGACCGACCTGCTGCTGGCGGCCGCCGCCACCGGCAAGGCGATCAACATCAAGAAGGGTCAGTTCCTGGCCCCCTGGGACATGAAGAACGTCATCGCCAAGGTGGTCGGCGCCGGCAATCCCAACGTCATGGCCTGCGAACGCGGCGCCAGCTTCGGCTACAACACTCTGGTCAGCGACATGCGGGCACTTCCGGTGCTGCGCGAGATCGGCTGCCCCGTCGTGTTTGATGCGACCCACAGCGTTCAGCAGCCGGGCGGGCAGGGCGCATCGTCGGGTGGTCAGCGCGAGTTCGTGCCGGTGCTGGGGCGCGCTGCCGTGGCCGTCGGCGTCGATGCGGTCTTCATGGAAACCCATCAGGACCCGGATAATGCGCCGTCGGACGGTCCGAACATGGTGCCGCTAAGCCAGTTCGAAGCTCTGGCCGCCGAACTGATCGCTTTCGACGACCTGGCCATCAAGATCGGGGCCAAGGCGCCGGTGGCGCAGGCCGCCTGAATCCTCTAGGTCGGACCCATGTCTGACACCCTGGACCTGGGCGCCCTGCAAAGCCTGCTGGAGCGCGTGCGCGGCCTGAAGATCGCCTGCGTCGGCGACCTGATGCTAGATCGCTACGTCTATGGCGAGGTCAGCCGCATCTCGCCCGAGGCGCCGATCCCTGTGCTTCGCACCAGCCGCACCGTCGCCATGCCAGGCGGCGTCGGCAACGTGGCGCGCAATATCGCGGCGTTGGGCGGGGTGGCGCGGCTTGGCGCCGTAATCGGCGACGACGCGGCCGGGGCGGAACTGACCGCTCTGATCGCCGCCGAGCCGCACATCGAGGACGTCGTGGCGAGGCCGGCAGGCGCGTCCACCATCGTGAAGACGCGCTTCGTTTCGGGGGGGCAACAGTTGCTGCGGCTCGATGACGAGGCTGCGCCGACGGCGATCCAAGATTCGGACGCGTTTACAGATGCCTCGGTCTATTTGCTCTCAGATTACGCCAAGGGCGTCGTCAGCGATGCGCTGCTGGCTTCGGCTCTGAACGCGGCGCAGACATCCGGTGCGCCGGTTGTCGTCGATCCAAAGGGAAGGGACTTCGCTCGCTACGGCGCGGTGGATGTCATCAAGCCGAATGCTTCGGAACTGGCCGGCGCCACCGGCCTGCCGGTCGGGACGGACGCCGAGGTCGAGACGGCGCTGGCTGCCTTACTGGCCGCCACGACCGCCAAGGCGATCATCGTCACCCGTGCGGGCAAGGGGATGAGCCTGGCGCGGCGCGGTGAACCCGTGAAGCACTTCCCCGGCCGGGCGCGCGAGGTCTTCGACGTGTCTGGCGCCGGCGATACAGGCTTGGCCGCCATCGGGTTGGCGCTGGGCGCCGGCGCATCGCTGGAGATGGCGGTCGAGTTCGCCATCCTGGCCTCTGGCGTGGTCGTCGGGAAGGCCGGGACAGCTGTCGTCACACCCGCCGAGCTGATCGAAGCCGAGCTGAGCCAGCACGCCACCGCTGCGGTGTCCAAGGTGACGCCGATCGACGAACTGGCGGTCGAGGTCGAGGACTGGCGACGTCAGGGCCTGAAGATCGGTTTCACCAACGGCTGTTTCGACATCCTGCACCGCGGCCATGTGGCCTATCTGGCGCAGGCCCGTAGCTGGTGCGATCGCCTGGTCGTGGCGCTGAACACCGACGCCTCGGTCAAGCGACTGAAGGGCGAGGGGCGACCGGTGAATGATCTGGACAGTCGTGCCGTCGTCATCGGCGGGCTGGCCAGCGTCGATCGCGTCACCAGTTTCGATGACCCGACGCCGATCGCCCTGATCGAACGGCTGCGTCCTGATGTTCTGATCAAGGGCTCGGATTACACGCGCGAGGGCGTCGTGGGCGGCGATCTGGTCGAAAGCTGGGGCGGCGAGGTCAAGTTGGCCGACTTTAAGGACGGCTATTCAACCACGCGGACGATCGAGAAAATGACAGGGAGCGCGCAGTGACGCCGAGAATGATCGTCGTGACCGGCGGCGCCGGTTTCATCGGCTCGAACATCGTCGCCCGACTGACGGCGGAGACCGCCTACGATGTGGTCGTTTGCGATCGTCTGGAGACGGCCGACCTAGCCAAATGGAAGAACCTGGCCAAGCACGCAATCGCCGACTTCTGGTCGCCCGAAGAACTGTTCGAGCAGCTGGAGCGTCACGCCGAGCGGATTGAGGCCGTGGTGCATATGGGCGCGATCTCTTCGACGACCGAGCCGGACGCCGACCTGATTTTGCGGACCAACTTCATTCTGTCCCGCGACCTGTGGGACTGGTGCGCAATCCGGGGATCGCGAATGATCTACGCGTCTTCGGCTGCGACCTATGGCGATGGCGAGACGGGCTTCAACGACGATGACGATGCAGATTCATTATCGCAGCTTCGTCCGCTAAACGCCTATGGCTATTCGAAAATGCTGTTCGACCAATATGCAGTCCGGCAGGCGGATCGGGGTCGAGCGCCGCCCCAGTGGGCAGGGCTGAAATTCTTCAACGTTTATGGTCCGAACGAAGGTCACAAGGGCGGAATGAAGTCGGTTGTGGCTCAAATCTGGCCGAAGGTTGCGGCGGGCGAGACCGTGACCCTGTTTCGGTCGCACAATCCCAACTATGCGGACGGCGGCCAGATGCGAGACTTCGTCTATATCGACGATGTGGTCGATATCATCGAGTTTTTGCTCCAGTCGCCGCAGGTCTCGGGCATCTTCAACGCTGGCTCGGGTCAGGCGCGGTCGTTCGCCGATCTTGCGCGCGCCACCTTCGAGGCCGCCGGCAAGACGCCCTCCATCGACTATGTCGATACGCCCCTGTCGATCCGCGACCGCTATCAGTATTTCACCGAAGCCCGCATGGATCGCATCCGCGCCGCAGGCTTCGAGGGTCAATCGACGCCGTTGGAAGAGGGCGTGCGGCGCTACGTGCAGGACTTCCTCGCCACGGCTGATCCGTACCGCTGATGCGTCGGCTGACCTTCAGGCAATGGGTCGGATATGCAGGCTTCGCCGCCGTCTTCGTGCTCACGGCGGCCGTCGCGGTGTGGAGCGGCGACATTCTGAGGGCAGGGCTGGACCCGCAGGTGCCGTTCCAGACCTACAAGCCACCGCCCGCGCCCGACTATCGAAAGACATCCTCCTGGGCGCTGATCGACCAAGGCGCGCCCAACCAGGCGGCGGTCTTCTTCGTCATGCCGACCACTTTCGATGGTGGAGCCGAGTGGAATGGGCCGATCGACGATGCACGGGCCAACGCCTATATGCGGCGCGTCGTGCTGCCCAACTATGCGTCGCCCTTCGCCCGGGAGGGCAGGGTCAGCGCGCCGCTGTATCGTCAAGCCAGCCTGTACACCCGCCTGACCTTGCGTGATGACGCGCGCGAAGCGCGCGCCTTCGCCTATGAGGACGTGAAGACCGCTTTCGAACTGTGGCTGCAGCAGCATCCCGCCGGTCCCATTGTTATCGCCGGCGTCGAACAGGGCGGGGAACTGACGGCGCGTCTGGTTCGCGACCAACTTCGCGCCGATCCGGCGCTGAAAGACAGGCTTGTCGCCGCCTATATGATCGATACTTTGGTCGGGCGCGAGATGTTCCGGCAGGCGATCTCGCCCTGCGACGCCGCTGATCAAACGGGGTGCATCTTGGCCTGGGCGTCGGTGCAGGAGGGCGATGATGCGGGCGCGCGGCGCAAGCTGAGACGCGCTCTGGAATGGGACGATCGCGGCGATCTGGTGAACCTGTCCACTGATCCCATCTGCGTGAATCCTTTGACGGGTGCTGTGAGCCAGCCGCGTGCCGCGGCGCGTCAGCACAGCGGCGCGACCAATGCGACCGGCTTGGAATGGGGCGCCCGACCAGCTCTCACGGGTCGGTTGATCTCCACAGAATGCCGTGGCGGCCTGTTGTGGCATAGCGCGCCTGACGCCGATTTTTTGACAGCTGGCGGCAGTTGGGCGGACCGACGCAAGATCGTGCCCTACAACCTGTTCTACGGCGACATCGAACGTGACGTCAGCGTGCGTTTGGCGGCCTGGCGGGCCAAGCGCGGCCTTTAAGGCGGCCATCCTCTCGGTTTGTCTGGCGCCGCTCGCGTACAGCGGGTAGGCTTGCCGCGTCAGGGAGGGATCTGAATGGACGTGACCACCATCTTCGCCGGCGTTGTGCTGTTGCTGGCCATCGTGCTGTTGATCAGCGTGATCAAGATTGTGCCGCAAGGCCGTGAATTCACAGTCGAACGTTTCGGAAAGTACACCAAAACGCTGAGCCCCGGCATCGGCTTCCTGACGCCGTTCGTGGAACGCGTCGGCCGCCGCATGAACATGATGGAACAGGTGCTGGACGTGCCGACCCAGGAGGTCATCACCAAGGACAACGCCATGGTGAAGGTCGACGGAATCGTCTTCATCCAGGTGATGGATTCCGCCCGCGCCGCCTATCGCGTCGACGATCTGCCCTATGCGATTTCGCAGCTGTGCATGACCAATCTGCGGACCGTGGTCGGTTCCATGGAACTGGATGAAGTGCTGAGCCAGCGCGACAGCATCAACACACGCCTGCTGCATGTCATCGACGCGGCCACCGAGCCGTGGGGCGTCAAGGTCAATCGGATCGAGATCAAGGACCTGACCCCGCCGACCGACATCACCAACGCCATGGCGCGTCAGATGAAGGCCGAGCGTGAACGTCGCGCCGTCATCACCGAGGCCGATGGCGAGAAATCCGCCGCCATCGCCCGCGCCGAGGGCGCCAAACAGGCCGCCATCCTTCAAGCCGAGGGTCGCAAGGAAGCGGCCTTCCGCGACGCCGAGGCGCGCGAGCGCGAGGCCGAAGCCGAGGCCCGCGCCACGGCCATGGTGTCGGAAGCCATCGCCCGCGGGGACGTCAACGCCATCAACTATTTCGTGGCTCAAAAATACGTCGAGGCTTTCGCGGAACTGGCCCGCAGCCCGCAGCAGCGCACCGTCATCGTGCCTGCCGAAATGGGCGCCCTGGTCGGCACCATCGCCGGCATCGGCGAGATGGTCGGACTAGCCAAGGATCAGAACTCGGCCGCGACGCCGCCCGTGCGGCCCGCGCCGCCCCGCCGCCCCGCCGGGGGCTCCGTTCTACCCTCGGCCTGATCCAGGGAGGCTGACCGATGATGTCGCTTGCTAATCTTTATGCCGCCCAGCCGTTCTGGATCTGGTTGGCGATCGGGGTTCTGCTCTTGGCGGTCGAGGCGATGTTTTCGACCGAATGGCTGTTGTGGCCCGCTGTTTCGGCCGGCGTCGTCGCGGTCATGACGGCGGCGGGCGTGCGGTTGGGGCTGCCGGGAGAGGTCGCCGTCTTCGCTATTCTGACGGTCATCGCCACCCTGCTGTCCCGACGTCTGATCTCCAAAGCCAATCCCGACGGTCCCGACATCAATGACCGCGACAGCCGTCTGGTCGGCCAGCGGGCGCGGGTGGTCGAGACGTTCGTATCCGGCCGCGGTCGAGTCTTCATCTCCGGCGCCGAATGGCCGGCCGAGATCGTGGGCGAGGTGCCGATCGAAGGACAGGATGTTGTCGTGATGCGCGTGAACGGCTCGTTGCTGACGGTGCAATCGCCCGTCTGAACGCAACGGCCACATCGGCGTTCGTCAGGCATGACTGACACCCCGAACGCCGTCACTGATGGCTTGCCGACACCCAGGCGCTATTGGGCCATCGTGTCCATCGGCCTGGGCATCACGCTTGCCGTTCTGGATGGCGCGATCGCCAATGTCGCCCTGCCGTCGATTGCGCAGGATCTACAGGCGTCATCGGCCGCCTCGATCTGGATCGTCAACGCCTATCAGATCGCCATCGTGGTCGCTCTTTTGCCGCTGGCGTCGTTGGGCGAGATCGTCGGTTATCGCCGTGTGTCGCAAGCCGGTCTGGCCGTCTTCACCCTGGCCTCCATCGCCTGTGTGTTCGCCAACTCCATCGAGACACTCAGCCTCGCGCGCGTTGTTCAGGGCTTCGGTGCGGCAGGCATCATGAGCGTCAACGGGGCCTTGGTCCGTTACACCTATCCGCAGCGGCTGCTGGGTCGTGCGGTCGGGATCAACGCGGTGATCGTTTCGCTGGCGGCCGCCGCGGGGCCGACCATCGCCAGCGCCATCTTGGCTGTCGGACACTGGCGCTGGCTGTTCGCGCTGAATGTGCCGATCGGCCTACTGGCGGTGTCGCTGGCGGGTTTCACCCTGCCGCACAACCGACTTCAGCGGCGAAAGCTGAACTGGGTCGGAGCCGCGCTGAACGCTGCGGCGTTCGGCCTGCTGATCACCGGCCTTCAATCGCTGGCGCACGGTGAGGCGGCCGTTCTGGGCTTCGGTCTGACAGGGGCAGGGCTCGCAGCCGGGGTCTTGCTGATTCGCCACGAGCGGTCACGAACCTCGCCGTTGATCCCCCTCGACCTGCTGGCGCGACCGATGTTCAGCCTGTCGGTCGCCACATCAATCATATCCTTCACCGCCCAGATGATGGCGTTCGTGGCCTTGCCCTTCTTCCTCCAGGGCATATTGGGGCTTACGGCGGTCGAGACCGGCCTGCTGATGACGCCTTGGCCGCTGGCGACCATGATTGCCGCGCCGCTGGCCGGCCATCTTTCGGATCGCTATTCGGCGGGCGTGCTGGGGGCTATCGGCCTGAGCCTGTTCGCCTGCGGCCTGATGGCGCTGAGTTTCCTGAATGCCGATTCGACGCATTTCGACATCGTGTGGCGCATGGCGCTTTGCGGCGCGGGCTTCGGATTTTTCCAGTCGCCCAACAATCGCGCCATGTTGTCGGAGGCCCCGAAAGATCGTGCCGGCGCGGCGGGCGGCACCCTGGGCATGGCGCGAGTCGTCGGGCAATCCCTGGGCGCCGTGGTGGTGGCCTTCCTGCTGTCGGCCGCGCCGATCAACGGCGTCGGTCACGGGTTCCAGATCGCGGCCGTCACGGCCCTGTTCGGCGCGGTGATGAGCGGGTCGCGCGTCCGCCGACGTCAAGCCGAGCCGGACAAGGAGGTCGAGGCGGTCTAGCGCCGGGGCAGTTCCGCGACACCGCGATTCGCCAGTTGGTCGGCGCGTTCGTTCAGTTCATGGCCGGCATGACCCTTCACCCATCGCCATTTCACCTCGTGACGCAGGCGCGCCGCGTCCAGCCGCTGCCACAGCTCTGCGTTTTTCACAGGCTTCTTGTCGGCCGTCAGCCAACCGCGCGCCTTCCAGCCGCGCATCCATTCGGTGATCCCCTGCATGACGTATTTGCTGTCGGTGTGCAGTTCGACCTTGCAGGGCCGTTTCAGGGCTTCCAGCGCCATGATCGCGGCCATCAGCTCCATGCGATTGTTGGTCGTGTTGGCCTCGCCGCCCCATAATTCCTTCTCGTGACCGCCGCCCGCCTGAAGCACGGCGCCCCAGCCTCCGGGGCCCGGATTGCCCTTGCAGGCGCCGTCGGTGTGGATGATGACGTGATCGGAGGGACTCATGGTCGCGCAGACCTACAGCCTCCCTTGGCGCGGGGCCATCACTGCGCCTATATGCGGGTCGAATAAGAGTGGATGGGATCGGATGACCGATTCCCGCGAGGAGATTAGCCATGGGCTCCATGAGCATCTGGCACTGGGCCATCGTCATCGTCGTCATCGCGCTGCTGTTCGGCGGCCGGGGCAAGCTGTCGGGCATCATGGGCGACGCCGCCAAGGGCATCCGCGCCTTCAAGGACGGCCTGAAGGACGAAGACAAGAAGGACGGCCCGCACGAAGGCGTCAGCTCGCTGCCGCGCACCGAGGCGGAAAAGGAAGAGCTGAAGCGCTAGTCGTCGTCTGTAAGGGCTGACGCATGGGCGGGCTCGGCCCCGGTATCGGGGGTTTCGAATTAGTGGTGATCGGCCTGGTGGCCCTTCTTGTTGTGGGGCCAAAGGATCTGCCTGTCCTGATGCGGCGCGTCGGTCAGATGGTGGCCAAGGCGCGCGCCATGGCCAACGAGTTCCGATCCAGTTTCGACGAGATGGCGCGTCAGTCCGAACTGGACGACCTGCGCAAGGAGGTCGAGGCGCTGCGCACGGGGCAGGGTGCCATGTATCCCCTGGGCGCCGAGGCGGACGCCGCGTTCAAGGACATCAACGCCGGATTGACCGGGCCGACTGCGGCGGCTGCCCTGCCTGCGCCCGAGCCGGAGGCGCCGGTGATGATGCCTGCGGCCGATGAATGGCCGGACACGCCATCGCCTGTTGAGCCTGTCACGGCGACGAAATCCAAGCGAGGGGACCCCAAGGCAAAGACGGGGGCGGCTATCGCCGGATCGGCGACCGCCAAGCCTCGCTCAGCCGCCAAACCGAAGAGCGCTGCGCCGGCGGCCAAGACCAAGCCTGCAGCCGCCAAGCCCAAGACCTCGCACAAGAAAGCCGTTGACCTGTGACGCCTTCCGATCGTGACGAGGCCGAGATCGAGGCGTCGCGCGCGCCCCTGATGGATCATCTGATCGAGCTGCGCGGGCGGCTGCTGATCTGCGTCGTGGCCTTCTTCTTGGCCTTCATCCTCTGCTTCGCCTTCGCCAATCAAATTCAGATTGCGCTGATCAAGCCGTATCAGGCCGCCGTGGCGATCCATGCCGCCGCTCTGGCGACAGGCGGTCACGCCAATCCCATCGAACTGATCGCGGTGATGACGGGGATCAAACCCTATCCGCCCGGCAGCGCCGCCGTTGTTCAACTGATCGCTACGGCGCCGCTGGAACAGCTGTTCACCAAGATGAAGATCGCGGCCTTTGGCGCGGCGGTCCTGACCTTCCCCGTTATGGCGTGGCAGCTGTACCGGTTCGTCGCGCCGGGTCTCTATCGCAACGAGCGCGGGGCGTTTCTGCCGTTCCTGATCGCGGCACCTGTGATGTTCTGCCTGGGCGGGGCGCTGGTCTATTACGTCATGCTCCCTTTCGTGATGTTGTTCTCGCTGAGCCAGCAGGTGGCCACCGACGGCATATCCGTGGCGCAAACCACGAAGATTTCCGACTACCTCAGCCTGGTCACCTCGCTGCTGCTCGCCTTCGGTCTCTGCTTCCAGCTGCCTGTCGTCACTACGCTGTTGGGCCTGGCAGGTCTAATCAGCTCAAAGATCATGGCGGCTGGTCGGCGTTACGCCATCGTCGCCGTGGTCGTGGTCGCGGCCGTGGTCACGCCGCCCGATCCGATCAGCCAGCTGATGCTGGCCGTGCCTCTGGTCATTCTCTACGAGATTTCGATCTGGTGCGTGCGACTGATCGAGTTGCGCCGCAGGAAGGCGGACGATCTGGAAGCCGAGATCGCTTAGCGCCACGTTGGCGTCTCGATCGCTGCTTGAAGCAGTCAGGCCATGAAAAAGGGCCGGGGAGCGATCCCCGGCCCTTTGTCTTGACTGCGATCAGATGATCAGCAGCTGTAGTACATGTCGAACTCGACCGGGTGCGGATGCAGCTGAAGACGCATCACCTCTTCCATCTTTAGCTCGATGTAGCTGTCGATGAAGTCGTCATCCATCACGCCGCCCTTCTTGAGGAAGGCGCGGTCCTTATCCAGGTTCTCCAGCGCTTCACGCAGCGAGCCGCAGACCTCGGGAATCGAGCCGCGCTCTTCCGGCGGCAGGTCGTAGAGGTTCTTGTCGGCGGGCGCGCCCGGATCGATGCGGTTCTCGATCCCGTCCAGACCGGCCATCAGCAGGGCCACGAAGGTCAGATAGGGGTTGCCCATCGGATCGGGGAAGCGGGCTTCCAGACGCTTGGCCTTGGGCGAGGAGACGTGCGGGATACGGATCGAGGCCGAGCGGTTGCGGGCCGAATAGGCCAGCTTCACCGGGGCTTCATATCCGGGGACCAGACGCTTGTAGGAGTTGGTGGTCGAGTTGGCGAAGGCGTTGATGGCCTTGGCGTGTTTGATGATGCCGCCGATGTACCACAGACATTCCTGCGACAGACCGGCGTACTGGTCGCCGGCGAACTGGGGCTTGCCATCCTTCCAGATCGACATGTGAACGTGCATGCCCGAACCGTTGTCCGCAAACATCGGCTTGGCCATAAAGGTCGCCGATTTGCCGTAGGCGTGGGCCACATTGTGGATCACGTACTTATAGAGCTGCAGGCGGTCGGCCATGGTCAGCAGGTCCGAGAACTTCAGGCCCAGCTCGTGCTGAGCAGGAGCCACCTCGTGGTGGTGCTTCTCGGGCTGTAGGCCCAGATCGCGCATGACGCCCAGCATTTCGCCACGCAGGTCCTGGCCGGAATCGACCGGATTGACGGGGAAATAGCCGCCCTTGGGCCCAGGGCGATGGCCCATATTGCCTTCGGAATATTCGGCGCCCGTGTTGGCCGGCAGCTCGGTCGAATCGTAGCTGTAGCCGGTGTCGTGCGGCTGGGTGGACCAGCGCACGTCGTCGAAGATGAAGAACTCGGCTTCCGGTCCGAAGAAGACCTGGTCGCCCACGCCCGACGACTGGACGTACGACAGCGCCTTCTTGGCCATCGAGCGGCTGTCGCGGTTGTAGGGCTCGCCGGTGTCCGGGTTCAGCACGTCGCAGAACAGGAACATCGTCTTCTGCTGATAGAAGGGATCGATGTAAGCCGTGGTCAGGTCCGGCTTCAGCAACATGTCGGACTCGTTGATGGCTTTCCAGCCGGCGATCGAAGAGCCGTCGAACATCGTGCCTTCGTTCAGGAAGTCCTCGTCGATCAGATCGACGTCGAAGGTGACGTGCTGAAGCTTGCCGCGCGTGTCGGTGAAGCGGACGTCCACATATTGGACCTCCTCATCCTTGATCTCTTTGAGGATCTTGCTGGCGCTCATTCTCGAAAAGTCCTGTTCTTGTCGTTTGGGGAGGAGACCGGACAGCGACCCTAGGGCCGAGGGCCGGGGAGGGTAGTCAGGTCAGACGGCTTGGGCTCCGGTTTCGCCGGTGCGGATGCGGATCACCTCGGCGACGTCGGACACGAAGATCTTGCCGTCGCCGATCTTACCTGTGCGGGCCGAGGTCTGAATGGCCTCGACAACCGCGGGTGCGAGGTCGTCGGCGACGACCACCTCGATCTTGATCTTGGGCAGGAAGTCGATGACGTATTCCGCGCCGCGATACAGTTCGGAATGACCCTTCTGGCGGCCATATCCCTTGGCCTCCAGCACAGTCATGCCTTGCACGCCCACGTCCTGGAGCGCCTCTTTGACGTCATCCAGCTTGAAGGGCTTGATGATGGCTTCGATTTTCTTCATGGCGACCCCGGAGCGGCGCACGGAATGCAGCGGCGCTCGGGCGCGAATGGGACACAGCAGGGCCGCTCAAAGCAAGCGATTTTCGCAAGCTGGCGAAGGATAATCGGAACGCGGATGATAGAAACCAACGACCCGGCGATCTGGCGCAATTTTCTGCCTTGGCCGAGCGCGGAAACGCACAAGCATGCGCGTGGTCGTTTGGCGGTCGTTTCCGGGAAGGCGCATCACACCGGCGCCGCGCGGCTTGCAGCCCATGCAGGTCTGAGGATGGGCGCTGGGGTCGTGCGAATCCTTTGTCCGCCAGATGCAGCGTCGGTGATCGCGCCGGCTGTGCAGGCGGTGATGTTGGCGCCTTTTTCTTCAACCGAAAACTTAAGTCGGGAGGCCGCCGGCAGCGACGCCGTCGTGATCGGACCGGCCGCAGGCCTCGACGACGCGACGATCGCAAACATTCAGGCGCTTGGCTCCACCGGCGCCGTTCTGGTGATCGACGCCGATGGCCTGTCGGTCTTCAAAGGTCGGACTGCTGAACTGTTCGCCGTGTTGGATCGCGACGATATCCTGACGCCACATGAAGGCGAGTTCGAACGACTGTTCCCAGGCCTGCTTAGGCAAGGCCGCGAAGCGGCTGTGGAAGAGGCTGCGCGAGCGGCCCAGGCGACGATCGTCTTGAAGGGCGCTCAGACGCTGATCGCATCGCCTGACGGCCGCATCCGCCGAAACGAAAACGGCTCGCCTTGGCTGGCGACGGCCGGAACCGGCGACGTCCTGGCCGGCATGATCGGCGGATTGGTCGCCCAACGCATGGACAGCTTCGAGGCAGCCTGCGCCGCTGTCTGGCTTCATTCCGACGCCGCAGAGCGTTTCGGTCCGGGATTGACCTCGGATGACCTCTACGATGCCTTGCCGAAGTCATTGTTTCAGCAGTGGAGTATCGGGAATCAAAAATGACCTTTTGAGTTTCGGTCCCGCAATTTTGGATCAATGAAAATCTCTAGATCCGGGCAGGATGCGCACATCACGGGGATGGCGATGCGGTGGATGTCGGGGTGTCTGGGGATGGGCGACGACGTCGGCGCGGGCGAGTTGCACCGAAGTATCGTGATCTTGAGATAGGCGTGACAGTTCGCTGGAACGGTCGATGACGCGGCGGGCGACCAAGTGGACGACGCCTTCGGGGCTTTTCTCAACCACACCCTCGACCGCCATCAGGCGGGCGGCCATGACCTCGCGGCGGAACTGCTCGAACATCCGCGCCCAGAGGACCACGTTGATGATGCCGGTCTCGTCTTCCAAGGTGACGAAGATGGCGTTGCCCTTGCCGGGACGTTGACGCACCAGAACCACGCCGGCGACCTGCACCAGGGCGCCGCCGTGACGGGCTTCGGTCCGGGCGCAGGTCAGCAGGCCTTCGGCGTGGAAGATCGGGCGCAGGATGGCCATGGGGTGCGCCTTCAACGACAGGCGCAGTGTCTGGTAATCGGCGGCGACATGCTCGCCCAGCGGCATGACCGGCAGCCGGGCGTCGGGTTCGACGCCGAGCTCGCGCGCATCGGCGGCGGCGAACAACGGCAAGGGCGTGTCGTCAGGCAGTCGGCGCACGGCCCAAAGGGCTTCGCGCCGGTCCAGCCCCAACGATCGGAAAGCGTCTGCGTCAGCCAGCTTGCGCATAGCGGCAGACGGCAAGGCGGCGCGGCGGGCCAGAGTTTCGATGTTGGACAGAGAGAAGGCGCGGGCGGCGGCGAGCGCCTCTGCCCAGTCTTCGCGGAAGCCCTCGATCTGGCGCAGGCCGATCCGCAGCGCCGGCGTCTTGTCCGAACCTTCCAGACTGTTGTCCCAACCGCTGTAAGAGACATCGACCGGCCGCACCTCGACGCCGTGTTCGCGGGCGTCGCGCACGATCTGGGCCGGGGCGTAGAATCCCATCGGCTGGCTGTTCAGCAGGGCGCAGGCGAAGGCCGCCGGATAGTGGCGTTTGATCCATGAGGAGACATAGACCAGTTGGGCGAAGGAGGCGGCGTGACTCTCAGGAAACCCGTAGGAGCCGAAACCCTTGATCTGATCGAAGCACCGCTGGGCGAAGGTCGGGTCATATCCGCGTTCGATCATCTTGCCGACCATTCGGTCTTCGTAGGTGTGCAGGGTGCCGTCGCCTCGGAAGGTGCCCATAGCCTTGCGCAGACCATTCGCTTCCTTCTCGTTGAACTCGGCCGCGACCATGGCGACCTTCATCGCCTGTTCCTGAAACAGGGGCACGCCGAGGGTCTTTTCCAGAACCTGTTTTAGCTCGTCTTGAGGATACTGCGGTCCAGGCCTGGAGTAGTCCGGCTCCTCAAGCCCGTTGCGGCGGCGCAGATAGGGGTGGACCATGTCGCCCTGGATCGGACCAGGCCGAACGATGGCGACCTGGATCACCAAGTCATAAAGGCGGCGCGGCTTCAACCGGGGCAACATGTTGATCTGGGCGCGGCTCTCGACCTGAAACACGCCGATGGAGTCGCCCTTGCACAGCATGTCGTAAACGGCGGGATCGTCGCGCGGGATCGTATGCAGCGCCCAATCGTCCCCGTGATGAGCGCGGATCAGGTCGAACGCCTTGCGGATGCAGGTCAGCATGCCGAGCGCCAGCACATCGACCTTCATCAGGCGGAGTGCATCAATGTCGTCCTTGTCCCATTCGATGAAGGTGCGATCCGGCATGGCGGCATTGCCGATGGGGACCAGTTCGTCCAGCCGGTCCTGGGTCAGGACGAATCCGCCGACGTGCTGGGACAGGTGGCGGGGAAAGTTCAATAGCCGCATGGCCATCTTCACCGCACGCTGGATCATGGGATTGGCGGGGTCTAGACCGGCCTGCTCGACATGGCGCTCGCCGATCTCACCGCCCCAACTGCCCCATTGGCTGGAGGCCAGACGTGCGGTCACGTCCTCGGTCAGACCCAGCGCCTTGCCGACGTCACGGATGGCGCTCTTGGGACGATAGCGGATCACGGTGGCGGCGATGCCGGCGCGCGCGCGGCCATAGCGTTCGTAGATGTGCTGGATGATCTCCTCGCGCCGCTCGTGCTCGAAGTCGACGTCGATGTCAGGCGGCTCGCCCCGGTCGGTGGAAAGGAAGCGTTCGAACAGCAGATCGGATTCCGCCGGGTCCACCGCCGTGATGCCCAGTACGTAACAGACAGCCGAGTTGGCCGCCGAACCTCGACCCTGACACAAAATCCGCTTGTCCTTCGCCACCCTCACGATGTCGTAGATCGTCAGGAAGTACGGCGCGTAGCCGGCCTTTGCGATGAAGATCAGCTCTTTCTCCAGCAGCGCCTTGACCTTGTTGGGCACGCCGTCGGGATAACGCATCTCGGCATGTCGCCAAGTCAGCTGTTCCAGCCAGCCCTGCGGCGTCTTATCAGGCGGGGTCGTCTCTTCCGGATACTGGTAACTGATATCGCCTAGATCGAAGCCGATGCGAGACAAGACGTGCCGGCTCTCGACCAGCGCCTCGGGCGCATCGCGGAACAGGCGGGCCATCTCGGCGGGCGGTTTCAGCCAGCGTTCGGCATTGGCGTTCAGACGTCGGCCTGCGTCCTCGATCGTCACGCCTTCGCGAATACAGGTCAGCACGTCCTGCAGATCGCGTTGGATCGGGTCGTGATAGAGGACATCGTTGACGGCCAGAAGCGGTGCGCCGCTTCGCTCTGACAGTGTTTTCAGCCGGGCCAGTCTTCGACGGTCGTCGCCGTTCCGCCCCATCACCGCGCCCAGCCAAACCGCGCCGGGCGACGCATCGGTCAACTGCGCCAAGACCTGATCGATGCCATTCAACCGTTCGCCCGGCATGAGGATCAGCAGCAGATCCTCGGGCGCGGCCAGCAGATCGCGCAGTCCGATCTCGCACTGCCCCTTCACCGCCCGGCGATTGCCCAGGGTCAGCAGCCGCGTCAGTCGTCCCCAGCCGGCGCGCGTCTCGGGATAGGCGAGGATGTCGGGCGTCCCGTCGTTGAAGGCCAGACGCGCGCCGGTCGCCAGTTTGAACGTCGCGGCCCGATCCTTGACCATCTGCGACAGGGCTGGATCGTTCAGCGGATCCTCGACATAGGTCACTTCGCCCGGCCCGCCGCCGTCGCGCACGACATCGGGCGGCGACAGGCCGTCCTCGCGGATGGTCCGCAGGGCGCTCCAGGCCCGCACCACGCCGGAAACCGTGTTGCGATCGGCCAGACCCAGCCCCGAATGCCCTCTCAGGATCGCGGTCAGAACGAGATCCTTCGGATGCGACGCCCCGCGCAGGAAGGAAAAGTTGCTGGTCGCCGCCAGCTCGGCATAGGCGGGCGCGGTCAAGCGAACAGGCCGTGGACGAACCACCGCGGCTCGTCGGTCTCGCCATACAGGCCCTGACGGAACAGCCAGAAACGGCGGCCCTCGCGGTCCTCGACGCGGTAATAGTCGCGGGTCTTCTGATCCGGCGCGCGCCACCATTCGCCGCCGATCCGCTCCGGTCCCTCGGCCAAGGCCACCTCATGCAGAACCCGGCGCCATCGGAAACGCAGGGGCGAACCGTCCGGCACCTCCGCCAGGGTTTCCACTGGCTGGGGCGGGTCGAACATCTGCAAGGGCCGCAAGGGCGGATCGTCGGGATCGAGATCCGGCCAGTCATGAGCCGTTCGCAGCGCCTTCATCGTCGCCGGGACCATCCGTCCGGCGCGCTCGGGGATGTGCGACCCTAGAGGTTCGAAACTCAACACCGCCTCGGGTCCCAGCCGCGCCGTCAATCGGTCGATCAGACGACTGAAATCCTCGCCGTCGGGGCTGTCACCGTCGAGGCCGCGCTGAACCGGTTTCAACGTCTGGGCTTCCAGAACCGATAACCGCATCTGATCGAAACCGAAGCCGGGATCCAGCGGGCTTGCCAAGGCCGCCAACCGTTCGCGAAACAGACGCAGCACCGTGTCCACATCGCGTGTCGGACGGCCTGTCCTCGCGACGATGCGGCGAACTTGGCCATCAACGCGGTAGAAGCCGGCCTCAAACGCCCGCCCGCCCTGGCCCGCCTGGTCCAGGCGATCGGCGATGTCGATCAGCAGGTCGGACAGGACGCGATCCACGTCCGCGTCGGTGAGAATGGGTTCGAAAAAGACTCGATCCACGACGATGGGGGGCGGCGGTCGGTGCGGGGTGATGCGAACATCCTCGTCGCCAAGCAAACGAGCCAGACGTGAAGGGAAGTCCGTCCCAAAGCGGGCCGCAAGAGGCGCGCGCGGCCGGTCGTCCAGATCGGCGATCCGCTTCAGGCCGGCGCGCTGCAGCGCCTGGGCGTCACGCTCCGGCAACTCTAGCGCCGTGATCGGCAGCCGACGCACCGCCTGTCGATCCTCGCCCGAAGCGAACAGCCCACCCCGCCCGAAACGGGCCAAGGCGCGCGCCGCCTGGGGTGTGGACGCCAGAGCGCTGCGCATCTCCAGGCCGATGCGACCCGCACGCTGATACGCAGCGCGCACCAGGCCAGCCTCCCCGCCGAACAGATGGGCGCAGCCGGTGACGTCCAGCAACAGACCGTGCGGCGCATCCTCGGCGATCATCGGAGTGAAGCGGCCGAAGTCCTCCAGCACCCGCAGCAGCAGGGCAGAATCCACCTCGGGCCTATGGATGATGGTGCACAGGAACGGCGTTCGCGCCCTCGCGTCAGCCAGGGTCAGCCCGGGCGTCAGCCCCGCCCTTGCCGCCGCCGGATCGACGGCCGCCAGACGCAGGGCGCCGCCGACCTTCTCGACCAGGACGACCGGCGCGGGATTAGGCCCAATCTCAGGCGACGCGTCGCCCGCTATCGCCCCACGCCTCAGCCGGTCGCTGGGCAGCCACGGGAACCATAGCGCCAGATAGCGGCGCCGGTTCGCGGAATGATCGGGCGTCACGATCCCACTCCAAGATCCAGTTTTTCACTTCGCCCCCGCCGCGCCGCCGCAGCAGGGTAAGTGAGAAAGACGGATGGCCAGGCGCGCCTCCGGCCAGAGAGGTGGAGGCTGTTGCCCTCACAGACCATCTTGTCTCTGCCGCACTGGATGATGGCTCGGCTCCAGCACGCACACAGAAAAGCGTTGAGCCTCCCCACTTGGCCGCCAGAGCAAGGCGTCGACTTGAGTTCAATGAGAGGGCTTTAGAATTGCCCCAGGCACTAATAACAACAGATCCGACAGGAGGCGATTTTAGTGACTCCTCACCAACAAGAAGGAGATTTTTTATATCTGGAGCTTTGACTAGCAAAACCCTAGATGAATCGATTCCCATTTCTTCAATGCCAACGCCATAGGGAGTACCATGTTCTGAAGCCATCATTGCATCCAATGCCCAGACAACATGCTGTCCATTTGCGGAAAGCATTCCGACCGCCAAGGCAAAGGCATTTACCGCAACTGCGTCTGCGGCATTGGCTGCATAGAGTTCGTGAATCGCGTCCTGCTTAAAAGCACCAGAAAGTAGTCCAGGCATATGTTTTAAATGACAAACTTCTGGACAGCCTTTGTCCAAGGCCCTCAATCGCTGCCGGACAAGAGATATACGTTCAGCCCTGCACATGTTCTCCATTTGTTCTTTCTTGCATTGTGCAGAGAGCCTTTGTCAAGCCGCTATGTGGCGGCCAGATCGGGCATGACGCGCGCGCCAGACTAAATCTGAACCGATCGCGAGACACAAAACGTCATACATCCGTTCAGCAGCCGATGCCTCGATTAGGACCCATCTTCATGGCCCACAAAACGCGTGAATTACGATCAACGGTGAATAAGGACGGGGTTCTAACGCTGTCACTTGCGGAGATTGTGCTCGATGATCCGGCATCCGACGAAATCATTGTCCGTGTCGAGGCGGCGCCCATCAATCCTAGCGATCTCGGTTTGCTGCTTGGTCCGGCGGATGCAGCTTCGGTCCGCAAGGGTGTGTCGGACGGCGCCCCGCAGCTTAGCCTCGATATTCCGCCAGCGCGGATGGGCGGCATGGCCGGCCGGATCAACCAGTCGCTTCCGGTCGGCAACGAAGGGGCAGGGACCGTCATCGCTGCCGGCGATCAGGCGAAGGACTGGATCGGCCGTCGGGTCGGCATGATCGGTGGCGGCATGTACGCCGATCTGAGAAAGATCAAAACACGCGACGCCCTGCCGATTCCCGAAGGTGTGACGGCCGCCCAAGGCGCAGCCTTGACAGTCAATCCCATGACGGCGCTCGGATTTGTCGAAACCGCTCGGGCCGAGGGACATTCCGCGATCGTCCATACTGCGGCCGCATCCAGCCTGGGCCAGATGCTCCAGCGGATTTGCGCCCAAGACGGTGTGCCACTCGTCAATATCGTGCGTTCTGAAGATCAGTTGCGACTGCTGAAGGACGCGGGGGCGACCCATGTCCTGAACAGCCGCGAAGATGATTTTCGAACACAACTCACCGACGCGGTCACTGAAACCGGCGCCACTGTCGCGTTCGACGCCATCGGCGGCGGATCGCTGGGCGGCGAAATCATGCACGCGATGGAACGTGGCGCAGTCAACCGTATGACCGAATACAGCCGATATGGCTCATCAACGTTCAAACAGCTCTACGTCTACGGCGCGCTCGATACTTCGCCGATGATTCTGAATCGTCTTGCTTTTGGTTTCCAGTGGAGCGTGTCCGGGTGGCTATTGACGCCTTTCATGCAGAAGATTGGTTCCGATACCGTGTCGAGAATGCGCAAACGCGTCTTTGACGACCTGACCACCACATTCGCGACACGCTACACACGCACAATAGGACTTGCTGAAGCGCTCGACCCAGAAACTCTGCTTGCTTACGAGCGGAAGGCGACGGGAGAGAAATTCCTGATCGATCCAACCATAAACTGACGGCTAAAATTTCCGAGACTGCACAGGTTCGGAAACTGTTGCAGCCATAAACGGCTGGATTAACGTCAAAATAACGCAATTTGAGAGGTATGGCTGTTGCACTCGACGACAGCGCTTCTGTTGCAAATCCGAAAGTGCTCTGGCGGCTGCGGAGGCGCTATGGGCACGAAAACACTAGGCGTAGATAGGTTGTGGATAAACGCCAGAAGCGAAGACGGATATCCGTTTGGGACTCGTTGCGGACTTTGAGAAGAGCTGGTTTGCGTCAAGGCGACTACCCGATCGCAGCAGGCCGAGGACTAACTCCCATCTGATCTCTGCCGACAGATGAGGAGGTCTGTCTCGCACCAGCAAATTGTCGCTGTTCCTCTTTGAGTGATGCAAATGCCGAAGCACTCTCAGCTGGCACGTCGGAAATAGACTGCTTCGCGCGTGCTTAAGGGGTGATAGAAGGCGAGCATGTTGAAAGTCCGCGCGCTTCCGACGGCCTGTGCCGACCGGCCCACCAGTTCGGTCTGCTCAGGCTGTGGCGCGCGCGCGTTCAGCGTCTGCGACGCGTTGTCGGAGGTCGATCTTGGGCGATTGGATTCACTCGCAGAACGCGTGACGCTGGCGGGCGGCGACGTCCTGGCCAATGAGGCCGAACCGGCCGTGAACGTCTTCAACATCACATCGGGCGCGGTCCGGATTTACAAGCTGCTGCCCGATGGTCGCCGCCAGATCACCGCTTTCCTGTTCGCCGGGGATTTCATTGGGCTGACGGCGGGGGCGACCTACGCCTTCTCTGCTGAGGCGATTGAGGACACGACCGTCTGTCGCTTCCGGGCCTCGGAATATCGGGCCCTGGCGCGAGAGCGGCCCAGTCTGGAAGCGGCCTTGCTGAGCCGGGCGATGCATGAGCTGACGGCGGCGCAGGAACAGATGCTGCTGCTTGGTCGCAAGACCGCGCGTGAACGCGTGGCCAGCTTTCTGGTGACGATGCTTTCGCGCGATCCCTTGCGTCCGTCCGGCGACAACGCCGTGCGACTGCCGATGACCCGATCCGAGATCGCGGACTATCTCGGACTGACGATCGAGACCGTCAGTCGCGAGCTGACCAAGTTGAAGACCAGCGGCGTCATCCATGCCGTCTCTCTGCACGACCTGCGGATCGAGCGCCCTGACCGCCTGAAAGACATGGCGAACGGCGCATCCTAGGCGGCCAAATCATCCGCAGGGCAGGTCAGACGCAGATGTCCGTCGCTGCCCAGCCCTTCGACCCGGATGGAGCGGTTGCAGAGCGCCATCGGCAACGCCCGGTGGCTGACCAAGATCAGGCCTTGCCCCCGCGCGGACAGGCGGTTCTGAAGGCGGTCCATGACCTGGGCCTCCGTCGCGGCGTCCAAGCCTTCCGTCGGTTCGTCAAGCACCAGCCAGGGCGCATCGCGCAGATAGGCGCGCGCCAGGCCAAGACGCCGTCGTTCTCCGCCGGATAGCTGCTCGCCGTTCGGTCCGACGGCGGTATCCAGGCCCAGCGGTTCTGCGCGAATTCGGTCGCCCAGCGCGGCGTCGTCCAGCGCCGCCCACAGGGCCGCATCGTCGGCAGGTCCTGCAAGCAACAGGTTCTGGCGCACGGATCCGTTCAGCAGACGGACGTCTTGGGCCGCATAGGCGAACAGCCGGCGCCGACATTCCGGCGCGATGTCGAGGGCGTCCAATCCACCGAGCCGCATCTCTCCGGTCTGGGGCGTTCGCAACCCGATCAGGCGTTCGATCAGCGTCGTCTTGCCAGCGCCCGATGGGCCGAAGACACCGAGGCGGTAGGGCGGCGTCAACTCGGCGCCAAGGTTAGCAAGACCGAGCGCCGCACCGCTGAGCGGTCGACCGTGACGGGAGGACGCCGTGGACATGGCGGCGTCGAGGCGAGACAGGGCCTGGGCGGCGGAGCCGTTCTGGTGCAGGGCAACGACCAGCCCGCCGGCGGATTCGACACCCATCACCGCCGCCAAGGCTGCGAGCGCGATCAGCGGCAGATCGGCGGAGGATGCGGCGGGGATGACGACGCCGACCGCGAGGGCGCTCGCCGCCGCCTGCCACACGGCCATCCAGCCGCCCGAGCGGGTCAGGGCGATCTGCGCCGCGTCGTGATTGGCGGCGACCTGCGCGACCTGCGCGCACGCCCAGTCGTCAAGACCGTAGGCCTTCAGCTCGGGCGCGGCGGCCTCCAATGCGGCGAGGCGATCCTTCAGCGCGCCGGCGCCGATCTGGACTGCTCGGCCGGCGGGATCGGCGAGGCTGCGCGCGATCAGAACGCCGCCCAAGACAGCCGCGATCAACACGCCGAGCAGGGCCGCGCCGGCGAAAGGGGAGGCGAGGCCGGCCAGCAGCGCGGCGGAAACGGCGCCGGCGCCCAGACTCCAGGGCGCCGAGCGGCGCACTAAGAGCGTCTGAACTGCGTCGACGTCCTGAACCAAGCGGGCGGAGACCTCGCCGGACGACAGGTTCAAGGCGCGCTCGGCCGGGCCTGTGGCGATGGCGTCGAACACCTGCGGGCGCAGGCGGGCGAGCGCCTTCAAGGCGACCTCGTGGCCCGCGACGCGCTCGACATAGCGCCCGCCGGTGCGGACGATGGCCAGCAGGCGGATGATGGCGCTGGGCATCATGTAGTTGAAGCTCTGGGCGGCCGCCGCGCCCGCCAGGCCCGCAAAGGCCGCGCCCGTGATGAACCAGCCTGACAGCCCCAACAGACAGACGGCCGCCACCGAGACGACAGCGCCGCCGGCCGCAGCGAGCCGAAGCCGGGCGCGTTGAGCCTGAGTTTGGGCGGCGATCAGGCCGGCGATGCGCGACGGGACTCTCATAGCGTCACCACGCGGTCGGCCAGGGCGGCGACGGCTGGCGAGTGGGTGGTGATCAGGGTGGTGCGGCCGCGCGCGGCCTGACGGATGACGTCGAGCATGGCGCGTTCCGAGGCCGGATCCAGATTCGCGGTCGGCTCGTCCAGCACGAGAAGCGGCGCCCGCTTCAGGATGGCGCGGGCGAGGCCCAGGCGACGGCGCTCGCCGCCCGACAGACCGCCGCCACGCTCGTCGATGCGGCGATCCAGATCGCCGGACAGGCCCGCCGTGCGCGCGGCCAAGGCGATGCGGCCGGGGCAGGCGGTGCGATCCGCCAAGGCGATGTTCTCGCTCACGGTCCCAGGCGTCACGATCGGGTGCTGGCTGGCCCAGGCGACCCGCCCGGCGATGTCGCCGCACTGGCTGAGCCGCGCACCGCCCACCTCGACCTCGCCGCGCGTCAGGGGCGCGAGGCCGAGCAGCAGATGCAGGAGGCTGGACTTGCCTGCGCCGCTGGCGCCCATCATCGCCACGATCTGGCCCGGCGCGATGTCGAGGTCGAACCCGTCGATGACCGGCGCTGAGCCTTCATAAGCGATGGCGACGTCGCGGAAATGGATGGCGGGCGCCAGATCGCCGAGAGGCGCGCGCTGGGCCGGGCGCGGGTGTGGCGTGATCAGGGATGGGGCTGCGGCCTCGGCGGCCTGGCGATCATGATAGGCGGCCGCCAGGCGGCGCAGCGGCGCATAGACTTCGGGCGCCAGGGCGAGAACGAAGAAGGCGCGCGACAGGTCCAGCGTCTCGGGAACCGGGAAGGGCAGCAGCCGCAACAGGTTGAAGCCGCAATAGACGGCGATCAGCGCGACCGACAAGGCCGAGAAGAACTCCAGCACGCCCGACGACAGGAAGGCGATGCGCATGACGCGGGCGGTGCGGCGCTCCAACTCGTCCGAGGCTTGGGCGATCTGCACCGTCGTGCGGCTAACGGCCTCGAAGGCGAGGATGGCGGGCAGGGTGCGGATACGGTCGATGAACAGGCCGGACAGCCGCTCAAGCGCCTGAAACTGACGACGGCTTTCGCCCGCCGCAGCCGTGCCCGCCAGCGCCATGCCGACGATGAAGGGGAAGAGGGTGAACAGCAGGATGCCCGCCGACACCGGGCTGGCGATCGCGGCGGCGGCTATGACCAGCAGCGGCGAAACGCCTGCGGCGAGGCGCAAAGGTGCAAATCGTGAATAGTAGCCGTCCAGCGCGCCGACCCCTTCGACCAGGGCCGTCATCTGCGCGCTGGATCGCCGTCCTCGCCCGAACAGGTCTGACAGCAGGCGGCCTCGGACGTCGGTCTTTACCGCCCGACCCAGCTTCGCGCCGACGATCACGGCGGCCTGGCCGATCAGGCCGCGCGCGATCAGACTGAACACAGCCAGGGCCAGCCACGGCGCGGCGGCGGCCGGCGATACGGTCAGGCTGGAAATCGTCAAAGCCAGCCCCGCCGCGAAGCCGATCGCTGGCGCGACGTCCGCAATGGTCAACACGCCGGTCAGCAGGGTCAGCCGCCCCCACGGACGACCGATCTGCTTCAACCAGGCGGCCGCAGAGACAGGGACGATTGGCACGGCGCTCATCAGCGGACTCCAGCGCTCGGCGCAGGCCGCGCGCCACTGGGCGAAACGTCGTTGGACGAAATGTCCAAGGACCAAGCGTCCAATAGGGCCGGGCGTTCGCCGCCGCTTTGATCGAGATCAAGGCGGGCGTCCTGCGCACCGCCTACGACCGACGAAACGTCGGTCCAGCAGACCGATTCCTCGGAGCATCGCCATGATCGACCTCGCGGTCGTCGACCTGTCCCGGCTGCAGTTCGCGCTGACGGCCCTTTACCACTTCCTGTTCGTGCCCCTGACGCTGGGGCTGTCGTTCATGCTGGTCATCATGGAGTCGATCTATGTGATGACCCGCCGGCCCATCTGGCGGACGATCACCCGGTTCTGGGGCGTGCTGTTCGGCATCAACTTCGTGCTGGGCGTCGCGACCGGCATCACCATGGAATTCCAGTTCGGAATGAACTGGAGCTATTACAGCCACTATGTCGGCGACATCTTCGGGGCGCCCCTGGCCATTGAAGGGCTGATGGCCTTCTTCTTGGAAGCGACCTTCGTCGGCCTGATGTTCTTCGGCTGGGACAAGCTGAAGCCGCATGCCCACCTGTTCGTCACATTCATGGTCGCGCTGGGCACCAATCTTTCGGCTCTGTGGATCCTGATCGCCAACGGCTGGATGCAGAACCCGGTCGGCGCCGCCTTCAATCCCGACACCATGCGGATGGAGGTCACGGACTTCATGGCCGTGGTGTTCAACCCGGTGGCCCAGGCCAAGTTCGTCCACACCGTCAGCGCCGGTTACGTCTGCGCCTCGGTCTTCGTGCTGGGCGTTTCGGCATTCTATCTGCTGCGTGGCAAGCACGTTGGCTTCGCCAAGCGGTCGATGACGGTGGCGGCGGCCTTCGGCCTGGCCTCGTCCTTGTCGGTCGTCGTGCTGGGCGACCAGTCCGGCTATAATCTGACCGACAACCAAAAGATGAAGCTCGCCGCTCTGGAGGCCATGTGGCGCACCGAGCCTGCGCCCGCTGGCCTGACGCTGATCGGCATTCCTTCGATGAAGGACCGCGAGACCCATTTCGGCGTTCACGTGCCGTGGATCATGGGGCTGATCGCGACCCGCACCATCGACAAGCCTGTCGAAGGCATCTTCGAGCTGGTCGCCACGGCTGAGGACCGCATCGAATCCGGCGTCATCGCCTATGATGCGCTGGAGAAGGTCAAGGCTGACCCGGCCGATCCCGTCGCGCGCGGCGTGTTCGAGACCCATCGCCGCGACCTGGGCTACGGCCTGCTGTTGAAGCGCCACGTCGCCGATCCCCGCCAGGCCACGCCGGCGCTGATCCAGCGGACCGCATGGGAGACGGTGCCGAACGTCCCGGCCCTGTTCTGGAGCTTCCGCATCATGGCGGGCATCGGAATGTTCATGATCGCCCTATTCGGGACGGCCTTCGTGCTGTGCACCCTGCGCAAGCATCATACGAAGTGGTTCCTGCGGTTAGCCGTCCTGGCCATCCCGCTGCCGTGGATCGCCATCGAGTTCGGTTGGATATTGGCCGAGTTCGGCCGCCAGCCTTGGGCGGTGGAGGGCGTGCTGCCCACCTTCCTGGGCGCCTCGTCCCTGACCGTGCCGCAGCTGTGGGCCACGATCGTCGGCTTCACCCTGCTGTACGGCGCGCTGGCGGTGGTCGAGGTGCGGCTGATGCTGTTCGCCATCAAGAAGGGGCCGTTCCACGAACAGGAGACGTTCGGCGAACCCAGCCCCGAAGCGCCGACCGAGCGCTTTCCCGCGCCCGCCGTGGCCTGACCCAAGACCTTAGGACATCCGACAATGGATCTTCCCCTCGACTTCGCCACGCTTCGCCTGATCTGGTGGGGGCTGCTGGGCGTGCTTCTTATCGCCTTCGCCCTGACCGACGGTTTCGACCTGGGCGTCGGCGCCCTTCTGCCCTTCGTCGCCAAGACCGACGAGGAGCGCCGCATGGTGATCAACACCGTCGGCGCCACTTGGGAAGGCAACCAGGTGTGGTTCATCCTGGGCGGCGGCGCCATCTTCGCCGCCTGGCCCTTCGTCTACGCCGTCAGCTTCTCGGGCTTCTACCTGGCCATGTTCCTGGTGCTGTCCGCGCTGATCCTGCGGCCGGTGTCGTTCAAATATCGTTCGAAGCGGGCGTCGCCGCGTTGGCGGTCGTTCTGGGACTGGTGCCTGTTCATCGGCGGCTTCGTCCCGGCCCTGGTGTTCGGGGTGGCGGTGGGGAACGTCCTCTTGGGCGCGCCCTTCCATCTGGATGGCGACCTGCGGTCCTTCTACGACGGCACGCTGCTCGGCCTGTTCACGCCCTTCAGCCTTATCGCCGGCCTGTTGTCGGCAGCCATGCTGGTGCTGCACGGCGCGGCCTGGCTGTCGGTCAAGGCCGAGGCTGGCCCGGTGATGGAGCGGGCGCGTCTGTTCGGAACGGTCGCCGCTGTTCTAGCCCTGATCCTGTTTGCGGTCGGCGGACTGTATGTCGCTTACGGCGGCCTGGGCTACCGGATCACCGGCGCGCTGGACGTCAACGGCTTCTCCAATCCGCTGCGTACGACCGTCGAGGCCGCGCCCGGCGCCTGGCTGGATAACTACGGCCGCTATCCGTGGATGCTGATCGCACCGGCCCTAGGCTTCCTGGGCGCGCTGGTGGGCCTGGTGGGGATGTGGCGGCGGTCCGCGACGCTGGCGTTCGGCGGATCGTCACTGTCGGCCGTGGGCATCATTTCCACCGTCGGCTTGTCGATGTTCCCGTTTATCCTGCCCAGCTCGGTCAATCCGCAGTCCAGCCTGACGGTGTGGAACGCCTCGTCCAGCCATTTGACCCTGTTCATCATGCTGATCTGCACGCTGATCTTCCTGCCTCTGGTGCTGCTCTACACCGCCTGGGTCTATCGCGTGCTGTGGGGCCGGACATCGACCGCCGCCCTCAAGACCAACCCCGACCTGTACTAACCCTTAGGAGCGCAGAACTATGTGGTATTTTTCCTGGATCCTGGGGCTTGGCCTGGCCGTCGGGTTCGGCGTGCTGAACGGCCTGTGGCACGAGTTCCATCTGTTTGACGAAGGGGACGCCGGCCTGTCCACGCCCGACGCATCGAAAGAGGGCGATGTCCCTCTCTAGCCCCGCGGGCCTGTCCGTTCGCGACCTGATCGCGCGCTATGACGCCCATGCGCCGCGTTATACCTCCTATCCGACGGCGGCCCAGTTCACGCCCGCCGTCGGACCTGGCGAATGGGCCGACTGGCTGGGGCGCTTGCCCTTCGATCAGCCGGTCTCGCTGTATCTGCATCTGCCGTTCTGCAAGCGGCTGTGCTGGTACTGCGGCTGCAACACCCGGGCGGTGAACCGGGCGGGCGTCATCTCCAGCTATGTCGATCTGCTGCTGCGCGAGGCCGATCTGGTTCTGGCCCAAATCGGTCGCCCGGTCCGAGTCGGTTCGATCCATCTGGGCGGCGGCACCCCGAACATGCTGTCGCCGGACGATCTGGAAAGACTGTTCGCCGGTCTGTCGGCGCGGTTCGATCTGGGCGACTGTTTCGAGGTCGCCGCCGAGTTGGATCCCGAAGTTCTGACGCAGGAGTGGGTTGAGGCGGCGGGCCGCATCGGCCTGAGCCGCGCCAGTCTGGGGGTGCAGGACCTGTCGCCACGCGTTCAGGCGGCGGTCAACCGGCCCGAACGGTTCGAGACCATCCGCTGGGCGGCCGAAGCCCTGCGGTGGCAGGACGTGACCTCCCTCAACCTGGATCTGATGTACGGCCTTCCGCTTCAGGCCGTCGAGAACGTCATCACCACCCTCGGCCAGGTCACGACGCTGAGGCCGGAACGGATCGCCCTGTTCGGCTATGCCCATGTGCCGTGGATGAAGCCGCATCAGCGGTTGATCAACGACGCCGACCTGCCGGACGCCGAGGCGCGCTTCGCCCAAAGCCAGGCGGCGGGGCGCTATCTGGTCGGCAAGGGATGGCAGGCGATCGGGCTGGATCATTTCGCCCTGCCGCACGACGGGCTGGCGGCGGCGGACCGGGCCGGACGGCTGCATCGCAACTTCCAGGGCTACACCACCGACGCCGCAGAGGTGCTGATCGGCCTCGGCGCCTCGTCGATCAGCCGCACGCCCAAGGGCTATGTTCAGAACCACGCGCAGGGACGCGACTGGCGCCGCGCTGTCGAGACCGGCGACCTGCCGGTCGCTCGAGGCGTCGCCCTGACCGAACGCGACACGTTCGTCAGCGAGATCATCGAGCGGCTGATGTGCGATTTCGTCGTTGATCTGGCGCCCATCGTTCGACGTCGCGGTCGGGACCTGTCGGACGTCGCTGGCGCTTGGTCGCTATTGGAGCGCTTCGTCAACGATGGTCTGGTGCGGATCGAGGGCAGCGTGGTGGCGGTGACGGACCTGGGCCGTCCGTTCGTCAGGGCGGTTTGCGCCGCCTTCGATCCCAATGCGGCGACTCTTCAGCAAAGGCATGCGCGGGTCGTGTGACTGGACAGATTGTCCACCCCCTGAGCGATTTGCGCTGGATCAAGGCCGAGGTTTCCGCCGCGGCGCACATCCCCGACCAGACGCCTGACGAAGGCCGCACGACGCGGCCAGGGTGTCGGGGATCAGAAGATGAAGACCAAGACCCTGCTGCTTGCCGCTGTCGCCTTCACCGCCTGCGCGGCGCCGGCCTTTGCACAGACATCCGTTGCCTGGGAGACCCCCAAAAAGGGCGACTTCCTGGTGAGCGGGCGCGTCACCGACGTCTTCTCCGAGGCCGATGACGCCATCACTACGGCGGCGGGCGCGGACACCGGCCTGAAGGTGGATGTGGGCGACAGCGTCATGCCGACCCTGGGCTTCACCTACTTCCTGACCAATCACCTCGCGGTCGAGGCGATCCTGGGCACGACCCAGCACGAGATTCGCGCCCAAGGCGGCGCGACGGACGTGGCCGTGCATGAGACCTGGGTCCTGCCGCCGGTGGTCACCTTGCAGTACCGTCCACTGAGCCAGGGGAGCTTCAGCCCCTATGTCGGCGCGGGCGTGAACTACATGCTGTTCTACAGCGGCAAGGACAAGAACGGCTTCACCGTCGATCTGGACGACGGTTTCGGCTACGCGCTTCAAGCGGGCGCGGACGTCGGGATTCAGGGGCCCTGGAGCCTGAACCTCGACGTCAAGAAGATCTGGTTCGAAACCGACGCCAAGATCAACGACGGCGCCCTGAAGTCCAGCGTGAACCTCGATCCATGGGTCGTGTCTCTGGGCGTCAGCCGCAAGTTCTAGCCGAAGCCTCTACGGGTCAGCGACCTTTGTCCCATTGACTGGAGCGCCGATGCGGCGCTTGTTTTCCGAAGGAGCGCCAGGGAAAATCAATGGTCGCGCAAACGGGAAACGGCCACGGCAAGCTGATCAAACAGGCGCTGGACGCCGCCGGAGGTGAGGCGCGTTCGGCCTTGGCGGCGTCATGGCGACGGTCGATGTCGCTTTATGGGCTCGATCCTGAGGATGAAGGCCGACCGAACACCCTGACAGACCAAGAGTTGCGCGAAGCCCGTGACGCCCTAGAGCCGATGACAACGGCGGCTCAGGACTCGCTTGACCGACTGTTCCTCGCCGTCGGCGACACCGGATGCTGTGTTCTTCTCACCAACGCTGAAGGGGTGACCCTGGAACGGCGAGGCGCAGCGGCGGATGATGAAATCTTCCGCCGCTGGGGCTTATGGCCCGGCGCGGTCTGGTCTGAGGCGGTTGAGGGTACAAACGGCATCGGCACGGCTTTGGCCGAGCGTCGGCCGCTGACCATCCATCGCGATCAGCATTTTCACACCCGTAACACGGCGCTGAGTTGCACCAGCCATCCCATCTACGGTCCAACCGGGCGGCTGGCGGGATTGTTGGACGTCTCGTCGTGCCGGGCCGATGCGACGCAGGGCGTATTGGGCTTGATCGCGGCGGCGGTGGCGGACGCTGCGAGAGCGATCGAGGCGCAAACCTTCCGGCACGCTTTTCCCCAAGCGCGCATCGTCCTGACTGGCGATACGGCCGGACGAAACACGGCGGCCCTGCTGGCGGTGGATCAGGACGATCTGGTGGTCGGAGCGACGCGCGCCGCACGCCTTGCGCTCGCGATCACCGACGACCGGATCGCGAACCAGCTAGCGGCGTCGGAGGTGCTGGGCGTCGGCGCAGTAGAAGCCGATCTTCTGAACGCCGAACGCGGCGCGGTGCGTCGCGCGCTAGCGTTGAGTGGCGGCAATGTCTCTGCGGCCGCGCGCGCGCTCGGGGTCAGCCGCGCGACCCTGCACCGCAAGCTGCACCGGCTCGGCCTTTCTAACGCACCTTAATAAGCGATCTGTCGCAGTTCTGCGACAGGTTTGCGCCGCAGCATGGCAGCGGCGTATGGCGCCACGCGATCCGCAGGATGACCTTCTGATCCAAAGACGTCGACAATCGACGCCAGAGGACAACGCAGGAGGCCTTCATGACCAAGCCCGAGTTCATTCGCGCCGTCACCCCTAAATTCAAGGCGCGCTACGACAACTTCATCGGCGGACAGTGGGTCCCGTCCGTAAACGGCCGCTATTTCGAGAACACCTCGCCGGTGAATGGCCGGGTCCTATGCGAGGTCGCACGATCGGACGCGGCCGACGTCGAATTGGCTCTGGACGCCGCCCACGCCGCCAAGGACGCCTGGGGGCGAACCAGCGTCGCCGAACGCGCCGTCATCCTGAACAAGATCGCCGACCGGATCGAAGCCAATCTGCAAGCCGTCGCAGAGGCGGAGACCTGGGACAACGGCAAGCCGGTGCGCGAGACCACGGCCGCCGACATCCCCCTGGCGATCGACCATTTCCGCTACTTCGCCGGCTGCATCCGGGCGCAGGAAGGCGGGATTTCGGAACTGGACCACGACACGGTCGCCTATCACTTCCACGAGCCGCTGGGCGTGGTGGGGCAGATCATCCCCTGGAACTTCCCGATTCTGATGGCGGCCTGGAAGATCGCTCCGGCCTTGGCGGCGGGAAACTGCATCGTGCTGAAGCCGGCGGAGCAGACCCCGGCGTCCATTCTCGTGGTGATCGAACTGATCCAGGATTTGCTGCCGGCCGGCGTACTGAACATCGTTTCGGGCACGGGGGCCGAGGTGGGCGAGCCGTTGGCCACCAATCCTCGCATCGCCAAGATCGCCTTCACCGGCTCGACCGCCGTCGGCCAAAAGATCATGGGCTATGCGACCCAGAACCTGATCCCGGTGACGCTGGAGCTCGGCGGGAAGTCGCCGAACATCTTCTTCAAGGACGTGATGGATCACGACGACGCCTATCTGGACAAGGCGTTGGAAGGCTTCGCCATGTTCGCGCTCAATCAGGGCGAGGTCTGCACCTGCCCCAGTCGGGCTCTGATCCATGAGGACATCTATGAGGCCTTCATCGAAAAGGCGATCGCCCGGGTAGAGTCCATCGTCCAAGGCGACCCTCTCGACCCCGCGACCATGGTGGGGGCGCAGGCCTCGACCCAGCAGCTCGACAAGATTCTGGGCTATTTGAAGCTCGGCAAGGAGGAGGGCGCCGAGGTTCTGACCGGCGGCGATCAGGCGGCACTCAAGGACGATTTGGCCGGCGGCTATTACATCAAGCCCACCGTGTTCAAAGGCGCCAACCACATGAGGATCTTCCAAGAGGAAATCTTCGGTCCGGTCCTGGCGGTGACGACTTTCAAGACCTTTGAAGAGGCCATGGCAATCGCAAATGACACGGACTACGGCCTGGGCGCCGGGGTCTGGTCACGCGACATGAATACCGCCTACCGCGCCGGTCGCGCCATCCAGGCGGGCCGCGTCTGGACCAACTGCTACCACCAATACCCGGCCCATGCGGCCTTCGGCGGCTACAAGAAGTCGGGCATCGGTCGGGAAAACCACCGCATGATGCTGGACCACTATCAGCAGACCAAGAACCTTCTTGTCAGCTACAGCCCCGACAAGTTGGGCTTCTTCTGAGCTGGGCGTAGGATGGCCGATCTAGGATTGGCCATCCTGCGTACGGTTCCTATCATTAGCCGCTCAGCTGGACGGGCCTGCAACTGATCACGGTGGCGCTGCTGCGAGCAGCCTGCACAGGGGACGGTTTTGAGCCGCTGAACGTCAGCTTTTGAGCTTTGAGGCAATGACCGCTCTTGGCGCATCTGCGACATCACAAATGACTTTGCCTGACTCAAAGCGGAGCTTTAAAAGGTCTGCCTTCGGATTGCGCTAATACAGAGCCTGCCGTCGTGTGATCACGACCGCACTCGACGCCCAAACCAGCGGCTCACACTGATAGCGTAGACGGACCACGCCGCGCCGAAGAGGGCCGCCAAGTGTCGTTCCTCGCGCCGGATGGCGACGCGGTCGGTGGCGAAGGCGGCGATGGCGGTGGCTACGAAGAACCAGGCGTTGTCGACAGGCCGCCGAGGCCGAGCAGCAGCAGGCCGTTGGCGAGATAGATCGGGTTACGGCTCCAGGCGAAGGGGCCGGTCGTGACCAAGGCGGTCGCGGCCCTGTGCGGCAGGATGTTGGCCCGCCGCCGCCGCATCTCGAGCATGGCCCAAAGATCAAGGCCAAGGGCGAGCGCGACAAGCAGGCCGCCGACGGCAGAGGCGCCGGGAAATAGCGCCGGAGCAGGCAAACTCGGTCCGGCCCGGGGGCGCCTTGTAATCGTGACACAGGAAGACCCGCGCCTCGTCCGGCAAAGAGGTCAGGCGATGGATCGAGCGGTACAGGGTCCGGGCGTCGCCGCCCGGGAAGTCGCAGCGCGCCGTGCCGTAGTCGGGCATGAACATGGTGTCGCCGGGGAATACGGCGTCGCCGATGCGGCCATCGCCGACGGCGAGGGCGACGCGCCCTTATACTATCGCGAGCGCCGCCCATGACCGACGACCAGGCCGCCGCCATGGAGCGGTTGAAGGAGAAAGCGCCCGAGGCCGCCGAGCTGTTGCGCCAGCTGGCCAATGCAAACCGGCTGCTGATCCTGTGTCATATCGCCGAAGAGGAGCGCTCGGTGGGCCAGCTCGAGGCGGACCTCGGCATCAAGCAGCCGGCGCTATCCCAACAACTGGCTGAGCTGCGCCAGTATGGCCTGGTCAAGACCCGCCGTCAGTCCCGCTCGATCTTCTATTCGATCGCCGACGATCGGGCCCAGGCCGTTATGGGCATGCTCTACGAAATCTTCTGCGGCGATGCGAAGGCGGTCGGCGCGCGGCGACACGGCGCAATTCGCACGCATCACCGCCGTTGCACGTCGATGACTGAAAACTCAACTGTGCAGCAGATGCCCAACGACGGCAGCACGGCCACTCAACTGGGTGCCCAGCGTTCTCGTGCTGGGTCGGAAAGTGGCTTGGTCGGGCGCCAGATAAGGCAATTGATCGAAGCATATTGAAGTCGTGTTTTCGGCGCAGAGTGAACGACTGCTTCTTGCGCTGGGCTGACGCAGAGGGCGTGAAATTGAAACGGCAGAAAGCTCACCTTCTGGGAGGTTGATCTTCTCCGGCGGATGGCATCTGCAAGGAGGAGAACTGAAAGGTTGCGCGACTGCAGTCAGCACAGCGGCCCCGAGCGGGAGCGCGAGCGCCGCGTCGGAAGCGTCGGAGCCTGCCGCGGTGTCGTCGCACTGGACGGCGTCGTACCAGGGCGTCGGCGGCGTACTGCGTCGATATTCGACGGGGGTGCGTCGGGTGCCATCGCCGCAATGAACACGCCAGGCCCGCTCGACCGCGTCGAACTGGTCCGAGGCGTCCAGACCCAAGTCCAGTCCAACCTTGCCGACGGGTTCCTCGAACCCGTTCTCCGGCTTTGAAAGCTGCGCAGCGGCGTTTTGAGCTCTGACAGGCTTCAGCTATGCAACGGAGAGCAACTGGTGTTTTCTGCCGATAATATATCTTAGGCGATAATATGAGTGCGCTGCTCAAGGCCGCAAACGGCTTTCCTGAGCTTGGTGTTGGACACTCACTGGCGTGTCTGCCGTTTGGGCTGCTGTGTCAGACCAACACCCTTGAGCCATAGCTTCAGCGCCTCCCAATGGATCGCCGCGACCACCTTGAACGTCATCAGCGGGATTGCTGCTGTCGCAGCGGCGATGTTGCGATCCTCCAGGCGTTCCCGCTTGGCCGCCATAGCGGCCGTGATCAGCACGCCTTCGGCATCTAGCCCATCGATGGTCATGTCCAGGCGATCGCCCGGCGTATGGCCACGGAACTGGTAATCCATCTCCATGCCCATGAATGGCGACACATAGAGCGCCTTGGCCGCGCCCTGACGAATGACGCCTGCGGCCTGATCCTCGATCGGGATCGGAATGACATAGGCGTGGCGGATGCCGAAGGTGCTGGTCACCTCGTACACCATGGCGGCCAACCGTCCGTTCGGCCAATGGCAATAGTAAATGCTGATCGGGTTGAAGACGTATCCAAGGACGCGCGGCATGGTTAACAGGCGGACAGGTCCGCCTGCGAGATCGATGCCGGCTTGAGCCATCCACGCATCCACCTGAGGACGCAGCGCGCCAGAACCGTCTCCGTAATCCTTGTCGTGGAAGGACAAGAGATTGAACCGATTGCGCGAAAACAGGCGCAGGCGCGCGTCCACATCATCGATTTCCGACAGGTCAAGCAGAAGCCAGAAGACGCGATAGTTCAGCCTATGGGTCTTGGGGCGAAGGCGTCGGTGCATGACCCGGCCGCGATAAAGGGCCGAGCTGAATATCACGCGGCACGTTCCAGCTGAGCGCTCGCCGGCGTCGTCAAATGAATGCGACCGCTTTCGTTGGCGACAGACCAAGGGCGACGTACGCCGCCGAGTTGCTCGGCGACGGCGAGGCCGGATTGCAGGCCATCCTCGTGGAAGCCGGCGCCGAAATGGGCCCCGCAGAACCAGACGCCCCCCTGCCCTTGCAGGCTCCACAACTGCTTTTGCGCCTTTATGGCCGCAGGATCGAAGATGGGGTGCTCGTACAGTTCGCTGCGTAAAATCGTGTCGGCGCGCGGTGGACGCGGTGGATTGAGCGTCACGAACAGATCGTCGCCCGGCAGGCCTTGCAGGCGGTTCATCCAATAAGTGACGCAAAGGCCGTCGTCCGCGCCAATATAGTTCCAGCTGGCCCAGGCGCGACGACGATGCGGCATCAGGCCGGCGTCGGTATGCAGGACGGTCAGATTTCGGCTGTACCGGAAAGCGCCGAGCAGCGCCTTCTCCTGCGCCGTCAGTTCGGCCAGCATCGCCAGAGCCTGGTCGGCATGGGACCCGATCACAACTTGGTCGTAGCGCTCGATCCCGCCTTGGCTGTCGTGAACGAAGACGCCCTGGTCGCTGCGCCGCACCGCAGTGACGCCATGGTCCAGCCGAATGTCCTGGATGGCGCGAGCGAGATGTTCGACATAGACGCGGCTGCCACCCTCGACAGTGCGCCACAGCGGGCGTCCCACCAGTTTCAGCAGACCGTGATTGCCGCAGAAACGGATGAAGGACTCGGCCGGATAGTCCATCAGCGTGTGCGCCGGCGATGACCAGATCGCGGCGGCCATGGGCAGCAGGTGATCGTCGCGGAACGCCTCGCTGAACCCTTCGCGCTTCAAATAGTCGCCGAGCGTCAGCGAAGAATCAGACATCGCAGCCAAATCCTTTGGCGCCTCGCGATAGAAGCGCAGAATTTCGCTCAGCATGGACCAGAAGCGAGGACGCAGGGCGTTGCGACGCTGAGCAAATAGGCCCGGCGCGGCATATTCGAACCGCCCATCATCCAGGGAGACGGCGAAGGACATATCCGTCGCCCGTGTCGCGATCCCCAAATGCTCGAACAGGGCTATAAGATTGGGATAGGTCGCGTCGTTAAAGCAGATGAAGCCGGTGTCGACGGCGATGTCGCCAGAAGGCACGCCGGCCATAACTGTATTGGAATGCCCGCCCAGCCGGTCGCCCTTTTCGTAAAGCGTCACGTCATGGCGTTTCGACAGAAGCCAGGCCGAAGACAGAGCGGCGACGCCAGATCCGACCACAGCGATCTTTTGACGTTCGGCAGAGGGCGTCGCGGACGACAGGGGCATGAAAACTCCGAAAGATACGCCGCAGCGCAATCGCTAGGGCATGAACGGATTACGGGTCGCCGTCATGTTCGGATCGCGATTGATCCAGACATTTCCGCTGAGCGTATTAGTGTTCATGCATGCCGAGCCGTTATCCTTCGCATCAACGCCATGTCGGTCAAACCGCATGAAGGCGCTCGACAGCTTGCCTGATCCGCTGCTGCATGATCGGCTGATCGAACAGATCGCCCTGAGACGCGATCGTGACGCGTTCGCTGCGCTCTTCGCCTATTTCGCGCCGCGGCTGAAGGCCTGGCTGATCAAGTCGGGCGCGACGCCTGGCGCGGCCGAGGACTTCGCGCAGGACGCCATGCTGACCGTGTGGCGCAAAGCCGATCTGTTTGATTCGTCCAAGGCGCGCGCCGCCACGTGGATTTTCACCATCGCTCGCAACCGTCGGCTGGACATGCTTCGTCGTGACGCGCGTCCCCTGCCGACGCCCGAAATCGAGCTGGCGGGGGACGACGTTCGCCGACCCGATGAACTGCTGTCGATGTCGCAAGACGCGGACCGCGTGCGCGACGCTCTGGCCCGGCTCAGCGCTGACCACGTCGAGGTCCTGCGTTTGGCCTTCTTCATGGACAACTCTCATTCCGAGATCGCCAAACATCTCGGCCTGCCGCTCGGCACCGTCAAATCCCGTATTCGTAACGCCATGACCAAGCTTCGTCTGATCCTCGCGCCGTCCGAGGAGGCTGCGCGATGAAACCTCAGCGCAATCCCTCCGAAGAACGTTTGCTGGCCTATGCGGCCGGCACGCTCAGCCCGCCCGAGGCTGTGGTGATGGCGGCCCATCTGGCGATGCGGCCGGCCAATGACGCCTGGGTGCGCGACCTGCAGTCGGTCGGCGGCGAGTTCTTAAACGAGACGCTCCCCTCCCCCTTGTCGAATGATGCGCTCGCCTTGGCGATGGCGCGGATCGAGACGGATGCCGGCAAGGCCAGACACAGCGCGCCCCTGAACGACATGCCCGAGCTGCCCGAGCCGCTGCGACGCTATGCGCTGGGTCCATGGCGCTGGGTCGGGCCCGGCATGCGCGTGCGCGATGTCCATGCGCCGCGGGATGGGGATTGCCGTGTCATTCTTCTGAAGATCGAATCGGGTCGTGAGACGCCAAAACACACGCATGGCGGCGTCGAGCTGACCTGCGTCATCTCCGGCGCCTATGCGACCGAAACCGAGCGGTTCGATGTGGGGGACTTTGAAGAGGCGGATCCGGAGGTGCTGCATCAACCCCGTGTCGTGTCGGACGAGCCGTGTCTGTGCGTCGTCGCGCTTGACGGTCAGATTCAGCTGGATGGGTGGGTCGGCAAGCTGATCCAGCCCTTCGTTCGCCTGTGACGGCTCTTGCGACCATTTGGGGTGTCGCGGCCCTATTTCTCGTTGTTGTCATGTCTACGGCCTGGCTGGTTCAGAAACGAACCGGTCAGGGCGGTTGGGCGGACGCCTTCTGGTCGCTCGGACTGGGAGCAGCCGGCGTCGGCGTCGCGCTGTTTCCGATCGACGGCGCCACTCCGTCGTTGCGCCAGTATCTCGCAGCGCTGCTGATTGGCCTTTGGGGCTTGCGGCTAGGATCTCACATCGCTGTTCGCGCCGCCCACGAGGAGCGCGAAGACGCTCGCTACGCGCGTCTGCGAGAGGACTGGGGCGCCGGTTTTCAGGTGAAGATGTTCGGCTTCCTCATGTTGCAAGCCGGAGCCGCAGCCTTCCTGGCGCTAAGCGTGATGGCGGCGGCGCGCAACCCAGCGCCGGGCCTGACGCTCCAGGATGTCTTAGCGACACTAATCTTTGTCGGAGCCCTGATTGGCGAAGCTGTTTCCGATCGCCAACTGGCGGCCTTTAAACGTAATCCGGCCAACAGGGGCGGAGTCTGCGATATCGGTCTGTGGGCCTGGTCACGCCACCCAAACTACTTTTTCGAATGGGTGAGTTGGTGCGCCTGGCCTGTGTTCGCCATCAATCTGAGCGGTGAATGGCCTTGGGGTTGGCTGGCGCTGACAGGGCCAGCGTATATGTACTGGCTTTTGACCAAGGTGTCCGGCGTGCCCTTGCTGGAAGAGCATATGCGACAGTCGCGACCCAAGGCGTTCGAGGCCTATGCCGCCCGCACCAGCGCGTTCTTCCCTCGCCCGCCCCGGCGATGAGGCGATATTAGTCTTTCTGAGCTGACCCCAGATGCGTTTCGCCCCGCTCGCGGGCTATCTGCATCTGCCTGTGCCGCTCGGCATATCGCTGCCGCTGGACCGCGTCGCGGGCGTCGTGACAGCGCTCGCAGCACACGCCTTCGATATAGTGCGGCGAAGCCCGACCGGCCTCATCCACGGGCAGACGACATCCCCGGCACAAGGTGTGGGGACCTTGCCTCAGGCCGTGCCCGACCGAGACGCGTTCGTCAAAGACGAAACACTCTCCACGCCATAGGCTCTGATCCTCGCCTACAGTCTCAAGATACCGAAGGATGCCGCCTTCCAGATGGTGGACGTTCTCCACGCCCTCGGCCTTCAGGAAGGCGGTCGATTTTTCGCAGCGAATGCCGCCGGTGCAGTACATGGCCACGCGCTTGGCGCCGGTCTGCTCAATCAGGGCGCGACCTTCGCTGCGAAACCAGTCTGGGAAATCGCGAAAGCTTCGAGTATTCGGCTGGACGGCCCGTTCGAACGCGCCGATCTCGCCCTCATAGTCGTTGCGCGTATCGATTACCAAGGTCTCGGGATCGGCGATCAGGGCGTTCCAGTCCGTGGGCGCAACGTAGACGCCCGCCTGGTTCGCAGGGTCCAGATCCGGCTGTCCCATGGTGACGATCTCGCGTTTGACGCGCACCTTCATCCGGTGGAAAAGCAGGGCGTCGGTCCAGGCGTATTTGAGTTCGAGCGTCTCGAAGCCTCGCATGGCATGGATCGCGGACAGCACCGCTGCGATGGCCGCCTCTGATCCGGCGATGGTGCCGTTCAGACCTTCCGGCGCGACAAGCAGGGTCCCCCTCACCTGCCCAGCGTCGCAGACCGCCTGAAGCGTCTTGCGTACGGCGTCGGGGTCGGGGTCGGCAACCGGCGCGAACCGGTAGAGCGCGGCGACAAGGACGGCTTGGCTGGACGAGGCCTGATGCTCGGTCATGGATCAGCCCCTCGAAGGCGCCGGAGATGGCGCGCCCAGCAGGACTCGAACCTGCAACATCCCGCTTAGAAGGCGGGTGCTCTATCCGGTTGAGCTATGGGCGCTCTGGCAAGACGTTAGACGTCAGTGCGTCCAGGACTGCTTGCGGTTGGTAGCGAAATTGTCGGCATAGGCCTTGATGATCACTGGCGGATCGTTCGGCTCGTGCAAGCGGAAGGCGATGCCATGACGTTCGGCGTATTCGATCGCTTCTTCCTTCGATTCGAAGCTCAGCCGAACCTGGCCGTTCATGTCGGTGGAGCTGGTCCAGCCCATTAGCGGATCGATGGTGCGCGCCGACGCGGGTTCGAATTCCAGCCGCCAGTCGCGGCTCTTGGCCTTGCCCGACTGCATCGCAGTTTTGGCCGGGCGGTAGATGCGAGCCAACATGGCGAAATCCTCAGTGACGGCGTGGTCTGTGACCCTGCCATAACGCGCGCCGGACATATGATCCAGCGGCCTTCCGTTGGTCGGGGCGAGAGGATTCGAACCTCCGACCCTCTGGTCCCAAACCAGATGCGCTACCAGGCTGCGCTACACCCCGGACCGAACGGAGCGCTCTATTGGCACTTCGCGACGCGATCCGCAATCAAGGCTTGAAATAAGGATGTAAAACTTTGTCGCCGGGCTTGGCGTTGATTTCGGCCGCCCGCCCTGCCCGCAGTTCCAGGACGCCGTTGGCGGCGCCATTGGAAGGTATCGGCGCCTCGGAGAACGGCGTGGCGTGCGAAGCGATGGAGACGATCCGGCCCTGCGGATCGATATACAGAATGTCCAGCGAACTCGGCGTGTTGCGCATCCAGAAGCTTTGCTCGCGCGGCGCTTCTCCCGGCCATTGGAACAGCATGCCGCGGTCGGCCTCCAGCGGTGGACGGAACATCAGCCCCCGTTGACGTTCGGGCTCTTCGTCCGCGATCTCGACCCAGAACTGATGCTCGCCCGACGTGGTCACGACGGCCAACTTTTGCAGCGGCTCGCCATTGGGACCGACCGGCGCCTTGGCCGCGCATCCGGCAAGCGCGAGCATAATAAGCCCGGCCATCGCAAAACGTCTCGTCGCCTTGATCATACGCCTCTCCTGAGCGCTGGATCAGTCGCCCGTTCTGATGTCCGCCACCACCAGACCCTTGGGCCCGTTGGCGAATCGCACCCGCACCGCATCGCCCGGAATCAGATCATCCAGGCCGCAGCGACGTAGGGTTTCGATGTGGACGAAGATATCGCCCGGCTCGCGATCACGCACGACGAATCCGTAGCCCTTGGTGCGATTGAACCATTTGACCAGGGCGGTCTCCAGCTGTTCGTCACTTTCGGCGACCGGCCGCGGCGGCGGCGAAGTCACAGGTCGACGCACGGCCGGCGTCGCTTCGCCCTCGCCCAGGTCATGGATCTCGATCGTCTGCCAACCCTTGGCGCGCTTGACGCAGTCGCAGGTGATGGTCGCGCCTTCATCGGCCGCGTCACGGCCGAGATCGCGCAGGCTGCTGATATGCAGCAGGACGTCTCTTGTTTCGGTCAGGGTCGGATCGTCAGGGACGATGAACCCATAGCCCTTGACGGCGTCGAACCACTTCACGCGCCCAGTGACGCGAACGGTCTGCGCCGTTTCCGTCTCTCTAAAGTCAGACACTTAAAAACCCCCGCCCGCGCCTCCAGCGGACTCGTTTTATATTTAACACCGTTCCGCGAAATTTTGAAAAGCGGAAAATGCGCGTCTATGCAGAAGCTTGCGTGTGGGAGTGCAAACGCGCGTTACGGATGCCGGCGAATGAGCGCCTGTTTCGTCTGCAATTTTGTTTAGGCTGTTTGGCGGGAGCCTCAAAAGGCTCAACCATAGTCCTGCCCGCGTGGCAGTCCCTAGGGGAATCGAACCCCTCTTTTCAGGTTGAAAACCTGACGTCCTAACCGATAGACGAAGGGACCGCTGCGCGGGAGAGCCGGCGATATAGCCGCGCCCTCGGGGCGGTGCAAGCGTGGATTTTCAGTTTTTTGGAGAGGTCGTCAGATCATTCGAGGATCGGCGACATCCTCGATCTCGAACTGCACGCCCTTGCGGCCATTCCAGTCGTCAGCCTTCAGCCGGCCCACGACACTCAGCCCGCCCTGCCCCGACAGCAAGGCCTGGCCCGTCGGCAGATCGGCGCAGCGCCAGGCGATGGCCTTGACCGACGCGCCATCCGGGCCGACCAGCCGGCACCGCACGTGACCGCCATTCATGGCGACGGGTTCGCGGGCTTGAACCCCGCTTAGGGCGAAGCTGGGTTCCGGGTTGGCAGGGCCGAATGGGGCCAGACGCTCGAACGATTCGAACAGATCGCGCGTCGCCGCCGCAGGGTCGATCAGGGCGTCGATCTCAAGCACGTCCTGTGCGACAGCTTCGACCCTTTCGGTGGCGAGTCTCTCGTTCAGGAAGACGGTCAGCTCGGACACGCGCGCACCGTCCATCGTCAGGCCTGCCGCCATGGCATGACCGCCGCCAGCGAGCAGGATCCCGCTCTCCCATGCCGCCTGGATCGCGCGTCCCAGGTTCATGCCTGGCTGTGACCGGCCCGAGCCCTTCCCGAGACCGGTGACGGGATCGACGCCAATGACGATCACCGGCTTGCGCCAGCGCTCGCGCAAACGGCCGGCGACGATCCCGACGACGCCCGGATGCCAGTCCTCGCCCGCGACCACGACGACGGCGCTCTCGTCGGCATGGGCGCCGGTCGCCTCGACTCGACGAACGGCGGCGTCGGTGACGGCTCGCTCGACATCGCGCCGTGACACGTTCAGGGCATCGAGCTCGATCGCCAGGGCCTCGGCCTCGGCCGGATCATCCGTCGACAACAACCGCGCGCCGAGGTCGGAGCGACCGATGCGTCCTCCCGCATTGATGCGCGGTCCCAGGATGAAACCGGCATGATTGCTCTTGGCCGGTCCCGGTTCGGCGCCGGCCGCCGCCAACAGCGCGCGCAGACCCGGATTGCGCCAGTCGCTCATGACCTTCAGACCAAGGCCGGTCAGCGCGCGATTGAAGCCGGTTAGCCCGGTCACGTCGCAGATGGCGCCTAGGGCCGCCAGATCCAGCCACTGACGAATGTCCGGCTCGATCCTCTCGGCGAACAGGCCCCGACGCCGCCCCTCCCGGTTCAGCGCCGCCAGAAGCACGAACACGACGCCCGCCGCCGCCAGATTTCCCTGACCCGAATTGCAGCCCGGCCGGTTCGGGTTGACGACCGCCAACGCCGTCGGCGGCTCGCTGCGCATCAGGTGGTGATCGATCACGACAACGTTCAGGGCGATGGCGGCCGCATGGGCCAGGGCTTCGTTCGCCGCCGCCCCGCAATCCACCGTAATGACCAGGTCCGCGCCCGACGCCTTCAGCGTGTCGAAGGCCCTGGCGCTGGGGCCGTACCCTTCAGTCATCCGGTCCGGAACATAGATCGGAAGCGGATGGCCCATCGCCCGAAACCAACGCACCAGCAGCGCCGCGCTGGAGGCCCCGTCCACGTCATAGTCGGCGAACACATGAATGTTCGCCTTGGCCTGTAATGCGTTCAGGATCGCATCGGCGGCCGTATCCATGTCCATGAAGCTTGAAGGATCGGGAAACAGGGCGCGCAGGGTCGGGGTGAGGAAATCTTGGCCCTGGTCTGCGCGAACACCCCGCGAGGCCAGCGCTCGGGCCAGCAGCTCTTCCAGATTCAGGGTCTGCATGTGCGCGCGCGTGGTTGCGGCATCGGCCGGACGTTGACGCCAGGCGCGCCCGGACAGGGATCGAGACACGCCGAGGAATGCGTTCAGTGTCTTTGCGCCGCCGTCGTCTGCCATCAGCACATTATCGCGGGATTCTGCCTCCCGCGCGACCGGTCATCGCGTCGGGCGACGGTCGAGCGGCGGTGGAGCCTTGGCCCTGTCACGCAGACTTTGGGCGAAGGCCTCGATATCCGCCTGGGTTCGGACGGCGTCGGGCGACACCGGAACGGCGTTCACGGCCGCGCGTGTTTCGGCGGCGAGCGCCTCGGCGTCGCCGAGCGTCCAGTCGATTCGTGCGATCTCGCTGGTCAGCGTCGCGCTGTCGCCTTGGAGACGCTGCACATTCGACGCGACCTGAGTGACCGGCGGCAGATCGGTCGGCGCTGCCGGAAAGTCCTCCCAGCGCGGATAGCGCCGATTGGCGTCGACCAGTTCCTGGATACGTGGCGCAAGCGGCGAGACAGCCTCCGTCTTGGAGGCGGATGCGCCGACACAGCCGCTCAATGGCGTCGCGATCGCGGCTGCGGCGATCAGGATCATCTTTTTCGAGTGCGACGCGTTCATTTCCTTGATGGTCTTATGCCATCATCGCGGTGCGCGGAAGGGCGGATGAACCGCCCTCTGGCGCAGGAAGCGCGAAGGACGATCATGGCCAAGACTCCCAGAACGCCGACAGACGCCCCCGACCGCCCCGCACGCAAGGCCGGACGTCCGACGTCCGCCAAGCCCCGCCCGCCTCGCCAGCCCAAATCGAAAACTGCCGAAACGCGGGAAGCGGCCGCCGAAGCCCATTCCGAACCGACTCCTGAACCGACCGCAGCGACGCCCAACCAGGCCGAGTTGATCGAAACCCTGTCGATGAATCTGGCCAAGGCGGCCATGATGGCCCAAAGCGCGATCGCCGAGGCGGCGCTGACCCAGGCCGATCGGCCGGCCGCCCTTTCCGCCGATCCCTTCAACGTCGCGCCGGCCATGACGTCAGTCATGACCAGCCTAGCCGCCCAGCCCGACAAGATGATTCAGGCACAGGCTGACCTGTTTGGCCGCTATATGCAGCTCTGGTCATCGACGGCGCGTCAGGCGGCCGGCGAGGCGCCCGATCCCGCACCGGTCGACAAGCGGTTCAAGGACCCGGCCTGGTCCGAAAACCCGATGTTCGACATGATGCGGCGATCCTATCTGCTGACATCAGACTGGATGAACGGCCTGATCGCCGGGGTCGAGGACGTCGATCCGACGCTCAAACGTCGCGCCCAGTTCTTCACCCGCCTGCTGACCGACGCCTTTTCGCCGTCGAACTTCCTGGCCTCCAACCCCGTCGCGCTGAAAGCCTTGGCGGAGACCAGCGGCGAATCACTGGTGAAGGGCATGCAGAACTTCGCCGCCGATCTGGAACGTGGCGGGGGATCGCTGCGCATCAGTCAGGCCGACTATGGCAAGTTCGTCGTTGGCGAGAACGTCGCCACCGCGCCGGGCCAGGTCGTCAGGCGCGACGAGTTGTTCGAACTGATCCAGTACGCACCCTTAACTGAGAGCCAGCACGAAATCCCGCTGCTGATCTTCCCGCCCTGGATCAACAAATTCTACATCATGGACCTGCAGCCGGCGAACTCGCTGATCCGCTGGCTGTCGGCTCAGGGCTTTACGGTCTTCGTCTGTTCCTGGGTCAATCCGGACAGGGACAAGGCTGGCTTCGGCTTCGACGACTATCTGGAAAAGGGCATCTATCGCGCGGTCGAGAAAACGCTGGAGCAGGCGGAAACCAAGCAACTGAACGCCGTGGGCTATTGCATCGGCGGCACCCTGCTTGGCGCTGGCCTGGCCCATATGGCGGCCAAGGGCGACAAGCGCATCGCCGCCGCTACCTTCTTCGCCGCTCAGCATGACTTCGCCGAGGCCGGCGACCTGCTGCTGTTCACCGACGAACACTGGATCGCCGAGATCGAGCGTCAGATGGATGCGGCGGGCGGCGTCCTGCCGGGCGCAGCCATGGCCGAAACGTTCAACGCCCTGCGGTCCAACGACCTGATCTGGTCCTTCTTCATCAGCAACTATTTGCTGGGCAAGGATCCGCCCGCCTTCGACCTGCTGTTCTGGAACGCCGATCAGACCCGCATGCCCAAGACCCTGCATCTCGACTATCTGCGTCAGATGTATGGAGCCAATGCCTTGGCCAAGGGGCAGTTCGAGATCGGCGGCCTGACGGCGGACCTGTCGAAGGTCGAGATCCCGCTCTATTTCCAGGCCAGCCGCGAGGATCACATCGCGCCGATGAACTCCGTCTATCGGTCCGCCAAGCTGTTTGGCGGCAAGGATGTGACCTTCACCCTGGCCGGGTCAGGTCATATCGCCGGCGTCATCAACGCCCCGGCCGCAAAGAAGTATCAGCACTGGACCAACCCTGCCCTTCCCGCGACCTTGGCCGAATGGCAGGCGGAAGCCATCGAACATCCCGGCAGCTGGTGGGAGCATTGGTCGGCCTGGCTCGGCGCGCGATCCGGGAAGCAAATCCCCGCCCGCGACCCGGCCATGGGCCCGCTCAAGCCCATCGAGCCGGCGCCGGGCAGCTATGTGAAAGTGAAGTCTTGAACCGTCTCGAACCCAACGCCCTGCTCGCCGTCAGCACAGGCGTCGCCTTGATCCTGCTGATCATGACAGCCAGCCTGTTCGGAGAACCGGGCAACACGGTCAAATATGTGATCTCGGCCGTCATCTGCGCGGCCGCCTTCGTTCTGCTCAACGAACGAATGGCGCGCGCGATGAAACGTCCGGTCGCTCAGCCGCTGATCCACGTCAGCACGCCGGGCACGGCGGTCTGGGCCGGACTGTTTCCATTGATCGTCATCGCCATGGCCTGCGCGCCCGTTTTCTTCGCCGGTCACGACTATGGTCTGCTGGTGATCATCGCCTCGGTCATCTTCGGCCTGACCGTCGATTCAGCCGTGCGCGCCCTTCGCGCCTAGGCCGAGACGAACTTCAGCGCCACGCCGTTGTTGCAGTAGCGTAGCCCCGTCGGACGCGGACCATCGTCGAACACATGCCCTTGGTGTCCCAGGCAGCGGGCGCAATGATATTCGGTGCGTGGAATGCCGATGGCCAGGTCACGCTTCTTGCCGACATTGGCGGCGATCACGTCATAGAAGCTGGGCCAGCCGGTGTGGGAATCGAACTTCCACTGCGATCGGAACAGCGGCAGATCGCAGCCCTTGCAGACGAAGGTCCCGCGAGCGTGCTGATCGTTCAGCGGGCTGGAATAGGGACGCTCCGTCCCCTCGTGCCGCATGACGCGCCAGGAGGCGTCGCCCAAGCGTCGTCGCCAATCCGCATCGGACACCCGACGATAGGGCGAGGCTGCATATTGCCCCTCCCCGGCTTCGGACGTCTCAGGCGAACAGGCGGACAGGGCGAGCGCGCCGGCGCTCATCAGAAGGCCCCGGCGATTCAGAATCAGGGACTGGGTCATGTCCCTGATACGACGCACGCCGCCGAATGGTTTCAGACCTCAGATCAGACCGGTCGCTTCATCCAGGCCCAGCATGATGTTCAGGTTCTGCACCGCCGCGCCCGACGCACCCTTGCCCAGGTTGTCGAGCAAAGCGACCAGCCGCGCCTGCTCGCCGTTGCGATCGCCGAAGACATGCAGACGCAGGCGATTGGTGCCGTTCAGGCCTTCGGGCGCGATGCCGGTCATGGCCTCGGTCTCCTCCAGGTCGGCGACCTCGACGAACCGCTGGCCGTCATAGGCCTCGACCAAGGCGCCGTGCAGCCGTTCGACAGAAGGGGTTTCCGGCAGGGCCCCCAGATGCAGCGGAACCTCGACCAGCATGCCTTGGCGATAGTTTCCGACCGCCGGCGTGAACAGCACGTCTCGGCTCAGACCTGTGTGTTTTGTCATTTCAGGCACATGCTTGTGCCTCAGCGTCAGACCATAGGCGCGATAGGCGGTCGCGGCGCCCCCGCTGTCTTTTGCGGCCGCCTCGAACGCGGCGATCATGGCCTTGCCGCCGCCGGAATAGCCCGACACCGCATTGACCGTGACCGGATAGTTGGCGGGCACCAGACCCGCCTTCACCAGCGGCCGCACCAAGGCAATGAAACCCGTGGGATAACAGCCGGGGTTCGAAACGAACTGAGAGCGCGCGATCAACGCACGCTGCCCGGCATCCATTTCAGCAAAGCCATAGGCCCAGCCTGGCGCGACGCGATAGGCGGTCGAGGCGTCGATCACCTTGACCGACGGGTTCTCGATCATGGACACGGCTTCCCGCGCCGCATCGTCGGGCAGACACAGGATCACCGCGTCAGCGCCGTTCAGGGCCTCACGCCGCGCATCCGCATCCCGACGACGCTCGCCCAGCAACAGCAGTTCCAAATCCGGGCGCGCTTCCAGCCGCTCGCGGATTTCCAGCCCCGTGGTGCCGGCCTCGCCGTCGATGAAGATGGTGTGGGTCATTTGTCTCTCCCGTTCCTTCTCCGCTTAAGGGAGCAAAGGCGCAAGAAAAAGGGCGCTCCGGGTCTCCCCGAAGCGCCCCAAATCCAAACCGCGTAAACGCGATCAGCGCTTCGAGAACTGGAAGCTGCGGCGAGCTTTGGCGCGGCCGTACTTCTTGCGCTCGACGACGCGGCTGTCGCGGGTCAGGAAGCCATGCGGCTTCAGAACCTTGCGCAGTTCCGGTTCGAAGTGCGTCAGGGCGTGCGACAGGCCGTGACGAATGGCGCCGGCCTGGCCCGACAGGCCCGAACCTTCGACGGTGCAGATCACGTCATACTGCGTGGCGCGATCCGAGACGGTCAGCGGCTGAGCGATCATCATGCGCAGCACGGGACGAGCGAAATACTGCTCCTGGTCCTTGCCGTTGATGGTGATCTTGCCGGTGCCGGGCTTCACCCAGACGCGAGCGATGGCGTTCTTGCGCTTGCCGGTCGAATAGGCGCGGCCCTGGGCGTCCAGCTTCTGGACATAGACGGGCGCGTCGTTCTCGACCGAAGAGCTCAGGCCCTTCAGGGCGTCGAAGCCGGTGGCGGTTTCGGTGTTGGTCACGTCGGTCATGCTCAGACGCTCCGGGTGTTCTTGGGCGACGCCGACTTGAAGTCGATCGTTTCCGGTTGCTGGGCTTCGTGGTCGTGCGCGGCGCCGGCGAACAGGCGCAGGTGCGTCATCTGCTTGCGGGCCAAGGGGCTTTCCTTGGGCAGCATGCGCTCGACGGCCTTTTCAAGCACGCGTTCGGGGAAGCGGCCGCCCAGAACCTTCTCAGGCGTGGTCGACTTGACGCCGCCCGGGTGACCGGTGTGGCGATAGTAGATCTTGTCGGTGTTCTTCTTGCCAGTGAACACCACCTTGTCGACGTTGGTGACGACGACATAGTCGCCGCAATCGACGTGCGGGGTGTAGTCGCCGCGGTGCTTGCCGCGCAGACGGTTGGCGATGAAGGTCGCAAGGCGGCCCACCACGACGCCTTCGGCGTCGATGTGGATCCACTTCTTCTCGACCTCGGCCGGCTTCAACGAAGCCGTAGTGCTCTTCAGCATGAGGGGGTTCCTGGAGACGAAAATCGGGTCCGGCCCCCGAGGGAACCGAATGAAGGCGCGCTGATACAGGAGACGATTGGTCGCGTCAACGCACTAAACAACATCACATTTGCCACAACGCATTGTTTCAACTAAGTTTTTAAAATACGGTATTAAAATACCCGACGCGAAGAGGCTAGGCAGCGTTACGGCGTAACATAAAACGTCATCAAAGGATGATTATAGGCGGGCATCGCAAAGACGACAGCTCTGGAGTCCCTTCATGATCCTTCATCGTCGCGGTCTGATCGCCACGGGCGCAGCCGCCGCCTTCTCGGGACTGGCTCGTCATGCCGCCGCTCAGACGGCGGGTGAAGAGACCTACGTCAACGAGGTCCATGGCTACGGCCCGCTGCTGCGCGATCCCAATCGCTTGCTCGATCTGCCCGAAGGCTTTTCCTATCAGGTCGTGGCCCAGAGCGGAGACACGATGGATGACGGCTTGTTAGCTCCGGGTCAGCCTGACGGCATGGCTTGTTTCCCGCTGGAAGGGTCTCGCGTGGCCCTGGTCGTCAATCACGAGCTGAAAGGCTCCAGCGGCCTGCATCGCAACCTCGGCCCCGGCGGCCTTCGTGAGGAACGGCTTGACCTGCTGGACGCCACCAAGGGCTACGACACCTATAAGAATGGCCGCCCCCTGCCCGGCGGCTGTTCCACCATCGTCTATGATCTGGCGACCCGCCGGATGGTCAGCCGACATCTGACGCTGGCCGGCACCTCGACCAACTGCTGCGGCGGCCCGACGCCGTGGGGCAGTTGGCTGACCTGCGAGGAAACGCTGGAGACGCCGGCCGACGCCGATGTGACCAAGGCTCACGGATGGGTCTTCGAAGTGCCGGCGACCGCAACCGCCCTGGTCGATCCGGTGCCGCTCAAGGCCATGGGTCGCTTCGATCACGAGGCCGTCTGCGTCGATCCCCGCACCGGCGTCGTCTATCTGACCGAAGACGACAACGCCGGCCTCTTCTATCGCTTCATTCCCAATGCGCCCGGCAGGCTGAGAGAGGGCGGCCGGCTTCAGGCGATGGCCTGGAAGGGCGCGCCCTCGGCCGACACCCGCAATCAGGACGCTCGCACCTGGGCTGTCGGGGATTGGAGGGAGATCGAATGGATTGATCTGGACGACGTCGAATCTCCCAATGGCGACCTAGCCAAGCGCGGTCATGCGTCCGGCGCGGCCTGGGTGGCGCGGGGCGAAGGCGTCTGGTGGGGCGATGACGAACTGTATTTCACCGCAACCTCGGGCGGGCCAATCCGCCGCGGTCAGGTCATGCGGCTGGTCCCCGGTCTGAACGGCGCGGCGGACCGGCTGCAGTTGTTCGTGGAAAGCACGGACCCGAAGACGATGAATATGGCCGACAACATTACCGTCGCGCCCTGGGGACACTTGATCCTGTGCGAGGACAACTATTCCTCGGACGTCCGCAATCACCTGAAAGGCGTCACGCTAGAGGGCAAGGTCTATACGATCGGCCGCAATGTCTTCACCGGCAACTCCGAGTTCGCCGGCGCCTGCTTCTCGCCGGATGGCGAGGTGCTGTTCGTCAACATCATGTACCCCGGCATGACTCTGGCGATCAGAGGCCCATGGTCCTCGGTCCGGACATGAAGATGCGCGGCTGAGCCCGCAGCACCAACCATAGGTTCACGGTGGCCGTCGCCAGCACGATTGCGGCGCCCGCCTGGTGCAGCACGCCCAGCCACACCGGAACCGCGTGCACCAGGGTCACGATCCCCAGCAGAGCCTGGAACCAGATCACACCCGCAAGCGCAAAGGCGCCGAAGCCCATTCCCTCCGCCACGCGCCAGCGCCAGGCCTGGAAGGCATAAATGCTGACGGCGATCAGCAGGCCATAGGCGACCAGTCGGTGATTGAACTGCGTCAGCGCCTGATCATGCAGAAAGGCGACCGCGCCCAGGCTCCAGTCGGCCGGCGGCAAAACGGCGCCGTTCATCAGCGGCCAGTCGGTATAGACCAGCCCCGCATGACCGCCCGCAACCAGGGCGCCCAGCAGACATTGCAGGAAGACCGCGCCGAGCAGCAGGCCGGCGCCCCTCGCCCAACCCGACGGCGGCCGGCCGTGATCCTCGCCGTTCCAGGCCTCCAGCCCCGTCCAGATCAGGGCGGCGAACAGCACGAACGCCAGACCCAGATGTGTGGCCAGACGCTCCGGCGCGACGCTGACACGCTCGGACAGGCCGCTAGACACCATCCACCATCCGATCAGCCCCTGAAGGCCGCCCAAGGCCAGGAGCAGGACACAGCGCCAGATCAGGCGATTGGGCATCGCCCACTGGTGGAATACCGACCGGGCCGGCCCAAGACGGCACAGCAGGAAGACGATCAGCGGCAGGGCGAACACCATACCCACCAGACGCCCGATCAGCCGGTGCAGCCACTCCCACCAGAAGATGCCCTGAAACTCGCCCAGGCTCATGCCGGCGTTGACCTGCGCGTACTGCGGGATCTGCTTGTACTTCTGGAAGGCCTCGGCCCACTGGGCGTCGTTCAGAGGCGGAATCGCGCCCATGATGGGCTTCCACTCCGTGATCGACAGGCCCGAGCCCGTCAGCCGCGTGATGCCGCCGATCACGACCATCAGGAAGACGACGGCGGCCGTAGTGAAGAGCCACACGGCGACGGCGCGGTTACGATCTGGATTTCCGAAACGGTTCATTCGACGCCTGACACTGACCCGGATATGGTGTCGCGTCGAACGAAGACCAGACGCGACCGGTGCGGTATGCCCGCCCCAAGCGACAAGATCGAGTCGGATTGAGTTAACGGCGCTGTTGCCGCAGGAGATCAGGGTTGCAATACGCCGATATCGCCGCCGCCGTCGCAGGCGGCCTGCTGCTGGCCTGGATCGCGGACCTTCTGACGGGCCGGCGCGGCTTTGGCGGCACAAGCCTTGTGTCCGGGATCGGCCTGGCCTGCGGATGGTTTCTGGCGGTGCGGGTCTTCGCGGTCAGCACGATGGACAGCTGGGTCTGGGTGCCGTGGGCGCTCGTCGGATCGGGCATCTGTCTCGTGGCCTTCTTCCTGTTCCGGAACAAGCGCTGATGCCGCCGCGTCTGCGTCGCTTCGTCGCCGCGATCGGCGTGCTGCTCTTTCTCGTTTTCTGGGTTTGGGGCCTGATCGCCCTGCGCGGACTGCTGCCGCCGTCGCAGTGGATCGACTTCCTGTTCTTCGGCATCGGCGGGACCGCCTGGGGCCTGCCGCTCATCCCGCTGCTGCGATGGGCCGAGCGCGGCTGAGCGCCGAACCTGCCTCCAGATACGGCGATGGGGCCGCCCGCAAGGACGACCCCACCATCATCATTCTTTTTCAAGAATGGTCGGAGCGACAGGATTCGAACCTGCGACCCCTTGACCCCCAGCGGCCTCCAATGCCTTTTCAGGACTGTTCAGGACTGTGCTAATGCACTGTGTTTAGAAAGTTTTTGAATTCACCCCTCTTCGTCGCTATGCTTCGAGTTGCTGCAATTTGCTCCCCATTTGCTCCCCAAAATCGGGGCGCTTCGGACGAGGATTCAGATGGGCGCGACACGACTGACAGACCGGAGCGTCGCGGCGCTCAGACCGACTGACGAACATCGTCTCGAGCTCTGGGATGCGGACCTGAAGGGTCTCTACCTGCGGGTTTCGGGGCACTCGAAAGTCTGGGGCTTTCGTTATCGGCGTCCGGATGGAAGTCAGCCGAGAGTTCGGCTCGGTCGCTATGTTCCGCCGGATCAAGCCCTGGGCGACGCCGCCGCGCTGACGGTCGCGGGGGCCCGCGCGAAGGCGAGGAAACTTCAAACCGAGATCGACGCCGGCCGCGATCCAGCGACCGAAATTCAGGTCATCAAGGCCGAAGCCAAGGCTCAGACGCTGAGGACGTTCGACGACATGGCCGAGGGCTACTTCAGGGCTACCGAGACCGGAGAGTATCGCCCGAGCAAAAAGCGCAAGCGCGCGCCCACCATCCTTTCCGAACGGAACCTCTACCGGAAGCATCTCCGCCAGATCGCGGGTTTGCGCATCGAAGCGGTGACCAAGGACGTGGTGCGCAAACGTCTTCGGGAGATCCTGCAAGAGGGCAAGGGAGTTACGTCCAATCGCGCCCGGAGCCTGATCAGCCAGATTTTCGCGTGGGGAATCTCCGAAGATCGGGTTCTCAGGAACCCCGCCCAGCAGCTCGACGATCTCGCGGAGGAAACCCCGCGGACGCGCGTCCTCAACGATGTCGAGTTGCGAGCGCTCTGGCGGGCCCTCGAAGACACGTCCGGTTACCGACGTCCGCTGCCGAAAGGCCGGGACGAGGCGCTAATGGTGGGGCGTCCGATCCGGATCGCGATCCAGCTGGCGGCCCTACTTCTGCAGCGACGCGCGGAGGTCGCGGAGATGCGAGTCGCCGAACTCGATTTCGCCGAGAAGACATGGACGATCCCCGCCGGCCGCACCAAGGCCGGACGCACCACCGTCGTTCCCTTGGGCGCGTTTTCGATCGTCCTGATCAAGGAAGCCCTGGCGCTTCGGCCAAAGCCGTCGGAGGGCGCGGAGCCGTCGCCGTTTGTCTTCGTCGGGCGCGGCGAGGCGCCGGGCGCCATTCATCCCTCGGCGATCAGCCACGCCATGCGCGACATCAGGGCCGCGATCGATATTCCGGACATCACGGTCCACGACCTGCGCCGCAGCGGAGCGACCAGGCTGGCGCGAGCCAGGACAAGCCCCTTCATTCTGTCCAAGCTTCTCAACCATGCGAACGAGCTAGGCGGCGGATCGTCCATCACCATGTCGGTCTATGTCCAGCACGACTATCTTGAGGAGAAGCGGGAGGCGATCGAATGCCTGGAGCGCTTGATCCTCGCGGCGGTTCGTCCCGGCACTGAACTCCAGCCGCCCCCTCCCCCCGCCTTGCCGGCTCCACCCAGATTGCTATTCCACGAGCCCGCTTGACGGTCGGGAGGTCAGAAAGACAATCCCCTCACCATAGGCCCTCGCTGCGGGTTTGGCCAATGTCAGATGCTTGCACTCCCCGCTCTCCCTCCACCCTCGCGCAGCGCATTCGAACGCGACAGGTGAAGCTCGCCATGGCCCACACCTGGGCAATGACTGAGCGCCGGCTTACGTCCCGCAAGGGGCATGGCTAAGGTCGGCGTTCCTTTTACTATCCGGTGCGATCCCGTGGATTCCAGTTTCGTAGACCTCGACATCCTGCTGACCAAGGTCCGCAACCCGCAATCCCGCACCTACTTCCTGGACGCCGTGCGGGCCTACAAGGCCGGGGCGCTGCGCGCCTCGCTCACGGCCGCCTGGGTCGCTATCGCCTATGATCTGATCGCCAAATATCGCGAGCTCAGCGCCATGGGCGATGCCGCGGCGACGGCCTTCCTACAGTCGTGGGACAATGCGACGGCCATCCGCGACATCCGGCAACTGCTTCAGCTAGAGGGCCGCATTCTCGAAGACGCCGCAGACAACACCCAGGCGATCAGCCAGATCGCGGGCCGGCAGCTCGAACGCCTGCGCGAGGATCGTCACCTCTGCGCCCATCCGGCCTTCTCCGCCGAAGCCCTCCTATTCGAACCGACCCCCGAACTGGTTCGGATGCATCTCGTCAACGCCGTCGACCTGGTTCTCGGTCAGGAAGCCCTCCAGGGCCGCGCCATCTTCGAGGTCTTCGACGCCGACGTCCAATCGTCCGGCTTCCCGACCGATCCCGCGCGGATCCTCGACTATGTCGAGCAGCGCTACCTCGCGCGGGTCCGGCCGCAGGCGATCCGCAACTTCGGCACCGTGCTGGCGAAGTCTCTGCTGAAGGGCGTTCCTGCCCATCTCGACGTCGTCCGCCCCAAGGTCGAAGCCGCGCTGGTCGCGGTTCGCGACCGGGCGGCTGCAGCCTGGCCTGACGTGGTGGCCAGCATCGTGCGTCTGCTCGACGCGCTCGACCCGGCCGACCGCGCGCGCGCCATCGCCTTCGTCGCAGCCTTCCCCGACTTCTGGCACCTCGTGCAGGAGCCGACCCGGACCTCCCTGCAGGAGACGGTCAACAACGCCGACGGCGCCACTCTGACGGACTACCTCCTCCTAAAGGGCGTCGCCTTCGCGCCATTCAGGGCGCCGATCCTCGCCCTTATCGCCGGGTTAGACCGCGAGCCTCTGGCTCAGGCGATCGCCGCCGCGCCCCTGCCGGAGCTTTGGCCCCATGCGGTTGAGCTCTACGCCCAGTCCGGAAGCTTCCGCGGCTCCGAAGCCAATTTCGACGCGTACATCACGCCCTACACGGGCCGGCTCGACACGGCGGCCCTCGATCAACTGCTCGACGCCGTCGCCGCCACCGGCCAGAACTACGCGGCGTCCGGCACCAGCGCGCTGCTCCTGAGCCTGGTTCGGAACGCGGGCGGCGGACGCCTGCCCTCGCCGGACGCCCGCAATCGCTTCTATCAGATGCTCCTACGGTCACTTCGGCGCGAGGCTTTCGGCGAAGTGGTCGCCCTGTTCGAAGCCGACGGCTGGACGCCCCCTCCGCGGGAACGCGAGGACGAAGACGACTGACGTCTTGGCGACGCCGGGGACTGAGCAGGGACCAGCGCGAATGCGGCCTACGCGGCGACTTTCGGTTTCGACATGAAGGCGAACTTGACCTTGCCGCACATGCACTGGAGGTACTCACGTCGGCCACGTCCCGGACTTACCTCGATCAGGACGCCGCAATGGTCACAGTTGAAGAGCACGAACAGCGCCTGAAACGCGTCGATGACCGCGATCATCTCCGCCTTCTGCAGGTCAGCCCATGCATTGTAGTGGACGGCCGGATTGATCTGCCATTGTTCGACCTTGGCGTCGGTCACGGCCTGGGCGAAGGCCGTTTCGCTCGCCTTCACCGCCGCCAACCGCTCCGTATCCGACCAGCTTTCCGCCGCCAGACGCGCGTCTTTGAGAAGAGACTTCATCTGTCCGATGGCCGGATCCAGCAGGTCGCCCAGGTCATGATGTCCATCGATGCTGAACTCGACCTTGGCGCGCAGCGCCTGGCAGGCTTCCGCGGATAGGTGCTCCAAAGATCGACGCAGAGCGCCAGCCGCGCCTGCGACATCGTCATTTCGCGCCTTCTCGCGCATTTCGTCCCACACGTCGCCCTTGCTCCAGGTCGTGGGACCTTCCTCCACCGTCCATTTGCGGAACTGGACCGTGTCCTTTGGGGCCACGAGGCCCGTGGTGCTCATGAACTTCAGCCAGGCGCGGTCGTGGGTGGTGAGAACGAACTGCGTGTCCGGGAACTCCGCCTTCAGCAGCTTCGACACCTCGCGCCGATGACCGGCGTCCACTGACATCAGCACGTCGTCAAGGACCGCGAAGGTGAAGCCCGTTCCCAGGAGATACCGCATCAGGGCGAGGTAGAGACACAGGCCCATGCTGTCCTGGTGTCCCTCGCTATGGTAGGCGCCCGGCGGAAAGAAGCCCCGTCCGTAGAAGTCCACCCCGAAGCCGAGCTTTCCCAGGGAGGGTTTCAGTTTGGCCTCGAAGTTCCCCTCGTCATCGGCGTTGATGCGGCGGTAGAGCTCGGCGAAATGACCTTGAACATCTTCGTAGACCTTCTCCAGCGCCGCGGTGGAGGTCGCAGAGTACAGGTCGAAGACCTTCTTCGCCCTGTCGGCGCGGGCGTTCGCCGTCCGGGCGGCCGCGCTGGCTGTCCGCAACGCCTCAAGGCGCAACTGACCCGTGATGAGGTAATCGCGCGCGGCGTCCTGGTCCGAAGGCTCCGGCAGTCCGCCGATGGCTCCCGAAAGCCGGGTCAACAGATCGACCAAACCTGCGGAGGGCGTCAGCTCGTCAAGCCGGGCCAGCGTCTTGTCGAGCGGCAGAAGCGCCGCAAGCGCAGCGCCGGCATCGACCAGAGCCTTGCCATGGTCGGCGATCTGATCGAGTTCATGGGCTTCGAGAAGCGACTTGCCTGTGAGGTAGACCGGCCGGGTCAAAGCCGCTTCCGCTTCGAGCGCGTCTCGAACCCCCATCAGCTTGTCTTCGGCCGCCGCGCGCAGGACCTTGACCGCCTCCAGTTTCGCCCGCTTGGCCTGAATGATCGCGGTGAGCTCGTCCAGGGTCTTGGGCGTGTCGCAGACGGGACAGACTTCACCCTCATAGAGATCGAGAGCCGTCTTGAGAAAATCGTCGCGCACGACGTCCTTCAGCAAAGATTCGTCAGCGATTAGCCGCTCGACCGCCGTCCTCGCCGCCGCGACCTGGGCGCGGACGTCTTCCCCCGATCGCCGATCGACTGAGTCCCGCAGCGCGGCGAGATCAGCGGCGGCGACCGCCTTGTTGACCGCGGCGACCGGGCCGCCCGCTTGTGAGCTCAACCCATCGCGTAGCGACCCCTCGGGCCCCAGCGTCGAAAGACCCTCCAGTCCAAGCACCCTCCGGCGCCGGTTGGCGGCTTCGAGGATTTCCGGTGCGGTCGCGTCAGCGATATCCATCGCGCGTACAAACTCAGCCTTCGCCGCATCACGGGTCGCGGCCGCGGCCTTCGCAGCGGCCTGACTGGCGTTAGAGATGCGCTGCAGCCGCGTTCTCAGGACTTCGAGGTCGTCCAGTTTGAGGAGAGCCTGGACGTCCTTGGCGCGTTGACCCGGCTCGGTCAGGACAAAGCGAATGATCTCCCGGCGAGACAGGGCGATCTCCGGATGGGCCTCCAGCTGGCGGAACACCGCCTGCACCTCCGGGCTGTCAGGATGGGCCTGAAGCACGGCGGGCGCCTTCACCGATCGCCGAACCTGGACGGATCGCCTGAGCGACGGGATCCACACTGTCGCTTCGACGAACGCCTTCTCCGGTTCCGTCTTCCTATCGACGTGAGGGCCATGATCCTTGATGGACAGGTCGCCGCGGCCTTTCCCGGTCAGGCGCGAGATTGTGCCCGTCAGAACGAACTCCAAGGCGTCCACGACGCCGCTCTTGCCGGTGCCGTTGGAGCCGCAGACGGCGAAGTTCCGCCGCTGAAGATTAAGCGACAGGCTGCGGATGCCGCGGAACTCCGCGATCGTGAGGCTCTCGACCTGGATCATGCCGGATCGCCTCCGAAGAGCGCCTGACTGATCGCGGCCTCGCTGAGATCCTTCTTCGTGATGAGCGTATCGACCAACCGCTGTGCGGTGTCAGCCAGCCCCTCTTCGGATTCAACAGCGGTCGTGAACGCCGTCAATACACGGTCGAGCACGGACAGGTCCGTGGCCGGTTCGTTCGATTGAGCGTCTTGGTCTGTCATGGTCGCCTCCCCGGTCAGGAGCCTAGAGCAACTGCGCGGCACAACCAACACGATTGACCGAGACGACTTTCCCGCTTGCTGGCGGGTAAGCCAAGCCCGCCGGCCCAATCCGTGATAAAGCCGATCAGCGCCCTGTCGCGCTCGCCATCCGCGCGCCTGCCAGGCTATCGGACTCCCGACTATTTCATTTCGACGCCGGAGCGTCGGCGCCGCTCGAGCAGACGGCTAGAGCCGCAGGTGAGGACAGTCGATGACGCTCCAACATCCCGAATGGCATCCACAGCGCCATCCCGAGTTCGACGACCGAATGGCCGTCGAAAGCGCGACGCTTCTCCAAAAGCTGCGAACGGACCCCGTCTATCGGAGGGCCTGCCTGGACGATCCGCGCGGTCTTCATCGAGACCTCTACTCCGCCTTCGTCCCGCCAGCCCATCCGGAATACGCCGGCGGCTATCGCGGCGTCCCCGGCACATCCCTCGCGCTGCGTGTCATGGGCGGTCCGAGCGTCATCGTCGAGGGTCAGACGTTCACCTTCATGGACCCGCCGGACGTCCCTTCGGCCATGCAAAGCCTCGTCGGGACCGTGCGCTTGCGGATCGACACCCTCGTCGAGCCGTGGGACCAGTTGGTGACGCTCTCTTATCTCTTCAGCCAGTTCGGCTTCATCCATCCCTTCCTGGATGGAAACGGGCATGTGCAACGGTCGCTCTTCGCGGCCGCGGCGGTGGAGATGAACCTGCCGCTCTCCAACCGGTTCGCGATCCATCCACGACCGTACGACTTCCTGCTGGCCCACACGCTTGAAAACTACAGTCGCCGCCCCGCCCAGCGACCGCAGTGGTTGAGCGCCGTGGCGGAGTATCTGGTTCAGTGGCTTGAGGGACCGTTCGACGCCCCGGGCATGGGCATGGCGCCTCTTGACCGGGAGGGTGGCTAACGGCGGGGATGGGCGCGCCAGCCCCCGCGCGGAGACCGGGCCCGACGTTCGATCCTCTGGCCGTGCGATAGGCCGGGATATCCAGAAGATGGGCGTCGCCGTAGGTTCGAGCGCCCGCGACGATCACCACGCCGTCGCCGAACTCGATCACGCAGTTCGATCCCTGCGGCGGATCGTCAATCACCGAGACAACCGCGCCCGGGTAGGGATGGCTCCTGGAGAAACGAAAGCGCATGCGCCGTCTGCGCCCGCCGCGTCGTGCGGTTCCCGAGCCCTGAACGTCGGGATATGGACGCGCGCTGGCGGCCTGAGCCCGACGATTGACCGATCAGGCATCCGATCGGCCAACAGCCGAGCCGCACCCGGTTGCACAGGGTTCGGTGATGCGCCCTTCAAGCCACCGGGCGGTCAGAACTCACGCCCGGCTGCGCCGGTGGTCGCCGCGGCGGATTGAGCCAGGCTTGCACCGGGCCGTCGAAACCGTATCGGAACACCGCCGCCGCCGCAAAGGCGGAGGCCAGACCCAGCCCCCAGACGCCCCAGCGAACGGTCGCCGGCCAGGCCGCCTGGCCAAGGGCGTCGAACGCGCCAAACCAGACGATCCGGGTCACTTCGTTGGTCAGGAACATAGCGAAGGACATAAGACCAAGCTGCTCGATCAGCCGTGACGGACGCGCCACGGGCAGGGCTCCGGCGGCCCAGATCATGACGGTGAGCAGGAGAAGCGAAATCAGGGCGAGATCGGACACGGCCTGGGCCGCGATCAGACCCGCGAAGGCGGCGAGCCCCATCCATGCCGCACGGACCGGCGGGACCCAGACGCGCGCGCCTAGGATCGCAGCCGCGACGCCCAGCAGGAACAGGGGCAGCGCCCGGATGAATCCGTGACGGAGCGGAAGCCGGTAGAGGGGGTCGCCCAACCATGCCCGGCTCGCACCATCCGCCACCAGAAGCAGCATTACGACGCCTGCAACCACGAGCCAAGGGCGCAGGCGCCAGAGCGCCCTGCAGATCCAGGGCAGGGCCAGGTAGCAGCCCAGCAGCGCCGATAGCGTCCAGGTCGGGGCGTTCCAGCCCTGCCCGCCCGGGACGCCGTAGGCCTGGACGAGGAAGACCTGGGCCGGAAGCTCGGGCCAGGCGAACCATTGCGGGTTGCTCGGACGGATTCCGACGGCGGCGGCGGTCGCGACGAGCAGCGCGAGCGCGGCGATGACGACGAGATGAGAGGGCGCGACGCGAAGAAGCCGTTGGCGCACATACAGGGAGAGCGAGAGGGTGCGATTGGCGAAGCCCTCCCCGTAGATGCGCGCGAGGACGTACCCCGAGTCGATGATGAAGAAGTTCGTCAACAGGTAGCCCCGGTCGAAGACGGGATGAACCTCGCCGAGCGCGACCGGGGCGGCCTCGCGGAAATGGTAAAGGACGATCAGGGCGGCCGCCACGAAACGCAGAATGTCGAGCCATCCCCCGCGCGTGATCCGGACGGGAACCCGCGCAGTGGCCTCTAGGGCCGTCATCGGCCGGGCCTGACGGAAGCGGCGGCGTCTGGGACGGCGTGCCTGTGGGGCGGCGCGAGATTGATCTGATCGCGTCCGACGTACAAGGCGGCGGTCCCGAGAACGCACACCAGCGCCAGGATCGCGGCCAACAGCCGGCCGGCCGGGTCCTTGGCCGCCATCCGGAAGGTCAAGGCGGTCAAAAGAAGCATCAGCCCGCCGAAGGCGCCGTACAGGGGAAACCGGTAAGTCGTCGCCATGGGCGCCGCCACGCAGAAGACGACGAAGGCGGCCACCAGGCCGGCCCCGACCGCGATCAGGGTGTCTCGGACCGGCCGAAACGGCGCCGGCGGACGGGGGCGCCGGGACCTACCGCGGGCGCGGTATTTGCCGGGACGCCAGCGGGGCGCCCGGCTGTGGATCGTGGACCGCTTTGAGCCCATCGGCCTAGTTCGACCGGCTCTCGCGGGTGGCCAGCCACACCCGCATGCGGACGATCTCCGCCTCCTGGGTCCGGATGACCTCTTGGGCGAGGCTGCGTACCTCCGGATCAGAGCCGTGCTCGAGCGCGATCCTGGCCATGGCGACCGCGCCCTCGTGGTGGGCGATCATGCCCCGCATGAAGTCGACGTCGGCGTCGCCGCTGTACTCGATCTCCATGGCCGAATGCATCCGGGCGTTCGCCTCCTTGTAGGACCGCGTCGCCGGGCTGTCGGCCGCCGCGTCGCTGTGGCCGGCGTGTTGATCGATCGGCCGGGCATCGACCGCCGGGGTCGCGGACGGTCTCGCGGCCTGGCGGGACAATACGCCGAAGCCGAACACCGAGACGAGAAGGAAGAGCGCGATCACGCTGACCCATCCGATGCGTTTCATAGGGGTTCTCCTGTGCTTGGGGTTTGCGAGTTCACGCGGCCTCTCGCGGGCCGCGCCAGGCGAGCAGACGCAGCGCGTTGAAGACGACCAGCAGCGTCGAACCCTCGTGCAGAGCCACCGCCGGACCGATGCCAAGCCCGAAGATCGTCGCCGGAACGAGGAAGGCCACCACGCCGAGGCTGACGAACAGGTTCTGACGGATGATGCGGCGGGTCTGCCGGCTGAGGCCGACGGTGAACGGCAGCTTTGACAGGTCGTCGGCCATCAGGGCGACGTCGGCCGTCTCCAGGGCGACGTCCGATCCGGCCGCCCCCATGGCGACGCCCACGGTCGCCGTCGCCATCGCCGGGGCGTCGTTGACCCCGTCTCCGACCATGGCGACCTTGGCCTCCGCCCGCAGTTTCTTGATGGCCTCGACCTTGTCCTCCGGCATCAGGTCGCCCCAGGCCTCGGTCAGGCCGACCTGCCCGGCGACCGCCTGAGCGGCTTTCTGATGATCGCCCGAGATCATGATCATCCGGCGGATGCCGAGCGCGCGCAGCGCCGTCAGTGTCTCGCGCGCCTTCGCCCGGGGCGTGTCCAGAAGTCCGATGACGCCGAGGTCCTTGTTCCCCTGCCGCACCACCATAAGGGTGCGGCCCTCGTTGCGCAGGGCGGCGACCGCGATCTCCGTATCGGGGCCCAGCGGCGCGATGCCGTCGGCGCCGAACATCTCCGGCTTGCCGATCCAGATCTCCCTCCCCTCCAACCGGGCGGTGACCCCCTTCCCCGTCAGGCTGCGCAGATCCGTCGCGGTTCGCGCGGGCGCGGTCGCCAGGCGCTGGCTTCCATCCCGGACGATCGCCTCCGCGAGCGGGTGGTCGCTGAGCCGTTCGACGGCGACGGCGATCTCCAGCAGTTCGTCTTCGGTCGTCTGGCCGAAGGGCACGACATCGGTGATCCGCGGCTTCCCTTCGGTGAGGGTTCCGGTCTTGTCGAAGGCGATGGCATCCAGCGCGCCGAGGTTCTCCAGCGGCGCCCCACCCTTCACCAAGACCCCGGCCCGGGCCGCCCGGGCCACGCCGGACAGCACCGCGCTGGGCGTGGCGATGGCCAGGGCGCAGGGGCTCGCCGCCACCAGCACCGCCATCGCGCGGTAGAAGCTGTCGCGGAAGGGCTCGTCGACGACCACCCAGGCGAACAGGAGAACGAAGGCCAGACCGAGGACCAGGGGGACGAAGACCCGTTCGAAGCGGTCGGTAAAGCGCTGCGTCGGCGATTTCTGGGTCTCGGCCTCGCTGACCATCCGGACGACCTTGGCCAGGGTCGTGTCGTTGGAGCGCCGCGTCGTCTCGATCTCGATCGCGCCGCCGCCGTTGATCGTGCCAGCGAAGACCACCGACGACGCCGCGACCGATGCGGGTCTGGCCCGCGCTTCCTCGGCGTCCGCGACCGGCTGCTTGTCGACCGGGATGCTCTCTCCGGTGACCGGCGCCTGGTTGACGCTGGACGTGCCCTTGATCACGAAGCCGTCGGCCGGCAACCGCTCGTTCGGCCGGACGACGACCAGGTCGCCGATCTCCAGCTGCTCCACGGGCAGTTCGACGACCTGATCGCCGCGCCGCACATGGGCGGTGCGCGGCGCCAGGGCCGCCAGCGCCTCGATCGCCTTCTTGGCGCGGCCCATGGCGTAGTGCTCGAGCGCGTGCCCCAGGCTGAACAGGAACAGCAGCAGCGCCCCCTCCGCCCAGGCGCCCAGCGCGGCCGCGCCCGCGGCCGCGACCAGCATCAGGGTGTCGATCTCGAACCGCTTGCGCCGCAGGTTTCCGATAGCTTCGCCGACCGTGAACCAGCCGCCCAAGGCGTAGGCGATCAGGAAGAGCGCGAACGGCAGCGCCGCCGGGAGGGCCGGAACGAATTTCTCGATCAGCCAGCCGACCGTCAGGGCGACGCCGCTCCCCACGGCGAAGATCAGCTCCGTGTTCGGCCCCAGCACCCCGCCATGGCTATGGTCATGACCGTCGCCTTCGGAATGGCCGTGGTCGTGTCCATCGCCCTCGGCGTGTCCGTGATCGTGGCCGTCGTCCGGACCATGACCCGACGCCGCGTTCCGGGCCGCTTGCGGCGCCGGACCCACAGCCGCCGATGGGCCGGCGACGTCCGACGTCTCCGTCAATTTGAGACCAAGAGACGCCAGGCGCTCGACCAATCTCTCGCGGCTCGTGGCCTGACGGTCGAACTCCAGACGCAAGGCGCCCGCCGGATCCAGCGCGGCTTCGATGACGCCGGCTTCCTCGCCCAGCTCGGCCGCGAGCGTGCGGGCGTGGCGCGCATGCCGGACGCCGTGCACCCGTCCCGTCAGGTGGCCGAACCGCTCGCTGACCTCGGCGCCGGCCTGCCGCGCCCGCCGTCTGACCTGGGCCAGCGACAGCAGGTCCGGATCATAGTGGATGCAGAGCTCCGCGCCGTCCGCGCCCTCGACCAGATGCGCCTCGGACACGCCCGCCTCGGCCCGCATGAGGGCGATCAGACGTCCCACGCAGCCGTCCTCGGCGTCAGGCGCGTGGGGAAGAAGGACGGGAATATTGAGCCGGAGGGTCTTGGGCATGGTCGGGCCTCAGGGGAAGTCGCGGGTAGGGTTGGAGCGTTCGGGGATGAGAAGACCGGCGCCGTGCATGGCTGCGCCCGCAGCGAAGGCGGCGAGGGCCAGGATCGCGCTGAGCAGGGTGACGAGACGTTTGCGGTTCACCTCGCACCTCCTCAGGGCAATGCGACGACGGCGTCGAGCCAGCCGATCGCCTGGAGGCGCTCCAGCCCCTCGAACACGGGCAGCGCCAGGAGAAAGACCAAGCCGTCGCGGACGGTCTTGAGAAAGAACGACGGGCGGACCGACAGCTCCGCCTCATCTCGCCAGAGGCGAGGATCGGGCAGGAAGCGCGGGGTCCGCTCGAAGTACGTCCGGTAGGTCTCGCCGAAGGCGGTCCCCAGGTAACTCTCCTCGCGTCTCGCGACGATCAGGAAGACCCCCCAGCAGGCCAGGGCGAACGCGAGGCCGACGCTGAGGCTGCCGGTCTGGGCGCCGACCCCGAAGGCCCCGATGACGCTGAAGACGTAGAGCGGATTGCGGCACAGCGAATAGGGTCCGCTGGCGACGATCTCCTGCTTCTTGCGCCCGCCGATATAGAGGGAGCACCAGGCGCGTCCGAGCACGCAGACCATGATCGCCACCATGCCAAGATGCTCGACCGGGTGTTCGAGCCCGGGCAGCGCTCGCACCAGAGCGGTCCAGGCCAGCAGGGCGAACAGGCCCGCGCCGATGAAGAGTTTCCGCCAACGCTGGACCGAGGCGATGTCGATCAGGGGCGGGCTCATGCGTCCGCCTCCGGTCCGTCGCGTCGCGCGGCCCGGGCGTCGCCGAGGATGTCGAGCCCCCCCTTGGCCGCGATGGCCGCGACCAGGACGCCGACCACCAAGTCGGGCCAGGCCTGGTCCAGCCACATCACCAGACCGCCGGCGACGAGGATACCGCCGTTGGACGCGAAATCGTTGAGGCTGAAGGTCTCGGCGGCCTTCATGTTGACGTCGCTGCTCTGCTGGCGGCGGATGAGCATGAGGCAGATCAGGTTGATGACCGCGGCGATGACGGCGAGGACCATCATGGTCGGGCCGACCGGTTCCGTCCCGGTCAGCGTCCTGCGCAGGGCGTCGAGCAGGACGAGGACCGCGAAGATCAGCAGCATCACGCCGGAGACCTGCGCCGCGCGGGTCTTCCAGATCAGGGCCCGGCCGACCGCGAGGAAGCTGATCAGATAGACGGCCGCGTCGGATCCGTTGTCCACGGCGTTGGCCAGCAGGGCGCTGGAGTCGGCGGCGAGGCCGCCGACTCCCAGGCCCACGAACAGCAGAGCGTTTAGGGCCAGAACCGCCAGCAGGATACGGCGCTGGACCTGCTCCGTGTCGTGGCCCCCGTTCATTCCTCCAGTCCTTCCGCGGCGCGGTGCTTCACAGCCTTGGCCGCGAAGGTGGGCAGGACCAGGAGGGTGAGGGCCGTGGCGGTCAGAAGACCGCCGATGACCACGGTCGCCAGAGGCTTCTGCACCTCAGCGCCCGCCCCGTGCGCGATCGCCATCGGAATGAAGCCAACGATCGCCACCAGTGCCGTGGTCAGAACCGCGCGAAGACGGCTGGAGGCGCCCTCAATGGCGGCGACCATGGGTTCCGCCCCGGCCTGGAGCCGTTCGCGGATCGCCTGCATCAGGACCAGCCCGTTCAATGTCGCCACGCCGGAGACGGCGATGAAACCGACCGCCGCGGACACCGAGAAGGGCATGCCCCTCAACAGCAGGGCCAACGCCCCGCCGACCAGGGCCAGAGGCACGCAGGCGAAGACCAGACCGGCCTCCGCGAACGAGCCCAGGGCCATGAACAGCAGGATGCCGATCAGGATGAAGACGACCGGGATCACCAGACCCAGCCGCTGCTCGGCCCGCTTCAGGTTCTCGAACTGGCCGCCCCAGGTCAGGGAGTAGCCCGCCGGAAGTTGAACCTGTTCCTGCACGCGCGCCTGGGCGTCCGTGACGAAGCCGCCCAGATCGCGCCCGCGCACATTGGCCTGGACCACCATGCGCCGGCTGCCGTCGTTGCGGCTGATCTGGTTCTGACCTTCCGCAACCTGGATACGGGCGACCGAGGACAGAGGCACCGTGATGCCGGTCGTCGTCGTGATCGGCAGCGCCGCGAGCGCCGCCGGATCGTTGCGGGCCTCATCCGCCAGACGAACCACCACATCGAAGCGACGGTCCCCCTCGAAGATCTGCCCCGCCTCGGCGCCACCGATGGCCGCGGAGACGGCGTTGGACACCTCCGCCGCCGACAGGCCGTAGTTGGCGGCCGCGAAGCGATCCACGCTGACCGTCAGGGTCGGCAGACCGGAGGCCTGCTCCACCCGCACGTCAGCCGAGCCTTGGGTGTTGCGCAGGACATTGGCCACCTGATCGGCGGTCGCCTGCAGCTGGGTGAAGTCATCGCCGTAGACCATGACCGCCAGATCGGTCCGGACGCCCGAGATCAGTTCGTTGAACCGAAGCTCAATGGGCTGACTGAACTCGAAGCTGTTGCCGAGCTGGGCCGAGGCCAGTTCCTCGAACCGGGCGATCAACTCCTCCTTCTCCAGCCGCGGATCCGGCCATTCCTTGCGGTCCTTCAGGATGATGACCGCGTCGGAGATGTTGGGCGGCATGGGGTCGACGGCCGCTTCGGCGGTGCCGGTCCGGGCGAAGATGGTCTTCACCTCGGGCTGGGCGGCGATGGCGCGCTCGATCGCCATCTGCATGGCGAGGGATTGTTCGAGCGAGGCCGACGGAACGCGCAGCGCCTGCATGGCGATGTCGCCTTCGTCCAGCGTCGGGATGAACTCCCGGCCCAGGGTGGTGAAGGCGACGCCGCCCACCGCCAGCGCGCCCAGCGCCGCGATCAGAACGATCTTGGGACGGCCGACCGCCGCCCGGATCGCCGGTTCGGCCCAGCGGCGGACCCAACGGATGATGAAGGTCTCGTGCTCGTGCGCGTGACCGTGCTCGTCCACATCGATCTTCTTCGGCTCGCGCACCAGCAGCGCCGTCATCGCCGGCACGAAGGTGAACGAGAAGATGAAGGCGCCGACCAGAGCCAGCATCACCGTCGCGCCCATCGGGATGAAGGTCTTCCCCTCGACCCCTTCGAGCATCAGCAGCGGGGTGAAGACCAGCAGGATGATCAGCTGACCGAACGCCGCCGGCTTGACCATCTTCATCGCTGCGGCCGCAGCGACGCTCAGGCGCTCTTTGCGCGTCAGCGCCCGACCGACCTCGATCCGCTTCTGCGACAGCATCAGCAAAGTGCTCTCGACGACGATGACCGCGCCATCGACCAGAAGGCCGAAGTCCAGCGCGCCCAGGCTCATCAGGTTACCGCTGATCCCGAACCGGTTCATGCCGATAATGGCGAACAGGAAGCTGATCGGAATCATCAGCGCGGTGATGCTGGCGGCGCGAATATTCCCGAGCAGCAGGAAAAGCACTACGATCACCAGCAGCGCGCCCTCGGTCAGGTTCCGAGCCACGGTCGCGATGGTCTTGTTGACCAGCGCGCTGCGGTTCAGGACCGGCTCGGCGACGATGCTCGGCGGCAGGCTGGCGCCGACTTCCTCAAGACGTTCGGCCGCAGCTTGGGCGACGGTGCGGCTGTTGCCGCCCGCCAGCATCAGGGCCGTGCCGATGACGGCTTCGTGGCCGTCGCGGCTTGCGCCGCCGAGACGCGGCGCCTGCCCCACCTCGACGGTGGCGACATCGGCGACGCGGACGACCAGACCGTTACGGTTGACGACAGGGGCCTGGGCCAGATCCGGAATGGTCTGTGCCAGGGCGTCGGTGCGGACGGTCAGGGCTTCACCCGAGCGCTGGACATAGCCGGCGCCCGCCTGGGTGTTGGCGTTCTCCAGCGCCAGGATCAGATCGCCGAGGCCGAGACCATAGCTGGCGAGACGCGCCGCGTCGGGGCGGACGGCGAACTCCTTCACATAGCCACCGTTGACATCGACACCGGCCAGGCCGGCCGCCGTGCGCATGCGCGGGGCGATAATCCAGTCCTGAACGGTGCGCAGATAGGTCGCCCGCGCCTGCGGCGTAGTCAGCAGCTCGCCTTCGGGCGTCAGATAGGCGCCGCCGGCCTGCCAGCCGGGCTGGCCCGGCTTGGCGAGGTTCTGGGAGTTGAACGGCTTGTAGTCGACCGTCCACATCAGCACCTCGCCGAGACCCGTGGTGATCGGAGCCAGACCCGGCTCGACCCCTTCGGGGAGGTTCTCGCGGGCCTGGGCCATCCGCTCGGCCACCTGCTGGCGGGCGAAATAGATGTCCGTCTGGTCGGTGAAGATGACAGTGACCTGGCTGAAGCCGTTGCGGCTCAGGGACCGGGTGCTCTGCAGGCCGGGGATGCCGGCCATGGCGGTTTCGATGGGATAGGTGACCTGTCGCTCCATCTGCTCGGGCGCGAGCGCCGGGGCGATGGTGTTGATCTGGACCTGCCGGTTGGTGATGTCCGGCACGGCGTCGATGGGCAGCTTGGTCAGCTGGAACAGACCCCAGGCCGAGACGAGGGCCGTGGCGAGGACCACGAACCATCGGAATTTGACCGAGGCCTCGATGATGAATTTGAACATGCGATCGCCCCCTTAGTGACCGTGCTCGGCCTCGCCCTTGGCCAGTTCGGCCTTGAGCAGGAAGGCGTTGGCGGACGCGATGCGCTCGGAGCCGGTCAGGCCGCGCAGGATTTCTGTGCGACCGGCGGCCTGACGGCCGGCGAGCACCTGAGTGGCCTGAAAGCCGCCCTGGACCTGCACGAAGACCACAGTGTTGCCGTCGACGGTCTGGACCGCTTCGGACGGCACGGTCATGCCGCCCGAGGTCGCCTGTCCGGTGACCACCGAGCCGGACACGGCGGACCCGGCGGGCGGCAGGGTTCCGGAAGACGGACGGGCGCGGATGACGGTCGCTCCGCTCTCGTTCAGACCGGCGTCCGCGGCCACCCCGGTGACGACCGCGTCGAACTCGCCGGACGGCCCGGTGACCCGCATCGCCGCGCCCGGGCGAACATTCGCCGCCAGGGCGGGAGGCGCGTTGAACACCATCTCGACGCGGGCCGGGTTGGACACTTCGGCGACCACGCCGCCCTGGGCGACGAAGCCGCCCGGTCCGACCTGCACATTGCTCACCACGCCCGAGATCGGGCTGGTCACGTTGAGCCGTCCTGACGCATTGGGCGAGCCCGCGGCTGCGGACCGCGCCCGAGCCGCACGGGTCGCTGCCTCGGCGCTGAGAAGCTGCGCCCGCGAGGCCTCGACCTCCTGGCGGGCGACCACGCCCTGTTCGGACAGGTTGCGGTTCCGCTGATAGGCCTGACGCGCGGCCTCGGCGGAGGCCGCCGCCGCATCGGCGTCGGCGCGGAAGGTGGCGGCTTCACCGCTGACCAGGCTGACGAGCGGCTGGCCGGCGCGAACCGACTGGCCGGGCGCCACAAGCACCCGCTCGACCCGGCCGCCAACCGCAGCGGCGACCGCAGCGCGGGAATCGACCATCGGCTCGACCCGCCCCGCCAGACGCGTCTCCGCCCCGCCGCCGGCGCTTACGCCGACGACGGAGATGCCGGCCGCCTGGATCTGCGCGGCGGTCAGTTCGACGCGGCCCTCTTCGGCCTCGCCCTCCTCGGCATGCCCGGCCTCGCCTTCCGCATGCCCGCCTTCCTCTTCGCCATGGCCGGCTTCGCCCTCCGCGGCCGCCGGGGCAGGCGGCGCGTCGGCGCCTCGCGTGGCGAGATAGAGCCCGCCGCCGCCAAGGACGACGAGGGCGGCGACGCCGCCGATCAACAGGGTCTTGTTGGATGTGCGCTTGCGCATCACTGGGCTCCTTGGAAGGGGGCGCGGCCGTCCAGGCGCGCGAGATCGATCTCGGCGCGGACGCGCGCGAGACGGGCGTCGACCGCGGCGGACCGCGCGTTGACGAGGGCGGTTCGGGTGACGCGCAGTTCGACCTGGGAGATGCGACCGGCCTCGAAGCCGATCCGCGACAGGCGGTAAGCTTCTTCGGCCGCGGTGACGCCGGCGTCGGCGGCCGCCACGCGGCTCACCGAGGCGGCCAGGCGCGCCACCGCGGCGGCCCGGTCGGCCTGGGCCTCCTGCCGCGCCGACATCAGGCGGGCGTCGGCCGCCCTGAACTCGGCCTGCGCCGCCTCGATGTTTCCCCGGTTCCGGTCGAACAGCGGCAGCGGCATGCTGATCCCGAAGGTAAGCGCGGTGGCGTCCTCCGCCTCGAAGCGGCGAATGCCCACGCTGGCGCTGATGTCCGGGCGGGCCTGGACACGTTGCACGTCGATCCGGCGTTCGGCGGCCGTGCGCTCGGCCTCGGCCACGCGCACGATGGGCGCGTCGTTGATCGCGGAGCCCACCCCGGACGGCGCCTCGTCCAGCAGACTGACGTCGATGCGCGTCACGGACGACGGGATCATCGCCACGGCGGTGAGGCGAGCGTAGGCGGCGTCCCGTTCGGCGACGGCTTCGTCAAGGGCGGCGCGGGCTGACGCGACCTCGGCCTCGCCCTGGATGCCGCGCAGGAGCGGCTCGCGCCCCTCCTCCACCAGCGCCAGGGCGGCGCGGGCGTCGGCCAGGGTCAGGGTCAGGACTTCGTCCGCCAAGGCCGCGCGGCGCTGCGCCGCCTCGGCTTCGGAATAGACCAGGGCCAGGCGACCGGCGGCGTCGATCACCGCAAGATCGCGCTGCAGGCCGACGGCGCCGGCCTCGGCGCGCGCGGCGGCGATGCGGCTCGCGCGACGTCCCCACAATTCGAGGTCCGTGCTCAACGCGAGGGTCGTATCGGCGTTGTCCATCCCCGAGAAGGGGCCGGAGCCGTACGCGTTCTCGACATCGAGCCCGAGCACGGGGTTGGGACGCACACGGGCCTGACGCACGCGGGCTTCTGCGGCGTCGAGGTTCGCGCCCGCCTCCAGGGTGGCGGGCGTCTGGCCGAGCTGCGCGAGCAGTTGGGCGTAGGTCGGGGCGGGGTCAGCCCAGGCGGGACTGACCAGAGTCGCTGCGATCGCAGCAAGCGCGCAGCCGACCGCGAGACCCGGTCGCCGGCGAGATGTGGGAGACATGTTCCATTTCCAGATTTCTGATCACGAAGAGGCGCCCGAAAGGGCGCAGGCCTTCGGTCAGACTCTGGGCGGTCGCTTCAGTCCGTCGGGCGTGACCGAGGCCAGGACGTCATCGTGGCGGCCGCTTTGCAGCAGCAGTTCGCCGAACGCGGGCGCAATGGCGTCGACGCCGTGAGTGCGCGCCGTGGAGGTATGGTGGCAGTGTCCGTGGGCGCAGATGCCATGGTTCCCGGACGGGTCGCCGTGGTCGCCGTCGTCGGGATTGTGATCGACGAACGCGTGGGCCGCGGGGGGCTCCGGCATGCAGGTCGCGGCGTCGACGGCGGGCGCGAAGAAGAAGGCGGCGAAGACGAGTGTCATCGCCGCGATCAGCTTCGCCCATGTCGTCATCGACGAGGTCATCGCGCGTTCGTTACTTCCGTTCTCCAGAGGTGGCAATCTGTTACAAAGTCCAGGGGCCTCCGAACACCCTGCCAGCGGCGACGTGTCGCGTGCGCGGAGCCGGCGCGCTGCTAGGATCAGGTCCGTCCGCAGGAGCCGTCATGTCCTCTCTTCGCCTCACCCGCCGCGCCGCGCTCGTCACCGGCTTGGCGACCGCCGCCCTCCCGCCGCTCGCCCAGGCTCAGACCCCCGGTCGGGTCGCGCGGCAGATCACGGTCTACAAGACGCCCTGGTGCGGCTGCTGCGGCGGCTGGGTCGCGCACATGCGCGGCGCCGGCTGGACGGCGCTCGTGGTCGATCTTGATGACCTCGCCCCGATCCGGGCCCGTCACGGGATACCGGACCGCCTCGCGTCGTGCCACACCGGCGTGGTCGGCCGCTACGCGATCGAAGGCCATGTGCCCGCGTCGGATGTCGAACGGCTTGTGCGTGAAGCGCCTGCCGCGCGCGCCCTGACCGCACCCGGCATGCCCGCCGGATCGCCCGGCATGGAGGCCGCCGGCCGAGAGCCCTATGTCACTCTCCTGATCCTCGCGGATGGCTCGACGCGCCCCTTCGGACGACACAACGGCGCTTAAGGCGGCCGCGCCACCCGATCCCATCCGACCAGGCGGGATCAGCTTCACGGGGCGGACAGGGAGACCCGGCTCGGGCCGTCACCTGGAGGCGCTCTCAGGGCGTCGAGGACGCAGCAGGCTTCGACCGTCGTCCGGCCACACTGGTCGAGCACCGAGACAAGGGTCTTTTCCAACCGCCGAAGATCCGAGATCTTGACCCGTACCGCGTCCAGATGCGCCGCCGCCACGTGATCGACCGCCTGGCACGGACCGGCGGCAGTCCCGGTGGACAGCGTCAGCAGGCTGCGGATGTCGTCATGCGAGAAGCCGAGATCGCGGGCGCGCCGGATGAAGAACAGCCGGTCCAGATGCGCCCGTTCATAGACCCGGTGGCCGCCCTCCCCGCGTTCCGGCGCGTCCAGCAGACCGATCTGCTCGTAGTAGCGGATGGTGACCACCTTGCAGCCGGTGCGCCGCCCCAACTCGCCGATAGAAAATCTCTCTGTCAAAGGCCTTGAACCTATAGGGACTATAGGTCGTATATCGGCGGCCGACACGTTTCCGGCAAGGCTCGCTCCGATGAAAGACTGCTGCTCCCCTCCGACGTCCGACGAGGTCGGCCCGACCTGTTCAAGCCGGAGCGTCCTGGAGCCGGCGTCCGCCCCGGCGGAGGCGGGGTGCTGCGCCGGACCGAGCCCCTGCGCCTCCAAGCCGTCCTTCGTCACGACCGCGCCCATCGTACCAGCCCATACCCACTTCGCGGGCGATGACTGCTGTTCCGCCAAGGGCGACGAGATCGCCGCGCTGGGTGAGCACGCCGACGTCCGGCGCGTGCTGATCATCGTACTGACGATCAATCTGCTGATGTTCTTCGCCGAGTTCGGGGCGGGTCTGTTTGCGCGGTCCACCGCTCTGATGGCCGATTCCATCGACATGCTCGGCGACGCCCTCGTCTACGGGCTGAGCCTTTACGCCCTGAAGCGCAGCCTGCGCTGGCGCGCCGGAGCGGCGCTCGTGAAGGCCGCCGTCATCGCCGCCTTCGGCGTCTGGGTCTTCCTCGAAGTGGTCCGCAAGCTGATGGGCGACATCACCCCGACCGCCGAGACCATGGGCGTGTTCGGCGCGATCGCACTGGTCGCGAACCTGGCCTGCCTCGCCATGCTCTACCGGTTCCGGAACCGCGACGTGAACCTGTCGAGCACCTTCGAGTGCTCCCGCAACGACGTCATCGCCAACACCGGCGTGTTGATCGCGGCGGGTGGGGTGGCCTGGTTCAACGCTGGCTGGCCCGACATCCTCGTCGGCGGCGTCATCGCCCTCCTGTTCTTCCGCTCGGCGATCAAGGTGCTCGGCGAAGCCTGGCCCCAGTTCCGCGCCGCGCGGCCGCAGGCCGTTGCGCTCGACTAGAGCGGATCGCGCGCGCAGCCGAGGCGGCGCGACGGAAACGACGAAACCGCTGTCTGTCAGCGCGACCCGAAGGTCAGGACCCCGGCGAGGTCTCGGGGTCGTCGCCGGCCTCCCGGCCGAAGCTTGTCTGCAAGGCCCGAAGCCGGGTGGCGATCTCCTCGTCGGAAACCTCCACCTTAAGATGGTCCTGGATGTACTGAAGCCGGGCGTCGCATTCGCGCAGGATTTCGCCCCAGCACCGCACCCACACCGTGTAGTTGGGCTGCCGCACGGCGATGCCGATCTCGCGTCCTTCCTGGGTGATCGCCTGTCCGACGATGTCGTCATATTCCCCCACGACCAGGAAGAAGTTCCACCGCGTGTCGGTGTGCCGGAAGTCTGGCGCGCCGGCCAGGGCCAGGGCGTAGTCGGAAATCTGGTTGAGCATCTTGCGATCGGCCTTGGCCGAGGGCCGCTTGAGCTCCACGATCAGATACTCCCGCTTCTCTTGATGGGGCCCGGGGATGCTGCGGCCGAGCAACTGGTCGACCCGGCCGGTGCGACCGTCCGGCTTGGTGACCCGCCCGCCGGCGCGCTTCCCGCCCAGGTCCTCCGAGACCCGTTGCATCACCTTGGTCAAGCCCGCTTCGGGAACCGCGAGGTGAAACTGCTCGCCGAAGATCCAGGTGTTGTCCCGCACCAGCAGGTCCAGGCCGCCGCGTTCGCGGATGACCTTCTTGCCGTCCGTGTCGAACACCGCCTGGCGCAGCGTCTGGAGGAAGGCGATCCGGTCCGCGATCAGGCTGGACGCCGCGATGATGTTGGACAGCTCGGTCTTCTTGAGCAGGGCCGAGAACTGGTTCTGCCGCTCCTTGGGGAGCCCCACCACGGCGTGCAGGATCTGGGTGAGCGAGTCCGGATTGTGCCGCAGCGCCTCACGCAGCAGGGTCAGGGTCATCCGCTTCAGGCCGGTGTCGGCTTTGCGGAACTCCTTGGAGTAGTTGGACACGGCGTAGGTCGCCATGTCGAACACGTCCCGCTCCCGCTGCTGAAGCGTATCGGTCGGGTCCCCCTCGTAAGGATAGGCTCCCGCGGCCTTGAGCTCCTCGATCAGGCGTCCGGCCCGCTCGTGGCCGCGCCGGCGGAAGTGCGCCTGCGACTGATCGCGGACCGCCTCGACGACCTTGGCGAAATCGCCATCGGTCAGCTCCAGTTCGAGCAAGTTGTCGGCGGCGAGCTCGACGAAGAAGCTGGAGGTCGCGTAGATCGAGAAGGCGAAGTCGGGTGCGTTGATCCGCGCCGGCTGCGAGCCGAGCACGATCCCGTTGTCGCCGCAGAAGTGGATCTTGCGGCTGTCGATCGGCGTCGACCATTCGACGATGTCGAGCTTCAAGTCGCGGATCGTCCGGTCCTTGCCGACGATGGGCGGCAGGACGACGGAGACGGCGTCGGCGATCGCCGTCGACGGATCGATCCGGGCGCCGTCGTACCAGAGCGCCAGCTGCGGATAGAGCTTCAGATATTGGGCGAAGATGGCGGTGAACTGCCGGCGCTGCTCGTCGGTGACGAGAGCGTCGAGGTTCTGCTTCAGCGGATGCAGTGACACCGAGACGCCCGGGGCGCCGACCGCCGGCTCCGGGTCGCCGATCTCGGCGGTCTCGATGGCCTCCGCGCGGATGTCGATCGACAGCTGCTTGAGACCGTCCTCGCCCGCGTAGCGCGAGGTCCAGCGGGCGCGGTCGGCCAAGGAGAAGAACCGCAGCCGGCCGCGTCCCTCCTTGCCATGATAGGCGCGGCCGCTCGGCGCGGCGGAGCGTTTCCAGGATTCGCCGAGTTGTCCGAAGTCCCGGTCCGCGCGGTCCGCGCTGATCCCCTCCCCGTCATCGCTGACGATGATTTCGTCGACGCCGCCCAGGGCCGTGCGCCGAAACTCGACATCGACGCGCGTGGCGCCAGCGTCGAAGCCGTTCCACACCAGTTCGGCGATCGCGCGCAGCGGCTCCGTCGTGCGGACGACGGTCTCGATATGGTCCTGCTTGGCCTGAAGCTGAACGCGATGGGTCGCCATCAGGCCGCCAGCGGCCGCGACGCCAACCAGCCCTTGTCCTGCAGGACGTCATAGGCCAGTCGCACCTGCTCGGGCGAGAACTGGCGCTTGCGCTCGCCCCAGGCGTAGGTCTCGGACACCGCCGCGTCCGCGCTCCCGGCGTCCAGACGGGTCGCGACCCAGTGCACCGTCGCCAGAAGCTCCAGGCCGAACGGCGTCTCGAAGCCCTCGACCAGATCGGTCACGCGCTCGAAGCGCGCCTGCGTCTCGGGGGCGTCCTTGAGCTTGGCCTGGGCGTCGACGACCGCGCCGGGCACGAGCTCCAGCCGCTTGGTGGGCGCGTCGCCGCCATCGGCGTAGCCCGACAGATAGTGACCCTCGACCTCGCGCAGCACATGTCGGAGGTTCTCGGCATAGGGACCGTAGAAGGCCTTGGCGTAGCGCAGGTTCAGCGGTTCGCCGGCTTCCTGCATGAAGTACATCAGCTTGTGGATCTCAAGCAGGCTGACGAAGGGGTCCAGCAGGCCGTTGAGGTATCGGTCGACCAGCCCAACCAGCGCCGCGCGGCCCGGCGACATCGCGGGCGCCGCGCGGGACTTCGACATCGCGTCGGCCGCCGGCGCGCCGCCCGGCTCATAGACGATGACCTCGACATCCGGGATCGCCTGCAGGGCTTGCTCGATGCGCGGGCGCACCTGACGCCAATCGAGACCGCCCAGACCGCTGCCGAGCGGCGGAATGGCGATCGACCGGATCTTCCGCTCTCGGATCACCCGCACCAAGTCGATCAGCCCGGCGTCGATGTCCTCCATCCGGCTCTTGCCGCGCCAGTGCCGCTTGGTCGGAAAATTGATGATGAAGCGCGGCGTGTCCAGACGATGACGCTCGTAGACGAACATCCGGCCCGGCTGGACCTCCTGCGCCTCGCACGCCCGCGCATAGGCCTCGTAGTTGTCCTGGAAGGCGTTCTTGAATTGCAGCGCGACGCCCCGGCCCATGACGCCGACGCAATTCACGGTGTTGACGAGCGCCTCGGCGCCCGACTTCAGGATGTCGCCGCTGGTGAATGTGATCATCGCTCCCCCCTAGTAATACCACGTCGGCTGCAGGTCGACGCGCGGCGCGTGGGCGGCGCCCCGCAATCGGGCCTCCACCTCCAGCTTGACGGGCTGGTTCACCACCCCGATCCGCTCCACCAGCTCCCACGGGACGCTGTCGTGCAGGAGGAACTCGGCCTGCTTGCCCTCCCGGACCTCGGCGGCGGACCAAGCGTTGGACATCACCGCGTCCCACCGGATTTCGTCGAGCGCCTCGAGGCTGTCGCGAAACTCCGCATAGTAGGCGCCTGCATTCGACAAGGTGAACGCCCAGCGCCGCCCGTGAGCCTGCGCCCAGTCCACCACCGTGCGGAGGTCGGCCTCCAGGTGGACGATCGGTTCCTGGCCGCCGCGGTAGTTGACCTCAGGATGATTGCCCCTGTGTAGCAGATAGAGCATCACCGATCTAGAACAAAAATAGAACGGGACATATTGGCCGACCATTTCGCCGGGATGGCAGCGCACCGGCAGCCCCATGCGCCTCGCCTTGATCGAGGCCATGCCGATGGCGGTGACCGGGCCGCCGGCGGCGATCATCCGGGCGTCGCTGAACAGTCCGCCCTGGCCGACAATCGTCGGCAGGTTGTCCATGTGGGTGATGTGATAGATTTTCGGGCGTGCCGGCGCAGGCATGGCGTGCGTGGTTCCCCCCGAGAAATGCGGCAAGTCCTTTGTCTGCCTGATTCGGACGATTGTCGTGCAGAAGCCGCCAGGGAGCAATGCGCGACCCCTTGCAAAACGCCGGCAAGCCTGCCGACCTGCCTGATCGGTCGCCCCCTCGACCGGACGGGCAGAGCGCTGCCGGTCAAGCGCGTCTCAGAACCCGAAGTCGATCTGGGCCCCGGGGTCAGCCGGCCGACGCCGTGGCTTCCTGGGCGCAAGCGCAGGGGCCGCGACCGGGAGGCTCGGCGTGGGCTCCGGTCCGGAACTCGGACGTGGCATGGAGCGCGGCATGCCCGGCAACCTCGGCGCGCGGGCGCCCTTGCGCGGCGGGGGCGGCGGGACCTCGCCTGACCGGCTCCGCTTCCACTGGGTCAGTTCGCTCTCCCACCAACCCACGCGGCCCGGCGACACGCGGACGCGGCGCGGGAACGCGCCATCGCGCTCCATGCGCCAGGCGGTCGACCGGCTGATGCTGGCGATCCGTTCCACCTGATCCCAGGACAAAAGACGGTCGTCCCTGCCGCCGACGTCCGGCGCGCCCTCATCCACGGTCATCACAGATCCCCGCAAGCCTCTGGTCCGCCTCGTCTTCCAGGAGATCCCGCAGCAAGCGGGCGTCGTTCGCCGCGTCGATCGGGTCCCGCTGTCGCCAGGCCCTCAGGACGGCTTTCAGGGCGAAACTCGCCGCAGGGTCGGCGAGAATCTGCGCCGCTGTGACATCGGCCCTAGCCACGACGCCGCCCCCGAGCGGCCGTCGGCGCCCCGGTTCGAACGTCGGTGATCTGGCTGCACGCCCAGTCGCGCAGCAGCCCGCGGGGATAAAACGGCTTGGAACGGATATGGCGGCATGGCGGTCCGTTCGACCCCGTCGACCAGAGCCGCGCGAGGCTCGCCGGCTTCAGCTGGATGCCGAGCTGCGACAGGAAGGCGGAGGCTTCAGCGCGCGTCAAAAGGTCGTCCGCGTCACCGGCGGCGCCCGCCTCCTGCCCGACCCCGAGCCCGATCATGGGTGTACACGCGGGCGGCAATGGCGGCTGTTGCGCGGGGCCTGCCCCGCCGTCAGCGCCAGGTAACAATCGATGACCGCGATCACATACGCCTGGGTCTCGGCGATGTCCGGAACCCGGCCGAGCCGCGCGACGCGGCCGGGCCCGGCGTTGTAGGCGCCGAGCGCGAGGCGCAGATCGCCGAAGCGCAGCAGTTGTCGGGCGAGGTAGTCCGCGCCCCCGCGAAGGTTCTGGATCGGGTCGAAGCGATCGTCCACCCCGAGCTCGCGCGCCGTATCGGGCATAAGCTGGGTCAGTCCGCCCGCGCCCGCCGGGGACAGGGCCGCGGGTTGGTAGGCGGACTCGGTCAGGACCAGGGCGTGCAGCAGCTTCTCGTCCAGTCCGTGCGCCGCCGCCGCTCGCGCGATCTCGGCCTGGAAGGGCTGGCTGAGCGCGGCCAGGCGGGGCACATCCCCCTCCCCGGCGTCGGCCGGCGCCGATCCGGCCTCCGCCGTCGCTCGGCCGAACAGATCGCCGCCCGCCGCGCGCCAGTCGACGGTTTGGGCGGAAGCCGGCGCGCCCAGGGCGAGGAGCGCCGCCGCCCAGAGGATCGATCTCACCATCTCAGCACCTCCTGATAGACGCCCAGAACCTCAGAGCGCGCCACGGGCCCGAAATACCGGCTGTCGAAACTCCCGGCCGTGTCGCCGAGCAAAAACAGTTCGTCCGGCGCGAGCCGTCGGCATCCGGACCAGCGCGGCAGGATTGCGCCGCCCCGATCACGGGAGCGGACCGTCCAGACGCCGTCTGGCGTCAGCACTTGCGCCCCTTCCACGCAGACGCGGTCGCCGCCCGCCGCGGCGACCCGTTTGATCAGCGCCACGTCCCCCGGCATGCCCAGATCCCCGAGATAGGCCCGCGCGGCGGCCGGTTGGGGGATGGCCACGACGACGCCGCGCTCGATCTCGGCGCCGAACCGCCGGGCGTACAGCCCCTCGGGCAGGCTCGGGCTTTCGTTGACGAGGGCCAGCGCCGGGACGTGTTGAGCGACCAGCGCCAGGCAGCCGAGGGCGAAGACGGCGACGCCTGTTACGCACCAGCGGTTTCCATTATCGAGCGGGCTCATGGCTGATACGGCTCAAGGATAAGGTCACGGGTGATCATAACCCGCACGGGCGCGCCCGCTCGCAGCCGGATGGACGGGCGGACCTCCAGCTCCCGGTCGATCAGCCGGCCGCCGACGCGGGCGCCCTCGATGGCCGCCGCGTCGCCCGCGTCGCCGAGAAGGCCGCCGCCGCCCTCATCGTCGCGGGCGATCTGCCCGAGCGTCGTGATGGCCCCGGCGAACAGCGTCCCGACCAGCAGGGGAAACAGACGACGATCGACCGAACCCCGAACGCCCACGGCGCCCTGGGCGTCGACGCCGGGCTCGCCGGTCAGGACCAGGCTCTTGCCGTTGGGCAGGATGAGCCGGTCCCACGTCAGGAAGGCGCGCCGGTCTCCGTAGGCGCTCTCGCCCTCATGCCGCCCGATCAGCCGCGTCCCCTGCGGGAGCACCAGGTGGCGGCCGCTGACCGTGTCGTAGACGTTCTGGGTGACCGTGGCGATCACCGGGCCCGCGCGGGCGGTGTCGACCGCGGTCAGCAGGGCGGCGGGGATGATCGCGCCGGCCTTCACCTCGTACGGCGACAGGGGCGCGGTCAGGACATGGCCGTTGTAGGTGGCGCCGTAGTCCGCGCTGGCCGGAGGAACGCCGGCCGGAGCCCGCCGCTCGGCGCCCGCCGGGACCGCGGCGGCCGCCGCACCGTCGCGAACCTCGGCGAAGAACAGGCCGGACCGGCGCGCCAGATCTTCGGGCGCGGGTCCCCGCGGTTCGGACATGGGGCGATAGACGGGCGGGGCCGCCCGAGGCGGCGGTTCGGAAAGCTCGGCCGGCGCGTCGTCGACCTCGCTCGGCTCCGCCGATGAACGCGGCTCCGGCAGGCGGTCATAGGTGGCCGGCTGCTCGGTGACGACCTCGGCCGGGCGGACCACGCCGCGGGCCTCGTCCTCGCGTGCGGCCTCGGCGCGGGCGCGGGCGCCCTGCCGCAGTTCCGGCTGCACGACGAACGCCCAGGCCAGAGACCCGGAGATCAGGACCACGCCGCCGATGACGAAGATCTGGACGACGGATTTGCGCAAACGCACCGCGCTCGGACGAGGCGCCCGGCTGGCGAGCTCCGGGGCCGGAGACTTGGGCGCGCGGGGCCCGGCGCCGTCGCCCGGCGTCAGACCGGGGGCGGGTTGCAGGGGCGTATCGATCATGGGCGGACTCCTTGAAGACGACGAATGCGGACCACCTGCGGCCTGCGATCGCCCAGTCGCAGTTCGGCGCGATCAAGCACGCGATCGACGATGAACAGGCCGCCGGCCTGCCGGTAGTTGACCAGCTGCGCCTCGCCGTCGGGCGCGATGGCGAACAGGGCGGGCGCCTCGTCGACCTGGAGGTCGGCGGGGAAGGCGATGAAGGTGCGCCGGCCGTCGTGGAACACGGCCGAGGGGGTCCATCTCGGACGCCGTCCCTGGGGTTCGAGACGGTATCGGGCGTCGAGCGGCCCTTCCGGCATTACGACCGGGTCAGGCACCCGCACGGCCGGTTGCAAGGCGACAGCGGCTGACCCTGCGTCGACGCCCCCGGTCGGCGCGCTGTCCCAGGCGACGGCGGCGTTGAAGGCGTCGGCGGCTCCGCTGCGCAGATCGACCAGGTAGACGCGCTGGTTGGTGGTCAGGACCAGGTTGGTCTCCAGGCCGCGTTCGAGCGGCTTGATCAGGACATGGACGCGACGGTCCGGCCCCTCCCCCGACGCGACCTCGCCGATCTGCCAGCGGACGGTGTCTCCCGCCGCCTTGGCGATCAGGCTTTCCCCCGCGCCGAGCGTCAGGGTCGTCACCCGGAGCGGCGCGGTCCACACCTCGAACACCCGGCCGGGCTCCCAGGCGAAGATCTGGACGCCGCCCTGGAAGCGGTCGGACCGGGACGGCGCGCTCGCCGCGCTGTTGGCTTCGGCGATCGCCCTGCGGCCGGTCAGCGCCGGGAGCGCCGGCGCGGCATCCGCGGCCGGTCGCGGCGCCGATTCCATGAGATAGGGCCGCGCCGCGTTCGCCTCCGGCGCCAACGCCGCCGGCTCCGGCTCCGGCTCCGGCTCGTCCGCCGTGGTCGGCGCCGGCCCGTCCAGAGCGATCGGAGCCAGCGGCCGGGCGGACGCCTGGCTCAGGCTTGCCGTGGACGCCGCATTGGGCGCGACCGCGTCTCGCAGGATCGCGCAGCCGGACAGCAGGGCGCTCGAAAGCGCCAGGATCAGGACGCGTCGGGGGTCCATGACACATCCTCGATCTTCAATCCCAAGGGATTGCGCAGGAGTTCGGCCTCCGTGCGCGGCGGTTGCAGGGTGGTGGTGATCAGCGCGCGCCAGCGCTCCGAGCCGGCGGCCTGGCCGTTGACGAAACGGGTTTCGCGCCATTGCAGATCGAAGGTGCGGCCGGAGCGGCGGACCACATTGAGGATCTCGACGTTGACGGCCTCGCGCCCCGCCTCGGCGAAGGGGTCATGGGTCTGCGCCCAGGCGTTCAGGAAGCCCGCCGCCTTCGGCGTCAGAAGATCGTAGGCCCGCAGCCAGTTCTGCCGGATGACGATCGGATCGATCGACTTGGAGCGGACGTCCCGGACCCAGCCGGCGAGGGCGTGGGCGATCTGCGCCTCGTTGGGCTCGTAGCGGCCGCCGATGGCGGTGATCCGCTGGGTCTCGCCATAGTCCGACACCTCCACCACGAACGGCTTTACCACGGCCCGCTCGGCCTGGACCCACCACCCCGCGCCGAGGAAGCCGGCCAGGGCCAGGTTGGCGACGGCGATCCGACGCCAGTTTCGGGCATGGGCCAGCGACAGGCCCATGCGGTCGTCCCACATCTGGCCGGCGCGACGCCACGGGGTCGCCTCCGGCGCGGCCGCCAGGGCCCGCTTCGGCCGGAAGAACGGATGCATCTCAGGTCTCCTCTGTGCGGAGGTTGGGGGACAGGACGCCGCTGGTCTCGCCCGCGGGCATCAAGGTTCGTCCGGCGTTGGCGACGAAGAAGGCCTGGAGCGCCGCCGCCCGCCCCGGCCGCCGCGCCTGTGCGGACGCGGAATCCGAGACGGCGATGGCGCGCTGGAAGTCCGACCGGGCGGCCCGGGTCTCGGCGTCGCGGACCGAGGCAGTCCGACCGGCTCCGCCGCCCGGCGTTGCATCGCCCGAAGCCGGATGGTCGGAGCCGGTCTCGGCTTCGGCGGCGCCCGGGTGATGGGACCACGCCCGGGCCGGCTCGGCGACCCCCGGACCGGACGACGGAGCCGGTTCCGCTGGACCGACCGCCCCGGCGCTGCGCCGCGTCGACCCGTTGTCGTTCGAGGCTGGCGGCGTCGACGGGCCGCCGCCGCCCGGATTCGGCCCGAACGGTGGCGACGACGGCGGCGCCCGTCCGCCGGTCGCCCCGGCGGCGGCGCGCGCCGGCCCCGCAAGCCGCGCCGCGCCTCCGCCGATCAGGGCGCCGGCGCCCGCGATCCCGGCCGCGCCCAGGGCTCCGGCGCCGCCCACGGCGAGCGCGCCGGTCAGAGCGCCGCCCGACCCCAGGGCCGGCCCGCCGGTGACGAGCGCGGACGCGAGGTTCGGGATGAACATCGCCAGCATCGCCAGGAGCATTGAGGCGACGAGGATGGTGAGGGCCTCGTAGATGTCCGGGTTGGTCGAGGGCTGAAGCTGATCGAACACGGTCCGCGCGCCCGAAACGACGATGGCGAGCGCCAGGACCTTGAGACCGGATGAGACGACGTAGCCGAGCGGCCTTTCGGCCAGGAAGGCGGACTTCGACCAGATGCCGAACGGCAGCAGGATGAAGCCGCCCAGGGTGACGATCTTGAACTCCAGCAGGGAGACGATGATCTGCAGCGCCAGGATGGCGAAGGCCAGCAGGATGCCGATCATGGCCAGGCCCAGGATCAGGGCGTCGGCCATGTTGCCGACCACGTCCAGGGGGTTGTCGACCGGCGCCGGGGTCTCGCCGAGGGCCTTGACGATCTCCCAGCCCTGCTGGAGCACGGCCCCGGGGTTGAGGAACTCGGCCCGAGACAGCGAACCGCCTCCGGCGACGAGGCCCAGCTCCAGGAAGCCGGCGTAGATCGTCTCCGACAAGGCCTGCCAGTCGTTGATCAGCCAGGCGAAGACGCCGATGAGCAGCACCTTGCCGAAGCCGGCGGCCAGCACCTCCCGGTTGGAGGAGAGCGCCCACTGGATTCCGGTTAGGGCCACGACCAGCACGATCAACAGGCCGAACACGCCGTTGACGGCGCCGGACAGGGCGTCGAAGCCCGCCGAGACGGTGTTCGAGAACACCACCATCAGGTCGTTGGGCGTGTCCATGCTGACCGGGGCCATGACGATCAGTCCCGGGCGCGGGCGAACGGATCGAAGGACGGCGCGACGGGGACCGCGCCCGCGCCGGCCCAGCGCTGGCGGCGGGCCGCGTCGCCGGAGGCGCGGTCGGCCGCCTCCCGCGCCGTGGCCTCCGCCATCAGCCGCGACTGGGCCAGCATCAGGGTCCGCAGGGCCGCCAGGTCCTCGGCCAGAACCGCGAGCAGCTGATTGGTCGACTGCACGGCCGCGGTCTGTCCCGCAGCCGACTGGCTGGCGCCGAGCGCACCGGCCACCCGGGCGTCGCGGGTCCCGCCCAGCCGTTCCAGTTCCGCCGCCGTCCGCGCCAGATCCTCGGCGGTCCGCCGGGCGTTCGCGGTGCGCGCCCCGCTCTGCTCCAGCAGGCGCAGAACGTCCGCGCCAGCCAGATCGTCGGGATAGTAGGTCTCGAACTGGCGCTCCAGACCGCTGACCGAGGTCGCCAGCCCGCGCGCCGTGCGCGCCAGCTCGGCCATATCCCGCAGCGACTGGCTGCTGCCCGCCAGATGGCTGTAGGGCGAGGCGGCCAGGCTGCGGGCCTCGTTGGCGAGGCTCTCCAGCTGGCGGGCGGCCTGCAGCGCGTTCTCCAGGTGATTGCGGGGGTCGAACACCACCTGCTGGGCGCCGGCCGGAACCGGCGCCGCCAGGGCGAGGAAACCGGCGACGGCCAGGCCGGTCGCCCTATTCCGCCGCGAGCGGCGGGTCGAAGGCGTCGAAAACGGAATCCACATTATGCACTCCCTTGGCTTTGAGGAATTCGCGGGCGAAGGCGGCCTCGCCGGATCGGGCCAGGACGTCGTCGATGAGGGTCTGGTCCTCGGGCGTCCCGGCGCCGCACAGAGCCAGGGCCACGCCCGTCAGGCGCAGGTCGAACAGCCGACGGCCCCGAGGCTGCCGCCAGTAGTAGGACCGCTTGGGCGGGGCGAAGGCGATCAGCTCCAGCTGGCGCCGGTTCAATCCGAAGCCCCGGTAGAGCGCGGCCGAAGACGGCTCCATCGCACGCGGGTTCGGCAGGAACACCTGGGTCGGGCAGCTCTCGATCAGGCTGGCGGCGATGGCGGAGGCGGCCACGTCGTCGAGGCTCTGGGTGGCGAACATCACCGCCACCCGCTTCTTCCGCAGGGTCTTCAGCCACTCCCGGATCTTCGCCGCGAAGGCCGTCTCGCCCAGGAACAGCCAGGCTTCGTCCAGGATCAGCAGGGTCGGCCGGCCGTCGAACCCCTGCTCCAGCTCGCGGAACAGGGCCGAGAGCACCGGGGCCACCGCTGACGGCGTGGCCATCAGCGTCTCGAGCTCGAAGGTGTCGAACCGGCTGGTTCCCAGCGCCGCCCCCTCCCCGTCCAGCAGGTCGCCGTGCGGTCCCTTCAGGGTGAGGGGTTCGAGGGCGGCGGCGACGGCGCGATCCTGCACCAGGGCGCAGAACACCGTCAGGGTCCGTTGAGACACCGGCGCCTCGGCCAGGGCCGCGAGGGCCGCCCAGATTTCCTCGCGCACCCGCGGGGTGGGCTCCAGCCCGGCCAGCCGCACCGTCTCGGCGAGCCATTCCGAGGCCCAGGCGCGCGCATCGTCGCGATCGATCCCCGCCAGCGGCTGCAGCGAGAGCCCCGCGCCCGGCTCCATCGCGCGCCAGCGCCCGCCGGCCGCCAGGGTGGCGGCTCGCGCGGAACGCCCCTTGTCGAAAAAGACCACGCGCGCGTCCGGATACCGGAACCATTGCAGGGCGAGGAAGGCCAGCAGCGCGGACTTTCCCGAGCCGGTCGGTCCCACGACCATCGCATGACCGACGTCGCCGACATGAAGCGCGAGGCGGAACGGCGTCGATCCGGTTGTGCGCGCCGTGGCCAAGGGTGGGCCGTCGAGGCAGGCGTCTTCCGACGGCCCCGCCCACACCGCCGAGATCGGCAGCAGGTCGGCCAGGTTTAGGGTGGACACCAGCGGCCGGCGGATGTCCGCATAGGGTTCGCCCGGCATCGATCCGAGCCAGGCCTCCACGGCGTTGAGGTCTTCGATGCGCGCCATCAGACCCTGGGCGTTGAGCGCGGCCTCGATCGCGCGGGCCTTGGCCGTCGCGCCCTCCTCGGTCGCATCGAGGACGGAGACCGTCAGCGTCAGATAGCCAAAGGCGCAGCTTTCCGCGCCCAGCGCGGCGAGCGCGCCGTCGCACTCTTCGGTCTTGGACGCGGCGTCGGTGTCGAGGAGCGGCACCTCCTCCTTGGTGATGGCCTCGCGCAGCAGCACGCCGACGCCCTTGCGCTTGGCGAACCAGCGCTTGCGCAGCTTGACGATCTCGCGCTCGGCCTCGGGCTTGTCGAGCCCGATCCAGCGCGCGGTCCAGCGGTAGTCGAACGGGAGGGCGCCCAAGGCGTCGAGCAGACCCGGCCGGGTGACGGACGGCAGCCCGCGCACCGAGACCACCTTGAGCCACCGATCGCCGAGCCTGGGCGCAATTCCCCCGGTCAGGTCCGCGTCCGCCAGCCAGCCGTCCAGGAACATCGGCGTCTCCGGCGGGCGGACCTCGAAGGACCGGGGGGACACGCAGTCATGGAGCCAGGAGAGAACACCGGCGTCGTCGAGCCGGCGGATCTCCGGCAGGCCGTCCGACAGCAGGTCGAACACCGCGTCCGCCTCCCGGGTGAAGGCGTCGAGCGCCACCCGCCAGTCGGCGCCGCTCCTGGCCAGACCGTCGAACAGCCAGCGCTCAAGGCGTCGGGTTTCATCGGCGGGCGGCAGCCAGGTCAGCGCCAGACGATGATCGGTCTCGAAGGCCGGATCGGCGGTTTCGAACCGGCTGCGGCGTTCCTCGTCGAGCAGCCAGGCAACGCCGAGGTCGAAGTCGCTTTGCGGATAGGGCGCTGCGGCCCGGCGGTGCGCCTCGACGTGAAGGCACCAGCCGGTGCCCAGCCGGCGCAGGGCGTTGTTCAGGCGCGCGCGGACCGCCATCAACTCCTCCTCGGTGGAGGATTCCAGGTCCGGCCCGCGGAAGCGGAAGCCCGCCAGGAAGGAGCCGTCCTTGTTCAGGACGACGCCGGGGGCGACGAGGGCCGCCCAGGGCAGGTGGTCCGCGAGGGCTGCGGGCCGGCGCCGGTATTCGTCGAGAAACCGCATCGCCCCTCACCCGTCCAGATGGCCCGGCAGGGCCAGATGGCGCCGCAGAACGTCGAAGAAGCGCCGATCCGACCGCGCGGCCCAGAGGCCGATGGCGTGGGCGACCGCCCACCACAGAAGACCGAGCCACCAGATGCGCAGCGCCAGACCCAGCACGACGGCGATGGTGCCCATGGCGATGGCGTAGTCCCGCGGCATGCCGGCCATCAGGACCGGCTCCGCCAGCGCCTGGGCCACGGGCAGGTCCCAACCCTCGGGCCGGTCTTCGGACCGCGACGCCATCAGGCGATCTCCACCCCTCCGGCGAAGCCGAAGAAGTCGAGGAAGAAGGTGGAGGCGGCGAAGGCGATCGACAGGCCGAACATGATGCCCAGCCCCCGGCGCATCGAGGAGCCGTTCTCGCTCATGGCGATGCCGGCGCCGAAAATCACCACGGCGACGATGGCCGCCGCCTGGACCACGGGTCCGGTGATCGACTGGACCACCTGCTGGAGCGGCCCTTCCCAAGGCATGCCCGACCCGCCGGCCAGCGCCGGTCCGGCGACCGCCAGGCCAAGCATCATCGTCGCGCCGAACAGGCGGCGCCCAAGTCTCCGTCGCATGATTTGCTTTCCTTGTGTTCAGCGCGTGTCACCGCGCTTCGACTCATTGCAAGCAAAACTATCCAGCGACTGTCAACAGTAAAATACACAAATAATTCATGACTCAACAATGACTACACATTAACTCAGACTGACTTAAACAGTAACTTGGAACGACTTACTGTGCTGACGCCGCGACGACTTGGTTTGACTTGAGACAAGTCGTCACAACGCGCTGAATTATCCTGACTTTTCTCGATTCGGGATTTGGGACGCCGTTCGAGGCGTCGTCAGGCCAGGGTCTCGACCGCGTAGCCCGTGTCGGATGCGCCGTTCACCGCGATTACGGCCTCAAGCCGCCGCCCCGCCGTCGAGCGACGGATATGGGCGATGACGTCCACCGCCTGACCGATGGTGCGACGCGGCGGCGCCGCGGCGATCTCGAGCGTCAGGTCCTCGATCCGGCGCAACGCCTCCTGGGCGGAATTGGCGTGAAGGGTCGACAGTCCGCCCGGATGGCCCGTGTTCCAGCTCTTCAACGTCTCCAGGGCGGCCGCGCCGTCGCGCATCTCCCCGACCACGATCCGGTCCGGACGCATCCGCAAGGCGTCCCGCACCAGGTCGGCGACGCCGATGGCGATGGGGGCCCGGCGGGTCAGGACCGAGACCGTGTCCCACGCGGAGCATTGCAGCTCGGCGGTGTCCTCGATGAGGAAGACCCGGTCGTCGGCGAAGGCCGGCTCGGCCAGGATCGCGTTGGCCAGGGTGGTCTTTCCCGATCCCGTGCCGCCGGAGATGAGGATGTTGCGCCGCTCGCGGGCGGCCTGGGCGAGGACATCGGCCTGCCGGGCCGTCATGACGCCGTCGCGCACATAATCCCCCAAAGTCCAGATCACCGCCGGGCGCTTGCGGATGGAGAAGGCCGGCGCCGGCGATACCGGCGGAAGCAGGCCCTGGAACCGCTCGCCGGTGGCGGGCAGCACGCCCGACAGGCGCGGATTGTCCCGGGTGACCACCTCACCGACATAGTCCGCTATCAGACGAATGGCGCGTTCGCGCCCTTCCACGGACAGGCGAGTCCCGGTGTCGGCGCGGCCTCGCCCGGCGCGATCCAGGACGATCCGGCCGTCGGGGTTGGCGAGAATCTCCACCACCTCCGGGTCGATCAGCGCCGCCAGCACCACCTCGCCCAGGGCGTGACGCAGGGCCTCCAGTTTGCGTTCCGCGATCAGGGGATGAGCCGTCATGTCAGTTCGCCGCCCCGAACGACCGCTCCTCAGCCTCCCGGCCGTGAGGGTCATGCTCGGCCCGGCCCGAGACGATCCGCGCCGCGGTGTCGTCGAGCATCCGCTCGATGCGCCGGTCGACGGCGGCCTGCACCGTGGGATCCTGGTCGCCGACGCCGTCCGGGAGCCGGACGAACAGCGCCCGCGCGACCTCCACCACCAACTCCTGAATGATCTGCATGTCCTGTCGAGTGGACCGCATATGGCCCTTGAGGGATTGCTCGAGCGCCAGGAGCCGGTCGTCGGGGTCAGCTTTCGGGTTTCCCTGAAGACCCCGCGCGATGGCGTGTCCGGCGGCCTGACTGATCGACACGCGGCCGGATCGCGCCTCACGGCTGAGACCGGCGATGATCTTGGGATCGCTGAGATAGACCTGAACGCGGCAGGTCTGCACCGGCGCGCGCCTAACCATCGCCCTGCCCTTTCAGATGATCGAGGACGGCGTCCTGCGCCGCCATCTCCTGAGCCACGCGTCCGTAGATGTCCGCGGCGCGCGCGGCGACCTTCTTGTCGTCCATCGCCGCCACGATCTCCTTGAACAGGGGAAGGGCGGCTTCGGCGTCCACGCCGAGGCTGCGACGGCCGGCCCACGGATGGGGCGCGGGCGTCGGCGCGTCGACGCCGACGGCCTGGTCGGGCGGCGGCAGAGCGGCTCTCGCCTGGAACGGCCGGCGGCGATCGTACTGGAGCTTGCGGGCGCGCAGAGGGCGCTGGCCCGCGGCGAAGATGAGCTGGACATCGTCGGGCAGAGCGCGCACCTCGCCCGGCTCGAGCAACGGGCGGTCGATCTGGGACCGGGACACGGTGCTGCGTCCCGCCGCCAGGCCGGCGGGCGCGCTGCGGCTTTCACGCGTCTCTCCGATCGTGCCGGTGAGTTTGGAGACCTTGTCCTGGGTCAGCGGATCCAGCGCCGAGAAGGCGGTGTAAATGGCGCAATTGTCGAGGATCGTGTTGTTGGCGCCGTAGGTTTCGATGATGTCGTTCAGAGACTGGGCGACGAACATCACCTTCACCCCGTAGCCGCTCAGCAGCCGCAGGGATTTCTCGAAGAAGCTGACCCGCCCCAGCAGGGGAAACTCGTCCATCAGCATCAGGAGCCGGCGCCGCTTCGGCCGCCCCGCCGCATCCCGGGCCTCGTCCACGGTGAGAGCCTGGGCGGCGGCGTAGAACAGGAGCCGCACCAGCGGCCGAAGCGCCGCCGCGTCCGCCGGCGCGACCTGGATGTAGAGCGAAACCGGCGCCTCGGCGCACATCAGGTCACCCAGGCTGAAGTCGGAGGCCGAAAGCGCGCGCTCCACATCGTCGCCGGCGAGCCATTTCAGGTAGGACCGGGCCGTGCCCTGGACCGAGGTCCGGAATCGATCGTGCATGGCGGCATAGCCCCGCACGGCTGTTCGGATGAAGGGGTGGGTTTCAGGCTCGCGGTTCGGACCCGACCGGTGCAGCGCCTTGACCATCACCTCGGCCGTGTCGTCGAGGTCGGCGAGCAGTTCGCGCACCTTTAGCAGAGTCTTGTCGGCATCCTCGGCCGTGTAGAGGACATGCAGGATCACCGCCTCCAGGATTTCGGAGGCCGCCTTGTCCCAGATGGCCTCGTCATCCCGGACGCCCCCGGGGTCGGCGAGGATCGAAACCAGCCGCTGGACCTGGGCCAGTTCTCCCGGGCCGGGTTGAATTTCCGCGAGGGGATTCCAGCGGGCTGACGCAGGATCGCGCGGGTCGAAATAGAGCGCGTGGGAGAAGCCCGACCGCCAGCCGGCCGTCTCGCGCCAGAGCTCCCGCTTGGGATCGTGGACCAGCACGCTCTCGCTCCACAGCAGCAGCGTCGGCGTGACATGCCCCCTCCCCTTGCCCGACCGCGTGCCGCCCGTCACCAGGGTCGGCCGCATGTCGACGGTGGCGAGGAGCCGCCCCTTCAGCTCCCCGAGGGCGCACCCCGCGCCGGCGAGCAGGCCGGCGGCCCGGGCCTCGGCCAGGCCGCCCCATCCACGGATGCGCCGGCGGGATTCCTCTCCGCGCGTGAGCAGGCCTGCGCCCAAGCCGCCCATCACCCCCAGCAGGATCAGGAAGGCGCTGGACGAGAAGGCCTCCGGTTCGGCCCCGCCGAACTGCCTGCGCCAGCTGAGGATGCGCCACGGCGGATAGATGCGAACCTCTTCCGACACCGTCCAGCCGTCGCCCAGCACGGGATCGTGGCGATAGGTCCAGGCGAAGGTCTGGGTGGCCAGCTGCAGGCCGGCCGCCAACCCCGCCCCGAGCAGGATCAGCCGAAGGATCATGGCCCCTCGTCCTCCCCGCCCTCCCCGCCCGGACGACCCGCGACGTCCATCGACAGGAGCGCCGCGGAGCGGCCGCGACGATAATGATACGCCCGCAGGCCTTCGCGGAGTTCGCCATTGGCCCGCGTCGCCGCCAGCTCAAGAAGATCGTCAGCTTCGGCGTCGAGGTCCGCGAAAATCCGGCGCTCCGCGCTCCGGAACGGGGTCAGCTGGCCATCAACGCGGTGATAGGCGTCAAGCAGGGCGCCGTTCCCGGTCCGTCGCACCAGGCTCTCGAACAAGTCCTGCAGGTCGGTCACGGCGGCGCCGTCGCGCGCGGGTGATCGCCCGTAGCCGGGCAACCCCGCGGTCAGGTCGAGCGCGGCTGACAGATAGGCCAGGCGCAGATCGTAGCGATCCCGCACCGCGCCGGCGTCCAGACGGGCCGCCAGAAACCCGCCCGCCGGTCCCCGCTCGATCAATCCCTCCCCGCAGAGCCAGGCCAGCGCTTCCCGAACCGGCGTCGTCGACAGGTCGAGACGACGCGCCTCCTCGACGATGACGATCGACTGACCCGGCGCATAGCCGCCGGCCCGCGCTCGCTCCCGAATTTGGTCGAGGGCCTTGAAGAAGGGGTCGCGACTTTTCGCCATGACGGTCTCCGGCTCCCGCGCGCCCGACGCACGCGGCATATAACCGCTCGCCAACAAGTTGCGTGGTGTCCGGATGCAGACTCGCCGCATATCGGCGTTGGGGCCGCCGCTATGTGGCGGGAATCGATTTGAAACGGAGAGGTGATCGCCGATAAGTCGGCGAACCGAAAATCATCAGCTAACGGAGGGAGCAAGCTTTGACGTCCAGACGAATGCAGCCGCAGCGCGATAGCGATGTGCTCTCCAAGGCCCTGAAGCTGGTGCGCCGTCACCGCCGCATGACGCGCGCGGTCGTGGCCCGCGGCATGCAGATGGCGCTGCGAACCTATGATCGCTTCGAAGCGGGCGGCCGAAGTCTGAACCTTGATTACATCCACCGTTTCGCGGCGGCCACGCGAAGCGACCCTCATGCCATCGTCATGGCGGTCGCGGTCGGTTCGCCCGAGCTGGCGCTGCGATGCGCCGACAACAAGCTGGTCACCGCCCTGACCATCGGCGGTCAGCGCTTCAACGCCCTGCTCGGCGACGACCTCGCCCGGCTCGAGGCCCGGCCGATCATCTTGGCGGTCTGCGCCATGTACGACGCCCTGCTGGCCGAGAGCGACCGGCAGCAGGCCGCCAAACGCTGGCTCGAAAACGGCGTTACCGATCTCGCGCAAGTCCGCCCCGAACCAGGCCGGTAGAAATATATTTCGAATATAGTTTTGAGACTTCGACATCCGGGCGCTGACTGTGTTCGCCACGCTCGTGGCGAACACTTGAAGGAGAACCGCGATGAAGACGACCACACTGCGCCTCATCCGTTTCGGCGCCGCTTCGGCGCTGACGCGTGATCTCGAAACCGGTCTCGAAATGGAGATCCAGGTCTTCGACAGCCGCCATCCGGCGGGTTGAGTCATGAAGGTGGACGACGGTCGCCGACCGTCGTCCACTTACCTGCAGGTCGAGGACATGGCTTCAGAACTCTTCTTGTCGGACGGAGTTTTCATCGCTCAGATCGAAGACGATATCGTCGTTCTTGATGTCGAGGCCGACGCCTACCATTGCCTTTTGGATGCGACCCAATGGATGGTGGTCCATCAAGACGGTCGTGTGATCGTCGGCGACCCTGGCGTCGAGCACGATCTCACCGCGGCAGGCTTCTGTGTCCGAACCACTTCACCGCGCACAGGGAGGATTGGACTTCACCCGCCCCGCCGCGAACTCGCTATTCCGAGCCAAGCGCCGAGGTTGTTATCGCTGGTTGCCGCCGCCTCCCTAGTTCGGTCCACTTGGGCCTTCCAAAATCGTCCTCTTGCACAACTTATTGCGCCGCCTTCCGTACGTGGTCGCGATCGTGCGCTACCTGAGGATGGCCTCGAACGGGCGGTCGCCGCGGCTAAGGCGGCGTTGCCCTGGGTCCCCGGAGAAGGCGAATGTTTGCAACGGGCATTCGAACTTCGTCGCTTCCTTGCTGAGAAAGGGTTCGGCACTACCTGGATGTTCGGCGTCAAGACTTGGCCCTTCGCAGCACATTGCTGGCTGCAGATCGACGACATGGTGGTGGGAGACACCGTCGAGCGGGTCAGCCGCTACACTCCGATCATGGCTGTCTGACATGGGCGATTATCTCCTTGTTCAGGCAGACCACGACAATGAGGAGACGCGGACTCTCTCGTCGGAACTGAAAGCGCGTGCACAGGCGCAAGGTCTGTCCATCAGCGTGCTCGGCCCAGCGCTTTGGCTTGGGTTGGGCGGACCGCATAGACCGCGGCTGTCGGAGTTCGGACACTGGCGCCTGATCGGGGACGTGATCGAGCGCAGGAATCCGTCCTTGGATGCACTGAGCGATACGGATGACTACGCCGGCGAGCGCGAACTCCTCAGGCACGTCTGGGGGCGCTTCGTCGGGATCCGGCTGGACCGCGGCCGGCTGTCTCACCTGCTGCGGGATCCTTCCGGCGCGCTTGAATGCCTGACGTGGTCGCAAAGCGACCTGACCTTTGTCGCGTCCGACGCGCCTGACTGGCTGGTTCGAACGCTGCGGCCGGGATGGACGATCAACGTCTCCCGGCTGGACGCCGCTCTAAGAGATCCTGTGATGGCGTCTGGGCCGCTCTTGCTCAACGGGCCTGTCGCGGTTGCCCCAGGTGCGGTCCAACCAATGCCGACACATCGAGGAGAGGCCGTCGCCCTTTGGCGACCGGTCGACGTGGCGCGTCGCAGCCTTGGCTCCGCACCCGACCTGCAAACTGCCGCGCGATCCATCAGAGCTGCTGTGTGTGAAGCCGTGGAAGGCCTCGGCCGCCTGTGTCAACCTATCGCCGCAGAGGTGTCCGGAGGGCTCGACTCCAGCGTCGTCGCCGCGTGTCTGACGCAGGCTGATATCGACGTGAGGCTCTGGCTCAATGCGTATGGAGCAACCGCAGAGGCGGATGAAAGGGCCTACCTGGCGACGCTGGCGAGGCAGCTCGATATTCAGCCTCAGTCGGTTCCTCATGCCACCAGCCCGCTGTCCGAAGACATTTTGGAGGCGATATCGCAGGGTCTTAGGCCGGGCCTTGCCGCGCTCGATCCACACCACGATTTGGATTGGGCGGAGCGGATATCGGCCGCTGGCGCCGTCGCGGTCCTAACGGGCAAAGGCGGAGACTCGATCTTCGTTCAGGCGACCGAGGATGTCTTTGCCGATCTTTGGGCTAGCCGTGGTTGGCTTTCTTTCTGCCACCCGGACGCCGTGCGCCTGGCCGCCGCGACCGAAAAGTCGGTCTGGTCGCTTGCTCAAGGCGCTCGGCGACGCCTTCGCGCGGACCCGTCCCCGCCTCTGCGGGACGAAGGTCTGCTCGCGCCGACCTCATCGCAGCGGGAAACTCATCCGTGGCTCATCGGCACGGAGATCTTCGGCCCTGCCAAGCGGCTGCAAATCGTTGGGGTGGCGAACGTCGTGGCCCGCCATGGGCCGTCGCTCCTGACGCAGACCATCGACGTCAGACACCCCCTCTGCTCCCAACCCGTGCTTGAGGCCTGTCTTGCCCTACCGGCTCCGCTGCTCACGACTGGCGGACGGGATCGCGGGTTGGCCCGTCTCGCCTTCAAGGATCGTCTGCCATCAGAGATTTTCGGGCGTCGAACCAAAGGCAATATGACCCGCATCTATGCACGAATGATTTTCGAAAATCTCGACGTGCTCCGCCCTTGGCTGATCGAGGGCCGGCTCGCTGCCTTGGGTGTCATCGATCCGGTCGCCGCCGACCGCCGTCTCACGCGCGAAAATCTGATCTGGCATGGCCGATATTCTGCGATCATTGTCGCGGCGGCGTTTGAGGGCTGGGTTCGGGTCTGGGAGCGTCGCCTTTCAGCGAGGGAATGACGTCTGGGCTTCGGGGCATCGTTCTCTCGAGCCAGCCGAAAATCTCGGCGTATCGGTCACGGATGTTCGCGGGACTCGTCAAATGGTGATGCTCGCCCCAGTAAGTGACCAGTCTCGCGTCCCGACCGAGTCGAAAGAGAGCGCTGAAGACGCGTTCCATCTGTGACATCGGCACATAGTCGCGATCGGCGGTCATCAGCAGGACCGGCGCGGTAATCCTATCCACCGTGAGGTAGGGGTTACGGTCGATATAGGCCTGGGGGTCTTCCCAAGGCGGCGCTCCGATAGCGCCCTGACCGACCTCGACCCATCCCTGCTGATTGACCATCATCAACCCGTCTTCCGGGAGTGATCGAGTGGCGGGGACGAACTCGCCCCATTCGCCGAACTGGTCCACGGCTGCGGAACTGATGATATACGACCGATACCTGTCAGACCGTGCTGCGACGCCAAGCGCGGCGTGGCCGCCAAAGCTGTGACCAAGAACCGCCATGCGGTCACGGGGCAGACCATCGTAAGCGTCGAGCATGGCGTCTACCGCGAGATCCACGCTCCGCGTGTAGTATTCGGCGCCAACCGCCGAAGGCTTGTCGACCGGTATTGCAGGCGTGAGCACCGCGTAACCCGCCCCGGCGGCGACGGCTGCACGGAACCCGTAAGCGAGCCTCGCAGGCCCGTACCACCCTCCGTCATCGACTGCCCCCGGATAAACCTCAACAATCACACCACGCGCGGCGTCGGCGCCGCCTTCAGGCAAGAAAAGCCAGCTGGTGACGGGTCGCCCGAAGACGTCAAGATGTGGAACTGCGGCCGGCTGCGTGAGGGTTACGTCGGAAAGCTGGCTGTTCACTTCGCCTACTATTGTGGTGGTGTTGACGGTATGAAGCTGCAGGGTCTCAGACAGCCCCGAACGGACCAGCGCCAACGCGCCTTCTGGTGCAGCGGCTACCACGCGTTGGCTGTCGCTTCCGCCGGCATTGAAACTGCGGACCCTTCCGTCAGGCCACACGATCACCGCTCGTCCAAACTCATCCAAGGCTGTGACCCAAGGCATCCTCGATGCGTCATTGGCTTTGAGCCGCATCACCTTGTGGGCGTCTGGATCGATCCAAGCCCTGAGCGACAAATCGGAGGTAAGGCGCCGCGTGTTCGACATGGTCGCCGACCACAGCGCGCCGTCAGCGACGAACAGAAGTCCGCCAGCGTGGGTACCCGCAACCTGGCTGGGCGGGCTGGACATCTCTGCTGTCAGAACCTTTGGCTCACCGTCATCGAGGCCCCACCAATCCCACCGGCCGCCGCTCGATTGTTGGGCCCTCAGCACCGGCGTCGATCCGGACCAGTCAGCCCGCACGCCTCTGAGAATCTGCGCTCCCTCACCCGCACTCAGACCCGGGGCCGGCAGCTTAGACGCTCCGCCGAATCCCACCCGGTACAAGCCGCCCTCTTCCCAACGCGCCTCATCTTCTCGCGCCCAGACCAGGACCTCCGTCGAATCTGGCGACCATCTCAGTAGGTGAGGCGCGATGTCGACCGCGTCGATCATGCGGTTGGAAGCCCTACCTTCGATATCTAGCAAGGTCAGACGTTGCCTGAACGCGCTCTGCGCTTGCAGCAACGCCGCTTGATCTACTGGCACAGGCTCGTTCGCCGACACAATCGCGATTCGACGACAATCTGGGGAGACCGCAAAGTCACGAAGCCGGCCTTTAACGAGGATTTCCGCCTGACCGCTGCGAACGTCGATCCGAACCAGCGCCGACGCCGGTTCCGGTGTTTCCGGCGTGGCGACCCCTCCGCGGGTATTCAGGACCGTGCGCGACGGCTCGCGCCCGGCTCGACTGCGGTCCCAAGCTTCGACTAGTCGAAGCTGACTCCCGCCGTAGTAACGTAGAATGCCCGGCAGGCTGCGGTCCGGGCGGGTCATCACGATGAGCTCGTCTTCGGACAGCCATGCGATGTCGGCGCCTGTGAGGGGAATCTCGGGCGTCAGTCCCGTCCATCGCACAGAGCGGTCCGACATCGACATGACTCCGACCTCGAGCTCGCCGTCCTGAAACCGCCAGAGGGCGAGGCGGCTACCCGCAGGCGACCAAGTCGGTCGCAGTAGGCCTGGCCCTGTATCGGGAAGGAGCTGACTGGCGGCGGCTTCCGGGCGTGATAGGTCAACCAGCCAGAGCGTGGTGACGGCCCAACCCGACCGGTTTCCAAAATCGAAGCGAGGGGCGGTCCCGTATGCGACCTGCCGCTCATAAACTGCCCATTGTCCGGATGGAGATATCGCCGCTCGTCCGATCGCCTCCAAACCGATGACATCGTCGACGGCCAACGGGCGAGGCTGGGCCCAAGCTGATGATGCGCTCAGCGCGAGCACAATCACCGCCACAAAGGCCTGATGCAGGGAGGACATGGGACGCCCTCACCAACGCCGCGTAAGTTGCAAGGCCACCTGGCGGCCAAGGAGGCTCCCTTGGCCTGGATCAAAACCGAACCCGGACGGCGCGTCGTAGAATGGCGGATCGGCATCAAGAATGTTCTGGATGCTGAATGTCAGACTTGTGTCGGAAAACGGCCCGTCGCTCGGACGCCAAGTCGCCGAGGCGTCGAAGGTGTTCCAGTCGCTGATGGATCGCCCGGCACGATCCGCGTAGTTGTCAACGTACGACCAGTGCAGCGACGTGCTGACGTCTCTCCATCCCCAAGTGGCTCCAGCCCGTGCGCGCACCCGAACGGGATACCCCGTCAGGCCCATTACGTGGCGGTCGGCTGCAGTCGGCGTCAGGCGACTTTCGTAATCGAAAACATACGAGGCAGTCCCGTCGAACGCGAGCAAGTGTTCGCCCAAGTCGATCGGCCGCCGGAGCGTGAGATCGACGCCCCGAACCCGGACGGCGCCGGTATTCAGCCACCGGGAATCCACGATGGCACCGTAGGTGTTGGTCGGGTACAGAGCCGGGAACCAGGGGAAGGTCGCGTAGCTCTCGATGATCGCCAAATCTGTCGGATTAGCGCCTGGGTTTATCAGGGTGACGAAGGAAGAAAGGTCCGGATCCGAAAGCGCTCCGACGATATTCTCCGTGACTGGTAGCGCGATGCGGTCCTCGAAGCGGGTTTCGAAGTAGTTCAGGTCTACGTCGAATCCGCCCTCCGGCCGGTGGCTGATACCCGCCGTGAATGTCTCAGAAGTCTCTGGACGCAAGTCCGGATTTCCGCCGGTCAGCAGAAGAGTCAACGTGCGCGTGCCGTCGGCCCTGTTCAAAAAGGTCGCCGACGCACCCGGGCCGTCGAACACCTGCGGCAAAGACGCCGCCCGGAATGACGTTCCCCACGAGGCTCGCAGCTTAACGTCCGGGATCGGCGACCAGACAACGCCGACCTTCGGATTGGTCGTCGTTCCGAAGTCGTCGTATTCCTCATAACGGCCCGCCAGAGACAGCTCCAAGCTATGAAGGCCAGGACGGGCGTTGTGATCGCCGACCAAAGGAACGCGGAGCTCTGCGAATACGGCGGCGATGTCCCGCTCCCGACGCGGGCGGACTGTGTTGGTTGGGGTCGCCGTGGAGCCAAGGAAGCTTGAGCGTCCTTCCAGGCTCTCCGACCGAAACTGTGCGCCGAGCGCGATCTGGAGATTTCCCCCGGGCAGGCTGGCGAGGGGTCCTTGAAGCAGAAGGTTGGCGGACTGGGCGCGGCTGAAGTCGTGTCCCCGCGAATAGCCGCTGGAAATGAAGTCAAGCACGGTCCTGCTGTTGGCCGTTCCCGCGCCGAAGAGGTTCAAATAGCCATCAGCACGGACGCTGAACGATGTCGCGGGATCGTCCGGAAGAGAGCCCAGCGCTTCGTTCACGAACCGGCTGTTGACCCTGTTGTCGGACCGGATGTCGGCCCGCTCCTGAGCATAGGTCAGATACCCCTCGACCGACCATCCGTCTCCGATTGCGTAATCAAAGCCAGTCGTAACACCAAGGCTTTCCGATGATCCGGTTTGTCGGATCGGTCCGAGTTCACGCAGAAACGAATATCCGATCGTGTGAGATGCAGCTCCTGTCGGCGACACAAAATAAGGGTTGGCACGCGTCACCGTGAAGATGCCGGAGTTGGCGAGTCCGGCGATTTCGTAGTCACGGTTATTGAAGCGAATATCCCCCGTGAGGACCAGCCTTTCCCCGACGGTCTGACGAACTCGAGCGTAGGCGCTGAGCCTCTCCACAGCAGGGAGAAGGTCGGTGCCAGCGCTGAGAAACTGCAAATTTGCGTCGCCGGCGATGAAGTCCGCAGATGTCTGCGCTGTGCCGCTCGCGTTGGGACGGATGGCGAACAACGACGCATAGGCGCCGGCCGCAGCGTTGAACCCGAGTATATTGCCAGGCGCGCTGTTGAGGCCTCGCCAATCTGTTCCCCCGAATGGCCGAAGGTCGCCAGTCCGCGTGTACGCGCGGTCATAGGCGTTCAGCGCGTTCGATGTCTGATATTCAACTGAAGCATAGGCGGCCCCGCCCGACCAAGTCGTGCCTGCGAGGTGGGACAAGCTAATGTCTTCCGCGCCGCCCCGCGCGGCCGCCAATCTCACGCGGGTCTCATGGCCATCGAACTCCCTTTTCATGACCACATTGACGACGCCGGCCACGGCGTCGGCTCCGTATAGAGCAGAGGCGCCGTCCAAAAGGACATCGACCCGGTCTACGGCGCCCGTCGGAAGGGTCGAAATGTCCGCGAACTCCGCACGCGAGCCCGTCCCGGCGAGCCGTCGGCCATTCACCAACACCAAGGTCGCCGATGGTCCTAGGCCTCGCAGATTCACGCCCGTGGCGTAGACGGAATTCGATCCGCCCCGGTTCGCGCCGCTCAGTTGGACGACTGGCGTTGCCGAACCCGCATAGTTCTGAGGTAGATCGTTAAGGGCGTTGGCGACGTTGCCATATCCCCGTTGATCAATGGCGTCCCGATCGACGACAACCACAGGCGAGGCCAAATCCCCAGACGACCGCAACAGCGTTCCCGTAACGATGACCTCGTCGATCTCGACCGCCTCGTCGACACTCGCCATGCCGACCCGCTGGACCGCGAACACACCCGGCCGGCTCTGCGTCCAGGTCAGGCCGGACCCAGCCAGAAGCCGGTCCAAGGCCGCGCCCGTCTCCAGCCGACCGCTGACGCCGGGCGACCGCAGGCCCGCCACCGTGTCAGAGGTGAAGAAGATCTGGTGACCGGATTGCCGCCCGAAGGCCGTCAATGCCTCGCTCATGGGTCCGGGCGGAATTCGAAACTCCCGCACGGACTGGGCGCACGCCGGTGCGCTGGCGGCGACGATGCAGGCGACCGCGGCGGCGCCGGACAGCAGATAGGAACGGCTCATAGACTGGTTTCCCCTCGACGCCCCCAGTGGCGCTGAAGAGAGAGACCATCGAGACCGGGGCTAACCCTCTCGGCGTCCCGAATTAATTTCTGCGCCGCGAGAGCCCGACCGATCCGTCCGCCTTTGGAACAGCCCGTAATCCCATGACATCCGAAGACGCGGCCACGAAGGCGTCGCGGTCGCCGGTGCGGAAAACGCCGTTGACGGCCACCGACCGGATGGCGGGGTCGTCGATCTCGATCTTTTCGGTCAGGTAGCGGTTCATCTCCGCCACCGCCTGCGCCAGCGGGATGTCGGTGAAGACCAGTTGGCCTGTCGCCCAGCTGGTCTCCGCCTCGACGTCGACCGCGCGCGTATCGATCCTCGCACCGGAGACTCGCGCCTGCTGCCCGGCGGCGATGCGACGGGGCGGCGACGGCGCCTGGTCGGACTGGACGTCGATCGCGCCAGACACAAGCGTGACGCGAACCCCCTCCCCTGCCCTGCGCACGTCGAAAACGGTTCCCACGGCCGTGACCCGGGTATCGCCGGCGTAGACCACGAAGGGACGCCCGCCGTCATGCGCCACATTGAAGAGCGCCTGACCTTCCACAAGGTCGATCCGACGCTGACGGTCCGTGAAGCGGACGCGCACCCGTGAATCCGTGTCGAGGCTCAGACTCGATCCGTCGGCGAGCGGGATCACTCGCTGCTCGCCAACCCGTGTGGCGAACGCATTCCTGTCGGTCCAGACCCAGGACCCGCCCACCATCAAGGCCACCGCCGTTGCCACGGCCAGACCGCCAAACAGAACGGACCGTCGACCGGACGCCGGGCTCACCCGGCTTCGGCGACGGGCTCCCTCCAGGGCGTCGGCGAGCGCGGGATCGGGTCCAAGACCTTGGCTCTCGCGCCAGACCCGGTCGACCCGGCTGTACGCGTCGGCGTTGCCGGGCTTGGCCCGCCATTCGAAGAATTCCTCGATGGTGCGTGTTTCGATCGAAGTCGTGCCGAGGCGGACGTGCCATGCCGCCGCCTCCTTCTCCGCCGCTTCAACCCGCATCGTCGGGTTGGCCATGTCGCGCCCCATCCTAGCGCCGGAGCTGGGCGGCGCAGTGGGCCAAGGCCCGGGTCATGCGCCCTTCCACAGTCTTGGGGGAAATCCCAAGTCTGTCGGCGATCTGGGCGTTCGTCAGACCGTCGATCCGGGACAATAAAAAGACATCTCTCACGGATTCTGGCAAGCTGAGAACGATCTGAGCGAGCATCACATGATCGGTTTGATTGGCGTCGATGCGATCTTGGCTTGCCGCAGCTGCAGTTTCGGCCCTCATCGCCAGTTCACGCCGCCGGCGTCGATTAGACACAAGGTTCATCGCGATCTTCAGGAGGAAGGCCTTCGGATGACGAACCTCGCCGAGGGACTTTGTCGATGTCATCCGTAGCCACGTGTCTTGAACTATATCCTCGGCATCTTCACGACCGTACCGACGCTCGATGCGCTCTTTGAGCCATCCAGCATGTTCGTCGTAGAACAGATCCAAGCTAGGCAGTTGGATGAGATCATCGGTCTTGTTGGACAACTGAGACGCCCGCCTGCGAAATCACCTAGCAAATCACCGCCAAGAAAAATGACACGTCTAGGGGACAGCGAAAAGTTCGCGAGGGCGGCTTTGTGCTGCGATGGACATTGTCGTTCGTCTCGGAAAACGTGTGCGAGAGCTTCGGATTGCAGCCGGCTTTTCCCAGGAAGAACTCGCGTTCCGAGCTGACATGAAGCGTAGCTACGTCAGCGACTTAGAGCGAGGAACGAGAAATCCGAGTGTCCGAGCGCTCGAACGATTGGCGATCGCGCTCGGCGTCGCCGCATCGGCGCTTCTCGAAGATTAGCTGCCCCCTCGACCGGCTCCCCGACGTCAACAAAATCCGCGACCACGGCAAAAATGACACGATTGGGGGGCGGTCATTTGCGCCGATATGTCCGTCTTAGAGGGGGATGGACGTTGTCATCCTCTTTGGAAAGAACGTACGCGCGTTGCGTGACGAAGCGGACCTCTCTCAAGAGGAGCTCGCGTTTCGCGCTGGTATGAAACGGGGATACTTGAGCGACTTGGAACGCGGCACGCGAAATCCGACTGTTCGCTGCCTCGGTCGACTGGCGAAGGCGTTGAACGTGCCGCCGGGCCGCCTTCTGGAATAGGCACTCGGCCCAACTGGACGTGTCGCGTGATCAGTTGCCATGGACCTGAACGTCCCGTTCTCCGATAAGGATGAGGCCAAGCGACTTGGCGCTGGATGGAATCCGTCCCGGCGGACCTGGTACATCCCGCCGGGTCGCGACCCCCAGCCCTTCGCTAAATGGCTGCCCGCAGGCGAGGTCCAGCGCCCCTACGGCGTGTTCGCCTATGAAGCCTACCTCGTAACCGCAACGGAGTTTTGCTGGCGGTGCGGCGATCGATTCACCGCCATCGGCTTCCTGTTGGCCCCCGGTCTTGTTGTCGCCGACGGCCCGGAGCGGCGGCGGGAAACCCTGAAGGACTGGGCGTTCATCGAATACGCCACGCGGCTGGCTCCGGACGTTGCGCGAGTCGCCCAGAAGGTCCAGCCCGCTTACCGCGAGGGCTACAGCCGCACCACGAACAATCGCTACTGGGCCAACCACTGCCCGTCATGCCAAGCGCTCCAGGGCGATTTCCATCTCTATTCGGAGCCGGACGGGGCCTTCTGGCTCGGAGACCGCAACGATGCGGCGCGCATGCGCGCCGAGCGTCTTCCCTTCGCCTTCGGCGCGGATGCGGGACTCGCTCTGGGCTCGGGGCCGGCATGGAGCATCCCGGGCGTCCGCACGTCGACCGTTCAGCCCATGAGCGCCCCATCGACGACGACGACACCGCCAAGACGTCGGCTTCTCGCTTGGCTGGGATGGCACGGCGGCCGATGACGCTGGCGTTCGGCTTATAGTTTAAAGGCGCGCGGCCGGGTTTTGGTCGTCCAGGCCCCTCGGCACCGCAGCCCTCCGCCAGCCCGGGCCGCTGGGACAGTTGCGCTCGACAGGCAGCCGCGTGATCGCCTGTCTTGGCGAACACGGCGAAACCGCCCATATTGACGCCATGAAGGTCAACTCGCCCGAATCGCTCCAAACCGCCGAGAACCTGGTAAGGTCGCACGGCAGCTGGTCCAATGTCCGTGACCGGTCGCGCGTCACGCGGGATGGCGTCTTTGTCGTCGATGTCGATGAGAAGGCGGTAGACGAAGCGATCCAGAGACTGCGGCGAGACCGCGCGGCTTGAACGCCGGGCTCAATCTTCTCACCGCTCTTTTCCTGCTGGCGCCGGGCTTCGGAACCTTTGCCGGCGTCTACTTCACGAGCTTGCGGCGTCCATTTCGCCCCGCGCCGGCCGCGCCGGGCTCCTTGCTCGCCCTGGCCCTCATCACGGTCGGCGCCCTCGCTGCCCACGGACTCTCGTCCGTGCCCTACGCCGCGCAGGAGGTGTTCTGCGCCGTCGCGACCTGCATCCCCGTAACGTTTCAGCCCAATCCCTATGTCACCCTGATCGACCCGCGCCATGCAGGGGGCGCACCCGGCATCTCATTGAGCATCGCGCTGCTCCACCTGGTCGCAGTGGCCGCGTTGGGGTTCGGGCTGGGATGGGCGGCGGTGAAGATCGCCTCCGGCAACTCCGGCTTCCAGGCCCTGTTCTACGGATGGACCGACAAGCTCACGCGGCGCGCGCCCACCCGCTACCACGCCATCAACGCCTTCGTTGTGACGGACATCGCCCATGACGAGCTTTCTCTCGGTTATGAGGGCACTCTGCTGGATCTGCGCCAGGAGGCGTCTGGAAAACTGTTGTCAGCGACGCTGCGCGACGTCCAAGCGTTCGTTATCGAACTGGATCCGACAGGGATCAAACGCACCAAGGTCCCGCGTCGCGACCCGATACCGTTCATGGTGCTCGAAGCCGAGAACGTGAAGAACGTCGCCTTGGCGCTGTACTTCGACGCCAAGGCGGCAGCGGCGATCACGCAAGAGGAGATCGACGCAATGACGGAGGATGAGCGGAAGGCGCTGGAAGCCGCGCTCATCGCCGCGCGCGAGTCCGAGCGGCGTGAGAGCGCAGAAGAGGCCTCAGCGGCGACGCCTGACGCGCGAGCTGCGCCGAAGCCACAGGCGGCGGCCGCAAAACCGCGACAACCGTCCGGGACGGTCAAGCCGAAGCCGCGCCGCTGAGCTGTCCCAGGCGGACGGCGCGTGGGCCGTCCTGACCTGCAATCCAGACGCCGTTGCAGCCGGACGAGCGCATCAGGACACCACGGGCCGCGCGCGCCATTAGACGGTCTGGCCCGCCGCTGCGGCTCCCGCCGCGAAATGGCCGCGCGTTCAACGCTCCAGATGATCGCCGCGTCCCCGCATGACTTGCGCCAAACCCGCGCCCGTCGACGACAGGGCGATGGTCTGTCCGAGCGACAACCTCGGACTGCCGGCGCACAGCCGCGCGTAGTGTTCGACGCCGTCGCCGTCCCGCACGATCACAAACGGATGGGCACCCAGCTCGTCATGGAACCCGGTCTTGACCACCCGTCCCTTCACCGACGACGCCCCCATCGGCCGCACGTCCCGCCCCGCTTCAAGACGCCTCTGGTTCAGGGTGCGGATGATGTCGCGGCGGGCCTGGAGCGTCCGCAGTTTCGTCTCCATCTCGGGATCGAGCCGATAACGCCGCCCGGTGCGGACCGCGAGACCCAAACCTTCCAGATGACGGAGGCGGCCTCGGGTCAGCGCGTTCCAGGCATCGCTCCGCCCCACGCCGTCTTCGACGATCCCGCCCAACTCCGCCGCCGCCAGGAGCCGGCGATCAAGTCCAGTGAAGCGATCCGCCGACGTCTCGCGCCAAACCCGCTTCTCGGCATCGACCCGGGCCAAGTCGCCGAGCCTCTCCTGCGCGACCTCCTGGGCCCGGGCGCGAAAGCCGTAGGCGATGTAGTCGCGCGGGATCACAAGGTCCCGTCCGTCCTGCCGGCGACCGCGCACCAGGACATGGGCGTGCGGCTGATCCGTGTCGTAGTGGCAGGTTGCAATCCACGTCAGCGTCGGCTCGCCCAGATCCGCCGAGACCCGCGCCATGACCTCGCGGACATAGCCGCGCAGGTCGTCGATCCGGTCGCCGTGCTCGGGCGAGATGATGAAGCGGAAATGGTGTCGGTCGTCGGTCCAGCCCCTCGTTTCGACGGCCGCCTGAACGCCGTCCTGATCCCGATCAAAGAACTCGGGTCGGGCGCCGTCCGCACCGGCGCCGGAGCGACCGAGATAGGCGACGTGCGCCGCGAGCGCCGCGCCGCGCTCGGCGCCCTTGCCGGCGTGGCGGGACACCAGAGCCTTGACGATGACGCGCTGCCGCACATCGAGGCGGAAGGCTCGTCCCGACCGGTTCTGCGCCGCGCGAAGAACGCCAGACCGATTTCCGAGGGCGAACATCCGGGAGCTGGCGAGGCGCTTCATCATGCCGAGACGGACCGGATCGCGGTCGGTCTTCAGTCGCGTCGGAAGCCTGACGCCGACCGTGGCGTCCTCGATGCCGCCGCGTGTCGACAGCCTGGTTTGAATAGCCTGGTGAACAGACATGATCCGCGCTCCGGCCCCGGAAGATCCGCCGAAGAACGACAACTCAAAGCAAGTCGTCGATCCGGGTCGACCTCTCCTGCAAGACGCTGAAAGCATAGAGAAAGCCGACCAAGGCCAACACTCCCTTTTATCTTGCCCTCAGCCGAAATTCGAAGATTTCCGGACAGTCGCATCATACTTGATCCAACCCGATCAACAGTCGCCAAAGGTCGGAAGGCCGGCCGGGCGACAGAATAAATCCCGCCCGGCCGAAGCCGAGCGGGTCGAATGTGCAACGGGTCTCAGGCGGCGCGGGCGCGAATGGCGACGTGTCGGACGCCGTGCTCCATCGCCTTCTGCCCGAGGTTCATCGCGGGGCCGAACGGACGGTCGCCCGAGCCCCTGCCCTCGCCCAGGGAATGGGCCAGGGTGAGGCAGATTTCCGGCTCCAGCGCGATCAGGTCGTCGTTCGCCCGGAAGGGAGCCGCCTTGCCGTGGGCGTCGAAATCCGCCCGCGCCAGGATCAGCTTCACCCCCTTCTGCTGAGACCATTTGATCGCCAACTTCTCGGAGCCCTTCGCCCCGGTCGTGGCGAGCGCCATGTCCGGCCATTCCGTCAGCGCCCAGTTCAGGGCGTCGAAAATCCGTCCGGCGTCTTCGGCCGTATCGGCCGAGGGCGCGCCCCGGAAGGCGATCACCGGTCCGCCCGGATCCGCCTCGCCGGACTTCCGCGCGCGGAGGCTGCGGATCGCCTGCTTCGCCTCCAGCTGGGCCGCCGTCAGGAAGTTGCCCCGGCGGCTGCCGCGCCAGGCCGTCCAGACCTCGCCGGTGGAGACCGTCCAGCAGTGGGCCGCCGCGTCGCGCACCAGCTCCGTCGCCAGGGCGGCGGCGTCTCCCGCGCGGGCCTTGGCCGTCGCCTCCTGAAGCTCGACGTCGGCCGCCTCGGAGCCGTCGAAGTCGCGGTCCAGGGCCCGCATCGTGTCCCGGGCCCGGTCGGCGTCGCGCTCGATCCGCCCCGCCGCCGAGTGGAAGGCGCCGATGAGCGCCTCGCCCAGGATGGTCTGGTAGTCTTCCAGTGCGGTGTCGGCGATCACGTCGAGCAGCTCGGTCATCAGGGCGTGCCCCAGCTGGAGCAGCGCCTCTTCCGTCGGGTGCGGGCGGACCTCGCCGAGGGCGGCCGTCTGGTCGTCGAAGGCGGAGGCGGACTTGATGAAGGAAGAAGAAGTGAAGGGTTGCATCGGGAACATCCTTGAAGATGTCGAAGCGCCCCATGCGCAACGACCCCGGTCTTGGCCACGTCGGGGTCCCCGATAGTCACCGGAGCGGAGGACCGCTTGTCCTGCGCGGAGGGGAACGGCGAAGCCGTTGACTTCCGGGGTGACGTGACAAGATCGGAGGGCGTTGTGTGGGGGCATGTCCTCGCCCCCTTCGGGCGAGGACCCCGTTCGGCGCCGTCGCGCCGAGACCGCCCGAAGAGACGGTCGCCGCCCGTCCCGTCGTCGTCGGCGGAGCCGGCGACGGTCTCGGACGTCGTGTCCAGCCGGTCGTCAGGCCAGACCGGCGAGCTGCATCAGCGCCTCGGCCGACTGCGGCCTGCGCTGGTAGGCGATCTCCGCGTGCGCGGCGCAGAAGACGCCGCGCGCGACCGGACGGCCACAGAGGCGGAACGCCGGCGCGCCGGGTTCGCCGTAAGGGAAACGGCAGTCGCAACGGCGGACGCTCAGGATGGTGGCGAGGCCGAACGCCGGCGCCTCTGGCGCGACGCCGGACCGGGCGCTGGTCCGCACGGGCGCCGGCCGGCCAGAACGTCCCGGCGCGCGGCGCGGTCCTTTCGGCGCGGTAACAGGCGAAATCACCGGCGGGGCTGGCGAGCGGCCGAGGGACAATTTCATCCGATGAACCTTGCCGAGCACGGCGCTGCGGGTCACGTCCTCGCCCAGGGTGTCGGCGATCCGCTGGGCGCTCCACCCCAGAGACCAGAGCGTCTTGAGTCTCGCGATACGGTCTTCGGTCCAGACAGACATGGTCAGGCTCCCTCGCCTTTCGAGCCCCATCGGCTCGCCTGTCCGTCCCCGCCTTCTCCTCCCGGTCTCAGCACAAGAAGGGCCCGGCGTGCGAAGCGTCCGGGCCCTCCCGCCTGTCGCGACCTCCCCGCTCAGAACGGGATGTCGTCGTTCAGATCGTAGCCGCCGTCGCCTTCCGGCGACCCGTCCGCCACACCGCCGACGGACGCCTCCATCGCGGCGCGGCGGTTCTTCAACCGGATGTCGCTGACGACCAGGCGCAGGTCGTAGTGTTCGACGCCGTCCTTGCCCGTCCAGGTGTCGTTCTCGACATGGCCTTGAATCACGACGCGGCTGCCCTTGCGCGCGTAGGGCTGCAGGTAGTTCTCGGTCGTGGCCTCGTTGAAGCAGATGCAGTTGAAGCCGGTCGTCCGTTCGCCGGGCGTGCCGTCGGCGCGCCGGAAGCGCGTGGTCTCCAGCACGCGGAAGCTCGCGCGCTTCTTGCCGCTGCCCTGGGCCGACAGGATCGAGGGATCGGCGGCCAGATAGCCTTCGAGGGTCAGGGTCTGCATGGGGTTCAGTCTCCTAGGAATGAGGGGTTGATGAATGTGCGGATCAGGCCGCGACGCGGTCTTCGGTGACCTGGTCCTGCCGGTCTTCCGCCCAGTCGAGAACGGTCAGCCGGTTCACCACCAGCTCCTTGGCGGTGCGCTCCTGGCCGTCCCGTGTGGCGTAGGCGGTGTCGATGAACGCGCCGACGACCACGGCCTCGCAGCCCTGCGCCAGGCCGCGGGCGATGACCCTCTCGTTCAGGCCCTTCGACCAGCTGACGCAGTTGACGCCGACCAGCCGGGGCTTGCCGGCGCTGTCGGTCCCGCGTTGCTCGAGCAGCCGGAAGACGGCCTTGCCGAAATCGTCGCTGATCTGGGGATCGGCCGCGAGGCGGCCCGTGAACACCATGGTCTGCATGTCAGTCTCCTGTTGATCCGAAGCCGTCCGGGGAGACGATCTCCCCGATCCCGCTTCATCCGAGACCTCCCTTCCTCCCGACTTCCTCCGGTCGGGCCTCCGCCCGACCGGGACGCGGATCACGCAGCCGCGCCGTCGAGGACGGACTGCACGGGGTGACGCCGCAGCACCGCCTCCACCACATCGGGCCGATCCACCGGCACGAAGAGCCTCGGGGTATAGGCGATGATCTCGACGAAGCAGCCGAGCGCCACGAGCGCGTCCCGGTCCATCCGTCCGCCCACCACCTCCAGCCGCCAGCGATCCATCACCCGGGCGCGCTTCAGCCACAGTCCCCCCGCCAGCGAGAGTTGCACGTTGCGGTCCAGGAGCGCGGCCGCCGATCGCGCGCCGTCGGCCCAGGCGTCGCCTAGGGACGTGAGGCCGAGCGCGGCTTTCAGGGACGACGCCTGGACCTCGTCCAGCACCCGGCCCAGCCAGCGCCGACCGTCCGGCGCGCGGACACGGCGCACGGCGCAACCCTTGGCCGGCAGCCGTCCCCAGATCGGCAGGAGAAGTCCGGTGGCGAGCGTCAGCCGGCGCGTCCGCCACGGATCCGCCGCGGCCACCTCGGCGTCCCAGATCGTGCGCCATGTCGCCGCGTCGGCCTCGGCCCAGGCGGATTCCGCGAACGCCTTTTCCGGCATGACTCCCCGTTGGTCGGGCCGCACCAGCCGCACGGCGGGCACGAGACGATCGTCGTCGGTCGTCGTGGTCAGGCCGAGTTCCGCCACCGCCGCCCGGCCCGACCGCGCATTGACGACGAACTTGCAGGCTCCCGCCTTCGCTTCAGCGGACGCCGCATCGGCTGGAAGCAGGTCTCGCGCGACCTTCAGCTCGAAAGTGACGAGCGCCGTCTCGGCGCCGGTGGCGAGGTCGGTGCGGATGGTCTCGGCGTCGATCACCTCCAGCGCCTCCGCCTCTATGTCTTCCAGTCCGCGATCGAGCTCCCCCGAGGCCGCGGCCCGCTCCAGAATCCCCGAGAGGATCGCGTCGAAGTCCGCGAACAGGGCGTTCTGGTCGGCGATCCGCAGGGCCAGAAGCCGGTTCAGGAAGGTGTGGATCGGCGGCAGGTCGTCCGACGGCTTCAGGCCGCCGTCGGCGTCGCGCAACTTCAGCCCGGTCTTGCCTTCGAAGGTCTCCAGGTCCATCGCCGCCAGCTCCCCGAAGCCGAGCGCGCCGTAGAACACCAGCAGCGCCCGACGCGCCCACGGACTTTCCAGATTGTCCTCGGCCCGGAAAAGGCCGGCGCCGGCCGTGCGGCGTTCACCGCGCGTCAGGGCGCCCAGGGAGTCGAGCCGTCGGGCGATGGTGGAGGTGAAGCGTTTCTCGCCATGGATGTCGGTGACCACGGGCCGGAACAGGGGCGCCGAGGCCTGGTGCGTCCGGTGGCTCCGCCCCAGCCCTTGGATGGCGGCGTCGGCGCGCCAGCCCGGCTCGACGAGATAGTGAACGCGACGCTGCCGGTTCGGGGCCGAGAGGTCGGCGTGGTAGCTGCGCCCCGTGCCGCCGGCCTCGGAGAAGACGAGCACCCGTTTGCGGCCCGCCATAAAGGCGTCCGTCTCGGCGCGCGCGGCCGACGCACCGCGGCGCTCAACGACGCGACGGCCCTCCCGTCGCACCACGCGGCGCGACCGTCCGGTGATCTCCGCCACATGGTCGGTCCCGAACGCGTCCAGCAACGCGTCCAGCGCACCGGGGACCGCGGGCAGGCCGGCCAATCGGGCGATCAGGAAGGCGCGGCGCTGGAGCGCCTCTTGGCTGACGGCAGGCCGCCCATCGACCAGGACGGGAACAAGCGTCACGCCGCCGTCCGCGTCCTCGATCGCTTCCATCAGATGAACGGGAAAGGCCTCGCGCAGATAGTCCAGGACGTATTCGCGCGGCGTCAGGTCGATCGAGAGGTTGTTCCACTCCTCCGGCGGAACGGAGGCCAAGCGGCGTTCCATCACCGCCTCGTTGGTCGACACGATCTGGACGACGGCGGAGCGTCCTTCGGCGAGGTCCGCCCGGATGGCGGCGATCAGGGTGGGCGCCTTCAGCCCGGCCAGCAGATGGCCGAAGAAGCGCAGCTTTGCCCCCTCGAACGCCGAATGAACCGCGGAGGCGGCCATCGGGCTTTTGGGTTTGCCGTCCGCGCCCGCCAGGCCGGTCGCCTTCAGGGCTTCGGCGAGATGGGCGTGGATCATCTGGAACGCGTCGGCCCAGGCGTCCCAGATGGCGACGTCGTCCTCGGTCAGGGCATGGGCGAGCGGCGCATATTCGACGCCCTCGAACGACAGGCTGCGCGCCACATAGAGGCCGAGCGCCTTGAGCTCGCGCGCGACCAACTCCATGGCCGCGACGCCGCCCTTGTCCATGGCGTCGAGGAAGTCCTCGCGGGTCGTGAACGGCGCCTCCGGTCCGCCCCACAGGCCTAGCCGCGAGGCGTAGGCGAGGTTCTCGGCCGTCGTCGCGCCGGTCGCCGAAACGTAGAGGATGCGGGCGTTCGGAAGGCGGTTCTGCAGGGCCAGGCCCGCCATGCCTTGCAACGACGCCTTCTTCGCGCCCCGGGCGCCCTTGCCGCCCCCGGCGGCGTTGGCCATGGCGTGAGCCTCGTCGAAGGCGATCACCCCGTCGAAATCCTCGCCCAGCCAGGCGACGATCTGGTCGAGGCGGGACATCTTGGGGCCGCGCGCGGGCTGCCGCAGCGTCGCATAGGTGGTGAAGACCACGCCCCGATCGAGCCGTACGGTCTCGCCGAGCTTCCAGCTGTTCAGCGGGGTAAGGTCCGACGCGGCCCCGCCGATGGCCGCCCAGTCCCGCCGGGCGTCCTCCAGCAGGGCGTCGCTGCGGGACAGCCAGAGCGCGCGCGTGCGGCCCTGGGCCATGTTGTCGGCGATGACGGCGGCGATCTGACGGCCCTTGCCGCAGCCGGTGCCGTCGCCGAGGAAGAAGCCCCGGCGGAGCTGGACGGCGCCGGGCGCGTCGTCACGGGACAGGACCAGCCGATGGGCCGCCTCGCCCGGCGTCCACCAGGCCGGCAACAGGCCGGAGTGGGCCTCGCCGGCGTAGATGACGGTTTCGGTTTGGGCGTCGGAGATCCGCCCTTCGTCGCGCAGCGCCCGCGGCAACACCGGCCGGTAGGTCGGCGCGGGCGGGGCCACGGAGGCCATCGGCCCGGACTCCACCAGCGGCGACGGGTGCGGCCGAGGGTCCGGCAGGACGATGCGCGCCAGCCCGTGGGCCTGATAGAGGCCGATGTCGCGTCCCTCGCCCGTCCAGGCGCGCGTCTCGTAGTCCACGGCGGACGCGCCCGCTAGGAAGGCGAGGCGCGCGGACGCGCGCGCGCCGGCGCGGCCTCCGGGTGCCAGAAGCGAAGCGGGAGACGCTTCGAGCCGGGCGCGCGGCCGGGCGCCCGCGCGCCCCGGCACGGCGGCGGCCAGGATCGCGGCGGTCGCCAGGTCGTCCGCCACGGCGAGCGGTGCGACCTCCGCACCGGTCTCGTCCCGCTCCAGCACCAGCAGACCGGTCTCCACCGACGTGCCGTGCCGGGCGAAAGCGCGCGGCGGAAAGAGTATCCGGGCGACGATGCGGCCCCCATCCGACAGCCGGCGCAGGCCGCGCTCGTCCGACAGGGCCGAAGCCGGCGCGACCGCCGCGAGACGTCCGCCGTCGGCGAGCGCGCCCAGCGCCGCCTTCAGATGGCGGTCAAGGTCCGTGAACGGAGGATTGCAAACCGCGACGTCGAACCGGCCCGCGGCGTCCAGCAGGTCGTGGATGTGGCGGCCGTCGAGGCGCGAGCGCCGCGCCGCCGGAAACAGGCCGTCGAGCAGGGCGGCGCGGCCGTCCGCCGGCTCGTTGAGCCACAGGACGCCGCCGCAGGCCTCCGCCACAGCCGCGATCAGACCCGTGCCGGCCGAGGGTTCCAGCACCCGGTCGCCGGGGCGCACCTGGGCCGCGAGCACCGCGATCGCCGCCAGCTCCGGTGGTGTGGAGAACTGATCCAGGGCGACCTGGTCCTCGCTGCGCCGGCTGTGCGTCAGGCCGAGCGCGGAGACCGCAGCCAGCAGGGCGGCGATCTCCGCTGGCGCGTCCTCGAGGCGGGCGACCTGGGGGGCTAGGCGCCGGATCTGAAGCACCGTGGCGGCCTCGATCGCCTCGTAGGCGTCGCGCCAGAGCCATTTGCTTTCTGTGTCGGCGCCGCCGAAGAGGGTCGTCATCACCTCCGAGACCAGACGGCGATCCAGCGGGCGCGATCGCGCGAGATGGCCTGCCAGCGCCCGGGCGGCCGCCAGCACATTGGCGGCGTGGGGCGTGTCGGTCGCGGGAGGAAAGAGGGACAGGGTCGAGGTCGAGGACATGGTCGCGGCTCCGCTCGCCGGGAGCGGAGGGCGCATCCCCCACGGTCCTCCAGGCTCGCCGCGCCTGGCCCTCTTCTTCCCTTTCAACAGGAACGGCGCGCACAAAACCCGCCCCGCCGGACGGCGGAGCGGGTTCTTGGGCGGCAGGGGTCTCAGGCGGTCTGCTGGAGGGCCGCCTCCCCCGCCTCGGTGACGACGAAGGCGCCGGCGCCGTCCGCCTCGGGCGAGGCGGCCCCTTCGGCCGCGGCGTCCGACGGGTCGGGCCCGTCCATCACCGCCGCCTCCGGATCGCCGTCCGGCATGTCGGTCGTCCACGACAGACTGGCCGGCGCCCAGGTGCGTTCGGCCGCCCGTTCCGCCACCCAGTCGACCAGGTCCGTCTTCTTAAGCACGCCGACGCGGGGATCGCTCGGCTCTCCCATCGCCTCCAGCATGCCGAGCAGGAGCGCCTTGGAATGCGGCTTGAGGAAGTCGGCGTCCGGCGTCCAGTGCAAGGTGATGTCCGCGCCGCAGAGAGCAGCCAGTTCCGCCGCCTCGGCGCGCGCGGCCCGCCGGATCAGGCTGGTCCGCTCTTCGCGCAGATCGAGCGTCAGGGCCGTCAGCTCGGCGAGCAGGCTCATCTTGTCGCCATGCGCGAGCGCGTGAACCCAGGCGATCACCGTCTGGTCCGACCCCTCCCAAGCCGCGCGCCGTTCATCGAGCCGTTGGCGAGCGTCGCCGTCCAGAGGCTCGATGATCCGTCCGCCGGCGGGATTGAAGGCCGTCGCGGTCAGGGCGAAGGCGGATTCGGATCGTGCGCCGGACCCGCGGACCGCGACCTGGACGAACAGGCGCGCGATCAGCGCCGTGAGCGCCGCTCCCGGATCGTCGGCCAGCGCCCGGATCAGGCCGCGTGTTGCGACATCGGTGCGCACCGCGTGCAGGGCGTGATTGATCCCCTCAGTCTCGGGCTCCGGCGCCTCGACCTCCGGCGCCCGATAGAATCGCCCGTTCGCCGGCGACAGATCGCCGTCGTCGTCGACCTCATCGCGAGCGTCGCTGAGTTCCTCGTTGTCCTGGATCTCCGGCTCGACCGGGGTGAAGCAGCGGATGTCGAGGCCCGCCCGGACGGACGGGAAGAAGACCAGTGTCGTGGCGACGCGACCGCCCCAGCTGATCTGGTCCATCGCGAGGCGCGCCTTCGCCATCGCGATCAGCAGGGGATCGACGACGGCCGGGTCCGTGGTTTCGGCAAGCCGTTCCCCGACCGCCTCGGCGGCGGCGTTGAAGACCTCGCGCGCCTCGCGATAGGCGTCCAGCTCGGCGGCGGGCAGCATGCCGCCATAGGCGTAGCGGGCCGGTTCCAGATCGTCGGGCAGCTCGAGAGCGTCGCCCGCCGACACATGGACGGCAAGGCCTTCCGCCTCGAAGACCAGGGCGATCTCTCGCGCGCGCCGCGTCCAGACGTCGGTCAGGATCGCCGGGTCGAGAAGCACCGGCGCGCGCTCTCCGAACAGATCGACGACGGTGCGGCCGCCGGCCGCCGCATAGCGCTCCGCGCCGACCAGGGCGCAGCGCGCGTCGCCCGCCGTGACCTGGTCTTCGTCCAGCTTCTCGGTGATGCGCCAGTCCTGGAAGCCGTGCCCGTCGAGCGTCATTTGCGCATATTCGGCCTGCTCGGCCTTGTCCGGCAGCCGGGCGAGCAGCCGGGCCTGCCGCAGATTGAGCCGACCGCGCCGCAAGGCTTCGAGGGCCACGGGTGGCAGGGCCGACAGGGCGGCGAGCCGCTTCACGTCGATCTCGGCGTACCCCAAGGCCTTCGCGATCCCGGGCACGGCGAGTTTGCCCTTGAGCATCCGGCCGATCGCGGCGATGACGTCGGCGACGTGAACCGGGGCGGCGGTGTTGGTGAGCAGGACAGCGGCCGCCTGGCGCGCGGGATCCGTCTCCACCACCACGTCCACGAGGAAGCCGTCGTCGATGCGGCCGCCTTCCAGCAGATAGCGCAAGGCGAGGAGGCGACGACGGCCGTCCAGGGCCATGTTCGCCCGCTCCTTTCGCCGTCCCGGGCGCACGGTCAGCGGCTCCAGCTGGCCCGCCGCGAACAGGGTTTCCGCCAGCAGCGGAATGTCGTCGTCCGGCGGTTCGCCGAAGCGCAGGTTCTCAGGGGCGATATCCACATCGCGGAGGGGAACCCGCAGCCGGGCACGGGCTGCGGCGATGTCGAACGGCGTCTCGACGACCGTGAGGGCGGCGGAGGCGGATCTGGGCATGGTGGAACTCCTGCCGGCGACGGGGCCTATCCCCGCCTTTCCGGCGCCCCACCGCGCCCTTCCTTTTCCCTTTCGGCGGTCGTGCGGATGGCGTCGTTCCAATCGCCACAGCCGGGCGGCGGCAGACGCATCTCCACCGCAAGGCCGAGCGCCGTAAGGCGATGCTTCAAACGGCGGGCGGCGGCCTCGCCGGCGAGACCGCGGTCAGCGGCGATCACAACGCTGCGGACATCGGGCGGCGGCGTCCAGGCCGCCAGATTGCCGGCGGAGAGCAGCGCCCAGCCGGGCAGGTCGAACCCGCGCACGGCCGAAAGGGTCGTGACGACCCCTTCGGCCACCAGCATCCTGCGGCCGACGACGGACAAACGGACGGCGGCGCCGGGCGGAACACAGCCCACGGTCTTGCGTGACACCGCCAATCGGACCGCCTGACGCGCCGCAGCGTCCAGATAGGTCAGTTCCACCCCGGTCGTGCGCCCGTCGGGATCGCTGATGCGGGCCATCAGAGCCCGCAGGGTCGGCCCGCCGGTCCGATAGACCGAGACCGGCGCGGCGGGATGTTCGAGAAGGTCGCGAACGCCAATGGACCAAGGAACGGCGCGACGCTGCAGATGACGGGCGGCCAGGCCGGACGGGCCGATCCTCACGCCCTGCGACCAGAGCCGCTCGGCCGTCTGCCGACGAACGCGCGTATCCGGACGTGCGACCGATGCGGCGCCGGACAGCGGCGCGCCCGCCGGCCGGCCCGCCGCGTCCACGAGGCCGCGACGGCGCAGATCCGCCATCACGGCGCGCCAGTCCGACCCTCCGAACGAATGGGCCACGACGCGCCCCTCCGTCAGCCACAGGGACACAGAGCGGTCTTCGCCAGAATGGCCGGGCCCAGGCACGTTGGCGCGCGCGCCGTTGTGATAGAGATCGCCGCCGAGGGCGGCGACAATGCCGCGCAGGCTCATGGGAGCAACCCCATCTGCCGAAAGCTCGCCGTGCCCTCCCGACCCACCACGAGATGGTCGTGCACCGGGATGTCGAACACCCGCGCCGCCTCGACCACCTTGCGCGTCATGGCGATGTCGGCCTGCGACGGCTGGGGATCGCCGGACGGGTGGTTGTGGATGAGGATAAGGGCGGATGCGCCAGCCTCGAGCGCCCGCCGCACCACTTCGCGCGGATAAACCGGAGCATGATCCACCGTGCCATCCGCCGCCGCTTCGTCGCAGAGCAGGCGGTTCTTCTTGTCGAGATACAGGACGCGGAACTGTTCCCTTGGCCGATGACCGACGGACACACGGGCGTAGGCGACGAGGCTCGACCATGAGGTGATCACAGGCCGGCGGCTGGCGGTTTCGCGGGCGAGATGTTCGGTCAGTCCCGCCAAGCGTTTGACGCGGTCTACCGTCTTCTGGTCGAGACCGTGGCGCTTCAACTCCGCAGTGTCGGCGTGAACGAAGGCGCCGACTGTGTCGAACCGGCGCTGGAGCGCGCCGACCAGGGCTCCGTCGGCCGCGAGGTCGAGATCGATGAGGAGACGGTGAAGCCAGGCGCAGCCGCCGTCGGCGGTGGTGACAGCGCGACCGGAAGTGGACAGCCGCCCCGGGTCGGGCGGCGCAATGAGGGCGAGAGACATGATGAGCTCCGTACCGCTCCGAAGCGGAGCGCCCCTCCCCGCCCTTCCCTTCCCTCCGGTCCTGGCCCGGGGGACGGTCTTGAGACCTGTTCAGCGGCCGCAGGAGTTCCGCGACGACTTGGCCGCTCCCCTCAGACGCGCGTTGGCCTCGCGGCGCATGACCCGGCGCCACATTCGTTCAGACGCCTTCTCGGATTCAGGCTCAGGCCGAGACCGGAAAGACCTTCTCGGCATCGAGGCTCCCGGCGGGCAATGCCCGCAACAGGTCGTCGTGCGGTGTCTGCAGATTGAGCCAGGCCGCACCGTCTTGGGGGCGCAAGACTACGATCTGGCGGTCGTGATAGGGGGCGATGTCCACCCCCGGCTCGGTGGTCAACATGGCGAAGGCGCCGTCCTTGATCAGACCCGCCACCCAGAAGAGCCGCTGGCCGGCGAGGGTGAAACGCCACTTCGTCTTCCGCTTCTGGCCCGGTTCCGCGTCGGTGAACTCGAAAAAGCCATCCGCCGGAATGAGGCACCGGTGCGATCCCTGGAACGACCGGCCATCGGAGCGGAAGTTGAACACCGGCCGTCCCCCCGGCCCCTTCCAGGCCCATGGCGTCATGAGCACCTCGGGCCCCGACGCTCCCATGTGAATGACAGGCGCGCGATCCCCGATGCGGATCGACGCCATCGGTCCGAAATTCGGCATGCCTCCTGGAAAGACCAGCCGGTCGCCCGTCTGGTTGAACGCCGCGATGATGTCATCAAACGGCAGGATGAGCTGATATTCGTTGCACATAGGACCTTCCGGGGGCCGTCCGGCGCAGGATTTCACGGCTCCGGCCTCGCCGCAAATCGGCGGGGATAAGCGCACCACCGGATTGACTCCCCCCCCGGCGCCAAACCAGAACGTTTCGAGAACATTTATCGTGACGAAGAGGAGTTCGTCGATGCCGGCCGCCCGCTCGGCCAAACTTGAAGATCTGCGTGCTCAGGTCCTTGCCCTGGAGCAGGCCGACCGAAGACCGGTCGGTGTGTTGCCATTCGGCGTGGAGCCGGTGGATGCCGCCCTGCCGGGCGGGGGGCTGACGCTGGGCGCGCTCCACGAGGTGGCCGGGGGTGGTGACGACGCCGTCGGCGGCGCGGCGGCCGCGCTGTTCGCTGCCGGGGTGGTCGCCCGCCTCCCCGGTCCCGTGCTCTGGTGCATCACGCGACCGGACCTGTTCGCCCCCGCGCTCAGCCAGGCCGGACTGGAGCCGGATCGGGTCATCTATGTCGAGGCCGGAGACGAGAAGGCGTTGATGGCCTGTTTCGAGGAAGGCTTGCGTCATCGCGGTCTCGCCGGTGTCGTGTGCGAGACGTCCCGCCTCAGCATGACCGCCTCGCGCCGGCTTCAACTCGCCGCCGAAGCCTCGGGTGTGATCGGTCTGGCGGTCCGCCGATGGCGTCGCGCGGCCGAGGCTGCAGACTTCGGTCAACCGACCGCGGCCGCGACCCGCTGGCGCGTCAGCGCCGAGCCGTCGGCGCCCTTGCCGGTTCCAGGCATCGGGCGAGCGCGATGGCGGATCGAACTCATGCGCTGCCGCGGCGCCGACGCGGCGGACTTCATTCTGGACGCTTGCGATGAGACGGGTCGTCTCGCTCTTCCTGCCGAACTGGCCCGTCGATCGGCTTCGCCGACGGCTCGGCGCGGACGCGCCGCCGCCTGATCGGCCTCTCGTGCTCACCGGCCGGGTGGGCCGCAGGCGCGTCGTGACTGCCTGCAGCGCCGCCGCCGCCGCCGGCGGCGCGCGCGTGGGCATGGCGACGACCCAGGCGCAGGTCCTGATCCCTGATCTGGACGTGAGAGACGCCGATCCGCGCGGAGACGCCGACGCGCTGGATCGTCTCGCCGTATGGGCGATGCGCCGCTACGCGCCCGTCTGCCAGGCTGATCCGCCTGACGGGCTGGCCATCGACATCACCGGGGCCGCGCATCTCAAGGGCGGCGAAACGGCGCTTCTGGGCGATCTGACGGCGCGCCTCGAGCGGGTCGGCGTCCGCGCCCGCGCAGCCGTGGCTCCGACCTATGGAGCCGCCCATGCGGTCGCCCGCTTCCGCCGCGACCTGGACGTCGTCGGCGAGTTCGCGATCGACGCGGCCCTGGCCCCGCTCCCGCTCGAGGCCTTGCGCCTCGCGGCGGAACTGCCCGCCGCCCTGCGCCGAATGGGCTTCGAGCGGATCGGCGACCTCGCCCACCGGCCCCGCGCGCCGCTGCAGCTACGGTTCGGCGCGGAACTGGGGCGACGGTTGGATCAGGCCTACGGGCGGGCGGCCGAGCCTCTGATCCCTGTCGAGGCGCCGGAGACACCACGCGTCGAACAGGTCTTCGCCGAACCGATCGGCGCCCCCGAGACGCTGGCCCGCTATGCGGGCGTTCTTGCCGCCGCCCTGTGCGGCCTTCTGGAAGCGCGCGGTCTTGGCGTCCGCCGCCTCGACTGGCTCTGCCACCGCGTCGACAACCGGATCGAAGCGGTCCGCGTCGGGCTGGCCGGGCCGGTACGGGATACGCGTCGCCTGACGCGCCTGTTGACCGACCGGATCGAGACCATCGAGCCTGGGTTCGGCATCGAGCGCATGACGCTCGCGGCCAGTGCGGCCGAACCGCTGGATTGGCGTCCGGCCGCAGGCCGCCTCGGCGAGCCGGCGATGCCCGATGTCTCCGGGCTGATCGATACGCTCTCGAACCGGATCGGCGCCGAGCGGCTCTATCGCCTGGCGCCCGTCGAGAGCGATGTTCCCGAGCGGTCGATGCGCAAGCTCGCGCCGTTGGCCGCGCCCACCGGTAAGGCCTGGTCGCCGGACTGGCCCCGCCCTGCCAGGCTGTTCCGCCGACCGGAGCCGATCGAAACCCTCGCGCTCCTCCCCGACAACCCGCCGACCCACTTCACCTGGCGCGGGGTCCGGCGCCGTATCCGCCGGGCCGACGGCCCGGAACGGATCTTCGGCGAATGGGGCCGCCGCGATGCCGAGATGTGGGCGGTCAGGGACTATTTCCAGGTCGAGGACGAGGCGGGCGAGCGGTTCTGGCTGTTCCGGGCCGGCGACGGCGAGGACGCCGCGACGGGGTCCCAGGCCTGGTTCATCCACGGCCAGTTCGGCTAGGGCCGTCAGGGTTGAGCGTCGCCCCGCCCGTCGTCGTCCACCGCGTCCTCGCGCTCGACGTCGTGTTCGGCGTCGTCCTGAGGTCTCTGGTCGCTCTCGCCTGGTCCGACGGCGTCGGGGCTCTCGATGCCGGGCGACCGGTCGCTGTCCGACTTCCGCTCTACGTCGTCTGGGCCGGAGTCAGGACTGGAACGCGGGTCTGGTGTATGGCTCATGAGGGTTCTCCTTTGCCCCATGAACCTCAGCGCTACCCGCGAGGTTCCTCTCGTCGATGCTCGTCGCGCTGCAGTTCAGGATCCGAAAGGACGGCGATGACCTCTAGGTCGAACGCGTCGTGCGCCTCGCGCTCCTCGGCGATCCGCTGGGCCTCGACGAACCGGCGGCTGGACAGTTCGAAGCCGCTGAGGTGCGCGGCGCCGCGCGCGCTCAGGCGCTCGATCCGTTCGAGCGTCACGCCGGCTTCCGACCGCACCAAGGTCTTGCGCGTCCCCATAGGCCTATTCTGCCATGAAGCGGCGTGGCGTTGAAGATCGGCGGTCAGCTAAGTCGTCTCAACGACCCGGCCCGTTCGCTTTTGCCCAAGCCCGGTGCCGACTCGGCGCGGACGGCGTCGCTGCGTCGTGGCCTGATTAGCTGATTATCGTGCGAGGACCGCAGTCGCGGAAGCGGCGGAATGAGCCGCGCTTCGGTCGAAGGCACGGCCGTCCGCACAGCCCCGGCCACCGTTCGCGGCGCCCAGGCGTTGTCGCCGGATGACGTCCCAGACCGATCTCTTCGGCGCGCCGGCGATGGAGCCGGCAGGCCTTCGGCTTGATCCGGCGCTGAACGACGCCGACGAACAGTCTGCACTGGCCGCCGCCTTCGCCGAACTGCCCTTCGCACCCTTCGAATTTCATGGCTGGCAGGGCACCCGTCGCGTCGTCTCCTACGGCTCCCGCTATGACTTCACGCGCGGGCGTCTCGAGGCCGCCGAGCCCATCCCGCCGTTTCTCCATCCGCTGGCGGACCGCGCCGCCGGCTTCGCCGGCCTCAAGCGGGACGCCGTCGCCCAGGCGCTGGTCACCGAATATCAGCCGGGCGCCGGCATCGGCTGGCATCGGGACCGACCGCAGTACGGCCAGATCATCGGGATCTCCTTCGGCGCACCAGCGCGGATGCAGTTCCGCCGCCGGACCGGGTCGGGTTGGGAACGGCGGTCGCTCGACCTGCCATCGGGGTCCGCCTATCTGCTGGACGAGCCGGCGCGTTGGGACTGGGAGCACAGCATCGCCCCCATGGCCGCGCTGCGATATTCGGTGACCTTCCGCACCTTGCGCGAGACCTGAGTTGACGAGCGGCGCCAGAAAGAACAAAGCACGAACATGTCCGCGCGCTATGTCGAACTGGAATGCGCTTCCCACTTCTCCTTCCTGAGGGGGGCGAGCTCCTGCGAGGAACTCTTCAGTCAGGCGGCGGTCTGCGGCGTCGAGGCCTTGGCGGTCACCGATCGCAACAGCGTGGCGGGGATCGTCCGCGCCCACGAGGCGGCCAAGGCCACGGGCGTGAGGCTCATCGTCGGCTGTCGCCTGGTTCTGACCGATGGCGCCGAGATTCTCGTCTATCCGACCGATCGGGCGGCCTATGCCCGGCTCTGCCGTCTGCTGACGCTCGGCAAGAGCCGCGCCGGCAAGGGCGGCTGCGATCTGTCCTGGGACGACCTCGCGCTCTGGAGCCAGGGCCTGATCGCCGTCCTCGCCCCGGATCGGGCCGATGCCGTCTGCGCGCGTCGGCTCGATCGGCTGGCCGAACTGTTCGGCCGCGATGCCTTCGTCGCCCTGACCTTGCGTCGACGGCCGCGCGATCAGCTGCGGCTGCATGCTCTGTGCGAGATGGCCGAGGCCGCCGGCGTCCGGCCCGTGGTCACCAACGACGTTCTCTTCCATCACCCGGATCGACGTATCCTGCAGGACGTCGTCACCTGCATCCGCAACGGCTGCACCATCGACGATGTCGGCTTCCGCCGCCAGCGGTCCGCCGACCGGCATCTGAAGCGGGCCGAGGAGATGCACCGCCTCTTTGCCCGCCATCCCGAAGCGCTGGCGCGGACTCTGGAGATCGCCGACCGCTGCCGCTTCAATCTGGACGAGCTGGCCTATCAGTATCCCGAGGAGGCGACGCCGGGCGCGACGCCGCAACAGGAGTTGACGCGGCTGACCTGGGCCGGCGCCGCCGAGCGCTACCCGGAAGGTCTCCCGGACGCGGTCCGCGCGACGCTCGAGCACGAACTCGGACTGATCGAAAGCCTCGACTACGCGCCCTATTTTCTGACGGTCAACGCCATCGTCGCTTCGCCCGCAGCCAGAGTATCCTTTGTCAGGGCCGGGGCTCGGCCGCCAACTCGGCGGTCTGTTACGTCCTCGGCATCACCTCGATCGACCCCGGCCGTAACGACCTTCTGTTCGAGCGCTTCGTCAGCCAGGAGCGCAAGGAGCCCCCGGACATCGACGTCGATTTCGAGCACGAACGGCGCGAGGAGGTCATCCAGTGGGTCTATGACACCTATGGCCGCAGCCGCGCCGCCCTGTGCGCGACCGTCATCCGCTACCGCTCGCGCGGGGCCCTGCGGGATGTCGGCAAGGCCCTGGGCCTGTCCGAAGACCTGCTCAAGTCCCTGTCGTCCCAGGTCTGGAGCTACTCCAGCGAGGGCGTCGAGGACCGGCACATCGAGGAACTGAACCTAAACCTTCAGGACCGCCGTCTGCGGCTGGCGCTGGACCTGTCGCGCCAGCTGATCGGCTTCCCGCGCCATCTCAGCCAGCACCCCGGCGGCTTCGTCCTGACCCAGGACCGGCTCGACGATCTCGTCCCCATCGAGCCGGCGGCGATGACGGATCGCCAGGTGATCGAATGGGACAAGGACGACATCGACGCCCTGAAGTTCATGAAGGTCGATGTGCTGGCGCTCGGTATGCTCAGCTGCATGCGGCGCGGTCTGGACCTGCTGTCCGAACACAAGGGGCTTGATCTGGACCTGGCCTCCATCCCGGCGGAGGATCCCAAGACCTACGCCATGATCCGCAAGGCGGACACCCTGGGGGTGTTTCAGATCGAAAGCCGGGCGCAGATGGCCATGCTGCCCCGCATCAATCCACGCACATTCTACGATCTGGTCATCGAGGTCGCCATCGTCCGCCCCGGCCCAATCCAGGGCGACATGGTCCACCCCTATCTGCGCCGGCGCGAAGGCCGGGAGCCGGTCGTCTACCCCAAGCCCGAGCTGGAAAAGGTGCTCGGCAAGACGCTCGGCGTGCCGCTGTTCCAGGAACAGGCTATGCGCGTCGCCATCGAATGCGCCGGGTTCACGGCGTCGGAGGCCGACCAGCTCCGCCGCGCCATGGCCACCTTCAAGTTCACCGGCGGCGTCAGCCACTTCAAGGACAAGCTCGTCTCCGGCATGGTCGAGCGCGGCTATACCGCCGAGTTCGCCGAGAAGACCTTCAGTCAACTGGAGGGCTTCGGCTCCTATGGCTTCCCTGAAAGTCACGCGGCCTCCTTCGCCCTGATCGCCTACGCCTCCTCCTGGCTCAAATGCCATCATCCCGATGTCTTCTGCGCCGCCCTGCTCAACGCTCAGCCGATGGGCTTCTACGCCCCGGCCCAGATCGTGCGGGACGCGCGCGAGCACGGGGTCGAGATCCGGCCGGTCTGCGTCAACGCGAGTCGTTGGGACTGCACCCTCGAGCCGACCGACCGCGAAGACCGGTTCGCCGTCCGTCTCGGCCTGCGCATGGTGCGCGGTCTAGCCAACGCGGATGCCGGTCGTCTCCTCGTTCACCGGCAGACCGGCGCCTTCACCTCTATGGAGGACGTATGGCGGCGATCTTCGACGCCCGTCGGCGCCCTGACCCGCCTCGCCGAGGCGGATGCGTTCCTGCCGGGTCTCGGCCTGCAACGACGCGAGGCGCTATGGGCGATCAAAGCGCTTCGCGACGACCCTCTGCCGCTCTTCGCGGTCACCCAGGAGGACGGCGCGACCAGGTCGGAGGTCTCCGAACCGCGGTCGATACTCCCGGCCATGCCGGCCGGCCAGGAGGTGGTCGAGGACTACAGCCATGTCGGTCTGACGCTGCGGGACCATCCGGTGACCTTCCTGCGCGACACCCTTCGATCACGCCACGTCATGACATGCGCCGACGCCGCCGCCCTGCGCGATCGACGCCTGACGCGCGTCGCGGGTCTGGTGCTCGTCCGGCAGAAGCCGGGATCGGCCAAGGGGGTGATGTTCATCACCATCGAGGACGAAACAGGGGTCGCCAACCTCGTGATCTGGCCAAGCCTCTACGAGCAGCAGCGCCGGATCGTGCTCAGCGCAAGCCTTCTGATCGTCGACGGCAAGGTCCAGCGCGAGGGCGAGGTGGTCCATGTCGTGGCGACCAAGCTGCATGATGGGTCGGATCTGCTCGCCTCGGTCGGCGATCGCGAGACCTTTCCCCTGCCCCACGGCCGCGGCGACGAGGTCTACCATGGCAGCCTGCCGGATCCGCGCGGGTCGCCGCGCCGCCACAAGGCCCGCGACATTTACATCCCCGATCTGTCGCTCGACGCCATCCGGGTCAGGACACGGGACTTCCGATAAACCTCTACGAACTCGAGCACACCGTGATCGAGATCCGCTAAGGTCTCGCGTTTCTCCCTTCGATACCGCCTGGCTGCGTCAGCGTGTCCGTGTCCGTGTCAACAGAGCCGCCAGCCCGCAATGAATCGCAAAGCCTTCGCCCGCGCCGTCGATCGCCTCTCGCTCACGGCCGCCGTCGCCGCTCTGGGGCCGGCGAATGAGGCGCTCGACGTCGAGGAGATGGCGGGCCTTCTCCAACGCGCCGGCCGCCTGGTGTTCCGGATGGCCAATGCGGATCGCGAAAGAGAACGGGACGCCTTCATTGACACCCTGGCGGCGGCGGTCGCCGCCCGCGTCGGGACGGCGGCCGGGGATCGGATCGCCGCCGTCGGCGATTTGATGCGGGGACTGGAAGCGGGCTACCGAGACGTCGCGCACGGTCTCGCGACCGCCGCCGTCTCGGCCCTGCCCCTCGACCGCCAAATCCTCGCGGTCCTTCACCGGACGGCGCTGGAAGTCGACGACATCCGGCGGCACGTCGACGTCGCGCTGGCGAAGGCGGAGTCCATCGTCCCCGGTCAGCCGCTGCACGTCATGACCGAGGACGGCGTCGTCTACGAGGCCAACGCCGGCTTGCAGTTCCACGTCTCGAACCTCGGCTCCTGCCTGAAGCTCCTCGTCGGGCGCCTGGACGAGGATCGCGCTCGCGGTCCCGTCGTCCTTCCCCCGCTCGGGGAAACAACGGAAGAGGAGCGGTTCAAGGCGGGGACCAGCGGCTTGCTGGCGACGGCCATTCGCCGCTGGCGCCGCCTCGAGGAACGGCGCCGGTTCTGGGGTGGCGAACTCATCGTCCACCGTCCGCCAGATCTCCCTGCTGACGTCGCCCCGACGTTCGAGGTCATTCGCGAGCATCGTCGGCCGGTCGATGACCTTTGGGACATCATCGCCAACGAACGCCAGAAGGATGTCTTTCAACGGCAGGCCGACGACGTGGCGCTCAAACTCGCCGACTTCGACTACGGCGGTCTGGATCGGCCGACAGGGCTGGGCCCCGGGGAGCTGTTCTCCCTGGGAGAGGCCGCCGCCTTGCAGGCGCTCTCGGGGCTGCTGTTCGCCCCGGCCTTCGAAGCGGACCAACGGTTTCAGGGGCTGACGCTACGGGAATGGGTCCGCGGATATGCGGTTCTGCAAGCGCTCGGCGAGCGTGCGATCGAGAGGGAGACGACCGCCTATGGTCGAAGCCTCGCGCCTTTCCGGCCCGGCCAGCTGGACGCGACGCTCGTCGCCGCGGGGCTGAATGCGTCGACGGCGGCCCAGTTCATCGCCTTCGCAACGTTGTCGGATCATTCGGACGACATCTTCGACTGCCCGCTGTTGCGCATGTCTGACGGCGGCAACCTGCTGTTCACGCCGGCTGTCACCACGGCCGTCATCGCGCGTGTGGTCCTCTCAAACCTGGCGACCCTCGGAGAGCGCTTCGAGAACAAGGGCGATTGGTTCGAAGCCGAGGTGCTGGCCTTCTTCAAGAGCCACGGCTTTTCCGCCTTCACGATCAAGACGAGCCTGATCGCCGGCGAGCCCTATCAACTCGACGTCCTAGTCCCTTGGGACGATCACCTCTTCGTTTTCGAGTGCAAAAACGAAGCCCTGTCGGGAGGCGATCCAGTCGCGGCCTACAACTTCGAGCGCGGTCGGCAAGGTCACGTCGCCCAGATCCGGCGGCAGGTCGACGGCCTCACGGCCCACCCGGAGCTCGCCCTGAAGGCTGGCGGGCTCGACCCCCGCACATCGACGATCATCCCCGTCGTTCTCTACGCCTTCCCCTACGCCCGCCCGTCCGACGACGACGAAGTTGCGATCGCCGACTGGTCCGGCGTCACGCGCTTCTTCCGCGGTCCGACGCTCGGCTTCACCACCCGCCACACGGTCGGAGACGGCGAGACGCTCCTCCGCCGCCACGAAACCACGAGGCTCTGGCAGGACGATACCCCGACGGTGGATGACTTCATCGCTCACCTTCGCGCACCCCGCCAGATGACATTGAAGGCTGAGGCGCTGGAGATCACGCCCGGCGACTTCTACCTCTGTGACCACCGGGGCGCACGAACCACGGAGGTTGTGGCGGGAAACCCGCGGTCCGCGGCGACGCCACGCGCCGAGCGGGCGCTTCGGACGAGCATCCAGCGGGCCCAACGGGAGGCGGCCGCCATCATCCGGCGAAAGCTTGAGCGCGAGCTGCGTCAGAGCGCCCGACGGGCCCGCAAGTTGCGGCAGGGCGGCCTCCCGCCGTCGGCTTGATACCGTACACTGTTGGCTCGATCAGCTGCGGGCCATGTTCTGCGCAGTTCGAACGCCATGATGCGGTCAGCGACGGGTCGCGGCTAAGCGGGCCAGGCATTCCCACAGCTTTCGCGCAGCCCGGCGTACTGCGGAGCCGTGCTGACGCGCCGCCTGCCTCGGCGAACAGTGCGCCTCGGGGCGTATATGCGGACGTGGCCATGCTGCCATTCATCAAACGACTTCTGTGCCGGCATCAGTGGGCGTGGCGCGAGCGAACCCAAGATGAGGTCTGCTATCGCTGTGGAGCGCACCGACCTGGAAGCGGCCATGGCGGATCCATGGGGCGTCAGTGATGCGCGCCACACTGAAGGTCGATCGAAAGCTTTGGCGGGCCGCCGCAGAGGCGGGCGGGGCGCTTCTTTCCTGCCGACGAACATCCCGCCGAACCCGCGCGGGCGCCACGCGATCTCATGGGGCGCAGTGGCTTCGGTTTGGACCCGAGATGCGCCGGCGAGCGGGACCTCGGCGCTCCGCGCTGGCGTAGCTGACAAAGGCGAGATAGCGTTCTCGACACCACGCGCGGGGAGCGGCGAGCTATGCGACACTCTGTTTTGATCGGCTTGGCCGCGGCGACCCTGGCGGCATCGCCAGCGCTTTGTCAGTCGCCGCCGACCCTCGATGAGTTCGTGACGCGGGCCAACCGCATTCCCCTGAATGCTACCGCGATGCTACGGCCCGACGCCCACCGCCTGAAGGCGGAGGCCGAGAGAAGCATCTCCGCCGTCGTCACGGAAATCCGCCAAGCGCGAGCCGCAGGCCGCGCGCCCGTAGCCTGCCCGCCCGACCGCATTTCCATGAACCCCCGGCAATTTCTCGGCTTCCTCAACAGCATCCCCGCCGCCCGGCGACAGAGGATGTCCGTCACAGACGGCGCAAGGGCCTGGTTCGCCGATCGCTATCCCTGCCAGACCTGAGTCCGGGCGTCCGCCGGAACCCCGAACGCTATGTATCCAAACGAAGCCCTTCCAAGGACATCGTCCTTCGACAGCCTTGATGGACCACCACCGGCATTCGACAGCGGACCCGCACATCACGCCAGCGGTCCAGTCCATGAGGACGAGGCCACGAGCGGATGCCTGAAGGCCTCGCCGCCCTCGCTACTTATCGTAGACCACCCGGCAATCGCCATCGATCGTGGTGTACCGACCGTTGGCCGCGTCGACGAAGCCGATGCGCCCTTCGGACCGGCCATCGAGCTTTCCGGTCGATCGCCCTTGGTAAATCTGTTGGCCGTAGGACCAGCAGGTGATGTCCGCCGGTTTGTCCGACAGCGTCGTGCCCGCACGTTCACGACGCGCTTCGGTGCAGGCGGTGATGCTGGCCGCGACCAGAACCACCACGAGGCAGGTTTTCATCTTGGACATGATCTCGGGCTCCGGCGTGGCGATTGCCAGATGCCGATAGCCGCGCTCCGGGAGAGTCGGCAACGGTGGGATCCGATTTCCACGGTGATGCAGAGAAGGGTATGCCGCCCTGCTTGTCGCTGGAGGCTCCAATGGTCGCGTACACCCTGATCTATGATGACGCGCGCAGCACGGAACTGATGGAGGAATCCATCGAAGCGGCGAATGTCAGCGAGGCGCGGAGCTTCGCTGCGTCTCGCCTGTCCGAGTTGCCGGATGTCACTCGTATCATTGTCATGCAGCGATCGATCGAGGTTGGCGCCGTCTGGCGTCGCCAGTGACGTCCCGGGACATGTCCGGGCTTGGATTGCCAACGGGTTGAAGAGTCCGCCCTGTCCTCCGCTGCACAGTGACGGCTCACGGCGGATGAAGGCCGAACCGACGTTCGAGCTAACTCTCACCCCGATGGCGGATGGTTCAGAAAGGGGGCGTCCTTCGAAACGGCCCCTTCTCTCCCGCGAGACGCGACGGATGACGACCTTATGTTCCGAGGCAGAGGACATCTACACGAAGCGACCCCCCACCCGTCGCTGCGCGACGCCTCCGGCGTCAGCTGGGGTCGCGTGGATCCGCGGTCACATAGGATTCCAGCCAGGTCAGCATCTCCTGGGCTGCGCCGAGCTCCTCGCCGGAATAATCGCGCTCTATGCGTGGCCGCAATCCCTCCACGAGCGCTCTGTGCATGAAGGCGTCCTGGCGGTCGGGGTCCATCACGGATTCCAGGGCAACTAGGGTGATGTGCAGGCTCTCCGACAGAACGCCCACACATCCGTGCAGCCGCGCGACCTCCCGCTCCAGCGCCATGAGGCGATCCGGGGAGTTGTCCTCCGGCATCTGTGTGCCGTCTCCGGTCATAGGGCGTCCAGGGCTGGCGGCCGTCGGTGGGGCGGAAGCGTTCGGCGGAGATGGTCGTGAATGATCTCCGCGCTGAAGGGCTTGCTGAGAAACGTCGCCCTCGGGGGCATGTCGTCCGCCCCCGGCGTTACCCGGCCGCTCGCGATGACGATCTCGATATGCGGCCAGCGTCGCGCGACGTCCCGGGCCAGGTCGAAACCGTTGCGCTCGCCTGGCATCTCGACATCGGTGAAGAGCAGACCGACCTCGGACCCCTCTGTTTCGAGCACAGCGAGAGCCTCGCTGACGGTGGTGGCTTCGAACGGTCGAAAGCCGGCGTCCTGCAGGATGGTCGAGGACACCAGGAGCAAGAGGGCGTCGTCGTCGACGACGAGCGCGCAATGCGTCTGATCAGTCATGGCCCATGAAACTACGAGCGCCGCCTTCGGTTTCTTTCGCCGGTCTTCTTGAGCGAAAATCTCGATTTCAACGAGGATTTCAGAGGCCTCTCCCACATTCGGCTCGCGCTATTCCTTTGACGTGACCCCACGGTTTTGTGACACAGCAAGGATGGACAGCGACCCTGAGCTCCCCCCAGCGATCGCCGATCCTTCGGCCTGGCTGAAGGCGGTCATCGACAATCTCGACGATGCGATCGTCACCAAGACGCTGGACGGCGTGATCCGGAGCTGGAACGGCGGGGCCGAGCGGCTGTTCGGGTTCCGCGCTGACGAGATCATCGGCCGGCCAGTCACCCTCCTGATCCCTGACGATCGTCTGCACGAAGAGGCCTCGATCCTGGCCCGGTTGAAGGACGGTCATCGCGTCGAGCGGTTCGAGACCGTGCGACGGCGCAAGGACGGAAGCCTCGTGGATGTGGCGGTGACCATTTCCCCCGTTCGCGACCCGGACGGGCGCGTCGTCGGCGCCTCCAAGCTTGCCCGCGACATTTCGGAGGAGAAGCGGGCCGCCGAGCGTCAGTCCCTGCTGCTGCGGGAGATGCACCATCGCATCAAGAACCTGTTCGCGATGACGGCGGGCCTGGTCCTGGCGAGCGCCAAGGAGGCGCAGTCGGTCGACGCCCTGGCGTCCGACCTGTCCGCGCGAGTGCTCGCCCTGTCCAAGGCGCACGCCCTCACCATGCCGGACCTCTCCGCCGCAGGCTTGGAGCAGCCCGCGACCAGCTTCAAGGCCCTGCTCTCCGCTCTCGTCGCGCCGCACAAGCGCGACGGCGGAAATGTCTCGATCGAAGGCGCTGATCTGAAGATCGGCGCGCAAGCCCTCCCGATGGTCGCCTTGCTGCTCCACGAGCTCACGACCAATGCGGTCAAGTATGGCGCGCTGTCGAATGGAAAAGGATGTCTCCACATCCATATCGCGCCGACTCATGACAGCGTGTTTGAACTGGTTTGGGATGAGGCGGGCGACGAGATCGCGCCCCAGGGCGACAGCACCGGCTTTGGCAGCCTGCTTGAACGCGCCACGCTCAAAAGCCTCGATGCCTCCCTCGAACGCGCGTGGCGGCCGGAGGGACTGCGGATCGTGTTCCGGGCTCCGGCACCTCGACTTCAAGGTGGTTGATCCGAGGCGCCTCGATAGAGCCGAACCCTGAGATCTCGCCGCGAAGGGATCTAAGGCCGCGGCGTCTCAGGCAAGGCCATCATCTGTTCCCGGCTCCGTGAGCCTTGCAGATCTCGATCGTCTCCCCGCTGAACGACCGTCAGCCCGTCCAGCGGCAGGGTGACGTATCGGTCGGGTTGGCTGTCTTCGACCTCGACAAGCAGGCCGGTTACGCCCGTCGGTCCGGTGAGAACCCGTTCAACCTCGCCGACCTCCGACCCTCCCGGGCCGAGGATGTCCGCGTCCTCGAGCTGGCGGGCGGTCAGACCCAGGGCGACAACCGGCTCTGCAGCCGACTCCGGCGCGGATGTTACAGCCGCCACGGACGGCGCGACCGGTGCGCGGTCATCCCTGTCGGAACAGGCGCCCAGGGCGAGGATGGAAAGCGCGGCGGGAATGGCGATGCGGATCATCTTGCAGCTCCTGTTTCGTGTGCAGCGCCTTCCAATACGTCCGGGTTCCCTAGAGCTGGCGGCCACCACACCGACCGATGGTTGACATTAGCCACTTTCCTAATTAGTCACCTCCCTATGAACCTCCTGTTCAAGGCACTCTCCCATCCCGTCCGGCGTCGCATCATCGACATGCTGCGCAAGGGACCGATGACGTCCGGAGACATCGCCGCCGCCTTCGACATGAGCTGGCCGACCATCACCGGCCATCTGACCGCGCTGAAGGACGCCCAGCTCGTGATCGCCGAAAAAGAGGGCACGACCGTTCGCTATCGCCTCGAGATTTCGGCGGTGGAGGAGGCGCTCGCCTTCCTGATGGACATGACCCGCACCACTTCGCCCGAGGGAGACTCCCGATGACCCGCCGCCTCAATCTCGCCGATGCCGTCACGGCTCTGTCGGTCGTCCTGTTGGCTGCCCTGGCCACTGCAGTCGCGATCAAGGGACCGGCCGGACCGGTGCCGATGCATTTCGACCTGCAAGGGCGGCCCGACCGGTGGGGCGATCGCTTGGAGCTGGCCATTCTGCTCGCCGGGCTCGCCGGTCTCGCAGCCCTGCTTGGCTGGGGCATGGGATGGGCCGCCGCCCGGAGCGAGGATCCCGCCCGGACCCGGGGCCTCCGTCTCGGGCAGTGGATCACCGCGCCGCTCGTCGCCGCTGTCGGCGCCTTCCTGACCTGGATCATGCTGCGTGGCGCCGATGGCGCCGGGCCGTTGGAGCCGGAACTCGGCTGGGTCATGGCGGGAACCGGGCTCCTGTTCGCGGTCATCGGCTCCGTCCTCGGACGGGTGCCGCCCAACATCGTCGCGGGCGTCCGGACGCCCTGGGCCTTCAAGAGCCGGCTGGCGTGGGATCGATCCAAACGCCTGGCCGGCCGGTTGATGTTCTGGATCGGACTGGCCTCCCTCCTCGCGGCTCCGGTCTCGCCTCAGCCCGCCGGGCTCTTCGTACAGATGGCCGCCGTGCTGATCGCCGCCTTCTGGTCGGTCGTCGAAAGCTGGCGTGTCTGGCGGGCCGATCCCGACCGCCAGCCTTTTTGAACCCTGTCGAATCTGAAAACCCCTAGCGGAGCCGCCGCCATGATCTCGCTCGCCCTGACCGCCGCCCTCGCCCTGCAATCCGCCAGCGAGCCCGTAACCCTCCCGGCGTCGCCCGCACCGCTTCACGGCACACTCCTGGCCCCGGAACATCCGCGCGCGGTCGCCGTGATACTCCCCGGCTCGGGGCCAACCGACCGGGACGGCAACAGCGCTCCCTTCAACATCCGCGCCCGATCGCTGGCGCTGCTGGCGGAGGCGCTCTCAGAAGAAGGCGTCGCAACCATCCGGATCGACAAGCGCGGCGTCGGCGAAAGCGCGGCCGCCGGCGTCCGGGAGGAGGAACTCCGGTTCGACATGCTGGCGGTCGACGCCCGCGCCTGGGCGGCTGAGGCGGCCGCCCGGACGGGCCAGCCCTGCGCCTGGCTGATCGGTCACAGCGAGGGCGCCCTGGTCGCGCTCGACGCCGCCCGCCAAGACGAGGCGATCTGCGGACTTGTTCTGATCTCCGGCGCGGGCAGGCCCGCTGCGGACGCCATCAGGGACCAGCTCCGGCCGCAGTTGCCGCCGGCCATGATGGCGGACGCCGAGCGGGCGCTCTCGGACCTGGAAGCCGGCCGGACCACCGCATCGGTTCCCGGTCTGGAGATGCTGCTGCGGCCGTCGGTCCAGCCCTACCTGATTTCGTGGTTCGCGCTCGATCCCGCCGGTCTCGCCGCGGCCTATGAAGGACCGGTTCTGATCGTGTCCGGGTCCAATGACCTGCAGATTCCGCCCGCCGAGGCGGACGCCCTGCAGGCGCGACAACCGCGCGCCAGACGTCTGGATGTGGACGGCATGAACCACGTGATGAAGATCGCGCCAACAGGCACGGCGGAGAACCTCGCCACCTATGCGAATCCGTCGCTTCCCCTAGCGCCCCGGCTCGCCACCACCATCGTTGAGGTCATACAGAAGCCTGACGGCCGGTGAGGCCCCGACTGGACGAATACCGGGCGCAACCGGCGCTCACAGATCACCGAGTGGTTCTCCCTATGGCTGGATCGCCTGTGACGCCCCCTCTTCGGACGGTCCTGGCCTTGCCCGGCTATCGGCCCTGCACGAGCGGTATGCTCCGCAACAGCCGGTCGACCTCGGCTCGGACATCGCCGTGCATCGGCAGATGGGCGGCTTCAGCCGCCCAGACGGTCTGGAAACGATCCACAGTCGCGCGCGCGCTGTCATAAACCAAGGCCGGCGGAATTTCCGCCCGGGCGGCAAGCCTAGACAACTCGTCAAGGCTCAGATCCGTCATTCGACGCCCCGTTTCGAACCGCAACGCCATGTTCTCGTCTGGCAGATACGGCGTCGTTGACAGGAAGTCATATCCAGGCGCCAAAGCCGGCGTGCGACCATCCGGATAGATCACCGACCAGTTCTTCAAATGCATGTCGGCGTTGCCGATCAGCGTATTGAACACTAGTCGAGCGACGAACTCCCGCACGGCTGCCTCACCCGCTTCGAGCCAGAGGACACGCGCTATGGAGCGATAGCGGGCCTTGGCGTACTTCTCTTCGGGATAAACGCCGAAAATCTGGGCGAAATCCTCGATATGGACCTTGCCGCCTTCCGCGCGGCGATCAAACCGGCGGACAGCGAAGGCCGCGCCCTCCCCCCGCACGACATCATCCGGCAATCCGTCAAGCGCCGCCAATGGCGTGAGCCGCACCTCTGGGACATCCAGACCGACCGCCGCCGCGAGCGTCATCATCGAGAATTCGTTTTCGGCCACGCCACGCCAGCGCGGAGACGGCAGTTTGACGATCCAGTCTCCGCCGGCTCCCCCCGCCGGGATCGTCAAGCCGCCATGCTCGCGGGCGAGAGCAGAGAACTTCAGCTGCACGCCCGCCAAGGAGAAACGAAACGGGCTTTCCGGGTCGGTCAGGGCTGTCACGAGACTGGCCGCTTCGTCGTCCCGGCGCCCCGCGCCCGACGGGCGAAGCTCGACCGCGCCGGGAAGGTCCGCGCCAAGCACCTCCAGCAGGGCGTAGTCCCGCATCGGCTTCACGCCGGCCCGGCCCGCCAGATAGTCCCGCATGCCGCCTTCGGGGAGCAGGTTCGAGAAAAAGGTCTGCACACGGGTCTGGACCGGCGGATGGTCGGTGATCAGATCGCCCCGCGCGTCCCTAAACGACAGGCTGAGCGTTGGCCGGTTCGGATCCGCCACATAGGCGTCGGCGAAGCTCAATATTGAGCGATCGCCGCCGAGCGACGTCAGCGCTCCGACGCGGGTTCCGTGGATGAAGATGTCGAGGGAGTCGGCGACCATGCTCAATCCTCGTCATCCAGCGCATAGGCTGGGCGGGACGCGGGACGGTGGACGCTGCGCAGGGCGAGCAGGCTGGCTTCCAATTGCGCCAGTTCGCGAGGGTCGAGCATGTCGCCCAGGTGGCGGCGCATCACACCCAGCCGCTCGCGCGCCTGGTCCAGGACGAAACGGGCCACTCTTGTGTCCATCGTCTCGGCGTCCGTTCTCAGATCGCCGACGATCGCCAACAAGCGATCCCGAGCGGTTTCGACAATCCTTTCGACAGGCGCTTCAAGCAGGGTCTCGATCTCCGCCAACTGGTTGAGAAGGCTCCGCGTCTCGGCGCGAGTCTGCAAATCCCTGACGACAGCGCCGACGGCGACCACCGCCGAGCGCGGCACGAGCTTCAGTTCCAGGTCCAGGGCCTGGGCGAGTTCGATCAGAGTCGTAAGCTGGGGATCCACCTCAGCGTTCTCGACCTTCGAGATTTGGGACTGGGCAAGCCCCGACGCCTGGGCCAACGCGCGCTGACTCAATCCCTTTTGTCGCCGGGCGTCCCGCAGCGGTTCGGAGAACCGCTTCAAGACGGCCTTGGTTGATATATCATTCATCATCGAAGCCGATCTTTGATATACATAAGATTATCATACGGCTGAATGAATGAAAAATGATAGCGAATTCATTATCTCACCCTCGCAAATCCGCCCTTCACTTGCATGTCTGAAAATCCGACATTATGATGTTCTCATGTTGGATGTATTCGCCCCGGCGCCTGTCGCTGAAAAGAAACCCTTTCCCCTGCAGGCCGTGATGGATTGCCTCCTCGCGGAACTGACCGTCGCTGCGCGCGACGAAGCAGAGATGGAAGGTTTCACCCTGCCAACGGCGCCTGCGGCGCTTCGCTCTGTGAAGGTCCGTCTGGATTCTCTGATCGTGGTCGAGATCACGTGCGCCTTGGAACCGATCTTGGGATTCGGTCCCAAGAACATCGTGCGGACAGGGGGCTACGACTCCATCGGTGAGGCGCTCGATCACATGATTCCGCGGGTAGAGGCCGCCTGGCGCAAGAAGCAACCCGGGGGTTAATGATGGCGGGCGACGAGGAGGCGGATCGCAAACGGCTCGGGGAGCGGCTCAAGGAGGCGCGGGAATATCTTGGCCTCAAGCAAGATGAAGTGGCGGCGCATCTGCGCCTGACACGCACCGCCCTGACGGGGATCGAGAGCGGCCAACGTCGTGTAGAGGCGACGGAGCTCGTTCGCCTGGCCCGCCTCTATCGCCAGACCGTGGGCTACCTGACCGGCGAGGAGCAGGCTAGCGAACTGCCGCCCGATGTGGTTCACCTCGCCCGCCAGGCAGCCGATATGTCCGAGGAGGACCGGTCTGAACTCGCCCGCTTCGCCCAATACCTGCGGTCGAAGTCGACCGCCCCGGGATCCTAGGTGGGCGCCGCCAGCTATACCGAAGCGGTTCGCAACGGCGTCCGGGCGGCCGGACGGCTGCAGCGTCAGATCGGCCTGCGCGACCAGCTCCAGGCCGCCCCTGGCGCTGTCGATGTGTTCGCCATCATCGCCGCCCTCGACCTGCCCCTCATGGTCCGCCCCCTGAAGGGTTTGCTCGGCGCCTATATCGACACCCCGTCTCCCGGCATTCTCGTAACCACGGAGCGCCCGCTCAGCATCCAGCGATTCACCGCAGCGCATGAACTCGGCCACAGGCTGATGGCCCATCGACCCAGTCTGGATGACGAGGAACAGATTCTGCGGCGGGGGTCGGTGGAAACACTGAGACAGCGAGACCGGCTGGATAACTATCAGGAAGCCGAGGCTGACGCCTTCGCTGCAGCGTTGATGATGCCCAAATGGCTTATCCAGCTGCATTGCACGCGTCAGGGGTGGCGGCTGCATGATCTGAATCGCCCTCACGTCATCTACCAGCTGTCGCTAAGGCTGGGGGCGAGTTACGAGGCGACGGCGCGCACTCTCGAGCGCCACGCCATGATCTCGAGCGACACGCGCGAGGCCTTGGTCGCCGTACCCCGCAAATCCCTGAAAGCAGCTCTCCTCGGCGAGTTCGCGCCCAAGAACTACAAGGCCGACGTCTGGCTCGTCACCGAACGCGACCAAGGTGGCCGGATCGAAGGAAGCCGGAACGATCATCTTCTGTTCGCCCTGACGGAAAAAGCGACGTCCGGATACCTCTGGGACCTATCTCCGATCGAGGCCGCCGGCTTCAGGACGATCTCCGACGACCGGGTCGCGATCGAAACCGACACAGTCGGCGGGGTCTGTTCACGTCGTCTGCTGGCGGCGGCCGCCGAGCAGGCCCTTGGGACCTTGACCCTCGATCACGCTCGTCCCTGGGTTCCGAGGGAACCACTCGACAGCCTGTCGATCCGCATGGACTTCACCGGACCGGAGGCAAAGGGTCTATCTCGCGCCGAGCGGCGCCTCCGGCTGGACGCCGCATGAGCGTCCGGCTGGCGAACGACCTTCGGCCAGGGCTGGGCCCGGCGCGCGACCAGGGCGCAAGGCCGACCTGCCTGGCCTTCGCCGCGAGTGATGCGCACGGAGGGCTGCGGGCCCCTTGGGCGGCCTTGTCGGCGGAGGCGGCCTTCTTCCACGCCCAGCGGCGTGCCGGCCGGCCGCCGTCGTCTGGAGCCGCCCTGCCCTTCATGATCGAGGCGCTGGCCGAAGATGGCCAACCCTACGAGACCGAGTGCCCTTACCCGTCCGTCTCGCCGGATTCGGCGACCTGGAGCCTGACACCGTGGTCGGGCCCGACATTTCAATGTCTCGGCGCGCCTGTGACGGCGTCCTGGGACGGCCTGATCGCCGCCCTCGATGGCGGCCGCCTTGTCCTGATGCTGATGATGCTCTCGCCGGGCTTCTTTGCACCGGACGCCGCCGGCGTGGTCCAGCTTGCAGCGGGTTCGCCCGACCCGGCGATCCGCCACGCGGTGCTGGCCGTCGGTCACGGAGAGGTGGACGGCGAGCCCGCCGTCCTGATCCGCAACAGCTGGGGTGGCGCGTGGGGCCTTGAGGGGCATGGCTGGCTGCCCCGCTCCTATGTCATCACCGGCCTGTTCGGCATGGCCCTGTTTGAGGAGAATACCATTGTACCTGCCCGTCCCGTCGCAGCCTGACTGCGCCACAGCCTGGCGTGAGGGCCTGCGCGCGGTTCTAGCCGCCGGAGGCGACGCCAGCAACGTCGTGCTCGATATAGCCGACCCTCTCGCCGGCTCCACCCTCGCCGACCCGGTGGTCGCCGCCGTCGACGCCTTCCTCAGGGACAAAGACAAGAAACGCATAGAGACGGTGGCCAACACCATCTTCCCGCAGGCCCTCTATCGGCGCCACGGCGCCGAGGGCCTCTATGAGCACTTCATCACACAGGTTCTTCCGGTGGCCGGCAAGGGCGACAGGTGGTCCGGCTACTATTTCGAGCGAATGATCAACCTCGGCACGGGCAAAGGGGGGTCCGTCAACCAACTGGCCGACATCATTGACCGACTGTCCGATCCGGCGGTCACGGCGCGCAACAAGTATGAGTTCGCGATCTTCGACCCGGCCCGCGACGTCTCGCGCGTTTCTTACGGCGGCCAATGCCTGAGCCACGGCAGCTTCAAGCCTCGCCGTTCGGCTGACGGAGAACGCCTCGACCTGACCGTGATGTACCGCAATCACTATTATGTAGAGAAGCTGCTCGGCAATCTGATCGGCCTGGGGCGTCTGATGGCGTTCGTCGCCAAGGAGTCGGGCCGAGGCGTTGGGTCGCTCACCATCGTGTCGACCCACGCGGAAGCCGACCAGAAGCGCGGCGAGGTACAGGCCCTGCTGAAGGCCTGTGACGCCCTGGCCTAGGCGCAGCCGGCCGCGGCGAAGAGCGGCGGGGTTTCTGACAGGCCGTAGAGGGTCTGCATGCCGGCGATGAACTCTGACTGGCCGCCATAGCTGGGATGGCGCACGGCGTGCGCGTCAATGCCGAGATCGGTCAGGGCGTAACTGGCGTCCCGGCCGATGGCGACCATGCGTTCTGGCCGGATCATATCGATCAACGCCTCCAGCAGAGGCCAGGCGGCCTGCCTTTCCGCTCGCGTATGACACCGGTTTGACATCGGCTCTCCCGCCTCGTGAGGATGGAAGGGAAAGACGTTCCACAGAATGACTGGCTGTCGGACCTGCTCCAGCACTCGCCACACGACCGCTGCGGTGCGTTCGGCGACGATGGGCCCATGGGTCGCCCGAAGCAGGATGGCGTCGTTAAACAGGGCGCCGGCGGAGGCCAGGTGGACCTCGTCGGTAAGGGGGACGCCCGTTCGGCGCCCGCCCCGGTAGCCGAGATCTCTCCCAATCCACATCGTGGTCACCCCGCCCTCCAGAGCGTGGTCCAGCACAAGACGCAGATTCTCTCGGCGTCGGGCTGCCGCGTCCTCCAGGTCGTGTACTTCGCAGCGATCGCGCCACGGATTGAACACATGCGGCAGGATGGCGCTTTCAAGCGCGGAAACGAAGTCGGTCGGCGTCATGACGGCAGGGGCTCTATACGCAATTGCCGATTGTCGAAATCCACGATCACCCGGCCCTGGCGATGAATCCTGAGAAAACGGAATGCGGCGTAGCCCTGCAGGAGCGCTTCCTCCCACAACCACAGCGGACAGACCTCTGGTTCATAGCCCTCCGCGAACTGGCGCACCTGCTTGAGAACGCCGATCGGCATCTCGCCAGCCCGCATTCCCTCGAAATACTGCAGGGACGCCGCCTGACCGAACACCCAGGTGGAGATACCCTCCTCGATCAGGACGGCGCGCGCCCCGTCCTCGTTCTCATCCATCTTCGGGTCGCTCTTCCGCTTAAGCCGCAGAAGGGCGCGGATCACGGGCGACCACCCCAGCACAGCGACGAACGCGAAATGAAATACGTCGTGAAACCGATAGTCGTCCGGCTCATGGGCGTTGTCGGTCAGGCGGTCCCCGATGAAGAGGTTGTTGCACCGCTGGAAGACGAACGCCTGACCGCGGACGGTCTTCTCGAAAATCTCGATCACGAGGGTCCGCGGCAATCGTTCGTCCGCGTCGAACCTTTCATCGAACGCCTCGGGATAGGCCCGGATGTCAGGCCACCGATCCTGCGTCTTGTACAGATTCTTGATGGCGGCGCTTTCCAGCGTCATCCCCGCCTCCCGCGAAGCCTTCAGCATAAGTTTGAAAATGCGTGTCAGCGAAAGGGGAAGGACATCCCCACCTGAAACGATCTCGCCGGTCCGATGCGCCCTGACCAGCCCGCCGACCTCGTCGGCCAAGGCCAAAAGGGTTGTTTCGAACTGGGCGGGCGCTTGCCTCGTTCGGGGGATGTTATGCGACTGAAGGGCTTCAAAGCTGAGGTCCGGAATTTCCACGCCGGTCCATTCCGCGTCATCGCGCACCAAATGGGCCGCCACGGCGTTTAAGCTGACGCCGCCACGACTGGCGACGGCGGCCAAGTACCAGAGCACATCCCCCAACTCGTCCGCCACGGCGTCGGCATAGGCGCGTGAGGCGGCCTTATCTCTCTGCTTCTTCTTGAGCTCGCTCAGAAGGCTTCCGGTCTCGCCGAACAAGCCCAAGAGCGGGAAGGCCAGCGACTGACCCTCGACGCCCCGGTCTGTCCGAGCCGCTCCGTTCGCATAATCAGCGATGGTCAGGGTCGGATATTGTTCCTGCAACGGTCGCCCCTCCCAAGGTCGGTTTCGACCGTGACCGATTCCCAGGTGGGACGCCACGTTCGCCGAACCCTGATCGGATCAAAGTCTATGGTTGCGAGGAAAAGGACAATGTCAGAGCCGGGTGGGCGCAAACGGCCTGCACAGCCACGCGCCGTCCTGACCACGGCAAAACCCGCGAATCAGCGCTGTGCCCCATATGTGCCCCAAAACGGAATTGCGAAGGGGCCGCCAAAAGGCGACCCCTTCAAAACCATTCCAAATCAATGATTTAGATGGTCGGAGCGACAGGATTCGAACCTGCGACCCCTTGACCCCCAGTCAAGTGCGCTACCAGGCTGCGCCACGCTCCGAAGGCGCTCCCTATAGACGGGGGGACCGCTGTCCGCAAACGCTAAAACGACTTTTCCACCTACCGTGAAAGAACGGCGTCCAGACGCGCTTTGGCCTGCTCCAGATCGGCCAGAACCTGATGCAATTTCGAGGTTTCGGCCCGCGCGACATCGGAAGTCGCCGTAGCGAACGTGACATCGCCGTCGTCGATCAGTGCAGCGGCCTCCGCCCCGATCAGCTTTTTCAGCCCCTGTTCCTTGTGCAGACGCTGGACGCCGCGAATCGTCAGCCCATCGTCGTGCAGCAGGCGTTTGACCGCCTTCAGCACCGCGATGTCCTGGGGCCGATAGAAGCGACGCCCGCCAGCCCGTTTCACAGGCGTGACGAAATCGAACTTCGTTTCCCAGAACCTCAGGACATGCTGCGGCGCGCCGACCTCTTCGGCCGCTTCAGAAATGGTTCGGAAGGCGTCGGCGCTCTTGGCCACCGCGATCAGGCCTCGACGACGGCGTCGTGAACCCGGCTTTTCATGATCTGTGAGGCGCGGAAGCTGATGACCCGGCGCGGGTTGATCGCCGCCGGTTCGCCCGTCTTGGGATTGCGGCCCATCCGTGCGCGCTTCTCACGCACCTGAAAGACGCCGAAGCCGGACAGTTTCACCGTCTCGCCGCGCTCAAGCGATTCGACGATCAGTTCCAGGGTGCGCTCGACCAGGCTGGAGCATTCCTGACGCGACAGGCCGACCTCTTCATGCACGGCTTCGCACAAGTCGGCGCGCGTCACGGTCTGTTGGCCTGCCATCGTATCCCCGCTGTCATGCGATCCGCTCGCATCCATAGGGGCGCAAAGCCCCCGAAAAATCAATGCCTCGATGTCGATTACAGCCGAAGCGCGCAGGCACCCCAGGTCAGGCCGCCGCCCATGGCCTCAAGCAGCACCATATCGCCCTTCTTGATCCGCCCGTCTTGGATCGCAGCGTCCAGCGCCAGCGGGATCGAGGCGGCCGAGGTGTTGGCGTGGGTCGCGACGGTCGAGATCACCTTGTTCTCGTCCAGACCTAGCCGGTCGCCGACGCCCTTGATGATTCGCTGGTTGGCCTGGTGCGGCACGAACCAGTCGACGTCCGCGATCTGGATGTTTGCGGCGGCGCAGGCGGCGGTTATGCCTTCGGCAATATTCACGACGGCATGACGGAAGACCTGGTTTCCGGCCATGCGGAGGTGGCCAACGGTGCCGGTCGTCGCGGGGCCGCCATCGACATAGAGCAGGTCGGTCTTGGACCCGTCGGCCCGTAAGGCGAAGCCCAGCATGCCCTGGTCGTCCGATGTCCCCTGCCCTTCGCGCGGTTCCAGCACCACGGCGCCGGCCCCGTCGCCGAACAGGACGCAGGTGGTCCGGTCGGTCCAGTCCATCAGCCGCGTCATCTCTTCGGCCCCAATAACGAGGGCGCATTTCGACAGGCCGCGCGCCACGAATCCGTCGGCGACGCTGAGCGCATAGACGAAACCGGAGCAGACGGCCTGAACATCAAAGGCGATGCCGACGCCCGCGCCCAGCTTGGCCTGGACGATCGACGCGACCGCCGGGAAGGTCATGTCGGGCGTTGTGGTGGCCACGATAATCAGATCGACGTCGGACGCCGCCTTGCCCGCGTCGGCGAGCGCCTTCCTGGCGGCCTCGACCGCCAGATCGCTGGTCGGCTGGTCGTCGCGCGCCTTATGACGTTGCTTGATGCCGGTGCGCTCCTGAATCCATTCGTCGGATGTGTCGACGAACTTGGCCAGGTCGGCGTTGGTGACGATCTCCTCCGGCAGATAGGAGCCGACGCCGGTCACGGCGCTGCGGGTGACGGTCACTGGAGGGGTTCTCCCACGGCTGCGGCGGGCTTGGCGGCATGATCGAACACCGCGTCCAGCTTGCCCAGGTTGTCCCCCACCTTGCTCATATAGTCGCTGCGGGCCAGATCGACAGCGATGCGGATGGCGTTGCCGAAGCCCTTGGCGTCGGCGCCGCCGTGGCTCTTCACGACAATGCCGTTTAGGCCCAACAGAGGGCCGCCGTTGATGGCGCTGGGGTCGATCTTCTGGCGCATCTTCTTCAACGCCGGCATGGCGATGACGGCGCCCAGCTTGGATTGCAGGTTGGAGGTCAGGGCCTCTTTCAACAGGGCGGAAATATAGCGCGCCGTGCCTTCGGCGGTCTTTAGCGCGATGTTGCCGGTGAAGCCGTCGGTCACCACCACGTCCACCGTGCCCTTGGCGATATCGTCGCCCTCGACGAAGCCATGATAGTTCAGGTCGAACGGCCCATCGCGCAGGATGGCGTGCGCCTCCTTGACCTGTTCGTTGCCCTTCATGTCTTCCGAACCGACGTTCAACAGGCCGATAGTCGGGCGCGCGACGCCGCGCACGGCCGACTGGAAAGCTTCGCCCATGATGGCGAACTCGACCAGCTGCTCCGCATCGCTGCCGATGTTGGCGCCGACGTCCAGAACCGCCGTGTGGCCCTTGAAGGTGGGCCAGCTGGCGACGATGGCCGGACGCTCAAGCCCGGGCGCAGACATCCGCAGAATCAGTTTCGAGATCGCCATCAGGGCGCCGGTGTTGCCGGCCGAGACGACGCCGGCCGCCTGGCCCGTCTTCACCGCCTCGATGGCGTTCCAAAGGCTGGAGCCCTTGCCGCGCCGCATGGCCTGGGCCGGCTTTTCGTCCATGGCCACGACCTTGTCGGTGTGATGGATTTCGCAGACGTCCGCCGCCAGGCCGCAACGCGCCAACTCCGGCGCGATCTTGGCCTCGTCGCCATGCAGCAGGAAGCGCACCCCCTCGCCATCGTGGGTGCGGATATAGCTGCGGATGCCGGGAACGACGACGGAGGGCCCGTGATCGCCGCCCATGGCGTCAAGCGAGATCGTAACTGGGGCTGGCAAATGGACCTCTTATGGCCGCGTCGTCTTGTCGCGCGACGCTTGGCAGGATGCGCTGGACGATAGCGCCGAAGCCGGGGGATGCAACCACCCGGCCCCTACGTCAACCTCAGCCTTGGTCGTCTTTGGGCTTGAGCGCCTTCAGGGCCGCGAACGGCGAAATCTCCGTCGGCTCCTCAGGTTGCACGAACTCCGCGCCCGGCTTGCGCGGGAACGGATCAAGCGAGAGCACCAACTGTTCGACCGCATACTGGCCCAGGTCGATCTTGCCGTCCTCGATCACGTCGGCGTCGTCTTCATCCAGCGTGACCTCGATCTCGTCGGTTTCCTCGGGCTTGGCTTCGACAAGCTGAATGGAAAAACGCCGATCCACATCGACCGGCAAGGGTTCCAGGGTCAGGCCGCAAGTCTGCACCGCATGCGCGGTCACCCTGCCCTTCATCGTCCATTCGCTGGTCGACGGCGTCGGCTTGATCTCAAGATCGACGGCGAAATCATCCAGCCCCTGAAGATCCAGGCTACGGGCGATTCGCTTGCGGGTCTCCGCATCCGGTTCAAGCCGGCGGCTCAGGCCCGCGCCGATCTGATTGACCCGCACCGTTTCGCTGTAGGGGAGCGTCGCGCTCATCTCTTTCAAACTTCCGCCCATGCTGGCGTCGCCAGCACCTTGTTGAAATCCTGCGCCGCCAGGGCTGCGCGTGTCGTCAGCGCATAACGCGCCAATGTGTCCGCATGGGGCGCTTGCGGATCCGCGTAGACATTCTTCGCCATCGCCTCGGCCAGAACCGTCGCATCGCCGGCGCGCAGCGGCTGCTCATAGGCGTTCATCCGGCCATACAGGGCCTCTCCCAGTTTACGCATCTTCTTGCCGACGGCGACGTCGCCCACGCCTTCCTCCCGCAAGACGTGATCCAGCGCCGAGACATAGACGTCGAAGACCGCCTGAGCCGCATCTTGGCCCTGAGCCGTGTTTTCATCGCGTAGCCGCAGCACCAGCAACAGCACATGCAGCGTGTAGAGTTCGAATCGCGCGTCGATGCGGTCGTCGACCGCCAGGCGCGTGTAGAAGGCCGGATTGCGGGCCTGGCTGACGGCCTTGGCGTAGAGATCGTCGCCGAGACGGACGCCGGATCGGGGTTTGAACAGGTTTTTCAGCATGGGTTCCAACAGCCCCTTTTCCGCCGCGCCGTTGAACTAGGACGCAGGTCCGTCTAGGTCAAAGACCTTGTTCTCTCGCAGGCGCCCGACCATGTCCCGTTTCGTCCCGCTTTTCGTCGCTGTTTCGCTGGCCGGCCTGTCCGCCGCCTGCGCCCCGACCATCGGCTCCAACGGCTTCCAGGCCATCGACGCCAAGCCGCAAGACGTGGTCGCCGGCACGGACACCAAGGAAACCGTCCTCGCCAAGCTGGGTTCGCCTTCGACCACCTCGACGTTCGAGCCTGATCAGGTCTGGTATTACATCAGCCAGACGACTGAGAAATATACATACAACCTGCCCAAGGTTTCGACCCGCACGGTGACCGAGATCACCTTCGTCCCGCAGGGCGATCAGGTGGCGTCGGTGCGGACTCTCGGCCTGACGGACGGCGAGCAGATCGCCATGAACAGCAACGAGACGCCGACGCGCGGTCGCGAGCTGACCGTTCTGGAACAACTGCTGGGCAACGTCGGCCGTGGCCAACTGCCCCGCACCGAGGACGACACCCCCGGCCAGCGCCGCCCCGACTAAGGCGGCTCATCGCCCCAAAAGCAAAGACGCCCCGGAGATCGCTCTCCGGGGCGTTGTCGTAAGGGCTGTATGTTTCAGCCTAGCCGATGGTCCCGCTCGCCAGCACCGCCAGCAGCAGCAAGGCGACGATGTTGGTGATCTTGATCATCGGGTTCACCGCCGGACCCGACGTGTCCTTGTAGGGATCGCCCACCGTATCGCCGGTCACGGCCGCCTTGTGGGCCTCCGAACCCTTGCCGTGGACGACGCCGTTCTTGTCGGTGAAACCTTCCTCGATCACCTTCTTGGCGTTATCCCACGCGCCGCCGCCCGACGTCATGGAAATGGCGACGAACAGGCCGGTGACGATCACACCCATCAGCATGGCGCCGAGAGCGGCAAAGGCGTTCGCCTTGTCCGAAATGCCCAGCACCGCGACGAACAGGACGATCGGCGACAGCACTGGCAACAGAGACGGCACGATCATCTCGCGGATCGCCGCCTTCGTCAGGATGTCGACCGCCCGGCCGTATTCCGGCTTTACCTGATAGGTCATGATGCCGGGGTTCTCGCGGAACTGGCGCCGCACTTCCGCGACGACTGATTCGGCGGCGCGTCCCACCGCCATCATCGACATCCCGCCGAAGAGGAAAGGCAGCAGCCCCCCGAACAGCAGGCCGACGACGACGTAGGGATTGGTCAGATCAAAAGCGATCTCTCCCATACCTGCAAAGAAGGGATAGTCCGCCGGGTTGGCCGAGAAATACTGCAAATCCGACGTATAGGCGGCGAACAGCACCAGCGCGCCGAGGCCCGCCGAACCGATGGCATAGCCCTTGGTCACGGCCTTGGTCGTGTTGCCCACGGCGTCCAGGGCATCCGTCGAATGCCGCACATCGCTCGGCAGGCCCGCCATTTCGGCGATGCCGCCGGCGTTGTCGGTGACGGGCCCGAACGCGTCCAGCGCCACGATCATCCCCGCCACGCCCAGCATGGTCGTGGTGGCGATGGCGATGCCGAACAGGCCGGCCAGCTGGAAGCTGGCCACGATGCCGACGATGATCGTCAGCGCCGGCAGCGCCGTCGCCTCAAGCGAGACGGCCAGGCCCTGAATGACGTTGGTGCCGTGCCCGGACACAGAGGCGTTGGCGACCGATCGCACCGGACGGAAGCCGGATCCGGTGTAGTATTCGGTCACGACCACGATCGCCGCCGTCACCGCCAACCCGACCATGCCGGACCAGAACAGCGCCATCGGCTGGATCTCCAGACCGCTGGCCGTGACGATCGGCCCCGTCACCATCTGGTCGATCACCAACCAGACCGCGCCGATGGACAGGACGCCCGTGACGATCAGGCCCTGATAAAGGGCGCCCATGATGTTCTTGGACTTGCCCAACCGGACGAAGAAGCTGCCGACGATGGAGGTCACGATGCACACCGCGCAGATCGCCAGCGGCAGCACCATCATCAGATCCACATAGGGCTGCCCCCGGAAGAAGATCGCGGCCAGCACCATGGTCGCAACGGTCGTCACGGCATAGGTCTCGAACAGGTCGGCCGCCATACCGGCGCAGTCGCCGACGTTGTCACCCACGTTGTCGGCGATGGTCGCGGCGTTGCGAGGATCGTCTTCGGGAATACCCGCTTCGACCTTGCCCACCATGTCGCCGCCCACGTCGGCGCCCTTGGTGAAGATGCCGCCGCCCAGGCGCGCGAAGATCGAGATCAGCGAGGCCCCGAAGCCCAGCGCCACCAGCCCGTCGATCACCTCGCGGCCCGTTGAGGGCAAGCCCAGATGCTGGGTCAGCACGATGTAGTAGCCTGACACCCCAATCAGGGCGCCGCCTGCCACGAACATGCCCGTGATGGCGCCCGAGCGGAACGCCAGGTTCAATCCCTTGGACAGGCTTTCGGACGCCGCCTGAGCCGTGCGCACATTGGCCCGCACCGAGATCAGCATCCCGGCATAACCGGCCGCGCCGGACAGGACGGCGCCGATCAGGAAGCCGATGGCGGCGTAAGCGCCGATCAGGAAATAGGCGGCGATCAGGATCACGATCCCGACGATGCCGATGGTCAGATATTGCCGCTTCAGATAGGCCGAGGCGCCTTCCTGGATCGCGGCGGCGATCTCTCGCATCTTGTCGTTGCCGGTGCTCGCCTTCATCAGCACGGCGGTCTGAGCGGCGCCATACAGCACCGCCAGCACACCGGCCGCGAAGACCAGCGTAAGTGAGTTCGTCATTGGCGTTTCCATGCCCTTGCAAACAGGCGCGCAGGCCTTGGCGCGGTCGGGCGTTATCGCCTCTGTCCGCCTTCCGGTCCCCCCGCACGCGGCGAACGCGTCAGTGCGTTCTTTGGGATTTGCTAAGGGAGCCTGTCATGGCAGGCGGAGTGACGCAACAGCGGTCGGTCAGCCGGGTCAGCGGGCGGTCTGCATGCCCGTGCGGCGACGCGGCGACTGGCTGACCACCTCGACGCGCCGAACGGAGCCGCGCCCCGAGATCGCCGCAGACGCGGCCACCAGCGAGGCGGACAGGGCCCGCTCGTCCAGGCGTGTCCAGTCGCCGGGCACGGTGAAGGGCGTCTTGTGCGCCGCGCGGACGACGGCGTCGCGGAAAAAGGCCTCCTTGGGCTTCATCTGCTCGACGGTCTTGCCGGCGCCCAGTTCGAGCCGGAGGGCGACGAACACGTAATTGCGCAAACGCCCGTCCTCAATGACGGGCAGGCCGAGCCCTGCGATGCTCAGGGCTGCCGGCGCGGACTCCGTTTCGCTGCCGGACGCGGAAGCGCGACTGGCGACGGCGCCCGTCAGGGCGGCGGTTCCGGCTGCGATCAGGGTTCTACGGTCCATGACGACATCCTGCCCGACGGGCGTTAGGATTCCCTTGCCACGTCAGCCGTGGGTCCAGCCGTTTCTGGACATCGGCACGGGCTGACCGTCGTAAAGAACCGTCAGGCCCTGACCTGCGGTGACTTCGCCGACGCGGGTCAGGCGAATCAGTCGGCGCTCGGCCTCGCGACGCAGGGCGTCTCCGTGGCGAGGATGGGCGCTGAAGGCGATCTCATAGTCGTCGCCGCCGCTGGCGAGGTCTTCCAGCGACAGCTGCGGATCGACCCGGTCGTCGAACCAGGCCTGGGCGGCAGCGGACAGCGGCAGGACGTTCAGATTGAGCGACACGCCGACCCTGCTGGCCTGCGCAATGTGGGCCAGGTCGGCGGCCAGGCCGTCAGACACATCGACGGATGCTGTGGCGTACTCGCGCACAATGTCGGCGAAGTCGGTCCGGGGCGTGGGCATCCGGTAGTGGCTGACCAAGGCTTCCATCCGCTCGGGCGCCAGAGCCAACTGTCCTTGCGCCGCCTTGAGGCCCAGAAGGCCGTCGCCTATCACACCGGTGACGAAGACGAGGTCGCCGACCTGCGCGCCGGCGCGAGAAACGCTCTTGCCCGTCGGGGCCCACCCCAAGGCCGTCAGAGAGAAGGACAGCGAGCCGGGTGTCCTGACCGTGTCGCCGCCCAGCAGGTGAACGCCGAACCGCGCCTGATCTTCAGCCAGTCCGGCGGCGAAGGCCTCACGCTCGGGCCAGCCGCAGCGCTCGGACCAGAAGCAGGACAGCAGATAGCCGAACGGCTCTGAGCCCTTGGCGGCCAGGTCCGACAGATTGACCCGCAGCAGCTTCCTGGCGACCGTGTCCAGCGGATCGTCAGGCAGGAAATGCACCCCCTCGACGATGGCGTCTTTGGTCAGAACGAGGTCATAGCCGGGGCGTGACGGCAGCGCCGCCACATCGTCGGCCAGCCCCCTGCCCCACTCGGGATGGGCAAGAGGCTTGAACAGCCGCTCGATCGTCTCGAACTCGCCCGCGACGTCGAGCGCCGGCATTATTTGCGGGTGTCTTTGGCCACGCCGTCCAGCGCCGCATTGACGAAGCGCGCCTCGGCGTCGTCGAAGAAGGCCTTGGCCAGTTCGACATATTCGTCGATCACGACCTCGCGCGGCGTCTCGGGATGCTTGATCAGCTCCCAGGCGCCCGAACGCAGCAGGGCGCGCAGGGTGGCGTCGATCCGCTCCAGCTTCCAGTTGGAGGCCAGGCGGGCCTTGATAGCCGTGTCGATGTCGCGCTGGCTTTCGATCACGCCGCGCACGATGTCGGCGAAATAGGCCTCATCGGCCTCGGCCAGGGCTTGGCCCTCGATATCGGCGTCGAAGCGGAAGTTGGAGAATTCGGTGATCACCGTCTCCACGCCCTCGCCGGCCAGTTCCATCTGATACAGGGCCTGGACGACGGCGAGACGCGACACTGTGCGAGCGCGACGCTGTTTGGAGCTCAGATTGGGCTCGGCGCGCTGCTTTTCGGCTTCGGCGAGTTGTTCGAGGACGGCTTTGACGCTGTTCGGTTCAGTCATGCGCCGACGCCATGACGCAACCGCTTCTTCAATGCAATGAGGTCCAGGCACGCCTTGGCCGCGCCGCCGCCCTTATCCCCTTCCGAAAGACGGGCCCGATACCAGGCCTGATCTTCGTCCTCGGTCGTCAGGATGCCGTTGCCGATGATGACGCCCTTGACGCCGAGAGCCATGATGCCGGCCGCCGACTGATCGGAGACGATTTCGAAATGGTAGGTCTCGCCACGGATGATCGTGCCCAGCGCGACATAGCCGTCATAGCGGGGGGCGGTCGGAAAGCGGCCCGCCTCCTCGGCCAGGGCGATGGCCGGCGGCACCTCCAGCGCGCCGGGCACGGTGATGACATCGAAGTCGGCGCCACGCGCCTTCAGCGTCTCCTTGGCCCCTTCCAGCAGGGCGTCGGCCAGGTCGTCGTAGAAGCGCGCCTCGACGATCAGAATACGGGGGGCTTCGGTCACGCCTTGGTTTCTCCATCCATGTCGCGCCAGCCGACGATGCGCAGGCCGTAGCCTTCCAGCGCCGTCGGCTCGGGTCGCGTCGAACTCATCACGATCATATCCCTGACACCCAGATCCAGCAGGATCTGAGCTCCCACGCCATAGGCGCGCAACGAGCGATCCATCGCCGCCGGCTTGTCCGCGCCCGCCAGCCGTTCGGCCAGCGAGTTCAGCGACGGATCGCGCAGGAAGACGACGACGCCGGGACCGTCATGGTCGGTGATCTGTTTCAGGGCGCTGGGCACATAGTCCTGGCGCGCCTCGACGTGACCCAGCAGGTCGCAGGCGAAGTCCACCTGGTGCATCCGCACCAGAGTCGGTTTGGCCGGATCGATCCGTCCCTTGACCAGGGCCACGTGCTCGGCGCCCTCGATCGTGTTCCTGTACAGCATCAGGCGGAACGGTCCGCCGTGAACGCTCTCGAACGGCGTATCCATGATCCGCTCGACGAAGCGTTCGGTGCGACGGCGATAGGCGATCAGGTCGGCGATGGTGCCGATCTTCAGCCCGTGCAGCTGGGCGAAGGCGACCAGATCGGGCATCCGCGCCATGTCGCCGTCGTCCTTGATGATCTCGCAGATCACCCCGGCGGGGGTCAGGCCGGCCATGCGACTGATATCCACAGCCGCCTCGGTGTGGCCGGCGCGGACCAGAACGCCGCCGTCGCGGGCCACCAGGGGGAAGATGTGGCCGGGCGAGACGATGTCGTCCATGCCCTTGGACGCATCGGTCGCCACATGAATGGTGCGCGAGCGGTCGGCGGCCGAGATGCCGGTCGTCACGCCGTCCTTGGCCTCGATCGAGACGGTGAAGGCAGTCTTCATGCTCTCGCGGTTGTCGGCGGCCATCGGCGGCAGGCGCAGTTGCTGTGCGCGTTCGGCGGTCAGAGCCAGGCACACCAGGCCGCGCGCCTGGCGGATCATGAAGTTGATCTGGTCCGGCGTTGCGAACTGGGCGGGGATGATGATGTCCCCTTCGTTCTCACGATCCTCGGCGTCCACCAGGATGTAGGGCCGGCCGTTGCGGGCGTCTTCCAGAATGTCCTCAATCGGACTGATGGGGCTGTCGTTCATGTTGGCGGCCTGGGCTTGCATCACGCGGTCTCCTGCCACCGCGCGAGGTATCGCGCCAGCATGTCGATCTCCAGATTGACCGGATCGCCCACTTTCAAGCGCCCCAAGGTCGTCACGTCCCAAGTGTGCGGAATGATGTTCAGCGAGAAGACCTGACCCTCGACGGCGTTTACGGTCAGAGACACGCCATCCACCGTGATCGACCCCTTGGTGGCGATATAGCGATGTAGTGGCGCCGGAGCCTCGACCTCGATCCGGTGCGATCCGCCTTCGGGCGTGATCGAAATCACCCGGCCAAGACCGTCGACGTGGCCGGACACGACATGGCCGCCCATCTCGTCGCCCAGTTTGGCGGCCCGCTCCAGATTGACGCCGTCGCCGGTCTTCCAGGCGCCTAGGGTGGTCTTGGACAAGGTCTCGTTCGACACCTCGACGGCGAACCAATCGGCGCCTTTTTCGGTCACCGTCAGGCAGCAGCCCGCATGGCTGATGGAGGCGCCCAAGTCGATGCCGTCGGTGTTCCAGGCGGTCTCGATCTCGTAACGGCGGTCGCGATCGGTCTCGCGAACCTCGCGGACGCGGCCGATGTCGGTGACGATGCCGGTGAACATTTGGACTCTGGACCCCTTGGGAGAAAAATACCGTCTAATTCGTCTAATCGTCTAATTGGACGGCGTCAGAGACGGGCGTAGCGTTCCCACAGATCGTCCCCGACGGGCTCGACGCCCAGGCGACGGAACTTGGGGGCGTCGGCCAGCTTTGCAAGAGCCAGGGCGGCGATGCAGGGCCGCCCCTCCCCGCCCAGCAGGATCGGGGCGCGAAACCACTCCAACGCATCGACGGCATTGGCGCGAAGAAATGAGGCCGCGACCTGGCCGCCGCCTTCGATCAGAACAGATGTGGCGCCGGCGGCTTCCAGGGCTTTCAGCACGGCCGGGATGGTCGGACGACCATCCTCGGCGGCGACCTGCACGACCTTGGCGGCCCCGATATTGCGCGGTTCCGCGGCGGTCAGGATCAGGGTGTTTTCGCCCGCGACCTTCGCCGCCTGCGGCGTGCGCAGCCGGCTGTCCAGCACGACGCGCAAGGGCTGATCCACGCTGCGTCCCGGCAGGCGGGCGGTCAGTTCGGGATCGTCGTGCAGAACCGTCTCGACGCCGACCAGGATCGCATCGTGGGCGGCGCGCAGGCGGTGACCCTCAAGCCGCGCCGCCTCGCCGGTGATCCACTGGCTCTCGCCCGAGGCCGTGGCGATCCGCCCGTCCAGGGAGGTCGCCAGTTTCAGCGTGACCTGCATCAGGCCTTGCCGGACGGTTCGTCGAACCCTTCGTCGCCCAAGAATTTGGCGAAGTCGCCGGTGTGGCGGAAATCCTTGTAGACCGAGGCGTAGCGGACATAGGCCACCTCATCGACGCCCTTCAGCGCCTTCATGATGAAATCGCCGACCGTGCTGGACGGGATTTCGGTCTCGCCCAGGCTTTCCAGCTGGCGGACGATCCGGTTGACCATCTGCTCGACCTGATCGGCCTGAACCGGGCGTTTGCGCAGGGCCACGCCCAGCGAGCGTTCCAGCTTGTCGCGGTCAAAGGGCGTGCGCCGTCCGTTACGCTTCAGGATGACCAGTTCACGCAGTTGCACGCGCTCGAACGTCGTGAAGCGCCCGTTGCAGTTCGGGCAGGACCGGCGGCGTCGGATGGCCGAGCCGTCATCCGACGGCCGGCTGTCCTTCACCTGAGTGTCCTGATGACCGCAAAAAGGGCACTTCATCAGGCGCTTATCCGTAGATCGGGAAGCGGTGCGTCAACTCGCGCACCTGGGCCGCGACGCCTGCGACCACGGCCGGATCGGCTTCGTCGCCGCCGTTCATCGACGAGACGACGTCGGCGATCCAGTGACCGATCTGCTTGAACTCTTCCTCGCCGAAGCCGCGCGTGGTGCCAGCCGGGGTGCCCAGGCGGACGCCCGAGGTGACGGTGAAGGGGGCGGTGTCGAACGGCACGCCGTTCTTGTTGCAGGTCATCAGCGCCTTTTCGAGCTCATGCTCGGTCGCCTTGCCGGTCACGCCCTTGGGCCGCAGGTCGACCAGGGCCAGGTGGCTGTCGGTGCCGCCCGAGACGATGGCCAGGCCGCGCTCGATCAGAACGCCGGACAGGGCCTGGGCGTTCTTGACCACCTGTTGGGCATAGCCCTTGAACTCGGGCTTCAGCGCTTCGCCGAAGGCCACGGCCTTGGCGGCGATGACGTGTTCCAGCGGGCCGCCTTGCAGGCCGGGGAAGACGGCGGAGTTGATCTTCTTGCCCAGATCGACGTCGTTGGACAGGATCATGCCGCCACGCGGGCCGCGCAAGGTCTTGTGCGTCGTTGTGGTGACGACGTGGGCGTGCGGGACCGGGTCCGGATAGGCGCCGCCGGCGATCAGGCCGGCGTAGTGGGCCATATCCACCATCAGATAGGCGCCGACGCTGTCGGCGATCTCGCGGAAGCGCTTGAAGTCGATGTGGCGGCTGTAGGCCGAGGCGCCGGCCAGGATCAGCTTGGGCTTCTCACGCTCGGCCATTTCGGCGACGTGGTCGTAGTCGATCAGATGGGTATCTTCGCGCACCTTGTAGGTCACGGGGCGGAACCACTTGCCAGATTGGTTCGCGGGCGAGCCGTGCGTCAGGTGTCCACCACAGGCCAGGTCCATGCCCAGGAAGGTGTCGCCGGGTTGCAGCAGGGTGAAGAAGACCGCCTGGTTCGCCTGAGCGCCCGAGTGGGGCTGGACGTTGGCGAAGGCCGCGCCGAACAGTTGCTTGGCCCGCTCGCGCGCCAGATCCTCGGTCACGTCGACGAACTCGCAGCCGCCATAGTAGCGACGACCGGGATAGCCTTCGGCGTATTTGTTGGTCAGGACGGACCCTTGCGCGTCCAGCACCGCCTGGGAGACGATATTTTCGGAAGCGATCAGCTCGATTTGCTCACGCTGACGGCCCAGCTCGCCCTGAATGCCCTTGAAGACATCCGGGTCGGCGTCAGCGAGCGTCTTGGTGAAATAGGCGTCGTGGGTGAAGGCCGTCACGCTGGAATCCCCGGAAATCAGAAGCTGGCCTATCTATCCCCAGCCGGGCCCGACCACAACATCTTGTGGTCAGCCTTTGCCCAGAGCCCGCCTCAGCTTGGCGATCGCCACCCGTTCGACAGACTTGCGTTCGTTGACCGGCCCCATAGCGCTGACCTCCCGGCCCGTCGCGACATGGATGGCCGAGCATTTGAGGTAGGGGCCGTTGCGGGTGAACTCGACGATGACCTCCCCCAAGTCCAAGCGGGGGTCGTCGCCGTTCGTCATGCGGCGACGGGTCGGCGCGCCACGTTGCAGTGGGCGAACAGCTTGTCCATCGCCTGGACCAGATGATCCATCATGGCGTCGGTGTGGTTCGGCGACGGGGTGAAGCGCAGACGTTCGGTTCCCTTGGGCACGGTCGGATAGTTGATCGGCTGAACATAGACGCCGTACTCGTCCAGCAGCATGTCCGAGATCATCTTGCAGTGGATCGGATCGCCGACGTGCACCGGCACGATATGGCTCTCGCTTTCCATCACAGGGATGCCGGCGGCGGCGAAGCGGGCTTTCAGGGTCGCGGCGCGCTCCTGATGCTGGACGCGCAGTTCGGGATGGGCCTTCAGGTGACGCACCGAGGCCAACGCGCCCGCCGTCAATGCGGGTGGCAGCGAGGTGGTGAAGATGAAGCCCGAGGCCCAGCTGCGCACCGCATCGATGATCATGGCGTCGGCGGCGATATAGCCGCCCATGACGCCGATCGCCTTGCCCAGGGTGCATTCGATGATGTCGATCTGGTCCAGCACGCCGTCGCGCTCGGCGACGCCCGCGCCGGTCTCGCCATACAGGCCGACCGCATGGACCTCGTCCAGATAGGTCAGGGCGCCATATTTCTTGGCGAGCGCAATCGTGCCGGCCAGATCGGCGATGTCGCCGTCCATCGAATAGACGCTCTCAAACGCGATCAGCTTGGGCGCATCGGCCGGAGCCGCCGCCAGCAGGGCCTCCAGATGCGCCAGATCGTTGTGCATGAAGACGTGACGCTCGCCGCCGCCGTGGCGAATGCCGGCGATCATCGAGGCGTGGTTCAGCGAATCGGAGAAGGTGATCAGGCCCGGCAGGATTTTCTGCAGGGTCGACAGCGTCGCCTCGTTGCCGACATAGCCCGAGGTGAACAGCAGGGCCGCTTCCTTCTGGTGCCAGTGGGCCAGCTCGGCTTCGAGATCGACAGCGGAGCGAGTCGTGCCGGAGATATTGCGCGTGCCGCCGGCACCGGCGCCTACCGCGTCGATCTCATTATGCATGGCGTCGAGCACGACGGGGTGCTGGCCCATGCCGAGATAGTCGTTGGAGCACCAAATGACGACGTCCTGTTCGTAGCCATCCTCGCGGCGGCGCACAGCCTGCGGAAACTGACCGCGCACGCGCTTCAGATCGGCGAAGACGCGATAGCGCCCTTCGCTGCGAACCTGCTCCACGGAGCTATTAAAGGCGGCCTTATAGTCGAACAAACTACGCGTTCTTTCGCTTATGGCGATGTCTTTGCGTTGTTTGCTCTCCCGAAGCGGGCTTGTCCATGTCCGCCGCATGGACAAAACGCCCCAAACCCTTAATTGATAACGGTTCTCAGTATCGAGATCGATCAGCCCGGCTTGCGGAAGCGATAGACGAACTGGTCCGTCTTGCCGCGGATCTTCTCGTCGAAGACGTTCAGGCTGTGGTCGTCTGCGGGATTGGCGACGGCCTGGCTCTCGCCCTCGAAGACGAAGCCCGCCGCCTCGACCTCGCGCTTCAGATAGTCGCCTTCGATGCGGTGCAGGGTCTGAACCGCCGAGATGCCCGTGCCGGGCGCCGCCTCATGGTCGATCAAAATGTAGCGGCCGCCGGGCTTCAGCGCCGCGAACACCGCCGCATTCATCCTGGCCACGTCGGTGTTGAAACCGGGGATGTGGAAGTCGTGGTATTCCTGGCTCATGAAGATCATGTCCAGCGGCTCGGCGAAGGTCATGGAGTCCAGCAGGCCGTTGACGCGTGTCACGTTCGAATAGGCCGCGACAAGCGCATCGGCCCCGGCGTTCTCGCGCGCCATCGTCCGCTCGGGCACGAAGGCGTAGACGCGGCCGGTCGGGCCGACCACGTCGGAAAACAGGCGTGTGAAATAGCCGGCGCCGGGGCGAATGTCGGCGACCTTGTCGCCGGGCTCCAGTTGAGCGAAGGCAAGAATTTCGGCTGGGTGACGCAGCGGATCACGCGCGACCTCTTCGGCCGGACGCTTGGGATCGGCGACCGCATCGGCATAGAGACTGGAATAGCCCGCCGGCTGCGCGTCGGCCGCCGGGCTGACCACGGTCCGCTCTCCGCCGTCCGAGTCGATGATGATGCAGCCGGACAGACCTGCCGCCAGAACCAGGGCCGTTGCACCCACCGCCAATTTGCCGATCATCACCGTCTCCATCGATTTGTCGCGATAGGCTCGCATTTCGCCGATCCGCGCAAGCCGTCATCACGCACGAAACGATCCGACGCATCACGCGATTTGCGCCACGGTCGTTGCGGCGCTAGTCCGACGCTGGATTTTCCAAGGTCTCGCCATGCTTCCCTATCAGCCCGCCCCCTTCCCGCTCGCCCGTCCGCGCCGCCTGCGGTCCAGCCCGTGGGTACGGCGGCTGGTGGCGGAAACGACCCTGACGCCGACCGATCTGATCTGGCCGTTGATCGTCCATGACGGCGCTGAGGATCGCGTCCCGGTCGCCTCCATGCCCGGCGTGTCTCGGCTTTCCCCCAAGGCGGCGGCGGCGGCGGCTGTCGAGGCGCGCGACCTCGGCATTCCGATGGTGGCCCTGTTCCCCAATGTCGACGGCGCGATCAAGGATGCGGTCGGCACCGGCGCGACCGACCCCGACGGCCTGATTCCCGACTGCATCAAGGCGATCAAGGACGCCGCGCCCGAGATCGGCGTCATGACCGACGTCGCCCTGGACTGCTACACCGACCACGGCCACGACGGGGTGATGGAGGGCGACCGGATCGCCAACGACGCCTCGCTGGACCGTCTGGCCGAACAGGCCTTCATCCACGCCCACGCCGGCGCCGATGTCGTGGCCCCGTCGGACATGATGGATGGCCGCATCCAGGCGTTGCGGGAGGCGCTGGAGGCCAACGGGTTTCAGGACACGCTGATCCTGTCCTACGCCGCCAAGTTCGCCTCGGCCTTCTACGGCCCCTATCGCGACGCCGTGGGCTCCTCGGCGATGCTGAAGGGCGACAAGAAGACCTATCAGATGGATTACGCCAACTCCGACGAGGCGCTTAAGGAGGTGGCGATGGACCTGTCGGAAGGCGCCGATGCGGTGATGGTCAAGCCGGGCATGCCCTATCTGGATATCGTCCGTCGCGTGTCCGAGACCTTCCGCGTGCCCACCTTCGCCTATCAGGTGTCGGGCGAATATTCGATGATGCAGGCCTCCATCGCCAATGGCTGGCTGGACCGGGACCGTGCGATCCTTGAGACCCTGCACGGGTTCAAGCGCGCGGGATGCGCGGGCGTGCTGACCTATTTCGCACCGCAGGCCGCACGGCTGCTGGGCTGATGGGCGTGAAGACCCGGCCGATCACGGAGGCCGACTGGACGGGTCTTTGGCCGATCATCGAGACCGTCACCCGCTCAGGCGAGACCTATACCTATCCGTTGGACATGACCGAGGATCAGGCGCGCGCTCTGTGGACGCCGCCGGCGCCGGGAGGAACTCTAGTGGCGGTCGAGGACGGTCAGGTGCTGGGCGCCGCCAAGATCATTCCGAACCAGCCGGGAAACGGGGCCCACGTCGCCAACGGCAGCTTCATGGTGGCGCCCGAAGTGCGCGGGCGCGGCGTGGCCCGGGCGCTGGGCGAGGCCGCGCTGGCTTTCGCGCGGGATGCCGGCTTTCGATCCATGCAGTTCAACGCCGTGGTCGAGACCAATACTGTCGCCGTGGCGCTGTGGAAGAAGCTGGGTTTCGAGATCGTGGGCACGGTTCCCGAAGCGTTCGATCACCCGACGCACGGGCTGGTGGGCCTGCACATCATGCACCGCCGGCTCTAGGCGTCAGTCGCGGGGTTGCAGTCGCGCGGCCAGGCTGGACGTGTCCCAGCGGTTTCCGCCCAGGGCCTGAACCTCGGCGTAGAACTGATCGACCAAGGCCGTCAGAGACAGGCGGGCGCCGTTCGTGCGCGCCTCGTCCAGCACCAGACCCAGGTCCTTGCGCATCCAGTCGACGGCGAAGCCGAAGTCGAACTCGCCCCTGGCCGCCGTCTTCCAGCGATTGTCCATCTGCCAGCTTTGCGCGGCGCCCTTGGACACGGCCTCATAGGCGGCGTCGGTGTCCAGTCCCGCGACCTGAGCGAAATGGACCGCTTCGGCCAGACCCTGGACGACGCCGGCGATGGCGATCTGGTTGACCATCTTGGTCAACTGACCTGACCCGGCCGGTCCCATATGTTTGATGGCCTTGGAATAGGCCTTCAGCACGGGCTCGACCCTCGCCAGGGCGGCGGCATCCCCGCCGGCCATGACGCTGAGCTGTCCGTTCTCGGCGCCCGCCTGGCCGCCCGACACCGGCGCGTCGATGAACGACCGTCCCTGCCCGTTCGCCAGTTCGGCCATTTCGCGCGCAACCTTGGCCGAGGTCGTGGTGTGATCGACGATCACGGCGGCCTCCGACAGATGCGGCATGGCCTCGGTCACGACGGCGCGCACGTCGTCGTCATTGCCGACGCACAGGATGAGCAGGTCGACGCCCTGCGCCGCCTCAGCCACCGTCGCCGCCGCCTTGCCGCCCGTCGCCGCCGCCCAGGCCTCGGCCTTTGACGCAGTCCGATTGAAGCCGGTCACGTCGTGGCCCGTTTCGACCAGATGACGGGCCATCGGGGCGCCCATGACGCCCAGGCCGGCGAATGCGATCTTCATGACAGGCTCCTTGATCCTGCCGCCGGACTAGGCCGCGCCGCGCCGGGGTTCAAGGTCAACGCCCGGTTAACCTTGGCCAGCCCAGAATGGGACACCATTCGTCGGGGTGCGCGTCCATGTCCGTGAGCGATCGTCCGATCCTCATCAAGAAGGTCAAGAAGGTCTCCGGCGGAGGCCACCACGGCGGTGCGTGGAAAGTGGCCTACGCGGACTTCGTGACCGCCATGATGGCCTTCTTCCTGCTGATGTGGCTGATCAACACGACCGACCCGGAGCAGAAGCGCGGCATCGCCGAATATTTCGCACCCGCCAGCGTGTCCGAAACGACGTCGGGTTCGGGCGGCATTCTGGGCGGCACATCGCTGGGCGACGACGGCGTCAAGAGCGCCGGCTCGCAGTCGGTTTTGGAAGAACTGGCGCCCGAGGCGCCCGCGACCGATCAGACCGGCTCCAGCCTGTCGTCCGCCAGCGACGCCGCCCTTCAGGCCGAGATCCAGAAGCGCGAGGCCGCCGAGTTCGCCAGCGCCGCCGAATCGCTGCGCCAAGCCATGCAGTCGATGCCGGAACTGGCCGAACTGTCGAAACAGCTGATCGTGGACCAGACGCCCGAGGGGCTGCGCATCCAGCTGGTCGATCAGGAAGGTCGGTCGATGTTCGACAACAACTCTGCGCGGCCCAACGCCCGCGCCCAGGTGCTGCTGCGCGCCGTGGCCAAGGTGATCAATCAGTTGCCGAACCGTATCTCCATCACCGGACATACCAGCGCAGCGCCCGGCTCCAGCCGCGCCAGCGCCCCTGCCGACTGGAGCCTGTCGTCCGAGCGCGCGAACGGCTCGCGTCTGGTGCTGCAAGGTTCGGGCGTCGATCCCGACCGGGTCTATTCGGTGGCGGGCAAGGCGGGGTCCGACCCGCTCTATCCGGACGATCCAACCCTGGCCGGCAACCGTCGCATCGCCATCGTCCTGTTGCGCGAGGCGCCGGTCCTGCCGTCGGACACCTCGCTGTGACCCTAGTCGGCTGCAACGCGAACAGGCTTGCAGCCGGAAGGCGGATGACGCCAAATCGCGCGATGAGCGTTGTGTCGTCGCAATATTGGCAAGATCGGATGTGGACCTGAGGCCGTGACCCAGCACGTACCGACCCGACAGCTTCGCTTCTTCATGACTTCTGTCGCGCCCTGCCCGTATCTTCCGGGCAAGACGGAGCGGAAGGTCTTCGCCAACCTGCGCTTCTCGGACGGCGCGCACGTCAATGACGAACTGACGCTGGCCGGCTTTCGCCGCAGCCAGAACATCGCCTATCGCCCGGCCTGCGAAGCGTGTGACGCCTGTGTCTCCGTGCGGCTGCCGGTGCCGGAGTTCACGTTCAGCCGCTCGCAGCGCAAGGTGCTGGCCCGCAACGCCGACCTGTCGCGCGACCTGGTCGAAGCGGAGGCTACGACCGAACAGTTCCAGCTTCTGCGCCGCTATCTGACCGCGCGCCATCCGACCGGCGGCATGAGCGACATGGGCTGGCTGGATTACGTCGCCATGGTCGAGGATACGGCCGTGCGCACCCATCTGATCGAATACCGCCTGCCCTCCACCGACGGCGGACCGGGCGACCTGGTCGCCGTAACCCTGACGGACCTGCTGAAAGACGGCCTGTCGATGGTCTACAGCTTCTATGACCCGACGATGGAGCGGCGCAGCCTGGGCCGGTTCGCCATCCTAGATCATGTGCGCCAGGCCGCCATCGTCGGCCTCCCGTTCGTCTACCTCGGCTATTGGGTCCAGGGCTCGGCCAAGATGCATTACAAGGCCGACTTCCGCCCGATGGAAACCCTCGGCAAGCTCGGCTGGTCACGGCGCGACGCCTGAGGCGCCCCTTCGTCGCAGCCGGTTCAAATCGTCATCGAAGCATCCTATGTGGGCGGCGACATTACGGAGCCGCGTCTTGCTGATTGTTCTTTCCCCGGCCAAGCGCCTCGATTTCACCGAAGCCGATGCGGCCAGTCCGGCGACGGACCGGCGGTTCCTCGAAGACACCGCCAGCCTGTCCAAGACCGCCAAGCGCCAGACCAAGGCAGACCTGCGTCGGCTGATGGGGATTTCCGACGATTTGGCGACGCTGAACGCCGCGCGTTTCGAGGCTTTCGATCCTGAATCGACCGAGGGCGTTCAGGCCGCCTTCGCCTTTGCCGGCGATGTCTATGAGGGTTTGAAAGCGCGCGAACTGGACGCCGAGGCCTTGGCGTTCGCCCAGGATCACTTGCGCATTCTGTCCGGCTTTTATGGCCTGCTGCGTCCATTGGACCGGATCCAGCCCTATCGCCTGGAGATGGGCACGCGGCTGAAGACGCGTCGCGGGGCCAGCCTGTACGACTTCTGGGGCGACCGGATTTCCAAACAACTGAACGAAGACGCCGAAGGCCAGTCGGATCCGACGCTGGTGAACCTGGCCAGCCAGGAATATTTCGGCGCCGTCGATGCAAAGGCGCTGAAACTGCCTGTCGTCACGCCCCAGTTCCGGGAAGAGAAGAATGGCGAGAGCCGCATCATCTCGTTCTTCGCCAAGAAGGCGCGCGGGACCATGGCGCGTTTCGCGATCGACGAGCGCGTGGAACGGGTCGCAGACCTGAAGGCTTTCGACCGGGACGGTTATGCGTTCGACAAGGCCGCTTCGACCGACACCGAGTGGATATTCATCAGATCGGGAAATTCTTGATCCCGACATCGACCTCCCGCTAATCTCGCCAAAACAAACCAAGGGGCGGATTCATGTCGCAAGAGCCTAACTCCACGGGCGCTGACAGTCGGGCGGCACGCGGTATCGGCGATCTGAAAGGACAGGTCGCGGTCATCACGGGTTCGACCTCCGGCATCGGGCTGGCTCTGGCGCGGGCCGTGGCGGCAGGCGGCGGCGACGTCGTGCTGAACGGCCTGGGCGACCCGACGGAAATCGAGCGTACCCGCGCCGATCTGGAGGCCTCATCCGGCGTTCGCGTTCTCTATCATCCAGCCGATATGACGCGCGGTGACGAGATCGCCGACATGATCGCCTTCGCTGAACGCGAACTGGGCCGCCTGGACATCCTGGTCAACAACGCCGGCATCCAGCACGTCGAATCCGTCGAGAACTTCCCCACCGACCAGTGGGAGAAGATCATCGCCATCAACCTGTCCTCGGCCTTTTACGCCACGCGCGCGGCCATCCCGGTCATGAAGGCGCAGGGGCGCGGTCGGATCGTCAACATGGCCTCGGCGCACGGTCTGGTGGCCAGTCCGTTCAAGTCCGCCTATGTCGCGGCAAAGCATGGCGTCATCGGCTTCACCAAGACCACAGCGCTGGAACTGGCGCGCGACAACATCACCTGCAACGCCATCTGCCCCGGCTTCGTCGAGACGCCGATCGTGACCAAACAGATCGCGGATCAGGCGCGCACGCGAAACATGACCGAGGAGCAGGTGCTGACGGACGTCATTCTGGCGGCCCAGCCGACAAAGCGGTTCGTCACGACGGAGGAGCTGACCGGCCTCTTCCTCTACCTGGTCAGCGACCTCGGCGCCTCGGCCAACGGGGCCAGTTTCTCGATCGACGGCGGCTGGACCGCTCAGTAGCAAAGGAAGGCGGCGGTCATGGCGATTTTCAAGCGCAAGACCGCCGAGGCGGCGGACAACGTTCCCGCCGCTTCCGCCCGACGGCCCATATGCCTAGCGCTTCAAGGCGGCGGCGCGCACGGCGCGTTCCAGTGGGGTGTGCTGGATCATCTGTTGGAAGACGATCGTCTGGATATTCGCGCGGTGTCCGGAGTCTCAGCGGGAGCGATGAACGGAACTGCGTTGGTGTCGGGCCTCGCGTCAGGCGATGGCCGCGCCGCGTTGGACAAACTCTGGCGAGAGGTGAACCAGTCCGGCGGTCGCAACGTCTTTGGCGACAGCGCGATCTGGAATGCGGCGCGGACGCCCGACTGGATCAAGGACAACCCATTCTGGCGCGCGGGCGAGACGCTGGCGATGTCGATGAGTCCGTATGAATTCAATCCGCTGAACCATAATCCTCTGAAGCGGGTTTTGCAGGCCTCAGTCGATTTCAGCGCCGTTCAGGCCTCGGACATCCGGCTTTTCATCGCCGCCACCGCCGTGCGCCAGGCGAAGGCGCGCATCTTCCAGACGAATGAGATCAACGCCGATGTCCTGATGGCGTCGGCCTGCCTGCCCCATCTGTTCCAAGCCGTGGAGATCGACGGCGAGCCCTATTGGGACGGCGGCTATCTGACCAATCCGCCGCTGTGGCCTTTGACCGGAGACGACACGCCGGACGACGTGCTGCTGATCACACTCAACCCAATGGTCCGCGACGAGACGCCGAAAAGCGCAGGCGACATCGTCGATCGGCTGAACGAGATCGTCTTCAACGCCCCGCTGGTCGCCGAACTGCGCGCCATCGCCCTGGCGGGTGAACTGATCGAACACGGGCAGTTGAAAGGCGGCGGCGCGGGACCTTATCGGCACGTCCGGTTGCACGCGATCGAGGCGGACGGCTGGCTTTCGGACCTGTCGCTGCGATCCAAATTCAACACCGAGTGGAGCTTCCTCAACGATCTGAAGGCGCGGGGCCGTGCGGCTGCCGACGATTGGTTGAACGCGTGCCTGAACAGCGTCGGACGCCATTCCAGCGTCGATCTTCAGGCCCGCTTCGGCTAGCCGACGAAGCCTGCGGCGCGGCGTAGACGGTCGTTGATGGCTTCACCCAGTCCCGTCGTCGGGATCGGCGATACGGCGATACCTGTCGGCCGTGTGCGGTCGGCTTCGCGCAGCAGTCGGAACAGATTGGCGGCGGCTTCGCGCAGGTCGCCCGACGGGCTCAGGCTCCAGCGCGGCTCGCCAGCTTCTGGGCCAAAGCCAAGCAGTATCTCGCCGTCACGCGCCTGCTTCGCCTCGATCCGAACCGGCGCATCCGGCGCATAGTGCAGGGTCAGTCGCCCGGGCGAACGATGCCCCTCCCCGCTCTCATGAAGGGGACCGACGACCGCCTCGATCTCGGATCGGGTGATGGCGCCGGGACGCAGCAGGGCGACCCCGCCGCCCAGCACCGACACGACCGTGCTTTCCAGACCGACCTCACAAGGCCCGCCATCAACCGCCGCTGCGACTGCAAAGCCCGTCTCCTCGACAGCATCCGTGAAGGCCGTCGGGCTCGGGCGGCCGGAACGATTGGCTGAGGGGGCCACAACCGGGCCGCCGAACGCCGCTAACACTTCTCTGGCCACGGAATGCGCCGGAACGCGGATCGCGACGCTGTCCAGCCCCGCGCGCGCCAAGTCGCAAACCCTGCGCGTGTCCAAGATCGGCGTGATCAGGGTGAAGGGCCCAGGCCAGAAGGCGTCCGCCAAGGCCCATCCAAGCGGGCCCAACTCCCCAATCTTGGCGGCCGCATCGGCATCGACGACATGCGAGATCAGCGGATTGAACTTCGGCCGTCCCTTTGCGGCGAAGATGGCGGCGACCGCTTCGGCATTGCTGGCATCGGCGCCCAGTCCATAGACTGTCTCGGTCGGCAGCAGGATCAGATCGCCGTTCGCCAGCGCCTGTCCGGCTTGCAGCGGCGTTTGACTCACGGTCGGCGCGGGATGATCGGGATCATCCGGTGCAGCACATTGTCCCGATCAATGAACTGATGCTTCAGCGCCGCGATCACATGCAGGGCGATCAAGACATAGAGCCCCTTCACAGCCAGTTCGTGCAGCCCCATCAGGCTGCGCGCCGCTTCACGCCCGCCGCTGACGGGCAAGAGGGGCCAGGAGAAGAGACCGAACCACTCGATTGCGCGCCCGCCCGCCGATGATGCGAGCCAACCGGTCATAGGAATGACGATCAGGGCCAGATAGAACAGGACGTGCGTCGCGCGCGCCGCCACCTTCTGCCAGCGCGGCAAGGCCGACGGCAAAGGAATCGCCGGATGCGCCAGGCGCCATCCGATCCGTGCAAGGGTCAGCACCAGGATCGTCAGACCCAGCGACTTGTGCAGCATGACGAACTGGCCCGAAATCGGGCCTTCCGTATTCTCATGCGCGGTGATCAGCAGAACCTGCGTCAGAACGGCGGCGGCGATGCCCCAGTGCATCAGCAGGGAAACGACCGAATATCGATTGCGGGGCTCGCCCATGTCTTCCCTTCCGCGACGGCACGGCGTCACCATGCATTCAGCCACTTTGCACTGAGACGGGGCGCGTCGCCAAGACGCTTGCAGCGACAGACCCCGACGCGGCACTTAGGCCGCAAAGACGATTGAGGAAACCCATGACCTATCGCGCGCCCGTTCGAGACCTGGCCTTCACTCTGGAATCCGTCGCCGGCATGGCCGACGTGGCCGCAACCGGCGCCTTTCCCGACTATGACGCCGACGTCGCAGGCGCCGTTCTGGAGGCGGCGGGACAATTCTCGGAAGAGGTGCTGGCCCCGCTGAACCGGATCGGGGATCAGAAGGGCTCGACCTACGCCAACGGCGCCGTCACCGCCGCGCCCGGATTCGCCGACGCCTATCGCCAGTTCGCGGCCGGCGGCTGGACCGGGCTCTCGGCCTCGACCGAAGCCGGCGGACAGGCCTTGCCCAAGGCGCTGGAACTGGCGGCCTATGAAACCGTCCATGCCGCCAACATGGCGTTCGGCCTGTGCCCTATGCTGTCGCTGGCCTCGATCGAGGCGCTGGAGCAGGTCGGGACGGAAGAGCAGAAGGCCAAATATCTGACCAAGCTGGTCAGCGGCGAATGGACCGGCGCCATGGTGCTGACCGAGCCGGGCGCCGGATCGGATCTGGGTTCGCTGATCACCACGGCAACGCCGAACGGCGACGGGACCTATGCGCTGAACGGGCAGAAGATCTACATCACCTGGGGCGACCACGACGCGACCGACAATATCGTCCATCTGGTGCTGGCCCGCCTGCCGGACGCGCCCAAGGGGCCCAAGGGCATCAGCCTTTTCCTGGCGTCGAAGTATGCGGTGAAGGAAGACGGGACGCTGGGCGATCGCAACGCCTTCCGCCCCGTCGGCGTCGAGCACAAGCTGGGCATCCACGCCTCTCCGACGTGCGTCATGAGCTATGAAGGGGCGACTGCGGAACTGGTCGGTCAGCCGAACCATGGCCTGGCCCATATGTTCGTGATGATGAACGCGGCGCGTCTGGCCGTCGGCGTCGAGGGCGTCGGCATCGCCGAACGCGCCTATCAGCACGCCCTCGCCTATGCCCTGGACCGTCGTCAGGGGCGCTCGGTCTGGACCGGCGAGACCAACGCCCCGATCTTCGACCATCCCGACGTGCGCCGTATGCTCAGCGTCATGAAGGCCAAGATTTCGGCGGCGCGCGCCGTGTGCCTATCGACCGGCGTCGCCGCCGATCTGGCCCGCCACGCCGGGACGGAGGAGGAACGCCGTCGCTGGAAGGGACGCGAAGACCTGTTCACGCCGATCGCCAAGGCCTGGTCCACCGATATCGGCTGCGAGGTCGCCTCGATGGGCGTCCAGATCCACGGCGGCATGGGCTTCATCGAGGAGACCGGCGCGGCGCAATACTATCGCGACGCCCGCATCGCCCCGATCTACGAAGGCACCAACGGCATCCAGGCCATGGATCTGGTGGGTCGCAAACTGTCGATGGACGGCGGCGATTCGGCCAAGGCGCTGATCGCAGACATGAAGACGACCCTGGTCGATCTCGGAAAGCTCTACAGCGGCAAGCCGGTCGAACGCTTCGCCACCGCCATCGAGGCGGTCGAGGACGCGACCCTGTGGCTGCTGGATCAGAAGGCTGATCCGAATGCGGCGGCCGACGTGCTGGCGGCCGCCGACGCCTATCTGAAACTGCTGGGCGATGTGGCCGGCGGATGGATGCTGGCCAAGGGCGCGCTGGCGGCCAAGGCGAAGCTGGACGCCAATGACGGTGATCCGGATTGGCTGCAGGGCAAACTGGACCTCTACGAAGTCTATGCCGCCAATGTGCTGGGCCACGTCTCCAGCCGTCTGGCGGCCGTGGGTCAGGGCGGCGACCTGCTGCGGCGCATGACGGTGGACGCGCTGGCCGGATGATCGGCTTGTCGTTTCTTCGTTTGACGTCGATGGGGCCGGACCTTCAAGGTCCGCCCTTCAAACAAGCAGGGAGCGTCCGATGAATCGTCGGCAACTGATCATGTCCACGGCGGCGACCGCCCTCGCCGTTTCGGCCTCCCCCGCGCTCGCCCGTCAGTCCCCCGGATCCACGATGCCTCAACCGCCCGTTGCCAAAAAAATCCCTGTCGTCATCGAACAGTTGGGCCGCACCCGGACCGACGACTATCAATGGATGAAGGACGACAATTGGCAGGCGGTCCTGCGCGATCCGACCCTGATCAAGGCCGAGGTCAAGGAACACCTGACCGCCGAGAACGCCTACCGCGAGGCCATGATGGCCTCCACCCTGCCCTTGCAGGAGACGATGTTCAGCGAGATGCGCGGCCGCATCAAGGAAGACGATAGCTCGGTTCCGGCGCCGGATGGCGGCTGGAACTACTACGTCGAATACCAGACCGGCGATCAGCACCCCCGCTACATGCGCGTCGAGCGTCAGGGCACGTGGATGGTCAATGGTCAGCCGGTGACGAAAAACTTTGTCATGGCCCCGACGCCCCAGCTGCTGCTGGACGCCAACGAGCTAGCCAAAGGCAAGGCCTATTCGGAAGTGTCCGCCGCAAGCCACAGCCCGGATCACACGCTGTTCGCCTATGCCGAGGACGCCCAGGGTTCCGAGGTTCACAAGATCTACGTCAAGGATCTGGCGACAGGCGAGGTGCTGCCTGAAGTGATCGACAGCGCCACCGGCGACTTCGTCTTCTCGCCGGACAGCCAGTGGATCTTCTGGACTAACCGCGACGACAACGGCCGTCCGGACAAGATCTTCCGTCGCCCGGCGCGCGGCGGCGCGACCACCCTGGTCTATGAGGAAGCCGACGACGGCATGTTCATCGGCGTGGGCCGCACCGCCGACGACCAGTTCATCGTGATCGGCATTCAGAACCAGGAAACGTCGGAGGCGCGCTACATTCCCGCCGCCACGCCGACGGCCGAACCCGTCGTGCTGGAGCCGCGCGTGGTGGCGACCCGCTATGACGTCGATCACTGGGGCGACCGCTGGGTAATCCGCACCAATGCGGACGACGCCATCGATTTCAAGATCGTCCAGGCCCCGACCGCGACGCCGGCCAAGGCGAACTGGACCGATCTGGTGCCGCACACGCCGGGCCGCTTCATCGAAGGCCTGGATCTGACGAACGCCCATCTGGCGCGTCAGGAACGCGCAGACGCCAACACCCGCATCATCATCCGCGACCGGGCCGGCGCCGAGCATGAGATTGCGGTGGACGAACCGGCTTTCGCCCTCTCGCTGGCCGGCGCCTCCGAATATGAGACGACGACCACACGCTACACCTACAATTCGCCGTCCACGCCGACGCAGACGTTCGACTACGACATGGCGTCGCGCGAGCGGACCCTGCGCAAGACGCAGCAGATTCCGTCTGGTCACAATATCGAAGACTATGTCGTCGAGCGGCTGAACGCGCCCGCCTCGGACGGTCAGTTGGTGCCAGTCACGGTGCTGCGTCGCAAATCGACGCCGGTCGACGGTTCGGCGCCCCTGCTGCTCTATGGCTACGGCTCCTACGGCATCCCCATGCCGGCCAGCTTCTCGACAAACCGGTTGTCGCTGGTGGATCGCGGCTGGATCTACGCCATCGCCCATATTCGCGGCGGATCGGACAAGGGCTGGGGCTGGTTCCTCGACGCCCGGAAGATGACGAAGAAGAACACCTTCACCGACTTCATCGCTTCTGCGGAACACCTGATCGACAAGAAGTACGCCGCGGCCGGAAACATCGTCGCTCAGGGCGGATCGGCGGGCGGTCTGCTGATGGGCGCGGTCAACAATATGCGGCCCGACCTTTGGGCCGGGATCATCGGTCAGGTGCCGTTCGTGGACGTGATCAACACCATGTCTGACACCTCCCTGCCGCTGACGCCGCCGGAATGGCCCGAGTGGGGCAATCCGATCGAGGACCCGGCCGCCTACGACTACATGATGAGCTACAGCCCCTACGATCAGGTCGAGCCGAAAGCCTATCCGGCGGTGCTGGCGACGGGTGGCCTGTCCGATCCGCGCGTCACCTACTGGGAGCCGGAGAAGTGGGTCGCCAAACTGCGACCCGCCACCACCTCTGGTAAGCCTGTGCTGCTGAAGATCAATATGGAGGCCGGTCACGGCGGCGCGGCCGGACGGTTCGACTATCTGAAGGAAGTCGCCCACGACTACGCCTTCGCCGTCTGGGCTATCGACAAGGGATGGGAGCAGGCGTGAGCGGACTGACGGTTCGCGACGCCCGTCCCGACGACATTGCGGCGATCACGGCCATCTATGCAGAAAGCGTCGCCAATGGGCGCGGCACCTTCGAGCTGGAAGCGCCCGACGAGATCGAAATGGCGTTCCGGCTGGCCGGGGTCGAAGCTCTCGGCCTGCCGCGGCTTGTGGTCGAGATCGAGGGCGCGATCGCGGGCTATGCCTACGCCGGGCCGTTCCGCACGCGTCAGGCCTATCGCTACATGGTCGAGGACTCCATCTACGTCGCGCCTTGGGCCCGGGGGCGCGGCGTCGCCGGCGTCCTGCTCGATGCGTTGATCCTTCGGTGCGAAGTGATGGGTCTTCGTCAGATGGTCGCGGTCATCGGTGATGCGGAGAACGTCGGCTCAATCGCCCTGCACCGAACGCGCGGCTTCACCGACGCCGGCGTGTTCAAGGCGGCCGGCTGGAAGCACGACGACTGGCGCGACGTGGTGTTCATGCAGCGGGCGCTAGGCGACGGCGGCGCGACAGCGCCCGACGCCCCGGGTCTGCCCCTTGTCGACAAGAAGCCGCTGCGCTGACGCATTGCGGCGCCGTGACCCGACGCCTATCCTGACGCCGTGAAGATCGTTCAATCCCTGTTGCTGCTGATCGGCGCCCTGTCGGTGCTGGCGCTCGGCGCGGTCGGCGCCTCGGCGTCGCCGGCGACCGCCGCGCTCTGCCATCAGACGGGTCAGTCTTCGCCCGACCAGACCCCGAACCAAGCGCCCAAGGCCATGAAGGCGATGATCTGCTGCGTCGCCTGCGTGGCGACGCCCACTCTGGCCCCTGCGCCGGTTTCCCGTTTGACCCTGTCGCCGTCGCGCGTCGTCGCTGTTCCGGCCGCTCTGCCGGCCGGTCGCCTGCTGGCGCCGGACCCCGGACCACCCCGCCTCCTGATCGTCTGACACATCTCGCGCCCCTCGCAGGGCGCACTCCGTCAAGATCATCAGAGGAGGCCTTGAATGGCTATCCGTACTCTCGTCGGCGTCTGCGCCGGCGCTTCCCTGCTCGCCCTGGCTCAGGCCGCGGCGGCGCAGGATCACTCCCACCACGCGTCGACCAAGCCCGCTGCCGATCCGCACGCAGGTCACGACATGCCCATCTCATCTGACGAACCCATGGCGGATCACGCCAGCATGGGTCACACGATGACCAGCCCCTACGGCCCCTGGCCCATGAGCCGCGACGCCTCCGGCACAGGCTGGCAACCCGACGCCAGCGAACACGGCGGCATCCACAGCGTCCGTGGCGACTGGATGGTGATGACGCACGCCATGCTGAACCTGGTCTATGACACCCAGTCCGGGCCTCGCGGCGGCGACAAGACCTTCGTCGCCGGCATGTTGATGACCTCGGCGCGGCGCGATTTCGACGACGGTTCGAAACTGAACCTGCGCGCGATGCTCAGCCCCGATCCGCTGATGGGCAAGTCCGGCTATCCGCTGCTGCTGGCGGCGGGCGAGACGGCGGACGGCGTCAATCCGCTGGTCGATCGTCAGCACCCCCACGACCTCTTCATGGAGCTGTCAGCCAGCTACTCGAAGCGTCTGTCGGACAAGGACAGCGTCTATGGCTACATTGGCCTGCCCGGCGAGCCCGCTTTCGGCCCGCCCGCCTTCATGCACCGCATGAGCGCGATGGACAGTCCCGAGGCGCCGATCACCCACCACTGGCTGGATTCGACCCATATCGTCTTCGGCGTGACGACCCTGGGTTGGGCGCACGACCGGTTCAAGATCGAGACCTCGGCCTTTAAGGGTCGTGAGCCGGACGAGGAACGCTAGGGCATCGATTCGCCCCGGCTCGACAGTTGGTCGGTGCGGGCTGCCTGGAATCCGAGCGATCAATGGTCGCTGCAGGCCTCCTACGCCGATGTCTCCGCGCCGGAACAGCTGGAGCCTGACGAGGACGAGACCAAATGGTCGGCCAGCGCCATTCATACGCGGCGACTAGGCGAAGGCGGCTGGTGGTCCTCGACCCTGGCCTGGGGTCGAAAGACTAACGACCACGGCGAATCGAAGGACGGCTGGTTGCTGGAATCCGCCGTCCACCCCAACGACCGCTGGACCGTCTTCGCCCGCGCCGAGCGGATCGAGACGGATGAACTGGTTCCCGGCGTCGGCGGCGGCCACGGCCCGCTCTATACGGTCGGAAAGGCCTCGGTCGGCGTGGTCCGCGACTGGCGGATCGCCGAACACGTCCGTTTCGGTCTCGGCGGTCTCTATGCCATGAATCGCGTGCCGACGGCGTTGGAGCCGCTGTACGGCGGCGATCCCGACGGGGCGATGCTCTTCGTGCGGCTGAAGATCGACTAATCTAGCTCAAGGCCTGTCCGGCTTCGGCCGGGCGGGCCGGCGGCTGGTCCAGAAGGCGCAGCGCTTCATAGCCGACCAGGACCACGCCGAGCACGAGCATCAGCGCTCCGGCGATCAGCACCAGGCGTACGTGCCGGTGCAGGTGATAAAGCAACTCGCCGATCATCGACGGTCCCGCCGCATTCGGATCGTGCCAATTCGATCCGTTCCGGACAGTCTACTGCAAAACGCGGACCCGATGGAGTCCGTGAGAACCGCGTTCCGTCAGACGAGGCGGCTCTGCACCACGGCCGCGCCGATGAAGCTGGCGAACAGCGGATGCGGCGCGAACGGACGGCTCTTCAGCTCGGGGTGATACTGAACGCCGATGAACCAGGGGTGGTCGGGGCGTTCGACCGTTTCGGGCAGCACACCGTCGGGCGACAGGCCGGCGAAGACCAGTCCGCCCTTCTGCTCGATCGCCTCGCGATAGTTGATGTTGACCTCGTAGCGGTGGCGGTGACGCTCACTGATCGCGGTCGAGCCGTAGATCTCGGCGATCTTGGAACCGGCAGCCAGAGTCGAATCATAGGCGCCCAGCCGCATCGTGCCGCCCAGGTCGCCGCCCTGCTGACGCAGGACGCGTTGATTGCCCTGGGTCCATTCGGTCATCAGGCCGACGACCGGCTCGGCGGTCGGGCCGAATTCGGTGGACGAGGCCTTGGGATAGCCGGCCAGGTTCCGCGCCGCCTCGATCACCGCCATCTGCATGCCGAAACAGATGCCGAAGTAAGGGATGTTGCGCTCACGGGCGAAGCGGGCCGCCTCGATCTTGCCTTCCGAGCCACGCTCGCCGAAGCCGCCCGGCACCAGAACGGCGTGCGCGCCCTGAAGACGCTCCTCACAGGCCTCGGGATCGCCTTCGAAGGTGTCGGCCTCGACCCAGTCGATGTTGACCTTGACGTTGTTGGCCACGCCGCCGTGATGCAGGGCCTCGATCAGCGACTTATAGGCGTCCTTCAGGACGGTGTACTTCCCGACCACGGCGATGGTGACTTCGCCGTCGGGCTGCAGGCGGCGACGCGCGATCTCTTGCCAGCCGGTCAGATCCGGCTCGGGCGCATCGTTGATGCCGAAATGCGCCAGCACTTCGCGGTCCAGACCCTCGCGGTGATAGTCCAACGGCACGGCATAGATGTCGGCGGAGTCCATCGCCTGGATGACGCCGCTTTCGCGCACGTTGCAGAACTGGCCGATCTTGCGCTTTTCCTCAGCCGGGATCGGCTGCTCGCAGCGGCACAGCAGGATGTCCGGCTGAATGCCGATGGAGCGCAGTTCCTTCACCGAGTGCTGGGTCGGCTTGGTCTTCATCTCGCCGGCCGTCTTGATGAACGGCAGCAGCGTTAAGTGGACGAAGCAGCTCTGGCCGCGCGGGAGGTCTTGCCCCAACTGGCGGATCGCCTCGAAGAAGGGCAGGCCCTCGATGTCTCCGACCGTGCCGCCGATCTCGACCAGCACGAAGTCGACGTCTTCGCCGGCATCGGTCAGGGCGGGCGTCAGGCAGAAGGATTTGATCTGGTCGGTGACGTGCGGAATGACCTGCACCGTCGCGCCCAGATAGTCGCCGCGACGCTCCTTCTCCAGAATGGTCGAATAGATGCGGCCGGTCGTGATGTTGTCGGACTTTGCCGCCGACACGCCGGTGAACCGCTCGTAGTGGCCCAGGTCCAGGTCGGTCTCGGCGCCGTCGTCGGTCACGAAGACCTCGCCGTGCTGATACGGGCTCATCGTGCCCGGATCGACATTCAGATAGGGATCGAGCTTGCGCAGACGGACCTTGTAGCCGCGCGCCTGTAACAGAGCGCCGAGAGCGGCGGAGGCGAGGCCTTTTCCTAGCGAGGAAACCACGCCGCCGGTGATGAACACATAGCGAGCCATGGGGGGACACCTTACTCCATGATTCGCGGCTCGGTCATGCCGCCGTCGAATCGAACTGTTGATCAAAAGAAGAAAGCGCGCCCTGCGGCGCGCTTTCTGAAACTCGGGTCTCTGTCGGAGCCTTACTGGGCGGGCTGTTGGGCCGGCGCCGGAGCGGTGGAGGCCGACGGCAGGCTGGCTTCCAGATCATCCAGCGAAGGCGTCGCCGGCTTGGCCGGCGCAGCAGGCTGTTGCTGGGCGGGCTGCTGCGTCTGGGTCTGCGGCGTCGTGGCCAGCGAACCCACGGCCTCGGCGTCGATGCCGGACACCGAAGCGCGGTCCATATTGCCGACCACCGTCAGAATGATCGTCAGGGCGAACAGCGCGGCCGCGAGCCACCAGGTGGTGACGGTCAGAAGATTGCCGGCCCCGCGTGCGGTCATGAAGCCCGACGGACCGCCGCCCATGCCCAGGGCGCCGCCCTCGGACTTCTGAAGCAGGACAATGCCCGTCAACGCGATGGCGACGATGATGATGGCGACGAGCAGGATGGTCTGGAGCATGGCGTCATTCATGTGGGCGCGGATCTGCGCCGATCAAGCGGCGGCCTCTATCATCGAAGCGCGCCAGGGGCAAACGTCACGCGGCGGCGTTGACGATCGGCATGAAGTCCTCGGCCTTCAAGGACGCGCCGCCGACCAGGGCGCCGCCGACTTCCGGCGTAGCCAGAATGTCGCGCGCATTCTCGGGTTTGACCGAACCGCCATACAGAATGGGCGCGGTGCGAGCGCCGTCTCCCAGCTTTGCGACGATGGCGGCGCGCACGGCGGCATGCACCTCGGCGATCTGGTCCAGTGTCGGGGTCAGGCCCGTCCCGATGGCCCAAACGGGTTCATAGGCCACTGCGAAATCGCGCTCGGCCAGGCTCGATGGCAGCGAGCCCGCGACCTGGTCCGACACCACGGCGATGGCGTCGCCCGCTTCCCGCTGCTGCAGTGTTTCACCGACGCACACGATGGGCTCCAGCCCGGCGGCGATGGCGGCCTCGACCTTGGCGGCGACGACCGCATCGGTCTCACCGAACGCAGAGCGGCGTTCGGAATGTCCGAGAATCACGAAGGTCGCGCCGGCGTCGACCAGCATTTCGGCCGATACCGAGCCGGTGAAGGCGCCGGCGGCCTTCTCATGGCAATCCTGACCGCCCACGGCCACGCCGCTGCCCGCCAGGGCGGACTGCATGCGGTCGATCAGCGTCGCCGGCGGGCACAGCACCACACGGCAGCCCTGCCCCGTCGTGCCGACGGCGTCCCTGATCGCCTCAGCCTGCGCCAGGGCGGCCGAGACGCCGTTCATCTTCCAATTGCCGACGATCATCTTCACGGATTGTTTCATGGCCGCCTGTCTAGAAGGCGAAAACCGCCAAGCCAAGAGGCGCCGCCGCAATCCGGACACGAAGCCATCCTTGCAGCGGCGGCCCCGGCCCGACTATACGCGACGATTGACGCCAATATCGGCCAGTCCCGGGTTTTCGAATGCTCACCGCCTTCCGCGCCTTCTCTCGATCCAAATGGGCGGCCGCCCTGCTTGTCCTGATCGCGATCAGCTTCGTGATCGTCGGCGCGCGGATGGATGTCTTCTCCAACCTGGGACCGAAGCACGTCATCGACGCAGGCGACCGCTCGATGAACGAGGCCGAGTTCCGCACGGCCTTCGATCAGGTGCGTGAGCGGCTACAGCAGCAGGTCGGCCGTCCCCTGACCAACCAGGAGTTGGTTGCGGAAAACATCCACGTGCGCTTCCTGACGGAGCAAACGCAGCAACTGGGCTTCCTGAACTGGGCCTACAAGGCCGGCATCCGCCCGGGCAAGGAACTGATCGTCAAGCAGATCCGCCAGATCCCGGCCTTCTTCAACTCGGTCACCGGCCAGTTCGACGAGCAGGCCTATGAGGCGGCTCTCGCGCAGCAGAACCTGACGCCCGCCATGCTGGAGCAGGACCTGCGCGACCAGTACGCCACGGAGCATTTCGGCGCCGCCGTCTTCGCCGGCGCCCGCGTGCCGCGCATCTATGGCGCGCTGCTGGCCGGATCCGCCTTCGAAAGCCGCGACGGTCGTTGGTTCGAGGTGACCCCGGCGATGGCCGGACAGGTGCCCGCCCCGACCGACGCCCAGTTGAACGCCTTCATCCAGGAGAACGCCGACCGCTTGCGCGCGCCCGAGTTCCGCATGGTGTCGGTGGTTCTGTTCACGCCTGAGGCTTCGGCCAATGCGCCGATCTCGGAAGACCGCATCCGCGAGCGTTTCGAGTTCAAGAAGGACACGCTGAGCAAGCCCGAGACGCGGTCCTTCGTCACCCTGACCGCGCCGAACCGGGAGACGGCCCAGAAGATCGCCGCCGCCCTGCGTGCAGGCCAATCGCCCGCCGACGTCGGTCGCGCCAACAACATCACGCCGGCCGCCTTCAACGAGACCCCTCGCTCGGCGATCGGCGACGCCGCGACCGCAGCCGCCGTCTTCGGCCTGCAAGCCAATCAGGTGTCCAACCCGGTCCAAGCTGGTGTCGGCTTCGCCGTCGCCAAGGTCACGGCCGTTCAGCCCGCCGCGCCCGCCACGCTGGACAGTGCTCGCGAGGAACTGATCCAGGAACTGCGCGCCGAGGACGTGAAGACCCAGACCTACGCCAAGGTCGAGAAGTACGAAGCCGCCCGCACGGCCGGCAAGAACCTGGCTGACGCCGCGCGTGAGGCCGGCGGTCGCATCGTCGATCTGCCGCCCTTCACCAAGGACGGCAAACTGCCGAACGGTCAGGCGCTGAACGCCCCGCCGCAAATCTTCGAGACGGCCTGGAGCCTGACCAAAGGCGGCGAGAGCGACGTCATCGACGCCGGTCAGGGCCAGTATTTCGCCGTGCGCGTCAACGACATCCGCCCGTCGGCCCTGCCGACCCTGGCCGAAGTGCGCGAGCCCCTGGCCGCCCAATGGATCCAGCGGGAGACCATGCGTCGCCTGTCGTCCAAGGCTGAAGAGCTGACGACCCGTGTGCGCAATGGCGAAGACATCGCTGCGGTCGCCCGCTCGGTCAATGCGCCGCTGACCGTGCGCACCGGCGTCATCCGCAACCAGCAGACCCAGGAAGCCTTGGGTCAGGGCGTGCTTCAGGGCCTGTTCGGCCAGTCCAAGGGCCAGGCCTTCTCGCAGCCGGCGTCGCAGACCGCCTATGTGGTCGGCCGCGTCGACAACGTCCGCGCCGCCAGTCCGGCCGTAGCCGGTCCCCTGGCCGAGCAGGGCCGTCCGCGCCTGACTCAGGAGTTGGTCCAGGCCATGGTCGAATCGTCGGTCTCGGCGGGCGCCCAGCGCTCCAAGGCCAAGAACGACCCGGCTCAGGCGCTGTCGGCCCTGGGTCTGTCGAGTGGCGCAACGCCCGCCGCACCGGCGCAATGACCGACGACGCTTCGCGCGACCTCACGTTCGACGCCTTCGCCGCCGGCCTTTCGGCCGGTCGGCCGCAGGTCCTGGTTCGGCGGGTCATCGACGACCTGGAAACCCCGGTCTCGGCCTATTTGAAGCTGGGGCGCGATCGGCCGTACGCCTGTCTGCTGGAGTCGGTCGAGGGGGGCGCGGTCAAGGGACGCTACTCCATCCTGACGCTGAATCCTGATGTGGTCTGGCGTTGTCGCTCCAATACGGCGGAACTGTCGCGCGGCTCGGCTATAGCGGAGGGTCGCTTTACAGCTGACCCCCTGCCGGCGCTGCAATCGCTGCGCGCGCTGATCGCGGCGTCGAAGTTCGATCTGCCGGAGGGATTGCCGCCGATGGCCGCCGGTCTGTTCGGCGTCTTCGGCTACGACATGGTGCGCCTGCTGGAACCGCTGGGCGCGCCGAATCCTGATCCGCTCGATCTGCCCGACGCCGTGCTGACGCGGCCGTCGCTGGTGGCCATCTTCGATTCAGTCCGCCACGAGATCGTTCTGGTGTCGGCCGCCTATCCCGACGCCGGCATCGCCGCGCAAGAGGCGTTCGACGCCGCGACGGCGCGGCTGGACGCGTTCGAGACGGCGTTGCGCGAACCCCTGCCCGTCCGCGCCGCTCCGCAGCCAACGCCGCCTCCCGTCTTCACCTCGCCGGTGGACGAGCCGGCCTTCGGCGAGATGGTCGCCAGGGCCAAGGACTACATCGGCGCCGGCGACATCTTCCAGGTCGTGCTCAGCCATCGGTTCTCAGCCCCGTGGACGGACGATCCCTTCGCCTTCTATCGCTCGCTGCGTCGCCAGAATCCGTCGCCCTATCTGTTCTATCTGAACTTCGAAGGCTTCCAGCTCGCCGGCTCCAGCCCCGAGATCCTGGTTCGGCTGAAGGACGGCGAGGTCACGATCCGGCCGCTGGCCGGCACCCGCATGCGCGGCGCAACGCCAGAGGCGGACAAGGCGCTGGAAGTCGAATTGCTGGCCGATCCGAAGGAGCTGGCCGAGCATCTGATGCTGCTGGACCTGGGCCGCAACGATGTGGGCCGCGTCGCGGCGCCTGGCACGGTCGAGGTCACCGAGAGCTTCGTCGTCGAACGCTATAGCCAGGTCATGCACATCGTCTCCAACGTGCGGGGCAAGGCTGACCCCAGGCTGGATGCGGTCGACACGCTGCTGGCCGCCTTGCCCGCCGGCACCCTGTCGGGCGCGCCCAAGGTGCGCGCGATGGAGATCATCGACGAACTGGAAAGCGAAAAGCGCGGCGTGGGTTACGGCGGCGGCGTCGGCTATATTTCGGCCAGCGGCGAGGCGGACATCTGCATCACCCTGCGCACCGCCCTTTTCGCCGACGATCGGATCTTCGTTCAGGCCGGGGCCGGCGTCGTCGCCGACAGCGACCCTGCGGCCGAATATGCCGAGACCCAGCACAAGGCGCGGGCGCCGATGCGGGCGGCGGAAGACGCCTGGCGGTTTCGGACCGGCAATCGCTAGCGCGAAATCGTCATCGCCGGGTCGTTGAACTGCACGCCGGGGCCGATGATGACGACGCCCGCCATTAGAACCGCCGCAGTCGCTGCGAGCGCAGCTGCGCCAAGTGCGGCGACGGGGTTGGGCCTGGTTTCGACCACGACCAGCTTCGCCTTGGCGGCGGCGATCTTGGCGGCGATGTCTTTTTCAGCGGCGAGTTTCACCCGCCCAGTCCTAGTCCCGTCGAGTTAAAATGCGCTTTAAGGCCGCGCCCGCTTGGCGCGGACGCGCGTCACGCCTAGAAGCCAAGCCATGATCCTCGTCGTCGATAACTACGACAGCTTCACCTACAATCTCGTCCACTACCTCGCGGAGTTGGGCGCGCCGACGCATGTGGTGCGCAACGACGACCTGACGGTGGACGAGGCGTGGGCGCTGAACCCCGCCGCCGTTCTGCTGTCGCCCGGCCCGTGCGCGCCCGATCAGGCGGGCATCTGCCTGCCGTTGATCACGACCGCGCCAGAATCGATGCCGATCCTGGGCGTGTGCCTGGGTCATCAGGCCATCGGCCAGGCCTTCGGCGGCGACGTGATCCGCGCCAAGACCCTGATGCACGGCAAGACCTCGCCGATCCTGCATGAGGGCCAGAGCGTCTTCGCCGGCCTGCCCTCGCCCTTCACCGCCACACGCTATCACTCGCTGGCGGTCAGGCGCGAAACCCTGCCGGACGACCTGGAGGTCACCGCCTGGACCGCCGACGGCGAGATCATGGGTTTGCAACATCGCACCCGCCCGATCCACGGCGTGCAGTTCCACCCCGAATCCATCGCCACCGAACACGGTCACGACATGCTGGCCAACTTCCTCGAGATCGCCGGCGTAAAGCGCCTCGCGGCCGCCTGACCGTGGGCGACGGATTCAAGCCGATCCTCGCCCGGCTGGTCGAGGGCCATCCGCTGACGTCGCAACAGGCGCACGACTTCTTCGCCGCCTGCCTGCGCGGCGAGCCGACCCCCTCGCAGGTCGCCGCCGCCGTCACCGCCATGCGGATGCGCGGCGAGACCGTGGACGAGATCGCCGCCTTCGCGGGCGCCATGCGCGAGGCCGCCCTGACGCTGGATCATCCCTATGAGGTGATCGACACCTGCGGCACCGGGGGCGACGGTCAGCACACCTACAATATCTCGACCGCCGCAGCCCTGGTTCTAGCCGGAGCCGGTCTGAAGGTCGCCAAGCACGGCAATCGGGCGATGTCATCGAAATCGGGCTCTTCCGACGTCCTGTCGATCCTGGGCGTGAACCTGATGGCGTCGCAGGCGCAGCAGAAGAAGGCGCTGGACGAGGCCGGGATCTGCTTCCTGTTCGCCCCGGCTTATCACGGGGCGATGCGTCATGTCGGGCCGGTGCGGGCCGAGATCGGTTTTCGCACTGTCTTCAACCTGTTGGGACCGCTTTCGAACCCGGCGTCTGCAAGGCGACAGGTCATGGGCGTCTATGATCCGCGCCTGCTGGAGCCGCTGGCCGAGGTGCTGGGCCGGCTCGGCGCCACCCGGGCCTGGACCGTTCACGGCCAGGGCCTGGACGAACTGGCGACTTCCGGACCCACGGACGTCGCCGAATGGAAGGACGGCGCGGTTCGCCGCTTCCAGATCACGCCCGAGGACGCCGGCCTGCCGCGCGCCTCTATCACAGACATTCGTGGCGGCGACGCCGAGGAGAACGCCGTGGCCCTGCGCGCGCTTCTGGCCGGCGCGGCTGGTCCTTACCGCGACATCGTGCTGCTGAACGCCGCCGCCGCCCTCGTTGTGTCAGACCGCGCGACCGATCTGGCCGAGGGCGCCGCGCTCGCCGCTGCCGCGATCGACGACGGTCGAGCCGCCGAGGCGCTGGATCGCCTGGCCCGCATCACCTCCACACCGCTGGAAAGCGAAGAGCCCGCATGACCGACGTTCTGGACCGCATCGCCGCCTACAAGCGCGAGGACGTCGCCGCCCGCAAGGCAGCGACCTCGCACGACGCGATCGAAGCCCTGGCCCGCGCCGCATCGGCTCCGCGCGGCTTTCGCGCCGCCTTGGAACGTATAGGCGAGGAAACCGGTCGTCCCGCCCTGATCGCCGAAATCAAGAAGGCCAGCCCCTCAAAGGGCCTGATCCGGCCCGATTTCAATCCGCCGGCTCTGGCCCGCGCCTATGAGGCCGGCGGCGCGGCCTGTCTGTCGGTGCTGACCGATGGCCCCAGCTTCCAGGGCGACGACGCCTATCTGGGCCAGGCCCGCGAGGCCGTCGCCCTGCCCTGCCTGCGCAAGGATTTCCTGGTCGATCCCTGGCAGGTCGCCGAAAGCCGCGCCCTGGGCGCCGACTGCATCCTGATCATCCTGGCCATGGTCGATGACCGGTTGGCCGCCGAGCTGCTGTCGGAAGCCGGGCGGTTCGGCATGGATGCGCTCATAGAGACGCACGACGAGGAAGAAATGGCGCGCGCCTGTGCCCTCGGCGGCGATCTGGTGGGGGTCAATAATCGCTCGCTGCGCACGTTCGAGGTCGATCTGGAAACCACGGAGCGGCTGTCGATGCTCAGCCCCGTTCGGGCTCTGCTGGTCGCCGAGAGCGGCATCTTCACGCCCGAGGACGTGGCGCGGGTTTCGGCCGCGCATGCCCAGGCGATCCTCGTCGGCGAGAGCCTGATGCGGCAGGCCGATGTCGAGGCGGCGACCCGTCAGTTGCTGGCCACCTGACCGACACGCGGCGGCAAGCCTCGCCGTTAAGTTGACATTAGCAAGGAACACTTACAGAACATCGACAAATGTTCACGGCCCGTTCCGATTCGTCGGCGGGCGCATGAGGGCCTGGCGATGCTCACGCGCAAACAGCACGAACTGCTGATGTTCATTCATGAACGCATCCAGGAGACCGGCGTCTCCCCTTCGTTCGACGAGATGAAGGAGGCGCTCGATCTGGCCTCCAAGTCCGGCATTCACCGTCTGATCACCGCGCTGGAGGAACGCGGCTTCATCCGCCGTCTCGCTCACCGCGCTCGCGCTTTGGAAGTCACGAAACTGCCCGAACAGGCGACGGCCGGCGCGCCGCGCGGTCGCGCCGGGTTCAAGCCCGACGTCATCGAAGGCGGCGGCGGTGTCAGACCTGCGGCCCCGATGGCGGCCAACGACACACGCGAACTGCCGCTGATGGGCAAGATCGCCGCCGGCACGCCGATCGACGCGATCGAGTATGAAACCGCCCGCTACCCGGTTCCGGAATCGATGCTGGGTTCTGGCGAGCACTATCTGCTGGAGATCGAAGGCGACTCCATGATCGAGGCCGGCATCCTGAACGGCGATATGGTGGTGATCAAATCGACCGACAACGCCGCCTCCGGCGAGATCGTGGTGGCTCTGGTCGAGGGCGAGCAGGCGACGCTGAAGCGCCTCCGCAAGAAGGGGGCCTCGATCGCGCTGGAACCCGCCAACCGCAACTACGAGACCAAGATCTACGGTTCGGATCAGGTCGCCGTTCAGGGCAAGCTGGTCGGCCTCATGCGCCGGTATCACTGACCTCCGGATCGGACTGACGCGTCCAGGGGCGGTCGCCGCGAACGTCGGCCGTCCACACCGCGCGCCACCGGTTCGGCTCGCCCGAACTGTCGCGCCACAACTCCACCGCGCCACCCCGCGCAAAGTCCACGCCGTCCAGAACAAGGCGATTCTGACAGGCGCTTGGGATTGAGATGACGACGGCGCGGACGCTGACGACGGGCGCCGCGCGGCATAACATCTCCATCTGATCGGAGCTCGGCGACTTTCGCCCCCACCAGATTGCTACGGGCCCGGCCTCATCGGTGTCCGGTCGACAGGAGAAGCGGTCGCAGACCCAGCCCGTCTCCGACCGGTCCGTCATCGTCAGCCCCCGTCTTCGTGACCAGAGATCGACTGCAAATTCGCGCACGCCAGGCCGCACGACGACCCCCGCCTGACCACGATGAAAGGCGGCGTTCGTCCCGCCATCGCCAATCCAGAGGTCCGGCGTCGGCGCACGCGGCCAGATCAGGACCGCAGCTGCGAACGGCAATCCCAACCATCGTAGGCGGCCCTGCCACAGGCAGACGAACAGCACGCCCAGAAAGGCGATCGGCAGGACATAGTTCGGCGCGCTGGCGACGGTTCTGACCGCGCCGGGCAGTCCCGCCGTCCACGTGCCGATCGCCAGCATCAGATCCACGCCCCATCCCGCGACCGCCAAGAACGGTCCCCCCAGCCCCAAGGGCTCGAACGCTGCGCCTAAGGCCAGCGCCGGCATCAGGATGAAGTCCGCCACGGGCGACGTGCCGAGATTGGCGAGCAGTCCGTACATGGCGGTGCGGTTGAAATGCTGCATGGCGAACGGTCCCGTCGCCAATCCTGCGACGACGCTGGCCGCCACAGCCGCCGTCAACCAACCGCCCAGCCGTTGGACTGCCAGGATCGGCCAGGGCGCCGATATTTCGCGCGGGCGCTTCGGCCAGGCCTCGACCAGGGCGACCAAGGCCGCCGTCGCCGCGAACGACATCTGAAAGCCCGGCGTGACGATGGCTTCAGGCTGTATCGCCAAAACGATGAAGGCCGCGACCGCCAGGCCGTGCATCGTCACAGCTTGCCGATCCAGCAGGATGGCGAGAAAGGCGATGGAGGCGGTGATGGCCGCCCGCTCGGCCGGCGGCGGCGCGCCCGACACCACCAGATAGACCCCGACCGCCGTCAGGCCCGCCAAGGCCGCGACCTTCTTGCCGTGAACTCGCAGGGCCAACCAGGGCCAGGCCGCGACGCCCAGCCGCACGGCGAAGAAGACGAAACCGCCGACGATGGCCATATGCAGCCCTGACACCGAAAGGATGTGCGCCAGGCCGGAATCGCGCATCACATCCATGTCCTCCTGACTGATCCAGGTTTCATGGCTGGTGGTCATTGCCGCCGCGATCCCGCCGGTTCGTTCGCCAAGCCGCGCCACGATCCGTTCGGCCAATGCGAAGCGGGCGCCATTGATCGCCATTTCAAGTCGAAGCCGCCACGGCGGCGGGGCCAGATCGGCTGTACGCGTGTCGCCCAAGGCGAACGCCACGCCGCCCATGCCCTGAAAGAAGGCGTTGCGCCCGAAGTCGTAGGCGCCGGGGCTGGCCGGCGCAGGCGGCGGATTCAGAATGCCGAACAGGCGGATCGCTTCGCCAGGCCGCGGCGGGTCGCCTCGCACCGTCGCCCGCAAGCGCACCGGCGTCTGTTCGGGCGTCAGTCCGCGGATCCAGACCGGCGCGATCACGACCCGCGCGCCGCGCTGCCCTGGGCTGTCGACATCGACGACCCAGGCTTCGATCACGGTCGGTTCGCTGAGGGCAGGCGCGATCGGTGCGGCGACAGCTTCGGTGCGCACCTTGGCCGCCGCCAGCCCGCCTGAAACGCAGGCCAGCATCAAGAGCAGCCAGGTCAGGCGCCGCGACCCGCCGCGCCGGCGCGCCAGGACCCACAGCCCAAAGGCCAAGGCGGCGCCCAACAACAAGGGCCACAAGACCGGCTCGGCTCGCAGGGCGAAATAGACGCCGCCGCCCGCGCCGAATGCGACCGGCGCCCATAGCCGCCATCTCAGGGTCTGTGCAGCTACCTCGGCGTGCAGCCAGGCGCGCAATCGCGCAGCGGGGGTAGGTTTTGCCGCATCGGGGCGTATAAGGGCCTCGCTTACGGACCCCTCCCCCATGACCTCACCTTCCTCGACTGTCGTCACCCGCTTCGCCCCCTCGCCGACAGGCTATCTGCATATCGGCGGGGCGAGAACCGCTTTATTCAACTGGTTGTACGCCAAGAGACACGCAGGGCGTTTTCTGATCCGGGTCGAGGATACCGACCGCGAACGTTCGACCGACGAGGCGGTGAAGGCCATCTTCGACGGTCTGAGCTGGCTGGAACTGTTCGCCGACGAAGAGCCGGTGTTCCAGTACAGCCGCGCCGACCGCCACCGCGAGGTGGTCGATCAACTGCTCGAAACTGGCCACGCCTACCGCGACTTCACCTCGGCCGAGGAGACCGGTCGTCTGCGTGACGAGGCCAAGGCTGAAAAGCGCACCTTCGAATCGCCTTGGCGCGACCGTGAGCCGACCGTGGACGATCTGGCCCTGCCGCACGTCGTGCGCTTCCGTCGGCCAAAGGCGACGACGGTCACGGTGGCCGATGAGGTCCAAGGCGACGTGAACTGGTCGACCGACGACCTGGACGATCTGGTGCTGCTGCGTTCGGACGGCGCGCCGACCTATAATCTCGCCGTCGTCGTGGACGACCATGACATGGCCGTGACCCACGTCATTCGCGGCGACGATCATCTGAACAACGCCGCGCGCCAGAGCCTGATCTACGATGCGCTGGGCTGGACGCGCCCGACCTTCGCCCACATCCCCCTGATCCACGGACCGGACGGCGCCAAGTTGTCGAAGCGTCACGGCGCCCAGGCGGTGCATGAATACGCCGAGATGGGCTATTTGCCCGAGGCCATGCGCAACTATCTGGCCCGCTTGGGCTGGGCGCACGGCGACGACGAACTGTTCAGCGACGCCCAGGCTATCGCATGGTTCGATCTCGGCGGCATCGGCAAGGCGCCGGCCCGTCTGGACTTCGACAAGCTGGCCCACGTCAATTCGCACTGGCTGCGCCTCGCCGACGATGAAAGGCTCGCCAAGCTGACGCTGGATGCGCATCTGCAGAAGGGCCACGCCCTGGCGGAGGCGGACGAAGCCCGTCTCCAGCGCGCCATGCCGTTCGTCAAGGACCGCGCCAAGACGATCCTCGATCTGGCCGACCAAACCGCCTTCGTCCTGAAATCGCGCCCGCTGACCCTGGACGACAAGGCGAAGGCGCTGCTGTCCGGTGAAACGCTGGATCGCCTCGCCCGCTTGCGCGAGCGGCTGTCCCTGTTCCAATCCTGGGATGTCTTCGCACTGGAAGCCGAGCTCAAGGCCTTTGCGGAATCCGAGGGCATCGGGTTCGGAAAAATCGGCCCGCCGATGCGCGCGGCGCTTACCGCAGGGTCAACATCACCTGATATTGCACTAACTTTGTCGGCTCTTGGGCGCGACGAAAGTCTCGGGCGCTTGGATGATGCGCTGCAACAGACTAAGTGATCACCCACAAACCAAAAAGCGGCCGACGCCTCCCCGCGCCTGGACGTGTGATGCAAAGGGGCATTCATGACTGAACAAGCCAAACCCGCCGGCTCGGCGACCCTGTCCTTCGAGGACAAGACGATCGAGTTGCCGGTCCTTTCGGGCTCTACCGGCCCGGACGTCATCGACATCCGCAAACTCTATGCGGGAACGGGCGCCTTCACCTTCGATCCCGGCTTCACCTCGACGGCGGCCTGTGAATCGGCTCTGACCTATATCGACGGTGACGCCGGCGTGCTGCTGCACCGCGGCTATCCGATCGACCAACTGGCGTCGAAGTCGAACTTCGTGGAGGTCTGCCACCTGCTGCTGCACGGCGAACTGCCGACCGCCGCTCAGTTCGAGAAGTTCGAAAACAGCATCACCACCCACACGATGCTTCACAGCCAGTTCGATCGCTTCTTCGAAGGCTTCCGCCGCGACGCCCACCCGATGGCGATCATGGTCGGCACCGTCGGCGCCCTGTCGGCCTTCTATCACGACAGCCTGGACATCCACGATCCGATCCAGCGCGACATCTCGGCCATTCGCCTGATCGCAAAGATGCCCACGATCGCGGCCCGCGCCTACAAATACCATATCGGCCAGCCGTTCGTTTCGCCGCGCAACGACCTGTCCTATGCCGAGAACTTCCTGCGCATGTGCTTCGCCGTGCCGGCCGAGGACTATCACGTCGATCCGGCCCTGGTTCGCGCCATGGACCGCATCTTCACCCTGCACGCCGACCACGAACAGAACGCCTCGACCTCGACCGTGCGTCTGGCTGGTTCGTCGGGCGCCAATCCGTTCGCCTGTATCGCCGCCGGCATCGCCTGCCTGTGGGGCCCGTCGCACGGCGGCGCCAACGAAGAAGCGCTGACGATGCTCAAGGAAATCGGCACCCCGGACAAGATCCCGGAGTTCATTCAGGGCGTGAAGGACCGCAAGTACAAGCTGATGGGCTTCGGCCACCGGGTGTACAAGAACTACGACCCGCGCGCCAAGGTCATGCAGCAGTCGGCCTATGAAGTGCTGGCCGCCACGGGCCGCGAAAACGACCCGCTGTTCCTGGTCGCCAAGGAGCTGGAGAAGGTCGCCCTTTCGGACGAATACTTCACCTCGCGCAAGCTGTTCCCGAACGTCGACTTCTATTCGGGCATTACCCTGTCGGCGATGGGCTTCCCGACCACCATGTTTACCGTCCTGTTCGCCCTGGCCCGCACCGTGGGCTGGATCTCGCAGTGGCAGGAAATGATGGCCGATCCGTCGCAGAAGATCGGTCGCCCGCGTCAGCTCTACACGGGCCCGACTCAGCGCGATTATGTGCCGATCGAACAGCGCGGCTGAGACGAAGGCTAGAATGCAGAACGCCGGGGACACATCCCCGGCGTTTTTCTTTGTCGTCAGACCAGCTTCAAATCCGCGAAACGCGCGGCCAGGTCATCCAGATCACGGTGCATATGGGCCACGCCGATCGCAGCAGCGCCCAGAGCCACATCGTCCCCTTCGACGGCCATGGACAGGGCCAGGCTTTGGTCGATCGCGCCCATGGGCTGGGCGGCCCTGCCTTGCGACAGCGCTTTGAGTTGCTCCACCGCGCGCTCGGCGTCCTGCGACCAGGGATCCAGCCGGGCGCCCGCGCCCTCGGCCTGGAAACCGCGCCCCAGGATGACGATGTCGCTGCGCACGCGCCAGAAGGCGCGCACGAGCGCAGCCCGGTCGGCGGTCTCGCGTTGTGGGCCAGGCAGATCGATGACGTTCTTGGCGGCCTGACCCAAGGCATCCAGCCGCCGCTTCAGATCGGCATGACGGCGCGAGATCTCGGCCGCATCCTCCGGGGAGGCCTTGGAGACCAAAGCCAGCAGCACCGCCGCCTCGCCCGCAGCCTCGCGCGCCTGAAGTTTGAAGGATTGCCTGGCATGGCGCGGGAACAGGGCCAGGATCGCCAGCACGCCGACGCCACTGCCGACCAGGATTTCCATCACCCGATCCAGCGCGAGGGACGCCGGCCCCTCTGCGCCGGTCCCGCCAGCAATGACGATGGTCGCCGTTACGGGCGCGACCTTCAGCCAAGGCCGCCCGGCTGCGAAAAAGGCCAGCAGGCCTGCCAAGACCGCGATGCTCAGCGCCATGCTTTCCAGACCCGGCGGACGAAGGAAGGCGAACACCGCGCCCGCCAGCGCCCCCGTCGCCGTGCCGATGGCCCGGTCGCGCGCAACGGTCAGGACGCCGCCGCCGACGCTCGCCTGGATGACGACGATGGCGGAAATCACGCTCCAATACGGGTGCGGCAGGTTCAGCCAGGTCGCCAGATAGAGCGCGGCCATCGCGCCCACCGCCATCTGCAGCGCGGCGCGGACCTCGGCCGCACGTCGCGGACTGAGCGCCCGCGCCATCGTCAGCGCGCAGACTTGGCGGCGATGACCCTGAGCACGGCGTCGGCAGCCAGTTCGGACGGGTCCGGACCTCCGCGCCCCATCAGGTCCAATGCCGCCGTCTGGCGACGCGCCTGTTCGGCCGCCAAGGCCGGGTCGGCCAGCAGCCGCCCGACCGCCGCCGTCAGGATGGCCGGCGTCGCCTCATGCTGGATGAACTCGGGTGCGATCCGATCGTCAGCCGCGACATTGAACAGGGTGATGTGTTTGGCGGTCACGAACCGCTTCATCAGCTGATAGCTGAGCCCGTCGATCTTGTAGGCGATGACCATCGGCGCGCCCGCAAGCGCAAGTTCGGTCGACACGGTGCCGCTGGTGGCCAGGGCGACGGTCGCGGCGCGCATGGCATCATACTTTTCGGCTTCATCGACCAGGTGAACGCGGAAGGGCCATGCGGCGACGCGAGCCGCAACATCGTGAGCGACCGTCCCTGCGGCGACCACGGCGACTTCCAGGCCGGGATTCGTGGTCTTCAGTTTTCTGACCGTCGCCTCATAGACGGGGGCCATTCGGATGATCTCGCTGGGCCGACTGCCGGGCAAAACCAAGAGAAGCTGCGCATCGGCGGCGATCCCACGGCGCGCGCGAAACGCTGCGCCGTCCGCAGCATCGACGTTCACGTGAAGCGCAGACGAACCGACCACAGTCGTCGGCAGGCCCTCGCGCTCGAACCAGGGCGCGTCGAAGCCATAGAGGGCCAGAAGATGATCGACGGCGCCCGCCAAGGTCTTGGCCCGGCCCGGCCGTGAGGCCCATACTTGAGGCCCGACGTATTTGATCAGCGGCAGGTCCGGCCGCGCGGCCCGGATCGCCTTGGCCACACGGATGGTGAAGCCCCAACTGTCGATCAGCACCACAGCGTCGGGCTTTTCCCGCTCGGCCAGCGCCGCCGTCTGCTCGACGCGCCGCTTGACCTTGCCATAGGCGCGCAAACCCTCGATCCAGCCCAGGATCGACAGTTCAGCGATATCAAACGGGCTGACCACGCCTTCGGCCGCCATCCTGGGCCCGCCGACGCCGACAAAGGCCACATCGCCCCCCAACCGCGCCTTCAACGCCTTGGCCAGACCGGCGCCCAGCGCATCGCCCGAAGCCTCAGCCGCCACCAGCATGATCTTCAGCGGACGGCTCACCGATCCTCGCCCCAGACGAACAGACCCAACCGATCGGCCGTCTCAACGATGGCCGGACGGTCGATCAGAATCAAACGTCCGGCCACACCGCCGATGCCCGCCAGACCCGCCGCCGCCGCCATTTCGACGGTGCGCGGCCCGATCACGGGCATATCGACGCGCAGATCCTGAATGGGCTTGGGCGCCTTGCCGAGCGCGCCCCTGGGACTATCGACCACTCCACGCAAGTCGGCGGGCAGATTGGCGACGCGGGTCAGCATCGCGTCCGTGCCTTCCTGCGCCTCGACCGCAAGGACCAGGCCGTCACAGACCACGGCGCCCTGTCCGATATCCAGTTCACCTGATTTTTCGGCGACATGCAGCGCCTTCTTCAGATCGGCTAGCTGCTCCTCGGTCGGCGAGACGGCGCCCAGCGCGCCAGCGCCAAGCGTGTCGCCGCCCAGAATGTCGTCCGCGCCCTCGACGGCGAAGCCTTCGGCCTCGAACACCGACAGTATCTTGCGCAGCAGGGCGTCATCGCCCTTGGAGGCGGCGGCGACGATGCCCGGCAACAGGGTCGCCCCTTTGAAGTCAGGCTTTAGCGTCTTGAAATCCGGCCGATTGACGATGCCCGCCAGACACACGGTGGTGCAGCCCTCGGCCTTCAACGCCTTCAAGATCGCGCCGATCTGCGCCATACCGAACTCGGCGCCGGGCCAGCGCGCCAGATGCTCATCCGCGAACCCCGCCAGACGGATCAAGAAAACCGGTCGCCCGAGCGCATCGCAACGCGCCGCGACAGCCGCCGGCAGATCGCCGCCGCCCGCGATCAGACCCAGCTTTCCAGCCGCGCTCATTCCGCGTTGGGCAGGCACAGCGGACGCCGCCCGCCGTCGCGGATGAAGGCGATGATCTCCACGATCTCCGGCAGGTCGGCATAGCGTTCCGCTACGCCATCGATCCGACCGGCGAACTCGCCGTCGCCCTCGAACAGATCGCGATAGGCTGCAAGCAGACGCCGTACCTGATCCTTGCCGTAGCCCTTGCGCTTAAGGCCGATCAGATTCAGCCCACGCAGCCGCGCATGATTGCCCCAGGCCGAGCCATAGGGGATGACGTCGCGCGTCACCGCCGCCAGGCCGCCGATGATCGCGCCCTGCCCGACGCGGCCGTTCTGGTGCACCGCGCACAGTCCGCCCAGAAACACCTTGTCACCGACCTGAGCATGACCGCCCAAGGTCGCGTTGTTGGCCATGACCACATTGTCGCCGACGACGCAGTCGTGACCGACATGGGCGCCGGTCATGAACAGGTTGTTCGAACCAACGACCGTCACGCCCGTCCCCTGCGGCGTGCCTCGATTGAAGGTGCAGTGCTCGCGGATCAGGTTGTTCTCGCCGATCTCCAGCCGGACCGTCTCGCCCTTGTAGCCATTGTGCTGCGGGTCGCCGCCAATGACGGCGAAGGGATGGATGATCGTTCCGGCCCCGACCGTCGTGTCCTGCTGGACCACGACATGACTGACCAGACGCACGTTGTCGCCCAGCACCACATTCGGCCCGACCGTGCACCAGGGGCCGACCTCGACCCCCTCGCCCAGGGTCGCCGTCGCGTCGATCAGAGCCGTGGGATGAACGGTCATCAGGCCGCCGGCCCAGGCGCTGGGGCAGGCACAGTCACGACCATCGCCATGAACTCGGCTTCGGCCGCCAGCTTGCCGTCGATGAAGGTCTCGCCCCGGAACTTGTAGGCGTCACCCCGCGCGCGGATCACCTTGACCTCCATACGGAGCTGGTCGCCTGGCCGCGCGGGCTTTCTGAAGCGAACTCCGTCGATCGACATGAACATGATGACCTTGTCGGCCACGGCGACATCCAGCGTCTTGGACATCAGCAGGGCGCCGGTCTGGGCCATGGCCTCGACGATCAGCACGCCGGGCATGACGGGATCGATCGGGAAGTGACCGGGGAAGAAGGGCTCGTTGTGGGTAACGTTCTTGATGCCGACGATCGACGTCGCGGGCACGAAGTCTTCGGCCTTGTCCACCAGCAGGAAGGGATAACGGTGCGGCAGCCGCCGCATCACCTCGGCGTAATCGATCTTGCCTTCGACGGCAGTCGTGTCGCTCATCCCTATGATTCCTTCGGAGCCTTCTTCGATGAGGCCTGTTTGGCGAGCCAGACCGTCTCGCGCAAGAACTGTCGGATCGGACGCGCCGGATAACCCGACCAGGTCTCGCCGGCAGGAACATCGGCCAGCACGCCGGCGCCGGCCGCGACGCGCGCGCCGTCGCCGATCGTGATGTGGTCTCCGATCCCCGCCTTGCCGCCGAAGATGACATTGTCGCCCACGGTCACAGAGCCCGAGATGCCGGTATTGGCGACCAGCAGGCAGTTGCGACCAATGACGCAGTTGTGGCCGACCATGACCAGATTATCGATCTTGGTGTTCTCGCCGATGACCGTGTCGTCATAGGCCCCGCGGTCGATGCACGAGTTGGCGCCCACCGTCACGCCGTCCTGAAGGATGACGCGGCCCAGTTGGGGAATATCCATGACCCCCGCCGCCGTTCCCGTGGCGCCGAAGCCCGCTTCGCCGATCCGGGCGCCGGCATACAGCTTCACCCGGTCGCCGATCAGCGCAAAGGCCACGCTGACGTTGGCCCCGATCACGCAATCGCGGCCGATCTGCACGCCGGGCGCGATGACGCTGTTGGCGCCGATGCGAGACCCGCGACCGATGCGGACGCCCTGCCCCAGGATCGCGCCGGGTTCGACCACGACGCTGTCGTCCTCGGCCGCCTCGTCGCGGCTGATCGCTTTATCCAGGAGTATGGGCCGATGCAGCGCCAACGACGCCTTGGCCCAGGCGGCTTGAGGCGTGCGCGAGGCGATGACGGCGGCGGACGACGGCGCGGCGTCCTTGGCCTCAGCCGGCACGATAACGCAGCCGGCCTGGGTCGTCGCCAGCGCGGCGGCGAACTTGCGGTCACCCAAAAACGCAACCGCGCCCCCGTCCGCAGAGGACAAGGGCGCGACGGAGGCGATCATGCGATCCCCGCCCCGCTCGACCTCGCCGCCGATCTTCGCCGCCAGATCGGCGACGCTGAGGGGCGACAGGGTTTCGAAGAAGCGCGGATCAGGCATCGAGACTTAGCGGGCGGCGGCCGGTTGAGCCTGCGTCTGAGCCGGCACGGCCATACGGTTGAAGCTCAGCGTCGGCAGGGCCGTGTTCAGGCGCTGGATCGCCAGATCAGTGACGTCCATGGCCGGGTTCATCATGAAGACGCTCTCGCGGTCCAGCAGCAGGCCGCAGCCCTTTTCCTGATACAGGGCGGTCAGGATCGGCGAGACGGCCTCGGTGATGGCCTGACGCTGCATGCCCAGGGTGTAGCGCAGCTCGTTTTCACGGGTGGCTTCCAGTTGTTGCGCCTCTTGCGCGCGTTGCTGCAGGGCCTGACGGCGCTGTTGCAGTTGGTCGGCCGGCAGGCTGGCGCCCGAGGTTTGAAGTTGCTGGGCCTCGCTCTGGATCGAGGTGGCGTAGGGCTGCAGTTCGCCCTGAACTTCCTGAGCCAGTTGCTGCATGCGGGCTTCGACGGCCTGACCGGCCGACGACTGGGCCAGCAGGCGTGCGTTGTAATAGACGCAGACGCCGGGAATGACCGGGCCGGGGTTGGCGGGCGCGCCGGCCTGTTGCGCCGAAGCGGCGGTGGCGATGAGCGAAGCAGCGGCGGCCGCCGCGATGATCAGAGCTTTCATGGTGTTTCCTCGTGCGGTCGAAAAAGCCGCGATTAGAACTGAGTGGAGGTCGAGAAGCGGAAGGATTCCGTCTTGTCGTAGTCTTCCTTGGACAGAACCTTGGAGATGTCGAAGCGGATCGGACCCATCGGCGACTTCCAGTGGATGCTGACACCCGCCGACGCGCGCAGCGACAGCTCATCGGCGATGTTGGTGTTCACCGTTCCGGTGGACGTCAGCTTGTAGCGGTCATCCAGCACGCCCAGCGTACCGACATCGGCGAACAGCGAGGTCTTGATGCCGTATTGCTCGGGCAGATAGTTCGGCAGGGTCAACTCGACCGTACCGATGGCGTAGAAGTTGCCGCCTAGGGCGTCGGTCGTATTCAGATCGCGCGGTCCCATACCGGCTGTCTCGAAGCCGCGGAAGCTGTTGCCGCCCTTGAAGAAGCGATCGTTGATGCGGATAGGATCGCCGTTCCAGCCGCTGACGTAGCCGGTGGAACCCTGAACGCTGACGATCCAGTTCGGCGTAAAGCCGTAGTACCAGCTCGCATCGGCCTCGGTCTTCACATAGTTCACGTCGCCGCCCAGACCCGCGAGGTCCTGACGCAACGACCCGGCCCAGCCGCGCGTCGGACGGATCGGATCGTTGGTGTAGTTGACCTGCAGCGTATAGCCGGCCGACGAGTTGATGAAGCTGCCGATCTGGTCGCACAGGGCCGAAGATCCCTGCCCCACGCCCGAGCAGAAGCCCGTCGGCACGATGATCTCGTCGGACTTCAGGAAGTAGCGCGTGCTGAGCAGCATATTGCCGTTCAGCGGATAGGACAGACGCAGGCCCGCGCCGGTCGAGCGATAGTCGTACGACGAATATTGGCTCAGGTCGTAGCGCGAGTGGAACAGGTCGAAGCCGGCGCGCAGATCGCGGCCGAGGAACTTCGGCTCGGTAAAGCGGAAGTCGACCTGCTGGCGCAGCGAGCCCCACTCCAGACGGGCGACCACGTTCTGGCCGCGTCCACGGAAGTTCCGCTCCGAGATGCCCAGGTTGACCGTGAAGGAATCGACGGAGCTGAAGCCCGCGCCGACGGACAGTTCGCCGGTCGGCTGTTCCTGGACGTTGACGTTGATGACCGAGCGGTCCGGCGCGCTGCCGCGCGTTTCCTCGACCGTCACGTCCTTGAAAAAGCCCAGGGCGCGCAGATTGTTGCGCGAGCGCTCCATAAGAGCGCGGTTGAAGGCGTCGCCCTCGGTCAGCAGCAGTTCGCGACGAATGACCGGGTCGATCGTGCGCGTGTTGCCGACCACATTGATGCGATCGATATAGACGCGCTGGCCCTCGGACACGTTGAAGGTCACATCGACCGTGTCGGTTTCGGGATTGGCCTTGTAGGTCGGATTGATCTCGACGAAGGCGTAACCTGCGGAACCCGCTGCGAACGTCAGGGCGTCAACCGCCTGCTCGATCTTGTCGCTTTCGTACAGCTGGCCTTCCCGGATCGGCACCAGAGCTTTCAGGAAGTCGGCGTTCAGCCGGTCGTTCTGGGTGACGACCTTGATCTCACCGAAGTTGTACTTGTCGCCTTCGTTAAGGGTCAGCGTCAGCTGGAACGCCTGATCGTCCGGCTGCAGCTCGGCGACCGAGGACACTACGCGGAAGTCGTAATAGCCGCGGTTGGTGTAGAACTTCCGCAGCTGCTCCTGATCGTATTCCAGGCGGTTGGGATCGTAGTTGTCGTTGTTGGAGAAGAACTTCCACCAGGTCGACTTCTCGGTGACCATCACGCCGCGCACGTCGCGATCCGAAAACGCCTCGTTGCCCAGCACGTTGATGGCGCTGATTCCGGTCTGCGGGCCTTCGTTGATCTCGAAGATCACATCGACGCGGTTCTGTTCCAACTGGACCAGTTTGGGCGTGACGGTCGCAGAGATGCGGCCCTGCAAGCGATACAGTTCGACGATCGCGCCGACGTCCTCCTGAACCTTGGCGCGGGTATAGATGCCGCGCGGCGCCAGGGTCACTTCCTTGGTCAGCTTGTCCTTCGACAGCGCCTTGTTTCCCTCGAACACCACTTGGTTGATGATCGGGTTCTCGACGATCTGGACGATCAGGTCGCCGTTCTGGATGCCCAGTTGCACATCGGCGAACAGGCCCGTGCGCGACAGGGTGCGCACCGCGACGTCCAGCACCGAGGCGTCGACAGCGTCACCGGGGCGGATCGGCAGATAGGAAAGGACCGTCGTCTGGTCGATCCGCTGTGCGCCCTGCACGATGATGCGATTGATCGTGATCGTCTGCGGCGCAGCGATCTCGACACGCGGTTCGGCGGCGCTCGCCGGGGCCTGCGACGTGGCCGTTTGAGCCTGAGCAGCAGGCGTCGTCGTCGGCGCAGTTTGGGCCGGCGCGGTCTGCGCCAGCGCGGGTGCGCCCAGACCGGCGGCGACCGCCAGAGCCAGCAGGCTGGAGCGGGCGCTCAGTCGAACGGCGGCGCGAGAGGTCATGTCATTCATTCGGGAAACCGTCGGGGGCTGGCGTCGGCTCACGAGACGAGCCCGCCGAGGAATTGGAAGATATTGAGCTTCTGTAGGTCGTTCCACGTTGCGAACAACATAAATCCCGCCAAAAGCGCAAGGCCTGCACGATAGCCCATCTCCTGGAACCGCGCCGACACAGGCTGTTTCGCCACAGCCTCATAGCCGTAGAAAAGCAGATGCCCGCCGTCGAGGACCGGAATGGGAAGCAGATTTAGAAAGCCGATTCCGATCGAAAGTATGGCGGCCAAGGTTGTCAGCGTCAGGAGCAGGTTGATCGCCATGGCGCTCGGCGCTGGATTAGCTTCGACCGCAGCCGTGGTCAGGGAGCCTGTCGCCTTGGCCATGCCCAGCGGGCCGCTGAACTGATCGCCCGACTCGCGCCCCGTCGCCAGACGTCCAAGGTAGGTCAGGGTCGAGCCGATCACGTCGCCCGTCTGGCGCGCACCCTCCACCACGGCGTCGATAGGGCCGTAACGCACGTGGCGCACATCGCCGGCCGACGAGCCCAGCCCCAGGCCGATACGGCCGACCTTGACCCGTCCGGCGATGGGATCGTTTTCCTCGCGGCGTTCCGGCGTCGCGACCAGTACGACCGGACGACCGGCGCGCTCGACCGTGAAACGCACGGGATCGCCGGTCGAGAGCATGACGGTGCGGGTGACCGCGCTGCCGTCCTTGATAGCCTTGCCGTTCACCTCGGTGATCAGGTCGCCGACCTGGAATCCGGCGGCGGCGGCGGGCGATCCCGCCTGGACCTGCGCGACGCGCGCGGGGCGCAAGGACACGCCGACGGCCATGAAGACGACGGCGAAGATGGTGATGGCCAGGATGAAGTTGGCCATGGGTCCGGCCGCGACGATCAGGGCGCGTTGCCATACCGGCTTGAAGTGGAAATAATCGCGCTCGGCGCCCGGTCCACGTTCGGCGACCACGCGGCGGCGCAGTTCGTCCAATCCGGCCCGATCAGGCACGCTGGACGCATCCAGATCGCCCGAGAACTTCACATAGCCGCCCAGCGGCAGCCAGCCGAGACGCCACTCGATGCCGTGACGGTCGGTGCGGCTGGCCACGGCCTTGCCGAAGCCGACCGCGAACCGGTCCACCTTCACGCCAAAGGCGCGCGCGACAAGGAAGTGACCCAGTTCGTGGATGGTGACGATGAAGGTCAGCACCAGCAGGAACGAGGCGATGGAGATCAGGACCTGACCCAGGACGCCCAGCATTCGAAATTCGTCTCCCCTGGCCTGCTGTCAGGCCGCATTCGCAAGGCCGGCGATGACGCTTTCGGCCATTCGACGCGTCTCGGCGTCGACCGAGAGGGCCGCGCCGCAGGCGTCTCCAGAACCGAAAGCCATCCCCGCTTTCGTCGCACGCTCAAGGGTTTCGGCGACGACTGCGGCAATATTGAGAAACGCCAGCTTGCGGTCAAGGAAGGCGAAGGCGGCGACCTCGTTGGCGGCGTTGAACACAGCCGGCGTCGCGCCCCCCGCCTTCAGGGCCTGACGCGCCAGATCGAGGGCGGGAAAGCGCGTCAGATCGGGCGCTTCGAACGTCAGCCGACCCAACGCAGCCAGATCCAGCTTTTGCGCCGGCCACGCGATCCGATCCGGCCAGGCCAGAGCGCAGGCGATCGGCGTGCGCATATCCGGCGGTCCCATCTGGGCCAGGGTCGAACCATCCACATACTCCACAAGGCTGTGGATGATCGATTCGGGGTGCACCACGACGTCGATACGATCCTGCGGCATATCGAACAGATAGGCCGCCTCGATCATCTCCAGGCCCTTGTTGGCCATGGTGGCGCTGTCGACCGAAATCTTGGCGCCCATGCTCCAGTTGGGGTGGGCCACGGCCTGTTCGGGCGTGATGGCGACCATCTGCTCGCGCGGAGTCTGGCGGAACGGTCCGCCCGATGCGGTCAGGATCAACTTCGCCACGCGCTCAGGCGCTTCGGCCGGAAACACCTGGAAGATGGCGGAGTGTTCGGAATCGACGGGGATCAAGCGCCCCCCTGCCCGCTTGACCCGTTCGATCAGGGCGGGGCCGCAGCAGACCAGACTTTCCTTGTTGGCCAGCGCCAGGGTCGCGCCCGTTCCCGCCGCCGCCCAGGCGGACTTCAAACCCGCCGCTCCGACGATGGACGCCATGATCCAGTCGACAGGTCGCGTCGCCGCCTCGACGATGGCCGCGTCGCCGGCGGCGACAGCGACGTCCGTGCCGGACAAGGCGTCGCGCAGATCATTCAAACGCGCCGGATCGGCGGTCACGGCCAGCTTGGGCCGCCAGCGCCTGGCCTGCTCTGCCAGTTTGGCGATATTGGCGCCGCCTGTCAGCGCCTCGACCTCGAACGCGCCCGTGCCCGTCGCCTCGGCTTGAGCCATCAAGTCCAGTGTGGAGGCGCCGACCGATCCGGTCGCGCCAAGCACGGTGATGCGACGCCGGATCACGCCCCACGCTCCAGCATCAGGACGATCAATCGGCCAGCCGCGACGACAACGACCGCGAACATCAGGCCATCGACGCGGTCCAGCAGGCCGCCGTGGCCAGGAATGGTGTTCCCCGCATCCTTGACCCCGAACCGCCGCTTGAGCGCCGATTCCCACAGGTCCCCCGCCATGGTCGCCAAGGCCGCGGCAAAGCCCAGCACCGCCCCCCAGACGACGCTCAAGGCGCCCATATTGACCCAGGCCGTCATGACGGCGCCCGCAACCGCGCCGGCCGCAACGCCGCCGATGAACCCGGACCAGGTCTTGTTCGGCGAGAAGCGCGGCCACAGCTTGGGTCCGCCAAAGGTGGATCCCGCCAGATAGGCCACGATGTCGGCCGACCAGGCGACGGCGAAGACCAGCACGGTCCAGTGCAGCCCGATCAAACTGTCGACGTCGCGCAGCCACATCAGCAGGACCGAAGGCCAGCCGAGATAGAGCACGCCATAGGCGGCATCCAGCGCCTCCTGCCCTCGGCTGCGGGCATAGACCCCGGCCGCGACCGCGCCGAACACCAGCATGATGAAGGCCACGGACATGGCCCCGAAATGGGCGCTGATCACCGCCGCCACGACGCCGAAGCTGACCGCGCCGCCCATGACGCGGCGTGCATGCGGCGCACTCATCGCCGCCCATTCGAACGCCAGGACGACGCTGGCGACGATCATCAGCGCCAGGAACCACACGCCTCCGCCCCACGTCGCAGCGACGGCGGCGGGCGCCAGCACGACGGCGGACGCAGCCCTGAGGGCGATATCCCGACCCTTGACCGCCATCAGGCCGTCGCGCGTTCAGGCGCGATCACGCGTCCGCCGAAACGGCGGTCGCGCTGACCAAAGGCCGAAATCGCCTCGGCCAAGGCCTTTGGGCCGTAGTCGGGCCACAGAATGTCCTGGAAGACGAGCTCGGCGTAGGCGGCCTCCCACAACAGGAAGTTCGAAAGCCGCTGCTCCCCCGACGTGCGCACGATCAGGTCCAGCGGCGGCGAGCCCGCCGTGGCCAGCCCGGCCGTCAGGATCGCCTCGTTGAAAGGCTCGACCGTCTCGCCCGCCAGCACCCGCTCCATATGGCGACGCGCCGCGTCCACCAGATCCGCACGACCGCCGTAGTTGAAGGCGACCTGCAACAGGAAGCGATCGTTATGGGCGGTCTGAGCCTCGGCTCGTTCGATGATGGCGGCGATGTCGGCCGGCAATCCCTGGCGTCGCCCCAGGATTTTCAGCCGGACGCCGGCCTTGGTCAGCCGGGCCAGATCGCTGGCGACGTAGGACCGCACCAACCCCATCAGGTCCGACACCTCGTCCTCGGGACGGCTCCAGTTTTCGGTTGAGAAGCCGAACACCGTCAGACAATCGATGCCGAGATCCGGCGCCGCCTGGATAGTGCGCTTCAGCGCCTGAACGCCTTCGCGGTGACCAAGAGCGCGCGGCAGACCGCGCGCCTTCGCCCAGCGTCCATTGCCGTCCATGATGATGGCGACGTGGCGCGGGCCGTCCTGACCCTGCTTGTCTGGGCTTTGGCCTGAAGGCGCGGCGCGGTCTGCCGTCATCTGTCGTGCGATCCCTTCCGGACCCAGCCGTTTCGCCTCAGACCTGCATGATCTCTTGTTCCTTGGTCTTCAAGGTCTCGTCGATGCGCTTGATGGCCGCGTCGGTGTCCTTCTGGACCTCGGTCTCCATCTTCTTTTGTTCGTCCTGGCTGATCTCGCCGGCCTTCTCGGCCTTCTTGAGGTCGTCGTTGGCGTCGCGGCGGACGTTGCGAACCGAGATCTTCTGCTGCTCGGCGTATTTGCCGGCCAGCTTGACCAGGTCCTTGCGGCGTTCCTCGGTCAGGGGCGGCACCGGAATGCGCAGGGTCTGGCCGTCCACGATCGGGTTCAGGCCCAGATTGGCGTTGCGGATCGCCTTTTCGACGGCGACCACCATGCCCTTGTCCCAAACGTTGACGCTCAGCATCCGGGGCTCAGGCACGCTGATGGCGGCGACGGCGGTCAGGGGCGAGGCCGAGCCGTAGGCTTCGACCCGCACGGGCTCCAGCAGGCCGGCGTTGGCCCGGCCAGTGCGCAGACCGCTGAACTCTTCCTTCAGGGCGGCGACGGAGCGATCCATGCGGTCGCGATAGGTCTTGAGGTCAGGCTTTGCCATGGTCTTGGTCTCTCTTGTCTTTCCAGGTCAGGCGAACGTCAGGCGACGTCCTGAATGACCGTGAACGTGCCTTCGCCGGTCAGGGTCCGGCGCAGCGAATTGTCTTCCCGAATGGAGAAGACCACGATCGGTATGCCCGTGTCGCGCATCATGGCGATGGCCGAGGCGTCCATGACCCGCAGATCCTTGGCCAGCACGTCCTGATAGGACAGCGTCTCGTACCGCGTCGCGTCAGGATCCTTCTTCGGGTCGGCGGTGTAGACCCCGTCCACGCTGGTGCCCTTCAGCAGGGCGTCGCAGCCCATTTCCGCCGCACGCAGCGCCGCGCCCGAGTCCGTGGTGAAGAACGGTGCGCCCACGCCGGCGGCGAAGATCACGACCCGCCCTTTTTCCAGATGCCGCAGGGCGCGCCGGCGGATGTAGGGTTCGGCGATGGCCGCCATCGGAATGGCGCTCTGCACGCGGGTCGAGACGCCGATCTTCTCCAGCGCCGATTGCATGGCCAGGGCGTTCATGATCGTCGCCAGCATGCCCATATAGTCGGCCTGGGCGCGCTCCATGCCGGCCGCCGCCTTGGACAGACCGCGGAAGATGTTGCCGCCGCCGATGACCAGGCAGATTTCCACGCCCTCGGCCGCAACGTCCGCGACGGCCTTGGCCACCGCATCGACGGTCTTCATGTCGACGCCGAACGACTGGTCGCCCATCAGCACCTCGCCCGACACCTTCAGCAGGACGCGTTTGTAGCGGAAGGTCGAGGGGGCGTCGGGCATGCGGGAAGGTCCGTTTGACTGCGGCGCCATTGAATCAGGCGGCTTCTTATAGACGAAAGGCGCGCCGGCCATCAAAGCCGAACGCGCCCTTCTGATACAAAACCCTCACGAATGAGGGGAATGTTTTTTAGTTGCCGCCCATCATGGAGGCGACTTCCGACGCGAAGTCGGGGCCTTCGACCTTCTCGACGCCTTCACCCAGCGCCAGGCGGACGAAGCCGGCCAGGTGCAGGTTGGAGGAGCCCAGTTCCTTGGCCGAGTTGGCGACCAGTTGTTCGATGGTCACGTCCGGATCCATGACGAACGGCTGCTTGGACAGCACCACGTCCTTCTGGAACTTGTTGATCTGACCTTCCACGATCTTTTCGATCATGGCTTCAGGGCGGCCTTCTTCCTTGGCTTTTTCGATCAGAACGGCGCGTTCCTTCTCGATGGCGGCGGGGTCCAGGTCGTCGGTGTTCAGCGACAGCGGCGCGGTGGCGGCGACGTGCATGGCGATCTTGCGGCCCAGTTCGCGAAGCGCGGTCTTGTCGCCCTCGCCTTCCAGAGCCACCAGCACGCCGATGCGACCGACGCCCGGCGAAACCGCGTTGTGGACGTAGGTCGAGACGACGCCTTCCGACACCGACAAGCGGGCGGCGCGGCGCAGTTGCATGTTCTCGCCGATGGTGGCGATCATGTTGGTCACTTCGTCCTGGACCGTCTTGCCGGCTTCCAGTTCGGCGCCGTGCAGGGCCTCGACCGAGTGGTGCTCCAGACCCAATTGGGCGAACGACTTGGCGGCGTTCTGGAACAGCTCGTTACGGGCCACGAAGTCGGTTTCGGCGTTGAACTCGATGGCGGCGGCGACTTCGCCCTTGCCGTCTTCCTTCGACGCGACGGCGACCAGACCTTCAGCGGCGACGCGGTCGGCCTTCTTGGCGGCCTTGGACAGGCCCTTGGCGCGCAGCCAGTCGATTGCTGCTTCGATGTTGCCGTCGTTTTCGACCAGCGCCTTCTTGCAGTCCATCATGCCGACGCCCGAACGCTCGCGAAGCTCCTTCACGAGGGCGGCAGTGATCTCGGCCATGTTCTTCTCCTTGGGGGATTTCGTATGTGGGAACGGCCGGACTGATTTAGCCCGGCCGTGTGTCAGTTCGTCAGGCGGCGCTCAAGAACGCGAACGCCGCCCGGCGGGCGATCAGCCCTCGGCCTTCTCGGTTTCGGCAGCCGGCTCAGCAGCGGCTTCCAGTTCGGCGGCGGCGCCTTCCGTGCCGGCCGGCGCGGCTTCGGCTTCAGCCTTGGGGGCCGAGGCTTCACGCAGCATCGGCTCGACCGGAGCTTCCGAAGCGCCCAGGTCGATGCCCGAGGCCGAAGCGCCGGCGGCCAGACCGTCCAGGACGGCGTCGGCGATCAGGTCGCAGTAGGTCTGGATGGCGCGGGCGGCGTCGTCGTTGCCGGGGACCGGATAGGTGATGCCGTCCGGGTCCGAGTTGGTATCCAGGATGGCGATGATCGGGATGTTCAGCTTGCGGGCTTCCTGGATTGCGATCGCTTCCTTGTTGGTGTCGATCACGAACATGATGTCCGGGATCGAACCCATGTCCTTGATGCCGCCCAGCGACAGCTCAAGCTTGTCCTTCTCGCGCTGCAGGTTCAGCAGCTCTTTCTTGACGCGGCCTTCGCCGCCGTTTTCCAGAATGCCTTCCAGCTCACGCAGACGAGCGATCGAGCCCGAAACGGTGCGCCAGTTGGTCAGCGTGCCGCCGAGCCAACGGTTGTTCATGTAATACTGGGCGCAGCGCTTGGCGGCTTCGGCGACCGGCTCTGCGGCCTGGCGCTTGGTGCCGACGAACAGAACGCGACCGCCCTTGGCGGCGACTTCGCGCACGGCCACCAGAGCCTGGTGGAACAGCGGCATCGTCTGCGACAGGTCGATGATGTGGATGTTCGAGCGCGAGCCGAAGATGTAGCGGTCCATCTTCGGGTTCCAGCGGTGCGTCTGGTGGCCGAAGTGAGCGCCGGCTTCAAGCAGGGTGCGCATCGAGAATTCAGGCAGAGCCATGATCGTTCAGTCCTTTTTCCGATCAAACGTGGCGCGGGGGATTAAAGGTCCGAAAGACCCTCGGAATGGTGCGGATCGGGATGTCTCCCCGAAGCGCGCCTCACCCGCGTTGCGAAATGCGGGGGCCATGTAGGCCGGATGCGCCGCAATAGCAAGCGCAGCCCTGCAAATGCGGAAAAGGCGACCCCTTTCGGGACCGCCTTTGGTCAGTAACGCGACGGCTGCTTTTACTTCATCGCGTCAAGCAGGGTCCGGGCGCGGTCGCGGTGAGCGGTGACGGGCGTCACCAGCTCGCGCGCCAGGGTGGCCAGGGCGGGCGCTTCGGTGTTGTCGGCAAAGCCGTTCAGCAGCGTCAGCGTCTCGTTGTGGGCGGCGACCTGCTGGTCCAGATAGACCTTGTCGAAGTCGTCCGGCGTCGCGGCGTTCAGATTGTCGATCAAGCCCTTGCGGCGTTCGTCCAGCGTCGTGGGGATGGCGACGTTCGGCGCGGCGGTCGCTTGGGCGGCGGCCAGCTTTTCGCCGGCTGCGGTGTGATCCTTGGTGATCATGGCGGCCAGGGCCTTCACGTCGGCATTCTTGGACTTGGCGGCGGCGATCTTGGCGGCTTCCAGCTCATACATGTTGCCGGTGCCCAGACCGGTGACGAAACCGTCGACGGTGTTGGCGCCCATGGTCATGGCCGACGTCTGGCCGACGACGCCGGACGTGGCGTCCTGGGTGGCGTTGACCGCTTCGCTGGTGTTCTGGGCGGCGCTGTCGCCACCCTGGTTGCAGGCGGCGAGAAGGGCCAGCGAGGCGACGCTGGCGATGGCGATGGCGAGATATTTCATTGGAACAGTCTCCCTATGGACTGACCAAACCCATCACACGTCCGTGAGGTTCCGAAAAATCAAAAGCTTAACCATATCCAACAGGGCTCAAGCGTCCTCCAGCATGACGACGCCCGGCGCCGATTTCAGCGCGCCGCGCAAGGCGCCGTCCAGGCGATAACGACCGGGAATCTTGACCTCGACCTCGCGCCCCTGATCGAGGCCCGCAATCATCAGCGACACCTCGCCCCCCTTGCCGATCGCGCCTGATCGCGCGCGCTCAAGCCGCGCCTTCAGGGCCTCGGCGTCCGCGCTGCGGGCCGAGACGTGGATGCGAAGGCCGATGTTGGCGTCGTCCAGCAGATTGTCCATCTGGGAGGCGTCGTCGCCGAAAAAGCGCACCTCCCCTTCCGACGACTTGGCGCGCACCCGCACCATGACCGAGGCGCCGGGCTCCAGCACCTCGCGACATTTGCGCAGTTGTTCGGGCGGGAACAGGCATTCGAACTCGCCGGTCGGATCGGAGAAGGTCACGAAGGCGAACTTCTCGCCCGTCCGCGCGCTGGCCCGCTCCTGCTTGCGACGCACGACGCCGGCCATCTGGAACGCTTCGTGGCCGGACTCCGCCAGCGGGATCGCTTCGGCGACGAAGGTGACGCGCTTGCGCTTCAGGGCTGAGGTCATCTCGTCCAGCGGGTGGCCCGACAGATAGAAGCCGACCGCCGACAGTTCGTGATCCAGCCGCTCCGGCCCGACCCAGGGCTCGACGCTTTTCAGGCGCGGGCGCGCGGCATGCGCCTGATCGCCGCCGAACAAAGACACCTGCGACGAGGCGCGTTCGGCCGCCACGCTCTGGCAATAGGCCATCAGAACGTCGGCCTGTTCCAGCAACTGACGCCGGTTGGGGTGGATGCTGTCGAAGGCGCCGGCCTTGGCCAGACCTTCCAGCGCGCGCTTGTTGACGCTGCGCGGATCGACGCGCTCAAGGAAGTCAAAGATGTCGGCGAACCGCCCGCCCGTCTCGCGTACCTCGATGACGTGTTTCATCGCCTCGAGACCCACGTTTCGGATCGCGCCGAGGGCATAGAGCACCGCCCCCTTGTCGTCGTCCCAGGCCACGTCGAAGTCGGCCGAGGAGCGATTGATGTCGGGCGCCAGGACCGGCACGTCGAACCGTTTGGCGTCCTGATAGAAGACCGCCAGCTTGTCGGTGTTCGACAAGTCCAGGCTCATGGACGCCGCGAAGAACTCGACCGGCTGATTGGCCTTCAGCCACCCCGTCTGGAACGAGATCAGGGCGTAGGCGGCGGCGTGAGACTTGTTGAAGCCGTATCCGGCGAATTTGGCGACCAGATCGAAGATGGAGCCGGACTGCGCCTCCGGCACGGCCTTTTCGGCGGCGCCCTTGACGAAGCGAAGGCGCTGGAAATCCATCTCCTCCTTCTTCTTCTTGCCCATGGCCCGGCGCAGCAGGTCGGCCTCGCCCAGGCTGTAGCCCGCCAGGATCTGGGCGATCTTCATCACCTGTTCCTGGTAGATGATGACGCCGTAAGTTTCGGTCAGCACCTCTTTCAGGCTGGGGTGCAGATAATCGACCTCGGCGCGCCCGAACTTGCGGTCGATATAGGTGTCGATCATCTCCATCGGCCCCGGCCGATAAAGCGAAATCAGGGCGGTGATCTCTTCGATGGAGCCGCAGCGCATCTTGCGCAGGGTGTCGCGCATGCCCTGGGATTCCAGCTGGAACACTCCGACCGTCTGGCCAGAGGCCATCAGCTCATAGGTGCGCGCATCGTCCAGCGGCAGTTGGTTCCATTCCGGCGCCGCGCCGCGCCGCTCCAGATAGCCCCGCGCCCGATCCAGCACCGTCAGCGTCTTCAGGCCCAGGAAGTCGAACTTCACCAGGCCTGCCGGCTCGACCCATTTCATGTTGAACTGGGACGCCGGAATGGTGGAGCGCGGATCCTGATACAGCGGCACCAGTTCCGTCAGCGGCCGGTCGCCGATGACAATGCCGGCGGCGTGGGTGGAGGCATTGCGGTATAGCCCTTCCAACTCCAGCGCGGTTTCCAGCAGGGTCTTCACCGCCGGGTCGGCGTCCCTCGCCTCCTTCAGGCGCGGCTCGATATCGATGGCCTGGGCCAAGGTGACGGGCGCAGCCGGGTTGTTCGGCACCATCTTGCAGAGCCGGTCGACCTGACCCAGCGGCATCTGCAGCACCCGGCCCACGTCGCGCAGCACGGCCCGCGCCTGCAAGGTGCCGAAGGTGATGATCTGGGCCACCCGGTCCTTGCCGTAGCGGTCCTGAACATAGTCGATCACCTCCTCGCGCCGCTCCTGGCAGAAGTCGATGTCGAAGTCGGGCATGGAGACGCGTTCGGGGTTCAGGAACCGCTCGAACAGCAGGCCGAAGCGCAAGGGATCCAGATCGGTGATGGTCAGGGACCAGGCGACCAGCGAACCGGCGCCGGAACCACGCCCCGGCCCCACCGGAATACCGTGGGTCTTGGCCCATTTGATGAAGTCCGACACGATGAGGAAGTAGCCGGGGAAGCCCATCTGCTGGATGATCCCGACCTCCCATTCCAGGCGGGTCCAGTATTCCTCTTCGGGCACGGCCGGCGTGACCTCGGTCAGGCGGACCTTCAGCCCCTCGCGCGCCTGGTGGGCCAGTTCATCGGCCTCGGAGCGCCCGGCCCCGGTATCGAAACGCGGCAGGATGGGCGCGTGCGTATTGACCAGAAAGGCGCAGCGCCGCGCGATGTCGATGGTGTTGTCGCAAGCCTCGGGCAGGTCGGCGAACAGCTCGCGCATGACGGCGGCGGGCTTGAACCAGTGTTCGCCGGTGATGCGACGGCGATCCTCCTGGCCGGTGAAGGCGCCGTCGGCGATGCACAGCAGGGCGTCGTGAGACTTCGCCTGCGCCGCCTTGGCGTAATAGACGTCGTTGGTGGCGACCAGCGGCACGTCATTGGCGTAGGCCCATTCGACCAGCCCCGGCTCGGCGCGCTTTTCGTCCTCAAGCCCGTGGCGTTGCAGTTCGACGTAGAAGCGGTCGCCGAACGCCGCCTTCATGGCCGCCAGCGCCGCAGCGGCTTCGGCCTTCTTGCCCTGGGCGAACAGCGGATCGATCGGTCCGTCCGGGCCGCCGGACAGCAGGATCAGGCCTTCGGAGCGGGCGACCACCTGCTCCCAGCCCACGCCCGGCTCGGCCATTTCTCCGGCGTCCAGATAGGCCGATGACGACAGGGCGCACAAGTTCAGCCACCCGGCCGTATCCTGGGCCAGCAAAACCACGGTCGGAACCTTGGCCCAGCGGGCGTTGATCTGGCCGCCGATTCCGAAGACCGGCAGGGCGCAGGCCACGAGCGGCTGAACGCCTGCATCCTTCGCTGTCTGGCTGAACTCCAGCGCGCCGAACAGATTGGCCCGGTCCGCCACCCCGACCGCCGGCATTCCGGCGTCGGCCGCCAGCTTGCCGACCTTGGCCGCCTTGATCGCGCCTTCCAGCAGCGAATAGGCCGAGCGGACCCGAAGATGGACAAAACCCTGACTGTTCACCGGCTCGTTCACGCCTTCTTCGACCCTGGCCCGCTACCGAGTACCCTATCTTGAGTCTCATATCGGGCGTCGCGCGGCCATCGCAAACCGGTCGCCCGACAGATCGGCTGTGGATCGCTGGCTTCAGACGGTTCTCGAAAAAACACCGTCTAAAGTGTCTAATTCGTCTGATCTCAGGCGGAGACGCTGATCGCCACGGTCCAGACCATCCATACGAAACCGCCGCACGACGCCAGCGACAGCATATCCCTCATCAAACGCGGCATGACCTTGGCTCCGAGACATCCGATATGTTCTGCGAATGTTCTATGTTGGCGTTTTGTTCCGGTCAAGACGTTCTTGGTGAAACCGTTTGCGCGTCGCCGTCGTAGTCAATGCAACAGGAGATGAGACCATGTCCCTTCGCACGACCGCCCTCGCCGCCGTTGCATCCTTGACCGTCGTTGCCCTGTCGATCGGCGCGCCCCTGGCCCGTCAAGCCGAGGCGCAGACGGCGCTTCAGACCGCAATCTTCGCCGGCGGCTGCTTCTGGTCGGAGGAGAAGGCCTTCGACGACGTGCCGGGGGTGCGCTCGGCCGTGTCCGGCTTCGTCGGGGGCCATACCGCCAACCCGACTTATGAGCAGGTGGTGCGCGGCGGCACGGGCCATATGGAGGCGGTGCAGGTGATCTTCGATCCGCGCGTGGTCAGCTATCGTACTCTGGTCGATCGCTATTGGCGCACCATCGACCCGACCGATCCGAACGGTCAGTTCTGTGACCAGGGGCCGTCCTATCGATCGGCCGTCTTCGCGACAGCAGCCCAGCGCGCGGACGCCGTCGCCTCACGCGATGCGGCGATGCGTGTGTTGAGAAAAAGCTTCACCACGCCGGTCGTCGGCGCTCAGCGGTTCTGGCCAGCGGGCGAGGAACACCAGAACTACGCCAAGCGCCACGCCGCCAGCTACCAGGCCTACCGGATCGGATGCCGCCGCCCCGAACGCCTGAGAGCGATCTGGGGCGACGCCGCCGTCAGTTGATCGACAGGCATTGGCTCAGTAGGCTTGGCTCTGGGCCTCGCGATGTTCCAGATGACCGTCCTTCAGGGCGAAGACGCGGTCCATATGGCCGGCCAACTCCATATTGTGGGTGGCGATCAGGGCGGCCACCCCCGTGGTCTTGGCCAGGTTTCGCAGGGACTCGAACACCGACTGGCTGGTGGTCGGATCCAGATTGCCGGTCGGCTCGTCGGCCAGCAGCAGCCGCGGGCCATTGGCGAGGGCCCGTGCGATCGCGACGCGCTGCTGTTCGCCGCCGGACAGCTGGGCCGGCTGGTGCGTCAGGCGTTCGCCTAGCCCCAGGGCCGTCAGCGTGACCTCGGCGCGTTTGCGCGCCTCGTCCTGGGACACCCCGGCGATCCGCATCGGCAGGGCGACATTGTCGCGCGCGTCGAACTCAGGCAGCAGGTGGTGGAACTGATAGACGAAGCCGATCCCGCCCAGTCGCAGTCGCGTGCGGGCGCGCTCGTCCAGATCGCCGACCTGTTCGCCGTCGATGGCGACCGTGCCGCTGGTGGGCTTCTCCAACAGGCCGGCGGCGTGCAGCAGCGACGACTTGCCCGAGCCCGACGGTCCGATCAGCCCGACCAGTTCGCCGGGATAAACGTCCAGATCCACGCCCTTCAACACGGTCAGGCCGCCCTGGGCGGTGTCATAGGTGCGGGTCAGGCCGCGCACCGAAAGGATGGGAGCCTTACTCATAGCGCAGCGCCTCCACGGGATCGATGCGAGACGCGTTCCAGGACGGCGGCAGGCTGGCGATACAGCTCATCAACAGGGACCAGAAGGCCACCCAGGTCACGTCCACCGGATCGACCAGGGCCGGGATGGCGTCCAGCATATAGACGTCGGAATCGAACAGCTTGGTCTGCAGCACGAACTCCAGGAAATGCTGGATCGAGCCGATGTTCCAGCAGAACAGCAGACCCAGAATCAGGCCCGCGATGGTGCCCGCGACCCCGATCATGGCGCCGGCCATGAAGAAGACGCGCAGGATCGCCGAGGGGCTGGCGCCGATGGTGCGCAGGATGGCGATGTCGCGGCCCTTGTTCTTCACCAGCATGACGATGCCGGAGATGATGTTCATGGCGGCGATGGCGACGACGAGGCCCAGGATGATGCTCATGGCCACGCGTTCGACCTTCAGCGCGCCGTAGAAGGCGGCGAGGCGCTCGCGCCAGTCGCTGACGACCGAGCCGGGACCGGCGGCGTCGCGGATGGCTGCGGTCAGGGCGCCGACCTGATCGGGATCGTCCACTTTGATCTCGATCGCGTCCCAGACGCCTTCCTTGCCGAAGAAGAGCTGCTGCTGCTCGAGAGGCATGAAGATGAAGGCGCGATCGTAATCGGCGGCGCCCGAGCGGAACAAGCCGCCGACGAAATAGGTCTTCTCAAGTCCGCCGAGGTTGCCGAAGGCGCTGTCGGCTCCGGTCGGCGAAAACAGGGTCACAGGATCGCCGACGCGCAGCCCCATGGAGTTAGCCAGGGCCGCGCCGACCAGAATGCGGTCGCCGCCATAGGGGCCCTTGCCGAAGCTGGCGCGCTCCTGCGGGCTCAGACTGTCGAAGACGTACTGGGTCTTGGCCAGATCCTCAGGGCGGATGCCCTTGGCGATGGCGCCGGTCGTATAGCTGCCGACGCGGATCAGGCTCTGCGCCTCGTTCAGCGGGCTGGCGCTGGCGACGCCCGGCACGGCCTGGATGCGCTTCAGCGCGGCGTCTCGATCAGGCGACGTCAAAACCGGGCCCTGCACATACATATGGCCGTTGAAGGCCAGCATGCGGCCCAGCAATTCGCTGCGGAAGCCGGACATGATGCTCATCACGCTGATCAGCACGGCGACGGCCAGCATGATGCCGATGAAGCTGATGACGGCGATGGTGGCGACGCCGCCTTCCTTGCGCTTGGCGCGCAGGTAGCGCAGGGCCAGGCCGATCTCCCACGAGGAGAAGGCGCCGGACGGACGAGACGGCAGGCTCAAGCGGTCAGCCTTTCGATAGCTTCGGCCAGCGGCACGGAGACCTTCTCGCCGGTGGCGCGACGTTTCAGTTCCACCACGCCGTCCGCCAGACCCTTGGGACCGATGGTCAGCTGCCACGGCACGCCGATCAGATCGGCGGTGGCGAACTTGCCGCCGGGACGTTCGTCGGTATCGTCGTAAAGGACATCCTTGCCGCGTTTTTCAAGCTGGGCCACCGCGTCCTCGCAGGCGGCCGAGACGGCCTCGTCATTGGCGCGCAGATTGATCACGACCACGTCGAACGGCGCGACCGCGTCGGGCCAGATGATGCCGCCGGCGTCGTGGCTCGCTTCGATGATGGCGCCCAGCAGGCGCGACACGCCGACGCCATAGCTGCCCATGTGCACCTCGGCGTCCTGACCGTCGGGCCCGGCGACCTTGGCCTTCATCGGGGCGGAGTATTTGGTGCCGAAGTAGAAGATGTGGCCGACCTCGATGCCGCGCGCCGACAGGCGGTCGCCCTCGGCGGTCTTGGCCTCGAACTGCGCCGGATCGTGCATCTCTTCGGTGGCGGCGTAGAGGGCGGTGCGCTCGTCGAAGACGGCCTGGACGGCTTCGGGGCTGAAGTCGTCGCCGGGCGCGGGCATCTCGACCAGTTTGCGATCGCAGAAGACCTCGCTCTCTCCGGTTTCGGCCAGGACGATGAACTCGTGGCTCAGATCGCCGCCGATGGGGCCGGTGTCGGCACGCATCGGCACCGCCTTCAGGCCCATGCGGGCGAAGGTGTTCAGATAGGCGACGAACATGCGGTTGTAGGCGACCCGGGCTGCGGCCTCGTCCACGTCGAAGGAATAGGCGTCCTTCATCAGAAACTCGCGCCCGCGCATCACGCCAAAGCGCGGACGGCGCTCGTCACGGAACTTCCACTGGATGTGAAACAGGTTCAGCGGCAGCGACTTGTAGGACTTCACATAGGCCCGGAAGATGTCGGTGATCATCTCCTCGTTGGTTGGTCCGTACAGCAGTTCGCGCTCATGGCGGTCGGTGATGCGCAGCATCTCGGGGCCGTAGGCGTCATAGCGGCCGCTCTCGCGCCACAGATCGGCCAGTTGCAGCGTCGGCATCAGCAGTTCGACGGCCCCGGCCCGCATCTGCTCCTCGCGCACGATCTGCTCGATCTTGCGCAGCACCTTCAGACCCAGCGGCAGCCAGGCGTAGATGCCGGCGGCCTCCTGCTTGATCATTCCGGCGCGCAGCATCAGCTGGTGCGAGACGATCTGGGCGTCCGAAGGAGCTTCCTTCAACGTGGGCAGGAAAAAGCGCGACAGGCGCATGGTCGGGAATCCTAGGCGTAGAGACGGAACAAGGCTTTAGCCGCTCGGACGGGGCGAAAGCTAGGCCGATGCGTCGTTTAGACGGCCGGGCCGCTGGCGAAGTTCGGCAGGGGCAGCCAGCCCGTGAAGATCAGCACCATGACAAACGCCCAGACCAGGGCCGAGACCCAGGTGGTCGTCAGGAACTTCTTCTTCAGATTGGGCGTCTTGGGCGCGCCCCATTGTGAGCCGTCGGTCGGCGGCTCGTGCGTCTCGCTCGCCGTGCCCAGCGGCAACACGGCGAACAGCACCGTCCACCAGGCGATGATGTAGATGCCGACCATGGTGAAGACGCCGATGGGCATGACGAACCTCTAGGGATGCGGCCGGCCGACGCCGTAGCGGGCCGCCAGATAGGGAGCGATGGCATGATCCTGAAGAAACCGCCGGCCGGTCGTTTCACTGACCTCGGCCTCGGGCCAATCCAGCGCGCCGTCCAGGATCAGGATGGGGCAGCTCTGATGCGCCTCGCCGACCTGGTCGATGACCGGCTGGCGCGGGCGCGGATGATCCAGATAGACGACGTCGAGCGCATCGCGAAGCTGGGGATAGAGCGCCAGCACGCCCTCGATATAGGCGCCGGGCGGGCAGAACCACGGACCGCCCTGATCGTCGTGCCAGTCGGAGTTCAGCAGGAAGAGTCGCTCGGTCATCGGCGTGGATATATCCGAGTTGAGGCCGTCGGCGCGACCGCTATTCGCACGATGCGCCAAACCCCGGCGCTCTTAGCGCCAGAAGGATCGAAGAGCGCGCCTGCTGCGTGATCGCCCCGGCGCCTTGCAGCACACAGCCAACGGCGGTGTTGGAGTTGGGCGCCAGAAGGCCGTAGGTCAGACCTTCCTGCGCGAGCCGCGCCTGGGCCCCCTTCAACGTCTCAACCGCCGTCGCGACGCGCGCCGGGTCGTTGGTGATGCGGGTCATCTCGTGCAGCGCCTCGCCCGAACTGGGAAAGTCATAGGCGTTCGGATCGAACGGCGCGATCTCGGCCGACAGCCGCTCGGGATGAATGTCGATGCCGAACTTGGCGTTCTGGCTGGCGGAGAAGGCGATGGCCGGCCCGCTTTCGGGAACGACCAGAATATATGCGTGGCGCGGAAACAGCAGATATTGCGCCATGAACTTGGTCACTGGCACCAGCGGCATCCCGTCCGGTCCCAGGGCATGGGCGCCGACATAGACGCCCGACGGCACGCTGCGCGCATCGATCCGGCCGTTCAGCTTCAGGATGCGATCGACCATGACGTGGTCGAGCAGAAAGACACCGTCCTCCGCCTCGCGCTCCAGATAGGCGTGGATGGCGACGGTGTCGGGCGCCGGCCCCAGGTCGCGACCATAGACGGTCGGAAAGGCGGTCGGCGACATCGGCTGGCCGTCAGGCGGGCTGAACCACAGCACGCGCAGTTCGTGAACCGTCCGCGCCAGGGGATCTTCGCCCCGGAACGTCGACAGGCTGAGCACCAGATTGACGACGGCGAACAGGGCGACGAAGCCGACCAGCCCCTGCCCCGCAATCACCGCCCATTGTCGCCAACCGCGCAGCGGATGGCGGGCGTGCCGGATCCGCTCCAGCAGGCGGCGCGCTCGGGCGGGCTTTTTCGACATGCGTTTCCCCGAGCGTTCAGGCGCACGACCAATGCGCCCGAACGGTCAAGGTTGCATCAGACGCGCAGGACGACCGTCTCGACGATGGGACGACGATCCCAGATCTGTTGGCTGGCCTTTTTCAGCACGCGGGCGACAGCCTGTTCGATAACCATTTCGTCGTCCAGCGCATCGCCTTTCAGGCCTTTGACCACCTGCTCGACGCGCTCGGCCAGCTTGTCCAGCGCATCGCCGAGCGGCGTGGCGGTGTCGCCGGGCAGGCCGACGCTGCGGATGTCGATGTCGCTGGCGATGCGGCCGCGCTTGTCCAGGGCGAAGCTGACGATCAGCACGCCGTTGGTCGAGGCGTGACGACGTTCCTTCAGGGCCTCGCCCTGCTCGGTCACCAGCATGCCGCCGTCGACGTACAGGCGACCGTTCGGCACCTCGTCGATGATCTTGGCCGGCCCAGGGGCCAGGCGGACCATGTCGCCGTTGCGTGGCGTCACCGTTTCAGGAACGCCCATGTCCTTGGCCAGGTTGGCGTGTTCCAACAGGAACCGACGCACGCCGTGGGTCGGCACCGCGATCTGCGGCCGGGCCCATTCGTACATCTGCTTCAGCTCGTCACGGCACGGGTGGCCCGAGACGTGGATGCCGGGGTGATCCTTCTCGGTGTAGAGGCGCACGCCGCGGTCCGCGAGCCGGTCCTGCAGAGTGCCGATCGCCAATTCGTTGCCGGGGATCTGGCGCGACGAGAAGATGCAGTGATCGCCCACACCCAGTTTCACGACCGGGTGGGTGCCATCGGCGACGCGCGACAGGGCCGCCCTCGCCTCACCCTGGCTGCCGGTGCAGAGATAAAGGATCTGATCGGCGGGCCAGACGCGGGCCTCCTCGTCCGACAGGAAGGGCTTCACGTCCTTCAGCATGCCGACGTGTTTCGCCGCCGCCGTGATCCGGTGCATCGAACGGCCGGCCAGAGCCACGCGACGCCCGCAGGCCTCGGCCGCGCGGATCACGCTGTCCATCCGGGCGACGTTGGAGGCGAAACAGCCGACCGCAACACGCCCCTTCAGGCTGGCGATCAGCTTAGAGATGGCGACGGCCACATCGCCTTCGGACCCAGCGACGCCCGGCACGAAGACATTGGTCGAATCGCAGACCATGGCCAGCACGCCTTCGTCGCCCAGGGCGCGGATGACGGGGGCGTCGGTCTTGGTCCCGATCACCTGCTGGTCGTCGATCTTCCAGTCGCCGGTGTGGAACACCATGCCCAGCGGCGTATCGATGGCCAGGCCGCTGGGCTCGGCGATCGAGTGGGTCATGTTGACGAAGGTCACGCCGAACGTGCCGATGTCGACGGTCCCGCCAAGCGGCACCTCGATGAGTTCGACCTCGTCCAGAATGCCGCGCTCACGCAGCTTGTCGCGGATCAGATAGGCGGTGAAGGGCGTGGCGTAGATCGGCGCCTTGATGCGCGGCCACAGCCAGCCCAGGGCGCCGATGTGATCTTCGTGCGCGTGGGTCAGCACGATGCCCTTGATGTTTTCACCCTCCAGGAAGGTGGGATCGGGCACAATCACGTCCACGCCGGGCGTGGACAGGTCGCCGAAGGTGACGCCGACATCGACGATCAGCCATTCACGGTTCGCCTCAGGGCCGAAGCCATAGGCGTTCAGGTTCATACCGACCTCGTCCGAGCCGCCCAGCGGCAGGAAAACGAGTTCGTTTTGGGTTTGCTTTTTCATTCAATCAGTCAAATGGGCGTTACGACGCCAGATTTCGAGGAGGCCGCGAATAGTCAGGTCGGGATCGAAGTGATCGATGCTGTCGGTCGCGCCTTCGAACAGGCTGGCGACCCCGCCGGTGCCGACGACGGTCATGGGCTTGCCCCACTCCGCCTTGATGCGTCCAATCAGGCCTTCGATCAACGAGATATAGCCCCAGAAGACGCCGGACTGCATGGCCTCGACCGTGCCCTTGCCGATGACGTTCTCGGGTTTCTGGATGGCGATCCGCGGCAGTTTGGCCGCCGCCTCGTGCAAGGCCTGAAGCGACAGATTGATGCCGGGCGCGATCAGACCGCCCTCGAAAGCACCGTCACCCGAGACGATGTCAAAAGTCGTCGCCGTGCCGCTGTCGATCAACAGAAGGTCGCCGGGATACATCAGCGAGGCGCCCACGGCGTTCACGAGACGATCGGCGCCCGCCTCGCTGGGTTTGGCGATCCGCACCTCGATGCCCAGTTCGGCGTTCTCGCCGATGACCAGGGGTTCGATGTTCAGATAGCGCCGCGCCAGATTGCGCAGGTTGAAGATCGACTGCGGCACGACGCTGGAGATAATGCAGCCGCTCAGCGCCCCGAAGGCCAACCCCTTCATCACCATCAATTGGTTCAGCCAGACGGCGTATTCGTCGGCCGTGCGACTGGCCTCGGTCGCGGCGCGCCATTGGGCGATCCAGTCCGTGCCGTCGTGGACCGCGAACAGCGTATTGGTGTTCCCCTGCTCGATGGCGAGAAGCATCAGGCGGCTTTCCCGAAGAAGACATCGCCGGCGGAGATCAACCGCACCGAGCCGTCGGCCAGACGCAGGCGTAAGGCGCCGTCCGCCTCCACGCCCTCGGCCAAACCTTCCAGCGTCTCATTGTCCAGACGCGCGACGCATGGTCCGTTTAGGCCCGTCAAACGACTGGTCCAGGCGTCGAGCACGGGCTCGAAGCCCATCGTCTGCCAGCGCCCCCACCAGACGGCGAAAGTCTCGGCCAGGATTTCGGCGGCGGCCTCGATCGGCGGGACATAGGCCAGGTCGGCGCGCAGACGTTCGGCGACCGAGGTCGCCCCCCGCTCGGTGCCCTCGGGCGCATGGGCCAGATTCACGCCGATGCCGACCGCAAGCCAGAGGTCGCCGTTCGCATGCCGGCCGGATTCGACCAGGATGCCGGACACCTTGACCCCGTCCAGCAGGACGTCGTTGGGCCATTTGATCGACACGAGCGCGGGCGAGACGAAGACGTCCAGCAGGTCCGCGACCGCCAGGGCGGCGATGAAGGTGGCCTGGGCCGCCTCCGCCGCCGACTTGGGCGTGGTGATCAGAAGGGTCGCGGCCAGATTGCCCTGATCGGTGTCCCACTTGCGACCCCGCCGACCGCGACCGGCGGTCTGGCGGCGCGCCACGATCCAGCACGGTCCCGCCTCTCCGGCCTCGGCGAGGCGGCGCGCCTCGGCGTTGGTCGAGTCGATCTCGTCGAGGATGACCAGTGGGACGGGCGCCAACGCCCTACCCGTTCCCGAAGCCGGCGCTCGCAGCCTTGGTCAGCGGCTCCAGCCAGGTCAGACCAACGATCACCAAGGGGAAGGCGAAGGCGGCGCACGCCCAGCCGATCCACTTCGCCTCGACCGGCGCGGCGTCGGTCGCAATGTCGTCCACCGGCGCATCGAACCACATCAGCTTGAGGATGCGCAGATAGTAGAAGGCGGCGACGACCGAGGCGACCAGACCGGCGGCCGCGACGGGCCACAGTCCTGCATCGGCAGCAGCGCCGAACACATAGTATTTGCCCCAGAAACCCGAGAACGGCGGCATGCCCAGGACCGACAGCGACAGGATGGTCAGGGCCACGGCCGTCAGCGGCCGATCCTTCTTCAAGCCAGCCAGATCGGCGATGCGGCGGATCGGACGGCCCGACTTGGACAGGCTGAGCAGGATAGCGAAGAAGCCCAGCTGGTCGATGACATACAGCGTCATGAACATCAGCATGGCCTGCAGGCCTTCGGCCGTGCCCGCCGCAATGCCCAGCAGGGCGTAACCGATGTTGGCGATCGAAGAATAGGCCAAGAGGCGCTGGATGTCCTTCTGCGCCAGGCCGCCAAAGGCGCCGACGACGAAGCTGATCAGCGAGATGGCGATCAGGACCTGCGACCACTGGGCGTGGGCGTCACCGAAACCGTTTTCCAGCGCGCGGGCGATCAGCACCATGGCCGCGACCTTGGGCGCCGTGGCGAACAGGGCCACGACCGGCGTCGGCGCGCCCTCATAGACGTCGGGCGTCCACATGTGGAACGGCGCGGCCGAAACCTTGAACGCCAGGCCGCAGATCAGGAAGACCAGGCCGAAGACCAGGCCCGGGCCGGGATTGTCGGCGGCGACGGCGGCGATGTCCTCGAACCGCATCGAACCGGCGAAGCCGTAGATCAGGCTGGCGCCATACAGCAGCAGACCCGACGACAGGGCGCCCAGGACGAAATACTTCAGACCCGCTTCCGACGCCTTGACGTCGTTGCGGTGGAAGGCGGCCAGCACATACAGGGCCAGCGAGTGCAGCTCGATCCCGACATACATGGAGATCAGGTCGCCCGAGGACGCCATCATCCCCATGCCGGCCGAGGCCAGCACGATCAGGACTGGATATTCGAACTTGGCGATGCGCGTGCGCTTCATCCAGCCGTCGCCCAGCACGACCGCCACGGCGGCAGACAGATAGATCAGGCTCTTGGCGTAGATGGCCAGCGGATCGGCGACATAGGCGCCGTTGAAGGCGACTCCCCACGGTCCGACGATCGAGATGACCGATGCGGCGATCAGCAGCAGCACCGACAGGATCGAGACCAGACGGGCGCTCTTGTCGCCGATGAAGGCGCCGACCATCAGCAGGACCAGAGCGCCGACCGCGAGGGTGACTTCCGAGGCGGCGAGATGCAGGGCGGAGGATAGATCAGGCATCTGTAAGTCTCACCCGCCGATCGCGGCGCGATACGCGCTGGTCAGGGCCTCGACGGCAGGCCCGGTGTAATCGAGGACGGAGGCCGGATGGACCCCCAGCCAGATGGTGCCGACGATCAGGGGCACGAACAGCAGCAGTTCGCGCTTGTCGATGTCGGTGATGGTCTCGAGCTTCGGATTGGTGATCTCGCCGAACATGACCGCGCGGTACAGGGTCAGGGCATAGACCGCCGAGAAGATGACGCCCGAGGCCGCGACCAGCGCCGCCCAGGTCGAGGCGTTGTAGGCGCCCGTCATGGTCAGAACTTCGCCGATGAAGCCCGAGGTGCCCGGCAGACCGACGTTGGCCATGGTGAACATCAGGAAGATGGCGGCGTACCACGGCATCTTGGAGGTCAGGCCGCCGTAGAAGGCGATCTCGCGGGTGTGCATCCGGTCGTAAACGACGCCGACGCACAGGAACAGCGCGCCCGAGATCAGGCCGTGGCTGATCATCTGGAAGATGGCGCCCTGCATGCCGATGTCGTTGCCGGCGAAGATGCCCAGGGTCACAAAGCCCATGTGGGCCACCGACGAATAGGCGATCAGCTTCTTGATGTCCGTCTGACGCCAGGCGACCAGCGACGTGTAGACGATGGCGATCACCGACAGGGTGAAGACCAGCGGCCGGAACATCTCCGACGCCACCGGGAACATCGGCACGTTGAACAGGATGAAGCCGTATCCGCCCAGCTTCAGCAGAATACCCGCCAGGATCACCGAACCAGCCGTCGGCGCCTGAACGTGGGCGTCGGGCAGCCAGGTGTGGACCGGCCACATCGGCATCTTGACCGCGAACGAGGCGAAGAAGGCCAGCCACAGGATCGGCTGGACGGCCGGATCGAAGGCGAAACGCTTCAGCTCGGGAATGCTGGTGGTACCCGCCTCATGCGCCATCCACAGCATGGCCAGCAGCATCAGAACGGACCCCAGCAGGGTGTAGAGGAAGAACTTGTAGGCCGCGTAAATGCGGTTCTGACCGCCCCAGATGCCGATGATCAGGAACATCGGGACCAGGGTGCCTTCGAAGAAGATGTAGAAGAGGAACAGGTCCAGCGAGGTGAACACCCCGATGACCAGCGTCTCCAGCACCAGGAAGGCGATCATATATTCAACGACGCGCGTCTCGACAGACTTCCAGCTGGCCAGAATGCAGATCGGCATCAGGAAGGCCGTCAGCAGCACGAACAGGATCGAGATCCCGTCGACGCCCAGGTGATAGCTGGCGCCCGCGAACCACGGGACCATCTCCACGAACTGATAGCCGGTGTTAGCCGGATCGAAGCCGGCGACCAGCACGACCGACACCGCCAGGGTCACCAGGGTGGTGATCAAGGCGATCCAGCGCGCGGCCGGCGCGGTCGCATCGGCCGACTTTGACGTCATCCGGGCGACGAAGATCGCCAAGGCCCCGACCAGGGGCAGGAATGTAACGAGGCTCAGGATGTAGGGCACGAGATCAGGCTCCCCACGCGAGGATGGCGAAGGTGAGCAGACCAGCCACCCCGAGCAACATCACGAAGGCGTAGTGATAGACATAGCCGGACTGGATCTTGCCCAGTCGAGCGGCGGATTTCAGCGACACCCAGGCGGCGCCGTTCGGGCCCAGGCCGTCGATGATCTTCACGTCGCAGATCTTCCAGAAGAAGTTCCCGATGGCGCGGAAGCCGCGCACGAACACGAAGTCGTACAGCTCATCGAAATACCACTTGTTGTAGAGGAAGCGGTAGATGACGCCGTTCCGCTCGGCCATGCGACGGCCCATGCCCTCGCGAGCGACGTAGATCCAATAGGCGAAGGCGGTGCCGATCAGCGTCAGGATCAGCGGCGACCATTTCACCCAGGTCGGAACGTCGTGGCTTTCGTGCAGGACGTGGTTGTTCGCGCCGGTGAAGATCGCGCCGCGCCAGAACTCGCCCTCGTGGTGGCCGATGAAGTGCGGCGCGAAGACGAAGCCGGCCGCGACGGCGCCGACCGACAGCAGGATCAGCGGAACCAGCATGACCAGCGGGCTCTCGTGCGGCTTCAGCGGGCCATGATGACCGTGGTCGTCGTGAGCGTGGTCGTCATGCGCGGCGTGCGCAACGGCGTGGCCGTGATCGTCCGGTAGCGGCTCGGAGTGCGTCTCCAGTTGAGCGGCCGAGGCGTGATCGTCCCCATGATGCGCGCCCTCTTCCTTCCACACCGGCTTGTTGTGGAAGGTCATGAAGACCAGGCGCCACGAATAGTAGGCCGTCAGACCGGCGGCGATGATGCCGACGAAGAAGGCGAACAGGCCGATGGCCGAGTGACCCGAGGCCGCCGAGGCATAGGCGCTCTCGATGATCGAGTCCTTGGAGTAGAAGCCGGCGAAGCCGCCGACGCCAGGGATGCCCAGGCCGGTGATGGCGATGGTGCCGATGGTCATCACCGCATAGGTGACCGGCAGCAGCTTCCACAGGCCGCCCATCTTCCGCATGTCCTGCTCGTGGTGCATGCCGTGGATCACCGAGCCAGCGCCCAGGAACAGCAGCGCCTTGAAGAAGGCGTGCGTGAACAGGTGGAACATGGCCGCCTGATAGGCGCCGACGCCCGCCGCGAAGAACATATAGCCCAGCTGCGAACAGGTCGAATAGGCGATGACCCGCTTGATGTCGTTCTGGGTCAGGCCGACCGTGGCGGCGAACAGGGCCGTGATCGCGCCGATGATGGCGATGATCTGCGACGCGCCCGGCGCATACTCATAGATCGGGCTCAGCAGGCAGACCATATAGACGCCGGCGGTGACCATGGTCGCGGCGTGGATCAGCGCCGACACCGGGGTCGGGCCTTCCATCGCGTCCGGCAACCAGGTGTGCAGGAAGAACTGGGCCGACTTGCCCATGGCGCCGATGAACAGCAGGAAGCCGGCCAGATCCAGCGCGGACCACTGGACGCCCAGGAACTCCCACGTCGTGCCGGCCTTTGTGGCGATCAGCGGGAACAGCTCGGCGAAGTTGATGGTGCCGTACATCCAGAAGACCGTCATGATCCCCAGCACGAAACCGAAGTCGCCGACGCGGTTGACGACGAAGGCCTTGATGGCGGCGGCGCTGGCCGTCGGCTTCTTGAACCAGAAGCCGATCAGCAGATAGGACGCCAGGCCGACGCCTTCCCAGCCGAAGAAGATCTGCATGAAGTCCGCCGCCGTCACCAGCGCCAGCATCATAAAGGTGAACAGCGACAGATAGGCGAAGAAGCGCGGCCGGCTGTCGTCCTCGGCCATATAGCCCCAGGAATACAGGTGAACCAGCGACGACACGCTGGTGACCACGATCAGCATGGTCGCCGACAGGGCGTCGATGCGGATCGACCAGGCCGACTGGAAGTCGCCGACGTTGATGAAGGGCGCCAGGCGGATGGTGAAGGGCTCCATATGGCCCCAGGTCCATTGGCCGAACACCGTCCAGGCGACGGCGCACGAGAAGAACAGCAGGCCGGTCGTAACGGCCTGCGACGGGATGTTGCCGATCCGGCGTCCGAAGAAGCCGGCGATGGCCGCGCCCAGCAGCGGGGCAAAGATCCCGAGAATGACGAGGGTATGGAAGGTCACGCTCAGCCCTTCATCACGGAGGCGTCGTCCACGGCGATGTTGCCGCGGTTACGGAAGAAGGTCACCAGGATCGCCAGGCCGACGGCGGCCTCGGCTGCGGCGACGGTCAGGACGAACATAGCCATGATCTGCCCGCTGATCTCGTTCAGATAGGCCGAGAAGGCGACGAAGTTGATGTTCACCGCCAGCAGGATCAGCTCGATCGACATCAAGATGATGATGACGTTCTTGCGGTTCACGAAGATGCCGAACACCCCGATGGTGAACAGGATTGCAGCGACCGTCAGATAGTGGGTCAGACCGATCATCAGAGAAGCTCCTCGGCGCTGACGCCTTCGCCCGTGGCGGCGGACTTGATCTCGACCGACTTGCGACGGTCGCGGTTCACCTGGTCGCCGGGGTTCTGGCGTTTGATGTGCGGCTTGTGGCGCAGGGTCAGGGTGATGGCGCCGATCATCGCGATCAGCAGCACGATCCCGGCCGCCTGGAAGAAATAGACATAGTCCGTGTAGAGCACGCGGCCGATGGCCTCGACATTCGTCACGCTGGCGTCCGGCGCGCCCGGCGCCGGCAGGCCCGCAGCGGCGCCGCCCTGAACCACGGCGACCGAGACGATGATCATCTCGACCAGCAGCACGGCGGCGACGATGGCGCCCAGCGGCAGATAGCGTGCGTAGCCTTCGCGCAGCTTCAGGAAGTCCACGTCCAGCATCATGACGACGAACAGGAACAGCACCGCGACCGCGCCCACATAGACGACGACCAGCAGCATCGCCAGGAACTCGGCGCCCAGCAGGACGAACAGACCCGCCGACGAGAAGAAGGCCAGGATCAACCACAGCACGCTGTGCACCGGGTTGCGCGCGGTCACGACCAGAAGGCCGGAAACCGTGGCGACCGCCGCCAGCAGATAGAAGGCTATGCCTTGCAGCATGTCGGGACGAAGCCCCTTTCGTATCGGCCGCGACCCCCATTCAGGAATCGCCGACCCGTTTAGCGAGATGCGCCTTAGCGGTAAGGCGCGTCGAGTTCCAGATTCTTGGCGATCTGCCGTTCCCAGCGGTCGCCGTTATCGAGCAGGCGTTGCTTGTCGTAGAGCAGCTCTTCGCGCGTCTCGACGGCGAACTCCGAGTTCGGCCCTTCCACGATGGCGTCCACCGGGCAGGCCTCCTGGCACAGGCCACAATAGATGCACTTGACCATGTCGATGTCGTAGCGGGTCGTGCGGCGGCTGCCATCGGCACGCGGCTCGGCCTCGATGGTGATGGCCTGGGCGGGGCAGATGGCTTCGCACAGCTTGCAGGCGATGCAGCGTTCCTCGCCGTTCGCATAGCGACGCAACGCGTGCTCGCCACGGAAGCGCGGCGACTGCGGATTGCGCTCGAAGGGATAGTTCACCGTCATCTTGGGACGGGCCATATATTTCAGCGACAGACCGATGGCGCCGATGACGTCCAGCATCATCGCGCCCTTGGTCGCTTGGACGATACGGGTGAACATCAGGGCTTATCCTTGGGGGCGGGCGTCGTCTTGGGGGCGGTCTGGCTGGCGCGCCAGTCCTGTTCAATGCGATCCTGGCGCTGCTGCCATTGATAGCTCGACTCGGGCATGCGCGACGGGTCGGGCGCGCAGGCGGCGGTCATCGCCACAAGACCGAGGCCGATGATAGGGCCGCGCATCACGACCCCACCACGAAGACGCGCCAAGCGGAAACGATCACGACCGCGACCAGCGACGTCGGCAGGAAAATCTTCCAGCCCAGACGCATCAGTTGGTCATAGCGATAGCGCGGCACGAAGGCCTTCACCATCGAGATCATGATGAACCAGAAGACCGTCTTGGCCATGAATGTCAGCAGATAGATCGTATAGGCGATCCAGGCCGGCAGCCCATCCATCCACGCCTGCGGCACGCCGGGGTTCCAGCCGCCGAAGAACAGCAGGCTGATCATCGCGGACATGAAGACGATGTTGACGTACTCGCCCATCATGAACAGCAGATACGGCGTCGAGCTGTATTCGACCTGATAACCGGCGACCAGTTCGGACTCGGCCTCGGGCAGGTCGAACGGCGGGCGGTTGGTTTCGGCCAGGGCCGAGATGAAGAAGATGATCGACATCGGGAACAGGATCACCACCAGCGGCCAGGTGTCGGCGCCGCCGCCGAAGCCGTACCAGTTCCAGAACATGCCCTTCTGGCTGTCGACGATCGCCGACAGGTTCATGGTGCCGGCCAGCAGGATCACATTGATGATGATCAGGCCGAGCGAGACTTCATACGACACCATCTGCGCCGCGGAACGCAGCGAACCTAGGAACGGATACTTCGAGTTCGAAGCCCAGCCGCCCATGATGATGCCGTAAACGCCCAGCGACGACACGGCGAAGATGTACAGGATGCCGACATTCAGGTCCGACACGACCCAACCGGGCGCGAACGGAATGACCGCCCAGGCCATGAAGGCCAGGATCACGGTGATGATCGGGGCGATGATGAAGACCGCCTTGTCCGCGCCGGCCGGGATCACGACCTCCTTCAGCACGAACTTGATCATGTCGGCGAAGGATTGAAGCAGGCCGAAGGGACCGACGACGTTCGGACCCTTGCGCATCTGCACCCCGGCCCAGACCTTGCGGTCGGCCAGCAGCAGGAAAGCGACGGCGATCAGCACGCCGACCGTGATCAGCAGGACCTGGCCGACCGTGATCAGCGTCCAGCCCAGAGGCGTGGCCCAGAAGGAAACGGGGTCCATGGCTTACTCCGCCGCCATTGCGACCGGCTGGGTCCGCAGGGCGGACAGCTCGGCCATCGTCGCGCTGGCGCGCGCTATCGGATTGGAAAGATACGGGTCGGTCACGACCGAGACGAAGGCGCGGTCGCCCAGATCACCCTTGGCGCCCAGGGCCGCCACGTCGAACGTCGCCGGCGCGGGCAGATAATCGATCCGGCCGAAGGTCGGATGATCGCCCATCAGCTTGGCGCGCAGTTGCTCCAGCGTGTCGTAAGGCAGGGTCTGATCGACGCGCGCCGACAGGGCGCGGATGATGGCCCAGTCTTCCTTGGCCTCGCCCTTGGGGAAGACGACGCGTTCGGCCATCTGCACCCGGCCCTCGGTGTTGACGTACAGGCCGGACTTCTCGGTATAGGCCGCGCCCGGCAGGATGACGTCGGCGCCGTGCGCGCCGCGGTCGCCGTGGCTGCCGAGATAGACGCGGAAGGCGTTCGAACCGGTCGGATCGACCTCGTCGGCGCCCAGCAGGAACAGCACGTCAAGCGCATCCGGCTTCAGCATTTCGGCGACGGTCAGGCCGCCCTCAGCCGGCACGAAGCCCATGTCCAGACCGGCGACGCGCGAGGCGGCGTGGTGCAGGACGTTGAAGCCGTTCCAGCCTTCGGCGACGACGCCGACCTTCTTGGCTAGGGCGCCGAGCGCGTTCAGGACTGCCGGGCCGCCCTCCCCGCCCAGCGCGCCCGAGCCGACGATGATCGCCGGACGCTCGGCCTTGGTCAGGAAGTCCAGCGCCGACTTCGGCAGCTTGGCCAGGGTCTGCGTGCCTGCGCCCAGATAGGCGTAGTCGAACGTCAGGTCAGTCTGTTCGCCGATCAGACCGATCTCCATGTCGCCCTTCAGCCAGGCCTTGCGCAGGCGGGCGTTCAGCAGCGGCGCCTCGGTGCGCGGATTGGCGCCGACGATCAGAACAGCGTCAGCCTTTTCAATGCCTTCCAGGCCGGAGTTGAACAGCCATCCCTCACGTGGGCCATACCCAACGGCGGCGCCGTCCTGGCGGCAGTCGGTGTTGTTAGAGCCCAAGGCGCGGAACAGATCCAGCGTCGCCTTCATCGACTCGGCATCCTGCAGATCGCCGGCGATCACGCCTATGCGGTCGGCCGGCGCGGCCTTCAGCTTGGCGGCCACGGCGTCTAGCGCCTCGTTCCACGAGGCGGCGCGCAGCTTGCCGTTCTCACGGATCCACGGACGGTCCAAACGGCGCGCGGTCAGGCCGTCAACGACGTAGCGGCTCTTGTCCGACAGCCACTCCTCGTTGATGCCCTCATTGACGCGCGGCAGCACACGCATGACCTCGGACCCGCGGTAGTCGGCGCGGATGTTAGAGCCCAGGGCGTCCATGACGTCGATGGTCTCAGTCTTCTTCAGTTCCCACGGACGATAGTGGTACTGCCACGGGCGGTGCGTCAGGGCGCCGACCGGGCACAGGTCGTTGACATTGCCCGACAGTTCCGAGGCGACCGACTTCTCCAGATAGGTCGTGATCTCGGCGTCCTCGCCGCGCGAGATCATGCCGATGTCCGGCACGCCGGCGACTTCGGTGATGAAGCGGACGCAGCGCGTGCATTGGATGCAGCGCGTCATGAAGGTCTTGATGGTCGGACCCATCGCCTTTTCTTCGACCGCGCGCTTGTTCTCCGAATAGCGCGAACCGTCGCGGCCGTAGCCGACCGACTGGTCCTGCAGGTCGCACTCGCCGCCCTGGTCGCAGATCGGGCAATCCAGCGGGTGGTTGATGAGCAGGAACTCCATCACCCCTTCGCGGGCCTTCTTGACCATCGGAGTGTCGGTGAAGATCTCCTGCCCTTCGGCGGCCGGAAGCGCGCACGAAGCCTGCGGCTTCGGCGGTCCAGGCTTCACCTCGACCAGGCACATGCGGCAGTTGCCGGCGATGGACAGGCGCTCGTGATAGCAGAAGCGCGGAATCTCTTGTCCGGCGCGTTCGGCGACCTGGAGCACGGTCATGCCGGGCTCGAACTCGGTTTCGACGCCGTTGACCTTGGCGATAGGCATCAGCGGGCCTCTTGCTTGGCGGCGGGAGCCGCCATTTGTACATCCACGGACATCGGCTGACCGTCGCGGAACAGGCCCGCGCCGTCGGCTTGCGCCCGGCATTCGAATTCCAGCCTGCCGCCATCGACTGGCGCGCGCCACGACACCTGGGCCGTGCGTTCGCCAGTGGCGGTGAAGGCGACCGCGTCGCCTTCCTGGCCATACATGCGGTTCACCACGTCGCGGCACGCCGCTTCGAGGTTCGCCGGAGCCGCCGCCGTCGCGACAGGCGCTACTTCAGCAGGAGCCGCCGTCGCGGGCGCGGTCGACGCTTCAGGCGCAGCCTTTTGCCGCTCGCCGCAAGCGGCGAGGATCGGAAGCGTCAGCAACAGGGCGACGGCGAGGCGCATCTCTACTCCGCCGCGATCGCGTGGCCGGCGAAGTTCGCGCGGCGGCTGCGATAGTTGGCGATCCGCTCTTCGATCTCGTGACGGAAGTGACGGATCAGGCCCTGAACCGGCCAGGCGGCGGCGTCGCCCAGGGCGCAGATAGTGTGGCCCTCGACCTGTCCGGCGACGTCCAGCAGCAGGTCGATTTCCGACGGATCGGCCTCGCCCACGGCCATCCGCTCCAGCACGCGCCACATCCAGCCGGTGCCTTCGCGGCACGGCGTGCACTGGCCGCAGCTCTCATGCTTGAAGAAGTAGCTGATGCGGGCGATCGCCTTCACGATGTCGGTGGATTCGTCCATCACCGTCACGCCGGCGGTGCCCAGCGACGAGCGAACCTCGCGCATGGAATCGAAGTCCATCAGGACCGTCTCGGCCTGTTCGCGCGTGATCACCGGGCAGGAGGCGCCGCCGGGGATGATGGCCTTCAGATTGCTCCAGCCGCCGCGCACGCCGCCGCCGTGATCCTCGATCAGCTGACGCAGCGGGATCGACATGGCTTCTTCGACCACGCAGGGGGCGTTCACGTGGCCGGACAGGGACATCAGCTTGGTGCCGGTGTTGTTCGGACGGCCGAAGCTGGCGAACCAGTCGGCGCCGCGACGCAGGATCGTGCCGACGACGGCGATCGACTCGACGTTGTTCACCGTGGTCGGGCAGCCGTACAGGCCCGCGCCGGCCGGGAACGGCGGCTTCAGGCGGGGCTGACCCTTTTTGCCCTCCAGCGATTCCAGCAGGGCCGTCTCTTCGCCGCAGATGTAGGCGCCGGCGCCGTGGTGGATATAGACGTGGAAGTCCCAGCCGTGGACGTTGCCGTCGCCGATCAGCTTGGCCTCATAGGCCTGCTTGACGGCGGCTTCCATCCGCTCGCGCTCCAGCACGTATTCGCCGCGCAGATAGATGTAGCAGGCATGGGCCTGCATCGCGAAGCTGGCGATCAGCGCGCCTTCGATCAGCAGGTGCGGATCATGACGCATGATCTCGCGGTCCTTGCAGGTCGCGGGCTCGGATTCGTCGGCGTTGATGACCAGGTAGTGAGGACGATCCTTCACCTCCTTGGGCATGAACGACCATTTCAGGCCGGTCGAGAAGCCCGCGCCGCCCCGGCCGCGCAGACCCGAGGCCTTGACATTGTTGATGATCCAGTCGCGGCCAAGGTCCAGCATGTCCTTGGTGGCGTTCCAGGCGCCGCGGTTCTTCGCCCCGTCCAGCGTCCAGTCGTGGAAGCCGTACAGGTTGGTGAAGATGCGATCCTTGTCTTCGAGAATGCCGACCATGGCCCTCAGAGTCCTTCCGCCAGACGGCGCTTGTGGTGGCGCGTGCGCATCCAGATGGCCGCGATGACCATCACCCAGCCCGCCGCCAGCATGAAGTAGGAGAGATTGACCGCCCACGGCCCAACTGCGCCCTGACGCGAGATCAGGATCAGAACGGCCGCGCCGACGACCATGGCCAGGCCGCCCGCGCGCAGCGGACGCCCGACGTTGCGCAGTTCCTTGCGGTAGGCTGCGCGGCCCTCCTCGGTGTTCAGATCCGGCGGCGACATCAGGCCGGCGCCTTCTCGACCGGCGCGGGGTCGCTGTTCGGCAGCTTCTTGATCGGCTTGGCGGCCCGGCCGTCATATAGCGTCGCATCGAGCAGGGTCTTGGGCCCGCCCTCCGGCGCCGCATTGGTGCGACCGATGTATGAGCCCGGCTCGGGCGTCTTGCCGGCGGCGAAGTCGTCGATGATCCGGCCGATCGTATCGGGCGTCAGATCCTCGAAGTAGTAGTCGTTGATCTGGGCCATCGGCGCGTTGGAGCAGGCGCCCAGGCATTCGACTTCCTGCCATGTAAAGCGGCCGTCGGCGGACAGATGATCCTTGGGACCGATCTTCTCCTTGCAGACGCGCATCAGCTCATTGGCGCCGCGCAGCATGCACGGCGTGGTGCCGCACACCTGGATCAGCGCCGTCTTGCCGACCGGCTCCAGCATGAACATGGTGTAGAAGGTCGCGACCTCCAGCACCCGGATATAGGCCATGTCCAGCAGCTCGGCGATGGCGCGGATGGCGGGTTCGGACACCCAGCCTTCCTGCTTCTGCACCAGCCACAGAATCGGGATCACCGCCGACTGACGACGGCCTTCCGGATACTTCTTGATCCACCATTCGGCCTTGGCCGTCGTATCGGCCGAGAAGGCGAACGAGGCCGGCTGTTCCTTGGCGAGACGACGAACGCTCATCGGTCCACTTCTCCGAAAACGATGTCGAGCGAGCCCAGGATGGCGGACACGTCGGCCAGTTGGTGGCCGCGGTTCATCCAGTCCATCGCCTGCAGCGAGCGATAGCCCGGCGCCGAGATCTTCACGCGGTAGGGTTTGTTGGTGCCGTCCGACACCAGATAGATGCCGAACTCGCCCTTGGGCGCCTCGACCGCGGCATAGACCTCGCCCTCGGGCGTCTTGAAGCCTTCGGTGTAGAGCTTGAAGTGGTGGATCAGCGACTCCATCGAGCGCTTCATCTCGCCACGGCGCGGCGGAACGATCTTGTTGTCCTCGACCATCACCGGCTCGCCGGGGCAGTTGCGCAGCTTGTGGATGCACTGCTCCATGATCCGCACCGACTGCTTCATCTCCTCGATGCGCACCAGATAGCGGTCCCAGCAGTCGCCGTTCTTGCCGACGACCACGTCGAAGTCGAGCTCGGCATAGCACTCATAGGGCTGCGACTTACGCAGGTCCCAGGCGATGTTCGAGCCGCGCAGCATAACGCCGGTGAAGCCCCATTCCAGGGCCTGCTGCTTGGACACCACGCCGATGTCGACGTTGCGCTGCTTGAAGATGCGGTTCTCGGTGACCAGGCTTTCGATGTCTTTCAGCGCCGGCGGGAACTCGTGGCACCAGCGGCCGATGTCGTCGATCAGGTCCATCGGAAGGTCCTGGTGGACGCCGCCGGGACGGAAATAGTTGGCGTGCAGACGGGCGCCGCAGGCGCGCTCGTAGAACACCATCAGCTTTTCGCGTTCCTCGAAGCCCCAGAGCGGCGGCGTCAGGGCGCCGACGTCCATGGCCTGGGTCGTCACGTTCAGCATGTGCGACAGGATGCGGCCGATCTCGGAGTACAGGACGCGGATCAGCTGCGCCCGATACGGAACCTCGATCCCCAGCAGCTTCTCGATGGCCAGGCAGAAGGCGTGCTCCTGGTTCATCGGCGAGACGTAGTCCAACCGGTCCAGATACGGCACGTTCTGAAGGTAGGTGCGGGCCTCCATCAGCTTTTCGGTGCCGCGGTGCAGCAGGCCGATGTGCGGATCGACGCGCTCGACGATCTCGCCGTCCAGCTCCAGCACCAAGCGCAGCACGCCGTGCGCGGCCGGGTGTTGCGGACCGAAGTTGATGGTGAACTTGCGGTCTTCCATCTCGCGCGCATGGGCGGTGCGGGTGTCGAGGTCGTCCTCGAACACATCGACGCCCAGCGGCGGCAGGGTGGGGTTTCCGTCAGCCATTACGCCTGGCCTCCCGCCTTCTCGTCGCCGGGCAGGACCGGCGCGGGGTATTCGGCGCCCTCCCAGGGCGACAGGAAATCGAAGGTGCGGAACTCTTGGGTCAGCTTGACCGGCTCGTAGACCACGCGGCGCTGTTCCTCGTCGTAGCGGACCTCGACATAGCCCGTCATCGGGAAGTCCTTGCGCAGCGGATGGCCTTCGAAACCATAGTCCGTCAGCAGGCGACGCATGTCCGGGTGGCCCGAGAACAGCATGCCGTACATGTCGTAGGCTTCACGCTCGAACCAGTTGGCGGCCGGATAGGCCGAAATGACCGACGGCACCGGCTGGGTCTCGTCGGTCGAGACCTTGACGCGCAGGCGTGCGTTCCGCGTCATCGACAGCAGGTGATAGACGACCTCGAACCGCTCCTTGCGATCCGGATAGTCCACGCCGCACAGGTCGAGCAGCTGCTGGAAGCCGAATTGATCGCGCAGCGTCGTCAGCACCTCGACGATCCGCTCGCGCGGCGCGACCAGCGTCAGTTCGCCGAACGCCACCTGGGCCTCGACGCCCAGGGCCCCGACCATCTCTGCGCCCAGCGGAGTCAGGGCGGCTTCGTGTTGCGCTTGAACAGCCAGAGAGGTCATCGGTCGATGGTCCCCGTGCGACGGATCTTCTTCTGCAGTTGCAGCAGGCCGTAGAGCAGCGCCTCGGCCGTCGGCGGGCAGCCGGGCACATAGACGTCGACCGGCACCACGCGGTCGCAACCGCGCACGACGCTGTAACTATAGTGGTAGTAGCCGCCGCCGTTGGCGCAGCTGCCCATCGACACGACATAGCGCGGATCGGGCATCTGGTCGTAGACCTTGCGGATGGCCGGGGCCATCTTGTTGGTCAGGGTGCCCGCGACGATCATCAGGTCCGACTGGCGCGGGCTGGCGCGCGGCGCCATGCCGAAGCGTTCGACGTCGAAGCGCGGCATCGACATCTGGATCATCTCGACCGCGCAGCAGGCTAGGCCGAACGTCATCCACATCAGTGAGCCGGTGCGGGCCCAGTTGATGACGTCGTCGGCGGCGGCGACCAGATAGCCGCGCTCGCCGAGCTCCATATTCACGGCCTCGAAGAACTTGTCGTGGACCTTGGGGTCATAACCCTCGACGGTCGAACGCGCGCCAGCGCCGGCCGGAACCAGCGGCGCGCCCGATGCGGACACCAGGCCCGCGGGCTTGGAAGCGGCGACTACTCCCATTCCAGGGCTCCCTTCTTCCATTCGTAGATGAAGCCGATGGTCAGCACGCCCAGGAAGACCATCATCGACCAGAAGGCGAAGACCATGCCGGCGTGCGACAGATCGAACATCGACACCGCCCACGGGAACAGGAAGGCGACTTCCAAGTCGAAGATGATGAACAGGATCGACACCAGATAGAAGCGGATGTCGAACTTCATCCGGGCATCGTCGAAGGCGTTGAAGCCGCACTCATAGGCCGACAGCTTCTCGCTATCGGGGCTTTTCGGCGCCAGCAGCAGCGGCAGGACGATGAAAAGAATGCCGATGAAGGCGGCTACGCCGGCGAAGACCAGGACCGGAAGATATTCGAGAAGGAATGCGTTCATTCGAAGAACCTCGTCCGCCGGGGAGAGGCGGGATTCGGCGCTTCTTAGACCCAAGACCGCCGCCGTTCAAACCCCTGCGACCATTGGATTTTCATTGAGAATGGCTCGCAACTTTGCGCGCCATATGTCGCAGGGCCGACGCTTGCGCGGCGCAGGGCTGCAAAGGCCTATTGGCGGCCCGATCGCGTAACCGAAAGTCATCCGAATGAGCCTAGCCAGCCGCGCCCTGAACGCTGTCGAACGGATCGGCAATCGGCTGCCCGATCCCGTCTTCCTGTTCCTGTGGCTGATCGGCGGTCTGATCGTCCTCAGCATGGTCGGCGCCGGCCTGGGCTGGTCCGCCGTCAATCCAGTCACCGGCGATCAACTGGTCGCCAAGAGCCTGCTGTCGGCCGAGAATCTGGAACAGTTGATCATCGGCATGCCGCGCACCCTGGCGGACTTCCCGCCTCTCGGCATCGTCATCACCATCATCTATGGTGCTTCGGTCGCCGAACGCACGGGGATGTTCGCGACCGCCATTCGCGGCGCCCTGCTGAACGCCCCGCGTTCCATACTGACGCCCGTCGTCGTGATCACCGGCATGGTGTCCCATCACGCGTCGGACGCCTCCTATGTCGTGGTCATCCCGCTAGCGGCCGTCATTTTCGCCGCAGCGGGCCGACATCCGCTGGCGGGTCTGGCCGCAGGCTTCGCCGCCGTGTCGGGCGGATACGCCGGCAACCTGTTTCCCGGCGCCAGCGACGCCCTGATCCTTGGCATCACCGAGCCGGCCGCCCGCCTGATCGATCCGTCCTATTCCGTGAACATCGCGGGCAACTGGTTCTTCATCGTCGGCGTCGTCTTCGTCTTCACCCCCATCGTCTGGTTCCTGACCGACCGGGTGATCGAGCCGCGCCTCGGCGTCTGGAAGCCGTCAGAAGGGGTCGCCGCCCCGAACGCTTCGGAAAAACAGCCCCTGACCGCCGCCGAAAAGCGCGGCCTGAAGTTCGCCGGCCTGGCGCTTCTAGGCATGATCGCGCTCTGGGCCCTGCTGACCTTCATACCGGGCTCGCCCTTCGTCGATCCCGAGGTGGACCCGGAGCAGAAGTTCAATCCGCTCTACAAGTCCCTGGTCGCCTTCTTCGCCATCACCTTCTTCGTCACCGGCGGGGCCTATGGGGCCGGAGCCGGCACGATTCAGTCGCACCGCGACATGGTCACGATGATGCGCGACGGCATCGCCCAGTTGGCGCCCTATATCGTGCTGGCCTTTTTCGCCGCGCACTTCGTGGCCATGTTCAACTGGTCGGGGCTGGGGCCGATCCTGGCGGTCAATGCGGCGGCGGGTCTGAAGACCCTGGCCCTACCCGCCCCTCTGCTGTTGATCTGCGTCGTCTTCGTCTCGTGCTTCTTCGATCTGTTCATCGGTTCGGCCTCGGCCAAGTGGTCGGCCCTGGCGCCCATCGTGGTGCCGATGTTCATGCTGCTGGGCATTTCGCCCGAGATGACGACCGCCGCCTATCGCATGGGTGATTCCGTCACCAACATCGCCACGCCGTTGATGAGCTACTTCCCCCTGATCCTGACCTTCGCCCAGCGCTGGGATCCGCGATTCGGCCTCGGTTCCTTGATGGCGACCATGCTGCCGTATGCCGGAGCCTTCCTGGTCGCCGGTCTGGCCATGGTGGCGGCCTGGGTGGCCTTCGACCTGCCGCTGGGGCCGGGCGTCGGCGTCCACTATGAGCCGCCGCCTCCCGCCGTGGCGGCCCATGAGCCTGCCGACGGCGGCGTAGCGGGCCCGCACAGCCCGCCCCAGGCGGCGATCGTGACACCGTCCACAGCCCCGTCGCGTTGAGGGGCGCGTTTCTCCGAAAAGGTCGCTTGACGCGATGTGTCAGCCCGCCTAAACGACGCCCCTCGCCGGGGCGCACAGCCGCTTCGGCCGGGAAACGCGGGTGTAGCTCAGTTGGTTAGAGTGCCGGCCTGTCACGCCGGAGGTCGCGGGTTCGAGCCCCGTCACTCGCGCCACTCTCTCTAGAAATAGAAGAGTGGCGCACACCGCCTTCCCAAAAAGCTTTCGAAACAGCTCAAAAGTTTCGACCTGATACGCGGGTGTAGCTCAGTTGGTTAGAGTGCCGGCCTGTCACGCCGGAGGTCGCGGGTTCGAGCCCCGTCACTCGCGCCACTTCTTTTCAAGACATCGATATAAAAGAAGTGGCGCACTCCCGTTTTCGGAAACGCGCCATTCTAACGCGTCGTGGCCTTGGCCGCCTCAGTGCAGCGGCAGTGCCATATCCGGGTTCACGAACGCCGCTTCGCCCGTCAGCTCGCCATAGACCATGCAGAGGTCTTCGAAGACGCGGTTCCAGGCGAACTGGCTGACCGCCTTCTCGCGCGCCGCCCGGCCGATCGCTTCGATATCGCGCGCGAACAGGGCCTCGACCGCCTGGGCATAGTCGTCGGCATCCGCGCTGGCGGCCAGTTGCCCCACGCTCTCGTCGACCGTCTCGGCGACGCCGCCCGCATTGACCCCGACCACGGGCCGACCGCAGGCCATGGCCTCCAAAACGATCAGCCCGAACGGCTCTTTATCATTGGCGTGAACGAAGGCGTCGCAGCTGGCGATGATCTTTGCGACCGCCTTGGGATCGCTTTCATAGGGCATGGAGATGACGCGATCTTCCTCGGGCATCCCCGCGCCTGCGCCGACCAGCACCAAGTGATACGGGGCGCCCAGCTTCTGGACCGCCTCGATCAGCACGTCGACGTTCTTTTCCTTGGCCGGACGACCGGCGAAGCACAGCAGGCGCGCGTCCTCGCCCAGACCCAGCTGTTTCAGCAGCCACTGCCGGTCACGACGGTCCGGACGGAAGGTGTCGATCTCCACGCCCAGAGGCCGGATGACGATGTTGTTCACACCGGCCTCTTCCAGGCGCCGCGCGATAAAGCGACTGGGCGAAACGACCCGATCAAACTGCGAGAAAAGCTTCGCCCAACGTTTCTCAACCGGCTTCTTGGCCCATTCGCCGAAATGCAGCGCCGCCAGCCCGGCCGGATCGGAGTGGCAGAAACCGACGACCGGGCATCCGACCCGCTGCCCGGCCTCCAAAGCCCCCTGCCCGGGCGTGTAAGGATCTCCGGCCTCGATGATCGACGGCTTCATGGCCGCCACCCAGGCGCTCCAGCGCTTCACCGAACTGGGCCAGCGATAGCCGTCGCCGAACGGCAGCTTGGTGGCCCGAAGTTGCACGATGCCGTCGGCGCGCGCCTTGTGCCGCGCACCCGGCACGATCAGCGAGTGACTGATCCCCGGCCGATTGGCCTCGATCCACGCCTTCTTGGACAGGATATATCGCTTCACCCCGCCCGAGCGCGGCGCATAGAGCATTGTGGTGTCCACTAGGCGGGGCCGCTCGTCCATCGCCGCCGCCTTTAAGGCCCGCAGCGTATCGGCGACTTCCACGTCCAGCCCCGGAATCAGTCGGAGTTCGCTTTCTTGGACGTCGAGGTCTGTCATGCTCATGGAGTGTTCTCGCCTGGTCTGGGCTGTCGAACGCCGGAGGTGTTCGATGGATGCGTCCACGGGACGCGGCCTTTGGACCGTTCGACGCCCGTAAACCTGGGCGCGGCAAAGCTCAAGTGCGCGCCGTAGCGATTCCCTCCGCATTCGTCCTATCAGGCATCGACGAACGAACGCGGGTCGCCTTACAGCATCGCCTCACGACCATCACGGCCTTGCATTCGCCTCAAATTCGATAAACTTGGAACGCTGGCGCGGACCCTGCTAAGGGGTCTCCCGTAACGTGACGCGTGACCACCAGGGGTTTCTACCGAATGCGTATTTTGCTCGCGACCGCCGTGGCGATCGCCCCCTTGATGGTCGCCACAGGATCCCAGGCCGAGATCGTGATCTCGAACGCCCGGACCACGCCGATCCAGACGTCCAATGCGACGGGCACGGCCGCCGACAATATCCGCATCGCCAGCGGCGGCAGCGTCGCCGTCGCTTCCGGTGCGGCCGTGACCCTGAACAGCAACAACATGGTCGATCTGGATAGCGGCAGCTCGATCACGATGGACAAGTCGGCCGATGGCTCGACGGGTCTTCTGGTCAACGGCGGCAACACCGGTTCGGTGATCGTCGGCGGCTCGATCACCGTCAACGACACGCTGGAAGCTGCCGACATCAAGGACACCGACGGCGACGGCGATCTTGACGGCCCGTTCGCCACCGGAACCGGCCGCTACGGCGTGCGGGTCACCGGCGCCTCGCCCTTCACCGGCAACATCCTGGTCGAGGGCACGGGCGCAATCGCTGTGGAGGGCAACAATTCCTACGGCCTGTCCGTCGAATCCGCCCTAAACGGCAAGCTTCAGAGCCTGGGCACCGTCCGTGTGACCGGCAACGACAGCGCCGCCATACGCACCACGGGGCCGATTTCGGGCAATGTCGATCTTGCCGGCTCCATTTCGGCGCTGGGCGCCAATGCGACGGGCGTTTCCATCGAAGGCGATGTCGGCGGGGCGCTCAAGATCCATTCCTCCGTAGTGGCCACCGGCTATCGCTACACCACCCCGCCGCCCGCCCGTCCGACGACCGGCACCTTCGACAACGCGACGACCCTGTTCCTGGACGAACTCGACGCCGACGATCTGCTGCAAGGCGGACCGGCCGTGCGCGTCGGCGCCAATGTCGCCGGCGGCGTGCTGCTGGACAAGGCGCTCGCCTATTCCGAGGCTGGCATCGAGGGCGACGACGACAAGGACGGCGTCAAGAACGGCGACGAGGACGATGACGGCGACGGCATCAAGAACCGCGACGATCCGGACCGTGACGGCGACGGCATCCCGGACGCCAGCGAGACAGCCGCCTCCATCACGTCGCTGGGCGGCGCGCCTGCGCTGCTGATCGGCTCGACGACGAACACCGTGACCCTCGGCGCTGTCGGAACAGGCGATGCGGCCTATGGTCTGATCAACCGCGGCACCATTGTCGGCTCCGGCCTTTACTCCGGCGTGGAGTCGCGCGCCGTGCAACTCGGCGTGACCGGCGGCCAGGCCGTCAACGTTGTCGGCGGCGTGCGCAACGAGGGCGGCATCTCGTCGACCGCCGTCGATGCGAACGCCACCGGTCTGTGGATCGGCTCGGGCGTGACCGCTCCGACGATCAACAATTCGGGCGCCATTCAGGCCGTCGCTTCGGGCAAGCAGACCCAGAGCGCGACCGGCATTCTGATTGGTGCAGGCGCAAACGTCGGCTCCCTGACCAACACCGGCAACCTCGTCGCCTCTTTCGGCGGCAATCAGGGTTCGGCCACCGTTATTCGTGACCAGTCCGGCAGCCTGACCCAGCTGAACAACGCCGGTTCGATCATCGGCTCGCTCACCCCTAACACCGACGATACAAATCCTGTCACCGGCAAGGTGACCGCCATCGACGTCTCGGCCAATACGACCGGCGTCACCCTGCGGCAATACGGCATTGCCGCCGCTGCAGGCAGCACGGCGACGGACACGGACAAGGACGGCGTGCCGGACGCGGCCGAACCGGCCATCGTCGGCGCGATCAAGCTGGGCTCTGGCGCCGACACGCTCAATATCGAGAACGGCGTCGTGAACGGCGACATCGATTTCGGCGCCGGCGCGGACCGGCTGAACATCAGCGGCGGCGCGGTTGTGACCGGCGCCATCGCCAACAGCGACGGCCTGCTGGACATCAATGTGTCCAAGGGCACACTGGCCGCGACCCAGACCGGCGCCACGGCGATCTCCAACCTGAATATCGGCGCCGAAGGGACATTGCTGGTCAATCTTGACCCCGCCAACGACCGTGCCGGCGGCTTCAACGTCAGCGGCAATGCGACCCTGGCGACAGGCTCCACCCTGGGCGTCCGCTTCTCGTCGCTGATCGATCAGCCCGAGCGGTTCAACGTCATCACGGCCGGCACGCTGAATGTGGGTCAGATCAACCAGACCCTGCTGTCGGACAACTCGCCCTATCTTTACGTCGTGCAGGGCGGCGTCGCCGGCAACACCGTCTATGTCGACGCGCGTCGCCGCACGGCTTCGGAGGCCGGTCTGATCCCGGTCGAGGCGTCCGCCTACGACGCCGTCTATGGCGCGCTGGGATCCAATGAGGCCCTGCGCAACCTGTTCCTGTCGCAGACGTCGCGCGACGGCTTCATCGACGCCTACGAGCAGATGCTGCCCGACCACTCCGGCGGACCGCTGATGTCGCTGTCGGCCGGCGTCGATGCGGTCACCCGCGCGCTGACCGGCCGCAACGCCGCCGCCGCGCCGGGTGAAACCAGCGCCTGGGTGCAGGAGATCAACTTCTACGCCGACAAGGACAAGACCGACTCCTACGGTTTCCGCTCGGAAGGCTTCGGCGTCGCCGGCGGCGTCGAAAAGGGCACCAGCCTGGGCGCCGTCGGCATCTCGGCCGCCTTCACCTCGTCCGACATCAAGGATCCCGAGGCCGAGGCCGAAGAGGTTCTGTCCGCCAACCTGCTTGAGCTGGGCCTGTACTGGCGCGCTCAGGGTCAGTATTGGACGACCTGGGCCCGTGCGGCGGGGGGCTACGCCTCCTTCAGCGCCGATCGCTCGCTGGTCGCGACCGGCGTCTATCTGAACAACAAGTCCGACTGGCATGGCTGGACGGCGGCGGTCGCCGGCGGCGCCTCGTATGAGCGCAACTTCGGCCGTCTGAACATCCGCCCCGAAATCTACGGCGAGTATTTCAGCCTGTCGGAAGGCTCGCGCAGCGAGAAGGGCGGCGGCGACGGCTTCGATCTCGACATCGATTCGCGCGACAGCCACATCTTCTCGGCGGTGGCGGCGATGAACGTCGGCTACGGCTTCGGCCGCAACGGCTGGATCCGTCCGGAACTGCGCGTCGGCTATCGTCAGAACATCTCGGTCGACGCCGGCGAAACCATCGCCCGCTTCGCCAGCGGCGGCCCGGACTTCATCCTGTCGCCGGACGCCATCGAAGGCGGCGGGCCGATCCTGGGCTTCCGCCTGAACTTCGGCAACGAACTGGGCATGCTGTCGCTGACCGGCGACGCCGAGCTGCTGGAAGACTACGTCCGCTACTCGCTGCTGCTGCGGGCCAGCTTCCGCTTCTGATCGCAGCCCGATCCAGACAAACGAAAGGCCGCCGGAGCGATCCGGCGGCCTTTTTGTTTGGTAGGCGGCGACGGGTTCGAACCGCCGACCCTCTCGGTGTAAACGAGATGCTCTGACCAGCTGAGCTAGCCGCCCCCAAGGGCAGAGACGGGCTTATGCCCGTCGCGCCTCAACCGTTCAAGGCGCTTTTCAAACCTTCGCCCGGGCGAAAGCGCGCGGTGCGCGAGGCCGGGCGCGCGACCGCCGCACCGGTCTGCGGATTGCGCGCGACGCCGGCCTTGCGATCCACGGCGACGAAACTGCCGAAACCGATCAGCTTCACATCCGCGCCCCGCGTCAGCGACTCGGTCACGCCGTCCGTAAACGCCTCCAGCGCCGTCTTCGCCTGGTCGCGGCTGATGTTCGCCGCGCTGGCCATCCGGCCGATCAGTTCCGCCTTGGTCATTCGTCCCCTCCAGAACGAATCACTAAAGGACAGATCGGCGGTTGCGTCAAAAACGAAAACGCCGCCGGTGGGATCACCGGCGGCGCTCGCTGTTCAACTCGGCGTTAGTGGCTGACTGCCGCCGCCGGTCCTTCCGGAGCCGCGACCGGGGCCGGCAGCGGTTCGGCCGCCTCGTCCCACTCCACCGGCGTCAGGGTGCCGACAAGCGCCCACTTCAGCGCCTCGTCCGCCGTGGAGATCGGCACGATCTCCAGCGCCGACTTCACATTGTCCGGCACGTCGGCGAGATCCTTCTCGTTCTCCTGCGGGATCAGCACCGTCTTGACGCCGGAGCGCAGGGCCGCGAGCAGCTTCTCCTTCAGACCGCCGATAGCAGTGACCCGGCCGCGCAGGGTGATCTCGCCGGTCATGGCGATATCCTTGCGGATCGGAATGCCGGTGAGAACCGAGACCATCGCCACGGTCATGGCCACGCCGGCGGACGGGCCATCCTTGGGCGTCGCGCCGTCCGGCACGTGGACGTGGATGTCGGTCTTCTCGAACACCGGGGGCTTGACGCCGAAGGCCAGGGCGCGCGACCGCACATAGGACGCCGCAGCCGAGATCGACTCCTTCATCACGTCCTTCAGATTGCCGGTCACGGTCATGCGCCCGCGACCCGGCATCTTGATCGCCTCGATGGTCAGGATGTCGCCGCCGAACTCGGTCCAGGCCAGACCGGTGACGATGCCGACCTGATCCTCCTCATCCGTCTCGCCGTAGCGGAACTTCTTCACCCCCGCATAGTCGGACAGCTTAGCCTCATCGACCGTGATCGACTTGGCGCCCGTCTTGGCCATCTCGCGCACGGCCTTGCGCGCCAGACCGCCCAACGCCCGCTCCAGTGAGCGCACGCCAGCCTCGCGGGTGTAATAGCGGATCAGGTCGCGGATCGTGTCTTCCGGCACGATCAGTTCGCCGTCCTTCAGGCCGTGGTCCGCCAACTGCTTGGGCAGGACGTGGCGCTTGGCGATCTCGACCTTCTCATCCTCGGTATAGCCCGAGACCCGGATGATCTCCATCCGGTCCATCAGCGGCTGCGGCATGTTCAGGCTGTTCGCGGTCGTCACGAACATCACCTGGGACAGGTCGTAGTCCACCTCCAGATAGTGGTCGCCAAAGGTCGAGTTCTGGGCCGGATCCAGCACCTCCAGCAGGGCCGACGACGGATCGCCGCGCCAGTCCGATCCCAGCTTGTCGATCTCGTCCAGCAGGACGAAGGCGTTGGTCGTCTTGGCCTTCTTCATCGACTGAATGATCTTGCCGGGCATGGAGCCGATATAGGTCCGGCGGTGGCCGCGGATCTCGCTCTCGTCGCGCACGCCGCCCAGCGACATGCGGACGTATTCACGCCCCGTCGCCTTGGCGATGGATTTGGCCAGCGAGGTCTTGCCGACGCCAGGAGGGCCGACCAGGCACAGGATCGGGCCTTTCAGGCTGCCGGTGCGGGCCTGGACCGCCAGATACTCGATGATCCGCTCCTTGACCTTCTCCAGACCGAAGTGATCCTCTTCCAGGATGTCCTCGGCCTTGACCAGGTCGATCGGCTTCTGCTTGGCCTTGCCCCACGGCACGGACAGCAGCCAGTCGAGATAGTTGCGCACGACGGTCGATTCCGCCGACATGGGGCTCATGTTGCGCAGCTTTTTGACCTCGGCCTCGGCCTTGGTCCGCGCTTCCTTGGACAGGCGCGTCTTACGAATGCGCTTCTCCAGGTCCATGATCTCGTCGCGCGCGTCGTCGGTCTCGCCCAGCTCGCGCTGGATCGCCTTCATCTGCTCGTTCAGATAATACTCGCGCTGGGTCTTCTCCATCTGGCGCTTCACGCGCGAGCGGATCTTCTTCTCGACCTGAAGGACCGAAATCTCGCCTTCCATCAGCCCATAGACCTTCTCCAGCCGCTTGGGCACATCGAAGGTTTCCAGCAGGCCCTGCTTGTCGGCGATCTTGACCGACAGATGAGCGGCGACCGAGTCCGCCAGCTTGGAGGCGTCGGTGATTTGGGGGATGGAGCTAAGGGCCTCGGGCGGGACCTTCTTGTTCAGCTTCACATAGTTTTCGAACTGCTCGACCACGGCGCGCAGCATGGCCTCGGCTTGCGAGGCATCGCCGGCTTCGTCCTCGATCTCGACGGCCTCGGCCTCGAAATACTCCTCACGGTCGGTGAAGCGGGTCAGGCGCGCGCGGCCCTTGCCCTCGACCAGCACCTTGACCGTGCCGTCGGGCAGTTTCAGCAGTTGCAGCACCGAGGCCAGCACGCCGACGGGATAGATGGCGTCCGGCGACGGATCGTCGTCGACGCTGTTCTTCTGGGTCGCCAGCAGGATCTGCTTTTCGCCCTTCATGATCTCGTCCAGCGCCTTCACCGACTTCTCGCGTCCGACGAAGAGCGGCACGACCATGTGCGGGAAGACGACGATGTCTCTCAGCGGCAGGACGGGCAGGATTTTTGGTTCAGTCATGATGCGTACTCCTGGGCCATTGATCATCTCCGGCCCGCCGCCAGGGTCCGCCGGGCAAGAGGCCCGACCGGCGCATGACGGCCCGTCGATTCCGACGGCGTTCGGATGAGTATGTGGTTTGAAAGACCCGCGGTTCAAGCGTGACCGCGGAACGGCCCACATCTGCGTGGCCACAAGCCCTTCCGATCGCGTCGCTTTAGGTCCGCATTACGCCCGGCGAGGCTTTCGACATGGCGACTTTACGGGGATCGGGCGTCTTCTGCCGCTCCAAGGAGATGACCATGAGCCGTTCCCACCTGCTGGCCGAGACCCTGAAACGTCCCGCCCCGGCGCCGACAACCCTTCAGATGGCGATGACCTTCATCGGCGCCCTGTTCGGAGCCCCGATCCGCAAGGGCCGCGCGCGATGATGCAAGGCCATGTCGAGGGCGGCGTGACCCGCGCCGCCCCTCTGCGACGATACAGGGTCGTGCCTCGCGCCAGCGGTTGGGCGGTGGCGCTCAACAACGCCTGCATCCGCCCCCTGCCCGATCGCATCTCGGCCGAACGTCTCGCCGCCCGACTTCAGGCCGAGGCCGACCGCCTGAACCGCGACCAACATCGCCTGACACAATGATAACGCCCCTAGCCTCGCCACCCGCCGTCGAAATCCTGACGATCCAGCCTGTCGGCGATCGCTGGCGCATCACCTCAAGCGACGGCCTGTTCGAAGGCGTCTTCACCGACGCCAAAAGCGCCGTCCGATGCGCCAGAGCGGAGGCCGAGGCGCACCCAGGCCATGTCCTGATGTTGGCCGAACCCGCCTGATCGCCTCAGATCAAGAAAAAGGCCGGAGCGATCTCGCTCCGGCCTTCGTCATTTCAGGACTTTTCGCCAATTCAGGCGGCGCCGTCGGCCTTCTTCTTGGAGGCTTCCGAATAGATCAGCAGGGGCTGGGCCTTGCCGTCGATGACCTCGGCGTTGACCACCACCTCTTCGACGCCTTCGAAGGTCGGCAGTTCGAACATGGTCTCCAGCAGAATGCCTTCCAGGATCGAGCGCAGGCCGCGTGCCCCGGTCTTGCGGGTGATGGCCTTCTTGGCGACGGCGATCAGCGCGTCGTCGGTGAAGGTCAGTTCGACATTCTCCATCTCGAACAGACGCTTGTACTGTTTGACCAGGGCGTTCTTCGGCTCGGTCAGAATGGTGACGAGCGCCGTCTCGTCCAAGTCTTCCAGCGTCGCCAGAACAGGCAGGCGGCCGATGAACTCGGGGATCAGACCGAACCGCATCAGGTCGTCAGGCTCGACACCTTTCAGGATATCGCCCGTGCGGCGTTCGTCGATCTCCTTGACCTTGGCGCCGAAGCCGATCGATGCGCCGGATCCACGCGCCGAAATCACCTTTTCCAGGCCCGCGAAGGCGCCGCCGACGATGAACAGGATGTTGGCGGTGTCCACCTGCAGGAACTCCTGCTGCGGATGCTTGCGACCGCCTTGCGGCGGCACGGAGGCGACGGTGCCTTCCATGATCTTCAGCAGGGCCTGCTGCACGCCTTCGCCCGACACGTCGCGGGTGATCGACGGGTTGTCCGACTTGCGCGAAATCTTATCGATCTCGTCGATGTAGACGATGCCGCGCTGGGCCCGCTCGACGTTGTAGTCCGACGCCTGCAGCAGCTTCAGGATGATGTTCTCGACATCCTCACCCACATAGCCGGCTTCGGTCAGGGTCGTGGCGTCGGCCATGGTGAAGGGCACGTCGATTATGCGCGCCAGCGTCTGGGCCAGCAGCGTCTTGCCCGAGCCGGTCGGCCCGATCAACATGATGTTCGACTTGGCCAGTTCGACGTCGTTGTTCTTCGTCGCGTGATTCAGGCGCTTGTAGTGGTTGTGGACGGCGACCGAGAGCACCTTCTTGGCGTGCGCCTGGCCGATGACATAGTCGTCCAGCACGTCGCGGATTTCCTTGGGCGTAGGCACGCCGTCGGTCGTCTTCTTGAAGCCGATCTTGTGCTCTTCGCGGATGATGTCCATGCACAGTTCGACGCATTCATCGCAGATGAAGACGGTCGGGCCCGCGATGAGCTTGCGGACCTCGTGCTGGCTCTTTCCGCAGAACGAGCAGTAGAGGGTGCTTTTGGCGTCGGTGCCGGCTGCTTTGGTCATAGACCCTTATCTCACTCCCGCGGGGCGGACCGAAATGGCCCGAAACGCGCTTCCCTCACATTGATTCCAGCACTCTGGATGCGAAGGTCTTCAAAAAATGACAATCACCCATCACACGTTCCGGAACAACCCCGAAGGCGGCAGGGGATTGTTGCAGTGCGTGGATGGATCAGTGTCGACGGGGATCAAGGCGAATGTCTGACATGGGTATTGTGCACGATTTACGCCAGTCCACGGCAAATGGACGTGTCATCGTCGCTTTCGATTTCGACGGCACGCTGACGATTCGCGACAGTTTCACCGAGTTCCTGCGCTGGCGCGCCGGGCCGGGGGCCTGGGCGCTGGGGCTGGTCAAGCTGGCCCCCGCGCTGGCCGCCTACGCCAAGGATCGCGACCGGGGCCGGATTAAGGCGGCCTCCGTAAAGGAGTTTTTGCTTGGCGTGAGCCGCCAGACGCTGGAAGCGGAAGCCGCAGCCTTCGCCGAAGAGATCTGGCCCCGCTTCATGCGCCCCGATGCGCTTGAGGTGTGGAACGACTGGGGCCGACGCGGCGCGCATCGCGTCATCGTGACCGCGTCGCCGACGACGACCGTCGCGCCATTCGCCCGAAAGCTGGGGGCCGAGGCCCTGCTGGGCACCGAGTTCGTCTTCGACGCCGATGACCGGATAACCGGCGACTTCGCCGGTCCGAATTGTCGGGATCAGGAAAAGGTGCGGCGGCTGAAGGCGGCCTATGGCGAAGACATGAACCTGACGGCCGCCTATGGCGACACCTCGGGCGATACTGAAATGCTGGCGATGGCCCAGCAGCCGGGTTTCCGGGTTTTCCGTCAGAAGCCCTGAAGCTCAGTTCCCGTCGGCGTCCACGTCGAACACCATCGCCTTGCCGCGTGACGTCGGGTCCCACCCCGCCTCAATCGCCGACGAGACGGCGGTGCGGACGGCGTCGACATTGACGCGCTGCTTTTCCACGTCCGGCCGGCCGTTGGGCCGAAGCGGCGGCGGAAACTGGACGATGGCTTCGCGCTTGAAGTCCGCGTGGCGAAGGGAAACGGCCATGCCCTCCCAGACGTTGCCGCCCTTGGGCTGAGGTTGGCGACGAAGCTCCCAGACGTAGCTTTCACCATCGACATCGACCGTGCCGCTTTGATCTCGTTTGAACTGCATGACGGCTCCGATAGCACAAAATGAAAAGGGCGCGCCGCAGTGGGCGCGCCCTCACGTCTTTCGACAGCCGTCTTAGTTGCCGGGCGTCTTCACGCCGTCGGCGTCGGCCTGTTCGCGGCGATCGTAGACGTGATCCACGATGCCCCAGGCCTTGGCTTCCTCGGCCGACATGAAGTGGTCGCGGTCCAGCGTCTTTTCGACCTCCTCATACGTGCGGCCGGTGTGGTGGACGTAGATCTCGTTCAGACGACGCTTGGTGTAGCGGATGTCGGCGGCGTGCAGCTCGATGTCCGACGCCTGGCCGCGGAAACCACCCGACGGCTGGTGCACCATGACCCGCGCATTCGGCAGGGCGATGCGCTGGCCTGCCTCACCGGCCGTCAGGATCAGCGATCCGGCCGAGGCCGCCATGCCCATCACCACGGTCGAAACCGGGCTCTTGATGTATTGCATGGTGTCGTAGATCGCGAGCGCCGAGGTCACCTGACCCCCGGGGCTGTTGATATACATGCTGATTTCCTTCTTCGGATTCTCCGATTCAAGGAACAGCAGCTGGGCGCAGATCAGCGACGCCATACCGTCCTCAAACGGCCCCGTCAGGAAGATGATCCGCTCGCGCAGCAGACGCGAGAAGATGTCGAAGGAGCGCTCGCCGCGGCTGGATTGCTCCACCACCATCGGCACAAGGTTCATGTTCATCAGTTCGATCGGATCGCGCATTTAGCCTTCTCGGATGCAGTGGCGACGATTCAGCGTCGTCAGCCGGTTATGCTGCATATCGCGTTCGATGACACCCTTCGCAAGACGCCCGGCTCATTCGAACTGCGCGTCTTGCTGGTTCGCCGCTGCACGCCGGCCTTTCTGCAGCCGTTCCGCGACCGCCGCCTCCTGCGCAGCGGCGGATGCGCGATCGGGCTCCGCCTCATACAAGGCTTGCAGATAGGCGCGGTCCCAGTCCGTGAGGCCGGTCACGTTCTGAGGATCACCAAATAGATTCAGCACTGTGGGCTGATCGGAGTAGTCGGCGCGGGGATCGACCTGGGCCAGGACGACCATCGCGGCGTAGTCCATCAAAGCCGGCAAAAGCACGCCAGTGGCCTTGGTCATATCAATAACGACGGTCGCAGAGCTCAGGTCATACCGCAGCGGCGACCTCATACGGCTGATGTTGCGCGATGCAATCGAAGGCGGCTCTCCACCGGCGACACGAGCCGCCAGTTGGCCTGTGTCTGCTGAGACCGGCAGGGAAATGTGCCACCATCGCACTGGCGCATCACTGGTTTTGAACCGCTCCAGCGCCGCCAAACCCATGTTGGTGTTGTCGATTGGAGGACGGAAGCGACGACGCCAACCTTCCACCAGTGCTGATGCGACGCTGGGACCATCCTCTGTGGCGATTATCAGCACATTGGCGGTGCAGCCAGGCTCTCCCACTCGAATTTCAAGGTCATGAGCGATTTCGCCGATGCGATCGGCAAGCATCTGACCGTAGGGTGCCTTCAATCCGGCGACGCTGACGCACAGCGGCGTATTCCACCGTCCAAGCCGCGCACCGGCGGGCGCGGTTGCAACACGCTGGACAAACTGGCGCGCAGCCTGTCGCGGCGACTGACCCTCGACCGTGATCTCCTCCAGATCTGCCGGAGGCGGCTGTCCCGGATCCTGCGCCTGCGCGCCTGCGGTGATGAGGGCGGCCAGAGCGACGGCGGAAAAGGACATTGAAGACATACCTGAAAAGCAAAATGGGCCCGCACTGCGGACCCATTCGACTTACAATTCAGACACCACAACCGCCAGTTACGGTCGTGTAATCGAGCGAAAAATCAGCCCTCGTCTTCGTCTTCCTTAAGCAGCTCTTCCTTGGTGATCGGCTTGTCGGTCACGTCGGCGACGCCCACGATCAGGTCGACGACCTTCTCTTCGTAGATGGGCGCGCGCATCTGGGCGGCGGCATTGGGGTTCTGGCGGTAGAAGTTCAGGACGGCCTGTTCTTGGCCCGGATAGTTGCGCGCTTCCTGCAGGATGGCGGCGTTCAATTCCTGATCCGTGACCTGGACGTTGTTGGCGCGACCGATTTCGGCCAGCACCAGGCCCAGACGAACGCGGCGTTCAGCGATCTTGCGGTATTCGGCCTTCAGGTCTTCGTCCGACTTGGCGGCGTCTTCTTCCGGCAGACGACCAGCGGTCTTGTCAGCTTCGACCTGCTGCCAGATGCCGTCGAACTCGGCGTCAACCATCTTCGGCGGCAGCGGGAAGTCGTGAGCCTCGTCCAGTTGGTCCAGCAGGGCGCGCTTCAGCTTGAAACGGGCCGCGCCGGCGTACTGCTGGTCCAGGTTGGACTTCAGCAGTTCCTTCAGCTTGTCCAGCGACTCCAGACCGATGCGGGTGGCGAAATCGTCGTCGATCTTGGATTCGGCTTCCGCCTTGATGGCCTTCACCTTGATGTCGAAGGTGGCCTTCTTGCCGGCCAGATGGGCGGCTTGATAGTTCTCGGGGAAGGTGACCTCGATAGTCTTCTCTTCGCCGACCTTGGCGCCCGTCAGTTGCTCTTCGAAACCGGGGATGAAGCGGCCCGAGCCGATCACCAGGTCCGCGTCCTCGGCGGCGCCGCCTTCGAAGGGCTCGCCGTCCAGCTTGCCCAGGAAATCGATCGTCAGCTGGTCGCCCTCGGCGGCCTTGATGGTCTTGCCCTTCTTGTCTTCGTAGGTCTTGGCCTGACCAGCCAGTTCCGTCAGGGCCTCGTCCAGATCGGCGTCCGACGCTTCATAGGTCGGGCGTTCCAGCTTCAGGGTCTTGGGATCGACCGGCTCGAAGTCCGGCATGATTTCCAGCGACATTTCGTAGGCCAGGTCTTCCTGACCGGCGATGACCTTGTCCATGTCAGACGTCAGCTTCATCTCGGCCGGCGCGGCCGGGCGGATCTTGGCCTCGTCGAGCGCCTTCTGGCTGGTTTCGTTCAGCTCGGCGTTGATGATCTCGCCCATGAACTCACGGCCGAAGGTCTTCTTGACGTGGGCGACCGGCACCTTGCCCGGACGGAAGCCCTTCAGCTTCACCTGCGGGGCGACTTCCTTGACGCGGGCTTCGAGCTTTTCGTTCAGCTCCGCGACGGGAATGGTGACCGCGATCACGCGGCTGAGGCCTTCGTTCGACTTTTCGACGACTTGCATGGTCGGGATTCTGACGCTCTGGGGCGCATGAGCCATCGAGACGGCCGGCGCGGAATGGATAAAGCAAGAAGGCCGCCCCGTGTGGAGCGGCGCCTCGAAGCCCGCCCTTATGTCGAGAAGGGCCCGAAAGGTCAACGCGGGCGTGGTCAGAGCCGGTGGTTTCGCGGCCTTTGCGTGGCTATGTTGACCAAATGAGCCAACCCGCCTCCCCCATCGGCGTCTTCGTCACGCCCGTCACCCCGCTTCAACAGAACTGCACGACCGTCTGGTGCACCGCCACCAACAAGGCCGCCGTGATCGATCCTGGCGGTTCGGTCGATGCAGTCTTGGGCGAGGTCACGCGGCGCGGCCTGACGCTGGATCAGATCTGGATCACTCACGGCCATCTGGATCACGCGGGCGGCGCAGCCGAAATGCAGGAAAAGACCGGCGCCGAGATCATCGGCCCTCAGAAGGCCGACCAGTTCTGGATCGACCGAATCGTGGAGAGCGGCCGGATGTACGGCCTGCCTGATGCCCGCCCCTTCACGCCCGACCGCTGGCTGGAAGATGGCGACACCGTCACGCTGGGCGAAACGACCTGGGACGTGCGTCACTGCCCCGGCCATACGCCCGGGCACGTCATCTTCTTCAATCGCGCGGCGCGATTCGCTCAGGTCGGGGATGTTCTGTTCAAGGGTTCGGTCGGCCGCACCGACTTCCCGATGAGCGATCCGCCCGCCCTTATCAGCTCGGTGATCGAAAAGCTCTGGCCGTTGGGCGACGACGTCACCTTTGTGCCGGGCCACGGGCCGATCTCCACCTTTGGTGAAGAGCGAAGGACGAATCCGTTCGTGTCTGACGCCGCAATGCGACAGGCCCCGATCCAGCGTGAGCCGTCGGGGCCTGCCTGAGCATGCTGATCGTGTGGCTTAGCGCCGCAGGATCATGCCGATGATGACGCCGATGCCCAATGCGTAGAGCGCCGCCTTCATCGGATTGTCCTGAATGTCTTCCTGCACGCGATGAACGCGTCCGGAAATCTTCTCACGGACCAGGCCCGCATCTTCTCTGACGGCCTGACGGACCGACGTGGTCTTGCCAAAGCTGCGGCCCTCGCCTTGGGCGAGAATTGCGTCGGCCTGTCGGTCCAGACGTTGGGTCAGGTCATCGTCCTCCAGGACGATGTCGTCGGGTGATGTCGCGCTTATCGGGGTGTTGGTCATGTCGATCTCCGTGCTTCGCTGAACAAACCGGCGTTGCGACCCATGGTTCCTTTTTGAACGCGGGCGATCAGGGTGCGTTGGTTGATCGCACAAGGAGCCGCTCATGACCTATATCGAACCCACTCCGACCACGCCGCAACCCGAAATCCAGCCTGAACCGGCGCAGCAGCCGGAAATACAGCCTTCAGACACCCCCGATGAAGTTCCGCCGATGGAACCGGATGGTGCCGGCGAAGGTGATTCGCGGCCTTACGGCGCTGGCTGAAGTCAAACTCACGCGCGCTTGAGGATCGCGACAGTAAAACCGAGTTCCCGACGGAACCGTCACCGAGTCACTGGGTTCACTTCAGCAAGCGCAACGGCAGCACTGAAAGGAACACGATGGACAGCCAACCCACACGCCCCTCCGGCGTTTCCAAGCGAGGTTTCGCCTCCATGGATCCCGAACGTCAGCGCGAGATCGCGCGCAAAGGGGGCGCAAGCGTCCCCAGCGAAAAACGTAGCTTCTCCCAAGATCGCAGCCTTGCCGCACAGGCCGGCCGCAAGGGTGGCGAGGCGTCGCACGGTACCAAGAAAGATGCGGACGCAGCCGACGGGCAATAGTCGGCAAGACTAGATACAAACAGGGCGGCCCATCGATCGATGCGCCGCCCTTTTTCTTGTCCGCGATCAGCCGCGCATTCGGCTCAGGCGCGCAGGACCGCCAAGGCCACGCTCGGCGCCGGAGAGGTGTCGATGCGGACGACCGTCCAGCCGGCGGCGGCCGCCATGGTCTGGATCGATTCAGGCGTGAACTTGCGCGAGCTTTCGGTGTGGATCGTCTCGCCGGTCATAAAGCCGAATGTCCGATCTCTGATGCGCGCGGTCGTCGGCGCAATCGCTTGCAGATGCATTTCCATACGCGAGGCGTCCGGGTTCCACACGGCGCGGTGAACAAAGGCGTCCACGTCGAAATCAGCATCCAGCTCGATGTTGGCGCGGATCAGAACATTGCGATTGAAGGCTGCCGTCACGCCCTGGCTGTCGTCATAGGCGGCGACCAGGATCGCAGGGTCTTTGACCAGATCGACGCCCAGAATGAACAACGCCCCTTCGCCCAGCATCCGACGCGCCGCGGCCAGGAATGCTTCGGCCTCGTCCGGTTGCAGATTGCCGATGGTCGAGCCGGGGAAGAAGCCGATCCGCCGCCCCGACGGCAGGTCATCGGGCAGCGGCGCCAAATGCTCGAAGTCCCCCAGAACCGGCTGCACGCGCAGCGTCGGATAGTCGGCGCGGACGCGAATGGCGGCGTCCATCAGAGCGCTCTCGCTGATGTCGAGGGGAACGTAGGCGCCGAGGTCCGTGGCGGCGTCCAACAAGATCCGCGTCTTCTCGCTGGCGCCGGATCCAAACTCGACCAGCACCGCATCGGGGCCGAAGTCGGCCGTCAACTCCGCCGCGCGATCGTGCAAGAGCGCCATTTCCTGCCGGGTCGGATAGTATTCGGGCAGCACGGTGATGTCTTCGAACAGGCGCGACCCATCTGCGTCATAGAACCACTTCGGCGGCACGGCCTTTTGCGCGCGCGACAGCCCTTCGATCATATCCTTTCGAAAGGCGGCGGTTTGGGCGTCGTCCGCGGCGGCGTCGCGCGCCACGGTCCGGCCTTCAGCCAGTCTCAAACCCATGAAAGCCCACCTCTGTTGGGGATAGAAGAAGTTGCGATAGGTGATGCGGTCATGGCCCGGCGGCGTGGCGAACGATCCGCCCCGCAGCACCATCTGATTGGCCATGAACTTGCCGTTGTATTCGGCGGCGGTGCCCGGCGTCGGCTGGAAGCCGGGATAGGGCCCATAGGCGCTGGACGTCCACTGCCACACTTCGCCAGCCAGGTTCGAAAACGCCTCAGGCGAGGAGGCGGCGGCATGTTCCCATTCCGCCTCGGACGGCAGACGCTTGCCGGCCCAGCGGGCGTAGGCGTCGGCCTCATAAAAGCTGATGTGGCGAACCGGCGCGGCAGGATCCACAGGTGTACGCCCCGTCAAACCCATCACGGTCCAGTCGCCATCCTCGCGACGCCAGTACAGCGGCGCGGTCCAGCCCTCAGCCTTGACTGTCGCCCAGCCGTCCGACAGCCACAGGTCGGAACGCGAATAGCCGCCATCCTGGATGAAGGCGATCCACTCGCCGTTCGTCACCAAATCCGCAGCCAGAGCGAACGGCTCCAGCCAGACACGGTGCGCAGGCCCCTCATTGTCGAAGGCGAAGCCCGATTGGTCATGGCCGATCGTCACCAGACCGCCGTCGAACGCCACCGTTCCACCGCGTCTGATCTGGAGCGTCTCGACTCTGGGCTCGATCTCATAGGCGGCGGGGTCGAGCGGAGAGCGCGACAACAGGTTCAGCATGTCCATCAGGAAAAGCTCCTGATGCTGCTGGTCGTGGTGCAGACCCAGCTCGAACAGATAGCGTTGATGGCCGCTGGTCTCACCCTGCGCCAGCCAGGCGATCACCCGGCGGTCGATCTCTCGGCGATAAGCCAGGACCTCATCGACGGACGGACGGGTCATCAGCCCGCGCTGGTCCCGCCTGACCCGCTCGCCCAAAGCCTCATAGTAGGAGTTGAACAGCTGCTGAAAACGCGGATCGACGGGCTGGTGTCCGGGATCGGACGACAGGATCATCGCCTCGAAAAACCAGCTGGTGTGCGCCAGATGCCATTTCCCTGGGCTGCAATCCGCCATCGACTGAGCTGACAGATCCTCGGCAGACAAACCTTCAGCCAGAGCGATCATGCGCGCGCGAACGGCCTTGAACCGCGCCACGTCTGACGCAACCCGCGGGTCGGGCTCGGAGCGCGCATTCATGTCAGCTGTCCCGTCCGACACCAGCCCCAGCGCCTTGTCAGTCGATTGGAAACGCACCAACAAGGCCAAGGTTCCCAAAGACTTGGTGTCCGAAACCGCACCTCAGCGCATGGGACGGCCGCCATGTTTGGCGTATTCCAACCGCGCGATGGTGCGATTGTGGACCTCATCCGGGCCGTCGGCGATGCGCAGAGTGCGGACACCCGCGTAAAGCTCGGCCAGAGGCGTATCGCCTGACACACCGGCGCCGCCGAACGCCTGAATGGCGTCGTCGATGATCTGCAAGGCCATCCTCGGCGCAGCGACCTTGATCTGGGCGATTTCGGAGCGGGCGTTCTTGGCTCCCGCCTGATCCATCATCCAGGCGGCCTTCAGCACCAACAGGCGACACATCTCGATGTTGGTGCGAGCCTCCGCGACGCGCTGTTCCCAGACCGAGTGTTCCGCCAACTGCTTCTTGAACGCCGTCCGGTTCAGCAGCCGCGTGACCATCAGTTCCAGCGCCCGCTCGGCCGCTCCGATGGTGCGCATACAGTGGTGAATACGGCCCGGCCCAAGCCGCCCCTGGGCGATCTCGAAGCCCCTGCCCTCGCCCGCGATCAGGTTCTCGACCGGCACGCGGACGTTCTCCAGCACGACCTCGGCATGGCCGATCGGCTTTTCGTCGTACCCGAACACCGACAGCATCCGCTCGACGCGGAATCCCGGCGTGTCGGCCGGCACGATGATCTGCGATTGCTGGGCGTGGGATGCGGCGTCCGGGTCGGTCTTGCCCATGACGATGGTCACGGCCAGATTCGGATGGCCCATGTTTGTCGACCACCATTTGCGGCCATTGATGACATAGTGGTCGCCGTCCCGCTCGATCCGGGTCTGGATGTTGGTCGCGTCGGACGAGGCGACCTCAGGCTCGGTCATCAGGAAGGCCGAACGGATTTCGCCCGCCATCAGGGGCTTCAGCCAGCGCGCCTGTTGCTCGGCGTTCCCGTACATATGGAGCACCTCCATATTGCCGGTGTCGGGGGCGTTGCAGTTGAACACCTCGGCCGACCACAGATGCCGCCCCATCATCTCGGCCAGCGGCGCGTATTCCAGGTTCATCAGACCCGCTCCGTGTTCGCCGGGCAGGAACATGTTCCACAGTCCAGCTTCCTTCGCGGCCGCCTTCATCGTCTCCATGACCGGCGGCTGACGGTTCGAATCCTCGCGCACCTGGGCGAAATATTCGGCTTCATGCGGGATGACCTGCTCGTCCAGGAAGCGACGGACGCGGGCGTGCCAATCCAGGGCGCGGTCGGAATGTTTGAAGTCCATGTCGTTTCCTCTTTCCCGTTCGCGCTTCTGTCGAGCGCTCGATACGAAAACGGCGCGGCCCCTGGTCGGGAGCCGCGCCGCCATAACTGGTCGTTCAGACCGGCATCAGCGCTTCAGCAGCGGAGCCAGCTTCTGGGCGATCATCATGTCGCCGGCGATCTTCAGCTTGCCCTGCATGAAGGCCATCATCGGATCCAGCTTGCCTTCCGACAGAGCCATGAAGTCATCCCACTTCATCGAGACGGTGGCGTCGGCGGGCTTGTCCTCGTTCGTCACCGTATTCGGCGTGGAGGCGCCGTCGATGAAGATCTTGCCCTCGTCGCCGAGGTCGAGCTTGACGGTCTTGCCGAGGCCGGAGTTGTCGCCGACGGCGCCGCGGATGTGTTCGGTGACTTGTGCGAGATCGGGCATTGGGGGCGTCTCCCTGTTGGACGTTGTGGACTACGGGTTAGCCCGCATCGGCGGGGGCGCCAAGATCACGTCGGGGAAAGGTTTGATCACTTCTCCGGATCGCCGTCGCGGAACCGCCATTTCATCACCAGCACGCCCGACGCCATCACCAGGGCGCAGGCGTTGGCGACCGTAACAGGCCAGGCCTGCGTCATGACGCCATAGACGACCCACAGCACCAAGCAGGTCACCGTCAGGGAGTAGGTCTTCAAGCTGACCGACGACGCGTCGCGGTCCTTCCAGATCTTGACCGCCTGGGGCGCGAAGCTGGTGATCGAGCAGATCGCAGCCGCTGAGCCGACGATATTGGCGATCAGGTCGCTCATGCTGCGATCGTCGACGTGACGTTCAGGCTAAATCTGCACATGCCGCTCTCTCGGCGGCCGCCCCAGAGGATGTCAGCGTCGAACGCCAGGCGGCGGCCGTCTGGCCTGGGTCACCTGTTCGAAGGCGTAACCCAGCGAAAGGATGCGCGCATCGTCCCATTTCCCGCCGAGGAAGCTGATTCCCACGGGCATTCCCCGATCAAAGCCCATCGGCACGGTCAGGTGCGGATAGCCGGCGACGGCGGCCAGCTGGCTGGCCGATCCCTGCATGTCGTCCTCGTCCTTGGGATCGTTGGTCCAGGCGCGCGACGTGGTGGGCGCGATCAGGGCGATCACGCCATTGTCCCTCATCAATCGATCGATGCCCTCCGGCCCCGCCAGTCTGAGCGAGGTTGCGCGCGCCTCCAGATAGTCAGCGTCGGTCAAATCCCCCATCGCCTGGGCGCGCTCGAAGATGTCCTGACCGAACAGCACCGTCTCGCGCGGTTCGGCGGCGTTGAAGGCGATGACCTCGGCCAGTGTGCGAGTGCGAACCTGCTGCGGGTCGGTTGAGGCCAGATAGACGTTCAGATCGTGTTTCAGCTCATAGAGCAGCACCTTGAATTCGGCCGCGCCTATGACCCGGCCATCCGGGCCGTCTGGCAGGTCGACCAGCACGGCGCCGGCATCGCGCAGGGCCTTCAAGTTCTGCTCGAACACCGCCTGGGTTTCGGGCGAGTAGCCTTTCAGGAACCGCATCACCCCGATCCGCGCACCGCGCAGCGCATTGGCGTCCAGCCCGGCGGCGTAATCGACCTTGCGCGCATCGGCCTCGACCGTCGCCGGATCGGCCGGATCGGACCCGGCGATGACCGTCAGCACCCTGGCCGCATCCCTGACGGTCGTCGCCATCGGCCCGGCCGTGTCCTGCGAGTGGCTGATCGGCACAATGTGGGTGCGCGAGACCAGGCCCACGGTCGGTTTGAACCCGACCACGCCGTTGACCGACGCCGGGCAGGTGATCGACCCGTCCGTCTCCGTTCCGATGGCGACCGGCGTCAGCCCCAGCGCCACCGCCGCCCCGCTGCCGGAGGATGATCCGCACGGCGTGCGTGCGGGATCGTAGGGGTTCAGCGTCTGGCCGCCGACAGCGCTCCAGCCGCTGATCGAGTCCGACGAGCGGATATTCGCCCATTCCGACAGATTGGTCTTGCCGACGATCACGGCCCCGGCGGCGCGCAGTCGCATGACCAGCGGCGCGTCCCGTCCCGGCGCGTTGTTCGCCAGCGCCAACGAACCGGCGGTGGTCGGCATGTCCGCCGTCTCGATATTGTCCTTCAGCAGGATCGACATGCCGGAAATCGCCGACACGCCCCGGCTGGGTGATGTCGCGCTCCAGACCAGCACCGAATGGGCGCTGTCGTTCGCCTGCCCCGCCGCGACCACGGCGGATGCAGTCGGATAGGCGCCCTGCCCGGTCGCGCAGCCCGCAAGGGCCAGCGCGACCGCAGCCGCCAGGATCAGTCGGCCTTGGGTTCGGCTCGCTTGCCGATCGTGCGGTCCAGGAAGTCCAGATAGGTGCGCCATTGTTGCAGTTGCCTCGGATCGCCGCGGACGCCATGCCGCTGGCCGGGATAGAGCATCATCTCGAACGGCACGCTCTTGGCCTGCAAGGCGTCGATGACGCGCGTCGCATTGCCGAAGATGACGTTGTCGTCGGCCATGCCGTGCAGCAGCAGCAGCCGACCCGTCATGTCATCCAGCCGCGGCAGGACGTCGGTGGCGGCATAGCCCTCCGGATTGGCCTGGGGCGTGGACATATACCGTTCGGTATAGTGGGTGTCGTACAGGCTCCACTCCGTCGGCGCCGCGCCCGCCAGGGCCGAGGCCAGGCCGGCGTCCTTGTCCGTCAGTGTCAGCAGGCTGAGGAAGCCGCCGAAGCTCCAGCCCATCACAGCGATATGGTCGGCATCGACGTAAGGCAGGGTCTTCAGCCATTGCGCGGCCTGGGCCTGATCCTCGACCGCCGGAATGCCCAAGCGACGATAGATGCTGGTCTCGAACGCCTGCGACCGGTCGCCTTCCCCGCGATTGTCGACGCGGAAGACGATGTAGCCCGCCTCTGTCAGCAACTGGTTGGTCAGCGGCTGCCAGCTCTTCTGCACGCCCGCCCCGGTGCCGGGGCCGCCATAGACCTGCATCACCACCGGATACTTCTTGGACGGATCGAAGCCGGGCGGCGTGGTCATGCGCCAGACCAGGGTCTGGCCGTGGCTCTGCATCGTGCCGAACTCAGGCGTACGCAGGCGCGAGACATAGGGGGCGAACGGATGGTTGGCGTCGAGCCTGTTCTCTTCGATCCAGCGCACGCGCGTGCCGTCGATACGGTACAGGGCCGACTGCGTCGGCGTCGCCGGGTCGGAATAGTTGCCGACATAGGCCGTCGCCGGCCCGTTCACCGACACTGTCCACCAGCCGCCGCCCGGCGTCACCGCGACCGGATCGACCGTGCGGTTCAGATTGGCGCGGAACATCTGCTGCTCGATCGGCAGCTCCTTGCCGTCGCGCATCGAGGCGGTGAAATAGACATCGCCGGTCTGTTCGTTGACGCCGTCCAGATGTTTGACCGGATAGTCGCCGCGCGTGATGGCCCGCAGGCGACGCCCGTTGCGGTCGTACAGATACAGGTGCCGCCAGCCCGAATCCTCATTGGACCAGATGAAACGGCCGTCCGACAGGACGCGGAAGTCGTCGTTCAGATCGACCCAGGCCTGCGCCTTCTGGCTCAGAATCACCCGTGATGCGCCGGTCATCGGATCGACGCTCAGCAGGTCTAAAGTCTTCTGGTCGCGCGACTGGCGCTGAACGTACAGGGTCTTGCCGTCGCCGGACCAGTTCACCCGAGCCAGATAGATGTCGGTGTTGGATCCCAGGTCCACCTTGACCCGTCCCCCGCCCTGCAGGTCACGCACATAAAGTTCGACCACCGCATTTGGCCGGCCCGCGCGAGGATAGCGTTGCTCCACCATCGTCGCGCCGCCGCCGGTGATCTCGAAGCGCGGCACGATATCGACCGGGCTCTCGTCCACGCGCGTCATGGCGATGTAGCGCTCGTCGGGGCTCCACCAGTAGCCGGTGTCGCGATCCATCTCCTCCTGGGCGATGAACTCGGCCGTGGCCCAGGTGATCAGGCCCGCGCCGTCGTCGGTGATCGGCGTCTCCTTGCCGCTCGCCAGATCATAGACGACCAGATTCTGATCGCGGACATAGGAGACATAACTGCCCTTCGGCGACACCTTGGCGTCGATCTCGTCGGCAGGCGTCTCGGTCAGGCGGCGCACCTTGCCGTCCGCCCGGTTCGCCAGGAAAATGTCGCCTTCCAGCGGCGCCAGGATGTAGCGGCCCTGCTGGTCCCATGAATATTCGACCACGCCGCGCGCGCTGATCCGCATCCGCTCGCGCCGGGCCTTTTCGGCCTCTGACAGTTCGCCGGCGTCGGGGACCAGGGCCCGTGCGTCGATCAGCTTGTAGGGTTCGCCCTCACCCGTCGGCGCGGCCCACAGGTCCTGCACATCCACATTGTCCTCGCGCGAGCGCAGGAAGGCGACCAACTGGCCGTCAGGCGACAGGCTGACCCCCTTGGCCACCGGCCCGTTCAGGCTGGGGCTGGAAAACACCCGCTCGGGCGTCAGGATGTTGGAGGGCGTCTCCTGCGCAAGCGCCGAGCTGGCGGACAGGAGGATGGTCGAGGCGAGAAGAAGGGTGCGCATGGGTCGGGACGCTAGCGGTGCTTCTGCAAGCCGTCACGAGGAAATGTCGACGCCGAGTGAAAGGCTTGTCCTTCCCTGCGAGGGGTTCTCAGATTAGAGAGACGCACAATGACAGACGCCGCCCTCTCCCCCGCCCCCGTGAAAGCCAGTCCGTTTAACGAGCTGGAGGTTCTGTGGGTGCGCCACTGGACCGACAGCCTGTTCAGCTTCGGCGTCAAACGACCCGAGGATTTTCGCTTCCGCTCGGGCGAGTTCGTGATGATCGGCCTGCCGGGCGAAGCCAAAGACGGTGTACCGGGAAAACCTGTCCTGCGGGCCTATTCCATCGCCAGCCCTTGCTGGGCCGAGGAGCTGGAGTTCTTCTCGATCAAGGTCGCCGACGGCCCACTGACCTCGCGCCTGCAAAAGATACAGCCTGGCGACACCGTCCTGATGGGCAAGAAGCCGACCGGCACCCTGGTGCTGGACGCCCTGACCGGCGGCGAGCGCCTGTTCCTGATCGGCACCGGCACGGGTCTGGCGCCCTGGCTCAGCGTCGCGCGCGACCCCGAGACCTATTCCCGCTTCGGCCATGTCTATGTGATCCACACGGTCCGCAGCGTCGCCGACCTCGCCTACCGCGACTTCTTCACCCGCGAGATCCACGACGACCCCCTGATTGGGGAAGAGGCGCAGGCGCAACTGACCTACTACCCCACCGTCACCCGTGAGGACTTCGAGACGCCCGGCCGCATCACCGACCGCATCAAGTCCGGCGACTTCTTCCGCGATTTGGGCCTGCCCGAAGGGTTCGACCCCGCCCGCGACCGCGCCATGCTGTGCGGCTCCATGGCCATGATCAAGGAAGCCGGCGAACTGCTGGAGACCTATGGCCTGAAGGAAGGCTCCAACGCCGAACCGGCGGACTATGTGCTGGAGCGGGCCTTCGTCGGCTGACGACTTGGCTTGGGCGGCGCGACCCGCTAACCCCACGCCCATGTCAAAGCCTGCACTTGTCGCCGTCGATCCCCGCGTCGATCCGTCCGAATGCCAGTCCATGGCCGAGGTCCGCCAAGGCGTTGACGCCCTGGACCGCGCTCTGGTCGCCCTGCTGGCCGAGCGCCAGCGCTACATGGACGCCGCCGCCCGCATCAAGCCCGACCGCGACGCCGTCTTCGACCAGGCCCGGATCGATGACGTGGTCGCCAAGGTTCTGGCCTCGGCCGAGGCCCACAACCTGTCGCCCGACATCGCCGAACCCGTCTGGCGCCTGCTCATCGACCGCTGCATCGCCCACGAATTCGCCACCTACGACCGGACTCGCAGCTAGGACGGCGCACGCCTGCCATCCTATACGCGAAGAAAGTTCGGCCTAGTTTCAACCGATTGGGTCGCAGCAGCGTCATTCACCCCGCCGCTCTTTCAGGGCGCCGTATAATGGGCGGCCGGTCTTTGACATCGCGACGCGCCTCGCCTGCCGAAATTGCACTTTCTTGTATTTTGCACGCGTTTTCGGAGTGCAGTGCAATTTCATCCGCTTCGCCTCAGCCCTTGAGACCGCGCAGCATCAGTTCGTGCCGATAGGCCGCGACATCGGCCAGCGCAGCCTCCAGCGCATCGCGCACCCGCTCCACAGCCGGCGCAGCCAGCTTCTGATCCACCGCTTCCGCCTCGGCGCAGATCGCCGCCAGGTCGCGCGCGCCGATGCCCGCCGCCGCGCCTCGGATCGTGTGGACCCCGTCGCGCCAGCCCTCGACCTTGGGATCCATCATGACGGACCACAGGCCGGCCTGATTGACGAACAGGCCCAACACCTCCTCGTTGATGGCGTCGTCCCCGCCCGTCATGCCGTTCAGCACACCGAAATCGACTGCGCCCGTCAGATCGCGCAGCGCCATCAGGCCGCCGTCTCCTCGCCCTTGGCCAGGCGCGAGTTCCGTGACGACCACAGCAGATAGATCGCCACGCCGACCACGTTCCAGACGACAAAGCCGATCTGCGTCACCGGCTTCAGGCTCAAGAAGAAGACCAGGCAGCCGATCACGCTGACCGCGCCAACGACCGGCCATAGCGGCGCCTTGAACACCCGCTTGCGACCGGGCTCGCGGATGCGCAACACGATCAGGCAAACTCCGACCGAGCAGAAGGCCGCCAGCGTCCCGGCGTTGGCCAGCGACGCCAACTCGTCCAGCGGCAGCAGCCCCGCCAGGATCGCCACGACGATGGCGGTGAACACGGTCACCACCGCCGGCATGCCTCGGCTCGACACCTTGGCCAGGCGGCGCGGCAATAGGCCGTCGCGCGCCATGCCCAAGAAGATGCGGCTCTGGCCGAACAGGAAGGCCAGCAGGACGGTCGGAAGCGCGATCACCGCTGCGGCGGCGATCCACTGGGCTGCCGTCCCCTGCCCCATCTGACGCAGAATCAGGGCCAGAGGCTCGGGGCTGCTGGCGAAGGTCGCGACCGGCCGCGCGCCGATGGCTGCGGCCGCGACAAGCAGATACAGCGCCGTGCAGATCAGCATCGAGCCGACGATGCCGATGGCCAGGTCACGCTCGGGCTTCTTGGTTTCCTCCGCCGCCGTCGAGATCGCGTCGAAACCATAGAAGGCGAAGAAAATGATCGCCGCCGCGGCCATCACCCCGGTCTGGACGAAGGGCGCACCGAAGCCGTTGGGCATGAAAGGCGTGAAATGTTCGGGTTTGAACGCCGGCAGGGCGATGGCGACGAACACCACCAAGGCCGCGATCTTGATTAGGACCAGCACCGCATTCAGCGTCGCGCTCTCCTTGGTGCCCAGCAGGAGCAGGCCCGTCACCACTCCAATGATGGCCACGGCCGGCAGGTTGATGATTCCCCCGGCATGCGGCCCGGCGACCAGCGCCGTCGGCAGATCGATCCCCAGCCCGCTCAGGAAACCGACCGCATAGCCGGACCAGCCCACCGCCACGGCGCTGACGACCAGCGAATATTCCAGGATCAGGCTCCACCCCACGATCCAGGCGATCAACTCGCCCAGCACGGCATAGGAATAGGTGTAGGCGCTGCCCGCCGTCGGCATCATGGTCGACAGCTCGGCATAGGCCAGGGCCGCGCACGCGCAGACCAGTCCCGCAAGGCCAAAGCTGATCAACACGGCCGGGCCCGCCAGGCCCGCCCCGACCCCGATCAGCGTCAGGATGCCGGTGCCGACGATGGCCCCAACGCCCAGGGCCAGCAGGTGCGGCCAGCTTAACGTCGGCTTCAGCCGCGGTCCGTCGTGCGGCGCCATCATCGCATCGATCGATCGACGCCGGTTCCAGAAGGCCATGCTGTTCACTCCCCGACGCTTGCTGCGGCTGATTCCACGCGGACCATACTCCGCCGCAGAAAGTTTGCGAAAGCGCTTGCCAACCCCCGAACCGCTGGGTAGTAGGAGCGCCCTTCGGCGATGGCGTTGGCCCCGCCGAAGACACGACGATCGGTGTGGGTGATTAGCTCAGTCGGTAGAGCAGCTGACTCTTAATCAGCGGGTCCACAGTTCGAACCTGTGATCACCCACCATCGTCTTTCCAACCCATTGGAATCGCTAAGAAGGCCCACAGCCATTGGCTTTGCGCGCCGCATGGGTTATCCAAATGTTATCCAAATTCGGGGTAGCTGATGGCGACCAAGAAGGGGCTTGTCCGCCCGCGCCGCAAGGTCGGCGGCGAGTGGGTTGAGTTGGGCGGCCGAACCGCCAACGTCCGTATGGCCGTCCCCGCCGACGTGCGCGCCATCGTCGCCGCCCTGCCCGTCGATGATCCCCGCCGGGCGCTCTTTGTCCGCGCCGACGGGAAGCCAAAAACCGAATTGGTGCGGACGACGCGGCGACGCGATCAGGAAGATGCCGAACGGGTCGGCGCGGCTATCAAGGCGGAATGGAAACGGGCCATCGCGGCCCTCCGCGCTACCGGCAACCCGCAGGACGTTGCGGCCGTCCTCGCCAGGATCGAGGACTGGCGCGAACGCGCCATCGCGCGCGCGCAGGGCTATGACGTTGATATAGCCATCCTCGAATTCACGGCGTTCGCAGTTCATCCCACAGACCGCGCTCCCCCGGCGCCTGGGCTGGATCATGGCGGGCCGGAATGGGCGCGACTGTATTTCAGGGACCGGCCGCAGGTGTCGCGGGATGTTACACCACCGCCTGAGACGTTCCGGCGTATCGAGCGCCTTCGGACGGCTGAGACCGGGGATGAAGCGTGGCGGGACGTGCAGGGCTTCGACGAAGCCCTGACACAGGCGGTCGGCGCCATTGACCACCGAGTCCGATCTGCTGTTCGCCGCGCCTTCGCCCGCGCCATGCGCGAGGTGCTTGAGGCCGAAGAGGTGGAGCGGCGTCTCGCGGCCCGCATCCTCACGATCATGTCGGACCACGCGGCCCCGGCGCCGGTGGTGCCGCCCGCGCCGGGGGCATACGAGGTCCGCCACGGCGACAGGACTGTGGGCGAGTTGCTGGACGCCTATTTGGCGGCGGCGAAGGCCGCGCGGGGCGAGGCGGCCGTCAAGGAGTCCAAGGCGATCTTTCGGGCTATCAGGGAGTTCCTGGGCGACGAAACGCCGGTGCGCGCCGTCCGCCGCGACGATGCACGGCGGGTGCATCAAGCGCTCCAGCACGTCCCAGCGAACGCCGTCAAACGGTTCGGGCCGGACGTGACTCTAGCTGAAGCCATTGAGCGCGCGGACAAGGACGACCTTCCAAGGCTGACCCACAACAGCGTCAAAAATTACATGACCAATGCCGCCATGGTCTGGAATTGGGCGCTTAAGGAACGCGAGGGCTGGGCGGACCAGAACCCGTTCGAAGGCCTAGCAGGGAAGCCCCAGGACAGCGTGAGGCGGCGCGGTTTCCGAGACGCTGAGTTGGTCAAGCTGTTCGGCCACTTGTCGCAATATAAGGCGGAAGGTCTTGCGAGGTTTTGGGTCCCCGCCCTCGCGCTCAACGGCTGTCGCTTGTCGGAATTGTGCCAGCTAAGAACCACCGACGTTAAGGTTCACGGAGACGTTGTCTATCTCGACCTGAGCGAATTCGACGCCGAAGGTCGGCGTGACCATAGCAAGAGCCTCAAGACGCTCAACAGTGAGCGTTTCGTCCCTGTTCACCCGCTCCTGGTCGAGGCTGGATTTAAGGATTTCGTCGCCCAGCGCAGGAAGGACAAGTCGGAGCGCCTCTTTCCTGAGATTAAGCCATACAAAGGAGATTGGTCGCACCACTTTTCAAAGTGGTTCGGCACTGTGTTGGACGACGTTGTTTCCGTCGATCCCGCCATTGTTTTCCACTCATTTCGCCATGGTCTTCGTCAGCGCGGCCGGACTGCTGGGCTATCTCGGGAAATACTCGACGCAATTGGCGGCTGGGCGAAGCGTTCGACGGGCGAGAAATATGGCCTGGACGAAATCCTCGATCTCCACGATCACCTCGCACGGATCAGCTTCGGCGCGCTCCGGCTGTAGCTGACTCGCCGCCACTGGCGCACTTAGGGCGCCATCCCAGGGTGCCCGCCCGTAAGCGCATCACTGGCGGCGAGTCCTCCTTCGCCAGCGCTACAACGTAATGATACGTTGTAACAGCAATTCGATCCGGCCCCACTTGGCGCCGGGGCGAAAATTGGGAAGGGCACCCCCGCCAAGGGTCCCTCCAGGGCCGAAATTATTCCGCCCCCACCCCAGGGGCGCCGGTCGCAACAAGAGGGCAATCACCGTCAAGGCGAGGGCGAGTTGAAGGAGCCGGATCACGCCGCCGCCGAGTAGCGCTTCACCGTCGCGGGGGAGATTCCGAAGTGCGCGGCCGTCGCGGTGATGCTGGCGCCGTTCGCCTTCCTCCAGGCCACGACCTGGGCGGCATCCTGGGCCATGGGGCGGCCTAGGCTTTCCTTGCCCCGGTGGGTCCGGCCGGTGGCGGCGAGGGACTCGCGGGCGGCGGCCCGGCCCGCGTCAGTCCGTTCCTTGATGCGACGGCGCTCCATGTCCGCCACCTGGGCGAGCACGGCAAGGATCAACTCGCCCACGCCTCGTCCGATCGGCCCTAGGCCGTGGATTTCGACGGTGACGCCCTTCTCCAGCAGCGCGCGAACGGTGGTTTGAATATCCAGTGCGTCGCGGCCCAAGCGGTCCACGGCGTAGATGTAGAGGGTATCGCCAGTCCTAATTTTCGTCAGCAGATCGGCAAAGCCGGGGCGGTCCTTCGCCAGCACGGCTCCGCTCACGCCAATGTCGGAAAATTCCTGATCGAACGCGCCGCCCAAAGCGTGGCGCTGGGCGTCAATGGACTGATCGCCGGTGCTCACCCGGTAGTAGGCTATCCGATGGCTCATAAGTTACCCTCCGCTACATTTGGGCCGTAAGTGGCTCATAAGGGCGGCTCATTTTGGAGTCAACAGTATCTTTTGCGCCTAGCTATCAACTTACAACTTTTGGACCTGCGCACTCCGGGCTTGCGCTCCAAGGCGACTCGCAACACGTTCCACACAATCTTAACGTTTCCGCCTTGCTGCCCGACGGCGAATCAGCACACAGTCCCGCTTGCCTCAGGATGAGTTCGCTGGACTTGAGGGGGATTGGTTAATGGACGCAAGAACGATGTTCGCGAATGCGACGATCAGCTTGCACCAGATCGCAGAGTGCCCAATGGGCATGATGAGGTCTCCATGACCGGCCGTACGATTGTACGCCAAGATGTTAACACCGTGGCCGGTGAAAGCCGGAACATCATCGTAACAGCAGCCGGGGGGCGCGACGGGTTGAACGGCACCCACCCCCGGCGCGTAACGACGAAGCCTCTAAAGGCTAGGCGCTATCCTCATTTCGACGATCCGCTAGACGATAACGCCCTGGGCACCTTTGAACGCTCTGAAGCGGAAGTCGCAGCGCACCCTTTCTTTCCCCTTCTTGCCTATCAAAAGACGAGACGGACCGTAGATTTCTCCGTTTTCCCGCCGGAAGTGAAAACGAAACCGCGCGACATCAAGTATGCCGCTCATGCCGATGCCGCGCTGTATGGCATTTACGCGCGAAAGCTTGCCGTACCCTATGAAGATGCCCTTCGGCATCGTGGCATTTCGGATAGCGTTTTGGCTTACCGAAGCGGCGTCGGATACAACGTCCCGTTCGCGGGTGCGCTGTTCGACGAAATCCGGCAGTGCGGTGGTGGCACAGTCATCTGCGTGGACGTGTCCAAGTTTTTCGACCGGCTGCGGCATGATTTATTGAAAGCCCGCCTTGGCGACATCATCGGCAGTTCACGTCTGCCGCCGGATTGGCACGCGGTTTACCGCCGAATGACGGCGTTCGATTCCGTAGAGATCGAAGCACTAAAGGCGAAGCTTGGGCGACTTGGTGGCGGTCGCATCTGCGACATCGACGCCTTTCGCCGCGATGTCCGGCCGATCATCAAGCGGAACCCTAATCCGTACGGGATTCCTCAGGGGACGCCGTTGTCTGGGGGATTCGCCAATCTCTACATGATCGACGTTGACCAGTTTATGCACACGTGGGTGTCGGGGCGGGGCGGTTCCTACCGTCGCTACAGTGACGACATCGCAATACGGATGCCCAGTCCGGTTGCGGCGAGCGCGGCGATAGACATTCTGCAAGAACAACTGACCAGCGTTGGCCTGGAGATGAACGACGACAAAACCTGTGTATCTACCTTCGTTCAAAAAGACGGCCAATTGGTCTGTGTTGGCAGCCCTCTCCAGTACCTCGGCTTCACCTTCGACGGGTCTAAGACATTGATCCGTTCCGAGAGCATGAGGGTGTTCTACGCGCGGATGAAGTCGAACATCAGACGGTATGTGCGGGCTGCGGCTCGTGACAAAATTCCTGTCACTCAACTTCGGAGGCGTGTTCTGATCGGGCGTTTTACCCACTGGGGCGATGCGTGGAACTTCGTCCAGTACGCCTACAGAGCGTCGAGAGAGTTAGGCGCGCCGGAGATTAAACGTCAGTTGCGCAATCACGTGCCGGTTTTCGAGGAACACTGGAAGGCTATGACGCAGCGCTACTATAAGGGAGCGCTGCCGCCTGCCCCTGCCGGGCCTAGCCGCGCCGATCTGAAATCCTGAGATTTCCGAACAGCCGAACAGGTACTGATCGATACGCTCCGCCCCCTACCCCCAAACTCTCGCACTCTCGGCATCGAAGAATGCGACACTCAAAGGACTACGCGGACGCTTCCCCAGACGTGCCTCTGCCATCTTTTCTGCCCTAGATATGATCGCTCTATTGTCTGCCGCATCAGGATCACCATAAATGCTGACGAACAGCGCCGACGCCTTGCCGCGCTCAATCAGCCTTAGGACATGATCATCATTTGGCGCCAATGAGTGGCCATACACTACTATCGCACTATCCGCCACGTTCGCGCACCCCTCCAGACTTCGGAGAGACTTATGAAGGTACGCATTGTGCATTATCTTCTGCCGTTTACTGACGGCTGTACCTTCAGCAACAAATAGCGGATATTTTTCTTCCCGCAACGATTGGCGTATCTGCTCAACAATCGGGACATCCGTGCGGGACCACGTATACTTCACAATATCCGTCTCAATGTCGAATAGATGTAAGGCACCGTGGAGATAGTGAACCGAAGGGCTGTGGGCTTGCTGCCAAGACACCCATGGCGCGTCCGGAACATCTTCAGGATGTCTAAATCCATCATCAGGCTTAAGGTCGATCTCGTCGACCTCGCTCTGCATCATCGTCCAGTAAAGTAGCACGTCGTAGTTCAACGTGTATATGTGCCCAAAATCGCTCAAAAACTCTCTGCAGGCCCTATAGCAACCCTCGTCCACGTCGTAGGGTCGGTCGGGGTGCCTCTTAGCAATTGCTGAAACCAAAATCTCTTTGAGAGTGTCGGCATCTTTCGCGAGTTGTATGGCGAGGGGAGAATCAGTACCCTCATAGATCGCCACTATCTTCGCTGCACTGACGAGATACCGGATTACTATTTCGAAGTCTTCCGTTCTCAGCGCTTCGAATATTGCGCGGATGTGCGGAACATCGTCCAGATCGGCGTTTTGATATAGCGATCCGTACGTAAAAATCCTTGGAAACAGCGCGATGCTGAAGCCGTTCCCCAGAACTAGATAGCGGTTACGATAACCTTGAAGGGCCTCGTGCACGTCGCTGTAATCAATTAGATCAACCAATGTCTGCCCCCATATGTAAGCCGATATCCGGGCTTGCACAGGGCTATCGTTGCACGGTTTGAGGCAAACGGAAAAGCGGCCATTCACCCCCTGGGGTTGAGTTGCACCAGCAGCGCCAGGCAAATGAGGGTAATGCTGGGTCGTCGCGACCTACTCGAAAGTCGCATAAGCAACTTCCAAATCAGCACGGGCTCCTGACATTGCCCCCTGGAACGCAGCCTCGGCCTTCCTCAAAGCCTGCGACCTCTCCTTCTGCTCCTTGATGGCGGGCAGTGGGAAGGGTCACCAATCCGACACGGCGGCTAGACAACTAGACAGCTAGACAGTCGAATTCGCGTTTCCCAACACTTCTCAAGGTGCGCGATCCCGCTCATACGTCAGGCGTGAGCGTGTGTGGCTCTCCCCACTCCTCTTCTCTTTTAACCACTGAATACCCGTCTATCTGTCTAGAAGCAGGGATAAGTGAATAAGAACAAGGGGCTGCCGGTCAGACAGCCCCCTAGACGGCTTCTAGACAGGTTCGACGTGTCTAGGCGTCGCCCTCGTCGGAAGGCTTCGGCGTCCGCGCAAACGCGCGCTGCTGACCGTAGCCCTCGAAACTCTCCCGCGTCCCCGTCGCCTCCCATTCCGGCAGCGAACGCATGATCTGGCCCAAGGCCGCCGCCCAGGCGTTGGTGTAGGCGTCGAGGTCGCGCAGAAGCGCCACCTCCCACACCTCGCGCAGGCAGACCCGGTCCTTGTTGTTCTTGACCAACCAGTCCTCGATCTGACCGGTGAGCATGTCGTCCGCCGTGTCGATGGTGCGGCTCGCCTGGAGCGTTTGGGCGGTCTTACGGGCAGCCTGGTCAGACAGCCACAACGGCAAGCGCCCGGTGGGCTGGGCGTCGCGCATCTCGCGGTAAAGATGAACGGCCTCGGCCCACAGTTGACCGATGTTGCCGCGCAGCCGCTCGATGTCGATGGTCCCGGCGACCTTGCATGCTACCGGCAGGAACCGGCGCCCGCCGGTGGGGTCCTTGAGGTAGGCTTGATCGTTGGTCGAGCCGATGAAGATGCAGGCGCGGGGGAACTCACGCGCCCGGCGCGCGTAGGCGAGGCGTGCCTTGTCGGTGTGCCGGGAGAGGAACGACTTGACCCGGCGCACGTCCGCCTTCGCCAAGCCGGTCAGTTCGCCCAACTCGACGATCCAACAGCCCTGCATCTGTTCGACGCATCCCTTGCTGTCATCCATGGCTGCGTCCAGTTCGCCATACCAATTCACTGCGAGGGTTTCGATGAACGTCGTCTTGCGCTTGCCCTGGAGACCTTCAAGAATCACTGATTCGTCAATCTTCATTCCCGGCTCGAAAGCCCGCGCGACCGCGCCCACCATCATCAACCGCGCCGCTTCGCGGTGGTAGGCGTCGTCGTCGGACCCCAGGTAGTCGACGAACAAGGCCCCAACGCGGGGCGTCTCGTCCCAGACAAGCCCGCTCAAATAGCCTTGGACCGGATGGAATTGGTTGCCCTTCGCAGCGAGGTGGACGGCCGCCCCCAGGTCGCGATCCGTGACCCGAAGGTCATAACCACCTTCGTCCTCCGACGCCTCCAGCATCGCCCTCAGCATGTCGTCTTGAGCGTCCGACCACAGGTCGCCGTTGATTTCGTCGCGGACGGTCCAATCCGGCCCTGCAAGCTGGACTCCAGCCCCCTCCTTGCGCCCCGGCACCGTTCGCAGCACGACTTCGCCGGTGAAGGTGTTGAAGCCCACGACCCCAGCGGTGCGCGGATCGTTCTCGACGATCAGTTGCAGGTTCGGAAGATTGGAGAGGATACAACCCTTGTCAGTGAGAACCAGCCGATCCATCCACTCCTCGGTCCTGACGGGCCGCTTCTTGCGCCGCTTCGTTTCCGGCGCCGCCTTCGCCTCTTCACCTTCCATCACCGGATTAAAGTCATCCGACTCCAGCGCATCGGCGGGAAACCACTCCGCCGCGACCATCTGGCCCAGGAAGTCCAGACGCTCGTAGTCTCGACAATGATTGTGAGAGCAATAGGCGACGAACCCGCCCCCGTTACCTTCGCCACCGTTGACCACAAAGAACCCCTGATCGTCGGCGGCACCGGCGTTGCTGTGGTTATGGTCGAAAGGGCATACGACGGTCAGCTTCTCGCTGTTACGCCCCTGCACCCTGTCGTCGGCGTAGGCCTCAATCGCGTCGGCGATCTGGAAGCCGCTACCGTGCTTCTTAGCCCAACGCAGCAACTTCTTTCCTAGATACGTCGCGGGGGTCTTGGCGGCCTTCTTCACCGACAGCGGTGCCAAATCCAGCGAACGCCAGTCAAACAGGTTGCCACCGAAAACACTCACCTCGTAGGGCGCGCCGGGCTTGCGCCGGGGCAGATTGAACAGGCGGGACGGATCGACACACGCCTTGTCGATCTCCAGCCCCAGGCGTTCGCCCAAGGCCACCGGAACCCGCGCCCACGCCTCGCATCCACGCTGCTGGTCGCCACCGCCTTCAGTCACAAGGTCGAACGCCTCCAGCAGAGGAATGACGACACGGTGCTTGGGATGGCCGTCGGTGTGGCTGTGGGTCGAGTGTCGGACCGCCAGGACGCCCAGGTCAGCGATCGCCTCGTCAACGTCGGCACCGTCAACTCCGGCGTCGAGGTCGAGGGCGATGGCCGTGACGGAGCGGGCTAGCGCCTTCTTGCGCGGTCCCTTCGGCAGGTCGGCGAAGACCACCGCCAGCCCATCCTTGCGCCGGTCTTCGCGGTGATCGGTCAGCAGGCCGAACAGGTCGCCCAGGGTGTCCGTGCGCGGTGCCCAGGTCCGTGCATTGCGGCCATGCCCAGCACTGAACTGAATCGTCCGCGCGAGAAGAGGCGACGTTGGGTCGTAGTTGAAGTTGGTGGGCTCGCCGCCGATATGGGCGCGCGATTCCTTGATCCCCGCCGGGGGGCTATAGTGCGGAATCATAGAAGGTCCTTCGCCGTCGCCGTCCTACCGGTGGCGGGCGTTCTTGTTGAGATGGGATTGAGGCGAGCGGGTCCAGGCGCGCGGCAGGGCCTCACGCGAGGGTTGGGGCTTGCGATGGATCGCCATCGCCAGCCGGGGAAAGCCACCGGCAGGCGAGGAATGAGATGATCCTAACCCGATTGGGTAGGCGGTGGAATCGGAAAACCCTGTGAGTTGAGGGGTTTCTGAATTCCCGTGTCAGGGTGCGGGCTAGGCGGGGGTGTCCCACGACGCGGCGGGCTCGCCGTCGAAAGTCTCGACCAGCTTCGACGGCGGCGACCGATGCGGCGTCGGGATCGTCAGCGGGCGCGGCATCGGGATGGTCAAGCCGCCGTCAGGGAAGCGATGGCTCGGAAACCGCCGCCCCCGGCTGGGCTTGACGGGCTGATGGCACATCACGCGGCCTCCATGGCGGCGTCGCCGCCGTCCAAGGCGATCACGGCGGCGGCGACAATCTGACAAACCACCGTCAATAGGGCTTCCCCGGCGTCGCTGGCGCCCAGCATCACGGTAGTGGGCTCGGTGGTGATCGGCGCAGCGGCCCCGAACCCTAGAGTCTTCAGCCCTCGGCAGGGCCACATGAGGGGGACAACCACTGGCTCCGCTCCCTGTCGTCCGATCACCAAAGCGTTGGGATAGAGTTCGTCAAGCGGCCGTTCGTCGTCGGGATAGTCGCACCAGACTTCAATGTCGCCGTGACTGCCCAGGCGCAGCGAATTCATAAGGTGCCGCTCAACTAGGAGGCGGAGCCTCGCTTGGACAGGGCGGCTACCGAAGCCAGCGACGGCGTTCTGACGGCCGCTCAACCCGCCATAGCCAGGCGCAAATTGGCTGTGAAGAATGAGGGCGTCACGCTCCAGCTTGGCGGCCAACGAGGTGACCTGGGACGGTTCCGGCTCGCGAGGCGGCTGGCGCTGATACGGCGTCGTCACGTCATCGATTCCCGAACCGCCTGCCGGGCGGCTTCACGACGAGCCTCTTCCAGGCGCGCGCCGATCCAAAAATCAACCGCCGTCCGCGACCACCGGAGGCCTCGGACGCCAAGCCGCAAAACAGGCTTGGGAGCGTCGGCCAGGCGGCCGAACGCCTGCGGCGTCAGCCCCAAGGGGCGGAGACGCGCGGCGAGTTCGCGGCTTCCAATCAGGTTCAGGGGCTCGCTCACTGACCGCGCCCCTTTCGGAAGTCGTTCACCCAGGTGCCGGTCACGCCAGCGTTGTTCGCCGCCTCGAGGCGGGCACCCGCCTTCATCGCCGCCAGCTTCGCCCGCGACGCGGCGGCGGCGTCGGCCTGGGCGGTCGGCTCGGCCGGTGTGAAAAGGTGCGGCGCGGCCTGGGCATGGCGCGCCAAGGCGTCCACCAAGGGCTCGCCGGATGCTAGGCGGATATCGCCGTCGCCGGTGATTTCAGGAAGGTCGACGGCGATTACGCGGCGGCTGATGTCGGCCGCCTGGGCGTCGCTGACGCCCGGCGCAGAGCGCAGCACGGCGGCGCGCACGACGGCCCGAAGGACCGCCGACTTTTGGTCAGTCATGAGATGAAAACTCAGAGGGCCGCGCCGCCCTGGGCGAGGCCGTGGAAAGGATAAACGGGGGACGGTGGCTCGAAAATCGAGAGGGCGCCAACGCCCCCGGCCGTATCGGGGAGGCCCCCTCACCGACTTTCGGACCCTACGCGATATTAACCATATTGTCAAGAATTTTGGCTTTTAGTCTCTTGACTAGTTTGCGTGATTGTGAATTGGGAGGGACCTGAGAGAGCAGAACCATATCCAAAAGTTATCCAAATTTTGGCCGCAGGCTGGACATAGCTTGTTGAATTTTCTGCACTTACCTCGTTCACAGTTCATCCCTGTGATCACCCACCATCGTCGCCTCCGTCTATCGACAGCTAGAGCCCTCTTGGATTTCGCACGGAGCGGCTTAAATGCCGATGCCTGCTGCTGAACGGAAACCGACCTATGGCCGACTACGACTACGACCTCTTCGTCATCGGCGCCGGTTCGGGCGGGGTGCGGGCGGCGCGGCTGACGGCGCTGGATGGCAAGAAGGTCGCGGTCGCCGAGGAATATCGGGTCGGCGGCACCTGCGTCATTCGCGGCTGCGTGCCCAAGAAGTTCATGGTCATGGCCTCCGAGGTCAGCCACGCGCTCGAGATCGCCGAGGGCTACGGCTGGTCGTTCGACAACGCCAGATTCGACTGGCCCACCTTCCTCGAAGCCAAGGACGTCGAAATCGCGCGCCTGTCCGGCATCTACGCCGCCAACCTGGGCAAGGCCGGGGTCGAACTGGTCCACGGTCGGGCGGTTATGAAAGACGCCCACACGGTCGAGATTGTCGGCAAGGATCGCACCATCACCGCCGAGAAGATCCTGATCGCCACGGGCGGCCGCCCCTGGAAGCCGGACGAACTGCCGGGGATCGAGCACGCCATCACGTCCGAAGAAGCCTTCCACCTTCCGGAACTGCCCAAGCGCATCCTGATCGCGGGGGGCGGCTATATCGCGGTGGAGTTCGCCGGCATCTTCGCGGGCCTGGGCGTGGAGACGACCCTGATCTATCGCGGCCCCAACATCCTGCGCGGCTTCGACGACGATGTGCGCGCGCACCTTGCCGGAGAGATCGAAAAGCGCGGCATCAAGGTCATCCTGGGCTGCCAGCACGAGAAGATCGAAAAGACCGATAGCGGCCTCATAAACCACCTCGAAAACGGCATGAAGCTGGAGACGGACGTCGTCATGTTCGCCACCGGCCGCGTCCCTTACGTCAAGGATCTGGGGCTGGAGAACGCAGGCGTAGAGCTGAATGAAGCGGGCGCCATCAAGGTCGATGCCTATTCCAGGACGACGGCGGAGAACATCTGGGCCATCGGCGACGTCACCGACCGGATGAACCTGACGCCCGTGGCCATCCGCGAGGCCGTCGCCTTCCACCAGACCGTCTATCGCGACAATCCCCAGCAATTCGACTACGAGGCCGTGGCCACCGCCGTCTTCAGCCAGCCGCCCGTCGGTGTCGTCGGCCTCAGCGAGGCCGAGGCCCGCCGCTCCTGCTCGAACGGCGTCGATGTCTACGTCACCCGGTTCCGGCCGATGAAATACGCCTTCACCGGCTCGGACGAGCGGGTGCTGATGAAGCTGGTGGTCGATGCCGACAGCCAGCGCGTGGTCGGCGTCCATATCGTCGGTCCCGACAGCCCCGAGATGATCCAGCTGGCCGCCATCGCGGTGAAGGCCGGCCTGACCAAGGCGCAGTGGGACGCCACCTGCGCCGTTCACCCGACCATGGCCGAAGAGCTGGTCACTCTGAAGGAGAAGCAGTCGGGCGCGACCTCCGCCGGCTGACGCTTGCGCTCACGGCCGGGGCCGCTCGCGGAACCGTTCCAGCAGGTCCAGCCGGGCGCTGAACGGCACGGGCGTCACGGTCGGTCCCGCATTGACGAAGTTCATCAGCCGGGTGTCTCTCAGCGTCGCCGTAGGCCAGCGCGGCCGCCCGACGCCGTTCGGATCGCCCGAGCGCGCGAAGGCGGTCCAGTAGCCCATCATGGCCTCCGACGCCTTGCGGTCCCGATCCTCGACCGGATAAGGCAGGGTGTTCAAAGTGCCGAACACATAGGGCCGCTCAATCGCATGGGTCGCCCCGCCATGCGGCTCCGGATTCTGCGGCGACGAGATATCGAACCGATAGAGCCAGGCCGGATGGCCCGCCTTGGCATGCAGCCGCGCCAGCATTCGGGCCGGTTCTGAAAACACCAGATCCGTGATCGCCAGCTTGTCGAACGCCTCCAGCCCGCCATAGGCCTGAACGGCGTCGGCGCGCTCGAGCCAGGTCATGTCGTCGTCGATCTGACCATAGCCGTTGCGATCGGTGGGCCGCATCCACCAGAACTCGGCGCTGTTGCTGCCGATGATGAAGGGCACCGGGGCCTGCCGCCCCGTCTTGAACGCCGCCTCAACCGTGGACGGCACGACCCGCCCGTCGATCAGCGTCAGGTCGCCGTTGGCGAAGACCGGCGGCGGCGTCAGGAACAGATCGGCCGGCGCCGCGCGCAAATCCGCCGCCGTCCGCAGTCCCGCGCCATAGGCCCAGACCTCGCCGCGCTCCCGCGCTGAGGGCGCGCCATAGGCGCCTTTCCGGTCCAGCGGCGTCTGCAACTCCCGCCCCAGTCCGGACTGAACGATCGCCCGGTCGAACAGACCGCGCGCCGGCGGCGAGATCATCAGCCGCGTGACGATCGCCCCGCCCGCCGATTCGCCAAAGATGGTCACGTTCTCGGGGTCGCCGCCAAAGGCCGCGATATTGGCGCGCACCCATTTCAGCGCCGCCGTCACGTCCATCAGACCGTAGTTGCCCGCCGCCTCGCCTGCCGGGCGCTCGGCCGCCAGCGCCGGATGATCGAAGAAGCCCAGCCGCCCCAGTCGATAGTTCAGCGTCACCACGACCATGCCGCGCTTGGCCAGGTTCGTTCCGTCATATAGCGGCGCGGTTCCCGACCCATTGACCAGGCCGCCGCCGTGAATCCAGACCATGACTGGGGCAGGTTGCGCCGCGCTGATCGGCCGCCAGACGTTCAGGTTCAGACAGTCCTCGCTCATCGGCAAGGGACCGACGCCGGGGTCGCCGTTCGGGGGCGCCTGGATGCACAGCGGACCATAGGCCGAGGCGTCCCGCTGGCCCTGCCAGGTCGGCGCGGGACCGGGCGGTCGCCAACGCCGCTCGGCCGTCGGCGGCGCGGCATAGGGAATGTTTTTGAACGTCGCCACATCGGCGTCCGCGCGCCCGTTCAGGACGCCTTGCTGAATGCGGACGGTGGGCTGGTCGGCTGCGGGCGCCATCATGAGCGAGAGGGTGGCGAAAACGCCGGCGATTGTCATGCTCGCTGATTAGCAAATTCCGGCGGCGCGCCAATCATCTTGCGATCACAGATCACGACACACGGTGAGAGAACCGTTTTCGATATGGCGCGTTATCGCCAAGCTGTGCGGGGTAGGCGTTGAACGAAACAGTGAAATCAAGCGACCTGACCGTAGATCTGGGCGCGGCCTTTGAGGCTTCGCCCAATCCGTACGTGCTGATTACGCCTGACCTGCGCATCGCCGAGGTCAACCAGGCCTATATGGATGTCACAGGCGCCAAGCGTAGCGACATGATCGGTCAGCCCCTGTTCTCGACCTTCGATTCTGGCCCTGGCTCGGACGCCCCGGAGAACGTCCGCCAAGTCCGTGCCTCACTGGAAAAGGCGCGCGACACCCGCCAACGCGATCATCTGGCGGTCGTGCGCTTCTCGATGCCTCGAGCCCAGCCGGACGGCAGCGAGGTTTTCGAAGAGCGTCTGTGGAGCGCCACCCATACGCCCATCCTGAACGCCGACGGCGAAGTGGTCATGCTGCTTCAGCACACCACGGATGTGACGGACCTGGCGCCCGTGATCCGCCCGGATGAGCCGACCACCGCGCTGGACGCCATCGTCGGCGGCTCGGTCCTGCGTCGCGCCCAGTCGGTGCAGGAGGACAATCGTCGCCTAGAGACCGAGCGCAATCGTCTCGTTGAAATGTTCATGCAGGCGCCCGGCTTCGTCGCCATCCTGTCCGGGCCGGATCACCGGTTCCAGATGCACAACGACGCCTACAGCCAACTCATCGGCCACAGGGACATCGCCGGAAAGCCCGTCAGGCAGGCCCTGCCGGAACTGGAAGGCCAAGGCTATTACGAGTTCCTCGATAGCGTCTTCGCCACAGGCGAACCCTATGAAGGCCGCGAAAGCGCGGCCCAGCTGCAGCGCAAGCCCGACGGGCTGCTGGAAACCGTCTATCTCAACTTCATCTATCAACCGATCCGCGACGACGCGGGCGCGGTCGTGGGCATCTTCGTTCAGGGCCACGACATCACCGAAAACGTCCTGGCCGCACAGCGCCAGAAGCTGATGATCGACGAACTGAACCACCGCGTGAAGAACACCCTGGCCACGGTGCAGTCCATCGCCATCCAGACGGCACGCTCCAACACCGACCCTGCAAGCTTTGCGGAGACATTCCAGTCGCGGATCATGGCGCTGTCGCACACCCACAACCTGCTGACGCAAAGCCATTGGGAGGGCGCCGACCTGCGCGCCATCCTGGAACACGAGACCGAAGCTTACGGGCCGACCCGCATAAGCCTGAATGGACCGCCGGTGTCGCTGGAGCCGGCCGTCGTCCTGTCGCTGGGCATGATTTTCCATGAACTTGCGACGAATGCCGCCAAATATGGCGCTCTTTATACCCCGGACGGTCGCATCCTCATCGACTGGGGCCTGGCGGATCAGCGTGACCGGAAACTGAAGCTGAGCTGGCGAGAAATCGGCGGCCCGAAGGTTACGACTCCGGAAAGAAGAGGCTTTGGTAGCCGCTTGATTGAACGAAACATTCGACATGATCTGGCGGGCGAGATCGATCTGGTCTACGCCGCCGATGGATTGATCGCGGAACTGACGGTTCCACTGGACAGGACGGCCGCACAATGACTCAACCTCTGACCGGTCGCCGTGTCCTCGTGGTCGAGGACGAATCCCTAGTGGCCATGCTTCTGGAAACCATTCTGGAAGACATGGAATGCGTGCCGATCGGTCCCGCCTCCAATGTGGACGACGGCCAAAAACTGGCCCGAGAGACGGACAATCTCGACGCCGCCCTGCTGGACGTGAACGTCGCCGGTCGTCAGGTCTTTCCCGTCGCCGAGGCGCTGAAGGAACGCGGCGTGCCGTTCGTCTTTTCAACCGGCTACGGCGAAGGCGGTTTGCCCGACGAGTGGCGCGGCCAACCCACGATCCAGAAGCCTTTCACCGAAGCCGCCATCCGCGACGCCCTGATGAAGGCCATGGGCGTCGCCGAGGCCTGACCCTAACTCGGCATCCGCCGTGGCGCGAACCAGCCTTCGTCCGTTCTGTAAATGCTCCCGGCCGCTGTTAGAATATCCAGAGTGTGTCGAAGGCTTTCGGTGACGGCCTTCGCCCGTTTTGGAATCTCGAGACAGGTTTCGAGATGTTCGATTTCCAACGGCCTCCCTACTCCGCGCATCACCTCCAACACAGTCATAATTCGCGCGATTTCGTCAGACGGTAAGACCGGGCGAGAAGTGGGCGCCTCGTTCTGCATCGATGGGTGTGATTTGCGGGATTTAGGAGACTTGCCTGTCTGGTAGCCAGGTCGAAGATAACGGATCTGCCCTGCGTCTTCCTCCCCTGCTCGGCTTTGATTGAGCGCCACCAGATGTGAAATCATGGCCTCGTCACCGATATCTGAGGGCCATCCATAAGCTTGCAAAACCAGCGCATCCAAACGCTGGCTCATATGCAAAAGCAGGTCCACGCAACCTGCCTGCCGGATGGTTCGATCATTTTCGGTAAGCGCTACGCCGCCCAGGATCTTTTGCATCACGTTGTACAGGCCCGTCATCGACAGGTCCGCATTTTGACCCAGCACGCGGGATCTCAGATCGTCCAGACCCTCCGCAACGGTGGCGATTTCCTCACGCAGCAATGGACTTGCGTTGGGGAATGGAAAGCGGTCGAAACACATTCCCTTAGAATAGACAGGGCGATCTTCAAGTTTTCCACCGACGGCAAGCGCCCACGCCCGATGCACCTTGGACGACAGCACGCCCAGCACGAACGGGTCGTCAGACGCAATGCAGACCAACCGATTATCTGGCAATATCGAGGCGTCGAGAAACCGGAACCAGCGATGTTTTGACGTCTCTACCGTCACAATAAAGCGCGGCGATCCTTCCAAAGCCCGACGAAGTTCTCGTCTCGGCTCGCCGAAAATCCACCAGTTTTCACGATAAGATGCTCTGTTGTTGGCGTCCCGATCCGGTTTCACCGTTTCCATCAAATGCTGCATGAAGCCGGGATGCTGTCGAATGGCCTCTTCCTGTGACCATCGGTACAGATCGATGGCTTGAAGGTCCCGCGAGCGGTCCGTCAAATCCTTGCCGTTGCGGTAGGACCTGAGAGGTATGGTCTGTCGATCAAACGACTGATTGGCCAATACCGCAGCTTTCTCCGAAGCAATCAGGAAGCCGTCTCCCATCAACTGCACGCCGCGGTAAGCCAGCATTGCGTTGGCCTTCAGGCGCACGGTTCGTTCGACCCCGCGCCCAAGCGTGAGATCGCTGCCGATATCGCCTTTGGCTTCTGAATAGGTCACGCCTTCCGCGCTCTCCTGCGCAATAGACAGCAGCCTCCCCCGCCCATTAGGAGGCCCAGCTTCTGCGACCATCATCGCCACCCTGACGGCTGCGGCGCCCCTACCTTTAATCCAAGGATGATCAGCAATGGCGAACGTCAATCGGATCGGCACGTCGCCATGAAGCCTCTCCTCAATTACGCGGCGTGAGAATGTTTGAGTGATTGAGTTCGTCGTCACAAAACCGAAACGCTGCAATGCCGGCGCAAGCATGGACTGGGTTCTAAGCGAACCAGAGAGGTCATTGAACGGACCTCGGTTCGCGGCATCATCGATGAGAATTTCCGCCGCTCGGTCCCACCAAACCGTGACGATATCGGCAGACCGAAACCGCTCTCCACGAGACGCCCAAAGCGCCTCGGCGTAGTCAGAGCCCAGTTCGTCGCGAAGATTCTTCCCCGCGATAAAGGGGGGATTTCCGATGATGAAGTGGGCTTTTGGCCATGTTGGCGCGAATGGTTCAATGTGTCGTACGCCGTCTCTCGATGATGAACAGGGGATCTGAGTTGTCCGCAAGATCGCATCGCCCTGCTCGATGACGCAGTAATTCTTCAAAACTGGATTGGACGTAAGCACTTGGCCCGAGTGCCGGTAATGCCATTGTAGATGGCCGATCCACATGACGACGGTGGCTATCCAGACGGCTTGGGGGTTCTTCTCGATGCCCATGAACTGACGTGGGCCGACCGACAATCCATCTGTCTCAAGCACGCGCTGCGAAACACCCAGCGACGCCAGTCGCTCAACAACCTCGCCCTCAAGGCCCTTCATCCTGTCCATGGCGATGGAAAGGAAGTTGCCCGTCCCGCAGGCAGGATCAAGCACTGTGATGTGGCACAAGGCGTTGTGAAAAGACTTCGCCAGCTCACAGGCCTTGCGAAGATATCCCTCCCGTTCAAGCTGACGTGCCCCTGAGTTTTCATCCAGCGGCGACCAGAGTCCTTGGGTTAGTTACGCCTCGCAGCGTGGGGTGAGCAACAGGCCGGGCCGCGCAGC
>NZ_JABBJE010000002.1 GCF_014218725.1 Brevundimonas huaxiensis
GCTGCGCGGCCCGGCCTGTTGCTCACCCCACGCTGCGAGGCGTAACTAACCCAAGGACTCTGGTCGCCGCTGGATGAAAACTCAGGGGCACGTCAATCAGCGCGGGCTGGCCGGCCAAAGTGATGCGCCAACGACCAGGGGACAGCCCTGTGATTGCAAAGCGACCTGTTCGATTAGTGATGACTTCCGCCGGCGGTGCGGTCGGATCATCCAGCGAGACTGCGCGTGCGATGCGCAAGCTGACCGGACGGTCTTGATCGTCCAGCATCACGCCGGAGGCCGATACATTGTAGGCTGAACCTACAATCAACGAGTATCCGGAGTGAAGACGAGGCTGAAGCTGGAAAAGGCCGGATCCCAGATCGTACCCTACAGGCAGGTCGGAAACATCATAGGGCACTGACTGCGGGAAATAGGAACCCAGGGGCGTCAGAGCCGGTCCGAGCAATCCTGAACGAGCGCTCTCTTCCAATGCCGAAGCGCCTCTAATCAGGACGGGCCGACCTTCTAGACTGCGATGGCCCGAAACCAAAGCGAATGAATCATAGATCCGTCGGCCGATTCCGAAGCGTCTCCCCACGTAAGCCAAGGCGCCGTAAGCTCGCAAAGACGTTTGCTGGTTCGACACATCTCCACTCTCGTCGAACACGGAGGCGTGGTTGATCTCAAACTCGCCTCGGTTGGCGATGTAGACGGCCGATCCATTCACCCCAAAATCGCTGTTGGTCCGAGACGCATCGATGCTGAGGGCCCAGTCGTCGATAGTACGCTCGGGTGCGCGCGAATAGCCGGCCTGTATCAAGCCGTTGCGAGTTTCAGCTCGAGCCGAAACAGTAGAGCGCGCGCCAAATCGTCGCGTCAGATTGACGAACAAATTGGTTTCTTCACCTTGAAGGCCAGCCGAGTTGTAGGTGGCGCCAAAAGTTATATTGGTGTCGAAATCGGTCCTCCATGTGCCAAAGGCGGAAACTCCGTAGCGATTCTCCAGCGAGCCTCGTCCGTGCGCGTAGTCCACGCCGAGGGAGGCTGTCAGTCTGGGGTTCAGCGGGCGTGAATAGCGCACGGCTCCCAAGAACGCGTAGTTCAAAGCTGGACCGAGATTTTCAATGGAGGAGAAATTCTCGCTCCGATACTCCAGTGATACATCCAGACTTTCGCGGCCGGGGAATGTCCGGAGTTCCCGATAGGCTCTGTGCTGGCCACGTAGCGCGAAACCACTGCCGCCTTGATCACGCCGACTGACCGCAAGATCGAAGGCCGTCAGCCCCCAGATGCTGCCGTACAGGGCCTCTGCGCCGATCAGGGCTGCGTCCTTTGTCGCCTGAATATTACCGCCCATAGTAATTTGCTCGGAAATGCCGCGGCGATAGAACCCGGAAACGACGGGGTCGTCCTCAAGATATTCGATACGACCATCTTGGCGCGGCGCTCGAATGCCGGCGGAAAGGTAGAATTCGTCCACCCCTGGCGCCAGCAATGTGGTGTCGCTGAAGAAGTCGAAACTGATGATCTCGCGCGCGCCAGAAGGTCCTTCTATCACCAACTCAACGGCGTTTGCGCCCTGCGTCAGCGGAAGGTCACGCAGGTCATAGGTGCCTGGGCTGAGCGTCAGCGTGCGCGCCGTCAGGCCGTTAATACGGATTTCAACAGTCGAGGGTTCGCGGATGGTTATAGTGCGCGATGATCGTGTTACGGCCAAGCGATCACCACCGGTCAAACTGTACAGGCGGGCCACGCTGACACCCGCGATGTCGCTGGCGCTCTGAAATGACGCCCCCTCAGGCACAAGGTCGCCTGCGGTCCAGCGCAGCGCTTTTTCGGGTTGATCAAAGATCAAGCGCGATGCGTTGCGTTGAAACGATCGGTCAGCGTCCGGATCGACCGTTGCATAGTTCTCAAACGCGATTTTTCCGACCGTGCCCATGAACTCCAGGTCAAAGCGCGGAGCCTGAAACCCCTGTTCTCGCGCGCCGGTGGGCTTGTGTAGATAGTCAAGCGAAGCTCGATAGTTCAGATAGGCCGCCACAGGAGCCGGCTCGTCTGTAACTGGTGGTGAAAACTGCTCAGAATCGAAACCTAGAGTGAGGCTTTGACGACGCCGTGCGTCCAGCGGGATCACCACGGCCAAGTCTAGCAGGCCGGTGTCGAACGTCAGTTCAAAGCCGACAGTACTCGCCGCTTCCGGCGTGATAAAGCCGTCGCTGTCGGCCGTGGCGGTCAAGGTCTGCGCAGCCTCCGGCGTTATCATGCGTGAAAGCAGAGGTACGAGATCGGAGCCGCGCACACGCACCAAATTGTCCGGGCCCAAGAGTACAGATACCTGCCCCAATGGGCCGCGTTCACGGACCGGCACGACCAGCTCGACGATCTGAGGCTGCCGCGAGGCGCGATCCTGCGGATGCAAAACCACTACCGCTTCGGTGGGCACATTCGACAGGTCGGACGCGCTGACATGTGGGGCGATGGCGATCATCACGATCGTTGTTATCGCCGTTGTTCTTTTGCCCCCCAGGATGGCCATGTCAGCCTCGTGTCATGCGCGGGATGTCGGCCGTAACCGTCAGGTCACCCGTTTCTGGCACTGAGGGCAGCGGCAGAAACATCCAGCGTTTGCCTTTGGCGCGGACCAAGCCGAGGGCGCCCGGGCGGCGATCGGAGGGCTGGACGCGGCCGAGCGCGACGGTCTGGCGCGGCGCGAGGTCAGCGAGGCGGTGCGGGGCGTGGCGCTGAACCCCGATCACACGACCATCGAGGTGAGGGAGGACGCCGGCCGACTGCGGGTCGTCGTGGTTTATGACGCCAGCGACAGCCTGATCATGGCGCTGGGCGGGATGCTGCCGCGTCCGCCGTCCGTTATTCGGCGCTCGGCGGTCATCCATGTGGGCGATTACTGATGAGCGTCCGGGCGCCTTGTCTGCGGCTCCGGTTCGGCGCCGATCGGCGCGGGGCGGTGGCGGTGATCGCGGCGGTCGCGGGCGGTCTGTTGTGTCTGTTCACGGCGGCGGTGATCGACCTGGGCGTTCTGGTCCTGCACACGCGCCGGGTTCAGGGGGCGGCGGATCTCGCGGCGCTGTCGGCGGTGCGAAACCTGGCGCAGGGCGAGGGCGCAGTCTCGCGCGCGGCCCAGGCGACGGTCGAAGCCAATGTCGCGCCCGACGTCTCGGTCACGGTGGCGACGGCGCTGGGCGTCTATACGCCCGATCCGGCCAAGGCGCGCAATGACCGGTTCATGACGGGCGGCGTGAAGCCGAACGCCGCGCGGGTCGAGGTCACCAGCCGGGCGCCGATGTTCTTCACGCCGGTGTTGCTGGGCCGCGATCAGGTGCGGGTCACCCGCCGGGCCACGGCGACGACGGGCGGGGCGACGCCCAAGGCCATGGTCTCGATCGGGTCGCGTCTGGCGCGACTGGACGGCGGCGTGGCCAACCAACTGCTCGGCGGCCTGACCGGGTCCAAGGTGTCGCTCAGCGTCATGGACTATCGCCGTCTGATCGATCTCGACGTCAATCTGCTGTGGTTCACCGACGCCCTGGCGACCGATCTGGGCGTCCAGATCGGCGACTACGACCGGCTTCTGGCGACCCAGGTCGACGCCGGCCGTGCGCTGAGGGTGCTGGAGCGGGTGGCGGGCGGCCAGGACGGCGGGGCGCTGGGCAAGCTGGCCTCGGCCTCGGTTGGCACGAAGGTCCGGCTGGGCGACCTGATCGGACTGGAGGCGCGATCACCGGACGGGATCCGCGAAGGGCTGGACGCGTCTGTGTCGGCCATGGATCTGGTCATGGCCATGCTGGAGGTCGGGGGCGGGGATCGCCAGGTCGCGCTGAACCTAGGCGTGCCGGCAGGGCTGGCCGATCTGAAGACCAGCCTGGCGATCGGCGAACGGCCCAATCGCTCGCCCTGGCTGACGGTGACTGCCGACGGCCAGCCGATCATCCGCACGGCCCAGGCCCGGCTCTATGTGCGGGCCAGGATGGCGCAATCCCTGTCGGGTCTGGCGCGGGTCGAACTGCCGATCCTGATCGAACTGGCGGCGTCCGAGGCGCGGCTGAAGTCGCTGTCCTGCGATCCGACGCGCGCGGTCGAGGTCGATGTGCGGCCGGGCCTGGCGCGCGCATCGATCGGTGTGGTGGACGAGGGTAGGCTGGGCGACTTCAAGACCCCGCTGACGCCCCAGCGCGCGACACTGCTGTCGGTCCTGGGCCTGGTCAGCATCACCGGAAAGGCGGATGTCGAGGCGGCGGACGCCGGTTTCAGGCCACTGAGGTTCGACGCGGGCGACATCGACAATCAACGCGCCAAGACCATGGCCTCACGCGGCTTCGCCAGCGGTGCGGTCGCCAGCCTGTTGGCGCGCTTGGACGTGGATGTGAACGTGATCGGGCTGGGCCTGGGATTCGGCGACCTGACCAGGGCCCTGGGGCGGCTGCTGGAGCCGCTGGGGCCGGTGCTGGACGGCGCGCTCAATCCCGTGCTGGACCTGTTGGGCCTGAAGCTGGGCGAGGCCGATGTGACGGTCCACGGCCTGTCCTGTCCGACGCCGGGGCGCGCGACCCCGCGTCTGGTCGGCTGAACCTTAGCCGCGGGCGGGACGCAGGCCTTCGGCCGAGGCCTGCTGCATGGCCGGACGCTTTTGACCGCCCGAGGCGATGATGCGGTCGATACGGGCCTTTTCGGCGCGGAAGGCGGTCAGGTCGGCGCCGGCCAGTTCGGTGCCTTCCTGGGTGCGCACGCCGGCGGGATTGATCCGCTGTCCGCCACGCCACAGCTCATAGTGAAGGTGCGGACCGGTGGAGGCGCCGGTCGAACCGACATAGGCGACGATCTGACCCTGGCTGACCCGCTGGCCGGCGCGGATGCCCGAGCCGTAACGCGACAGGTGTCCGTAGCCGCTTTCCAGACCGTTGTTGTGGCGGATGCGCAGCCAGTTGCCATAACCGCCCCAGCGCCGCGCCTCGACCACCACGCCGTCAGCGGGAGCCACGACCGGCGTGCCGGTTCCGGCGGCGAAGTCGATGCCCTGGTGCATCTTCTTGTAGCCCGAGATCGGGTGGGTGCGGAAACCGAAGCCCGAGGACACACGGCGGAAGTTCTGCAGCGGCGTGCGCATCATGGCGGAACGCAGGTTCTTGCCGTTCGAATCGAAGAACTGGGCCTCTTTCGCGCCGGCGGGCTTGAAGCGATAGAAGGTCACGCCGCGCAGTTCGGCGTACATCAGGTCGCCCACGTCCACGGTGCGGCCGGCCTCGGTCACTTCACGGTCGAAGACCATGGTGAACTCGTCGGAGGCGCGAATGTCGCGCTGCATGTCGAACTTGGTGGCGAACAGACGGCTGGCCGAGCGGACGATGGAGGCGGTGGCGCCCAGTTCACGCGCGCTGGCGGACAGGCTGCGCTCGACATCGCCCTTCAGGACGACGGTCTCGTGGGTGACTTTTTCTTCCAGCGAACGCAGGCGCAGGGCGCCGTCGAAGCTGCGCGATACGGTCAGCTGCGACGCCGGGCCGGTGCGCATGGTCAGGCCGATCAGCCGGGCGTCGCCCCGGCCGTTGCGCGGTTTGGCGATGGCGGTTTCGAACTTCAGTCCGGCGCGCAGATCGGCCAGATCGAAGGCGTTGGCGACGGTGGCGGCGACGGCGCTGGCTTCTTCGGGGGCGACGCCGGTGCGGCGCACGGCCTGCTCGAAGGTTTCGCCGCGGCGGATCTGGACGTTGACGGCCTCGGGCGCGGTCAGGCCGGCGGGCGCGTTGGCGGCGGCGAAGGCCTTGGCTTCCATGGCCGCCATCTGGGCCGAGGTCAGGGCGGGAACTTCTTCGGCCTGAGCGGGTTGATAGGCTCGACCAGCGAGCATCGCCACCGAGATTGCAGCCGCCGCCGTGAGCATGTGCGGCGCGAGCCGCGTCGGCTGGCGGCGTGGGTCGAACTGAGCCATCGGTCCCCGTCGTATTGCGACGCCTTCGGCGCCAAAGCTTTACTCGTTCTCGAAGATCGCGCCGTATCGCCCGTGGCGCGAAGGCGGTCCTATACCGCGCTTGTCTCATTTTGGAAAGCAGACCGTTACAAACGGTTAACGTGCGTCAGCCAAAGCTCGACGATGCAGGGATCCCGACCGGCCGATTCGCCGTTATCTGGCCCAGCTTGACCGGCAGGAGACGGGCGCCGAAGACCGACCGTCATGCTTTGATCTTGTGCTGGGGACAAGGATGACCAAGGTGGACGGCCCGCTGTTTCAATCACGCGATCGATCCGTTTGACCGACACACCGTCCAAGCCCAAGCCAAAGCCGCAGGCCAAGACCCGTCGCATCCTGCGCGCTGTCGCCGTCGGGGTTCTGATCCTGGCGCTGCTGATAGGCGTCGTCGCGGCTCTGATCTACCTCAATCGCCGCGCTGTGGCGCGCAATGTCCTGGTGGGCTGGCTGGACCAGCGCGGGATTCCGGCCGATGTCGAGGTGGAGCGGATCGAGATCGACGGCTTCGTCGGTCGCATCCGCATCGGCGATCCCGACAATCCCGATGTCGTGGTCGAGCGGGCCGAGGTCGATTACGCCGTCGCCCTGCCGTGGTCCAAGTCGGGCCTGGGCGTCACCCCCAGCCGCATCCGCCTGGTTCGACCTGTCGTCCGGGCCAGCTGGAAGGGTGGAAAGCTGTCGTTCGGCTCGCTGGACCCGCTGATCAAGGAGTTCACCGGCGGGCCGCCGCGACCGGACTCACGCGGGCCCCTGGTCATCGTCGAGAGCGGCCGCGGGCGGTTGAATACGGAATACGGGCCGGTCGACCTGCTGGCTGACGCCCGGATCGACGACGGCAAGCTGATGCGGCTGGCGGCGAGGCTGCCGAAGGCCGCGCTGAAGAGCGGGGAGACGCAGGCCCAGGGCCTGACCGGCTTGCTGGATCTGACCACGACCGGCGACCGGATGGCGATCAAGCTGTCGGCCGCCGCCGACAGCTTCGCGACACCGGCGGCCCGAGGGCAGGGGGCGGCGCTGACGCTGACCGGCGACCTGCCCTATCCGGATCTGAAGACGCGGCGCGGCGACGGCCGGGCGGTTCTGGACGCTCGTCTGACGGGCGATCGCCTGGGAACCCCGACGCTAAGCGCCCGCAGCGCCGATGTCGCCGCCCGGTTCGACGGCGTCGTCTCCGGCTGGATCGAAACCTTCCGGCTGGACGGCGAAGTCACCACCGCGCTGGAGGCGGCGGCCGTCGAGGGCGCGGACCTGCGCATCGCCGATGTCGCCGCGACGGCGACGCGCGGCAAGCTGACGGTGTCGCGCGACGACGCCGTGCGCTGGCGCATGCAGGGGCCGCTGGCCCTGACCGCCGGTTCGGGACGGACGGGTCAGACGACGATCGGCGGACTGTCGTTGACGTCGCGCGACCTGGCCTTGGGCGGCAAGGACGCGGCCTTCGAGGCGACTGGGCCTTTGAGCGCGACCTTCGACCGTTTCGGTTTCGGCGACCTGGCGCTGAAGCGCGGTCGCGCCGATGTGGACTTGGACGTGGTCAGCGATGGCGGGATTCAGATCGCGGCGAACGGATCGCTTCGCGCCGCGGACGGCGCCTGGCCCCTTTTCGGCGCGGTGGGCGCCGACGACATCGCCGAGCTGGCCGAGATGAAGCGCGCGCTGGGACGCTTCGCCCTGAATGCGCCCGCCGTCCGCTTCGCCACGGGCGCGGCCGGCACGACCGTCGCCCTGTCGCGTCCCGTGACCCTGACGCCCGCCAACGGCGGCGTCCTGACGGTGGCTCAAGGTCAGGGCGGCGCCTATCAGGCCGAGCCGGGACGGCTGGGCGGCGGGGCGCTGACCCTCACCGCCAGGCGCGGCAAGGGCCTGCCGGAAATGTCCGTCGCGGTCCCGAACTGGCGCCTGACCGAGGGCGGGTTCGAAGCGACGCTGGACGGTCGCGCCCGACTGGATTTCGACCTGGCGCGCGGCATCGACGCCCGGACGCGCGGCGTCCTGGCCCTGAACGCCGGCCGGCTGACCTATGCGACATCGGACTGCGTCGACCTGACCGTCGAGCGGCTGGAGCTGGACGAGAACGACGTCCATCAGGTCGCCGGCAAACTGTGTCCCCAGGGCGGTCCGCTGTTGACGTCCAAGGACGGCGTCTGGCGCGTCGCGGGCGGGTTCAGTCAGGTGTCGGCCCAGGCGCCCTTCCTCGGCATGCGGTTCGCCGACGCCTCGGGCCGTGTCACCGTCGACGGGACCAAGGCGGGCATCGGCCTGACCGCCAATGTGGCCGCCGCCCGCGTCATCGACGCCCTGACGCCGGAACGGTTCGAACCGCTTTCGGCCACAGGATCTGCGACGCTGGCCAACGAACGCTGGAGCGGCGCCTTCGATCTGAAGGGCACGGGCGCGGCCGCCGCCTATGGTCTCGGTCGCCTGACCCTGGCGCACGATGGTCGCACCGGGTCGGGCGGCATCGTCATCACCGCCCCAAACGTGACCTTCGCCGAGCATGGGCTTCAGCCGGCGATGCTCAGCCCTCTCGCCGCCGACTTCCTGCAGTCGCCGGTCGAAGGCGCCGTCAGCTTCGACGGGCGTTTCGACTGGACCAAGGACGCCGAACCGACCTCCAGCGGCCATCTGGTCACGCCGGGCCTGGATTTCGTCAGTCCGGTCGGGGCCGTGAAGGGACTGCGCGGCGACATCGTCTTCAGCAGCCTGACACCCCTGATCACCGCCCCGAACCAGAAGCTGACGGCCGACAGCCTGGCCGTCGGCACGGCGGTCACGGCCCTGGATGTGACCTTCTCGATCAACGAGGCCGGCGTGCTGATCGACGGGGCCCAGGTCGTCGCCGGCGGCGGCACCGTCTCGGTCGAGCCCTTCACCGTCCCGCTGGACGCGACCCAGCCCTACAGCGGCGTGATCGTGCTGGACCGGGTGCAGTTGGGCGATATCGTCGCCGACACCGGCTTTGACGACAAGGTGCAGCTGGACGCCGTCGTCTCGGGCCGCCTGCCCTTCATCATGGACCCCAAGCGCGGGCTCAAGATCACCGCCGGCAAGCTGGAGGCGGTCCAGCCGGGCCGCCTGTCGATCAAGCGTGACGTCCTGACCGATGTCGCCGCCAGCGGCGGCGGCGGCGAGGTGTCGGAGAACGTCGTCGAGGACCTGGCCTATCAGGCGATGGAGAATCTGTCCTTCGATCAGCTGAGCGCCGATGTGAACAGCCTGGACGGCGGGCGTCTGGCGGTCCTGTTCCACATCCGCGGCCGCCACGACCCGCCCAAACGCCAGGAACTTCGGCTGACGATCGGCGAACTGATCAGCCGCCAGTTCCTCAACCGCAAACTGCCGTTGCCGTCGAACACCCAGATCGATCTGACGCTGGACACGACCCTGAACGCCAACCAGCTGATCTCGGACCTGCTGGCCGTCAATCGCGCCCGCCAAGGTCAACAGGAGGCGACGCCGGCGCCCGTCCCGGCGCCTGCCGATTGAACTTCACCATTCAGCGCGCGTTCATTGGACGGCGTGCTAATAGAGACATCACCCTCGGCCGAACCGGAGCCCATGTCATGATCCACAAGCGCCAACTGGCCGGCCTCGGTTTTGGAGCCGTCGTCGTCGCTCTCGCGGCCTGCGCCCCGACCATTCGTCTCGAGGTCGCGCCGATCCAGATCTACGCCAAGCTGAACGCCGACGTGCGCGTTCGTCTGGACCAGGAGCTGCAACGGCTGTTGCAGCAGAACCCCAACCTCTTCTGATTTCCCGCTTCTCTCTGAAAGGGACAGGCTGACATGACCTTCCGCAAACTCTTCGTGATCGGCGCCGCCCTCGCGGCCCTGGGCGTCGCGAGCGCCGCCCTCGCCCAGACCAGCGCCCAGAAGGCGCAGATCGACCAGGCCAAGGCCGCTGGCACCGTGGGTGAGCAGGCCGACGGTTACCTGGGCTTCCGCACCCCGACCTCGGACGCCAGCCTGCGCGCCGCCGTGGACGCCACCAACTCCGGCCGCCGCGCCGCCTACGCCCGCAGCGCCGCCGACGCCGGCACCTCGGCCGATGTCGCCGGGGCCCGGATGTTCGAGGCCCAGCTGCTGCCCCGCATCTCCTCGGGCCAATGGTACCGCAACGCCCAGGGTCAGTGGGTCCAGCGCTAAGGCAAAAAAGACCTTCACCCTCGGGCTTTTCCCGAGGGTCCACGGCGGGTCAGGCACGATCTGCGAGGCCTCAAGCCTTCTCGGACAGCCCACCCATCCTATTGTGCGAAAAGAAACGCGGCCTTTTCAGTTCATTAGTCCGCTGGATCGTCATCTTCCTTCGCGCGACCCCAGACCGGGTTATGATGCCGGCCCGGTCTTTGACATCGCCATCCGCACGACTTGGACTCGTTGGGCTGTTTTCGGAGTCCAACTTCACTGAGCGAATTGCACTTTCTTGCATGGGTGCAATTAGACGCCAAGTTTATTCCAACAAAAACAAAATGCTGACGTGAGATTGCACGCATTGCACTGTTTTTCGTCGAGGTGCAGTTCCGCCGCCGTCGCCCGATCAGGCCGCCGCGCGTCGATCCAGCAGCGCGGGCAGCAACAGCCCCTCCGCCAAAGCCCTGACCACCGGGACGGCGACCGCATCGCCCATCAGCTTCAGCGCCGCGCTTTCGCTCGACGGCAACCGATAGTCGTCAGACACGCCCATCAACCGCGCGGTCTCGCGCCCGGTCAGCCGCCGAACCCGCGCCAAGCCCCGATCGCACACCACCACATATTGACGCGACGAGCCGCCGGCCGGCGTCCTCAGACATCCCGCCAGGCCATCGAACCGGATTTCCAGCCGTTGGACCTTGCGGCCGTTCTCGGTCCGCACCCGGCGATAGGCGGCGCCGACGCAACGCTGTCCCGAGGCCAGGGCCGACGCGATCCGGGCGCGGTGCAGCGGCGCGGCCAGGGCCAGGATGGCGTCCGCATTGTCCAGCCAGGTGACGGCGTCGTCCGGCTCCAGCATGGCCGCCAGGTCCAGATTGCGCTGCGACGGCGCAGGCAGCGACCACCAGGCCCAGGCCGCCTTCACCGCCTCGGGCAGGCGCGCGTGGGCGGCCACCAGACGCGCTGAATGGAAGGGCTGTGTCGGACCGGCCGCGCGCGGCGCTTCACCCTGAATGGCCACGACGAACAAGCGCGGGCGCGACTGGGGCAGCCAGTGGGCGGCGTCCATCTCCAGCGCGCCGACCGTATAGCCCGCCTCGACCATCGCCGTGCACACGGCCGCGAAATCCCGCCCCACTTCGGTCCCGGGCCCTGAGGTCAGCAGGCCGATGACGTTCTCCAGCACGATCACGCGCGGGCCGCGTCCCTGGGCCGCCAGCCCCTGCATCAATCGCCAGAAGCCCCAGAAGGCGCCCGACCGCCCAGCCTCCAGCCCGCCGCGCGCGCCCGCCAGGCTGACGTCCTGACAGGGGGACGAGGCCCAGGCCATGTCCGGCCGTCCCGGCAGATTATCGACGGTCAGGCTCCAGACATCGCCCTGACGAAACGGGGTATGCGGATGATTGGCCACAAAGGCGCGCGCCTTGGCCGCGTCCATGTCGTTGGCGAAGACGGTGTCGATGCCGGCGGCGAACAGCCCCAGCCCCGCAAGACCGCCCCCGGCGAAGAACTCGAATGCGGTGGGGCGAATCGACATGGGATCAGCATAACCCAGCCGCGCCCCTTGACCGAGGGCGGCGCGGACCTCACCTGCGCCCGAACCAAAAGGAGCCGTCATGCGCCTCATTCCGTTCGCCGCCGCCCCGCTCGCCATCGCTCTGGCCGGCCTCTCGCTCGGCGCCTGCTACGACCGCGAGGATTCCAAGCCCAAACCGGCGCCGCAGCCCCAGGCCGCCGTGACCCTGGGCGGTGTCGATCTGGGCCAGCCGGTGCGGGCGCTCGGGACCGAACCCTTCTGGGGCGTGGAGATCACGCCGGACGCCCTGATCTACACCCGCGTCGATCAGCCGACCCAGCGCGCGCCGAACCATGGCGCGACGGTCCAGGGCACGGTCGCGACCTTCGCCAGTTCGACCAATCTGAACAAGGCGCTGAACGTCGTGTTGATCGCCACCGAATGTTCGGATGGCATGAGCGACCGAACCTATCCGCTGACGGCCAAGGTCGAGATCGGCGACGACGAGCTGACCGGCTGCGCTGCGCCGGCGTCGATGCTGACGACCCAGCCGGCGCCCTAGCGCGTGATCGTTTCGGATCGGGGCGCAACGCGGCCCCGTCCGAAGCGTGAATCATGCGCTCAAAGAGAGCGTCACCACCATTCGGCGTCGCGCAGCATCCGAGCGTAGCGGCGGCTGACCGGCGCCGACAGGCCGCCGTCCAGCGTCAGGGTCGCGCGGCCGTCGCCGCGTTCGACGGCGCGCACTGCCTCGCGCGCCACCCACCAGCTGCGGTGCGTCTGGGCGCCCTCCAGCCCCTCCAGCTCATCCACGGCGTCCGACAGCCGCATCAGGATCAGGTCCGACCCCCGGTCGGTGTGGATGCGCAAATAATGGTCCTCGGCCTGCACCGCGCGAATCGTCGCGCCTTTCAGCTTCAGCGGCAGCCGATCCAGAAACCGCACCGGGCGGGCCGCTGTCTCGGGCGGCGCCGCATGGGTCTGGACTGGCGTGGCCCGCCCCAAAAAGACGTTCAACGTCGTCACCGCCGCCGTGATGACCACGACGGGCACGATCAGTTCCGGCAGCACCGCCAGCGGATAGAGTCTCTGGGCGAAGAACAGGCCCGTCGCCGCCCAGACCAGCACGCACAGCGGCCCGGTGATGATCACGACCATGACCGCGATGCTCAGCCACGGCCGCTCGTCCGAATCCAGGAACCGGCTGACCACGACGCCGCACAGATGCCCCCAAAGCCCGCCCAGCACCATGACCAGCACCCAATAGGCCAGCCGTACGGGCAGCGACGCGCCTGCGCTGCCGAAGGCGCCGGTCACCGCCAGAAAGACGCCTGCCAGAACGGCGACGATGAGACCGCGCAAAAAGGTGCGGCGGCGGTCGGCGGCAGGGGAGGTCATCGGGGCTTTCGCAGTCGGAAGATCGCGCCTTGAAACCATGATTTTCGGCCGGGCGAAAGCCGGGCGCGCAACGGCCGGTCGGCGTGAACGATCAGCCTTGGCGCGGGGTCATTCCCGCCACGGCGCGGAAGCCGGCCGCCGCGAACCGGACCATATAGTCGCCGGCGGTCTCCAGATCGCCCGACCGCGCCCGCCCGTTCGACAGCCGGTCCAGGCGTCCGGTCTCGCCCAGGGTCAGGGTCAGGGCGCCCGACAGATTGTGATAGCCCCAGTACAGATCGACCTCGCTGGCGCCCGGCAGCACCTTGGCGATCAGCTCAATCAGTCGGTGGATGGCCGGGTCGAAATAGCGCGCCATCGTCTCGCCGCCGAAGCTGGGGTTGGCGTTGGTCTGAGCCACCAGGGCGGAATAGTGTTTCCAGCCCGGCCCGCCCTTCAGCGACCATTCGAACGGCGGCCGCAGGAAGGCTTCCAGCAAACCCTCCAGCGTCATGTCGTCGCCCGCCGTCTCGGCATAGCGATCGATAGCGGCGACGCGGTCGTCGTTCCAGACCTCGGCCCGGCGCAGGAAGACGGCGTCGAACAGCTCGCGCTTGGCCCCGAAATAGTAATGCACCAGGGCCGTATCGACGCCCGCCTCGCGCGCCACCTCGCGGATGGTGACGCCGTAGAAGCCGTGTTTGGAAAACAGATCCTCGGCCGCATCCAGGATCAGATCGCGCGTCTCGCCCGCCGCCTTGGCCTCGGTCTTGGGCGGCCGGCCGCGCCGCGCCGGCGCAACGCCCGCCGCCTTGCGGCGCGCGGCGGCGACGGGGCGGGGAAGGGTGGCGGCGTCCGGCTTGCTCATCCGGCAAGGCTAGGCGCACGACCGCGACGGTGCAACGGCGCCACGGTCGGGGAACCAAGTGACGCTGCGTCAGTCCAGTGTTTGACAGACGGCCGAAACCGGGTAGGTTCCGTGAAAATCATTGAACGCTGAATAAAAGCGTCCATCGGGCTGGAAACGACAAAGGGGTCTAGGATCATGAACCGTCATGTGAAGTGCGCGCTGCTGGCCGGCGCGGCGTGGGGCGTGCTTGCGGGGGCCACGGTCGCCCAGGACGCGGAGGCCGCAGCCCAGGCGGCGAATGCAGATCAGAGCGCGGCGACCGTCGACGACATCGTCGTCACCGCCCGCCGGCGCGACGAGCAGCTGAAGGACGTGCCGATCGCCGTCTCGGCGCTCAGCGCTGAACGGCTCGAACAGACGGGCGCCGTCAACATCACGGCTCTGCAGCAGCAGACGCCGAACGCCACGGTCCAGATCGCGCGCGGCTCCAACTCCACCCTGATCAGCTTCATCCGCGGCGTCGGCCAGCAGGATCCGCTCTGGGGCTTTGAGCCGGGCGTGGGTCTATACGTCGACGACGTCTATGTCGCCCGTCCTCAGGGCGCGGTACTGGACATCTTCGACATCTCGCGTATCGAGGTGCTGCGCGGACCGCAGGGCACTCTGTACGGCCGCAACACCATCGGCGGCGCGATCAAGTACGTCACCAAACGTCTGGGGCAGGACCCCAGTCTGACCGCCCGCGCCGAGGTCGGCGCCTATAACGAGCACAACTTCCTGCTGTCGGGCTCGGTGCCGGTTGGCCAGACCTTCGCCATCGGCGGCGCCGTCGCCACCTACAATCACGACGGCTACGGCAAGAATCTGAACACGGGTCAGGACCAGTACGACAAGGACGTCACCGCCTATCGCGCCAGCGCGGAATGGACGCCCAACGACAAACTGTTCTTCCGCCTGGCCTGGGACCGGGTCGAAGACAACTCCAGCCCCCGCCACGGCCACCGCGAGGTCACCTCGACCGATGGCCTGTGGCGCGCACCGGCCGGCAAATACGACACCTACGCCGGCATCACCGGCGAACAGAAGGTCGTGACCGAGGGCGTGGCCCTGACCGGCGAATACCGGGTCAACGACATGCTGACCCTCAAGTCGATCTCGGCCTATCGTTCGGGCGACACGGCCACCATCATCGACTTCGACCAGACGCCGAACCCGACCCTGGATGTGCCGGCTATCTACGCCGACCATCAGTTCAGCCAGGAGTTTCAGGCCCTATTCACCGGCGAGCGCTGGTCCGGCGTGGCCGGCGTCTATTATCTGGACGGCACGTCGTCAGGCGTCTTCGACACCATCGCCGGCAACCTGGGCCTGTCGATTGCAGCGGCGGGATCGGTGGACACCAAGTCCTTCTCGATCTTTGGCGACTTCAGCTATGATCTGACCGATCGTCTGCACCTGTCGCTGGGCGGCCGTTACACCCGCGACGACAAGGACGCCGCCGTCCTGCGCCAGTTCTATCTCGGCGCCACGCGCAGCCCGCTGACCGGCGGCACGCCGCGCGCGGTCTTTGCGACCCGCACCAACTATACGGCCTCGGACACCTTTGAGAAGTTCACGCCGCGCGCCAGCATCTCGTACGATTTCAGCGACGAGATGACCGGCTACGCCTCCGTCAGCCAGGGCTTCAAGTCGGGCGGCTGGGACATGCGCGGCGACGCCGCCCTGGTGCCCCAGACGGTCAACGGCTATCAGCCCGAGACGGTCACCACCTATGAAGTCGGCCTGAAGGGCTCGGCCTTCGACCGCCGCATGAACTTCGCCTCGGCGATCTTCTATTCGGACTACAAGGACCAGCAGATCACGACCCAGCAGGTGGCCACGCCGCCCGCCGTCGGCATCGCCTCGGTCGTCGACAACGCCGGCGCCTCGACCATCTACGGCTTCGAGCTGGAAGGCTCGGCCTATCTGACCAGCGACATCACCGCCAACTTCTCGGTCGGCTATCTGAAGAACGAGTTCGACGAGTTCATCACCCGCATCACCGGCACCCCGGTCGATATCTCGAACACGCGCGAGCCGCAGAACTCGCCGGAATGGTCGGCCTATTACGGCATGACCTGGCGCGGCGACATCCTGGGTGGTGAAATCCGCGTCACCCCGTCGCTGTCCTACCGTTCGGACTACCACCTGTTCGACACCCCCGATCCCATCCTGGATCAGAAGGGTTACGTCCTGGCCGACGCCAGCGTGGTCTGGACGGCGCCGAGCAAGCGCTGGGAGGTCGGCCTGTTCGGTCGCAACCTGACCGACGTTCGCTACAAGGTCGGCGGCTACAGCTTCCCGGGCGCGACCTACAACAACTCGATCAGCGCCTTCTACGGCCCGCCGACCACCTATTCGGCGCGCCTGACCTATCGCTTCTGATCTCCATTCCTAACGCCTGACGACGAGGGGCGGCGGTCTCCGGGCCGCCGCCCCTTTTCGCTCCGCCAGGCCTATTTTGCACAGGGCGGACTTGCGGCTAGGCTCGCCTCAACAAACAACAAGACGCCGAGGGGAAACGCCGATGACGACGGAGACGCTGACGGTCCAGGAGGCGCGGCCCGAGCGGCCTGAGCGGCCCGGCTATCGCTACTATGTGCTGGCGGTGCTGATCCTGATCTACATGCTGAACTTCCTGGATCGCCAGATCATCGGCATACTGGCCGCGCCGTTGAAGGAAGAGTTCGGCATGTCCGACAGCCAGTTCGGCCTGTTGGGCGGCATCGCCTTCGCCTCGGTCTATTCGACATTGGCCATTCCCCTGGCCTGGCTGGCGGATCGGTTCAGCCGGGTCTGGATCATGACCGGCGCCCTGGCCGTCTGGTCGGGCTTTACCGCCCTGTGCGGCATGGCCGGCTCGTTCGGCCAACTGTTCCTGTGCCGGATGGGCGTGGGCATCGGCGAGGCGGGCGGCGTGGCTCCGGCCTATTCGCTGATCGCCGACTACTTCCCGCCCCATCAGCGCGCGCGCGCCATGGCGGCCTTCGCCTTCGGCATTCCGCTGGGCATGGCGGCGGGAACCCTGGTCGGCGGCCTGCTGGCGGCGACCTACGGCTGGCGCACCGCCTTCATCGTCGTCGGCCTGCTGGGCGTGCTGGTCGCGCCCCTGCTGCGTCTGACGGTGCGTGATCCCAGGCGGGGCGGCGCAGACGCCATCAAGACCGAGGCTCAGGTCGCGGCCCTGACAGCCGCGCCGGTCGGCACGGACCGGGCCGGCAAGATCGCCGCCCAAATCATGCTGGGCCTCGGCGCCGGTCTGCTGATCCTCGGCGCCTTGAGCTGGCTGATGGGCATGTCGCTCGGCAATCCGCTGGTGCTGGCGTTCGGCGGCCTGCTGGCGGTGGTGATCGGCGTTTCTCTGATGATCGCGCGTCGCACCGCTTCGGTGGTGATCAGGAAGCCCAGTTTCTGGCTCCTGGGCCTGGGCGCGGCCTCATCGTCGGTCTGCGGCTATGGCGTCGCCGGCTGGCTGCCGCTGTTCTTCATGCGCAGCTTCGACCTGACCCTGAAACAGACCAGCATTTATTATTCCGGCATCGCCCTGATCGGCGGCATCCTGGGCATCTGGCTGGGCGGCATGATCGCCGACAAGCTGTCCAAGAAGGGCAAGGGCGCCTATCCGCTGACGCCCGCCGTCGCCTTCCTGATCTCGGCGCCGTGCTTCATCCTGGCGATGAACTCGCCCTGGCTGATCGGCCTGGTTCTGCCCGGCGGCGGCAGCCACGTTCAGCAGCTGACCCTGGCCTTCCTGATCTTCCTGTTGCCGACCGGATTGAACCTAGCCTGGCTGGGCCCGATCACGGCGGCGGTCCAGCATCTGGTGCCGGCGGCCATGCGCTCGACGGCCTCGGCCCTGTTCCTGCTGCTGAACAATCTGCTCGGGATCGCGGTCGGCTTCTACTATTTCGGCTGGATGAGCGACCTGCTGGCGCCGCGCTTCGGCGAGGAGAGCCTGCGCTGGGCCATCTATACCGGCATGGGGTTCTATGTGCTGGCCGCGATCCTGCTGATCGGGGCGTCGCGCACCCTCAAGAAGGACTGGGTCGACTAAAGGGGGGCTGTGGACGCTTGCACCTGCGAAGGCGAAGCGCTCAAGCAGGCCGAAGGCCGGTAGCGCAATGCAAAAGAGCGGCCTATAAGCCCCGCAACTCTCCCAGCAGCGGTTGCGACGGTCCCCCATGAACATTCACGAATATCAGGCCAAGCAGGTCCTCAAAGGCTTCGGTGCCCCGGTCGCCGAAGGCGTCGCGGTGACGTCGGTCGATCAGGTCGAGGCGGCCGCCAAGTCGCTGCCCGGCCCGCTCTATGTCGTGAAGTCGCAAATCCACGCCGGCGGCCGCGGCAAGGGCAAGTTCAAGGAACTGCCGGCCGACGCCAAGGGCGGCGTTCGCCTGGCCTTCTCGGTCGAGGAAGCCGTCGCCCACGCCAAGGAAATGCTGGGCAACACCCTGGTCACCGCCCAGACGGGCGACGCTGGCAAGCAGGTCAACCGCCTCTACATCGAGGACGGCGCCGACATCGAGCGTGAATTGTACTGCTCGCTGCTGGTCGACCGCGCCTATGGCCGCATCGCCTTCGTCGTCTCGACCGAAGGCGGCATGGACATCGAAACCGTCGCCCACGACACGCCCGAGAAGATCCAGAACATCGTCATCGACCCGAGCGCGGGCGTAACCGACGCCGACGTCGCCGCCATCGTCGCCGCCTACGGCCTGACCGGCGCCGCGGCCGAAGACGCCAAGTCGCTGTTCCCCGCCCTGTACAAGGCCTTCGTCGAGAAGGACATGGACATGCTGGAGGTGAACCCCCTGATCGTGATGAAGGACGGCCACCTGCGCGTTCTGGACGCCAAGGTCAGCTTCGACGGCAACGCCCTGTTCCGCCACGATGACATCAAGGAACTGCGCGACGAAACCGAAGAAGACGCCAAGGAAATCGAAGCGTCCAAGTGGGACCTCGCCTACGTCTCGCTGGACGGCAACATCGGCTGCATGGTCAATGGCGCCGGGCTCGCCATGGCGACGATGGACATCATCAAGCTGTACGGCAAGGAGCCGGCCAACTTTTGCGACGTCGGCGGCGGCGCCGGCAAGGAGAAGGTCGCGGCGGCTTTCAAGATCATCACCGCCGACCCGAACGTCCAGGGCATCCTGGTCAACATCTTCGGTGGCATCATGAAGTGCGACGTCATCGCCGAGGGTGTGGTCGCGGCCGTGAAGGAAGTGGGCCTGAAGGTGCCGCTGGTGGTGCGTCTGGAAGGCACCAACGCCGAACTGGGCAAGAAAATCCTGAACGAGTCGGGCTTGACCATCCAGGCCGCCGACGACCTCGACGACGCCGCCCAGAAGATCGTCGCGGCGGTCGGCTAAGGCTTCGGCCTTACTCGCCACCGCCCCGCTGACACATCGAATTCAGAGCACAGACCCATGTCCATTCTCGTCGACAAGAACACCAAGATCATCGTCCAGGGCCTGACCGGCAAGACCGGCGGCTTCCACACCGAACAGGCGCTGGCCTATCACGGCACCCAGATGGTCGCCGGCGTGCACCCCTCCAAGGGCGGCACGAACTGGACCGGATCGCACGGTGAGAGCCTGCCGATCTACGCCTCGGTCGCCGAAGCCAAGGACGCCACGGGCGCCGACGCCTCGGTGATCTACGTCCCGCCGTCGGGCGCGGCCGCCGCGATCATCGAAGCCATCGACGCCGAAATCCCCTTCATCACCTGCATCACCGAGGGCATCCCGGTGATGGACATGGTCAAGGTCAAGCGTCGCCTGGAAGGCTCCAAGTCGCGCCTGCTGGGCCCGAACTGCCCCGGCATCCTGACGCCGGACGAGTGCAAGATCGGCATCATGCCGGGCAACATCTTCAAGAAGGGCTCGGTCGGCATCGTGTCGCGTTCGGGCACCCTGACCTATGAAGCCGTGTTCCAGACCACCAACGAAGGCCTGGGCCAGACTACGGCTGTCGGCATCGGCGGCGACCCGGTCAAGGGCACCGAATTCATCGACGTGCTTGAGCTGTTCCTGGCCGACGAGGAAACCACCTCGATCATCATGATCGGCGAAATCGGCGGCGGCGCGGAAGAAGACGCCGCCCAGTTCCTGATCGACGAGGCCAAGAAGGGCCGCAAGAAGCCGATGGCCGGCTTCATCGCGGGCCGCACGGCGCCCAAGGGTCGCACCATGGGCCACGCCGGCGCCGTCGTCTCGGGCGGCAAGGGCGATGCGGAATCCAAGATCGCGGCGATGGAAGCCGCCGGCATCCGCATGTCGGAATCGCCCGCGCGCCTCGGCAAGACCTTGGTCGAAGTCCTGAAGGGTTAAGCCTTTCCAAGTGCGCGCTGCGCGCGGGCGCTATCGCTTGCCGCGCGGCGGCTCGCTGCTTGAGCGCCTTTTCGGCATCAAAAATGCCGTGTGACGCATCGATGGACGCCCTCGGCTCAGGCCGGGGGCGTTTTTTCTTGGGCCTGCGACCAATTTCCTACCAAATTGCCCCGTTTCGGTCATGACCCGTCAGGAAACGACGCCTATATGACAGGCGCGCCCCTCACGGAGATGTGTCCGTCGGGGCCCAGGGATTGCGAAACGATGGCGGACGATGCCGGTCGGCTGAACCAGGTCTTTGCCGAGACCTCATTCCTTTACGGGTCCAATGCGGCCTACGTCGAGGAGCTTCAGGAGAAGTGGGCGAAAGACCCCGGCTCCGTCTCCGCCGAATGGAAAGCCTTCTTCGACCAGCTGCGCGACAACGCCGCCGTGGTGACCGCCTCGGCCGGCGCCGGCAGCTGGGGTCGCGGCACAGCGACCGAACCCACGGAGGAGACCGGCGTCTTCGACGGTCGCTGGCCGGCGCCGAAGCCCGATCCCAAAAAGCCCGGCGCTGCGCCGGCTGCTGCGCCCAAGGCCGCGCCCGCCGACGTCTCGGCCGATGCGATCCGCGCCGCCGCCCACGATTCCATCCGCGCCCTGATGCTGATCCGCAGCTATCGCGTGCGCGGGCACCTGCAGGCCAAGCTGGACCCGCTGGGTATCGAACAGCCGGTCGAGAACCCCGAGCTGACGCCCGAGTTCTATGGCTTCACCGGCGCCGATCTGGACCGCCCGATCTTCCTGGACGGCGTGCTTGGTCTTCAGACCGGCACGATCCGCGAAGTGCTGGAGATTCTGAAGCGCACCTACTGCGGCAACATCGGCATTCAGTTCATGCACATCGCTGAGCCCGAGGAGAAATCCTGGCTGCAGCAGCGGTTCGAAGGCGCCGACAAGTTCGAGCAGAACGCCTTCTCCAAGGAAGGCAAGCTGGCCATCCTGTCCAAGCTGATCGAGGCCGAAGGTTTCGAACGCTTCCTGCACAAGCGCTTCCCCGGCACCAAGCGGTTCGGCCTGGACGGCGGCGAGGCCATGGTCCCCGCGCTGGAGCAGGTCATCAAGCGCGGCGGTTCGCTGGGAGTCGATGAAGTCGTGCTGGGCATGGCCCACCGCGGCCGCCTGAACGTGCTCGCCGCCGTGATGGGCAAGCCCTACAAGGTCATCTTCCACGAGTTCCAGGGCGGCTCGGCCGTGCCGAGCGACATCGAGGGTTCGGGCGACGTCAAATATCACATGGGCGCCTCGTCGAACCGCGAGTTCGACGGCAACCACGTCCACCTGTCGCTGACCGCCAACCCGTCCCACCTCGAGATCGTCAACCCGGTCGTGCTGGGCAAGGCGCGCGCCAAACAGGCGTTCGACATTCGCGAGGCCAACGAGGGCGTGCCCGAGGGGCAGTGGGCGCTGGACCGTTCCAAGGTCGTGCCGCTGCTGATCCACGGCGACGCCGCCTTCGCCGGCCAGGGCGTGGTCGCGGAGTGCTTCGCCCTGATGGGGCTGAAGGGCTACCGCACCGGCGGCACGCTGCACTTCGTCATCAACAACCAGATCGGCTTCACCACCAGCCCGCGCAACTCGCGCTCGTCGCCCTATCCGTCGGATGTGGCCCTGATGGTCCAGGCGCCGATCTTCCACGTCAACGGCGACGATCCCGAGGCGGTCGTCTTCGCCGCCAAGGTGGCCACCGAATACCGCCAAAAGTTCCACAAGGACGTGGTGGTGGACATGTTCTGCTACCGCCGCTTCGGCCACAACGAAGGGGACGACCCCACCTTCACCCAGCCGCTGATGTATTCGAAGATCCGCGCCCAGCCCTCGACGCGCGAACTGTATTCGCAGCGTCTGGTCGCCGAAGGCGTGATCAGCCAGGCCGAGGTGGACGCCGAGGTCGAGCGGTTCGAGAAATTCCTCGACGAGCAGTTCGAGGCCGGCAAGACCTGGTCCGCCGAAAAGGCCGACTGGCTGGACGGCCAATGGCAGGGCTTCCAGTCGCCCAAGGACGAGCTGCGCGGCGACACCGCCGTGCCGCTGGCCAAGCTGACCGACCTGGGCCATCGCCTGACCACGATCCCCAACAGCGTCGACATGCACAAGACGCTGAAGCGCGTCATCGACGGTCGCCGCGAAGCCGTCACCTCGGGCCAGGGCCTGGACTGGGCCACGGCCGAGAGCCTGGCCTTCGCCTCGCTGGTCGATGAAGGTTTCCCGATCCGTCTGTCGGGTCAGGATTCGGTGCGCGGCACCTTCTCGCAGCGTCACTCGGGCATCATCGATCAGACGACCGAAGAGCGCTACATCCCGCTGAACAACCTGCGCGAAGGCCAGGCCAATTTCGAGGTCATCGACTCGGCCCTGTCCGAAGAGGCGGTGCTGGGCTTCGAGTACGGCTATTCGCTGGCCGACCCCAATACGCTGGTCATGTGGGAAGCCCAGTTCGGCGACTTCGTGAACGGCGCCCAGGTGGTGATCGACCAGTTCATCAGCTCTGGCGAACGCAAGTGGCTGCGCATGAGCGGCCTGACCATGCTGCTGCCGCACGGCTATGAAGGCCAGGGACCCGAACACTCCTCGGCCCGTCTGGAGCGCTTCCTGCAGGCCTGCGCCGAAGACAATATGCAGGTCGCCAACTGCACCACTCCGGCCAACTATTTCCACATCCTGCGTCGCCAGATGCACCGGCCGTTCCGCAAGCCGCTGATCCTGATGACGCCCAAGTCGCTGCTGCGCCACAAGAAGGCGGTATCCAGCCTGGCCGATCTGGCCGAAGGCTCGTCCTTCCACCGCGTCCTGCACGACGACGCCCAGACGCGGCCCGAGATCGCCGGCATCACGATCAAGGCGGACAAGGACATCCGCCGCGTCATCCTGTGCTCGGGCAAGGTCTATTACGACCTGCTGGACGCGCGCGAGAAGAAGGCCAAGGACGGCCAAGCGGTGGACGACGTCTACATCCTGCGTCTGGAACAGTTCTATCCGTGGCCGATCCAGTCGCTGCGCAAGGAACTGGCCCGCTTCCCCAACGCCGAACTGGTCTGGTGCCAGGAAGAGCCGAAGAACATGGGCGGCTGGACCTTCGTGGATCCGTGGCTGGAGCTGACGCTGGACAAGCTGGACGTGAAGACCAAGCGCGCCCGCTACGTCGGCCGTCCCGGCTCGGCCTCGACCGCCGCCGGTCTGATGAGCCGGCATCTGAAGGAACTCGAAGCCTTCACGACCGAAGCCTTCGCCTGATACACGTACAAAAGACCGACTAGAGACGAGCTGGACCTGACATGGCCGACATCCTGACCCCCGCCCTCGGTGAATCCGTCACCGAAGCCACCATCGCAAAGTGGACCAAGAAGGTCGGTGATCCGGTCAAGAAGGACGAACTGCTGGTCGAGCTGGAGACCGACAAGGTCTCGCTGGAGGTCGTCTCGCCCGCCGACGGCGTGCTGGGCGACATCAAGGCGGCCGAGGGCGACAATGTCGTTCCCGGCACGGTCCTGGGTTCGGTGACGGAAGGCGCGTCCGCCGGCGCCGCTCCGGCCGCTGCGCCGGCCCCCGCTCCTGCTAAGGCCGCCAAGCCTGACGCCAAGGCCGCGCCGGCCGCCGCTGCTCCGGCCGCCGCCGCCGCGATCGACATCACCGTGCCGGTCATGGGCGAGAGCGTCGCCGAGGGCTCGATGGGCAAGTGGGTCAAGAAGAACGGCGACACGGTCAAGAAGGACGAACTGCTGGTCGAGATCGAGACCGACAAGGTCGCGGTCGAAGTCTCCGCCCCGGCTGACGGCGTTCTGACCATCGCCGCCGACGAAGGCGCGACCGTCACGCCGGGCCAGAAGATCGGCTCAATCTCAGGATCGGGCTCGGGTTCGGGTGCTGCGAGCGCGCCCGCCGCCGCCTCGGCTCCCGCCGCAGCCGCTCCGGCGCCCGCCGCCGCCCCGGCCAACACCGGCTCGGCCCAGGTCTCGACCGCCAGGAACGAAACCCTGTCGCCCGCCGTCCAGCGCGTGGTCGGCGAGAACAATCTGGATCCCAAGGCTATCAACGCCACGGGACCGAAGGGCAACATCACCAAGGCCGACGCCATCGCCGCCATCGGCCAAGCTTCGGCTCCGGCCCCTGCCGCCGCCGCTGCTCCGGCCGCCCCACGCGCCGACCAGCCGCGCGAAGAGCGGGTGAAGATGACGCGCCTGCGTCAGACCATCGCCCGTCGCTTGAAGGAATCGCAGAACACGGCCGCCCAGCTGACCACCTTCAACGAGGTGGACATGACCAACGTCATGGCCCTGCGCGCCCAGTACAAGGACGTGTTCGAAAAGCGCCACGGCGTGAAGCTGGGCTTCATGTCCTTCTTCACCAAGGCCGTCGTCGCAGCCCTGCATGAGATCCCGGCCGTCAACGCCGAGATCGACGGCACCGACATCATCTACAAGAACCACTACGACATCGGCGTCGCCGTCGGCACCGACAAGGGTCTGGTGGTTCCGGTCCTGCGCGACGCCGACACCCTGTCGCTCGCCGGCATCGAAAAGGGCATCGGCGCCTTGGGCAAGGCCGCACGTGACGGCTCGCTGACCATGGATCAGATGCAGGGCGGCACCTTCACCATCACCAACGGCGGCACCTATGGCTCGCTGATGTCTACGCCGATCCTGAACGCGCCGCAGTCGGGCATCCTGGGCATGCACAACATCGTCCAGCGCCCGATGGCCATCAACGGCGAGGTCAAGATCCGCCCGATGATGTATCTGGCCCTCAGCTACGATCACCGCATCGTGGACGGCAAGGAAGCCGTGACCTTCCTGGTCCGGGTCAAGGAACTGCTGGAAGATCCGGCGCGGGCCCTGCTGGACCTCTGATTTCCTGAAAGGCGGCGATGATCTCGCCGCCTTTTTTCTTGCTGCGAGGCGCGACCATGCTGACCCTCTACGCCGCGACCGGATCCTGCAGCCGGGCCAGCCATATCGCGCTGGAAGAGTCGGGGCTGGCCTATGAGGTTCGTCTGGTCGATTTCGCCAGGGCCGAGCAGCGCGAGCCGGCCTATCTGGCGATCAATCCCAAGGGGCGCGTTCCTGCGCTCGCGACCGATCAGGGCGTCCTGACCGAAAGCCCGGCCATTTTGGCGCACATCGCCGCCCTGTCGCCGCCCGGCCTCTTGGCGGCGACCGATCCCTTTGCCTTTGCGCGGATGCAGTCGTTCAACCTCTATCTGGCCACCACCGTCCACGTCGCCCACGCCCACGGTCGCCGCGCCGCGCGCTGGAGCGACGATGCCGCCGCCCAAGCGTCGATGGCGGCCAAGGTCACGCAGAACATGCGCGACGGCTTCGCCCTGATCGAGGCGGATCTGACCGGCGAATGGGCGATGGGCGACGCCTATACGGTCGCGGACCCCTATCTGTTCACCTTCGCCGGCTGGCTGGAAAGCGACGGCGTGGACATCGCCGCGTTCCCACGCGTCCAGGCGCATTTCGATCGCATGAAGGCGCGGCCGGCGGTCCGGCGCGCCCTGGCCGCCAAAGCTTAGCGGGCGCGCTCGCAGACCAACGGTTGTGTCTAATTTGCGCCGGTCGTTAACGATCCGAATCGGCGTCGCATTTTCCCTGATTACAAGCGCCGAAAATGGCGCCTTATTTCGGACATGGAGTGGGCGGCGCGCGCAATAGGGATGTTCTACGTCTTGGGCGGACTGATGCTTTTGTATCAGGCCTGGCTCAACTGGCGTCTGCAACGGGCCTTGTCCGGCGTCATCGCCGTTCCGGCAGACGATCAGATCGCAGACGGCGTGATCGCCCTGGGCGGCGTGGTGGTGCTGATGTCCGGCGTCGCGCTGGCGGCGCTCAGCGCCTGGGCCGTGGTCGCCTTCCTCGCCGGTTGGGCGATCCAGGCCGCCTATCTACTGTGGGTCAACCGCGCCGATCTCGACAGCCCCCTGGCCAGCGGCCGGTTGAAGTCGGTGCATGCCTTCGCCGCCTACACCGCCGTCACCGGCGTGGTGCTGTGGCTGCCGCTGACTGGCGTCCTGGGCTGATCAGCCGAACTCGGCTTCCAGATCGGCCAGACGCGCCGCCTGGTCCTCGGCGATCAGGGCGTTCAGCAGCGGATCGATGTCGCCTTCCATGATCTGCGGCAGGCTGTGCAGGGTCAGGTTGATGCGGTGATCGCTGACCCGCCCTTGCGGATAGTTGTAGGTGCGGATCCGTTCGGACCGGTCGCCCGACCCGACCTGGGACTTGCGGCTGTCCGAGCGGGCCAGATCCTTGGCCTGGCGCTGCATGTCGTACAGGCGCACGCGCAGGTTCTTCATCGCCTTGTCGCGGTTGACGTGCTGAGACTTCTCCGACGACGTCACCATGATTCCGGTGGGCAGGTGGGTGATGCGCACGGCGGAATCGGTCGTATTGACGTGCTGGCCGCCCGAGCCCGACGCGCGGAAGGTGTCGATGCGGATGTCCTTGTCGTGGATTTCGATCTCCACGTCCTCGACCTCGGGCAGGACCGCCACCGTCGCCGCAGAGGTGTGGATGCGTCCCTGCGACTCGGTCGTCGGCACCCGCTGCACCCGGTGAACGCCGCTCTCGAACTTCAGCCGGCCGAACACGCCTTCGCCCGTCACCGTGGCGATGATTTCCTTATAGCCGCCGGCGTCGCCCTCGGTCGCGGAATCCAGCTCGATCCGCCAGCCGCGCGTGGAGGCGTAGCGCGAATACATGCGGAACAGATCACCTGCGAATAGGGCCGCCTCGTCCCCACCGGTGCCGGCGCGCACTTCCAGAACGGCCGAGGCGTTCTCGTCGGCGTCGCGCGGGGCCAGCAGCAGCGCGACCTCCCGTTCCAGCTCGGGCAGCCTGTCGGTCAGCGCCTGCAGCTCCTCCTCGGCCATCGCCGCCATTTCCGGATCGGCCGTCATGGCCTCCAGGTCCGCCATTTCGGCGCGCGCGCGCGCCAGGCCCTGAACCGCATCGACAACGGGCTTCAGCTCGGCGTGCTCTTTGGACAGCCTCACGATCTCGGCGCCGTCGGTCGCCGAACCCATGCGCGCCTCCACCTCGTGGAAACGGTCGAGCACCTGATCGAGACGGGCCTGGGGCAGTCGCAAGAGGGAAATGTCCTGAGAAAATGCGGAGCGCCGTCCTTACCCGCCGGGGGGCGTCGTGTCGATTGCAAGCCGTGTTGGGGCGTGGGTCGGCGCCGGCGCCGCGCTTGTGATCGGCGATGACAACTGGGTCACGATGACGTCAGTCGCGGTGACGCAATCGGCTCAAAGCCATTAGTTGAGGTCGAACAACCGTGAGGAGGACGCCATGTTCGATCGCCCGCCCCCATCGCAGCCCGACGCCGCTGAGGTCGCCGAAAGCGTCGATCGCCTGTGCCGCCTGTACGACAGCCGTCTGGCCGAGACCGACGGCGACCTGTCGCCCGAGGACGCCCGCGAACTGAGGGCCATGGCCGCCATCTACGATCTGGACACCGACCGCCCCTCGACCGAGGTCTGGCGCGACCTTCGCGCCGTCGTCACCCGCCAGGCGCCGCTTGACGCCACGGCGCCGGCCGAGATCGAGGCCCTGACCCTGCTGGTGGTCGAGGACGATCCCGACGCCGCCGCCTCCCTGACCGAACTGCTGACCGAGGCGGGCCATAATGTCGTCGGCCCGTTCCACAGCGCCGCCGCCGCCGAGGCCGCCGCTGCGCTGCACAGCATCGATGCGGCCCTGCTGGACATCAACCTGTCGGGCGAGATGACCGGGGTGGAACTGGCCCGCGTCCTGACCGACCGCTGGGCCGTGCGGGTCATCTTCATCTCCGGCGATGTCGCCGCCGCCGCGAAGAATGCGGACATGGCCGAGGCCCTGGTGCTGAAACCCTACAACGGCGCGCAGATTTTGGAGGCGGTGGCGCGCCTCGCCTGAGGGCGGATCGAGTCCCCCGGCTTGCGTCTAAGGCGCAGCCGGGCGATCACGGATCATGCTGTCGAACCGGACTCGCTATGCTCTGCGCGCCATGGTGCATCTGGCCGGTCTGCCGGACGGCGGTCCCGCGACCATTGCCGAGATCGCCGAGGCGGCGGCGGCCCCGCGAAAGTTCCTGGAGGCCATCCTGCTGGATTTGCGCCGTCAGGGTCTGCTGGCTTCGAAGCGGGGCCGGGCGGGCGGCTATGCGCTGGGCGCGCCCGCCGACGCGATCAGCTTCGCCGACGTCATCCGCGCGCTGGAAGGCCCGCTGGCCCTCGCGCCCTGCGCCTCGCGCACCGCCTACGGCCCGTGCGAAACCTGCCCGGATGTCGAGACCTGTCCGTTGCAGCCCGTGCTTCAGGACGGGCGCGACGCGATCGCCGCCGTCTTCGAGGCGCGAACCCTTCTGCAAGCCGCCGTCATTTCTTCTCGTATTGACCGACTAGGGAAATAGCCCGCACCGTTCCACCACGTTTCAGAGGCCGTCATGCAAGATTTCCTGCTCTTCCTCGCCGTCGGATTTCTGGCCCAGATCGTGGATGGGGCGCTGGGCATGGCCTATGGCGTGATATCCTCCACCGTCCTGCTGTCGTTTGGCGTGCCGCCCGCGACGGCGTCCGCCAGCGTCCACGCCGCCGAGGTCTTCACCACGGCGGCCTCAGCCGGGTCCCATACGGTCAACAAGAACGTGAACTGGAAGCTGTTCGTGCCGCTGGCGCTCGGCGGCGTCGTCGGCGGCGGCTTCGGCGCCTTTGTGCTGACCAGTATCGACGGCGATCTGCTCAAGCCCTTCATCACCACCTATCTGGCTATCATGGGCGTGGTGATCATCTGGCGCGCCACGCGTCAGACGCGTGAGCGGATCTTTCCGCGCAAGTTCGCCGGCCCCCTGGGTCTGGTCGGCGGCTTCTTCGACGCCATCGGCGGCGGCGGCTGGGGACCCACGGTCACCACCACCCTGGTCGGCACGGGCCAGGATCCGCGCGTCTCGATCGGCACCACCAATACGGCGGAGTTCTTCGTCACCTCCGCCATTTCGGCAACCTTCCTGGTCGCCCTGCTGACGGGCCACTGGCAGGAGGCCGAGGGCTTCTCCACCCACGCTATGGCCGTGCTGGGCCTGATCCTCGGTGGTTTGATCGCCGCCCCCTTCGCCGGCGTCATCGCCCGCATCGCCCCGCGCCGCACCCTGACCTACGGCGTTGGCGCCGTGGTGCTCCTGTCCGCCGGCTATCAGGCTCTGCGTCTGTTCAAGGTGATCTGAAACGCAAAACGGCGGCGGGCTCGCACCCGCCGCCGATCCGATTTCGACTTTGATTTAAGAATACCGTCGGCATCGCCACCCCGCATAGGCGGCTTCCGCAGCCTACTCCGCCGCCTGAAGCGCCGCCGCGCGGGCGGCGTCCAGTTCGGCGGCCTTCTGTTCGACCAGATCGACGATGTGGTCGATCATGCCGTCATTGGCCTGTTTGTGGGCGATCTTGCCATTCAGATAGATCATGCCCGCGCCCTTGCCGCCGCCGGTGAAGCCGATGTCGGTATAGAGGGCCTCGCCCGGTCCGTTCACGACGCAGCCGATCACCGACAGGCTCATCGGCGTCGAGATATGGGCCAGCTTCTCTTCCAGCAGCGCCACCGTCTCGATGACGTTGAAGCCCTGACGCGCGCAGGACGGGCAGGCGATGATGTTGACGCCCCGGTGGCGCAGGCCCAGCGACTTCAGGATGTCGAAGCCGACCTTGATCTCCTCCACCGGATCGGCGGCGAGCGAGACGCGGATGGTGTCGCCGATCCCCGCCCACAACATCGACCCCAGGCCGATGGCGGACTTGATGGTGCCGGTGCGCAACGGCCCCGCCTCGGTCACGCCCAGATGAAGCGGGCAGTCGATCGCCTCGGCCAGCTGCTGATAGGCGGCGACGGTCAGGAAGGGGTCGGACGCCTTCACCGAGATCTTGAACTCGTGGAAGTCGTGGTCCTGCAGGATGCGCGCGTGGTTCAGGGCGCTCTCGACCATGGCGTCGGGGCAGGGCTCGCCGTATTTTTCCAGCAGTTCCTTCTCCAGCGAGCCGGCGTTGACGCCGATCCGCATCGAACAGCCGTTATCCTTGGCTGCCTGGATCACGTCGCGGACGCGGTCGGCCGAACCGATGTTGCCCGGATTGATGCGCAGGCAGGCGGCGCCCGCCTCGGCGGCCTCGATGCCGCGCTTGTAGTGGAAGTGGATGTCGGCGACCAAGGGAACCTTGGCCTCGCGCACGATGGTCTTGAAGGCGGCGGTCGATTCCACGTCGGGGCAGGAGACGCGCACGATGTCGGCGCCGGCCTCTTCCAACTGACGGATCTGGTCGATGGTCGCCGCCGCGTCCGTCGTCGGCGTATTGGTCATCGACTGGACGCTGATCGGGGCGTCGCCGCCCACCAGGACGGAGCCGACGCGGATCTGGCGGCTCTTGCGACGCTCGATGTGGCGCCAGGGTCGGACGTGCGTGTGATCGCTCATGGGATCATCATATAGGCCGATGATGACGGCGGGACCACGGCCGTCGTGTCAGTTCGGCGCAGGGGCGGGTGAAGAGGACGCGGGCGCGGGGGAAGGCGCCGCGGCCGTCTGCGTACGGGCCTGAGCCTGGGCCTGGGCGCGCGCCTGGGTCGCCGCCAGTTGTTTGGCCGCCTGGTCCGCGCGGCTGTTCAACTGGGCCAATGGCGTCAGCACGCCGGCCAGCGGTCCGCCGTATTCGCCGTTCAGGAAGACGTCGAAGGCGGCCGGGTCGGACACGTCCACCGTCGCCGCCACGCCGATGGGCGCGCGCCAGGCCTCGCCCGGCGCCATCTGGCGCGCGAACAGGGCCTGACCGTCGCCCAGCCGCACGACCAGGGCGCCGGCCGTCTTGGCCTGAATCACCACCATCGAGGCGTTGGCCGAGGCGCCATAGACGGCCCCGCGCGGATTGAACGCCTTCTGCACCGGCTCGGGATTGGCGGCGGCGGCGATCACGGCCGGATCGGTCGGATCGACCCCGGTCAGTTCGGCCTCCAGCCCCGGGGTGATGTACAGCGCCGGCGTCGTCTGGTCGGGAGGGGCGGACATGGGCGCGCTGAGCGCGACCTGCGGATCGGGATCGGCCGCCCCGGTCCAGGCCTTGGGCACGGCGGCGATATCGGACGGATGGGCGGTCCGATGCAGGCTGGCGCGCTGGAACACGTTCCAGCCGATGACGGCGACCACTACGGCGGCGATGCCGGCGACGATGCGCGGCGAATGGCGTTTCACGTCCTCGAAGGCGATGCCGATGGGCGCCTTCAGCGGCACGGAGGTGTCGGGGCTCTCGCGCTTGAACCGCTCGACGGCGGTCTGTTCGTCCAGCGCCAGGGCCGAGGCGTAGGCCCGCACATAGCCCAGGGCGAAGACGCGCGAGGGCAGGGACGACCAGTCGTTCTGCTCAAGGGCGGTCAGGAACCGGCGATGCACCTTGGTCTCGGCGGCCAGCTCGGCCGGCGACTTGCCCGACCGCTCTCGGGCGCCCCGAAAGCCGTCGCCCAGGGTCGCGGCGTCGACGAAGGCGGCCGTCGGATCCGGCCGGTCCGCAATGCTTTCGATCGACTCGGGGGCGACCCCCGCATTCCGCGCCATGACGCCTGACCCCATGTCCGGGAAACACAGCGCCGACGCGCCGTTCACGGGCCCGAGATAGACGATTGCGCGCCGACCAGCAACGCCGCCCGTGCGCGCTGACACCTGCGTCCAGACGTCTGCGATCAGACGGCGACGTTCAGCTTGCGCGCCAGGGATTCGATCTCGTTTCGAACCGAGCCGGTGGACAGGTTCAGCAGATTGGCCATGCCGCGCCGGGCCGCACTCAGGTCCGCCGACAGGATCATCCGCTTGACCGGCCCGACACCGCCCGCCGGCGCCGACAGCCGGGTGAAGCCCAGCACGACCAGGGCGAAGGCCTCCAGCGGCCGTCCCGCCAGTTCGCCGCAGATCGAGACCGGCGTGCCGGTGTCGGCGCAGGCCTTCTGGATGGTCTGGAGCGCCCGCAGTGTCGGCGGCGACAGCGGGTCGTAGCGATCCGACACCAGCGGATTGGTCCGGTCGGCCGCGTACATGTACTGGAACAGGTCGTTGGTGCCGATGGAGACGAAATCCGTCAGCGGCAACAGGGCGTCCAGATGCCACAGCAGCGACGGGCATTCGACCATCGCCCCGACGCGCAGCAGGGCGGGCAAGGCGCGCCCGCGACGCCGCGCCCAGGCGCATTCGATATCCACCAGCTCGCGCGCGGCCCGGAACTCGTCCACCGTGGCGATCATCGGGAACATGACGCGCAGCTCGCGCCCCGCCCCCGCCGCCAGCAGCGCCCGCAGCTGCATTCGCAACAGCGACGGCCGATCCAGGCCCAGGCGGATGGCGCGACGGCCCAGCGCCGGGTTCTCTTCGCGCTCGGCCTCCAGATAGGGCAGGACCTTGTCGCCGCCGATGTCCAGGGTGCGGAAGGTGACGGGTTTGTCGCCCGCTGCGTCCAGCACCAGCTTGTACAGCGCCGTCTGGGCATCCAGCCGGGGCAGTTCGTCCGAGACCATGAACTGGAACTCGGTGCGGAACAGGCCGATGCCCTCGGCGCCGGTCTCGATCATGTTTTCCAGATCGACCGCCAGGCCAGCATTGGTCAGGACCGTGATCCGCTGACCGTCCAGGGTCACGGCCGGCACGTCGCGCAGCTGGGCGAACTCGGCCTGGCGCTGTTCGCGCACGGCCATGCGCGACTGCACCGCCTCAAGCATGTCGGGGCGGGGACGCAGATAGGTCTCGCCGGTCTCGCCGTCGGCGATGACCATGTCGCCTTCCGACAGCCTGTCGCGCAGGCCCATCAGACGGCCGACGCACGGTATCTGCAGCGCGCGCGCGACGATGGCGGCGTGGCTGGCGGCCGAGCCCTCTTCCAGCAACAGCCCCTTCAGCTTGTCGCGCGGATATTCCAAAAGGTCAGCGGGGCCCAGGTTGCGCGCCACCAGGATGGCGTCGTCGGGCAGTTCGCGCTCGCCCGGCTTGTCGCCCGCCAGCACCCGCAGCAGCCGGTTGGCCAGGTCCTCGAAGTCGTGCAGCCGCTCGCGGATATAGGGGTCGCGCGCCTGGGCGAAGCGGGCGCGGTGTTCATTCCTGACCCGGTCCACCGCCGCCTCGGCCGTCAGACCGTTCCGCACCGCCTCTTCCAGCGACCGGTTCCAGCCCCGGTCGTCGGCGAACATCCGATAGGTTTCCAGCACCTCGAACGACGGACCGGCCAGACCCTGACCCTTGTCCAGCATGACGTCCAGACCGCTCTTCAGCGTGGCCAGCGCCAGCTTCAGCCGCGCCTCCTCCATCGCCGGGTCGTCGGACAGCAGGCGTTCGGGCGCCAGCGGCGCCTCGTGCAGAACCACATGGCCAAAGGCCAGGCCGTCGGCGAACTTCTGGCCCTTCAGCCGTTCGGGCCGGTGCGGCGCCAGCTCCACGTCGCGCAGCTCGTCCAGCGCCAGCAGCTCGCCGGAAGACACCGTTTCGGACAGGACCATGGCGATGGTCTGAATGTCCTCGACCTCTTCCTCGTCATAGCGCCGCTCGGTGCGGTTCTGAACGACGAGGACGCCGATGGCCCGGCCGCCGCGCAGTAGGGGGGCGCCTAGGAAGGCGTGATAGGGGTCTTCGCCCGTCTCGGGACGATAGGAGAAGGAGGGATGCGACGGGGCGTCCGACAGGCTGATGGGCTGGGCCATCCGCGCCACCTCGCCGACCAAGCCCTCGCCGGGCCGCAGCCGGGTGTTGTGCACGGCGTCGGGATTCAGACCCTCGGTGGCGAACAGCTCGAGCTCGCCCGACGCGCGACGCAGATAGATGGAGCAGACTTCGGCGACCATGGACCGGGCGATGATCTTGACGACCATGTTCAGCCGGTCCTGCGCCGGCGTCACGCCCGCGCCGGCCCCGCCCAGAGCCTCGCGGATCTGGCGCAGGAGGATCCGGGGTCCTCTGGTCATCGCGCCGCCTGCCGGCATCATGTCTCCCGCGCCCCGGCGCCTAGGCGCCTTCTGAAATCACCCTATACCGCGTCCAGCCCATATGCCGAATGCAGGGCGCGAACGGCCAGCTCGGCATAGGCGGCGTCGATCAGCACGCTGATCTTGATCTCGGAGGTCGAGATCGCCTGGAACTTCACGCCCTTGTCGGCCAAGGCCTTGAACATGGTCTGGGCGACGCCCGCATGGCTGCGCATGCCCACGCCGACGACCGAAACCTTGGCCACGTCCTCGTCGACGCGGATTTCCTCGAAGCCGAGCTGCTCCTTGGCGGCGGTCATCAGGTCGGCGGCGCGCACGGCGTCGCGACGGCCGGTCGTGAAGGTCAGGTTGACGGTTCCGGCGGTGCGCGACTGACTCTGCACGATCATGTCGACGTTGACGTTGGCCTCGGCCAGGCGCGTGAAGACGTCGGCGGGGGCGTCCACCCGGTCGGACAGGCCCAGCAGGGTGATGCGGGCCTCGTCACGGCTCATGGTCACACCGGACACGATACGTTTTTCCACGATCTCCTCCTCGTCGCAGATCAGGGTTCCACCCTTGTCGGGCATGACGCCATTCGCGTCGGGTTCGATAAAGCTTGAAAGGACGCGGACCGGGACCTGTTTGGCCATGGCCAGCTCGACCGAGCGGGTCTGCAGCACCTTGGCGCCCAGGGACGCCATTTCCAGCATCTCTTCGTAGGACACCTTGGCCAGACGGCGCGCACGGTTCTCGATGCGCGGATCGGTCGTATAGACGCCGTCCACGTCGGTATAGATGTCGCAGGGGCAGCCCAGGGCCGCCGCCACGGCGACCGCTGAGGTGTCCGAACCGCCGCGCCCCAGGGTCGTGATCTTGCCGTCCGACGTCACGCCCTGGAAGCCGGGCACGATGGCGATCTCGCCGGCGTCGACCGCGGCGCCCAGTTTTTCGCCAGGAATGTCGATGATGCGGGCGCGGGCGTGGGCGTCGTCGGTCAGGATCGGCACCTGCCAGCCCATCCACGAGCGCGCGTTGAAGCCCATGTTGCGCAGCGTCGCGGCCAGCAGGCCCGAGGTCACCTGTTCGCCCGAGGCGACCACCACGTCGTATTCGTCGTCGCTGAGCGGCAGACCCGCAGCGGCCGGTCCGGCGCCGTCGGTCCAGGCGACCAGTTCGTTGGTCTTGCCCGCCATGGCGGAGACGACGACGGCGACCTGTTTGCCCGCCGACACTTCGGCCGCGACGATCCGCGCCGCACGGCGAATGCGTTCGAGGTCGCCCATTGAGGTGCCGCCGAACTTCATCACCAGTCGTGTCGTATCGGGCCGCGTCATCGTGGCGTTCCGCCCCCTGCTTGCGTGAAAGGGCGCGAAGGTTCATCCCTCGCGTCATGACCGCTTCTAACGGCGCCGCTCCGTCTCGCCTACCCCAACAGGGGCATGGTTTTTCGCAAAATTCGCCCGAAACGGCGTTCGGCGCATCGATCGACCCCGCCGACGTGGCGCGCTTCTCGGCCCAGGCGGCCGAATGGTGGGATGCGCACGGGCCGTTCGCGCCGCTGCACCGCTTCAACCCGGCGCGGCTGGCCTTGATCCGCGACCAGCTTTGCACGCGGCTGGGCCGCGATTCCAGGGCGCGGGCGCCCTTCGAAGGTCTGACCCTGCTGGACGTGGGGTGCGGCGGCGGACTTATCGCCGAGCCGATGCGGCGGATGGGCTTTGACGTCACCGCCATCGACGCCTCGTCCGAGAACATCGGCACCGCCCGCGCCCACGCCGACATGGTCGGCCTCGATATCGCCTATCGCGCCGCCACGGTCGAACAGATCGAGGCGGAAGGGGCGGGGCCGTTCGACGTGGTCCTGACGATGGAGGTGATCGAACACGTCGCCGATCCCGAAGGCTTCGTGCGCGCCTGTTCGCGCCTGGTCCGGCCGGGCGGGGTGATGATGGTCGCTACCCTGAACCGCACGCTGAAGTCGCTGGCCCTGGGCAAGGTGGCGGCGGAATACATCCTGCGCTGGGTTCCCGCCGGCACCCACGACTGGCGCCAGTTCCTCAAGCCCGACGAAATCCGCACGATGCTGGCCGCCGAGCCGGTGACGGTCGAAGGCCCCTATGGCTTGAACTACGACCCGCTTCACGACCGATGGAGCCAGACCGACGATGCGGGCATCAACTATATGATGGTCGCGACGCGGAGCGCCGCCTGAAATGCAAAAGGCCGCCCGAAGGGCGGCCTTTCTTTCTTTTTGATTGGGCTTTGCCCCTAGACCTTCGAAGCCCGGCTGCGGGTCCAGGCGTACAGGCCGAACACCGCGACGGCAAAGCCGACGATGCCTGCCAGCATGGCCGGCCAGGCCGAACCCTCGGGCAGCATGGCGAAGGGCGCGTCGTCCCTGGTCGCCACGATGACGCCGGCGGTGAAGACGCCGAACAGACTCTCGCCCACGATCAGGCCCGAGGCCAGCAGCACGCCCATCCGCCGCGCCACGTCGGCGTAGCGCGTGGACGAGACCGCCTTGTCGTAGATCCATCCGGCGACGGCGCCGATGACCAACATGGTCGTCACCGCAGCCGGCAGATAGAAGCCGATGCCGACGGCCAGCGGCGGCAGCTTGACCTTGCCCTTGGTCGCCTTCGACACCACGGCGTCCAGCACGATGATGACCACGCCGATCGCCGCGCCCAGACCGATCAGGTCCCAGCGCAGATCGCCGCCGATGACGCCGCGCGCCAGGGCCGAGATCAGGGTCGCCTGGGGCGCCGCCAGGGTCTTGGCGCCTTCCACGATGGCGGGCGGGCCGCCTTCGAAGCCGAAGGCCTGGTTCAGCAGGTTCAGGATGAAGGGGATCACCAAGGCGCCGGCGCCGACGCCGACGATCAGCGCGACCTGCTGGCGCCACGGCGTGGCCTCGACCAACTGGCCCGTCTTCAGGTCCTGAAGGTTGTCATTGGCGATGACGGCGACGGCGAAGACGACCGCCGTCACGATCAGGGCGAAGGCGATGATCGACGGATCGGCCGGCACGCCGGCGACGGCCATGACGCCCAGCATCAGCAGCGAGGCGATGACGATGGCCAGGATGCCGACGCCCGACACGGGGCTGTTCGACGAGCCGATCAGACCGGCCATGTACCCGCAGATGGCCGCCACGGCGAAACCGGTCAGCACCACATAGACCAGGCCGCCGATCACCAGGAGCGGCGTCGAGCCCGCCAGCGCCGGGGCGCTCTGGGCGAACCAGGCCAGAAGGCCGGCGATGCCGACCAGGCAGGCGACCGACACGCCGCCCACCAGTTTGATCGGCAAATCTTGTTCGGTGCGCTCAAGCACCTCGCCGTGGGCGCGTTTGGCGTTGGCGGCCAGCGCCGAGGTCAGGCCGCCGATCAGCGGACCGGCCAGTTTGATCAGGGTCCAGATGGCGGCGACCCCGATGACGCCCGCGCCCATGAAGCGGACCTCGCGCGCCCAGACGGTGGTCGCCAGCTCCTCGGCCGGCGCGCCGGCGGGCAGGGTCGAGGCGATCGACGGAATGCCGTGCGCCGTCAGCCAGGCGACTGTGTCCGGACTGGTCAGGATCGGCACGGCGATGGCCCAGGCCAGCACCAGGCCGAACAGTTGCGCCAGACCGACCGTCAGGCCGATCAGGTGACCGGCCCCTAGCAGGGCGAACTGCATGCCGAAGCCCATGCCCGTGGCCCCGCCGCCCAGCGCGGCCGGCAGCTTGAAGAACTTCGCCGCCTCGCCCGCAAAGACCCGACCCGCGACCAGCAGGGCGTAGCCGGCCGACACCACGGCGCCGGCGACCACGACCCACAGGCCCGACTTGTTCTCGCGCACCGCGCTTTCGGTCTGTTCGGCCCCGCGCGAGCCGACCTTCAGCACCTCGGCGGCGGCGACGCCTTCGGGGTAGGGCAGGCCGCCGCCCGTGACCAGCGCCCGGCGCAGCGGGATCGAGAAGGTGACGCCCAGCACGCCGCCCAGAATGCAGATCGCCACCGACTGCCAGAACGGAAACTCCAGCCACCAGCCGATCATCACCAGGCCCGGCAGGACGAAGATGATCGAGCTCATGGCCCCGCCGACCGAGGCCACGGTCTGGACGGTCATATTCTCCCAGATGGTCGAGGTGCGGAACGCCCGCAGCACCGCCATCGAGATCACCGCCGCCGGAATGGCCGAGGCGAAGGTCAGGCCGACCAGCAGGCCCAGATAGGTGTTGGCGGCGGTGAAGATCACCGCCAGCAGGCAGCCCAGCACCAGGGCGCGGAGCGTAAGTTCTAGCCGGCCCTTCGGGGCGGCGGCGGCGTCTGTCATATGCGCGGTCCCACGTTTGCGCGGACGTAAGCGCATTCTGTCGCAGGCGGCAACTGGTCGCGGTCAGATGCGAGCGCCCCCGCCGCTTGGCCCCGCGACCCTGACGGGCTAGGACCGGCCCATGCCCGAACTTCCCGAGGTCGAAACCGTCCGACGCGGCCTGACGCCGGTGCTGGAGAGCGCGCGGCTCTCGCGGGTCCGGATCAACCGGCCCGACCTGCGATTTCCCTTCCCCGCGCGGTTCGTCGAACGACTGGAGGGGGCGACGGTCCTGCGGGTGGACCGGCGGGCCAAATATCTGCTCATGCCGCTCTCGACCGGCGAGACCTGGATCACCCACCTGGGCATGACCGGCCGGTTCACTCTGGACGGCACCCTGCTGGGCGAGTTCGAGGAGGCCGCGCCGATCGCCGGCAAGCACGAACATTTCAGCGGCTGCGCCATCCGCGATAGGGCGGCGACCCGCATCGGGTACGCCGACGCGCGCCGGTTCGGCTTCATGGGCCTGATCTCCACCGATCAGATCGAGACCCATCCCTGGTTCGCCGGCCTGGGGCCAGAGCCGCTGGGCAACGGCTTTTCCGGCGCCCATCTGGTCGAGGCCTTCGCCGGCAAGAAGCAGAACATCAAGGTCAGTCTGCTGGATCAGCGGATCGTCGCCGGTCTGGGCAATATCTATGTGTGCGAGGCCCTGTACCGCGCCCGCATCTCGCCCCTGGTCGCGGCCGGATCGGTGTCGAAGGCCCGGCTGGAGCGTCTGGCGACCGAGGTCCGCAATGTGCTGAACGACGCCATCGAGGCGGGCGGCTCGACCCTGCGCGACTTCGCCAACGCCGAGGGCGGCCAGGGCTATTTCCAGCACCGCTTCGACGTCTATAGCCGCGAGGGCGAGCCTTGCCGTGGTGAGAAATGCACCGGCGTGGTCGCCCGCATCGTCCAGGGCGGCCGCTCCACCTTCTACTGCCCCTCCTGCCAGAAACGATAGGCCCATGAGCGAACGCATCTGCCTGTTGCGCGGCGTCAATGTGGGCGGGGTTAAGGTCCCGATGGCCGAGCTGAAGGCCATCGCCGTCGAGGCCGGTTTCGCCAACCCGCGCACCCTGCTGGCCAGCGGCAATCTGGTGATCGAGAGCGACGCCGACCCAACCGATGTCGAGGCTCAGCTGGAAGAAGGCATCGCCGCCCACTTCGGTCGCCCCATCGAGGTGATCGTGCGCACGCCGCCGCAATGGGCGGCGCTGATGGCCGCCAATCCGTTCGCGGATCAGGCCAGGATCGACAGCTCCAAACTGCTGGTCATGGTGATGAAGGCCGGGATCAAGGACGGGGCGGTCGAGGCCCTGCGCGGCTTCGCGGCCGGCGCCGAGCGAGTCGAGCCGGTCGGCGGAGACCTGTTTTTCTGGCACCCCGACGGCCTGGGCCGCTCGAAGATGGCGGAAAAGGCCCAGCCGCGCCTGATCGGCGTCGGCACCGGCCGCAACTGGAACACAGTGCGGAAACTGGCCGCCATGGTCGGGCTGGAGGACTGAACGATGCGCAAAATCCACCTGTGGATCAGTCTGATCGTCGGCGTCCTGGTCTGGGGCGCCTATTTCGTCCACTTCGTCCAGGGTTTGCGCGCCGGCGATCTCGGCGACCTGATCTGGTGGTTCGTCGCCGCCCTGGTCGTCGCCGCCGTCGCCGAGGCCGCCGCCACCGGCCTGATCGCGCGTCTGTTGCGCCGTCGCGCCCGCGTGCTGGACGAGGGGCCGACGCTTCAGGCGGCGCTGAAGGCGGGCCATATCGCCCTGATGCTGCTGGTGGGCCTGGTCCTGATCTCGGCGCTGGTCCTGGCCCTGTCGTCCGTCTTCGGCTGGACGCTGGACCTGTCGGGCGCGCGGGGTCAGGTGATCGCCGCCAATCTTCTGCTGGGCATGGTCGTCGTGGTCGAACTGGTCCGCGCCGCCCTGACCTTGGCGCTGATGCCCCGACGATAGCGCCTGCGCTAGCGGGCCCCGCCGCGCGCCTGTATGACCGCCGTCAAAGGAGACCAACCATGGCCGACGCCTATTCCAACCTGCTGATCGAACGCCACGCCGACGGCTATGCGGTGGTGACCCTGAACCGGCCCGAGGCTCTGAACGCGCTGAACGCGGCCCTGTTCAAGGATCTGGCCGACTTCCTGGACAGCGTCGAGCATGACGACAGCGTGCGCTGCCTGATCCTGACCGGCGCGGGCGAAAAGGCCTTCGCCGCCGGCGCCGACATCAAGGAGATGGCGGACCAGACCTATGCCCAGATGTACACGGGCAACTATTTCGCCCTCGGTCACGACCGCATCACCCGGTTCAGAAAGCCGATCATCGCCGCGGTGAACGGCTTCGCCCTGGGCGGCGGCTGCGAACTGGCCATGCTGTGCGACTTCATCGTCGCCTCGGACAAGGCGAAGTTCGGCCAGCCCGAGATCAACCTGGGCGTCGCGCCGGGCATCGGCGGGTCCCAGCGCCTGACCCGACTGGTGGGCAAGTCCAAGGCCATGGACATGGTCCTGACCGCCCGGATGATGGATGCGGCGGAAGCGGAACGCGCCGGCCTGGCCTCGCGCGTCTTCCCGCACGACACCCTGCTGGACGAAACGCGCAAGATCGCCGCCAAAATCGCCTCGCAAAGCCCGCTGGCGATCATTGCCAATAAGGAGATGGTCAACGCCGCGCTGGAGACGACCTTGACGCAAGGAGTCCAGTTCGAACGCCGCCTGTTCCACTCCCTGTTCGCCTTCGAGGACCAGAAGGAAGGTATGTCCGCCTTCGTCGAAAAGCGCAAACCCGAGTTCAAGGGGCGATAGGTCGCACGCACGCGTCAACCGATCGCCGTGATCGGGCGTTAGGGGCGGATGATGATCCGCCTTCTCGCCTCGCTGCTTGCAACCCTGTTCGTCCTCGCCCCGGTCGCCGTCCAGGCCAAGGTGCAGTCACAGGCCGCCCCGGCCTTCAGCTCCAGCCGCATCATCGTCGAGACGCGCGGGCGGGGGCCGGACATCATCTTCATTCCCGGCCTGGGTTCGACCGGCTCGGCCTGGCGGTCGACGGCGGATCGGCTCGATAACCGCTACCGGGTGCATCTGGTCACCCTGCGCGGCTTTGGCGAGACCCAGATCGGCGACAATGTCAGCGGCGGTCTGGCCGGCCCCGCCGCCAGCGAGATCGAACGCTACATCCGCGAACAGCGCATCGATCGTCCCGCCGTGATCGGCCATTCGCTGGGCGGCCAGATCGCCCTGCGCGTCGCCGCCGATATGGGCGACCGGATCGGGCGCGTCATGGTGGTCGATTCCTCGCCCTTCTTCCCGTCCCTGATCGATGCCCGCACCACATCCGATCAGGTCGAGCCCCTGGCCCGTCTGGGCTATCAGGCCCTGCTCCTGTTCGGCGATCAGGCGCTGAAGTCCCAGGTCGCGGCCTTTGGCGTGGACATGGGTCTGGCCGGCGACATGGTGTTCGAGGGGCTGGGGCTTCAGGGCGGCGACCGGCGCGTCCTGGCTCAGGGTCTGTATGAGGCCCTGACCGTCGATCTGCGCCCCCGCCTGTCTGAGATCACCGCCCCGGTCACCGTCGTCTATGGCTGGACCCGCAATCCCGAGGCGCCGCGCAACCGGCTGGAGGGGCTGTATCGCTACGGCTTCGAAGGCTTGCCGCGCACGGCCCGGTTCGAGCGGATCGAAGGCGCCGAACACCAGGTGATGATGCAGCAGCCGCAGCGGTTTCTGGCGGCGGTGCAGCGGTTCCTGAGCTGACGCTCAATCCTTCAGCGCATCCACGACCACGCCCTCGGTCAACAGCTGCGGCAGGATTTCCGGATCGGCCCGGCCCGGTCGATACAGCAGATACAGCGGCACGCCTGAACGCCCATGCGCCTGAAGCTCGCGGGTGATGGCGTCGTCGCGCCGGGTCCAGTCGCCGACCAGATAGGCGGCGTTCGCTTCGCGCATCGCCTTGGCGACACGCGGCGAAGACAGGGCCGCGCGTTCGTTGATCTTGCACGTCACGCACCAGTCGGCGGTCAGATTGACCAGCACGGGTCGCCCCGACGCGGTCGCTGCATTCACCGCCGCCGCCGACCAGGGCTGGGCCGCCAGCGGGCCGCTGTCGCCTTGAGGCGCGGCGTCCATATCTCGCGCCGCACCGGCCGCAACGCCTGCCAGGCCCAGCGCCAGAACGCCGATGACGATCGCGCAGATCGTGGTCAGCATCGACCGTTCATCACGCTGGCGCGCCGCTTGCGCCAGGCCCGTCAACCAGGCCGCCAGAGCCAGCAGCAGCGCCGCTGTCAGCAGCAGGCCCAGGGCGTCGACGCCGCCCTGCCGCGTGAACACCCACAACAGCCACAGCGCCGCCCCATACATGGGAAAGGCCAGCAGACCCTTCAGCCGCTCCATCCAGACGCCGGGTCGCGGCAGGCGCGACAGCAGGCCGGGCGACAGGCTGACCGCCAGATAGGGCAGGGCCAGACCCAGCCCCAGCACCAGGAACACGGCCAGCGCCATCGGCCAGGACAGGACCAGGGCCGCGCCGAGCGCTGCGGCCATGAAGGGCGCGGTGCAGGGCGCTGCGACGACCACGGCCAGAACTCCGGTGAAGAAGGCGCCTACCGCACCGGGCAGGCGCGACAGGGGGCCGGACCCCGCGTTCTGCAATCCGGCGCCCACATGGAAGACTCCCGACAGGTTCAGCCCGACCAGCAGCATGACCAGGGCCAGGGCCGCGACCACGCCCGGCGACTGAAGCTGGAAACCCCAGCCGATCGCCTGACCCGCCGCCCTCAGCGCCAGCAGGGCGCCGGCCAGAACCAGGAAGCTGACCAGCACCCCGGCGGTGAAGGCCAGGCCGTCGCGCCGCGCCCGCGCCGGATCATGCGCCGCCGCCGACAGCGACGCCGCCTTCATCGCCAGAACCGGGAAGACGCACGGCATCAGGTTCAGCACCAGCCCGCCCAACAGCGCCAGACCCAGCGTCTGAAGGAAGACCAGAGCGCCGGTTCTCGCCGGCGTGGGCGTGGTCTCGTCCAGCGGCTTCAGCGCCGCGCCGCCTTGGGCGCCCGCCAGAGGCGCGCCCGGCTCCGCCGTGACCTCCCAGGCGCCCTTGTCGGTGGCCAGGACCCCGCTCAGCGCCGTCTGCGTGGCATCCTTGCCGGCCGTCAGCGTCAGGGTCAGGCCGTTCGGTCCCCGCTGGCCCGACTGGGTCGCCGCATGGTCGATGCGCCCGCCGTCGAAAGGATAGAAATAGACCTGTCCGATGTCGGCCCCAATCAGCGGCCCGCCGGTGGCGGTCAGAATCAGTTGGCCGCCCTGACGCGTGACGCGCGCCTCGATCCCGGCCGGGCGCGGCGCGGTTTCGACCAGCCGCTCGATCTCTTCACCCCAGGGTTTGGCCAGCGGCGCTGCGCCCTCGCGCACCGGCAGGGCCAGCGACAGGGTCATCGGCTCGGGCACGCACATCTGGTCGCTGCACACCAGGAACAGCACATCCGTCGTCAGGGTCAGCACTTCGCCCGGCCGCGCCGTGGGCGGCACATGGATCGGCACGGGCAAGAGCACCGCGCCCGAATAGCCGTAATTCATCAGGCTCATCAGCCGCTGGCGGCTGGGCAGGGGCCACAGGATCGGATCGGCGGTCACCCCGGCGGGCAGGGTCCAGATCAGGCTGGTCGCACCGCCGCTGTCGCCCGGATTGCGCCAATAGGTGTGCCAGCCGGGCGCGATCTTCTGGCGCACCGCCACAACGGTCGTCGAACCGGGCGCGACCCATTGCGACATCGGGACCAGTTCGGCCTCGATCCGCTCGGTCCGCTGCGGCCCGAAGGCGACGACGCCCGTGGGCTGGGCCTGCACCGGCTGGGCGACGGCCGCCGAAACGCCCGTCAAACTGAACAGCAGGCCGAGGAGAAGGGCGAAGAGGCGCAAACGCGTGTTCCGGCAGGCGAGGGGAGCGCCGCAACCTAATGCGTCACGCGTCCCCGCGCCATCGCTTCGCCCGCCCCCGCGTCGATCAGCGCGGATAGGCCTCGTAGATCACTTCCGCGCGGCGCCGCAGCGGTTCGTCATTGCCGGCTGCCGTTGTGGCGCCCGCATCGCCTGCGGCGTTCAGCTCGAAGATCGGCGCGGGCATGCCCGCCTGAGTCAGCGCCTCGACCACGGTCCGCGCGCGCCGCTGCGACAGGTTCAGATTGGCTTCGGGCGTTCCCGTGGCGTCGGCCAGGCCCACCACGCGCACCTTGCGCACGTCGCAATCCTTCGCCTTGGTCGCCGCCGCCTTCAGCACCATCGCCGCCGGCTCGGTCAGCCGCGCCTGGTTTTCCAGGAAATAGATATCGAACCGCCCCGGCGCGCACAGCGATTCGCCCACCACCAGCGCCTCGCGCTTGGGCATCGGCGCGCACGCCGCCAGCACACCCATGGCCGCCACAGCCAGACCCATCGATCGCTTCATTTCAGCCCTCCTCCGGCTCGGCCGGCCCATTACGCAAAAGAGGCGGCCCGTCGTCCGACAGGCCGCCTCTTCAACCTAACGCCGGTCGCGGACCTTCGCGACCGGCATTTGATCACTGATCAATAACGGCGTTGACCGTTGTCCCAGTAGCACTCGTCCTGACGGTTGTCGTAGCAGTAGTAGTAGCGACCTTGGCTGTCGCGATAACGCTGCTGGTTGTTGCGGTCCTGGTTGGATCCGCGAATGGCGCCGGCGGTGCCACCCAGGGCGCCACCGATCAGGGCGCCGGTCGCAGCATTGCCGCCGCCGACGTTGTTGCCGATGATGGCGCCGGCGACAGCGCCCAGACCGGCGCCGATGGCGCCTTGGCGGACGGTTTCGTTCGAGCCGTTGTTATAGCCGTACGGGTCGCTGGCGCAGGCCGAAGCCAGCAGGCCGGCGCCGGCAATCGCGATAATCGCCTTTTTCATGATGAATTCCTTTGTCCCTGGGTGTTGGCCCCTGTGGGCAGCAAACGTGTCCTCGCGGCATAGGTTCCGCACCGACAGACTGCATCGGCAACTATGGTGACGCTTGGGCGGAACGACGGCGTCTGCGGGGCGTTCGGCCGCCATGACCGATGTCGCTGCTCCCGATACGCCCGAAACAGACGTGCGCTGCGCGCCGTCCATTCGCTCTCAGATCCGGCACGTCGTGATGCTGGTCAATCCGCTGTCCGGCAGCGTGGGACCGCGCGCGGCGGGCGAGGCCGAGGCGATCCTGGCCGACTATGATCTGAAGGCCGAGGTCATGACGCTGGGCGGCGGCGACTTCGACAAGACGATCGCGGAGGCGTTCGACGCCAAGCCGGATGTGATCTTCGTTCTGGCCGGCGACGGCACGGCGCGCTCGGTGGCGTCCAAGGCCAAGCCGGACGGTCCGATGATCGCCCCCTTGCCGGGCGGCACGATGAACATGTTGCCCAAGGCGCTTTACGGCACCGCCGACTGGAAGCTGGCGCTGAAGCGGGCGCTGGAGGAAGGCGAGCCCCAGGCTGTTTCAGGCGGCGAGGTTCAGGGCGAATACTTCTATTGCGCCGCCATTCTGGGATCGCCGGCGTTGTGGGCCCCGGCGCGCGAGGCGATGCGGACCGGCAAGATCAAGCTGGCCTGGCAATACGGCCGCCGCGCTCTGAAACGCGCCTTTTCCGGTCGTCTGCGGTTCACCCTGGATGGCGGCGAGAAACGACGCACCGAGGCGCTCGTGCTGATCAGCCCGATGATCTCCAAGGCGATGGAGGATCCCGTCGGCCTGGAAGCCGCGGCCATGGATCCCAGCGACACGACCCAGGCCTTCCGCCTGGCCGCGACGGCGCTGTTCAGCGATTGGCGCCAGGATCCGGCCGTCTCGACCCGCCCGGCGAAACGGATCGAGGTGCGAGCGCGATCGAAGATCCCGGCCGTGATCGACGGCGAGCCGCTGCTGCTCAAGCCCGAGGCCGTGATCCGCTTCGTGCCCAAGGCCTTCAAAGCGCTGGCTCCCAAGCCGCCCTCGGCCGAGGACAGCGTCTGATGGGACGCGTTCTTCAGTTCTCCGACGTCCATTTCGGCTGCGAGCACAAACGCGCCTGCGCCGCCGCTCTGGAATACGCCCACGCCACGCCGAACGATCTGGTTCTGATCACCGGCGACATCACCCAGAAGGGGTTTCCCGACGAGTTCAAGGCCGCCGGCGAATGGATGCGGGCCATGCCCGAGCCGCGCTTCGTCATCGTCGGCAATCACGACGTGCCCTATTGGGACGCCATCGCGCGGGTGTTCCATCCCTGGCGGGCGTTCGAGACGGCGACCGGCTTTCCGGCCCACGACGGCCAGTTCTGCAGCGATGCGGTCATGGTGCGCGGCGTCGTCACCGCGCGCGGCTGGCAGGCGCGGCCCAACTGGTCCAAGGGCGTGATCGATCTGGATCAGACGCGGCGTGCGGCCGAGGCCCTGCGTCAGGCGCCGATCGGCGCGCTGCGAATCCTGGCCTGCCACCATCCGCTGATCGAGATGGTGGGCACGCCGATGACCGGCGACGTCAAGCGCGGCGACGAGGCGGCCCTGATCTTCGCCGAGGCGGGCGTCGATCTGATCATGACCGGCCACGTCCATGTGCCGTTCGCCATGCCGATCCCGCTGGCGGATCGTTGCTCCTACGCCGTCGGCTGCGGGACGCTGTCGCACCGCGAGCGCGGCGCGCCGCCCGGCTTCAACCAGATCGACTGGGACGCCAAGACCATCACCGTGACGGCCCTGGCCTGGGATGGAACCAGCTATCGCTCGCACCAGGTCTGGCGCCTGCCGCGCCGTCAGGATACCCGCAAGGCGAACACCGCGCCCAGCCCGGTCGAGCCGGGCGCCTTGGAGAAGGCGGCGGTCTAGAGACCTCAGATCGGTCTCCTCCCTGCGAAGCGGGGAGGTGGCTCGAAGCGTAGCGGAGAGACGGAGGGATTCTTTCCCGCATCGCAGCCGTCGGTGGGACTTCAACAACCCCTCCACCGCTTCGCGGTCCCCCTCCCCACGCTGTGGGGAGGAGACTTTCTCGCCTACCGGAACGGCGGCTCGTCGAAGGCGCGCAGTTTGCGTGAGTGCAGCTTGGATCCTTCGCTGCGCATCAGGTCCACCGCCTGAATGCCGATCTGCAGGTGTTCGGAGATCGAACCTTCGTAGAAGCGGTTGGCCTGACCCGGCAATTTGATCTCGCCGTGCAGCGGCTTGTCCGAGACGCAGAGCAGCGTGCCGTAGGGCACGCGGAAGCGATAGCCCTGGGCCGCGATGGTGGCGCTTTCCATGTCGATGGCGACGGCTCTGGACTGGTTGAAGCGCAGGGCCGATTTGGAGTAGCGCAGCTCCCAGTTCCGGTCGTCGGTGGTGACGACGGTGCCGGTGCGCAGGCGCAGCTTGACCTCGTCGCCGGGCATGCCGCTGACCGACTTGGTGGCGTCATAGAGCGCGCGCTGGACCTCGGCGATCGACGGGATCGGAATGTCGGGCGGCAGGACCGCGTCCAGCACGTGATCGTCGCGCAGATAGGCGTGGGCCAGGACGTAGTCGCCGATGGTCTGGCTGGCGCGCAGGCCCCCGCAATGACCGATCATCAGCCAGACGTGCGGACGGGTGACCGCCAGGTGATCCGTGATCGTCTTGGCGTTGGACGGGCCGACGCCGATGTTGACCAGGGTCACGCCCTTATGGCCCGGCGCGGTGAGGTGATAGGCCGGCATCTGGTGCTTCTTCCAGGCCGTGTCGCTGATCGCCGCCTCGGGGTTGGGCGTGTCGCGCGTAATCACCACGCCGCCGGCGCAGGACAGGGTCTGATACGGCGAGCCGGGCGTCCGAAGCTGCTCGATGGCCCAACGCACGAACTCATCGACGTAACGATTGTAGTTGGTGAACAGGACATAGGACTGAACGTCGTCCACCGGCGTGCCGGTGTAGTGTTTCAGCCGCGCCAGCGAGAAGTCGGTCCGCAGGCCGTCGAAGTGCGACAGGGGGAAGTCGCCGCCCATTTCGAACAGGCCGTCGGCGATCTCGTCGCCGATATGGGCCAGGTCCGTGGTGGGGAACCAGCGCGCCAAGGCCGCTGTCATCGACCGGTCCAGCGCGACCTCCAGGCCGTCGGTCACATAGGGGAAGGGGATCTCCTGGCGCGAGACGCCGACCTCGAAGGTCGCGTTATATTCCTGCTCCAAGAGGCCCAGCTGTTCGGTCAGATAGGGGCGGAACAGGTCGGGCCGCGTGACCGTGGTCGAATAGCTGCCCTGTCTCGACAGCCGGGCGTAGGCCCGCGGCTCCAGGTCCTGGGGGCGATCCCCGTCCCAGCGAATGCGAAGTTCGGGATAGGCGAACACCCCTTCGGCGCGTTTGACCGGATCGGGCCGCGCGCCGGTGTTGACGAAATCCCGCACGGCGTCGCGCAGGTTGGTCACGGATTGGGTGTAGAGGGTTTCGAGGCGGTCCAGCGCCGCCTGTGCTGTCATCTGTTCTGTCATGACTTCCTCTAGCGAAGCTTCGCGGCTTTGGCGAGGCGCCGCCCGTTCAAACCCGATTTCGCTGCATTGCAGCAATTTATGACGGGCGTGCGGTTGCGGATCGGGGCGTGACGGCGCATCTGGCCCGGATGTCTTCTTCCCTTGCTTCAGCGCCCGCCAAGAAGGACCTCGGCTTCGTCGAGTTCGTCTGTCTCATCGCCCTGATGATGGCGCTGAATGCGCTGGCGATCGATTCCATGCTGCCGGCCCTGCCGCACATCGGCGCCGACCTGAACGTGGCGACCGACAACGACCGGCAATGGGTGGTGACGGCCTATCTGCTGGGCTTCGGCGGGGCGCAGCTGTTCTACGGTCCGTTGGCGGATCGGTTCGGCCGAAAACCCGTCCTGCTGTTCGGCGTCGGCGTCTATGTGATGTTCAGCCTGCTGGCGACCCTGGCCCCGACCTTCGAGACGCTGATCATGGCCCGCGTCGGCCAGGGTCTGGGCAGCGCCTGCACCCGCGTGCTGGCCGTCTCCATCGTGCGCGACCGATATGAGGGGCGCACCATGGCGCGGGTCATGTCGTTCAGCTTCCTGGTCTTCCTGGGCGTGCCGATCCTGGCGCCGTCGCTGGGTCAGATGATCATGCTGGTCGGGCCGTGGCGCTGGATCTTCGCCGGGCTGGGCCTGATCGGGGTCGGCCTGATCGTCTGGGCGTCGTTGCGTCTGCCCGAGACGCTGAAGCCCGAGGATCGCCTGCCGATCCAGGTCAAGCGGCTGACCGCAGCCTACAAGATCGCCCTGACCGATCGCACGGCCGTCGGCTATACCTTGGCCATGACGGCGATCACCGGGGCCCTGTTCGGCTTCATCAACTCGTCGCAGCAGATCTTCGCCGACGTCTTTCACGCCGAGGCGGCGTTCCCGGCCATCTTCGCCCTGATCGCGGGCGGCATCGCCGTGGCCTCGATCGTCAATGCGCGTCTGGTGGTGAAGCTGGGGTCGCGCCGGATTTCGCACACGGCCCTGATCGGCTTCACCAGCATCGCGGCCATCCATGCGGTGGTGGCGATCAGCGGTCATGAATCGATCTGGACCTTTGCAGTGCTGCAGACGCTGACCATGTTCTGTTTCGGTCTGATCGCGGGCAATTTCGGATCGATGGCCATGGAGACGATGGGCAAGATCGCGGGCACGGCGGCCTCGATCCAGGGGTTCGTCTCCACCATCGTCGGCTCTCTCTTGGGCTTTGCCGTGGGTCAACAGTTCAACGGCACGACCATTCCGATGTCGATCGGCTTCACCGTCTTTGGTTTGATCGCCCTGGCCTGGGTGCTGTTCGCCGAGCGGGGTCGGCTGTTCCGGGCCCATCACGCGCCGGTCGCCGCCAAGGCTTGATCTTTTTCGCGTTTCCGCGCGTTCTCCGGGCCAATCGTCAAGATCAGCCCAGGAAAACCTCGATGACGCGCAAAGCGCTAGGTCTCGTCTCCGCCCTCGCCCTGGCCGCGGCCATGGGTCTGAGCGCCTGCTCCACCACGACGGGAGGGTCGGCCATGACCCCGCCCGCCATCGCCCCGGCGCCCGGTCCCGAAGCGGTGGACGTCCACACCCACGCCCGGCCCGAGATCGCCCGCGTCGTCGATGTCGCCCTGGACCTGACCGCCGACTTCAACGCCAAAACCCTGGCGGGCACGGCGACCCTGGACATCCTGGCGATCCCGGGCGCCAACGAGATCGTGCTGGATATCCGCGATCTGGACATTCAGGACGTGCGCGACGCGGCGGGCCAGCCGCTGCGCTATGTCGTCGGCGACAGCGACCCGATCCTGGGCCAGCCGCTGACGGTCTATTTCCCGGCCTTCGCCGCCAATGAGCGACGCAAGATCACCATCCGCTATTCCACCCGCCCGAATGCGGCGGCGCTGCAATGGCTGAACCCCAGCCAGACGGCGGGCGGACAAAAGCCCTATCTGTTCAGCCAGGGCCAGGCGATCCTGACCCGCACCTGGGTGCCGACCCAGGACAGCCCCGGCATCCGTCAGACCTATTCCGCCCGCATCACCGCGCCCGAAGACCTGACCGTGGTCATGAGCGCCGATCACCTGACGCCGAACGGCGAGCGGGCCGCAAACGGCATGAAGACCTGGCGCTTCCGGATGGACAATCCGATCCCGCCCTATCTGATCGCGCTGGGCGTCGGCGACATCGCCTTTGCCCCGTTCGACGGCCGCACCGGGGTCTGGACCGAGCCCAGCCGCCTGCGCGCCGCCCAGTGGGAGCTGGAACCGACCGCCCAGATGGTGACGGCGGCCGAGAAGCTGTACGGCCCGTATCGCTGGGGCCGCTACGACCTCTTGGTCCTGCCGCCCTCCTTCCCGTTCGGCGGGATGGAGAACCCGAAACTGACCTTCGCCACCCCGACCATTATCGCCGGCGATCGCTCGCTGGTGTCGCTGGTCGCGCACGAGCTGGCGCACTCCTGGTCGGGCAATCTGGTCACCAATGCGACCTGGAACGACTTCTGGCTGAACGAGGGCTTCACCGTCTATTTCGAGAACCGGATCATGGAGTCGGTCTATGGCCATGACCGCGCCATGCAGGAGCAGGTGCTGGGCTGGGATAGTCTTCAAGACACGCTGAAGTCCCTGCCGGCGGCGGACACCCGCCTGCATCTGGACCTGAAGGGCCGCGACCCCGACGACGGCATGAACGACATCGCCTACGAGAAGGGCGCCCTGTTCCTGCGGACCATCGAACGCACCGTCGGACGGGATCGGTTCGACGCCTGGCTGCGCGGCTATTTCGACCGCAACGCCTATCGTCCGATGACCACGGCCATGTTCCTGCAGGACATCCGCGACAACCTGATCAAGGGCGACGCGGCGCTGGAAAGCCAGCTGCAGATGGACGCCTGGGTCTATCAGCCCGGCCTGCCGTCCAACGCCGTGGCGCCGGTGTCCCATGCCTTCGAGCCGGTGGATGCGGCCGCCTCCGCCTTCTTCAAGGACAAGGGACTGGCCTCGGCCATTCCGTGGGCGGACTGGAACACCCAGCAGCGCCAGCGCTTCCTGGGCTGGCGTCCCGAGGGCCTGCGGACGGGCGCCGACTGGCTGACGAATGCGCAGCTGGCCGATCTGGAGCGCACGCTGAACCTGGCGAACGAAGGCAACGCCGAACTGACCTTCGCCTGGCTGCAGATCGCCCTGGCGCATCGCTATCAGCCGTCGGTCGCCACGGCCGAGAAGTTCCTGACCAGCCAGGGCCGTCGCAAGTTCGTCCTGCCGCTGTTCCAGACCCTCTGGAACGAGGGCGACTGGGGGCGCGGCAATGCGCGACGCATCTACGCCGAGGCCCGGCCGCTGTATCACCCGGTCACCAGCGGTTCGGTCGATCAGTTGGTCGGACGGCCGTAAGCCTAGAGGTCCACGACCGCCACGCCGGTTTCCGCCGACAGTCGTTCCGCCAGGACGGCGCGGTGGCAGCCGGCGTGATCTGCCTCGAAGCACAGCAGGGCGACGGGTCTGTCGGCCGCCAGCGCCTTCAGCCGCTCGTACTCGATCTGCGCCTGGGGTTCGGCCAGGTGATCGGCGAAGATGGCGCGCATCTCGTCGACACGGCCCTTGCGCGCCGCGTCACGTCCAGCCTTCGGCGTGCCCAGCCCGCGCAGGTGGACATAGTCGATCCCTTCGGCCTTTAGGCTCTCACCCAGGATCGTCTTGGAAAAGCCGGCGCGGCGGGATGCGGCGACCGCGCGGACATCGACCAGGGTCTGCACGCCGGCCGTCTTCAACCGCGCGATGACGTCGGCCTGGGTCGCGCCCTCGTAGCCAATGGTGAAAAGCTTCATCCGCCTCAGATGGGCGGCCGCGCGTCGAACGCCAGCGTGACCGTGAAGGCCCGCGTTGCGGTGCGGCGCCCTATCGTCTATCCCGCCGAAACGGATTTCGACTGGAGCTTTCCCCATGGCTGACCTCGCCCCCGGCGTCGTGACCCTCTTCGGAGGTTCGGGCTTTATCGGGTCGCAGGCGGTGCGCGCCCTGGCGCGTCGCGGCTGGCGCATTCGGGTCGCCGTGCGCAACCCGGTCCTGGCGATCGAAATCCAGCCGCTGGGCGATCCCGGCCAGATCCAGTTCATGCGCTGCGACATCACCAACCCGGCGGATGTGGCGCAGGCCGTGCGCGGCGCGGACGCCGTCGTCAATCTGGTCGGCGTGCTGCATGACGCGGGCGGCAAGCGCGGCTTCGACGCCGTTCACACCGAGGCGGCCAAGACCATCGCCGAGGCCGCAAAGGCGGCGGGCGTTGAGCGCCTGGTCCAGATCTCGGCCATCGGCGCCGACGCCGCCAGCCCTTCGGCCTATGGTCGCACCAAGGCCAAGGCCGAGGCGGCCGTGCGCGCGGTCTATCCGGATGCGGTGATCCTGCGTCCGTCGCTGGTGTTCGGCGCGGGCGACGGCTTCCTCAATCGCTTCGCCGCCATGGCGACGATGGCGCCGGCCCTGCCGCTGATCGGCGGCGGCGAGACCCGGTTCCAGCCGGTCTATGTCGGCGATGTCGCCGAGGCCATCGCGCGCGGCGTGACCCGCGCGGACGCCGCCGGCCGCACCTATGAACTGGGCGGGCCGAGCCTCTATACCTTCCGTGAGGTGCTGGAGCTGGTGCGTCGTGAGACGGGCCGCGACCGGATGCTGGTTTCGGTGCCCTTCATCGTCGCCAAGCTCCTTGGGTCGCTGCTGCAACTGAGCCGGTTCGTCGGCCTGACCCCGCCGCTGACGCGCGATCAGGTGCTGATGCTGGAGAAGGACAATGTGGTCGCCGCCGATGCGTTCGGCCTCAGCGATCTGGGCATCGACCATCCGGCCGGCATGGCGGCGATCGCCCCGTCCTATCTGTGGCGCTACCGCGTCGGCGGCCAGTTCGCCGAAGCGCCCGCCCACTAAAACCCCTTCCCTATGACGCCGCCGCCGGTCGCCTTCGCGGCCGGCGGCGTCTTCTGTTCGGGAACAAAGAGTGCACAGCTTAAGGATGCCGGCCACGCGCCCCCAGTTCTCCTCGACCGATACCCCTGACCTGAACGACGCGCGGGCGCTGCTGGCGCGCGTCTGGGGGCACGCCGACTTCCGGGGATTGCAAGGGCGGGTGGTCGAGCGGATCCTGTCGGGCGGGGATGTGCTGGCGGTCCTGCCGACCGGCGGCGGCAAGAGCGTCTGCTATCAGATCCCCGCCATCCTGCGTCCCGGACTGGGGCTGGTGGTGTCGCCGCTGATCGCCTTGATGACCGATCAGGTCGAGGCGTTGAAGCAGCAGGGCGTCGCGGCGGCCCGGCTGGATTCCGGCGTGTCGCTGGACGAGCGCTCGGCTATCTGGGCGGCGGCGCGGTCGGGGGAGCTGGACCTGCTCTATGTCTCGCCCGAAGGCCTGGCGGCGGGCGCCATGATGGACCGGCTGGCCGAACTGCCGCTGAGCCTGATCGCCATCGACGAGGCCCACTGCGTCTCGCAATGGGGCCACGACTTCCGCCCCGACTATCGCAACCTGGGTCTGCTGGCCGAGCGGTTCCCCGACGTGCCGCGCATCGCCGTCACCGCCACCGCCGACGCCCGCACCCGCGACGACATCCTGCGCTCGCTGCGGCTGGAAGAGGCGACGGTCTTCGTCGACAGTTTCGCGCGTCCGAACCTGCAACTGTCGGCCGAGCGCAAGGAAAGCGCGTCTCGGGCCAAGACCGATGCGCGGGTCATCGAACTGGTGCGCGAGCGGCGGGGCAAGTCGGGCGTGGTCTATTGCGGCAGCCGCGACGGCTGCGACCGCGTGGCCCAGGCGCTGCGCGACGCCGGGACCAACGCCATCGCCTATCACGCCGGCATGGACACGAAGGAGCGCGACCGCCGGCTGGAACGCTTCCTGGCCGAAGAGGGCGCCGTCATGGTCGCCACCATCGCCTTCGGCATGGGCGTCGACAAGGCCGATGTCCGCTTCGTCATCCACGCGGATCCGCCGGGCAGCCTGGAGGCCTATTGGCAGGAGATCGGGCGCGGCGGTCGCGACGGCGAACCGGCCGAGGGCATCACCCTGTATGGCCCCTCCGACATCGCCTGGTCCCTGCGTCGTCTCGACAGCCGCCCGATGGCCGAGGAGGTCAAATCGGTCCAGGTGCGCAAAACCCGTCAGCTGTTCGCCATGCTGGACGGCGCCGTCTGTCGCGCCCAGGCCGTGCGGCGATACTTCGGCGAGCATGACGCCCAGCCTTGCGGCGTCTGCGACATCTGCGGCGACCCGCCCCAGCTCTATGATGCGACCGTCCCGGCCCAGAAGGCGCTGGCGGCGGTGCAGCGGCTGGGCGGCCGGTTCGGGAGGGGTCGCGTCGTCGATCACCTGACCGCCCGCACCAAGGATGTGCAGCCGTGGGAGCAGCAACTGTCCACCTGGGGCATCGGGCGCGAGATTTCGCTGAACAGCTGGCGCGAGATCGTCGATCACCTGCTATTCGAAGGCCTGCTGGCCGAGGATCCCAACGACGGCAAGCCGCTGGTCGGGCTGGGCGATCCCGAAGCGGTGCGCGCCGTCTATCGCGGCGAGCGCCAGATCGAGGTGCGTCGCGCGCCGCTGAGGGCCGATGCGGCCCCGCGTCGTCGTGACCGATCAGGCGAGGGGCGCAATGCGGCGCTGGAGACGATGGACGCGGACGTCCGCGCCCGGTTCGAGGCCTTGCGCGCCTGGCGCCGCGACCGCGCCTCGGAACAGCACGTCCCGCCCTATGTCATTTTCCAGGACCGGACGCTGCTGGAGATCGCCCACGCCGAGCCGGGCGACCTGAACAGTCTGGGCGCGATTTCCGGCGTCGGCCAGTCCAAGCTGGATCGTTACGGCAAGGGTGTGCTGGAGGCGCTGGCCACCCTTTAGTTACGGCCCCCGTCGTCATTCCGGGGCTGAGCGCAGCGAGGAACCCGGAAGCCAGGGCCAGAGGCGTATCGTGGAAACGGCAGGCGTCCGGGCCCGCCTCCTGGGTTCCGGGTTCGTCCTTCGGACGCCCCGGAATGACGGATCATAATAGCCGGATCAGACTTCCGGCTTGGGCGGGGCGGTGATGACTTCGACGTTGTCGTTCAGCAGATAGGACAGTTCCGACAGGGCGACGGCGCGTTCGGCCGGGTTGGCGGCGGCCTGAACGGCCTGAACCTTCTTGGGCATGTCCTCGGAAATGCCGCGCAGGATGCATTTCAGATCGCCGTCGGTGCCGCGTTCCTTCAGGATCAGGTGGCCCTGCATGTCCAGGGCGGCCAACTGTTCGGCCTGGGCCTTGAAGCCGGTGAAGGCCTGGCTGGTGAAGAAGGCGGCGTCGTCGGCGGCCTTGGCGGCGGCCCAACCGTCGACCACGGCCTTCAGGCTGGCCGAGCGCGAGATGATGTCGGCGAACAGCGGCTCACCCGCCACCGAGACTGGCGCGCCGGGCGCGGCGGCCGGCTGTTCGGCGGCCAGGGCCACCGAGGGATTGGACATCGCCAGGGCGATCGTGAGAGCAAGGCCGCAGGACATGGAGGTGACTTCCTGTTTCAGCGTCCGCTGGGACGTTGAACCTGAATACGCCCCAGCCGTAAACGAGTGTTTACCCTGTCATTCCCGATGGAGACGACGATGACCCGCGACGCCGCCTGGACCGCCTTCGACCACGCCGCCGCCGAGGCCGCTTCTGCGCGCATCGTGGATCAGTTCGCCGCCGATCCCGACCGGCTGGCGCGGATGTCGGTCGAGGCGGCGGGGCTCTATCTGGACCTGTCGAAACAGAGCTGGACCAAGGCCGCCTTCGACGCCTGCCTCGATCTGGCGAGGGCATCAGACGTCGAGGGACGTCGCGCGGCCCTGTTCGCTGGCGAGGCGGTCAATCTGACCGAGGGGCGGGCGGTGCTGCACCCGGCCCTGCGCGCCGCGCCGGGCGCCGACTTCAAGGCCCTGGGCGAGCCGATCTCGGCCGAGGTGGACGCCGTGCGGGCGGACATGAGGGCCTATGCCGACGCCGTGCGCTCGGGCGCCGAGGCGGGGGCGACGGGCAAGCGGTTCGCGGCCATCGTCCATATCGGCATCGGCGGATCGGACCTGGGGCCGCGCGTGGTCTGGGACGCGCTGCGCCCGCTGGACCCGGCCATCGACCTTCGCTTCGTCGCCAATATCGACCCGCGCGACCTGGCCGAGGCGCTGACGGGTCTCGATCCCGAAACCACCCTGGTGGTGGTCGTGTCCAAGACCTTCACGACGCAGGAAACCCTGGCCAACGCCGAGGCCGCCAAGGCCTGGCTGGCCGCGTCCCTGCCGGCCGACGGAATGACCAGACACTTCATCGGGGTGACGGCGGCGCCGGACAAGGCGGCGGCCTTCGGCTGCGGCCGGACCTTCGCCTTCCGGGACTGGGTCGGTGGGCGATATTCCCTGTGGTCGGCGGTCAGCCTGTCGTGCGCCATCGCCCTGGGCTGGGACGTGTTCGAACGGATGCTGGCGGGCGCCGCAGAAATGGACGCCCATTTCGTCTCGGCGCCGCTGCAGCGGAACGCGCCGATCCTGCTGGCCCTGGCCCAGGTGTTCAACGTCGATGGGCTGAACCGGCCCGCCCGCACCGTCGCCCCCTACGCCCATGCCCTGCGTCGTCTGCCGTCCTTCCTGCAGCAGCTGGAGATGGAGTCGAACGGCAAGCGGGTGCATCGCGACGGTACGCCGGTGACGCGCCAAACCTGTCCCGTCGTCTTCGGCGAGCCCGGCACCAACGGCCAGCACGCCTTCTTCCAGCAGATCCACCAGGGGCCGGAGGTCGTGCCGGCCGAGTTCGTGATCGTCGCCAGAACGTATGCGGACGCGCCGGAATCGCCGCTATGGTCCAACGCGCTCGCCCAGGGGCAGGCCCTGATGCTGGGCAAGACGACCGAGGCCGCCAAGGCCGAGGGCTTGGCTCAAGGGTTGTCGGAAGAGGAGGCGACGCGCCTGGCGTCCCACCGCACCTTCACCGGCAACCGTCCGTCGACATCGATCGTCATGGAGCGACTGACGCCCGAGACCCTGGGCGCGCTGCTGGCCCTGTATGAGCACAAGACCTTCGTCGAGGGCGTGATCTGGGACATCAACAGCTTCGACCAATGGGGCGTCGAACTGGGCAAGGTCCTGGCCAAGGCGATCCTGAAGGACGTCGACGCGGGCGGCCTCTCGGCGAACCTGGATCCGTCCACGGCGACCCTGATGACGCGGTTGATGGGCTGACGCGATAAGGGCCCGTCCTTGCGGACGGGCCCTGCCGATCACCTAGACTGTCGAACGCTTACCAGCGGCGGTCGTAGCGATAGTCGCGGTAGTCGCGGCGGTCATAGCGCGAGTCGTAACGGCGGCCGTCGTAGCGGTAATCGTAGCCCGAGCGGCTGCGGTCGATGCCGTGCTCGCGCTCCCAATGGCCCTGGTTACGGTAGCACCGGCCGCCGCGGTAGTATTCGCAGCCCGAGCCGCGGTTGGAGGCCACCGCGCCCAGCGCCGCGCCAGCGAGCGCGCCGCCTGCGATATAGCTGCCGTCGCCGTTGCCATAGATGGCGCCGGCCAGACCGCCCACGGCGGCGCCGATCAGGGCGTTACGGCCGGTGTTGTCGCGGTCGCGCGATTGGGCGGAAGCCGGAGCGGCCATCAGGCTCAGGGCCACGACGGGGGCGGCGGCGACCGCAGTGATCTTCAGCAGCTTGGACATCTTGGTCTCCTTCTTTCGTTGCCGAACTGCATTCCAAAGGCGGGGAAGGCATCCAGCGTTGAGGCTGTTTTATCGCTGCCAGTTTGAACGACCCCGGAGGTCGGCATTCATTTTCGGTTCATTTGTCACAGAGAATTCGCGCCGCGATCGAGCCGCGCCGCTTGACGATGCCAGCGCCTCTGCCTAACTCCCGCCCGCGTTAGCACTCTCGCTGGTCGGCTGCCAAAACGGCGATCGCGAGAGCGCCGCACACCGTTTCAAAAACGCCCCGATCCGGGGGTTCTAGAGGGAGAAGTCCGATGGCGTTCCGTCCGCTCGGCGACCGCGTGCTGGTCAAGCGCGTTGAAGAAGAATCCAAGACCAAGGGTGGCATCATCATCCCCGACACCGCCAAGGAAAAGCCGCAGGAAGGCGAAGTCGTCTCCGTCGGCCCCGGCGCCCGTGACGACCAAGGCAAGGTCAATGCTCTGGAGCTGAAGGCCGGCGACCGCATCCTGTTCGGCAAGTGGTCGGGCACGGAAGTGAAGATCGACGGCGAAGACCTGATCATCATGAAGGAATCCGACGTCCTGGGCGTGCTGTCCTAAGCACCCGACGTCTGACGTTCTTCAATCAATCCATATAGATAGGAGCTGCCCGCATGGCCGCTAAAATCGTACAGTTCAACACCGACGCGCGCGACAAGATGCTGCGCGGCGTCAACGTGCTCGCCAACGCCGTCAAGGTGACCCTGGGTCCCAAGGGCCGCAACGTCGTGATCCAGAAGTCCTTCGGCGCCCCGCGCTCGACCAAGGACGGCGTGTCGGTCGCCAAAGAGATCGAGCTGGAAGACGCCTTCGAGAACATGGGCGCCCAGATGATCCGCGAAGTCGCTTCGAAGACGAACGACAAGGCGGGCGACGGCACCACCACCGCAACCGTTCTGGCTCAGGCCATCGTGCAAGAGGGCTTGAAGGCCGTCGCCGCCGGCATGAACCCGATGGATCTGAAGCGCGGCATCGACAAGGCCGTCGGCCTGGTGCTGGAAGAGATCAAGACCAACTCCAAGCCGGTCTCCAACAATTCCGAAATCGCCCAGGTCGGCACCATCTCGGCCAACGGCGACTCGGAAATCGGTGAGCTGATCGCCCAGGCGATGGCCAAGGTCGGCAACGAAGGCGTCATCACCGTCGAGGAAGCCAAGACCGCCGACACCACCGTCGACGTCGTCGAAGGCATGCAGTTCGACCGCGGCTACCTGTCGCCCTACTTCATCACCAACGCCGACAAGATGGAGGCCCAACTCGAAGAGCCGCTCATCCTGCTGTTCGAGAAGAAGCTGACCTCGCTGCAAGCCATGCTGCCGATCCTGGAAGCCGTGGTGCAGTCGGGCCGTCCGCTGCTGATCATCGCCGAGGACATCGAAGGCGAAGCCCTGGCGACCCTGGTCGTCAACAAGCTGCGCGGCGGCCTGCGCGTCGCCGCCGTCAAGGCTCCGGGCTTCGGCGACCGCCGCAAGGCCATGCTGGAAGACATCGCCATCCTGACGGGCGGCCAGGTCATCTCGGAAGACCTGGGCATCAAGCTGGAGAGCGTCACGCTCGACATGCTCGGCAAGGCCAAGAAGGTCTCGATCACCAAGGACGACACCACCATCGTCGAAGGCGTCGGCGGCAAGGACGAGATCGAAGCCCGCGTGGCCCAGATCAAGCGCCAGATCGAAGACACGACCTCGGACTACGACAAGGAAAAGCTGCAGGAACGTCTGGCCAAGCTGGCCGGCGGCGTTGCAGTCCTGCGCGTCGGCGGTTCGACCGAAGTCGAAGTGAAGGAAAAGAAGGACCGCGTCGACGACGCCCTGAACGCCACGCGCGCCGCGGCTGACGAAGGCATCGTTCCGGGCGGCGGCATCGCCCTGCTGAAGGCCTCCAAGATCCTGGCCGACGTCAAGGGCGACAACGCCGACCAGAACGCCGGCATCGCCATCATCCGTCGCGCCCTGCAGGCTCCGATCCGTCAGATCTCGGAAAACGCAGGCGTCGAGGGTTCGATCGTCGTCGGCAAGGTGCTGGAAAACGAGCAGTCCTCGTTCGGCTTCAACGCCCAGACCGAAGAGTACGGCGATCTGGTGCAGATGGGCGTCATCGACCCAGCCAAGGTCGTTCGCACGGCTTTGCAAGACGCCGCTTCGGTCGCCGGCATCCTGATCACGACGGAAGCCGCCGTCGCCGACGCCCCCAAGAAGTCGGGCGGCGCTGCGGCTCCCGACATGGGCGGCATGGGCGGCATGGACTTCTAAGTCCAAGCTAACCGACGCTGAAATGCAGAAGGGCGGGACCGCAAGGTCCCGCCCTTTTTGTTTGCCTATCCTCTCTGCGAAGCGGGGAGGGTGTGGCTGTTTCAGAACTCCGAAATCGCGCCCGGCTTGCGGGACCGCGTCTTCAGCCACATCACGCCCAGGAGGTCCGAGACCGACGCCCGCAGGCGGCCCCAGTTGGTGTATTTCGAGCGACCGACCTCGCGGTGGCGGTGGTCCACGTCGAGATACTGGTTCTTGAACCCTTCGCGGATCATGAGCGCCGGCAGATAGCGGTGGATGTGATCGAAGTAGGGCAGCCGCAGGAAGACGTCGCGGCGGAAGGCCTTCAGCCCGCAGCCGGTGTCGTCGGCGTCGTCGCCCAGCAGCTTGCGGCGGATGCGGTTGGCCCAGATCGAGGCCTGACGTTTGGCCTCGGTGTCCTGGCGTTTGGCGCGACGACCGCCGACCAGGCCCACGTCGCCGGGGGCGGCCAGCAAGGCGTCGACCAGGCGGGGCGCATCGGCGGGCGGATTCTGGCCATCGCCGTCCATCGTCACCACGACCGGCGCGCGCGCGGCCAGGACGCCGGTGCGCACCGCCCGGCTCTGGCCCGCATTGGTCCCGTGGGCCAGGACGCGCAGGGCCGGCAGTTCGACCATGGCGGCCTTCAGCTCGGCCAGGGTCGCGTCTTTGGACGCATCGTCCACGAAAATCATCTCGTACGAACGGCCGGCGAAGGCGGCGGCGATCTCGCGCGCCAGGGGCACGGCGGCGCCCGCCTCGTCATGGACGGGAACGACGACGGAGATTTCGGGCGTTTCGGGGGTCATCGGCGCTCCATAGAGGATAACGACGGCTTAGGGGAGACGGCTGACGACGGCGTAGTCGCCGTGTAAGGAGTCTGGAATGAAGACTTTCGATCTGGATGGCCGCATCGCCGGCTGGCGCGGGCCGGTTCTCGCGGCCCTGCTGACGCTGATCGCCGGGCTGCCGGGCCTGCTGCTGCTGCCGCCGCTGGATCGCGACGAAAGCCGGTTCGCCCAGGCCACGTCCCAGATGCTGGAAAGCGGTGACTATGTGGACATCCGCTATCAGGACGAGCCGCGCTGGAAGAAGCCGGTCGGCATCTACTGGATGCAGGCGATCGCCGTGGGCCTGACCTCGGATGTCGAGGACCGCGAAATCGCGCCCTATCGCATCCCGTCCCTGCTGGGCGCCATGCTGGCGGCCTGGGCCGTGGCCTGGGCGGGCTCGGCCATGCTGGGCAGCCGGGTCGGCTTCTTTGGCGGGGCCATCATGGGGGCGACCTTCCTGCTGTCGACCGAGGCGGGGATCGCCAAGACCGACGCCATGCTGTGCGGGGCGACGACCCTGGCCATGGCGGCGCTGGCGCGCATCTATATGGCGACGAAGGCGGGCGAACGCCCGATCCGGCCGCACAAGCTGCTGTTCTGGATCGGGATCGGTCTGTCGATCCTGATCAAGGGACCGATCGGGTTTTTGGTCGTGGCCCTGGCGATCATCGCCCTGTCGATCTGGGACCGGAACGTCAAATGGCTGTATCGCCTCGGCTGGGGCTGGGGCCTGCCGCTGGTCGCCCTGATGGTCGGACCGTGGGCCATCGCCATCACCATCGCAACCGACGGCGGCTTCTGGCGCGAGGCCATCGGCGGGGACCTGGCGCCCAAGATCGCCGGCGCGCACGAAAGCCATTCGGGCTTCCCCGGCATGTACGTGCTGCTGGCGCCCCTGCTGTTCTTCCCTTCGACCCTCTTGCTGCCCGCCGCCGTCTCGACGGGCTGGAGCCGACGCGCCGAGCCGGCGATCCGGTTCCTGGTCTGCTGGCTGGTCCCCGGTTGGCTGATGTTCGAACTGGCGCCGACCAAGCTGTGGCACTACACCCTGCCGACCTTCGGGGCGCTGGCGCTGCTGGCGGCCGCCGCCCTGGCCCAGCCCATCGGCAAGGTTTCGCGCATCACTGGCGCGGTGCTGGGCGCCTTCGCGGCCCTGCTGATCATCGGCATCACCGTCTATGGACTGACCGTCTATGGCACCTCGACGGCCCAGACCTGGGCGGCGCTGACGGTGGTCATGGCTTTGGCGGCGGGGGCGATGGGGGGCTTCCTGCTGCTGAACCGTGCGCCGGTCGCAGCGCTGGTCGCCTCGCTGGCTTTCGGGATCGTGGCGCACGCGGCCCTGTCGGGCACGATCCGCCAGCTGCGGCCCCTGGCCATCGCGCCCCAGCTGGAAAAGGCGCTGGAGGCGGCCGACCTGCATCCGCGCCAGGGTCGCACGCCGGGGCCGGTGGCGATCACCGGCTTCCATGAACCCAGCTTCGTCTTCCTGACCGGACGCGACACCGACCTGACCGACGCCCAGGGCGCGGCCGAAGCCCTGGCCGAGGGGCGGCCCGCCATCGTTGAGGGACGCGACGCCGACGCCTTCCGTGCCGCTGCGGCGCGTCTGGGCGTGTCGGGTCGCGCGGTCGGGACGGTCAACGGCTACAACTATTCGGCCGGCGATCCGGTCAGCCTGACCGTCTATGCGCCGCCGCCCCGAAACGGGAATGGGAACGGTAACGCCGCAGCGGGAGCCGAGTGATGAGCCGCTTCATCCAGATTGTCGAAGTCGGGCCGCGTGACGGCTTGCAAAACGAAAAGGCGGTGCTTGAGCCCGCCGTCCGCGCCGAACTGGTGCGACGGCTCGAGCAGGCGGGGGCGAAACGGATCGAGGCCGTCTCCTTCGTCCATCCCAAATATGTGCCGCAGATGGCGGGGGCCGAAGAGGTCATGGCCGCCCTGCCGCATGAGGCGGGGCGCAGCCGCATCGGCCTGGTGTTGAACGGCAAGGGCTATGACCGGGCGCTGGCGACCGGGGTGGACGAGGTCAATGTCTCGGTCGCCGCCACCGACGGCTTCGGCCTGAAAAACCAGGGCCTGGCGGTGAAGGATCAACTGGCCATGCTGGGCGAGATCGTCGCCCGCCGCCACAACGCCGAGGCCAGCGAGGGCGCGCCGTCGCTGTCGGCCATGATCTCCTGCGTCTGGGGCTGTCCGTTCGACGGCGAGGTTTCTGTCGATCAGGTCGCGGACATGGTCGGCGCGATCGCCGAGATGGGCGTGGGCGAAATCGGGCTGGCCGACACCATCGGCGCGGGCGATCCCTGGGCGGTGACGAAAAAGGTCGAGGCGGCCAGGGCGGCCGCGCCGAATGCGACCCTGCGCCTGCATTTCCACGACACCCGCAACACCGGCCTGGCCAACGCCTATGCCGGCGTCGAGGCCGGGATCGACGTGCTGGACGCCTCGGTCGGGGGGATCGGCGGCTGTCCGTTCGCGCCCGGCGCCACGGGAAACATCGCCACCGAGGATCTGGTCTATATGCTGGCGCGGGGCGGGTTCGAGACCGGCTATGACTTGGACGCCCTGATCGCGACGGCGCGCTGGATCGGCGAGGCCATCGGCCGGCCGGCGCCGTCGGCGCTCAGCCGGGCAGGCGGATTTCCCAAGCGCTGAACCCTTGTGGCGGCGTTTCGCAAACGGCGCTAAATCATGGTGAACAGGCGTAGCCGTTTGGACCGGCTGCGGAGAGGACCGTCCATGCTGCTCGCCATTCCGCTGCTGCTGATCCCGGTGGTGCTCTATAATATCGTGGTGCTGTTCGGCGCGCCGAGCGGGGCGGGGATGGTGCAGGCGGACGTGCTGCTGCGCGATCCGCTGTTTTCCGTCACCATGACCTCGGGCGCGCAATGGACGATCGGGTCGGGCGACCTGATTCTGTTCCTCGGCCTGATCCTGCTGTTCTTCGAGCTGGTGAAGTCGACCTCCAGCCAGCGGATCGCCATCATCAATCACGCCCTGTCGATGATCCTGTTCATCGGCGTGCTGGTTGAGTTCCTGCTGCTGCCGGGGTTCGCGACCTCGACCTTCTTCCTGATCGTGATCATGATCCTGCTGGACGTGCTGGCCGGGTTCATCGTGACCATCATCGCGTCGCGCAAGGATTTCGATTTCGGCGGGGCATGAGCCCAACGGCTCCCCCGATAACGGCCTCAAGCAGCGCGAAGCGCCGGTAGGCCCCAAGAAACATGCGCTCAAGCAGCGCGAAGCGCGGTAGCGCTTACGAAAATGCCGTGAAGATCAAGGCGACGACGGCGACGTCGAAGGCTTTGGCGGCGAGGGCGAAGACGGCGGGCATGGGCGAGTCCGGCAAAGAGCGTTCTGCCTCGCCCCCAGCAAACCCCGTGCCGCGGGAGCGGCGTCAGCTCAGATGTCGGTCTTGGCGGTCTTGCCCGTTTTCGGACGACGCTCGGCCGCACCCGAATATTCGGCTCCGAGGTAGGCGGAGCGGGCCGCATCCAGAACCGGCGGGCCGCCGCGCAGGCCCCGTTTCTGGCCGCTCTGGCCCATCTGCTGGGCCACGAAGGCGGCGGCGCCGGGCTCGGGCGTCGGCAGGACGGCAGCTCTTGCCGGGGCCGATTGGGGCTCGACCATGTCCGGCGCATCGACCGGGACCAGGGCGCGCGAGGCGGATCGGGCGCGCCGCTCGCGCTCGCGGCGTTCGCCTTCGCGGCGATCCACGCGGTCCGGTCCGCCGACGGCCTGTATCCGGTCGGTCATTTGCCCTTGCCGCCCGCCAGTTTCTCGATCTGACGGCGCATCTCGTCCATCTGGCGACGCATTTCGTCCAGGGCGTCGGGCGCCTCGGGCGGCGGCGCGGGTTCAGCCTTGTCGTCCGACGCGGCCGGCGTCGGCCCGCCGCGAGGATAGGTGAAGGCCGGGAACATCTGCATGGCGCGCTCGAACATCGCCATATTGGCCCGCGCGGCGTCCTCCATCAGGGTCGCGCCCGCGCCGGTGCCGAAGGCGCGGCCCATCTGACTGGCGAACTGCTCCTGCTGGCGACCGAAGTTGGCCAACGACATCTCCAGGTAGGAGGGCAGGACGCCCTGCATCTGACCGCCGTAGAAGCCGATCAACTGGCGCAGGAACTGAACTGGCAGCAAGGCCTCGCCCCGGCTCTCTTCCTCGAAGATGATCTGGGTCAGGATCTGGCGGGTCAGGTCGTCGTTGGTCTTGGCGTCATAGACGACGAACTCCGTCCCTTCGCGCACCATGGTCGCCAGATCTTCCAGCGTCACATAGGCGCTGGTCCGCGTGTTGTAGAGCCTGCGGTTCGCATACTTCTTGATGACGACCTGAGCGCTGTCGCCGGTCTTTCCACCCTTGGTCTTTTCGTCAGCCACGCTTGTTCTCGCGATGTTGCAACGCGTCACTATCCTCCGTTGCGACGCGATGCGCCAGAGGGGCAGAAAACCGCCGTGAACGGACGGTCAATCAGTGGCTCATGGCCGGGGCCAGCACGACGCCGACCAGTACGGCCGTCCAATGCACGGTCGCTCCGGTAACGACGAAGCCGTGCCAGATGGCGCGGCGGAACTTCACGCGCGGGCTGATGAAGACGAAGACGCCTGCGGTGTAGATCAGGCCGCCGATGACCAGCAGGGCCAGGGCGACGGGATGCACCGTCTCGACCATCGGCTTCAGCGCCGCGACCGCCAGCCAGCCGAAGACGACATAGACGCCGCTCCAGAACTTGTCCGAGATGCGCGGCGCGAACAGCTTCACCCCGGCGCCGAGGAAGGCCAGGGTCCAGATCAGGGTGGTGAAACCGATGGCCCACAGACCTTCGAACCGCTGGGTGGTGAAGGGAGTGTAGCTGCCGGCGATCATCAGGAAGATCGCCGCCTCGTCCAGTCGCCGCAGCACGGGCCGCGCGGCGCAGGGGTTTGTCCAGTTATAGACGGTCGAGGCCGTCAGCATGCCGACGAGGCACAGGGCGTAGATTGCGGTCGCCATCACGCCGCCGATCCCCGCATAGACCCCGGCCAGACCCGCCAGAATGATGCCGCCGACCGCCGCCAGCATCAGGCCGACGACGTGCACCCACAGATCCGCCAGCTTTTCCGCGCGCGTCGGATAGTGCTCGATCATGTCCAGCTCGTCCGGCGTGCAGACGTGGGTGACAAGACGTTTCAGCGTGCGCAGCATGGACCTTCCAATCCGTCGATCGCCTCTATCGTTCCGCGACAATGCGCCGACAGGGTGACGATTGGCTGAATCGCGCCCTGTCCATGTCGTCGCAGGTGACGAACGCGCTGCAATGCGGCAAAACGGTCACGCCGAGTTATTCTCCAGAGAGTGAAATCCCATGACCGACGTCGTCATCGTTTCCGCCGCGCGCACCCCGGTCGGCGCCTTCCTGGGCGCCCTGTCGTCCCTTCCCGCGTCCAAGCTCGGCGAGATCGCCATCAAGGCGGCGCTGGAGCGGGCCGGCGTCTCCGGCGACGAGGTCGATGAGGTCATCCTGGGTCATGTGCTCCAGGCCGCTGCGGGTCAGGGCCCTGCGCGTCAGGCCGCCGTGGGCGCGGGCGTTCGAAAGGAAGCCGCCGCCTGGAGCCTGAATCAAATCTGCGGCTCGGGCCTTCGCGCCGTCGCCATCGCCGCCCAGCAGATCGCTCTGGGCGATGCGAAGATCGTCGTCGCCGGCGGCCAGGAGAGCATGAGCCAGGCGCCGCACGCCCAACAGCTGCGCAACGGGCACAAGATGGGTGACGTCGCCCTGGTCGACACCATGGTCAGGGACGGTCTGTGGGACGCCTTCAACGGCTATCACATGGGGCAGACGGCCGAGAACATCGCCGAAAAATGGTCCATCAGCCGCGAGGCGCAGGACGAATTCGGGCTGGCCAGCCAGCACAAGGCCGAGGCGGCCCAGAGCGCCGGCAAGTTCGATGAGGAGATCACGCCGGTCGTCATCCCCGGCAAGAAGGGCGATGTGACGGTCGACAAGGACGAATACATCCGCCACGGCGCGACGCTGGAGCTGATGCAGAAACTCAAACCCGCCTTTACCAAGGACGGCAGCGTCACCGCCGCCAACGCGTCCGGGCTGAACGACGGCGCCGCTGCTTTGGTGCTGATGAGCGCCGACGAGGCCAAGGCGCGCGGGCTGGAGCCGCTGGCCCGCATCGCCTCCTACGCCACCGCCGGCGTCGATCCGTCGATCATGGGGACCGGCCCGATCCCGGCTTCCAAAAAGGCGCTGGAAAAGGCCGGCTGGGACGTTTCCGATCTGGATCTGGTCGAGTCCAATGAGGCCTTCGCCGCCCAGAGCCTTTGCGTGGTCAAGGAACTGGGTCTCGACCCGGCCAAGGTCAACGTCAACGGCGGCGCCATCGCCATCGGCCACCCCATCGGCGCGTCGGGCGCGCGCATTCTGACGACGCTTCTGTTCGAGATGAAGCGCTCGGGCGCCAAGAAGGGTCTGGCGACCCTGTGCATCGGCGGCGGCATGGGCGTGGCCCTGTGCGTCGAGCGCGTGTGATTTTCTAAGCCCTTCTCCCGGTGGGAGAAGTGGCCGGGCGGAGCCCGGCCGGATGAGGGTCGGATGGTGGGCCAGATCGCACCAGCCGACCCTCACCCTTTCGCACAATGACGACGGCTACGCCGCCGTGTGCTGAAGCCCTCTCACAAGGGGAGAGGGTCGTCATTTTCAGTCCGCCGGATATTCGAACGGATCGCTCGGCGTGGGCTGGGTCGGCAGCGGCATGCGGGGCAGGGGTTCGTCGCGGTTGGCGGCGTTCAGCAGGAAGCTGGCCAGGATGACGGCCGCCTGACGCAGGTCCTCGGCCTTCAGGTGGTCGTAGCTGTCGATGCTGGTATGGTGCAGGCGGCTGGAATAGTCGAGCGGGTCCTGAATGAACTGATACCCCGGCACGCCCACCGTCTGCATGTAGACGTGGTCGGTGCCGCCCGAATTGCGCAGCGAGACGGTCGTTGCGCCCATGCTGGCGAACGGGGCCAGCCATTCCTGGAAGATCGGGGCGGCGGCGACATTGCCCTCGGCGTTGATGCCGCGGATCTTGCCCGAGCCGTTGTCCAGATTGAAATAGGCGACCAGATCGCGATAGCCGGCGCGCGGCTCGATCGGCCAGCGGCTGCGCCAGGTGCGGTTGTCCGGCAGGCCCGCCAGCGCCGGATCGTTCGACGCAGCCCGCGTCGCCAAATGCCGGTCCACATAGGCCAGTGAGCCCAGGATGCCTTGCTCTTCGCCGTTCCACAGGGCGAAACGAATGGTGCGTTTGGGCTTGACGTTCAGGGCCTTCAGGATGCGGGCGGCCTCCATCACCACAGCGCTGCCGGCGGCGTTGTCGACCGCGCCGTCCGAGGCGACCCAGCTGTCCAGGTGGGCGCCGGCCATGACGTATTCGGTGCCGCGCACCGTGCCGGGGATGTCGGCCAAGATGTTGTAGGCGTTGACGTCCTCGTCGTGGAAGCGGACCTCGCTCATCAGCTCCAGCGTCGGCGGCGCGTCGGTCAGGGCCAGGCGCGCCAGACGGCGATAGTCCTCGGCCGCCAGCTCCATCCCCGCCAGCTTGGGCGTGGCCCCGACCTGATAGGTGTAGCCCGTGCCGTGCAGCAGGCCGCCGTCGCGCTGGGAAATCCGCACCCAGGCCAGGGCGCCCTGTTCGGCCAGGAAGGCGTCCAGCTGATTGGCGAAGTTGACGGTCTTCAGCGAGCGTTCGATGGCGGCCGGCGAATGCTGGGGCTGATTATAGGTGTTGCGCTCGGCCAGCTCGGCACTGGTCCAGCGGCGGAAGGCCGGCTCGGTCGGCTCGGATCCCGTGCCCGGCTGGGACAGCATGACGATCTTGCCCGACAGCTTGCCGCGCCATTTGTCGAAGTCCTCGACCTTGGAGATCGGGGCCACGATCACGCCGCCGCTGATCACGCCATTGGTCGAGGGCGTCCAGGCCACCGGGATGGCGCGCAGATCCAGCGGGCGCGGCGCGGTCATGCGCGCGCTGGAGCGGACGATGGACCAGCCCCGGCCGAACTCGAACCCTTCGGCGCGCACGTCGGACAGACCGTAGTCGCGGAACTGCTGCTGCGCCCAGCGTTCGGCCTCGCGCATCTGGGGCGAGTTGGTCATCCGCCCGCCGATCCGGTCGGTCAGATAGGCGGCGGTCTGCATCACCTGGCTGTGGTTCAGCCCCTGATCGATGATGCCGTTGACGGCGACGCGGTCCACCGACTGGGCGGCGACCGGCGTGGCGAGAAGAGCGGCGGCGGAGACGAAGGCGAGCAGACGCGACATGGATTTCCCCAAGAAAGCCCGATGGCTGAACAGGGGCGCATCTGAGGTGATCCGGTCGCGGAGTGCAAACCGCAAACGGCGTTCAGGCCGCGACGATCAGCCCCATGTTCACCCGCATCGTCACCCCCAGGGGCCGCGCGGCTCGTTCGGAGTGGTCGGGACGCCGGTGGTCGTGAAACCGGCGTCCGGTCGCGGCTGGGTCAGGTCCGGCGTTCGGGCGCGGGACTGCATGCCCATCTTCGCGCCCAGCTCCATCAAGGCCCGGACGCGGTTTCCCGTCGCCGGATGGGTCGAAAACAGATTGTCCGCGCCGCGGCCCGCCAGCGGATTGATGATGAACATCTGACCCGAGGCCGGATTGCGCTCGGCCGTCTGATTGGTGATCCGCCTGGCGTAGGCGTCGATCCTCTGCAGGGCCGAAGCCAGGGCCTGGGGATCGCCGGCGATTTCGGCGCCGACGCGGTCGGCCTCATACTCGCGTCCCCGGCTGATGGCCATCTGCACCAGACCGGCGGCCATGGGCGCCAGCAGCATCAGGGCGATCGTGCCGATAACGCCGCCCGGCCGCTCGCGGTCGTTGCCGCCGAAGAACAGGGCGAAGTTGGCGAGCGCAGCGATGGCGCCGGCAATGGTCGCCGTCACCGTCATGATCAGGGTGTCGCGGTTCTTCACATGGGCCAGCTCGTGCGCCATGACCCCGCGCACCTCCTCGCGCGTCAGCATGTCCAACAGGCCGGTGGTGGCGCAGACGGCGGCGTTCTCGGGGTTTCGGCCCGTGGCGAAGGCGTTGGGCTGATCATTGGGAATGATGGCGACCTGTGGCTGGGGCAGGCCGGCGTCGCGGGCCATCTGACGCACGTCGGCGACGTAGTTCCTGACCACGGCGTTGGGGTGCTGCTCATCGACCGGCTGGGCCCGGTACATCTTCAGCACGATCTTGTCGGCGTTCCAGTAGTTGAACAGATTCATCCCGCCCGCGAAAAGCAGGGCGATCGCCATGCCGGTCGCGCCGCCGATCAGATAGCCGACCCCTGCGAACAGGGCCGTCATCGCCGCCAACAGAATGAAGGTCTTCAGATGGTTCATCGCGGTTCCATTCCCGATCCGTCTGGCGTCCCGGGCTTGAACCTCTATTTGAGAGAAGGCGCATCAAGCCTCAAGGGAGCCGCCCTGTGACCGAACATCCCACCCTCGCGCCGAATGACGCCGACGAAACGCCGGCTGCGGCGCCTGTCTTCAACGCCGACGTGCCCCACGCCACGCCCGAACGGCCGCTCAGCGAGGCCGCGCGCCGCGCGCTTCAGGAAGCGGCGGATCGTCGCGCGGCGGAAACGACGGTTCAGGCGGACACGGAATACGGCGGTCCGACCGGTCCCGAACCGACCCGTTTCGGTGATTGGGAAAAGAAGGGTCTGGCGGTCGATTTCTAATCTGCCGAGCCCGCTGCGACGGGCGCAAAGGTTAACCACGCCTTAAGAAACAGGCGCCGGACTTGCCAGTCACGAGACAACTCAGAGGAGTCTGTCCCGTGACGATACAGTCGATACTTACCGCCGCGTCGGCGGCTCTGCTGCTCTCCGCAGCGCCCGCTCTGGCCGGTGGTCCCGGTCACGGGGGTTATGGCGGCGGCCATCCCGGCGGCGGCTGCGGCGGGGGATGCGGCGGCGGCGGTCACTACGGCGGCGGCAACTACAACGCCAACCACAACGTCAATGTGAACGTGAACGGCGGCGCCTACGCCAATGCCAACGCCAACGCCAACGCCAACGCCTATGCGAGCGCCTCCAGCTATTCGGCGAGCAGCGCCCGGTCCTATTCCAGTTCGTCCAGCTTCCAGCGCGGCTATGTCGGCGGCGGCACGACCTATGTCGGAAGCGGCGGCTATTCGGACGGCTATTACGGCGGCGGCTATGTCGGCGGCGTCAGCGCGACCTCGGTCCTGGTCGGCCGTCCTCCGGTCAGCGCGCCGGTCGGCTATCCGGTCTATGGGTTCGGCCGTGACTACATCGGCTGGCGTCCATATCCGGGTCGTCCGGTCGACTGCAACTGCCGCCCGCCCGTTCGCCCGCCGGTTCGCTACGAACACCGCTATGAGCAGCGTTACGAGCAAGGCTACGTCGATCAGCCGCCGGTCTATGTCCAGGCGCCGCCCGTCCAGATCGCGCCGCAGCGCATCTATGTCGCGCCTTCTCAGGTCAGCCTGGCGCCGCCCCAGATCGAGATGGGACCGCCTACCTATATCGAACAGCCGCCCATCTATGTGCAGGCGCCGCCGGTGAACATCGGGCCGCAACGCGTTCAGGTGGCTCCGTCGCAGGTGAACCTGGCTACGGCCCAGGTCGATGTCGGCCCGCCCGTCTATGTCGATCAGGCCCCGGTCTATGTGCAATCGGCGCCCGTCAACATCGGCCCGCAACACATCCAGGTCGCCCCGGCCGAGGTCAATGTCGCGCCCGCCCAGGTCGAGGTCGGCGGCCCGGTCTATGTCGATCAGTCGCCGGTCTATGTGCAGTCCGCGCCGGTCAATGTGGCCCCGGCCCAGGTCTATGTCGCGCCGCCGGAGGTGAACACGGCCCCGCCGCCGCCGCCTCCTCCGCCGCCGCCGTCGGGCTACTACGGCGACCTGCCGCCGCCCGAGGCGCCCGCGCCCCACGCCCCGCCGCGTCACGGCTACGCCCAGGAGCCGGGCGAGCGCGGCTGATCGCCACTCTCGAAAACAACCGAAGACGAACGGTCGCCCTGGTCTGTCTCAGATCAGGGCGATCTGCTGTGCGATTGCTTGCGCCGCCGCGCGCGGATCGGTCGCCGCCGTGATCGGCCGGCCGATCACCAGATGGGTCGCGCCGGCTTCAAGCGCCGCCTGTGGCGTCGCCGCTCGCGCCTGATCGTCCAGCGCGGCGCCGACGGGTCGCACGCCGGGTGTGACGATCAGGAAGTCGGGCCGCCCCGCCTCGATCGCCAGAGCCCGGGCGCGCGCCGCCTCATGCGGGCTGGAGACGACGCCGTCGATCCCGGCCTCCAGCGCCTGCCGCACACGCCGTTCGACCAGACTGGCCGGCGACAGGCTGTGGTCGTCGGCGGCCAAATCCTCGGCCGTCAGGCTGGTTAGGACCGTGACCCCCAGCACCTTCATCTTCGAGCCCGCCGCGCCGCGCGCCGCCGCCGCCATGACCTGGGGCCGCGCATGGACCGTCAACAGGTCGCAATCCGCGCCCGCCAGATTGGCCGTCGCCTTCTCCACCGTCGCGCCGATGTCGTGCAGCTTCCAGTCCAGGAAGATCTTTCGCCCCTGCGCCTTCAGCTCACGCGCCAGCGCCATGCCGTCGACCGCGAACAGTTGCAGTCCGACCTTGTAGAAGCCGATCGCATCGCCGATCCGCTCGGCCAGGGCGGCCGCCTCGGCCGTCGTCGGCACGTCAAGGGCGCAGATGATCCGCTCGTCGGGCGCACGATCGGAGGCGGTTTGGGGATCGGTCATCGACGGACTCGCGCTGAGCGGCTATGCCGGACACGAGGGCGCGTCGGCAGGGCGGCGTGATGGATTGAGGGCGAGGGCAGGCGATGAACGCAGTCGATTTGGGTGTCAACCTGTTCGTGACCCTGTTCGCCCTGCTGGACCCGATCGGCAATCTGCCGATCTTCGCCGCCGCGACGGCCGGGGCGACCCTGCGCCAGCGGATTTCGGTCTCGGCCCTGATCTGCGCCTTCGCCGCCGTTTTCCTGGCCTTCTTCCTGTTCACGGGCCTGGGCCTGTTGCAGTTCTTCGGCATTTCGCTGGCGGCGTTCCGCATTGCGGGCGGCATACTGCTGCTGTTCCTGGGGCTGGACATGGCGCGCGGCGACTTCCTGGCCATGTTCGCTGACAAGGATGCGCTGGCGGACTCCAAAGACGTGCGCGGCTATGCCCGCAGGCGGTTCCAGCGCCTGGTCGTGCCCTTCGCCATTCCGCTGATGATCGGCCCCGGTGCCATTTCGGCGGTCATCATCCAGGCGGGCGAGGCCGCCAAGCTGGGCTATGCCGGGACCATGGGGTCGCTGGTGGCGATCGCGGCGGCCTGCGCAGTCTCCTTCGTCTGTTTCGCCCTGACCGGGTCGCTCAGCCGCCTGTTGGGCGAGGTCGGCATGGCGATCATCGTCAAGGTGCTGGGCCTGATCCTGTGCGCTCTGGCGATCCAGTTCATCCTGCTGGGCCTGGGCGAGGCCATCCCCGGCATGATCTCCGGCGCGGTGACGACGCCCTATCCGGCGACGAAATAAGGGGTCAGTCCGCGTCGTCCTCGATGGCGTGGATGTCGTCGTCGGTCAGGCCCAGGTGGTGGCCGATCTCGTGGATCAGGACGTGGGCGATCAGTTCGCCGATCCCAACGTCGCCGCGCTCGCACCATTCGTCCAGGATGGGGCGGCGATAGAGGAAGACCCGCGACGGCTCGGCCGCCGGGCCCAGGCTGTCGCGCCGGCCGATGTCCACGCCGTGATACAGGCCCGTCAGCTCGAACGGATCCTCGATCTCCATCTCGGCAAGCGTCGACTCGTCGGCGAAGTCGTCGATGCGGATGACCACCTCGCCCGCCGCATCTTTGAACGGTCCGGGCAGGGCGTCGAACGCCTCTTGCGCCAGGCGGGCGAAGTCGTCGAGGGAGGGAGCGATCGGGTCGGTCATGTCCGCGATATCGCCGTCTCGACGCTCTGTCGCAACGGGGCGCGATGACGCGATCACGAGACTGCCGCTTTTTCGCGCGCTTGGAGTATGGTTAGCGAATCGGGGCTGAGACTCTTCTCCAGGGACACGAATGGCCGAGGCCGACATCGCCTATGTCGCCACAGCGGGCGCAGCCGGACTGGCCATGGCCGTCAGCGCCTGGGCCTTGCTGCTGCGTGGGCGGTTGCATGAGACCGCCGTCGCCGCCGAGCGCGAGCGGGTTGAGGCCCTGGCCGACCTCAGCCGCCATGACGCCATGCTGCGCGCCTTCGACGACGTCAGCCTGGCCCTGACGCCGGACGGGCAGGCCGCCGGTCTGCCGATCGGTTCGGCCGAACTGATCGCGCGGCTGGCGGGTGAGGACGCCGAGGCCGGGGCCGCGGTCCTGAACAAACTCCGGATCACCCACGGCGCCCTGATCGACGCTCTAGTTCACGAAGGTCAGGCGTTCGAAGGTCTGGTCGCGCTGGACGATGTAGAGCCCTGGCGGATCGAGGGACGGGTCGCGGGCGGTTCGGCCTGGCTGCGGCTGTCGCCCGCCTCGCGCTTTACCCTGACCGGGGCGGATGCGACGGAAAGCGGCCTGGCCCTGCTGGGCGACGCCTCGCCCACCCCGACCTGGGTCGTGGACGGGACCGGCAAACTGGCCTGGGCCAACCGCGCCTGGCTGAACGAGACCAATGCCGAGAGCATCGACGACGCCGTCGAAAAGGGCGTGTCCTTCGACCGCGGCGCCGACGCCCTGGTCGCCGAGGCCGCACGGCTGGGCGTGCGACAGGAGGGCTTCCGCTGGACGACCGGCGGGGGCGCGCGGCGCGCCTGGCGCATCATCGCCGAGCCGGCGGGCGGCGGCGCCGTCACCGCCTTCGCCATCGAGGTGACCGAGGCGGAAGAGACGCGCGACACCCTGCGCCGCCACGTCGACGCCCATGACGAGACGCTGAACCACCTGGCCGACGCCGTCGCCATCTTCGGCCCGCAAAAGCGGCTGGCCTTCCACAACACCGCCTTCCAGGCCCTGTTCGACATCGACGCGGCCTGGCTGGACGAACGTCCGACCCATGCCGAGCTGCTGGACCGTCTGCGCCAGCGTCGCAGCCTGCCCGAGGTCGTCGACTATGCCGGCTGGAAGGCGCGTGAGCTGGAGTTCTATGGCGCGTCGGAGGCCTCGCCGGACGACAGCTGGTCCCTGCCCGACGGGCGCACCCTGCGCGTTGTGCGCCAGCCGCACCCGCTGGGCGGCATTCTGCTGATCTTCTCGGACATCACCGACGAGCTGAAGCTGCGCAGCCGCTTCAACGCCCAGATCCAGGTCCAGCGCGCGACGCTGGACAAGCTGAACGACGCGGTTGCGGTGTTCGGCTCCGACGGCCGACTGCGGCTGCACAATGAGGCGTTCGAGACCTTCTGGAACCTGTCGACGGACAAGATCGCCACGGCCTCGGACTTCGACGCCCTGGCCGAACTGTGCAAGGCCGTGCTGCCCGATCCCGCCCTGTGGCTGGGGCTGAAGGCGCGTGTCGCCGATCCCGATCCCGAAAGCCGTGTCGCCATCTCCGGTGAGGGCCGGACCGTGGACGGTCGCGTCGCCGCCTGGCAGACTCGTCCTTTGCCGGACGGCGCGACCCTGGTCGCCTTCTCGGACGTAACGGCCCGACGCGGGCTGGAGCAGGCGCTGGTGCAGCGCGAACAGGCCCTGGCCGAAAGCCAGGCGCTGAAGCGCGAGTTCGTGGGCAGCGTCTCCTATGAACTGCGCACGCCGCTGACGACCATCGTCGGCTATTCCGAACTGCTGGAGACGATGGGCGACCTGCCCGAGCGCAGCCGCCAGCACGCGGGCGCCATCCGCATCGCCGCCAGCCAGCTGGCCCGCTCCATCGACGATGTGCTGGACATGGCCCAGATCGACGCCGGCGAGATGGAGTTGTCGCTGGGCGACCTTAGGGTCTGCGACCTGTTGAGCCAGGCGGCCGAAAAGGTCCGCGCGCGGGTCGAGGGACGCGGCGCCACCCTGACCGTGTCCTGTCCCGCCGATCTCAAGCCCATCCGTGCCGACGAACACCGCATCGGCCAGGCGCTGGATCATCTGCTGGAGAATGCGGCGCGCGCCGTGTCCGAAGGCGGGGCGGTGGAGCTGAAGGCCGAGACCGGCCCGTCCGAAATCCGCCTGACGGTGTCCGACACCGGGCGCGGGATTCCCTATCACCTACAGGCCCATGTCTTTGACCGCTTTGTGCGGCGCGAGCGCGGCGGTCCCGGCGTGGGTCTGGCCCTGGTCAAAGCCCTGGTCGAACTGCACGGCGGCTGGGCCGAGGTCGAAAGCGAGCCGGGCAAGGGCGCCGCCTTCATCCTGCATCTGCCGCTAGGCGCCGCGACCACCGCCGCCGCGCCCGAGCTTCAGCTGGAACTCTAGCGCCGCGACGCCTTCGAGGCGTCCCGCGCCGGGCCGAACTCGGCGCCCGCGTTCCACTCCGGCCATTGGTCGTCGTCCGCCAGCTCGCGACCGACAGCGTAGATCAGGGCCACATCGGCGGCGGCGGCGTCCATCGTCCAGGTCGAATCCCATTCGTCCGTGGGCTGATGATAGCGGTTCTGGACGTAGTCGCGGCTGACCGCGCTGGCGCCGGTGAAGCCCGCCGCCGGGAACAGAGCCGGCACGCCCTTCAACGCCAGGGGGAAGTGGTCCGAGCGATAGAAGGCCCCGGCCTGGGGCGCCGGATCGGCGATCAGGGTGCGGCCCGTCTCGGTCGCGTGGCGCGCCAGAATGTCGTCCAGCTGATTCTTGCCCTTGCCGATGACGACGACGTTTGGGTCGATCTCGGCTCCTGGCAAAAGGCTGTCGACGTTGATGTTGGCGACCGTGGTCTCCAGCGGCCAGACCGGATTGGCGGCGTAATAGGTCGAGCCCAGGAGGCCCGCCTCCTCGCCCGACCAGGCGGCGAAGACGACCGATCGTTTGGGGCGCGGACCTTCGGCGAAGGCGTGGGCCAGTTCCAGCAAGGCGGCGACGCCGGTCGCATTGTCCACCGCCGCATTATAGATCTTGTCGCCCTGGGCGTTCGGCGTGCCGACGCCATAGCCGTCCCAGTGGGCGCCGTACATGACGGTCTCGTCCGGGCGTTCCGAACCGGGAATGCGGGCGATGACGTTCTTGGTCTCCACCTTGTCGGCGATCTGACCGAAATCGACGCTCATCGTCAGGCCGGGCAGGACGATGGGCTTGAAATCGGCGCTGCGCGCGCTGTCCTTCAGGGCGGCGAAATCCAGGCCGGCGGTGGTGAACAGCTCTTCCACCTTGGCGCGCTGGATCCAGCCCTGGAACGCCGCGCGTTCGGCGTCGGGGTTGGGACGCACGATGTCGAACTTGGGCGCGGCCGATGAGTTCTGCAGCGTGGACCAAGGATAGCCCGCGCCGGCCGTTTCATGCACCACCAGCACGCCCGCCGCGCCGCGACGACCCGCCTCCTGGAACTTGTAGGTCCAGCGGCCATAGAAGGTCATGGCGTTTCCGTCGAACTTGCCCGCGACCGGATCGCCGTCGGGCGCCTGGAAGTCGGGATCGTTGACCAGGACGACGATGACCTTGCCGCGCACGTCCACGTCCTTGAAATCGTCCCACTGGCGCTCGGGCGCCGTCGCGCCGTAGCCGACGAAGACCACGGGCGCGTCGGTCACTGTGATGTGGTCGGTGGGCCGGTCGCTGGACACCAGAATGTCGGGACCGCGCTCCAGGCTGATGGTCTTGCCGCCGACGGTCGCGGCGACGGTGGCCGGACCGTCCTGGCGGGTGCGCGACAGATGGGCGACCTGAACAAAGGCGCCGTCCGGCCCGCCGCCCTCGGCCCCCGCCGCCTTGAACTGTTCGACCAACCAGGCGACGGTCTTTTCCTCACCGGCCGAGGCGGGCGCGCGGCCTTCGAAATCGTCCGACGCCAGAACCCGAACCGACTCATTCATCCGCGCGGCGTCGATGTTCGGCGTCGTCTCCTGCGCCAGGGCCGGCGAGCAGGCCATCATCAGGGCCAGGATGGAAACAGCGGGGAGGGCGTGGCGCATCGGATACTCCTGATCGAACCGCGCGACCCTGCCTTTCTCAGTCCCGGCTGTCGAGCCAGTCGATGACGCCCTCGGCCGCGACGACGGCGGAGGCGAAGCTGGCCTGAAGCAGATAGCCGCCGGTCGGCGCCTCCCAATCCAGCATCTCACCGGCGACGAAAACGCCCGGACGCGCGACCAGCATCAGCCGTTCGTCCACGCCGTCCAGTTTGACGCCGCCCGCCGAGGAGATCGCCCGCTCAAGTCCCTGAACGCCGGTCAGGGTCAGCGGCATGGCCTTGATCCGTTCGGCCAAGGCCCGAGGCGAGGCGGGCAGGGGGCCGGCCTCATACAGCAGGGCGACGGCGGCCGACTCCAACCCGGCCACCTTGCGCAGATGGTTGGACAGGCTGGCCTTGCCGCGCGGCTTCGACAGACGGTCGGTCAGTTTTCCCATCGCCACATCCGGCTTCAGATCGATCTGGATCTCGGCGCGCCCCGCCGTCTCGACCGCCGCCCTCAGCGCGGCGGACAGCGCATAGATGACGCCGCCCTCGATGCCGTAGCGGGCGATCATCGCCTCGCCCCGCGCCGTCCGCTCGCCATGGGTGACAGCGACGCCTTTCAGCGGCTGGCCCGCGAACCGATCACGGAACAGCGCCGACCAGGCCACGTCGAAGCCGACATTGGCCGGTCGGAACGGCGACACGGCGGCGCCCTGCGCTTGCAGCCACGGCGCCCAGGCCCCGTCTGAACCCAGACGCGGCCAGCTGGCGCCGCCCAGCGCCAGGACCACGGCGTCGGGTCGTTCGAGCCGCTCGCCGTCCGGCGTCTCGAATGTCAGCGCGCCGTCGCGCCAACCGGTCCAGCGCGAGCGCGTGCGGATCTCGACGCCCTGCGCCTCCAGCCGCGCCAACCAGGCCCGCACCAGGGGCGAGGCCTTCATGGCCTTCGGAAACACACGCCCGCTGGAGCCGACGAAGGTCTCCTGCCCCAGGCCTTCGACCCAGGCGGTCAGGTCGGAAGGCGTGAACCGGTCGATCCAGGCGGCGGCCGTCGGCTGGGCGGGACCATAGCGGGTCATGAACCGGTCCAGCGGTTCCGAATGGGTCAGGTTCAACCCGCCGCGCCCGGCCATCAGCAGCTTGCGGGCCACGGACGGCATCCGGTCGTGCACCACGACCGTCGCCCCCGCCTGCGCCAGCCGCTCGGCCGCCATCAGCCCCGCAGGACCGGCGCCGATCACATGAACCTGACGGGGCGATTTCATCATCGGCCCGCTTTGCCCGGTTGCTGTCGCGCTGGCTATAGGCGCCGTCATCGCTATGTTCCCGACCATGAGCGTTGCCTTCACCCGCGAAGAAGATCTGGAAGCCACTGCCGCCGACTTGGCGGACCGCCCGATCTCGCCCCATCCCAATCTGGTCACGCCCGAGGGTCTGGCCGCGATCGAGGCCGAACTGGCCTCGGCCCGCGCCGCCTACACCGCCGCTCAGGTGCAAGGCTCGATCGAGAGCGACCGCACCGCCATGGCGCGCGCGACGCGGGACCTGCGCTACTGGTCCGCCCGGCGCGCCTCGGCCCAATTGGTCGAGCCTGCTGAAGCCGATGGGGCCGTGCGGTTCGGGGGCTCGGTCTCCATCGAGCGCGAGGACGGACGCGCCCAGACCTGGCGCATCGTCGGCGAGGACGAGGCCGATCCGGCCGCAGGCTCGGTCAGCCATGTCTCGCCCCTCGCCCGCGCCGTCATGGGCAAACGGGTCGGCGACGAGGTGACGGTGGCCGGTCAGTCGGCCGAGATCGTAGCGGTCGGCTAGACCTAGTCCTGGGTGCCGTCGTCGCCCAGCATATCCCGCATCATGTCCAGGATCAGCTTCTGCTTGCGCGCCGGCAGGCGCGGGGCCAGGCGGGTGATCTCGACGCTGGTCTTGGTGGGTCGATGCTCGTGGTCGAAGGCGGGCGCCTCCTCGGCGACCCCGACCGTCGCGCTGGTGTAACCGTCGAAGAAGAAGGGGATGCCGACCTTCATGAACTCGGCCATCTCAAACAGTTTCGAGGCCGAGACGCGGTTCGTGCCCTTCTCGTACTTCTGCACCTGCTGGAAGCTGACGCCGACGGCCTTGGCCAGGGCGGTCTGCGTCAGGCCAAGGTCGAGACGCTTTTCCTGAACGCGACGGCCGACATGGCGATCGACGGGATGCGGATCCTCGTCCTTTTCACGCGCCATCGCCGTCACCCTTCACCTAGATCGCTACTCGACTTCCCTGGACCCTAGATCGCCGGATCGACGGCCACAAGGACAGGATGAACGCTGTTAGCATTGAGAAAAAGAACAGGAAATCGCCAAATCGGCCATAGGGCGTCACGCCCGTCGGACGGGGCAGTGGGGCGTCGATGACGCCCATGACGCCGGGCTCCAGCCGCTGACCCTCCACGATCCGGCCCCACGGGTCGATCATGGCCGAAATGCCCGTCGGGGTGGCTCGCGCGATGGGCAGGCCGGTCTCGATCGCGCGATAGCTGGCCAGATTCAGATGCTGGCGCGGGCCCGAGGTCGCGCCGAACCAGGCGTCGTTCGACGCATTGACGATCCAGTCTGGCCGGCCGGCCGCGCCGGGCGTGAAGCCGGGATAAAGGCTCTCATAGCAGATCAGCACCTGCGCCGGCGGAGCGCCCGGAACCGAGATCGGGGCCGGCGTCGGTCCGGCGGAAAAGTCGCTGGGCATATGCACCAGGCTGCGCAGGCCGATGGAGGTCATGATCGACCCCAAGGGCAGGTACTCGCCAAACGGCACCAGCCGGTGCTTGTCATAGACGGCGGCGACCCTCAGGCCCGCCCCGCCTTCGTCAGCCAGGGCGAACAGGCTGTTGTAATAGCGCGCGCCCTCGGGCGCGTTCAGGTCCGGCTCGCCGCGCGCCAGGCCCATCAGCAAGGTCTGTCCGGGACGCAGGGCGCCCGCGATGGCCTGGGCGTCGGCCGAGGCGAAGACGTCGTTGGCCGAGGCGGGCAGGGCGCCTTCAGGCCAGACCACGACATTGGGCGTTCGCGTCGCGCTTTGACCCGTCAGGGCGACATAGCGATCGACGATGGAGCGATAGGCCTCGGGCGACCATTTGGTCTCCTGCTTCACATCGGCCTGAACCAGGCGCACGACCGTGTCGGTGAACTGAAGATCCGACTGCGCCAGCCTGACGGCGCCGAAGCCGCCGACGGCGATCAGGGCCAGGGCGCCCAGGCCCGCCGAGATCAGACGGCTGCGCTTGTCGCCCGGCCCGATGAGGGGCGCGAAGGCCGAGGTGGCCGCGACCGTGACCAGGCTCAGCCCATAGACGCCGACGACCGAGGCGAACTGGGACATGCCGCCGCCCGCGCGCCAGGTCGCGCCGGCCGGGTTCCACGGAAAGCCCGTCAGCACATGACCCCGCAACCATTCTGCCGCGCAGAACAGGGCGGCGAACAACAGCACCCGCACGGCCCCCAGCGGTGCGAACCGACGATAGAGGGCGCAGGCCGTTCCCCAGAAAAGCCCAAGGCCCGCCGGCAGCAGGCTGGCCGCAAACGGCGCCATCCACGCCTGTTCGGGATTGACGAAAAACGCCTCGGCCACCCACCAGCAGCCGACGAAGAAATAGGCGAACCCTGCCAGCCAACCCATCCAGAAGGCGCCGCGCGCCGTGTCGGACCGCTCCGACAGGATCATCAGCAGCGGATAACCCAGAAGCCCGATCAGCATCCCGAACGGCGGATGGGCGAAGGCCGTCCCGGCGCCGGCCAGCAGCGCCAGACCAATACGGATCAGCCGCCACGTCAGGGCGCGCTTCCTGTCGGGCAGGGCGCGGATCGGGGCCGCGAAACGGTCCAGCAGGGCGTCGGGGAACATCGGATCAGTCCTGCTCGGCGATATAGGGGTCGGCGACGCCGATCTGGGCCAGGATTTCGCGCTCCTCGGCCTCCATCTCCTCGGCCTCGGCGTCGTCTTCGTGGTCGCGACCCAAGAGGTGCAGCACGCCGTGGACGACCAGATGGCTCAGATGATCGGCCAAGGTCTTGCCCTGCGCCTCGGCCTCGGTCGCGCAGACGCCGTAGGCCAGAACGATGTCGCCCAGATGCGGAAAGGCGTTCTCCGGCGCCGGGAAGGACAGGACATTGGTCGGCTTGTCCTTGTCGCGAAACCGGCCGTTCAAGTCGCGCACGGCGGCGTCGTCGGTCAGCAGGACGACGATGTCGCCCTCCGCCGTGCCCAGCGCGGCCTGCGCCGCGCGTTCGACGACGGCCTCCGCGTCCGGCAGGGCGCCGGTCCAGGCCTCGGCCTCGACTTCAATCTCGATCATGCGGGGTCTTCGAGGTCCGGGGCGGGGCGTCCGCGCGCGGCGTCGGCGTCATAGGCGCGCACGATCCGCTCGACCATGGCGTGACGCACCACGTCGGACGCCTCGAACTTCAGGATGCCGACGCCCTGGACCCCGTCCAAGATCCGCAGGGCGTGGGCCAGGCCGGAGTCGCGCGGGTTCAGCAGGTCGATCTGCGACGGATCGCCCGTCACCACCATCCGCGCGCCTTCGCCCAGACGGGTCAGCACCATCTTCATCTGCAGGCGGCTGGTGTTCTGGGCCTCATCGACGATGACGAAGGCGTGGCTGAGCGTGCGGCCGCGCATGAAGGCGATCGGGGCGGCTTCAATCTCGCCCTTGTCGCGGCGACGCTGGACGTCCTCGGCGCCCAGAATGTCGTTCAGCGCCTCCCAGATCGGCGCCAGATAGGGATCGACCTTTTCGTTCAGATCGCCGGGCAGGAAGCCCAGCTTCTCGCCCGCCTCGACCGCCGGGCGGGTGATGACCAGCCGGTCAACCTGCCCCCGCCGCAGCAGCGATGCGCCATAGGCCGCCGCCAGAAAGGTCTTGCCCGTGCCCGCCGGGCCGACGCCGAAGCTCAGTTCACACCGGCCCAGCATGTCCAGATAGGCGGCCTGCGCCTTGGTCTTGGGCACGATGGCGCCGCGCTTTCCGCCCGGCAGCGATACGCCCGCCGCCGCCATGCCGGGCGTGCCGCGACCGCCGCGCGCCTGACCCAGAGAGGCGCGCACGTCGGCCTCGGTGACTTCGGCGCCCAGGGCCGCGCGCTTGGCCAGATCCTCGATCACCTGGCGGGCGTCCGTGCGGTCGCGGGCGCCGCCGTTGACGGAGACCCCGCCGCCCGGGGCCTCGACCAGCACCTTGAAGGCGTCCTCGATCAGGGCGACGTGGCGACTGTTCGGCCCGATGACCGCCCGCAGTTCGGCATCGTTCAAGGGGACGAATTCAGACTCACGCGCCATCAAGCGGCCTTTTCTTTTTGGGCTGTCGCCGGGCCTGCGGGACCCGGCTGTTTCAGCCCGTCTGCTGTGAGCCGGCCCGATAGACTGTTCTGCTGGCCGGCGATGATCTCGACCGGAACGATCTGCCCGATCAGATGATCCGCGTCATCGACGTGGACCGATTGAAGATATGGGGATCGACCGAGCGCTTGGCGACGGTGGCCGTGCCGTCCCGGCTTGTCGAACAGCACGTTCAGCGTCCGGCCCGCCTGCGCCGCGTTGAAGGCGGTCTGCTGTTCCGTCAGCAGGGCGATCAGGCGATGCAGTCGGTCCTTGACGATTTCCGGCTCGACCTGTTTGCCCATGCCCGCCGCCGGCGTGCCCGGTCGCGGCGAATAGGCGAAGGCGAAGGCTCCGGCGTAGTTCACGCGCCGCACCAGATCCAGCGTGTCCTCAAACTCCCGATCCGTCTCACCGGGAAAGCCGACGATGAAGTCGCCGGCGATGGCGATATCGGGCCGCGCGGCTCGGATGCGGTCGATCAGGTCGAAATATTTCTGACGCCCGTGCTTGCGGTTCATCGCCCGCAGGATCCGATCCGACCCCGCCTGAACCGGAAGGTGCAGATAGGGCATCAAGGCGTCCAGATCGCCATGCGCGGCGATCAACTCATCGGCCATGTCGTTGGGATGGCTGGTCGTATAGCGGATGCGGTCCAGGCCGGGGATCTCGGCCAGGGCATAGGCCAGTTCGGCCAGGGTCGCCTTTCGCCCGTCCGGCCGCTCGCCGTCATAGGCGTTGACGTTCTGGCCCAGCAGGGTGACCTCGCGCACGCCCCGATCCGCCAGTTGCCGCGCCTCTTCCAGCACCGCCGCCATCGGCCGCGACCATTCGGCGCCGCGCGTATAGGGCACGACGCAGAAGGTGCAGAACTTGTCGCACCCCTCCTGCACCGTCAGGAAGGCGGTCGGCCCCTCGGTGAAGCGGGCCGCGGGCAGGGCGTCGAACTTGTCGTCGGGAGCGAAGTCGGCGCCGATCCGCTCGCCTCGCGCCCGCGCCGTGCGGGTCAGAAGCTCGGGCAGCTGGTGATAGGCCTGGGGACCGACGACGATGTCGACGGCCGGCTGACGCCGCATGATCTCCTCGCCCTCGGCCTGGGCGACGCAGCCGGCGACGGCGATGGTCAGGTCCCCGCCGGTTTCGCGCCGGATGTCGCGCATCTCGCGCAGCTTGCCGAGCTCGGAATAGATCTTCTCGGCCGCCTTTTCGCGGATGTGGCAGGTGTTCAGGATGACGAAGTCGGCGGCCTTCACGTCGTCGGTGACGCCATAACCCAGCGGGCGCAGCACATCGGCCATGCGCTCGCTGTCATAGACGTTCATCTGACAGCCGTAGGTCTTGATGAACAGACGCTTTTGGGGCGCCGTCTCGACTTGAGGAACCAGGGTCTCGGTCATTGTGGGCTTATGATCGCCCGCAAGCGTCGCGACAAGCCGAGCGTCAGCCCGCATCCACATCGGCGGGATCGACCCGCGCCGCATGGCGGGTGAAGATCAGGCCTTCGCGCTTGGACGGCTCGGCGCCCTCGATCGCAACGCCGTAGAGCTCCAGCTTGTGGCCGATCAGCTGGAAGCCCAGCCGTTCCGCGATCTCGTTCTTGAGCCGCTCGATCTCGGCGTCGAAGAATTCGATCACCTCGCCCGACTTGGTGTCGATCAGGTGGTCGTGGTGATCGTCGCCGGCCTCTTCATAGCGGCTGCGGCCGTCGCCGAAGTCGTGCTTCTCGACCACGCCCGCCTCTTCGAACAGGCGCACGGTGCGATAGACGGTGGCGATGGAGATGTGCGGATCGATGGCCGAGGCGCGGCGATACAGCTCTTCCACATCCGGGTGGTCCGCGGCGTTGGACAGCACCCGGGCGATCACCCGGCGCTGTTCGGTCATACGCATGCCGCGCTCGGCGCAGAGTTTTTCGATCCGGTCCATGCGCCTAGAATAGGGGCTTGGATCGCATCAGGGAAGCGTCAGGTTGGCGTCAGGCGCACAGAGGTCGCGGCTCATCACCACCGCATCGGTCCGCGATCCGTCCGCGCCCGCATAATAGGCTTTGCGGCGACCGATCGGATCGAACCCGGTCCGCTCATACAGGCCGCGCGCGGCGACATTGTCGTCGGCGACCTCCAGGAACAGCCGCGTCGCGCCGGCCTGGGCTGCAGCGACGGTCGCCGCCTCGACCAGACGTCGCCCCAGTCCGTGGCGGCGCGCGGACGGGACCACGGCCAGGGTCAGGATTTCCGCCTCGTCGACCACGGTGCGGATCAGGATGAAGCCGTCGGGCTCGCTGACCGCCAGCACGCCCGGCTGCGACAGCAAATCGGCGAAGGTGTCGGCGCTCCACGGCGCGGCAAAGCCCTGGGCGTGCAGGGCGGCGAGAGAGGCGGGGTCCGCCGCCGTCATGACGCGGGCTGGCGCGGCTGGCCCGGCAGGCGGCTGGGCGGCGTGGCGTCGGGCGCGCGCAGATAGAGCGGACGGGGCGGCTGGGTCGCCGGATCGGCGGCGGCGGCCAGGCGCGCCAGCGCCTCCGGCGACGGCGCGACCCGGTCGTCCATATGGGTTAAGGGCAGATCAGGGAAGGCTTGGGTAACGACCGCCGCGCCATTGCCGACCAGGGCGACGCCCGGTCCGATGTCGGCGATCCGCCGCGCGGCCTCTTCCAGCGACATCGCTTCATCGGGGCCAAGCGGCGCCCCGTCGGCGAAGAGGCGCGCATAGACCTGACCGCGTCGCGCATCGATCAGGGCTGCGATGGGGCCGTCTTGATCGGTGAGCGAGGCAGCGAGGGCATCCAGCGCCGATAGACCGACGACCGGCCGATCCAGCGCCGCGCCCAGACCCTGAGCAAAGGCCAGACCGACGCGCAGACCAGTGAACGAGCCCGGTCCGACCGTGACGCCGATCCGGTCCAGGCTGTCGAAACCGCCGCCCGCCTCGGCCATGACGTCGCGCACCAGGCCGCCGATCCGTTCCTGATGTCCCTTGGTCATCGGCTCAAAACGCATGGCGAGCGCGCGATCGTCCTCGAACACCGCCGCCGTGCAGGCGCCGAGCGCCGTATCGATCACCAGAAGTCTCATGGGCGTCTTCTAGGCGGCGCGTCGCAGAACCGCCACCGCGTCCGGATCAGAGGGTCTGCTCGACCCGCGTCACCTCGGGCACATAGTGGCGCATCATCTGCTCGACCCCGGCCTTCAAGGTCGCCGACGACGACGGACAGCCGGCGCAGGCGCCGCGCATCCGCAGGTTCAGCACGCCGGTCGCCTCGTCGAAGGAATCGAACAGGATGTCGCCGCCGTCCTGGGCCACGGCGGGGCGAATGCGGCTGTCCAGCAGGGCCTTGATCTCGGCGACGATCTCGCTGTCGTCCTCGGTATGGCCGTCGGTTTCGCCGCCGGCGCCGCGCGTCAGCGCCTGACCCGAGACGAAGTGATCCATGACGACGCCCAGGATCGGCGCCTTCATCTCCGACCATTCCGGACCCTGGGGCTGGCGGGTCACCGACACATAGTCGGCTCCGAAGAAGACGCCGTCGACGCCTTCCAGTTCGAACAAGGCCTCCGCCAGCGGAGATGCCGTCGCCTCGTCGATGGTGCGGTATTCCAGCGCGGCGGTCGGCGACACGTCGCGGCCGGGCAGGAATTTCAGCACGTTCGGATTGGGCGTGGGTTCGGTCTGGATGAACATGGGCGGGAGATGCGCTCGCCCCCGCCCCGTTGCAAGACCCGAGCGGAACCTAGCGCCGCTTCAGCCCGCCCAGCAGACCGCGCATCAGCTCGCGGGTCAGGGTCGATCCGGCGGTGCGCAGCACCGACTTGGTCAGCGCCTCGACCGGCGTTTCGCGGGTGGACCGACGCGCAGGCTTTGCGGCTTCGCGCGCCGCCCGCGCCTCGGCCTGAGCTTGAGCCTTGGCCCGGGCTTCGGCGGCCTTCTGATCGGCCTTGGCCTGAGCGGCGGCGGCCTTGTCGGCCTCTGCCTGCGCCTTGGCCTGAATTTGGGCCTGGATTTCAGCCTGATCGGCGGCGCTGTGGCGATTGGCCAGGATTTCGGCGGCGGATTCGCGGTTCAGCACCTGCTCGTAAAGGCCCCGCACCGGGCTGGCGGCCATGACGGCGGCGCGCTCGGTATCGGTGGCGGGACCCAAGCGCGAAGCCGGCGGGCGGATCTTGGTGCGGGCCACGATGGTCGGGGCGCCCTTTTCGTCCAGCACCGACACCAGGGCCTCGCCCACGCCCAGAGCCTGAATGGCCTCGGCCGTGTCGAAGGCGGCGTTGGCGCGGAAGCTCTGCGAGGCGGCTTTCAGCCCCTTCTGTTCGGACGGCGTATAGGCGCGAAGCGCATGCTGAATGCGGTTGCCCAGCTGGGCCAGGACGCTGTCGGGAATATCGGCCGGGTTTTGCGTCACGAAATAGACCCCGACCCCCTTGGATCGGATCAGGCGCACGACCTGTTCGACCTTTTCCAGCAGGGCGCGCGGGGCGTCGTTGAACAGCAGGTGCGCCTCGTCGAAGAAGAAGACCAGGCGCGGCTTTTCCGGATCGCCCACCTCGGGCAGCTGTTCGAACAGCTCCGACAGCAGCCACAGCAGGAAGGCCGCATACAGGCGCGGACTGTTCATCAGCCGGGTCGCGTCCAGCACATTGACCTGGCCCCGGCCGTCCAGGCCGACGCGGATCATGTCTTCCAGCTTCAGCGCCGGCTCGCCGAAGAAGGCGTCGCCGCCCTGCTGCTCGACCTGCAACAGCGCGCGCTGGATGGCGGCGATGGAGGCGGGGGCGACGTTGCCGACCTCGCGCCCGATCCGCTCGGCGTTCTCGCCGACATAGACCAGCAGGCTCCTCAGATCGTCGAGGTCCAGCAGCAGCAGACCTTCCTTGTCCGCGACGTGGAAGACGACGGTCAGCACGCCCTCCTGCACCTCGTTCAGGTTCAGCATCCGGGCCATCAGCACCGGGCCGATCTCGGACACGGTGGTGCGGATCGGATGTCCCTTCTGGCCATACAGGTCCCAGAAGACGGTGGGGGCGGCGCGCGGCGTCAGGGTCAGGCCCATCTCGGCTGCGCGGGCGATCAGCTTCTCGTTCGGCGCGCCGACCTGAGAGATGCCCGACAGGTCGCCCTTCACATCGGCGCAGAAGACCGGCACCCCGGCGTCGGAAAAGCCCTGGGCCATGATCTGCAACGTGACCGTCTTGCCGGTGCCGGTCGCGCCGGCGACGACGCCGTGACGGTTGGCGCGGTTGAACAGCAGATTTTCCGGCTGGGCGGCGTCGGACTGGCCGAGGAACAGGCCGGGCAGGGCGTCGGGCATTGGGGTCTCCGATGGCGTCTCCGGCAAAGGTCTAGCGCGTTCCCCTCGCGCTCGGAACAGCGATTGACGGCGACGGCGGGCGGTTCGACAACACGGTCATGAAAAACCCCATCGCCACGCCGTCTTCGGTCGCCGCTCGCAACGCCCTGGGCGTCATCGCCACGGTCGCGGCCGGGGCGGCGATCTACTGGCTGCGGGATATCCTGACGCCGCTGGCGATGGCCATCTTCCTCTTGATCATGATCGACGGGGTGAAGCGGTCGGTCGAGGCGCGCACGCCGTTGAACAGCCGCATGGCCGGGATCGCGGCCCTGACGCTGGTGGTGCTGGCCTTCTTCGCCTCCATCGCCATCATCGTGAACGGGGCGGCGGGCTTCTTCGGCGAGGCGTCCGGCGTGTCGGCCAACATCGGCCCGCGCATCGATCAGATCATTCGCGACGCCTATGGGCTGGTGCGTCTGGCCAATCCGCCCACGGCGCAGGACCTGATCAACGGCGTCGATGTGCGCGGCTGGCTGACCTCCATGGCGTTCCAGGTGCAGGGCATAGCCTCGGGCGCCTTTTTCGTCCTGATCTATCTGGGCTTTCTGCTGGCCTCCCAGGTCGGCTTCCGGCGCAAGATCGTCGCCATGTTCCCGTCAGAAGCCCAGCGCGACGAGGCGGTCGCGGTTTTCCAGCGCGTGCGCGGCGGGGTCGAGGGCTATATCTGGGTGCAGTCGGTGACCGGCGCGATGATCTGCGTCGTCGCCTGGATCCTGATGCGGGCGGTCGGGCTTCAGAACGCCGAGTTCTGGACCTTCGTCATCTTCATCGTCGGCTTCATCCCCGTGCTGGGCGGGGCGGTCGCGGGGCTGGCCCCGCCGCTGTTCGCCCTGGTCCAGTTCGAAAGCTATTGGCCCGCCGCCATCCTGCTGGTCGGGTTGCAGGTCATCCTGTTCGTCGTCGGCAACTTCATCCAGCCGCGCATGCAGGGCGACAATCAGAACATCGACCCGGTCGTGGTGCTGCTGGCCCTGGCCTTCTGGGGCAAGCTGTGGGGCGTGGTCGGCATGTTCCTGTCGACGCCGCTGGCGGTCATGGCCATGGCGATCCTGGCCGAGTTCAAGGGCTCGCGCTGGATGGCGATCCTGCTGTCGGGCGACGGCGAGCCCTATGCCAACGAGGGCAAGACGACCGACAAGCCGAAATCGACCCGCCGCAAACCCAAACCGGAGCCCGCAGCGGAGGCCTGATCAGGGCTGCCAGCCGCTGATCTGGTCCGCGTCGCTGTCGCCGGCCAGGGCGCCGCGCGTCTTCTTCACCTCGGCCCAGGCGGCGCGCAGCAGGGCGGGCACGCCCTCGCCCGACACCCCGGACACCAGCATGGGACGGCGACCGGCGACGGCCTCCAGCTCGGCGGCCTTCTCCTCGCGCGCCTCGGGCGTCAGGGCGTCGATCTTGTTCAGGGCCAGTATCTCGGCCTTGTCCGCCAGACCCTCGCCATAGGCTTCCAGTTCGCCCCGAATGATGCGGTAGGCCTCGACGACATCGTCCTGGGTGCCGTCGATCAGGTGGATCAGGCTGGCCGAGCGTTCGACGTGACCAAGGAAGCGCGTGCCCAGTCCCGCGCCCTCGCTGGCGCCCTCGATCAGGCCGGGAATGTCGGCGATGACGAACCGCTCTGACGGCGACAGGTCTACCATTCCCAGGTTCGGCGCCAGGGTGGTGAACGGATAGTCGGCGATCTTGGGCTTGGCGGCGCTGGCGGCCGACAGGAAGGTCGATTTGCCCGCGTTCGGAAGACCCGCCAGACCGATGTCGGCGATCAGCTTCAGCCGCAGCCAGATCCAGCGTTCCTGCCCTTCCTGACCAGGGTTGGCGTAGGTCGGCGCCTGATTGGTCGGCCCCTTGAAGCGCACATTGCCCCAGCCGCCGTTGCCGCCCTTCAGCAGCAACTCCACCTTGCCGGGCGTGTCCATGTCCAGCAGGACCGTTTCCTTGTCCTCGTCCAGCACCTGGGTGCCGACGGGCACCTTCAGATGTACGTCCTCGCCCTTGCCGCCATGCATCTGGCGCCCCTGGCCGTGGTGGCCGGTCTGGGCCTTGAAATGCTGCTGATAGCGATAGTCGATCAGGGTGTTCAGACCCTCGACCGCCTCGATCCAGACATCCCCGCCCTTGCCGCCGTCGCCGCCGTCGGGACCGCCGTTCGGGATGAATTTCTCGCGTCGAAACGACACGGAGCCCGCGCCGCCGTTGCCGGAGCGGATATAGATCTTGGCCTGGTCGAGGAACTTCATCGCGGGCTTATGCCGCAGAAGCGCGCAGAATTACAGGCGTGACCTTAGGATCAGCGTGTAGAGAAGTTCAGCCTGACTTCGCGAGGTCCGGTCTGGCCCGGCTGGGCGCGCGCCGTCCTGACGCCTCGGATGGCCTCGCGACCAAATCCTAGACCTTCAGGCGTCTCGGAAATCACGACACAGTTCGTCGCCGCGCCGTTTTCCATGAAGTCACACCTCAACACCACCGAGCCGGACGCGCCAGCTTCTAGCGCCTTGGGCGGCGTTTCCACCCTGGGCGGCTGCGCCCACGCGACTTGCGGCGCTGCCGGCGCGGGAGTCGATTGAACTAGGACAGCGGCGAGAAATGCGATGAACATGATCGTATCCTAGCAACTCTCGGGCGAGCTGCAACCGCTCCAAGGGCATCGATCAAGCGGGCTTCAGCGCCAGCGTCACCGTCTTGACGTCCAAATATTCGTCGATGCCGTGGATCGAGCCTTCGCGGCCATAGCCCGACTGCTTGACCCCGCCGAACGGCGCAACGGCGGTGGAGATCAGGCCCGTGTTGACGCCGCACATCCCCGCCTCGATCCGCCGGCTGAACCGCATCGCCCGGTCCAGGTTGCGGGTGAACAGATAGGAGGCCAGGCCGTAGTCGCTGGCGTTGGCCTTCTCCAGCGCCTCGTCCTCGGTGTCGAAGGCGAAGACGGGGATCATGGGGCCGAACGTCTCTTCCTCGCGGAACAGGGCGTCGTCGCCGCCCAGGGTCACGGTCGGCTGGAAGAAGCGGCCGCCCAGATCGTGGCGCGACCCGCCGGTCAGCACGCGTCCGCCGTCGGCCTTGATCGCCGCCACATGCTTTTCGACCTTGTCGATGGCCTTGTCCTCGATCAGCGGCCCGACCTTCACGCCGTCGTCGAAGGCGGGACCAACCACGATCTTGGCCACCTCGGCGGCCAGTTTCTCGGCATAGGTCTCCGCGACCGATCGCTCGACATAGACGCGGTTCGGACAGACGCAAGTCTGGCCCGAGTTCCTGAACTTGCCCTTGATGGTCTCCGCCACCGCCAGATCCAGGTCGGCGTCGGCGAAGACGATCAGCGGCGCCGCGCCGCCCAACTCCATCGACACCCGCTTCAGCGTTCCCGCGCACTGCTCGGCCAGCTTGCGGCCCACGCCGGTCGAACCGGTGAAGGACAGTTTGCGAATGTCCGGGCTGTCGGTCAGCACCTTGCCGATGGTGGCGGCGTCGCCGGTAATGATCGACAGGGCGCCTTTCGGCAGGCCGGCTTCATAGGCCAGTTCGGCCAGGGCGATGGCGGTGAACGGCGTCTGGCTGGCCGGCTTGACCACGGCGGTACAACCTGCCGCGAACGCCGGCCCCAGCTTTCGCGTCAGCATGGCGGCGGGAAAGTTCCAGGGCGTGATCAGGGCGCAGGGTCCGACCGCCTCGCGATAGGTCAGGATCAGATGGCCCAGCGGACTGTCCTGGGTCTCGCCGATCAGCCGCTCGGCCTGGCCCGCGAACCATTTCAGGAAGCCGTTGGCGTAGGTGACCTCGCCCTTGGCCTCCTCGAACGGCTTGCCGTTTTCCAGCGCCATTAGGGCGCCCAGACCCTCAAGATTGTCGTCGATTAGCGCCGCCCATTTGCGCAGGAAGGCGGCGCGCGCATGAGGGTCGCTGCGCGACCAGGTCTTGAACGTCTCGCTTGCCGCTGCGATGGCCTGTTCGGTCTCGGCGGCGCCCAGATCGGGGACATGGCCGATCACATCGCCGGTCGCCGGATCATCGACGGCGACGCCGCCGCCGTTGGCCGGAACGGCCTTGCCGGCGATCAGGGCGTGCTGGCGCAAGAGTTCTAGGCCGGCGTCGCGGGCGGTGTGGTTCACGGGATGGCTCCTGTCGCGGGACTGAAACGAACAAGGCCCCGACGATGCGGGGCCTTGACGGTCGAATGCTGCAGCCTGAGCTGCGGCGGTCGATTAGTTCTTGGCGTCTTGGGCGGCGCCGGTCACGGCCTGGCCGGCGGCCTGGGTGTCGCGGCCCACGCCTTCGACGGTGTTGCAGGCGGCGGTGGTCAGGGCGGCGGCGGCGGCGACCAGAACGAAAATCTTGCGCATAGGGGAAGCTCCAGGGTTGGCCGGGGTGAAACTCCGCCGGTCTCGCCTCATCAACGCGACGTCAGGGCTGCGGTTCCGGGCGTCTTGTCCGCCGGATCGACGGGCGCGAGCGCTTCTGGCGTCGCGAAGATCATGCGGGCGATGGTGCCGCCGCCGGGCGGGGTGGCGAACTCGGTCTCGCCGCGCAACTGTTTGGCGAAAGCGCTCATCAGGGTGCGGCCCACCCCGACCTCGGAGCCGGCCAGGGCGCCTGGGCCATTGTCCTCGACTTCCAGAACCGACGTCTCGCCCTGGACGCGGAAGCGCACCTTCAACTCGCCGCCCCTGTGGGCGAAGGCGTGTTTCTGCGCATTGCTGACCGCCTCGACCAGCCACAGCGCCAGAGGCGCCAGCTTGTCGGGATCGACGTGCAGGGAATCGGCGTCCACCGAACTGATGACCACCGGTCCGCGCCCGGCCTCGCTGGCGACCAGTTGCCCCACCAGTTCGTTCAGGAACTCGCGCGCATCGGCGTGGCGGATGTCGTTGCTCTGATAGAGCGTGCGGTAGATCAGGGCCAAGGCCGAGATGCGCTGGCGCGTATCGCCCAGCGCCGCCTTGGCCGGCGCATCGGTCAGGGCGCGCTGCTGCATCGACAGCAGGGAGGAGATGATCTGAAGGTTGTTCTTCACCCGGTGGTGGATCTCGCGCATCAGCGCGTCCTTTTCCATCAGGGCGTCCGTCAACTCGCGGTCGCGCAGGGTGATGGCCTCGGCCATCTCGTCCAGGGTGCGCGCCATGGTGCGGATTTCGGACGGGGCGTTCATCGCCTGCAGCGGACGCACCGAGAACCGGCCCTTGGCATAGATGGCCGCGACCCGCTCCAGATAATCCAGCCAGCGAATGAAGATGCGTTCGGACAGCAGCATCACCGCCGCGAACGCCGTCAACCAGGCGCCCAGAGGCAGCAGCAGGGTGCCGATCGGATTGAGCCGCGCCCATGACAGCCACCCGGGCGCCGGGGCCGACAGCAGGGCGTAAAGATCGCCGCCGGCCAGGGCCGCGCCCGCATAGTCGCGGCGCTGATTCTGCGCATCCTTCGCCTCGAACACGGCAGAGCCCTGATCGCGCGCTCGGCCGACCCAGCCCGCGATATCGTCGCCAGCCGACAGTTTGAAGACGTCGGGATCACTGGCCGTCAGAATGCGGCCTGCGCCGTCGGTCAATGCCGCTTCCGCGTCAGAGGGCAGGGCGGGGTCGGCCACATCGGGTTGCAGGGCCGAGAAGGGGATCACGGCGACCATGGCGCCGTCGAACCGGCCCATCGGCCGCTCGGCGCGCGTGGCCACGATCAGCGCGCCTTCATAGCCTGCGCCATCGGGGGCGCGCATGACGACCAGTTCTTCGCCATTGCGCAACCGCTGGAACCATGTCGCCTGGGCGGCGGGCGCCACGCCGGATCTCACGCCGTCCGCCCGGCCCGAAGCGCAGACCGCCTCGCCCGTCGGGCTGATGCGATACAGACCCTCGTAACCTTCCAGCCGTCCGACCAGCGCCGTCAGGCGCGGTGCGCAATAGGGACCGACCGCATCGGGGCTGAGCGCGCGCAACAGCACCTGGGCGCTATCCAGCTTGGCCTTGGCGCTGGAGGCGCTGCGTTCGGCCGCCAGTTGAAGGTCCACCTGCCGGTCGTCGGCCTGTCTTTGGAAGTCCGCCTGGGTCTGGATCAGGCTGAGAACGAAGATCGGCAGCAGGGCCATGGCCATGGCCGCGCCCAGGCGAAACCGGATGCCCTGGAAGCGATCCGATTTCCACGTGCGACCGAGCCGCGACCTGGAGGCCTCCCTGCTCGTCTCGTTCACCGCCGCTTAGCTCCGGGCGCCGGCCAGCCTGTCGGCCTCGCCCAGGATCGTGCGCATGGCGTCGCCGGCCGCTTCACCGTCGCGGCCGTAACCGCCCCGCTCCAGGGTGGCTTGCAAGGCCCGGCGTGCGCGGCTGACGCGGCTCTTCACCGTGCCGACCGCACAGCCGCAGATTTCGGCCGCTTCTTCATAGGCGAAGCCGCCGGCGCCGACCAGGATCAAGGCCTCGCGCTGCTCTTCGGGCAGGGTCTTCAGAGCCTGACGCAGCTCGTCCAAGGCGACCGGCGCCTCAGGATCGTCCACGGCGACCAGGGTCCGCTCGGCGGCTTCCTGATCCAACTGCGACTGACGCCACGAGCGGCGCTTTTCGGAATAGAACTGGTTGCGCAGGATCATGAAGGTCCAGGCCTTCATGTTGGTACCCATTTGATAGCTGGCGCGCGCGTCCCAGGCTTTCATCATGGCGTCCTGCGCCAGATCGTCCGCCGCGGTCGGATCGCCGGTCAAGGTCCGGGCGAAGGCGCGCAGATGCGGGATCAGCAGGACCAGTTCGCGCTTGAAGCCCTCGTCGTCAGCCGACGCGGGTTTGGGGGCGGCCCCCAGGCGTGAGGTGCTCATGCGGCGCTGTCCGAAGACTTGGCGTCGGCGCGTTTCAGGATATCGAGAAACTCATCGGGCACGGGTTCGTTGACGACCTCGTCGAACATATGCCGCAGCTTGACGCCAATGGCCTGCTGGCGAAGGCGAGCTTCTTCAAGCCCTGCCTCCCCCTTCTGGTCGCCTTTGGGACGAGAGGAGTCCGGAGAATCGATCATAGACAGAGCCAAGCCCACCCAACTGTCATCGCGAGAAGATGTCGGTCTCAAACGTCATCAGACCGGCCGGGTTCCTGCATGACCGGTTTTTAATGCTAAAGCTTGTTCGCCACGGCGGAACCGTGATGCGAATGTGACGTTTAGGGCTGATGTAGCGCCCCGCCCTGCCGGCCGGGCTGTGATTTGTCGGGGACTATCTGAATGAGCCTTCTGGCCAGACTCGCGCCGCACCTTCCTTATGTGCGCCGTTACGCACGCGCCCTGACCGGCGATCAATCCACGGGCGACAACTATGTCCGCGTCGCACTGGAGGCTCTGGCCGCCGGCGAGCAGCAGTTGTCGGCCGACATGACGCCGCGGGTCGCCCTTTATCATGTCTTCCACGCCATCTGGTCCTCGACCGGCGCGCAACTGGAAACCGGCACGCTGGAAACCACGGGCAGCGACGCCTCGCAGCGTCTGTTGCGCATCGCGCCGCGCTCGCGTCAGGCCTTCCTGCTGACGGCGCTTGAAGGTTTCACCCCTTCGGAAGCCGCACAAATCCTGTCTGCCGATCCGCGCGACGTTGAGCGTTTGATCGCCGACGCCCAGGCCGACATCGACGCCGAACTGGCCACCGACGTTCTGGTCATCGAGGACGAGGCCATCATTTCGGCCGACATCCAGAGCCTCGTGACCGAACTGGGTCACCGCGTCACCGGCACCGCCACGACGCACGATGAGGCGATCGACGCCGTCGCTCGCCACAAGCCGGGTCTGGTTCTGGCCGATATCCAGCTGGCTGACGGTTCGTCGGGCATCGATGCGGTCAAGGATATCCTGAAGACCATGGACGTGCCGGTGATCTTCATCACCGCCTTCCCGGAGCGCCTGCTGACCGGTGAGCGCCCTGAGCCGACCTTCCTGATCACCAAGCCTTTCCAGCCGGAGACGGTGAAGGCGGCGATCAGCCAGGCGCTGTTCTTCCACCCGTCGCGCCAGAAGGAAGCCGCTTAAAACGAAGTCTTTCGCTGACGACAAGATCGGCCTCGGTCCCGCGGGATCGAGGCCTTTTCTTTGTTTTACGCTGGCATTGATGGGCCAAAGTACGAAAGCGCAAAAAAAGCGATCGAGGTCGGGAACCGGCTTAGGGCGCCGCCGTTATCGGTCCGTGGAGGCGGCGACGCCCCCCGACTTGATCTGCGAAAGCCGATCATGCCGCCTCCGCGCCTCATTCTCGATGATGCCACTTCAAAGCGATCCGCAAGGGTCGCTTTTTTCTTGGCGCACACCTCGACCGAAGCCGCCGTGGCGGCCAAGATGGTGGCCAAAGAAAACGCACGGAGAGACGCCAATGGCTTCGACAAGCGGCAAGACGAACCGTCAATGGGTGCTGCGACAGCGCCCGAAGGGCCTGATCCAGCCCGGCGATCTGGAACTGGTCGAGACGGCCATCCCTGATCTGCAGGAAAACGAGGTGCTGGTCCGCACGGTCTATCTGTCGCTGGACCCGACCAATCGCACCTGGATGAACGATTCCGAGGGCTATCTGCCGCCGGTCGGCCTGGGGGAGGTCATGCGCGGCCTGACGCTGGGCGTGGTCGAAGCCTCGCGATCCAGCCGCTTCAAAACAGGCGATGTCGTCATGCCGACCTCGGGCGGCTGGGCCGACTATGCGGTCGTGCCGGAAAGCGGCCTGCGTCCGGTCCACCGTGCGCCCGGCCTGCCGTTGACGGCCAATATGTCGGTGCTCGGCATGACCGGCCTTACCGCCTATTTCGGCGTCACCGATGTGTTGAAGGCCAAGGAAGGCGAGACCATCGTCATCTCGGCCGCCGCCGGCGCGGTCGGCTCCATCGCGGGGCAGATCGCCAAACAGCGCGGCTGCCGCGTCATCGGCATCGCGGGCGGCCCGCAGAAGTGCGCCTGGCTGACCGACGAACTCGGCTTCGACGCGGCCATCGATTACAAGAACGAGGATGTCGGCGAGGCGCTGGACCGTCTGGCCCCCGACGGCGTCGATCTGAATTTCGAGAATGTCGGCGGCGACATCATGATCGCGGTGTTCAACCGGCTGAAGGTCCACGGCCGGATGGCGGTCTGCGGCCTGGTGTCCTCCTACAATGCCACCAAGGCGCCGCCTTCGCCGAACTTCGCGCGCATCATCACCCATCGCCTGCACGTCCAGGGCTTCCTGGTTCTGGACTACGCTCCGCGCGCGCGAGAGATGGTCGCGGAAATGGGCCCATGGCTGGCGGACGGCCGTGTGAAGTGGAAGGTTCACGTCGACGACGGGCTGGAAGGCGCGGTGGGGTCGTTGAATCGCTTGTTCACCGGCGATCACGACGGCAAGCTGCTGGTTCGCGTTTCCGAAGAACCCGCCTGAACCCAAGGTCTGCGCATGAGCGATCCGCTGCACGTCCATTTCGAAGACCTGGAGGTGGGGCAGGTCGTGCCGCTGGGCGCCTGTGCGATCGACCAGGGGGCGCTGGACGTCTTCATCGAGCGGTTCTCGCCGGGCTGGGACGTGGCCTACGGCGCGCCGGACGCCATGGTCTATGTGCTGTGGAGCCGACTGGCGGCCGACAAGTCCGGCGGCTGGGCCCAGACGAAGGTCCTGGCCGTCGATGGACTGCGTTACATGCGCAATCCCCCGGCGGGCGAACTGCTGCGGGGTCGCATGACGGTGATGGGCAAGGATCCGGTCGGCGACGACAAGGGCATTGTCATCGCCTCGCATGACCTGCTGGACGAGGCTGGGCGTCTGGTCTTTTCCTGCCTGACGCGGGCGCTGTTTTCGCGCCGCTGAAACGAAAAACGCCCCGCCGGCGAACCGGCGGGGCGTTGATCGATCTTCGACAGACCGGGTCTTAGTTGACCGAGGTCGGGGCCTGGGCCTGACGCATCACGGCCATGGCGATCAGGCGGTCCCAACCGACCAGCGACACCAGGTGGGCGTAGATCTGGCCCAGGGCGCCGTTGTCGCGCAGCTCGACCAGCTTCTCGGCGGGCAGGGCGCGCAGCTTGTCTTCAGACACCGCATAGTATTCGGCCAGCTTCTGCGGCTGACCCGGCGTGCCGTCGGGATTGCGCGGCGTGAAGTGGGCTTCGCGGATGTCCAGCAGGTCCAGATCCTTGACCAGGGCGACGAAGCCCTCTGTGCGCTGGCGCTCCTGTTCGAAGTTGTTGCAGAACTCCATCGCCATGTTCGTGTAGTCGCTGGGCTGGCCGTCGACGAACAGCGGGTTCTGGCCGCCCTCGGCGACGATCGAGGCGCCGCGGTCGATGCACAGGATCAGGCGCTGGTTCTGCTTGTCGTCCGCGAAGACGAACGGATAGCGGCGCACATAGGCCGGCACATAGGCGTCGGCGCGGAACTCGCCGTCGGGCGCCACGAACAGGTTCTCGTTCGAGCTCAGGCCCATCACGGCGACCGGCTGGCGGTTCTCGCCGGTGAAGATGATCGGATAAGACAGGGCGGCGGCCGAGAATTCGGTGACCGTCAACGGCACGATATTGGTCTGGGCCACGAAGGCGTAGGGCTTGTCGCTCGGGTTCACGCCCAGGCCGCCGTGGACGCTCTGATCCAGCGGTTCGGGGTTGGTGTAGAAGAGGACGTTGCCTTCAAGCGGCGAATTGTTCGTGTCGGTCATGAAGCGAGGACGCTCTGGTTAAAGATCGGAGGCGCGCCTTCTAGCTCAACGCCGCGCAACCGGCAAACCCGCGATGCGTCGGTTGCAGTGGGGGGCGCCAGCCATTAGCTGTGGCGTATGGGTTCCGCCTGCGATCACGACCATCACCACTCCGGCCTGAACGGCGGGGCGCTGGACCGCGCCCTGGCGGCGGCCGAGGCGCGCGCGGTCCAGCAGGGCGAGCGGATGACGGCCCAGCGTCGTCGCGTCCTGGCCCTGCTTCTGGAAAGCGGCGAGCCGGTGAAGGCCTACGATCTGATCGCGCGTTTCGGCGAAGACGGCCAGGCCGCCAAGCCGCCGACCGTCTATCGCGCGCTGGAGTTTCTGGAACGGCTGGGCATGGTGCACCGCATCGCCTCCATCAGCGCCTATGTCGCCTGCACCGACGACGGCGAGGCCGCCCACGCGGCCGCCTTCTTGATCTGCGACTGCTGCGGCGCGACGCGCGAGGTCAGCGGACCGGACCAGAGCGCCATGAACGCCGCAGCCTCAGCCGCCGGCTACGCCATCGCCCGCACGACGATCGAGGCGCACGGTCGCTGCGCCGCCTGTCGCGACGTCGCATGACCATGGATGCGGCGTTGATGTCCCCACCGCGTCGCCTGTCCGTGCCGATCGACAATCGCTGGGGCGCCGGCGAGATGGCCGTGCTGGATTTCGGCGATCCGAACCGGCCGGTCGATCTGATCTTCTCTCACGCCAACGGCTTCAACGCCGCCACCTATCGCAGCCTGTTGTCGCCGCTGTCGGCGTCCTTCCGGATCTGGGCACCGGATCTGCGCGGCCATGGCCGATCGGCCCTGCCGACCTTCACGCGACCCAAGACCAGCTGGCTGGACCACCGCGACGACCTGCTGGCGCTGCTCGAAGCCATCGACGGCCCGCCCGTGGTCATGGCCGGCCATTCGATGGGCGGCACGGCCTCGCTTCTGGCGGCCGCCGTCCGGCCGGATCGGGTGTCCAGCCTGGTGCTGTTCGATCCGGTGATCTGGAAACGCTCTGCGGTCTTCGCCTTCAACCTACCCTTCGCCTACAAGCTGATGAAGGCGATCCCCATCGCCAAGGCTACCCTGCGCCGTCGCAGTCAGTTCGACAGCCGCGAACAGGCCATGGCCGCCTATCGCGGGCGCGGCGCTTTCAAGGGTTGGCCCGACATGGTCCTGGCCGACTATCTTTCCGAAGGTCTGAACGAAGACGACGGCGCGTTCAGCCTGACCGCCGCGCCGGCCTGGGAGGCGGCCAACTACGCAGCCCAGGCGCACGATCCGTGGCGGGCCATGAAACGCTATCCCGGACCGGTTCGCATCCTCAAAGCCGAACACGGCGCCCTGACGCATTTGCCGGTCCAGCCCCGTGGCCTGCCCAATGTCTCGGTCGAGGTCGTGTCCGGCGGCGGGCACCTGTTCCCCATGACCCATGCCGACGTGGCGCGCGACGCCCTGTTCGACGCCGCCGTCTGAGAACGAATTCTGTAGGCGGAGCATGGGCGCGCGCTATAAGGGCGCCGCTGAGCATAACGCCCGCCGCCCGAGACGCCGCTTGTCCTTCTTCCACGCCGGTCCCGCGCCCAAAGGCGCCGGCCCCCGCTCCGGGGCGCTGCGCGACGGCTTGATCCTCGCCCCAGGCATGAAGGTCGGCCTGTTCGGCGGCTCCTTCAATCCCGCCCACGACGGTCACGCCCATGTCGCCGAGACCGCCATGCGGCGTCTGGATCTCGACCGGGTCGTCTGGCTGGTCTCGCCGCAGAACCCGTTGAAGGACGCCCGCCACAGCGCGCCGCTGGCGGACCGCATGGCCTCGGCGCGTCAGCATGCGCATGGTCCGTCTATGATCGTCTCGGACTTCGAGAGCCGGGCCGGCGTCGCCTGGACCGTCGATACCCTGCGCCTTCTGGTCGCGCGGCATCCGGGCGTGCATTTTGTCTGGCTGATGGGGTCGGACAATCTGGCCAGCTTCCACCGCTGGCGCGGCTGGACCGACATCATGCGGCTGATGCCGGTGGCGGTGATCGCCCGGCCGGGTTCGCTGCTGGACAGCCGCACGGCGCCGGCCGCCGCCCGCTTCGCCGGTTTCCGCATTCCGGCCCAGCAGGCGGGGCTTCTGCCGACGCTTCAGGCGCCCGCCTGGACCTATCTGACGGCGCCGCTCAACCCCCTGTCGTCCACGGCGATCAGGACCGGCAAGGGCGTGCGCGCCACCTCGTGATCGCCGGATGATTCGGGCGGCGGTTCACGTTGCGGCCCATCCGTGCTAGAGGGCTTCTTTAGTCAACGCTCCCGGAGCCCTCCGCTGACCCCCTCGCCCGCGTATAATACGCAAGACGCCGCCGTCTCGAATACGGCGCACGAGATGGACCCTATCGAACCTCTCCATTCCGAAGACGGCTTTGAATCCGACGCCTCGCCGCGCGGCTTCGACGATTCCGCTCCCCGCCCCGTCGGCTCCACGCCGCTGGAAGAAGCCCTGCTGAGCCGCCTCGACGAGGACAAGGCCCAGGACATGGTCCTGATCGACCTGAAGGGCAAAAGCGCCATGGCTGACACCATGATCGTGGCGTCCGGTCGTTCGCACCGTCACGTCGGCGCCATCGCCGACCACCTGCTGCGCACGCTCAAGGAACAGGGGCTGGGCAAGGCCAAGGTCGAGGGCCTGCCGCACTGCGACTGGGTTCTGATCGACGCCGGCGATGTGATCGTGCACCTGTTCCGCCCGGAAGTGCGCACCTTCTACAACATCGAAAAGATCTGGGCGGTTGATTCCGCCCACCGCATGGTCCGCGACTGACACCATGAAGCTGAGCATCGTCGCCATCGGCCGACCGGGCCGGGGGCCTGAAGCGACGCTCGCCGACGACTACGCCAAGCGCGCCACCCTGTCGGGACGCGCGCTTGGCCTCGGTCCCCTCGAACTGATCGATCTGGAAGCTCGCAGACCAGGCAAGCCGCCGGAGGCTGAGCTGATCTTGGCTGCCGCAGAGGGCGCGCACCTGATCGCCTGCGACGAGCGCGGCAAGACCTATTCCTCGCGCGCCTTCGCCGACCACATCGCCAAATTGAGGGATCAGGGCGAGCGCCGTCTGGTTTTCGCCATCGGCGGGGCGGACGGCCTGGACGCCAGCGTGCGCCAGGCCGCATCCTCGACCCTGGCCTTCGGTCCCCAGACCTGGCCCCACGCCCTGGCGCGCGCCATGCTGGCCGAACAGCTGTATCGTGCCGTGACCATCCTGGCCGGATCGCCCTATCATCGCGACTGACATGCGTCGCGCCATACCCTTATCGCTGGCCCTGCTGACGGGTTTCGTCTGCGCCGCCCCGGCGATGAGCAGGCAGGCGCCCGAGAGCGAACTGTCGCGCATCCAGGCCGAATACCGCGACGAGACGGTGCGCGCCCGTCGTCTGCGCGCCGACGCCGACGCCGCCAAGACCGAACTGGCCCAGCTGGAGCGCCGCCTGGCTTCGCTGCGGGCCGACGAACAGACCGGCGACCGCCAGATCGACGATCAGCGCGCCCGGCTCCAGCAACTGACCGAACGCGAGGCCGAACTGGTCACGGATCTGGCGCGGGAGCGCGGCGCCCAGGGCCGTCTGCTCAGCGCGCTGCAGATGATGAGCCGCCGACCGCCGCCGCCCTTGCTGGTGCCCGCCGACAAGGCCATCGACACCGTGCGCGCCTCCATCCTGCTCAAGGCCATGACGCCGGATCTGGAAAGCCGCGCCAAGGTGCTGGCCGCCCGTCAGGCCGAGATCATGCGCATCCGCCGCCTCGCCGTCCTGTCCTCGGAGCGACTGCTGACGACCGAGAGCGAGCAGGGCGACCGGCGCGGCGAGATCGAGGGGCTGACGGCGCGCAAGACCGCCCTGACCGCCGTCCTGAATGCCGAGGCCCGCGCCGCCGAACGCGCCGCCGCCGTGCTGGAGCGCCGCATTCGCGAACTGGGCGGCGCGGTCCCGACGACCCAGGCCGAAGAGACGCCGACCGCCCGCCTTCCGGCCGGACGCGGCCGCCTCAGTTCGCCTGTCGCCGGCGCGCCCAGCCAGACCTGGGGCGCCGGAACCTCCGGCTGGCGCTGGCGGGCCGACCGCGCGGCCGTCACCGCGCCTGCCGACGCCAAGGTCGCCTACGCCGGGCCGCTGACGGGGTGGGGCAATGTGGTGGTGCTGGATCTCGGTCCCGGCTGGCGCGCCGTCATCGCCGGGCTGGAAAGCGTCGATGTCGGCCCGGACGCCCGGGTCTCGGACGGCCAGACCCTGGGGCGCAGCGGCCCGGACGGCGACGTCTATTTCGAACTGCGTCGCGACGAACGGCCGATCGATCCGGGACCGTGGTTGCGGTGAACCCGCAATAGTCCTTTGCATTCTCGTCTGACGCTGATTTTATCGGCGGGACGCCGCGTCGCCACGATTTGGTCGTGAGGACGGGGCCTTAACCTACCTACGGGCGCCCACAGTGATCGGCCCGACCGAAAGAGACCGAATGCGTAAACTGCTCCTCGTCGGCTGCGCCGCTCTGGTGCTCGGCGGATCCGCCGCTGCTGTCAGCAGCCAGACCCCGCGAAACGAAACCTTCCGCATGCTGGAGCTGTTCGGCGACGTGGTGGGCATCGTCGAGCAGGCTTACGTCGTCCCGGTCGACAACAAGAAGCTGATCGAGGCCGCGCTGGCCGGCATGATGACGGCGCTGGACCCGCACTCCAACTATCTGCCGCCCTCCAACTACGACGACCTGCGCGAACGCACCGAGGGCCAGTATTCGGGCGTCGGCCTGACCATCAGCGCCGACGGCGGCATGGTGAAGGTCATCTCGCCGATGGACGACAGTCCCGCCGCCAAGGCCGGGGTCCAGGCGGGCGACGTGATCTCTTCCATCGAGGGCCAGAACGCGGCGGGCCTGACGGTCAGCCAGGTGTCCGAAAAGCTGCGCGGCGCCGTGGGCACCAGCGTCAAGGTGACCTTCCTGCGCGACGGTTCAGATCCGCTGGAAGTGACCCTGACCCGCGAGGTCATCAAGGTTCAATCGGTCACAGGCAGGGTCGAAGGCGACTTCGGCTATCTGCGCGTCTCGACCTTCAACGAAAACACCGGCCGCGAGCTGAACGAGGCCATCGCCAAGATCAAGGCCGAGAAGCCGGGCGTGAAGGGCTATGTTCTGGACCTGCGCAACAACGGCGGCGGCCTGCTGAACGCCGCCATCGACGTGTCCGACGCCTTCCTGGAACGCGGCGAGATCGTCAGCCAGCGGGGCAGGAAGCCCGAGCAGATCCAGCGCTATTCCGCCAAGCCCGGCGACGTCACGGGCGGCCTGCCGCTGGTCGTCTTGGTCAACTACGGTTCGGCCTCGGCGTCGGAAATCGTCGCCGGCGCCTTGAAGGATCATCAGCGCGCGACCATCGTGGGCCTGACCAGCTTCGGCAAGGGTTCGGTGCAAACGGTGATCCCGCTGCGCCAGGGCCAGGACGGCGCCTTGTCGATCACGACCGCGCGCTACTACACCCCCTCGGGCGCCTCGATCCAGAAGATCGGCATCGAGCCGGACCTGGAAGTCGCGCGTTCGGAGGCAGAGGCCCGCATCGTCTCGCGCTCCAGCTTCATCTATTCCGAGGCCGCCTACGCCACGGCCCTGGACGCCTCCATCGGCGCCGAGCGCAAGGGTCCGCACACCCCGCGCGAAGCTCCGGGCGACAAGTTCGACAAGGAAAAGGACTATCAGCTTCAGCGCGCGCTGGACGTTCTGCGCGCCGGCGGCGACCTGTCGAAACTGTCGGCCCCGCCCGAAGGCATCGTCGTCACCGAACCGGGCTCGACGCCCAAGCCCGACGCCGAACCAACGGCGGACGAACCGAAGGAAGAATAAGACGGGAAAGGGCGGCGCGAGCCGCCCTTTTTCTTGCGCCTACGACAGGCGGTCGCGGAAGGCCGAATAGTCGAAGTCGCGCACCGTCGTCAGCGCATCCGTCTGTGAGTTCCACAGCACGATGGACGGCAGCGGCACGCCGTTGAAGGTGTTCGTCTTCACCATCGAATAATGGGCCTGGTCCAGAAACGCGATCCGCGTTCCGGGCGTCGGCCGCTCGGCGAAGACGTAGTCGCCGATGATGTCTCCGGCCAGGCACGACGGCCCGCCCAGCCGCACCGTCACCCCATGTTCGGACTCTTTCAGCAGCGCGGGGCGATAGGGCGCCTCGATCACATCGGGCATGTGGCAGGTCGCCGAAATGTCGGTGATGCCGATGGGCATGCCGTTGTCGAACACGTCCAGCACCTCGCCGATCAATATGCCGGCGTCCAGCGCCACGGCCTCGCCCGGCTCCAGATAGACCTGAACCCCGTGCCGGGCCTGCAGATCGCGCACGAAGGCGATCAGATCCTCGGTCTGATAGTCGGCGCGGGTGATGTGGTGCCCCCCGCCCAGGTTCAACCATTTGATCCCGCCCAGCAGCGGCGCCAGCTTCGGCTCCACCGCCGCCCAGATGCGCGACAGCGGCTGGAAATCCTGCTCGCACAGCGCATGGATATGCAGACCATCCACGCCGACCAGATGGTCGGCCGTCAGCTGCGACACCGGAAAGCCCAGACGCGAACAAGGCTGGGCCGGGTCGTATTTGGCGACCTCGCCTTCGGAATGTTCAGGGTTCAGCCGCAGGCCGATCTCGAACGCCTGCCCGTCAGCCCGGGCCTTGGCGATCAGATCGGCGAAACGGGCGATCTGGGCCGGGTTGTTGAAGATGACGTGATCCGACAGACGCAGGATCTCGGGCAGGTCCTGCGCCGTATAGGCCGGCGAATAGGTGGTCAGCTCGCCCTTGTAGAACTCGCGCGCCAGCCGCGCCTCCCATAGGCCCGAGGCGCAGACCCCGTCGAGGTATTCGCCCACCACATCGGCCAGCGACCACATCGAAAACGCCTTCAGCGCCAGAAGCACGCGCGCCTCCGCTCCGTCGCGCACGCCCTTCAGCACGGACAGATTGCGACGGATGGCCGCCTCGTCCACCACGAAGGCGGGCGAGGCGACGCGGTTCAGGTCGAAATGCGCAAAGGCGCCCGGATCGCCGGCCTGGGTCTGCATTCAGTCGGTCCGATCAGAAGTCCAAAGGGGCGTCCAGGTCCTGAACCTTCCACGGCAGGCCGTGCTTGTTCAGCATGTCCATGAAGGGATCGGGGTCCAGCTGCTCCATGTTGAACACCCCGTCGCCCTTCCACTGGCCCGTCACCATCAGGGCCGCGCCGATCATGGCCGGCACGCCGGTGGTGTAGCTGACGGCCTGGTTGCCGGTCTCGGCATAGGCTTCTTCGTGGTCGCAGATGTTGTTGACGTAGACCGTCTTCTTGACCCCGTCCTTCAGGCCGGTGGCGATGACGCCGATGTTGGTCTTGCCCTTGGTGATCGGACCCAGCGAGGCCGGCTCTGGCAGCAGGGCTTTCAGGAACTCGATCGGAATGATCTCGCGGCCCTGGAATTGCATCGGCTCGATCGAGGTCATGCCGATGTTTTCCAGCACTTCGAGGTGCTTCAGATAGCTGTCGCCGAACGTCATCCAGAAGCGGATGCGCTTGATCTCGGGATAGAACTTCGCCAGCGATTCCAGCTCCTCATGGTACATGAGGTACATGTTCTTGGGACCCACGCCTTCGAAGTCGAAGGTCTGTTTGTGGCTCAGCGCCGGGCCTTCGACCCACTGGCCGTTCTCCCAGTGACGCGAGTTCGCCGTCACTTCGCGCAGGTTGATCTCAGGGTTGAAGTTGGTCGCAAAGGGCAGGCCCGTGTCGCCGCCGTTGCAGTCCAGGATGTCCAGCGTCTCGATGGAATCCAGCAGGTGCTTCTTGACGTAGGTGGTGAAGACCGAGGTCACGCCGGGATCGAAGCCCGAACCCAGCAGCGCCATCAGGCCGGCGTCTTTGAAGCGGTCCTGATAGGCCCATTGCCACTTGTATTCGAACTTGGCCTCGTCGCGCGGCTCGTAGTTGGCGGTATCCAGATAGTCGACGCCGGCGGCCAGGCAGGCGTCCATGATCGACAGGTCCTGATAGGGCAGGGCCAGGTTCACGACCAGTTCGGGTTGCACCTTCTGGATCAGGGCCGTGGTCGCCGCCACGTCATCGGCGTCGATGGCGGCCGTGTCGATGTCGACGCCGAAGCGCGACTTCACGGACTGGGCGATCGCGTCGCACTTGGACTTGGTCCGGCTCGCCAGGGTGATATGCGAGAAGATGTCCGCGTTCATCGCCATCTTGTGGACGGCCACCGAACTGACGCCGCCTGCGCCGATAACCAGCACCTTGCTCATCTGTGCTTCTCCCGAAGTCTGAAACCCTGGCGACAGCGCCGCCCCTATAAAGGGCGCGGCTCTTAGCACGATGATGACAATCCGCTAAATCCCTGCGCCGATATTGGCTCTTATAGCGTGACCGGATCGCTCCGGTTGCCTTTGTAAGGTTTTTCCGCCATAAGCCGCCGCTTCCGACGCAAGTGAACCTCGCGTCTCCACCGGGACGACCCTCATTTCGATGAGACGAGCCCGGCGAGAACCCTCCGCCGACGTGATCGTCGCCGGGGGCCGTTGTCGTATGGAGCCGTTTCACCTGCGCCACACGAGGTAGTGAATGTTCGAGGCTCTGAACGAGCGGCTGACAGGCGTCTTCGACCGGATCACCGGGCGCGGCGCCCTGTCCGAAAAGGATGTCGCCGAGGCGATGCGCGAAGTGCGCGTGGCCCTGCTCGAGGCCGACGTCGCCCTGCCGGTCGTCAAGGAATTCATCGCCTTCGCCACCGAGCGCGCGACGGGCGAAGAAGTCATCCGTTCGGTCAAGCCGGCCGATCAGGTGGTCAAGATCGTCTATGACGGCCTGATCGAGATGCTGGGCGGCGAAGAGCCGGTCCCGCTGAACACCAACGCCAACCCGCCCGCCGTGGTGCTGATGGCCGGCCTGCAGGGTTCGGGCAAGACCACGACCTCGGCCAAGCTGGCGCTGCGCCTGACCAAGTTCGATCGCAAGAAGGTCATGATGGCCTCGCTGGACACGCGTCGTCCGGCCGCGATGGAACAGCTGGCCACCCTGGGCAAGCAGATCGAGGTCGCCACCCTGCCGATCGTGGCGGGTGAGAGCGCGGTCCAGATCACGCGCCGGGCGCTGCAATCGGCGAAACTCCAGGGCTTCGACGTCCTGATCCTCGACACCGCCGGCCGCATCACCCTGGACGAAGGGCTGATGAACGAGGTGGCCGAGGTCGCCGACATCGCCAGGCCCGTCGAGACCCTGCTGGTCGCCGACAGTCTGACCGGCCAGGACGCCGTTCGCACCGCCAAGGCCTTCCACGAGCGCCTGCCCCTGACCGGCCTTGTCTTGACCCGCGCCGACGGCGACGGTCGCGGTGGCGCCATGCTGTCGATGCGCGCCGTCACCGGCCTGCCGATCAAATATCTGGGCGCCGGCGAAAAGGTCGATGCGCTGGACGTGTTCGACGCCCGCCGCGTCGCCGGCCGCATCCTGGGTCAGGGCGATATCGTCGCCCTGGTCGAAAAGGCCAGCCAGGATCTGGATCAGGCCAAGGCCGAGAAGATGGCCCGCAAACTGGCCAAGGGTCAGTTCGATCTGGACGACCTGGCCGGCCAGCTTCAGCAGATGAAGCGGATGGGCGGGCTTCAGGGCATCATGGGCATGCTGCCCGGCGTGGCCAAGATGAAGGGTCAGATGGCCGAGAGCGGCATCGACGACCGCATGATCCTGCGTCAGGAAGCCATCATCTCCTCGATGACCAAGGCCGAGCGCAAGAAGCCCGACCTGCTGAACGCCTCGCGCAAGAAGCGCATCGCCGCCGGCGCCGGGGTCGATGTGCAGGACGTGAACCGGGTTCTGAAACAGCACCGCCAGATGGCCGATGTGGTCAAGTCGATGGCGCGCGGCGGCCCCAAGAAGATGCAGCAGATGGCCGCCATGCTGGGTGGCCTCGGCGGTGGCGGCGGCATGCCCGGCATGGGCGGCGGCCCCGACATGGCCCGCCTCAAGGCGTTGGGCGGCGGCAAGATGGCCGAACCCTCCGCCGACGATCTGAAAGCCATCCAGGACCGGCTCGCCGGACTGGGCGGCGGACAACTTCCGGGAGGCCTTCCGGGCTTACCGGGCTTCCCTCCCAAGAAATAACGACTTCCTAGAAAGAGACCTGAAATGCTGAAGATTCGTCTGGCCCGCGGCGGCGCCAAGAAGCGCCCCTACTACCACATCGTCATCGCCGACTCGCACTCGCCGCGCGACGGCAAGTTCATCGAGAAGGTCGGCAGCTACAACCCGATGCTGCCCAAGGACGGCGCCACCCCGCGCGTCGCCCTGAAGGTCGAGCGCATCGCCGAATGGCTTGGCAAGGGCGCCCAGCCGACCGACCGCGTCACCCGCTTCCTGTCGCAGGACGAGACCCTGGGCCAGAAGGTCAAGTGGACGCAGTCGAACAACCCGAACAAGGGCGCTCCGGGCAAGAAGGCCCAGGAACGCGCTGCCGAACGCGCCCAGCGCGAAGCCGACCGCCTGGAAGCCGAAGCCGCCGCCAAGGTCGAGGCCGCTGAAGCCGCCGCCCGCGCCAAGGAAGAGGCCGCCGCCGCCGCCGAAGCCGCCAAGAACGCTCCCGCTGCTGAAGAAGCGCCTGCCGAAGAAGCTCCGGCCGCTGACGCGACCGAGGAAAAGGCTGAAGGCTGAGCCTTTCGGTTTGATGATGATCAGGGCGGCGTCTTTCGACGCCGCCTTTTTCATGGGTTAAGAACACGCATGACCACGGACAGCAGATTGATCCTCGTCGGCCAGGTCGGCGGCGGCTTCGGCGTGCGGGGCGAGGTGCGGGTGACCGCCTTCACCGCCGACCCCTTGGCGCTGACCGCCTACGGCCCTCTGCTGCGCGCCGATGGGACCGTGGCCTTGACCCTGACTTCGACGCGGCCCGACAAGAACGGCGTCGTCGGCCGGGCCAAGGAGATCACCACCAAGGAACAGGCCGACGCCCTGCGCGGCCTGAAGCTGCACGTCCCCCGCGACCGGTTCCCCGAGCCGGACGAGGACGAATTCTACCTCGCGGACCTTTTGGGCGTTCAGGTCCGCGACACGGCGGGCGGCGTCATGGGCACGGTGAAATCGGTCCAGAACTTCGGCGCGGACGACATGCTGGAGATCGCGCCCGCCGCCGGCGGCCCGACCTGGTATCTGCCCTTCACCAAGGAAGCGACGCCGGAACTGCACCTGGTCGAGGGCTGGCTCATGGCCGTTCCGCCGACCGAGGTGGGCGAGCGCGAGCCCGACTGAAGTTTCGTCACCGCTCCCGTCGGTGTTGCGGATGGGCTGGGCGGCGCCGACATAGGCCTATCGCAATAGCCGAGGCCGCACCCATGACCGACCTGTCCGCCTTCCCGATCACGCAACGCTGGCCGGCCCAGCATCCCGATCGCATCCAGCTCTACTCCCTGCCGACGCCAAACGGGGTGAAGGTTTCGATCATGCTGGAAGAGGTCGGCCTGGCCTATGAGCCGCACCTGATCGACATCACCAAGAACGAGACCTGGGGGCCGGAGTTTCTGTCGCTGAACCCCAACGGCAAGATCCCCGCCATCCTCGATCCGAACGGCCCGAACGGAAAGCCGCTCGCCCTGTTCGAATCCGGCGCCATCCTGATCTATCTGGCGGAGAAGACCGGCAAACTGCTCTCGGCCGACCCGGCGACCCGCTATGAGACGATCCAATGGGTCATGTTCCAGATGGGCGCGATCGGCCCGATGTTCGGCCAGCTAGGCTTCTTCCACAAGTTCGCCGGCAAGGACTACGAGGACAAGCGCCCGCGCGACCGCTACGTCGCCGAAAGCCGCCGCCTGCTCGGCGTGCTGGAAACGCGGCTTGAGGGCCGGGACTGGCTTGTCGGCGACTATTCCATCGCCGATGTCGCCACCCTGGGCTGGGTCCGCAACCTGATCGGCTTTTACGAAGCGGGCGAGATCGTAGGCTTCGCCGACTTCTCGCGCGTCGCCGCCTGGCTGGAGCGCGGACTGGCCCGCCCCGCCGTCCAGCGCGGCCTCAACATCCCGGCGCGCGACTGATCTGAACCTCGCTCGGTCGGTCGCGTTGTCTGCCCACAACCAACAGGAGCGCGACCGATGGGCATCTTCTCTTCGATCTGGAACAAGATCACGGGCCACAAGCCGAAGGCGGCCCCCGTTCCGCCGCCGGCCTCTACGGCTGGAATCCCGGCGCCCAACGCAGCGCCGGCCCCGACCGCCGCGCCGGCCTTGCCGCCCGTCGATGTCGAGGCGGTGCTCAGCGATCTGGCGGCGTCCAAGGGCGGCGGCGGCAACTGGCGGACCTCGATCGTCGATCTTCTTAAGCTGCTGGACCTGGATTCCAGCCTGGCCGCGCGCAAGGAACTGGCCGAGGAGCTGAACGTCCACGCCGGCGAGCATGGCTCGGCCGAACAGAACATCGCCCTGTCCAAGGCCGTCTGGAAGAAGCTGGCCGAAAACGGCGGCCAGGTCCCGGCCTCGCTGCGCGACTAGCATCTACAGCTGGATCAGGCCGGCGGTCTGATCCAGCGCATGGCGGCCAGAGCGGCAGAACCCACGACCAGACCCCAGAAGGCCGATCCGACGCCGAACAGGGTCAGGCCCGAGGCCGTCGCCGCAAACGTCAGCACCGCTGCCTCGCGCGATCCGACCTCCGTCATCATGGTTTGCAGCGCGCCGGTCAGCGGCGCGATCAGCGCCAGACCCGTCACCGCCGCCAGCGCGGCCGGCGGCATGGCGATGAACAGTCCGGCCAGCGGCGCGGCGAACAGGGCCACGACCAGATAAAGACCGCCATAGATCACCCCCACGATCCAGCGCCTTGTGGGATCGGGATGGGCGTCCGTCCCGGTGCAGATCGCCGCCGTGATCGCCGCCAGATTGACCCCGTGCCCGCCGAAGGGCGCGATCAGCAGGCCGGCGACCCCGGTGGACAGGATCAGTCGGTTGGCGGGCGGCGGATAGCCGGCGCTCTTCAGGACCACCAGCCCGGGCAGGTTCTGGGCCGCCAGCGTCACCAGAAACAACGGAAAGCCAAGGCTGACCGCCGCCTTCCAGTCGAACACGGGCGCAACCGGCTCCAGATGGCCGAACAGTCCGGTTCCGGCCGGCAGGGCCAACTGCCCCCGCATCGCCAAGACCGCAAAGGCCGCCGCCAGCACGGCGGGCAAGGCCCAGGTCGGCCACAGCCGTCGAAAGATCAGGAACACCGCGATCAGCCCGACGACCAAGGCCGTCTCGTCCGGCGCCACCTTGAACAGTCTCAGCACGAAGGGCAGCAGCACCCCCGCCAGCATGGCCGAGGCGATGGCCGCCGGTATCCGCCCCGCCAGCCGCCCCAGCACCGGGATCAGGCCGGTCAGGATCATCAGCAAGGCGGCGAAGACGAAGGCGCCGATGGCCGTCGGCCAGGACAGGCCCAGGGTCGAGGCTGCCAGCAGGGCCGCCCCCGGCGTGGACCAGGCCAGCACCACGGGGATCTTCAGCCGCCAGCTCAGCACCGCGCCTGGCAAGCCGATGCCCAGGCACAGGGCCGTCACCATTGACCCGATCTGGCCCGCGTCCGCCCCCAGGGCCTGGCCGGCCTGGACCACCAGGGCGACCGTCCCGCCGAACCCGATCACCGTCGCCACCGTGGCGGACGAAAAGGCCGAGGCGGGCAGGGCGCGCATGGAAAAGGCCGGAGCAGTCATGCCCCGGCCTTAAACTGTCGCTTCAGGTGGCGGAAGGCTGGGATCAGCCCTCCTTGATCAGCCTTCGATGTCTTCCGGCAGGCCCACCGCGTGGAAGCCCGCATCGACGTGGACGACTTCGCCTGTGGTCGAACGGCCCAGGTCCGAACACAGCCACAGGGCCGCGCCCGCGACGCCCTCCATCGAGGTTTCTTCCTTGATCAGCGAGAACTGCGCCGACTTGGAGTGCAGGCCGCGCCCGCCCGAAATGCCGGCCAGCGACAGGGTGCGCATGGCCCCGGCCGAGATGGCGTTGACGCGGATGTTCTTGGGACCCAGGTCGCGCGCGATATAGCGGGTCGCGGCCTCCAGCGCGGCCTTGGCCACGCCCATGGTGTTGTAGTTCGGAATGACCCGCTCGGACCCCAGATAGGTCAGGGTGATCAGGCTGCCGCCGTTCGGCATCAGCTTGGCCGCGCGACGCGACACGTCCACGAAGCTGAAGGCCGAGATGTTCATGGCCAGAAGGAAACTGTCGCGCGTGGTGTTGTCCACGAAGCTGCCCTTCAACTCGTCCTTGTTGGCGAAGGCCACCGAATGGACGACGAAGTCGATCGTGCCGAAAGTCTTTTCCAGCTCGGCGAAGGCCGCATCCATCGAGGCGTCGTCGGTGACGTCGGCCGGGATCAGCAGCTTGGCGCCGACGCTTTCGGCCAGCGGACGCACGCGGCGCTCCAGGCTCTCGCCCAGATAGGTGAAGGCCAGCTCGGCGCCCTGGGCGGCCAGCTGCGAGGCGATGCCCCAGGCGATGGAGCTGGAGTTGGCCACGCCCATGATCAGGCCCTTCTTGCCCTTCATGAGGTCGCCGGTCGGCATGTCCCAGCCTTCGGAAGTCGCCATGGTTCGTCTCCTGATGATTTGCGCGGAGGGTTAGCAGGGGCGGGCGTAAACCGGAACCCCCGCCGCCTTCCCTAGCGTCAGAGCAGACCCGCGATCGCCTCGCGCGCGGCGTCGCCCAGGTCGGGACGTTTCAGGGCCAGGGCGACGTTGGCGCGCAACAGGCCGATCTTGTCGCCGCAGTCGTGTGTGACGCCCGCATATTCCACGGCGGTGAAGCTCTGGTCCGCCATCAGTCGCGCCATGGCGTCGGTCAGCTGGATCTCGCCGCCCGCGCCCTTTTCCTGCGTCGCCAGCAGGTCGAAGATTTCCGGCTGCAGGATGTAACGGCCTGAGATCGACAGGTTGGACGGCGCGGTTCCGGCGGCGGGCTTTTCGACCATGCCCTTCATGACGATGCGCGAACCGTCGCGGCTGACCGGATCGACGATGCCGTATTTGTGGGTCTGATCTTCGGGGACGGATTCCACGCCGATGATGTTGCCGCCGGTTTCGGCATAGACCTCGGCCAACTGCTTCAGGGCGCCGGGCTGAGAATCCACGATCACGTCGGGCAGGATGACGGCGAAGGGCTCGTGGCCGATGATGTCGCGCGCGCACCAGACGGCGTGGCCCAGGCCCTTGGGCTGCATCTGGCGGGTGAAGCTCATCTCCCCGGCCGAGGCCAGTTCGGCGTTCATCATCTCCAGGATGTCGGTCTTGCCCTTGGCCTGAAGCTGGGCTTCCAGCTCGATCTGGTGATCGAAATAGTCCTCGATGGCGCCCTTGGAGCGGCCGGTGACGAAGACGATGTGCTCGATCCCGGCTTCGCGCGCCTCTTCGACGATGTAGGACAGGATCGGCCGGTCGACGACGTTCAGCAGTTCCTTGGGGGTCGTCTTGGTTCCGGGCAGGACCCGGGTGCCGAGGCCCGCGACGGGCAGTACGGCCTTGCGCAGGCGCGCGGGCGTGGTGGTCATCAAATCATCCTGACAGCTATCCCGCCCCTTCTACGGCCTCGTGCGCTTCAGTTGAAGCGCTTCGCGCTTCAACGGGGCGAACCGGTGAAAGAAGGGGCGGAACGGCGGTCGGGTTCCGCCTTATTTGGCGGGGCGGGCCATCGGGGTCATGGCGGCGATGGTCGCGCGCTGGGCCAGCAGTTGGTCTTCCGGCAGCGGGATCAGGCCGCGGTCGGCCAGGTAGCCGCCCTTGCCGGCGGCGCCTTCCGACAGGAACTCCTGCACGAACTGCTGCAGGCCCGGAATGACGCCGATATGGGCCTTCTTCACATAGATGTAGAGGCTGCGCGACAGCGGATATTCGCCGCTGGCGATGGTGTCGGCGGTCGGGGCGACGCCGTCGATGGTCTCGGCCTTCACCGTATCCAGGTTCTGTTCCAGGAACGAATAGCCGAACACGCCCAGCGAACCCGGCGTGCGGGTCAGGGTCTGGACGATGGCGTTGTCGTTCTCGCCGGAATCGATCCAGGCGCCGTCTTCGCGCAGGGTGTGGGCGATGGCTTCGAACCGATCCTTGTCGCCTTCGATCGCCTTGACGGCCGGCACCAGCTTGGCGCCCGGCGTCATGCCCAGCTCCAGGAAGGCGTCGCGCGTGCCCGAGGTGGGCGGCGGGCCATAGACCTGGATGCGCTGGTTCGGCAGGCCGGCGTTGACCTGGTTCCAGGTCTTGGCCGGATTGGCGACGAACTGACCGTCAGCGCCCGGCACTTCCTTGGCCAGGCCCTCGTAGAGGTCATTCAGTTCGAAGTTGAAGCCGTTGCCGTTACGGGCCGTGGCGATGACGATGCCGTCGAAGCCGATCTTGATCTCGACGATGTCGGTGACGCCGTTCTTGGCGCACAGGTCGAACTCGGACTGCTTCATCTGACGCGAGGCGTTGGCGATGTCCGGGGTGGTCGGGCCGACGCCCTGGCAGAAGGCCTGGATGCCGCCGCCGGTGCCCAGCGATTCGACGCGCGGCGCCGCGCCGCCCGAACCGCGCGCGAAGGTCTCGGCGACCCGCGTGGCGAAGGGGAAGACGGTCGACGAACCGGCCGCCCAGATGCCGGAGCGCGCGCCGGAGGCGGAGCCGCCCCCGCCGTTATCGCCACAGGCCGCCAGGGCCAGAAGGGCGGCGGCCGAAGCCGCCAGTTTCAGTGTGCGGATCATCCAAGGCTCTCCCTGAGCATCGATTTCGCGATGCTTAGAGCAGAGGATTATGACAGTCCCGCGAAAGGGACCGCCGCCGCTACAGCAGGCGGCGGCGCATCACCTGCGACAGGGTGTCGATCAGGGTCACGGCGACCACGACGACGATCACGATGGCCGAGACGGCGCGGAAATCGAAGGCGTTCATGCTGTCGAACAGCACCTGGCCGATGCCGCCCGCGCCGATCAGACCCAGCACAGTCGCGGACCGGCTGTTGGATTCGAAACGGTACAGGGCGAACGACGTCCACAGCGGCGCAACCTGAGGCAGGACGCCCCAGACGATCTCGTGCAACTTGCCCGCGCCGGTGGCGCGCACGCCCTCGACCGGACCCTTGTCGATCGACTCGACGGCTTCCGAGAACAGCTTGGCCAGAACCCCGGCCGTATTCAGGGTGATGGCCAGGACGCCCGCCAAAGGCCCCAGGCCCACGGCGGTCACGAACAGCAGGCCGATCACCAGATCCGGCACCGAACGCAGCAGGTTCATGATCCAGCGCACGGGCGTCACGACCCAGACGGGCGCGATGTTGCGCGCCGCCGCCAGACCCAGCGGAATGCCCAGGATCACGGCCAGGAAGGTGCCCCACAGGGCGATCTGCACCGTCTCCCACATCTTGGCGACGAACATCTTCCAGTCGCTGAAGTCGGGACGAAGCAGATCGTGGACGAACAGCTGGGTGCTGTCGTTGCCGGCGAACAGGCGCGAGATGTTGCCCAGATCGACAGCGTCGATGCTGTACAGCAGCACGGCGGCGACGCCGCCCCACACCAGGACGTCGGCGACCCAGGCGAGGACGGACTTCTTGGGCGCCGCCGGAATCGCGACGGCAGGAGACGCGACTGCGGTCAAGGCCGGACCTCACGCAGGCTGCGCAGGCGTTGAAGCTCGCGCTCGGCGGCGGCGGCGGCGGCCGTATCGCCCTTGGCGCGGGCCTCGCCCAGTTTCTGGTCGGCGATCATTTCGCGGATCGGGTCCAGATAGCTGTCGTCGGCGGCGGTGAAGCGGGAATATTCCAGGTCCGCCAGAACCTTGCGCTGCCGCTCGGCCTCGGCGCCTTCGCCCTGGCCATAGGTCAGGAAGAAGCTGCGGATCTTTTCCTTCAGCGCCGGATCCAGGTCCTCGCGCACGACGATGCCGCTTTCGGGGATTGGCGGCGAGGTCCAGATTTCCTCGATCTGGCCGGCCAGCTGCGGGTTCTCCTTGCGCATGAAGATGGTGTTCACGCTGTTGGAGGTGGCTACGTCGATCACGCCGGTCGCCACGCCGAAGGCGTTGGCCTGGTGGTTGGCCGAGCGCACGGTCTTGAAGCACTGGCTGGGGACCACGCCGCGCGGATTGAACAGGAAGGTCAGCGGGGCCAGTGTGCCCGACGTCGATTGGGCGTCGCCGATGCCGAAGTTGTACTTCTTGCCGCACGCCATGACCTGATCCAGCGTGATGCCCGACCCTTTCTTGACGATCAGGGTGGACTGATAGCTGTCCAGACCCTCGCGGTTGACGGTGCGGGCGATGACCTCGGCCTTGGCGCGGTCGATGGCCTCGACCTCAGGTTTGGCCGAGAACCAGCCCACCTGGGTGTGGTTGCCGCGCATGGCCTCGACCAGGACGGTGTAGTTTGAGCCGAAATAGGGCTTCACTGGCACGCCGATGGCCTTGGACATGTCGTCCAGCAGCGGCTGCCACAGCGGGCCGGCCGAGGCCTGGCCTTCGGCGGACAGGATCGAGAAGGTGATCTCGCTCGCTGCGCCGCCCGCAGCCTTCTTGTCCTCGCCGCCGCCGCAGGCCGCCAGGCCCAGGATCATGACGGCGGCGCCGGCCGCAGCAAACAGGCGGCCAAAAGCCTTGGGCTTGGGGGAAATGCGCGACAGGCTCATGCCTTGGTCTCCCAGAACGCGTCCTCGAATTCGGGACCGTAGATTTCGATCAGGCGCTTTTGGTCCAGCGCCGTGGACGGGCCGTCATAGACGATCTTGCCGCCTTGCAGGGCGATGACGCGGTCGCAGTAGCGGATGGCGTAGTCGACCTGGTGCAGGGTGACGATCACCCCCATGCCGTCGCGCTTGTTCAGCTCGACCAGCAGTTCCATCACCTTGCGGGCGGACACCGGGTCCAGCGAGGCGACGGGTTCATCGGCCAGAATGGCCTTGGCGCCCTGCACGATGGCGCGGGCGATGGCGCCGCGCTGCTGCTGACCGCCGGACAGGGTGTTGGCGCGCTGGGCGGCGTAGTCGCTGACGCCGACGCGGTGCAGGGCCGCCATGGCCTTGTCCTTGTCCGCCTGCGGCCACAGGCCCAGCAGGCCCTTCCATCCGGGCAGACGCCCCAGCGCGCCCAGCATGACGTTGGAGAACAGGCTCAGGCGACCGACCAGATTGAACTGCTGGAAGATCATGCCCAGCTTGCTGCGCGCCTTGCGCACGGCGCCGGTGACCCGCCCGTCCTTCTGCACAGTCTCGCCGAACACCTGGATGGTGCCGGCGCCGGCGTCGATCGACTGCAGGCCGGTGATGGAGCGGAGCAGGGTGGACTTGCCCGAACCGGACGGACCGATCAGGGCGACCATTTCGCCGGAGGCCACGGAAATCGAGACGCCGTCCAGCGCCTTTCGCGATCCGAAGGTCTTCGACACGTCACGCGCCAGGACTAGCCCAGGGGCGGCGGCGGCTGCGGATGAACTCATGAACTCGCTAGGAGGCTATGGCGAAGGGGCGCCGCAATAAGCTGAAATCACGCTTGGGCAAGTCTTAATCGCACGGGGCGTAGGATTTCGTCTAGTCCGCCCTTACGGTCTCGCCCAGGCCGCAACGCCGCAGAAGCGCCCCGTCCGCCGCGTTCTGGGGCTGCGCCGCCTGTAGCAGCCGGGCGTCCATGGCCAGCGCCGGACCCGCCAGAACCGGATGGACCGACAGCGACGCCAGGGCCTTGCGCAGTCTGATGGCGGCCGTCAGATCGTGGGCCCCATGCCGCAGGACCGGGCCGAAGATGTCGTCCAGCAGCTCGGAGGCGTCCAGCGCCTCGGCCAGAACGCGGTCACACTCCGCCACCTTTTCGGTTCTCTGATCGGCCCACTGATCCAGCAGCCGAACGCCTGATCCGACGACGCACACGACCGTGCCGATGTCGTTGACGGCGCTCGACAGCGCCTTGTCGGCGATCTCGCCCAGGACGATCAGGCCATAGCGCGGATCCTGATCGAACGACCGTTCCCGACCTAGGATGAAGGCGCTGAGCACCGCATCTGGGGCGATCTTGTCGCCGTCCAGACGCGCCAAGGGTTCGCCCCGCATGCGAAAGGCGCCAGGCCGCGCCAGAATCTGGACCCGCGCATCCGCCCGTTCCGCCAGCGTCTGCAGGTGCTGGACATCGACGTTCAGGACGTAGCCGGTCGACGCCGCCGCGACGATCCGGCCTTGCGACAACGTGCCCGACGCAGCGCCCATTCGCGGTCGTTCCGCGTCCGCCTTCAGCGCCTTGGCCGCCTCGGCCTCGACCCGCTCGACGGTATGGCTGAGCCGCGCCAGACTGGTCAGGCGGCTTACCCAGGTCAGAAGACGAAAGGCCACCAACGCCACGACGCCAAGGCTGAAGACGAAGATGATCGCTCGTCCGCCCGGACCATAATACTGGGCGTTGATCGCGGTGACGCCGACGATGGCGTAGAGAAAGGCCCCGACGAAGGTGGACAGGGCCTTTTGCGTGCTTTCGTCGCCGGTGATCAGGGCGGCGGCTCGTGGAGTCGCTGCGCTCGACACGCTTGTGTAGGCGGTGACCATGGCGCCCAGCGAAAAGGTCGCCACCGCCAGAAGGCTGGACGCTAAGATCGTCAGCACCGCCTCCACGGAATCGCCGCCGAACCGTTCGGCCAGAACGTCGGGGGCGAACGGCGCGCCCCACGCCCCGGCCAATGCGGCGATCACGCCAAGAGCGGCATACAGGCTGGCGCGCCACCACAGTTGCCGCGACAGGCGACGAAACAGAAAGATCCAGCGATTCATGACGGTCCCCTCGAAAGCCTAACGCAGCCGTTGGTCGCCAGTTTCCCCGACGCTTCGCACAGCTTCTTGCTGGCCCCGCCATGAAAAAACCTCTTTACATGACAGTCGCGCGTCCCCATATCGCGCTCTCCGGCGGACCCCGTAGGTCCTGTCTGCGCCGCTAACGCCGGTCTGGGTTTAACAATTAGCAGGGGGTTACGTGAATTGCGCACGTATCAGCTTCCCCTGGACCTGGTCCGTGAGCGGTCCCCTGAACGTCCCGTCGCCCTCGTGCGGCCGCGTTCGGTTTCCGTAGCGGCGCGCTGGTTCCAGGATAATCTAAAGGCCGACGTCTTCTACGCTGTGAAGGCCAACCCTTCGCGCTGGGTCGTTGAAACCCTGATCGAGGCCGGCGTTCGCGGCTTCGACGTGGCGTCTATCGCCGAGATCGAGCTGGTTCGCTCGGTCAGCCATGACGTTCGCCTGGCCTTCATGCATCCGGTCAAGAGCCGCTCTGCGATCACCAAGGCCTATTTCGATCACGGCGTGCGCACCTTCTCGCTCGACTGCATCGACGAGCTGAACAAGATCCTCGACGCCACCGGCGGGGCGGACGACCTGAACCTGATCGTGCGCATGGCCGTCTCGGCCGACGGCGCCGCCTATACGCTGTCGGGCAAGTTCGGCGTGTCGTCGGATCAGGCGCCGGCCCTGCTGATGGCGACGCGCCAGGCGGTCAAGGACGGCCTGATGGGCGTTTCCTTCCACGTCGGCAGCCAGTGCATGCGCCCGACCGCCTATCAGGCCGCCATGGCCCAGGTCGGCCGGTCGATCAGCCGTGCGGGCGTGATCGTCGATATCGTCGATGTCGGCGGCGGCTTCCCGTCCGTCTATCCGGGCATGGTCCCGCCGGACATGAGCGAATACGCCGACGCCATCCATCGCGGCTTCAACGAGATGCCGGTGTCGGAAACGACCGAGCTGTGGTGCGAGCCCGGCCGGGCGCTGGTCGCCGAATCCTCGTCGATCCTGGCCCGTGTCGACCTGCGCAAGGGCGACGCCCTTTATTTGAACGACGGCTCCTACGGCTCGCTGTTCGACGCGACCCACTCGCGCTGGCCCTTCCCGACCAAGCTGGTCCGGGACGGCGAAAGCGCGGGCGAGCTGAAGGCGTTTCAGTTCTACGGCCCGACCTGCGATTCCATCGACCATATGCCGGGACCCTTCTGGCTGCCGGCCGATGTGCGCGAAGGCGACTTCATCGAAATCGGCATGCTGGGCGCCTATGGCGTCGCCATGTCGACCGGCTTCAACGGCTATGGCGAACACGACATCGCCGCGGTCGAGGACGCCCCGATGGCCTCGCTGTACGGTCTGGCCCCGCGTTCCATCCCCACCGTGCGCACCACGGCGGAAGAGAACGCCCGTAAGGTCGTGCGCCTGTCACGTCCCAAGGGTAAGGCCGGTCAGCGCAAGTCGCGCCGGAAGTAGCACGCTAGCACCTGCAACCGTCATCCTCGGGCAAGACCCGAGGAGCGGCCCGTCTGCGTCTTCCTTGCGAGGAACGCGCGGCGGAACGTCCGGCCCTCGGATCAAGTCCGAGGGTGACGGCCGATGGTTGGGCGTCTATCGGTCCTGTCGGTCGCTCCGTCCCGGCACGTCTGCTTGTTCGACGGGCGCTCAAATCACAGGGAAACCGCCGAAATGAACGCTCCCGTTCAATCGAACACCAAGGCCCAGCTGCTGCAGAATGTCGTCGAGCACGTCGACATCACCAGCTTCGACGCGCGCCCGATCATCGACTCGATGCGCAAAATGTCCTTCTCGTCGCGCGACACCGCCCGCGCTGCGGATATCTTCTCGATGGCCATCGAGGACAAGGACTGCTCGCCCTGGCTGATCCTGGCCGGTTCGACCTCGGCCGGCGGCTGCATGCACGTTTACCGCGACATGGTGAAGTTGGGCATGGTCGACGCCGTGGTCGCCACCGGCGCCTCGATCGTCGATATGGATTTCTTTGAGGCCCTGGGCTTCAAACACTATCAGGCGGCCGGCGAGGTGGACGACAACGTCCTGCGCGACAACTACATCGACCGAATCTACGACACCTATATCGACGAGGAAGAGCTCCAGGCCTGCGACCACACCATCCTGGAGATCGCCAACCGCCTGGAGCCGCGCGGCTATTCCAGCCGCGAGTTCATCTGGGAAATGGGCAAGTGGCTCAGCGAGGGCAATGCGAAAAAGCCCGGCTCGCTGATCCAGACCGCCTATGAAGAGGGCGTGCCGATCTTCTGCCCGGCCTTCGTCGATAGCTCGGCCGGCTTCGGTCTGGTCAAGCATCAGAAGGAACGCGCCGCCGCCGGTCAGCCCTATCTGATGCTGGACGCCATCGCCGACTTCCGCGAACTGACCGACATCAAGATCGCCGCCGGCGTCACCGGTCTGTTCATGGTCGGCGGCGGCGTGCCCAAGAACTTCGCCCAGGACACGGTCGTCTGCGCCGAAATCCTCGGTGTCGAGGCCGAGATGCACCGCTATGCGGTCCAGATCACCGTCGCCGACGTGCGCGACGGCGCCTGCTCGTCCTCGACGCTGAAAGAGGCCGCCTCCTGGGGCAAGGTCCAGACCACCCACGAACAGATGGTCTTCGCCGAAGCCACCACGGTCGTCCCCCTGATCGGCTCCGACGCCTACCACCGCGGCGCCTGGAAGGCCCGCGACAAGCGCCGCTGGAACAAGCTGTTCGAGAAGTAAGGCCTATTCCAAGTGAGAAAGTGGAGCCTCTGCACCCCTTTCAGTAAATGGAACATTTACAGAACATTTAACCTTTGTCCCGAGGTTCTGTTGGGGGAAGGCTAAAAGAATGTTGCCGGATCGCTTGAATCCTGCCGAATTAGCGGCACGGCAGGCGATTCGTCGTCTGAAGGGTGATCGGATTGACCTGCAAGTCGGTCCGGTCAGCAGTCGGCAAAGGGTCGGCAGAGTATGGGCGGGGCCGCGTTTTCGGACGCGGCCCTTGCCTTGTGTGAATCATCTAAATCTGTAGGTCAACCGTGGTCAGGTTGACGTTAGGCGGCGCAGGCCTCGAAGCCGGCCTTCAGCGCGGCTTCGTCCAGATCGCGGCCGATGAAGACGGCGCGGCTCCAGCGGCGTTCGGCGACGCCCCATTCGCGTTGCAGGTCGCCTTCCAGGATCATGTGCACGGCCTGGAAGACCACGCGGCGGTTCTCGCCCTTGACGTCGATGATGCCCTTGGCGCGCAGGATGTTCTGACCCTGCTCGCCCAGCAGCCGGTCCAGCCAGGCGGTGAATTTCGCCCCGTCCAGCGGCCGATCCAGCGACAGGGAGATGCCCTTGATGTCGTCCTGGTGGGCGTGGCCTCGCGCGCCGTGGGCGTGATCATGCGCGTGGTCGTGGTGATGATGATCGTGCCCATGGTCGTGGTCGTGATGGTCGTGGCCGCAGTGCTCGTCATGCACATGGCCGTCCGCGCCGTGCGGCGGGTTCACGAAGTCCGGCTTGACCTCGAGAATGCGCTCCAGATCGAAGGCGCCCAGACCCAGCACCTGATCCAGCGGCACGTTCGAGCGCTCAGCCCGCACGATGGGCGCCAGCGGGTTCAGCGCCCGCAGACGCGCCTCGACCGCGTTCAGTTCGTCGGCGGTCGCCAGATCGACCTTGTTCAGGATGATCCGGTCGGCGAAGGCCACCTGCTCGCGCGCCTCCTTGGAATCGTCCAGGCGCGCCATCACATGTTTGGCGTCGACCAGGGTCGTGACGCTGTCCAGCTGGGTCTTGGCCTTGACGTCCTCGTCCACGAAGAAGGTCTGGGCCACCGGACCGGGGTCGGCCAGGCCCGTCGTCTCCACGATGATGGCGTCGAAGGCCGGCTTGCCGGGACGCTGGCGCTTCATCAGGCCGGCGACCACGCGGATCAGGTCGCCCCGCACCGTGCAGCAGACGCAGCCGTTGTTCATCTCAAACACATCCTCGTCGGCGCCGACCACTAGGTCGTTGTCGATGCCGATCTCACCGAACTCGTTGACGATGACGGCGTAGCGCTTGCCGTGATCCTCGGTCAGGATTCGGTTCAGCAGCGTCGTCTTGCCCGCACCGAGATAGCCGGTCAGGACAGTGACGGGAATCTTGCTGTTGGCGGAAGCGGTCGAGGTCGGGGCGGCGAGGGTGTCGGTCATAGGCCGCTAGATGGCGGCTGCATCGCGCGAAGGGAAGAGGGTCAGGCCTTCTTCACGAACTCGGTGCGCAGGACCAGGCCGCGCACCTTCTCCACATTGGCCTCGATCTCGTCCGGATCGCCGGTCAGGCGGATGGTCTTGACCAGCGTCCCGCGCTTCAGCGTGACCCCGCCCGATCCCTTGACCTTCAGATTCTTGATCAGGGTCACGCTGTCGCCGTCAGCCAGGAGGTTGCCGTTGGAATCTTTGGTCACGTCGTCGGTCATGGCCAAGCTTCTAGGGCCGCGTCTCCTCCCCATGCAATGGGGAGGAGATGGTCAGTCCGGTTCGTTTGCGTCCAGCTCGTCCAGCCACACCCGCGCATTGCCGTCCGACGGCGCGCGCCAGTCGCCGCGCGGCGACAGCGATCCGCCGGTGACCACCTTGGGCCCGTTCGGCAGGGCCGAGCGCTTGAACTGGGCGGTCTGGAAGAAGCGGATCAGGAACTTCCTCAGCCAGCCCTTGATCGTCGCCAAATCGTATTCGACCTTTTCGTCGTCCGGCGTATTCGCCGGCCATTCACCCGCGCCCGCATCGCTCCAGGCCTGATGCGCCAGGAAGGCGACCTTGGACGGCGTCATCCCGAACCGGCTGATGTAGAACAGGAAGAAGTCGTTCAGCGCATAGGGGCCGACGGTTTCTTCCGTCGACTGGATCACCCCATCCTTGGCCGGCACCAGCTCGGGCGAGATCTCGGTATCCAGAATGGCGTGCAGCGTGTCGCGCGCGCCCGCGCCGATCAGGTCGCCCGCCGCCACCCAGCGGATCAGGTGCCGGATCAACGTCTTCGCCACCCCGCCGTTGACGTTGTAATGGCTCATATGGTCGCCGACGCCATAGGTGGCCCAACCCAGCGCCAGTTCCGACAGGTCCCCGGTCCCCAGCACGAAGGCTTTGTGCTGATTGGCCAGCCGGAACAGATAGTCGGTCCTCAGGCCCGCCTGCACGTTCTCGAAGGTGATGTCGTGCACCGGCTGCCCCTCGGCGTAGGGGTGGCCGATGTCCTTGAACATCTGTTCGGCGGCGGGGCGGATGTCGATCTCGGCGCCCGTGACGCCCAGCGCGGTCATCAGGGCCCAGGCGTTGGACTTGGTCCCGTCTGAGGTCGCGAACCCCGGCATGGTGAAGCCCAGGATATTGGTCCGCGGCAGATCCAGCCGGTCGAAGGCGCGACACGCGACCAGCAGGGCCTGGGTCGAATCCAGCCCGCCGGACACGCCGATCACCAGCGACCTGGCGCCAGTCGCCGTCATGCGGCGCATCAGCCCCTGAACCTGGATATTGAAGGCCTCATAGCAATCCTGATCCAGCCGCCCGGCGTCGTCCGGCACGAAGGGGAACCGGTCCAGCGGCCGGATCAGTTCGCTGGCCTCATGGTCCTCGCGCGCCATGAAGGGCACGACCGTCGCCGCCTCGCCTTCGTTTCTAGCGCATTCGGCGAAGGTGCCGTTGCGCAACCGGTCCAGCCCGATCCGGTCCACGTCCACGTCGGCGATCGTCAGATGGCTCTCCAGGGCGAACCGCTCGCCTTCGGCCAGCTTCGACCCCAGTTCATGGATCGTCGCCTGCCCATCCCAGGCCAGGTCGGTGGTGCTCTCGCCCCAGCCCGAGGCGGCGAAGACATAGGCCGACAGGGTCCGCGCTGAATGGCTGGCGCTCAGCATCGCCCGCTCGTCCGCCTTGCCGATGACGATGTTGGACGCCGACAGGTTCAGCAGGATCCGCGCGCCCGCCAGCGCCGCCCGTGTCGAAGGCGGCAGCGGCGCCCAATAGTCCTCGCAGATCTCAACCGAGAAGACGAAGCCCGGCCGGTTGACCGCCTCGAACAAAAGGCCCGGCGCAAAATCCACCGTCTCGCCGTTCAGCGCGATCACGTCCTCGGCGCGCGCCGTCGCCGGCGCGAACCAGCGTTTCTCATAGTATTCGCGGTAGTTGGGCAGATAGGTCTTGGGCACGACCCCCAGCACCTCGCCCGCCCCGATAACCACGGCGCAGTTATATAGGGCGTCGCCGTTGCGGATCGGCGCCCCGACCACCGCCACGACGTCCGCCTCGGCCGTCGCCTCCGCGACCACGGCGATCTGCCGCTCGACCTCGTCCAGCAGCGCCGCCTGCATATGCAGATCGTCGATCGCATAGGCCGACAGCGACAGCTCGGGAAAGACCATCAGGTCCACGCCCTGCTCGCCCGCCTGACGGATCAGCGCGACGTGATCTTGCCCGTTCGCCTTGGGGTCGCCCACATGGCTGACCGGTGTCGCCGCCGCCACGCGCACGAAGCCGTGGGTCTTGGGAGAATGGAACAGAGCATCAGCCATCGGATCGTCCGCATCACCCGGCCCGCGCCGGTCGTCAGCCTTCATATAGGCGCGAATGATGAAGGGACGGAAACGACTTCATGCCTGTACTCTTTCGTCATCCTCCGACGCGCAGCGACCGGGGGGGGGGGGCAGCGGCGCGCGAGAGCGCGAACCTGTCGTGCACGCCAGGCTTCAAACATTCGCCCAGCCGACGCATCGCCTTCGGCGCTGCTGGGTCCCACGGTCTGCGCCGTCACCGGCTTGCTGGAGGATGACGAAAGCGAAATGACGGCAGCCATCCTAACCGGCGGCTCCAAAACTCGCGCTTTCAACGGCTTGCCGGTTTCTCGCGACCTTCCGCCATCGTCGATTTTGCGGGGGTGTATACTCCTCGCTTTCGCACGCACGCTGACAGGGAGGCCTCGATTTCAGACCAATTAGACGAATTAGACGGTGTTTTTGTCGCCGACCGTCCGAAACGTCGCGGACGACCTTCGCGAATGCGGATGACGTTGGCCTTCGCCCCCGCTAAAGCCACTGCATGAACGACACGCCGAAAAAGGGCTGGTTCCAGCGCCTGTCCGCTGGGCTCTCGCGCTCCTCCAGACAGATGACCGATCAGGTCGTCGCCACCTTCGTCAAGGAACCGCTGTCCGAGGCCTCGCTGGAGCAGCTGGAGGAGCATTTGCTGGAGAGCGATCTCGGCCCGGCCGCCTCGGCCCGGATCGTCGAACGCTTTCGCGCGCTGAAGTTTGGCAAGGACGCGCCCGAGCGCGAGGTCAAGGAGGCGCTGGCCGAGGCGGTCGCCGCCGAACTGTCGCCGCGCCAGGCGACCTTCGACCCTCTGTCCGGCCCCAAACCCTATGTCGTTCTGTTCGTCGGGGTGAACGGATCGGGCAAGACCACGACGCTCGGTAAGATCGCCGCCGATCTGACGGGCAAGGGCGCCAAGGTGATGATCGTGGCCGGCGACACCTTCCGCGCCGCCGCCCGCGAACAGCTTAAGGTCTGGGCCGAGCGCTCGGGCGCCGACTTCGAGAGCCGTCGCGACGGCGCCGATGCCGCGGGCCTGGCCTTCGACGCCTATACCAAGGCGCGGGCCGAAGGCTATGACGTCGTCCTGATCGACACCGCCGGCCGGCTTCAGAACAAGTCCGCCCTGATGGACGAACTGCTCAAGATCGTCCGCGTGCTGAAGAAGGTCGATCCCGAGGCGCCGCACGACACGCTGCTGGTGCTGGACGCCACCGTCGGCCGCAACGCCCTGGCCCAGGAACAGATCTTCGGCCGCACCGCCTTCGTGACCGGCGTAGTCATGACCAAGCTGGACGGCACGGCGCGCGGCGGCGTGCTGGTGCCGGTGGCCCAGGCGTCGGACGCCCCCCTGATGCTGATCGGCGTCGGCGAAGGGGTCGAGGATTTGCAACCGTTCGACGCCCGCGCCTTCTCCCGCTCACTGGTGGGACTGGAAGACTGACATGACCGAGACGCCGAAAAAGGCTTCCAACATCCGCCAGGCCGTCGATTTCGGCGCGCTTGTGGCCTTCATGGCCGCCTATGCGATCAACCGATTCGCGCGCGGTCTGGACGGGCAGGAAGCCCTGGTTCAGGCGACGTGGGTCCTGGTCGGCGCCTCGCTGATCGCCCTGATCGTCGGCTATGTGGTCGAGCGTCGTCTGGCCCCCCTGCCGCTGCTGACCGGCGGCTTCGCCCTGATCTTCGGCGTGCTGACCATCGTCTTCCACGATCCGAACCTGTTGAAGATCAAGCTGTCGATCCAGAACGGCCTGCTGGCGGTCGTTCTGCTGGGGTCGCTGCCGCTGAACCGCTATCCGTTCAAATATCTGCTGGGCGAGGCGATCCGCATCACCGACGCGGGCTGGCGCGGGCTGACCCTGCGTTACGGCCTGTATTTCGCCGCCGTCTGCATAATCAACGAGATCGTCTGGCGCACCCAGTCCGACGACACATGGGTCGCCTTCCGCGGCGGACTGTGGATCGCCTCGGCCGTGTTCGGCGTCTGGCAGGTCTTCTTCATCATGAAGCACCTGATCAAGGACGACGAGCCGGCCCCCGTCTCGCCCGACACGGGGCTCTAGGGCGCGAGCGGAACTGTCACGGAACCGACGCGCTTTCCCCGTCAAATCGTAAAGCAGAGCTGATACGTGTTCGGACGAAACTTCAGGGGAGCGGCGCGATGGTGAAGGCGGGAAAAGCGGCAAGGAAGGTCGGCCCCCTGGCCACCTCGCCCAGCCACCTGATGCACCGCGCCTTGCAGCTGGCGCTCGACATCTATGCCGAGGAGACCGGCGCCGACGGCCTGACCCAGCGCCAGTTCGCGGTGCTGGAGGCGGTCTCGATCAAGGCCGGCCTGACCCAGACCGAACTGGTGCGGATGACCGGCATCGATCGCTCGACCCTGGCCGATCTGGTCGCGCGCATGACGACCAAGGGCCTGCTGGAGCGGGAACGCTCGACCCTGGATGCGCGCGCCAAGGCGGTGCGTCTGTCGGCTGAGGGCGCCGCCCGTCTGGAGGCCGCCCGCCCGCTGGTCGAGGCCGCCGACAAGCGGATCATGGCCCTGCTGCCCAAGGGCCAGCGCGAGACCTTCCTCAATCAGCTGGCCGATCTGGCCGCCGCCGCCGACGCCGCCCCTGACGCCGCCAAGGCCGAGGCCAAGGCGGCCAAGAAGGCGCTGAAGGCGGTCGAGAAAGAAGCCAAGAGGGCCGAGAAGGCCGCCAAAAAGGCCGACCGCCCCGCCAAGGTCAAGAAGCCCAAGCTGAAGCTGGTGGAGCCGACCTAGCGCGTCTTGCGCAGCCGTTTGGCGTTGGCGGTCGCCGTCTTGTGGATCGGGGCCAGCGCCTCGGCCTGAGCCTTCAGAAGTTCGCCGTTCAGGGTCATGGCCTGGGCCGCCGCCCGGCTCCACCAGCTAATGGCGTAGCTGAACTGGGCCTCGGCCGCCTGGGCCGGGGTGCGGGCCTGGGTCACAGCCGCCGCCGCCCGCAGGGCATGGGCGCTCTCGTCCAGCGCCACGCGCCCCAGCCGCTGACCGATGGCCCCGGCGCTGGCGGCCATGGCGTCGGCGGAGGCGGACAGCGCCTCGGTCTTCTCGGAACTCATCAGCGACAGTTCCCTGAGGTCCTGCCCCTTGGCGCTGGTCAGGCCCTGCGCCATCAGGCCGGTGCGGGCCGCGATCACCTCGGCCGAGGCGGCTAGGATTTCGGCGCCGACGACGGCGGCGCTGGCGGCTGTGGGCGTCTTGCGGGTCAGAGCGACGCTCCCGGTTGGGTCTCTGCGGCGAAGGCCGCGATGTCACTCAACAGGGCGGGGACCGCCGCGTCGATGATCTGCTGGCCCTTCTCGGGGCTGGCCTGGCCTGGGTCCGAGCCGATCCGGCCGTCGGGGAAGCGGGCGCGATAGTCGAGGGCGTCGCGGATCGGCCCGTTCGGCGCGATCTGCGGGCTGTAGTCGGCGGTCTTGATCCGCTCGGGATAGGCGGCCTGCGTCACCGCGATCTCGGATGGGGTGGCGTGCATGCCGTGGCCGGTCGGGAACAGGCGGTTGCACAGGCCATTGACGCCGGGCAGGTCCCACCAGTTCTTCAGCTTCAGGACGAAGGGCGGGCTGTCCTCGACGAAGCTCCACTCTGCGTAGATTTCCGAGATCGTCGCCTCGATGGTCGCGACGTTCCCGCCGTGACCGTTCAGGAAGTAAATCCGCTCGAACCCGTGACGGCTCAGGGACGACACCCAGTCGGTGATCGCGGCCATGAAGGTCGAGGGGCGCAGGCTGATGGTGCCGGCGAAGGCCAGGTGATGCTGGGCCATGCCGATGTTGAAGGTCGGGGCCACGATCAGGTCAGCGTCGGTCTTCTCGGCCGCATGGGCGATGATTTCGGGGCACAGCCAATCGGTGCCCAGAAGCCCCGTCGGCCCGTGCTGCTCGTTGGAGCCGATGGGCACGACCACCGTCCTGGACAGCGGACCGCCGTCGTTCAGTCGCGCATCGATTTCGGGCCAGGAGGACAGGTGGATCAGCATGAAGGCGGTCTCAAGCGACAGGGTGGGCGACTGTAGCGCGCCGGGCTCAGGAAGTCTTGGCGGCCGTGGCGGGCGGATGGGCGGCCATGAAGATGCGCGCGGCCTCTCTGGCGCGGCCTGCGCGCTTGTCGGCCTCCAACTGCGGCACATCCAGCATGGCGCGCAGATGGCCGTGTCCCAGCACAAGGCCGGCGAACATCTCGGCCGCCTCTTCCGGGTCGGCGACGCTCATTCGGCCCAGCCGCGTCTGTTCCGCCAGCCAGGCGGCCAGTTCGCGCAGGCTGCGACGCGGACCGGCCTCATAGATGGCGTGGGCGATGTCAGGCGCCTCGACCGAGACCAGGGCGACCCCGCGCATCGAGCCGACCTTGTCGCCGCTGCACACCCGGTTCAGCAGCGTCAGGGCCAAGTTGTCGAGCACCGTCTGCGGATCGCCGGCGCCGCGCAGGGGGGCGACGATGTCCTCGACCCGCTTGGACGCCAGGGCCTGGGCGATCTCCAGCTTGGAGGCGAAGCGATTATAGACCGTCTGTTTGGAGACGCCGGCCAGTTTGGCGATCTCGTCCATCTTGGCCTGCAACCCCTTGTCGGCGAACAGGGTCGCGGCGGCGTCCAGGATCGCCTCGCTCTTGCGTTCATCGACCTGCCCGAGACGGCGCGCCATCAGTGGACGTCCGAGGGCGGGGCGCCGGCCTGGGCCTTCACTGGCTGGGCGGCCAGGGTGACGAAGGCCGCGCCCGCGCAAAGGATGGCCAGCAGGGCGAAGGCGTCGCCGAACGCCATCGTCGTCGCCTGTTTCTGCAACATCCCATAGATGGCCTTCATCGCCGAGGCGGCCGGGTCGATGGAGCCGGCGAACCGCTGGGCCATGCCGGCCATCATGTTGCGCATCGCCTGGTCCCCCTGACCGATGGCGCTGGTCAGTTCGCTCATGTGCAGGGCGGTGTTGGACGTCAGGCTGGTGTTCAGGATCGCCAGGCCGAAGGCGCCGCCGACGTTGCGCGACAGGTTCACCAGCCCCGAGGCGTTCTTGACCATGTGCGGCGGCAGGGTCGCCATCGTCACCTGCTGGGACGCGATCATGGCCAGCATCACGCCGACGCCGCGGAAGGCCTGGACCGAGGCGAAGTTCCAGAAGCCCCAGTCGTCGGTGACGACGCGCGCCTCCCACATGCCCCAGGCGCACAGCATGAAGCCGCCGAACATCAGCACCCGCGCATCCAGCTTGCGCACCAGTCGTCCGGCGAAGGGGCCGGTGGCGAACATGGCCAGGCCCGACACGACCATGGTGGTGCCGACCTCTGACGACGAATAGCCGAGCACGCGGCCCAGGAAGAGCGGCAGCAGGAAGGTGCCGCCGAACAGGGCGAACCCGACGATGAAGGTCATGATGAACCCGACCAGGAAGTTGCGATTGCCAAAGGCGCGCAACTCCACGATCGGCTGGCGATAGGTCAGGGACCGCCAGATGAAGATCGGTCCGGCGACCGCCGCCACGACGGTCAAAAGCAGGATGTGAGTATCGTCGAACCAGTCGTTTTTGGCGCCCTCTTCCAGCACAAACTGCATCGACATCAGAAAGACGGCCATCAGGCCCAGGCCCCACCAGTCGAACCCCTTGGCCAGCGACGGATCGCCCTTGTCGAAGTTGCCGTAGCGCCCAACCAGAAACAGCACCAGCAGGCCCGGTCCCACATTGATGAAGAACAGCCATCGCCAGCTCAGCCACTCTGTCAGGTGCCCGCCCAGCGTCGGCCCGACGGTCGGCGCCAAGGTCACGATCAGGCCCATGACCACGCTGGCGGTGACGCGCTTGTCGGGCGGAAAGGCGGTGAAGGCGACGGCGAAGACGGTCGGGATCATGGCCCCGCCCACGAAACCCTGGATGGCCCTAAACAGGATCATCATGTCGATCGACGACGAAAGGCCCGTGGCGACGCTCATCAGAACGAAGCCGGCGCAGGAGACCAGAAACAGCCGCTGCGTCCCCCACAGCCGCGACAGGAAGCCCGACAGGGGGATCATCACCACCTCTGGGATCAGATAGGCGGTCTGGATCCAGCTGATCTCGTCGGCCGAGGCCCCGACGCCGGCCTGGATCTGGGGCAGGGAGGCGGCGACGATCTGGATGTCCAGAATGGCCATGAACTGGCCCACCACCATGCCGGCGAAGCCCAGCAGCAGCATGGTCCAGTTGATTTCGGGATGGCCGGCGACGGGACCCTTTTGCGCGACAGGGGCCCCGCCATCTGCGGCGGGGTTGGCGGCGGTCACTGGCCTGTGGCTCCGGTCGTCGTGGCGGCTTCGGCGAAGCTCTGGCCGCCCTGGCTCTTTAAATCGATCTTGACGTCCACCGACAGGCCGGGACGCAGGGCCAGGCTGCGGTCTGCGCCGCTGACGACGATGCGGACGGGCACCCGCTGGGTGATCTTGGTGAAGTTGCCCGTGGCGTTCTCGACCGGGATCAGGGCGAATTCGGACCCGGTGGCGGGGGCGAAGCTGTCCACGCGGCCCTCGATCTTGCGGCCGGGGAAGGCGTCGGCGGAAATCTCCACGGTTTGACCCAGGCGCACCTTGTCCAGCTGCGTCTCCTTGAAGTTGGCGACGATGTAGGTGTTGGTCAGGGGCACGACTGACAGCAGTTGCGTGCCGGCGTTGACATACTGGCCGGGCCGCACGCTGCGGGCGCCGACGACGCCGGCGACCGGGGCGCGGATGACGGTGCGCTCCAGCGCGATACGGGCCTGTTCGACCACGGCGCGGGCCTGTTCGACGGCGGCGACGCTCTGCTGACGGGTCGAGCTCAGCACGCCGGCGGTGCGTTGTTCGGCGACCAGGGCGGCCTGGGCCTGCTGCACGCTGGCGGCGGCGGTGGCGGCCGAGGCGCGCTCGGTCTGGATGCGCTGCTGCGAGACCCAGCCCTGTTCGGCCAGCTTGCCGTAACGATCGACCTCGGCGCGGGCCAGGCCGGCCTGGGCGTTGGCCTGGGCGACCGAGGCGGCGCGGGCGGCGATGGTGGCCTGTTCCTGCTCGGCCTGGGCGTCGACATGGCCGACGGCGGCGATGGCGGCGGCCAGATTGGCCTCGGCCTGAGCGAGCTGAGCCTTCTGGTCGGAATCGTCCAGCTTGACCAGGATCTGGCCCGCCGCGACCCGCTGGTTGTCGCCCACCAGAACCTCGGTGACCCGGCCGGACAGTTGGGGGCTGACCAGGGTGGTGTCGGCCTGGACGAAGGCGTTGTCGGTGCTTTCCCAACGCTGGCCGTTCACCCACCAGACGATGCCGCCCACGATCAGGGCCAGGCCGACGAGGGCGGCCGCAAACAGCGGCAGGCGTTTCTTGAGTTCAGGCGACATGGAATATCCGGGGGAGGTGCGGCGTTTTGAAGCGGCGCTAAAATGGACCGCGCCGTCCAAAAATCAATAGGCGACCGGAACGGCGCCGATCACGACCGGTTTTCGTGTATGTCCTGACCCCATGAACGCCCGCATCTCCGCCTCCCAGCCGCTGCCGTCCCGGGTCGATGTCGTGGTGATCGGCGCAGGCGCCGCCGGCATCGCCGCCGCGCGCCGTCTGTTGCGGCCCGGCCTGTCGGTTCTGGTGCTGGAGGCCCGCGACCGGATCGGGGGGCGCGCCTGGACGGTTCGGGCCGAGGGCGAAGGCTTGGACATGGGGTGCGGCTGGCTGCATTCGGCCGACGACAATGTGCTGGCCGGACGGGTCGAGTCCGAGGGGCTGACGCTGGATCAGACCCCGCCGCCCTGGCGCACTCAGGCCTTCGACCACGAAATGACCCGCGCGGATCAGGCCGCGTTCGGCGAGGCCTTCGCCGCCTTCGACCAGCGGGTGAGCGAGGCGGCGTCGCTAGGTGAGGATCGCCCGGCGTCGGACTTCTTCGATCCCGACAGTCGCTGGAACCCGCACATGGACGCCATCTCGGGCGCCTTGAACGGCGCGCGGTTCGCCGAGGTGTCCAGCCTGGATTATGACGCCTATGTCGACACCGGCGTGAACTGGCGGGTGCGCGAGGGCTATGGCCGGCTGATCGCCCGGCTGGGCGAGGCTGTTTCGTCCATCACGGTCACGGACTGCGCCGTCAGCCGCATCGACCGTTCGGGACCGGTGCTGCGGCTGGAAACGAATCGCGGTGAACTGACGGCGCGGATCGTCATCCTGACGGTGCCCAACAGCCTGATCGCCGGCGAGGCGATCCGCATCGATCCGCCGGTTCCGGCCCTGCTCGAGGCGACGGCGGGCGTGCCGCTGGGCCTGGCGTCCAAGGTGCATATGACGGTGCGCGGCGCCGGCGATTTCCAGCCCGACACCCAGCTGTGGACCCGCACCGATACGGCCGAGACCGGCGGCTATCACCTGCGGCCGTTCGGGCGGCCGATGATCGAGGCCTATTTCGGGGCCGACCTCGCCTGGGGGCTGGAGGCGCAGGGGCCGGCCGCCCTGTTCGACTTCGCCGTGTCCGAACTGGTCGCGGCTCTGGGGTCGGACATGCGCCGGCGCTTGGAGGCGGTCGCGATCAGCGGATGGGGCGTCGATCCCTGGTCGCGCGGGGCCTATTCCCATGCCTTGCCGGGCCATGCGGCGGATCGGGCGAAGCTGCGCACGTCGGTCGAGGACCGCATTTTCCTGGCCGGCGAGGCGACCGCGCCGGTCTATTACGGCACGGCCCACGGCGCCTGGATGGAGGGCGAGCGCGCCGCCGACGCCGCCCTGACCGCCCAAGCGCTCAAGGGCCTGGGTCTTGACCCGCGCCGCCCCGAGGACGACAGCGAGGCATGAAGCCCGCCAAGGCCAGAAAGCCCGCCGCCAAGCCTGCCAAACGCCCGGCCGTGATGACCGGGGCGGCCATACCCATGCTGCGCTGGCCGCCCGACGAAGACCGCGTCGAGGCGATCTTCGAACGCCTGTCCGGCGTCATGCCCGAGCCCAAGACCGAACTGGATTTCTCCAATCCCTTCACCCTGGTCGTCGCCGTCGCCCTGTCGGCCCAGGCGACGGACGTGTCGGTCAACAAGGCGACCGAGCGGCTGTTCAAGGTCGCGGACACGCCGGAGAAGATGCTGGCCCTGGGCGAGGAGGGGCTGATCCCCTACATCGCCTCCATCGGCCTTTATCGCGGCAAGGCGCGGAACGTCATCGCGCTGAGCCGCATCGTGCTGGACCAGCATGGCGGCGAGGTCCCGCTGAACCGCGCCGATCTTCAGGCCCTGCCCGGCGTGGGGCGCAAGACGGCCTCGGTGGTTCTGAACGAACTGGGGATCGAGGCGGCCATCGCCGTCGACACCCACGTCTTTCGCGTCTCGCACCGGCTGGGCCTGGCCAATGCCGGAACGCCGGACAAGGTCGAGGCCCAGCTGTTCAAGGTCGTGCCGGAGGACTGGCTGCCCAAGGCGCACCACTGGCTGATCCTGCACGGCCGCTACACCTGCACGGCGCGCAAACCCAAATGCCTGTCTTGCATCATCGCCGACCTGTGCCCGTCGCGGGCAGGCCTGATGGCGCTGGGCGAGGCGGCGGGCTAGATCCCCGGAGCGGCGTCGGGGCCGTGGGTCAGCTTCTCAGCCAAGGCCTTCAGCACGCGACGTGCGGCAGCCATATCCTCGTCCGAAACGCCTTCGAACATGCGTTCGCGCATGGCCGCGGCATGGATCTCGAACGCCTCGATTTCGGCGCGCCCGGCCGGCTCCATCTGGATCAGCCATGACCGGCCGTCGCCGATCATCCGACGCCGGCTGACCATGCCGTCCTTCTCGAGTCTTTGCACCAGACGGGTCAGCGACGCGCCGGACAGCTCCATCCTGTTCGCCAACTCGGAAAGCGTCAGGCCCTTGGGCTCGTCCGCCAGGAAATAAAGCACCACGGTCGGCGCGCCCGTGTGACCGGACTCTCGGAACAGATCGGCGACACGTAACCTCCACCGCTTGGCTGTCACCATCAGCGTCATGGCGACGTCGAGCTGAAGGGCGCTGCGCTGATCTGACGACAGCAGGGTAGGGCGTTGCGACAAATATGACCTCATGGAACCAGCAGGCGGCGTAGCGGCTTTAAGGCGGCTAAAGCTAGACCGCAGAGGAATATTCTCCCCCAGGTTGAGCCTTTAGCGCGCTAACCATGCTGACACCCGATTTAAAGTGTTGACGTGGCATTAACGTTCATCTCAGCACGAAAGATTTTTGCATTGCGACTTTTCGCCAAAACCAGAGATGACAAGACGCTCAACGAGCTGCGCAACATGATGGCTGCCGTCAGTCGCTCTCAAGCAGTCATCCAGTTCGATCTGGATGGCGTCATTCTGGAGGCCAATCAGAACTTCCTATCGGTGGTTGGATATGAGCCGGCTGAGATTGTCGGACGTCACCACAGGATGTTCGTCGATCCGACTGAGGCGCAGACGCCAGCCTATGCCGAGTTGTGGCGAAAGCTGAACGCCGGTGAGTTCGTGGCGGACAAGTTTGTGCGCTACGGCAAGAGCGGCCAGCGGGTGGTGATCGAGGCCAGCTACAATCCAATTCTGGACAGCGACGGACGCCCCTACAAGGTGGTCAAGTTCGCCACGGACGTCACCGCCGTCGAGGAAGAGCGCGAGCGCCGCGTCGAGGCCGATCGTCAGGCCGCCCAGGTCCAGGCCGCTGTTGTCGCAGGCACGGCCAAGGGCTTGTCGGCCATGGCCGCCGGCGACCTTTCCTATCGTATTCAGGACGATTTCCCGGGCGACTACGCAATCCTTCGCGACAACTTCAACCAGGCCATGGCGACGCTGGATCAGGCGGTCAGCGTCATTGGCGTCAACGCCGGGTCGATGCAGTCGGGCGCGCAGGAGATCGGCAGCGCCGCCGAAGACCTGTCGCGCCGCACCGAACAGCAGGCCGCCAGTCTGGAAGAGACAGCCGCCGCGCTGGACCAGATCACCGCCACCGTGCGCAAGACGGCTGAGAACGCCCAGGCCGCCGACACTGTCGTCACCCAGGGGCGGACCCAGGCCGAGACCGGCGGCGTCGTCGTCCAGAAGGCCGTCGCGGCCATGGGTGAGATCGAACGCTCGTCCAACGAGATCAGCCAGATCATTGGCGTGATCGACGAGATCGCCTTCCAGACCAATCTCCTGGCGCTGAACGCCGGCGTCGAGGCCGCCCGTGCGGGCGAGGCGGGTCGCGGCTTTGCTGTCGTGGCCTCCGAAGTGCGCGCCCTGGCCCAACGGTCGGCGGAATCGGCCAAGGAGATCAAGACGCTGATCTCGGCAAGCTCCAGCCAGGTCAGGGACGGGGTCGTTCTGGTGCGGCAGTCGGGCGAGGCCCTGACCGGCATCGCCGGCCGGATCGAGGAGATCACGACCCTGATGAGCGAGATCCGCGCCTCGACCCAGGAACAGGCGGTGGGTCTGGCCCAGGTCAACACCGCCGTGAACCAGATGGACCAGGTCACCCAGCAGAACGCGGCCATGGTCGAGCAGTCCACCGCCGCCAGCCTGAGCCTGAGCCGCGAGGCCGCCGAACTGGCCGAACTGGTCGGCCGCTTCGAAACCAGCCAAGTGGCCGCGGCCCCGACGCCGATTCACTCGGCCCCCGTCCAGCAGATGAAGGCGCGCGTCGAAAGCTTCGCCCGGGCCCACGCCGCCCCTGCGCGCGCCCGCATGGCGGCTGGCGGCGGCGGGCGGGCGGCCGTGGCCGCCGTTCAATCGGACTGGAAAGAGTTCTGAGCTCCAGGCCCGGTTCGGGCCGGGTTCAGCGCGAGGCGGCCTCCAACCGCGCTTTCACGGCCTCGGCGAAGCCGGCGCCGTTCGCGGGGTCGTGGTCTAGGTAGAAGTCCGGCTCGATCAGTTCGGCCTCCATCAGCACCCATCGACCGGCGTCGTCGCGGGCCATGTCGATGCGGGCGTAGAGCAGCGGCTCATCGATGGCGGCCAGCACCTGCTCGGCCAAGGCCATCGCCGCCGCGTCCGGCGTCACGGCCCTGTACAGACCGCCGAACTGGACCTGGATGCGGAAGTCGCCCGCCAAGGGACGCTTGTTGACAGCATGGCTGAACCGGCCGCCGAAGAACAGCAGCGAGGTCTCGCCCTCGGTCTCGATCGACTTTAGATAGGGCTGGATCATCGCCGCGCCCTCGGGCGCATCGCTCAACACCTCGCTCGGCGTCAGGCGCAGGGTGCGAAACGCCCCGGCCGACACCGTGGGTTTAACGATCAGCACCGGCGCACCCGTCTCGACGAAGGCGGCGTCCACCTGATGCTGGGTCACGCGGTCGGTCCAGCGCGTCTGCGAAATCGGCACGCCCTTGTCCGCCAGCCGCGCCAGATAGGCCTTGTCCGAGTTCCAGCGCAGCACCTCGGCGGGATTGGCGACCGCCAGGCCGGCCTCGCGCCACGTCGCGCAGGCCTTCAGCCAGCGCCCATGATCGCGGTGATAGCCCCAGGCGATGACCGGCAGGATCAGGTCATAGCCCTTGAGGCCCGACGCGTCCTCGACATGATCGGTCCAGGGCGTGGCCGTGACCGTCGCGCCCGTGCTCTCCAACGTCGCCTTCAACCGTTCCAGCACCTCGGGCCAGCGCCCGACATAGGTCTTGTCGGCGGGATCGGGGGTCAGGACGGCGATCTGGGTCATGCGGTCCTCATACCGAAGCGTGGGCCGGCATATAAGGGCTTCCGTATGTGATTTCGGGTGACGTGCGGGCGTTGACCGGCTAAGGCGCGACCATGACCCAGAACACCGCCCAATATGACGTCTGCGCCGTCGGCAACGCCATCGTCGATGTCCTCAGCCCCTGCGACGCCGCCTTCCTGACGGCCCAGGACCTGGCGCCCAACTCCATGCAGCTGGTCGACGCCGAACGCAGCGCCGCCCTGTATGACGCCATGGCGCCGGGCGTGGAGGCCTCGGGCGGATCGGCCGGCAACACCGTGGCGGGCGTCGGCTCGTTCGGCGGCCGCGCGGCCTATATCGGCAAGGTCGCCGACGATACGCTGGGCGAGGTCTTCACCCACGACATCCGCGCCGCCGGCGTTCACTTCGACACGCCGGTCCTGACGGGCGGGGCGGATCAGGGTTTCGGCACCGGTCGCTGCCTGATCAATGTGCTGTCGGACGGCGCACGCACCATGGCGACCTTCCTGGGCGCCGCAAACCAGCTGTATGCCGACGACATCGACGAGGCCCTGATCGGCGCCAGCGAGATCGTCTATCTGGAAGGCTATCTGTTCGACCCGGCGCCCGCCCGCGCCGCCTTCGAACGCGCCGCCGCCGCCGCGCACAAGGCCGGCCGCAGGGTGGCCATCACCCTGTCGGACACCTTCGTCGTCGCCCGCTGGCGCGCCGAACTGCTGGACTTCATCACCCAGTCCGCCGACATCGTCCTGGCTAACGAAGCCGAGCTGGGCGCCCTGTTCGAGACCGAAGACTTCGACGCCGCCGCCGCAAAACTGGCCGCCATCGTCGAGATCGCCGCCGTGACGCGCGGCGAGCAGGGCTCAGTCGTGATCAAGGGCGAGGACCGCGTCGTCGTCGCCGCCTATCCGGTCGCCAAAGTCATCGACACCACCGGCGCCGGCGACCAGTACGCCGCCGGCTTCCTGCTGGGCCTCGCGCGCGGCCTGACGCTGGAAGAGGCCGGCAAGCTGGGCTCTCTGGCCGCCTCTGAAGTCATCGCCCACTGGGGCCCGCGCCCGATGGTGAAGCTGGTCGATCTGGCCGCCGAGCACGGGCTGAAGCTGTAATAACCCGGTGTCTCCTCCCCACGATGCGGGGAGCAGGCGTTCGTCTTCAGCTTTTCCACCTCAGCGTTACAGGCTGGATCGGATTGACGAACGGCCGATCCTCGGCGCGGCTCTTGGCCCATTCGCGCTTCAGCTGCTGATACCATTTGGCCTGTTTGTCGGCATCGTCGATCCAGATCAGGGCGGGGTCGTAGCGCAGGCCCTCGTTCTGCAGGTTCACCATGCCGCCGTCCTGCTTCAGGAAGGCCACCACCCCCATCCGCAGGAAGGGTTTGGCCAGGCCGAACACCCAGTGGTCGGACCAGAAGATTTGGGTGATGCGCGTCTTGGTGTCGGTAATCGGGGTCAGGCAGGTCAGGGCCAGGACCTGTTTTTCGCCCACCTGAATATGCTCCCAGCGGAAGCCCGGCAGGCGGAAGGTGATCTCGGTCGCGGGCGCCCCGCCCAGGATCTTGTAGAGGCGGCTGTTCGACGACGGCGCATGGCGCACCATGGCCCAGCCGAATTCGGTCGGGGCGAAGGCCTTGGATTTCTCGTGCATCGAATGCTCGGACCGCCACCACCATTGCTGGTGGACGTAGGGGCCGTGGGCGGGGTCCATCAGGCCGACGACCGCGTGGTCGATATGGCTGTCGAAATCCATCGCCTCGACCAGCTTGGCCTCGCCGCCGACCACGCCGGGGAAGACCGGCGGCTCATGGTCCGGCTCCATCGGATTGCGGGCGTCCGACGCCATCCAGACGAAGACGATGCCCTGGCTCTCGCGCACCGGATAGGACCGCACGCGGATGCGGTTCGCCTCGAACGCCTGATCCTCGACCAGCGAAGGAATGGCGGCGCAGACGCCGTCGGGGCGGAAGCGCCAGCCGTGGTAGGGGCATTCGACCGTCTCGCCCTCTCCGGGCTTCTCCACCAGCTTGCCGGCCGACAGGGGCGCGGCGCGGTGGGGACAGATGTCGCGCATCGCATAGACCTGGCCGGCGCGGGTGCGGCCGATCAGCACCGGCTCGCCCATGATCTCGTAGCGTTTCAGGCTGGCCGGGGCGACGTCGCGGCCCAGGGCGACGAAATACCAGGCGTCGGTGACGAACCCCTTGCCGAACGGCTGCGCGCCGGCTTTTGAAGGGGCGGGTTCGACCTGGGGGGACTGGACGGGAGCGGCGTCGGCGGGCTTCATGCCGACTGTCTAACAGAGCCGCGCGGCGCCTGTCTCATGTCGTCTGACAGAGAACTTTACATATCAAAGTCGGCGGGGCATAAGCGGGCGTCAAAGGGGAGTTTGATCATGACCATCGTATCCATTCTGAACCGCACCGTCGGCGCCGCAGCGGCCGCCGCCCTGCTGTGCGTCGCACCGGCCGCCCTGGCGCAGGACGGGCATGGCGCCCACGCGGAGGCGGGTCACGCCCACGGCCATCAGCACGCCGATTTCCAGTCCGACCGCATCCACGTTCGCGTCGATGGCGATATGGATGGTCGTGACATCATCCTGATCCCCGGGCTCAGCTCGTCGCCCGAGGTCTGGCAGGGGACGGTGGATCATCTGACGGCGCAGGACGGCGTGGGTTGGCGCGTGCACCGCATTCATGTGCAGGGGTTCGCCGGCGCGCCGGCCGAGGGCAATGCGCAGGGCGCGACGCCGTCGCCCGTCGCTGCGCCTGTCGCCGAAGAGATCGCCCGCTATATCCGCGAAAGGGGCCTGACCAAGCCTGTCGTCGTCGGCCATTCGATGGGCGGGACCATCGGCATGATGCTGGCCGCGCGCCATCCCGATGCGGTCGGCAAGCTGATGGTCGTGGACATGATCCCCTTCATGGGCGCGATGTTCGCTGCGCCGGGCGCCTCGGCCGAAAGCGTGACCCCGGTTGCGGACCAGATCTGGGCCGCCCAGGCCAACAGCCCGCGCGAGGCCTATGTCGCCCAGGCGACCACCAGCATCAACGGCATGATCAACACCGAAAGCCGTCGCGCCGAGGCGTTGGAAGACATGCGCGAAAGCGACCAGAAGGTCTCGGCCGCCGCCTTCCGCGAACTGATCACGACGGACCTGCGTCCCGAACTGTCCAAGATCACCGCACCGACCGAGGTGGTGTACGCCAAGTTCAACGATCCGCGCATGACGCCCCAGATCACCGACAGCATCTATCAGATGTCCTATGCCGGCCTGCCGGGCGTGACGCTGAAACGGATCGACGACAGCGCTCACTTCATCATGTTCGACCAGCCCCAGGCCTTCTACGCCGACCTGGATGCCTTCGTGGCGAAATAGGCCGTCGTGACCCACCCGTCCGCGAAACGGATCGTCGGCCTTTATCGGGACAAGGCCGACGACTGGGTCCGGGATCGGGGCGCGACCCTTTATTCCGGCGACGGCGGGGTGGACGAAGCGGTCTGGCTGGATCGGTTCGTTGCGGACTTGCCTGCAGGCGCATCTATTCTGGACGTCGGCTGCGGTTCGGGCTGGCCGATTGAGGCCGCCCTGCTGGAGCGGGGACATCAGGTGACGGGCATGGATGCGTCGCCGGGCCTGATCGCCCATGCTCAGGCGACGCTGCCGACGGGCGTGTGGTCGGTCGCGGATATGCGCGCTGAATTTCCGGCGGGTCCGTTTGACGGCGTTCTGGCCTGGCACAGTCTGTTTCATCTCAGCCCCGACGATCAGAGCAGGGTGCTGCCGGCGCTGGCCGCGTGCGTCGCCGAGGGCGGGCGGCTGATGTTCACCTCTGGTCAGGCGCACGGCGAGACCATCGGACAGTGGCGGGGCGAGCCGCTCTATCACGCCAGTCTGGACCCGGAGGCCTATCGCGCCCTGCTGGCCGACGCCGGATTGCGCGTGGAATATGATGGGGCAAAAAGCGGCGTGTGGCTGGCCCGCCGCGCCTTTCTTTCGGCGAAATAGCCGCTCACGATCCCGTGAAGTCGGCGGCACCGTTTCGGCGCGCGTTCATACGCGATACACAGCCGATGAACGAAAACTCGCCCAGCGCGGCATCTGAAGGACGGACATGGCGGGACCGGTGAATGCGGGCGGACCACAGGCGCAGGGCAAGCCCCGCCGGTCGGCCTTGGGAAGGTTGTTCTACTGGAGCGCCGTGCTGGCGGTCTGGGGGCTGATCTTCCTGGTCGTCTTCTTCGCCGTCTTTGCGCGCGGCCTGCCGGACACCTCCAGCCTGTACCAGGTCGATCGCCAGCCCTCGATCACCTATCTGGATCGCAATGGGGCGCTGATCGCGACCCGGGGCACCCAGATGGCGCCGCCCGCCGATCTGGACGCGCTGCCGGACTATGTGCCGGCCGCCTTCATCGCCATCGAGGACCGGCGCTTCTATCACCACCCCGGCTTCGACCCCATCGGCATGATGCGGGCGATGGCGACCAACGTCCGCGCCGGGCGGGTGGTGCAGGGCGGCTCGACCCTGACGCAACAGCTGGCCAAGAACCTGTTCCTGACGCCCGACCAGAACATGCGCCGAAAGGTGCAGGAACTGATGCTGGCCGTCTGGCTGGAGATGAAATTCTCCAAGAAGGAGATCCTGGCCCTGTATCTGAACCGGGTCTATTTCGGCGCCGGGGCCTATGGGATCGAGGCGGCGTCGCAGCGCTATTTCGACAAGTCGGCCAAGAACCTGACGGTCGGAGAGGCCGCGCTGCTGGCCGGCCTGCTGAAGGCGCCCTCGCGCTATTCGCCGGTGTCCGAGAGCGAACGCGCAGCCGCCCGCGCCACCGTCGTGCTGAACGAGATGGAAGAGGCCGGCGTCATCACCGCGGCCCAGCGCGAACAGGCCGTGACCCAGCCGGTCATCGTCTCGCGCACCCTGGCGACCCAGCACGCCCAGTATTTCATCGACTGGCTGGACAAGTCGATCCGCAGCCTGGTCGGCGAGCCGACCGAGGACATGGTGGTCGAGACGACTCTGGACCTGACGCTGCAGACGGCGGCCGAGCGGTCGGTGCGCCGCATCCTGGACCGCGACGCCGGCAAGGGCGTGCAGCAGGCGGCCCTGGTCGCGCTGGACGGCGACGGCCGGGTGCGCGCCATGATCGGCGGCTCCTCTTATGCCGACAGCCAGTTCAACCGCGCCGTCGACGCCAGGCGCCAGGCGGGCTCGGCCTTCAAGCCGTTCGTCTATCTGGCGGCGGTCGAGGCCGGCTATACGCCCCAGACCCCGGTGGTCGATCAGCCGATCACCATCGGCAACTGGTCGCCTCGCAACTATTCCGGCACCTTCAGCGGAAACATGACCCTGGCCCAGGCCGTGGCCCAGTCGACCAATACGGTCGCGGCCTATGTCGCCGATCAGGTCGGGCGCGACAGCGTGGCGCGCGCCGCGCGGCGTCTGGGCATAGAAAGCCGCATCGGGCTGGAGCCGGCGATGGCGCTGGGCGCGGTCGAGGTCTCGCCGATCGAGATGGCCACCGCCTATGACGCCTTCGCCAACGGCGGGCGCCGCGTCGACGCCTATGGCATCAGCCGCATCCGCACGCCCCAGGGCCGCGTCATCTATCAGCGCCAGTCGGGCCAGAGCGGCCAGGCGATCAACAATCCGTCGCTGTACTACATGAACCAGATGCTGCGCGGCGTGGTGACCAGCGGCTCGGGTCGGTCGGCTGCGATCTCGGGCCGCGACCTGGCCGGCAAGACCGGCACGACCTCGGATTACAAGGACGCCTGGTTCGTCGGCTATACCGGCGGCTTCGTCACCGCCGTCTGGGTGGGCAAGGACGACAACACCGCCATGCGCGGCGTGACCGGCGGCTCGTCGCCGGCCGCCATCTGGAAGGGCTTCATGGAGGCGGCCTTGCCGCGCCTGGACGCCCCCGCCATCCCCAATGGTCCGCCCATGCCCGAGGGCTGGGTCGCGCCCGATCCGGTCGGCGATCTGATGAGCGGCCTGGATCAGAACGGCCTGCCCATCGAACCCGTCGATCCCCTGGCCGGCGAACCCTATGTCCCGGACGAACAGGCGCCGATGCAGCCGCCGTCGCCCCAGCCGTCCAGCCCGGCGTCACCCAAGGGCAGCTATCGCGATGCGCCGAACCCGCAGCAGCCCGAAGGCCGTCCGGCGCCGGAGCGAAAGGGCGACGCCCTGTTCTTCTGATCGCGACGCCAACGGCGCGTAAAAAAAGGGAGGCGACCCGGCGGTCGCCTCCCTTTGCATTTCAGGCCTGGGTCAGCGGGGGCAGGACAGATCGCCTTCCTGACATTGGCTGAGGGTCCGCAACTGGCGTGTCCGCTCCGTCGTCAGACGCGCCAGGCAGGTCGAATGCACCATCGGATAGGCGGAACCGCCCTGAACGCCGGACGCCTCGAACCGGCATTGCTGATCGCGGAAGCTGATCCAGGTGCGTTGGGCGGTGCGCAGCAGGGTGCGGCTTGCGGGCGACAGCCTTCCCATCGTCATCGTGTACTGGCTGTTCAGCGCCCGATCGGCGCGCTGCAGTTCCTGGGCGGCGTTGGCGTTCATCGTAGCCTGCGACTGGGCGCTGGCGGACGAAGCGGCGGCAGCGGCGAGGCCGAGCGCGATCGACAGGGTGATCATCGTTTTCATGGGGCGTTCCTGAGTGGACGGGCCATGGTGAAACGCGCCCGGCCGCCAGGGTTTCCGCCTAGCGTCCCACGGCGTGCAGCGCCCCGCCGTAATCCTTTAGCCATTTGCGCCAGGGCTTGTGATCCCCGACCAGAAGTTCGACCACGGACCAGTAGGCCGGGCTGTGGTCGGCGTGGACCAGGTGGGCGACCTCGTGGGCGGCGAGGTAGTCGATGACCGGGGGCGGGGCCATGATGACGCGCCAGGAGTAGCGGATGGTGCGGTTGTGCGGGCTGCACGAGCCCCAGCGCGACCGGGTGTCGGCGATGCCCATCTTGACCGGGCCCTGGCCCAGCGCACGCAGATGGTGGTCGGTGCGTTCCAGAAGCGTATCGCGCGCCTCGCGCTTCAGCAGGTTCTCGACGCGGCGGGCGTATGCCTCCCCTTCGCCGCCCGAGCGGATGATCGTCGCGTCCTCGACCAGGCGTGCGGCGCCCGCGCCGGGCACGGCCTCAAGCCGCACGGGCCTGCCGCGCAGGGAGATGACCTGGCCCGGTTCCAGCGGGCGGCTCTTGGGGCGGACGGCCAGGCGTTCGCTGATCCAGACGGCCTTGGATCGGGCGAAGGCGACGGCTTGGCTCAGGCCGCGCTCGGTCGGGGCGATGACCACGGCCTCGCCGGCGCGCGCGTCGATCCGCACCGACAGACGCCGGGCGCGCGGATTGACCGACAGTCTTAGAACGGGACCAGATCCGGCCCCGCTTTCGTCAAGCGGCAGCCGCTGACCGTTGCGGTACGCCACCGGCGGCCTCGTTCTTAGCGATGAAATCGCGCACGCGGGGATAGATCTCGTCACGGAAGCGACGGCCGTTGAACACGCCGTAATGGCCCACGCCCGGCTGGACGTAGAGGACGCGGCGATCCTCGGGGATGTTGGGGCACAGGCCATGCGCGGCCTGGGTCTGTCCAACGCCGGAGATGTCGTCCTTCTCGCCCTCGACGGTCATCAGGCCGATGTCGGTGATCCTGGACAGATCGACCTTGCGCCCGCGATGTTCCAGCAGGCCCCGCGCAAGCAGGTGCTGCTGGAAGACGATGTCGATGGTCTGAAGATAGAACTCTTCGGTCAGGTCCAGCACCGACAGATATTCGTCGTAGAATTCCTCGTGCTTCTCGACCTCGTCGCCGTCGCCGGCGATCAGGCTGGTGAAATAGTTCCAGTGGGCGTCGCGGTGGCGATCCTCGTTCATCGACATGAAGCTGTAGAGCTGGACGAAGCCCGGATAGACGCGCCGTCCGAAGCCCGCATAGGGCAGTGGCACCGTGTGGATCATGTTCGACTTGAACCAGGTGAAGGGCTTTTCCTCGGCCAGCTGGTTCGTCACGGTCGGCGACAGGCGCGCGTCGATGGGCGACCCCATGAAGGTCATCGACAGGGGGCGGTTTTCGTCCTCGTCCTCGGCCATGATCGCGCCGGCGGCCAGAACGGGCGGGCCGGGCTGGCACACGCCGACGACGTGGGCGCGACCGCCGATCTCGGCCAGCATCAGGCGGACGTGGTCGATGTAGTCGAAGAAGTCGAACCGGCCCTCAAGCATCGGCACCTGGCGGGCGTTGACCCAGTCGGTGACATAGACGTCGTGGTCCTGAAGGAAGGCCTCGACCGTGCCGCGCAGCAGGGTGGCGTAGTGGCCCGACAGCGGGGCCACGATCAGGACGGCCGGGCCGGAGGCGGGCTTCTTGGCGCGCTTCAGATCGCCGATGTTGCGGGCGAAGCGAACCAGGCGGCACCACGGGCTCTGCCAGATCACCTGTTCGGTGGTGCGCACCGGCTTGCCGCCGATGTCGATGGTTTCCAGCTTCCAGGCCGGCTTGCCGTAGCGCCGCGTCACGCTCTCGAACAGTTCGGCCGAGGCGTAGGCCGTGCGGCCGATGGCGGTGTCGGCCGCCGGGTTGAAAGGCGAGGTCCAGAAGCTGCGGGCCAGTTGCGCGCCGACCCGAAACGGCAGGGCCGACTGGTAGGCGAGTTCATGAAAGGCGTAGAGCATGACGATCCGATACGGCCGAGCGCCGTTTGTGCAGGGCAACATATAATGCATCACCCTGCAAAAGGATTATGGGGTCGCCGCTAACCCCGCGCCATCGCCTGTTCGATGATCCTGGTCGTCTTGTCCGGCCCCATTCCATAGGCGACGGCGGTGCGGAACTTTCCGTCCGGACCCATCAGATAGACGGTCAGAGAGTGGTTCATCGTATAGCCCTCGCCCTCGCCGACCTTCTGATAAAAGGCGCGGTAGGCCTTGGCCGCTGTCGCCACCTGTTCAGGCGTGCCCGTCAGGCCGATGGTCCCCTTGGGAAAGCCGTCGGATGACAGATAGTCCTTGAGCGCCTGGGGCGTGTCGCGTTCAGGGTCGATGCTGACGAAGACGATCTGCAGATTGTCCGCCTTGTCGCCCAGCCGCTGCTGCACCGCGCCCAGCTCAGCGAGGGTGGTCGGGCAGAACTCGGGGCAATAGGTGAAGCCGAAGAAGACCAGGCTCCATTTGCCGTTCAGAATCGTCTGATCGACGGGTTGTCCATCCTGATTGACCAGTTGGAAGTCGCCGCCGACGAGAGGCTGACCGGTCGACGTCACCTCGGCGCCGTCCGACGTGGGCGCACGACCGCTGACCACCACGACGGTGATGATGGCCAGCGCCACGGCGATGGCGATGCAGGCGCCCGCGAACAGCAGGATGGAACGACGCGGCATGACGGCCTCTCACGAAACGGATGTGATCGGTCTATAGAAGGCGTGTGACCTCGACAGAAGCCCGCATGGCGCCGCACGGCGTATCCTCTTCGGAGCCGTTGAACGGCTGGGGCGACGCGCCGCGTCGCGGTCGGGGGTTTTCGCTGCGGACCCTGATCGTTCTGCGCTGGCTGACGATCATCGGCCAGAGCGCGGCGATCCTGACGGCGCATCAGGGGCTGCATTTTCCCTTGCCGCTCTGGCCCTGCCTGATCGTGATCGCCATCAGCGCGGCTGTGAATGTGGGGGCCATGGCGCGGGTGCGCCGGCTGGAGGCCAGCCTGCCGGACGGGCGCACGACGGCGATCCACCTGGGCTTCGACATTTTCCAGCTGGGCGTGCTGCTGGGTCTGACCGGCGGGCTGGAGAACCCGTTCTGCCTGCTGCTGGTCGCGCCCGTCACCATCGCGGCGGCGGCCCTGCCGGCGCGTCAGGCCCTGATGCTGGGCGTGCTGGCCCTGATCGCGGTCGGGGTGCTGTTCTTCTGGTCCGAGCCTCTGCCGTGGCGACCACACGAGAACTTCCACCTGCCGACCCTGTATCGCCTCGGCATGGCTATGGCTTTGGTGACCGGCGTGGTCTTCACCGCCGGCTACGCCTGGCGGGTGGCGGCCGATGCGGAGAAGCTGGAACTGGCCCTGGCGACCACCCAGGACGTGCTGCAACGCGAACAGAGGCTGGCGGCGCTGGGCGGACTGGCGGCGGCGGCGGCGCATGAGCTTGGCACGCCGCTGGCGACCATTCAGGTGGTGGCGAAAGAGCTTCAGCGCGCCTCGGCCCCCGACAGCGACGCGGCCGAGGATGCGGCCCTGATCCTGCAACAGGCCGAACGGTGCCGGGGCATCCTGACCCAATTGTCGCAGCAGCCCGAGGGCGACGACGCCCTCTATGCCGACGTCTCTCTGAAGGCCTTGCTGGAAGAGGTGGTGGAGCCGCACCGGGGCTTCGACCTAGCCTTTGACGTTCTGGTCAAGACGCCGCCGGGTCAGCCCGCGCCGCGCGTGCGCCGGATGCCCGAGGTGATCCACGGCCTGTCCACCCTGGTCGAGAACGCCGCCGATTTCGCCAAGACGACCGTGCGGGTCCAGGCGGTGGTGGACGCCGGCTGGATCGAGATCGAGATTCTGGACGATGGGCCGGGCTTCGCAGGCGACATTCTGCCCCGGCTGGGCGAGCCCTATGTGACCAGCCGGCCTCAGGGCAAGGCGCGCCAAGCCTTGGCCGCCCAGATCGCCGCCGCGGCCCGTCCGTCCAAACCGCGCGCAACGGTCGAGCCGCCCATCGCCCCCAGCCAGGGCGGCATGGGGCTGGGCTTCTTTATCGCCCGCACCCTGCTGGAACGGACCGGCGGGTCGGTCAGCGTGGGCCAGGGCCTGCCGCAGTCGGACGCCAAGGGTTCACTGCGCGGCGCACGCGTGGCGGTGCGCTGGGCGCGGCCCGCCTTGGAGGTCGCGGCATAAGCGGATTGGGTCGAAGCGTCGCAGGTGGAACCTTGGCCTTGACCCGCGCGCTACCCGTCCCGACTTGAAGCGGCAGGAGAGAGAAACGCATGTCAGAACTCGAAGCCCGCATCGCCGCCCTGCCCGACAAAACCCTGCTGCTGCTGGATGACGACCAGGCCCTGCGCACCCGCATGGGGCGGGCGCTGGAGGCGCGCGGCTTTCAGGTGACGACCGCCGAATCCGTCGCCGAGGCGATGCAGCTGCTGCGCGACAAGGCGCCGGCCTTCGCCGTGCTGGACATGCGGCTTGAGGACGGCAACGGCCTGAAGATCGTCGAGGCGGTGCGCGAGAAGCGCGAGGACGCCCGCATCGTCATGGTGACCGGCTACGGCGCCATCGCCACGGCGGTCGTGGCGGTCAAGGCCGGCGCCGTCGACTATCTGTCCAAGCCTGCCGACGCCGACGACGTGGTCAAGGCCCTGCTCGCCACCGGCGATTCGCCCGAACCGCCCGAAAACCCGATGAGCGCCGACCGCGTGCGCTGGGAACATATCCAGCGCGTCTATGAGCTTTGCGACCACAATGTCTCGGAGACGGCGCGCCGCCTGGGCATGCACCGCCGCACCCTGCAACGCATCCTGGCCAAGCGCGCGCCGCGGTAGGCCGAACCCTCAATCCTCGTCGTCGTCCTCGACCACGTCGGGGATTTCAGGAGTGACCACGGTCGGGGCGATGGTCTTGATCTCGCCCAGCTTGGCGCCGGGGAAGGCCTGGAGCACCGCCTGGACGAAGGGATTGGCCTCGACCTCGGCCCGTTCGGCGGCGCGGGCCTTTTTCTGGATCTCAATGACCGTCTCGGCCCCGCCCTGGCCGTTGGCGGCGATCAGCCAGGTGCGGCCGGTCCATTCGCGCAGGCGGGCCGACAGCTTGCGCGCCAGTTCGATGGGCGCGCCCTGGACGCTTTCATAAACGATGGCGCCGGGCTTGAACGAGACCGGCTTCACATACCGCTCGACATCCATCTGAAGCCCGACCTCGCGCTTCTCGCCGATCAGGGCGACGACCTGTTCGAAAGTCTGAGGATCGGGCAGGGCGGGCGCCATCACCGGGCGAGCGGCCAGTTGCGCCGAGGTTCCTCCGCCGCCGCCTCCGCCGCCGCCACGCGGGGCCGAGCCGCCGCCGATAAGTTCGCCGGACTGCAGCCGCTTCAGCGCCTCCTCCGGTCCCGGCAGGTCGGCGGCGTAGGCTAGGCGCACGATGGCCATTTCCACCGCATCGGCCGGATTGGGCGCGCGCCGCACCTCGTCCAGCGCCTTCAGCAGCATCTGCCAGGTGCGCGACAATGTCGCCGCCGGAATGGCCGCGCCCAGGGCCGCCAGCTTCTGCGCCTGATCATTGGGCAGGCGGGTCGCGTTCGGGCCCAGCATCTTGGCGACCGAGGCGGCGTGGCAATGTTCCAACAGGTCGTTGGTCACCTGCACCGGATCGGCGCCGAAGCCATATAGGGTGCGGAAACTCTCCAGCGCCTCGGGCGTACGGCCGGCCATGACGCTTTCGAACAGGGCGATGGTCTGGGTCCGGTCGGCCAGACCCAGCATGTCGCGCACCGTCTCGGTCTTGACCGTCTCGCCCCGCTCGGCCTGCACCAGGGCCTGATCCAGCAGCGACAGGCCGTCGCGCACCGACCCCTCGGCCGCGCGCGAGATCAGAGCCAGGGCGTCGGTCTCGATCTTCATGCCTTCTCGGTCGGCGATCCGGCCCAGATGCTCGACCAGGATTTCCGGCTCGACCCGACGCAGGTCGAAGCGCTGGCAACGGCTCAGGGTCGTCACCGGCACCTTGCGGATTTCGGTGGTGGCGAAGATGAATTTGGCGTGGGGCGGCGGCTCTTCCAGCGTCTTCAGCAGGGCGTTGAACGCCTGCGTCGACAGCATGTGGACCTCGTCCAGCACATAGACCTTGTAGCGCGCCTCGACGGGCGCATAGCGGACGCTTTCCAGAATGTCGCGGATGTCGTTGACGCCGGTGTGCGACGCCGCGTCCATCTCCATCACATCCATGTGCTGGCCGGCCATGATGGCGGCGTCGTGCCGGCCGTGGGCGCTCAGGGTCAGCGACGGCTTGTCGATGACGTCGGTCTCGTTGTTCAGGGCGCGGGCCAGAAGGCGGGCGGTGGTCGTCTTGCCGACGCCGCGCACGCCCGTCAGCATGAAGGCGTGGGCGATGCGGCCCGTGGCGAAGGCGTTGGTCAGGGTGCGCACCATCGCCTCCTGCCCGATCAGATCCTCGAAGGTGCGCGGCCGGTATTTGCGCGCCAGCACCTGATAGGCGGCGCCGTCATCGGCGTGAGCTTCGACTTCGACGGGAGCGGGAGCAGGCGCGACGACAGGCTCAGGCGCCGCCGCGGCGGGCCCGCCGAACATGTCGTCGGTGTTCTCGTCGCGCGGGGCGACGTCATCCTCTTCCCAGGGCGGGCCGTCGAGATTCGTATCGCTGTCCGTCATGGGAGGAAGTCTTACAGCGGGTGACGGGCGGGAAGAAGCGATTCCAGCGTCGGTTCAAGCGCAGGTTCATCTTCTCTTTCGTCATTCCGGGCGCAGCGAAGCGGAGACCCGGAACCCAGCGGCGCCGAAGGCGAAATCTCTCCGCCGCATAGGTTTGAAAGCGGAGTGCGCGACAGGTTCGCGCTCACGCGCGCCGCTGGGTTCCCAGTCTTCGGGCCAAGAGGCCCTACGCCCGGAATGACGAAAGGAAAATGGCGTTAGCGCACCAAACGCGCTCAAGCAGCGAGCCGCCGTGCGGCGAGCGGTAGCGCCAAAAGGCGAGCGGTAGCGCCAAAAAAAGAGGAAGTAGAGACCGCGACCCGAAGGGGAATTCGTTGTGGCTGCTGCCTTCCGGCCCTGACCAGATTGGCGAAGCCTTCGCCCGCGATCTCCAAGCGGAGATATGACGGGTGCGGACGCCGGAATCAAGAGCTACAAACCCGCATGGCCCATCAGAACACCTTCGCCGGCAATCCGCTCGATCGGGCCGGCGACCTGAGGAATGATCCCGACTGGCTGGCCAAGCAGGCCGCCAAACCCTACGCCCAGGCCCTGGCGCTCTGGGAAGGGCGGCCGCTGATCGAGGAGACGGGCGAGGGGCCGAGGCTGGCATGGCTGCAGATGCGTCATGCGCGCACCTTGGTGCGGGACCGCGAGGCGTTTTTGGGCCTGTGGAACGACGAACCCGTCTTCGCCATCGAGTTCGAAGGCTCCATCGATCCGACCGACGGGCCGCTGGCCGGGCTGGGCGCCTTTCAGGAGATGCGTGCGGCGGCGGCGATCCTGCCGGCGGCGGATGCGGCCATGGCCGGCGGCGCCAAGAGCCTGTTCGACTGGCGACGCAAACACGGTTTCTGCGCCAACTGCGGCACGCTGGGCGAGACGGCGTCGGGCGGCTGGAAGCGGGTCTGTCCGGCCTGCGGGACCGAGCATTTCCCGCGCGTCGATCCGGTCACCATCATGCTGCCGGTCTATAAGGGCGGGGCCGAGCCCATCTGCCTGCTGGGACGCCAGGCGGCCTGGCCTGCCGGACGAATGTCGGCGCTTGCCGGATTTCTGGAGCCGGGCGAATCCATCGAGGAGGCCTGCGCCCGCGAGGTGAAGGAGGAGGCCGGCCTGACCGTGATCGCCACGGCCTATCACTCCAGCCAGCCCTGGCCCTTCCCGTCTCAGCTGATGATCGGCCTGATCGCGGAGGTGTCGGACGATCAGGCGCAACCTGACCAGACCGAGCTGGAAGCCGTCGCCTGGCTGACGCGGGCCGAGGCGCGCGCCGTGCTGGCGGGCGAGCATCCGAGCATCCAGGCCCCGCCGCCCTTCGCCATCGCCCACAGCCTGATCCAGGCCTGGGTCGAGGAGCCCTGACGACCGCCTCACCCTTCCCGCAACGGGGAGGGAGGGCATTTAATGACTTTCCATCCTAACCCAGAGAACGAATCGGCGTCGTTTCAGGGGTTTACGGCTTCGCATCGACCGTCTGCCATACAGGGTCCCGGCCCGGCCTATGATGCCGACGGGTCTTTGACATCGTCGCGCGACCAGCATCGCAGACGGAATTGCACCGGTGCAACTCGGCGCAAACTATTCCTGAGTAAAAACAGTTCTATCCGCCGAAATTGCACGCCATTGCACCGTTTTCGCCGGGTGCAATTCCGGCGTCAGGCCAGCGCCCGCGCCGCCTCCAGGTCTGCCGGATTGTCGACGGAGAGGGGGGCTTCATCGATGACGGCGGCCCAGATCTGCATGCCCATTTCGAGCGCACGCAGCTGCTCCAGCTTCTCGCGCTTCTCCAGCGGCGACGGCGGCGCGGCGCAAAAACGTTTCAGCGCCTCTCGGCGATAGCCATAGACGCCGATGTGGCGCCAGACGGGCGCGTCGCCATACAGGGTTGAGCGCGTGAAATAGAGGGCGCGCGCCTGGCGTTCGCCTTCGCCTAGGGCCAGCACCGCCTTGACCACGTCGGGATTGGTCCGGTCCGACCCGTCGGCCTCGGCGGCGACCAGGGTGGCGATGTCGCAGGTCGGCTCGCCGTGCAGAATGGCGGCGCAGGCGACGGCCAGACCGGGGCTGGCGAAGGGCATGTCGCCCTGAACGTTGATGACGGCGTCGAAATCGCCCTCGGGGTCGATGGCGTCCACGGCGGCGCGAATGCGGTCCGAGCCCGAGGGCAGGGCCGGGTCGGTCAGGACGGCGCGGCCGCCTGCGGCTTCCACCGCCTCGACGATCTCGGGATCTCCGGCGGCGACCACGACCGGCAGGCCCGAGGCCTCGGCTTGACGATAGGCGCGCACGATCATCGGCGTGTCCCCGATCAGGGCCAGCGGCTTGTTCGGCAGCCGGGTGGCGGCCATGCGAGCCGGTATCATTATCAACGGATTCATCGACTTCCCTGACGCCTGTGTGGCCCGTCGCGCGTTGGGCCGGTTGCGAAGGCGGCGCTACCGTGCCAGAGACGCCAAAGCAAGATTATGTCCGGGGCGTGTTTTCGAGGGGCCCGGCCGGCAGAGGGAAACGACCAGGCGTATGAGCGGCGATCTTAAGTGGAACAAGATTTTCGGCGCGGCTCTGGGGACGGCGTTCGTCATCCTGGTCGTCCAGCAGGCCTCGGGCCTCGTCTATCATTCGGAAGCCCCCGAAAAGATGGGCTATTTCGTCGATGCGCCGGAAGAGGCCGCCGGCGGTGAAGCCGCCGAACTGGCGCCCGACTGGGGCACGGTGCTGCCGACCGCCGATCTGGCCGCCGGCGAGGCCGCCTTCGCCCGCTGCCAGGCCTGCCATGACGCGCACCAGGGCGGCGCAGACAAGATCGGTCCGAACCTGTGGGGCGTGATCGGCGGTCCGGTCATGCACCGTCCGGGCTTCGCCTATTCCGACGCCATGGCCAAGCACAAGGCCGAGGCGCCGACCTGGGGCTATGACCAGATCAACAGCTTCATCACGGCCCCGGCCAAATATGTGCCCGGCACCAAGATGTCCTTCGCCGGCATCCGCGACACCCAGACGCGCATCAATCTGATCGCCTGGCTGCGCACCCAGGGCTCGGGCGGCTTCGCCATTCCGGCGCCGGATCCCACCCGTCAGCCTGGCGCGGCCGCGCCGGCCGCAGGCGCGCCTGCGACGGGCGAGGCTCCGGTGACCGAAGGCGCTGCGGCGACCGAAGCGACCGGGACCACCCCGGCCGCCGGCGCCCCCGCCGCGTCTCAGGCGACCCCGGCGGCCCCGCCCGCTGCGACGGCGTCTGCGCCGCCCAACACCTGATCGCTGCGGCGATGAACGACAAAAGGGCGGCCCGACGGGCCGCCCTTCTTCATTTCGGGCTGAGCGCTCGGCTCAGAGGATCTGCGCGGCCTCGTCGAACGACAGGCGCGGCGAGCGTGGAAACAGGTTCTCGTCCGAGCCATAGCCGAGGTTGAGGATATAGTTCGGCTCGACATGGCTGTCGGGGAAGAACTCGGCCTTCACGCCGGCGGCGTCGAAGCCGGACATCGGGCCGACATCCAGGCCCAGGGCGCGGGCGGCGATGGTCAGATAGCCGCCCTGCAGCGAGGCGTTGCGGAAGGCGGTCTCTCGCCGGCCGGCCTCGTCTGCGAACCAGGCCTTGGCGCCCGGCGCGTGAGGGAACAGGGCGTCGAGGTGGTCGTGGAAGTCCATGTCCTGACCGACGATCACCGTCACCGGGGCCTGCTTCGTCTTGTCGCGATTGCCTTCGCTCATCAGCGGAATCAGGCGGGCCTTGGCCTCGGGCGAGGTGATGAAGACGAAGCGGGCGGGCGATCCGTTGACCGCCGTGGGCCCGAACTTGGTCAGGTCATACAGCTTGTGCAGCAGTTCCGGCGCGACGGGGCGGTCGGTCCAGCCGTTGCGCGTGCGCGCCTCGGTGAACAGTTGCGACAGGGCGGCGTCCGACAGCGGGACGTCGCGTTGGTGAGTAGCGTCATAGGCCATGGGATGCGTCCTGACTCAAATAGCAACGAGTACAGGTGCCAATTAGGGCGTTTTGCAACAGCCGCAAGCGCCAATCCCGAAAGGCTGGGTTTCGATATCGCGCACCGCGCACAACCCCTCTGTCGCCCGGGCTTTGTTCGCCCTATCTAGAGGGCATGAAAGATCTGACCCAACTGATGCAGCAGGCCCAGGCGATGCAGCAAAAGCTGCAGGACGCCCAGGCCAGGATGGCCGAAACGATCGCCGAGGGTTCTTCCGGCGGCGGCCTCGTCTCGGTGTCCCTCAAGGGCCCTGGCGAGATTACAGCCATCAAGATCGACGACAGCCTGCTGAGCCCGGGCGAGGGCGAGATCCTGGCGGATCTGATCGTCGCCGCCCATGCCGACGCCAAGCGAAAGCTGGATGAGCAGAACAACGCCCTGATGCGCGAGGCCGCAGGCCCAATGGCCGGGATGAACATTCCCGGAATGCCGAAACTGTTCTGATGGCCGCCTCCGCCGGGCCGGAGATCGAACGGCTGATCTCCCTTCTCGCCAAACTGCCGGGCCTGGGTCCGCGCTCGGCGCGGCGCGCGGCGCTGGCGCTGTTGAAGCGACGCGAGCAGTTGCTGGTCCCGCTGGCGGCGTCGCTGGCCGAGACGGCGGAAAAGGTCGTGTCGTGCTCGGTTTGCGGCGCGCCGGATACGCGCGACCCCTGCGCCATCTGTTCGGATGGAGCGCGAGACAACAGTCTGATCTGCGTGGTCGAGGAGGCCGGGGCCCTGTGGGCGATGGAGCGATCCGGCGCCTTTCGCGGCAAATATCATGTGCTGGGCGGACTGCTGTCCGCTCTCGACGGTGTCGGGCCCGAGCATCTGCGGGTCACGGAACTGGTCGGGCGCGTCAGGGGCGGGGGCGTGCGGGAGGTCGTGCTGGCCCTGCCGGCCACGGTCGATGGCCAGACGACCGCCCACTATGTCGCCGAGCGGATCGCCGGTCCGGATGTGGAGATCACCTCGCTGGCGCGCGGGGTGCCGGTCGGCGGAGAATTGGACTGGCTGGACGACGGCACCATCGTCCAGGCCCTTCGCGCCCGCCGCCCGGCCTGACCGAGTTAGTTCGAAGGAACCGTCGGGGCGTTGACGTTCGGCGCTTCGCCCGTCGGGGTCGGCACGGCGCGGCCCGTTTCATCCGTCGGCGCATCGGCGGCCGGCGGCGTCTGGCTGTCGCCGGCGAAGGCTTGGGTTTCGGCGGCGGCCGCCTCGGGCCCGGTCTCCGCGTTCTTTGAATCGAACGCCCCGTTGGTCACGAACCACAGGCCCAGCAGCAGAATGGCCGCCGCCAGCGTCGAGATCGCCAGGATGACGGCGATGCGCGGGTTCTTGCGGCCGCTGCGCGCCAGTTCGGCGTCGACCGGCCGGCCGTCGTGCACCGCATCGGCGGCGGTGTCGTGGCGGTGGGGCTTTTCCGGGGTCATGAGCGGGTCCTTCGTGCAAATGGCTGAGACACCAACGTCATCGCAACGGCGACGTTCCGGGCAAGCGGCGCCGGAAGGGCCCCGCTTCTCATTGATGGCGACTCCCGCTAGGAACGGAGCATGAACATGCTTGTGCCGATCCTCGCTGTCCTGGCCGCCGCCTTCGCGGGCGGTTTTCTGTGGGCCTATATGGGCTGGCAGAGGACAAGCGGCGCGCTTGCGGCGGCGGAGGCCCGCATCGATCTGGTCGAGGAAAGCCGTGTGACCATGGGCGAACTGCTCAAGGCCCAGGCCGCGCAGTCGGCCCAGGTCGTGGCGGATCAGATGGTCAGCCGCGCGACCGAAACCTTTCGCGCCCAGGATCAGCTGGCGCGCGAGCGGATGGCCGCCCAGCTGAAACCCGTCGCCGACACCCTGACCAAGTTTCAGGAGCATGTCGCCGCGCTGGAGAAGACGCGCTCTGAGGAGACCGGGGGGCTGCGTGAACAACTAGCCCAGCTGATGACGGCCTCGTCCGCCACGCGCGACGAGGCGCGCAAGCTGACCGAGGCCCTGCGCGGCAATACGGGCCGTCGCGGCCGCTGGGGCGAGCAGACGTGCCGTAACGTCCTGGAGGCCGCCGGCATGGCGGGGCGGTTCGATTTCACCGAACAGACCTCCAGCGCCGACGACGAGGGCCGCCAGAACCGCCCCGACTTCATCGTCCGCCTGCCCGGCGGCGGCATGTTCGTGATCGACGCCAAGGTCCCGCTGGCCTTCGACGACGGAGAGGGCGACGAGGAGGCGCGCGCCCGCTCGGTCGGCCTGCGCACCGCCGCCAGCCTGAAGACCCACGTGCGCCAGCTGTCGTCCAAGGCCTATCAGGACCAGTTCAAGCCTAGCCCGGATTTCGTCGTCCTGTTCGTGCCCGGCGATGCCTTCCTGGTCACGGCTCTGGACCACGAGCCGGACCTGATGACCCAGGCCATGGCCTCCCGCGTCGTCATCGTCACCCCTTCGACCCTGTTCGCCCTGTGCAAGGCCGTGGCCTATGGCTGGCGCGCGGAAGAGCAGGCGGCCAATGCCGACAAGGTCGCCGCCCTGGGCCGCGAACTCTACAAGCGGCTGTCGGTCATGGGCGGTCATGCCTCAGCCGTCGGACGCGCCCTGGATACGGCCGTCGGCAAGTACAATCAGTTCGTCGGTTCGCTGGAAAGCCAGGTCATGGTCTCCGCCCGCCGGTTCGAGGATCTGCAGGTCGATCACGAGGGCAAGGCCTTGCCGGATCTGACGCCGGTCGAAACCGCGCCCCGCGCCATCGCCCGTCCCGAACTGATCGCCGCCGCCAAGGTCGAATAAAAAGGCTCGGCGTGGAAAGGGCGCTTGACAGCGTCCGAGCAGGAATGTCAATGTAGCTTGTCAATAGGACAAGGGGTGTTGACGGATGCGCAAGTGGCGGCCGGTAATCAAGGCGACGGTGATCACGTTCGGCGGCGGCCTGCTGTTCGCCTTCCTCGGCGGCATCGCGGTCGGCTACGCCTCCAGTTCGGGATGGATCGCGCCCGAGATGGGCGAACTGATCGTGACCGCAGTCTTCGCCGCCGCCATCATGGCCGGCGCCCTGTGGATCGGCGCCGAATGGATGCGCGTGATCGATGAGGCTGCGCGGGAGGCGCACAAGGCGGCCTGGTACTGGGGCGGCACGGCGGGCATGTGCGTCAGCGGCGTCGGCCTGATTTTGTCCTCGGCCGGACCGTGGCGCGACATCATCGCGCGCCAGATCGGCTCGGGCGGTGCGCCCATCGACTATGTGTCCGCCGGCGCCGCCTTGATGATCGCTCCCATCCTGATCGGCTACACCGTCGTCTGGGTGTGGTGGTGGCTGGCGCGGATGCGGGGCTGAGCCATGAACAATCGTCTCAAGGTCCTGCGCGCCGAGCGCGACTGGAGCCAGGCGCAGCTGGCCGAACATCTGGGCGTGTCGCGCCAGACCGTGAACGCGCTGGAGACCGGCCGTTACGACCCCTCCCTGCCGCTGGCCTTCAAGATCGCCCGCGTCTTCGGCCAGCCCATCGAATCCATCTTCTCGGACGATCAGGAGCCGACGAAATGAAGCCTTCCACCCTCTCTCCCGCATCCTGGCCGCGCTGGGTTCGCGCCTTTGTTTTCGGCGCCGTCTTCGGGGTGATCGGTTACGGCGTCGGCGCCTGGCTGGCCAGGATCGCGCCCGGCGGATTCGGACCGACCGACATGGACTTGCGCTGGTCGGATGGCCTGGCGATGCTGGTCGGTCTGGCCCTGGTCGCGGGATCGCTGTGGGCGCTTTACGTCAGTTTGAACCCCGACCGCCTCGGCCGGATGTATAATCTGGACGGTCCCGCCTCGCCGGATGAGACGGCTCTGGCCCGGTTTCAGGCGCTGGTCATGGGCTTTTCCGGCGTCATCCTGACCCTGCCGGTCGTCTTCAGCCTGGCGGGCGTCAATCCTCTGCTCGGCCTCAGTGCCATCGGCCTTCTGCTGGTGCTCCACACAGTAATGAATGTGCGCGTCTATCGCCAGGCCGACGAGCTTCTGCGTCGGGCGGTGATCGAGGCGGCGGCCGTCACCTTCTTTGCGGGCCAGCTGGTCCTGTTCTTCTGGGCCGCCGCCGAGCGTCTGGGCGCCGCGCCCGCCATCACGGCCTGGGACATCTACGCCGTGCTGATGGCGCTCTATCTGGGCTGCTCCGTGTGGATCAGCGTGCGTCGCGGCCTGGCCTGATCGGTCCTTCTTCTCCTTCCCTTTCGAAAACAGCGAGACCTCTCATGACCTTCACCGATCGTCTTCTGTCGTCCGTTTCCAGCCTGGCGCGCGGCGCCGTGGGCGTCGCCGGCGGCCTGGCCCTGTTCGTCGCCATCGCCGGCGTCCCGGCCGACGCCCTGGCCCAGACCGCCGCGCCCGCCGCGCCAGCGCCGATCCAGGGCGAAGGCCCTGCCCTGTGGGTGGTCAGGGATGCGGATTCGACCCTGTATCTGTTCGGCTCGGTCCATGTGCTTCGCCCGACGACCGGCTGGTCCAGCCCCCGTGTCGAGGCCGCCTTCGACAGCGCCTCGGACATCTGGTTCGAGATCAGCAACCCCGACGACCAGGCCGCCATCATGCCGCTGATCCAGCAGCATGGTCTGTCGCCCGAGACGCCCCTGTCCAGCCGCCTGACGCCGCAAGAAAACGCCGAACTGGACGCGGCCGCCCAGGTCATGGGCGCCTCGGCCGCCCAGCTTCAACCGATGAAGCCCTGGCTGGCGGCGCTCAGCCTGTCGGTCGCGCCGCTGATCAAGGCCGGCTACGACCCAAAGTCCGGCGTCGAGCTGGTGCTGAAGGCGCGGGCCGAGGCGGCGGGCAAGCCGATCCACGGCTTCGAGACCATCGACAAACAGATCGGCATCCTGGCCGGCCTGCCCGACGATGTGCAGCTGGCTTTCCTGCGCGAGACCCTGAAGGACTATGAGAACGCCGCCACCAAGCTGGATGAAATGGTCGAGGCCTGGGCCCGGGGCGATGTCGCCACGCTGGACCGCGTCACGATCACGGAAATGAAAGCGGCCTCGCCGGCATTGTATCAAGCCGTTCTGGTCGATCGGAACACCGACTGGGCCAACCAGATCCAGACCCTGCTCGAAGGCTCCGGAACCGCCTTCATCGCCGTCGGCGCCGCCCACCTGACCGGCGACGACAGCGTCCAGGCCATCCTGCAAAAGCGCGGCGTGACGGTCGAAGCGGCGAACTGAATGAAAGGAGGCGCGGCGGCGTCGTCGCGCCTTCGCCGATCGGCTGGAGCGGGCAGCGGGAATCGAACCCGCACGAAAAGCTTGGGAAGCTTTCAGGCTACCACTACATCATGCCCGCGATGGCCTGAGGCCGGTCTATCTCAAGGCTGAACGGCGCTCAAGGTAAGACCGGACCCTGGGCGCGTGCTTCATTCTCGCGGGCATAGCGTTGGGCGATGATCGTGCAGGCGAACAGCTGGATCTGGTGGAACAGCATGATCGGCAGGACGATCAGCGGGACGGCGTGACCGGCGAAAAGGATGCCGGCCATGGGGATGCCGGTGGCCATGCTCTTCTTGGAGCCGCAGAACAGAATGACGATCCGGTCGGGGCGGTCGAACTTCAGCGCGCGCCCGGCGAAAAGGGTCAGGGCCAGGACGATGGCCAGCAGGGCGATGTTCAGGCCGATGACCTTGGCCAGATCCAGCGGAGCGACCTGGGACCAGACGCCGGCGACGACGCCCTCGCTGAAGGCGGCGTAGACGATCAGCAGGATGGAGCCGCGGTCCACCAGCCCTGTCAGCTTGGCGTGGCGGGTCAGCCAGTCCTTCAGCAGGGGGCGGCACAGCTGGCCCACGGCGAAGGGGGCCAGGATTTGCAGGCCGATGTCGAAAATGGACTGCAGATGGATGCCGCCATTGGCGCCGCCGATCAGCAGGGCGACCAGCAGCGGCGTCACGATCACGCCCAGCAGGTTCGACAGGCTGGCGCTGGTCAGGGCGCCCGCGACATTGCCGCCGGCGATGGAGGTGAAGGCGATGGACGACTGCACCGTGGACGGCAGCAGGCACAGATACAGCATCCCAGTCAGCAGATCGGGCTGAAGCGACCCCCGCATCAGAAAGACCAGGCCCAGCCCCAGCAGCGGAAACAGCAGGAAGGTCGACAGGAAGACCGTGCCCTGAAGCCGCCAGTGCAGCAGCCCCGCGCCGATGGCCGCCGGCGACATCCGCGCGCCATACAGGAAGAACAGCAGGGCGATGGCGGCCTTGACTACCCCGTCCATGACGACGGCCGCCTGTCCGCTGGCGGGAAACAGCGCCGCCAGGATCACCATGCCGATCAGGGCCAGAAGATAGCCGTCGATCGGCAGGCGGGACAGGAAACGAGGCATGGACGGCTCAGGCGGCGGCGGGGTGACGCACAGATAGGCGCATCAGCCTGCGCATTGAACCCGCGTCTTCAGGCCCCGGCGCGGTTCTTGACCAGATCGTCCACGACCGACGGATCCGCCAGGGTCGAGGTGTCGCCCAGCGCGCCGATTTCGTTCTCGGCGATCTTGCGCAGGATGCGGCGCATGATCTTGCCCGACCGAGTCTTGGGCAGACCCGGCGCCCACTGGATGACATCGGGGGCGGCGATGGGGCCGATCTCGTGTCGAACGTGGGCGACCAGCGCCTTTCTCAGATCCTCGGTCGCCTCGACCCCGTTGTTCAGGGTGACATAGGCGTAGATGCCCTGGCCCTTGATGTCGTGGGGATAGCCGACGACCGCCGCCTCGGCGACATCGTCGTGCAGAACGAGCGCGCTCTCGACCTCGGCCGTGCCCATCCGGTGGCCGGACACATTGATGACGTCGTCCACCCGGCCGGTGATCCAGTAGTAGCCGTCCTCGTCCCGGCGGCAGCCGTCGCCGGTGAAGTAGCGGCCCGGATAGGTGGAGAAATAGGTGTCGAAGAAGCGTTGATCGTCGCCATAGACGGTGCGCATCTGGCCCGGCCAGCTGTCGGTGATGCACAGATTGCCGGAGACGGCGCCCTCCAGCGGCTGACCCTCGGCGTCCACGATCTGAAGCTCGACGCCGGGCAGGGGCAGGGTCGCCGATCCGGGCTTCAGGTCGGTGGCGCCGGGCAGGGGGGTGATCAGATGGCCGCCCGTCTCGGTCTGCCACCAGGTGTCTACGATGGGGCAACGGCCGTCGCCGACCACCTCGTGATACCAGCGCCAGGCCTCGGGGTTGATCGGTTCGCCCACCGTGCCGAGCAGCCGCAGCGAGGCGCGCGAGGCGGCCTTCACCGGGCCGTCGCCCTCGCGCATCAGGGCGCGCAGGGCCGTGGGGGCGGTGTAGAAGATCTCGACCTTGTGCTTGTCCACCACCTGCCAGAAACGTCCGGCGTCGGGATAGTTGGGCACGCCCTCGAACATCAGGGTCGTCGCCGCATTCGCGAGGGGGCCATAGACCATGTAGGAATGGCCCGTGACCCAGCCCACGTCGGCGGTGCACCAGAACACCTCGCCCGGGCGATAGTCGAAGACGATCTCGTGCGTCCAGGCGGCCCAGAACAGATAGCCGCCCGTGGTGTGCAGCACGCCCTTGGGCTTACCCGTCGAGCCGGAGGTGTAGAGGATGAACAGCGGATCCTCGGCATTCATCGGCTCGGGCGGGCAGTCGGCGTCAACCTTGGCGGCTTCCAGGCCGTAATCGAAGTCGCGACCCTCGATCATCGGCACGTCCGCGCCGGTGCGGCGAATGACCAGGACGGCGTCGACCTTCACCTTCGTCAGGGCCTCGTCGACATTGGCCTTCAGCGGAATGCGCTTGCCGCCGCGCAGGCCCTCGTCGGCGGTGATGACCAGGTTTGAGCCGCAGTCCTCGATCCGGCCGCACAGGCTGTCGGGCGAGAAGCCGCCGAAGACGACCGAATGCACCGCGCCGATCCGCGCACAGGCCAGCATGGCGTAGGCGGCCTCGGGGATCATGGTCAGATACAGGGTGATCCGGTCGCCCTTCCTGGCCCCATGCGCCTTCAGCACATTGGCCATGCGGCACACCTCGGCGTGCAGTTCCCCGAAGGTGATGTGGCGGCTGTCGGCGGGATCGTCGCCTTCCCAGATGATCGCCGTCTCGTCCTTGCGGTGGGGCAGGTGACGGTCGATGCAGTTGGCCGAGACGTTCAGGACGCCGTCCTCGAACCATCGGATGCGGAAGTCTTCCTTGTTGAAGGAGACGTCCTTGATCCGGGTCGGCGGAGTGATCCAGTCCAGACGCTTTGCCTGTTTGGCCCAGAAGGCGTCAGGCGTCTCGCGCGCGGCGATCCGCGCCGCCTCATACGCCTCCCGGTCCATATGGGCCTTGGCGGCCCAGTCGGCGGGGACGGGATAGAGGGCGGGATCAGGCACGCGAGACGTCTCCGGCATCAAATCAGAATCCGTATTTGGCGAACAGGATCAGACGGGTCATGTCGCCGCTGGCGCCGGTTTCGATCTCGCGGTCTGCGAACATCAGCTCGGCCCCGACATCAAACGCCGTAACCGGCGACCAGATCAAGTTGGCGTGGAAGCTCTGGGCCGAACGGTTGGCGGCCAGGCCCGTGAAGGCCAGGTCGTTGTCCACCTTCTGCGCCGACCAGATCAGGCTGGAACGCCAGCCGGGCGCCCAGACGTGGCGATAGGCGGCGAAGCCGGCGACCACGCCGATCGCATCCAGATCGCCCGAGCCGTTCAGCACGGCGTCGTTGGAGAAGTTCAGACCGACATAGCGGCCGATGCCCTCGCCGCCCGTCACCATCAGGCGCAGATCGTCCTTGGCGCCGACCTTGATCTTGGTCGAGGCCGACAGACCCCAGCCGGTCGCGGTGGAATCGATGTTCGTCGCGGGGTTCTGGTATTTCAGCTGACGCAGCAGGCTGGCGAACTGGAAGTCGCCCCAGGGCCTGGACACCGCATAGCGGGCGGTGAAGTCCGGGATGCTGTTGTCGTCGGCGACGATGCGCGCGCCGCCGCCGCCGAAGGGGGTCACCGTCGTCTCGGGGTTCTCGGCCGAGACCGAGAAGGGCCCGCGGGTGTAGCGGACCTGGACCTGACGGGCGAAGACCGTGCCCTCGGCCGCGCCGATGAAGTCGGCGGATTCAGGCAGGACGGCGGTGTTCTGGAAGTTGGTCCACTCCTGGCCGATCAGCCAGTTGTCGATGGTGATGAAGGCGCGGCGTAGGGCCGGGTTGGCCGGGCTGGTGGTGCGCTGGTCGCCGGCGCCGGGCAGGGTCTGGAAGTCCATCTCCATCCGCGTGCCGATCTTGTGACCGCCGACCATGCCGTCGGTGGTCAGCCAGAACCGGGTCTGGCGGGCGTTGAAGTCGGTCGCCGTATCCTCATCGGCGCCGCCGATGGGAATGGAGCCGGGAATGTGGAATTCACGCAGCGCGTCGCCATTGACCGGATCGCCGCCGGAATAGCGGGTGGCGTAGGCGTCCACCTTGACGAAGCCGCCGAACTTGACCGTGTGGTCGCCGATGCGGAACCCTTCGCCGGGCGCCGCCAGCGCCGACGACTGCTGGACCGGGGCGGGCGCGGCGGGGCGGGTCTCCAGGCGGATGATGTCCTGCTGTTGCGCCGCCTGCTGGGTTCGGGCGGCGACGATCTCGGACTTCAGGGCGTTCAACTGGGCTTCTAGCTGAGCGATGCGCGCCTCGAGCGCGGCCTGGTCCTGGGCCGAGGCCAGGCCGGGCGTCGCCATCAGCGCGACGGCGGCGGCTCCCGCCATCAGGCTTGTCTTGATCATGATGAACCTCCCGCGCCCGTCTGGCGCGGGCGTCCCTTTGGCGACCTTTCCGCCTCCGGCCTCGGGGAGCCATTGGCCATTGGTCTAATTTCGACCAAAGTCGAACCGCGCCATGATGGCGACGACGCGGCCGGTCAGACGCCGCGCACGGAAGGACGCCCATGGATCGCATCGTCGTCGCCGACGACCATCCCCTGTTTCGCGCCGCCCTGCGCTCGGCCGTCGACAAGGCGGCGCCGGGCGCGGAGGTGGTGGAATGCGCCAGCCTTGCCGAGGCTAAGGCCGCGATGGTCGCCGGACCGGTCGATCTGTTGCTGCTGGATCTGAAGCTGTCGGACAGCGAGGGCATGGCGGGGCTCGCCGCCGTGCGGGCCGAGCAGCCGACCGTGCCGGTGGCGGTGGTCTCGGCCAGCGAGGACGCGCCGGTGGTGCGCCACGCCCTGGGTCTGGGCGCCGCTGGCTTCATTCCCAAATCTTCGTCCCTGCCGCAGATGGTCGAGGCGATCGCCGCCATTCTGGCCGGCGACAGCTGGGCCCCGGATGTGCCCAAGACCGACTACGATCTGGCCGCCCGGGTCGCCAGCCTGACGCCGTCGCAACTGCGCATCCTGGAAGGGTTGAAGGCCGGGCGGCTGAACAAGCAGATCGCCTTCGACCTCGGTGTTTCCGAAGCCACCATCAAGGCGCATCTGACCAGCGTGTTTCGAAAGCTGGGCGTTCACAACCGGACCCAGGCGGTGATCCTGGCCAAGTCGCTGGACCCGGCTTAACGCGCCAACTCCTAGCTCGACAGGAAGGCCTTTAGCGCCGCCGGCTTTATCGGCTTGGGCAGAAGGACGGCGCCGGCCGCGGTCGCCTGCTCGTTCAGTCCGTCGCGGGTGTCGGCGGTGACCAGGGCGATACGGCGCACGCCCTGGGGCCTCAGCCAGTCGATGACGGCGAACCCTTCGGGCCCGTCGCCCAGATGCAGATCGACCACGGCGGCGTCGAACGGGCCGACCGCCGCCTTGGCCGCCTCGACGCTGGCGACCAGCGTCGGCCGCGCGCCCCAGCGGGTGAGCAGGGCGTTCAGCGCGTCCAGGATCACCGGCTCATTGTCCACGCACAGCACGCGCAGGCCCGCCAGCGGCAGGCGCGCCTCGCGCACCGGCGCGGCCTCGGCGGGCCGGTCGGCCGCGCTGCGCGGCACGGTGATCCGGAAGGTCGTGCCGCGCCCCACACGCGAGCTCAGCTCCAGCGGGTGATCGAGCAGGCTGGACAGGCGGCGTACGATGGCCAGGCCCAGGCCCGCGCCCGGCTCGTCCACGGCGCCCGGCAGACGCACGAACTCGCCGAAGACGGTTTCATGGTCGGTGTCGGGAATGCCGCGCCCTGTGTCGCAGACGAACAACTGCACCGTCCCGCCCCGCCGACGCGCCCCCACCAGCACCCGGCCGGCATCCGTATAGCGGATGGCGTTGGCCACCAGATTTTGCAGCATGGAGCGCAGCAGATCGCGGTCGGACGCGACCCACAGGCGGCTGGGCATCACGGTCAGATCCAGACCCTTGGCCTCGGCCACAGGCGCGAACTCGCGGCGCAGTTCGTCGAACAGCCCGCCCAGCGACAGCCGCGCGACATTGGTCCGCACGCCGCCGGCCTCCAGCTTTGACAGGTTCAGCAGGGCCGTCAGCAGACGGTGGGCGCTGTCGATGGCGCGGTCGGCGTTGACGGCCAGGGTGCGGCTGGTCGCATCCTCAAGCGCCGGCTCCTCCTTCAGGGCGGCGATGAACAGCCGGGCGGCGTGCAGCGGTTGCAGCAGGTCGTGGCTGGCGGCGGCCAGGAACCGGGTCTTGGAGGCCGTGGCGTCCTCTGCCACGCGCCGGGCCTCATCCAGTCGGGCGGTGCGGTCCGCCACGCGGGCCTCCAGCCGTTCGTTGGCCTCTTCCAGCTCACGCGCGGCTTGGCGCAGGGCGGTGATGTCGGTGTAGCTGGTGGCGTAGCCGCCGCCGGGGATCGGCGCGCCGGAGGAGCGAAGCACCCGGCCGTCGGGCTGCTGGCGTTCGTGATCGTGGGAGATGCGGCGGCTCAGCGCCTCCAGCCGCCGCTCGACCCAGGCCTCGATGTCGTCCGGGCTTTCGCCGCGCTCGGCGTTCAGGCGATAGATGACGGCGATGGGCAGACCGACGTGGACGAAGCCGGCCGGCAGGTCGAACATGGCGACGTAGCGCCGGTTCCAGGCGGTGACGCGCAGATCCTCGTCCACCACGATCACGCCCTGGTCGATGTTGTCGAGCGTGGTCTGCAGCAGGTCGCGGTTGAACTGGACGGCCTGGGACGCCTCGTCCAGCATCCGCACCACGTCCTCGGGCGCGCGTCCAACGCCGGCCAGCGCCGCGGCGATAACCCGCCTGGCCGAGGCCGCGCCGATGGCGCCCGCCAGCATCCGCTCGGCGGCGCGGGCTAGGGCCGCATCGGCCGGATCGGCGTCGCGGAGCTTTGTGTCGGTCTCATCGCCCCAGGCGGTGAAAGCGCGCTCGGCCCGTTCGTCGCCGATGAAGCGGGCGACCAGGGCGCGCAGATCGCCGACCGAGGCGCCCGACGGCGCGGGCCGGGCCTCCATCCAGTCCGGTCCCAGCCGATCCACGAAGGCGCGGGCCTGAACCCGGTCGATCAAGCGGGGCTGGGCGAAGCGCGACACGCCGACATAGGCCGCCAGGTTCAGCGCCAGGCTGACGAAGACGCCGAGCGCCAGCGGATCCTTGACTCCCATCATGACGTGCAGGTGCCAGGGCGCGCCGGGCGACAGCTGGGGCATGGCCAGCATGACGATCCAGACGCCCATGCCGACCGTCATGCCCGCCAGCGCCCCTTGCGCATGGCCGCCCCGCCACAGGACCGCGCCGAACAGGGCCGGCGCCAGCTGGGCCATCGCCGCGAAGGACACCAGCCCCATGGCCGCCAGGCCGCGCGACTGGTTCGTCGCCTGATAATAGAGCCAGGCCAGCAGCAGGACGGCGACAATGGCGCCGCGCCGGACCTGAAGAATGGTCCCCGCCATGTCCGAGGCGTCGCCGCGCACCCGCCAACGCTCGCGCGCCAGGAACGGCAGGATCAGGCTGTTGGACACCATGGCCGACAGGGCGACGGCCTCGACGATGACCATGGCGGTGGCGGCCGAGAAGCCGCCGACGAAGACCACGGCCGTCAGCAGGGTCTCGCCCCGCTGGAACGGCAGGGCCAGCACCAGCAGGTCCGGATTGACCGACGGCGCGAACAGGGCGCCCGCCGCCACCAGGGGCAGCACCGCCAGACTGGTCAGCAGCAGATAGAGCGGAAAGATCCACCTCGCCCGCTTCACGTCCGACGGCTGACCGCCTTCGACGAAGGCGACGTGGAACTGGCGCGGCAGGCAGAAGATGGCCAGGGTCGACAGCAGGGTGATAGCGGTAAAACGCGGCGTGACCTCGGGCGGTGCGGCCAGGGCGCCCAGGCCCTCTATGATGCGCGGGGGCGATCCTTCGTTCAGCAGCAGGACCAAAGCGAAGACGGCGACGAACAGCAGGGCGCCCAGCTTGACCATCGACTCCAGCCCGATCGCCTGGATCAGGCCGCGATTGTGCTCGGTCAGGTCGGGACGGCGCGCGCCGAACAGGATGGCGAAGAAGGCCAGAACGCCCGCTAGCACCAGAACCGTCAGACCCTCGGACCCCGCCACCGGCGTGCCGGCGGTCAGCAGGGCGCCGGCCATCGAAAGCGACTTCAGCTGCAGCGCGATATAGGGCAGCGACCCCAGGATGGCGACGATGGTGACGGCCGCGCCCAGGGTCTGGCTCTTGCCGTAGCGCGAGGCGACGAAGTCGGCCATGGAGCCGACGTTCTCGCGCCGGGCCGCCGCCGCGATCCGCCGCCATAGCGGGAACAGCAGCGTCAGGCCGATCACCGGGCCGATGTAGATGGGCAGATACTCCCACCCGTCGCGCGCCGCCGTGCCGACCGCGCCGTAGTAGGTCCATGAGGTGCAGTAGATGGCCAAGGACAGGGCGTAGACCGACGGCCCCAAGCCCTTGCCGCGCGCGCGCGCCGACGGCCGTTCCTGAGACCAGGCGACGGCGAACAGCACCGCCATATAGGCGGCGACCAGGCCGAGGATCGTCAGGCTGAACATCGGGGCATCTGAACCGGGCAAGGGGTGTTTCACAAGCGAAAGGCGGGCCGTCCTGCGACGACCCGCCCTCCATTGCGCCTGAAAGCAGGATCAGGCGTTCAGATCGACGTCCTTGCCTTCCTTGACCAGCAGGAAGCCCAGAACGACTGTCCCCAAAGCCACCACGATCGGGTACCAGAGGCCGGAGTAGATATTGCCCGTCGCCGCCACGATGGCGAAGGCGGTGGTCGGCAGGAAGCCGCCGAACCAGCCGTTGCCGATGTGATAGGGCAGGGACATGGAGGTGTAGCGGATGTTGGTCGGGAACATCTCGACCAAGGCCGCCGCGATTGGTCCGTAGACCATGGTCACATAGAAGCCGAGGATGAAAAGGATCAGCACCACCATCGGCTTGTTGACCAGGGCGCTGTCGGCCTTGGCCGGATAGCCGGCGGCGGTCAGCGCCTCGCCCAGGCTCTTGTCCCAGGTCTTCTTCTGGGCGGCGAAATCGGCCGGGGCCATGGCGTCGCCCCGGAAGCTGGGGATGACGACTTGATCGCCGATGCGGACCTCGGCGACCGTGCCCGCCGGCGCCGCGACGTTGGTGTAGGTCACGCCCGCCTTGGCCAGATAGGATTTGGCCACGTCGCAGGAGTGGTTGAACACCGTCTTGCCTACCGGATCGAACTGCAGATTACAGTCGGCCGGATCGGCATAGACCGTGACGGGCGCCGAGGCGGCGGCGGCGGCCAGTTTCGGATTGGCGGCCTGGGTCAGGGCGTTGAACAGCGGGAAATAGGTCAGGGCCGCGATCAGGCAGCCGGCCAGGATGATCGGCTTGCGCCCCACCTTATCCGACAGCCAGCCCCAAAAGATGAAGAAGGGCGACGCCGCGAGAAGCGCGATGGTCAGCAGCACATAGACCAGGGTGGCGTCGAGCTTCATGACCCGTTCCAGGAAGAACAGGGCGTAGAACTGGCCTGTGTACCAGATGACGGCCTGACCGGCGGTGAGGCCCAGCAGGGCGATCAGCACCAGCTTCAGGTTGGGCCATTTGCCGAAGCTGTCCTTCAGCGGGGTCTTGGAGCCCTTGCCCTCGGCCTTCATCCGCTTGAACGACGGGCTTTCGGCCAGCTTCAGGCGGATCCACAGGGAGACGCCCAAGAGCAGGATCGAGACCAGGAACGGAATGCGCCAGCCCCAGGCGGCGAAGGCCTCTTCGCCGACCGCAAGCCGGACGCTCAGGATCACCACGAGGCTCAGCACCAGGCCGGCGGTCGCCGTGATCTGGATGAAGGAGGTGTAGAAGCCGCGCTTGCCCTGCGGGGCGTGCTCGGCGACGTAGGTGGCGGCGCCGCCGTATTCACCGCCCAGGGCCAGGCCCTGGATCAGGCGCATCAGCACCAGGATGATGGGCGCGGCGATGCCGATGACCGCATAGGGCGGCAACAGGCCGACGACGAAGGTCGACAGACCCATCAGCAGCATGGTGACGAGGAAGGTGTTCTTGCGTCCCCACAGGTCGCCCAGCCGCCCGAAGACGATGGCGCCGAAGGGTCTCACCGCAAAGCCGGCGGCGAAGGCCATCAGGGCGAAGATGTAGCCGGTCGTCTCGTTGACGCCCGAGAAGAACTGGACGGTGATGATCGCCGCCAGCGAGCCGTAGAGATAGAAGTCGTACCACTCGATGACGGTGCCGACCGATGAGGCGAGGATGACCAGGCGATCGCTGCGATCGACGGTGTGCTCCTCTCCTCCGGACGCAAGGGGTGCGTCGGTTGCCATGATCCATTTCCTCCCGTGTCGCCGTTATCGGCCGTTCTGCACATCCTTCAGGATGCGTGGACGCCGACATTGACCGAGAGCGGGGCGAGTGGAGAGAGCGACTTTGGTCGAGGATCGTCGGTCGCCAAGGCGACCTTGGAGTCGAGGATCGCTGGCAGTCAGCCGTCGATGGAGATGACCGGGCCGAGCTTGGGCTGGGCCTTGCCGCGACGGGCGCTGCGACGCTTCAGCCAGGCGCGGATGCGGGTCTGGATTGGATTGTCGATCGCGAAGTGAAAGGCGAAGGCGAAGGCGACCGCCGCCATGACGCCCAGGCCCCACAGGCCCCATTGAACAAAGAGGGGCAAGCCGACGCGGGCTTCCACCGCATTGACCACGCCGAACCAGACGATGCGGACCACCTCGTTGGAGATGAACATGGAGAAGGAGACCATGGCGGCGGTCTCCACCCACTTCGAGGGCTTGGTCACAGGCACGGCGCCGGCGGCCAGGATGATGACCGAGATCAGGGTCAGGGCGACGAGGGCGTGCTTGTCGTGAAGCTGAAGCGCGAAGAAGCCGACGGCGGCCAGCACCCCGGCACAGCCGGCCAGACGCGGCGCGATCCAGACCTTCTGGGCGAACCAGGCCAGGCACATGCCCAGGAAGAACAGCGGGAGGGCGCGGATGATGCCGTAGCGCATCGGCATCTGATAAACGGGATAGCCGAGGAACGACCAGCACAGCTGGTTGGCGACCAAATAGACGCCGACACCGACGGCCAGGGCCGACCACGGACCCAGACGCATCAGGCCGCGAATGATCCAGGGGAAGGCCAGATAGCAGCCGATCAGGGCCGAGATCGACCAGGTCGGGGCGTTCCAGCCCAAGCCGCCGTGCACGCCATAGGATTGCAGCAGCAGCAGCTGGGCCGGCAGCTGATCCCACTCGAACCATTCGGGATTGCGGGGCGGCGAGCCCGCAGCGGTGGCCAGAAGCACGAAGCCGACCAGCGACAGACCCATGATCAGGTGGGCGGGCACGACGCGCAGGAACCGCTTCAGGAAGAAGTCGCCGGGCGACATCCGACCCTTGTCCACCGCCGCGCCGTAGACACGCATCAGCACATAGCCGCTGTCGATCAGGAAGAAGTTGGTCAGCAGGAAGCCGCCGCGTTCGAAGATCGGATTGATCAGATGGGCGAGCGGCTCGGGACCGGCGGCCTGGAAGTGATGCAGGATGATCAGGAAGGCCACGATGAAACGCAGCGCGTCCAGCCAGCCGCCGCGGGCGATCTGAACTGTCTCATTGCGGGTCGAAATCAGGGACCAGGGCATCGTCAGCGCCTCCTTTGATCCCTTCACCGCAAGCGTCGGGCCAGTTCGCCTGTCAGGCGAACATCACGACAGCACCAGACGCATGAACTCCTCGCGCGTGCGGGGGTCGTCGCGGACGACGCCGATCAGGTGGCTGGTCGACAGGCTGGCGCCGGGCGCATTGACGCCGCGCAGGGTCATGCAGCTGTGCTCGGCCTCGATGACCACGCCGACGCCGTGGGGGCGAAGGACGGTCTGGATGGCCTCGGCGATCTCGGAGGTCATCTTCTCCTGGATCTGAAGGCGGCGGGCGAAGCCGCGCACGACGCGAGCCAGTTTGGAGATGCCGACGACGCGGTCTGTCGGCAGATAGGCGACGTGCGCCTTGCCCACGACCGGCAGCATATGGTGCTCGCAGAAGCTGACGAAGCGGATGTCCTTCAGCACGACCAGCTGGTCGTAGCCGCCGGTCTCCTCGAAGGTCTTCTCCAGATAGGAGAGGGGATCCACCTCATAGCCCTGGAAAAGCTCGCGGTAGCTCTTGGCGACGCGGGCGGGGGTTTCCAGCAGACCTTCGCGGTCCGGGTTGTCGCCGGCCCATTCGATCAGGGTGCGGACGGCGGCTTCGGCGTCGGCCTGGGAGACTTTGGAGGCGGGGGCGTCGGTCATGGCGGCCTAGATAGCGGAGCGCTTGAGGGAAGGGGAGAGGGCGAGCCGTCCCATTACGAGGCGGACGCGCGTTCAGACGGCGAAGTCGAAAAAAGAGAGTCTAATTCGTCTAATTCGTCTGAAATCGAATGGCTGGCGCTCCCCAAGGCGAAGGCGGGGAAGTCGGCATGGAAGCGGCGCCGTTCAAGGCCGCTGACGAGATTTTTCCGTGGTCAAGTCTGGACGAAGACGCGTCTGGTTAGCGGCCTGTTAACCATCCTGTCGGCATTTTCTGCCCAGTAGTTGCTGGAGTGGGCCGATGAACGGCGCGGAAGTTCTGGACGTCGGGCGCGACGCCATCTGGCTGACGATCCAACTGTGCCTGCCGGTGCTGCTGGTCGGCCTGGTTGTGGGCGTGGTGATCGGCCTGTTCCAGGCCCTGACGCAGATTCAGGAACAGACCCTGATCTATGCGCCCAAGATCATCGCCATCTTCGTTTCACTGATCCTGTTCCTGCCGCTGATGGGCGCCCTGTTGGGCGGCTTCATGCGCCAGATCGCGGCCCGCATCGCGGGGATGTAGTGGACGCTTATGCGACCGCCGATCAGGTCTGGGCCGGGGGGCTGATCTTCGCCCGGATCGGGGCGATCCTGATGCTGATCCCCGGCTTCGGCGAGGCCTATGTGCCGCCGCGCGTGCGACTGTCGCTGGCCCTGGTCATCAGTCTGGCGCTGTGGCCGGTGGTGCGCGCATCGCTGCCGGGGCTGCCGGACAGCATGGGTTTGATGGTCGGGTGGATCATCCGCGAGGTGGTCGTCGGCCTGATGATCGGCCTGCTTCTACGCATGTTCATGAGCGCCCTGGCGACGGCGGGCGAGATCGTGTCGTTGCAGACGACGCTGAGCTTCGCCCAGACCGCCAATCCGATGCAGGCCCAGCCGGGTTCAACCATCGCCGCCTTTCTGGCCCTGTTGGGGGTGACGCTGCTGTTCGCCACCGACACCCATCACCTGTTCATCGCCGGCATGGTGGGCTCGTATCGGCTGATCTCGCCGGCCCAGCCGCTGATGATGGCCGACTTCACCCAGATGGCGGTGCGGACCCTGGGCGACAGCTTCCTGCTGGGCGTGCAGTTGTCGGCGCCGGTGCTGGTCTTCGCCTTGATCTTCAACCTGGCATCCGGCCTGGTGGCGCGGGTCATGCCGTCGTTCCAGGTCTATTTCGCCGCCGCGCCCTTGAGCGTGATCCTGGGCCTGTCGATCTTCGCCCTGAGCCTGGGTGCGCTGGGCACCCTCTTCATCGACCGCTACCGCCGTCTGGCGGAGTATTTCGTGCTGGGAGGCCCTGGTGGCTGAAGGCGCGGATCCCGAGTCGAAAACCGAAGAGGCGACCCCGCGAAAGCTTGAGGACGCCCGAAAGAAGGGCGATGCGGCCAAGTCGCCCGACGTCGCCCAGGTGCTGTCGTTGGCGGGCGCCGCGGCGGTGATCCTGATGGGGGGAGGCTGGTTCGCCTCGTCCATCGCCGAACAGATGCTGCCCTTTATCGCCGCCCCGCACGAGATGCTGGGCGTGCTGAACTCGGGCGCGGGCAACCAGATCATGGTGCGCGCCGTCTGGGCCGTGGCGCCCTTCCTGGGCGCCGTCATGCTGGCGACCATCCTGGGCGGGGTCGGGGGCAATGTCGCCCAGTCCGGCCTGATCTTCACCGCCGAAAAGCTGAAGCCCAAATGGTCGGCGGTCAGTCCGATGCAGGGGTTCAAACGCATCTTCGGCCCCGACGGCCTGGCGCAGTTCGTCAAGACCTTCCTGAAGCTGATCGCCGTCTGCGCGGTGTGCTGGATGGTGTTGAAGCCGCACCTGCGCGAGTTCGAGAACATGGCCTCGATCAGCCCGCTGGCGATCCTGCCGCTGGCGCGCGACATGGCCATGTCGCTGTTCGTGGCCTCGATCATCCTGCTGGGCGCCACGGCCGGGGCCGACTTCATCTGGCAGAAGATGCGCTTCGCCAAACGGATGCGCATGACCAAGGAAGAGCTGAAGGAAGACTTCAAACAGTCCGAAGGCGATCCGCACATCAAGGCCAAGCTGAAGCAGATCCGCATGCAACGCAGCCGCCAGCGGATGATGGCCAATGTGCCCAAGGCCACCGTCATCGTGACCAACCCGACCCACTATTCGGTCGCCCTGCGCTATGAGCCGGATCAGGGCGACGGGGCGCCGATCTGCGTGGCCAAGGGCGTCGACGCCCTGGCCCTGCGCATCCGCGAAGTGGCGACCGAGCACGGCGTGCCGATCGTCGAGAACGTGCCGCTGGCGCGCGCCCTGTACGCGACCGTCGAGGTGGACGAGGTCATTCCGCGCGAACATTTCGACGCCGCCGCCAAGATCATCGGCTTCGTCTTCCAGTCCCGCAAGCGCCGGTAAGGCGGCGTCAGGATTTGGGCGTATGATCGCAACACTGATTCGCGAGGCTGTATGACGTCCACCCGCCGCCCTTCGTTCGACCTGTTGTCCGGCGTGATGGCGTTCGGGGTCGTCGTGGCGATCGCGGCCCTGGCCTATCCGGCGTTTCGGGACAATCCGATTTCGGCGCCGGGACTGGTGCTGATCCTGACCGTCGGCGCCATCGCCCTGATCGGTCTTTTCGGCTTCCGCCGGGCGGCGGACGCCAAGCCGAGCAGCGACGCGGCCATCGAGGTGTTGGACGCCATGGCCGAACCGGCGGCGCTGGTGTGGGATTCAGGACAGATCCTGGCCTTCAACGCGGCCTGGTCCGAAGCCAATGGCGCGACCGGCGCCCTGCCGCGCGGCAAGTCGGCCCAGGCCCTCTACATGGCCTTCGCCCAGGCGCGCAAAGGCGAGCCGGGCCGCGCCATCGTCATGATCGGACAGCGCGAGGTCGAGGTCGTGATCGGCCAGGCGGGCGAGGGCCGGTTCCTGATGCGCGCGGCGCCGGACGCCGTCCTGCCCATCGCCGCCGCGCCCGTTCACACGCCCGCCGCCGCGGCGACCGGCGAGGCGCGGGCCATGGCCGCCGGGGCGCCGTTCGGCTCGGCCGTGATCGGCGGCGACGACCTGTTTTCCGGCCGCGCGGAAGAGGCCAATCCGGCGCTGGCGGTCCTGACCGGACCGGGGGCGGCGCGCGATGCGGCCTTTGGGCATCTGTTCGATCCGGGCGGCATCGCCGAGGCGCGGCTGAAGCTGGCGGGCGGATCGTCGGGGCCGATCGAACTGGTCGCGCGGGCCTATCCCGACAAGATGCTGCATCTGTATGTGGCGCCCGAGGGCGACAAGCGGCGCATCTGGCTGTTCGACGTCTCGGGCCAGAAGTCGATGGAGCTTCAGCTCAACCAGGCCCAGAAGATGCAGGCCGTGGGCCAACTGGCCGGGGGCGTGGCGCACGACTTCAACAATCTGCTGACGGCGATCCAGCTTCAGCTGTCGGGTCTGCTGGAACGGCACCCGGTGGGCGATCCCTCCTACGAAGGCCTGAACGAGATCCGTCAGACGGCCATTCGCGCAGCCGATCTGGTGCGCAAACTGCTGGCCTTCTCGCGCAAGTCGACGGTGCGGCGCGAGCGGTTGGACCTTGGCGAGCTGGTGGGCGAGTTCGCCATCCTGCTGCGGCGGCTGCTGCGCGAGGACGTGCGGCTGGAGACCGACTACGGACGCGACCTGCCGGTCGTGCTGGCCGACAAGTCTCAGCTGGAGACGGCGGTGATGAACCTGGCCGTCAACGCTCGCGACGCCATGCGCGGCGTGGTCGAGCCGGGCGCCGGCGTCGTCACCATCGCCACCCGGCGCCTGACGGGCGACGAGGCGCGGGCCCTGGGCTGGGTCGATGCGCCGACGGACGAGGTGGCCCTGATCGAGGTTTCGGACACCGGACCCGGCGTGCCGCCCGAACTGGCGGACAAGATCTTCGAACCCTTCTTCACCACCAAGGCGGTGAACGAGGGGACCGGCATGGGGCTGGCCACCGTCTATGGCATCGTGCAGCAGGCGGGCGGCCATATCACCGTCAGCAATATTGAGGGCCCAGACTCTAAGATAATGGGCGCGGCTTTCCGCATCTTCCTGCCGGCGGCGGGCGAGGCGGAACTGGCCGAGGTTCAGCCGGTCGAGGTCAAGGCCAAGGCGCCGCGCGACCTGTCGGGCGCCGGCCGTATCCTGTTCGTCGAGGACGAGGACGCCGTGCGCGGCATCGCCGCCCGGCTGCTGCGCCAGCGCGGCTATGAAGTCATCGAGGCCGCCGACGGCGAGGAAGCCCTGCTGCTGGCCGAGGAACACGCCGGCCAGATCGACATGATGATCTCGGACGTCATCATGCCGGGACTGGACGGGCCGTCCTTGCTGAAGAAGGCGCGCAAATATCTGGGCGACGCGCCGGTCATGTTCATCTCGGGCTATGCCGAGAGCGACTTCTCGGACCTGTTGCAGGATGAGACGGGCGTGTCCTTCCTACCCAAGCCGCTGGACATCAAGACCCTGGCGGAACGGGTGAAGCAGGAGTTGCACGCGGGCTGATCGCCCGCATGAAGGGCGGGGTCAGGCGGCGCGGCGAAGCGCGGACGGCGCCTTTACATATAGGCCCCGGCGGCCGTTTACGGCGCGGAAGGCGACCGTCTCGCCTTCAAGACTTTCGTCCACGCCCAGAAGCAGGCAGCCGTCATCGACCAGGCGGCGCTCCAGTCCGTCGAGCAGACGCGCCCGGCGCGACGGGTCCATATCGGTTATGACATTGCGGCAGAAGATGACGTCAAAACGGGCGTCATCGGTCGGTTCGTCCAGCAGGTTGGCGCGACCGAAACGCACGGCGTCGGCCAGTTCGGCCTTGATGATCCACTGGTCTTCCCGCGGTTCGAACCAGCGCAGCATGGTCCTGGCCGTGAGCCCGCGCTGGATCTCGAAGCCGGTATAGAGGCCCGAGCGCGCCTTCTCGATCGCGCGCTGCGACAGGTCGGTGGCGACCAGATCGACGTCGACGCCGATCTCCCTGGCCGCCATGGCGATGGACCAGGCCTCCTGGCCGGTCGAACAGCCGGCCGACCATATCTTGATCCGTCCGTCGGGCCGCGCCCTGGACAGGGCCGGCAGCAGTTCGGTTTCAAGGATGCGGAAAGGGGTGCGGTCGCGGCGGAACCAGGTCTCGGCGTTCAGCAGGGCCTCGATCACCGACCAGGCCAGCGAGGCGACCGGATTGGCCCACAGGTTCGCCAGCAGGGCCTCGACATTGGCGTAGCCCTCGCGCCGCGCGATCGGACCCAGCCGGTGTTCAGCCAGATGGATGCGATCTCGCGACAGCCGATAGCCAGCGCGGGTGGCGAGAAGGGACTGCAGCTTGTCGAAGTCCTCAGGCGTCATGCGGCGATCGCTCCGACCTCCGTCAGCTTGGACTGCAGGATTTCGCCGTCGAACGGCTTCATCACATAGTCGTCGGCGCCGGCGGCCAGGGCTTCGGCGATCCGCTCGGGGCGGGTCTCGATCGTGCAGAACAGGACCTTGGGTTGCTTGCCGCCCGGCATAGCGCGCAGACGACGCAGGAAGGTGATGCCGTCCATCACAGGCATGTTCCAGTCCACCAGCAGGACGTCGGGCATGGCGCCGGTGCAATAGGCCAGGGCCTCGGAGCCGTCCGCCGCCTCATCGACCTCATAGCCCAGGCCCTCGACGATGCGACGCGCAACCTTGCGGATGATGCGGCTGTCGTCGACGATCAGGCAGGTTCGGAAGTCCAAAGGTCGATCCCTCAATGACACGACGGCTTTCGCCCGTGGCGCATGGACTGTTTTTATCTCAAACGCCAGTTAATGAGTCGTTTGGAAACGCCTCAGACAGGCATTCGCGCGACCAGCGCGACCTTTCCGTCTTCAACCTTGACGCGTAGAGCGCCGCCGGCCTCGTTCACGGTCAGCCACAGCCAGTAGGGCTGGATCCACTGGCCGGCCAGACCCTCGACCAGGCGTTCGCCGGCCAGACCCGTGACGGCCTCGGGCTTCAGCCGGGCGCGGGCGCCCTCGGCGAAGCCTTCCAGATAGAGCAGGCCGTTTTCCACCCGCGACTGAATGGTGGCGACGCCACCCATCGGCAGGGCCCCGACGGTCAGATAGGCGAGGTTTGTCAGGGCGCGGGCCTGGGGCTTGGTGAACTCGGCGTCGGCGATGCGCCAGTCCAGCGAGGCGCGGCCCCCTTGCACCATGCCGGACACCAAACCTTCGATCTCGCGGGCGGTGAACGTCTCGCTGGTCGTGGCGGCGCCGAAGGCGACGCGGGCGAAGTGAACCAGGGCGACCATCTTCCTGGCGCTCTGCTCGATCAGGGCCAGGGCGTCGTCGCGCATGTCCTGAGCGGTCGGATCCTGCATCAGGTCCAGGCCCGAGACGATGGCGCCCGACGGACTGATGAAGTCATGGCACAGCTTGGCCGCGATGTAGGTCGCCAGCTCCGTCCCATCGACCGGGAGGTCCAGCGGAGCGGCATCTGTGTCGTGGGGGGAGGTCATGATGTCTGGCGCGCTCAGGTCACAGTTCGTGTCGCGCGCGAAGTTGGAGTGATTTGCCGGTTCATGGAACCGCCCGGATGGTCTATCGACCCGCCAATGACGACCTCTTCCACACCTGCTCTTGAGCGCGATCTGACGTCCGGCGCGCTGTCCCTGGCCATCGCCGAGATCGCAGAGGAGGCCGCGCGGCTGATCCTGCCCTATTGGCGCGCAGGCACGGCGGTCGAGACCAAGTCCGACGACAGCCCGGTGACGCAAGCGGACCGGGCGGCCGAGGCTCTGATCCTGGAACGGTTGGCGGCCCTGTATCCCGGCGTGCAGACGGTGGCGGAAGAAGCCGTGTCGGCCGACGGCGCGCCCGAGGCGGCCGAGGACTGGTTCTGGCTGATCGATCCATTGGACGGCACGCGCGGTTTCGTGCGCGGCGGCGAGGCCTTCACCGTCAATATCGCCCTGATCCATGACGGCTATCCGGTCGCGGGCGTGGTGACGGCGCCGGCGACGGCGACGACCTGGCGCACCGACAAGCCCGAGGGCGGCGCCTTCCGGCGTCAGTTCGGCGCCCTTCAGGCCGGCGAGGCGCATTCGGGCGAGGACTGGCGTCCGATCCGGGTACGTGATCGGCCGCAGGAAGGCATGGCCCTGCTGAGCCACAGCGTCACCGACGAAGAAGCGACGCGTCTGGCCGCTCGGCACGGCTGCTCGCGCTGGCAGGGGACGGATTCGTCGCTGAAGTTCTGCCTGATCGCCGAGGGGCGGTTCGACGCCTATCCGCGCACCGGTCCGACCTCGGAATGGGACACCGCAGCGGGACAGGCGGTGCTGGAAGCCGCCGGCGGACGGGTTCTGGCCGATGACGGGCAGCGGATGGCCTATGGCAAGACGCGGTTCCTGAACGGCGCCTTCGTCGCCATGGGCGGCTGAGGTCTAGGACCTCAACAACGCCTCGGCGCGGTCGGCGAGGGCGTCGACGCCCATTTCCCGGGCCGTCATCGCCGCCTCGCCCAGGATCAGCCCCAGATCGGTCGGGACGACGCCGCCCAGCCGATGCCTCGCCAACATGATCTCGGCCATGCCGATCTGATCGGCGGCCCAGTCCAGCGGCGTCGCCGTCGCCATGCGCGCGCGAAGACGGGTTTCCAGCGTCATCAGGGCGGTCAGGTTCTTAACCGCCTCGGCCAAGGCCACCTCACGCGTGATGCGCCGCTCTCGGGCCAGGGCGCCGATAATCAGCTCGCCGCCCTGCGTCAGGGCTTCCGCCTGGGTCAGCAGCATCAGCGGCTGGGCGTCGTCGCCGACGCGCAGCACCTGGATCGCGGCCCAGTCCAAGGGGCTGTGATCCGGCGTGAACTGATCAGCGGCGGCGTCGAACATGATCCGCCCCTGACTGCGGGCCTCGTCATGCCCCGCAATGGCGGCCAGGGCCGACAGGCCGGCGCCGCACAGGGCCAGGGCGCGGGCGCGGGTCAGGGGGCGATGGTCGGGGGAGGCGGCCTCGACCAGGGCGCCCAGGTCGCGGCCGGCCTGATCCAGTAGATGCACGTCGCGCTGGACCACGCCCATTTCCAGCGAAAGGCCCGCGCGATCCATGCGCAGATCCATGTCCTCGGCGTCGTCCCTGCGCACCGCCTCATCGATCAAGACAGCCGCCTGATGAAGGCGGGCGATGTCGCCGCTCAGCCTGGCCGTGCGGACCGTCAGCCGGGAGTGAAGCGCGGCCATGCCGACGGCGATGCGTCGGCTGCGCGGCTGTCCGACCGCCGCAAGGATCGTCGCCGCGCGGTCCAGACGGACGGGATCGCCGCACAGATCAAAGCGCAGCATCAGCACCGCCGCCTTGGCCATGGCGGCCCGCGCGATCTGATCCTCGCCCACGGCTGAACGCACCAGGCTGTCGGCGCAGCGTTCGGCCCGGTCCAGACTGTCGGCGGCGCCGGTGCGCCGGGCGTGTTCGCGCCACAGGGCGCAGGCGCGGTTCTCGGTCTCGAAGGGACGCGCGCAGGAGACGCGTCCGGCGTCCGTGGCCTCGCGTCGCGCCTCGGCGCGCAGCAGATCCGCGCCGATCAGTTCGACCCAGCCCAGGTCTTCGCTCTCTCGCGCCTGGGCGAAGAGTTTTCGAAGATCACGGCCGAATTCAAACATCCTGGACCTCGGTTATCCCGCTTCGGGACGCAGGCTGCGTCACCTGCGGCGTCCAATGCAAACGCAGCGCCGGGAATGCGGTTCGGCTTGGCCTTAAGCCAGCGCCCTAGTCGAGTTTCGGCGTCTTCTGCTGGCAGCGTTGCAGATTGGCGCGGGCCTCGGGCGCCTCGGCGTTAAGCTGGCGCACCGCGATGATGCGCGCGCGGGTCTGATCGGCCTCAGCGGCCGGCGCCGCCTTGCCCGCCGCCGTCGCGGCCTGCATGGCCGCCAGGGACCAATAGAGCGCGGCGTCATACAGCTGCCGCCCCTGGGCGCTCTCGCCGCCTTCAAGCTCAGACGCGGCCTGGGTCAGGCCCGCACAGCGCACCGCCTCGTCGTACGAAACCAGCCCCACGGAAGGGGCGGCCTGCAGCATAAGGACGGTGCTGGCGAGGGCGAGAAGCGTCGACATTGAAGGCCTTGTCATTTGAACTGCCGCTTATCCTGTGGCGAAGCAATGTGTTTTTCAAACGAACAATATGGCGCAATATCGGACGTCATATTATACGACCCCGATAATATGGAGTACGTGGGGGGGTTTTATGGTGGGAGTAGATAATAAGGATTATCGCCATCGCGCGGGTCGGTATGTAAAGCAGATGAACGGCTACAAGGCCTTCATCCCAGAGCCGTTGCCCCCGTCCGATCTGGATTTGACCGGTCGCATAACTGCAGTTCTCAGCCAAGCGGACCTCGCGTTGGGACGGCTGGACGGCGCAGTCGAGACCTTGCCGCACCCCGAACTCTTCACCGCCATGTATGTGCGCCGAGAAGCCGTTCTTTCCAGCCAGATCGAGGGCACACAAGCGTCCCTGGACGACCTTGTCGCGGCAGAAGCGCGTATGCGTGGCGATCGGCCGATGGGAGACGTCAATGAGGTTATCAACTACACGGCGGCCCTAAAGTTCGGCGTCGCGCGTCTAGCCGCTTTGCCGATTTCTAGTCGCTTGCTCAGGGAAATCCACGAAATCCTGATGCACGGTGTGCGTGGCGGTCATGCCACGCCGGGCGCGTTTCGCACGACGCAGAACTGGATCGGCACGACAGGCGCGACCCTTTCGAGCGCCGTCTTCGTTCCGCCGCCACCTGATCTGGTGCCTGAACAGATCGGCGCGCTGGAGAAGTTCCTGCATCAACCCACCGACCTTGCACTTCTGATTCAAGTCGGTCTCGCCCATGCCCAGTTCGAAACCATCCACCCCTTCGTCGATGGCAACGGTCGGCTGGGCCGTCTGCTGATCACCTTCCTGCTTTGCGAACGACAGGTGCTCAGTAAGCCGGTCCTTTATGTTTCTTTGGTTCTGAAGAGACGACGAGATGAGTATTATCAGCGTCTCCAAGCCGTTCGAGATCGAGGTGAGTGGGAGGCTTGGCTAGTGTTCTTTCTGGAATGCGTTTCGGAGGCGGCGCTTGATGCGGCGCGATTGGCGAAAAGCATCCTCAGTCTTCGCGAAACGCATCGTGATGCTGTGGTCAACGAACTTGGAGCGCGTGCGGGTAAGGCGATCCGACTTTTGGAGCGGCTCTATCGCGATCCCTATGTCGAAGTGAACGATGCCGCTGCGATGCTCGGTGTCAGCTATGCCAACGCCAACACCATCGTATGGGACTTGGAAAGAATGGGCATACTGCGCGAGGCCACGGGACAGCAGAGGAACCGGATATTCGTCTATGAAGACTATATCGCCCTGTTCCGCGACCTGTGATCAGCCCCGTTCCTTCGTCTTGGTGAAGGCGATCTTGGGGAAGCGTTCGCCGACATAGCCGGTTTCCCAGCTCGACTTGGCCAGGAAGACCGGGGCCTGGTCGATGTCGCGCGCCATCTGGGGACGGTATTTGCCGCTGAAGTCCTCGACGTCCGCGTCGGAGCCCTCCGAGCCCGGAGCGATCCAGCGCGCCTCGGCGTAGGGGCTGGGTTCGAAGACGACATCCAGGCCGTACTCCTCGCCCAGACGGTCGGCCATGACCTCGAACTGAAGCTGACCCACGGCGCCGACGATGAAGTCCGAGCCGATTTCGGGACGGAACAGCTGGGTCACGCCTTCCTCGGCCAGACCTTCCAGCGCCTTCTTCAGGTGTTTGGCCTTCAGCGGATCCTTCACGCGAACCCGTTGCAGGATTTCCGGCGCGAAGTTCGGCAGGCCCGCGAAACGGACCACGCCGCTCTCCGACAGACTGTCGCCGACACGCAGCACGCCGTGGTTCGGAATGCCGATCACGTCGCCGGCGAAAGCGTCGTCGGCCAGTTCGCGGTCCGAGGCGAAGAACATGATCGGCGCATTGACCGACAGGGACTTGCCTGTGTTCTGCACCTTCAGCTTCATGCCACGCTTGAAGGCGCCCGAGGCCATGCGGAACATGGCGATCCGGTCGCGGTGGTTGGGATCCATGTTCGCCTGGACCTTGAAGACGAAGCCGGTGACTTCGTTCGATCCCGGTTCGACCTCGGTCTCGACGGGGGCGGGGGCGTTGCGGGTCTCGGGCGGCGATTCCTTCTTCGCCTTCATCACCTTGGGCGCCGGGGCCCAGTCGCCGATGGCCTTCAGCAGTTCGTCGATGCCGAAGTGGCGAAGCGCCGAGCCCCACAGCACCGGCGTCATGTGACCTTCTAGGAAGGCCTGACGGTCAAAGGCCGGATAGCCGCCCTCGACCAGTTCGACGGCCTCGGCGAGGTTCTCCTGCTCGCCCGCCTCGAAATACTGCGCCGCCTGGTCCAGCGGCAGGGCGGCGGGGTGTTCGGGATCCTCGGCCGAACCGGCGGCCTTGCGGGTATAGGGCTGGAACCGGCCGGTGCCGACCTCGACCATGCCGCGCAGGCGATTGCCGCTCTCGGCCGGCCACCAGATTGGGGCGGGGTCCAGCTGAAGGCGCGACGCGATGTCGTCCAGCAGGGCCATCGGGTCCTGGGCCTCGCGGTCCAGCTTGTTGATGAAGGTGATGATCGGGATGTCGCGCAGCCGGCAGACCTCGAACAGCTTCAGCGTCTGCGGCTCGATGCCCTTGGCGGCGTCCAGCACCATGATGGCGCAGTCGGCGGCGGTCAGGGTCCGATAGGTGTCTTCCGAGAAATCCTCGTGCCCAGGCGTATCGAGCAGGTTGAACATCTTGCCGTCGTGCTCGAACGTCATGACCGAGGCCGAGACCGAGATGCCCCGCTCCTTCTCGATCTTCATCCAGTCCGAACGGGTGCGCCGGTTCTCGCCCCGCGCCCGCACGGCGCCGGCCGCACGAATGGCGCCGCCGGCCAACAGGATGTGCTCGGTCAGGGTCGTCTTGCCCGCATCCGGGTGGGCGATGATGGCGAAGGTGCGACGGCGCGCCGCTTCTTCAGGCAGGGTCAAGGAGGACATGGCGCGCGACTAACCCGCCGCGCGCCGAAAGTCACTCACTGGCGGGAGATGGGGCGGATTCCGGCGGTGTTTGCGGAGGGGTTTCCGGCTCCGACTCCGGTTCGCTGATCTGTGGCGTTTCGGCGTCTTGCGTAATTTCCGGCAAGGCCTGGCCCTTTTCGATGGCGGCGATCATGCCGCTTGCGAAGATGGAAGCGGCGCCGCCGTGGGGATTGTTCGCCACCGGTTTCAGCACCGCGATCGCCTCTTCCGGCTTGCCGGTTTTCACCAGGGCGTCCGCATAGGGGAAACGCACCGCCGCCAGTTGAGGGGCGCGATCCAGCGCCAAGCCTAGGGTCAGCAGATCGTTTTCGTTGGGATAGCCGGGCTGGGTCCGGCGAAGTTCGGACAGCAGCATCAGGGTGCGGTAGTCGTTCTGACCGGCTGCATAGGCGCGAGAGAGATAGCTGCGCGCCTGGACCCGCAACGCCTGAGCCTGGTCGTCGTCTTCGGCCTCGCGCGCTTGTTTGAGCCGCTCCTGCGCCAGGAACTGCAACGCTTCGACATGGTCCGGATTGATGTCCAGCAGGCGTTGAAGCGCACGTTCGCCGGCGGGGCGATCGCCGAAATGGAGACCGGCATGGCCGGCGGCGAGCAAGGCCAAAGGATCGTCGCCATGCTGGGCAGCCAGCCTGGCGACCTCTTGGCCCAAGGCCTGGCGATCTTCGTCGGGGACGCCGATCTTGAGCCGTTGATTGATGAGCAGAAGATCGTCGGCGGCGGGCGACAGTCGCGTGACGACGATGTCGGCCGTTGGAAACTGGCCGCTGAGCGTCCTGCCCATCAGGCGACCACGGGTGTAGCGTCGAAGCGCGACCTGAAGGTCACGCAACGACATTCCGGTTGCGGCCTCCATTGCAGGCACAGAATCCTCGCCGCCCGAAACGCGCTTCAGATAGTCTTCCAACTGCTCCAGGCGCGCAGGATCGCTGATGAACCAGTGGGTCAGCAGCCAGGCGATCGGATAGTAGGTCGCTTTTTGACTCTCGGATCGAACTTCACCCGGACGCTTGGTCAGCAGGACATCGAGCGGGATCCAGGTTTCGGCCATGATCCAGTAGGCGCGGTTCTGGTTGAACTGGCCGAGTTGAACTTTCCGATCTCGGACGTCGATGTCCGCGGTCATATAGTATTCGGCAAAGCCTTCGACGAACCACGCCGGGTAGGACCCAGGGAAGTTGCCCAGCATGTAATGGTGGGCGTATTCATGCATCAGGATGTCGTCGCCTGACATCCCGCCGTCGCCGTCGCCCCTGATGGCGACCGCAAAGATATCCTCTTCTGTCGGGAAGTAGGTGCCCATCGTGTTTTCACCGCTCTGCGGGTGCACACGCGTCAGACCTCGGCGACCGCCGACGAGATAGATCGGCATCTTGCGCTGCGGCTCATCCGACATCGAGCCGCCGTGTCGGACCTGCATGACACGATCGAAAATCTCGAGTTTCTGAACGTAATCGCGCAGGGCGCGCTCGCCGCCGTCGCTATAGACGATGAAGCGTTCGCTTTCAGCCCGCAGCCAGTCCGCCCGCGCCGGCAGGGCCGTTGCGGCCAAAACGAAAGACCCCAGCGCCGCAATGGCGCTGGTTACAACACTCAAACGCATACAATCAGTCCCGAACATCTCTTGGGCGCAAGGGTGCAACTTCCACGCGCCGCCGTCCAGCGGATAGGTCTAAAGCAAATAACCCCTCGCCATGAAGGGCTATCGGAGTCATGCTCGGTTCTGGAGGAGACGATCAGGCCGTCAGAGTCCGACGCTCCCCTCCCGGATCGATCCGGGATCATAGGGAAAGGACAAGGACGATGGCTGTCATCCATCCGCAAGACCGTATCGCCCATGCGCCGCGTGAGCGGGCGCCGCTGCATCCGGCGGTGGGGCTGGTCGTCGGCTTCGGCTTCATCGTAGCCGTGGCGACGCTGGTCCATGTGGTGTTCAACGCCGTCCTCTGACGGCGTTTCAGGTCGCGATCAGGCGGCCAGGCGGTTCCAGACGGCGCGGTCGGCAGAGACGGCGTCGAGGCGACGGCCCTTGGCCTGAAGCTGGCGCATCACCTGTTCGGGCAGGGTGCAGAAGCGCGGCTCGACCAGGTCCGGATTGCAGGCGGCGGCCGGCGCCGCGAACAGGGCGGCGTTCACGTCGGGGCTGCGCTCGGCGATCAGCCAGGCCAAGCGACGGGCGCGTTCGGGATCGTTGCGGTGAAGCAGTGGGTCCTCGGCGAACAGTTCGCAGCCCAGTTCCAGCAGATAGTCCAGACCCAGCTTCTCGAACCGGCGCGCGTCGGCGGGCGTGACCGGGCAGGCCTCGTCCAGGTCGAACACGACGTCGTTCAGAAGAAACAGCATGGGCGAGACGCTCGACTGACCGGACGCCAGTTCGTCCGTAAGCTCACAATAGGCGCCGTCGCTTGCGGTCCCGTTCACGGACGCGGTTAAGCGTTTGTGACCAGCCGGCTGTCGCCCTGGACAAAAAGCGACGGCGATGACGCGACGTGACCCTTGCGCCGGTGTCCGGCCTCGGCTTACCTGATCACGCATTGTTACAGGCCGGCGTCGCGCCGGAGAGAGGCCGTCATGACGACCCATGAAGATCGCGCCGGGCTGAAGGTCGCGGGCGAATTGATCGCCCTGATCGAGCAGGACGTGCTGCCGGGGCTGGGGCTTGATGCGACGGCCTTCTGGAGCGGAGCGGCGGCGATCTTCGAGCGGTTCGCGCCCGAGAACCGGGCGCTGCTGGAACGACGCGACGCCTTGCAGGCGCAGATCGACGACTGGCATCGGGCGCGGCGGGGCCAGCCCTATGATGTGGCGGCGTCGCAGGCGTTTATGAAAGAGATCGGCTATCTGGTCGAGGAGCCGGCGCCGTTCACGATCGGGACTGAAGGCGTGGACGCCGAGATCGCGCGCATGGCCGGGCCGCAGCTGGTCGTGCCGGTGCTGAACGCCCGCTTTCTGCTGAACGCCGCCAATGCGCGGTGGGGCAGCCTTTATGACGCGCTTTACGGCACGGATGCTTTGGGCGACTTGCCGGCCGGCGGCGGCTATGACGCGGCGCGCGGCGCGCGGGTTGTGGCGCGGGCCAAGGCCTTTCTGGACGAGGCGGCGCCGCTGGCGGAGGGATCGCATACGGATGTCGCCGGCTGGTCGGTGATCGACGGCGCGTTGTCGCCTGCGCTGAAGGATGCGGGACAGTTCGTCGGCTTTACGGGCGAGGCCAGCGCGCCCGCCTCGATCCTGCTGGTCAACAACGGTCTGCACATTGAACTGGTGATCGACCGCAGCCATTCGGTGGGGCGCACCGATGCGGCGGGGCTGGCGGACGTGGTGCTCGAATCGGCCCTGTCGACCATCGTCGATTTGGAGGATTCCGTGGCGGCCGTCGATGCGGCCGACAAGGCCGAGGCCTATCGCAACTGGCTGGGTCTGATGCGCGGCGACCTGTCGGCGACGTTCAAGAAGGGCGGCGAGACCCTGACCCGCGCTCTAGAGCCGGATCGCCAGTGGACCACGCCGGACGGGTCCTCGGTGATCCTGAAGGGGCGCAGCCTGCTGTTCGTGCGCAATGTCGGGCATCTGATGACGACCCCGGCCATTCGTCTGGCGGACGGGTCGGAGGCGCCCGAGGGGATCATGGACGCGATCGTGACCAGCCTGATCGCACTGTATGACATCAAGGGGCTAGGCGGGTTCGGCAACAGCGCGACCGGCTCGGTCTATATCGTGAAACCCAAGATGCACGGGCCGGACGAAGCCGCCTTCACGGACCGTCTGTTCGATGCAGTCGAGGACCTGCTGGCCCTGCCGCGCCATGCGATCAAGGTCGGGGTGATGGACGAAGAACGGCGGACGTCAGCCAATCTGGCGGCCTGCATTCAGGCGGTGAAGGACCGGATCGTCTTCATCAACACCGGCTTCCTGGACCGCACAGGCGACGAGATTCACACGGCCATGCAGGCCGGGCCGGTGGTGCGAAAGGCCGACATCAAGTCCAGCGCCTGGATCGCGGCCTATGAGGCGAGAAACGTCGCCATCGGCCTGAAATGCGGCCTGTCGGGCAAGGCCCAGATCGGCAAGGGGATGTGGGCGGCGCCGGACCGGATGGCGGACATGCTGGAGCAGAAGATCGGCCATCCGAAGACCGGCGCGAACACCGCCTGGACCCCCTCGCCGACGGCGGCGACCCTGCACGCGCTGCACTATCATGCGGTCGATGTGTTCGCGGTCCAGAAGGAGGTGGCCGGGCGCGAGACGCCGGGGCTGGAGGCCTTGCTGACCCCGCCGCTGGCGAACGGCGCCAACTGGTCCGAGGAGGAGGTGGCGGCCGAGCTGGACAACAACGCCCAGGGCATACTTGGCTATGTCGTGCGCTGGATCGATCAGGGGGTGGGGTGTTCCAAGGTGCCGGACATCCACGACATCGGCCTGATGGAGGACCGGGCGACGCTGCGGATCAGTTCGCAGCATATCGCCAACTGGCTGCTGCACGGGGTCTGTACGGCCGATCAGGTCGAGGCGGCCTTCCAGCGCATGGCGGCCAAGGTCGATGGTCAGAATGCGGGCGATCCGCTGTATCGGCCGATGGCGGCGGACCCGGAGAACAGTCTGGCCTATCAGGCGGCGCGGGCGCTGGTGTTCGAAGGCGTCGATCAGCCGAACGGCTATACCGAGCCGTTGCTGCATGCCTGGCGGTTGAAGGCCAAGGCGGCTCAGTCCGTCTGACGGGCCCTGGGCGGAGCGAGCGGTTCCGGCATCTCCGCTTCATCGTTGGCCATGACGTCGTCGGCGGCGTCGTTGGCGGTTCGGGCGGGACTTTGCGGCCCGGTCGGTCGCGGCGGTGAGCCGGCGCCGTAGCCGAGGCGCTTCAAAGCCTCCTCGCCGTCCAAGCCGAAGGCGGTGCGCAGGCGAAGATCGGTCTGGGGCACCGGCACCTCGACGCCTGCTGCGTCCAGGGCGTCGGCGATCAGCCAAGTGTAGGCCGCGTGCATGGCCGCCGGGCGTTTGACGGCGTCGCGCGTCGGCCAGACCACCAGTTCGAACGACAGACCCCGATCGCCGAAGGCCACCAGCCAGACCTGGCTCTTGCGGGCCTCCGTCTCGGGCAGGGTGAAGGGGCTGGCGCGGGCGGCGGCCAGAACCGCGTCGCGCACCTGTCCCCGGTCCGAACCATAGGCGACGGTGAAGGGGACATGGATGCGGCGGGTGTCGCCCTTCATCGTCCAGTTGGTGACGGGCTGTTCGATGAAGCGCGAGTTGGCCACCAGGACATTGACGTTGTCGTTGGTGCGGACGCGGGTGGCGCGCGGGCCGATCTCCATGATGGCGCCGCGAATGCCGATGTCCTCGATCTCGATATAGTCGCCGACCGACACCATCCGGTCGAAGATCAGGAACAGGCCTGAAACGAACTCCTTGACCACCCCCTGAAGCCCCAGGCCGACACCGATGCCCAGCGCGCCGGCGAAGACCGTCAGAGACGACAGGTTCAGCCCCGCCGCCGACAGGGCTGACATGACCCCCACGACGATGATGCCGTAGCCGGCCAGACGCTCCAGCAGATAGATCGCCTGACGGCTGCGGTCCGAGCGTTCGCGCACCCGGCGCAGCGACCGCGTCACCAGCCAATGGGCCGCGAAGGCGATCAGCAGGATCACGCCCGCGCTGACCAGACCGCCCAGCGTCAGATTGATCCCGGCGATGCGGGCGATCTGCGACTGCTCGATGGTGTCGAGGCCCAGCTTCTGGATCGGATTGGTCATCAGTTCCTAGAGCGTCCGACGAACGGTCAAGGTTCCGAACCTAGATGGCGAAGTCCTCGGTCGAGAAGCGCCCATCCAGCCAGGCGACGATACGCTCGGCGGCGTCCTCGGGCGACATGGTGGTGGTGTCCACGACGATCTCGGGCGTCTCGGGGGCTTCGTAGGGGCTGTCGATGCCGGTGAAGTTCTTGAGTTCTCCCGCGCGGGCCTTCTTGTACAGGCCCTTGACGTCGCGTGCTTCGGCCACCGCCAAGGGCGTATCGACATGGACCTCGACAAACTCGCCCTCGCCCAGCAGGTCACGGGCCAGGCGGCGTTCGGCGCGGAAGGGCGAGATGAAGCTGACCAAGACGATCAGGCCCGCGTCCACCATCAGTTTCGACACCTCGGCGACGCGGCGGATGTTTTCAACCCGGTCCTCCTCGGTGAAGCCCAGGTCGCGGTTCAGGCCGTGGCGGACGTTGTCGCCGTCCAGCAGATAGGTGTGGCGACCGTCGGCGTGCAGCCGCTTTTCCACCAGATCGGCGATGGTCGATTTGCCGGCGCCTGACAGGCCGGTCAGCCAAATGACGCGGCCCATCTGGTTCTTGATGGCTGCCCGAGCGTCCTTGTCGACCGACAGAGCCTGCCAATGGATGTTGTGGGCGCGACGCAGGGCGAAGTGCAGCAAACCCGCCCCGACCGTGCGGTTTGAGATCCGGTCGATCAGGATGAAGCCGCCCAGGTCCTTATTCTCGGCATAGGAAGCGAAGGCGACGGGGGCGTCCAGCGACAGTTTGCAGACGCCGATTTCATTCAGTTCCAGCCGCTTGGCCGGTTGTTGCTCCAGAGTATTGACGTTCACCTTGTGCTTGGGCTCGGTGATGGTGGCGCCCACCAGCTTTGCGCCGATCTTGAGCAGGTAAGGGCGACCCGGCAGCAGGGGCTCGTCGTCCATCCAGACCACGGTGGCCTCGAACTGGTCGGCTGCCTCGGGCGGCGCGTCGGCGGAGGCCAGCACGTCGCCGCGCGAGACGTCGATCTCGTCGTCCAAGGTCAGGGTGATCGACTGACCAGCGACGGCCAAGCTCAAGTCGCCGTCGGCGGTGACGATGCGGGCGACGGTCGAAGTCTTGCCGGACGGCAGGACGCGTACCGGATCGCCGGGGCGCACGGTCCCGGCGGCGATCTGGCCGGAGAAGCCGCGGAAGTCGAGATTGGGCCGGTTGACCCACTGCACCGGCAGGTGGAACGGATCGGCCTGAAGAGCGTCGCCGACCTCCAACGTTTCCAAGAGGTGCATCAGCGGCGGGCCGGCGTACCAGGGCGAGTGGGCGCTGGGTTCGGTGATGTTGTCGCCGCGCAGGGCCGACATCGGGATGGCGTCGAAGGCCTGAAGCCCGATCTGGTCGGCGAAGGCGGAGAAGTCGGCGACGATGGCGTCGAAGACGGACTGGGACCAGCCCATCAGGTCCATCTTGTTCACCGCCAGGATGACGTGGCGGATCCCCAGCAGGCTGACGAGATAGGCGTGGCGGCGGGTCTGGGTCAGCACCCCGCGCCGGGCGTCGATCAGGATGACGGCGGCGTCGGCGGTCGAGGCGCCGGTGACCATGTTGCGGGTGTACTGTTCGTGGCCCGGCGTATCGGCGACGATGAACTTCCGCTTCTCGGTCGAGAAGAAGCGATAGGCGACGTCGATGGTGATGCCTTGTTCCCGCTCGGCGGCCAGGCCGTCGACCAGAAGAGCGAAGTCGATGTCGCCACCCTGGGTGCCGACGCGGCGACTGTCCGCTTCCAGCGCCGCCATCTGATCCTCGAAGATCATCTTGGAATCGTAGAGCAGCCGCCCGATCAGGGTGGACTTGCCGTCGTCCACGCTGCCGCAGGTGATGACGCGCAGCAGGCTCTTGTGCTGGTGGGCGTCCAGATAGGCGTCGATGTCGCGCGCGATCAGATCCGATTGGTGGGCCATCAGAAATAGCCCTCCTGCTTCTTCTTCTCCATCGAGGCGGACTGGTCGTGGTCGATCATCCGGCCTTGCCGCTCCGAGGTGGTGGTCAGAAGCATTTCCTGAATGACCTCGGGCAGGGTCGCGGCCGTGCTCTCGACCGACCCGGTCAAAGGGTAGCAGCCCAGGGTGCGGAAACGGACGGACTTCATCTGCGGCGTCTCGCCGGGGCGCAGCCGGAACCGGTCATCATCGACCATGATCAGGGCACCGTCGCGCTCCACCACCGGCCGTTCGGCGGCCAGATAGAGCGGCACGATGGGGATCCGTTCCAGGTGGATGTATTGCCAGACGTCCAACTCGGTCCAGTTTGAGATCGGGAAGACGCGGATGCTCTCACCGGGCTTTTTGCGCGTGTTGTAGAGCCGCCAGAGTTCGGGGCGCTGGTTCTTGGGGTCCCAGCGGTGTTCGGCGGTGCGGAAGGAGAAGATGCGTTCCTTGGCGCGCGACTTCTCCTCGTCGCGGCGGGCGCCGCCGAAGGCCGCGTCGAAACCGTAATGGTTCAGGGCCTGTTTCAGACCTTCGGTCTTCCACAAGTCCGTGTGCAGGGCCGAGCCGTGATCGAACGGGTTGATGCCGCGTGCGAGGGCGTCGGGGTTCTGGTGGACCAGCAGTTCGACGCCCAGATCGGCGGCCGCCTGTTCCCGCATGGCGTACATGGCGCGGAACTTCCACGTCGTGTCGACGTGCAGCAGCGGAAAGGGCGGCCTGGACGGATAGAAGGCCTTCTTCGCCAGATGCAGCATGACGGCTGAATCCTTGCCGATCGAATAGAGCATGACCGGGCGCTCGGCCTCGGCCGCCACCTCGCGCAGGATGTGGATGCTCTCGGCCTCCAGGCGCTGAAGGTGCGTCAGGCGCGGCGCGGACAGGGTTGGGTTCGCAGTCAGAATGGCAGTATCCACCGAGGGTCTCCGTCGAGCGGAGGTGACAACGCCAATGTGCGACGTAAGACAAGCGATTGATACTGCCACGTCCTGTGAGATTTCCGACCTGACGGGCAAGAGGTCCAAGAACAGCGTTGTGACGTAGAGGAACCAGGGTCGCGGAAAGCGGCTTATGGCATCAAAACGGAAACGCCCATGTCCAGCCTGAAATCCCTCGCCGCATCCGCCGCCGCCGCGATCGCGCTGGCTGGCTGCGTGACCGCGCCGTCCCCATCCGAATATCGCGCGCCGCAGCCGGCCAAGCCGGTGGACGTGCAGCGTCTGTGGTCCGGGCGCTGGCACGAGATCGCCCGCCTGCCGGATCGGCTGACCGACGGCTGCGTCGCCGGCGCGTCGATCTATACGCCGGTCGAGGGCACGCGGGTCGATGTGCGCGACACCTGCCAGGTCGGCACGCCGGACGGCAAGGAAAAGGCCATCGGCGGACGGGGCGAAATCCTTGATCCGGGCACGAACGCAAAACTCAGGGTGAGATATCTGGCCGGTTTCGTGACCTGGGACTATTGGGTGCTGGATCGGGCGGACGACTACAGCTGGTTCATCTCGGCCGATCCGACCTTCAATCGCCTGTTCATCTACACGCGTGAACTGCCCAGCGAGCAGCAGGTGCGCGCCTTGACCGAACGGGCGCGGGCCCTCGGATACGACGTCAGTCGTCTGGAGTTCCCGGCCCAACCGGCGCGGTAAGGATCAAAGGCCATGCGCTCTTCCCGGACGGTCCTGTTCGCCTCGACACTGCTCGCGACAGTGATCGGTCTGGGGGCCTGCGCGGGCGGGACAGCCTTGCCCGTCGCGGCGGGGTTTGGTCCGGACCCGCAACTGCCGGCGCCGCGTCAGGGCTTGCTGCCCACCGTCAACATCGCCCCGGCGTCGAGCTGGCCCGAAGGCGCGACGCCGGTCGCGGCGGCGGGATTGCGCGTACAGGCGTTCGCGACAGGCCTGGATCACCCGCGCTGGCTCTATCGCCTGCCCAACGGCGATATTTTGGTCGCGGAGTCGAATGCACCGCCCAAGCCCGAAGACAAGAAGGGCGGTCTGCGGGGCTGGGTGATGGGCAAGGTCATGGCCAAGGCCGGCGCCGGCGTCCCAAGCCCCAACAAGATCGTCCTGCTGCGGGATGCGGACGGCGACGGCGCAGCGGAGACCAGGAGCGATTTCCTGACAGGACTGAACTCGCCGTTCGGCATGGCGCTGGTCGGCGATCGGCTGTACGTCGCCAACGCCGATGCGGTGGTGGCCTTTCCGTATCGGAGCGGCCAGACCCGGATCGACGCGGCGGCGACAAAGATCACAGACCTGCCAGCCGGCCGCAATCACCACTGGACCAAGAGCCTTGTCGCCAGCCCGGACGGCCGGCGGCTTTATGTCGGGGTCGGATCGAACTCTAACGTCGGCGAAAACGGCCTGGATGAGGAAGTCGATCGCGCCGCCATCCTGGAGATTGATCCGGCGACGGGCGCGCGGCGGGTCTATGCCTCGGGCCTGCGCAATCCGGTCGGCATGGACTGGAACCCGCAGACCGGCCAGCTGTGGGTGGCGGTCAACGAGCGTGATGAAATCGGCGACGATCTGGTGCCCGACTATATGACCTCGGTGACGCCGGGCGCCTTCTACGGCTGGCCGTGGAGCTATTACGGTCAGACGGTCGATAGGCGTCCGCCCGCCAATCCGGCGATGGTCGCGCGCGCGATCCGGCCGGATTACGCCCTGGGCGCGCATACGGCGTCGCTGGGCCTGACGTTCGGACAGGGCGCGAGCCTGTTGCCGCCAGCCTTGCGCTCGGGCGTTTTCGTCGGCCAGCACGGGTCGTGGAATCGCAGCGTGCGCAGCGGCTACAAGGTGATCTTCGTGCCGTTCGTCGATGGGCGTCCCGCCGGGCCGCCGCAGGATGTTCTGACCGGATTTCTGAACGCCCGGGGTCAGGCACAGGGCCGGCCCGTCGGGGTGCAGATCGACCGGCAAGGCGCGCTGCTGGTCGCCGACGACGTGGGCAATGTCATCTGGCGCGTCAGCGGCGCCTGAACCTCGATCATGAAAAAAAGCCCCGGCTGAAACCGGGGCTTTCCATTCTTCCGCTGAGATCAGTTCAGCGGCTGGACCGTGATCGCCGGAGCGGCGGGCGTGGTCACGACCGGAGACGGAGTTGAGGCTGCGGGCGCGGTGTTCAACTGGCTGGTGCTCGACGTCGAAGCCGCCGGCGCGGCGTAGGGTTGCGGACCCGCAGGCGTAGCCGGCGTCTCAACACGAACAGCAGCGGGTCGTTCGACGGCGGGCGCAGCGCGACGGGCCACGGGTTCGGCGCGGCGAGCGACCGGCGCAGGGGCAGCAGCCGGCGTCGGAGCCGCAGCCGGCGTGGGCGCGACTTCGACCGGGGCGGGCGTGACCGGCGCCTGGGTGGCCGTCATCGCGGCGGGCGCGGTCTGCATGGCCGGTGCGGCGGTCTCGGCGGACTGGGCCGGGGCAGCCTGTTCGCCGCCCATGATCATGGCGACGCCGCTGCCCAGCAGCACCACCGCGCCGATCGGGGCCAGGATCATCCAGGTCTTCACCGACTTCTTGGACTTGGTCGTGCGGGCGTAGCGTGGAACGAAGGTCGTGTCCTCAGCGCGGGCTTCGGTATTGGCGTTGGCATAGGTCATAGACATTGTTTCTGTCCTCCATAACGTCGATCAACCAACCCGCCGTCCCGCAACGCCGTTCCGCGTAAGGTACAAAAGCCCCGAAGAAACACCGTTTCCGCCCGGAATGGGGCGAAGACCGTGCGCGTGTTCGCCGCATTTGCCGTCAATGCGGCAATAAAAAGCAGGGCGGCGCTCTGGATTTCCGCCGCGTCAACCGAACAAATGGATCACGGCCGGACGGCAATTCGTCAGGTTCGCGAAGGATTGCGGACCCTACGGTTGACCCGACCGGCCGCCTTCGTCCATCACCGGACCGGGTGGAACACGCATTGACCGGAGTACGGCGCGCATGGGTTTTGTAGCCAATATCCGCAGGGATGTCCGGTTCGCGCGCGGCCTGTTCCGTCTGTTGAAGCGCATCAAGCCGATCGAGTTGGACAGTGACGTCCTGCTCTGTGACGACTTCGAAGAAGCGGTCGACAAGTTCGCCGACAACATCGCCATCGACGACGGTCAGCGCACCCTGACCTATCGCGACCTGGACGCCATGGCCAACCGCTTCGCCCACTGGGCCAAGAACCGGGGCCTGCGTCGCAGCGACACCATCGCCCTGATGATGACCAACCGGATCGAGTATCTGGCGGCGTGGATCGGCTTCTCCAAGGTCGGCATCGCCACGGCCTTGATCAACACCAATCTGAACGGGCAGGGGCTGGCCCACTGTCTGGCCATCTCCAAGGCCTTCAACGTCGTCGCGGATGAGGATTGCTGGCGTCAGATCGAGGAGGCGCGGCCTCTGGTCGATCACAACTTGGCGCTCTGGGTTCTGGGCCTGACCGAAGATCTGGAGACCAGCGACCGTCGCGGCCTGGACAAGCCCGTGCGCGGCGGGTCTTCGGTGCGGCCGTCCAAATCGGCGCGCGAAGGCCTGACCAACCGCGACACAGCCCTTTATATCTACACCTCCGGCACGACTGGTCTGCCCAAGGCGGCGCGCATCCCGCATTCGCGCGCCCGCACCTATATGCGCGCCTTCGCCGGCGCCACGCGTTCGACGCCCGAGGACCGGATCTTCAACGTCCTGCCGCTGTATCACTCGACCGGCGGCCTGGTCGGGGTGGGCGCGGCGTTGCTGAACGGCGCGCGGCTGGTGATCCGCAAGAAGTTCTCGGCCAGCACCTTCTGGCCCGACGTGCGCTCGTCGGGCGCGACCATGTTCGTCTATATCGGCGAGCTGTGCCGCTATCTGGTCAACTGCCCGCCGCACGAGGACGAGACCAAGCACAAGCTGCGTCTGGCGTTCGGCAACGGCCTGCGCGCCGATGTCTGGCCCGACTTCCAGAGCCGGTTCAAGATTCCTGACATCCTGGAGTTCTATGGCTCGACCGAAGGCAATGTCTCGCTGTTCAACTTCGACGGCAAACAGGGCGCGATCGGTCGGGTGCCGAGCTTCCTGAAGTCGCAGATCAATATCCGCCTGGTCGAGTTCGACGTGGAGACGGAACAGCCGATCCGCGGCTTGGACGGCCTGTGTCGCCTGGCGCGCGTCGGCGAGGTCGGCGAGGCCATCGGCCTGATCGGCAACGACATCCGCCACGACTTCTCGGGCTATGCCGACAAGGCCGCCTCGCAGAAGAAGATCCTGACCGACGTGTTCAAGAAGGGTGACCGCTGGTTCCGCACCGGCGACCTGATGAAGCAGGACAAGGAAGGCTATTTCTACTTCGTCGACCGGATGGGCGACACCTTCCGCTGGAAGGGCGAGAACGTCTCGACCTCAGAGGTCGAACAGGTGCTGATGGACGCGCCGGGCGTAACCGAAGCCATCGTCTATGGCGTGCCTGTGCCGGCCCAGGACGGCAAGGCCGGCATGGCGGCCCTGGTTGTGGAAGGCAAGTTCGACGCCCAGGCCTTCGCCGACCATGTCGAGGCCAAACTGCCCGCCTATGCCCAACCGGTGTTTGTGAGGCTGATCAAATCGGCGGAGACGACCGGCACCTTCAAATACCGCAAGGCCGATCTGGTGGTCGACGGGTTCGATCCGTCCAAGACCGGCGCCGCCCTCTATGTGCGGGGCGGGGCGACGGGCTATCAGAAGCTGACGGCGGCCGGACGCAACGCCATTCTGAAGGGCGAAACCCGGCTGTAACGACTGGGAAGGCGGCGTTCGCGAAACGCCGTCTTAATGATTAATGGCGATAGTCCCGACCTCTCGCGTCAGGATTGTTCGCCTCCATGTTCCAGATCATCGGCATCGTGCTGCTGTTCGGCCTCGTCTTCGGCAGCTACGCCATTTCGGGCGGCAAGTTCGAAGTGATCCTGCACGCCGCGCCGCACGAGCTGATGGCGATCGGCGGAGCGGGCATCGCCGCCTTCCTGATCTCCAACTCCATGCCGGTGATCAAGGGGGCCATGGGCGGGCTGGGCAAGACTTTCGCCGGGCCGAAGTGGAAGAAGCAGGACTATAAGGACCTGCTGTCGCTGCTGTTCCAGTTGACCAAGACGATGAAGTCCAAGGGCGTGGTGGCGCTGGAAAGCCACATCGAAAAGCCCAAGGAATCGACCATCTTCCAGAAGTACCCCAAGGTGCTGAAGGACCATTTCGCCGTCGACTTCATCTGCGACACCCTGCGGATGATGACGATGAACCTGGAGGATCCGCACCAGGTCGAGGATGCGATGGAAAAGCAGCTCGAAAAGCACCACCACGAGCATCTGGAAAACGCCCACGCGCTTCAGAACCTGGCCGACGGCCTGCCGGCGCTGGGCATCGTCGCGGCCGTGCTGGGCGTCATCAAGACCATGGGTTCGATCACCGAGCCGCCCGAGGTGTTGGGCGGAATGATCGGCGGCGCCTTGGTCGGCACCTTCATGGGCGTGTTCCTGGCCTATGGTCTGGTCGGTCCGTTCGCGGCGCGCCTGACGGCGATCATCAACGAGGAAGCCGCCTACTATAAGATCATCCAGTCGGTGCTGGTCGCCCACCTGCACGGCAACGCCGCCCAGATCTCGGTCGAGATCGGCCGTGGCGACATTCCCTCTTCCTCGCAGCCGTCGTTCAGCGAGATGGAAGAGGCGTTGAACAGCATCACCGCCGACTGATCCCGGCTTTCCTGATCTTAACTTGCCCTGCCGCGCGCGGCGGCCCTATCGTTCGCGCCAAGAGACGTTCCGGTCTCGCAAGCTTCGGAGACATCTTCATGCGTATCAAAGCCCTCGTCGCCGCATCCGCTGCGCTCCTGGTCCTGGCCGCCTGCAGCAAGGCCCCGGAAGAAAAGGCCGAAGCGCCGGCCACCGATGCGGTCGAGGCCGCCGGCAGCGCCGAAGAAGCCGCCCTGACGGTGGATCAGGCTGCGAAGGACGCCGAAGCGGCGGCCAATCAGGCCATTCAGGAAGACACCGCCGCCCAGGCCGCCACGACGATGCAGGGCGCCGACGCCTCCGCCGCAGCGCCCGCGCCTGTCGCGCCGGCCGAGCCTGCGCACGGTCCGGCGGCCGCCCACTAGGCCGGGTCGACACCAAAGCCCGAAGAGGCCGCTCCGACCGGAGCGGCCTTTTTCATGTCGGCGACGAAGGTGCTAGAGCCGCGCGATGACGCCTGACGACGACGCCTCGCCCCTGCTGACCTGGACCGAAGAGGGCGAGCCCCGCTCCGGCCGGTTCGGCGACGTCTATTTCTCGCGAGACGACGGCCTGGCCGAGACGCGAGCGGTGTTTCTGGAAGGGTGCGGCCTGCCGGACGCCTGGAGGGGGCGGGATCGTTTCACGGTGGCCGAGCTGGGGTTCGGCACGGGGTTGAACATCGCCGCCCTGCTGGATCTGTGGCGACGGACCCGGCCCGAGGGCGGGCGGCTGCACATCTTCTCTGTCGAGGGGTTTCCGCTGACGGCGGCGGAGGCGGCGCGGGCGCTGGGCGCTTGGCCCGAACTGGCGGAGGCGACAGAGGCCTCGATCGCAAACTGGCCGTCCGCGACGCCGGGCTTCCACCGGGTCGATCTGCCGGGCTTCGACGCCGTGCTGGACGTGGGCCTAGGCGATGCGGCCTGGGCCCTGGAGCAGTGGTCGGGATCGGCGGACGCCTGGTTCCTGGACGGTTTCTCGCCGGCGCTGAACCCGGGCATGTGGTCGCCCGAAGTAATGGCCTTGATCGCCAAACGCTCGGCGCCGGGCGCGCGCCTGGCCACCTTCACCGTCGCCGGAGCCGTGCGGCGGGGCCTGGCCGAGCAAGGTTTCGTCGTCGAGAAGCGCCCCGGTCACGGCCGCAAGCGCGAGCGGCTTGAGGCCCATCTGCCCTCGGCGTTCGAGCCGTCGCCGCCGCCCCGCGTCGCCGTGATCGGCGCGGGCATCGCTGGCGCATCGGTGGTGCGGGCCCTGAAGGCGCAAGGCGTCCGGGCGATGGTGTTCGAGGGCGAGCGTCCGGGCGCGGGCGGTTCTGGCTTTCCGGCGGCCCTGGTCACGCCGCGTCTGGACGCCGGCGACCAGGGCATCGCCGCCTTGCACGCCCAGGCGCTGGAGCGGGCGGGCGATCTTTATTCTGCGATCCCGGGCGCCATAACGGGCCACGGCGTGCTGCAACTGCCCCAGGCGCCGCGCGACGCCGCCCGGTTCGAAAAGGTCGCCCGCCAGCCGATCTGGAATGACGGTGACATGGTGGTGCTGGACGAAGGGGCGGCCTCAGCCGTCGCCGGCGAAGCGACGGAGCAGGGCGGTCTTCTGATGAAGGGGGCGTTCGCGCTGCGCCCTGCGGCGGTGCTGTCGAACTGGCTGGCGGAAGCGGAGATGCGCGCTGAGCGCGTGACACGGCTGGAGCGCGCCGCCGGCCGCTGGCGGCTGATCGGCGAAAACGACGCGGTGCTGGGCGAAGTCGATGCGGTGGTTCTCGCCGCCGGCTGGAGATCGGCCGCCCTGCTGGACGGGTTCGACCAGACGCCGCGCCTGTCGCCCGTTCGGGGGCAGGCGGACTGGATCGACGGGGACGTGACCGCCCACCCCATGGCCTGGGGCGGCTACGCGGTTCCGACGGGCCAAGGCATGCTGTTCGGCGCGACCCATGATCGATGCGACACCGACACGGCGCCGCGCGAGGACGACAGCGCGCGAAATCTGGCGACCTTGGAAGCGCGCCTGCCAGCGTTGGCCAAGCGCATCGCGGCGGCGGGGCCAATCCAGAGCCGCGCCGCGATCCGCGCCACGACACCGGATCGCCTACCTGTGGCGGGCGCTCTCGATGACGGCTTCTATGTCCTCGGCGGTCTGGGGTCGCGCGGGTTTTGCGTCGCGCCCCTGCTGGGCGAGCATATCGCCGCCCTGATCCTGGGTCAGCCCTCGCCCCTGCCGTGCGATCTGGCGGCGCGCGTGGCGCCCCGTCGGTCTTCGGTGCTGGCGGACGCCCTTGCATCGTCCTCGCCCGCGCGCGCAGGATGAAGTGGGGGCCTGTTCAGGAGTTGACTATGCATCGTCTCATTCTGTCGTCGGCGGCTCTCCTCGCCATGTCGGCCTGTGCGCCCTCGCCGGGCGTGGCGACGTCCAACCGCGCCGACGCCGGCCAGTGTTTCCGGCCCAATCTGGTGCGCAACTTCACCGCGCCGAACGACCAGACCCTCTATGTCCGGACAGTTGACGCCGGGGTGTTCCAGATCGAGACCCCCTTCTGTCGCGACATGACTCGCGCCCTGTCGATCGCGCTGGAACCTGTCGCCGGATCCAGCCGCCTGTGTCCCGGCGATCAGGCCGCCTTGCTCAGCCCGGCGACGGGCCCTCAACCGTGCCGCGTGCGCGTCGCCAGGAAGCTGACGACCGCCGAGATCGAGGCCCTGCCGTCTCGCGATCGGCCCTGATCGAAAACGCGTTCGGAGCCTTCGGGAGAGATTGAATTCTCGCGCGCGCGGGTATGAAATGATCGCCTTGCCTGGGGAGGGAAGAGAATGATCAGAACAATCGGCGTGGCGGCGATCCTGGCGACGGCGGCGATCGCATCGCCATCGGCGGCCGAAAGCTGGGCCGCTTTTTCACGCAGCGACGCCACCGTCTATCTGGTGGATGTCGATGCGCTGACGCCGGTGGACGGCGTGGCGACGACGCGCATGGCGCGGGTGCCCGCGCGCGGCGAGGCGACCAATCTCAGCCATGAAACCGAAGAGGTCATCGTGCGGTGCTCGGACGGCCAGTCGCGTTCGGGCGCGACGGTGACCTATGGCGCGGATGGGGCGGAAACCGATCGCTATTCCGAGGACACGCCATGGGAAGCGACACCGGCCGGCGGCATCTATGGCGCAATCAAATCCTTCGCCTGCGAGGATATGCGTCCCCAGACGGCGGCCTTCCCGACCATCCAGGCCTTCATCGCGGGCGGACGCGGCCAGTAGGCCGCGCCCCTTTCGCCGTCAGACGTCGACGGCGGCGTCCAGGGCGTTGTCCTGGATGAACTCGCGCCGGGGTTCGACCACGTCGCCCATCAGTTTGGCGAACAGATCGTTGGCGTCTTCCTCGTGCTCGACCGAGACCTGCAGCAAGGTGCGGGCGTTGACGTCCAGCGTCGTCTCCCAAAGCTGCTCGGGGTTCATCTCGCCCAGGCCCTTGTAGCGCTGGATCGACAGGCCCTTCTTGCCGGCGTCGAGCACGGCGGTCAGCAGGTCCAGCGGCCCGCGAATGGTCGTGGACTTGTCCTTGCGGCGGTAGGTGGCCGGGGCTCTGAAGACGCCGTCGAAGGCGCCGGCGCGTTCGGCCAAACGACGGGCGTCCAGCGAACGGATCAGGGTCTCTTCCAGCACGATCGTCTCCTGCACCGCGCGACGGGTGCGGCTGAAGACCACGGCGCCCTGTTCGCCCGGCGCGCCCGCCCACTCCCCATCGCCCTCTTCGGCATAGAGGTTCAGGCGCACGGCGGCGGCGGCCGAGGCGACCGCCATGTCGGCGTTGTCGGCGAACAGGCCGGCGAGCGCCGCCTGTTCGATGGCAAAGGCCGGGGCGCGCTGGCTGAGGCGATCGACGCCGGCGCTGAAGGCCTTGGCCTCGCGCACCAGGGATTGCAGGTCCAGACCCAGGCGACGCTCGCCCGTCGACAGGTCCAGCTCGGCCTCTGACGCGCCTTCCTCGATAAGATAGGCGTCCATCTCGGCCTGATCCTTCAGGTAGCGCGACTGCTTGCCCTTGGAGACCTTATAGAGGGGCGGCTGGGCGATGTAGACGTGGCCGCGCGTGATCAGCTCGGGCATCTGGCGATAGAAGAAGGTCAGCAGCAGGGTGCGGATGTGGGCGCCGTCGACGTCGGCGTCGGCCATCAGGATGATCTTGTGATAGCGCAGCTTGTCGGCGTTGAAGTCGTCGCGGCCGATGCCGGTGCCGAGCGCCAGGATCAGCGTGCCGATCAGGTCCGACGACAGCATCCGGTCAAAGCGCGCGCGCTCGACGTTCAGAATCTTGCCGCGCAGAGGCAGCACGGCCTGGTTCTCGCGGTTGCGCGCCTGTTTGGCCGAGCCGCCGGCGGAATCGCCCTCGACGATGAACAGTTCGGACTTGGCGGGATCGCGTTCCTGACAGTCGGCCAGCTTGCCTGGCAGGCTCGAGATTTCCAGCGCGGACTTGCGCCGGGTCAGGTCGCGGGCCTTGCGGGCGGCCTCACGGGCCGACGCCGCCTCGATGATCTTGGCCACGATCTGCTTGGCCTCGACCGGATGCTCCTCGAACCAGGTCGACAGGCCCTCGGTGCACAGGCTTTCGACGGCCGGACGCACTTCGGAGGAGACCAGCTTGTCCTTGGTCTGGGAGCTGAACTTGGGATCCGGCACCTTGACCGACAGGACGCAGGTCAGACCCTCGCGCGCGTCCTCGCCGGTGACGGAAACCTTCTCCTTCTTGCCGGCGCCCGAGCTCTCGATATAGCCGCCCATGACGCGGGTCAGGCTGGCGCGGAAGGCCGACAGGTGGGTGCCTCCATCCCGCTGCGGGATGTTGTTGGTGAAGCACAGCATGGTCTCGTGGTAGCTGTCGTTCCACCACAGGGCGAGGTCGAGTTCGATCCCTTCCTTCTTGCCGCGAATGACGATGACGTCCTTCAAGATCGGCGTCTTGGACTTGTCGAGGTGGCGCACGAAGGCTTCGACCCCGCCCTCGTAGTGCAGGATCATCTCGACCGGCTCGGCGTGGCGCTGGTCGGCCAGCTTGATGACCACGCCCGAGTTCAGGAAGGCCAGTTCGCGCAGGCGGTGTTCCAGCGTCTTCAGGTCGAAGTCGATGTGGCTGAAGGTCGTGACGGACGGGAAGAAGGTGACCTCGGTCCCGCTCAGCGGCTTGCCGGTGTCCTCGCGGATCGGCGCGACGCCCGTGATTTCCAGCGACTTGACCGTGTCGCCGCGCTCGAAGCGCATCTCGTGCTGCTTGCCGTCGCGATAGATCTTGAGCTGCAGCCAGTCGGACAGGGCGTTGACCACCGACACGCCCACGCCGTGCAGACCGCCGGAGACTTTATAGGAGTTCTGGTCGAACTTACCGCCCGCGTGCAGCTGGGTCATGATGACCTCGGCGGCGGATACGCCTTCCTCGGCGTGAATGTCGGTGGGAATGCCGCGTCCGTTGTCGGTCACGGTGACCGAGCCGTCGCTGTTCAGGATGACCTGGACCAGGTCGGCGTGGCCGGCCAGGGCCTCGTCGATCGCGTTGTCGACCACCTCATAGACCATGTGGTGCAGGCCCGAGCCGTCGTCGGTGTCGCCGATATACATGCCGGGGCGCTTGCGCACGGCGTCCAGGCCTTTGAGAACCTTGATGGAATCGGCGCCGTATTCGGGCAGGTCGGCAATCGGATCGGTCATGAAGTCATTGGCTCTGAAGTCCCGACCGGGACGGGGATGGAGCGCCGGACCCGGCGCTCGAATCGACGGCGGGATCGCACCGCGCCGAAGCCCGCAACATATAAGAAATTCCGGCGAAAAAGCGAGGAATTCCGTGATTGAAGCCTAGTCGATTTCCAGCGCGCCGCCGGCCACGCGGACGAACTGGGCGCGGCCTTCCAGACCGGCGAACAGGTCGCGTTCGGTGCCGGTCATGAAGGCCTGAAGATCCAGCGCCGTGATCTCGTCGAACAGGGCGGTGCGGCGCGCTTCGTCGAGGTGGGCGGGGGCTTCGTCCAGCAGCAGGATCGGGCGCGCAGCATGACCGGAAAGCCGCGCGATCTGGGCCAGGATCAGGTTCAGGACCAGGGCCTTCTGCTCGCCCGAAGAGCCCTCGGCGGCTGGGCGCTGTTTCTCGCGGTGAAGCGCGGTCAGGTCGGTGCGGTGGGGCCCGAACAGGGAGCGGCCGGCGGCGCCGTCGCGGGCGCGGGCCTTGGCCAGGCCGTCGCGGATCGCGGCGGCGATCTCGTCCTCCTCGGCGCCCGCTTCGGCCATCTGTTCGGCGGCGCCGTCCAGACCTAGGTCGGCCTGGGGGAAGGGACGATCGCTGCGGGCGTCGATGGCGGCCTGAAGCGCGTGCAGGGCCGCGACCCGGGCGAGGGCGGCGCGGGCTCCGGCCTCGCCCAACCGAACCTCCAGGGCGTCCAGCCAGACGGGGTCGGCCTCACGCCCGTCCTGGGCGTCGTTCAATAGGCGCAGCCGCTCTCGCAGCGCCTTTTCATAGGCGGAGACGCTGGCGGCGTGGTCGGGATCGGCGGCGAAGACCAGCCGGTCGAAGAACTTCAACCGCTCGGCGCGCGCGTCGGAGAACAGCCGGTCCTGTTCCGGCGTGGCCCAGACGGGACGCAGATAGTCGAGCAGCCGCCCGGGCTGGGCCGTCTCGCCGTCGATCCGAACGATACGCCGCGCGGCGCCCGCCGCCTGGACCCCGGTGCCCAGCCGCGTCTCGTCGTCCAGTTCGACCATGACGGCCCAGGCGCGCCCGGTCGCCTCGCCCGGCTCGCGCCGGCCCATCTCGGCGGCGGTGGCGCCCCGCAGCCCCTTGCCCGGGGTCAACAGGCTGATCGCCTCCAGCAGATTGGTCTTTCCCGCCCCGTTCGGCCCGTGCAACACCACAGGCCCGGAGGTCATCTCCAGCCGCGCCCCTGCATAGGATCGGAAGTCGGTGAGGGTGAGGGAGGTGATCACAAGTGGCGAGTGGCGAGTGGCGCGTGGCGAGTCAATGCGAACCCAATCTTGCTCGCCACTCGTCACTAATCACTCGCTACTGACTAGACCCGCAGCGGCATCAGCACATACTGAACGCCCGGATCGCCCGGATCGAGCACCAGGGTGGGGGAGGCCGGGTCGGCGAAGCGGAAGGCGGCGTTTTCGCCGGTGATCTGGCCGGCGACGTCCAGCAGGTAGCGGGCGTTGAAGCCGATCTCGAACGGTTCGTCGGAATAGCCGATCTCGACCTCTTCCTCGGCCTGGCCGGCTTCCATGTTGCGCACGGTCAGCTTCACGCGGTCGTTGTCGAACGCCAGTTTCACCGAACGGCTCTTCTCGGCCGAGATGGTGGCGACGCGGTCGACGGCCTTGGCGAACAGGGCGTTGTCGATGTCGGCCTGTTTGTCGTTGCCGCGCGGGATGACGCGCAGATAGTCGGGGAAGGCGCCGTCGATGACCTTGGACGTCAGGGACGCCTCGCCCATCTGGAAGCGGATTTTCTGGGCCGAGACGGTGACCTCTACGGGTGCGCCGGCGTCGTCCAGCAGGCGACGGACCTGGTCCACCGTCTTGCGCGGCACGATGACGCCAGGGCCGCCGGCCGCACCCTCGGGCGCGGGGGTCTCGGCCAGGGCCAGGCGGTGGCCGTCGGTCGCGACGGCGCGCAACAGGGGAATGCCCTGTTCGGCGACCGTGTGAAGATAGAGGCCGTTCAGATAGTAGCGGGTTTCCTCGGTCGAGACCGCGAACCGGGTCTTGTCGATCAGGCGGGCCAGATCCTCCTTGGGCAGGACATAGGAGGCGCCGGCGCTGTCGGTGGACATGACGGGGAAGTCGCCCGCCGGCAGGACCGGCAGGTTGAAGCGCGACCGGCCGGCCGAGACGACGAGGCGAGGATCGTCGCCGGAGTAGAGCAGCGAAACCTCGGCGCCTTCCGGCAGCTTGCGCACGATTTCGTACAGGGTGTGGGCGGGAGCCGTGATCTGACCCTCGACCTGAACCTGGGCCTCGGCCTCGTCGACCATCTCCATGTCCAGATCGGTGGCGGCGAAGGCCAGCCGGTCGCGGCCCGCGCTCAGCAGGACGTTGGACAGGATCGGAATGGTGTTTCGACGTTCGACGACGCTCTGCACGTGGCCCAGGGCCTTCAGGAGCGCGGATCGTTCGATGGTCAGCTGCATGTCGTCTCGCCCGGCGCGGCCGACTCGCAAGGCGGCTGCGGTTAAGTGACCTGGGACACTAGCGGATTGGGCGCGTGCTGCAAGGAAGTGGCGAGTGGTTAGTGGCGAGTGGCGAGTGGATATTGGGGGCAACTCGGTAGGAGGAGACAGTTTCTCCTCGCTTGTCACTCGCCACGCGTCACTCGCCGCTCGAAATCAGCCCCGCAGCTTGCGCGTCAGGGCCTCGACATCGCGGGCGATCTGATCGTCCTGCGGCATCAGCTCCTCGATCTTGCGCACGCCGTGCAGGACCGTGGTGTGATCGCGCCCGCCGAAACGACGGCCGATGTCGGGGTAGGAGCGGGTCGTGTGCTGCTTGCACAGATACATGGCGATCTGGCGCGGGCGGGCGACCGAACGGGTGCGGCGCTCGCTGAGCAGGTCGGCCTGTTTCATGTTGAAGTGGTCGGCGACCGTCTTCTGAATCTCGTCCACGGTGATGCGACGCTCGGGGCCGCCGCGCATGGCCATGCCCAGCAGGGTCGAGGCTTCGTCCACCGACACCGACGACAGGCGCGCGCCCGCGGCGGCGGCCAGGGTGTTCACGGCGCCCTCGAGCTCTCGCATCGAGCCGGGGGTGCGGTCCACCAGCTGGGCCAGGACCTCCGGGTTGGCTTCGCCCTGGACGACGCCCAGGGCTGACAGGGCCTTCAGACGGTTCTGGGCCACGGCGATCTTCAGCTCGCGGTCGCCCGCCTCGACCGGGCAGGTCAAACCGGCGGCAAGGTGGCTGCGCAGGCGCGGCTCGACCTCGGTCAGGGCCATGGGCGCACGGTCGGCCGAGAAGACGATGCGTTTGCCGTCCTCGATCAGGGCGGTCAGGGTCGAGAGCAGCTCTTCCTGGGTCGAGGTCTTGCCGCCCACGAACTGGACGTCGTCCAGCAGCAGCATGTCGGCCGAGCGCAGGCTTTCCTTGAAGGCGGCGGTCGAGCGGTCCTGCATCGCCTTGACGAAGGTCGACAGGAAACGTTCGGCGGTCAGATAGACGACCTTGGCCTCTGGCCGCAGACGCTGAGCCTCCCAGGCGATCGCGTTCAGCAGGTGGGTCTTGCCGTAACCGTAGGGGCCGCAGAAGAAGACGGGATTGAAGTGACCGTCGGCCCAGCTGGCGACCTGTTTGGCGATGGCCAGGGCGAAGGCGTTGCCCTGACCCTCGACGAAGCTGTCGAACGTCAGGCGATCCTGCAGACCGGCGGCGCGAACGGCGCGGGCGCCGTCGGCGCTGATTGGGGCGGCGGACGCCATCTGCGGCGTGGCGGCGAAGGCGGCCAGACGCGGGGCGGCGTCCACCACATTGCCTGGCATCACGGCCGAGGCCGGCGGGGCCGAACCCACTTCGGCGCGGCAGCGCACCTCAAGGCGGCGCGACAGGCCGTCCAGGCCCAGCCACAGCTCGTTCATGCGACGCAGGGCGTTCTTGCGCACCCAGTCGCGAGCATAGGCGGTCGGGGTGACCAGGATCAGATGGCCGGCGTTGTCCAGGCGGACCGCCGACGGGGCGATATAGGACGAGAAGGGACCATCGCCGATTTCAGCGCGCAGGCGCACGGACGCCTCGCTCCAGATGCGGTCCGGATCCGTCAGTCCCGACGTCTTCGTTCCGCCTGCCATCGCCGCTGCGCCCCCAACCATCTTTGCCCGCCCACCTTGAGAAGAACCATTCCGACCTTCCGCGCTTCAGGGCGATGGTTCAGGGACGACTTCTCCTGCGCCGAAAAGCAGTGCTTTTCGGACGGGGTCTAACCTCTGAACAGACATCTCCCGCCGACGCGAAACATAGGCCTCGCGCCGTCTTCATCCGTGCTGGGATGGAAGTGCGTTAGAGGTCAAAACTTACGCCGCGAGCCGGGTGGGTCAACGCTGATTCGTTGGTCGATTTGCAGTTAAATTGTTTGACTCCGTGAAACCCTGACACCGCTTGGAATTTCGGCCGGATCATGGCTCGACGATCGGTGTTTTCAGATTTGACAGTTAGCGACACAACGCAAAACGGCGAAGGAGCTTGCGCGCCTTCGCCGTTGATATTGCTTTATAATCCCACAACGAAACAGCGACAGCTGCTCCGTCCGCTGTTGGATTAATTTTGGCTCAGGCGGCCGACAGCTTCTTCAGCTGGGCGGCCAGGCGCGAAACCTTGCGCGAGCCGGTGTTCTTGTGAACGACGCCCTTGGAGACGGCGCGCATCAGCTCGGACTGGGCCTCGATGAAGGCGGTCTTGGCGACGGCGGCGTCGCCGCCGGCCAGAGCTTCCTGGAACTTGCGCAGATAGGTGCGGACGCGCGAGCGGCGCGCCTTGTTCACTTCGGTACGCGCTTCGATCTTGCGGATCGCCTTGCGGGCGCCGGGGTTGTTGGCCATGTCAAACCTTCGAACGGAAAACGCCGCGGAGCACACGTCCACGGCGCGGAAATCTCAAGAGGGCGGGCCTATAGCCGAAAGCCCGGAGGCGGTCAACGCGGAGTCTTCATCGCTGGACTCCAAGGTTGGGCCAGGACGCCGGTTTGAGCGCGCCTTGCGCGCTATCATCCAAACGCAACCCAACAGGCTTTAACGCGCTTTAGCGGACTTTCCGTCGCAGGTTTTTGCGTTGTGTCGAAAGAGTGCAACGCTTTCACTTTGTTCATGAATTGTGTCGTTTTACGGCCATGTTTGTCCCGTCCTGACAAGGGCTGAAATCATCTCCCGGATCGTCGTTCCATGACCCAGACCGCGCTTCTCCTGCTTGCGCTGGCCCCCGCCGCCGGTGTCGTCCAGCCTGTTCAGGCCCAAACCAATGCGGCCCAGCCGCTAGAAGCCCAGGCGCAGGTCCAGCAGGAGGAGCCGACGGTCGTTCTGCCGGACGTAGAGGTGACGGCGGCGCGGCGCGGGGTGGCCCTGGGCGGGCAGGAACCGATCGTCTCTTACGACACCGCCCAGATCCAGGCGTTCGGCGCGACCAACATCGGCGAACTGATCACCCTGCTGGAGGCCCAAACCCGCAGCGCGCGCGGCGGGTCTCCGGTCTTCCTGGTCAATGGACGCCGCATCTCGGGCTTCCGCGAAATCCGCGGCATTCCGCCCGAGGCCATCGAACGGTTCGACGTTCTGCCTGAAGAGACCGCGTTGTCCTATGGCTACAGCGCCAATCAGCGGGTGGTGAACATCGTGCTGAAGGCGGACTTCAAGTCCCTGACCGCCTCGGTCAACGTCAGCCGACCTGAGCAGGGTGGTCGCACGACCACCGCCAGCGAGAACAATATCCTGCGCATCGCCGGCTCGGACCGCTGGTCGGTCGATATCAACGGCACGACCTCCAACACCCTGTTCGAGACCGAGCGCGACATCGACCGCAGCACGACAGCCGGCGGCGACAGCGAACTGGCCAACGCCTATCGCACCCTGCTGCCCAAGACGGACGAACTGTCGGTGTCGGGCACCTACAAGCACGACCTGAACGACAAGGTCGGCATGACGCTGAGCGGCAGCGTGGAGGACTCCAACAGCTTCAGCTATCAGGGCCTGCCCAATGTTCAGCTGACCGTGCCGGGGACCAATCCGTTCTCGCCGACCGGCCAGGACGCGACCCTGTTCAGCTATCTGGACCTGCCCGGCGCCCTGACGCGCAAGACCGATACGCGCACCGCCGAACTGGGCACGGTGTTCGACGGCTATGTCGGTGACTGGCGCTGGACGGCGACGGGGGAATACAGCCGCGTCGAGACCGACACCACGACGGGGCGAGGCGTGAACGCGACGGCGTTGCGGGCTTTGATCGCAGGCGATCTGACGGTCAATCCTTTCGGCGACCTGACCGACCGGGCCATCGTCAATCCGCGCGACACCGCCAACTCTGTGGCCCAGACGGCGACGGCGGAACTGGTGTTGAACGGGCGTCCCTATGAACTGCCGGCCGGCGACATCACCTCGACCTTCAAGGTCGGGGCCGGTTATCAGTCGCTGGATTCCGAGAGCCTGCGGTTCTCCGAGAGCCTGGGTTCAAGTGTCGCCGTGGATCGGTCGCAGTCGCGCAACTCGGGCAGCGTCCAGGCCAACTTCGATCTGCCGATCTCCAACGTCGAGCGCGGCGTCCTGCCCAAGATCGGCGATCTGTCGGCCAATCTGAACTTGGCCTATCAGGAGCTGTCCGACTTCGGCGGCGTGTCCTCGGTCGGGGCCGGGCTGAACTGGTCGCCGGTCGAGCGGCTGTCCTTCTCGGCCAACTATTCCGACGAGGGCAAGGCTCCAACGGTCCAGCAGTTGAACGACCCGACGGTATCGACGCCGAATACGCCGGTCTTCGACTTCCGCACCGGCCAGACCGTCGAGATCAACCGGATCACCGGCGGCGATCCCAATCTGCAGGCCGAGGATCGGCGCATCCTGAAGCTGGGCATGAACTGGCAGCCGGTGTCGGACAAGGATTTCCGCCTGAACCTGGCCTACACTCGCACCGAGGCGGACAATGAAATCTCCAGCTTCCCGGCCATCACGCCCGACCTTGAGGCAGCCCTGCCGGATCGGTTCGTTCGCGATGCGGACGGCAATCTGGTGTCCATCGATGCCCGTCCGCTGAACTTCTTCAAGCGCGAGCAGCAGGACGTACAGTGGGGCTTCAACTTCTCGCGCCCGTTCGGCAAGCCGAACCCGGCGGCGGCGGGCGGTCGTGGTCCGGGCGGACGCGGCGGTCCTGGCGGCGGCCCGGGCGGCGGCGGAATGATGATGATGGGCGGACCGGGCGGACCGGGCGGCCCCGGCGGCGGACGGATGCGCGGCGGACGGGGATCCGGAATGCAGCCCGGCCAAGGCATCTTCAACCTGTCGCTGACCCACACCTGGCGCGTCCAGGACGAGGTCACCATTCGCGACGGTCTGGCGTCGCTGGATCTGCTGGACGGCGATTCCATCTCCGGCTCGGGCGGTCAGTCGCGCCATGAGGTCCAGCTTCAGACCGGCCTATCCAGAAACGGCGTGGGCGCCTTCGTCAACGCCAACTGGCGCTCGGGCACGACGGTCAATGGCGACGCGCTGGGGTCGCCCGATCTGGACTTCTCGGGCCGGACAACCGTCAATCTGTTCGCCTTCGCCGACCTGACCCAACGCACCTCATGGGTCGAGCGCTTCCCGTTCCTGAAGGGCACGCGGATCGGCTTCGGCGTTCAGAACATCTTTGACGACCGCGTCTCGGTGACCAGCAGCGACGGTCAGACGCCGGTCAACTATCAGCGCGACTATCTGGACCCGCAGGGGCGCGTCTTCCGCATCAACCTGCGCAAGATCCTCTTCTAGAGGCTCAGGGCCAGACGGTCGCCAGGGCGATCATCACGACGGCGGCGGCGAGCGCCAGTGGAAAGAAAAGACGGTCGGACATCGATCCGACCGTTACCCCGACCTGCGCGGCGCGACAAGCGATGGCGCGGCTCGCGAGCCTTGACCGACTTCGGAGGGCGTCCTACCCCGAGAGGCCCTATTTCGAAGGACCGACCGAATGCCGCGCCTGATCCTGCTCCGCCACGGCCAGAGCCAGTGGAACCTCGAGAACCGCTTCACCGGCTGGGTCGACGTCGATCTGACGGCGGAAGGCGAGGTCCAGGCGCGTCGCGGCGGCGAACTGATCGCCGAGGCCGGGTTCAAGCCGGCGGTGATGTTCACCTCGGTCCTGACGCGCGCCCAGCGCACGGGCGCCCTGGCGTTGCAGTCGGCGGGCCTGACCGATGTGCCGGTGATCGAGGACTGGCGGCTGAACGAGCGCCACTACGGCGGTCTGACGGGCCTGAACAAGGCCGAGACGGCCCAGAAACACGGCGAAGACCAGGTCAAGATCTGGCGCCGCAGCTATGATGTGCCGCCGCCCCCGCTGGCGCCCGGCGGCGAGTTCGATTTCAACGCCGACCCCCGCTACGCCGGCAAGGCCATTCCCGACACCGAAAGCCTGAAGACCACGCTGGACCGGGTGAAGCCCTATTGGGACGCCGAGATCGCGCCGCGCCTGAAGGCGGGCGAGGATGTGTTGATCGCCGCCCACGGCAACTCCCTGCGCGCCATCGTCAAACTGCTGTTCGGCGTGCCGGACGATCAGATCGTCGGCGTCGAAATCCCCACGGGCAATCCGCTGGAGATCGATCTGGACGCGGATCTGAAGCCCACCGCCGCCCGCTACCTCGACGCCGCTCGCGCCGAGACATTGCCGACCGCATCATGAGCTGGAGCGAAGCCGACCAGGCCTTCATGGCCCAGGCGATCGCCCTGGCGACCGGCCGGATGGGCGAGACCTGGCCTAATCCGGCGGTCGGTTGCGTCATCGTCAAGGACGGCCGGGTCATCGCCCAGGCCGCCACCGCGCCGGGCGGTCGTCCCCATGCCGAGGAGCAGGCCGTGCCCGCCGCCGGCGCGGATGTCGTCGGCTCGACCGTCTATGTCACGCTGGAACCCTGCGGCGCGCGGTCGTCGGGCCGCAAGTCCTGCGCCCACTTCCTGACCGAGGCGGGCGTGGCGCGGGTCGTGATCGCCTGTATGGACCCGTCGCCGTTTGCGGCCGGGCGCGGCACCGAGCGCCTGCGCGCGCAAGGGCTGACGGTCGAGACCGGCCTGATGTGCGAAGAGGGCGCGGCCCTGTGCGAAGGCTTCCTGCACCGGCTGGAAACCGGCCGCCCGATGGTGCGCATCAGCGAGGATGGCTCGGGCTTCGACGGCCGGTTCGTCGCCTCGCCCAAGGCCGATCTGGTCACCGAGCTGAAGCGGCTGGGCGAAGCCGGTTACACGCGGCTGTGGACCGGGCCGGGCGAGTTGGCCGAGGCCCTTCAGGCCCAGGGGCTGCTGACCGTCTGAGGCGGCTTCGCCGTTCAAAGGTTTCTTAAGTCAGGGCGCGTAATGTGTCCTGATGGCCCTCGCCGCTGAACCCCTCGTGAGAAAGCGCCTGACGCAGGCGGAGCTGGACGTCATCTGCGCCCGGCACGACCGGCTGTTCCAGGCCCGACCCGGCGGCGCCCGCGCCGTCTTCGCCTGGATGGACCTGTCGGGCCTCAGCCTGAAGGGCCGCAATCTGGCCGATGCCGATTTCGCCGCCGCCTGTCTGGAAGGCTGCGACCTGACCGGGGCCAAGCTGGACAACGCCAACTTCTTCGGCGCGGACATGCAGGATGCGATCCTGGCTGAGGCCAGCCTGCGCCGCTCTGATCTGCGCGGCGCCTGTCTGCGCGGAGCGGACCTGTCGGGCGCCGATCTGTTCGAGGCCGACCTGCGTGAGGGCACCATCGCGGCCGCCGACGCCAGACTGGGCTTCAAGGTCATCGAACCGCGCCACCGCGACGAGACCGAGGCCAGCGGCGCCTGCCTGGCCGGCGCCAATCTTCAACGCTCCAAGATGGCCGGCGTCATCGCTGTGAAGGCCGACTTCTCCGGCGCGGTGATGAAGGACTGCAAACTGGTGCGGGCCAATCTGAAGCAGGCGGATTTCCGCGGGGCCGACCTGGCCGGCGCCGATCTGTCAGGGGCGGACCTGTCGGGCGCCGATTTGCGCGACGCCATCCTTGTGGGCTGCAAGACAACCATGTGGCGCGCCGACGGCGCCGACATGCAGGGTGCCCTAACCGACAACAGGTCGTCCTGCGAGTCCGTGGAAAAAATGCCCGCCGCCGAGATGCTGCGCGAACATGCGCGCTGGTGCGAGACCGGCGGCGCGGAAGGACAGCCGTCGGTCTTCAACGGCGTCGACCTGCGTCCGCTGAAATCGATCACGGGCCTGAACCTGACCGCCCTGTCGGCCAAGGGCGCGGTCTTTTATGGCCTGGATATGGAAGGGGTGCAGTTGCAGGGCGCCCAGCTCGACAACGCCGACCTGCGCTCCGCCAAGCTGCGGCGCGCCGACCTGCGCGGGGCGCGCCTGCGAGGCGCGCGACTGAACGGAGCGGACATGCGCGAGGCGCAACTGGGGCCGCTTCTGATCGCCGCCGACCGGCTGATGCCCGCCGATCTGACGGGCGCCGTGCTCCGCGGCGCTGACCTGTCGGGCGCCGACCTGAAGCGCGCCGTCCTGGCCGGCGCCGATCTGGGCCGGGCGACGCTGCACGGCGCCCAGACCCGTCAGGCCGACCTGACCGACGCCAATCTGGCGGGCGTGCGCGGCCTGACCGTCGATCAGGCCGCTTGAAGCCTTAGGCCAACGCCTTGAGCTGATCGACCAGATCGGTCCTTTCCCAGCTGAAACCGCCGTCTGCGTCCGGCTCGCGGCCGAAGTGGCCATAGGCGGTCGTGCGCGCGTAGATCGGCTTGTTCAGGCCCAGATGCTGGCGGATCGCACGCGGCGTGGCGCCGCCGATCAGGTCCAGAATCTTGTCTTCCAACACCGCTTCGGAGATTTTGCCGGTGCCGTGCAAATCGACGTGGATCGACTGGGGCTTGGCCACGCCGATGGCGTAGGAGATCTGAATGGTGCAGCGGTCGGCCAGGCCGGCGGCGACCACGTTCTTGGCCAGATAGCGGCAGGCGTAGGCGGCTGAACGGTCCACCTTGGTCGGATCCTTGCCCGAGAAGGCGCCGCCGCCGTGGGGCGCCGCGCCGCCGTAGGTGTCGACGATGATCTTGCGGCCGGTCAGGCCGGCGTCGCCGTCCGGTCCGCCGATCTCGAAGATGCCGGTCGGGTTGATGTGCCAGACGGTGTTCTCGTCGGTGAAGCCTTCCGGCAGCACTTCGAGGATATAGGGTTTGACGATCTCGGCGACCTGTTCGGAGCTCAGCCCCTTGGCGTGCTGGGTCGACAGGACGATCGAGGTGGCGCGGACCGGCTTGCCGTCCTCGTATTCGATCGTGACCTGGCTCTTGGCGTCGGGCTCAAGCTGCGAGCCGCCGGCGTGACGAACCTCGGCCAGGCGCTTCAGGATGTTGTGGCTGTACTGCAGGGTCGCCGGCATCAGCTCGGGCGTCTCGTTCGACGCATAGCCGAACATGATGCCCTGATCGCCCGCGCCCTCGTCCTTCTCATTGGTCGAGTCGACGCCGACGGCGATGTCGGCTGACTGGGCGTGCAGGAAGCAGGAGTAGTCCGCCGTCTCCCAATGGAAGCCGTCCTGTTCATAGCCGATGTCCTTGACCGCAGCGCGGACCAGCGGCTCCAGGCTGTCGATGATGCTCTGGGTGAAGGCTTCGTTCTGTTCTTTGGTGTTGCCCGGCTGGGTGGCGCGGACCTCGCCGGCCAGCACGATGCGCTGGGTCGTCACCAGGGTCTCGCACGCCACGCGCGCCTCGGGATCCTTGGCCAGGAAGGCGTCCACGACGGTGTCCGAGATGCGGTCCGCGACCTTGTCGGGGTGGCCTTCGGAAACGCTTTCCGAGGTGAAGAGGAAGGAAGAACGAGCGGCCAAGAGAGGCTCCTGTCAGTGTCAGACCGACAGGCATATAAAGATATGCTTATATGTTCAAGTGATCTGACGCGGCGCGCAGCCTGCAGAAACTGCTTCGCGGCGTAAGCATATCGGCTGACTCCCCCTCATTTTAGGGTAAACAGGCCCAAGGGGGTCCCCATGCCAGACGGCCTGACGACGAGAGAGAGCGAATGCGTCCGCCTGGCCGGCCAAGGTCTGGAGGACAAGGAAATCGCTGCGCGCCTGCGCATCTCGCCGCGCACGGTCGGCAATCATCTGCACCGCGCCTACGCCAAACTGGGCGTTTCGGACCGCAAACTGGCGGCCCGGCGACTGAGTATTGGCTACTCAGAGGCGTCGATACTCATTCCCAGCGACCGCTCACCTCCGCTCAATGATCCCACGTCGGCCGAACAGTCGGGCGATGCGGTTTCCGACCCAACGACATCCTGGCTTCTGCCTGCGCCTCCTCGTGGGGCTCTGGCGAGGGTGGGGATCATCGTCGCCGGGGCCGCCATCGCCCTTCTGTTCGCCATCGGGATCGTGACGGCGGGCATGGTGGTTCCATCCCTTTTCGACCGGCTTGCTCCCGCTGAAATGCGCTGACCAAACGGCTTAACGGGAGATGGGCCAATGAAGAACATGCACGTCGGCGTCCGCGTGGCGCGGCAGGTCAGAACCGCCGAACACGTCGTCGATCAGGCGATGATCGAGGTCAGCCGCTTGGTTCAGACCGCGTTGGAAGGTCGGGTCGAGGCGCGCCTGGCGGCGGAAGTCGGACAGAAGGCGCTGGCCAATATGGTGCGCGGCCTAAGCCAACTGGCCGAGGTTCGTGGCGCCGTCATCGCCAGTCACTCCGAACTGGCCCAGGTCGCCGACGACCATCAGGTCGGCTGGCATATGGACGGCGCGCACGAAGACAAGACAGTCAAACCCACTGGGTTCGCCCCGGTTCTCGCCGTCGCCGCTTGATCGCGGCCGTCGGAATGGGGTCGCCGCTGTCCTTGTTTCTGATGTGCCTGACCTACGGCGTCATGGCCCTTCTGCTTTGGAAGGGTCGTATGCCGGAGCGGATCGCCCTGGTCGCACTGGTCGTCCTCAACTGGGGCACGCCATTGGTCGATCACCTGTTCATCGGGCATTTCCGGTGGGGGGTGGCGATCCTGTCGGTGTCCATGTTCTGTCTGCTGGTCGGTCTGGCGCTCCGTTACGACCGATGGTGGCTGCTTCTCGCCGCCGGCGCCCAGCTCATCGCGGTTTCGACCCATCTGGCCGGCATCGCCGGTTCCGACGCCCTGCTGTGGTCGATCGTATCGACCCGAATGGTCGTCTGGTTCGAGCTCCTTCTCCTCGCCCTCTTGGGCGTCTGGGAGGCCCAATGCGCCCCCTACGCCCGTCCCAAATCAGCGCCCGCATCGATCCGGGCGCTACAGAAAGTCTGAATGTCATGAATATCCAAACCGCCCCCGCCTTCATGCCGCTTTTCCGCTCGTGGCTGGAAACGGCCAATCTGGCGAAACAGGTCGGATCGTCATCGCTGTCCGCCAGCGGCGAGAACCTTCTTGTCGAACTGGATCTGACGCCGATGGAAGCGGCGGAAACCACGCTTCTCGATCACGCCCCGACCTCGGCCGTCGAGGCGGTCTGCATGATCGAGATCATCCGCCAGAGCCTGTCCGACGCCGGCCGTTCGGACGGACGCGATGCGCGCGCACTGGACGCCATCCAGTCATGGTTGGCAGGCGCGGCTCTCGACGGAGCCGACCATCGCGACGAGGTTGAGCAGTTGCTGAAAAGCGCCAGCAACCGGGCCTGATCAGCCGCGCAGGCCCTTGGCCACGGTCAGAAGGGCGTCGCGTTGAGCGGCGTCCTTGATGCCGCGGAAGGCCGCCAGCAGTTCGGCGACGCCGGGTGCGGCCAGGGCCAGCTCGTCGCCCTCGGCCGTTTCAAGTTCGCCCAACAGGGCTGCGCCGGTCGATTTCAGCACTGAGGCGATCTGCAGCAGACGGGCGGCCGAGACGCGGTTCACGCCCCGCTCGTACTTCTGGATCTGCTGGAAGGTCACGCCTGCGCCGGCGGCCAATTGCGCCTGGGTGATACGCAGTTCCTCACGACGGGTGCGGATGCGTCCGCCGATGGCGATGTCTACGGGATCAACTGCGTCGTTCATGTCGGCCTGCGGGCATAGATAATGCGGCGCCATGGCCCCAAAACACCGATCCCGTCAAGCCAAAGCTGCTCAGCTAGGGATTGCTACGTGCGCTATAGCTGACGATTCAACCTTGAGGATATATTTCGGCGCTTCATGCGCCGCCTCCCGCGCGAATCGCGCTCGGAGAAGTGGTGCCGCTTAGGTGACTCGAACACCTGACCCCATCATTACGAACTCGTCGGAAGGAGCGCCATCAAAGCCAGTCGTGGCATGGCTTCTAGCGCCGATTACGGCACGGCGAAAGGGCTCCACCCACAGACTTCCCATTCTGGCGTGACATCGTGATTCGGACGTTTCCTAAGTTATGATCGTTAGCTCAGTCTAACTTTGGAATTCGACCTGCACCATACCCACTGACGCCTCCACGAGAGCACGGCTGGCGAAAGAACGTCGGGCCTGAAATCAACGTCTGACCAAACGACGATTTGTCGTAGCGCTGGTGCCTAGCCTTCACTAGAAGCGAAGTGCCCTGGGGTTGAATCGGCGTGAGTTGGGGCGGAGGTTGTCGAGGGGAAATGGAATACGAATACAAAGTGATAGATGTAGCTGATGGAGCGGTCAGTTCCTTGCTGCTGAACGAGGGGCGGATCGAAACCGACGTCCTGCAGGCCTACCTCAACGCGATGGCCGCTGAGGGGTGGCGGATGGTGTTCATGGCGAATGTCATGCAGCGTCATTTGATCGTTTCCGACCGAGAAACCTTGATGGTCACGTTCGAACGTCGAGTGCCTGAGCACGAGCGACAGGCACGTGCTGCCCGTGTGCTTGATGACGTGATCGTTGCCGAGGACCGGGCAAAAGTCATTGGGCGCAAAGCGGCAGCCGGGACGCTTGGGCTCGCTGTAGGGGGCGCTCTGCTGGGTGCCGTGCTTTCCGGCAGCGACGAGGGGTAGGCCGATGGATTTCCAGGCGCAGGTTGCGGCTCGACGAGCAGAGCTTGAGAGGCAAGCTAAGAACGATCAAACGGCAGCGGCGGCACGAGCTCGTCAGCAGCAGGAGTTTGAGAAGGCCCAACGCGAAGCCGCGCTAGATGCCTTTGCGGTCGAGATTTCGACTGAAGGCGTCGAGGTCGTGCGTGAAGGAGATCGGCTAGCCCTCGTTGAGCAAGCTGTGACCCCAATTGATATTTCCGGGCTGCGTCGTGCCGAGGTCGAGAAGCTCCTGAAGCACGAGGCTCGTAAAATGTGGGCACCAGGCGAGAACTGGGTGGTCATCGCGCCAACGGTCGCAGGCTTCTGCCTCCTTCCGTTCGCTTGGTACGCCAGCGTGATTCTATGGGCATGGGCAGGCTTTGCGCGTTGGAACTTCAAAACGCAGTATGAGGCAAAGCTTCGGGCGCGGTACCCGTCGCTTTTCGCAGCCAGTTAATGACTGAAACGCGACATCATAGGCCGGGTGGTCGTGTCAATACGAAGGTCTGCTGGAAGCTCATGGTGACGACCATTAGCCTCGATCTAACGAATGCGCTCCCAACGTCGGCTGTCCTCATATGCGCCGAGTGGCACTTCGTCCCATTCTGGAGGGGGGGAGCTCTGCGATGCCCATCTGACTTCGTGCTGTTCACGTCGCAATCGAATGCGCTCCATCTCCTGCGATGCTGCCTCGACCAAGGACTGATCTCTGCACGGCTGGCTACAGAAGGAGCACTTGGAGCAAATCAGTTTGCGACATGACGGGCATGTACGGCTGTGACCGATGATGAGGGGGGTGTGGCCGCACTTTCCTTTGGGGGTCGCTACGCCCTCACGAAACTCGATGTGCCCGTCCTTGTCAGTTTCGTACTGAACGCCCCCACAGTAGGCGATTATCGTGGTCCAAGGACGTTCTTGGCTCTCTCTTCCCTGGAGTATGCCGAGACCAACAAACCTAAATTGCTTGAACCGCGCCAACCGAGTTTCTCCTCGACCATCCCATAGCGTCTGGAGAGTCTTGAGGAGATTGCTGACCAGTTGGAGTGGATCGATCGCGCCCAACGGGAAACGCGCACGCCCGTCTATGAACAACAACTGCTCGCAGTCCTTCGGAGCATAGTTCTCTCGGTCTTCGCTGAGGGCCGACAGGAAGTCTGTGAGAATGGTCAAGAAAATTGCGGGCAGGTTAGGAGGCGCTCCGATCACCGATCGCAGCCGATGGTGCAGGCGAACCTGCCAATCCCACATTTCGTCTGAAATGGGTGCCGGGAGCGTATTCTGGAGGATGCAGAAGGCCTGAATTACCGTGGCCTTTGGTAGGTCCGAAAAGGCTGATTCCCAATCTTCATCAGAGGGCCAATCAACAGCATCAGCGGCTTCGATGAGTTTGTTGAAGCTCCCATACCAAGATGCGGGATAAGAAAAGACCCAATTCGGGAAAACGCGATCTGATGTCCGGGGAACAGAAAAGTTTGGCGTATCGAAGGTCTTAGATAGCCTGTCCAGTTCGTGGACGCTTGTTTCCCCCAAGAAAACAATATCCTCGTTTGGAAAATACTTGTCGAACGGCTTATCTGAAAGGCTGTGTTTTACGTAAGGAGATAAGAGCGCCGCAATTCGAACGTGAGAGTTTCGGCGGTCTAGTTTAAATTTTGGAACCGTATGTTCAACATAAAAATTCTTGCTACTTATAGGTCGTCGAGAATTCTTAACATCAACAGATATTGATTCGTCTAAAAGTAGGTCGTGTGTCAGCCAGTCATTACTAATGGCCCCGAGCTGATGGATCGATACATCCTCAACAGAATGGCCAGCGCGTTCATAAATCTCCTTCGCGGCAATCTCGGCGACGCGAGCCGAAAGCATTTTCGCGTAGACTGCTGGCCGACCTTCGCCTGACCAGCGTCGAGCGATATCTTGATCCGGTTCTGTGATGCGTGCGTAAAGTGTTGACGCGTTGACACTGGAGATAGCGTCTCCGGTTGCGCTTACAAGTGTCGTCAATAATTCTCTGATCCGTCCGTAATGGCGTCGGATTAGCTGAAGTCTAATGCTCTCAGGTACCAGAGAAAGAATTGGATCGTTAATGCCTGTTATTGCAAGACGATCGCATAACTCTTTCAGAAGCCAAAAGTTATGCTGGACATCGGGCAACTGAAGCACCGCGACAACCTCATCATACCATTCAGCCAGAGACGTCCGCGAAAGCAATAAGCGGAGCACTTCTTCCGGAGATGTACGAACTGCTTCAAGCAAGGAGCCGATCTCATCATCGGGGATTGCCGAAATAATTCGGACGCTTTGGGCCGCTGGTCTCTCTCCCTTTCCTCGCGCAAGGCGAAAAATCACGGAGACATCTGGCGCGAGGCGATCGGCGTCAGAGATCACCTGAGTTCGGTGGACGAATACGTCATCGCCCCGCGAGTGGACGAACCCAAAATCGTTGACCTTGCCGGTCTTGGAGTTGAGACCGCCGAACCAGTTAACGGTGCCTACGCGCAGGTTGCTCATTCCACGAAGTCAGCACTCAAGAGGTTGGGGGAACTGGGGCGGCGGCGTAGAGTTGTGGCCATCCGACAGGCTATGACGAGGTCATTAACGTACTGCCATTGCTAGCATTACGAAAAAATAAAGCGCCCCACCCGCACCCCGACGTCATGTCAGGATGCGGGTGAAGCGCTTGGTTTAGAAGGCCACCTGTTTCGCCGCCCCAGCCTCGACCGCCTTCAGCAGGGTGTCATTGGCCAAGTGCGAGTACCGCTGGGTCGATTGATAACTGGCGTGTCCCAGCACCTTGCCGACAGCAAACAGATCGACGCCGCTGTTGACCATGAACGACGCCGCTGAGTGTCGAAGGTCATGAAGGCGAAGACGCGGGCTGTTCCTGTATCAGGATCGAACATTGTTAGAAGTGCGTATTCTTTGCCTTCTGCGTCAGGGAGTGTCAGGCGTAACACAGCGCCTATGGGTTCGTTCAAATGGGCTGCGCATGTGTACGCAGCTTTGATCTCGTTGATTGTTATCTCGCAGTTCGGCGCATCCATTGATGTGTCCTGTTCTTAGTTGGATGGGGGCAGCAATGTGGCGTTGATTCACAGGGGCTGATTATGGAAATATTCCATAACGAAAAGGGAAAAATCGCATAAGCGGATTTTCCATATAGTTGGGTTGCCGGTTTAGACTCGGCGGCTCTTTCGATGCCCAAGACGATTTTCGGGGGCGAACATCGGCACCTCGTTGCGGTGCTCGTTCACGCGCGTCAGGCGTCGGGGCTTACGCAGGCCGAGCTGGCCGCGCGGCTGGGGAAGGATCAGTCATTTGTGTCCATCATCGAGCGCGGTCAGCGTCGTGTGGATGTGCTTGAGTTTGTGGCGCTGGCCAAAGCCATGGATGTCGATCCTACCCAGCTATTCGAAAGGGTAACGACCAAACTATCGAAGGCAATGAGGGTCTAGTAACCGGCTCCAGCGTTGGATTCTTCATATAAGTTGGCAAGATTTGCGCGATTTTTCCGCGCGACGTCGTGCCCGGGTGAAGTGGTGGCGTAACTCTGTTCACGAATCAGATACGCTCACAGAATGTGCGAGCTGTTTGGTGGTGCAATTCCTTGTTTCGAAGGCCGACCAAGTTGGTGGACGCCGCTGGCCAATCTGACCGGATGGTTTGACTGGGATGCAATCGGGGCGATATCGACTGCGTTGGCTCTCTACATGACGATCCGCTTGGCGACCGAGGCCCGGCGTGAGCGACGCCAGCGTGAAGCGGTTCTGTTGGGAACGGCGGCGCATATTCTCCGGGCCGCATACTTGTCGGTTGAAACCGCAGTTCGGAACCTCACTGCAACTTCAACTTGGTTGGAAGCGGATCGTCGGTATCTGGAGAGGCGATTGCTTGAGGATGACATTGACCAGCGATTGAATACGATTGCGCCCTTCCATTTGCCGACGGTTCATACCGCCGAAGCTTACCAAGCGGCTCGTCTTTCATTGGAAAATATAAAGGCAGAGATGATTGGGGCGGGAGATCAGTGCGGGCCCAGCGTTATTGACAGTAAAGAGCGCCTGCTTCGAAATCTGGAAATCCTTGAGGGGCAGTCCTACGTCCGATCTCGTGGGGTGGTGATTAGTTTTTTGCGCGTGATCTGGAAAACACTGAGGCGACAAAATAAATGAGCGGAAAGAGTTCGCTAGTTCGATGGTTCGGCGCTCTAAGTTCAACTGCGTCAGGAAAGCGAATGAGGGCCGATGGCGCGTTACGTCATCTGGTGGGGCCAACTTTCGGATCGGACGACCTTGAGCAGCGTGAGCAGCGCGCTGCTGCCCGTCACAATCTTGAACAAGCCTTGGCCGAATCTACTGGGATTGTAGGCCGCGCTGGTCGGCGGTGGTTGGACGAAGAGATTGAGCGCCAGAGTAATCGGGAGGCTGTCGCCGATTTTACAGCCGATATGCTCAATGAAGAAGATGATGACGAAGAGTTGGACGGGGCAGTCAAACTCGACGCAGACTGGTTGAATGTGTTCACAGCGCATGCCGAAAAAGCATCGAGCGAAAACCTGAGAGCAATGTGGGCGCGGGTGCTTTCAGGTGAAATACGAAAGCCGGGAGCTGTTTCATTGAGAACGTTGCAGTTCGCATCTACCCTAGATTTACCGACGGCCAAAGCAATGCAATCGATGGCGTCGTGGGTTTACAATGAAAAGCAGCTTCCACACATGGCGACTGATCATCTGCCATTCGAAACAATTCAGCTTTTGCATGATGAAGGGCTAATTGGGTCGATGGACAGCGACATGACATCGAACGTAACTCTGCCCGATGGATGGTGGGCGGCTTTGTTTGGCCCAATAGCAGTCTTTCTGAAGGGGCAGACCGGCCAGGTTGTCTCAATTTCCTCAATATCTGTTTCTCGGGTAGCCCGAGAGCTTCTTGCTACGATTTCAATCGTTCGGGATATGGCAGCTCCCATTGCCTTTGCCGAAAGTCTAAAAAGTAACGGATCAATCAACGCTATCCGCGTGGGGCCGTGTGTGCGGACGGCGGACGGCGGGTTGCACATGCCGAGTCCGACCCTGATGGATTGGGTCCGGCCAGCCGGGCCGCCCTAAAGCTCACAAGGACGGGCTACCGAAAGTAGCGGCGTCATCTGTATGACAACGCTTAAAGTGCGGGTTGAGTCACTTTGGCTCGATGCGTCTTCAAGCGTCGCGCCTCTGATGCGTAAAGCCTTGCTAATAGGACACCTTCAGTGGCCAGATCGGCTACGCGCCTGTCGATCTCTTCTATATCGTGCTGTCCATCGGCCATCGCATGAACAAGGCCGTTTCTGTCATTTTTCCATTTGTTCAGTCGGGTGTATTCAAAGCTGCTCTTGAGGAGCTCATCTTTCTTCGCTCGCTTGCTCAACTCAGTCAGCTTCGGTCCCATCATTCGTATGGGCTTTCCGATGCCTTTGTTTTGCCCTTCGCCCCCACTCTGGCGCAGCATGGACCGAAGCCTGTCCTCTAGGACAGCATAGGCATACCACCCCGCTTCGACGTCTCGACCGTCTTGCACTGCTTGGTCCATGCGCTTCATGAGCTGCTGATACAGTTGCTGTTTCAATGTAGCTGCTCCGAAGACAAAAGCGAAACGATACTTACTGCGCTGAGCGTAGCAATAGAAAGGGTCAGAAATTGTGAAGTTTGGACCTTCCGTCAGGTCCCGTCAGCCCCATGATGGGGATAGAGCGCGGCTTTATGAGCCGATGAAATTTGGCAGCTAACTTCTGAAACAGAAATCTCATGGTCCGGTAGCGGCTCAACAGCAAGCTTGATTTGGGATCGGCCGCACGGCCTTCCCACTGGAAACCCACGCAACTCCCAAGCGGAAGCACCTTCCGGCCTATCCCGGCCGGGCATCAAAGATAGAGGTGCTTTGAAAAGGTGGTGCCGCTTGCGTGACTCGAACACGCGACCCCATCATTACGAATGATGTGCTCTACCGGCTGAGCTAAAGCGGCCCGGTTGCGACGGACGAAGCTGTCCGCGCGAGACGGGCTCTTTATACGGCCGGATCGCGCTTGCCAAGCGCCGCGTTCAAGATCGTGAGCAATGCGGTCTCGTCGGGCGATTTTGCCACAACGGGCGTCAGGCCGTGCGTGACGAACGGGGCTGCGGCGGCGGGAGAGATGCAGGCGAGGACCGCGTGCACCAGGACGTCGTGACTACGTTTGGCGAGGGCGTGCCCGGCGCGGGGGGAGTGGATCAGAACGGCGTCGAGCGGCGCGGGCGCTTCGGCTGACGTTTCGATGGCGCGATACACCGTCAGCGACTGGATCGACACGTTGCGGGCGCCGGCGGCGGCGAGGGCGGCGGTGAAATCGCCGGCGGGGGTTTCGGCTTGGGGGACCAGGACGGCGGCGTCGGCGATGGCGCCGGCGATCAGACGGGCGAGGGCGTGCAGGTCGCCGGAAGCGGAGCGAACATCGGCGAAGCCCGCATCGTGGGCGGCCTGGGCGGTCGCATCGCCTACGGCGAGGACCTGCAGGTCGCGGCGGGGCGTGAGGGCGGCGAAGGCGACGACGCCGTTGATGCTGGTGAAGGCCAGGGCGGCGAACGGCGCCAGATCGGGAACCGGCGGGGTCAGGTGTTCGATCGCCAGCAGGGGCGCGACGATCGGCTCGAACCCCATGTCGCGCAGGCGGGCGGCGGTGCGTGCGGCGCCCGGTTGGGCGCGGGTGATCCAGACGCGGGGTGACGTGAGGCTCATCCGTCCACGGTCGCGGGATCGACTTCCTGATCGCCGGCCGAGGCGTGGACCTCTCCGCCCAGGCGTTGGCCCAGTGCGCGCGCGTCGGCTTCGGTCGGTTGGAAAAGGTCGCCGACGCGGCGCCAGCGGGCGGAGCCGTCCGGGCTGAGCATTTCGGTGGTCAGATGCAGGGTGTCGTGTTCGATGCGGGCGTAGGCGCCGACGGCAGTGCGGCACGATCCTTCCAGCGCCGTCATGGCCCCGCGCTCGGCGGCGATGCACAAGGCAGTCTCGGGGTGATTCAGGGCGGCGACCCATTGGGTGCTCAGGGGCGCGTCGATGTCGGCGGCGCGCGTTTGGATCGCCAGGGCGCCCTGGCCCGGCGCGGGCAGGAAGCTGTCCAGCGACAGCTTCTCGCGGATATGGGCGGTGACGCCCAGGCGCGTCATGCCCGAGACGGCCAGAAGGATGGCGTCGAAATCGCCATCGGCCGCGCGACGTAGCCGGGTGTCGATGTTTCCGCGCAGCATTTCGACCTTCAGGTCGGGCCGCAGGGCCAGCGCCTGGGCCTGGCGACGCAGGCTGGCGGTGCCAAGGCGCGCGCCGAAGGGCAGGGCGTCGAAACTGTCGAAATCGCGGCTGATGAAGGCGTCGCGGGCGTCCTCGCGTTCGGGAATGGCGGCGATGCACAGTCCGTCGGGCTGTTCGGCGGGGACGTCCTTCATCGAATGGATGGCGATGTCGATCCGGCCGGCCAGCAGGGCCTCCTCGATCTCCTTGGTGAACAGCGCCTTGCCGCCGACCTCCAGCAGGCGGCGATCCTGGATGCGGTCGCCGGTGGTGACGATCTCGACCAAAGGAACGGCGGTCTCGATCTCGGCCTCGGGCACGTTCAGGGCGCGGCCGATGGCGCGCTGCATCATGCCGGATTGGGCGAGCGCCAGCTTGGAGCGTCGGGTGCCGATGCGGAGAGGAAAGGTCATGAGCGTTGCGCACCGGTCGCCGGGTCGCTACCTCGACCCGATGGAAATGTCCGCCGACTATAGCAGCGGCGCCAAGTCAGCAACTGGACGGGATGTCCGGCCGCTGACGGTGCTGGGCCTGGAGACCAGTTGCGACGAGACCGCCGCCTCGGTCGTGCGCCTGACGGGTGGTCGGGCGGAGGTGCTGTCCTCGGTCGTTCACAGCCAGATCGACGATCATGCGGCCTATGGCGGCGTGGTGCCCGAAATCGCGGCGCGCAGCCACGTCGAGATGATCGCCGAGGTCACCCGCCGCGCGATGGCCGAGGCCGATCTGGGCTATGACGGGCTGGACGGGATTGCGGCGACGGCCGGGCCGGGTCTGGTCGGCGGGGTTATGGTGGGGCTCAGCTTCGGCAAGGCGGCGGCGCTGGCGCGCGGCCTCCCGCTAGTGGCGGTCAACCATCTTGAAGGCCACGCGGTGTCGGCCCGGCTGGGTGCGGAGGTGGCCTATCCTTTCCTGCTGCTGCTGGTGTCCGGCGGCCATTGCCAGCTTCTGGAGGTGCGCGGCGTCGGCGACATGAGCCGGATCGGGGCCACCATCGACGACGCGGCCGGCGAGGCCTTCGACAAGATCGCCAAGGCCTTGGGCCTGGGTTATCCGGGCGGCCCGGCGCTGGAGCGGCTGGCCATGCAGGGCGACGGGTCCAGGATCGATCTGCCGCGCGCCCTTCTGGGCCGCAAGGATTGCGACTTCTCGTTCTCGGGGCTGAAGACGGCGGCCTTCCGCATCGCCCAGACCTGCGAGACCGAACAGGACAAGGCGGACCTGGCCGATGCGGTGCAAAACGCTATCGCGCGCCAACTGTCGGATCGGTCGGAACGGGCGCTGGCGGCCTATGCGGAGACGCATGACCACCGTCTGTTCGTGGTGGCTGGCGGGGTTGCGGCCAACAAGACCATCCGCGCGACCTTGCAGGCGACGGCGGCGAAACACGGCTTCGACTTCCTGGCGCCGCCGATGGCCTATTGCACCGACAATGCGGCGATGATCGCCCTGGCCGGGGCGGAACGGCTGGCGTTGGGCCTGACCAGCGACATTGACGTCGTCGCCCGGCCGCGATGGCCGCTGGACGAAGCGCGCGCCCTGTCCGATCCTTCGCACAAGCCGGGCCGTAAAGGCGCCAAGGCGTGAACGGTAAACAAGCCTCGGGAGGGCGTATGGAATTCCGCACGGCAGGGGTCATCGGCGCGGGCGCCTGGGGCACGGCTCTGGCGCAGGTGTGCGTTCGGGCTGGCCTGGACACGACCTTGCAGGCGCGCGAGCAGCAGTTGGTCAAGACAATGCGGGCGACGCGGGCCAACGACCTGTATCTGCCCGGCGTGCCGCTGGCCGACGAACTGAAATTCACCGCCGATCTGGCCGATCTGGGCGACTGCGACGTGATCCTGGCCGTGCCGCCGGCCCAGCACATGCGCGCGACGCTGACGGCGTTTGCGCCCCACTATCGCGCCGGCGTGCCGGTGGTGCTTTGCTCCAAGGGGGTCGAGCGCGGCACGATGAAGCTGATGACCGAGGTGCTGGCCGAGACCCTGCCGGACGCTCCCGCCGCAGTCCTCTCCGGCCCCAGTTTCGCGGGCGAGGTGTCGCGCGGCCTGCCGACCGCCGTGACCCTGGCCTGTGCCGATCAGACGCTGGGCGAGGCCTTGCTGAACACCCTGTCGGCGCCGGGCTTCCGGCCCTATCTGGCGACCGATCTGGTGGGGGCCGAGGCGGGCGGCGCGCTGAAGAACGTGCTGGCCATCGCCTGCGGCATCTCCGAGGGGCGTCAGTTGGGCCGCAGCGCCCATGCCGCTCTGATCACGCGCGGCTTTGCGGAAATGACTCGCCTCGCCGTCGCCATGGGCGGGCAGGCGGAGACGGTGGCGGGCCTGTGCGGCCTGGGCGACCTCGTCCTGACCTGCTCCAGCCCCCAGTCGCGCAACATGAGCCTGGGTCTGGCCCTGGGGCAGGGACAGACGGTCGAACAGGCTCTGGCCGGCAAACGATCGGTGGCGGAAGGCTATGAGAGCGCGCCGGCGGTTCGCGAACTGGCCGCGCGTCTGGGCGTGGAAATCCCGATCTCCGAAGGCGTCGCCGCTCTCCTTGCCGGCGAGATCGGTGTCGATGGTCTGATCGACGGCCTGCTGTCGCGCCCGCTGAAGGCCGAACGTGCCTGAAGCCGCCGAAGCGCCAGGTGAGCGCAAACGGGTCTGGAAGACGCCGCCGGGCGTGGCCCTGTGCGCCGAGGGCGACATCGCCGATCCGGGCTCGCGCGGCTTCGTGCTGCAGATCGGCGAGGCCTTCTTCCACGGCTTCGTGGTCAGGAAGGACGGTCAGGTCGCGGGTTGGGTCGATCGCTGCCCGCATGCGGGCTTTCCGATCGCGATGGAGATCGACCGGTATCTGACGCCGGACGGCGCGCTGATCCTGTGCGGCTGGCATGGGGCGGTGTTCGAACCGCTGACCGGCGAATGCAAGGGCGGCCCCTGCGCGGGCGGGCGGCTGACGCCCTGGCCGGTGACGGCCTCTGGCGGGATCGTCAGAACGGCCTGAGGCGCTTCAGCGCGCCAGTCTGCCTTTGGCCTTTTCGGCGCTGAACACGACGTCGGGATCCGGTTTCTTGATGTCGATGCTGGTGTGGCTCAGCACCGACAGGATGTAGCGGCCGATGTTCAGCCGCGCCGTCTTCTTGTCGTCAGTGGCGACGACGGTCCAGGGCGCATAGTCGCGGTCGGTCTCGTCCAGCATCCGGTCGCGGGCGTCGGAATAGGCGTCGAACCGCGCCTCGGCCTCGGCGTCCAGCGACGACAGCTTGAACTTCTTCAACGGATCCTCGCGACGTTCCTTCAGCCGCTTGGCCTGCTCCTTGCGCGAGATGTCCAGCCAGATCTTGATCAGGATGATCCCGTCGTCGGTCAGCATCCGCTCGAAGCGCGGGGCGTCGGTCATGAACTGGGCGTACTGTTCGGGCGTGCAATAGCCCATGACCGGCTCGACCCCGGCGCGGTTGTACCAGGACCGGTTGAAGATCACCGTCTCGCCCGCCGCCGGCAGGTGCGGGACATAGCGCTGGAAATACCACTGGCTGGTTTCGCGGTCGCTGGGCTTGGGCAGGGCGATGACGCGGGTCTGGCGCGGCGACATATCTTCGGTCAGGCGCTTGATCGCGCCGTCCTTGCCGGCGGTGTCGCGCCCCTCCAGCACGATGACCACGCGCGAGCCATGCTCGATGCTCCAGGCCTGGGTCTGGACGATGGCCAGCTGGATCTGCTCCAGCTCGGCGTCATAGGTGTCGGATTTCTTTCCCATGGAAAGAGAGTGGGCCGAGGGCCGGCAGAGAGCAAGGGCGAGGGAGCCGACTGCGAAGCTGGGCGTTAAGGCGCCGGGCCCGTCCGGCCTGCGAGGGGCCGAATGAAGCGCGATGTGGCGGACATGTGGAATCTGGTGTGGGAACTGGCGCTGCTGGTCTGCGCCGGCTTCGCCTTGCTGAACGCCTTTGCGCCGCCCCAGGACCTGCCGTGGAAGCCGCTGGATCTGGATCGCCCACTGGGCCGCGCGACCACCGCAAAGGTCGCCGCCTTCGACGTGCCGACCGCCGCCACGCCCGAAGCAGTCGAGGGCGCGACCGAGGCCTGTATGCAGGCGCTGCGCAATGCGGGGGTTCGGGTCGAACGCGCGCCCGACCGCGACGACGGCGGCTTCTGCGTGGTGCGCGGGGCGGTGCGGATCACGGGCGGCGAGGTGACGCCTCTGGCGCCGGCCGATGTCGTCATGCAGTGCCCGCTAGCGGTCCGCTATGTCATCTGGGATCGACAGGTGCTGCGCCCGGCCTCGCGCGACATTCTGGGCTCGGCGCCCGCGCGGGTCGACAACTACGGGACCTATTCGTGCCGCCGCATCTACGGCTCACAGGACGAGGCGGAGCGGCCCAGCGAACACGCCAAGGCCAATGCGCTGGATGTCGCAGCGGTGACCTTGAAGGACGGCCGGACCGTCAGCGTGCTGAACGACTGGCGCGGCGACGGGCCGGCGGGCGAGTCGGGCGGCCGCTTCCTGCACGCCCTGCGCGACGGGGCCTGCCAGCTGTTTTCAACGGTCCTGACGCCCGATTACAACGCCGCCCACGCCAACCATCTGCACATCGACGGGGCCGCGCGGGGCCTGTGTCGTTAAGCCTGAATGCGTCTGGTGCGACTCGCTTTGCTGTTGACCGTCTGGAAAAGCCGGGTGACAACATCGCTGCAGTCCGGATTTCGCGTGGGGTCCAAACCCGCGTTTCGCTCCTTCGCCTGAACGAGCTGTCCAGATGGATTGTCGGGTCACCTCGTGAGGGATCCGCCTGGAAAAGCGCGTTTACGGAGACGCAGACATGGCGACCGGCACGGTCAAGTGGTTCAACCCCACCAAGGGCTACGGCTTCATCCAGCCCGATAGCGGCGGCTCCGACGTGTTCGTTCACGTCACCGCCGTTCAGAAGGCCGGACTTCAGGGCCTCGATGAGAACGCCAAGGTCGAATACGAGCTGGAAAACCAGCGCGGCAAGACTTCGGCGATCGACCTCAAGGTTCTTTAAGTCGATCCAGCCTTCAAGGCTTAGAGGCGGGCGCGGGAGTTTCTCCCGCGCCCGTTTTGTTTTTTGGGCTACCGCGCTTCGCGCTGCTTGAGCCCGTCGGGCTTCGCCCTCTGTGACCGCTGCGCCAGGACGATGGCGCCCAGCACCAGGGCGCCGCCCAGGGCCTGGATCGGCGTCAGGGTCTCGCCGAAGATCCACCAGCCCAGCAGGCCCGCGACGACCGGCTGGATCAGGATGGTCACGGCCGTGACCGAGGCCGGAAGCTTGCCCAGCGCCCAGGCCACGCCGCCTTGTCCGAAGACGTGCATCACGCCCATGGCCACGCAGGCGGCCCAGCCGGCCGGTCCGGCGGGTATGACAGCCTCGCCCAGCGCCAGGGCGACAATCAGCAGCAGGGGCGCGCCCAGCAGCGTCGCCCAGAAGGTCACCCGCATCGCGCCGGCCGTGCGTCGCGCCGCCTGAACCGCCAGGAAATAGCCCGAGTACCAGACCGCCACCGACAGGGAGAACACGTCGCCCAGCATCGGATTGGTCCCCTGTCCGCCGTCCGCGCCCGCCGCCATGGCGAAGGCGCCGCCCATGGCCAAGGCCAGGGCCAGGATGAACAGCCGGTGCGGCCGCTCCTTCAGGACGAACCAGCCGAACAGGGTCACGACAACCGGCGTCAGGTTGCACAGCACCGTCGCGTTTGCGACCGAAGTCATGACGATGCCGTAGTGCCAGAAGCTGAGGTCCAGGGCGAAGAATAGGCTCGCCAGCAGCGCCCATTTTGACGGCGCGCCAACGCCGCCCGGCTCGCGCGCCGCCAGGATCGTCAGCAGGGGTAAGGCGAACAGGAACCGCCAGAACCCCGCCGCCGCCGGCCCCGTCTCGGTCAACCGCACCAGAATGGGCGCCAGGCCCAGCACGCTGGCGGCGATCAGCAGAACGATCAGCGCGAAGGCGCGCGAGGAGGGGCGAAAGGCCAGGGCGGACATGGCCCGGCTCTTACGACGCCCTGCGACCTGACGCCACAGGCGCCGTTGGCTCTGACCTCAAACGAGCGGGTCGATGCGCGCCCGCAGCACGACGCTGAGGCCCGGCGCGCGATCGCGATAGTCGATCGTCCCGTCCAACTGACCGACCAGGCTCTTGATCATCATCGAGCCGAACCCCTTGCCGGCCAGATGCCCGCCAGCGCCCTCGTCCTCCACCGTCATGCGGAAGAAGGCGCCGTCTTCTTCGAACCGAATGCAGAGCGGGCCGGGCTTGCCGCCATAGGCGTATTTCTGGGCGTTGATGATCAGTTCGGTCAGGATCAGGCCGATGGTGATGGCGCGGCCCGGCTCGATGCAGACGGGATCCAGGTCCGTCTCCAGGGCCGCAACCCAGTCGGGCCCCATGCTGGAGCCCAGATCGCCGATCAACTCGCCGATATAGCGGCTCATGTCGATGGTCGTGACCTGGTCGCTCAGATAGAGCCGACTGTGGACGGCGGACACGGCGCGCACGCGACGGCGCGCCTCGTTCAGCGCCATCGCGGCCGATCCGCCCGCCTGTTCTCGCGCCTGAAGGCCCAGGAAGCTGGACACCAGCGTCAGGCTGTTCTGAACCCGGTGGTTTACCTCGCGGATCAGATATTGCTGCTGCTCCAGCCGCAGATCGCGCTCGGACAGGCGGTCCTGCAGGGATCGGTTCAGCCGGCGGATCTGATGGACGGCGGCATAGTCGGCCAGGGCGTCCCTCAGCCGCGCGGCGGACTCGACGGCGGCCGGACCCCAGCGGTGCGCGCGGCCCGAGACTGTGTCCGACCAGCTTTCGAACGAGGCGCGCGGCGTCAGAATGGCGTTGGGGCCCGTCTTCTCCGCCGTCGCGGGATTGCCGGCCCAGCGCACCGTCTCCAGCACCTCCGAGCGGAACCACAGCAGCGACACCGGCTGATCGAGAGGTAGGGTGACGGCCAGCAGCCCGCTGGCGTGCGTTTTCCACGCCTCGGCGGCCGGCAGGATCGAGGACAGGTGATGCGACGAGACGGGGCGCAGGCCCGGCCGTCCCGCGACCCAGGCGGCGATGGCGCGTACGCCATCTTCGGGCGGCGTATAGCCGAAGGTCTGGATGTCGCCCTCGCTGACGATGGCCAGACCGTCCGCGCTGGTCAGCTGCATCAGGGCGTCGGCTTTTTCGCCCAGCGCCTCTCGCATCGGCCGGTCCGGCGACAGCCGCGACAGCAGTTCGTCCTCCATCCGACGCAGGCGCGTACGCTCGCGATAGAGATCGGCGTCGCTCCTGGATTTCAGCTGTCGCGCCAGATTGCGGGCCAGAGCCGTGCAGCCCACGCGCAACTCATAGGGCAGCAGTTTGGGCGAGGCGTTGTGGCAGGCCACCAGCCCCCACAGGGCGTCATCGACGATGATCGACACGGACGCCGAGGCCCGAACGTCCATATTGCGCAGATATTGCAGATGGATCGGCGACACCGAGCGCAGGCCGCTGTCACTCATGTCCAGCGGCGCCTCGCCGGGCGCAATGGGGCGCAGGGGCTGGGGCGTGTAACGGCTATCGGGAATGACCCGCACCGGGTTGCGCAGATAAAGGGCGCGCGCCTGCTGGGGGATATCGGTGGCGGGGAAATGGTGATTTAGGAAGGAGCCGGAGCCATCGGCGCGGCTTTCGGCGACGACCTGACCCGCCTCGTCGTCTTGGAAGCGATAGATCATCACCCGGTCGAAACCGGTCAGGCGACGAAAGGCGTCCGCCGCCCGCTCGCACACCGTCTGGATCGTCACCGCCCGTTCCAGCGCGGCGCCGGCGGCGTCCAGACTGGCGATCAGATCGACGCCGAGCCGAGCCTGCTGCGAGCTCTGCTCGACCTCGATGATCATCAGATCGTTGATCGCGCCGGCGGTCGTGCCGGGCGCGCGGTGCACCACGACGTCGTATTCCAGACGATTGGTCGCGCGCCAGCGACAGGCGAAGCCGGCCTCCTGATGCGCGGCCATGGCGCGCACGGCCCGGTCGGCGACATCGCCGAGCACGTCGGCGACGGTGCGGTCGATCCAGACCTTGGGGCCGGTCAGTTCCTCGATCGCGCCCGCCCCCTGCCGGATGGTCAGGGATTGCAGATCCAGCACCAGCATGAAGCCGTGCGGCTGGATCGATTGAGGAATATGGATCGGCTCGCGATCACACTCGTTCAGCGCGGTGTCGGCCAGGTCGAGCGTCTCGGTCATGCCGCGACCTCCTGCGGCTGGGGGTGCAAGGTGCGGTGGGCGAAGGCGAAACCGTCGATGCCGCCCTTCACCACCTGATCGATCGTGACAAGGCCGCTAGCGCAGGCCCGGTCCAGCAAATCCATGAAGGCGCGCCAGCGTGCGCCGGTCTCTTCGCCATAGGGATCCAGAAAGCCGAGGCCCTCCAGATCGCGACCCTCGGCGGCCAGCCGCCGTCGTATGATCCGACCGCCCAGCATCGATCCTTCAGCCACATAGACCCATCCCAGGGCTTCGCCGGCCGAGGCGGGCGCAGCCGGACGCGCGGGCGAGGGAATGCGCTGGCCCAGTATGGTCAGGTCCTGGGCGATCCCATGCGCGCGTGATCGCGGTTCGAAATCGGCGTCCAGTTCAGCGTTCAACGCCGCCACCAGCGGATGGCTGAGCGGCTCCAGTCCGGCATGGAAGCGGTGAAACGCCGCCACGGTCGCCGCCCGCGTGGCGGGGTCCGACAGACGCGGCTCGATCCCGGCCTGGACTTCCAGGGTTTCGTGGGCTGAGGCGGTGGCTTCCCGAAGAGCGAGAAGGGCAGGGGAAGCGATCATGGGGCTCAGATTAACACACTGTCTCGTCTTGTCGATTTGCACAGGCCAGAAGGCGCGGACCACCACGGAACGGCCCAGACCGCGTGGCGTTCACCAGCGACCTTCTCATCTCCCTTTGATCGGCGGATTTTCATGAAACTGCGCGTCCGCGCCGAACTCGTCTATCGTTTCGATCCGCCGACGGACGCCATCTACAAGATCCAGGTCGCGCATTGGCCGGGCCAGGACATCCTGGAAGAGACCCTGACCTTCGACCCGCCGGTTGATTTTCACGAGGACGAGGACATCGATTTCGGCGCCCGCACACTGCGCTGCCACGTCGAGGGCGAGGTCAAGCTGACCTATGAGGCGGTGGTCGAGAACGGCGTGTTGAAGGGCCTGCCGCCCAGCGTATCCCAGCATGACTGGGGCGAGTTGCCCGCCGAGGTCCTGCCCTATCTGCAGCCCAGCCGCTATTGTCCGTCGGACCAGTTCGGCCGCTTCGTGACGCGCGAGTTCGGCGACACGGCGGGCGGCGCGCGCGTGCTGGCGATCCTGAACTGGATCACCGAGAACGTCGATTACGAGCACGGCGTGTCGGACACCGAAACCACGGCGGCGCGCACCTTCATCGACCGGGCCGGCGTGTGCCGCGACTTCACTCATTTGGGCATGACGCTATGCCGGGCTTCGGGCATTCCTGCGCGCGCGGTCAGCGCCTTCGCTCACCAACTCAGCCCGCCCGACTTCCACGCTATCTTCGAGGTCTGGCTGGACAACGGCTGGTGGCTGGTCGATCCGACGGGCCTGGCGCCGGTCGAGGGTCTGGTGCGGATCGCCTGCGGGCGCGATGCGGCGGACATCGCCTTCCTGACGACCCAGGAGCGCTGTCAGATGGTGCGCCAGTCGGTGACGGTGGCCGAGGCCTGACCGGCCGCTACTTCGCCTTCTGCGTCGCCTTGTAGGCCTGAAGCGCGTCGATCACGTCCATCTGGCGCAGCACCTTGTTCTGCGGATCGATCAGGACATGGGCGCCGGCCGGAACCGCGATCTGGCCGCGCCCGCCCGTCATGGCCACGGTCTGAACGCGCCCGTCGATCTCGACCTCCAGCGGCATAGGGAAGACGCCGCCGTCGCCCGTCGCCCATTCTAGCTTCAGCACATCGCCGTCGCGGGTCTGGCTCAGCACCGGCAGGGCGGCGTTGTAGAGATAGCCGCGGAAAAACCAGCCATAGTCCTGGCCCGTGATGTCATTGATGATCGCGACGAAGTCGCCGGTGGATCGGTACAACGGCGCGAAATTGCCCGGCCGGGGATCGGGTCGGCCATAGACCAGGCGGGTGACCGCCTGATGGAAGGCGGCGTCGCCGATCAGCATCCGCAGCGAATGGCTGATCAACGAGCCCTTGTTGTAGATGTCGAGACCCGGCCCGGCATCGCCCTTGTAGACCTCGTCTTCCGTCTTGGGCGTGCCTGAGACGACGGGATATGTGTTGATCAGACCCTCGCGCTGATTGGCCAGTTCGCGGTGCATGTAGCGGTCGCCCAGCAACCATCGCGCATAGAGCGGCTGCATATAGCTGCCCAATCCTTCGTGCAGCCACATGTCGTCGGCGTTCTGGTTGGTCAGCTGGTTGCCGAACCATTCGTGGGCGAACTCGTGCTGCAACAGCCAGTCATAGCCGCGACCGTCGATCTTGTAGCCGTTGCCGTAGGCGTTGATCGTCTGGTGCTCCATGCCCAGGTGCGGGGTCTCGACCACCCCCATCTTCTCATCGCCGAAGGGATAAGGTCCGACGGTGGCTTCGAAGAAGTCCAGCATCTTCGGGAACTGGGCGAACAGGCCCTGGAGTTGTTCGGGGGTGTCCGATTTCAGATGCCAGTAGCGCATCGGGATCGTGTTGCCGAACCGGCTGGCGTAATCGCCCGACACCTCTTCATAGGGCCCGACGTTCAGCGCGATGGCATAGGTGTTGGGCGATTTCGCCGACCAGTTCCAGGTGGTCCAGCCGTCGCCGTGATCGACCTTGCCCAGGAAGCGGCCGTTGGACGGGGCCGACAGGGCGGATGGGACGGTGATGTGCAGGTCGACCCGGCCCGGTTCGCCGTGCGGGCTGTCGATGCATGGCCAGAAGATGTCGCAGCCCTCGCCCTGAACCGCCGTGGCGATCCACGGCTCGCCCGACGGCGCGGTGGACCAGACGAAGCCGCCGTCCCACGGCGCCCGGGGCGCCACGCGCGGCTGGCCGGCATAGGCGACGCGCAGGGAGACCGACCGGCCCGTGGCCAGGGTCTCGGGCAGCAGCACCGTCAGCCGGCCTTCGGGGTTGGACCAGCGATCGACAGCGACCTCGACCCCGTCGATCTGGACCGAGGAAATGGTCAGCAGAGTGTCCAGTTCGACGACCAGAGCGGTCAGGGGCGCCTTGGCGGTGAAGTCCAGCACGGCGACCGCGTCGATGGCCTTGTCGTCAGGCAGGACCTTGATCGACAAATCGGCCTTGTCGAACTGCATCGCCTGCTGTTCGGGCGTCAGCGGCTGATCGGTGGCCAGGGTGAAGGCGGTCGATTCGCACGGCGTCGGCGCCGGCTGGGCCACGGTGGCGCAGGCCGACAAAGTCAGGGCGCTGGTCGCGGCCAAAAGCAAAATCTTGATGCGCATGAAGCCGTCCCCCGTCTGAGGCTGCAGGCTAGCGCGAGCGGGCAATGGCGCAAAGAAAAAGGCCGGTGTTTCCACCGGCCTCTTCCAGAACTCTATGTCGCGGTCGCCGATCAGGCGGCGGCTTGTTCGGCCAGCTTGGCGCGAATCTGGCGCTTGATGCGCTGAGCGGCGATCGACAGCTGCTCGTCGCGAGCCTTGACGATGAAGACGTCCAGGCCGCCCTTGTAGTCCAGGGTGCGCAGCGCGGCGTTCGAGATGCGCAGGCTGAACGTCTGGCCCAGGGCTTCCGACGTGACCTTGACCGTCTTCAGCGACGGCAGGAAGCGGCGCTTGGTCTTGATGTTCGAGTGGCTCACGTTGTGGCCGACCATGGGGCCGATACCGGTGAGTTCGCAACGACGCGACATCGTCAGATCCTTAAGGTGCGGCGTCCGGCCCGAGCGTGGGAGAGGACGCATGAAACAGTTGCGCGCGGGAACCAGCCCGCGCGAGAGGGGGCCGTATAAGGGAAGAGGCGGTTCGGCGTCAAGCCGAGTCTGGGCCCATCGTCCCCACGCCTCGTTCAGCCGTCATTCAAATGCCGCCATGTATGGCCCATATGATGACGACCCCAAAAGAGACCCAAGCAGAACAGAAGGCTTCCATGTCCCGTCCGTCCTTGATCGATCGCCTGCCCAAGCGTGCGCTCGCCGTCGTGGCCCCGGTGATGGCCGGCGGCTTCATGCTGGCCTCGCCCGCCATCGCCCCGGCCCAGACCGCCGCCCAGTCCGAAGTCCTGCCCGGCTATTGGGAATACACCACCAGCGCGGTGGGCCAGCGCGACACCGAGCAGAAGTGCGTGCGGCCCAGCGAGATCAACCGCTTCTTCGGCGGCCTGTCGACCAACAAGTGGCGCTGCACCTATCCGACCCGCGCGGTCGGCAACGGCAACGCCCGCTTCGAGGGAACCTGCCAGGATCGCAAGGGCCGTCGCATCGCCGTTCGCCTGAATGGGACCTACACGGAAACCAGCTTCAGCTTCCGCGGCGGCGCCCAGATCGTGCGCGGCACGCCCTATATCCCCGCCAGCATCACGGCGCGCCGCATCAGCGCCCAGTGCCCGGCCAACGCCGAATACTTCTGACAGCGGCTCTGCGACGCATCAAAAAAGGCCCCGGATCGCTCCGGGGCCTCTTCTTTAGTCCGAAACTGAAGCTTAGGCGGCTTCGGCGGTCGGGACCGGCTTCTTGGCGCTGAGCGACTTGGCAAGCAGCTCGACGGCGGCGTCCTTGTCGATCTTGTTGGCGGCCGCGACTTCGCGCGCCATGCGGTCCAGGGCCGATTCATAGAGCTGGCGCTCCGAATAGGACTGTTCCGGCTGGGTGTCGGCGCGGTGCAGGTCGCGGACCACTTCGGCGATGGAGATCAGGTCGCCGGAGTTGATCTTGGCTTCGTATTCCTGGGCGCGACGCGACCACATGGTGCGCTTGATGCGCGCGCGGCCCTTCAGTGTGGTCAGGGCCTTGGTCACGACGTCGTCGGCGGCCAACGAACGCAGACCGGCCGTCACGGCCTTCTTGGTCGGGACGCGCAGGGTCATCTTTTCGTGGTCGAAGGTCACGACATAGACCTCCAGCGACATGCCCGCGACTTCTTGGGTCTCGATCGCCGCCACCTTGCCGACGCCGTGCGCCGGATAGACGACCGCGTCGCCAACCTTGAACTCCAGACCAGTCTTGCTCGTCATAATCGTCCTTTCCCGGTCAGGGCCGGGCGAAACGAAGGCGCAGGAAACGCAAACAGGATCTCATCCGCCGGATCGCTCCGTCGGAGGAGATGATGTCAGGCGTCAAAAGCGGAAACGGATCACCAAACCTCTGGCCGATCCCGTCTAGGGCGGGATTCTGTCGCAAACACGGGCGGCGCGAAGATTTCGCGGACCGCCCGATCCAATGAAACAGAACCTATCACAAATCTGCGGAATTTCAAAACGTCCACAGGGCGGACGTGCAAATGCGGCAAGGCTTGAGCGCCGCCAGTCCTGAAATCAGGAACCCTTGCCCGGCTTGGGGCTGAAGTATTTCTCGTATTTGCCCGTTTCGCGCTCGTACTGCTCGCGATCGGCGGGGGGCGTGCCCTTGACGGTGATGTTGGGCCAGACCTTGGCGTATTCCGCGTTGACCTGAAGCCATTTGCCGTCGGGCTCGTCCTCGGTGTCCGGCACGATGGCGTCGACCGGGCATTCCGGTTCGCACACGCCGCAGTCGATGCATTCGTCGGGTGCGATCACCAGAAAGTTCTCGCCTTCGTAGAAACAGTCCACAGGACACACCTCGACGCAGTCCATGAACTTACATTTCACGCAGGCGTCGGTGACGATGTAGGTCATTGGGCGAAAAACGGGTGTCGGTCTGTGGGCGGGAGGCCTGCGACATGGCGGCCACGCAACCAACTGTCAACAGCGCGGCTTAAGGCGAGAGCCATTCGCAGCGCCTTGACAGAACGGCGCCTAATCGCAACTGTATTGATTGCATATCCGCCCCATCGACAGGAAATCCCTATGCGCACCTCCTTCATGAAATACGCCGTCGCCGGCGCGGCCGCCCTCAGCCTGGTCGCAGGCGGCGCGGTCGTGGCTCAGGCCGCTCTGACCAAGAACCCCGCCGAGGTCACCTCCGGGACCTACGATCTGGATTCCGGCCACGGCAAGATCACCTGGTCGGTCAATCACTTCGGTCTTTCGACCTATACGGGCCAGTTCGTGAACGTGAAGGCGGTGCTGAAGCTGGACCCGGCCAACCCCTCGGCCTCGACGCTGACCGCGACGATCCCGCTGACCGACGTGGCGCCCAACGACGACCGTCTGAAGGCCCACCTTCAGACCGCCGACTTCTTCGACACCGCTAAATATCCGACGGCAACCTTCGTCTCGCGCTCGGTCACGGTCGACGCCGATGACGCCAACGAGGCGACCGTGGTTGGCGATCTGACCCTGAAGGGCGTGACCAAGCCCGTCACCATCGAGGTCGAGTTCAACGGCGCCGGAACCGTCATGGGCGCCTACAAGGCCGGCTTCGACGGCGAAGCCACCATCAAACGCTCGGACTTCGGCATCAACTACGCCCTGCCGGCCGTCTCCGACGAGGTGAAGCTGCACATTGAAGGCGAGTTCGTCATTCAGAAGTAGGGCCTGCCGCGCTTCGCGTGACTTGAGGCGGCTCTTTTAGGCCTACCGCGCTGCGCGCGACTTGAGGCCATTTAGACCGTCAGCGAATACAGGGCGCGGGCCTCCTCTGCGGGTCCGCGCCTTTCGCCCAGCCCCTCGACCTTCAGGCTGGTGACGCGTCCGTTCTGGGCGAAGGTCAGCAGGTCGCCGACGTGAACGCACCGGCTGGGCTTGTCGAGCCGCGTCTCGCGCCCCTGATGCGTCAGCCGCACCGCACCCCGCTCCACCAGACCGGCCGCCAGGCCGCGCGTCTTTACGAACCGCGCGCGCCACAGCCAGATGTCGATGCGACAGGCGTTCTCGTTCAAGCCTTCGCCTTTCGACGCGGACGACGACGCTTGGGCCGCGCCGGGGGCGCCTCCGTCAGGGCGGCGAGGGCGGCGAAGGGCGAGTCCTTGACGATCTTGGGCGCTGCGCCCGGCTTGTCGGGCAGGCGGGCGCGTTCGATCTTCAAGGCGGCGATGATCTGTTTGGCCTGATCGGCGCGCCAGCCCAGATCGGTCAGGGCCTCGTCGGACAGTCGGCCGTGATTGGCGGCCCGCAGCTCGGCCATCTTCTCCAGCGTCTCGACCGGCGCCAGCCACCGTCCCGCCAATCGTAATCCATGCGCGGACAACAGACGCGCCGAGGGCGGCTCCACCGGCGCGGGGATCAGATCGGGCGTGGCCGGGATCAGCGGCGCGGCGACAAAGGCCTGGGCGAAATGGCGGGCGCGCGGCTTCTGAAGGCCAGGCAGCCAAACCGAATGCCCCCCGATGCGGATGGCGAAACTGCGCAGCGTGCGGCGCTCGACCTGACTGAGCGCGGCCAGATCGCGCTCGACCTCGCGCCGGTCGATCACGCCGCCGGCCTCGATCAGACGGAAGGCGATGCCGCGCGGAAGGCCCTTGAGCGCGCCACTCTCGACCGCCTGACGCAGCCGTCGCAGATCACGCAACGCACGGCCCGCTTCCGCCGCCAGCCACGCCTCGATCCGGCGCTGGGCGCGCTCGCGGGCGGGCGTCGGTCCCAGATCGCCGAGCAGGCGCACGGAGGGCGTAAAGGGATCGACCCCCTGCGGCGTCGCATTGATCTGCGCCGTCAGCACGCCGCGCCACAGCACCGCCCCGTCCGGCGTGACCGAAAACCCGTCGTCGGTCTCGGCCGCCAGACGCCCCAGCCGTCGATTGATCTCGGGCGTCACCGCACGCACGGCGGCCTGGCGCAGGGTGCGATCCTCCAGAGCCGAAGAGCCCTTCTCCATCTGGAACCGCACGCCCTCCAGCTGGCCGACGACCTGACCCTCGACGGTGACCTCCCCGTCTTCGGCGACGCCAGCAAACGTGTCTTCGCGCACGTTCAGCGCCCGCATCAGGGCGGTGGTTCGGCGATCCACGAACCGGGCGGTCAGCCGCTCGTGTAGTACGTCGGACAGCCGGTCCTCGAGCGCGCGGGTCTTGTCGCGCCAGCCTTGCGCGTCGTGAACCCAGTCCGGCCGGTTGGCGATGTAGGACAGGGTGCGCACTGCCGACAGCCGCGCCGACAGCTGGTCGATCTGACCGTCGTCGCGATCCACGAAGGCGAAGCGCGGCGCCATCCAGTCGTCGGTCAGCCGGCCGCGCTTGCCGGTCAGGGCGTGGAAGACGTCCTTGGCCAGCCGGGCGTGTTCATCCAGCGTCGTCTTCTGGAAGTCGGGCAACTGGCACGCCTCCCACAGACGCATGACCGCCCCGCGCGAGCGCCCGATGCGGGCCACCTCCTCGTCCTTGATCAGGCGACGCAGCAGGGTCTCGTCCAGCGCCTCCGCCGTTAGGCTCAGCCCCGAACGCTGGGGCGTCACCGTCAGCGAGCGCAGCAGATCGGGCAGGGTGTCGAAATCCAGCCGGGCGTTCCGCCACTCCGCCGCCTCGATCGGATCGAACCGATGCTCGACCACCTGTTCGACCAGGTCGGGGTCCAGATCCTCGGCCTCGGCCGTGACGCCGAAGGTGCCGTCGCGCAGATGCCGGCCGGCCCGCCCGGCGATCTGGCCGATCTCATGGGCGTAAAGCCAGCGGGTGCGCCGCCCGTCGAACTTTCTCAGGCCCGCGAAGGCGACATGGTCTACATCCATGTTCAACCCCATGCCGATGGCGTCGGTGGCGACCAGGAAATCGACCTCGCCCGACTGATACAGCGCCACCTGGGCGTTGCGGGTGCGGGGCGACAGACTGCCCATCACCACGGCCGCCCCGCCGCGCTGACGCCGGATCAGTTCAGCGATGGCGTAGACCCGGTCGGTCGAGAAGGCGACGATTGCGCTGCGGCGCGGCAGGCGGGTCAGCTTCTTGGAGCCCGCATAGGACAGGGTGGATAGCCGGTCGCGCGTCACGATCTCCACGTCCGGCACCAGGCGGCGGATCAGCGGCTCCATGGCGCCAGCGCCCAGGAACATCGTCTCGAACCGGCCGCGCGCGTGCAGCAGCCGCTGGGTGAAGACGTGGCCGCGTTCGGGGTCGGCGACCAGCTGGATTTCGTCGATGGCCAGAAACTCGACCGACCGCTCCAGCGGCATGGCCTCGACGGTGCAGACGAAATAGTGCGGGCGCGGCGGGACGATCTTTTCCTCGCCGGTGATCAGGGCGACGGCCGCCGCGCCGCGCTGTTTGACGATCCGCTCATAGATCTCGCGGGCCAGCAGGCGCAGGGGCAGGCCGATCATGCCCGAGGCGTGACCCAGCATCCGCTCGACCGCCAGATGGGTCTTGCCAGTGTTGGTGGGCCCCAGGACCGCAGTCACGCGGGACGGGGCGAGGCCTGCGGACCGGTCGCTCATGTCGCGACTAAGGTGGCGACGAATCTCGTCCGGCTCAAGCGTCGCCGGCGCGCATTCCGATCCGGACCAGGGTGGACAGGTTCGCGGCCTGCATTTTCGTCATCACCTTGGCGCGAAAGATTTCCACCGTGCGCGGGCTGATCTCCAGCCTTTGCGCGATTTCCTTGTTGGAACAGCCGTCGATCAGGGCGTCGAAGACCTGCCGTTCGCGCGGGGTGAGGGTGTCCAGTCGGGCCTTGGCGTCCTCGCGCGCGATCCGCTCGGCCTCCAGACTGGTCAAGGAGGCCAGGCAGCTGGAAACCGCGTCCAGCATTCGCTGCGGATCGAACGGCTTTTCGACGAAATCTACGACGCCCGCCTTCATCAACTGAACCGCCAGCGTCACCTCCCCATGACCCGTGATGACGATCACCGGCCAGGTGTCGCCGCGCAGGCTTTTCAGACGCCCGACCAGCTCGGAACCCTGAAGCCCCGGCATCCGCACATCGGTAATGACGCAGGCGCTGCGGTCTTCGGGCAGATTGTCCAGGAAGTCGTCGGCGCTGACGAAACTGCGCGCCCGATACCCAGCCCCGCGCAGCATCAGCACCAGGGCGTCGCGCATGGCGGGGTCGTCATCGATGATGAAAACGGAGTGCGGGCTCATCAGATTTCGGACTCCGTGGGACGCGGCAGACGAAACGAAAAGGTCGCTCCACCCTGAGAATTCCGGCTGACGACCAAGGTCGCGCCATGGCTCTCGACGATTGAACGCGTGACCGACAGCCCCAGACCCATGCCGCCGGCCTTCGTCGTCGCCATCGGGTGAAAGATGCTGTCGATTCTGTCTTCGGGGATGCCGTCGCCATTGTCGCACACCGCGATCTCATAGCCGTCCGCGCCCAGCGTCCGGCCGGTCACCGTCACGCGTGCGCCCTCGCGTCCGATGACGGCGTCCACGGCGTTGCGCACCAGATTGGCCAGCGCCTGCTGAATCTGGATGCGGTCGGCCAGAACCTGATCGTCGTCCTCTTCCACATCCAGAGCGATCGTCGTGTCGGTGTCCTGTCCCGTCAGGGCGAAGACCGGCGCCAGGTCGAGGACGATCAGCGAGGCGCGCTCTTCGGTAAAGGACCGCGAACCTGTCGCGACCTGTTCGCGCATGCGCCGAATGATGTCGCCCGCGCGCAGCAACTGCGTCTTGGCCAGGTCGATGGTCTTGGCCGGCCCTTCCGCGACCGTTCCCAGCCGGGTCAGTTCGGCCTGGCCGGCATGCAGATACACGGTGGCGGCGGTCAGCGGCTGGTTCAGTTCGTGGGCCAGGGTCGCGGCCATTTCCCCCATTGAGTTCAGACGCCAGACGCTGCTGAGCTTGTCGTTCAGATCGCGCTCGCCCTTGCGGATCGTCTCGGCCTGGCTCTGATCGCCCAGCGTCAGCACGATGTGTTCGGGAGCGATGTCGTCAGGCAGGACATTGGCGTGGAGCGTCAGCGACGGCCCGGGTGTATTTATACTGCCGCTCGTCCAAGGTCCGGAGGACGGGCCCAGAACCTCGCCCCCTTGGCGAGCCTTCGCCAGGGCCGCATCGTCGAAGCCGGGCAGTAGCGATCCGAAAGGCTGCGCCATCGCCGCGTCTCGATCCACACGCAGCAGATCGGCGGCGGCCGGGGTCACGCGGCGCGTCCGCCCCTCACGATCCAGCGTCACGATCGGCGTCGTGGCCACAATGGTGTCGAGCAGCATCTCGCGCAGCGCCAAGTCACGCGTCAGGGCGCGGGCCTGTTCCAGGGCGTCGATTAGCCGACGACAGACCTCTGCGATGACCCAGGCGATGACCGCAAAAAGCGCGGCGTTGGTCGCCGCATCCAGCACGCTTTCGCGATGCACCAGCCACAGATTAGCCCCGATGGCCAACAGGATCGCCAGCACGACCGCCCCCCCTTTGCGCCAGCAGAGCCGTAACAATCACCGCCGGGACCAGCGGCAGATAATAGAAGTTTCCAAACGGTTCGAGCGCGCTACGAACCAGCGTCGCCACAAGGACAGCCAGGCACGCGATCAAGACCCCGCTCCACCATGTCCTGGACCTGAAGATCATGTCTTCGTGATGTTCCTGGGCCGCTGGATATATTTCACCGGAGTATGAATTGGGATGCGAGAACTCGCCAAAACTTGGGCTGACGGGCGTCGCCGCTTTTCTGACAACTTTTGTATAGGCTCGTTTCGACTACGTGAACATACGTATTCGCTCAAAATCGGTTTGGAGTGACGAGCACCCCTGCCGATGACGCAGCCCGGAGGCCGCGCGACACTCCTCACGGGTTACGCAATCCTACATACAGTCCGGTTCAGATTTAATATTAATCATCGCCTCATCCTTGGGCTTCAGAATGCAGAAGCTTCAGGGATCACCATGTTTCGTTCGTCAGCCTTCTTTGTTGTCGCGGCAGTAGGCCTCGCAGCACCGATCAACGCCCAGGCCCAATCGTTCGGCCTCGATGTCGGTGTCGCCAGCCAGTATGTCGGCAAAGGGCTGGGCAAGAGCAATCAGGACGTTGCGCCTTTCGCCAAGGCCGAAGCCGGCTTCGGCGAAGGCTACGCCAGCGTCTTCGTCTCTGACGCCGCCGGATCGCAAGGCTACGACATGGAAATCGTCAGCATGGTCGGTTGGCGCCCCAAGGCGGGCGGCTTCACCCTCGATCTGGGCGTTATGAACCGCGATCTGCCAGGATCGCGCGCCGGCGTCGACAAAAACTACTGGGAATATCAGGCGGACGCTTCACGCAAGCTGGGCCCCGTGGCGACGCGCCTGCGCGTCAACTATTCGCCCGACGGCTTTGCGGCGACGAAAGAGGCCTGGTGGCTGGAGTTGCAAGGCACGGTCGCCGTCGCCGCCAAGACAAAGATTTCGGCCGGCGTCGCCAACCGCATGGCCGACGGCGGTGTCGATTACAACGCCTGGAACGTCGGCGCCAAACAGAAGCTGACCGACGCCTTGGCCGTCGATCTGCGCTGGTACGACACCGACCGCCACAGCGCAGGCGAACCCTACGAGGGTCGTCTCGTCGCCGCCGCCACCTATTCTTTCTGAGTAACCGATCCACCGGGGGATGCTGAGTTGAAGTTGATTGAAAATATGCCCGTCGGCCGCAAGCTGTTCGCGGCCTTTGGTCTCGTTCTGGCGGCGATCGCCGTTATGGGCGTCGTCGTCGTCACCAGCCTGCTCCAGTTGGAGAAGGCCGGCGAAGTGCGCACGGTGGAAAACCAGGTCAATCGCACCACGGCGACGGCCGAGTTCTACATGGCCCGCCAGGAGAACGCCTTCCGTGGCTACCTCCTGTCTCAGGATCCCTACTACATTGAACGCGTCGATGCGCACCGCGCCAAGTTCCTGGCGGCCATGGACGAGCTGCGCGGCGAACTTCCCGCCGACCGCGCCGCCCTGGTTGACAAGGCCGTGGAAGGCAATGCGACCTGGTACAAGAATGTCGTGGAAGCCGGTTCTGCGATGGTGCGCGACGGTCGCGCGGCCCAGGCCGTTCAAATGGTCGGCCGCAACGGAACGGCCGACAACTACGTCGCGCCGGTCGAAGACACGATCGACCAGATCAAGAGCGCCAACGATGTGGCGCGCAAGGCCTCGACCGAGGCTCAGGCCGCCGCCAGCCGCACCGCGCTGATCGCCACGATCGTAGGCCTGATCTCGGCCTTGGTGATCGCCGTCATCGCCGGTTTCGTCGCAACGCGCTCCATCGTGCGCCCGATCTTCACGATGATCGGCTATATGCAAAAGCTGATGGCCGGCGACACCGACATCAAGGTCGCCAGCGCCGAGCGCAAAGATGAGTTCGGCAGGATGGGTCAGGCCATCGTGGCCTTCCGCGACGCCGCGATCGAAAAGGTCCGCGTCGAGCAGGACGCGCTGTCGCAGCGCTCGATGTCCGAGCAGGAACGCGCCGAACGCGAGGCCGAAAAGGCGCGCGAGGCCGCCGAGGACGCCCGGGCCATCGCAGCCTTGGGCCAGGGCCTGTCGGCCATGTCGAACGGCGATCTCACCCACCGCATCGACATCGAATTCAGCGCCAAGTCCGCTCAGCTGAAAACCGACTTCAACGCTGCGATCTCCCAGCTGCAACAGGCCGTCTCGGTCGTGGTCAACAATGTCTCGGGCATCCGCTCGGGCGCCGGCGAAATCTCGCAGGCCGCGGACGATCTTTCGCGCCGCACCGAACAGCAGGCCGCCTCGCTGGAGGAAACTGCTGCGGCCCTGGATGAAATCACCGCCACGGTGAACAAGACCGCCTCGGGCGCCCGCCAAGCCTCCGACGTGGTTCAGGCCGCGCGCGGCGACGCCGAAAAGAGCGGCATCATCGTCCGCGACGCCGTCCAGGCCATGACCGCCATCGAAGGCTCGTCCAACCAGATCAATCAGATCATCGGCGTGATCGATGAAATCGCTTTCCAGACCAACCTTCTGGCCCTGAACGCGGGCGTAGAGGCCGCGCGCGCCGGCGAGGCCGGTCGTGGCTTCGCCGTCGTCGCCTCGGAAGTTCGCGCCCTGGCCCAGCGGTCGGCCGAGGCCGCCAAGGAGATCAAGACCCTGATCTCGGCCTCGACCGGTCAGGTTGGCTCGGGCGTCAAACTGGTCGGCGAGACCGGCGAGGCCCTGCAACGGATCGTGGACCGTGTCGCCGAGATCGACAGCCTGGTGACCGAAATCGCGGCCTCGGCCCAGGAACAGGCCGTCGGTCTGGCCCAGGTCAACACCGCCGTGAACCAGATGGACCAGGTCACCCAGCAGAACGCGGCCATGGTCGAGCAGTCCACCGCCGCCAGCCATTCGCTGGCTCAGGAGGCCGAGAGCCTGAAAGCCTCGGTGGCCCAGTTCCGCGTCGGCGCCTCGTCGCCGCGCGCCGCTGCGCCTGCGCCGGTTCGGACCCCTGCGCCCGTCGCCAAGCCCGCTGCCCGCTCCAGCCACATGGTGGCCGCGCTGAAGACTATCGGCCGTGGCGGCGCCGCACCCAAGCCTCAAGCCGCCGCCGTCGAAGACGGTTGGGAGGAGTTCTGATGACCGAAACCCTGATCCTGTCCGACGTGCTGGACCTGAATGCGGCCGAGCCCTTGAAGGCCGAACTGCTGGCCCTGCGCGGTCATCCGGTGGTCCTAGACGCCTCCGCGGTCCAGCGCCTGGGCGGCCTGTGCCTGCAGATCCTGCTGTCGGCGCGAAAGACGTGGGCGGCCGACGGCGTCAACCTAAGTTTAGGGTCTGTGTCCCAATATTGGACGGAACAATGGGCGGCCTACGGCGCGCCGGACTTCAACACCGAGGGGGCGTTGGCATGACCAAGACCGTTCTGACGATCGACGATTCACGCACCATGCGCGACATGCTGCTGATGGCGCTGGAAGACGCGGGCTATACCGTGATCCAGGCGGTGGACGGCGTGGACGGTCTGGAGACCCTGGCGTCCAAGGGCGCCGATGTCATCATCACCGATATCAACATGCCGCGCATGGACGGCTTCGGCGTCATCGAGGGCGTGCGCGCCGATCCGAACCACCGCACGACCCCGGTGCTGGTGCTGACGACCGAAAGCGACGTCGAGAAGAAGGCGCGCGCCCGCGCCGCCGGCGCCACCGGCTGGATCGTCAAGCCGTTCGACCCCGCAAAGCTGGTGGACGCCGTCCGCCGCGTCGCCGCTTGATCGCCTAACTCTGATCGCTGAAGCCCGCCGGACCCCGACCTAATGGACGCCTTCGAAGCCATCAAAGCCACCTTCTTCCAGGAATGCGACGAACTGCTCGCGGACCTGGAAGCCAAGCTGATGCTGCTTGAACAGGGTCAGACCGACCTGGAGACGATCAACGCCGTCTTCCGCGCCGTCCATTCGGTCAAGGGCGGGGCAGGGGCCTTCGGCCTGGAGGCCCTGGTCCGGTTCGCCCACGTCTTCGAGACCCTGATGGACGAACTGCGCGCGGGCCGTAAGCCGTGCGACGCGATCACCATCAAGACCCTGCTGCGCGCCTCCGACGTGCTGGCCGATCACATTCAGGCCGCGCAAGGGTTGATCCCGCCGGTGGACGAGGCGCGTTCCGCCGCCCTGGTCGCCGAAATGCAGGTCCTGACCCACGGCGGCGAGGCGCCGGTCGACGTCGAGGAAGACGAAGACGACTTCGGCTTCACCCCCATGGCCTTCGACATGGCGCTGGACGAGCCTGCGCCCCTGCTCATCGCCGATCTGGGCGCCGACCTGGGCGCCGACGCGCCGTCGGTCGGTTGGCGCATCGTGTTCAAGCCGATGGGCCGGATGTACGTGAACGCCAACGAGACCAGCCTGCTGCTGCGCGAGCTGGGTCGTCTCGGCCCGGTCACGGTCGTCGTGGACGACAGCGAGACGCCGACGCTGGACGCGCTGTCGATCGAGGACGGCTGCCTGACCTGGACGGTCGATCTGGCCGCCGCCGTCGATGAGGCGGCCGTGCGCGAGGTCTTCGATTTCGTCGAAAGCGACTGCGACCTGACCATCACACCTCTGGGCGCCGGCGGTGACGAACTCGCTGCGTTCGACGACGAACCGGCCGCCGTCCTGCCTGCCAGCGACGATCTGGATATCGCCGCCCTGTTGGCCAAGGCTTCCGGCGCCGCCGCCGAGCCGGCGGCCGAGGTCGTACCGTTCGCTCCCCTAGAGCCCGAGCCGGCGCCGATCGCCGCTGCGCCCACTGTCGAGCCTCCGGCTGTCCCTGTCGCCGCACCCGTGACGGCGACGCCCGCGCCGGCTTCTGCCCCTGTCGCGCCTGCGCCGGTGACGATCCGCGTCGATCTTGATCGGGTTGATCGCCTGATCAACGTCGTCGGCGAACTGGTCATCCAGCAGGCCATGCTGTCGCAACGTGTGCTGGAAAGCGGCCTGGCCCGCTCCTCGGGCATCGCGCTCGGCCTCGAAGACCTGGAACTGCTGACCCGCGAGATCCAGGACAGTGTCATGGCCATCCGCGCCCAGCCGGTGAAGTCGGTGTTCCAGCGCATGCCGCGCCTGGTCCGCGAAGTCGCCGACATGGTCTCCAAACAGGTCCGTCTGGTCACGGCCGGCGAGGACACCGAGGTCGACAAGACCGTGGTCGAACGCCTGGCCGAGCCCATCACCCATATGCTGCGCAACGCCATCGACCACGGGCTGGAAACGCCCGAAGAGCGCGTCGCCGCCGGCAAGCCGGCCGAGGGCACGGTGCGTCTCGCGGCCCTGCACCGCTCGGGTCGGATCGTCATCGAAATCTCCGACGACGGCCGCGGCATCAATCGCGAACGGGTCAAGAAGATCGCCATCGACAAGGGTCTGATCGCCGCCGACGCGCCCCTGACCGACGAGCAGATCGACAATCTGATCTTCGCGCCGGGCTTCTCCACCGCCGCCGTCGTGTCCGACATCTCGGGCCGGGGCGTGGGCATGGACGTGGTCAAACGCTCGATCCAGGCCCTGGGCGGCCGCATCTCCATCAGCTCTGTGCCCGGCAAGGGCTCGACCTTCACCCTCAGCCTGCCGCTGACGCTGGCGGTGCTGGACGGCATGGTCGTCGCCGCCGCCGAACAGACGCTGATCGCGCCGCTGCCGGCCATCGTCGAGAGCCTGACCCCCCAAGCCGTCGACCTGCATTTCGTCGGCGGCGTGGATCCCGTCATCCGCTTCCGCGACCGCTTCCTGCCGCTGATCGACGTGGCCCTGATCATGGGCTTCCGCGAACAGCCGATGAACCCGACCGAAGGCGTCGCCGTGGTCGTCGAAACCGAAGGCGGCCAACAGGCGGCCCTGCTGTTCGACGCCATCCAGGGCCAGCGCCAGGTGGTCATCAAGAGCCTGGAAACCAACTACCAGCAGGTGGAGGGCGTCGCCGCCGCCACCATTCTGGGCGATGGCCGCGTCGCCCTGATCCTGGATGTCGACGTGCTGGTCACCGACATGCGCCGCAAATCCGTCCGTCCCGACTTCAAGCTCGCGAGCTGAACCATGACCGAAGCCAAAGATCTCCAGCGTGAACTGATCGCCTTCCGCATCGGCAGTCAGGAATTCTGCGTCGACATCATGTCGGTGCGCGAAATCCGCGGCTGGACGCCGGCGACGCCTCTGCCCCGTTCGCCGGGATATATGAAGGGCGTCATCAACCTGCGCGGCACGGTCCTGCCGATCATCGACCTGGGCGCGCGCTTCGGTCTGACGACCTCGGAACCGACGGCGCGTCACGTCATCATGGTGGCCCATATCGGCGGCCGCATGGTCGGCCTGCTGGTCGACGCCGTGTCCGACATCCTGCAGATGAGCGAGGCCTCGGTCCAGCCGACGCCCGACGTCGCCAGCGATCAGGTCAAGACCTTCGTCAAGGGTATCTTTTCGATCGACGGCCGCATGATCAGCCTGATCGAACTGGATTACATCCTGCCGCAAGTCGAGGCCGAAGCCGCATGACCGCCGCCGCCGGCCGGGGATCCATCGTCGAGGGCGAGTTCGTCTTCACCGCCGAGGATTTCCGCCACATCGCCCAGATGCTGCACGCCCATGCGGGCATCGCTCTGAACGAGGGCAAGGCCGCGCTCGTGTATTCGCGCCTGGCCAAGCGTCTGCGCACCCTGGGTCTGACCAGCTTCCGCGACTACTGCGCCCTGGTCGAGGGCGTGGACGGCGTGGACGAGCGCCAGAAGATGACGGCGGCCCTGACCACCAACGTCACCCGCTTCTATCGCGAGCCGCACCATTTCGACGACCTGCGCGACCGGGTCATGCCCGAACTGGCGGCGCGCGCCCGCGCCGGCGGCCGGGTCCGTCTGTGGTCGGCGGCCTGTTCGAACGGGCAGGAGCCCTATTCGATGGCGCTGACCGTGCTTCAGGCCCTGCCCGAGGCGGCCGAGCTGGATGTGCGTATCCTGGCCACCGACATCGATCCCAACATGGTCGCCCAGGGCCACGACGGCGTCTATTCCGAAGAGGCGCTGGAGCTCGCGCCTGTCACGCTGTGGCGCAAATATTTCGACCGCGCCGATCGCGGCCAGTGGGTCGCGGGCGCGCAGCTGAAGCGCCTGGTCAGCTTCAAGGAGCTGAACCTGATCGGCGACTGGCCCATGAAGGGCAAGTTCGACGTCATCTTCTGCCGCAACGTCGTCATCTACTTTGACGACGCGACCCAGGAGCGGGTGTGGAAGCGGTTCACCCCGCTGATGAACCCCGGCGCGACCCTCTACATCGGTCACTCCGAACGCGTCTCCGGCCCGGCGACCAGCCAGCTTCAGACCGCCGGCCTGACCACCTATCGCCTGGGTGGCGCATGAGCCCCGTCCGCGTCCTCGTCGTCGACGACAGCCTGACCATGCGCGGGCTGATCTCGGCTGCCCTGAAGTCGGATCCTGAGATCGAGGTCGTCGGCACCGCCGCCGATCCCATCGAGGCCCGCGCCGCGATCAAGGCCCTGAACCCCGACGTCATTACGCTCGACGTCGAAATGCCCAACATGAACGGCTTGGAGTTCCTAGAAAAGATCATGCGGCTGCGACCCATGCCGGTGGTCATGGTCTCGACCCTGACGGCGGCGGGCACGGACGTCACGCTCGCCGCGCTCGAGATCGGCGCCGTGGATGCTGTGGCCAAGCCAGCGGTGGCCAGCGTCGACGCCTTCCACGACCTGATCGGCAAGGTGAAGACGGCCGCCCGTTCGCGCGTCCGCGCCCGCGGCGATACGCCCGGCGCCGCCGAGGCGCCGCGCGCCTATCACGCCGACCCCAATCAGATCCTCGCCATCGGTTCTTCCACCGGCGGGGTCGAGGCTCTGCTGACCGTGCTCAGCGGCTTCCCTCTGGACTGCCCCGCGACCGTCATCACCCAGCATATGCCGGCGACCTTCACCGCCAGCTTCGCCGCCCGTCTGGACCGCGCCTGCGCCCCGACCGTGACCGAGGCGGTGGACGGGGCCCCGCTGAAGGCCGGCCACATCTATCTGGCCCCCGGCGGCGCAACCCATCTTGAGGTCTCGGGCGGCCTGACGCCCCGTTGCCGCCTGATCGCCAGCGATCCCGTCAACGGCCACCGTCCGTCGGTCGATGTGATGTTCGACTCCGTCGCCCGGCTGAAGCGTCCGATGACCGGCGTCATCCTGACCGGCATGGGCCGCGACGGCGCCAAGGGCCTGCTGGCCATGCGCCAGGCCGGCGGCCGCACCCTGGGTCAGGACGAGGCGACCTGCGTCGTCTACGGCATGCCCAAGGCCGCCTATGAAATCGGCGCCGTGGAGCGGCAGTTGCCGCTGCACCGCCTGTCCACCGCCATTCTCGAACTGTGCGCCGATCCGGCTGCGCGGTCTGTCGCCTAATCGGGAGCGTAACCTATGCCCGCCGCCGCCTCACTTCACTGCCTGGTCGTCGACGATCAGATGACGATGCGCTCGCTGGTTCGCACCAGCCTGCAACAACTCGGCGTGCGCGAGATCCGCGAGGCCGCCGACGGAGAGATCGCCCTGCGCGAGATCGTGTCCAAGCCCGCGCACCTGATCATCTCCGACTACAATATGCCGAACCTGGACGGCCTAGGCCTGCTGCGCGCCGTGCGCGCCCACCCGCCGACCTCCAAGACCGCCTTCATCATGCTGACGGGCCGCGCCGACCGCGAGCTGGTCCAGCGCGCGGTGCAGTTCGGCGTCAACAACTACCTGGTCAAGCCTTTCACCGTCGCCCAGCTGAAGGGCAAGCTGGAAGCCGTCTTCGGTCCCCTGACATGAGTTTCGCCGCCCTGAAGGACACGGTCGAAAAGCGCGTCCACGTCGGTCAGGGCGAGCACTTCATCACGTCCGATCCCAACGTCGTGCTCAGCACCATCCTGGGGTCCTGCGTCGCCATGTGCGTGCGCGATCCGCTGGCGGGCGTCGGCGGCATGAACCACTTCCTGCTGCCCGAAGGCTCGGGCGCGGGCACCGACGCGGGGCGTCGCTACGGCGCCTATGCGATGGAGCTTCTGATCAACGACATGCTCAAGGCCGGCGCCCGGCGCGACCGGCTGGAGGCCAAGCTGTTCGGTGGCGGCCGTATGTTCGACAGCCTGCGCGACGTGGGCCGCAGCAACGCCGACTTCGCCGAGAAATTCCTGCGCGACGAAGGCATTACCGTCGTGGGCGGCAGTCTGCGCGGCGATGGCGGACGGCGCCTGCACTACTGGCCCGTCACCGGCCGCGCCCTGCAGCGCGCCGTCACCGACGTCGTCGCGCCCAAGCCCGTGCCCGTCATGGCCCCGGTCGACACCGGCGCCCTGGAACTGTTCTGAAGATGAGCGCCCCTCCCGAACACGCCGATCTGCTGGCCGCCGTCGCCGACGAGCTGATGCTGGTGCGCGAAGGCATTGACGGGATCGAGGCCCTGGTCAGCGATCTGGTCCGCCGCGCCCCGCCCGAGGAACGGCCTAACGCCCTGACCCAGGCCCAGGCCCTGGATGCCCTGACCCAGCGTCTCGAAGCCTTGTCCGGCGTGCTGCGCATGCTGGGCGGCGGCGCCAGTCCGTCCGAGGCCGTCAGCCGCCTGTCGCTGGCCGACATGGCCGGCCGCCTTCGTCCCGCCGCCGGCGAGCATCGCCCGCAATCGAACGCCGACGCCGGCGACCTCATGCTGTTCTGACGCCATGGCCAAGAGCGATCGGGTCAATCTGGCGCACACGACGGTCCTTCTGATCGACGACCAGCCCACGTCGCTGGATATGCTGGGTTCCATCGTCCAAGGCTTCGGCTGCAAGGAGCAGATCAAATGCGCCTCGGCCCAGGCGGCGGTCGAATTGCTGGCGCGCCGCTCGGTCGATCTGATCCTGATCGACTGCATCATGCCGGACATGGACGGTTATGACTTCGTGCGCTGGCTGCGGCGCGACGCCCCGACGCCGACCCGCTATGTGCCCGTTATCATGATCCTGGGTCACGCCTCCCAGGCCAAGGTCCACCAAGGCCGCGACTGCGGCGCCAGCTTCATCGTCGCCAAGCCCCTGTCGCCGTCTCTGCTGCTGAAGCGGATCATCTGGCTGGGCGGCGAGGACCGGGATTTCGTCGAGTCCGAACACTACATCGGCCCCGACCGCCGGGTGCACAACTATGGGCCGCCTCCCGGCACCGATGGTCGTCGCGAAAGCGACCTGACCGGTGATCTGGGCGAGGCGGTCGAGGAAAACATGGATCAGGACGAGATCGACATGCTGATGAAGCCGATGAAGGTCAGCCTGTGACCGAGCCTGTCGCCGCGCCCAAACCCTCCACCGTCCGCCGCGTCCACACCTCGCTCCAGCGTCAGATGGCGCGGCCCGGCGGCCGTCTGATCATCGAGGCCGAGTCGCGCGCCAACCAGGCGCTGGATGAACAGCGTGACCATGTCTTCACCCTGCTGACGGCCAACGTCGACGCCATCGAGGCCCTGTGCGCGACCCGCCCCTCGGATGCGCCGGACCAAATCTACGCCTTCGCCTCCGCCATGGTCGACATGGCCGGCTATCTGGACGTCCCGACCTTCTTCGAGGCCGCCTTCAGCCTGTGCGAGATCGCCGACCGGATGAAGAACGCCGGCAGCTGGTCATGGCCCTCGGTCGAGGTTCACGTCCGCGCGCTCCGCCTGACCCTGGCCGCCCAGGGCCAGACCAGCGCCGATTCCGACCGCCTGCTTGAGGGCCTGCGCGCCCTGACCGCCCACGTCCCGCCCGTCGGTTAACGGCCGTTCCGTTCTTGAGGAACAAGGACGAAACGAATCAGGACCGAATCGCTGACATCGCCCGTTTCGTCCTTTGTTCACCGCGATATCTTGTAGGTTAATGCCCCTTAACCACAAACGCCCGACGCCGCAGTCGTCTAGCCGCCGCCCGACTTTTTCGCCGCCCCGACTTCCCCCCGCCGCCCCGACCCGCTACGGCGTCAGGCGTGGCCCCGTAGCTCAGCTGCATAGAGCAAGGCTTTCCTAAAGCCGAGGTCGCAGGTTGGAGTCCTGCCGGGGTCGCCATCGCACTGTCGGGTGCATTCCAATCGTCGAGGGTCAGCGTGCCCTCGAAAGGAATCCGATCAATCGGCTCCCACGGGCCGCCTAGATAGCGCCAGACAAGCAGGCCTTCAGCGAGAATGTCGAAGGGTTCGAACTCAAGTTGGAGCTGCTCAAGCAGCCGTTTGGCGTCTGTAGGCTCGACCTTGTTCTGGACCGTGATGTGCGGTCGGAACGGGGCCTGATCCTGCCGGGTCAGCCAGGGCGAAAAGGCCTCCGCGAGTTGTCTACGTAGTCGGTCCAGATCGGCGGACGCCAGTCGGTAGGCCACGCCACGCCCCAGGGACCACGGGCCGCGCACATCGAGGCGGATGGGCGCCTGTCGCCGACACGCAGACTTCAGCGTCTCCAACACGAAGTCTTCCTGCGCGCCGGGGAGGGCGTGGAACAGGGTCAGATGGGCCGGGACGACGTTGCGGTGGCGGGGAAAGTGCGCCTGGCGCAAGCCGTCGAACCAGTCGAAGGCGCCGTCGTCCAGGGCTGCGGTGATGATGAGCGGCGCCGGGTCTGCCACGATCAAGCCTCCCGCCGGGCCAGACTGCGCCGCCAGGCCTGGGCGGCCGCGCGGTGGAGTGTCGCATGGCGGCGCGCCAGACGATCAATGTCGTGGTCGTATCCACCGCCGATGACGCCGACGACCGGCGCGACCGCCAGACAGGTTTCCAGCACATAGGCGTCGCGCTCAGCCAAGCCCGCGTCGCTCAGCGACAGCCGCCCAAGCCGGTCGCTTTCGTGCGGATCGACGCCGGCGATGTAGAAGACGAGATCCGGCGCAACGCGTCGAAGCAGGTCGGGCAGAACGGCTTTGAGCCTAGCGACATAGGCTGCGTCGCCGGTTCCGTCGGGCAGGTCGATATCCAGATCACTGGGCCCCCTGCGCACCGGAAAGTTCTTTTCGCCATGCATGGAAAAGGTGAAGACGCGGGGCTCGTGCTCGAAGATGAAGGCGGTTCCATCGCCCTGATGGACGTCCAGATCGACGACCAGGACCTGTCCGACTTCGCCATTATCGATCAGGGCTCGCGCGGCGACGCCGATGTCGTTGAAGACGCAGAAGCCGGCGCCGCCCATGGGGCCGGCATGATGGCTGCCGCCGGCCGTGTTGCAGGCGAGGCCATGGCGTAGGGCGAGACGGGCCGCCGTCAGCGTGCCGCCGACGGCGGTCTGCGTGCGTTTGACAACGCTTTGGGTGATGGGCAGGCCGATGACCCGCTCGACCTTCGGCGGAACGCAGGCATCCAGCACCTGGCGCACATAGTCGGGATCGTGCACGGCGGCGAGCAGCGAGTAATCCGCAGGTTCGGGCTCCCATAGCCCCTCCGGTCCGATCAGCCCTTCCTCTCTCAGCACCTCCACCAGGCGCGCATACTTCTGCATCGGAAAGCGATGACCCGAAGGCAGTTCGGCGTTGTACGCCGGGTGGTAAACGATCGGGGGGAGGGGGCCTGATTCAGACATGCGTTCCGCAGACAACGCGCCGGCCTTTATGAGGCTGCATTGGGAAAGGTGTCGAACCCTCTCGCCGAAGGCCTCAGTCCGCCAGTCGGTACCCCACGCCCGGTTCGGTCACGAGCAGGACGGGCTGGGCCGGGTCGGCCTCGAGCTTGTGCCGGAGTTGGCCGACGACGACGCGGAGATACTGCACGTCGTCGGCGTGGCCGGCGCCCCAGATGGTCTTGAGCAGGTCGGCGTGGCCCAGGACCTTGCCGGCGTTGCGGGCGAGGTAGGCCAGGACGTCGTATTCCTTGGGGCGCAGCTTCACCCGCTCGCCGGCGCGGGTGACGATGCGGCGGTCCAGGTCGATGACGACATCGCCGGCCGTAACCACCCCGCCCGCGACCGGCGTCAGCGCGCCCTGACGCAGACCGGCGCGGATGCGGGCCAGCAGTTCGCCGACGCCGAACGGCTTTTCCACGTAGTCGTTGGCGCCGAGGTCCAGGGCCGTGATCTTTTCTGCCTCGCGGTCGCGGGCGGACAGGACGATGATCGGCCCCTGATAGAAGTCGCGCGCCCGCGTCAGGACGTCCTTGCCGTCCATGTCGGGCAGGCCGAGGTCCAGAACCACGGCGTCGGGGCTCCAAAGGGCGATGGCGCGCAGGCCCTCCTGACCGCCGTCGGCGCGGCGGGGTTCATAGCCGGCGGCGTCCAGAGCGGGCGCGAGGAAGCGGTGGATCTGCGGCTCGTCGTCGATGACCAGAACCTGGGGGCGAACGGCGGACATCACAGCAGATCCGGGTGGGTGGCGATGGACTTGGGCAGGCTGATCAAGATGCGGGTGCCGCGTCTGCCGTCGGCGTCGTCCTGGATCGGGCTGGCGGCGGCGATGCGGCCGCGCATGGCCTCGACGAAGCCCTTGGCGATGGCCAGGCCCAGCCCGGCGCCCTTGGCCCGATCGGTGGATTCTTCCATGCGGCGGAACTTGTCGAATACCCGTTCCAACTCGGCGGTCGGGATGCTGAGTTGGGCCGAAAAATCGCGCGTGACCTTGCGTTGGCCCAGGCGGCGCGACACCCGGTCGGCGGCGGTGTTCAGGATATCGCGCACATCGGTCCAGTCGGTGCGTACGTTCAGGCCGCCGCCCTCCAGCCGGGTCATATCCAAAAGATCGCCGACATAGCGCGACAGGCGTTCGGCCTCTTCGCGGATGCTGAGCAACAGGTCATCGCGGACCTCGGGCTTCAGGGTCGCGCCATAGTCGATCAGGGTCGTCGCCGAGCCCAGGACGGTGGACAGGGGCGTGCGCAGGTCGTGACTGACCGAGTTCATCAAGGCCGCGCGGAAACGGTCGGCGCGGCGCAGGGTCTCGGTCTCCAGCGCCTGACCGGCCAGATCCGCGCGCTCCAGCGCCACGGCGCCCTAGTCCAGCAACGCCATGGCCAGACGTTCCTCGTCCGAGCCCGCCGCCACGGCCGAGGCGTCGATGCCCGCGACGCCGGCCCGGCCGCACACGCCCTGCAAGGGCTGAAACCGCCAGTGGGTCTGCGGCAGGGTGCCGGTGCCGTGGCCCGTCACCTCGCCGTGGGTCCAGGCCCAGCGGGCGGCGGCCATGGCGTCGGGGGCCAGGGTCACGCCCTCGGGGCTGGCCGCCGTCAGCACAATGTCCTCGCCGTCGGGCAGCAGGACGACGGCGCCCGCGCCGGCGGCGGCGGAGGCCTGTTCGGCCAGGCTGCGGGCCGTGGTCGCGCGATCCTGGCCGGCCGACAGGGTCTGGCTGGCGGCCAACAGGGCCGAGACGGCGGCGGCGCGGCGCTGGGCGGCTCTGGCCTGTTCGCGCACTCGCCCCGCCAGGGCGCCGGTGCCCAGAGCTACGCCCCAGAACAGGAGCAGCGTCAAAAAGTCGGTCGGCGAACCGATCAGGAAGCTGTAGCGCGGCTGGAGGAACAGAAAGTTGTAGGTCAAAAAGGCCAGGGTCGCCGCCGCCAGCGCGGGTCTGAGGCCGTTCAGCACCCCCGCCGCCACCACCGCCGCCAGATAGATGACGCCCAGATCGACCCGCTCGAACCGGGTATCGAGCAACAGGGCCGCCCCCGTCGCCGCCAGGACGAACCCCGCCCCGGCCGGATAGCCGCGCCAGTCCAGCGCCGCCCGGACGCCCGACTTGGACGCCGGTTCGGGCGCAGCCAGGTCGCCCTCGGTCACGACGTGGACGGCGACGCCTTGCGCCTTTCGCAACAGTTCGGTCGCCAGCGCCCGGCCGGTCCATTCGGCGAACCGACCGCCGCGCGTCTTGCCGATGACGATCTGGGTGACGTTGTTGCGGTGGGCGTGGTCCAAAACGGCGCGCACCACGTCATCGCCGCTGATCGTCACGGGCCGTCCGCCCAGCTGCTCGGCCAGCTTGAAGGCTTCTGACAACCGTCCCGCCGACCGGGCGTCGGCGCGCGATCCGCTGGGCCGCTCGACATGGGCCACCGACCAGGGGGCGTCCATCATCATGTCCGACATCCGCCGACCGGTCCGAACCAGGGAAGCGGTCATGGCGTCGCCGCCGACCAGAACTAGGATCCGCTCGTTCGCCGCCCACGGCCCTGATACGCCCCGTTCGCGCAGGTGGGTCAACAGCTGGTCGTCCACCGTCTGGGCCGCCCGTCGCAGGGCCAGTTCGCGCAGCGCCGTCAGATTCTCGATCTTGAAGAAGTTCGCGGACGCCACCCGCGCCGTTTCGGGCACATAGACCTTGCCCTCGGCCAGACGCGCCCGCAGGTCTTCGGGCGTGATGTCGATGACCTCGATGTCGTCGGCGCCGGTCAGGGCGCTGTCGGGCACCGCCTCGCGCTGGCGCACGCCGGTGATGCGCAGGATGACGTCGGACAGGCTTTCCAGATGCTGGATGTTCAGCGTGGTCCAGACGTCGATGCCGGCGTCGCGCAGCTCCTCCACATCCTGCCAGCGCTTGGGATGGCGCGAACCGGGCGCGTTGGAATGGGCGTATTCGTCGACCAGCAGCAGCTTGGGCCGTCGCGCCAGGGCGCCGTCGAGGTCGAACTCCATCAGGGCGCGGTCGCGGTGTTCGATCGGCGCGCGGGGCATGACGTCCAGCCCGCGCAGCAGGCTCATCGTCTCCTTGCGGCCGTGGGTCTCGACCACGCCGACGACGACGTCCAGCCTCGGCCTTTCGACGGCGTGCGGCGCGCAGCATCTCATAGGTCTTGCCCACGCCGGGCGACATGCCCAGAAACACCTTCAGCCGCCCGCGCTTGCGGCGCGGAACGGCTGAAGTCGCGGGCGTTTCGGGCGCCGTTTCGGGCAATCAGCCCTCCGCGCCGAAGCGGGCGTCCAGCGCGCGGTTGGTCATCAGCACATTGACGTGCGGCTGGCCGATGAAGCCGAGGAAGGCCCCCTCGATGTGCGCGTCGATGATGCTCTGGACCTGTTGCACGGAAACGCCTCTGGCGCGGGCGATCCGCGCGGCCTGAAGCCGAGCGTAGGCCGGGGACACGTCCGGGTCGAGGCCCGAACCCGATGTCGTCACCGCATCGGCGGGGATGACGCCGGGGCCGTCCTCCGCGCGGATCGTCTGGGCGCTTTCGGCGACGCGCGCGATGAGGTCCGGGTTCAGCGGCCCCATGTTGGAGCCGGACGAGGCGGCGGCGTCATATCCGTCGCCCGCCGCCGACGGGCGCGGATGCAGATAGGTCGCGCCGACGAAAGGCTGGCCGATCAGGGACGAGCCGACGACCCGCCCGCTGGCGTCGCGCACCAGGCTGCCGTTGGCCTGGTCCGGGAAGGCGACCTGAGCGATCCCGGTGACGGCCAGCGGATAGGCCAGGCCCAGCAGCAGGGTGAACAGAGCCGTCATGACGAGGGCCGGGCGAAGTTGGTTGACCATGGTCGTCGCCTCAGAAGGTCGCCTTCAGCGTGGCTACGGCGCGCGCGCCGTAGATGTCGCCGAAGTCGTGTTGGTCGGTGTCGTGATAGCGCAGGTCCAGCGCCAGATTGTCGGTCAGCTGATAGGCCGCGCCCAGGTTCCAGGTGGTGTAGTCCAGGTCCGACGACACCCACTGACGCCCGACGGCGCCCGAGACGGTCCATTTGTCGGCCGGGCTGAGCGCGCCGTTGACCTCGGCATAGGTCGCCTCGTCCTCGGCCGCGCCGAAGAAGTCGGGCGAATAGTAGACGGCGGCGCCCAGGGTGGCCGGACCGACTGCGCGTGAGGCGGCGGCTTTGAACTCGACATAGTCATAGTCGGCGCCGTCGGGCTGACCGGCGTAGAGATAGCCGATCACGCCAAAGTCCAGCGCATAGCCGGCGACCTCGGGCCGATAGCCGGCATAAAGATCGACCTCGGCGTCCGTGTCGTCGCCGAAATCGACGTTGGAGGCCCAGCCGCCAGCGTAGAAGCCGCTTCCCGTCAGATCGACGCCGGCCGAGAGGGCGGGGTTTTCCTGGGTCTGGCTGACCCCGCGGAAGACATAGTCGGAGGTGACGGCGACGTTCGCCGACACGTCCTGGGCCTTGGCTTCGCTGCATAGGCCCAGACCGGCGAGCCCGACGATACAGGCGGCGGCGAACCAGGCGTCGTTGCGGCCCGAGGCTCTGGAGAAGGATTTACGCATTGGATTTCTCTATTCGAACAGGATGAATGGCCATGGGGTTGGAGCGGGCGCGCGGATCGGTCTGCTGCAGCGTCGCCACGCCCCACATCACGGCGATGACCAGCACAGCCACGACGAGTTGCAGGATGCGAGAGACCTCCCGACGCATCACGCCAGACCCAGGCCGGAGATGAGCAGGTCGATCAGCTTGATGCCGACGAACGGGGCGATCAGGCCGCCCAGGCCGTAGATCAGCAGGTTGCGACCCAGAAGCGCGCCGGCGCCGATGGCTCGGTATTTGACGCCCTTCAATGCCAGCGGAATCAGGGCGACGATGACCAGGGCGTTGAAGATCACCGCCGAAAGGATGGCGCTCTCGGGGCTGTGCAGGCGCATGACGTTCAGCGCGCCGAGCGACGGCAGGGCGACCACGAACATCGCCGGGATGATGGCGAAATATTTGGCCACGTCGTTGGCGACCGAGAAGGTCGTCAGGGCGCCGCGCGTGATCAGCAGTTGCTTGCCGACCTCGACGATCTCGATGACCTTGGTCGGGTCGCTGTCCAGATCGACCATGTTGCCGGCCTCGCGTGCGGCCTGGGCCCCGGTCTGCATGGCCACGCCGACATCGGCCTGGGCCAGGGCCGGGGCGTCGTTGGCGCCGTCGCCGCACATGGCGACCAGGCGACCCTTGGCCTGTTCGGCCTTGATCAGGCGCATCTTGTCCTCGGGCGTGGCCTCGGCGAGGTAGTCGTCCACCCCGGCTTCCGAAGCGATGGCGGCGGCCGTCACCGGATTGTCGCCGGTGATCATGACGGTGCGCAGGCCCATGCGGCGCAGGTCGGCGAAGCGCGCCTTCACGCCCGGCTTGACCACATCCTTCAGGTGGATGACGCCGACCAGGACGCCGTTCTGGGTGACGGCCAGGGGCGTGCCGCCCGAACGGGCGATCCGGTCCACAGCCTGGCGGAACTCGGCCGGGGCCGAACCGTCGGTCAGCTTCAGATCCTTCAGCACCGCATCGACCGCGCCCTTCCTCCAGCTGTCCTTGCCGACGTCCAGGCCCGACTGGCGGGTGACGGCGGTGAAGGGAATGGCGACTGCGCCGGCGGGCTGATCGACCGAGACGCCGGCGTTGCGGCCCAGCTCGACGATGGAGCGGCCCTCCGGCGTCTCGTCGGCGAGCGACGCCATGACGGCGGCGGCCAAAGCGGCCTCGGGGCGCACGCCCGGAACCGGGATGACTTCGGTCGCCATGCGGTTGCCGAAGGTGATGGTGCCGGTCTTGTCGAGCAACAGGGTGTCGACGTCGCCTGCCGCCTCCACCGCACGGCCCGAGGTGGCCAGCACGTTCACCTTCAGCAACCGGTCCATGCCGGCGATGCCGACGGCGGACAGCAGGCCCCCGATCGTGGTCGGGATCAGGGTGATGAACAGGGCGCCCAGCACCATCGGGTCCAGATCGACGCCGGAATAGGCGCCCAGTCCCACCAGGGTCACGACCGCGATCAGGAAGATAAGCGTCAGGCCGGCCAGCAGCACGGCCAGGGCCAGCTCGTTCGGCGTCTTTCTGCGATCCGCGCCCTCGACCATGGCGATCATGCGATCGAGGAAGGTCGAGCCGGGCTTGGCGGTGATGCGCACCTTGATCCAGTCCGAGACGACGGTCGTGCCGCCGGTGACGGCGGAACGGTCGCCGCCGCTTTCGCGGATCACCGGGGCGCTCTCGCCGGTGATGGCGGCCTCATTGACCGAGGCGACGCCCTCGACGATCTCGCCGTCCGAGGCGATCACGTCGCCGGCCTCGACAAGGATGATCGATCCGACTTCAAGCTCCGAGGCGTTGGTCGGGACCACGCTGCCGGTCTTCGGATCGACGATCAGCTTGGCCTTGGTGGTGACGCGGGTGGCGCGCAAGGAATCGGCCGCCGCCTTGCCGCGCCCTTCGGCGATGCTTTCGGCGACATTGGCGAACAGGACCGTGGCCCACAGCCACAGCGCCAGTTGCACCGCAAAGCTCGCCGACTGACCGCCCGCGATGGCCGCCGCCGCCGAGAGCGTGGACAGCAGCGCCACGATCCAGGTGGTGAAGATGACTGGGTTGTTGATCAGCTTGACGGGGTTCAGCTTGACGAAGGCGTCGCCGACGGCGCGTCCGATCATCTGTCCCGAGAGGCCGCCCGCGAGAGGTGACGCGCGGCCGCCCTCGCGCGGATCCAGAGTTGTTTGTGTCATGTCAGGATGTCCGAAGGATCAGGCGCCGGCGACCGCCGCAAGCACCTGGAAGTGCTCGACGATCGGTCCCAAGGCGAGGGCGGGCAGGAACTGGAGGCCGCCGAGGATGAGGATCACGCCGATCAGCAGGCCGATGAACAGGCCGTTGTCGGTCGGCAGGGTGCCGGGGCTGGGCGCCAGCTTGGGCTTGGTCACCAGACTGCCGGCGATGGCCAGGACGGCGACGGCCGGAATGAACCGCCCGAACAGCATCCCCAGACCCAGGGTCGTGTTCCACCAGGGGGCGTTGGCGGTCAGGCCCGCAAAGGCCGAGCCGTTGTTCGCCGCCGCCGAGGTGTAGGCGTACAGGATTTCCGACAGGCCGTGCGGCCCCTTGTTCAGCAGGCCCGCCAGCGCCGTCGGGAAGACGGCCGACACGGCGGTGAAGCCCAGGATGGCCAGCGGCAGGATCAGCACCGCGATCATGGCGAACTGGATCTCGCGCGCCTCGATCTTCTTGCCCAGATACTCGGGCGTGCGACCGACCATCAGGCCGGCGACGAAGACCGACAGCAGGGCCATCACGACCATGATGGCGATGCCCGATCCGATCCCGCCGGGCAGGATCTCGCCCAGCTGCATCAGGAACATCTGCAACCCGCCGCCCAAGGGCATGAAGCTGGCGTGCATGGCGTTGACCGAGCCGTTCGAGGCGCCGGTCGTGACCACGGACCAGACGGTCGAGGCGGGCGCGCCGAAGCGGACCTCCTTGCCCTCCATATTGACCGAAGCGTCGACCTGGGCCGCGACCAGGGCGGGGGCCGGCTGGGTCTCGATCACATACATGGCCGCGCTGGCGGCGCTCAGCAGGATCAGGGCCGCCGCCGCCAGGGCGCGGATGTCGCGTCCCGCCATGGCGGTGCGGCCGAAGGCGAAGAAGGCCGCCCAGCCCATGACGTTGATCGCCACCGCGGTCAGCAGATTGGTGATGGCGTTCGGGTTCTCGAAAGGATGGGCGCCGTTGACGTTGAAGACGCCGCCGCCGTTGATGCCCAGCTGTTTGATCGCCACCTGGCTGGCCGCCGGGAACAGCGGCAAGGTCTGGGATCCGCCCTCGACGCCGGTCGCCGTCACATGGGCCGCCAGGCTCTGAACGATGCCGAGACCTGACAGGGCCACGGCCAGGATCAGGGCGGCAGGCAGCAGGACATACAGGGTCGTGCGCGTCAGATCGGCCCAGAAGTTGCCGACCCCCTCGCCGCGATTGGCCACGAAAGCGCGCGCCAGGGCCGCCGCGATCGTCGCGCCCGTCGCCGCCGAAACGAAGTTCTGCACCGTCAGGCCGACCATCTGGGTGAAGGTCGACAGGGTCGCCTCCCCGCCATAGCTCTGCCAGTTGGTGTTGGTCACGAAGCTGACGGCGGTGTTGAAGGCCAGATGCGGCGACACGGCCGCGAACCCTTGCGGGTTCAGCGGCAGAACGCCCTGCAAACGCAGGATCGCATACAGCAGGACGAAGCCCGCCAGATTGAAGGCCAACAGGGCGCCGGCGTAGCCCAGCCAGCCCTGGCTGCGTTTCGGATCGACGCCGGCGGCGCCATAGAAGACGGCCTCGACCGGCTTCAGCACCGGGTCCAGCCAGGTCCGCTCGCCGTTCCAGACGCGCGACATATAAACGCCGATGGGCCAGCCGAGCATTACGGCCAGCCCAAGGGTCAGGGCGATCTCGCCCCATCCTTGCATGTTCATGAAATCCGTCCCGGTTCCTCAGAACCGCTCGGGCCGCAGCAGCGCCGCGACCATATAAACGGCGACGACCAGCGCCCCCGCCCCCCAGAGCATGGCGATCATCGTCATACCCGCTTCAACGCTGTGGCCAGCAAGGCGAAGACGGCGAACGCCCCCGCACCCACCGCCAGAAAAATCACATCGGCCAATCCGGCCTCCTCGCTCAAGTTCGAGCGGGAACAGACCACCGGGCGGCATAATGGCGCGATGCGAGTCCGGGCCGCCGACCTAAAGGATTCATAAAACCAGAGAAGCTGGGTCGGTCGCAGCGCGGGCGACGTGTGAAGGGCCGGCGGGCGGACTTGCTAATGCAAGGACGCGCTTGAGGATGCGCCACGCAGCCCACGGCCGTGCGGCTTCAGATCAAATAAGAAAAGCGCGGCCTTGCGGCCGCGCTTCCAACTGTTTTCGTCGAGATGATCAGCCGCGACGGTTGTCGTAATCGCGGCGTTCGTAGCGGATCTGCGCCGAGAGGCGATCGAAACGACGGTCCAGGTCCTGGCGTTCCCAGGCGGTCAGGCCGCCGCGGCGGTAGTTGGCCTCCAGGCGCAGGATGCTGTTGAACTCTCCGCGCAGACGGGTGGCTTCGCGGCGGCTCAGCTGGCCGTTGCGGACGCCCTGATCGATGCGGCGGTCCAGGTTGGCCTGGCGGGCGTTGATCGACTGCCACGAGCCATAGCTGGCGTGATGGGGCGGGGCCGGGCGGTGGTAGGACTGGGCGAAGGACGGCGCGGCGACCGAGGCGGCGGCCAGGGCGATGGCGGGGACGATGAGCTTGCGCATGGCGATCTCCTCAAATGTTCTGCCGGTCGGGGTGACCAGCGATGAGGCGATTTCAGCACCCGGCGACTGAGCCGGTTCTGAACAGGATCGATCAGGTTCGGTTCATCTGGATGAAAAAGACGTCACATCGCCGTCTTCTGATTTGGTCTCCGGTTTGGAGCAGCGTTCGCTTTAAACTATATGACGTATTCAGCGCCCGTTCAGATGATCGGGACTAGATCGGTCGCCATGTTTCGTAAACCCGTCCCTCTCCTGATCGCCCCTCCGGCCCTGGCCCTGGCTCTCGGTCTGGCCTTTGCGCCCGTCATGACGACGTCGGCGCAGGCCCAGTCGCGCGACCAGGATCAGCGCTCGCAGGACCGTGGTCCGCGCGTCAGTCCCGACGAGGCCCGTCGTCGTGGCGGCGAGGCCGGCGGCGGTCGCCCCATTGACACCCAACCGCGCCGCGACGGCAACTATTCCGTCCTGGTCGAACGCGACGGACGCGTGCGCGAGGTGGTGGTCGACGGCCAGACCGGACAGGCGCGTCCCGACAACAACAATCAACGTCGCAGGCCGAACTGATGCGCGTGCTTCTGGTCGAGGACGACGCGGATCTGTCGCGTCAGCTTAAGGCGGCGCTGGGCGACGCGGGCTATGCCGTGGACCATGCGCCGGACGGCGAGGGAGCCCATTACTTGGGCGAGAACGAACCCTATGACGTCATCGTACTGGATCTCGGCCTGCCCAAAATCGACGGCGTGTCGGTGCTGGAGCGCTGGCGGCGCGAGGGTAAGACCACGCCGGTCCTGATCCTGACGGCGCGCGGCGCCTGGTCGGACAAGGTGGCGGGCTTCGACGCCGGCGCCGACGACTATCTGACCAAGCCCTTCCATACCGAAGAGCTGCTGGCGCGTCTGCGGGCGCTGCTGCGCCGCTCGGCGGGCATCGCCTCGGCGACCCTGTCGTGCGGCGGCTTGCGGCTGGATCCCCGCGCGGCGCGGGCCAGCGTCAATGGCGAGCCCCTGCGCCTGACCTCGCTGGAATACCGGCTGCTGCACTACATGATGATGCATCAGGGCCGCGTCATCAGCCGCACCGAACTGGTCGAACACCTTTACGATCAGGACTTCGACCGTGATTCCAACACCATCGAGGTCTTCATCGGCCGGGTGCGCAAGAAGGTCGGATCGGACCGGATCGAGACCGTGCGCGGCCTCGGCTATCGGCTGACGCCGCTGGCGGGCGAATCCGACCCGGCGTGACCGAGGCGACGGCTTCGAAACCCAACGCCGACGGGCTCCACGACTGGGGTCGCTGGTTCGGTCGCCCCGGTCGCTCCCTGACCCGCCGGCTGATCTGGCTGGCGTCGGCCTGGATCCTGGTCGCTCTGGTCATTTCGGCGCTTGTGCTGACCCAGGCCTTTCAGGAATCCGCCCTGCGGCGTCTGGGCGCCATGCTGAACGAGACGATCGACGAGATCGTGGTCGGCGCCAGTCGCACGCCGCAGGGTGAAGCGATTCCGCAGATCCAGGACGCCAGAACCCTGCGTCTGCTGTCGGGCAAATACTGGCAGATCATGGAGGTTCGCCCCAATGGTCAGTTGGTCAGCCTGGCGCGTTCGACCTCGCTGTGGCGCTATGACCTGGCTCTGCCCGCTGATCTGCCCGCGCGGCTGGATGCGGCCTTCGGCGACGTCATCACCTTCAACACTACCGGCCCCAAGGACGACGCCGAGACGCGCGAGCCGCTGCGCGTCGCCGCCAGCATGAAGTCCATCCCCCGGCACGAACACCCGGTCATCTTTATCGCCGCGCTGGATCGCTCCGACGTCGACGCCGACACGCGCCAGTTCGCGCGCGTGACCTGGATCGCCTTCCTGATCCTGGGGCTGGGACTCGTATCGGCGGTCTTCATTCAGGTGCGCATCGGCCTGCGGCCCTTGTTCGACCTTCGCAACGAGATCGCGGACGTGCGTAAGGGCAAGTCCGCCCGGATCGGTCGCTCCTATCCGCAGGAAATCCAGCCGCTGGCCGAGCAGGTCAATCGCCTGCTGGATCACAATCAGGAGGTCGTGGATCGCCAGCGCACTCACGTCGGCAACCTGGCCCACGCGCTGAAGACGCCGATCTCGGTCATGCTGGCCGAGGCGGGGACGAGCGAGGGCGATCTGCCCGAACTGGTGCGGCGCCAGACCAAGATCATGCAGGGCCAGGTCGATCACCACCTGCGTCGCGCCCGCGCCGCCGCCCGAGCCGCCCACGGCCTGGGCGAGACGACGCCCGTCGCCGAGGTGCTGGACGAGCTGGCGGTGATGATCGAACAGGTGTTCCGCGACAAGAATGTCGAGATCGACTGGCGCGCGCCCGACAGCCTGTCCTTCTTGGGCGAGCGTCAGGATTTGCAGGAAATCCTGGGCAATCTGCTTGAGAACGCCGCCAAATTCTCGAAACGCCGGGTGCGCGTTTCGGCGGGCGGCAGCGGCCTGGGGCAGATGATCCTGGTGGTCGAGGACGACGGCGCGGTGCTGCCGGCGGATCAGCGCGACACGGTCATGCAGCGCGGCGCGCGGCTGGACGAGAGCGCGCCGGGTTCGGGCCTGGGCCTGTCGATCGTGGACGACCTGACGCGCGCCTATGGCGGTCGGCTGATGCTGTCGGACAGCGACATGGGCGGGCTGAAGGCGGTGCTCGAACTGCCGGCCGCCCAGGTCGACTAGGGCTGCAGGTCGTCGCCCCGGCGGTAGCATTCGCATGCCGCCCGCTCCAAGGCGGCGCGATCCAGCACCGTGATCCGGCCGCGCGAATAGGCGATGGCCCCCGCCTTCTGAAGCCCCTGCGCCGCCTCGTTCACCGTGGTCCGCTGCGAGCCCAGCATGGAGGCCAGATACTCCTGCGTCAGGTTCAGGGTGTCGCCTTCGACCCGGTCGTGACAGCGCAGCAGCCATTTGGCGAACCGCTGGCCGGCGTGATGCAGGGCGTTGCAGGCGGCCGACTGCTCCAACTCGCCCTGAAGCCGCGCCATATAGTCGGCGACGGCGTCGCGCACGCCCGGCCGTTGGGCCGACAGAGCGCGGAACTTGGCGGCGTCCACCCGGCGGGCCGTACCAGCGACCTGGGCGACGCTCCGGGTATGGGCATGGTGCGGCACGACCGAGGCGACGACGCCCAGCACGCCTTCGCGCCCGATCATCACGGTCTCCACGGTTCGGCCGTCTTCCAGCACCGCGACCGATGAGCAGAAGCCGCTTTCGATGAAATGCAGGTGCTCGATGGCGTCGTCAGGCTCGCTGAACACATGGCCGGGCGCGAATTCCACCGGGGAGGCGATGGCGAGGAGCGCGTCGCGATCGTCGGGGTTCATCCCCTGGATCAAGCGGTTGCCGGACGAAAGGCGGTTCATGAGTTCGCGCATAAGGCGATCTGAGCGTGGCGTCTGTCGAATCTCGACACAGCGTTGCTATATATCACGCGGCTTTCTGGGGAAAAGTTGTGTCTTTACCGCGTTGTGTACGCGATCGGGCAGAGCGAGACTGGGGCTCAGCGGGTGACGCGGCCGACCAGACGGCCGGCTTGCAGCACCTCGACGCCCGTGCAGGAGGCGTGACGCGACAGTTGAGACCGCGCGGCTTCCAGCGCCGCCGCATCGTCGGCGCCGTCGAAGAAGTCGAGCATCGGACGGCGATCCGCCTCGTCGAAGAAGTGAAACTCGTAGATGTTCAAGCGAACGGCTCCCCAAGGGCGCGACCCTAGCAGCATACGCCATGCGGAGTCTGTCAGATGTCGACACAGGATCTAAGCGGAGCCTTTGCCGCGGCCGACGCGTTGAGGGCTTCCTGACGTGGGAGACATCATGAACGCCGCCAAGACCCTTCGCCTGCCGCCGCTGGCGACCCTGATCGAATGGGCGGCGCGGGTCGGCTATGGGGCGCGGGGCTTCGTTTACCTGTCGGCCGGTGCGCTGACCCTGCTGGCGGCGACGGACCGGATCGGCGATGCGGTGGGGACCAGCGGGGCGGCGGGCTGGCTGGCCGAGCAGCCGTTCGGCAAGGTCTGGCTGGTGCTGCTGGGACTGGGCCTGTGGGCCTTCGTCGGCTGGCGGGTGTTGCAGGCGGTGTTCGACGCGGACCATGAAGGGACGGACCTGAAGGGGTGGACGACCCGGGCGGGCCAGGCCGTCAGCGGCCTGTTCTATGGCGTGCTGGCGTCGGGGGTGTTCGAATATCTGGACGAGTTCGGCGAGGCGACCAGCGCATCCTCCGCCCAAGCCGAGAGCGTGGCCGAGAACCAGGAGAAGGCGGCCATGCTGCTGGGGATGCCGTTCGGCGAGGTGCTGCTGATCGGGGCGGGGCTGGTGGTGCTGGGCGTCGGCGTCGGCAATATCGTCAGGGCCATCCGCGACGACTTCGACGACGCCCTGGCCTGTCCCAAGGCCTTCTGCGGCACGGCGACGGCGCTGGCGCGGGCGGGCTATGCGGCGCGAGGGTTCGCCTATCTGCCGCTGGGCGTGTTCGTCGTTCTGGCGGGGCTGCATGCGCGCTCGGGCGAGGTGACGACGACGGCGGCGGCGCTGGATGCGCTGGAGGCCCAGCCGGGCGGATCGTGGATCCTGGGGCTGACGGCGGCGGGGCTGATGGCCTTCGGCGCCTTCGCCTTCGTGGAGGCGCGCTGGCGCCGGATCCGTCCGCCGAGAGATTTGAGCCTGGGCTGAGACTTGCCGGTCGGCGCAGCGTCGCCATATCCGGAAAGCAACACCCGCTGTTCCAGAAGGCCGCGCCATGAACGCTCCGCTCAAGACCCTGAAGATCGACTTCGTCTCCGACGTCGTCTGCCCCTGGTGCGTGGTGGGGCTGGGCGGGCTGGACACGGCCCTGGACACGTTGAAGGACGAAGGGATCGCCGCCGACATCGCCTTCCAGCCGTTCGAGCTGAACCCCCAGATCGCGCCCGAGGGCGAGAACATCGTCGAACACATCGGCCGCAAATACGGCGCGTCGCCTGAGCAGTCCGCCGCCAACCGCGCCATGATCCGCGAGCGGGCGGGCGAGGTCGGCTTCGACATGCGCATGACCGACGACAGCCGCATCTGGAACACCTTCGACGCCCACCGGCTGCTGCACTGGGCGCACGAGACCGCGCCCGAGAAACAGAAGGCCCTGAAACAGGCGCTGTTCACCGCCCACTTCACCGAGAACAGGAACCTGACCGACGCCGGCGTCCTGACCGCCGCCGCCGAAAAGGCCGGGCTGGACCGGGCCGAGGCGGGCGAGGTCCTGGCCTCGGGCCGCTACGCCCAGGCCGTGCGCCAGGCCGAAGACCTGTGGCGCGCGCGCGGCATCACCTCGGTCCCGGCCGTTGTGGTCGAGGGCAAATATCTGATCTCGGGCGGCCAGCCGGCCTCGGTGTTCGAAGAGGCTCTGCGCAAGATCGCGTCGGAGGTGTGAGGGGGTGATGGGTGAGTGGTGATTAGTGAATAGGCGCGCCTCTTTTCACGATTCACCCCTCACGATTCACCATTCACGACCCAGCTTCAGCCCGGCGGTTCGGCTTTGGACCCCGCTCCTGCAAAAACACCGTCTATTTCGTCTAATTCGTCTGATCTCGGGGCCGGTTTCAGGTCGTCCAGCGCCTCGAGGCGGGCCATCAGGGCGTCGCGGCCGGCGTAGTCGCCGCGTTTGAGGGCGCAGGCTTCGCGGGCGATCAGGCCGACCTGTTCAGCGACGGCGGCGGCGCGTTCGCCCAGGTCGGGTTCCCTGGGTTGGGCCGGGGGCTTCGGCTGGGGCGGCGGCGCGGGCGGTGAAGGGGGCGGGGCGGCCGCCATCCGGGTCAGGTCGGCGTGCAGCCGCACCCAGCGCGCGGCCTCCAGCGCGCGCCCGGCCTGAAGCGCCCGGTTCAGCCGCACCAGGGCGTGGGCCGCCATGGCGCCATAGTCGGGCAAGCCGTCGGCCGTCTCGGCCTCCAGGTCGATGGGCTCGCGCAACGGATTGGGCTGATCCTCGCGCCGCCAGCCTTCGTCCCGGGCGCGGGCGCGAAAGGTGCTGACCGCCATGCCATAGACGGCGCTGACCTCCTCGGCCGTGGAGCCGGCCAGATAGGCCGTGCCCGCCGCCTCCCACGCCTCCTTCGACAGGCGGCGATAGGCCCGGTTCTGCACCCGGTCGGCCGCGCGCGCAGCGGGGTCCGAGGTCACCAGGTCCGGCAGCCGCAACAGATGCATCGGCAGGCCGTGCGCGCGCCAGAAGGCCGCCTCGGCCTCGGGCGAGGAATCGTGATGCAGGGCGTCGCGATACGTCTGCTCCAGACCCGCCTCGCGCAGGACGCGGATCTGATCCAGCGCCTGCTGGGTCATCGCATCGTAAAACGGATCGCGCGGCCCCTCGAACCCGCCGTCGTCATAGCTGTGGTCGTCGTCCATCCCATCCCCGGCCTGTCGCCCGCGCCCGACACAGGACGCGCCGCCAGTCTAAGGCCGCCCCGAAGCGTGATCGGGTAGACGGCGTCGATTTCGCGAAAGGCGAGGGATTTCAACGGTCGGGGCGGGGACGTCGTGTATAGGTAGGGCGGCTAGCTGTGCATCCCTTCCTTTCGTCATCCCCCGGCTGGGATGCCATTCGTTCGTCATTCCGGGCGAACCCTCGCGAAAGCGAGGGGAGACCCGGAACCCAGCGGCGCCAAAGGGATCTGTTCACGCAGGATGTGGGGCGTCAGTGTCCGCGACAGGGTCGCGCTCGCGCGCGCCGCTGGGTCCCCCGGTATGCGCCGCGAAGACGCGGCTTGCCGGAGGACGACGAAAGAAGAGATCAGGCCCGCTTCTTCGGCGCAGGCGCGGCGTCGGCGGCGGTGACCAGATGCCCCTTCCAGCCGGGAGGCGGCAGGAACTTGCCGGACTGCTCCTCGCGCGTGCCATGCTTGGCCATCTCGGCGGCGCGGCGCGCGGCCTTCAGCGCGGTTTCGTGATCAATCAGCATCTTGTTCATCGCGGTCCCCAATCTAGCAGATCGAGACCGTCGTCGCCATTGGCGTAGATTTTCCAGGCATCGACGGCGGGCTTGTAGGTCGTTTCGAGATATTCGGCGCTCAGCAGGAAGCGGCGGCGCAGGGTATCTTCGGGAATGCCATGTCCGCCGCGTGCGACCCGGCGGGCGACGCGTGCAACCGAATAGTCGGCGTTGGGCAGCCGCAGATAGACCAGTTCCACTCGATAGCCGAGCGCCCGCCAATGCCGAATGCGAACGGCATGCGAGCGCGTCGCCAGAGTGGTTTCAAGAATCACGTCCGCCCCGGCGCGCGTCAGCCCGTCCAGCCGTGCCAGCACCAGCCGCCCGGCGGCCAGATCACGCGTCCGGCCGTCGCCGGCCAGTCCGCGCGCGACTTCATCGGGATTGACGAATTGAAACGCCTCCGTGCGCTCGCGCAGGAAGCCGTTGATGAAGGTGGTCTTGCAGGCGCCGTTCGGTCCGGCGAGGAGGACGAGGGTGGGCGGCAAGGCGCTAGCCAAGTTGTTCCGGTGCATCGCGAACTATCGTCAGTTCGCTGATAGACATCAGCCGTGGAACGTCATTTGCTGATCGTTCAACAAGGCCGCGCACTCGGACTGTCGCTCCGAGCAATTGTCGGGGGTGAATGCCTTCAACTCCGCGATAGGCGCATCGGAGGTCACGCACTTGGTGGTCGGCAATACCTCTGAGTTCAAACCGGAACGCATCAAGATCAATCTCACGGACCTGCCCCGTGAACTGTATTTCGTCTCCCTTTATAACAGGTCGGTCCAGAGACTCTCTGATCGCGCGTCGGTGCGAGGGTCTCAATTCCGCAGGTGACTTGGTGCCGCCGCTAACTGAAACCGTATCGAACCCGCGTCGCCCGCTAGGCGAGATACGTTGCACAGCGAGCAAGGCCGCATCACGCACTTTTGGATCCTCGATAACTTCAGATACAGCCTCGACGGAAACAATCTCGTCGTTCCCCTCAACAGTATGCGCAACATCGTCGATAATCTGTAGAGCGCGTTTGGTCGAGTCGAAAAGCGCGTCCGCTTCGCCAAGGAGTGGAACAGCCAAATCCGGGGTCTGCGCTTTCAGGCCGAAGTACAGGCTGCCTTTGGCAATCCCACTCAAGCCAAGATCAACCACGCTCGGGGTGATCGTTCCATCCTGACGAACACCCAATATGGCCTTTGCCAGTCCGGTGACTTGATTAGTTACGTTTGAAAAAATGGATGTGACGAGTTGCAGCTTCGGGTCGTGGCTGAAAGCCTCTCCCTCAGCTCGTAAAAGAAGGTCAGAGTCGTCACGAAGCTGAGCGAGCCTCAAATCCTTTTCAAATAGCTCCTCAAGCATCTTGTAGTAAGACTCTAGCGCCTGCTCGCTTGTGCCTTGCGGCAAGCGTGCGCGCATCTCAGCGATCTGACCGATCACCAAGCGGGCTTGTCCTCTTACCTGATCAGCCCATGCCGTCATGGCGTAACCCGAAGTATGCCTTTCCGAACGTCCAACCCGATGCCGCGCCGGAGAGCTTCCTCAGCGCGGACATATTGAAAAAACGCTACGAAGTCGTTCCCCTGGCCCATGACCACAGGGTAGAAATCGACGTGATAAGTGTTTTTCACGTGCTCATGGCTGTCAGCCCAAGCCTGAAGCCATTGTGCTTGGCCCGGAGCGTCGCAGCCGGAAATGTCTACCACGAGATCGATGTCGCCGGGTATCGGTTTGTCGGTCACGTAGCTTCCATCGACGTAGAGCGCTGTCGGCCCAACTAAGTTCGCAGCCCAGCCAATGAACCCCTCTAATCCCGTCCAAATATTGGTCCGATGCTCACTTGTGCAAAGAGCCGCTGCGGCTTCCGCTAGCGAGCATGGATGAACACCGGGCGGTAAGAGCCCGTGCGGCGTAAATCCAGGAACTGGCATGCGTGTTTTGTCCCCCTAAGCACGCACCTTGGGCTCCGGTTGATTAAAATCAACCAAGACGGGATCTGACCCTCACACCTTCACCTCCACCACGCCGCCCCCCGCCCTGAACTTCGCGCTCATCTCCGCCATGCCGGCTTCGGCTTCCGACAGCGAGGCGCCGGCGTCGTTCTGGGCGGCGGCGGCGTCGCGGATGTCCTGGCTGATCTTCATCGAGCAGAACTTGGGGCCGCACATGGAGCAGAAGTGGGCGGTCTTGTGGGCCTCCTTGGGCAGGGTGGCGTCGTGGTATTTGCGGGCGGTTTCGGGGTCCAGGCCCAGGTTGAACTGATCCTCCCAGCGGAACTCGAACCGGGCGCGTGACAGGGCGTCGTCGTGCAGGCGGGCGGCGGGGTGGCCCTTGGCCAGGTCGGCGGCGTGGGCGGCGATCTTGTAGGTGATGACGCCGTCCTTGACGTCCTGACGATCCGGCAGGCCCAGGTGCTCCTTGGGTGTGACGTAGCAGAGCATGGCCGTGCCGAACCAGCCGATCATGGCCGCGCCGATCGCGGAGGTGATGTGGTCATAGCCCGGCGCGATGTCGGTGGTCAGCGGGCCAAGCGTATAGAAGGGCGCCTCGTGGCAGTGCTTCAGCTGCTCGTCCATGTTCTGTTTGATCTTGTGCATCGGCACGTGGCCGGGGCCCTCGATCATGACCTGGCAGCCCTTGGCCCAGGCGATCTTGGTCAGTTCGCCCAGGGTCCGCAGCTCGGCGAACTGGGCCTCGTCATTGGCGTCGGCGATGGAGCCGGGGCGCAGGCCGTCGCCCAGGCTGAATGACACATCATAGGCGCGCATGATGTCGCAGATGTCCTCGAAATGCTCGTAGAGGAAGCTCTCCTTGTGGTGAGCCAGGCACCACTTGGCCATGATGGATCCGCCTCTGCTGACGATGCCTGTCACCCGCTTGGCCGTCATCGGCACGAAGGGCAGGCGCACGCCCGCGTGGATGGTGAAATAGTCCACGCCCTGTTCGGCCTGTTCGATCAGGGTGTCGCGGAACACCTCCCACGTCAGGTCCTCGGCGATGCCGCCCACCTTCTCCAGCGCCTGATAGATGGGCACGGTGCCGATGGGGACGCTGGAGTTGCGGATGATCCAGTCGCGGATGTTGTGGATGTTGCGGCCCGTCGACAGATCCATGACGTTGTCGGCGCCCCAGCGGGTGGCCCAGACCAGCTTGTCGACCTCGTCGTCGACGCTGGAGAGCACCGCCGAGTTGCCGATGTTGGCGTTGATCTTCACCAGGAAGTTGCGGCCGATGATCATCGGCTCGACCTCGGGGTGGTTGATGTTGTGCGGGATGATGGCGCGGCCGCGCGCGATCTCTTGCCGCACGAACTCGGGCGTCACGAAGTCGGGGATGGCGGCGCCGAAGTCCTCGCCGTCGCGGATGCAGGGGCTGTTCTGCTCGCGGCGCAGGTTCTCGCGGATGGCGACATATTCCATCTCGGGCGTGATGATGCCGGCCTTCGCATATTCATACTGGGTGACCGGGCGACCCTCGACGCCCTTGAAGACGCAGTGGTTGGAGGTGTCGAAGCGCGGGGCCAGGTGGCGGCCGGACGCGTGGCCGTTGTCCTCGGGTTTGACCTCGCGCGGATTGGCGACCGGGGCGATGTCGCCGCGGTCCAGTTGCCAGCTGGATTTGACGTGGGGCAGGCCGCGCTTGATGTCGATGGTCACGGTCGGGTCGGTGTAGGGGCCCGATGAATCATAGATGGTCACCGGCGGCTCGTTGGCGGATGCGTGGACGGCCACCTCGCGGAAGGGGACGCGAATGTCGGGATAGAGTTCGCCTGCGACATAGACCTTGCGCGAGCCGGCCCGTTCGCCGGTCGGGATGGTCCCGGTCTCTTTCATCACCTGTTCGCGCGCGTCTTTCAGCGCCAACTCGACGTTCGGTTCTTCGGGCAGGGCGGGCGGGGTGACTTGGATGTTCATGGCGGCCTCAAACGGTTTGAGGTCCGCCGACGTCGGGCGCGAGGGTCCTGTAGCGTGAGGACCTATAGCGTTACTCATCCCTTCGCCGGCATGACCCGGATCAGGTTCGACGGGTCAGAGGAGAAACCTCTATCTCAGCCGCTCGATTGCGACCCCCCGGAGAACGTTTGCAGGCTAACCCGCGTCGCGGCGGATGTCGAGTTGTCCGAAACCGCACATAAGTCCTTGTAGGCGCGGCGGATTTATTGGGCTATGCGCAAAGCTTGGGCCGGATGCCGGCGTCGGCGGAGTGAAACGAGGATATGAGCCTGAACCTGGAACGCATCCTCTACACCAGCCGCGCGCGGGGAAATTCGGACAGCCTGATGATGCAGGTGGACATCCTGGCCACGTCGCAGCGCAACAATGCGCGCGACGACCTGACCGGCGCGCTGCTGATCCACGACGGGCGCTTCCTGCAGGTGCTGGAGGGCGCGGCGCAGGATCTGGATCGGCTGATGACGCGGCTGGCGAGCGATCCGCGTCATGACGAGGTGGTGGTGATCGAGCGTAAGTCGATCCCGGCGCGCGGCTTTTCCGGCTGGGCCATGGCCAGCGTGCGCGTGACCCCGGCGCTGGAGGAGACGCTTCGGGCCACGGTGGGCGGCGCCGGCGCGCCTCAGCAGACGGTCGAGCGGATGCAGGACGCGGTGCTGGCCCAGGCGGCCTGACCGCCATCTAGGGCGCCGACCAGCCCTTGACCGAGACGGCCGCCGCGCGCGGATCGGCGTCGAAGCGGAGGTAGGCCTTGGCGTGGCCGTGGCCGGGGACGTAGTCCAGGCTGGCGGTCGCGGTCTGGTCGCCCAAAACCCCTTCGATATCCACGGCGGCGGCGGTGTCGTCGCCGTCGTTCTGGACCCGGACGGTCGCGACCTGGCCTGCGGCGGTGACGTCCACGGCGACGATGCGGGCGCTGAGCGCGGGCGGGGCCGTGGGCTGGAGCGCCTCCCACACCACGATGCCGATGGCGGTCAGGGTGATGACGGCGCCGAGCAAGGCCATGCCCCATTGCAGCAGAGGGCGGGTCGATGCGGCGGGCTTTGTCTTCGTGGGCATGGGGTCAGACCAACAGACGGGCGGCGGCGGCGCCGATGGCGGCGGGGAAGCCCAGGACGACCATGGTCTGGACCACGCCGGCGACGGCATGGCCGTCGGTGCGGCCGAACAGGAACAGGGTGAACAGGCTGACGGCCAGGGCGATGGTGTAGCCGGGCAGGGTGAAATGCAGGAAGGCCTTGATCGGATGATCGGCCTCTTCCTGACCGGCGAAGCCCGCCTTGAAGACGATCAGGTGCAGCAGGAGGATGGAGACGGCGATCAGGGCCAGGATGTGGGCGGGCGTCGCCTTGTAGGCGATCAGGATCATCTCCTCGGTCGGGGCCACGTTCAGGGCGAAGAACAGGGCGCCGGCCGCCATCAGGAACAGTTCGCCGAAATAGGAGGCCTGATCTTCATCCGTATCGCCTCCGCCATCCCCGCTGAGCTGACGCCGGGCCAGAAGCGCGCCCATGGCGCCGGGAATGGCCTGAAGCGCGACCATGCCCAGGCCCTCGCGCGGCGGCGCGTCCCATTCGACGACGCCGAACAGGATCAGCAGCACCGAGGCGGTGATGAAGCCGACCGCCAAGGCCACGGCGGTGTCCAGCGCATCGTTGACCGGCCCGCGCCGTTTCGAGAAGCCGGCGTAATAGGCCAGGCCGTAAAGCAGCGGCAGGCCGGCGAGGATGAAGGTCAGCAGCCGCCAGCGGTCCATGATCACGCCCTGCGCCCACATCTCCATCGTCATCAACAGCGGGATGTTGAACACCAGGGCGCCGGCGAAGGCGCGGCCCAGATCGCGGACATAGGCGCGCTCGCGTTGCAGATCCAAGGGCGGCGCGGCGGCGGTCATGCGGCGGCAACGCTTGGACGTCGGCTTTGGCTCCGGACCGCTTGTCGAACGGCGTTCAGGCGGCGTTCATTCGCAGCCAAGCTTAGTCGCGTCATCGAGGGAGAGGGAACGATGAAACAGATCAAGACGACCGCCATCCTGGCGGTCATGGCGTGCGCGGGATTGACGGCCTGCGCCTCGGTGGAGGTCGGCGGCGAGCCGATGGCCCTGTCGCCCGCCATGGCCGAACAGGCGCGGATCGGCAGCGTCACGACCACGACCGGCTGGCTGGATGCCGAGGACGACTTCGCCGACACCTTCAACGACGAGGTGCTGAACGAAATGGGGCTGTGCGCCGGCGGCCGGCATCGGCTGAACCTGAACATCCATGTCGAGGCGCTGAGCCGGGCGCCGCGCCTGGCCATTCTGGCCGGCGATCGCGCCGAACACCGGATGCGGGCGACCGCCGAATTGCGCGACCCGGCGCAGGGCGGTCAGGTGGTCGGGCGTTATCCGCTGGTCGTGACGGTGGATGCGGGGGCCGGGGTGCTGGACGCCCTGATGGACCGGCAGGCCGTCACGTCCCACGCCTTCGCCCAGGCCCTGTGCGACGCCGCCTTCGTCGCGCCGACGCGTGTGGCCGAGGCCGGCGCGCCGGGCTGAGGCCGAGGGCGGGGCGAAGGGCCGGGCGGCCTGGGCCGGCGCTTTTGAATGTCACGGGCGCGGGCTATCAAGACGGCGAACAGGAAACCGTCCCATGCATCTCGCCCGTTTCGCCCGCATCCGCCTGGCCCATCTGCCGACGCCGTTGGAGCCGCTGCCCCGATTGTCGGAGGAGCTGGGACTGGATCTGTGGATCAAGCGCGACGACTGCACCGGCCTGGCCGGCGGCGGCAACAAGACCCGCAAGCTGGAGTTCCTGCTGGGCGCCGCGTTCGAACAGGACGCCGACACCCTGGTAACGCAAGGGGCGGTGCAGTCGAACCATGTGCGCCAGACGGCGGCCGCGGCGGCGGCGCACGGCCTGGCCTGCGAGATCATTCTGGAAGAGCGGACGGGGTCCAAGGCGACGGACTATGTCGGCAACGGAAACGTGCTGCTGGACCGGCTGTTCGGCGCAACCCTGCGCACCGTGCCGGGCGGGACGGACATGGTCGCCGAGCTGGAGAAGACGGCGGCCGAGGTGCGGGCGCGGGGCGGCAAGCCCTATGTCATTCCCGGCGGCGGATCGAACCCGGTTGGGGCGCTGGGCTATGTCGATTGCGCGCGCGAGATCGTGGTCCAGGCCGATGAGATGGATCTGGAGGTCCACCGCATCGTGACGGCGACGGGCAGCGCGGGCACCCATGCGGGCCTGGTCGCCGGGCTGGCGGTCATGGGGGCGGACATTCCCGTGCTGGGCATCGGGGTGCGGGCGCCCAAGGACAGGCAGGAGGCGAACGTCTTCAAACTGGCCGAGGAGACGGCCGCCCTGCTGGGCCAGCCGGGCCGGGTGACGCGCGAGATGGTCGTCGCCGACTGCGACTATGTCGGCGAGGGCTATGGCCTGATCGACCAGGGGGTGATCGACGCCCTGACCCTGGCCGCGCGTCTGGACGGGATCGTGCTGGACCCGGTCTATTCCGGCAAGGCGATGAAGGGGCTGATCGCCCTGGCGCGGGCGGGACAGTTCAAGGGCGAAACGTTGGTGTTCCTGCACACCGGCGGAGCGCAGGGGCTGTTCGGCTATCAGACCGAGATCGAAGGGGCGCTGTAGGGAACGGCGCACGGCATGGACGCACGCGAGGCGACGCTGGCGCTGCTGGCCGCCCGGGCCGGGGACGCCACCGTCTGCCCCAGCGAGGTCGCGCGGGCGGTCGCGGGCGAAGACGGCGCGTGGCGCGAGGCGATGCCTGACGTTCACGCCGCGGTGGACGCCCTGGTGGACGAGGGCGCGGTGCGACTGAGCTGGAAGGGACGGCCGCTGACGATGCGTGCGGGGGCCTATCGGATCGAGCGGGCTCAAGGCGGTGAAGACGGGGGCTGCGACTTTGGATGATCGCGTCTATGCCGCGCTGCTTGTGCTGGTTTAGGCTGACGCCGGTGTCATAGCTGGGCTGCGGATCGGAAGGCGACATTGACGAAGGTGAGCATCTTGAACGTTCTTGTCCCCCTGCTTGTCGCCGCGGGCCTTTTGGGTTGCGGGTCAGAACCCGCCACTTCGGCCGAAAATAAGCGTGAAGCCAGTGCTGGCCAGGGTATCCAGCCGGTTGCCTCGAACACCCTGGGCCGATGCTCGACATTTATGGGCGCCTCGCTATCTGACGCCGATCGTGCGGCGCTATGGGACGGTCGTGGCGACGCTCAGCCTCTCTGTCTGTTCGTGGCTTCGGTGGCTTGGGCGGATCATGATCGACAGAAGGCGTCTGACCTCTACGCACTGGCGATGGTCCGTTATCGATATGACGCCGTGAGATGCGCGGCGCCAGTCCCGGACGCGCTCGTGTCATCGATGGTCGCCGCCCGCATGGCCACCGAAAGTCGGCTTGCCGACCTTGGCATTTTTGTCGGGCCTCAAGAGATCGGCGCCGCAGCGCAGCGATCGGAAAGTTACGTCTATCCCGTGGGTCACCTTCAACAGCAATGCGAGGGCAAGCTGAGGCCCGAAAGCGAGTGGGCCGGCTTGAGGGCGGAGATGCAGGACGCGGTCGCAAGAGCCATGGCGAGCCCTCAGTAAAGGCTGGCCTGATTTGCAAACCTTTTAGCGAGATCAAGACTGATCGGATGATTGCGCCGCAGATCGAACCTGTCCCGCCGGCGCTGTCTTTGGCGGCGGTGTTTCTGCGGTTCTTGCGGTTCGGGTTGCTGGCGTTCGGCGGGCCGGTGGCGCAGATCGCGATGATCCGGCGCGAGCTGGTCGATCAGGACCGGTGGATGTCCAGCGCGCGGTTCAACCGACTGCTGGCGGTGTTGCAGGTCCTGCCGGGGCCGGAGGCGCACGAGCTGTGCGTGCACATGGGCATGCGGGCGCGGGGGCGGATCGGCGGCCTGCTGGCGGGGCTGGGGTTCATGCTGCCGGGGCTGATCCTGATGCTGGGGATCGGCTGGGCCTATGTGGCGCTGTCGCCGGTCGTGGGCCTGCTGGCCGGGGCGTTTCTGGGGGTTCAGGCGGCGGTGGTGGCGGTGATCGTGCGCGCCGTCTGCAAGATCGGATCGCATATTCTGGAGGATCGCTGGCTGTGGGCCGTCGCCGTCGTCGGTTTTGCGGCGACCCTAGCGGGAGCGGCGTTCTGGATCGTGCTGGCGGCGGGCGGCGCGGCCTATGTGCTGGTCCGGGCCGGGCGGGTCGGCTTGGCCGTCGGGGTCGTGGCGCTGGCGGGCGTCGCAGCCTTGGCGATGCACGGGCTGGGGGACCACGGGCCGGTGTTTGGACAGACGGTGGGGCCGGCGGGCGACATCGGCTGGGTCGCGATGTTCTGGACGGGGCTGAAGGCGGGGCTGCTGACGTTCGGCGGCGCCTATACCGCCATTCCCTATGTCCGCGCCGATACGGTGGGGCGCGGGCTGATCGACGATGGGGCGTTTCTGGACGGGATCGCCTTTGCGGGCGTGATCCCGGCGCCGCTGGTGATCTTTTGCACCTTCGTCGGCTTTGTGGTCGCGGGCTGGGGCGGGGCGCTGGCGATGACGGCCGGGGTGTTCGCGCCGGCCTTCGCCTTTTCGATGATCTTCTATGAGCGGCTGGAGGCGGTGGTCGAGGACCGGCGGCTGCACGATGGTCTGGCCGGGGTCGCCGCCGCGGTAGTGGGCATCATCGCCGCGACCAGCGTGGAGCTGGGCTGGGCGACCTTGCAGCGGGCGCCGTCGATGGCGGCGGCCGTGGCGATCTTTGCGGTCGCCCTGGCGGTGGCGTGGACCTGGAAGAGCCGCTACGCCGTGCCGGCAGTTCTGGCCGCCGCGGCGGTCGCGGGATGGGGCGTGATGCGATGAGCAAGATCCTGGGCGTCATCGGCGGCATGGGGCCGGCGGCGACGGTGGCGTTTCTGGCGCGGGTGCAGGCGCTGACGCCGGCCGAGGGCGACGCCGATCACATCCGGGTGGTGATGGACCTGAACCCCCAGGTGCCCGATCGCAACACGCGGCCGGGCGAGGCCGAGGTGGTGCTGGGGCAGATGGCCGAGGGGCTGGCGGCGGCCGGGGCCGAGGTGATCGCCATGCCCTGCAACACCGCCCACGCCCAGGCGGGCGGAATCCGCGCGGCGTGCGAGGCGAAGGGCCTGGGCTTCATCGACATGATCGCGGCGACGGCGGATGCGGCGGCGGCCTCTGGAGTGAAACGGATCGGCGTGCTGGCGACGCCGGGGGGCGAGCGGCTCTACACGCAGGCGCTGGCGGCGCGCGGGGTCGACACTGTGCTGCTGGAGGGTGCGGACCGCGAGGCCTTCATGGGCCTGGTCTATGGGGTCAAGCGCGGCGATGTAGGCGAGGCGGCGCGGGCAGGGATGTTGCGTCTGGCGCAGGCCCTGGCGGACGCGGGCGCGCATGGGCTGATCGCCGGCTGTACCGAAGTGCCGCTGCTGCTGAAGGCCGAGGATGCGCCGGTTCCCCTGACGGATTCGGCTGAGGTGCTGGCCCAGGCGTGCGTGGAAGCGTGTCGGGTCTGAGGCGCGGTTGCGGCTTGCTCCGCGCGGCCGGCCTGCCTAGTCATGGGCGGTGCCTATTCAGTCCCTGATCATCGATTGCGACCCCGGTGTGGACGACGCCGTGGCGCTGTTTCTGGCCTTCGCCGCGCCCGAGCTGGAGTTGCTGGCCGTCACCACGGTCGGGGGCAATGTCCCCGGCGCCAAGACCCAGCGCAATGCGCGCATCATCCGTCAGATCGCCGGGCGCGAGGAGGTGCCGGTGTTCGGCGGGGCGGAGCGGCCGCTGAAACGTCCGCCGGCGGGGGCGAGCGGGTTTCACGGCGTCGAGGGTCTGGGCGATCTGGAGCCGTTCGAACCGACGGGGATCGTCGGCGACGGGCCGGCCGCCAACGCGATCGTCGATCTGGTGATGAGCCGGCCCGAAAGTTCGGTCGCCATCGCCGTTCTGGGGCCGATGACCAATCTGGCGCTGGCGATGCGGCGCGAGCGGCGGCTGGCCGAACGGCTGGGGCCGGTGGTCGTCATGGGCGGGGCGCGGTCGGAAGGCGGCAATGTCACCGCATCGGCCGAGTTCAACATCTGGGCCGATCCCGATGCGGCGGCGGTGGTGTTCGGATCGGGGTGTCAGGTCGTCGCCTTCGGCCTGGATGCGACCCATCAGGTGCGCGCGACCGAGGCCCGGATCGTGGCGATAGAGGCCATCGACAGCGAGGCCGCGCGGGCGGCGGCGTCGACGCTGCGGTTCTCGCAGCGGGTGGAGCGCGAGATCGTGGGGTGGGAGGCAGCCCCCTTGCATGACCCGTGTCCCATCGCCTGGCTGATCCAGCCTGACCTGTTCGACACCAAGCCCTGCCGGATCGAGGTGGAGACGGGTTCGGACCTGACGCGCGGGCATACGGCGGTCGAGTTCCGGATCGATCCGGCGACGGCGCGGCATCACTGGGCGGTCGCGGCGGATGCGCAAGGGGTGTTCGACCTGATCGTCGCCAAGCTGAAGGCCCAAGCACTGAAGGCTGAGGCGCTGGAGGCCGGCGCATGAGGATCACCGTCGTCGGCTCGATCAACCTGGATCTGGTCGCCACCGCGCCCCAGCTGCCGGCTCCGGGCGAGACGGTGACCGGGGCGACCCTGGCGCGCCATCCCGGCGGCAAGGGCGCCAATCAGGCGCTGGCGGCCGAGAAACTGGGGGCCGAGGTCTGCCTGATCGGCCGGGTCGGCAACGACGCCATGGCCGGCGAGGCCCTGGCCCTGATGGAGGATCTGGGCGTCGATCTCGCCGGGGTGGAGGTCGATGTGGCGGCGCCGACGGGCGTCGCTTTGATCGCCGTCGATCCGACCGGCGAGAACCAGATCGTGGTCGCGGCCGGCGCCAACCATATGGTCACCCCCGAGCAGCTGCCTCAGCGGATCGAGGGCGCGCTGATCGTACAGCTGGAGCTGCCGATCGAGACGGTCGAGGCGGCGGTGGGCCGTGCGACCGGCTTCGTCTGCGCCAATCTGGCGCCCGCCGCGCCGGTGTCGGAACGGCTGCTGCGCCGCGCCGACCTGATCGTCGTCAACGAGACCGAGGCGGCCTTCTATGGCGACGGACTGCATCGGGGCGGCGGTCGCGTGGTGGTGACCAAGGGCGCGCGAGGCGCGGCCATGTATCAGCGCGGCGTCGAAATGGCCTGGGCGACCCCGCCCGCCGTCGAGGCGGTCGATGCCACGGGCGCCGGCGACGCCTTCGTCGCCGCCATCACGGTGGCTTTGCTGGAAGGCATGGACCCGGCCGAAGTGCTGCGCTTCGCCTGCGCCGCCGGAGCCTTTGCGGCCACCCGGCCGGGGGCCCAGCCATCGGCGCCCGAGCGCGATCAGGTCGAGCAGTTGCTGGCGGGTTGAACGCGCCATACTTTCGCCCGACGCAACTCATGATTTGTGTCGTGACGGAGGGATGGATGCTGACACGACGAGGATTAGGGCTGGCGGTCGTTGCGACGGGCGCGCTGGCTGTGCGACCTGCTTGGTCGCAGACGCCATTGAGCGCCGAGCAGCAGTTCATGGTCGAAGGGCGGTATCTGCCGCAGTATCTTGAGCTGAAGGCGCAGGCGGCCGCAGGCCGTCCGACGGCGGGAGGCTTCCTGGCGCAGTATGCCGCTTTCCTTGGCGACGAGGCGACGGCAATCGGCGGCGAGGAAAAGGATCGGCCGGCCGACGCCGAATTGCCAGACCTGTCGAATGCCGAGAGCCGCGATGCCTTGTCCGCCATCGTCGAAGCCGCGACAGCCAGGCAGATCGTCATACTCAACGAGGCGCACAACATATCGGGCCATCGCGGTTTCGCGACGCGAGTCATGCGGGCGTTAAGACCGCTGGGTTTCGACACCTTCGCCGCCGAGACCTTCGTTCAGCCGCAGCAAGAGGCGGCGCCCACGATACGCAGATACAAGCGCGGCGATCCCTTCCATTCCGGTTTCGGATACTACATCGCCGACCCGGTCTATGCGGAGGCCGTAAGGGAGGCGGCGGCGCTCGGTTACACATTCGCGGACTACGAATGGCGGTGGGACCAGAGGCCGCCGGCGACGGCGTCAGGAGATGAGCAGATCGCCGCGCGAGAAGCGGCGCAGGCCAAAAATTTGGTCGAAACCGTGCTGAAGGACCGACCGGATGCGCGGATTTTCGTCTTGTGCGGCTATAGTCATGCCATGGAGCTTGAAGGGCGCGGGGGGCTGTGGTTCGCCGCTCGGCTGAAGGCGCTGACCGGCATCGATCCCTTGACCATCGAGCAGTCCTTGAACTGGCCTGCAACGCGGCCGCAAGCGGACGCGCCGCATGTCGCCGCTGTCTTGAAGCGCTTCCAGCCGGCCGCGCCTATCGTTGTGTCACGCAACGGGATCGCCTTCGCCAACAGCGATTTCGAAGGTCGAGTGGACCTGAGCGTCTTTCATCCGAGACTGGATCGCGTGGCTGGACGGCCGGGCTGGCTGGCGGCTGACCCTCTGCGAAAGGCGGTCGAGGTCTCGATCCCGGCTTTTGAAGGCCCGGCCCTGTTGCAAGCGCTGCATATGCAGGAAGGCATGGTCATCCCGGCAGATCACTTTCTGCTGGAGGCGGGCCAGGCGCGGGGGACCATGATGCTCAGGCCCGGCGCCTATGTTCTGCGGTTGGAAACGACGCGAGGGATTGAACCGGCATTCGGGGAAATCGTCGTCTGACGCCGCCAGCGACCTAATGACTGCTTGACCCCAAAACGGGTTGGCGTCGGCGTGCGGGCGAGGGTAGGTCTGGGGTTCGGGATTTGTGGGGACTTCAGACGATGATGATGCGTGGACGTGGGGTTGGGCTGGTTCTGGCGGCGGTACTGCTGAGCGGCGTGGCGGGTGGGGCGTTAGCCCAGAACGCGGCGCCGGCTGCGGGGCCGATGGTCTATCAGCAGCCGCCGGCGCCGATCGCGGACATCCTGGACGCCAAGCCGACGCCGTCGTCGATGCTGAGCCCGGATCGGCGGACGCTGGTGCTGATGGACCGGTCGAACCTGCCCAGCATTAAGGCCCTGGCCGAGCCGATGCTGAGGCTGGCGGGGACGCGGATCAATCCGAGGAACAACGGTGCGGCCGAAAGCCGGGTGGCGTGGCTGACGGGGCTAAGCCTGCAGGCGGTGGACGGGGGGCCACCTCGCGTCGTGGCCCTGCCCGACGGCGCGCGGTTCACGGCGCCGCGGTTCTCGCCGGACGCCAGGTCGCTGGCCTTCGTGCTGGACCGGCCGACGGGGCTGGAGCTGTGGGTGGTGGACGTGGCCTCGGCGCGGGCGAGGAAGCTGACCGATCCGGTGGTCAATATGACGGGCGGGACGGGTTATGAGTGGCTGCCCGACAGTTCGGGCCTGCTGGTCGAGGCGGTTCCGGCCGGACGCGGTCCGGCGCCGGACGTGACGGCCGCGCCCACGGGGCCGAACATCGAGGAGACGGCCGGGCGGGTCGCGCCGGTGCGGACCTATCAGGACCTGCTGTCGAACCCCGGCGACGAGGCCCTGTTCGACCATTATTTCACGTCTCAGCTGACGCTGGTTCCGCTGAACGGCCGTGCACGGACGATCGGGGCGCCGGCGGTCTATCTGGACGCGTCGGTGTCGCCGGACGGCCAATACATCCTGCATGAGATCGCCAAGCGGCCCTATTCCTATGCGGTGCCGGACGACTTGTTCCCGACCGAGATCGTGGTGACGGATCTGAACGGTCGCGTGGTGCGCACGGTCGCCGACCTGCCGCTGCGGGACGATGTGCCGACCGCCTTCGACGCCGTGGCGCCGGGGCCGCGCGCGGTCGAATGGCGGGCCGATGCGCCGGCGACCCTGACCTGGGTCGAGGCGCTGGACGGCGGGGACATCCGGCGCGAGGCCGAGTTCCGGGACCGGGTCTTCATGCAGGCCGCGCCGTTCACGGCCGAGCCCGTCAAGCTGATTGACCTGAAGGAACGGTTCGGCGGGATCGTGTGGGGCCGGGACGACCTGGCCATCGTCAACAGCCGCTGGTTCAACACCCGGCACGAGACGCGGTTCGTCGTCGATCCGTCCAACCCCGGCGAAGGCCGGGTGCTGCTGGAGCGGAACTATCAGGCGCGCTACGACAATCCGGGCCAGCCGGTGACCCAGCCGAATGCTCAAGGCCGCTCGGTGATCCGCTTCGATCCACAGGGGCGCATCCTGATGTCGGGCGCGGGCGCGACGCCGCAGGGCGAGTTCCCCTTCCTGGCCGCGATGGACCCGGCGACGGGACGCAGCGAACGGCTGTGGACCTCGGCCAACACGGATTACGAGGCCGTGGTCGGCTTCCTGGACGCGGACGGCAAGCTGGTGGTGACCCAGCGCGAGACGCGGCTGGATCCGCCCAACCTGCAGATCCGCGACCTGACGACGGGCCAGACGACGCGGCTGACCAACTTCCCCGATCCGGCGCCGCAGCTGGCCGAGGCGACGCGGCAGCTGGTGACGTACGAGCGGGCCGACGGGGTCAAGCTGTCGGGGACGCTTTATCTGCCGGCCGGCTACGACAAGGACCGCGACGGGCCGCTGCCGATGCTGATGTGGGCCTATCCGGCCGAGTTCACCGATGCGGCGGTCGCGGGCCAGACGGTGGATGTGCAGAACCGGTTCGTGCGGCCGGGCGGGTCCAGCCATCTGTTCCTGCTGACCCAAGGGTATGCGATCTTCGACAACCCCTCCATGCCCATCATCGGCAAGGACGGGACCGAGCCGAACGACACCTATGTCGAGCAACTGACGGCCGATGCTCAGGCGGCGGTGGACGCGGTGGTGCGGATGGGGGTGGCGGATCGCGACCGGATCGCCGTGGGCGGCCACAGCTACGGCGCCTTCATGACGGCGAACCTGCTGGTTCACACCGACCTGTTCCGGACCGGGATCGCGCGGTCGGGCGCCTATAACCGCACCCTGACGCCGTTCGGCTTCCAGTCGGAGCAGCGCAACTATTGGGAGGCGACCGAGGTCTATACCGAGATGTCGCCCTTCACCTATGCGAACAAGCTGAACGAGCCGATCCTGCTGATCCACGGCGAGGCGGACGACAACTCGGGCACCTTCCCGGTCCAGTCCGAGCGATTCTATGCGGCGCTGAAGGGGCTGGGCGCGACCGCGCGTTACGTCACCCTGCCGCTGGAGGCGCACGGATACCGCGCGCGGGAATCCGTGGGCCATACCCTGTGGGAGATGACCCGCTGGCTGGACCAGTTTGTGAAGAACGCCCCGCCGAGGCCGGCGGCGAACTGAGCGATCAGGGCTGGGACGCCGCGGCCTCCGCCGCGGCGTTGACGGCCGCGAGACGCGCGTCCTGCTCCGATTGAGGCGGGACGCCGAAGACGGCGCGCAGGCTGTCGGGGATCAGGGCGCGATCGTAGGGATCGAGGGTTGCCGGGGCGTCGCGCGTCTTGCGGGTCTGGGTGCCGTAGATCTGCGGCTTTTCGGTCATCTGCAGATAGCGATCCAGCGTCGCGGCGGCGATCCAGGCGCCTTCGGGCGAGCCCTTGGCCACGGCGGCGACGGCCAGACTATGGGCCAGCAGATAATCCTCCGGCGTGGAGCCGTGCTGGAAGACGAAGGCGGCGGCGCGATAGTCCTCGCCGGTGTTGAGCGCGCCGGCGTCCAGCAGGGCGCGGGTCTGGACCCGGCGCGCGGCGTCTTCGGCGAGCATTGCTGTGACGCGGGCGCGGTCTTTGAAAAAGTCCGGGGTCAGGTTTTGTCTTACCGCCTGGTCGGCGGCGAAGATGGCGGCCATCTCGGCGTTGTTCTGAGGCGGAGTTTCCTGGGCCAAGGCCGGGACGGCGAAGGCCAGGGCTACGGCCGACATCGCGGCGGCGCAGGACAGGCGAGACCGGCGCATGGGAGATCTCCGCTGAAGCTTGAGCGGACATTGGTCTGCGGATTTGCGGCCGAAAGCGGGCGGCGGGATTACGGTGTCGTCAGGGTCTGACGATCAGCCGCACGACCTCGCCGGCGTGGAGGCGGTCGAAGCCGGCGTTGATGTCGTCGAGGGGGATAACGCCGCTCATTAGGCGATCGACGGGCAGGCGACCTTGGCGATACAGGGCGACGTAGCGGGGGATGTCGCGGCTGGGGACGCAGGTGCCGATGTAGGAGCCCTTCAGCGTGCGCTCTTCGCCGACGAGGGAGACCACGTTGACGGCCAGCGCCGCATCGGGCGGCGGCAGGCCGGCGGTGACGGTGGTTCCGCCGCGCCGGGTCATCTTCCATGCCGCCTCCAGCGCCCGGACCGCGCCGGCCATTTCGAAGGCGAAGTCGGCGCCGCCGTTCGTCAGGGCGCGGACCTGATCGACGGCGTCGGGGTCGGCGGCGTTGACGGTGTGGACGGGCCCCAGGGTGCGGGCCAAGGCCAGCTTGTCCTCGGACAGATCGACGGCGACGACGGGGCTGGCGCCCGAGGCCAGGGCGCCGAGAACGCTGGCCAGGCCCACGCCGCCCAGGCCGATGACGACGACGCTCTGACCCGCGCGGACCTGGGCGGTGTTCACAACGGCCCCGACGCCGGTCAGGACGGCGCAGCCGAACAGGGCCGCCTCCTCGAACGACAGGTCGGGATCGATCTTGACCAGGGAGCGTCGCGAGACGACGGCCCGCTCGGCGAAGGCGGAGCAGCCGAGGTGGTGGTTGACCGGCTCGCCCTCGCGGAAGATGCGGCGGGCGCCGGACAACAGTTCGCCCCGGCCGTTGGCGACGGCGCCGGGTTCGCACAGGGCGGGACGGCCGCCGGCGCAGGGATCGCAGTGGCCGCAGGACGGCATGAAGACCATGACGACGTGATCGCCGATGGCCAGATCGGTGACGCCGTCCCCCAGCGCCTCGACCACGCCCGCCGCCTCGTGCCCCAGGGCCATGGGCAGGGGACGGGGGCGGTCGCCGTTGATGACCGAGAGGTCCGAATGACACAGGCCCGCCGCCTTGATCGCGACCAGGACCTCGCCGGGGCCGGGCGGGTCCAGCGTCACCGTCTCGACCGACAGGGGGCGGCTGTCGGCATAGGGGCGGGCGACGCCCATCTGCGACAGGACGGCGGCGCGGGTCGTCAGGGTCATGTGGTCAAGCCTTCGTCATCAGCGACCTACCGATAGGCGCTTGACCTAACGTCGTCCAAGCTAGAGCGTCGTAATCGAGAGCGACGGTTCGCGTCGCCGAGGGAGACGACGATGCCGAAACGAGACGAGGGCGCGCTGGCGCAACGGGCGACCTATAAGGCCTTTCACATGGTCTCCACCCGCTGGGCCGACAACGACCAGTACGGCCATATCAACAACGCCAAATTCTACGAGTTCGTGGATTCGGCCGTGAACGCCCACCTGCTGATCGCCGACGCCCTGAAGGAATCCATCGGCCTGGTGGTGGATTCGGGCTGCCGCTACACCTCCTCGCTGAAGTTCCCGGACGTGATCGAGGTCGGGATCAAGGTCGACAGGATCGGCACCTCCAGCGTCACCTACGGCTTTGCAGTCTTCAAGCGCAGCGTCGATGTTCCCGCCGCCATCGGCCATTTCGTCCACGTCTATGTCGACGCCGAAACCCGCCGGCCCAAGCCGCTGCCTGCGCGGCTGAGGAGCGTGGTGGAGAATCTTCGCGCGGGGTAGGGGCTGTCGCCGTTTCTCGCCGTTCAAAGTCCAGTTTTGGTTCCGATGTCCTCCCGTTCCGCTGATCTTGATGACGCCTTCTATCTGAATCTTGCCGAGGCGGATGGAGCAACGACTGGGGACAATCCGCGCGGAAGCCTGGAACAGGTCGTGTCCATGCGCATCGCCTTTGTCGCGCGGGCGTGGGTCACGCGGGCGAATGCGCTGTTTCGCGGCCGAGGCTATACGGCGGCGCAGCGCGCCCACCTTTATGTCCTGGCGTCAAAGCCCAAGGGGATGACGCAGACGGAGCTGGCCGCGGTCCTGCGGATATCGGAGGCGTCGCTGTCACGCCGTATCAAATTGTCGGTCGAAGAGGGGCTGGTGTCGCGCCACCCGTTTTGCGGCGATGGACGCGCCAACCTGATCCGGCTGGAGCCGAAGGGGCTGGACGCGCTGAACGCCTCCGATCGCGTCGCGCGCGAGGATCGCACCCGACTGCTGGCGGGCGTGACCGATGAGGAACTGGCCATCACCGCCAAGGTCCTGAAGCTGCTGACAGATCGCGTCCCGCAGACGCCCGAACGGCTGGACGCGTAGTCGTGTGGATCAGTCGTCCAGCCGGCCGATCAGGAACAGGGCGCCGACGGCGGTCAGGGCACCCAGGGTGAAGGCGGTGACGATGGCGCCGGTGGCGACGGCGGTGGAGACGGTGACCGGGCGGGCTTCGTACCACTCGACGATGTCGGCCTCGTGCAGGTCCTCGTCCATATAGCCTTCGGCTTCATAGATGGTGTCGTCGGCGGTCATGACTTTACGCTCCGTCTGTCTCGCCCGGATCAATACGCCCAAACGGTCGAGGTTCCACCCCTGCTGCCTATCGTGACAGGATGACGCTCTTCGTTTAGGACCGCCCGCTCAGGTTCAGAACGCTCAAAGACGATCCCATGGCCGGCCACTCGAAATTCAAGAACATCATGCACCGCAAGGGGCGCGCCGATGCGCAGCGCTCCAAGCTGTTCTCCAAACTGTCGCGCGACATCACCGTGGCGGCCAAGTCGGGCCTGCCGGATCCGGCGGCGAACCCGCGCCTGCGCCTGGCGGTGAACAACGCCAAGGCCGAAAGCCTGCCCAAGGACGTGATCCAGCGCGCGATCAACAAGGCCTCGGGCGGCGACGTCGATACGATGGAAGAGGTCCGCTACGAGGGCCGGGGTCCGGGCGGCGTGGGCATCATCGTCGAGGCCTTGACCGACAACCGCAACCGCGCGGCGTCGAACATCGGCGCGGCCTTCAAGAAGAACGGCGGCGCTCTGAGCGAGATGAACTCGGTCGCCTTCATGTGGGACAAGGTCGGCAAGATCACCTACGCCGCCGAGGCCGGTTCGGAAGACGCTGTGATGGAGGCCGCCATCGAGGCCGGCGCCCAGGACGTCGAGAGCGACCTGGTCAAGCCCGACATCTATGAGGACGCGCCGGGCCACACGATCTGGACCGCCTTCGAGGACCTGAACGAGGTGGCCGAGGCCATGTCCAAGGTGCTGGGCGACCCCAAGTCCACCGCCATCGTCTGGAAACCGCAGTCGGAGGTGCCGGTGACCGGCGAGGCCGTCGGCACCCTGTTCAAGCTGCTGGACGCGCTGGACGCCGAGGACGACGTGTCGGCGGTCTATTCCAACGAGGCTGTCTCCGACGAGGACGCGGCCAAATACGCGGGTTGATCCCGAACGACCGCGAGTCGTTTGCACGGAACCGGGTCGTGCGCCGGGCGTAACGAGGCTTCACCGTTACGCCTGGAGCCCCCTATGGACATCACCCAGCTGATCCTCGACGACCATGCCGAACAGCGTCGGCTGTTTGCGATCATCGAACAGATCGATCCCAAGGACACCGATGCGCTGAGCGCCGTCTGGTCGCGGTTGTCGGCGTTCCTGGATGTGCACGCCGAGGCCGAGGAGCGGTTCTTCTATCCCGAGCTTCTGAAACAGGGCGAGGGCGCCAATGACGCCGAAGACGGCACGGTCGAGGGCGAGACCGAAGACGCCATCGAGGACCACAACAAGCTGCGCGACGCGGTCAAGGCGGTCGAAAAGCACAAGGTCGGGACCAAGGCCTGGTTCGACGCCGTGGGCGAGGCGAACGTCGTCAACTCCAAACACATGGGTGAGGAAGAGCGGCAGGGGCTGACCGATTTCCGTATGAACGCCGACGTCGAGACGCGCCATGCGCTGGCGGTCAAGTTCGCCGCCTTCGAGGCCGAGCACATCACCGGCGTCAAGCCGGTGAACAAGGACCCCGAGACCTACATCGATAAGCACGGCTGAGGCGGCCGCTGCGACCACGATGTCGCAGGATCGTCCGTCCAAGGAACATCCGCGCTCGGCGCATCGTTGAGCGCGGATGAATCTGGGTAGTCTGGAAGGCGCCGTCCTGCCGATCCTCGGCGCGGTGATCGCGGGCGGAGTCATCGGCTTCGAACGCGAATGGCGAGGCCGGGCGGCGGGCCTGCGAACGCACATTCTGGTCAGCCTGGCGTCGGCCCTGCTGATGCTGGCGGCCATGTCGCAGGCGGATTGGGCGTTCCGCGCCCTTCCCGACGAGAACATCGTCACAGATCCGACTCGGATGGCGCACGGCGTGCTGACGGGGATCGGGTTCCTGTGCGCAGGAGTGATCTTCCGTACCGGGTTTTCGATCCACGGGCTGACCACGGCCGCGTCGCTGTGGATCACTTCGGCGATCGGCATTCTGTTCGGGGCAGGGCTCTATGCGCTGGGCGCGGCGGCGACGGTGGTCACGGCCCTGATTCTGATCGGGCTGAAGCTGATCAGCGGTCGCTTGCCGGCGCGCACGGTGGTGGACGCCGAAGTGTGCTGGGAACGGCGCGAGGTGTCTCCGGAGCCGGCGATCGAGGCGGCGCTGAAAGCCATCGACGCGAACGCGCGACACGACCGGTTCGAGTTGCTGGATGGACAGACCGTTCGACGGACCTGGCGATTGAAGGCGGCCGAGGAAAGCCAGCTGAAGCGGCTGGCGGAACAGCTGTGCGCCATACCGGGCGTCGTCGCCTACAGCCTGGACCCGCGCGACGACTGAAACCGTTCATTGCTCGATAACCCTCTTTGCGGCATGAGGGGAACGGATGGCGAACGAACCTGTCAGAATCATCGGCCTGGACCCCGGTCTGCGACGCACCGGCTGGGGCGTGATCGCGTCTGACGGCGCGCGGCTGAGGTGGGTGGCGCATGGGGTGGTGGCCCCGCCCGAGACCGCGCCGTTCAGCGAGCGGCTGCTGCATCTGTTCGAGGCGCTGGGAACGATCTGCGCCGACCACGGCTGCGAGGAGGCGGCGGTGGAAGAGGTGTTCGTCAATGTGAACCCCTCCTCGACGCTGAAACTGGGGCATGCGCGGGCGGCGGTGATGCTGGCGCCGGCCAAGGCGGGTCTGACGGTGGCGGAATATTCGCCGAACCTGATCAAGAAGGCGGTGGTGGGCGCAGGCCATGCCGACAAGAGCCAGATCGCCTTCATGGTCAAACGGCTGCTGCCGACCGCGGGCGACGTGAAGGCGGATGCGGCCGACGCCCTGGCCGTCGCGATCACCCATGCGCAACTCAGGAAGCGGTCCCTGCTGGAAGCGATGCACCGGGGGACGGCGTGATCGGGCGGTTGAGAGGCGTGCTGGCCGAGGTCGGGGAGGCGGAATGCCTGATCGACTGCGCGGGCGTGGGCTATGTCGTGTCGTGCGGGGCGCGGACGCTGGGGCGACTGCCGGCGCCGGGCGACGAGGCGACGGTGCATGTCCATTCCCAGTGGAGCGAAGATGCGGGGCCGCGCCTGTATGGATTTCTGACGCGCGACGAGCGGCGGGCCTTCACGACCCTGCTGGCCATTCAGGGCGTGGGGCCCAAGGCGGCGCTGGCGGTGCTGGACGTTCTGCCGCCCGGCGAACTGGCGTCAGCGGTGGCGCGCGAGGACAAGGCGGCGGTGGCGCGGGCCAACGGCGTGGGGCCCAAGCTGGCGTTGCGGATCGTGACCGAGCTGAAGGGCAAGGCCTTGGGCGACGCCACCTTTGCGCCTGTCGCACCCGGCATGCACGTCGAGATCGCACCGCCCGTTCCGTCCATCACCGGCGAGGCCGTGTCGGCCCTGCTTGGACTGGGCGTCGCCGAGGTCAATGCGCGCCGGGCCGTGGATCAGGCGTTGATCCGTCTGGGCGAAGAGGCGGAGCTGTCGGCGGTGATCCGCGCGGCGCTGCAGGAGTTGGGGCGGTGATTGGAAGGGAGTGGCGAGTGGCGAGTGGCGAGTGGCGAGACGTGAGAAGTGCTAGTGAGCAAGAGGTGAACTGCGGCGCGTCTGCGGTCTTCCGGATCCGCTCACCCCTGCGCTCACTTCCCGGCTCACTCTTCACTCTTCACTCGCCACTCGCCACTCGCCACTCAACAGCCACTCGCCACTCGGGCCAGCCATGACCCGCGTCATCTCCCCCGAGGCCGAGACCGGCGAAGCCTTCGATCGCGCGCTGCGGCCGCAGACCTTGTCGGAATTCGTCGGCCAGTCGCAGGCCAAGGGCAATCTGAAAGTCTTCATCGATGCGGCGCGCGGGCGGGCCGAGGCGCTGGACCATGTGCTGCTGTTCGGACCGCCGGGACTGGGCAAGACGACGCTGGCGCAGATCGTGTCGCGCGAGCTGGGCGTGGGGTTCAGGGCGACCTCGGGACCGATCCTGGCCAAGGCGGGCGATCTGGCGGCGATCCTGACCAACCTTGAGCCGCGCGACGTCCTGTTCATCGACGAGATCCACCGCTTGAGCCCCCAGGTCGAGGAGATTCTGTATCCGGCCATGGAGGATCATGTGCTGGACCTGATCATCGGCGAGGGGCCGTCGGCGCGCTCGGTGCGAATCGACTTGGCGCCGTTCACGCTGGTGGGGGCGACGACGCGGGCGGGCCTGCTGGCCACGCCGTTGCGCGACCGGTTCGGCATTCCGCTGCGACTGGAGTTCTACACCCCCGACGAACTGACGGCGGTGGTGCGCGGCACGGCGCGCAAGATGGGCGCAGCCATCGACGAGGCGGGCGCGCGCGAGATCGCGTCGCGGGCGCGCGGCACCCCGCGCATCGCCGGGCGCCTGCTGCGCCGGGTGCGGGATTTCGCCTCGGCGGAAGGGGCCGAGACGATCTCGAAACTGGTGGCGGCGCGGGCCCTGGCGCGGCTGGAAGTGGACGAGGCCGGGCTGGACAGCCTGGACCGGCGCTTCCTGAAGGCGTTGATCGAGAACTATGGCGGCGGGCCGGTCGGGATGGACACCCTGGCGGCCGCCATCGCCGAGGCGCGCGACGCGGTCGAGGACGTGATCGAACCCTATCTGCTGCAACAGGGCTTCATCATGCGCACCCCGCGCGGCCGCATGGCCTGCGCCAAGGCCTATGCGCATCTGGGCCTCAGCGCGCCGACGCAACCCGCCGCCGGACCCGTGCCGGGCGACCTGTTCGAATGAAAGACGGCCTTTTCGAATATGATCCTGAAAAGGATGCAGCCAACAGGCTGAAGCACGGGCTGTCGCTGGAGGTCGCGCGTCGCATCGATTGGAACCACGTCACGGTCATACCGGACAGGCGTCACGACTATCAGGAGCCTCGGTACCAGATTTATGGTAAGGTGCTGGATAGGCTGCATGTGTTGATCGTCACGCCGAGAGGCGGCGTGTTGAGGATCATCAGCCTCAGAAAGGCTAATCGGCGCGAGGTAATCCAATATGGCTGATCCCAAGGACGACTGGCTGAACCCGGATCATTATGATGACGTCGATATCGACGATCCCGAGAACCCTGAACTAACCGAGGCGGATTTCGCCAAAGGGCGGCCGTTCCGGGACGTGTTCCCCGATATGTTCGCCAAATTGACATCGCAGGCCGTTGCACTCGAACTCTCTCCCGAGACCATCGCAGCCTTCGCCGAGGAAGGCGACGACTGGAAAGAGCGGATGGCGGCGACGCTTGCGGCAGCCGCTCAGGCCAAGCGAGCCGCCTAATCTCCGGTAGGCGGTTGCCAAGCGGGGCGGGCGGGGGTTTGCTGGGGGCGAACCGGAGCCGTCGTCCCATGATCCTGCGCACCCTGGCCATGATGGCGTTTGCGGTCGGCCTGACCGGTCTGGCGCCGCCTGCAAGAGCGGCGGCCCCTGTCTTCACCGACAAGGCCTGTCCCGGCGATTGGCCGACGGGTCTGCGCGAGGTGCGGTGCGGGACCCTGACGGTGGACGAGGCGCGCGAAGGCTCGGTCAGCGACCGGCGCATCGACATCGCGGTGGTCATTTTCAAGGCCAGCGCGCCCTACAAGGACGCCTCGGGCCAGGCGCTGCCGCCGATGGTGACGTTCCACGGCGGGCCGGGCGGGGCCCTGACGCCGGGGGCGGGGCGGATGCTGGCGGCGCTGCGTCGCAATCCAGAAGCCTTTGCGGTGGATCAGGATGTGATCCTGTTCGACCAGCGGGGCGGCGGGGCGAGCAACCCGTCGATGGACTGTCCGGGCGTCGAACTGACCGATGCGGGGCCGCCGTCCGACAAGGACCGCGACGGGCTGATCGCCTGTCTGAAGGGCTATCAGGCGCAAGGGATCGACCTGAACCAGTACAACGCCGCCGCCATCGCCGACGATGTGAAGGACATGGCCCAGGCCCTGGGTCTGGCCAAGATCGATTTGTGGGGCGGATCGTACGGGCCGCGTATCGAGGCGGCGGTGATCACTCATCAGCCCCAGATCGTGCGCGCGGCCGTGATGGACAGCCCCTGGCCGCCAGAGGGCAACTGGGCCGTCGGCACACCTGAACAGGTGTCGGCGGCGGTGAAGATCATCCTGGCCAAGTGCGCGGCCCAGACGGCCTGCGCGGCGCAGCATCCGAACCTTCAGGCGCGGTTCGAGACCGAGGCGCGCAAATGGCTGGCCGGTCCGGTGACAGGCAAGGACCGGCGCACCTTCAACGTCGACGACCTGTCGGCCTTCCTGATGGACACGACCTATAGCGCGGCGGGGGTGCGCAGCCTGCCGGTCGATCTGGACAAGATCATCGCCGGCGACCTGACGCCGGTCGCCGAGATCGCCGAGGACCGGACCTATTATTTCGAGGGCCAGCACATGGCCCATCTGTGCAAGGAAGAACTGCCGTTCGAATCCAAGGCGCGGCTGGCGGCCGGGGCGGCGGGCGATCCGGTGGCTGAGGTGCTGGTCCCGTCGCTGTCGCGGCTGTTCGACGTCTGCGCGGCGGTGGGCGAACGGCCGGCGGCGCCGATCGAGAACCTGCCGGTCCAGACCGACATCCCGACCCTGTTCGTCGCCGCCGAGATCGATCCGGGCTGTCCGCCGCCGCTGACCGAGGCCGCCGCCAAGGGCTATGCGAACAGCCAGGTCGTGATCGTGACCAATGCGACCCACGGCGTCATCAACGCCAGCCCCTGCACGCGCAAGATGGCGCGCGACTTCCTGCGCGATCCGTCCAGGCCGGTGGATCGAACCTGCCTGCCCGCCGCCGACACGCCGCTGGACTTCACCCTGGAAGCGCCCGCCGCATGAGGGTGATGCGCCATCGCAGCCCGCTTCAGCAGCGTCTGATGATCGCGGCGGCGCTGGTTCTGGCCCTGTGCGCGGTCGGCGTCTGGGTGCTGATGCAGCCGGCGAACACCCCGTCGCCCGAGCCCGCCGATGCGCGGGTGATGCGCCAGATCCGCACCCAGGCGGGGCGCGGCGCCGAGCTGCGCTACGCCGAGAACGGCGAAAGGCGATCGGTGTGCGGCTATGTCGGGCGCGTCGCGGGCGGACCGGCGGTGGGCTTCGTCTCCATCCCCAACCGCATCCTGTTCAGCGACGACCCCCTGCCGACCGAGTTCCGCGAAATGCGCCAAAGCTACTGCCCCGGTTTCATGGCCGCGCCGAACCGCCAGCCGTGATCCGTCGTCGGTTGAAGGGGCCAGCACTCGCCCTGATCGCACAGATCACGGCGACGGCGGCGATCAGCCTGCTGGCGATCCGGGCGGCCGGGGCGGGGGCGGCGTCGGTCGTGGTCCAGGGCGCGGCGTTTCTGATCGGGGCCGTGGCGCTGTGGGCGGCGTCGCGGACGGCGCGGCCGGGCCGGGGTTCGAGGCTGATCTCGGCGGCCGCGATCCTGGTCGTCGCCGTCCTGATGCTGACGACGGGCGTGGAGATGCAGGGCGCGCGTCGCTGGCTGGCGCTGGGGCCGGTGCTGATCCATCCCGCCTCGCTGCTGGGCGCGCCGCTGCTCTGGCTCGTGGCGCAGGATGCAGACGATGTGTGGACGGCAGGCGTCGCCGCCCTGGCGATCCTGACGTTCGGCCTCGGCTTCGACGGGGCCGCCAGCCTGGCCTTTGCGGTGGGAACGACCGGGTTGCTGACGGCCGCGAGAAGGTCGTGGAAGACGCTGGCGCCGCTGGCGGCCCTGTCCTGGATTTTGGCGCTCTGGAGCCTGACGCGTCCGGAGGCCCTGCCGCGCGTTCCCCATGTCGAGGATGTCGTGCCGACGGTCTGGGCCGTGGCGCCGGTCCTCGGAGTGGCGGCGGGCCTGGCGTTAGTCGTGCTGTCGGCTCCGTTGCTGTGGATGGGATGGCGCACGCGCGGCGCCAGAGCCGCCGTCGGACTGGCCATGGCCGGCTTCTGGATCGGTCTGTCGGCGGCCAATCTGTTGGGCGCCTATCCGGCGCCGGTGGTGGGATATGGCGCTTCGCCCGTGATCGGATGGCTTGTCGCGGTCGGACTGGCTATGGCGTCTGCACGACGCACGAGGTTTCAGTGACCGCAATCTCCGACCAACCCACCGCCGGCCGTTTCGAAGGGCGCGATCACCTGTTGCCGGTGCGCGTCTATTACGAGGACACCGATTTCACTGGCCTGGTCTATCACGCCAACTATGTGCGCTATTTCGAGCGGGGGCGGTCCGATTTCCTGCGCGCCATCGGGGTGGGGCACGCCGATCTGCTGGAGGAGGCCGAGCCGCTGGCCTTCGTGGTGTCCGAGTTAAATATCAGATATCTGAAGCCCGCGCGGATCGACGACGCCCTGGTGGTGCGCACCGTCTACGAGCAGGTGAAGGGCGTGCGGCTGATCATCCGCCAGAGCGTGGAGCGGGCCGGCGAGGTGTTGTGCCGGGCCGAGGTGACGGCGGTGTGCATCCATCTGGACGGACGGCCGCGACGGCCGTCGAAGGGACTGGTCGAGAAGGTCACGCCGTGGCTGGCGGCCAGTGGAACCGCCGACTAGGATCGCGCCAACGAGGGGGAAACGTCATGGCCGCAGAAACCTACAAAATGTCCGCCAGCGCGGTGATCGTCACGATCCTGCTGTTCGTGCTGCTGATCGGCGGCGGGCTGGTGGGCTGTCCCTATTACAAGGTCTGGGAGCGCAAGATGGCGGGCCAGGCCGAGCTGCAATACCAGCAGGGGGGCGCGCCAGGCCCTGATCGCGCAGGCCGCCGCCGAGGACGAGGCGGCGATCAAACGGGCCGAGGCGGCGACGCGCCGGGTCCTGGGCTGGACCGATGCGGCCAAGCGCGGCTGCGCCGAACTGGGCCGGGCGGGCGATCGCCAGTGCGAGGAGCAGCTGCTGAAGGACGCCGCCACCTATTCCATCGCCAAGGAAGGCCACGAGGGCGTCATCATCAGCGTCGGCGCCCCGGTCTCTGTCGCGGTCGATCCGAACGCGCGGCGGACGGCGTCCGAGTAACCTGCCGTTAACCCTTATGACGCGCCTGTCAGATGACGGGCGGACGGGTCGGGGCTAAACGGGCCGGACGCCACACAATGGTCACGTCCGCTCGGTCGAAGAGGGGACGTGACGATCTCGATTCCGCCCGGAGCGCCTGAATGACCACGCCTGTCGACGCCGCGATGATGAACCCGGTCGAGCTGTTCATGACCGCCGACTGGGTGGTCAAGAGCGTGATGATCGGGCTGGCGGCGGCCTCGATCTGGTCGTGGACGATCATCATCGACAAGGCGGTGCGGTTCACGGCGCTGAACAAGCGCGCCGACGACTTCGAAAAGTCGGTTCAGTCGGGCCGGTCGCTGGAAGAGGTGGCGTCGCAGGCGGGACCGGATCCGGACCACGCCCTGCCGCGCATGCTGGTGATCGCCCTGTCGGACTGGCGCGAGGCGCGGCAGCGCGGGGCGTTGAACGAGCATCAGGGCGAGCTGCTGCTGGTGCGGATCGACAAGGCGATGAACAGCCTGATCTCGCGCGAGGGCCAGCGGATCGAAAACGGTCTGGGCGTGCTGTCGGTCGTGGCCACGGCCTCGCCCTTCATCGGCCTGTTCGGCACGGTGTGGGGCATCATGAATGCGTTCGGGCGGATCGCGGCGGCGGGCAACACCAATCTGACGACGGTGGCGCCGGCCATCGCCGAAGCCCTGTTCGCCACGGCCATCGGCCTGGCGGCGGCCATCCCGGCCTATATCGCCTACAACAAGTTTTCGATCGACGCGGGCAAGTTCACGGGGCGCCTGGAAGCCTTCGCCGACGACTTGCAGGCCGCCGTGGCGCGCCGCCTGGGCAGCCCGTCGGCCCCGCCGCCTCCGCCCCCGCCGTCCAGCGACCTCAGCCTGAAGCGGGGCGTCTGAGCCATGGCCCTGGGCGGTGGTGCGAGCGGCGGCGGGCGTCGAGGGCGACGGGGGCGTAAAGGGCCTCTGACCGAGATCAACGTCACGCCCTTGGTGGACGTGATGCTGGTGCTGCTGATCATCTTCATGATCTCGGCGCCCCTGCTGACGGTGGGCGTGCCGGTCGAACTGCCCAAGACCGAGGCCAGCGCGGTCGAGATCAAGTCCGAACCCCTGTCGGTCAGCATCGACCAGCAGGGCGCGATCTTCGTCGGCGACAGCGAGACGGCGTTCGACGCCCTGTCCACGCGCTTGCTGACCGAGGCGGGCGGCGCCGACAAGGCGGCCGAACGGCCGGTGTTCGTGCGGGCTGACGGGCGCGCGCCCTATCAGGCGGTGGCGCGGGTGATGGCGCGGTTGAGCGCCTCGGGCTTCACCAAGCTGAACCTGATCACCGACACGGCGCCGGAGGCCTGAAGCCGTTGCGTCGGCCGAGCCCCGCCATTCTGGGATCTCTCGCCCTGCATGCCGGGGTGATCGCGCTCGCCTTCGTGACCTTTTCGCACAAGCTGGACGAGGACGAGACGCCGTTGGTGGCCTCGGTGCCGGTGACCATCGTGTCGGAAGAGGTGATCCAGGCGGCGCCGGCGGACAATCCGCAGCCCGAACCTTCGCCTGACGACGCCGCGACCGCCCCGGTGCAGCAGCCCGATCCCGTGCCGCCGACGCCGGAACCGGCGCCGCCGCAACCCCAGCCGCGCCCGACGCCGACGCCGCCGCGGCCCACGCCGCCGCGCCCGGCGCCGACGCCCACGCCCACGCCGAAGCCCACGCCGACCCCGACGCCGCCGCGCCCGACGCCTCGACCCCAGCCGCCGACGCCTGCGCCGCCGACCAAGACCCAGCCGACTCCGCGCCCGGCGACGCCCGCGCCCGCCCGCCCGGCGCCCCAGCGCACAGAGCCGAGCCTGGATCTGGACGCCCTAGCCGGACCGACGCGCCCGACCAACAATCGCGGCCGACCGGCGACGGGGCAGCAGGGGGCGGGCGCCGCGTCCCAGGCCACGGGCCCGCAGCTATCCGCGCTTGCTGGTCAAGTAAGCCCGCACTGGAACATTAACTGTGAAATGCCGGGCATGGACAGAATGGTCATCAGGGTGACTGTTCGCTTGACGGCAGATGGAAATATTGTGGGTTCTCCCACTTTGCAGAATCCACAAAGTGATGCGTCGTGGCGTGCAGCATCGGACGCAATGCTCAGAGCATTGCGCGCTGCCTCTCCGTTTAGGGTGCCCGCAGGTTTTCAGGCACAAGAAGTGCCCTTCCGGTTTGAAACCGCTAGAAAATGCGGAAATCGATAGAGGTCAGGTAAAGAGGCCTGTTCCCGACCGAATGTCGCCCCAATCGCCATGAAGCTGGCGGTTGTCATAACGTCCGATGATAAGGGCGAGACTGTCTTTCCAATGCTTGGGAGCAAATTATGCGTCTGAACCTTTTGATGGCATCCGCCGCCGTCGCCCTAGTCGCTGGGCCAGTATCGCTTAATCCCTTAAACGCCCAAGCTGCGCCTCAGAACGCGCAGACGCAGGATGTGGTGGTTGATGACGGCGTGCTGCGTCCCCTTCAGATCGCGGTTGTGCCGTTCGCCGGGACGCACGGGTCGGACATCTCCAATGTGGTCAGCGCCAATCTGAAGCGGTCGGGCTTCTTCGAGCCGCTGAACCCGTCCAGCTTCATCGAGACCGGCCTGACCCTGGCCAATGCGCCGAACTTTCCCCAATGGACCCAGATCGGCGCGCAGGCGGTGCTGTACGGCGGTGTGACGACGCGCGGCGACGGGCGGCTGGACGTCGGCTTCCGGCTTTATGATCCCTATCGCCAGTGCCAGCTGGTCAGCTATCAGTTCACCGCGACCCAGGAGCAATGGCGCCGGATCGCGCACAAGATTTCCGACGTCATCTATCAGCGCATGACCGGCGAGGCCGGCTTCTTCGATTCCCGCGTGATCTTCGTGTCCGAGGAGGGCACGCAACTGAACCGGATCAACCGCCTGACCATCGCCGATCAGGACGGGTTCAACCCGACCTATCTGACGCAGGGCGACGAGGTGATCATGTCGCCGCGCTTCTCGCTGTCGCAGCCGGATGAGATCACCTATGTGGCGCTGGGCAAGGATTACAGCCGCATCTACCTGTATAATCTGACGACCGGCCGGCGCGAGAGCCTGGGCGAGTTCGACGGTCAGGTGCTGGCGCCGCGCTTCTCCAACGACGGCAACAAGATCGCGTTTTCGATCATCCGGGGCGGCAACACCGACGTCTATGTGATGGACCTGCGCAGCCGCCAGATCACGCGCCTGACCAGCGACCCGGGCATCGACACCTCGCCGTCGTTCAGCCCGGACGGCAGCCAGATCGTCTTCACCTCGGACCGTTCAGGTTCGGCGCGCCTGTATGTCATGCGGTCGGACGGATCGGGCCAGCGGCCGATCTCGCGCGGCGGCGGCATCTATACGGCCCCGTCGTGGAGCCCGACCGGCAATCTGATCGCCTTCACCAAACAGGGCGGCGGCCGGTTCTCGACCGGGGTGATGAACGCCGACGGCTCGGGCGAGCGCATCCTGTCGTCCAGCTATTTCGAGGAAGGCCCGAACTGGGCGCCGAACGGTCGTTACGTCATGTTCGCGCGCCAGACGCCGGGCGGCGACACGCGTCTGTGGACCGTGGACCTGTCGGGACGCGTGGTGTCGCAGGCGGGCTATAACGGACGCGGAACCGACCCGGCCTGGTCGCCGCTGCTCGATCGCGGCCCGAGCAATCTGGGCGTGAACCAGGGCGCCGACAGCTGCCCCGCCTAAACGCCGCACCGACACCGTCGGAGCCTTAAAGCTCAACTGTGCGTTATCGCCTCTAGCGTCGAAAAATCGGCCGAGGCAGACAGTAAAGCCAAGCTTGAGGCCCGCCCTTGCCAGAAACGATACGTCAGGAGACGACCCCATGAAGACTTCCCGCATTCTCAAATTGGCGATGGTCGGCTGCGCCGTCGCCGCCATGGCCGCCTGCACCCGAAAGCCCCCGGTCGAGACCGGCGTGCCCGGTCCGAACGACGGCACGACGCAACCGACGGGTCCGGCCTATCCGACCGCGCCCACCGGGCCGGTGACCGGCGGAAACATGGGTTCGGCCGCGCCGGGCACCGAACAGGACTTCGTCGTCAACGTCGGCGACCGCATCTATTTCGACCTGGATTCCTATGAGGTCCGTCCCGAGGCCATGCCGCGCCTGGACGCCCAGGCTCAGTGGCTGCAGCGCTATCCGTCCGTGACGGTCCGCATCGAAGGCAATGCCGACGAACGCGGCACGCGCGAATACAATCTGGCGCTGGGCGCCCGCCGTGCGGAATCGGTGCGCACCTATCTGATCAACCGGGGCATTCCGGCCGGCCGGATCGACACCATCAGCTTCGGCAAGGAACGGCCGATCGCGGAAGGCTCGAACGAAGACGCCTTCGCCCGCAACCGTAACGCCCACACCGCCATCGTCTCGGGCGCGCCGCGCTGACGACCGGCTGATCGGCTGATCTGAAGGAGGCGCCGGCCGCAGGGTCGGCGCCTCTTTTCGTTTCCGCGCTTGTCCTGACGCGGGGCTGGCGGCAGAACCGTCATCACAGGGATCGGGGGATCAGCGGATGGATATCGAAGGGGCGGGCGCCGTCGTCACGGCCGGACTGGTCGCAGGCGCGATTGAAAAGCCGACGGGCAAGGCCGGCGAGGCCCACGCCCACGGCGTCTGTTCCGACTGCGGGGCCGAAACGAGCGGCAACTTCTGCGCAAACTGCGGCCAGCCGACCCACGTCCACCGCAGCCTGCTGCACCTGGGCGAAGAGCTGCTGCACGGGGTCATGCATTTCGACGCCCGGATCTGGCGCACCCTGCCGCTGCTGTGGCTGAACCCCGGCCGGCTGACGCGCGAATGGGTCGAGGGCAAGCGCACGCGCTACGTCTCCCCGCTGGCGATCTTCCTGTTCACCCTGTTCGTGATGTTCTTCGCGCTCAGCTTTGCGCCGCACCCGGAATCCAAGACCGAGGGCGCCGAGATGGCCGAACGGATCGCGTCCCAGCGTGTCGGTCTGGCCGAGGCGGAAAAGGCCCTGGTCCAGATGCGGGCCGAAAGCGGCGCTCGGCCGGACCCGACGATGCAGATGGCGATCAACGCCGGACAAAAGCTGGTCGACGACCGCCGCGCGGCCTGGTCCGGCTGGAGACCGAGCAGCGCGACGGTCGCGCCGACGGGCTGAAGCCCGGCAGCTGGCAGGCCGGGATCAAGGACATGGCGACCGAAGAGGCCGGCGAGACTAAGCTGAAGGTCATGGGCAAGGACGCCGAGAAGGAGGGGCACGGCATCGGCGCCACGGTCCTGAAGAAGCTGCAGAACCCGGACCTGGCGGTCTATAAGTTGCAGCAGACGATGTACAAGTTCGCCTTCCTGCTGGTGCCCTTGTCCATCCCGTTCGTGGCCCTGCTGTTCCTATGGAAGCGCGGCTTCACCCTGTACGACCACGGGGTGTTCGTTCTGTATTCGCTGACCTTCATGGCCATGCTGCTGATGCTGATGGTCATCGCCGGAACCTTCTGGGGGACATTCGGCCTGGTGGTGATCAATCTGGCGGCGCTATCGATCCCGGTGCACATGTTCGCCCAGATGAAGGGCGCCTATTCGCTGTCCTGGTTCTCGGCCCTGTGGCGGACGATCGCGCTGTTGGTGTTCTGCAACATCGTGGTCGGCCTGTTCATCACGGCCATCGTCTATCTGGGGCTGGGCCACTAGCTCGGCCTTGCGGCGGCCCCAAATCGGTGAAAGCTAGACGTATGACCAAGCTCTCGATCTCTCGTGTTCATCTGCTCGCCGCCGCCGCCCTCGGGGTTGTCCTGATCGGAGGCGGCGCGGTCGCCCAGCAGGCCCAGCCCAACATCATGGAGCGGACCGAGTGGGACAATCGCCGCCTGGACCAGCTGGACCGCAATGTGCGCCGTCTGGAGCGGGCGCTGACCCAGAGAAACGCCGTCGGCCAGCCCGTTCTGGTCGAGCCGGACCCCGAGGTGGTGACGCTGCAGGGGCAGTTCGCCCTGATGGACCGACGCCTGGGCGATCTGGAAGCCACGGTGCGCCGGATCAACGGCGACAACGAGCGGCTGACCTTCCAGCTGGACGAGGCCACGCGCGAGAACGAGACGCTGAAGACGCGTCTGGCCGACGCCGAGGGCCGGTTGCAGAAGCTGGAAACCCAGGCCGAACTGAATGCGCCGATCGAGGCGACCTCGCCCACTGGCGACGCGACCCGCGATCTGGCGGCGGCGGTGGCCCTGCTGTCGACCGACAAACCGCGCGGCGAGCGCGCGCTGGAGACGGTGATCGCGGCCTGGCCCGATACGCCGCAATCGCGTGAGGCCAACTCGCGCCTGGGCGACCTGCGCGTCGCGGCGAACGACAAGGCGGGGGCGGTGCCCTATTACGCCGCCGCCCTGAAGGATTGGCCGCGTATCGGCTGGGCGGCGGATACGACTCTGAAACTGGCCGACGCCCTGTTCGCGACGCAGAGGAAGCCGCAAGGGTGCGCGGCCCTGGCGGAGTTCACGCGCCGCTATGCGCCCGCCGCCTCTGACCAGCAAAAGGCGCGGGCGGCCCAGTTGAAGACGACAGGTTCCTGCGCCTGACGCCTGACCCGGATCTCAGAGCGCGAGCCTTCGCGCGGCTGGATGCGCGACTGACGCGCGATACAGGGCGGCCGCTGGCGCTGGCGCTGTCGGGGGGCGGGGATTCCATCGCCCTGCTGCGACTGACGACGGACTGGGCGCGGACGCGCGGGCGTTCGGTGCTGGCCCTGACCGTCGATCATCGGCTGAATGCGGACAGCGGCCGCTGGACCGACTTTGCGGGCCGGGCGGCGCGGGACGCCGGGGCCGACTGGCGGGGGTTGAGCTGGGACGGGGAAAAACCCGCGACCGGGCTGACGGCGGCGGCGCGGGCGGCGCGGCATGGTTTGATCGCGGAGGCGGCGCGCGAGGCGGGGGCGTCGGTCGTCCTGTTCGCCCACACCGCCGACGACATCGCCGAGGCCGATCTGATGCGAAGCGAAGGCTCGACCCTGGGACGGGTGCGCGAATGGTCGCCGTCGCCGGCCTGGCCCGAGGGACGAGGCCTGATGCTGCTGCGGCCGCTGCTGGGCGAGCGGCGGGCGGGGTTGCGGGATTGGCTGGCCGGGCAGGGGGCCGGCTGGATCGAGGACCCAGCCAACGCCGATCCCCGCTTCGGCCGCAGCCGGGCGCGGCAGGCGCTGGCGGGCGCGGCGCCGCAACCGGTCGATCAGGCGGCGGCGCAAATCGGGGCGCGGCCGACGATGGACGGCGAGGCCATGGCGCGTGTGGACCGCGGCATGGGCGCGCGGGCGCTGGCGGCGGCCCTGGTCTGCGTCGGCGGCGGATCGACGCCGCCTCGGGGTGCGCGGTTGGACGCCCTGACGGCGCGGCTGAAGGCGGGCGAGGATTTCGCGGCGACCCTGTGCGGGGCGCGGATCGAGGCTGTCGGCGCGGCGGTGCGGCTGATGCGCGAGGCCGGCGAGCTGCGCAGACGGGACATTTCGCCGCTGGCGCTGAAGCCCGGCGTCGAGGCGGTTTGGGACGGCCGGTTCGTCTTCTGCGCCGATCGTGCCGGTTGGTCCGTCGTGGTGGCGCGGGGGCGGTTGGCCAGCCTGTCGAACGCCGACAGGGCCGAGATCAATCGACTGCCGGCAGCGACGCGCGGGGCCTGGCCTGTGTTGATCAGGGACGACGCGGTGGCCCCGGTTCTTGCAGGCGAAGGGGTCGAACGGCGCGGCCTTGTCGCGGAACGGCTCAGGCTGGCGCTGGACGAAACGACGCACGAAGACGACCTGATTTCCGCCACCCGATAGCGTAACGCTGATTAAGCCCCTATTTTCCCAGACAGACACATCCAGACCGTCGATCCCACCGGGATCGCGGACGACCGAGGACCTCAATGAACCTGCGTAATCTGGCGATCACCGGCGTGATCATTCTGGCGTTGCTGGCGGGCTATGCGGCGCTGTCGCAGGGCGGCGCCATGAACGGCGTGACGGGCCAGCCGGCCGGCAAGCCCGAGGCCATCAGCTATTCCCAGCTGGTGCAGCGCGTGAACGCGGGCGAGGTCAAACAGGTGACCATCCGCCTGGACAAGGTGAACGGCGAGCTGAAGAACGGCGAACGCTTCACCTCCACCACCGTCTATCCGAACGAACAGCTGGTGGCCCAGATGCTGGCCGCCAACGTCGAGATCGACGCCAAGTCGGGCGGCCAGTCGATCTGGATGAGCCTGCTGCTGGGCATCCTGCCGATCGCGCTGCTGATCGGGGTGTGGATCTTCTTCATGCGCCAGATGCAGGGCGGGGCGAAGGGCGCCATGGGCTTCGGCAAGTCCAAGGCCAAGCTGCTGACCGAGCACAAGGGCCGCAAGACCTTCGACGACGTCGCCGGCGTGGACGAGGCCAAGGACGAACTGCAGGAGGTCGTCGACTTCCTGAAGGATCCGGGCAAGTTCCAGCGTCTGGGCGGCAAGATCCCCAAGGGCGCCCTGCTGGTCGGCCCTCCCGGCACCGGCAAGACGCTGCTGGCGCGCGCGGTCGCGGGCGAGGCGGGCGTGCCCTTCTTCTCGATCTCGGGTTCGGACTTCGTCGAGATGTTCGTCGGCGTCGGCGCCAGCCGCGTGCGCGACATGTTCGAACAGGCCAAGAAGAATGCGCCCTGCATCATCTTCATCGACGAGATCGACGCCGTCGGTCGCCATCGTGGCGCGGGTCTCGGCGGCGGCAATGACGAGCGCGAACAGACGCTGAACCAGCTGCTGGTCGAGATGGACGGCTTCGAGGCGTCCGAGAACATCATCCTGATCGCTGCGACCAACCGTCCCGACGTGCTGGACCCGGCCCTGCTGCGCCCCGGCCGTTTCGACCGCCAGGTGGTGGTGCCGAACCCCGACGTCTCGGGCCGCGAACGCATTCTGCGCGTTCACATGAAGGACGTGCCCCTGGCCGCCGATGTGAATGTGAAGACCATCGCGCGCGGCACGCCCGGCTTCTCGGGCGCCGACCTGGCCAATCTGGTCAATGAGGCGGCGTTGCAGGCGGCGCGCAAGGACCGTCGCATGGTCACCCATCGCGACTTCGAAGACGCCAAGGACAAGGTGCTGATGGGCTCGGAACGTCGCTCGATGGCGATGAACGAGGAAGAAAAGCGCCTGACCGCCTATCACGAGGCTGGTCACGCCATCGTCGCCATGAACGTCAAGATGGCCGACCCGGTGCACAAGGCGACCATCGTCCCGCGCGGCCGGGCGCTGGGCATGGTGATGCAGTTGCCGGAGGGCGACCGCTATTCGATGAAGTATCAGCAGATGATCGACCGGATCGCCATCATGGCGGGCGGCCGCGTCGCCGAGGAGCTGATCTTCGGGCCGGAGAACATCACCTCGGGCGCCAGCTCGGACATCGAACAGGCGACCAAGCTGGCTCGCGCCATGGTCACTCGCTGGGGGTTCTCGGACAAGCTGGGCACGGTGGCTTACGGCGAGAACCAGGAAGAGGTCTTCCTGGGCCACTCGGTCGCCCGCAGCCAGAACATCTCCGAAGAGACGGCGCGCACCATCGATGAGGAAGTCCGTCGCCTGGTGACCTCGGGCTGGGACGAGGCGCGCACGATCCTGACCACCAAGGCCGAGGATCACGAGAAGCTGTCGCAGGCCCTGCTGGAATACGAGACCCTGTCGGGCGAGGAGATCAAGGACCTGCTGGAGAAGGGCGTCGCGCCGAACCGTGACGAGAACAACTTCCCCAACGCCGGGCCTTCGGTCTCGGTGCCGGTGACGCCGGTGTCGGACGGCACGGACATCGAGGTTCCGGTCGCCGCGCCGGCCGCGACGAGCGTGCCGACGGTTCACTGAACCCAGGGGCCTGATCTGAATGCGGAAAGCCCGCCGGGAGAGCGATCTCCCGGCGGGTTTTTCTTTGGGCGTCTTGCTGAGCCACTGGCCGGAGCAACAACCATTTCGACGAACAAGTTTGCATTACAAACCTGTCTGTGAGATATGGCGATCTCGATCGTGGGAGGGACGTCATGTTGATATCGAAAGCAGAGCAGGGGGAGCGGCTGCATGGGCTGGATGCGTTACGCGCCGGGGCGCTGCTGCTGGGGGTGGTGCTTCACGCCAGCCTGTCCTTTGTCCCACCACAGATCTGGATCGTGGCGGACGACAGCCGGTCGATCGGCGCCGCCTGGCTGTTCTTCGCCATCCATCTGTTTCGCATGACGGCCTTCTTCCTCATCGCGGGTCTGTTCGCCCACAGGATGCTGGCGCGGCGAGGTTGGGTCGCTTTCGCCAGGGATCGGGTGGTGCGGATCGCCGGGCCGCTGGGGGCCTTCTGGTTTCCGGTCATGGCGGGGATCGTCACGGCCCTGGTGTGGAACGCCCACGTCAACGGTCTGGTGACGCCCGGCGCGCCGCCGCCACCACCGCCGACCTATGACTGGACCAACTTTCCGCTGACCCACCTGTGGTTTCTGTGGGTGTTGACCCTGTTCTACGCCGTCGTCCTGATCGTGCGGGCGGCGCTGGCTGTGCTGGATCGCAACGGACGGGCGGGCCCGGTGGTGGACAGAATCACTGGCGCGCTGATCGGCCCGTGGACGCCTGCCGTGCTGGCCGCGCCCCTGGCTCTGGCCCTGTGGCTGGACCCGAAATGGATCGCCTTCTTCGCCGTGCCGACGCCGGACGCGGGCGTGATTCCGAACGCCTCCGCCTTGGTCGGATTCAGCCTCGCCTTCGGCCTGGGCTTCGTGCTGGACCGGCGGCGTGATCTGCTGGGCCGTATCGCCAAATGGTCGCCGCTGTTCCTGTGCGTGGCGCTGGTTTCGGGCGTGACGACCTACATCCTTGCGGGCGGACCGAGCATCGCGACGATGGGCGAGCTGACGGCCGGCAAGGCCCTGGCCGCCGCGGTCACGGCGGTCGCCGTCTATGCCTCGGCCCTGGCGGCCATGGGACTGTGCCTGCGCTTCGCCTCGGGCCACAGTTCGGTTCGGCGCTACCTCTCCGACGCCTCCTACTGGATCTACATCGCGCATCTGCCGCTGGTCATGCTGGCGCAGGTCTGGGTGCAGGATTGGGCCGGGCCGTGGTGGGTGAAGCTGGTCGGCGTGTCGGCGGGCGTCTTCGCTGTGTGCCTGGCGTCCTACGAACTGCTGATCCGCCACAGCTTTATGGGGCGGTGGCTGAATGGCCGGCGCGTGCCGTGGCGCAACCGGCCTGCGCCTGCGCTGATCCCCGCCGAATAATTTGCAAACCCTTCCGGCGGCGTCCATCCGAGGGACGCGCCCGTCGCACAGGAATCACACAGCGATGTCCGACAAGTCCCGCACCGGCCCCGAGGCCGACCTGGCCTTCATGAAGGCCATTGTTCAGGGCGGCAATAATCCCAGGGCGACCCTGACGCTGGGCGTCGCCTATCTGGCGGGCGGTCTGCTCTACGGTCTGCAATGCCTGTTCCATGTCGGTCAGGTGTGGGGGATCGTGCGCTGGCCGCCGCTGGGAAGTCTCAGCTTCGTGGTCGCCATCACGGTCGCCTTCCTGATCGTCCTGACCTGGGCCGTGCGTGAAGACCGCAGGACGGGAACGGCCGGCCCGATCGTCACCCGCACGCTGAATGCCGCCTTCAGCGGCGCGGGCATGGCCAATCTGGCGATCATCATCGTGTTCGGCGTGGGCGCGCGCCGCGATCACGACTTCGCGGTCTGGCTCTATTATCCGGCGATGATCTTCGCGCTTCAGTCGGCGGCCTGGTTCGTGGCCTACAGCCTGAAGAAGAAGCCGTGGATGCTGGCGACGTCGTTAGGCGGGTGGATCACGGCGGTCGCGCTGGGTGTGCTGGTTCGCGACGCGGTGGTTTACCTCTACGTCTGCACCCTCGCCCTGTTCGTGCTTTTCGCAGGACCGGGCTGGATCATGACGCGTGCGGCGCTGAAGGCCCGCGCCGTCGATACGGACGTCGGCTGATCCATGGGGCTGGACGCGCTCGGCAAGATCGACGAGGTCATCCACGGCCGGATGCGGCTGGGGATCATGGTCTATCTGGCCGACGCCGAGGCCGCCGACTTCACCGAGTTGAAGACGGTGCTGGAGGCGACGCAGGGCAATCTGTCTGTCCACATCAAGAAGCTGGAGGAGGCGGGATACGTCGCCGTGGCCAAGAGCTTCGTGAACAACAAGCCCCTGACCCGCGTGACCATCACAGCGGCAGGGCGCAAGGCCTTCGCCGCCTATCTGGAGGCGCTGGGCGGTCTGATCGGGCGGTCGGCATGACTGTGCAGGTGATGGGCATCGTCAATGTGACGCCCGACAGCTTCTCGGACGGAGGGCGGTGGGCCTCGACGGAGGCGGCGATCGATCAGGCCATGCGTCTGGTCGTGGATGGAGCGGACGTGCTGGACATCGGCGGCGAGAGCACCCGGCCGGGAGCTGAGCCGGTGGAGGAAGCCGAAGAGATCGAGCGGGTCGCGCCGGTCATCGCCGGCGTCCGCGCGCGCTGGGGCGGGGCGATCAGCATCGATACGATGAAGCCCGCCGTCGCCCGCGCCGCCGTCGCGGCCGGGGCGACGATGTGGAACGATGTGACGGCCCTGAGCCATGCGCCGGATAGTGCGGCGGTCGCGGCGGCGCTGGGCTGCGACGTGGTGCTGATGCATATGAAGGGCGAACCCCGCACGATGCAGGCGGACCCGCGCTATGACGATGTGGTGGGTGAAGTGCGGGATTATCTGCGCGGCCGGGCCGAGGCGGCGATGGCGGCGGGCGTGGCGCGCGAGCGGATTTGGCTGGATCCTGGCATCGGGTTCGGCAAGACCCTGGCGCACAATCTGGCGCTGACGGTGCGGTTGGGCGCGCTGATCGATCTGGGCTTTCCGGTGCTGTACGCCGCCAGCCGCAAGCGCACGATCCAGGCCATCGATCCGACGGCGACCTTGGCGACTGACCGGCTGGGCGGATCGCTGGCCTTGGCGCTGGAAGGCGCGCGGCGCGGGGCGCGGATGGTGCGGGTCCACGATGTGCGCGAAACGGTGCAGGCGCTTATGGTTCAGGCGGCGGTGGCAGCGGCGGAGTGAAGGCCCGCGACGGACGGTCGCAGCCGGTGTAGAGGACAGGTCTGCAACAGCCCTGATGCGCCCATGCCCCTGACCGCCTACATCGCCCCCATCGTCATGTTGTGCCTGTCGAACGTCTTCATGACTTTCGCGTGGTACGGCCATCTGAAGTTCGATCACAAGCCGCTGTGGATCCTGGTCATCGCCAGCTGGGGCATCGCCTTCTTCGAATACTGGCTGGCGGTGCCGGCCAATCGCATCGGCATCCAGGTCTATTCGCCGCCCGAGCTGAAGACGATGCAGGAGGTGATCACCCTGCTGGTCTTCGCCGGCTTTTCGGTGCTGTATCTGGGCGAGAAGCTGACAGTGAACCATCTGGTCGGCTTCGCCTTCATCGCGCTTGGGGCCTTCTTCATCTTCAAGGGGCCGCTGGGCGGCTGATCGCGGCTTGCTCCGGACCGCGGCCTGTTCCATCTGGTCGCCATGTCCTGGGTGATGTCGATCAATCCGTGGGCGACGCTGGTCGTCGCCGGTCTGCTGGAGGTCCTGTGGGCCTCGGGCCTCAAGAATGTGGGCGTCAGCCGGCCGTGGACCTCGCTGGGGGTTGTGATCGCGCTGGCGGGCAGCATGATCCTGTTGTGGGTCGCCACGCAGAAGCTGCCGATCGGTACGGCCTATGCGGTCTGGACCGGCATCGGGGCGGTGGGCGCGGCGGTGGTCGGCATCCTGGTCTATGGCGAGCCGGCGACGGCGGTCAGGGCCGTGTGCATCCTGCTGATCGTGTCGGGCATCGTCGGGCTGAAACTGTTTTCGGGAGCGGCGGCATGAGCGCGCGTCATCAAGGTCGGGTGCTCATTCTGGCCGGGTCCGACAGCGGCGGCGGCGCGGGCATCCAGGCCGACATCAAGGCCGTGACGATGATGGGCGGGTTCGCCGCCACCGCCATCACGGCCATCACGGTGCAGAACACCCTGGGGGTGCACGGCGTCCATCCGCTGCCGCTGGATCTGATCGCCGCCCAGGCGCGGGCCGTGCTGGAGGACATCGGGACCGACGCGGTCAAGACCGGCATGCTGGGCTCGGTCGAGGTGGTCGAGACGGTCGCGGCCCTGCTGGACGAGGCGGACGCCCCGGCGGTCGTCGATCCGGTCATGGTGGCCAAGGGCGGCCATACCCTGTTGCCCAATGCGGCGGTCGAGGCGGTGAAGCGCCTGATGATCCCGCGCGCGGCCCTGCTGACGCCCAATGCGCCCGAGGCCGAGGCCCTGACAGGCCTTGCGGTCCACGACCTGGACGGCCAGAGGCGGGCGGGCGAGGCGCTGCTGGCCCTTGGGGCGCGGGCGGTGCTGATGAAGGGCGGCCATGTGTCGGGGCCGACGGTGATCGACCTGCTGATGACCGCAGACGGCGAGACGGTGCTGGAGGCCGAGCGGGTCGACACCCGCCACACCCACGGCACCGGCTGCACCCTGGCCAGCGCCTGTGCAGCCGGGCTGGCGATGGGGCGGCCGCTGGAGGTCGCGGTGGCCGAAGCCTGGGCCTATGTCGGCGAGGCGATCCGCCGCGCGCCCGGCCTGGGCGGCGGACACGGGCCGCTGGATCACGGCTGGCCGGTGCGGGGATGAGCGAGCTGGAGGCGGAACTGGCCGCCATCGTGCGCGCCGATGCTGGGTTGATGCATGTGCTGACGACCCTCCGGGCGCTGGACCTGCCCGACTGGCGGCTGGTGTCCGGGGCCGTCTATCAGGCCGTGTGGAACGCCCGGACAGGGCGGCCGGCGGGCTATGGGGTCAAGGACTACGACCTGGCCTATTTCGACGCGTCGGACCTGTCCTACGAGGCCGAGGACGTCGTCATCAAACGCGTCGCCGCCGCCTTCGACGAGCCGTTCCGCAGCCAGGTCGAGGTCCGCAACCAGGCGCGGGTGCATCTGTGGTTCCAGAACCGGTTCGGCGAACCCTATGCGCCGTTGCATTCGACCGACGAAGCGCTGGGACGGTTCGTGGCGCCGACCTTTGCGGTCGGGGTGCGGCTGGAGGCGGACGAAAGCCTCAGCGTCGCCGCGCCGTTCGGGCTGGACGACGTGTTCGCCCTGACGATCCGGCCCAACCCGAACCGGCCGACGGCCAGGGGCTGGGCCAAGGCCGTCGACAGCGCGCGGGCGCGCTGGCCCGAGCTGACGGTGATCGAGCCCTAGAAGGGTCCGTGCTTGCCGTTCGAGGAGAACTCGGGCGGGGCGGCCTTGTGGACATATTGTTCGGCGACCAGCCAGGCCTTGAAGGGGCGAAGGCAGCCCAGGCACAGGGCGACCAAGATGGGCAGGGTCACGACCAGATGCACCCAGATCGGCGGATGGACGGTGAAGTCGAACACCATCAGCAGGATCATCCCCACCACCCCGACGGCCGTCATGACGAAGAAGGCCGGGCCGTCCGCCGGATCGGCGAAGGCGTAGCTGAGCCCGCACGCCGGACATTCCGTCTGAAGCGTCAGATAGCCCTTGAACAGCGGACCCTTGCCGCAGCGAGGGCAGCGACAGGCCAGGCCGGTCTTCAGGGTGCTGAGGCGCGGATAATCGGTCATCTGGCGACTATGGGCGTTTAAAACGGCGCTGTCGCGTGGACCGGTTGTCCTAAGGCCATCCCTCATCACGGTGAACGGCGGTTAACCGCGATTAAAGGCCTTGTGCGGCATGGGTCGGGAGATATGTCCGGGGCCTCGCCGACAAAGCGCATCCTGAAGACGACCGTGGCCGCCGCCACGGCCGGCGCCGTCGTGTTCGCGCCGATGGCGCCGCTGGCCCAGGAAGTCGGCCGGTCGCGCGATCCGCTGTCCATCAATATCGGCGCCAACGCCGAGTTCACGCGGGTCGAGTTCGGCGGCGTGATCGGGGTGCGTTCGCGCGTCAGCCGCGAGGGCGACAAGGTCGTCGTCCGGCTAGGGACCACCGCCGCGCCCGACGTTTCGCGACTGAAGGTCGATCCGCCGGCCGGGGTGAAGTCGGTCGAGACGCGGCCGAGCCGGAGCGCGGGCGGCACGGACCTGATCCTGACGCTGGAAGAGGGCGCGGATGCGCGCTCGGGCGTCGCGGACGGGGCGGTTTGGCTGAACCTGTATGCGCCCGGCAAGGCGCCGGAGGGCGGTGACGCCGCCAAGCCGCAGACGACCAAGGCCGTGGTGCCGGTGCGGGCCGAGACGGCCGGCGGCAAGACCGTCCTGACCTTCGACTGGGGCGCGCCGGTAGGGGCGGCCGTCTTCCGCCGGGGCGATGCGGTCTGGGTCGTGTTCGACACGGCCGCCCGCATGGATATGAGCGGCGCCAAGGCGCTGGGGTCGGCCAAGAACGCCCAGTGGGCGGCCGGGCCGGGCTATACGGCGCTGAGGATCGCCGAACCTGAGGGGCTGGGCGTCTCGGCGCAGGGGCAGGGCGGGACCTGGACCGTGACCCTGGGCGGCCCGGACGGTGCGGCGGGCGGGGTCGAGGTCGGCCGGTCCGACGACGGCGCGCCGGTGCTGGTGGCGCAGATGGCCGGGGCGACCAAGGCGGTTTGGCTGACCGATCCGCTGGTCGGGGACCGGTTCGCGGCGGTGACGGCCCTGGCGCCCGGCAAGGGCTACGCCGGCGGACGGCGCACGGTCGATCTGAGCCTGATCCCGACCGCGCAGGGCCTGGCGGTCGAAACGTCGGCCGACGACCTGAAGATCGAGGCGGCGGGCGATCTGGTGACGCTGAGCCGGCCCAAGGGGCTGGCGCTGTCGTCGCCGGCGGCCGGGCTGGAGACGGGCGACCACAATGCGGATGCGCCCAAGCGGGCGGCCTATCCGGCGCTGATCGACGAGGCCTGGGCCGCGACGGGCGAGGCGGGATTCTCGGACCGCTATCGCCGGCTGCAGGATGCCGCCGGGCTGGAGACCATTGCGGCGGCGGACAATCCGCGCGCGCCGATCGAGGCGCGGATGGCGCTGGCGCGGTTCCTGGTCGGGTCGGGCCTGAACTATGAGGCCATCGGGGTGCTGAACGCCCTGATCGCCAAGGCGCCCAACCTGCAAGGCGAGCCCGAAGTGCGCGGCCTGCGCGGGGTGGCGCGCGTCGGCGTCGGGCGGCTGGAGGAGGCCCAGGTCGATTTCGCGGGCGCGGCTCTGGCGGGCGATCCGGCGACCAAGGTCTGGCTGGGCTATATCGCTTCGGAAATGGGCGACTGGGAGGGGGCGCGTCGCAACTTCCCCGCCGACGCCCCGGCCATCGACAGCTTCCCCAAGGAATGGCGCGCGCGGTTCGGCGCGGCCCACGCCATGGCCGCGATCCAGTTGAATGATCTCGCCGCCGCCCAGCAGCTGTTGGCCTATGTGTTCAGCCAGGATGCGCCGGCGGTCGATCAACTGACCGCGCGGCTGGTGCAGGCCCGGATGTTCGAGCTGAACGGCGACAAGAGCCGGGCGCTGGCGGTCTACAAGGCCGTGGCGCGCGCGCCGCTGGACGGGATCGCCACGCCGGCGAAACTGGGAGCCATCAGCCTGGAGCTGGACAAGGGCGCGATCACGCCGGATCAGGCGACCGCCCAGCTGGAACAGCTGAAATGGCGCTGGCGCGGGGATGCGACCGAGATGGCGGTCGTGCGCAAACTGTCGGGCATCTATCTGCAGCAGGGGCGATACCGCGAGGCGCTGGACGCTCTGCGTGGCGCGGGCAAGCGGATGGCGGGCGTGCCGGGCGCAGCCGAAGTGCAGGCGGATCAGGCCAACGCCTTCCGCGCCCTGTTCCTGGACGGGGCGGCGGACGGTTTGCAGCCGGTGCAGGCGCTGGCGCTGTTCTATGACTTCCGCGAACTGACCCCGATCGGGGCGGACGGCGACGAGATGGTGCGGCGTCTGTCGCGCCGGCTGATCGACGTGGACCTGCTGGATCAGGCCGCCGAACTGCTCAAGCACCAGGTGGACGAGCGTCTGGACGGGGTGGCCAAGGCCCAGGTCGCGACCAATCTGGCCACGGTCTACCTGATGGACCGCCAGCCGGAGAAGGCGTTGCAGGCCATTTGGGGCTCGCGCACCACCCTGCTGCCCAATGCGATGAACAGCGAGCGCCGGGCGCTGGAGGCGCGCGCCCTGATGGATCTGGGCCGGTTCGACCATGCGCTTGAGGTGCTGGACCGGGATCAGTCGAACCCGGCGCGCGAGGTGCGGGCCGACATCTTCTGGAAGCAGCAGAAGTGGGGCGAGGCGGCGCCGATCTATGAGGCGCGGCTGAGCGATCGCTACAAGACCGCGACCACGCCGCTGACGCCGGCCGAGGAAAGCTGGCTGATCCGGGCGGGCGTCGGCTATTCGCTGGCGGGCGATCGGGCCGCGTTGCAGCGGCTGAGCGGGCGCTTTGGGCCGATGGTTCCCGGCGCGCGTTCGGCGGCGGCGCTGCGGGTCGCGCTGGACGACAATCTGTCGGGCGTGGCCGGGACGGGCGACTTCGCCAATCTGTCCAGCCAGGCCGACACCTTCGTCGGCTGGGTCAACAGCGCCAAACAGGCGTTCAGAAAAGAAGCGGACGCCAAAAGCGCCGCCTGAAACTGAAACGGGCGGAGATCGCATCGCGACCCCCGCCCATAGAAGCGTCTATTGATCCTCCCCCGTGCTTTACGGGGGAGGGGGACCACGAAGTGGTGGGGGGGGCGGGCCCAGCACGGGTGATGCGGTCGCCCCCTCCACCGCCTGACGGCGGTCCCCCTCCCCCGCGATGCGGGGGAGGATCTATCGGCTTAGCCGTTGACGGCGTCCTTCAGCGGCTTGGAGACGCGGAAGCGCACGGCCTTGGAGGCGGCGATCTTGATGGTCGCGCCGGTAGCCGGGTTGCGGCCTTCGCGCTCGGCGCGGTCGGCGGTGTCGAAGACGCCCAGGTTCGAGATGCGGATGTCGCCGCCCGACTTCAGGGTCGAGTGGATGTTTTCGACGATCGCGGTCAGCACCTTGCCGGCGTCGGCCTGCGAAACACCAGCGTCCTTGGCGACGGCGGCGATCAGTTCGGCTTGAGTGGTCATAAGAAGCGTTTCCAGTGTTAGTCGCCCGATTCCGAGCGAGGACCGGGGGATCAACACGGATTTCCCTATGCTTTGCAAGCGCCGATGACGCTTAAAGCCATATGGGGCGGGGGATTATCCGGTACCGGACGCTCGCTGGAAGCTCTCGACCAGGCTTCCGGCGACCAATCGCCAGCCATCCACCAGCACGAAAAAGATCAACTTGAAGGGGAGGGAGACCACCACCGGAGGGAGCATCATCATGCCCATGGACATCAGCACGCTGGCCACCACCAGATCGATCACAAGGAACGGAACGAAAAGGAGAAATCCGATTTCGAACGCCTTCTTCAACTCGCTGATCATGAAGGCCGGGGTGACCACGCGCAGGGGCAGGTCCTGGACGTTCTGGGGCGGGTCGATCTTCGACAGACGGGTGAACAGGGCGAGGTCCCCGCGGTCCACCTGGGCCAGCATGAAGGTTTTTACGGGTTCGGACGCCTGATCGAAGGCCTGGGGCAGTTCGATCTGCTGATCCATCAGCGGACGGATGCCCGAATCATAGGCGTCCTGCCAGGTCGGGGCCATGACGATGGCGCTGAGGAACAGCGACAGGGACACCAGGACGGCGTTTGGCGGCGACTGTTGCAGGCCCAGCGCCGTGCGCAGCAGCGACAGGACCACGATGATCCGCACGAAGCTGGTGGTCATGATGACGATGGATGGCGCCAAGGACAGGACGGTCATCAGACCGACCAGCTGGACCACGCGCTGGGTCAGGCCGGCGCCGGTGCCCAGATCGATGTTCAGCGCCGAGCCGCTTTGCGCCGCCTGCTGAGCCAGGGCCGCGACAGGCCAGGCCAGACAGACCAGGGTGGTGAATAGCGACAGCAGGGCCGCGCGTTTCAGCTCGGCGCTGGTCGGCTTGACGAAGACGGCGGGCTTCACTGGCCGCCTCCCATTTTGCCGAGAGAGGGCTGACGCGGTTCGATCAGTTCGCGGCCTTCGCCCAGCAGGATCAGCCGTTCCTCGTCGTCGACGCGGACCAGAACCAGACGGCGGGCGGGGTCCAGCACCAGGGTCTCGACGACCTGAAGCCGGCGCTCGCCGCGCTCAGCATTCAGCCGGGCCAGGATCTGCGGCGCATAGCGGCGCGCAGCCCAGGCCGCAATTCCGATCAGGCCGAGGGTGAAGGCCAGGCCGAAGACCGCCCGGGCGAGATCGAGGAAATTCATGACGCTGCAAAGGCCCCGCGCAGTCCGCGCTCAGGCCGCGAATGTTAACCACCACGGTTAACGACCCGTTGAGATAACCCCCTATTAACCATCCAGGCGGCATTTTCTGCCCATCGCGCGCATTCGCGTCGCACGGGAGACCGCCATGGGCGTCGCCGACATACCGCTGCTGGGGCAGATCAAGGGCCGACTGGGCTGGCTGGACGCACGCCAGCGGGTCATCGCCGAGAACGTCGCCAACGCCGATACGCCGGGCTTCGTCGGGCGCGACCTGAAACAGCCGACCGACTTCGCCGCCGCCATGCACTCGGGCGGGGGGCTGCAGATGGTGCGCACCAATGCTGCCCATATCGCGCCGGCCGGTTCGCCGGTGCGGTTCGCTCCGACCAAGGCGCCCGATTCGGAGACCACGCTGGACGGCAATTCGGTGGTGGTCGAAGAGCAGATGCTGAAGATGGCCGAGAGCCGCATGGCCTATGACGCCGCCATCGGCTTCTACCAGAAATCCATGTCCATGATCCGCATGGCCGCCAAGCGGCCGGGCGCCTGAGCTGATGGCCGAGAAGGACTGACCCATGCCTGATCCCATCCCCCCTTCGAACAGCGCCATGGCGGTGGCGGCCTCGGCCCTGAAGGCGCAGCAGTCGCGCATGCGCGTGATCGCCGAGAACATCGCCAACGCCCAGTCGACGGCGCGCACGCCGGGCGGCGAGCCCTATCGCCGCCAGATCCCGGTCTTCCAGGCGCGCGAGGTCGATGGGGCGACCGGCGTCACCCTGGCCGAGGTCCGGCCCGACCAGGGCGACTTCAAGATGGACTATGACCCGTCGCACCCGGCCGCGAACGCGCAGGGCTATGTGATGCGGCCCAATGTCGACACCCTGGTCGAGGCGATGGACATGCGCGAGGCGCAGCGCGCCTATGAGGCCAATCTGAACGTCATCGAGACGGCGCGGTCGATGGACAGCCGCACCCTCGACATCATCAAACGCTGAGGGCTAGGCCATGAATCCGATGATGGCCGCCAAGGCCTATGCCGCCGTTCAGGGCGGCGCCATGCCGACAGCAGCCCAAGCGCCCGGCGTCGGGGACGGCGGCTTCGCCGACCTGGTCAAGAACGCCATGACCGACATGACCCAGCAGTCGCGCGCGGCCGAAACCCAGATGACACGATCGGTCCAGGGCCAGGGCAATCTGATCGATGTGGTCACGGCGCTGAGCTCGGCCGAGGCGTCGCTGGAAACGGTGATCTCGGTCCGCGATCAGGTGATTTCCGCCTATAAGGAAATCATGGCGATGCCGATCTGACGGCGGGTCAGAAGTAGCGTTCGCCGATCCGCAAAGTGTCGCCGGGCGAAACACGCGCATCGGCGGTCAGCGGCTGGGCTTCTTCGACCTGTGATCCGGCGCGACGCACGAAGACGCGGCGCGTGTTGGCGCGATAGGTGAAGCCTTGCGCCGTCGCCACGGCGTTCAGCACCGTCAGGTCCGGCAGATAGGGGTATTCTCCCGGCCGATTGACCTCGCCCAGGATGTAGATCGGCCGATAGGTCAGGACCTTGGCGGTGACGCGCGGCTGGTTCAGATAGCCCTGGCTCAAGGCTTGAGCGACGCCGTCCTGAAGCTGGGCGCCCGTCAAGCCGGCAGCCTGAACCTCGCCGATCAGGGGCAGGGCGATCCGGCCATTGGCGTCGATCACGAACTCGCCGCCCAGCGCCGCCTCGCCGAAGACGTCGATGCGCACCTTGTCTGCGGAGGCGAGGCGATAGTCCGATACGCTCTGAGGCGCAAAGGCCGTCAAGCCCAGCGACAGGATCGCGACCAGCAGGCCGATGCCTCTTCTTGCCTCCAATGTCATCGCCCCTGATCGCTTCAGGTGTGAAGTCTAAACGTGTCGGTTGTTCGGGTCTAGGGGCGGTTCGACAGGATACGGGCGGCGAGATCGCGGGCCTGGCCGCGCAGGTCGGGCACGGCCGTCATCTCCCAGAAGGCGCCGCGCGTCAGTGGGCCGATGGCGTGAAGACCACGCGCGGGGGCGCCTGCGCCGTCCAGCAGACCGCCCTCGTCATCGACCTGCAGGCCCAGGCCCAAGGGGTCGGGGCGACCGTAACCCTTGTCCAGGATATCGCGGATCATCGGCTCGGTGCTCTTGGAGATCACGCCCAGCGGCCCGGTGCAGTTCACGACCAGGTCGAACCGCTCCTTGATGGCGCGCTTTTTTCCGCGTGGACGCCACGAGACCTCGATGACGTCGGTCGCCTTCAGCTCGGTCAGCTTGCCGGCCAGGATCGTCAGTTCGCCGCCGGCCAGCATGGAATGGATGTCGCGCGCCGGGCCGGGCGACAGGCGGTGACGATGCACGTCCCACAGGGGGCGCAGATGGCGCAGAAAGCGGCTGCGCTCCACCCGCGACCAACCTCGCCAAATGTCGCGCGCGGAATGGCGCAGGCGGTCGAACACGGCGCGCCAATCGGCCTCGGCGGTCGCGGTGCGGATCTGACGCAGGATTTCGGCCGGGCTGCCCGAAAACGCGCCGACATAGGGCGTGGGCGGGACAGTCGCGTGGGCGCGGGGCAGAAGGCCGTGACGCGACAGGGCGGTCAGGCGGCGTCCGGGCCGGCGCAGGGTGATGGCTGCATCCACCATCGTCAGGCCCGAACCGATCAGCAGGACGTTGCGGGCGTCTCGCGCCGTCTGAGGATCGAACCGCCAGGGGTTTTCGACATAGGCAGGGGAGGCGCGCACCGCGTCCTCGACGCCGGGGGGCGAGGCGGGCTCCAGATTGCCCAGCGCCAGCACGACCTGATCGGCCGCGACCTCTCCGTCGCTGGTCACGATGCGCCAGCCGTCGTCCTGGCGATCGATGGATTGCGCCTTGGCGCCGATCAGGGTCAGGCGGTCGGGGGCGTCGTCCAGCGCCTCGTCCAGCAAGGCCTGAAGATAGTCGCCATAGACGCCGCGGGTGATGAAGCCGTCCTGGGCGCGCCACGACGGCTGTTCGGCCAGCCAGTCGGCGAGGTGGGCGGGCTGGTCGGGAAAGGCGCTCATATTGTCCAGGCGGACGTTCAGCAGATGGCCGGGATTGCCGGTGTCATAGGCGGTGCCGGGACCGAAAACGCCGCGCCGTTCGATCAGGGTGACGCGCACATCGCGCGAGGCCTTCAGCAGATTGACGGCGGTCAGCAGGCCGCTGAAACCCGCGCCGACGATGGCGACATGCGGTCCATTCTGCTGCGGCACGCGCACCCCCGTTTCCCGTTTCCGTCGCTGTCGATAACACGCGCCGGGCCAGAGGGATCATGGCGATAAATATCTATCTGGCCAGTAGGAATAACGTGATCAGCGGTTGCGACCCCTTGCCTTGCGGATGTCGCGCAGGGCCAGCGGGAGGAGCGTCCAGGGCTCGACGCAGTAGCGGGCGAACAGCCGTTTGGGGTCGTGCAGCAGGCGATAGGCCCATTCGACGCCGGCGCGTCCCATCCAGCGCGGGGCCGCGCTTTGAACCCCCGCCTCATAGTCGAAGGCGGCGCCGACCGACAGGATGACGCAATCGGGCAGGCGCTCGAAGTTTTCGGCGATCCATAGCTCCTGGCGCGGCATCCCCATGCCGACGAACAGGATATGGGGCTGGAACGCCGTGATCCGATCCAGGACGGCGGCGTTCTCGGACGAACCGGGCCGGGCGTCGAAGAAGCCGTGGTGGATGGCGATGTCGGCTTCCGGATAGCGGAGCTTCAGCCGGCGGGCCGCCTCGTCGCCGACGCCGGGCGCGCCGCCGACGGACAGGACGCGCCAGCTTTGACGGTTCGCCACGCTCCAGAAATGGTCGCGCCAGTCCAGATAGGTGCAGCGATGAAAGCCCCGGCTGTGCAGACCCAGGGCGCGCGAGAAGGCCAGAAGCGGTGTCGAATCGACCTCGATCAGATCCGCCTTGTCGTAGAAGGCGCCGAGTTCAGGTCGCTTCTGCATCAGATACAGGCTGTGCAGATTGTGATTGGCGATCAGGCTTTTTTCGCCCTGTCGCACCGCCTGCTGAATGTGGTGCAGCACCTCTTCCGGCTTCACCAGATCCATCGATTGACCCACGATCGTCACTCGCTCGTGGGCGCGGCGGTTCTGGCGAAACGGCGCGCGCGGCCGGGCGCGGCGCTCCGGGACGAAGCGCTCTGGCGCAGAGGGGCTAAGAGACGGGTCCGCCATGCGGCGCTTCTAGGCGACCTGGCCTCAAGACGGGGTTAGAAAACAGGCTTAGCGCCCATTAAGTCGCCACCGAACGCGGATCGAAAATGATGTGCGGCCAGGCTTGGCGCGCCGCGCGCGCAAGAAATCTCGCAAAGGCGAAAAATCCTTGTTGACCCCGCCCGGAGCCTCCCTTAGAGGTCCGCGCCTTCCCGATGGAAACGCCGCAAGGCGCTGCCGACGGGGCCCAGATGGCGGAATTGGTAGACGCGCTGGCTTCAGGTGCCAGTGGCTTAACGGCCGTGGAGGTTCGAGTCCTCTTCTGGGCACCATCTTTCAGAAAGCGTCGCACCGAACGGTGCGGCGCTTTCTTTGTTTTGGCCTATCGCCTCGCGCGCGCCGCCCCGCTGCTTGAGGCCCGTTCGTGGTTGAGCTTGCCCGTTTCGCGCGCCGCGTTCGCCGTGTAAGAGCCTGAGCATGACCGTTTACCTGCATGAGGGCGACCTGCCCGACGATCTGGACCTGGGGTCCGAGGTCGCCATCGATTCCGAGACCATGGGCCTGCGTTTTCGCCGCGATCCGCTGTGCGTGGTGCAACTGTCGTCGGGCGACGGAAACGCCCATGTCGTTCGGCTGAACCGGCCCGCCTATAACTGTCCGAACCTGAAGCGGGTGCTGACCGATCCGGCGGTGACCAAGATCTTCCATTTCGGCCGGTTCGACATCGGCATGTTCCTGCTGCACCTCGGCGTCCAGACGCGTCCGGTCTATTGCACCAAGATCGCCTCCAAGCTGGCGCGCACCTATACCGACCGGCACGGGCTGAAGGATGTGGTGCGCGAGACGGTGGGCGTGGACCTGTCCAAGGCGCAGCAGTCCTCTGACTGGGGCGCCGAGACGCTGAGCCAGGCGCAGCTGGACTATGCGGCGTCGGATGTCCTGTATCTGCACGCGGCGAAAGCCAAGCTGGACATGATGCTGGCGCGCGAAGGGCGAACCGAACTGGCCGCCGAATGTTTCGACTTCCTGCCGACGCGGTCGGCGCTCGACCTGGCCGGCTGGGACGAGACCGACATCTTCGCCCACAGCTGAGGCGCGCTTGACCGAACACGGCGAACAGTCCCGCATCGAGGCCGACGAGGCCAGGGTCGCCCTGGCCGGCGCCCGCTGGCGTGCGCGCTCGCGGCGGGTGAAGCTTTATCGCCGCGTCCTGCCGATCGTCATCCTGGTGCTGGCGGGCGGCGCCCTGACCTGGACCGTGTTCCGCACCGTCATGTCGGGGGTGGAGCGCAAGGCCAGCCAGAGCCAGGAAGTCCGCCTGGATGCGCCCCTGTTCCACGGTCAGGATGCACAAGGCCGCGCCTTCACTGTCGGCGCGCAAGGCGCCGTGCGCGACCCCAATACCGGCAAGTTCAAACTGATCGGCCCGGCGCTGAAGCTGAACCTGGGCGGGCGCAAGGTCACCGAACTGACCGCCGACGGCGGCATCTATGACGAGCAGGCCAAGACGGTGACGATCGGTCCGAACGTGCGCATTTCGGACGGCGGCACGGGCTTTGTCCTGACCACGCCCGAGGCGGTGGTCGACACCTCGACCGGAAACGTCACCGGTTCAAAGGGCGTTCAGGGTTCCGGCCCTATTGGAACCATCAACGCATCGTCCTATGCGATCTACGATCAGGGACAGCGCGTCGTGTTCGACGGCGCAGGCGACAACAAGGTGAAGGGCGTTCTGACGCCCAAGGGGTCAGGCGGATGATCGTGACGAAGATTTCGAAGGCGCTGGCTGTCGTCGCGGTGGTGGCCGTCGTGGGCATGCCGGCCCTGGTCGATGCCCAGGCTCAGGCGACCAATCAGCCCGTCGCCTATGGCGCGGACTCGGTCGAATACGCGCCCAACCGCATCATCCTGCGCGGCCGGGCCGAGGCGACGCAGGGCGGCAACCGCTTTCGCGCCGACACCCTGACCCTGGTCAGCGGCGAGGGCGGCGATCTGCAACGCGCCGAGGCCAGCGGCACCGTCTATTTCGTGACGCCGGACCAGTCGATGCGCGGCGACCGGGCCGTCTATAATCTGGGCAATGGCGAGATCGTGGTGACGGGCAACGTCATCCTGACCCAGGGCAAGAACGTCCTGACCGGCTCGCGCCTGGTCTACAACATCAACACCGAGTCTGCCCGCATGGACGGCGCGCCGCGCGGCGCCGCCGGAAGCCGCGTGCAGGGCGTCTTCTATCCCAACTCGAACTGAGGCCGTCTGGCCGTCACGGACCTGAGCATTTGGCGCGCAAGGAACTGTCAGCCCTGAACCTGGACGAGCGGCCGCAACCGGCCGCCGTGGCGCCCGCGCCTGCGGAAAAGGGCCTGCGGGTGATGAACCTGGCCCGGTCGTTCGGCCAGCGTCAGGTCGTGCGCGACGTTTCCCTGACGGTCCAGCGCGGCGAGGTGGCAGGCCTGCTGGGTCCCAACGGGGCCGGCAAGACCACCTGCTTCTACATGATCACCGGCCTGATCCCGCCGGATTCGGGCGCGATCTGGCTGGACGGCGAGAACATCACCGGCCAGCCGATGTATCAGCGCAGCCGCATGGGCCTGGGCTATCTGGCGCAGGAAGCCTCGATTTTTCGCGGCATGACGGTCGAGCAGAACGTCAAGGCGGTGGTCGAGCTGAACTATCCGCGCGACCAGATCCGCGCCGAGACCGACCGGCTGCTGAACGAACTGCACATCGACCATCTGCGCCATGCGCGGGCCACCGCGCTGTCGGGCGGTGAGCGTCGGCGGGTGGAGATCGCGCGGGCGCTGGCGGGCCGGCCGTCTTTCATGCTGCTGGACGAACCCTTCGCCGGCATCGACCCCCTGGCCATCGCCGACATCCGCACCGTGATCCGCTATCTGGCCAGCCAGGGCATCGGCGTTTTGATCACCGACCACAATGTGCGCGAGACCCTGGACATCACCGACCGGGTGTCGATCATCTCGAACGGCGCGGTGCTGTTCGAAGGCACGTCCGACGAGGCGATCCACGACGCCGAAGTGCGCCGGGTGTATCTGGGCGAAAACTACATCTGATCTGCGGGTGTCGTCATCCTCCGGCGAGCGTAGCGAGACCGGGGGACCCAGCGGCGCGCGGAAGCGCGAAACTGTCGCGGACCAGGATTCTCCAACATCGTGCGCCTGAAGCATCGCCTGCGGCGCCGCTGGGTCCCCCGGTCTGCGCCGCGAAGACGCGGCTTGCCGGAGGATGACGAAAGGGTCTGAGGCCGCGTTCGTCTCGCGTTAACCGGTTCGGCGACATTCTGCCCCAGCAAGTTCCGGGCCACTCGGCGGCCGGGCGGGAAGATTTCGGACGTGATCGGGCAAAGGTTAGAGGTCAGGCAGGGGCAGGGGCTGGTCATCACGCCCCAGCTGCAGCAGGCGATCAAGCTGCTGCAACTGTCGAACCTTGAGCTGGAGGACTTCGTCGAGGCCGAGCTGGAACGCAATCCGCTGCTGCAACGCGAGGAGCCGGAAAGCGAGACGCCCGAGCCGGTCGAGCGCGTCGAGGCGGCTTCGGATAGCGAAATGTCCTTCGGCGACGGGGTCGCGGACGCAGCGGCGTCTTCGATGGACGCCGGTTCCGACGATGTCTACGGCGACGCGGCGCCGGGCGAGCGCACCAGCGACCGGATGACCGACGAGGCCCAGCCGGGGCTGTCGGACTGGTCCAGCGCCGGCAAGGGCGGCCAGATGTTCGAAGGCGAGGGCGAGCGGCCTGACGCGCACGAGCTGACCCTGTGGGAACATCTTCAGGCCCAGGCGTCGAGCGCGGGCCTGTCGCCGGCCGACCACGGCATCGCCCTGACCCTGATCGATGCGACGGACGAGGGCGGCTATCTGCGCGGGGAACTGACCGAGTTCGCCGACCGGCTGGGCGTGCCGCTGGAGCGGATCGAGGCGGTGCTGGGCGTCTGTCACGGCTTCGAGCCGACCGGGATCATGGCGCGGTCGGTGCCGGAATGCCTGAAGCTGCAGCTGATCGAGCGCAACCGGTTCGATCCGGCGATGGCGGCCCTGCTGGACAATCTGGACCTGCTGGCCAAGCGCGACCTGGCCGGCCTGCGCCGCGTCTGCGAGGTCGATGGCGAGGATCTGACCGACATGATCGCCGAACTGCGGGCGCTGACGCCGCGTCCGGGCGCAGGCTTCGGCGGCGAGCCGGCGCAGACGGTCGTGCCCGATGTGCATGTGCGGCCAGACCCCGCCGGCGGCTGGCGGGTCGAGCTGAACGCCGACACCCTGCCGCGCCTGTTGGTCGACAAACGCTATCACGGCCTGGTCCAGGCCGGCGCGCGCTCGGATACCGAAAAGACCTTCGTCGCCGACTGCGCCGCCCAGGCCAACTGGCTGGTCAAGTCGCTGGATCAGCGGGCCAAGACCATTCTGAAGGTCTCGTCCGAGATCGTGCGCCAGCAGGACGCCTTCCTGGCGTTCGGCGTCGAGTTTCTGAGGCCGCTCAATCTGAAGACCGTCGCCGACGCCATCGGCATGCACGAATCCACGGTCAGCCGCGTCACCTCGAACAAATATATCGCCACGCCGCGGGGCGTGTTCGAGCTGAAATTCTTCTTCACGGCCGCCATCCAGTCGGTAGACGGCGCATCGACCCATTCGGCCGAAGCCGTCCGTCACAAGATCAAATCCATGATCGACGGCGAGGGGCTGGAGGGCGACGTTTTGTCCGACGACCGGATCGTGGAAATCCTGAAGGAAACGGGCATCGACATCGCCCGCCGCACCGTGGCCAAGTACCGGGAAGCCTTGAGGATTCCGTCCTCGGTCGAGCGTCGCCGGATGCTGAAGACCGGCTGACATCCACAGCCAAGCGTGACCACAAATCGGTGATCTGGATTGACACCAAATCGGGTCGGGCGCGTTCTATCGACATGCAAGTCCAAGTCAGCGGCAAGCAAGTGGATGTCGGCGAAGCGTTAGGCTCGCGCATCTCCCAGGAACTCGAAGACGGGGTCGGAAAATACTTCGCCCGAGGCGGTGAAGACGCCGAGGTCGTGGTGTCCAAGGACGGCCACAACTTCAAGGTGGACTGTTGGGTCCGCCTCGCGTCCGGCCAGACCCTGGTGACGACCGGCATGGGCGGCGACGCCCACTCGGCCTTCACCGAGGCGCTGGATCGGCTCGAAAAGCGGGTTCGCCGCTACAAGCGCCGGCTCAAGGACCATCACATCGGGCCCAAGGGTTTGTCGCCCGAGAAGACCGAAAACGCCGCCCGCGAAGTCGCACGCAGCATCGTGCTGCGTGATCCCGACAGCGTGGAAGACGATGTCTTCGGCGACACCGGCGAGAACGACGGCCCGCCGCCGGTAGGCATGGTCATCGCCGAAACCGAGCACGAAATCCGCACCATCACGGTCGGACGGGCTGTGCTGGAGCTGGACATGACGGGCTATCCGGTCGTGCTGTTCCGCAACGCGGCGCACGGCGGTCTGGCGGTCGTCTATCGGCGTCCGGACGGCAATGTCGGATGGATCGATCCCGAACGGACGGCCAAGGCCAACGGTTCGGTGAACTAAGCCTCAGTTTGACTTCGGCGCGGTTGTCTCTAAACGGGCGGCCGCGCGTTGTCTGCTGCGTGTATCGAGGTTGTGTAATGGACATCGGTGATCTGCTCGCGCCCAAGGGCGTGGTGCTGCGCAGCGGCGCATCGTCCAAGCGACAGGCGCTCCACGCGCTGGCCGAGGCGGCGTCGCACGCGCTGGGCCTCGACGAAGCCCGCATCTTCGACGCCTTGATGGAACGCGAGACGCTGGGATCGACCGGGCTGGGATCCGGGGTCGCGGTGCCGCACGCGCGTCTGACCGAAGTCGACAAGGTGACGGCCGTTTTCGTGCGGCTGGATACGCCTGTGGCCTATGATGCGGTGGACGACCGGCCGGTCGATCTGATCGTCGGCCTGTTTGCGCCGCCCAAGGCGGGGGCCGAGCATCTGAGAGCTTTGGCGGCGGTGTCGCGCGCGCTGCGGTCGCCCGAACTGCGGGAACAACTCAGACAGGCGCGCACGACCGATGCGATCCGCGCCCTGTTCGTCAAGGACGCCACGGCCGCGACAGCGGCCTGAACTTCGGCGTGAACGGCGGCGCCTGCGCCGCCATGCATCAGATCAGTGAACGGAAACCGGCTCCAGCTCGTGCGCTACGGCGGCGGCGAAGGCGGTGTCGCGGTCGATCATGACCGCCAGACGCTCGCCGTCGGCGCTGTGGACGGCATAGAGCATCTGGCCGGGGTTCAGATCCACGTCCTTGATCTCGACCGCCTCTTCAAGCAGGTCCGAGGCCTTGATCTCGCGCACATACACCAGGTCGGGGGCGCCCAGTCCGGCAAAGTCTTCCTTGGTCATCGTCATCGGCGTCATTAGGACCGCCTCCTTCATATTTGACAACGCCCGGATCGCCGGGCGGTTCGAATGGCTATGGTTTTCAGCCGGCCGTGATCGGAATACGCCGCACCTGACGCTTGGCCTCGGGCCGGATCAGATCGACGTGCAGCAGGCCATGCTCCAGCCGGGCGCCCTCGACCTCCAGCCCGTCGGCCAGGACGAAGTTTCGCACGAAGCCGCGCGCCGCGATGCCGCGATGCAGAAAGGCCTGTTCGCCCCTGCCCGCATCGTCGCGCTTGCCGGCGATGGTCAGCTGGCGGCCGTCCAGGGTGATGGCCAGTTCGTCGGGCGCGAACCCGGCGACGGCCAGGCTGATGCGGACGCCCGCATCGCCGATCTGTTCGACATTGTAGGGCGGATAGCTTTCGGCCGCGGCCTTGGCGGCGCGGTCGATCAGGGCGCGGGTGTGGTCGAAGCCCAGCAGAAAGGGGCTGTCGAACAGGAGGGTGCGCGTCGTCGTCATCTGGGGTCCTTGCGTCAGCGACCGAGCGGTCGGTCTCCCGCAATCGGCAAGACCGTCCGTCACAGATGAAGATGGGGGCTGGCGAGGGCGGGATCAACCGGCAGCGCCTGTGGGGTCAGTGGATGGCCTCGCCGTGCTGGGTATAGTCCAGCCCCTCGACCTCTTCGTCCTTGGTGACGCGCAGGCCCGTGGTGACCTTGCAGATCATCAGGACGACGAAGGTGCCCGCCGCGCTCCAGGCCATGACGCCGACCAGGCCGACAGCCTGTTTCCACACGGTCGCCCCCTCCGACAGGGCGTTGACGGTCGTGGTGGCGAAGACGCCGGTCAGCAGGGCGCCGACGATGCCGCCGACGCCGTGAACTCCGAAGGCGTCCAGACTGTCATCGTATTTCAGCGCGTGCTTCAGCCAGACCGCACCCGCGTAGCAGGCCGGACCGCCGATCAGGCCGATGAAGAAGGCCCCTTTGGGGTCGACGAAGCCGGCGGCGGGGGTGATGGCGACCAGACCGCCGACGACGCCTGACAGCAGGCCCAGCAGGGTCGGGCGCTTGCGATCGAACCATTCGAGGGACATCCAGCCCAGAGCCGCGCTGCCGGCGGCCAGAATGGTGTTGAAGGCGGCGGTGGCGGCCAGCGCATCCGCCGCGCCCGCCGATCCGGCGTTGAAGCCCAGCCAGCCGACCAACAGCAGGCCGGTGCCGATGGCGCTATAGACCAAGTTGGCGGGGGCCATGTTGTCGCGCCCGAAGCCGTGACGCGGCCCAAGCACCAGGGCGCAGACCAGGCCGGCGATCCCGGCGTTGACGTGGACCACCGCCCCGCCCGCGAAATCGAGCACGCCCAGTCCGCCCAGCCAGCCGCCGCCCCAGACCTGATGACAGATCGGCGCATAGACGATCAGGTGCCACAGGCCGAAGAACAGCAGGCTGGCCGAGAATTTCATCCGCTCGGCGAAGGCGCCGGCGATCAGGGCCGGGGTGATGATGGCGAAGGTCATCTGGAAGGCGACGAACAGCAGTTCGGGCAGGCCGGGCAGCAGGCTGTGGGCCGTCCGGGCGGTGACGCCGTTCAGGAAGGCGGCCTGGACCCCGCCGATGAAGCCGTTGATTGCCTCCGGGCCCTTGCTGAACGACAGACTGTAGCCGACCAGGAACCACAGGACCGAGACGATGGCGAAGGCGGCCGCCGATTGGGCCACGACGCTGATGATGTTCTTCTTCCTGACCATGCCGCCGTAGAACAGGGCCAGGCCCGGCAGGGTCATCAGCAGGACCAGCGCCGTCGAGGTCAGGATCCAGGCCGTCGCCGCCGTGTCGATGACCAGGGGCGCCTGATGCGCCAGCAGAGCCGGCGCCGCCCAGGCCGGTGAGGCCAAGGCCGCCGCCCCGGCGACGAGCGTGACGGCGAGGGCGGCGGATCGGGTCATGGCGGCTTTCTGGGGCAGGCGGTTCGGTGTCAGGCGGAGGTCTTCAGGCGTTCCGTGCGGGCGACGATGTCGGTCAGGGGCACGATGCGGACGAAGCGATTCAGGCTGTTGTCCCAATCCGCCAGCAGACGCCGCGCCAGGGGCGAGGCCGTTGCGGCCAGATGCGCCTCGATCAGGCCCTTCAGCCGCTCGGCCGCCTCTGCGTCCATGTCGGTCACGCCCGCCAGGTCGCCGTTCAGGGCGCGCTCGGCATGGCCCGGCTGGTCCAGCACGAACAGCTCGCCGCCGCTCATGCCCGCCGCCAGGTTCCAGCCGACCGACCCCAGGACGACCACGCGCCCGCCGGTCATATATTCGCAGCCGTGCGCGCCCAGGCCCTCGACCACGGCCTCGGCGCCGGAGTTTCTGACCGCAAACCGCTCGCCCGCCGCGCCGGCGACGAACAGCCGGCCGGAGGTCGCGCCATACAGGGTGGTGTTGCCGCAGATCAGCTGATCCTCGCGCCATTCCGGCGTGCGGATGGAGATTTCGGCGCCCGACAAGCCCTTGCCGACATAGTCGTTGGCCTCGCCGGTCAGATGCAGTTCCAGACCCTTGGCGGCGAAGGCGCCGAAGCTCTGGCCCGCGATACCTTCCAGCCGCAGCTTCAGACGGCCTGCCGGACCTTGCGCGCCGAAGCGCCGCACGATGGCCGAGGACAGGGCCGCGCCGACCGTGCGCTGGGTGTTGTTCAGCGGATAGGACAGTTCCAGCGTCTGGCCGCGATCCAGGAAGCGCACGGCGTCCTTCAGCACGGCGGCGTCCAGGCTGTCGGCGATGGGCTTGCGGGTCGTCTTGTCGGCCCATCTGCCGGCCGCGCCCTCGTCCACCTGAACCAGCAGCGGGTTCAGGTCCAGGTCGTCCAGATGCGAGCCGCCGCGACGGACCTGACGCAGCAGGTCGGTGCGGCCGATGATCTCGTCCATCGTGCGCGCGCCGATCGAGGCCAGGATCTCGCGCGTCTCCTCGGCGATGAAGGTGAACAGGTTCACCACCTTGTCGGGCGTGCCGGTGAACTTCTCGCGCAGCCGCTCGTCCTGAGAGCAGACGCCGACGGGACAGGTGTTGGAATGGCACTGGCGCACCATCAGACAGCCCATGGCGATCAGGGCGGCGGTGCCGACGCCGTATTCCTCGGCCCCCAGCATGGCGGCGATGACCACGTCGCGGCCGGTGCGGACGCCGCCGTCGGTTCTCAACGTGACCGAACCGCGCAGATTGTTCAGCGTCAGCACCTGATGCGCCTCGGCCAGGCCGATCTCCCACGGCAGGCCGGCGTGCTTGATCGAGGTCTGGGGCGAGGCGCCGGTGCCGCCGTTGTGGCCGGCGATCAGGATGGCGTCGGCATTGGCCTTGGCGACCCCGGACGCAATGGCGCCGATGCCCGAGGCGGACACCAGCTTTACCGTCACCCGCGCATCGGGGTTGATGGCCTTCAGGTCGTAGATGAGCTGAGCCAGATCCTCGATCGAATAGATGTCGTGGTGCGGCGGCGGACTGATCAGGGTCGTGCCGGGCACGGCGTGGCGCATCCGGGCGATGAACTCGGTGACCTTGAAGCCGGGCAGCTGTCCGCCCTCGCCGGGCTTGGCGCCCTGGGCCACCTTGATCTCGATCTCGCGACACTGGTTCAGATATTCGGCCGTGACGCCGAACCGGCCCGAGGCCACCTGTTTCACGGCCGAGTTGGCGTCGTCGCCGTTCGGACGCGGGTGATAGCGTTCCGGATCCTCGCCGCCCTCGCCCGAGACCGAGCGGGCGCCGATGCGGTTCATGGCGATGTTCAGCGTCTCGTGCGCCTCTGGCCCCAGGGCGCCCAGCGACATGGCCTGGGTCAGGAAGCGGCGGCGGATGTCCGACACGCTCTCGACCTGGTCCAGCGGAATGGGCGCGCCTTCGCGGAAGTCTAGGAGGTCGCGCAGGGACAGGTCGGCCTGGGCGCGGACGACCTCGGAGAACTGCTTGAAGCGGCGATAGTCGCCGCGATTGCAGGCGTCCTGCAGCAGGTGGATGGTCTTAGCCTCGTGGGCGTGGGCCTCGCCGCCCGAACGGATCTTGAAGAAGCCGCCGATGGCCGGCGAAGGGACAGCCTCGCCCCAGGCGATGCGGTGCCGCTTCATCGCCGCCTGCTCCAGACCGGCCAGACCGATGCCGGAGATGCGCGACGGGGCGCCGGGGAAGAACTCGGCGGTCAGCGCCCGCGACAGGCCCAGCACCTCGAACTCACAGCCGCCGCGATAGGCGGAGATGACGCTGATCCCTTTGCGGGCCAGGGTCTTCAGCAGGCCCGCCTCGATGCCGGCCTTGTAGTTCAGGCAGGCGTCGCGCAGCGTCAGGCCGGGATACAGGCCCCGGTCCAGACGCTCCTGGAACAGGTCCTGGGCCAGCCAGGCGTTGACGGTGGTGGCGCCGACACCGACCAGGACCGCGAAACCGTGCGGGTCCAGCGTCTCGGCGGTGCGGACGACGATGGAGCAGTAGGAACGCAGGCCCGCCTTGGTCAGGCGGCCGTGGACCCCGGCGGTGGCCAGGATCATGGGCGCGGCCAGACGATCCGCCGACCCGGCCTGGTCGGTCAGCACGATCAGGGCGGCCCCGTCGCGCGCGGCCGCCTCGGCCTCGTCCATGATGCGGTCCAGCGCGGCGCGCAGGGCCGCGCCCGGGCGGGCGTCTTCGGACGGCAGGGCGTAGCTGCAGTCGATGACCACGGTCGAACCGGCGCCGACCGTGTCGATCATCCGCTCGTACATGCCGTTGGTCAGGACCGGGCTGTCCAGCACGAAGACGTCGGTCTGGGCCTCTTCCTCGGCCAGGATGTTGCCCAGGTTCTTGAACCGGGTCTTCAGGCTCATGGCGCCCGCTTCACGTAGCGGGTCGATGGGCGGGTTGGTGACCTGGCTGAAGTTCTGGCGGAAGTAGTGGCTCAGCGGGCGGGGCAGGGCCGACAGCACGGCGGGCGGGGTGTCGTCGCCCATCGAACCGACCGCCTCCTTGCCGTCGCGCACCAGGGCGTCCAGCAGCAGGTCCAGGTCCTCGCGGCTGTAGCCGGCGGCGATCTGGCGGCGCGTCAGGGCCTCGCCCGAGGCCGAGCGCGGTTCGGGTCCAGGGCCGATGATCGGCTCCAGATCGACCATATTGTCCAGCCACGCCTCATAGGGGTGGGCGGCGGCCAGGGCGTCGATGGCCTCATGCTCGTCATAGACGCGGCCGTGCTTCATATCGACGGCGATCAGCTTGCCGGGGCCGATGTGCAGGCGGCGCTTCACCCGGCTCTCGGGGATGGGCACCAGACCGGCCTCGGAACCGGCCATCAGCAGGCCGTCCACGGTCTCCACGGCGCGCAGGGGACGCAGGCCGTTGCGATCCTTGCCCGCCACGATCCAGCGGCCGTCGGCGGCGCAGATGGCGGCCGGGCCGTCCCACGGCTCCATCACCGCATTGCAATAGGCGTAGAAGGCCCGGTGTTCGGCGGGCATGACCACATCGTCCTTCGCCCAGGCCTCGGGGATCAGCAGGGCCTTGGCCATCGGCGCGGGGCGACCGGCGTGGACCAGCACCTCCATGACGTTGTCCAGAGCGGCGGAGTCCGATCCGCCCGGCTGGACCACCGGTTTCACCTCGCGGTCGCGGTCTCCGAAGGCGCCGGCCGCCATGCGGATCTCGTGCGACTTCATCCAGTTCAGATTGCCCTTCAGCGTGTTGATCTCGCCGTTGTGGGCCATCATGCGGAAGGGCTGGGCCAGCTTCCATTCCGGGAAGGTGTTGGTCGAATAGCGCTGGTGGAAGACCGCATAGGCCGAGACGAAGCGTGGGTCCTCCAGATCGGGATACAGGTCGCCCAGCAATTCGGCCCGCACCATCCCCTTGTAGGCGATGGAGCGCGCGGACAGGGTGCAGATATAGACGCCCGCCAGGTTCTCGGTCTTGACCGTCTTCTCGATGCGGCGGCGGCACAGATACAGTTCGCGCTCCAGCGCCTCGCCGTCCAGCGGTTGGCCCGCGTCGTCCAGCAGCGGGGCCAGCATGATCTGTTCGATCTCGGGCCGGGTCGCGCCGGCCTTGGTCCCCACGACCGACAGGTCGATGGGTGTCTGGCGCCAGCCATAAATCCAGAAGCCGGCGCGCAGGGCCTCGGTCTCGACGATGGCGCGGGCGCGGTCCTGGGCGCCCAGGTCGGTGCGCGGCAGGAAGACCTGACCGACGCAGATGGGCCCAGGACGCAGGGACTGGCCGATCGAGGCTACTTGTTCGGCGAAGAAGCCTTGCGGCAGCTCGGCCATGATGCCGGCGCCGTCGCCCGACAGGCCGTCGGGATCGACCGCGCCGCGGTGGGCCACGGCCTTCAGGCTGCGGATTGCATATTCGACCACGTCGCGGCGCGGCGTGCCGTCGATGGAACAGACCAGCCCGACGCCGCAGGCGTCGCGCTCCGAGCTGCGATCATAGGCGCCGCCGGCTTCCAGTCGGTTGCGGGTCTCTTCGTATTTCTTCAGCCAGGTCATGCCGCGACCTCCTCGGTGCGGGTCTTGAAGTAGCGGTCGATCTCGGCGGCGGCGTCCTGGCCTTCGCGGACGGCCCAGACGACCAGGGAGGCGCCGCGCACCGCGTCGCCGGCGGCGAAGACGCCGGGCAGGCTGGTGGCGAAACTGACCGAGCCGACCTTGATCGTGCCGTCGTCGCGCAGGCGCAGGTTCGGCTCATGCGCCGCGAACGGCTCGGGCGAGAAGCCCAGGGCCTCGATGACGATGTCGGCCGGCACGTCGAAGTCGGCGCCGGGGACGGGGACGATGTCGCGACGCTGGCCGGGCAGGGCTTCCGTCAACTGCATGCGCGCGGCGCGCACGCCCGTGACCTGATCGCCCTGCGACAGCAGGGCCTTGGGCGCAGCCAGCCATTCGAACACGACGCCTTCCTCTTCGGCGTTGACGACTTCGCGGGCCGAGCCCGGCATGTTGTCGCGGTCACGACGATACAGGCAGGTGACGCTGGCCGCGCCTTGACGCACGGCGGTGCGGACGCAGTCCATGGCGGTGTCGCCGCCGCCGATCACGACCACGCGCTTGCCGCGCGCCTCGTGCCAGCCGTCCTGTTCGGCGTCGCCCAGATCGCGGCGGTTCTGATGCGTCAGATAGGACAGGGCGGCGACGGTCGAATCCGGCCCGCGACCGGGCGCCGACAGGATGCGCGGCTGATAGACGCCCATGGCCAGCAGGACGACATCGTGGCGGTCGCGCAGTTCGGTCAGGGTCACGTCCTTGCCGACCTCGCAGCCCAGCACGAACTGGACGCCGCTGTCGATCAGCCGGTCCACGCGGCGCTGGACGACGTGCTTCTCCAGCTTGAAGCCGGGGATGCCGTAGATCAGCAGGCCGCCGGCGCGGTCGTGACGGTCATAGATCGTAACCTGATAGCCCTCGCAGCGCAGGCGGTCGGCGGCGGCCAGACCGGCCGGACCGGCGCCGACGATCCCGACCGTTTCGCCGCGTTCGGCCGCCGGGCGGATCGGCTCGACCCAGCCGTTGGCGAAGGCCTGGTCGCCCAGCCAAGCCTCGACCGAGCCGATGGTCACGGCGTCCCAGCCGGACTGGTTCAAGGTGCACGACCCTTCGCACAGTCGGTCCTGCGGGCAGATGCGGCCGCAGATTTCGGGCATGGTCGAGGTCAGGGACGCGACGCGCCAGGCCTCGCGCGGCTCGTTCTCGGCCGACAGGCGCAGCCAGTCGGGGATGTTGTTCTGAAGCGGGCAGGCGTTCTGGCAGAAGGGCACGCCGCAGTCGGTGCAGCGCGACGCCTGTTTTTCGGCCGTCTCCGTGGACGGCGGAATCGTGATCTCGCCGAAACCGCGCGCGCGCAGTTCGGCCGAGGCCTTGGACAGGCGGCGAGGTTCGACGACGAATGTCCCGCCTTGCTTCAGGGTCTTATGCATATCTCGCATATGCCGCAAACGAGGCGTTAGAGGCAAATATTATTGCAATGAGGCGTTCTCAGCGGACCAAAAAGAATAAATCATCCAATCGGGCGCGTTTCGTCGTCAAAAATTGCTGATGATGGCCGTTTGCGCCGCAACAGGATTTTGTGCGACAATAGGAACCGGCCCGGCCTCGGGGCGTTCAAAAGACGGATTTCAGCAGACAACAGAGAGTGCGCCCATGCCCCGATGGACAACCCCGACCGGCCTGGGGGGATGGCTGACGTTGCTGCTCGGGGTGCTGCTGGCCGTAATCGGTGTGGTGCTGACGGTCGGCGGCGTTCAGCTCGCGATGCTGGGCGGCTCCTGGTATTATCTGATTGCAGGCCTGGGGCTGATCGTCTCGGGCCTTCTGCTTGTCTGGCGCGACGTGCGCGGGGCCTGGCTCTATGGCGTGGTCTTCGTCGCCACGGTGATCTGGGCGCTGTGGGAGAAGGGCCTGAACGGCTGGGCCATGATCCCCCGCCTGGTCGGGCCGCTGGTGCTGATGTTCCTGGTGCTGGCGACCCTGCCTGTGCTGCGCTCGCGCGGCGGCGGCAAGACGGCGGGCCTCGGCGCGCTCGGGCTGGCGATCCTGACGGTCGTGTTCGGCCTGGTGGTCGGTCAGATCAACGCGCCCGGCATCGACAGCCCGGTGCCCGGCGCGCGGGGGCCGTTCGGCGATCCCGCCCTGATCAAGGCCGGCATGGACTGGCCCGCCTATGGCGGATCTGACGCCGCCCAGCGCTATTCGCCGCTGAACCAGATCAACAAGACCAACGTCGGCCAGCTGGAGCGGGCCTGGACCTTCCGCACCGGCGACCTGCCCGGCGAACGGTTCGGCGCCGAGACTACGCCGCTGAAGATCGCCGACACCGTGTATCTCTGCTCAGGTCGCAACAAGATGTTCGCCCTGGACGCCAACACCGGCCGGCAGAAATGGGCCTATGATCCCAAGGTGGCGGACGAGCAGATCCCCTACACCGCCGCCTGCCGGGGCGTGACCTATTACGCCGCGCCCAACGTCGATCAGGCCCAGCCCTGCGCGATGCGCATCATCGAAGGCACGCTGGACGGGCGCATCATCGCGGTCGATGCGCGCACCGGCGTGCCTTGCCCCGGCTTCGGAACCAACGGCGCCGTCAGCATCAAGGAGGGGATGGGCAATCCCTATCCCGGCATGGTGTCGATCACCTCGCCGCCCGTCGTCGTGCGCGGCGTCATCGTCACGGGCCACCAGGTGCTGGACGGCCAGAAACGCTGGAACGCCTCGGGCGTGATCCAGGGCTATGACGTCGTCACCGGTCAGCTGCGCTTCGCCTGGGACATGATGCGTCCCGACATCACCACTGCCCCTCCGGCCGGTCAGACCTATACGCCGGGCACGCCGAACATGTGGACGACGGCGACGGGCGACGAAGCCCTGGGCCTGGTCTATCTGCCGATGGGCAACTCGGCCGCCGACTACTATTCGTCGCTGCGCCGGCCGCAGGAGAACCAGTATTCCAGCGCCCTGGTCGCGCTGGACGTCACGACGGGCAAGCCACGCTGGAGCTATCAGACCGTCCGCCGCGACGTCTGGGACTATGACCTGGGTTCGCAGGTGACGCTGGTCGACATGCCGACCGCAGGGGGCGTGACGCCTGCGGTGATCCTGCCGTCCAAGCGCGGCGAAATCTTCGTGCTGGATCGCCGCACGGGCCAGCCCCTGCACGGCGTTCAGGATCGTCCGGCCCCGCGCGGCGGCGTCGAACCGGCGCAGCGCGCGGCGACCCAGCCCTATTCACTGTTCAACACCCTGGCCAAACCCGACCTGCGCGAAGTCGACATGTGGGGCATGTCGCCGATCGATCAGATGATCTGCCGCATCCAGTTCAAGAAGGCGTCGTACCAGGGCCAGTTCACGCCGCCGACTGCCGACCGTCGCTTCATCGAATATCCGGGCTACAACGGCGGTTCGGACTGGGGCAGCGTGGCGCTGGATCCGCGTCGCGGCGTGATCATCGCCAACTATAACGACATGCCCAACTACAACCGGTTGGTGCCGCGCGCCGAGGCGAACAAGCGGGGCTGGTTCCCCCGCGACGACCCTCGCTATCAGGCCGAGACGAACGGCGAGGGCGCCAAGGCCGAGGGCGCGGGTGATCCGCAGATGGGCGTGCCCTATGCGATCGACGTCAACGCCGGCTGGCGGATGCCTTTCACCGGCCTGCTGTGCAAGGAGCCTCCGTACGGCGGCATCCGCGCCATCGACGTGCAAAGCGGCAAGACCCTGTGGGACCGTCCGTTCGGCACGGCGCGCAAGAACGGGCCGTTCGGCATCCCCTCGATGCTGCCGCTGGAAATCGGCACGCCGAACAACGGCGGCTCGGTGGTCACGGCGGGCGGCCTGATCTTCATCGCCGCCGCGACCGACGACCTGATCCGCGCCATCGATATCGAGACGGGCAAGACCGTCTGGTCCGACGTCCTGCCCGCGGGCGGTCAGGCCAACCCGATGATCTACGAGCAGAACGGCCGCCAGTATCTGGTGATCGTCGCCGCCGGCCATCACTTCATGGAAACGCCGGAGGGCGATTACGTCATCGCCTATGCGCTGCCGCAGCGCGGCTGAGACCACGCACCAATCTCCCTCCCCCGCGGGGGGAGGGTGGTCGCGTCAGCGACCGGGTGTGGGCGGCTCGGAAACGAGCCGCCTTTTCTCATTCAGCGGGATATCGCCTGCCGCCCCCACCCGGCCTCGCCTTCGGCTCAGCCACCCTCCCCGAAAGGGGAGGGAGAGGCGTTTGCGATCTTACGGCCTGATCTGGCCTTGGCCGCGCACCACGTATTTGTAAGTCGTCAGCTGCTCGGCCCCGACCGGGCCACGCGCGTGGAGGCGGTTGGTGGAGATGCCGATTTCGCCGCCGAAGCCGAACTCTCCGCCGTCAGCGAACTGGGTCGAGGCGTTGATCAGGACGATGGCGCTGTCGACCTTGGCGGCGAACCGTTCGGCGGCCTGGGCGTCGGTGGTGACGATGGCCTCGGTATGGCCCGAGCCGTAGCGGGCGATGTGGTCGGTTGCGGCCCCCAGATCGTCGACTACGCGGACGGCGAGGATCGGGGCCAGATATTCGGTGGCCCAGTCGGCCTCGGTCGCGGGCGTCATGGCTGGGACCAGGGCGCAGGCCGCTTCGTCGCCGCGCAGTTTGCAGCCGGCGGCGATCAGATCGGCGGCGACGGAGGGCAGCAGGCGCCGGGCCGCCGCCCGGTCCACCAGCAGGGTCTCGGTCGCGCCGCAGACCGACACGCGCCGCATCTTGGCGTTCAGGACGATGGCGCGGGCGGTCTCCAGATCGGCGGCTTCATGCAGATAGGTGTGGTTCAGGCCTTCCAGGTGGCTGAGCACCGCCGTCCGCGCCTCGGCCTGGACGCGGGCGACCAGGCTCTTGCCGCCGCGCGGGACGATGACGTCGATGGCGCCGTTCAGCCCGGTCAGCATCAGGCCGACCGCCTCACGGTCGGGCGTGTCGACCAGCTGCACCGCATCAGCGGGCAAGCCGGCCTCGGCGAGGGCTTCCGCGATCAGGGCGGCGATGGCCAGAGAGGACTGAAGGCAGTCGGAGCCGCAGCGCAGGATGGCCGCATTGCCTGAGCGAATGCAAAGGGCGGCGGCGTCGGCGGTAACGTTGGGGCGGCTCTCGTAAATGACGCCCAGCACGCCGATGGGGGTGCGGACGCGGGCGATGTCCAGGCCGTTGGCGGGGGTCCAGCGTTCGGTCTCGACGCCCAGCGGATCGGGCACGGCGGCGATGGTCGCCACCGCCTCGGCCATCCCGGCGATGCGGGCGGTGCTCAGCGACAGCCGATCGATCAGGGCCTCGGTCATGCCGTTCAGGCGGGCGGCCTCCACATCGCGGGCGTTGGCCGCGAGCAGGGCGGGTTCGGCGGCCGTCAGCTTTGCCGACAGGATTTCCAACGCGCGGGTGCGGGCGGCGGCGGGGGCTTCGCGCAACAGCACGGCGGCGGCGCGGGCGCGCTGGCCCAGGTCCAGCATTCGGGTCTTCAGGTCGGTCATCGGTCGTCCAGCACCATGTCGTCGCGGTGGATCAGCACCGAGGCCCCGCGATAGCCCAGCAGGGTCTCGATCTCGTCCGAGCGGCGGCCGCGAAGGCGCGCGGCCTCGTCGGCGGCGTAGGCGGCCAGGCCCACCCCGACAGCGCGACCGTTCGGGTCGATCAGACGCACGCAGTCGCCCTTTTCAAAACCTCCCGAGACGGCCGTGACCCCGGCCGGCAGCAGGCTCTTGCCCGCCTTCAGCGCCGTGACGGCCCCGGCATCCAGCGTCAGGGTTCCAGTTGGCGACAGACTGCCGGCGATCCACTGCTTATATGCGGCCATCGGCCCGTCGGGGGCGGCGATCAGGGTGGCGCGGGCGCCGTCGCGAATGGCGCTGAGCGGCGACAGGGTCTGGCCCGAGGCGATGATGGTGGCGCAACCCGCCGAGCGCGCGATCTGGGCCGCCGCCAGCTTGGTCGCCATGCCGCCGGTTCCGACGCCAGCCTCGGCGTTGGCGCCCCCGCCCATTGCCAGGATGTCGGGGCTCAGCGTCTCGATCAGGGGCAGATGGGCGGCGGTCGGATCGCGGCGCGGATCGGCGGTATAGAGGCCGTCCACGTCCGACAGCAGGACCAGCAGGTCCGCCCGCGCCAGCTGGGCCGTGCGCGCCGCCAGCCGGTCGTTGTCGCCGTAACGGATTTCCTCGGTCGCCACCGTGTCGTTCTCGTTGACGATGGGGATGACGCCGTGGGTCAACAAGGCCTCGACGGTCGCGCGGGCATTCAGCCACCGCCTGCGGCGTTCGGTGTCGTCGCGCGTCAGCAGAACCTGGCCCGCGATCAGGCCGTGCGGGTCCAGCGCCCCGGACCAGGCCGCCATCAGCAGCGACTGTCCGACCGAGGCCGCCGCCTGCTTGTCCTCCAGCCGTGCGCCCAGTCGTGATGCAAGTTGGGGCAGCCGTCCCCGGCCCAGGGCGATCGAGCCGGACGAGACGACGATGACCTCGCGCCCCTCGGCCTTCAGCGCCGCCAGGTCCGAGGCGACGGCGGCCAGCCAGTCGCGCGTCGGCTGGCGCGTGGCCGCGTCGATCAGCAGGGAGGATCCGATCTTGACCACGACCCGCCGGGCGGCGCCCAGCGCCGACGCAGCGTTCGGGCCGACGGGGAGGGCGGCGCGCTGGGACATGAAGCTTTCAATAACGCCACGGTTCGGGCTTGTCTCTTGCCGCATCGCGCCGCAATGCAGACGCATGATGGAATCCATTTCCCCCATCGCCGCAGGCGGTCTGGGCAGTCTGGCGGCGGGCATGATGACGGCGGTGGGCGCCGTGCCGCTGCTGTTCTTCCGCAAGGCGGGGGTGCAGACCCAGAGCGCCCTGTTGGGCTTCGCCGCCGGGGTCATGCTGGCGGCCTCCTTCTTCGCTGATCATTCCGGGCGTGGACGTCTTGCAGGCGGGCGGGGCCAGTCCGGCGGCGGCGGCCGGCGTCATGGGGGCGGCGGTGCTGATCGGGGCGACGGTGATCGGCCTGATGAACCGGTTCGCGCCGGTGGACATGCTGGCCATCGGACCGGCGGGATCGCGCGACCTGTCGCGGCGCATCTGGCTGTTCATCATCGCCATCACCCTGCACAACTTCCCCGAGGGCGCGGCCGTGGGCGTCAGCTTCGGCGGCGGCGACCTGCATCAAGGGCTGTCCACGGCGCTCGGCATCGGCATCCAGAACATGCCCGAGGGTCTGGCGGTGTCTGCGGCGATGGCGACCCTGGGATACGGCCGCTGGCCGGCGTTCGCGGCGGCCCTGGCCTCGGGCCTGGTTGAGCCGGTCGGCGGCCTGATCGGCGCCAGCGTGGTCGATCTCTTGCCCGGCGCCCTGCCGTGGGGGCTGGGCTTGGCGGCGGGGGCCATGATCTATGTCGTCACCGCCGAGATCATTCCCGAGACCCGCGAGAAGTCCAAGGGCGAGGGGTCGATGATCGGCCTGATGATCGGCCTGGTCGGTATGATGTTCCTGGATATCGCCCTGGGATGATGGCGGCGAAACGCGGCGTGACCGCGCAGCGGGGCGTTACATCGATTTACATGGCGAGCGGGGGTTGAAGCCGTCGGGGCCGAGAGGCTAGGCCTCTCGCTTCGCTGCTCGATTGTCCCCCGAAAGGAGCGCCAGACTAAATGACGCGACCTCTCAAGCCTGCGGCTTCCCGTAGAAATTTCTTGTCTGGCCTGGGGCTTTTGGCCCTGATGGGCGCCGGAGTTTTCCCCATGCCTGTTTCCGCCCAAGCGTCCCGCACCGTCGCCCGTCACCGCCAGAAGATCGAGGATCTGATCGCGGCCATGACGGTCGAGGAGAAGGCGGGCCAGCTGAACCTGCTGGCCGATCCGTTCCGCTGGATGCCGACGGCGGTGAACCCGCTGGACGGCACGGGCGATCCCGCGCGCGTCACGGCCCTGATCCGCGAAGGCAAGGTCGGCAGCCTGTTCAACGGCATCGGCGCCGAGGCGGGCCGTCGCATCCAGCGCGTCGCGATGGAGGAAAGCCGGCTGAAGATCCCGCTGCTGTTCGCGGCGGACGTGATCCACGGCCTGTCGACCATCTTCCCGGTGCCTCTGGCCGAGGCGGCGGCCTTCGACACCGAACTGGCGCGGCGCACGGCGCGGGCGGCGGCGGTCGAGACGGCGGCGTCGGCCGTTCACCAGACCTACGCCCCCATGGTGGACGTGGCGCGCGACCAGCGCTGGGGCCGCAACGTCGAGGGCGCGGGCGAGGACGTACTGCTGAACAACCTGCTGGCCGCCGCCCGCGTGCGCGGCTTCCAGGGCGAAAAAGGTCTGGACGACCGTGACGCGGTCCTGGCCACCGCCAAACACATGGCCGCCTATTCCGCCGCCGTCGGCGGGGTCGAATACAACACCACCGACATGAGCGAGCAGACGCTGCGCGGGGTCTTCCTGCCGCCGTTCAAGGCCTCGGTGGACGCCGGCGCCCTGTCGATCATGAGCGCCTTCAACGACGTCAACGGCGTGCCGGCCTCGGGCAGCCGCAAGCTGCTGACTGACATCCTGCGCGGCGAATGGGGCTTCGAGGGCTTCGTCGTCTCCGACTACACCTCCGAGCAGGAACTGGTGGCCCACGGCTTCGCCGAGGACGGCCGCGACGCCGCCCGCCTGGCCTTCAACGCCGGGGTCGATGTGTCGATGGTGTCGGGTCTGTATCTGGAACATCTGCCCAGCCTCGTCGCCTCGGGCGAGGTGTCGATGGCGCGTCTGGACGAGGCGGTGCGCCGCGTCCTGAACACCAAGGCGGCGCTGGGCCTGTTCGACGACCCCTATCGCGGCACCGATCCGGTGCGTGAAAAGGCGGTGGTCGGCTCGCGCGAGCACGTCGAGCTGTCGCGTGAGGCGGGCCGCAAGTCGGTCGTGCTGCTGAAAAACGATAACGGCCTGCTGCCGTTGAAGAAGAGCCAGAAGATCGCCCTGGTCGGCCCGTTCGCCGACGACGTGGACAATGTCTGGGGGCCGTGGACCATCTGGGGCGCGCCCGAGCGACGCGTGTCGCTGGAGGCCGGCTTCCGCGCGGCCATGAGCGATCCGCAGAACCTGACCGTCGCACGCGGTTCGGGCGTCGAGACGCCGCTGGACGGCGGGATCGAGCAGGCCGTCGCCGCCGCACGCGACGCTGAGGTCATCGTCCTGGCCATCGGCGAAGCGACCAACATGTCGGGCGAGGCCCAGTCACGCACCGAGATCGTGGTGCCCGCGCCGCAGGTCGCCCTGGTCGACGCTATGGCGGCGCTGGGCAAGCCCATGGTCATCCTGCTGAGGAACGGCCGGGCTCTGGCGCTGGAAGGCAATGTGAAGAACGCCCAGGCCATCGTCGTGACCTGGTTCCTGGGCGAACAGCTGGGTCATGCCGTCGCCGACGTCCTGTTCGGCGATCACGGCCCGTCGGCGCGCCTGCCGGTCAGCTTCCCGCACAAGTCGGGCCAGCAGCCCTATTCCTACGACCGCAAGACCACCGGCCGCCCGGCCAATCCCGATCTGGCGAACGAGGAATACAAGGCCCGCTATCGCGAGACGACGAATACGGCGCTGTATCCCTTCGGCTATGGCCTGACCTATGGCGCGATCAGCTATGGGCCGGTCGAGATGGAGAGCGACAAGCTGGCCTGGGCCGGCACGCTGGATCTGGCCGTGACCGTGACCAACACCGGGTCGCATCCGGCCGAGGAGCTGGTTCAGCTCTATATCCACGACCGGGTCGCCAGCCTGACCCAGCCGGGCCGATTGCTGAAGGACTTCAAGCGCGTGTCGCTGAAGCCGGGCCAGAGCACGAAGGTGACCTTCACCCTGAACGCTCGCCAACTGGGCTTCATCGGCGCGGACGAAACCTGGCGCATCGAGCCCGGTCTGTTCGACGTCTGGCTGGCGCCGCACGCCCAGGGCGGGGCCAAGGCGACGTTCCAGCTGATCGGTCCGGCGTCGATCACCGACGGGCGGTGACGCGCGCCACGTTGACGGGGCAGGCGGCAGGGCTTAACGACGCCGCCGTTTGCCTTCGGCCTTCGTATCGGCCGGATTCGATTTTAGGAGCGCGCCCATGACGACGAAGATTCTTCCGGGCGCCACCGGCGTTCTCGCGCTCGCGGACGGCACGATCCTGCAGGGCGTCGGCGTGGGCGCCGTCGGCTCGGCCCTGGGCGAGGTGGTCTTCAACACCGCCATGACCGGCTATCAGGAAATCCTGACTGATCCGTCGTACATGAGCCAGATCCTGGCCTTCACCTTCCCGCACGTCGGCAATGTGGGGACCAATGTCGAAGACATCGAGCAGATGGGCGGCGGGTCCGACACCTCGGCGCGCGGCGCCATCTTCCGCGACGTTCCGACCGATCCGGCCAATTATCGCTCGGACGCCAGTTTCGACGACTGGATGAAGCGGCGCGGCGTCGTGGGTCTGGCCGGGGTGGACACCCGCGCCCTGACCAAGATCATCCGCGACAAGGGCGCGCCACACGCCGTCATCGCCCACGACCCGGACGGAAACTTCGACCTGGAGGCCCTGGTCGCCCAGGCCAAGGGCTGGACCGGGCTGGTCGGTCTGGACCTGGCCAAGCCCGCCTCGACCCTGCAGGCGTTCGAATGGAACGAGGGTCTGTGGGACTGGCCGGAAGGTCATCCGAAGACCGAGGGCCGCAAGGACGTGGTCGTCATCGACTACGGCGTGAAGCGCAACATCCTGCGCGCCCTGGCCTCGACTGGCGCGCGCATCACCGTGGTCCCGGCGACGACGACGGCGGAAGAGGTTCTGGCCCGCAATCCCGACGGCGTGGTTCTGTCCAACGGTCCGGGCGATCCGGCTGCGACAGGCGAATACGCCGTGCCTGAAATCCAGAAGCTGGTCGCCAGCGGCAAGCCCTTGATGGGCATCTGCCTGGGCCACCAGATGCTGGCCCTGGCCCTGGGCGCCAGGACGGTGAAGATGGATCAGGGCCACCACGGCGCCAACCATCCGGTCAAGGATCTGACCACCGGCAAGGTCGAGATCGTGTCGATGAACCACGGTTTCACCGTCGATCGCGACAGCCTGCCCGACGCGGTGACCGAGACCCACGTCAGCCTGTTCGACGGCACCAACTGCGGCATCGCGGTCAAGGACAAGCCGATCTTCAGCGTCCAGCACCACCCTGAGGCCTCGCCCGGCCCGACCGACAGCCTGTATCTGTTCGACCGGTTCGCCGATCTGATGGGCGATCGCTGACGCCATGAAACAGGGGGCGGTTCGGTCGGACTATCTGGACTGGCTGGCCGAGGCGTTCGAGGTCGCTCGCCGGTTTACGCCCCTGCCGGACGGTGATGTCGTCGTCGGCTACGCCACCGGATACGACGCGGCCGATATCGCGCCCTTCGTCCTGTCGCTGCGGGCCGTGTTCGAGGGTCCTGTGGCTCTCGTCGTCGATGCTGAACCGGCCCTGCGCGCCTTTCTGGCCCAGCATCGGGTGACCGCCGTCGATGCGCCGGTCTGGCGCGGATGGGCGCCGCATCCGGTGATGCAGCGGTTCGTGGCCTTCGCTGGTTTGCTGGGCGAGCGGCCCGGCGCGGCCCTGGCCTGCGACGTGCGCGATGTGATCTTCCAGGCGCCGCCCTTCGATCCGGCGCCGAAGGAGCTTGAGGCCTATGTCGAGGCCGAGACGCCGCTGGCCGATCATGCCTTCAACATGAAGTATCTGCGCGCCCTGTTCGGGGAGGCCCAAGCGCGGCAGCTGGCCGACAAGGCCTGTCTGTGCGTCGGCACCCTCGTCGGGCCACGCGCGGAGGTCTCGCGGCTGTCGCGACTGATCCTGTCGCTGGCGGCGACGCCGCGGTCCGAGATCGGCGGGGCGTTCGGCGCCGATCAGGCGGCCTTCAACATGGCGATCCATCAGGGTCTGACGGCGATGACCGTTCGTCCCAACTACGGGCGCGTGGCGACCCTGGGCCTGACGCCCGGCGAGATGCTGAGGTTCGAGGGGGGCAAGGTCGTCAATCCGGACGCCAGCGTCAGCCCCATTGTCCATCAGCATGATCGCCATCCGCATCTTGAAGCGCCGGTCCATGCGCTGTGGGGTGGAGGGCTGGAGCTGCGTCGGCGGGTAAGGCCCAAGTCGGCGGGGCAGAAGTTCGAAAAGCTGAAAGCCTCGCTGCGCCGCCGGATGCCCGAACTGCGATGACCCGGCTGTGCCAGGCCCAGGCGCTGGCGACGATGGAAGGCAGGTCCGACTGGCGTGGCGCAAAGCCCAGCGCCTGACGGGCCAAGGTGATGTCCGACACAAGATGCGACGGGTCGCCCGCACGGCGCGCTCCGGCTGCGTCGGGCAGTCGAAGGCCGCTGTGCGCCGTGATGGCCTCAAGCACCTGCCGCACCGAATGGCCGCGACCGGCGCCCAGATTGCAGGCGAAGAAGCCGCGTCGGTCGCCGAGCAACTGGGTCAGGGCGGCAAGGTGGCCCTGAGCCAGGTCGCAGACGTGGACATAGTCGCGCACCGCCGTGCCGTCGGGTGTCGGATAGTCGATCCCATGAACGGCGAAATCGTCGATCTGGCCGCGCAAGGCCATCATGGCGCGCGGGATGAGATGGGTCTCGACCGGCCGATCTTCGCCGATCAGGCCTGACGCCGAGGCGCCGCTGGCGTTGAAATAACGCAGCGCGATCACATTCAGCCCGTGCGCGGCGCTGGCGTCCGACAGGATCTGTTCGCAGCCCAGTTTGGAGCGGCCATAGGGGGTGACGGGCGCCAGCGGCGTCGCCTCGGTGATCGGATCGCCGCCGGGATCGCCATAGACGGCGCAGGTGCTGGAAAAGACCAGCCGGTTCACGCCCGCCGTTCGCATCCCGCCCAACAGGCCGAACAGACCGCCGACATTGTTGCGGTAATAATCCAGCGGCGCGCGCACCGACTCCGGGACCACTGACGAGCCGGCGAAATGCATGACGGCGCAGATATCGTGGGCGATCAGGGTGTGGCGCACCTTGTCCGCGTCCCAGACATCGCCCTCGACCAGCGGCCCCCAGCGCACGAACCGGCGCCGGCCGGTCGACAGGTTGTCATAGGTGACGGGCCGATAGCCGGCGGCCGCCAAGGCCTCGCACACATGGGCGCCGATATAGCCCGCGCCGCCTGTGACCAGGATCGCCTTCGCAGATGTCAGCGCCGATCCGACTTCGCCCATCCGCACTTGTCGGATACCAACGGTCGGTAAATCAACCCCAAATCACCGCCATGGGTATTCAGAGGTGTGAAGCGACTGTCAGGGGATCGGCGAGAAGCTGCGTTCTTCCCGCAGGGCGCTGGCTTTCCGGACGGCGATCGGTGCGGCATGCAGCCAGTAGTCGGCGTCTTCGAGACGCTGCTCTCTGCGGCGCTCTAGTCCGCGCAGGCGGCGCAGGGCGGCGTTCTGGAGAAGGCGCGCATGCAGGGCGCGGGGCGACAGTTCGGCGATGGCGGGAGAGCCGGGGACGGCGACGGCGTCGGGGCCTTTGGGCTCCACCGCCGGGCGGGCGATGGCGATAAACATGAGGATCTCGGTGCAGGAGGGAGAGGCGCTTCTGCGCCGAGCTAACGATGGGTTAACCACAGTCCCTGTGGATAGTTCCTGACTCCGTCCGAAAAAAGTCCATGAATCGAGAGGCTTACTGCCCGCTTCCGGACAAAATGGTTACCGAAATCTTAATCCGGGGTCGGAGCGTTCGCTCGACAATGTCCGGGAAGGGCGCTGCAGAGGCGCCGCCGGTGGCAGTCCCTAGGGGAGTCGAACCCCTCTTTTCAGGTTGAAAACCTGACGTCCTAACCGATAGACGAAGGGACCGCGGCCGGGGCGGCGCATGTGCCCCGGTTCGGCTCCTCCTGCAAGCAAAAAGTTACGCGGCCGCAGCGGTTGCGGGCACGAGGGCGTCCAGCGCCGGGAACAGGTCGGCGATCAGGTCCTCGACATGCTCCAGACCCACCGACAGGCGCACCAAACCATCGCCGATGCCGGCCGTTGCGCGCTGTTCCGGCGTCATGGCGGCGTGGGTCATGGTGGCCGGGTGGGCGATCAGGCTTTCAACGCCGCCCAGCGATTCCGCCAAGGTGAAGATTTCCAGCGTCTCGACCAGATCGCGCACGGCGTCCGTGCCGCCTTGCAGTTCGAAGCTGAGCATGGCGCCGGGGCCGGCCTGCTGGGCCGCGACCAGGACGTGGTTGGGGTGCGACTTCAGGCCCGGATAATGGACGGCCTTGACCGCCGGGTGGGCGGCCAGCTTTTCGGCGATCTTGCCCGCCGTGGCCTGCTGCCGCTCGATCCGGGCGAACAGGGTGCGCACGCCGCGCAGGGTCAGATAGGCGTCGAAGGGCGAGCCGGTCACGCCGGTGCAGTTGGCCCACCAGGCCAGGGTCTGGTGATCCTCGGCGTCGGCCGAGATGACCGCCCCGCCGACCACGTCCGAATGGCCGTTGATGAATTTGGTGGTCGAGTGGACCACGAAGTCGGCGCCCAGCTTGATCGGGTTCTGCAGCGCCGGCGACAGGAAGGTGTTGTCGCACACGACCTTGGCGCCCGCCGCATGGGCGCGAGTGCAGATGTCGGCGACGTCCACCAGACGCAGCAGCGGGTTGGACGGGGTCTCGACCAGCACCAGCTTGGGCTTCTGCGCCAGAGCGGCCTCGAAGGCGACGGGATCGCTCTGATCGACCAGCAGCAGTTCGAAATGCCCCTTCTTCGCGCGGGCGTTCAGCAGGCGACAGGTGCCGCCGTAACAGTCGTGCGGGGCGATCAGCAGATCGCCCGGCTCCAGCAGGGTCAAAGGCAGGTCGACCGCCGCCATGCCGGTGGCGGTGATGACGCAGCCGGCGCCGCCCTCCAGCTCGGCCAGGGTCTCGGCCAGAACGTCGCGGGTCGGATTGCCCGAACGGCTGTAGTCGTACTTCCGCTTCTGATCGAAGCCGGCGAAGGAATAGTTGGACGACAGATACAGCGGCGGCATGACCGCGCCGTGGGCCGTGTCCGTATCCACGCCCGTGCGGGCGGCGATGGTGTGCGGATTGGCGATACGGGTCATGCTTTGATGTCCTTCAAGGCGGCGCGGAGGATGTCGCCGACGAAGGCGTCCTCCTTCAGAAAGGCGTCGTGGCCATAGAGCGAGGGCGCCTCGACGAAGCGCCACAGGGTCGGCAACCGCGCGGCCAGTTCGCGGATGTCGTCGATCGGCACCAGCCGGTCGGAGGTGAAGCCGATCAGGGTGACGGGGGTCGTGATGGCCTCGGGCGTCACGCTGTGGCGGTCCAGGGAATCGGACATCGACAGCCAGCGCGCCGGGGTGGTGTGGGTGCGGTAGGCCTGACCCCGCGCCGTCAGATAGTCGCAGACGGGATAGGCGCCGCCGACCGCGCTGGGCGCCGTGGTGTCGAAGCGGTCGTCGAACTCCTCGGCCGTGCGATAGGTGGTCATGGCCAGTTCGCGGGCCAGGGCGACGCCTTCTTCCGGACGGCCGGCGGCGACGGCGAACTGCAGGATGCGGCGCTGGATGCCGCGCCAGGCGGTGGCCTGAGGATGGGCGCGGTGGGCGGCCGACACGATGATCAGCTGCTCGGCCCAGTCGGGGAACAGTTCGGCGAAGGCCAGGCCGACCATGCCGCCGTAGGAGCAGCCGACGAAGGCGGCGACGCGCTCGATCTTCAGATGGTTCAGCACCAGGGCAAGCAGGCGGGCCTGGTCCTGCGTGGTGATGGTGACGGCCTTGTCCAGGAACTCGGCGCCGGGGGCGAAATCGACGGCCAGAACTTGCAGGCGGCTCAGATCGATGGGCCCGCGCACCGAAACGGCGCCCGACCACCAGCCCAGGCCGTTGGTTTCCGTCCGGTGGACGAAGCGGCCGGCCGAGATGCCGCCGGCGACCACGACGACCGGCGCGCCGATCCGGCCATGCAGGCGGCCGACGATATTGGGCTGGTTCAGCTTTTCGCCCGAGGCGAGGCGGAAGTCGGCGGGAATGGGAACGATGACGTCGCGGGCGCCGCCGCGCTCACGCGTCGGTTCGCGGACAGGGGTGATGGCTGTCGCGCGGCGACAGTCGGGGTCTTCGAGCAGGGTGGTGTCGGCCAGGGTCATCGTCGTTCCGCATCGTTCTCGCTCAGCAAGTCTCGATGCGGTGACAGAGCGTGGAGCGTCGTCTCGTCGATGCTCCACTCATCTCTCGCGACCCCGAAGGACCCCGCAGGAGTTGGCACCGTTTCGAGCTGTGAGACCCGATGGTTGCCCCAGCGTCAAAGGGCCTAATCCCTCGGCTGGTCTTGATGAGTGACTTTACGTTGATGATCCGGGCGGCGCCGGTCAAGCGAAAAATTCAACCTCATTGATGACATCTGTCGACGCCGTGGGGGTGAAAACGCACCATAAGCGTCTTGTCGTGAAAAAATAATCCACGACGACTTGACAGAGCGGGGGTCGTCCGATCACCCTGACATCAGATTTCAACCGGACCTGCCCTGTGCAACAGCGCTCGCTCATCGCCGAAGTTTCAACCGTCGCCGGCCTCGCCGCGACGCGTTTCGGCATGATCCTCGGCGGCGCGATTATCGGCGGCACCACCGGCACCACCACCATGCCCGAACGGGCGGGACGAGTTTAGCGCGCCGAACCTCGGCAACCGCAGAACCCGAACCCCGCCCGGTCCGCCAGGCGGGGTTTTTCTTTTCACCCCACCCCATCCCGACCTTTCCCGAGAACCCCGATGTCCGCCCAACTCGCCGTCGTAGAAAAATCCGAAAGCCTCGATCCCAGCAGTCAGCCTTCACCAGACAGGGTTGGGCCCGAGGTCGTGGTGCTGAAGTTCGGCTCGTCCATCCTGCGCAGCCCGGCCGAGGCGCCGCTTGTCGCCTCGGCCGTCTACGGCCATGTGCGTGCGGGCCGAAAGGTGGTGGCGGTGGTCTCGGCCTTCGGCGGGGCGACGGACCGGTTGCTGGGCGAGGCGAGGGCGCTGGGTCTGGCCCATTCCAACGACCTGCTGCCCGGCTATGTGGCCCTGGGCGAGGAGAAGTCGGCGGCGCTCGTGGCCATCGCCTGCGACCGGATCGGCCTGGACGCCTGCGCCCTGTCGGTGCGCGAACTGGGCATCGTGGCGGAGGGCGAGCCGGAGCATTCGCGACCCTGCGGCCTGCGACCCGACCATCTGAAACAGGCGCTGGATCGGCACGAGGTGGTGGTGGTGCCCGGGTTCGGCGCGGTGCGGCCGGACGGCAAGGTGGCCTTGCTGGGACGGGGCGGATCGGACCTGACGGCGGTGTTCCTCGCGGCCGAGCTGGGGCTGAAAAAGGTGCGGTTGGTCAAGGATGTGGACGGCCTCTATGACCACGACCCCAATGACAAGACGGCCCCGGCCCTGCGCTATCGCCGCGCCTCCTGGGACGTGGCGCGCAAGCTGGGCGGCGCTCTGGTCCAGCATGACGCCATCGACCTGGGCGAAAGCCGGGGGGTCGAGATCGAGGTGGCGGCGCTGGATCGCGCCGACGGCACGGTCATCGGCGACAAGTCGGCGCCGCCCGGCCCCGCGCCCGCCCTGCCGCCGCTGAAGGTCGCGGTCGCCGGGTGCGGCGTGGTCGGCGGCGGCGTTCTGGCCAAGCTGCTCGACGATCCTCGCTACGAGGTCGTGGGCGTGCTGGTGCGCAATCCGAAGAAGGCCCGCGACGTGGACTGTCCGGCCTCGTTGTTCACCTCCAACCCGGCGGACCTGTGGGCCAGGAAGCCCGACATCGTGCTGGAGGCCCTGTCGGAAGGCGAGGCGGGCCACGCGGTGATCCGCGCCGCGCTCGAGGCCGGCTGCGATGTCGCCAGCGCCAACAAACAGGCCGTCAGCCGCGATCCGGGCGGGCTGCAAGACCTGGCGAAAGCCAATGGCCGACGCATCTTCTGGTCGGCCTCGGTCGGGGGCGGATCGCCGATGATCGAGACGGTGCGCGCGGCCCGTGCGGCCGGCGAGGTGGTCGGCTTCGAGGCGGTGCTGAACGGCACGGTCAACTTCATGCTGGAGCGGTTGGGCGACGGCGCGGCCTTCAACGAAGCCTTGGCCGACGCGCGCGCGGCGGGCTTTGCGGAGGAGGACCCGTCCTCGGATCTGGAAGGTTTGGATGCGGCGGCCAAGGTGCGACTGCTGTGCCATGAGGCGTTCGGCCGCTCGCCCGACGGCGACGTGCCGCGCGACCACCTGACCGAAGCGACCTCGGCCGCCGGCGGGGTGCGCCAGATCGGCGCGGCTCATCTGAAGGACGGGGTGATCCGCCCGTCGGTGTCGCTGAACGCCGACCATGGCGATCCGCTGTTCTCGACCCTGCGCGGCGAGGGCAATGCGTTGAAGGTTTATGGCGCCGACGGCCGCGTCTGGCGCTGCCGGGGCCGGGGCGCCGGGCGTTGGGCCACGACCGAGAGCATCATGGCGGACCTGGCCGAGATCGTGCGTGCACGCCGCGCCGATGCGGGCCTAAACTAGAGCCATGGCCGTCTTCACCCCCGTTTCCATCGCCGACGCCCAGGCGTTCCTGGTCGGCTACGACATCGGCGAGGTGGTCGAGCTGACGGCCATCGCCGAGGGTGTGGAGAACACCAACTATCGGCTGGACACGACACGCGGTCGGTTCGTCCTGACCCTGTTCGAGGGTCGGACGGACGAGGCGTCGCTGCCGTTCTGCCTGGGGCTGACGGCGCATCTGGCGGCGCGCGGCTTTCCTTGCCCGACGCCGATCGAGGACCGGTCGGGAGCCTGGCTTGGACGACTGAACGGCCGGGCGGCGGCGGTGATCGAATGGAAGACCGGCGCCTGGCTGCGCACGCCGTCATCGGCCGATCAGGCGGCGGCCGGCGCCGTGCTGGCGAGGCTTCATCTGACGGCGGCCGACTTCGATCTGAAACGGGTCAATCCGGTCGGGCCGGCCATGTGGCGTCGGTTGGTCGATCGCTGCGCCGAGGGGGAAGAGCGGTCGTCCGACGCGGATCGCGCGTTGTTGAGACAGGTCCAGGCGACGCTGGCGCGCTTGGGCGATCCCTTTACGACCGATCTGCCGGGCGGGGCGATCCATGCCGACTATTTCCCCGACAATTTGCTGTTCGAGGACGGCGCCGTTTCGGCGGTGATCGACTTCTATTTCGGCTGCACCGGCGCCTTCGCCTATGACCTCGCCATCGCCCTGTCGGCCTGGGGTTTCGACGCAGAGGGGCGGGCCATGCCGGACGCCCTGGCGGCCTTCCAGGGCGGCTATGAGTCCGTGCGGCCGCTGAACGCCGCCGAGCGGGAAGCCTTGCCGCGCCTGGGCGAAGCGGCGGCCCTGCGGTTCACTGTGACACGGCTGCATGACCGCATTTTCCACGATCCCGCCAATCTGGTGACGCCCAAGGATCCGGCGGTCTTCCTGCGTCGGATGGACCACTGGCGCGCGACCGAGCCGGCCTGAGGCGCCTGCGCGGCTTCGTCGCTGGAACCGAAAGCTTGGCCGGGATTTTGATGGTGCAACGGCGAAGTCCGCCGCTCCCCGAGGACGAAGATCATGACTGACGAAACCATCAACGGCGCCGCCTCGCAGGCGCAAGGCAAGTTCCAAAAAGGCGTCGGCAAGTTGGTCGGCGACCAGAAGATGCAGGTCGAAGGCGCCTATAACGACGCCAAGGGCCGCTCGCTGGAAACCTTCGGCAAGGCGATGGATTCGGTCGATCGCCTGGTCGAAAAGGTCCCCGCCGACTACCGCGACAAGGCCCGCGCCGTCGCAGCCGAAGCGCGCAAGCGTCCGCTGGTCACGACCCTGTCGGTCGCCGGCGTCGGCCTGCTTCTGCTGCGCGCCCTGACCGGCGGCGGTCGTCGCTAAGACGTGTCTAGTGGCGGTCTGAAAAGGCCGCCACGGCGTCACGCGTCGCGTCCATCGTCCCATCGACGATCGTCAACCGCTCGGGCTTGTCGCCCAGGGCGGCGATGACGTTTGCGGGTTCGGGTTCGAAGCCCAGGACGTTCGAGACGAAGTCGCCGAACTTGGACGGGTGGGCGGTGGACAAAGCGACGACGGGGCCTTTCGAGCGGTCCTGGCGACGCGCGGCGGCCAGCGCCACAGCCGTGTGCGGGCACACGACGCGCTCCCAGGCCTGATGGGCGTGGGCGATCTCGGCGCGCGTCTCGTCCTCGTCGATGGAGACCGCCGAGACCTGGTTGCGCAGGGCGGTGAGAAGGTCCGGATCGAAGGCGACGGCGCCGTCGCGGGCAAAGGTTTCGAACACCCCGCGCGTCGCCTCGGCGTCGCGGCTCGTCGCCTCGAACACCAGCCGCTCGAAGTTGGACGGCGCCTGAACATCCATGGAGACGCTGCCGCTTTCGACCGCCGGACGGCGCGAATACAGGCCGTCGTTCAGCGCGCGGGCCAGGGCGTCGTTCTGGTTCACCGCCGCGACGAAGCCTTCGGACGGCAGGCCCATTTTCGTAGCGGCGATGCCGGCGAAGGCGTCGCCGAAATTGCCCGTCGGCACGACGAAGGTCGCGGCTCCGCCCAACTGGGCCGTGGCGGAAACGTAGTAGGGGATTTGGCCGGCCAGCCGCGCCCAATTGATCGAATTGACCGAAGACAGGCGGCCGCGTTCACGCAAGGCCTCGTCGGCCAGCAGGCCCTTCACCAGACGCTGGCAGTCGTCGAAATCACCGCGGACGGCCAGGTTCAGGACATTGTCGGCCTCGACCGTCGTCATCTGTTTGCGCTGAACCGGCGAGACGCGGTCCAGCGGGTGAAGCACGACCAGATCGACCGACTTGGCGCCGGCGAAGGCGCGCACGGCGGCGGCGCCGGTGTCGCCCGAGGTGGCGGTCAGAATGGTCAGGCGCTCGCCCGAGGCGGCCAGGGCCTCGTCCGTCAGGCTGGCGACCAGCTGCATCGCCAGGTCCTTGAAGGCGGCGGTCGGGCCGTGGAACAGCTCCAGCACGAACAGGCCCGGCTCCAGCTCGACCAAAGGCGTAACCAGCGGATGGTCGAACCCGGCGGTCAGTCGGTCCAGCGCGCGCTCCAGCGCGCCGTCGGGCAGGGCGTCGCCGATGAAGGGGGCGATGGCTCGCAGCGCGATCGCCTTGTAGTCGGCCGTTCCGGTCCAGGCGGCGGGCGACAGGCTGGGCCAGGCGGTCGGCATATAGAGGCCGCCGTCGGGCGCGATGCCGCGCAGCAGGGCGTCGGCGAAACCGGTTTCGGAAGATTGGCCTCGGGTCGAGACGTAGCGGGCGCTGGAGGTGCTCATGACGCCGATGGTCGTAGCCAGACGAGGCGGCGGCGTCACCCGCTTTCTGGATGATTTTGTCGGGTTTTCGCGGGCTGTGGCCCGACAATCCGCGTCCGGGCGTAGAAGTGGTGGTTCAGGCGCATATTTTTGCCGCCTTGTGTGCAATGTCGTCGGTCCTGCCTGAGGGGTTGCGACATCGCCCCGCTGGCGCGGATCGCCGCGACGGTCCATGTCAGGAACCATGAGACGACGCGATCTTCTGATCCGGCTGGGGCTGGTCGCCGGCGGGGTGGGCGGCGCCTGGTGGCTGCGCGACCATGTGGTCTGGCGCGGGCCGACGGTCGCCTTCGCCGCGAACGGCTCCAGCGGCTGGCTGCCCTATGCCGAGCCGCGCGCGCCGACCCCGACGGTCGAGGTGATGGTCAACGGACAGACCGTGCGGGCCCTGATCGATTCCGGGGCGCAGTATTCGGTCATTGATCGGTCGCTGGTCGAGCGGCTGGGCCTGACCAACGTCTTCAACATCCCGATGGTGGCTTACGGCGTCGGCGGCGACGCGCAGGTCGGACGCGGGACGACGCTGGATGTGGCGATCGGCGGCTTGCGGCTGACCGGATTACGCGCGGCGATCCTCGGCCTGGGCCCGCTGGCCGGCGATCAGGGATTGGGCGCGGCGCTGATCTTGGGGCAGGACGTGCTGCGCGAACTGGTACTGGAGCTGGATACGGCCGAGCATCGGGTCCGGTTCCTGCCGCGCGAGGGCTGGACGCCGCCGTCGTCGCTGAAACCTGTGCCGGTGACGCGCGCGGGCAAGGCCTTGCAGGCGGGCATCACCCTGGAAGGGGCGACGGTCAGTGCGGTGATCGACACCGGCGCCTCGGCCGTGCTGGCCGTCACGCGCGAGACGGCCGAGGCCGCCGGACTGCTGGACGGGCGCGAACGCACGCCGGGCCAGAGCATCGTCCTGGGCGGCACGGTGCGCGCCGAGACCGTCGTCGTGCGCACCCTGACCATCGGCGACGAACTGTATCGTCAGGCGGCGGTCGCCATCTATGACGACGTCGCGGTGCCGGGCTTCCCCAAGGCCCTGATCGGCATGGCCGCTTTCGAGAACCGCCGGCTTGCACTGGACCTGGGCGGCCCCGGCCTGTTTGTCGAACGGCCGATGGAGATCACGGTCGGCTAGGCGATCAGCCCGCCAGAGCCGTCTCCACAACGGTCCTGGCCTCGGCCTGGACGGTCGCCAGGTGGTCGGGGCCGAGGAAGGATTCGGCGTAGATCTTGTAGACATCCTCGGTGCCCGAGGGGCGGGCGGCGAACCAGGCGTCGGCGGTGACGACCTTCAGTCCGCCGATGGCCTCGCCGTTGCCGGGCGCCTTCGTCAGGATGTCGGTGATCGGCTGACCGGCCAAGGTGGTCGCGGTCACGTCAGAGGGGCTGAGGGCGGCAAGCCGGGCCTTTTCCGCGCGATTGGCCGGAGCATCGACGCGGGCATAGGCGGGGGCCCCGTACTGGTCGGTCAGGCCGGCGTAGAGCTGGCTGGCGCTGCTTCCCGTGCGGGCCTGGATCTCGGCGGCCAGCAGGCACAGCAGGATGCCGTCCTTGTCGGTCGTCCACACCGTGCCGTCGTGGCGCAGGAACGAGGCCCCGGCCGATTCCTCGCCGCCGAAACCGACGGTTCCGTCCAAGAGGCCGGGCACGAAATGTTTGAAGCCGACGGGAACTTCCAGCAGGCGGCGACCCAGGCCGGCGACGACTCGGTCGATCATGGACGATGAGACCAGGGTCTTGCCCACCGCCACGTCCGCGCCCCAGCCGGATCGGTTGGCGAACAGATAGGCGATGGCGGTGGCCAGGAAATGGTTGGGGTTCATCAAGCCAGCGTCAGGTGTGACGATGCCGTGGCGATCCGCGTCGGCGTCGTTGCCGAAGGCGACATCATAGGCCGAGCCGCCCTTCATCATGCCGATCAGACCGGCCATTGCGCTGGGCGAGGAGCAGTCCATACGGATCTTGCCGTCGGCGTCCAGCGGCATGAAGGCCCAGCGCGCATCGACGGCGTCGTTGACGACGGTCAGGTCCAGTCGGTGGCGCTCAGCGATCTCGCCCCAATAGGCCACGGCCGCACCGCCCAGCGGATCGGCGCCGATGCGGACGCCGGCGTTGCGGATGGCGTCCAGGTCCAGCACGTTGGGCAGGTCGTCGATATAGGCGGGCAGGTAGTCGAACCGGCCCGCCGCCGCATGCGCCTGGGCGAAGGGAATGCGGCGCACCTCGGTAAGGCCACCTTCGATCAGCTGGTTGGCGCGGGCGGCGATGGCGGATGTGGCCTCGCCCCCGGCCGGGCCGCCGGAGGGGGGATTGTATTTGATGCCGCCGTCGCGGGGCGGATTGTGCGAAGGCGTGATCAGGACGCCGTCCGCTTGACGCGCATTCGCCCGGTTGTGGGTCAGGATGGCGTGCGAAACGGCCGGCGTGGGGGTGAAGCCGTCGCGGGCGTCGATCAGCACCTCGACCCCATTGGGGATCAACACCTCCAGCGTCGTGCGGAAGGCCGGCTCGGACAGGGCGTGGGTGTCGCGACCGAGAAAAAGCGGGCCGTCGACGCCCTGGGCTGCGCGGTATTCGGCGATCGCCTGGGCGATGGCCAGGATGTGCGCCTGATTGAAAGCGCCGTCCAGGCTGGAGCCCCGGTGGCCCGAGGTGCCGAAGACGACCCGCTGCTGAGGATCGCCCATGTCGGGCCGGGTCGTCTCATAGGCGCCGAGCAGGGCGTCGAGATCGATCAGGTCTTCGGGGCGTGCGGTCGTGCCGGCGCGGTCATGCATCGTCAGTCAATCAATCGTTCTGAAGGGGCGCTGCGATCAGGCGCCGCTGAAGGTGTCGCACGAGGCCGGGTCGCCCGACTGATAGCCGCGCTGCAGCCATTCGACGCGCTGCGCCGAAGAGCCGTGAGTGAAGCTTTCGGGCGAGACGCGACCGCCGCTGCGCCGTTGCAGGGTGTCGTCGCCGATGGCCTGGGCGGTCTTCATACCCTCTTCGATATCGCCGGGCTCAAGAGCGACCTGACCGTTGGAGACGGCCGAGGCGTTCCGGGCCCAGACGCCGGCGTAGCAGTCGGCCTGAAGCTCCAGCGCCACCGAATACTGATTGGCTTCGGCCTGACCCGAGGCGCGCTGCTGGGCTTGGCGAACCTGATCCGAGGTGCCGGTCAGTGTCTGGACGTGATGGCCGAACTCGTGGGCGATGACATAGGCGCGGGCGAAGTCGGCGCCCGAGGCCCCGAGCTTGTTCTCCATCTCCTGCCAGAAGCCGAGGTCGAGATAGACGGTCTTGTCGGTCGGGCAATAGAAGGGGCCCATGGCCGACTGGCCATAGCCGCAGCCGGTCGGCGTGCCTTGTTCGTAGATGACGACGTTGGGTCGCTGGTAGCCCTCAAGCTTCTGCGACCAGACATCATCGATGTTGGCGCCGATGACATCGACGAAACGACCGGCCTGATCCTTCGGCGTGCCGACCTGACCCTGCTGCTGCTCGGCGCCGACGCCGCCGAATTGGCTGGCGAGTTGAGTCGTGGTCGAAGGATCGATGCCGAAGACCAGATAGCCGATAATGGCCAGAACGCCGACGCCCAGGCCGCCGCCCGCGATGGCTCCGCCTCCTAGACCCCGTCGATCCTCGACGCCACCGCCCGTCCGTCCACCCTGCCAGCGCATGCCCTATCCCTCCGCCCGATCCTGGTTAAGCTAGGCAGGAACGCGGGTGCAAGGGAAGGGATGCGTCAGTTCGAACGCTTCATTGGGGGCGGGCAAGCCAGTTGTCGATCTGGCTCATGCCCTGGGCCGTCTGCTGGCGGCGTTCGGCGGCGGACTGGCGCAGGGCCCGCTCCTGCTCGGGGCTGTAGAGCGGGCGGGGCGGCAAGGTCTGGGCGACGGTCGGTTCGCGTGCGCCTTCGATGGCGCGCAGGCGAAGCTGGGTCTCGATCTGCTGTTGACGCGCCTGGTCCGCATTCGACTGCGCCTGAGAACGCAGACGATCGTTCTCGTAGCGGTGCTGGTCGGCGATAGCGGCGGGGACGCCCCCCGGATAGGCGCCGTAGGGTCGGCCGGCCTGCGGATAGGTCTGGGCCAAGGCCGGCGTGGTGGCAGCGGCCAACAGGGCGGTCAGGGTCAGGAGCGATCGCATGGACACGATGTGGGGACGCGGGTCATCGTCGCCAAGCGGAGCCGCAACCCTTTGAGTCTCTGTGGGTTCATCCCGCCGAACCCCCTTTACGAACGGAGCATTCCTCATGGCCCAATCCCTTTCCGGCAAGACCGTCGCCATCCTGGCGACCGATGGCGTCGAGCTGGTCGAACTGAATGAACCGATGAAGGCGCTGAAGGATGCGGGCGCGGTGGTCGAGATCGTGTCGTTGAAGGCCGGCGAGTTCCAGGGCTTCGACCATCTGACGCCGGGCGACAAGGTCACGGCCGACAAGGCCGTGGCGGCGGTCGACGCCTCGACCTATTCCGCCCTGCTGCTGCCAGGCGGCGTCGCCAACCCGGATTTGCTGCGCGCGGACGAGGACGCCGTGAAGTTCGTACAGGCCTTCTTCGACGCCGGCAAGCCGGTCGCCGCCATCTGTCACGCGCCCTGGCTGCTGATCGAGGCGGGCGTGGTCGAGGGGCGCACGATGACCTCGTTCGAAAGCATTCGCACCGACCTGAAGAACGCCGGGGCCAATGTGGTCAATGAGGCGGTGGTGGTGGATCAGGGCCTGGTGACCAGCCGCTGCCCCGACGACATTCCGGCCTTCAACGCCAAGATGATCGAGGAGTTCGCCGAAGGCCGCCACGAGGGGCAGGCCGCCGCTTAAAGGAGGCCGCCGCCTTAAGGCATCGCCCAGACGGAGGACCGCTTGATCTCCTGGTCCTCCAGCTCGCGCGACGTCGGGACGCGGTATTCGGCCAGAAAATCCAGGCCCGTGCGCGGGAAATAGGTGCGTCCCGGATCGCCGATCAGGACCCGCGTTCCCCTGGCGCGGGCCTGGGCCAGCCAAGAGAGCACGGCGTCAGTCATCGGACGCTCATAGCAGATATCGCCTGCGCAGATGACGTCCACATCCGGCGGGGCGGCCTCCAGCAGATTGGTCTGGGTGAAGTCCAGCGTCACGCCGTTCGCCGTCGCATTGGCGGCGACGGCGGCCTGACAGAAGGGATCGATGTCGGCGCACAGGACATGGGTCGCCCCCGCCTTCATCGCCGCCACGCCGACCAGACCCGAACCGGCTGCGAAATCCAGCACACGCTTGCCCGCGACCTCCTGCGGATGATCCAGCAGATACCGGCTCAGCGCCTGTCCGCCGGCCCAGGCGAAGGCCCAGAAGGGCGGCGGCACCCCCATCTCGCCCAGCTCTTCTTCCGTCAGCCGCCAGATCGGCGTGATCTCGTCCGCCAGCCACAAGGAAATCTCCGACGCGTGCGGCACGGGCTGAAGCCGGGTGTTGTCGCGGATGAAGGCGGCGGGATCGAGAACGGTCATTCCGGCTGGCGCGTAACAGTCTTCAGCACGCTGGCATAGCCCATGATGCGGCTGGGATGATTACCTTGCCGCGCGCAACGTCTCTCTCTCGCAGATGACGCTAAAATGTTCGGCGTTCCTGACAAAAAGTCAGGTTGACATGACGTTCGTCTGGTGTCAGGTTGTCCTTACAGAGGGAGACAAGACATGATGAAGGCATGGAATAGCGGCACGCCGGCCTATCGGCGCTATCTTATCCGCACGATGGCGTTCACGGCGCCTTACGTCGCGATTTGCGTGGCGATGATGACCACAGACGCCTTCGATGATCTGATGGGCAAGCCGGCGGCCTGGATCCTGGCGGCGGCGGTGGCTGCGCCGGTGATCGGTCAGATATGGGCGACATTGGCGCTGATGCGCGAGAGCGACGAGTTCGTGCGCGGCGTCACCGCCAAACAGTTTATCGTCGCCGCAGGACTGGCGATGGCCGTCGCCGCCTTCTGGGGCTTCGGCGAGAGTTTCGCCGGGGCGCCGCATATGCAGACCTGGCTGATCGTGCCGGTGTTCTGGGCGCTCTACGGCCTCGTTTCGCCCTTCATCCGGAGCAGCCGATGAAGAACCGTCTGAAGCTTCTACGTGTCGAACGCGGCTGGACCCAGGAACAGATGGGCCAGGCGCTGGGGGTCTCGCGCCAGGCGGTGATCGCCCTGGAGACCGAGCGGCACGATCCGTCGCTGGACCTCGCTTACCGGATCGCCGCCGTGTTCGAGCGGCCGGTCGAAGAGATTTTCGAAAACCCGCACGCGGGCTGACCGAAAAGTCAGAATAACCTTACAATTGGAGACTGTGATGTCGAACTTCATTCGCCCTTGCCGGGGCGTCTTCGCCCCATCGCGCCTTGCCATCATCCTGGGCGTCGTGATCGCCTGTGCTGTGGCCAGCGATCAGGCCCGCGCCCAAGCCGCGTCCCCTGCCGCGCCCCCTGTGGAGTCCGCCGCCGCGCCCTTTACCTCCGACCGGCTGTCGGTCGAGGTGGTGGGCCAAGGCCCTGACGTGATCCTGATCCCCGGACTGGCGTCTTCGCGTGAAGTGTGGCGAACGACGGCGGATCGGCTGAAGGCGACGCACCGCGTGCATCTGGTGCAGTCGGCCGGATTCGCCGGCGAACCCTGGACGCACGGCGACGGCCCGTTCCTGCAGCCCGTGGTGGACGAGATGGATCGCTATATCCGTCAAGCGAACCTGAACCAGCCGGCGGTCATCGGCCATTCCATGGGTGCGCTCGTCGGCCTGAGGCTGGCGCAGGCGCATCCCGAGGCCGTCGGCCGATTGATGAGCGTCGATAGCCTGCCTTTCTTTTCCGCCCTGTTTGGGCCTCAGGTCACGGCCGAGACGGCGCGCCCCTTCGCCGATCAGGCGGCCGGCAGCATCCTGAACACCCCGCAGGAGGCTTTCCGCAACGGCCAGACGCAGACAGCGGCGGGCTATTCTCGCAATCCGGCGACACAGGCGGACATCGTCGCCTGGTCGTTGGCGACCGACCGACACGCCATGGCCTCGGCGATGAAGGATGTCATGACCACCGATGCGCGGCCGGGGCTGGCGGACATGACAACGCCGGTGACGGCGCTTTACGCCGCCGATGCAGACGGCGGGGCGCCGGCGGCGATGGCCGATGCGATGTGGGCGCGAGAGTATGCGGCCTTGCCCGGCGTGAGCCTGATCCGCGTCGATGGATCGCGGCATTTCATCATGGCCGATCAGCCGGCGCGGTTCGCCGAACTGATCGACGCGTTTCTGGCGAAGTGAGCCTTGAAGATCCTCCCCCGAGTAGCGCAGCGAAACGGGGGAGGGGGACCGCGCGTAGCGTGGTGGAGGGGGCGAAAACCGCACGAATCTGAACTGGCGAGAGCAGTGATGCGTCCGCCCCCTCCACCACTTTGTGGTCCCCCTCCCCCGCAGGCGGGGGAGGATTTACAGGCGTCAGCCGTTCTTCGGCGTCACGTCGCCGGCCTTGACCGGGGCGCCGTCGAACTGGTCGGCGTAGGCGGGGTTGAGCAGGGCGCGGAAGACGCTATGCGGCAGGGCGATCCAGTAGGGGCCGTCGGAGTAGGGGCCGATCTGATAAGGCCCCAGCAGGAAGGTCACGCCGCCCGCCTTGCCCGGCGTCGTGCCCGGCGTCAGCACGAACGGTGTCGAGACGGCCTTGGGGCAGGTCCACATCTTGCCGTCCAGCGTCGCGGCCTCCGAGCCCGGCGAGCGGGCCTGTTTGGCGGCGTTGGCGGCGGCGCACAGGGCGTTGTCGAGGACCGACAGGTCGGCGCCCGGCCGGAACAGGTCGGCGAAGCCCAGTCGCTTGTTGGTCGTCTTGTCCCAGATCACGGCGTCGAAGCTGGTGTTGGGATGGGCGCCGCCGGTGAACTCGAAATCGGTGCGGGCCAGGCTGACCAGTTTGCCGGTCTCGGCGCCCGGCGCGAAGGCGATGGTCTTTTCATAAGGATTCGGGCCGCCGCCGGCCTCGCTGAGATCGGCCTGGGCGCCTTCCTCGAACTGCTTCAGGTCGCGCACCGTGTCGGCATAGAGGGCGGCGTGCAGGGCGGGCGTGGTCTTGATCGCCTGGGGCAGGGTCAGTTTGACGGCGGCATAGGGGGTCTTGCTGTCATAGCCGACGGGGGTGTTCGACACGGCCGGCGCAGCGGCTGGAGCCGGCGCGGCCGGCGCCTGGGCCTTGTCTTCCTTGCGCTGGCAGGCGGCCAGAGATGCGGAAAGCGTGGCGGCGACAGCGGCGGACAACAGCAGGGTGCGGGCGGTGCGCGACATGGGAAACTCCATCATCGGGGGATCACAGGGAGATAGAGCCAAGAGCGATGGCGGCCAGCAGGATGACGCCGGCCTCGCGATTGGACTTGAACAGTTTCAGCGCCAGGGCGCCGTCGTTGCGGTCCAGCCGTATGACCTGACACGCCAGATGGACGGCGTAGGCGATCAGGCCGATCCAGAACAGCGGACCGAGATTTGCGGACAGGCCCGTCAGCGCAGCGAGCAAAACTGCCAGACCATAGAAGACCGCCACGCCCGGCCGCACGGCCGAGGCCAGGCGGCGGGCCGAGGATTTCACGCCGATCATGGCGTCGTCCTCAATGTCCTGAAGCGCATAGATGGTGTCGTAGCCCAGCGTCCAGAAGACGCCGCCGATCCACAGCAGGACAGCGGGAAGATAGGCCTGCCAGGTCAAGTCGATCGCATGGCCGCTGTCGCTGGCCGGGGACCACAGAAAGGGCCGGAACGCGCCCGCGAGATCGGGGGGCAGCAGCAAGGCGGCCGCCGCCAAGGGCAGGGCGGCGGCGAACCCCATCAGGGCCCCCCAGTTGAACGTCAGGCCCAGCCAGGCCTGGGGCCACCAGGTGATCCGCTTCATGAAGGGATAGGCCGCGACCAGGGCCAGCGACCCGACGCCCAGCCCGATGGCGACGGTCGGCAGAGTCAACAGGATCAAAAGGCTAATCAGGCTGCATCCCACCACGAAGGCCCAGGCCTGTTTGACGCTGATCCGGCCAGACGGGATGGGTCTCTGGGCGGTGCGGGCGACCTGGGCGTCGAAATCCCGATCGACGATGTCGTTGAAGGCGCACCCGGCCGCCCGCATCAGACAGGCGCCGATGCCGAAACCGATAAACAGCCACAGATCGTAGAGACCCGGCGCCTGCCGATACTGCGCCAGGGCCAGGGCGATCCCCTGCCAGCCGGGCAGCAGCAGCAGCCAGATGCCGATGGGCCGATCGAACCGCCCCAGCTTCAACCACGGCTTCAGCTCCTCCGGCGCATGCCGATCGACCCAGTTGGCGCCGGCGTCGGGGAGAGGAGCGAAAGTCATGCGGCTGACTTAGCGCGTAGGGCCCGAGGGGTGAAGGCGTGACCCCTTCTTTCGTCATCCTCCGGCGAGCACAGCGAGACCGGGGGACCCAGCGGCGCGCGGCAGCGCGAACCTGTCGAGCAATCCCTGTTTAACGAGAGTGCAGCAGAAGCATCGCCTTCGGCGCCGCTGGGTCCCCCGGTCTGCGCCGCAAGCGGCTTGCCGGAGGATGACGAAAGAAAAAGGGGCTGGTGAACCCAGCCCCTTTCCACGGTGGTCGTTGTGACCGTCAGTCCTGATAGACGTCGCCGGAGCCGGAGACCGTGCTGTTCAGGTTGGCGGGGCGGGTGGCCAGGGCCACGTCGCCGGAGCCGGCGATGGCGACTTTGACGTCGCCGGTCGGGGCGATGCGGGCGTCGCCGGAGCCGGCGACGTCCACCCAGGCGTCGCGGGTCGCCAGATCGCCGAGGGACGCATCGCCCGAGCCGGCGATGTCCAGCTTCAGCGCGTCGGTGCGACCCGAGGCGGTGACCTCGGCCGAACCGGCGATGTCGACCGTCAGCGAAGGCTGGTCATAGCCGGTGATCTGCAGGTCGCCCGAACCCTTGGTGTTGAAGCGGTTCACCTTGGGCGCGGTGATGACGACTTTCAGCTCGTCGCGCTCCGAGCGGGCGGAGAAGTTGCCGTTGTCCCAGCCGAACACCACCCGCTCGTCGCCGTCGCCCAGATCGAGGCGGCCGTCGACCAGACGGACCCGGTCGGTCAGACCCTTGGGGCCGGTGATGACGACGGTGTTGGCGTCACCCTGGACATAGTCGACGTCGATGCTGGAATCGACGGTCAGGGTCTCGCCGCCGGTCCAGGGCAGGGTGCGGGTGGTCAGAGGGCCGAGATCGTCGGTCCCGCCGCCCTTGACCCGCTCGAAGCGGATGGTCTCACCGTCCTGGTCCTTGATGGTCCAGGCCCAGCCGTGGCGCTGGAGGTCGTGGCCGCCGATCGCCAGCGCGCCGCCGACGGTGACCAAGCACAGCACCAGGGCGGCGCCGGCGATGATGAACAGGGTGCGGATCATGCCGAAGCTCCCGAGGTCGAGGTGGATTGAACGCTGGTCGGCTCAAGCGCCGGCTTCAGCAGGCGGTAGTGCAGGCGGGCGAACCAGACGACGCCGTTGACCAGCCAGATGGTGAAGATGGTCAGCAGGGCGCCGATGAAGACGGCGCCGGCCATCAGGCCCAGACCCATCAGGATCGCCGCGAACGGCCCGCCGGGGAAGCCGGCGAAGGGGCCCGCAACCATGATCACGCCGCCTGCGATGAACAGGCCGATAGCGGCGAGGAAGAAGCCAAACACGGTCCCGATCACGCCCATCAGCAGGGGCAGAAGGATCAGGATGTCCAGCGCCCCCAGGCCCAGGACCGCGAAGACGGCGCCGGCGGCGGCGGAGGGGTTCTTCTCCTGATGCCAGCGCTGGATGCCGGCCTCGGCCTTGAGCTCGCGAGCCAGGCGGACCGGATCGCCCAGCGCGGAGGCGACCTCGGCCTCGGTGCGGCCGGCGGCGATGCCGTCGTCGAAGTGGGTCTGATAGTCGGCGATGATGTCGTTGGCGGTCGTGGTCGGCAGGCCGACGAGGCCTTCCTTCAGACGATCGATGAATTCGGCGCGCGTCATTGAGCGGCTCCCTGATCGGCGTCGTTCGCCACGATGGCGTCGACGGCCTTGGTGAAGGCGGACCATTCGGCAGTCTGGGCGGCGAGGGCCCCCCGGCCCGCTTCGGTCAGTCGATAGTATTTGCGTGACGGCCCGGCGGAGGATTCGACGAGATAGGTCTCGACCTGTCCTTCGGACTGCATGCGGCGCATCAGGGGGTAGATCGTGCCTTCCCCCATATCGATCGCGTCCGACAGGCGGCTGGCGATCTCGTAGGCGTAGCTGTCCGCCCGGTTCAGAAGGGCCAGGACGCAAAGCCCCAACACGCCCTTCTTCAGCTGTATCTCGATAGTTTCTGGCACCTCGGCTCTCCCGTTGATGACCATTGACTACGGCAAGGTATCTTGTGATGCAAGGTATCTATCGAAACATGACAGCGATTTAATCGAGGCCGGCTGAAGGCGGCTTTGCGGCGTGGGCGCCGTTGATCGCTTGGCAAGCCGAAAGCGATCCGATAGGTGACCGAGAACGCCGGGCGTGGGAATCGCGCCAGCGTGATCTCTTGCGAGCCATTCGCAAGTATCTGCTGCATAACGGTTTTATGGGGAAGTCTCATATGGGGATGGGCAAGCGAGCCCAAGGGACGTTGAAGAAGGCCGCGACTTGCGCGTCCTCCATCGTTCTGGGCGCCGGACTGGCGATGTTCGCTGCGGCGCCGACGTGGGCGCAGGACCTGATGGGTCAGCCGACCCCGGGGGGCATTACGCTGCAGCCGGCGGCGTCGCCGCTGAAGCATGATGCGCACTTCTTCCACGACGTGATCCTGATGCCGATCATCACGGCCATCACCCTGCTGGTGCTGGGCCTGCTGGCGCGGATCGTGTTCCGCTACAACAAGAAGGCCAATCCGACGCCCGCGCGCTGGAGCCACAACACCACGATCGAGATCATCTGGACCGTGTTGCCGGTGCTGATCCTGGTCTTCATCTCCCTGTTCTCGTTCCGCCTGCTGTTCGCCTATCACGACATGCCGTCGCCGGACCTGACGGTGAAGGTGACCGGCAACCAGTGGAACTGGGCCTATGAGTATCCGGACCAGGGCGTCGCGGAATACATCTCCAACATGCTCCCGGAAGAGGAAGCCAAGGCCAAGGGCGTGCCCTATCGTCTGGCCGCGACCGAGCCGATGGTCGTGCCGGTCGGCAAAACGGTGCAGTTGGTCATCACCGCCTCGGACGTCATCCACGCCGTCGCCCTGCCGGCGTTCGGCCTGAAGACCGACGCCGTTCCCGGCCGCATCAACACCACCTGGTTCAAGGCCGAGCGCACCGGCGTCTTCTATGGCCAGTGCTCGGAACTGTGCGGCGTCGACCACGCCTTCATGCCGCTGGAGATCCGGGTCGTGACCCAGGCCCAGTTCGAACAGTGGATCGCCTCCAAGGGCGGCTCGATGACGCCCAAGGTCGCCGCGCCCGCCGCAGCCGCCGCTCCGGCCGCAGCCGCGCCTGCGCCCGCCGCCGACGCCGCGACTCCGGTCGCCGCCCCCGTCGGCGCCACCGCCGACCAACCCGTTCCCGCCGCGGCGTCCGCCGCGCCGGCCGCCCAGTAAGAGGCGAACAGAGACACATGGCTGACGCTACCGTAACCCGCGACGCGACCCACATCGGTCACGCTCACGACGATCATCACCACGACCACAAGCTGGGCTTCTTCACCCGCTGGTTCCTGTCCACCAATCACAAGGACATCGGCACCCTGTATCTGATGTTCGCCATCATGGCGGGCATCGTGGGCGGCGCCCTGTCGGGCCTGATCCGCTGGGAACTGGCCGAGCCGGGCATCCAGATCTTCAAGGAAGGCTCGTCGATCCAGCTGCTGGGTCTCGTGGAGCAGTCCAAGCACGGCTATAACGCCGTCGTCACGGCCCATGCCCTGATCATGATCTTCTTCATGGTCATGCCCGCCATGATCGGCGGTTTCGGCAACTGGTTCGTGCCGATCATGATCGGCGCGCCGGACATGGCCTTCCCGCGCATGAACAACATCTCGTTCTGGCTGCTGGTCGCCGCCTGGTGCCTGCTGATCCTGTCGATGTTCACCGACGGCGGACCGGGCAAGGGCTTCGGCGGGGGCTGGACGGCCTATCCGCCGCTGTCGACCACGGGCCACGTCGGCCCCGCCTTCGATCTGGCCATCTTCGCCCTGCACGTCGCGGGCGCCAGCTCGATCCTGGGCGCGATCAACTTCATCACCACCATCCTGAACATGCGCGCGCCGGGCATGACGCTTCACCGGATGCCGCTGTTCGCCTGGTCGGTGCTGATCACCGCCTTCCTGCTGCTGCTGTCGCTGCCCGTGCTGGCCGGCGCCATCACCATGCTGCTGACGGACCGCAACTTCCACACCCACTTCTTCGATCCCGCCGGCGGCGGCGACCCGATCATGTACCAGCACCTGTTCTGGTTCTTCGGTCACCCGGAAGTGTACATCCTGATCCTGCCGGGCTTCGGCATCATCAGCCACATCGTCTCGACCTTCAGCCGCAAGCCGGTGTTCGGATATCTGGCCATGGCCTACGCCATGGTGGCCATCGGCTTCGTCGGCTTCATCGTGTGGGCGCACCACATGTACACGGTCGGCATGAGCATCAATCTGCGCGCCTATTTCATCGCCGCCACCATGATCATCGCGGTGCCGACGGGCGTGAAGATCTTCAGCTGGATCGCCACCATGTGGGGCGGCTCCATCAGCTTCAAGACGCCCATGCTGTGGGCGATCGGCTTCATCTTCCTGTTCACCGTCGGCGGCGTGACCGGCGTGGTCCTGTCGAACGCCGGCATCGATTACAGCCTGCACGACACCTACTATGTCGTGGCGCACTTCCACTATGTGCTGTCGCTGGGCGCCGTCTTCGCGATCTTCGCGGGCTTCTACTACTGGTTCGAGAAGATGTTCGGGGTGAAGTACAACGAGTTCCTGGGCGCGACCCACTTCTGGATCATGTTCGTGGGCGTGAACCTGGTGTTCTTCCCGCAGCACTTCCTGGGTCTGCAGGGCATGCCGCGTCGCTACATCGACTATCCGGAAGCCTTCACCCTGTGGAACCACGTCTCGTCGATCGGCTATGCCGTCACCGTCGTCGGCGTGATCGTCTTCCTGATCATGCTGGTTGAGGCGGCGATCCGTCGTCGCCCGGGCGTCGCCAATCCGTGGGGCGAAGGCGCCACGACCCTGGAGTGGACCCTGTCCTCGCCGCCCCCAGCCCACCAGTTCAACGAACTGCCGGTCATCAAGGCGGAAGAGCACTAAGCCTTTCCAGCGATATGAAATCGAAGGCCGCTCTTTCCGTCGGAAGGGGCGGCCTTCTTCATTTGGGTATGCTATGCGGCCCTCACCGATGACCGAAGTTCAGACTCGCCCCGCCATCTCGACCGCCCAGCCGGAGGATTTCTTCCAGCTGCTGAAGCCGCGCGTGATGTCGCTGGTGGTGTTCACCGCCGCGACCGGGCTGATCGTGGCGCCCGGATCGGTCAATCCGCTGGTCGCGGCCATCGCCATCCTGTGCATCGCCGTGGGGGCCGGGGCGGCCGGGGCGCTGAACATGGCGCTGGAAGGCGAGACCGACGCCCTGATGCGGCGCACGCGCGGCCGGCCGGTGGCGGCGGGGCGTGTGCGCAAGAACGACGCCATGGCCTTCGGCGTCATCCTGAGCCTGTTTTCGGTCATGCTGCTGGGGATGAACGCCAACTGGCTGGCGGCGGGTCTGCTGGCCATGACCATCGTCTACTATGCCGGCTTTTACACCCTGCTGCTGAAGCGCCGGACGCCCCAGAACATCGTCATCGGCGGGGCGGCGGGCGCCTTTCCGCCCGTGATCGGCTGGGCGGCGGCGACGGGCCATGCGCCGTGGCAGGCGTGGCTGCTGTTTCTGATCATCTTCCTGTGGACGCCGCCGCACAGCTGGGCGCTGGCGCTGTATTCGGCCGGCGACTACGCCAAGGCCGGCATTCCGATGATGCCGGTTGCAAAGGGCGCCAAGTCCACGCGGTTGCAGATCCTGCTCTACACACTGGTCTTCGTGCCGGTCGCGATCGCCCCGGCCTTCGCGGGGCTGGGGGGGATCATCTATCTGGTCGTGTCGGTCGCGGGCGGCCTGGGTTTCCTGGGACTGGCGGTGCGTCTCTATCGTTCGCGCGCGGGCGACGAGCCGGACAAGGCCGAGGCCGTGGGACGCGAGGCCGCATTGTATGACGTCAAGGTCCAAGCCAAACCGGCGCGGGACCTGTTCGCCTTTTCCATCCTCTATCTGATGGCGCTGTTCTCGGCGCTGCTGGTCGAGGCCCTGTCCGGTCTGGGAGCGTAAAACCATGCGTCTGACGCCTGAGGAACTTCGCGCGCGCAAGCGTCGCAACGTCTGGATCGCCTCGGCGCTGGTGGCCTTCATCGTGTTGGTCTTCGCCACCACGGTTCTGCGCCTGCAACAGAACCAGGCGGCCGAGCGCGCGCTGGCGACGGCGGTGGAGACCTCCCAACCATGAAGGCGGGCCGCAAGAATCTGATCGCCATCATCTGCGTCTTCGGCGTGATGGGGATGACCGGGGCGGCGTTCGCGGCCGTGCCGCTCTATCGGATGTTCTGCCAGGTCACGGGCTTCGGCGGCACGACGATGAAGGCTGACAAGGCCTCCGACACCGTGCTGGACGAGACGGTGATGGTGCGGTTCGACACCAATGTGCGCGGCGTGCCGATGACCTTCCGCGCCGAGCAATCGACTCAGCGGGTGCGGATCGGCGAGACGGGCCTGGCCTATTTCGACGTGACCAACACCTCGGACAAGCCGATCCAGGTGCGCGCCAGCTACAATGTCTCGCCCGAGCAGACGGGGCCGTATTTCCAGAAGCTGCAATGCTTCTGCTTCACCGACCAGACGCTGGCGGCGGGCGAGACGCGCCAGTTCCCGGTCCAGTATTTCATCGCCCCCGAACTGGCCACGGACCGTGAGGCCAAGGGCGCGCGCGACATCACCCTGAGCTACACCTTCTATCCGTCCGTGGACGCGCCCAAGGCGTGAGCATGAAGCCGGGCGTGGACTTTCCCGGCGTCGGCTGCGGCCTGGTGATCCAGCGCGGCGACGGGCGGGTCTTGCTGTGCAAACGGCTGAAGGCGCCCGAGGCCGGCTTCTGGAACATCGTCGGCGGCAAGGTCGATTTGATGGAGCGCTCCATCGACGCCGCGCGACGCGAGGCCGAGGAGGAGAGCGGGCTCAAGATCGGCGCCGTCGATTTCCTGTGCCTGGCCGAAGAGATCATTCCGGCCGACGGCCAGCACTGGGTGTCGCTGATCTATGTTACCCGCGACTTCACCGGCGAGCCGACGCTAACCGAGCCGGACAAGCTGTCGGAGATCGGCTGGTTCGCGCTGGACGACCTGCCCCAGCCGCTGTCGGCCTTTTCGGCCAAGGCGTTCAGAGCCTTGAACAAGGCGGAATAGCGGCACGGCTCTGGCGTCGGGGAAAATCGAACGCTATAGCCGCTATAACAACCGACTCTGGCCGACGAAGAGACGCGATTCATGGCTGACGCCCACGCCACTCCGCAGCACGACTACCACCTGGTGGCGCCCAGCCCCTGGCCGCTGGTGTCCTCGGTCGCTGCGACCATCATGTTCATCGGCGCGGTGATCTGGATGAAGGGCCTGGCCCCGGCGGACGGCGGCCCGATCGCCGCCAACTTCCTGGCCGAAGGCAAGCCGGGCGTCTTCTTCGCTGGTCTGGCCGGCGTTCTGATCTCGGCCTTCTGCTGGTGGGCGGACGTCATCAAGGAATCCAAGGCGGGCGACCATACGCCGGTCGTGTCGCTGGGCCTGCGCTACGGCATGATCCTGTTCATCGCATCGGAGGTGATGTTCTTCGTCGCCTTCTTTTGGATGTTCTTCGACATGGCGCTGTTCCATGAATCGCGGGCGCTGACGCCGGAAGTCGGCACCTGGGCCGACACCGCCAAGGCCTGGTCGACCTGGCCGCCGAAGGGCGTCGAGGTCCTGTCGCCGTGGCAACTGCCGCTGTTGAACACCGTGACGCTGCTGCTTTCGGGCTGCACCGTCACCTGGGCTCACTACGCGATCCAGGTCGGCGATCGCAAGGGCGCCAAGATCGCCCTGATTATCACTGTGGCCCTGGGCGTGCTGTTTACCTGCGTCCAGGCCTATGAGTACAACCACATCCTGCACGAGAAGCTATTCTTCAACGAAGAGGCCGTGAACTCGGGCCTGTACGGCTCGATCTTCTTCATGGCGACGGGCTTCCACGGCTTCCACGTTCTGATCGGCACCATCTTCCTAGCGGTCTGCCTGATCCGCCTGCTGAAGGGCGACTTCACCCCGCAAAAGCATTTCGGCTTCGAGGCCGCGGCCTGGTACTGGCACTTCGTGGACGTGGTGTGGCTGTTCCTGTTCGCCTTCGTCTATGTCGTCTTCGGTTGATCCAAGACGGCCCTGAAGACATCGCAGCGGCGCGGGACGAGGGATCGTCCCGCGCCGTCGTCGTTTCCGATACGCCGGTGCGATGGGCGCTGCGGGGGCGTTGTCCCCGGTGTGCCCAGGGCGCGCTGTTTGCGGGCTTTCTGAAGGTGGCGCCCGGTTGCACGGCCTGCGGTCTGGACTATTCCACCATCCAGACGGGCGACGGCCCCGCCAGCTTCATCATGCAGATCGCCGGCGTCATCGTCGGCTTCTCGGCCCTGTTCGTCGAAATCAAATACCATCCGCCCATGTGGGTGCATCTGATCGTCTGGCTGCCGCTGGTGGTCGCCCTGTCGCTTGCCCTGATGCGGCCGGGGCGGGGGCTGATGGTCGGGCTGCAATATCGGAACCAGGTGGATGGATCCTCCCCTGCGGAGCGGGGGAGGGGGACCACGCCTCGCGTGGTGGAGGGGGCGACCCCAGACTCGGTGCGAGGGTCCGCCCCCTCCACCGCTTCGCGGTCCCCCTCCCCCGTTCCGCTGCGCTACACGGAGGAGGATCTATGAAGCGTTTCCCCTGGATCCTGACCGTGCTGACGGTGCTGGGCCTGATCCTGCTGATCGGGCTTGGCGTGTGGCAGGTCGAGCGGCTGAAGTGGAAGGAAGGGCTGATCGCGGCGGCCGATGAGGCGGCGGCGAAACCGCGTGCGCCGCTGGAGCAGGTGCTGGCGGAAGGGGATCTGGAGTTCAGGAAGGCGCTGATCGTCTGTCCGGGCCTGGCCAGCGCGCCCTTCGTCGAGCTCCAGAGCATCCATGACGGCGAGGCCGGGGTGCGGCTGATCTCGGCCTGCAAGCCGGCGGGGGCGGATTTCACCCTGCTGATCGATCGCGGCTTCGTCGGCGACGGCGTGACGGAGCGGCCGCCCGTGGTCGAAACCACCCTGCCGCTGGTCATGGTCGGCGAGTTCCGCACCTTCGACAAGCCCGGCGCCATGAGCCCGGCGCCCCGCGACGGCCGCTTCTACGCCCGCGACACGACGGCGATGGCCAAGGCGCTGAACGTCGCCGGCCCGGTCCGGCCCGAGGCCGTTTTCGCCATCACCGCCGTCAATCCCGAGTTCCCGTCGCTGAGGCCGTCCGCGCCGCCTGCGGCCTTTTCCAACAACCATTTCGGATACGCCCTGACGTGGTTCGGACTGGCGATCGCGCTTGCGGGTTTCTATGTGGCGCTGCTTCGTCGACGCATCAAGAAAGACATCTCCTGACCGCCTCCTTGCACACCCTGTCCAACGGCGTTCGCGTCATCTGCGATCCGATGCCGGGGCTGAAGACCCTGGCCGTCGTCGTCACCGTCAAGGGCGGGGCGCGGTGGGAGCCGCTCGATCGGTCCGGCTGGTCGCACCTGCTGGAGCATCTGGTGTTCAAAGGCGCCGGCGACATGGCCGCGCGCGAGATCGTCGAGCGGATCGAGGCCGAGGGCGGCACGATCAACGCCTCCACCGGATACGAGCGGACCAGTTTCGAGGTGCGGGGGCTGGACGGCTCGCTGCCGCTGGCGATGCAGGTGCTGTCGGACCTGGTGTTCCGCCCCACGCTGGACCCGGCCGAGATCGAGCGCGAGAAGGACGTGGTGGCCCAGGAGATCGCCGAGGCCTTCGACACGCCCGACGACCATGTGTTCGAGATGGTGCAGACGCGCGCCTTCGCCAAACAACCGCTGGGCCGTCCCATCCTGGGCTCGGTCGCCAGCCTGAAACCGGCCGACAAGGCGTCGGTCGAGGCGTGGCGCGCGCGGCTATATTCGCCCGACCGGATGGTGGTGTCGGTCTCAGGCGCGGTGGACGAGACCGAACTGCTGGCCCTGGCCGAGCGCTGGTTCGGCGATGCGGTGGCGACGCCGGCTGACGCCCCCGCGCCGGCCGCCTTCGTCGGCGGCCATGCGAAGCTGACGCGCAAGATCGAACAGGCCAATCTGGTGTTCCAGCTGCCGGCCCTGTCCGCGACCGATCCGGCGCTGTCGGCCATGCGGCTGTTCGGCGAGATCCTGGGCGGCGGCATGGCCTCGCGCCTGTTCCAGAGCGCGCGCGAGGAGCGGGGCCTGGCCTACGCCATCGACGCCTATCAGGAGCCATACGAGGATACGGGCGTGCTGGGCATCTACGCCGGGGCGGCGGCGGATCGGGCGAAGGAACTGGCCGAGGTCTCTGCGGCCGAGGTGCGCGCCCTGGCCGAGGTCGGGCCGACCGACAAGGAGTTGTCGCGGGCCAAGGCGGTGATGAAGGCGGGCCTGTGGATGTCGGACGAAAACCCGATGAGCCGGGCCGGCCGCAACGCCGCCCAGACCCTGATCTTCGGCGCCCCGCGCTCCAGCGTGTCGATGACTGAACAACTGCAAGCCCAGACGATTGAGGACGTGCGCGCGGTCGGCGGCCGGGTGCTGGCGTCAGGCCAGGCGGCCAGCGCCGTCCTGGGGCCTAAGTCGGCCGCACCGGCAGGCGAAGCCTTCGCGGCGGCCCTGTTCGGGGGGTAGGCCTTAGGCTGTTCTTTCATCGCGCCGACTCTCTTGGAAGGGCGTTCACCGCGACAGACGACCTCTGGCGGTCGCCATCTGAGGGTCCGGCTCAAACTTTCCTTCACGACCTATTCGGACATTGTTAGCTTCGGCGAGAGCTAGAAATCTTTTTAGCGGCGGCGACGATTACGGCTTTGTGGAACTGGAAAATAAGCCAGCAAACAAGCGCTGAGAACGGGACGTAGAGCCACTTTTCCAACTGCAGGGGTGGATCTACCGTCAAGGTGACAGTTATCCAGACCACCCAATAAACCCGGAAAAACCAAGTCAGTATTTTGACTGTGAACTTTGTCTTTGGACCGAGTTCAGGCTCTGGCAGCTTTTTTGGTTTATCAGAGACCGGGGTCAGCGCTGATTCCCGCTCCAATCCATCTATCGCTTTCGCTAGCTCGCGGAGCCGCTCTTGGCTGGATTGGCGTGCATCGCTCATGACCCACGATTAGCCGGGACGATGCCTGATCGCCACCCATAACAGCCCTTCGCAATGTCCGCTTTGTGCGCAGGTGATCCGCGGCCGGCCTAACGGAACATCCGGCCGCCGGGATCGGTTATGCTGGCGCTTGAACACGCCCAGCCCGGAGACCTTTCATGACCGTCCGCGTCGCCCTGATCGTCGGCAGCCTGCGCAAAGGCTCCTATTCGCGCGCCATCGGCATGGCGTTGAAGGCGCTGGCCGAGCCGGGGCTGGAGATTGAGCCGGTCGAGATCGGCGACCTGCCGCTCTACGATCCCGATCTGGAGACCGACAACCCGCCGCCGGCCTGGGAGCGGTTCCGCGAGGAGGTGGCGACGACCGAGGCGGTGCTGTTCGTCACGCCCGAATACAATCGCTCCATCCCCGGCGCGCTGAAGAACGCCCTGGACGTCGGCTCGCGCCCCTATGGCCACAGCATCTGGCAGGGCAAGCCCGCCGCCATCGTCAGCGTCTCGCCCGGCGCCGTCGCGGCCTTCGGCGCCAACCACCACCTGCGCCAGCCGCTGGTCTTCCTGAACATGCCCACGATGCAGCAGCCCGAGGCCTATATCGGCAACGTCGCCGACCTGCTGGACGAGAACGGCAAGCTGAAGAAGGACGACACCAAGACCTTCCTGAAAAGCTTCACCGACGCCTTCGCCGCCTGGATCGACAAGACGAAGGTCTAGATCTTCAAAGCCGAGAGGAGTTTCGCGGGGTCGCGTACCCGCATGTCGATTACGACCGGATCGCCCTTGGCGGTGAGTGTCAGCCGGACATTCATGCCCGTCCAGTCCTTACGTGCTTCGGCCCTGACGAGGGCGACAGGTTTGCGGAACTCAAGACCGAACGCCCCGTAGGGCATGAACAAGGTGATTGGGAAAACGGGCGAAAGCCAAAGCTCTCGGTCATCGACGACCACCATCAGGCAATTGCTCGCGCCGCCCCACTTGCCCTTCTGTTTACCGGAGGCGCGCGTGTCAGCGTAACGGGCCGAAGCGGGGGGCCTGGGCATGACGGGTTCGCCCCGTGCTCGTCGGCTATTCACCGCATACCAGATCATGACTGGCCAAGTGACGATCACGCCGATTGCCCAGATGGTCAGGAAGATGATCTCTGGTTTCATATGGCCAAGTTAGGACCGAGTTTGACCGAAGTCATCCGTTCCAGACGCAGAGCCCAAAATGAAAACGGCGGCTCCGTGAGGAGCCGCCGTCGCAGATCAGCTGTGAGGCTGAAATCAGCCGATGGTTTGCAGCTGGCCAGCCGATTCCTTGCCCGAACGCTTGTCGCGTTCCAGCTCGTAGGAAACCTTCTGGTTTTCGTCCAGGCCGCGCAGGCCGGCGGCTTCGACAGCCGAGATGTGGACGAAGACGTCCTTGCCGCCGTCTTCAGGCTGGATGAAGCCGTAGCCCTTGTTGGCGTTGAACCATTTGACAGTGCCGGTAGCCATTTTGAGACCTCCGTTAGAAATTGACCGAGGGAACGTCCCTGCGGCCTGTCGGGTCTGAATGGGAGCGGCCTTGACTCGTGCGTTCGCAGAGAGAGTGGGCGTTACGCAGAGAGATCGACGAGCCGTATGTGCGCAGATATTGGCTGTGGATGCAAGCTTGGGGCGACGGGTCCGAAAATCCAATGATCGGAACGGTTTAGCTTGGGGTGCGTTAACGAACAGCACGAAAGGCCATCCCCATGAACCGCACCCACGTCGTCGAGCGCGCCTATCAGCTCGCCCGCACCAACGATTGTCTGAACACCGGCGACGTCGTCAAGGCGCTGTCCGGAGAAGGGTATTCGGGCGCCGAAATCTCGCATTTCCAGGGCAGCTCGATCCGCGCCGACCTGAACCGCATCTGCAAGATGCCGAAGCCCGAAGCCGCCTGAGCCCTAATGCGCGCCGGCGCCGTCCGGCAGATGCATCTTCTCGAACCGCCCCACCCGCGTAACCAAGGTGCGGGCGGCGTCGTTCATGCCCGTGACCTGCACGTCCGCGCCCTGACGGCGATAGCGGAAGACGACCTTGTCCACGGCGGCGACGCCGGTCAGGTCCCACAGATGGGCGTCGCTGAGATCGATCTCGACGCGCGTGGGTTGGCCGTGATGCTCAAAGCTGGCGGCGAACAGATCGGCCGAGGCGAAGAACAGCTGGCCTGACACGTGGTAGCGCAGAACGCCCGGTTCCGGCGTCGGAACCTCGGTCACGGCGATGGTCTTGCCCACCTTGCGCATGAAGAAGATCGCCGACAGCAGCACGCCCAGGATGACGCCCTTGGACAGGTCGTGGGTGGCGACGACCGTCACGGTGGTGGCGATCATGACGATGGACGACTGAAGCGGGGTGGAGCGCAGCTTCATCACCGAGGACCAGTCGAAGGTGCCGATCGAGACCATGATCATGATGGCGACCAGGGCGGCCATCGGGATTTGGGCGACCCAGGTCTGAAGCGCCAGCATCAGGAACAGCAGGAACAGCCCGGCCCACAGGGTGGACAGACGCCCGCGCGCGCCCGAGGTGACGTTGATCATCGACTGGCCAATCATGGCGCAGCCCGCCATGCCGCCGAAGAGGGGCGACAGGATGTTGGCGATCCCCTGGCCACGCGTCTCGCGATCCTTGTCCGACGGGGTGTCGGTGATGTCGTCGATCAGGTTGGCGGTCAGCAGGCTTTCCAGCAGGCCGACGAAGGCCAGGGTCGCCGAGATGGGCGCGATGATGACCAGCGTCTCCCATGTCAGGGGGACGGCGGGCAGGTGGAACATCGGCAGGCTGGTCGGCATCTGGCCCATGTCGCCGACAGTGCGCACATCCAGCTTCAGCACGATCACCAGGGCGCTGATGGCGACGATGGCGACCAGGGGTGAGGGCACGGCCTTGGTGAGACGCGGAAAGCCGTAGATGACGACCAGGGCCGCCGCGATCAGGGCGTAGGTGATCCAGCCCCGGCCGATCAGCTCGGGCATCTGGGCCAGGAAGATCAGGATCGCCAGCGAGTTGACGAAGCCGGTCATGACGCTGCGGCTGACGAACTTGATGTAGCGGCCCAACTTCAGCAGGCCGATGCCGATCTGGAACACGCCGCACAGGATCGAGGCGGCGAACAGATATTCCACCCCGTGGTCGCGCACGAGCGTGACCATCAGCAGGGCCATGGCGCCGGTCGCGGCCGAGATCATGGCCGGCCGCCCGCCGACGAAGGCGATGGTCACGGCGATGACCACGCTGGCGTAGAGGCCGACGGCGGGATCGACGCCGGCGATGATGGAAAAGGCGATGGCTTCGGGGATCAGGGCCAGGGCCACGACGGTCCCCGCCAGAAGATCGCGGCGAGGATTGGCGAGCCATTGCTGGCGCGCGGAGGCGATGATGGACATTTCAGGATTTCATCTGGATGAGCCTGACCGACGTTTCGGTTTCCGGCGGCTCGGTTTCCCAGCGGATCGGCGGCGGGGATAGCCACCCGTCGCCTGCGAACAGGGCCGGGTCCAAGGTGATGGCGTCCTGATGCGATGTTGCGCCGCAAAAAGCAAGCGTGGCGGCTAGATCAGACCGTCCATCGTCGGCGCCTCGGCGGCGCTGCCGGGAAAGACGCGGGCGTCCAGCGCGGCGCGGTCGAGGCCCATGTGATCGCGCAGCACGCCCTTGAACACCGAACGGATGTCCAGGGTCGGCGCCAGGTCGCGGTTCTCGAACAGGCGGTTGTCGGCCAGGGTCGGCCAGTCGCCGATGGGGCCGCCGCGCTTGACCGCACGGCCTGCCAAAAGAAGCGACGAGCCGGTGCCGTGGTCGGTGCCTTGGGTGCCGTTGGCGCGGGCGGTGCGGCCGAACTCGGTGGCGACGATGACCGCCGTGCGCGACCAAGCGTCGCCTAGGCTGTCCTTCAGGCCCGTGACCAGTTGATCCAGGCCCGTCAGCCGGGTCTGAAGTTGCGCCCGCTGACCCGCATGGGTGTCCCAGCCGTCCAGCGAGACGGCGACGATGTCGGCGCCTTCCGGTCCGGTCATCAGCCTGGCGACGGCCTGACCCAGGCCCTGGACGTCGTTGCGACGCAGGCGTTGGTCGCCGCCGTCCATGCCGACCAGCTGCTCGGTCGCCAGACCCCGCGCCAAGTTCTGGCCCAGCATCGGATCCTCGACATAGAGGTCCTGAAGCAAGGAGGCGATGCGGTCGCCGTCGCGCACCAGACCGCCGGGCGCCCAGCTGGACACCGGCGCGTCGCCGCGCAGGATCAGCGGGGTCTGGGCGCCGATCGACAGGCCCTTCAGCGACGTTCCGCCGGCCGCGACGATGGCGCGGTTCAGCCAGCCGTCGGACTGTTGGCGCAGACCTTCGCCGCCGTTCTACAGCACGTCCTGGGCGTCGAAGTGCGAGCGGATGCGCACGGGCAGGGCGACGGCAGGGGCGAACCGCATCTGACCCTGACCATAAAGGGCGTGCAGGCCCGCCAGCGCCGGATGCAGGCCGAAGCCTTCGCTCAGGGCCAGGGCGCCGTTCGCCTCGCCGGGCGCGGCGATGGCCAGACCGCCGCGCAAGGGGACGTAGTTTGGATCGGCGTAGGGGACGGTGACGGACAGGCCGTCCATGGCGCCGCGCGCAATGACGACGACCCGCTTGTTGGCGGGGCCGGCGGTCTGGGCGGCGACGCGGCCGGCGAAGGCCAGACCGATCCCGGCGGAGGCGGCGGCCAGCAGATGGCGGCGATTCACATTGAGGGCGGTCATCGGCGTTGGAACTCCGGCGACATGAACAGAAGGGTGAGGGCCTCGGGCCGGCTTTCGGCGCGGGCGACGGCGAGGCGGGTGCGTTCGCCGAGGCGCGGGCCGAGGGCGGATGCGGCGACCGCATTGGGGTCGCTTGCCTGCGCCAGATCGGCGGCGGTGCGCGACCAGTTCAGCCGTTTGACCATGGCGTCGGGGCCGGCCCAGTCGGCGGCCGTGTCCGGCCAGCCCTCGGGCGACGGGGGCGCGAACGGCGGCTGGCCCATGTCCAGCAGGGCCTGGCGCAACGGCTGGATTCGCTGAGGCCGGGTTCCCAGCGCGCGATGCGCCGAGACGATGAAGTCGTAGGGCGTCTTGACCTTGGCGGGTTGGGGCGTCCAGGTCTCGGGCGCGTCGATCAAGGCGCGGGCGACCTGGGCCAGATCGCCGCCGGAGCCGGTCCAGGCCGCTTCCAGCCGGTCGACCAGGGCGGGAGGCGGATCGTCGGCGACGAAATGGGCGGCGAGACGGCGCGACAGGCGTTTGGCCGTCGCCGGATGCCGGGCCAGGCCATCGCAGGATGGCCTGACCCTGGGCCAGGCCCGCCGCCGGATAGGTCTTGCCCATCACGGTGCGGGCGCCGGGTTCGTGGACGTTGGCGCGGAAGACGAAGCCGTCGGGACCGGGTTCGGCCTGGGCGGCCATGTTGCGCGCGCGGCGCGGACGGTTGGGCTGACGCTGGTCGCGGGCGGCGGGGATCGACCAGCCGGTCAGGGCGCGCGCCAGTTCAGTGACATCGGCCTGGGTGTAGCCCCCGTCAGCGCCGACCGTGTGCAACTCCATCATCTCGCGGGCCAGGTTTTCATTCAGACCGGCGTTGCGGCGCGCGCCGGCCATGCTGTCGGGACCGACCGAGCGGGCCTGATCCAGATACAGAAGCATGGCAGGATGCTGTTCGGCTGCCAGGACCAGATCCTCGAACCGGCCGAAGACGTGGGGGCGGATGGCCTCGCGCTCGTACTGACCGACGAAGGCGCCGCTGGCGAACTTGGCGGCCGAGACCGTCAGGGCGTTCGACCAGAACAGGGCCCAGCGCTCGGCGAAGCCGTCGTCGGTGGTCGCGCCGAGCTGGGCGCGAGCCAGGAACTCCTGCGCCGTGTCCTGGGTGATGTCGCGGCGGGCGGCCTGACGGGCTTCGCGCCGGGCGACGGCCTGCGGATCGGCGGCGTCCGGCATGGCTGGCGAGGGAGCGGGCGCGGCGTCGGCCGTCGCCGGAGCGGCGGCGCGTCGGTCGCGGCGAACGAGGCCGGCGTCGCTCTGATAGTCGATATATTGGGCGACGCGTTCGGTGGTGTCGGCGAACTGGCCGGACGGCTGGGGCGCGCCCTGGGGCCGAATCTGGCCCATGGCCCAGCCGCGCGGATCGGCGGCGACGCGGTCGATCTCGCCCGGCCGGGCGCCCAGACCTAGGCGCGTCAGGGCGACGGCGGCGTCGGTCGGTGATGAAGCCATGGCCTTCTCCTCGTCCGTCCCCCGCACATTGTAACGCCTTTGGGCGAAAACTCCGTCGCGGGGTCGGATTTGAGGTTAGGCGACCAATCAGGCGGGTTGGGCCAAACCGGCCTCCGCGTCCGCGATCAGCTCGCGGTCGTCGACCTGCCACGGGTGGAAATCGGGTTTGTAGAAGGCCAGGTAGTCGCCGATCATCCTGCGATACAGGCCCGGCTTCAGCCACAGCCAGCGGAACAGGCCCAGACGCGCGCGCCAGCCGACGATGCCGTCCTGCTTCAGCAGCATGAAGGTCGTCTCGCGCACCGTGCGGGTGAACAGCAGCGTCGTCAGGAACATGGCCCAGCGGCGGATGCGCCAGCGCTTCAGCAGACTGAGGTCCCGGGTCGCGTGCAGGAAGACGTCATAGGCCACGCCCTTGTGTTCGATCTCCTCGATGGAGTGCCAGCGCCACAGGCGGGCCAGGTCGTGGGGCGAGCCCTTCAGCAGTTCGGGATCGGCCAGCAGCCGATGGGCGAAGGCGGCGGTGAAATGCTCCAGCGCCATGGTCGCCGCCAGCTGGGCCAGGGCCGGACGGGCGCGGGCGATGTCGAGACGGGCGGTGACATAGGCCTCGATCTCGGCGGTGTCGTAGCCGGCGCGTTCGGTGATGGCGTTGAAAGCCATGTGTTCGCGAGTGTGGGCGCCCTCCTGGACCGTGAAGGCGCGGATGTCGGCGGCCAGGGCCGGGGGCGCGTCCTTGGCGAACCGCTTGACCGACTGGATGAAGAACCGCTCGCCGTCGGGGAAGGTCAGGCTGAGGGCGTTCATCACGGCGGTGCCGAACGGGTCGCCGTTCAGCCACCAGCGTGGCGTCGGAGCCTTGCGGTCGATATGCAGGTCGCGCGGCTTGATCTGGAGGTCGGCGGGGGTGGCGGATTTCGCCATGGTTCTGCTCCTCGATTTCAGGCGGATGATGGAGTTAACTGACATCAATGTCAACTAATGGTCCGGTGAAGCGACGGCGCGGGGCGTTGGCGCGCGAAGAGGCGCTGGAGGCGGCGCGCGACCTGCTGCTGACCGGCGGGCCGGCGGCGGTGACCCTGAAGGCGGTGGGCGAGCGGATGGGCGTGGGGCACGCCAATCTGATCCACCATTTCGGCTCGGCGGCCGGGCTTCAAGGCGCGCTGATGGATGCGATGGTGCGCGACCTGGCGCAGCGGATCGAGGCTGGCCTGGGAGAAGGGCGCGACGGCGTCGAGCCGGGGCGGCTGATGAGCGTGGTGTTCGACGCCTTCGGGCCGGGCGGGGCTTCGCAGATGGCGGCCTGGTTGGCGCTGGCGCGCGAGCAGGGCCGGGCGGAGAGCTTCGCCGAGGTGGTGCGCGATCTGGCCGAACGGCTGGCGGCCATGGCGCCCGATGATCCCAGGGCGGCTGAGCGGGCCAAGGCCCTGGTGGTGACGGCGGCCTATATGGCCTTCGCCGAGGGGCTGATCGGAGACATCCTGACGCCGATGCTTGGCGCGCCCGAGGGGCTCGGTCGCGACTTGGCGCTGAAGCTGACCGCGACACTTTTGGCCGAACCGTAAGGTTCAGAGCCGAATCTTGATGCTATAGTCCCCACCGATGGCGCTTCTGGACTGGATGAGCGATGTGGCCGGACCCGTGATCCGGGGGGACGGCGTGCTGCTGCGCCCGCCACGCGCCGCCGATTACGCCGCCTGGTCCACCCTGCGCGACGGCTCGCGCGACTATCTGCAGCCGTGGGAGCCGGCCTGGCCCGAGGACGACCTGACCAAGGCGGCCTTCCGGCGCCGGCTGTCGATCTATGCGCGCGAGATGGAGTTGGGCAACGCCTGGCCCTTCTTCGTCTTCGTGCAGGACGGCAAGACCCTGGCCGGAGCGGTGACCCTGTCGAACGTGCGGCGCGGCGTCGCCGAGACGGGGACGCTGGGCTACTGGATCGGCCAGCCGTTTTCCGGTCAGGGCGTGGCGACGGCGGGGGTTCGGGCCGTGGTCGGATACGCGTTCGACAAGCTGAAGCTGCACCGGCTGGAGGCGGCCTGTCTGCCCACCAACCACGGGTCGCGACGGGTGCTGGAGAAATCCGGCTTTCGCAACGAAGGTCGGGCTCGCGCTTATTTGAAAATTAACGGCGAGTGGGCAGACCATTTGTTGTTCGGCCTGGTCGAGGACGAGCGTTGACGGCCGGGGGCCGTCTGGAAGGGCGAGACGCGTGACACCACGATCCCGATCGCTGGCCTGGGACGCCACGACCGCCATCGAGGCGCTGGCCGCCGCCGAAACGGCCCTGTGGGTCTGGACGCCCGCGGCGGACGAACTGCGGTTCACCGGCGCGACGCGATCGCTGGGCCTGGGGCCGCTTGCGCCGGAATGCACGGCCGCCGGTTTCGTCGCCCTGGCCATGCCGCAGGATCGCAGCCTGGCCGAACGGATGCTCAAACCCCAGGACGAGGGCGCCGAGATCGCCGTGCGTCTGCGCATGCGCGGGTCCGAGACCTGTCTGTGGCGTGGCGTCTGGCTGGAGGACGGCCTGCGCGCCGCCGGCGTCGTGGCGCTGGAGACCAAGTTCGCCGGATCGGACCGCGATACGCTGACGGGCCTTCTGGATCGTCGCGCCTTTCTGGCCCGCGTCAGCGAGGTGCTGACCCAGCCCGGCGAATACGAAATCGTTGTCGGCGACGTGGACCGGCTGCGGCGCCTGAACGAGGCGCTGGGGCACGAGCGGACCGACCTGGTGTTGTCGGCCCTGGGCTCGCGTCTGGCCGCCGCCTTCAACAAGGACGCCTCGGCCGCGCGGATCGGCGAGGACGAGTTCGCCATCATCGTCCCCAAGACCGCGTCCCACACCAGCTATCGCGTGCGTGACGCGCTGGAGCAGCCGCTGCGGGTCGCGGGCTTCGACATCTATCCGACCGTCTCCATCGGGGCGGTGATGGTGGAGGGCGGGCCGGATGCGCCCGACGCCGCCGAACTGTTGCGCCGGGTCGAGTTGGCGGTGGAATCGGCCAAGGGCGCCGGGCGCGGCGGATCGGCCGCCTATGGCCGGGCGCTGGAAAGCGACAGCCTGAGCCGTCTGGCGCTGGAGGCGGATCTGAGGAACGCCTTCGTGCGGGGCGAGATCGTGCCCTTCTTCCAGCCGATCGTGAACCTGAACACCGGGGCCGTCGCCGGTTTCGAGGCCTTGGCGCGCTGGCGTCACCCGCGCCGGGGTCTGGTGCCGCCGGACGAGTTCCTGGGTCTGACCGCCGACCTGGGGATGATGAACGACCTGGGCCTGCTGATGATGACCCAGTCGGCGCGGCAGCTGGCCGAATGGATCGAACGCCATCCGCTGGCCGGCAAGCTGTTCTGCAGCGTCAACCTGTCGGTCGGCGAGATCGAGCGCCCGCACCTGTGCGAGGACGTGGCGCGCATCATCAAGGAGACGGGCCTGCCCAAGGGCGCGCTGAAGCTGGAGGTCACCGAGGGCGACATCATGCGCGACACCGCCCGCGCCGCCGAGGTCCTGCAATCGCTGAAAGACGTCGGGGCGTCGCTGGCGCTGGACGACTTCGGCACCGGCTTCTCGTCGCTTTCCTATCTGGCGCGCCTGCCGTTCGATACGCTGAAGATCGACCGCTATTTCGTTCTGACAATGAACAAGGACGAAGGCTCGGCCAAGATCGTCAAGTCGGTGGTCAACCTGGGCCGCGACCTGTCGCTGGAAGTCGTCGCCGAGGGCGTGGAGAACGCCGAACTGGCCCGCCTGCTGCTGGACGCCCAATGCCACTACGGCCAGGGCTTCGGCTATGCCCCCGCCCTGCCGGCGCAGGAGGCCGAGGTCTATCTGGCCGAAAGCCTGGCCGACGGCACCGCGCCGTTGAAGCAGCGGTCGGCCTAGGGCTTAGATCGCGTTTAGCGGCAGGCGCAGGTAGCGCTGGCCGTTGGTGTCGGGGGGCGGCAGGTCGCCGGCGCGGATGTTGACCTGAAGCGAGGGCAAGATCAGTTGTGGCGCGCCCAGGGTGGCGTCGCGGGCCTCGCGCATGGCGACGAAGGCGTCTTCCGATACGCCGCCGCCGATGTGGATATTGTGCGCGCGTTGTTCGGCAACGGTGGTCTCGAACCGGTAGTCGGTGCGGCCCTGGGGCAGGTAGTCATGGCCGACGAAGATTCGGGTGTCGTCGGGCAGGGTCAGCAGGCGCTGGATCGAGCGATACAGCGTCCGGGCGTCGCCGCCAGGAAAGTCCGTTCGCGCCGTGCCATAGTCGGGCATGAACAGGGTGTCGCCGGTGAAGACCGCATCGCCGATCCGGTAGCTGACGCAGGCGGGGGTGTGGCCGGGCGTGTGGATCACTTCCACCCTCAGATCGCCCAGGGCGAAGGCGTCGCCGTCCGCATAGAGATGATCGAAAATCGCGCCGTCCGGGCGCACGTCGTCGGCGCCGAAAAGGCGGCCGAAGGCGGACTGAACCTGGGTGATCCGCCCGCCGATGCCGATCGACACGCCCGTCGTCGCACGCAGGTGCGCCGCCGCCGTCAGGTGGTCGGCGTGGGCGTGGGTTTCGAGCACGAGGGCCAAGGTCAGCGTTTCCGACCGCAGCGCCGCCATGACGGCGTCGATCGATCGCGTCGAGGTGCGGGCCGAGGGCGCATCGAAGTCCAGGACGGGGTCGATGATCGCTGCCTGACCCGTCGCGGGGTCGCTGACCAGATAGGTGACGGTGTGGGTCGCGGGATCGAAAAAGCCGCGAACATCGGGGGATTGGGCCATGGAGGAAGCTCCTTTCGCAGTTCAATATATTAGGTATTGCTTATTTAGCAACCACGCATATATTGCGTCCCATGATCGACCTTCAGACCATCGGACTTGAACGATTCCAGGCCAGCGCGGGCGAGGCAGCGGCGTTGCTGCGCGCCCTGTCCAACGAGAAGCGGCTGATGATCCTGTGCCGGCTGGGCGAGGGCGAGATGTCCGTCGGGCAACTGCTGCCCCAGGTCGGCCTGTCGCAACCGGCCCTGTCCCAGCACCTCGCCAAGCTGCGCGACGAGGCGCTGGTGAGCACGCGGCGCGACGGCACGACCATCTTCTACCGCATCGCCGATCCGGCCGTCCTGAAGGTCATCGCCGTGCTGGCCGAAATCTACTGTCCCCCTGTTTCTTCCGAAGAGGCATGATCCCGATGAGCGTCCTGACCCCCCTATCCCCCGCCGAGGTTTCGCGTCGGCTGAAGCAGAACACGGCCGTGCTGATCGACATCCGCGAGCCCGACGAGTTCGCCAGAGAACATGTCGTCGGCGCTGTCCATGCGCCGTTGTCGACCTTCGACGCCTACACGCCGGCGGGCGCCGACGGGCGCGACGTCATCTTCACCTGCCGGACCGGCAATCGGACGGGCGTCAACTGCGACCGTCTGGCGGCCAAGACGACGGGCCAAGCCTTTGTTCTGGAAGGTGGGCTGGACGCTTGGAAGGCTCAGGGCCTGGCCACCCATGCCGACCGCTCCAAACCGATTGAACTGATGCGTCAGGTGCAGATGGTCGCGGGTGGGCTGATCCTGGTCGGCGCGGCGCTGGGGCTGCTGGTGCATCCGGCCTTCTGGGGCCTGTCGGCCTTCGTCGGCGCGGGCCTGTTCGTCGCGGGCGCGACGGGCTTTTGCGGCATGGCGCGGCTGCTGGCCGTCATGCCGTGGAACAGAACCGCGACCCGGCCATTGACAAGAGCGGTCTGATCCGATGACGACCGAACTGACCCCGCTGATCCTGACCGCCTTCAGCGGCGGCGTCGTCGCCCTGTTGCTGACCCTGTTCGGCGGCGGCGGGTCGGTTCTGGCCGTACCGCTGCTGCTCTATGTCGTCGGCGTCGCCGATCCCCATGTCGCCATCGGCGTGTCGGCGGCGGGGGTGGCGCTGAACGCCCTGACGGCTCTGGCCGGTCACGCCAGGGCAGGGCGGGTGCGCTGGCCCTGCGCGACCCTGTTCGCGATCACCGGCGCGGCCGGGGCCTGGTTCGGTTCGTCCCTGGCCAAGATGATCGACGGCCATCAGCTGCTGCTGATCTTCGCCGTGGCCATGGCGGCCGTGGGCGTGTCGATGCTGCGTCCCAAGGCGCCGGTCGCTCGCGTCGAGCCGCGGCTGAACTGGGCCATCTCGCCGCGCGTCGGCATGGCGGGCGCCGGCGTCGGCTCGGCCGCAGGCTTCTTCGGCATCGGCGGCGGCTTTCTGATCGTGCCCGGCCTGATGGCGTCGACGGGCATGAGCCTGGCGACCGCCCAAGCGACGTCTTTGCTCAGCGTCGCCGCGTTCCGGGCGACGACGGCGGGCAACTATGCGCTGTCGGGCTGGGTCGATCCGGGCCTGGTCGCCGCCATGGCGGTCGGCGGGGTCGCCGGGACGGCGGCAGGCCTGCCGCTGGCGCGCCGGCTGGGATCGAACGCCCGGCTTGGGCGCATCCTGTTCGCGGGCCTGATCTTGGTGGTCGCCGCCTATGTCGCGGTGCGGGCAATCCTGGCGCTCTGAGACCTCTGTTCAGCGAACTGACTGTGTGTCGCCAACCGTATTTAAAAGGATCGATCCTGCGTTCGGATGAGGTCGTACACGTGTCGCGGTTTTTCGATTTGCAGAAACTGCGCGCCGTTTAGCGCCGGAAGCCATGCCCCGAAGCCGTTCATGGCGAAGGCGGCGGTGAACCAGTTGCCTTCGAAGGTGATGCTGCCGGTTCCATCGCCGCGTTCCGAGAGTTCCAGCTTCGGCAAACGACGGATTTCCATCGAGGTCAATTTGCGTCCACGCAGGATTAGAATGCGCTGGTTGGAGACGGCGTAGAACAGGGTCTTTCTGATCATCGCGTCATGGATGAACCGCCCCGCAATCATGTAGAGGCCGACACACAGGAAAGGCAGGCCCCAAAGGCGCATGAACCATGCGGCGCCTTCGCCGGCGTCGGGGATCATCCAGACCGTCACATTCCAGAACAGCGCGAAACCGCCCCACAGAAGGGTGAATGGAACAAGGAAGATGTCCTTTCCTGTGAACATCACGCCTTGTTTGGGCTGTCCTGTCCAAAGGATGTCCTCGTCAGAGGAAAGATAGGGTTTGAAGCGATCAGTCGTGCGGGGCGAGCTCATGGACCCGTCGTAATCAACTTCAGAAAGCGGCGCTATACGATCGGCGCATATGGCTGCGCTTCGGCCTAGCTATGAGCGATGCGATTTCGCACAGTGCGCCCATGACCGACGCCAGACTGGAGATCGCCGCAGGCTTTGCCACCTTGCAGGGACCCAAGGCGGACAATCAGGACTTCGGCGGCGTCCATATCGGCACGGCGGCCGAGCAGCGTGAGCATGGGGTGGTGGCGGTGATCGCCGACGGGGTGTCGGGATCGAAGGCCGGGCGGATGGCGGCGGAGCTGACCACGCGAAGCTTCATCGACGGCTATCTGGATCAGAACCCCCTGAACGGCATCGCGGCGAATGGCATCAAGGCGCTGCGGGGCTTCAACCGCTGGCTCCATTCGCGCGGGCGGATCGATCCGGCCATGGAGGGGGCGGCGACCACCTTCACGGCCCTCATCCTGCGTGGGCGCGAAGCGACGGCGCTGCATGTGGGCGACAGCCGGGCCTGGCATTTCCGCGACGGGGTGCTGACGCGCCTGACGGAAGATCATACGCGTGCCCAGCAGGGGCTCAGCCATGTGCTGTACCGCGCCGTCGGCATTGAGGCGGATGTGAAGCTGGACGTCCGGCAAGTGCGGCTGGAACCGCACGACCGGCTGCTGCTGACCACCGACGGGGTGCATGGGGTGCTGGCCGATGCGATGATCGCGGGCCTGTTGGGACGGCGCAGTTCGCCCGATGCGGACGCCAAGGCGATCCTGGCCGAGGTCGAGGCGGCGGGCGCGCGCGACAACGCCACCGCCATCGTCATCGACGTGGTCCGCACCGGCGCGCCCGACTGGGAGGCGATCACCGCCGAAGCGGAAGGGCTGGCCATCCTGCCGCCTCCGGCCGTCGGCGACAACGTCGACGGCTTCGCTCTTCAGCGACTGGTCGCGGACGGGCGCTATACGACCCTGTTCCTGGCCAAGGATACGCTGGGCGACGCGGGCATGGTGGTGCTGAAGTTTCCCAAGCCCGCCGTGGTGTCCGAGCGCGGCGCTCGCACCGCCTTTCTGCGCGAGGCCTTCATCGGTCGGCGCATCGACAGCCCCTTCGTCGGAAAGGTGCTGAGCCTGGACGCCGGTCGCCAGAGCCGCCTTTATATCGCCCAGCCCTTCCATGCCGGTCAGACCCTGCATGCACGGTTGGCGCAGGAGGGGCCGTTCGAGATCGCCGAAGGAATCGGCGTGGCGCTGCGGCTGTCGCGGGCGGTTTCGGCCCTGCACCGGGCGGGGGTGACGCACCGCGACATCAAGCCGGACAATGTGATCCTGGAGGCACAGGGCGGGCTGAAACTGGTCGATCTGGGCGTGGCGCGTCTGAGGCTGGCCGAGGAGTTCGCCGAGGCCGAGGCGCCCGGCACCGCCGGCTACAAGGCGCCGGAAATGTATGCGGGCGAGAGCGGCGACGCCGCCACGGATCAGTTCGCCCTGGGGGTGACGCTGTATCGCCTGTTCACGCGCACCTATCCGTGGGGCGAGGTGGATCCGGCCGATGCGCCGCGCTTTGACCGGGCGCCTGCGCCGCCGACGCGACACCGGCCGGACATGCCCGCCTGGCTGGAGGCGGCCATCATGCGCGCCGTCGCCATCGACCCGAACGAGCGGTTCGAGGATGTCGAGGAACTGATCCATGTGCTGGAGACCGGCAGCGCTGTCGCCGCTCCACCGCCGCGCCAGCTGTCCCTGATCGAGCGCGATCCGGTGCGATTCTGGCAGGGCGTCAGCCTGGTCCTGCTGATCGCCTTTCTGGTGTCGATGGCGACGCGCTAGCCGCCCATACGCTCAACCTCAACGATCGGATGTGCGACATTTGGCGGTGTAAAAGCTTGGGAACCTGTGGCCGCGTTTGGCTTTTGTGACGGCGAGCGGGGATGTCGCGCCCGCACTTTCTCGGCACGAAAGCCTCCCCCAGATGATCAAGACCCTCGCCTCCAGCGCCCTGGCCCTGGCCATGGTTTCCACCCCCGCCCTGGCCCAGTCCGTCGCCCCCGACTGGTCCGGCCCCTACATCGGCATCTTCGGCGGCTACAACCAGTCGAACGACGACGAGAACGAAATCCTGCGCTTCGACCGTAATCTGGACGGCAACTACGGTGACCCGGTCACTACGGCCGCCGCCGCCAACGCCTTCAGTCCCGGCTTCTGCGGCGGCATGGCGACCAGCACCGCGCCGGGAACCGGTTGCCGTGACGACAACGACGGCGTCGAAGCGGGCGTCCGCGCCGGTTACGACATGCAGTTCGGCAACTTCGTCGTCGGCGCCCTGGCGGAATACAGCGTCAACAACGTCCAGGACTCGGTGACCGGCTTCTCGACTACCCCGGCCTTCTACACCTTCACGCGCGAGCTGGAGAGCACGGCGGCCGCCCGGTTGAAGCTGGGCTACGCCTATGGCCCTGCGCTCATTTACGGCACCGGCGGTTACGCCTACGGCAAGTTCGAGAACAAGTTCCGCACCTCGAACCAGGCCAACAGCTTCACCGAAACCAGCGAAGGCGATGACGGCGACGGCTGGCAGGCCGGCGGCGGCGTGGAATACGCTCTGGGTCGCGGTCTGACGGTCAGCGGCGAATACCTCTACACCTCACTGGACGTCGACAGCCCGGTGATCCGCGTCGGCAATACCGGCACGACCCCGGCGACCAACCCGTTCATCCTGGCGCCGAACACCACGGGCACGGACATGGTGCGCGGCAACGGTCGCTTCGGAACGCACATGTTCCGCATCGGCATGAACTACCGCTTCTAATCGTCAAGCGGGGCGGTCTGGCGTCAGGCCCGGCCGCCCTGACTCGACAACATGGCCGCGTCCACGCCCAACTGGGCGAGGGCGCGCGTCCATTTCGACGTGTGTTCGCCGTCGAAAATCAGGTCCAGATCGGCGTCGGCGGTCAGCCAGACGTTGTCGGCCAGCTCTTCCTCCAACTGCCCCTCGCCCCAGCCGGCATAGCCCAGCAACAGGGCCGAGCGGCGCGGACCGGCGACCTCGTCGGTCATGGCGGCCAGCGCCTCGCGCGTGCCGGTCATCGCCAGACCGTCGCCGAAGGCCAGGGTGTCGTCGCCCACCGTCCAGTCGTCGGTATGCAGCACGAAGCCGCGCTCGCGCTCGACCGGCCCGCCCATCAGCACCGCGCGACCGATGGATTGATCGGGCGCCGGCGCATCCAGCTTGTCCAGAACCGTCTTCAGATCCACGCCCGGCGCTGGTCGATCCAGCCGCAGGCCCATGGCGTGATCCGGCCCGTGGGCGCAGATCAGGATGACGGCGTGTTCGAACCGGGCGTCGTCGATCCCGGGCATGGCGACCAGCAGTCGGCCGGTCAGGGTGGAGGCTTGGCTCATGATCCTGGCATCATCCGTCCGGAAAGCGGCGCAAGCAAGCCGAACCGGCGCTTGCGGTGTCGCCCGTGGTGTCTATGTGTCGCACACGGCCGTTCAAACGCGCCGGCCTCAAACCTCAGCGAGACAGACATGACCATTCAGATCGGCGATCGCATCCCGAACGCAACCCTCGCCCAAGCGACCGCCGAGGGCCCCAAGCCCGTCAACACCGACGACATCTTCGCCGGCAAGACCGTGGCCCTGTTCGCCGTGCCCGGTGCCTTCACCCCCACCTGCTCGGCGCGTCACCTGCCGGGCTTCAAGGATCACCTGGCCGACATCCAGGGCAAGGGCGTCGATACGGTCGCCTGCATCTCGGTCAACGACGCCTTCGTCATGAAGGCCTGGGGCGAGAGCCAGGGCATCACCGACGACAGCATCGTCATGCTGGCCGACGGCAACGGCGAACTGACCCGCGCCCTGGGTCTGGTGCTGGACGGTACGGGCTTTGGCCTGGGCGAGCGCTCGCAGCGCTATTCCATGCTGGTCAAGGACGGCGTGGTCGAGCAGCTGAACATCGAACAGGGCGGCGAGTTCAAGGTGTCCTCCGCCGAGCATCTGCTGGCGCAGCTTTAGGCTGATTTGAAATCCGTCGATCCAGGCTCAAGTAGCGAAGCGATAGCCTGGATCGACAAACAATGACGACGGATGTTTTCAGCCCCGAGAAGCGCAGCGCGGTGATGCGTCGCGTGAAGGGGCGGGACACCTCGCCGGAACTGGCCGTGCGCGGGATTTTGCGTGCGGCCGGTATCGGGTATCGGCTGGGCGGCATGGGTCTGCCGGGTCGCCCGGATGTGGTGATGAAGGGCCGCAAGGTCGCCCTGCTCGTCCATGGCTGCTTCTGGCACGGCCATGATTGCGCCCGTGGGTCACGCCAGCCCAAGACCAACGCCGATTACTGGATCGCCAAGATCGACCGGAACCGCGTGCGCGACTCTGCAGCCGTGACGGCGTTGGAGGCGTCGGGCTGGCGCGTGGTCGTCGTCTGGGAATGCGAGATGAAACAGCCTGATTTCGCCGCGCGCCTGATCGCGGCCGTCCGGGGTCAGGCGGCCTCGGTCGCGGCCTGAGCGGCGGTGTCGTTCAGGACGTGCTGTAAGGCGCCGATCAGGGCGGGCGGCGTCAGGGGCTTGGAGACGAAATAGGCCATGCCGGCCGCCTGACAGGCCGCGACGTCCTCGGGCGCGGTGTCGGCGGTGACGGCGACGACCGGGGTGGCGGCGTTGGGCCCGCCGCCGGCGCGCAGACGACGCGTCGTCTCGCGCCCGTCCAGCTCGGGCATCCGGACATCCATGAAGATGACGTCGAACACCGCCTCCTGACAGCGTTCCAGCGCGATCATGCCGTCGGCGGCGGTGGTGATCTCGCAGCCCAGCGGCTGAAGGATCAGCTGCACGGCGCGGCGGTTGATGTCGTGATCGTCCACGACCAGCAGGCGCAGCGGCTGGTCTTCGGCCTCGTCGGCGACCGCAGGCGTCGCGACGACCGGTTCGGGCTCAGGCTCCGGCGCGACGGGCGTGGGCGCGACCGAGGGCGTCAGCGATCGGGCGATGTCCAGGCGGCTTTCATCGACGACCTCGACGATCTGCGCCGCCTCGTCGCCGCGCGGCAGGATCAGGGAGACGGTGAAGCGCGAGCCCTGACCCGGCGCGCTGCGCACGGTCAGCCGACCGCCCATCAGGTCGATCAGATTGCGGCTGATCGCCAGCCCCAGGCCCGAACCGCCATAGCGGGCGGAGACGCCGTCCGCGGTCTGGTCGAACGGGGTGAACAGGCGGGCCAGTTGATCGCTCGTCATGCCCGGACCCGTGTCCACGATCTCGAACAGCAGGGCGTATCCCGACGGTTCCTCGGGCCAGGCCTGGACCCGCAGGGTGATCTGGCCCTGCTCGGTGAACTTCATGGCGTTGGACATCAGGTTGTTCAGCACCTGACGGATGCGCATGACGTCGCCCTTGACGTGGCGCGGCATGGCCGAGGCGCCCTCGATGCGCAGCTTCAGCCCCTTGGCGTCGGCGACGCCGCGCCACAGCATCAGGGTCTGGGCCAGCATTTGCCGCAGGTCGAAATCCTTGGCCTCAACCGTCATTCGCCCGGCGCCGATCCGGGTGTGGTCCAGCAGGTCGTCCAGCAGGGCCTTCATCATCAGGCCGGCGTCGGTGATCAGATTGGCGCTGTTGCGCGACTGGGCGTCGGGCGCGCGCAACTCGGCGGCGCCGGCCAGGATCGCGCCGATTGGCGTGCGCAGGTCATGGCCGATCGCGGCCAGGAAGGTCGTATGGTCGGCCAGGCTGCGCTCGGCCCTGAGACGGGATTCTTCGGCGAGAGCGTGGGCGCGAACAACGGTGACGCTGGCCTCGACCATGCGCTGGCCGGTGATGGCGACATAGAAGGTGAACAGCACCACGGCCGCTGCGGCCGACATGACCAGCGGGCCGGGCGCGTGCAGCGCATAGACGAAGAAGGGGGTCGCCAGCAGGAAGCCGACCTGGGGCGCGAGGCCGGCGATCATCACGGCCTGGCATCGGGTGGCGTTCACGATCGCCGTCAGCATGACCGCAGTCAGCATCAGGACGGCGCAGACACCGCCAATCGCGCCACCGATCCACCACAGGACCAGGGAAAGCGAGGAGAAGACCGTCGAATTGGCGAAGACGACGGCCAGGATCGCCAGCTTGCGGCCCGTGGACAGCTCGTCGGGACCTTTCAGGATCGGTCGATAGACGACCACTTCCATGGCCTGGACCGCCATATACAGCACGACCCAGCCGAGGGTGAACCGCACCCCGACCATTGGGGTCACGACCAGGGCGACAGCCGCCGCCGCCACGACCCGTTGCACCGCCGCGCCCGTGCGCTGACGAACGGCGGCGGTCCAGCTGCTTTCAGCGATATCGACGGCGGTCGATTTCATTCAGGCCCTCGAATGACGAACGCAGATCGCTCGCATCGGTCACCCTATGCCTATCGACACTAACGCTCCGTCAACGGGACGCGCCGACCGCCTCGGCGGCTGTGGAAAAGCCGTCAGCGCGCAGGCGGGCGGCCAGGTCACGCTTGATGCGGGCGACCAGGCCGGGGCCTTCATAGATCAGGGCGGAATAGATCTGGACCGCCGACGCGCCAAGGCGGATGCGGGCATAGGCCTCGGCCCCGCTATCGATGCCGCCGACGGCGATCAGAGGCAGACGGCCGGCTGCGGCCTCGGCCGCCGCGCGCAGGGCCTTTTCCGCGAACGGACGGATAGGCGCGCCAGACAGGCCGCCGGTTTCGCGGGCGTCGGGCGAGCGCAGGCTCTCGGGGCGCTCCAGCGTGGTGTTGGACACGATCAGGCCGTCGATCCGGTGGGCCAGAGACGCCTCGACGATCATGCCGATCTCGTCGGCGATCAGGTCAGGCGCGATCTTCAGGAAGACGGGTACGCGGTCAGGCGCGGCGACGGGACGGGCGGCGTCGATGCGGCCCAACAGATCATCCAATTGCTCGCGGCCCTGAAGGGCGCGCAGGCCGGGCGTATTGGGCGAGGAGATATTGACGGTGAAATAGGAAGCGCGGCCGGCGAGGCGTTGCAGACCGACGACATAGTCAGCCGCCTTGTCCTCGGTGTCCTTGTTCGCCCCCAGATTGGCGCCGACGACCACGCCTGCCGGACGGTGGTTCAGCCGCTCGGCGAAGGCGTCGAGCCCGGCGTTGTTGAACCCCATCCGGTTGATGATGGCCCGGTCCTCGCTGAGGCGGAACAGGCGCGGTTTGGGATTGCCGGGCTGGGGGCGAGGCGTGACCGAGCCGCATTCGACGAAGCCGAAGCCGAGGCGCGACAGGCCGCGCAAGGCCTCGCCGTTCTTGTCCAGACCCGCCGCCAGACCGACCGGGTTGGGCAGGTCAAGTCCCGCCAGCTGTGTTCTCAGGATCGGATCATCGGCGGGCGGCGCGGGCAGGGGGGCGAGGGCCAGACCCTTGATCGCCAGCTGGTGCGCCTGCTCCGGATCCAGCCGACGCAGCAGGGCGGCGCTCACATTCGCCAGGCTCATGCGTCGTCCTCGAACGCCATCTCGCCGTCGGCCGTGACCGAGAAGGCGCGCGAGGCCGTGACGGCGGCGACGGGCAGGGGGGCGTAGAGATGCGGGAACAGATCGCCGCCGCGCGACGGCTCCCAGATCAGGTCGTCGCCGAACCGGCTGAGATCGACGGTCAGCAGCAGCAGGTCGCCGCGCCCGGCGAAGTGCCGTCGCGCGGTCTCGGCCAGTTGCGCCTCGGTCGACATATGGATGTAGCCGTCGGCCAGATCGACCGGCGCGCCGTCGTATCGGCCCTCGGCGACGGCGGCGCGCCATTCGGCGGCGTCGACGATCTTGTAGGCGACGTCGCTCATGCGGATGGCGCGCCCAGCGACCGCGGCGTCAGGAAGCCTTCGTAGGTGCAGCGCCCCGCGACATCGACGGTGAACAGGGCGGCGGCGCCAGTCGGAAAGCCGGCCGACAGCTTGTCCACCACCGCCGGCGAGGCGGCGCTTTCGATCAGATATTCGGCGGCCAGCACGTGAACCCCCGGATTATGGGCCAGGATCAGCAGGCAGCCGGCCTCGTCCTCGCTGGCCTCGACGAAGCGGCGGATCACATCGGAGGGGGCGTTGTAGAGGGCGTCCTCGTCGCGGACTTCGACATCGCCGAAGGCGTCGTGCATCTGCTCCCAGGTCTGGCGGGTGCGCACGGCGGTGGACACCAGGGCCAGGTCCGGCTTCAGGCCCCGCTCGGCCAGCGCGCGCCCCATCAGCAGCGCCTCCGCGCGGCCAGCGGCGGACAGGGGACGGGCCTCGTCGCCGCCGGAGGGGGCGGAGGCTTCGGCCTGGGCGTGCCGCATCAGGATCAGTCGGTGCATGGCCTTCGCCATAAGGCGGTTTCGTGCTGCCCGCCAGATGGGGCGACGGTCAACTCGCCGTCAGTCGCGGTGTTCGCCCCGCGAAGAGACGGAGGCGGCCGGCTGGGGCGCCAGGACGGGGGCCGCGACGCGCTGGGTATGGCCGCTGGGGCGGATGCGGGCGTAGCTGTGGCGCGAGGCCTCCAGCAGGATCAGCCCGGCGGTTCCGGGAAAGACCCGGCGACCGACTTGTTCGAATCCTTCCGCCAGCGGCAGCATCGGCCCCCAAGGCGGGACATAAAGCGTCTGGGACCAGGCCATCGGCTCCAGCCCGACATCGCGCACCAACCGTTCCAACTGGCGCCGAGTGAAGGGTCGGCCGTGACCAAAGGGGGTGTTGTCCGCCCGCGCCCACAGGCCGCCGCGCGCCGCCGCCGCCAGGATGATGCGGCCGGTCGGCGACAGCGCGCGCACCGCTTCCAGCAGCAGGGCGGCGGGGTCGTCGGCCTCTTCCAGGGCGTGGACCAGCAGGATGCGGTCGAACGATCCGGCGGGGAAGGGCAGGCGGCGGTCGTCCACCAGCAGGGTGCGGTTACGGCCCACCGTCGGCCAATGCTCGACGCCTTGCCCGCCCGGCATGGCCGCGACGACGCGCCGCGCGCCGACGAAGGCGTCCAGCCAGGGGGTGGCGTAGCCGACGCCCAGCACGTCGCAATCGGCCGCCTCGCCCCAGGCGTCGTCCAGCCGTCGCGCCACCAGCCGTCGCGCCAGCGCCCCGGTCGGCTCGCCGTAGAAGGTTCGAAGCTCGTCGATGCTGCGCCGCATGAACCCACTATAGGCCCGTCGGCGGCCCTGCTGCTAGGATGGGCGCATGACCCTGGATGTGCATCTGTTTCCCTGCCGCAGCGACAACTACGGCTTCCTGATCCGCGATGCGGCGACCGGCGTGGTCGCGGCGGTCGATACGCCCGATGCAGTGCGCATTCTGGAGGAGCTGGAAGGCCTGGGCTGGGGGCGTCTGGACCTGATCCTGAACACCCATTGGCACCCCGATCACACCGAGGGCAACGCGCGGCTCAAGGCCGACTGGGCGTGCGAAATCGTCGGGCCGGAAGAAGTGCGCAAGGTCGCGCCGCTGGACCGCGTGGTCGCGGACGGCGATGTGGTGATGGTGGGCGAGACGCGGTTTGAGGTCACTGAAACGCCCGGCCACACCCTCGGCCATGTCGTGTTTCATGCGCCGGCGGACGGTCTGGCCTTTACCGGCGACACCCTGTTCGCCCTGGGCTGCGGCCGCTTGTTCGAGGGCACGCCGGAGCAGATGTTCGAGAGCCTGCAGCGGCTTAAGGCCTGGCCCGACCAGACCGTGATCTGGTGTGCGCACGAATATACGGCGTCGAACGCCCGCTTCACCCTGAGCCTGGATGACCGGCCAGAGACCGCCGCCCATGCCGAGGCGATCTTCGCGGCGCGCGCGCGGGGCGAGCCGACCGTGCCGACGACGCTGGGGCTGGAGAAGCGGTTCAATCCGTTCCTGACCGCGACGGATGCGGATCAGTTCGCCGCGAGACGGGCGGCCAAGGACAGCTTCCAGGGTTAGCGGTTCAGGGCGTCCCCGCCCACGACCCGCACGATCCGGGCCGAAGACGGGCGGCCGGCGATGCCGGCGTCGGCGTCGATGACGATCCGCAGCGTGCCCTGGACCAGGCTGACGCCGGGACGCCCCTGATCGGACACGACGACGCGGCGCACCCGCTCGACCTGGGCGCGCAGGTTGGAGGACCGCGCCATGCGCACGATGGCGTCGCTGGCGGCCGAGACGGTGTCGGCGGCGACCTGTTCAGAGCCGGGCTGGATGTCCACGTCGATGATGATCAGCCGCCCCATCGCCGTGCTGGCGCGGTAGCTCTGGCGCATGAAATAGTCGACCAACTGGGCGCCGGTCATCGCTGCGCTGGCCAGGCCCTGCGCCTCGCCGACGCGCGAAGCCGGCGAGCCTTGGGGGGTCGCGGTGGTATAGAGGGTCACGGCGCCGTCGGGCGTGACGCGCAGCACCTGATCGCCATTGTCGTTGCGATAGATGATGTCGCCGCGCGGCGCGGGCGTCGGCCGCAAGACCCAGACCTCGGTCGACCGTTCCAGCCGCATCAGCGGCCGCGATCCGGAGGTGTCCAGGATGAAGCCCTGGCCGCTGCTGCTGACGTAGCGAGCGGTCGGCGGCACGGTCCGACGCGACTGGGCCTGGCTTTCGGACGGGACGACCACAGGCGCGACAACGCCCACGCCGATGACCGCGATGGCGGCGACCGCCATCGCGGTCACGCGTGGCGATTTTTTCGCCCTGACCGATCCCAACAACTTCATGACAGACTTGATGAAACCCGCGCGCGGCGGATTTTGGGCGAAGCCCGCCTCAACCCACCAGGTACTGACCGCCGTTCAGCGAGAGTGTGCAGCCTGTGACATATCCGGCACGCTCGCCCACCAGCCAGGACACCATGTCGGCGATCTCCTCGCCCTTGCCCAGGCGACCGACGGGGATGTGGCTGATGATGCCTTCCAGCACCTTGGGGTCCATGGCGCCGACCATTTCGGTGTCGATATAGCCGGGCGCGATGCAGTTCACGGTCACGCCCTTGCGCGCATTCTCCAGCGCCAGCGCCTTGGTGAAGCCGATCATCCCGGCCTTGGCGGCGGAATAGTTGGTCTGGCCGATCTGACCCTTCTGACCGTTGATCGAGGAGATGTTGACGATGCGCCCGTGGCCCCGGTCGCGCATGCCGTTGATGACCTGGCGCGTCATATTGAAGACGCTGTCCATGTTGACGCGGATGACGTCGGACCACTGGTCGTGGCTCATCTTGTGGAAGAAGCCGTCGCGGGTGATGCCGGCGTTGTTGACCAGGATGTCGATGGGGCCGAGCTGTTCCTCGACCTCCTTCACCGCGCGGGCGCAGTCGTCGAAGCTGCCGACGTTGCCCTTCACCACCATGACGTCCAGCGCATCGGCGATGGCCTTGGCCGCCTCGTCGTTGCCGGAATAGCCGGCGGCGACCTTGAAACCGTCCTCATGCAGGCGCTGAACGATCGCCTTGCCGATGCCCCGGGTCCCGCCCGTCACGAAAGCTACGCGCGCCATATCGTCTCCTGTCCCTGTGCAGACCCTTCAGAAGGCCTTGTCAGGGTTCAGGATTAACGAGGGAGCGAAAGCGCGCAAGGCGAGAATCTGACGCGACGGAAGTTTCATGCCTCCGTCGCGTTTCGTTGATCTTCGTCGCCGCGATCAGGCGGCCAGTTTTTCCATATCGATGACGAAGCGATAGCGGACATCGGATTTCAGCATCCGCTCGTAGGCGTCGTTGATCTGATCCGGAGCGATGGTCTCGATGTCGCAGGCGATGCCGTGCTCGGCGCAGAAGTCCAGCATCTCTTGCGTTTCGCGAATGCCGCCGATCAGTGAGCCGGCGATGCGGCGACGACGCCACAGCAGGGGCAGGGCGAAGACCGGCAGCCCCTCGGTGGTCAGGCCCAGCATGATCATGGTGCCGTCGCGGGCCAGCAACTGAATGTGGCTGGCGATCTCGTGCGTGGCCGAGACGGTGTTGATGATCAGGTCGAACTTCTCGGCCGCAGCCTTCATCGCGTCCTTGTCGGAGTTGATCAGGAAATGTTTGGCGCCCATCCGCTCGGCGTCGGCCTTCTTGCGATCCGAGGTGGACAGGACGGTGACTTCCGCGCCCATCGCGGCCGCCAGCTTGACCGCCATATGGCCCAGGCCGCCCAGGCCGATGACCGCGACCTTGGAACCGGGGCCCACGCCCCATTCCTTCAGCGGGGAATAGGTGGTGATGCCGGCGCACAGAAGGGGGGCGGCGACGTCCAGGGCCAGGCTGTCGGGGATGGACAGAACGAAATGCTGATCGACGGTGATGTGGTCGGAATAGCCGCCCTGGGTGATGGCTTCCGACGTGCCGCCCTTCTTGTCCTTGCCGCCGTAGGTGCCGGTGAAGCCGGGGATGCAATATTGTTCGACGCCTTCCTGGCAGGAGGCGCATTCGCGGCAGCTGTCGACCATGCAGCCGACGCCGACGCGGTCGCCTTCCTTGAAGCGGGTGACGTTCGATCCGACCGCCTTGACCACGCCCGCGATCTCGTGACCCGGCACCAGCGGATAGGTCGAACTGCCGCTTTCGCTGCGCGCGGCGTGCAGGTCGGAGTGGCAGACGCCGCAGTATTTGATGTCGATCAGCACGTCGTCGGGGCCGGGATCGCGACGGTCGAAGCTGTAGGGCGTCAACGGCTTGTCGGCGGCGGTCGCGGCGAAGGCGCGTGTGGCGATCGGCATGGGGAGGTCCTTCAGGCTTTGCGGTGAGCCGACCTCAGATGAGAGAGCGGCCGCGGGTCCGCAAGCGCGCGGACCGCTATTTCAGCTTGGCGATCAGCGCGTGAGCCGCCGCCGGGTTCCGCACCTTCGACGCCATCTTCGGCAGCCAAATCGTTAGATGAACATCTTCCGTTACTTATCTGCTTGGGTTGCATTAGCCATGTATGACGATCCGGATAATTCCTCGAACCTCGTAAGCATGGCCCTTAGTTTTTGTGCGGTGTCAGCGTTGCCGAATACGAGCGCGACAGTATTGGCCGATAGCAAGCCCCGGTAGACGTAGTTCCAGAGGTCTTTGATGTGTTCGGGTATTCTGGGAGTTCCATTTAGGCCACGCAGGTGAAATCGTAACTGCGGGCCGCCGCACATATCCATGATCTGTGGAGAGGCGGCATGGACATATCCAGAGTAGGCTTGCTGAACGACACGAAGTGCCTTCATTTCGGGGGCGTCGTCGGGAGTACCCAGCCGCCGTCCCAGCCACTCGCGTATCTCATTTCGCTTGATGTGATAGCGACCCTTAGTGTTTTCTATGGGTGCGACACCATCTTCAAACTCCTCCTGCCAAAACGCCTTGAGGTATTTTCGGTGGAGTTTGACCGTACCGTCTTGTGCTCCGAAGCAGAGGAATAGGATGTCCTCATCCAGCTCATCCAGCGTGCGTTGAATGACCCCCTGCTCCTGAACGTAGCCCGAAGCTAGCAGTACGTCGCAGGCATTAAGCCCGCTGACTTGTCGAGCCAACTTAAGCAAGATGGCTTGATGAATGGTCTGCTCGACGTAGCGGAGTGTTACACCCTCGCCTTTCTTGATTATGCGAGGTTTCGGAACCTGAAGTTCCAGGTTCCGAAACCCAGCTTCCATGGCGTCGATCGCTTCTCGGAACAGTGCGCGAGTAATCATCTGGCCTAGGGATGCCTAAGCTTGTCGATCAGCGCCTGAGCCGCCGCCGGGTTCCGCACCTTCGCGCCCGAGATGAAATAGGCGAAGACCGGCCCGCGTTTAGCCCAGGCTTTCGCCTGATCCGCCACCGCATCCAGCTCGGTCGCCGTCATGCCGGTCGGCTCGTCCTCGCGGCTGGACATCAGCCGGGCGTAGCTGAAATCGGCGGTCGCCTCGTCGATCTGGGGCCAGGTCGGCTCCTCGTCATCGACCGCATAGACGATGGCCGCGCCGTATTTGCGGGCCAGGTCATAGAATTGTTCGGTGGCGAAGGTCGGGTTGCGAACCTCAAGCGCGTGCCGCAGCCGCACCCCGTCCTTCTCCTTGGGCAACAGCTTCAGGAAGCCCTCGAAGTCCTCGGCGTCGAACTTCTTCGTGCCCATAAACTGATTCACCCAAACACAACATTCACGGGGGCGAGGGCGAGTTTGGTGGCGGACACCGTTGGAGGTCATGTTCCAACGAGGATCAGCAGGTCGATCACGTCTTCACACTTACGGATATCGTGATCTCATTAGTGGTGCTCGGCTTGTACTTGGGCATCCCCGTGTAGTCGAAGTTTCGCCAGCGCGTTTCGGCCTCCAGAACCTCGCCCCATGCCCGTTCGAACATCGTTGTCAGGACAAAGAAGGATGGATGGGTTGATGAGACGGATAGACCTCGCGAAGCCGTCAGCGCGAGAAGGTGGGTCTCTACGGCATTGGTCTGATCGTCGAGACTCTCGAAGATTGCCTTTCGCTGGGCGGCGGCATCTTCTGAAACAGCGATGGCGGCAAACGCCTCGACGCGGCCGCCTTTCTGCGCCGCCCCGAACAATCGGCACTCTTCCTCATAGGTCAGTCTTCCCGCCATCGGATTAGGGTCGTGGAGGATGGCTTGGGCACGTCGATAAAGTTCACTTGCCCGCCAATCTTCGATCATCGAGACCACGGTGTGAACAGGGAGCCGTTCCGAATCGTCTTGGAGCTTGGTCCAATCCTGCTGACCGGTTTTCCGTTCGCGATCATAACTCTTTTTGATCTTTGAACGGCGATGGTCCCTAAAAGCACTGACTTCCGATAATGGATACCAAGCTGTTCCGCCTGTAGGACTGGTTGTTGAGCGGTAGTAGGCTGGACCTCCACCCACGCCCTTCTCATCGGCCTTGGCCAAGTTAGCGAGATAGCCCGAACTGACGCCGATCTCCTCGGCTGCTTCATCTCTGGTGAGAAGATGCTCGTCAGGAATGCCCAGCAGCGCAGCGAGAGCGGATTTCGATATCGAACGATGGGGAGAAGAGGCGTCGGACATGCGTCAACGCTCGCACTCTGAAGCTTTCTATCCGGTTTCGAAATTAATCAATGTGAAGGATCGGAGGCCAATGTGAAAACTTGGAAGCCGATATGAAAAGGGGTCTGATTAACCTCATCTATCATCGCTCGGATTCGGCCCAAATCCGTGACCTATGGCCTCATCACCAACCGATGAGGACGTCGAAAACATATGGTCATCCGCCGCCAGAAGGCTGCTCAAGCTCAGAAGGCCCACGCCGCTAACGACAACCTGCCGACCACCACGCCGCCGCCGCCCGCCGCGCCGACCGCGCGACTGGTGAAGGGTGAGTGCATCGTTTCCATGGACGCCATGGTCGCTGGATTGGTTGATCTGATCGTGACGTCGCCGCCCTACCTGAACATCGGCATGCCTTACGGTGACAGCTTCGCGAGCATCGAGGACTACATTGAGTTCTCTCGCCAATGGATCACGGCGGCGGCTCGTGTTCTCAAGCCGGGCGGTGCGATGTGGATCAACGTCGGCATGCATAAGGCTGGGCCGAACAGCCGCGTGCCCCTGACGTATTATCTGTTCCCGCTGATTGCGGGTGACGTGCCCCTGAGTTTTCATCCAGCGGCGACCAGAGTCCTTGGGTTAGTTACGCCTCGCAGCGTGGGGTGAGCAACAGGCCGGGCCGCGCAGC
>NZ_JABBJE010000003.1 GCF_014218725.1 Brevundimonas huaxiensis
GCTCGTGCTCACGGGCGTGCCAGTCTTCACAATCGTGGACATCGGCGACCCGTGGGTTACCTTCAGTGTGCGCGAGGATCAGTTTCGCGATCTGACAATCGGCGCGATCGTGCGTGGCGACGTGCCCGCACTCGGCCTCGCTGACGTCGCCTTCCGGATCACCGCCATCAATCCTCAGGGCGAGTTCGCCACCTGGCGCTCAACCCGGCAGTCCAGCGGCTATGACGTGCGAAGCTTTCAGGTCAAGGCCAAGCCTGTTCGACCTGTCAGCGGCCTGAGGCCTGGCATGAGCGTGCTGTTCGATTGGTCCGCACGGTGAGACGCCTCGCGGCCGTCTTCGTATCGGCCGTTCGGGACGAGGCGCGCGTCCTGGTGACCCGACGGTGGGACGCGTTCGTCGCCTTTGGCCTGCCGATGATCCTGCTGATGGTCATCGCGGCGATGCTGGCCCCTGGAGTGATCCGTCAGGCCCCGGTCGCCGTGGTCGATCAAGACAATTCGGCCTTCAGCCGCGCCGCAATTCGCAACATGGAGGCGAGCGCCGGTGTTCGCGTGACCCATGCTCCGGCGACGATGACGGAGGCCATGGCCTTGATGCGACGGGGCGAGATTTACAGCGTCGCTCATTTTCCAGCAGATTTTTCTGACGGGGCGTTTCGTCGGCCGGAACAGGTGACCCTGTCGTTCAATGGCGCCTTCCAGACGGTCGGCGCCTTGTCGGCCTTGGGGCAGAGCGCGGCCATCGCATCAGCGGCCGGCCAGCAGTTGCAAGAACGCGCGCGCCAGAGAGGATTGCCCGAAACCGCATTGCAACTCCCCGTTGTCCAGGTGTCGATCGTCGGCAATCCGCAGCTGAGCTTCGAGCTTTTTCTCGGGGGACTTCTGGCGCCGGGGGTCCTTCATCTGCTGGCGGCTTGTTCCGCGGTGTTGGCGGTTGGTCGGCAAATGCAGGGCGGCTCCTTCAAGCGCTTCGAGGCCGAGACCGGCGGCTTCACGACAACAGCTCTGATCGGGCGACTTATTCCGCACTTCATGGTCTTCAGCCTGTGGGGGTTGGCCTGGATCGCCTGGCTCAGCGGCGTCCGGGGCTGGGGTGTAGCAGGCTCTCTCCCTTTGCTGATCCTTGGCATACTCGCCTTGATGGCGGTGAGCGTTGTCTTGTCGGCTTTTCTGGTCGCCGCGCTTGGCGAGGTGGATATGGCGTTCTCGGCCACCGCCATCTATTCGGGTGCGGCTATCGCCTTTTCCAATGGCACTCTCCCGCTGGACCATGGGCCGCGCTTCGCTCGGATCTGGAGCGATATCCTTCCCTATACGCACTATCTACGGCTGCAGACGGGTCAGCTGGTCACGGGTGCGACTTCCGCATCGGCATGGCGAGACTTGATGATTCTGAGCGGCGTCACCGTGATCGGTCTGATCGTTTCGGCGCTTTTCATCCGGGTACGAGCGCGTCTTGTCCCGAAGCCTGAGAATTTGAACTTTCCGCTCCCGCAACAGGGCGTTATCGCCGCCTTCGCCGCGACGTTCCGGAACCTGCCGCGTGCGCGGCCGGTCAGCAGTCTGCTGATCCTGGCCGTCGTCCTTTACGCCTTTTACTATCCGGCCGCCTATGCCGGACAGGCCGCGACGGGACTGCCCATCGCCATAGCGACACCGACGCAGACAACGCTGACGCGCACTCTTGTCGAAGACCTGAATGCGTCGCGCCAGATCGAGGTCGCCGCCGTGATTTCATCCCCTGCTGAGGGCTTTGAACTGATGCGGCGCGGCGTGGTCGACGGGGTCGTCGTCCTGCCTCAGCGTTTTGAGGCCGATCTGTTGAGGGGGGCGCCGACGGGCGTGGCCATCTGGCTGAACGGCGGCTATCTGGTTCGTGTCACGGCTGTCGGCAGAGCCGTCGCCGCCGCAACAGCGCAGGTCGCCGAGGCGCAGTTGAAAGGGCTGCCTGATATCGCCCGCGCCGTCAGATTGGCGCCGACCCTGAAGCAGGTTTCCCTTTTCAACCCGACGGAGGGCTACGGCGGTTACGCCGTGCCGGCGGTCAGTCTTATCATCTTGCAGCAGACGCTATTGCTGGGAGCCGGCGTGATCACCGCCGTGCGTCGAGAGACCGGCGCAGCTAGGCTGAAACGCAGCGCGCGCTTGGGTCTGTGGCTGGCGCTTACGGCGATTGGGACAGCCTCCAGCCTCTTCTATTTCGGTTTCGTGTTCTGGTTTCAGGACTATCCCCGCGCAGGCAACCTGATCGGCGTCCTGCTGCTGGCGCCCATATTTTCAGCGGCGGTCGCCGCTGTGGGTCTGCTTCTAGGCGCGCTTTTCGATCGCCATGAACGGGTCTTGCAGGTTTTGGTCGGCACTTCCGCGCCCTTGTTCTTCCTGTCAGGCGCTGCGTGGCCGCATTTCATGATGCCTGAAGGTCTCGTCTGGCTGGCGCACTTTTCACCGTCCACCGCTGCCGTTCAGGCCTTTGTTCGCCTGAACGCCATGGGCGCCAGCCTTTGGGAAGTCTCAGGTTTGGCAGCCATTTTGACAGGCCTCGCGGTCGTCTATGGCGGTTTGTGGGTGGTGTGCGGCTCTCTGCGCGTGACGGCGGGGGCGTCATTGTCGCAAAGCGCAACGCGAGAATAGAGACCAATTGAAGCGCAGGGGTGGGTTTGGCTATCGCGACGCCCACCTCAGGGTCACGCCGATCGTGCGAGGACGCAGAGGCGTGATGGCCTGGGCTTCGGGAAGGCGGAAAGGGTCGCTGTAGGCGAAGGTGTTGGCTTCGGTGTCGAACAGATTGTCCACGAAGAGCGTCGCGGTCCAAGCCGACGCTTCGACGCCCAAGGCCAGCCTGCCCGTGCCGTAATCGCCCATCCGATATTGCTGACGTCCGTCGAAGGTCAGGCGAGACGCGCCGACGTAGGACAGGCCACCGTCGGCCAAAAGTTCAAGACGCTCGCCGAGCGGACGCCGCCAGCTGAAGCCGACATTCGCAGAAGCCCGGGGCACGCCGGGTAAGCTCGCGTCGCGACGGGAATCAAACCGCGCGCTGGGCGAGGTGATGCGCGGGTCGGCGACAAGGCCGTTGGCGAACAGCTCAAACGTCTCGGAGGGACGCCAGTTGGCCTCGACCTCGAAGCCCTTGTCCGCGCCGTCGCCGACGTTGACGACGTAGGCCAGGCCGCTGGGCAGAAACTGGTCGCTCTGCACATTGCGCCAGCGCGCGGCGTAGACGGCGGCGCGAAGACGCGCGCGACCGTCCGCCGACCGGTACTTGGCCCCCAGCTCGGCGTTCCACAGACTGTCCGGCTTGTATTGGCGCGCCGGTGAATCGGACAGGCCGCTGAAGTCCTGACCGATGACCCCTGCGGTGTTGAACCCGCCGGCCCGGTGGCCCCGACTGACGAGGGCGGACAGGTTCAGGCGATCGCTGGGCTGCCAGGCAAGGGCGATCTTGGGCGTGAAGCCGGCGGATTCCCCGCGTCCGTCGAAGGATCGCGATCGGGTGAACTGTCGAACCAGGGAGGTGGTGTCATATTCCAAGGCGTAGTAGCGGGCCCCGGCGGTCAAGGTCAGGTCGTAGGGCAGATCCAGCGACGCCTCGCCATACACGGCGGCCTCGTTCAGCCGGTCGCGCCGCGCCTCGGAATAGATGGTGCGAGGCTCGGGCGTCAGGGCGGACAGGACGGGATTGGTGCGTGTGGTGTTGGACGACACCAGACCGCCGGCCAGCCAGCGCCAGCGACCGATATCGGGAGAGGCGAAGTTGGCCTCGCCGACGACCAGGTGGATGTCCTTGCCTTCGTCCAGCGCGCCGATGCGCCAGCCCGATCCAAAGCGACGAAGGGCGCTGGAGGCGTCGTAGCGGCTCTTGAAACCATGTTCGACGACCGAGACCGAGGCGTTCAGCCGGCCCCAGGCGCCGCGACCCTCGATGGAGGCCGAGCCTTGGTCGAAGCGGTTCCGATGCGGTTCGCGAACCAGATTGGCGCGCCTCAGCGGGCCGAGGCCGCGATAGACGTAGTGGGTGTCCTCGGTGACGATCGACTGGTGCACGACGCCGGCTCGCGCCGTCCAGCCGGGTGAAATCTCCAGCGCGGCGGACAGCCGGCCGCCGCGCCGCGTGCCGTCATTGACTCGCCGCAGGTTCAGTTCGACATCATTGATGTAGCCGCTGTAGGTCTCGCCATAGAGGGCGGCGCGGATCGCGGCGCGGTCGCCGGCGACCGGCAGATTGGCGACCAGGCCATAGTCGGAGTTCCAGCCGCCGCCGTCGGTGCGCGACCGGGTCGCCGAAAGCGACAGGGATTCTTCGCCCATCGCCGGAGCCCGCGTGACAATATGCACGACGCCGCCGATCGGGCCGGTGCCGTACAGCGTGCCTTGCGGGCTGCGCAGCACCTCGACCCGGTCGATGTCGATCAGCTTCAGATCCGGATCTGGAGCGGCGTATGTCACCGGCGTCAGGTCGAGGTAGAGGCCGACGGTGGATTGGGTCAGGCCGGTGAAGACGCCGTCCGATATGCCGCGCAGCAGGATCTTGTTCCGGCCGGGGCCGAGATTGGTCACCGTCATGCCGGAGACGAGGCTGTCCAGTCCCTGCATGCCCGTGACCCCAGCACGGACGATGCGTTCGGCGCCGACCGCCGTCATTGCCGATGACGAAGACTGGATCAATTCGGGTCGGCGCGGGGCGGTCACGACGACTTCGCTGACCTGAGCCACGTCTTGCGGCGGCGCCACAGGAGCGGCCGGGCGTGGCGCGATCGGGCGAGCGGGAGCGGGAGCGGGCGCCGTGCTCGACTGCCTGCTGATGATCACAGCGCCGTCCTGGCGAATGGCGTGGCGACATCCGCTGCCCGCCAGCAATCGCGTAAGGGCCGCGTCCAGCGACATGCGGCCGCTGATCGTGGGGCTGACGCCGGCGCACGACGCCAAACTGCCGCCCAGCGAAACGCGGGCCTGAAGCGCCAGGTCGAGCAGGGCGTCGTCCACCCACTGGCGCGGAATGTAGATGTCGAGCAGGCGCGCATCCGCGTGCGCCGGCGTGCTCAAAGCCGTCGTGGCAAGCAGAAAGAGACTGGGAAGAAGGGCGGCGGCGTGTGGCTTGGACAGGCCGAGGCGTTGGGGCCGCCCGCTCTTAACCGACCTCACGGGCATTGACGCGGACTTCACGCGTCGAGGCGTCCACGCGGACGGGGGCGAAATCCTGCAACTGCTTCAACATCACGGCCTCGTCGCCAATGCGAAGGGCGCCGGTGAACCGCAGCGCCCGAGCCGATGTCGATAGCACGACAGGCTTGTCGAGATAACGTGAAAGATCGTCCGCAACATCAGTCATCGGGCGGTTGCGATAAACGAGAACGCCTTGTCGCCAGGGCGAAGTCTGGTCCGGTGACACTTGCGACAGGGCCGGGGTCTGCTCGCCGCGCTGCGCCAGCGCCTGACCGGCGACCAGGCGGACCTTGGGCGCGTTGGTAGGGGTTATGGCGACGACGCCCCGTTCGACGGCGACGGCGAAACGGTCGCCATGGTTCAGCACGTTGAAGGCGGTGCCCAGCACCTCGACCTGATGATCGCCGGCGGCGACGATGAACGGATGGGCAGGGTCGTGGGCGATGTCGAAGGCGGCCTCGCCCTCGGTCAGCGAGACGGAGCGTTTGTCGCCGTCGAACCGAACATCCAAGGTGGAATGGCGGTTCAGATAGACGTGCGAACCATCCTCGAGCGCAACCGTCAGGGGGGCGTCGGTGGTGGCGTAAACCTGCGAGCCCGGCGTCAGCCAAAGGAACAGGCCGACCGCCAGAGTCACGCTGGCGGCGATGCCGATCGCCGCGCCCAGCCAGGGCGAACGTGTCCTGGCGCGATGTGCACGCGCGGCGGCGAGGTCGATGACCGGGGCCTCTGCGGGTGCGGACCCAGCGTGGTCGTCCAGATCGACCCACAGGCGTTCGACGGCATCATAGGCGGCGGCGTGGGTCGGCGACGCCTCCAGCCAGTCCTGGAATTCCAGCCAGGCGGATTCGGGCGCCTCGTCGTCACGCAGGACGACGAACCAGTGGAGCGCCTTTTCCTCGATGTCGGTTTGTGCGGTCATCCGATCCCAGCCTGGAGGAACGCCGTGCAACGCGCCTCCTGATAGCAAGACGGCGCCGCCAAGCTTTCACCTTCAGACAAATTCCCCCAGGGCGTGAAAAGGGCCGGCATCACGGTTGAACCTTGCGGGAAAGAACGCGCAGCGCGTCCATCATGTGTTTTTCGACCGAACTGCGCGAAATGCCCATTTGGACCGCGACATCGGCATAGCTGACCCCATCGAACTTGTGCAGGCGAAAGACCGTCTGGGTCTTGGGCGGCAGGGTGTCCAGGGCGGCGAGAAGGCGCGCCAGTTTCTCGCGCCCGGCCACGACCGCCTCTGCAGAAGGCGTAGCATCGAGATCTTCGGCGGCGCCGGTTTCATGGTTCAGTTGTCGCCATTGGGCGTCGCGGTTCGCCGACCGTTGCCCGGATCGCCAGCGGTCCATCAGCAGGTTGGACGTCAGGCGAAATAGAAAGGCGCGAGGATTGTCCGGCGGCGGGTCGGGATCGAGCGTCGAGACCTTCAGATAGATGTCTTGCAGCACGTCATCGACATTGCCCGACGCGCCGCCCAGCCGCGCGCGGCAGAACCGGGCCAGATCCTCGCGCTGCTCAAGATAGGCGGCGATCAGGGGATGCGCGGCAGGCGCGGTCAAACGGGCGAAGTCCTCTCGTGCAGCCAAACGGGCCAAGACCTTCAATGCCGTGATGATTTTCATGAGGCAAGGGTCGGTCGGCGGCGTCCTTGTCATGAAGACGCCGTGTCGCGGCGACGAGCAGGACCCAGATGCGCGCGTTTGCAGGACATGACGACACGACGGCCCCGGTTCTTTCGGTCGGCTAGGGCGTCGTCGTGTTCGATCTCTGGCGCTCGGGCTTTATCCGCCGTCCCTTAAGCAGCTTCATTGACCATGAGCCGCGCGGGGACGAGATCGTCTGGCTGCCGGACTGCGTCCCTCATGCCTATGTCGCGGACCCATTCGGGATCACGCGCGACGGGGTGCTGACCGTCTTCGTCGAGGCGTTCGACTATCATGTGCGCCGCGGTGAGATTCACTATCGCCAGTATGACGCCGACGACCGGCTGGTGGGGCAGGGCGTGGCCCTGTCCGAGCCCTGGCACCTGTCCTATCCGACGCTGGTCGAGGACGGCGGTGAACTCTACATGCTGCCGGAAGGCTACAAGAGCGGCGGGCTGATCCTGTATCGCTGTGTGCGTTTCCCGGACCAGTGGGAGGCGGTGGCCCGTATCGGCGAGGCGGCTGCGATCGACGCCACGGTGGTCAAGCACGACGGCCGGTGGTGGATGTTCCATGCGCTGCCCGGACCGGACGACCGGGCGATGCGCGAACTGCATGTCGCCTGGGCCGACAGCCTGACGGGGCCTTGGACATCGCATTCGGCCAATCCGGTGATGAGCGGTTTCCAGACCTCGCGGCCAGGCGGGTCGGCGTTCGTTCACGATGGCGCGCTTCATCTGCCGGTTCAGGACTGCGCTGTGACCTATGGCGCGGCGATCAATCTGCTGCGGCTCGATGCGCTGACCCCGGAGGCGTTTTCGGCGGTGGTCGTGAAACGGTTCGAGCCGGGCCATCTGCTGGACGAGTACGGCGACGGTTTTCACACCCTGTCCGGTCACGGCGACGTCACCTTCATCGATGTGAAGGGCATCCGCCAGTCGTCGGCGGAGCCGTGGCTGAAGGCCGGGTTCAAGGCGCGTCGCCTGCTGGGCCTGAACGGGCCGCGCGGTCGCCGCGCCACCGGCGCCGCCGTTCATCCCAAGATTTTCGAGACCGCTTCCGTTCGGAAGGAAGGCTAGACCATGCGTATCGCCGTCGTTCTGCCGCGAGGCTGCACCTTCTGTCCGGACAAGACCAACTCGATGGAGACAGTGGTGCGCACGCTGTCTGCGCACAGCCGTTTGAACCGGCTGGTGACGCTGATCGCCGACGCCGGCGGGCCGACGCCGGCGGGCGTGCAGATGGTGACGGTGCCGGCCGGACTGGGCCGCAAGGCGCGAAATGCGGCGGTGGTTGACGTTCTGAAGAAACTGTCGCCGGACATTGTGGAATACCATCAGCAGCTGAAGGCGGCGTCGGAGTTGGCGCGGCAGTTGCCGGACGCGATCCACATTCTCTATCGCCACACGCGGATCAAGCCGTCGCGCAACCTGATCGAGCGCTTCCGCTATGGCCGTCGCCTCTCGCGGTTCGACCGTCTGGTGTTCGTCAGCCGGGCGGCAGGTGAAGAGTTCGCAACGGATTATCCGCGTCTGGCCGGGCGCGTCTCGTCGGTTTGCAATCCGATCGAAAGCGACGCCTGGCGCGCATCGCCCGAGCAGCGCGAGAACCTGATCCTGTTTTCGGGCCGGGCGATGAAGGACAAGGGGCTGGACCTGTTCTGTGCAGCCTTGGCCCAGACGCTGGATCGCCATCCCGACTGGCGCGGCGCCTTGATGCTGGGCGACTGGGACAAGCATCAGGACTGGGCTGCGCCGCAAGTGCGGATGCTAGAGAGGTTCGGCGACCGGGTCGAAATCCACAAGTCGGCGTCGCTGGACGCGGTGCGGGCGATGACGCAGCGCGCCGCCATTGCGGTCACGCCGTCGCGGGTGCGCGAGGCCCTGGGACTGGCCGCGCTGGAGGCCCATGCGGCGGGCGCCGCGCTGATCTCGTCGGGACGCGGCGGCTTGCGCGAAGCCAGCGGCGAATATGCGCTGTATGTCGACGTCGAGGAGGCCGGGTCGCTGACAAGCGCCATGATGCGTCTGGTCGACAACCCCGATGAACGTCTGGCCCTGGCGCGTGGCGGGCAGGCCTATGTCGAGCGGGTGCATTCGCCGGACGCGCGCGCCGCCGAGCTGGACGCCTTGCGCGAGGCCTTGGTCGACAAGGCGTTCGTGACGCCGAAGCCGACGCTGCGCCGGCGTCCTCTGTTCGGGCCGGCGGCGTCGCTGACCCGGCTTCAGGGCTAGAGTTTAGGGCTAGGCTTCAACCCCTTCGGATCAGGCTGTCGTAAACGTGGGTCACCGCGTCGAACCGTACGCGTGTCGGCTGGTCGCCCAGGGGCGCGGCCTGGAAGTCGGCGTCGGTCAGGCCGGCGGCGACGGGATCGGCGATCTTGTCGGTGTTCCAGCCCAGCAGCAGGCGACCGCCCGGGCGTAGGATGGCCGCCAGAGCCTTCAAGGCGCGCTGCTGCTGGGCGGGACTGTCGACGCCATAACCCAGCACCCCGTTGCAGACGATGGCGTCGAAGGTCAGGTCCGGGAACAGCCGATCCGCCTCGCAAACGTCGCCTGTGCGGTGGCGACCCTCGCGGCCCCAGCGTGCGGCGGCCGGATCGATGTCGGTGGTCCAGACCTCGCCGCCCTGCGCCTCCAGCAAGGCGTAGTCGTCCAGCGTATATTCGCGGCATCCGACCCACAGGATGCGCCCGCCGTCGGCCGCCAACGCGGGGACATAGCTGTCGGCCATCACCCGGCGGTCGGGCAGGGCGCGGATTCGCGCCGCCTTGGCGGAGCGTCGCTTGCGGTCGGCGTCCTTGCCGAAGATCAGGCCCCTGACGAGCGTTCCCAGACCCACGTGCTTCCCCCTCAGACTGTTCGATACGGTTGTTATCGAGGGGGCGTCGATCTGTCTTGCGCTTTTCCGGGCGTTTCCGGTCGCCGGGCTTTGATGTGGCGGAACGACCGCCTACTGACGGCGCATGATCCAGGACGTTCCTCCCCCCGTCACACCCACCGCCTTGCCCGAGATCGTCGTCACAGCCGCGCGTCTGCCGCCGGCGGCGGCCGATGCTGCGTTTTCGGTGGTGCGGATCGATGAGTCGGTGCTGTCGCGGTCGTCGCGTCTGGACGAGGCGTTACGGTCCGTGCCCGCGGTGTCGCTGTTTCGACGCACCAGCAGCGCGGCGGCCAATCCGACCACGCAAGGGATTTCGCTGAGGGCCATCGCGCCGTCCGGGGCAGGACGGACGCTGGTGCTGTTGGACGGCGTGCCGCTGAATGATCCGTTCGGGGGCTGGGTCATCTGGTCCCAGGCGACGCCGGAATCCTTGGAAAGCCTGGACGTCATCCGGGGGGCGGGCTCGGGCCCCTATGGCGCGGGCGCGCTGACGGGCACGATCACCTTGCGTGAGCGTGCTAAAGGCGGCGCGCTGGATGTGTCCGCGTCCGAGCGTGGCGGGGTGCGGGCGGCGGGATCGGCGTCCACGCGCCTGGGACCTTTGGCGGTGACTTTGAGCGGTCTTCGCGAAGTCAGCGACGGCTATGTGCCGGTGCGTGGGCCGTCGGCAGGCGCGGCGGATACGCCGCTGGATCTCGACAGCCGAAGCGCGGCGCTGCGGGTCGATACAGCCTTGGGACAGGCGAACCTGTCGGTCCGGGCGGCGACCTGGGAAGAGGATCGCGGATCGGGTCTGGCCGGAACGCGCGCCAACGCCAGCGGGCACAGCCTGAGCGCCACGGCGGCACAGACGCCGACGGCCGACGGCTATGGCTGGCGGCTGCAGGCGTGGCGGATCGACAGCAATCTGGCCAACAGTTCGGCCTCGGTGTCGGCCGACCGATCGACCACGACGCCGGCCAACGATCAGTTCAAGACACCCGCGACCGGATGGGGGGTGAATGCGGCGCTGCGCCGTCGCATGGCGGATTTCGCGGGCGGACGACTGGAGTGGGAGCTGGGCGCCGATGCGCGCTTCAACGACGGCGAAACCAACGAACTGTTCAGCAATCCGACCGGCGCGGGCTTCACCCGCATTCGGCGTGCGGGCGGGGAGACGGAGGTGGCCGGGGCCTATGTCGATGCGTCCTGGACCGCGGCCGACTGGCTGGTGGCCGGCGGACTGCGGGTGGATCGATGGGAGAATACGGGCGGATTCCGTCAGGAGAACACCCTGGCGACCGGCGCCGTCCTGCTGAACGAAAGCGACCCGGATCGGTCGGGCGAGGTGGTCAGCGCGCGTCTGGCCGTGCGGCGTGATCTGGGCGGCGGCTATGCGGCGCGGGCGGCGGCCTATTCCGGGTTCCGGCCCGCCACATTGAACGAACTGCATCGGCCGTTCCGCGTCGGCAACGACATTACTGAGGCCAACGCCGCCCTGACGCCCGAGACGCTGAAGGGCGTGGAGACGGGCCTGGCCTTCGACCGCGACGGCGTGCGCTGGGGCGCGTCGGTGTTTTGGAACCAGATCGAGGACGCCATCGTCAATGTGACGCTCGGGTCCGGGCCGGCGACCTTCCCTCGCGCCGGGTTCGTGCCGGCGGGCGGGGTGCTGCGGCAGCGCCAGAACGCGGGAAAGATCGACGCCTGGGGCGTGGAACTGACGGGGGCGCTGGATCTGTCGTCCGCCGTGTCGCTGAACGCCGCTGCGTCTTGGACCGACGCCGAGATCGACGGCGGATCGTCCGCCGCGCAGCTGACCGGCCTGCGTCCCGCCCAGGCGCCGGAATGGAGCGCGACCGCTGGGTTGGATTGGCGCGCGACCGATCGAGTGACCCTGGCCCTGGCGGCGCGTTATGAATCGAGCCGGTTCGACGACGACCTGAACAGCCGGGTGCTGGACGCCGCCGTGACGCTGGATGCGCGTGCGGAGTGGGCCTTCACGCCGAACGCGATCCTTTGGATGGCGGCGGACAATCTGTTCGACGAGGATGTCGAGGTGTCGGAAACGGGCAGGGGCGTCGCCGGATACGGCCCGCCGAGAACGCTCAGCGTCGGTTTGCGCCTGAGCTATTGAGGGGGATGACCGGCGGTCTTATCGACCAGGTTTTTGCGCGACGCACAGATTTCGTCCGCCTGACGGGTGAAAATAACCTTCAATGCTGTTGCGCGAGGCCGCTGGCGCGCTAAGCGCTATGGGCGGTCGATCCACGGCCGCTGATCCCAACGACGAGCCTGTCATGTCCGAAGAATTCTACCGCATGAAGCGGTTGCCGCCCTATGTCATCGCCGAGACCAATGCGATGCGCGCGGCGGCCCGTGCGGCAGGCGAGGACGTGATCGACCTGGGGATGGGCAACCCCGACCTGCCGCCGCCGCAGCATGTCATCGACAAGCTGATCGAGGTGGCCAGGAAGCCCGACGCCCACGGATATTCGCAGTCCAAGGGAATCCCAGGGCTGCGCCGCGCGCAGGCCAACTACTACGGCCGCCGTTTCGGCGTCGATGTAGATCCCGAGACCGAGGTGATCGTCACCATGGGTTCCAAGGAGGGCCTGGCCAGCCTGGCCACCGCCATCACCGAGCCGGGCGACGTGATCCTGGCGCCCAATCCGTCCTATCCGATCCACACCTTCGGCTTCATCATCGCCGGGGCTGCGATCCGCAGCGTGCCGACCACGCCGGACGAGAAGTATTTCGAGGCGCTGGAGCGGGCCATGGCCTTCACCGTGCCGCGGCCCAAGATCCTGGTGATGAACTATCCGTCGAACCCGACGGCGGAGACGGTCGATCTGGCCTTCTACGAACGCGTCGTGGACTTCGCCAAGGCGAACGATCTTTGGATCATCAGCGACCTGGCTTATTCGGAGCTCTATTACGACGGCAAGCCGACGGTCTCGATCCTGCAGGTTCCGGGCGCCAAGGACGTGGCGATCGAGTTCACCTCCCTGTCCAAGACCTACAGCATGGCCGGTTGGCGCATGGGGTTTGCGGTCGGTAATAAGAAGCTGATCGCGGCGATGACGCGGGTGAAATCCTACCTCGACTACGGCGCCTTCACGCCGATCCAGGCGGCGGCGTGCGCCGCGCTGAACGGGCCGCAGGACATCGTCGAGCAGAACCGCAAACTCTATCACCGCCGGCGCGACGTGCTGGTGGAGAGTTTCGGCCGTGCGGGGTGGGAAATTCCTAAACCGGCCGCGTCCATGTTCGCCTGGGCGCCCTTGCCGCCGGCGCTCAAGCATCTGGGCAGCCTGGAGTTTTCCAAGCAGTTGCTGACCCACGCCAAGGTCGCGGTGGCGGCAGGCGTCGGCTATGGCGAGAACGGCGAGGGCTTCGTGCGCATCGCCATGGTCGAGAACGAGCAGCGCATCCGCCAGGCCGCGCGCAACATCAAATCCTATCTGAAATCGCAGGGTGTCAACGTGCCGCCCAGCCGGGAAGACTGACTATGCCGTCTGGACTGATCGCACTGCTGGACGACGTCGCCGGCATTGCAAAGCTGGCGGCCGCGTCGCTGGATGACGTGGGCGCGGCGGCCGGCAAGGCCTCGACCAAGGCCGCTGGCGTGGTGGTGGACGATGCGGCGGTCACGCCGCGCTATGTCATGGGCCTGTCGCCCAGCCGCGAACTGCCGATCATCAGCAAGATCGCGCTGGGGTCGTTTCGCAACAAGCTGATCTTCATCCTGCCGGTGGCCCTGGTGCTCAGCGCCTTCGCGCCCTGGGCCATCACGCCGATCCTGATGTGCGGCGGGACCTATCTGTGTTTCGAGGGAGCCGAAAAGCTACTGGAGGCGGTAGGGCATGGCGGGCATGAGGATGCCGCGCCAGTCGCGCGCGATGCGGCGGCGCTGGAGAAGACGACGGTGTCGGGCGCCGTGCGCACCGACCTGATCCTGTCGGCCGAGATCATGGCCATCGCCCTGGCCGATGTGGCGGCGCAGCCGATCCTGACCCAGGCCGCCGTGCTTGCCGTGGTCGGCATCGCCATGACCGTCGTCGTCTATGGCGCGGTCGGCCTGATCGTGAAGATGGACGATATCGGTCTGAGCCTGGCCAAGCGGCCCAACGGTGGCGTTCGCGCCTTGGGGCGGGGTCTGGTCAAAGGCATGCCGATGGTGATGAGCGCCCTGTCGGTGATCGGCACCGCGGCCATGCTGTGGGTCGGCGGCGGCATTCTGCTGCACGGCTCCCATACGCTGGGGCTGCACTGGCCGGCCGTGCCGGTCGAGCATCTGTCGCATGCCGTCGGCGAACTGTTCGGGCCGTTGGCCGGCGTGATGAGCTGGCTGACGACGGCGGTGGCTTCGGCCGTGATCGGGCTGATCGTCGGCGGCGCGGTAGTGCTGGTCCTGCATCAGGTCGCGCGGCTGCGGTCCAAGGAATCGCACTAGTAGCGAGCCGGGCTGTCACGCGGGCGCCATCCGCGACAGCTAGAGGCCGCACGGCTGTTGTTGGAGTTGTTCATGTCCCTGTCGCGTCACGTCGTCGCCGCGTGTCTGGCCGCCTTGTCGATCGCGGGCGCCGCCTGTGCGGGCGCGCCGGTCGCCCAGCCGGCGGTTCAGGGGGCCGCGCCTCAGGCGTCGGCTGCGGCCCTGACGCCGCCCAAACTGATCGTGACCATCGTCGTCGATCAGTTCAGCGCCAATCTCTTCAACCAGTATCGCAGCCGCTACAGCGGCGGCCTGCGCCGGCTGGCCGACCAGGGGCTGGTGTCGATCAACGGCTACCAGACCCACGGTCTGACCGAGACCTGCCCGGGCCATTCCACGGTTCTGACCGGGATGCATCCGGCCGAAACGGGCATCCCCGCCAACGACTGGATCGACGGCAAGACCGGCAAGGAGGTCTATTGCCTGGCCGCGCCGCAGAACCATCTGGCGCACGGGCGCGACGACACAGACAACGGGCCGGTGGGGCCGGACCAGTTGCGCGCGACGACGCTGGGCGACTGGCTCAAGAACGTCAGCCCGGACAGCAAGGTGATGGCTGTGTCGGGCAAGGATCGCGGGGCGATCAATCTGGCTGGTCATCAGGGGCAGGCCTTCTGGTTCACCGACGGGTTTGGACTGACGACCTATGTCGAGCCGGGTCAGACGGCCGAGGCGAAACTGGCGCCGGTTGCGGCGTTCAACCGTGACTTTAACGCCTGGACGGCGGCGACGCCGACAGCCTGGGACTATCAGAACGCGGACTGCCGGGCGCTGGCGGGGGACTGGACCATCCGCGGCCAGACCTTCCATTCGGTGCTGCCGCCGGCGGGGCTGAAGTTCGACACCTCGCCGCTGCTGGACGAGCAGACGCTGAAAGCGGCGGAATATCTGCTGGACAGCCAGAAGCTGGGGCAGGGGACGGCGACCGACATGCTGGGCGTCAGCCTGTCGGCCACCGACCGGATCGGCCATATGTACGGCACCCAGGGGCCGGAGATGTGCGAGCAGATGCACCGGCTGGATGCGGCCTTGGGCGCTTTCCTGGACAAGCTGGCCCAGGTTCCGGGCGGGGCGTTGGTGGTTCTGACGGCCGATCACGGCGGTTCGGACTTCGTCGAGCGGCTGCATGAGCATGGCTATCCGCAGGCGCACCGCGCCGACACCGATGCGATCAAGGGCGTCAACGCCGCGCTGAAGGCGCGCTTCAACCTGCGCGCCGATCCGCTGCAGTCCGGCGGTTCGGGCTGGATGGTCGCCGATGCGGACCACAAGTCGTTGCCCGATCCGTTACGCACACAGGTGGCGGAGGCGGCGGTCGAGATGCTGCGCGCCCTGCCGGACGTGGCCTTCGCCGAGACGCGCGACCGGCTGCTGGCCGAGCCTCTGCCCGAAAGCCGTCAGCCCGAGATGATGACGGTGCGCGAGCGGATGCGGCTGTCGACCGTCGCCGAGCGATCGCCCGACATCCAGTTCGCCTGGACGCAGAACACCACCTCGGGCGGCCGCGTCGGCTCGACCCTGGCCGGACACGGCACGCCGTGGGAATATGACCGGCGCGTGCCGATCATCTTCTGGTGGCCGGGCGCCAAGGCCGAGGAGCGGTTCCTGCCGATCCGCACCGTCGATATCGCCCCGACCCTCGCCCATGTGATTGGCGTCCCCGCGCCCCGGGTCGAGGGCCGCTGCATCGATCTGAACGGATTTGGCGTGGCGGCTTGCGGGGCGGCGGCCAGATAAACTCCTGTTTCCGGCCGTCAACTCATGTTTCCTGAGGGGAAGGCGGCCTTACGCAGCGCGGGTTTCGTTGGCAGAAGAGGGCGAAATCGCCCAGGCGGCCCCGTTTTGCCGTCCGAGAGAGCCAACAGGAAACGTCATGAACCGAGCCCGTCGCGCGCGCATCGTCGCCACCCTGGGACCCGCCAGCCGTGCGCCCAGCACCGTCAAGGCGCTGGCCCAGGCGGGGGTGGACGTCTTTCGCCTGAACTTCAGCCACGGCTCGCATGAGGATCACGCCGCCGCGTTGAAAGCGGTGCGCGGCGCTGAAATGGCCTTGCAGCGTCCGCTGGGCGTGCTGGCCGACCTTCAAGGGCCGAAGCTGCGTCTGGGGCGGTTCAAGGACGTCGAGATCGCGGTCAAGCCGGGCCACACCATGCGTTTCGACCTGGACCCGACGCCCGGCGACGAGACGCGGGTGCAGATGCCGCACCCCGAAATCTTCAAGGCGCTGCGCAAGGGGATGCTGCTGCTGCTGGACGATGGGCGGGTGCGTCTGCGTGTGGGCGAGCGGACCGACGAGTGGGCGGATGTGACGGTCGAGAGCGGCTCGAAGCTGTCGGACCGGAAGGGCGTGGCGGTGCCGGAGGCGGTGATCCCGGTCTCGGCCCTGACGCCGAAGGACCGTGAGGATCTGGCCTTCGCCCTGCGGATGGGCGTGGACTGGGTGGCGCTCAGCTTCGTTCAGAAGCCCGAGGACATGGCCGAGCTGAAGCGGATCGTGAACGGGCAGGCGGCCTGCCTCGCCAAGATCGAAAAGCCGGCGGCTCTGGCCGATCTGGAAGCCATCCTGGACTATTGCGACGGGGTGATGGTGGCCCGCGGCGATCTGGGCGTCGAGCTGGATCCCGAGGATGTGCCAGTGGCGCAAAAGCAGATCGTGCGCGCGGCCCGCAATCGCGGGGTTCCTGTGATCGTGGCGACCCAGATGCTGGAATCCATGACCAGCGCCCCGGCCCCGACCCGCGCCGAGGCGACCGATGTGGCCAATGCGGTCTATGAGGGCGCGGACGCCCTGATGCTCTCGGCCGAGACGGCGTCGGGCGACTATCCGCTGGAATCCGTCGGCATCATGAGCCGGATCATCGAGCGGGTCGAACGCGATCCGATGTGGCCCAGCCTGATGGGGGCCGAACACGCCGGCATGGACGAGCATGACGTGGACGCCCTGGTCGGGGCGGCGCGGATGGCGGCGAATGCGCCCTCGACCGGCTGTCTGGTGGTGTTCACGACCTTGGGCGGCACGGCGCGACGGATGGCGCGCGAGCGGCCGTTGAAGCCGATCCTGGTGCTGACGCCCAATCCCAACACCGCGCGCCGGCTGGCCCTGGTTTGGGGACTGGAGCCGCGTCTGGGCGAGCAACCGGACTCGCTGGAGGCCGTCACCGACGATGCCGTCAACAGCGCGGTGAAATATGGTCTGGCCGAGCCGGGCCAGCGCATCTTGATCCTGGCGGGCACACCGTTCGGTGCGCCGGGCGCGGCCAATCTGCTGCGACTGGCTCACGCGCCTGCGGCGACGTCGAAGGGCCGCAAGAAGAGCTAGAGAGCGATCTCGCGACGCTCCGCCGCGCTACGCAGACCGGCATCCAGGATGCGCATGACGGTCAGGGCCTGATCGGCGGGGACGGGCGGCGGGCCCTCGCCGAGGATCGCCTCGCGCATGGCGGCGTAGAAGGCGGGATAGTCGCCACGCTCCGGAACCGGCGTGGTGCGGACGGTTTCGCCGTCGATCTGTTTGGTCAGCACGCCGGGCGAAGGATCGAGGCCCCAGTCCGCGTCGCCGGGACGCAAGCCGGCCTTGGACTGCCCTTCTTGAGCGTCGAGGCCGTGTTTGATGAAGCTGCCGCCCGTGCCGTGGACGACGTAGCGCAGGCTGGCCTCGGCGGCGAGGTGGCTCATGTTCAGGATGACGCGCAGCCGGTCATAGCGCAGCAGGACGTGGGCGTAGTCGATGGCCGTGGCGCCGACACGCTGGGCCTGGAGGTCGGCATAGATGGCTAGCGGCGGGCCGAACAACTGGACCGCCTGGTCGATCAGGTGCGGACCCAGGTCGGCCCAGACGCCGCCGTCGCGTTTGTCCTTCCAGCGGTCGGTGACGGTCGGACGGAAGCGGTCGTAGTGGCTTTCGAACACGGCGACGTCGCCCAGTTCGCCATCGTCGATTAGGCGGCGCAGGGTCAGGAAGTCGGCGTCCCAACGGCGGTTTTGGAAGACGCTGAAAACGCCGGGCGATGACGCTGCGACGGCAGCGACGGCTTCGGCGTCAGCCAGGGTCGCCGCGAAGGGCTTGTCCACCACCACCGACTTGCCGGCCTTCAGCGCGGCGATCGATTGTTCGGCGTGCAGGGCGTCCGGTGTGGCGACGACGATCAGGCCGATGTCGTCGCGGGCCAATGCGGCGTCCAGGTTCGGCAGCACCTCCACGTCGGGCAGGTCGGCGTGGACCGCTTCGGGTCGGGACGAGACGACGGCGGCCAGGCGCAGGCCGGGCGTGGCGGCGATCAGGGGGGCGTGGAAGGTCTGGCCCGCCAGGCCGTAGCCGACGACGGCGACGCCGATAGGTGCATGACAGGTCATGCCCCGATCAATAGCGGTCGGGGCGCGGGCCATCCAGCACATAGGGCACCACGCCGCGCTCGTTCTCTGGCACGTGCAGGGTCCGGTCTAGGGGCGGGAAGGCGCGCTGGGTGCAGTCGGTGCGCTCGCAGATGCGGCAGCTGACGCCGATCCGCGCGGCGGGGCCGTTCAGATCGAGGCCGGCGGCATAGACCAGGGCGCCCGCGTGTTCGACCTCGCATCCAAGGGACAGAGCGTAGCGACGGTCGTTGGCGAGGTAGGAGCCGCTGGGTTTGGACACGCTGCGGGCGATGGAGATGTAGCGCGAGCCGTCGGGCATCTCGGCCAGTTGCACCCCGATCCGGTCGGGCGCGGCGAAGGCCTCGTGCACGTTCCACAGCGGGCAGGCGCCGCCGAAGCGGGCGAACTGGAAGCGGGTGGCGCTGTGGCGCTTGGTGATGTTGCCGGCCATGTCCACGCGGGCGAAATAGAAAGGCACGCCGCGCCAGCCCGGCCTCTGCAGGGTCGAGAGCCGGTGGCAGACTTGTTCGAAACTGACCTGGAACCGGGTCCGCAGCCGGTCGATGTCGTGCTTCTCCTCGCGCGCGGCCTCCAGGAAGGCGCGATAGGGCAAGAGCAGGGCGCCGGCCGCATAGTTGGCCAGGCCAACGCGGGCCACGTCCCGTGCGGCGTCGGTGCGGAAGGCGGCCTGATCCAGTTCGGCTTCGATCAAATCGCGGAAGGACAGAAGGGCCAGCTGGTGCGCAAGCTGGAACGACCGCGTCGCGCCGGGCTGCCAGGCGTCCAGCGTCAGGACGCGGTTGGCGGGGTCGTAGCGACGCAGGGCCTCCTGACCGGCGACATAGGCGACGCGGACGCCGTGCGCCTGGCTCAGCGCAGCCTCCAGCGCCCGCTCGATCTGGCTGTCCTGAACCAGGCTCGCCGCCAGCGCCTCGGCCGCCGTGTCCAGCGTGTCGATATAGTTGTCGCGATAGTGGAAGAAGTCGCGCACCTCTTCGTAGGGCAATAGCGCCACGCTGGCCCCGTGCTCGTCCCGACCCAGGGTGTCGTCCAGCGCCTTCACCCGCTCGTCCAGACGACGGAAGGTCTGGTGCAGGGCCAGGAACTGGCGGGCCAGGCGCGGGGTGTTGGCGACGGCCTGTTTCAGCTCGGCGGCCGTGGGCGGCTCGGCCTCACCCATCATCGGGCCCGCAATGTCGGTGGTGGCCTCGCGCAGGTCGGCGATCAGGCGGGCGTCGCCTTCCAGATCGAACAAACTGGCGTCCACGTGAAAGGCGCGGGTCAGGGCGATCAGAACCCGCGCGGTGGCCGGCCTCTGATTGGTCTCGATCTGCGACAGATAGGACGGCGACAGGCCCAGCCGCTCGGCGCAGGCCTCCAGCGTCCAGCCGCGCGCCTCGCGCAGCTTGCGCAGTTTGGCGCCTAAGAAAAGCTTCTCAGCCATTCGCAACTTTGCAGATCATATCGCCATCCTTTGCAAGCCCGCGCAGTTCCACACTTTTTGCAAAGTTGCGTTTGCCATTTTGCGATGAAGGCGCCACGCGTTCTTTGAACGAGAGGCGAAGATCCATCATGACTCAAGCCATCCTTGAAGAACTGGAGCGCCGTCGCGCCGCCGCCAAACTGGGCGGTGGAGAAAAGCGTATCGCCGCCCAGCACGCCAAGGGCAAGCTGACGGCGCGCGAACGCATCGACGTGCTGCTGGACGAAGGCTCCTTCGAGGAGACCGACATGTTCGTCGAGCACCGCAGCCACGACTTCGGCATGCAGGACCAGCGCATCCCCGGCGACGGGGTGGTTACGGGTCGCGGCACCATCGGCGGACGGCTGGTCTATGTCTTCTCCAAGGACTTCACCGTCTTCGGCGGCAGCCTGTCGGGCGCCCATGCGGCCAAAATCGTCAAGCTGCAGAAGATGGCCCTGACCACCGGCGCGCCGATCATCGGCCTGTTCGATGCCGGCGGGGCGCGGATCCAGGAGGGGGTGGAGAGCCTGGCGGGCTACGCCGACATCTTCCTGCAAAATACGCTCGCCAGCGGCGTCATTCCCCAGATCAGCGTGATCATGGGGCCGTGCGCGGGCGGCGACGTCTATTCGCCCGCCATCACCGACTTCATCTTCATGGTGAAGGACACGAGCTACATGTATGTGACCGGTCCCGATGTGGTGAAGACCGTCACCAATGAGGTGGTCAGCCACGAGGACCTGGGCGGCGCCCGCGTCCACGCCGGCAAGTCGGGCGTGGCGGACGGGGCGTTCGAGAATGATCTGGAGGCCCTGTCGGAGGTGCGCCGCCTGATCGGCTTTTTGCCCCTGTCGAACCGTGAAAAGCCGCCGGTGCGCGAGAGCTATGACGAGCCCGAGCGGGACGAGCCGTCGCTGGACACCCTGATCCCGGCCAATCCGAACCAGCCCTATGACATGAAGGAGCTGATCCTGAAGGTGGTCGACGAGGCCGACTTCTTTGAGATCGGAGCCGACTTCGCAAGGAACATCATCTGCGGCTTTGGCCGGCTGGACGGCCAGACGGTCGGCATCGTCGCCAACCAGCCCCAGGTGCTGGCGGGCGTGCTCGACATCGATTCAAGCCGCAAGGCCGCGCGGTTCGTGCGCTTCTGCGACGCCTTCGATATTCCGCTGGTGACCCTGGTGGACGTGCCGGGTTTCATGCCGGGGACCAAGCAGGAATACGGCGCCCTGATCAAACACGGGGCCAAGCTGCTGTTCGCCTATGCCGAGGCGACGGTGCCGAAACTGACCCTGATCACGCGCAAGGCCTATGGCGGCGCCTATGACGTGATGAGCTCCAAACACCTGCGCGGCGACGTCAACTACGCCTGGCCCACCGCAGAGATCGCGGTCATGGGCGCCAAGGGGGCGGTCGAGATCATCTTCCGCAAGGAGGCCGGCGATCCAGAGGCGCTGGCGGCGCGCGAGGCGGAGTATAAGGACCGGTTCGCCAACCCCTTCGTGGCGGCGGGCCTGGGCTATATCGACGACGTCATCATGCCGCACGGGACGCGGCGGCGGCTGGTGAAAGCGCTGCGGACGCTGAAGAACAAGGTCCAGGAGAACCCCTGGAAGAAGCACGACAACATTCCGCTGTAGGCTCAGACATGTTCTCCAAAATCCTCATCGCCAACCGGGGCGAGATCGCGGTTCGGATCATCAAGACCTGCCGCAAGATGGGCATCAAGACCGTGCAGGTCTATTCGGAGGCCGACGCCGGATCGCTGGCGGTCGAGATGGCCGACGAGGCGGTGCTGATCGGGCCGGCGCCGGCGGCGCAGTCGTATCTGCTGGCGGACAAGATCGTCGAGGCGGTGCGCCAGACGGGGGCGCAGGCCGTGCATCCGGGCTTTGGGTTCCTGAGCGAGAACGCCGGATTCGCGCGGCGGCTGAGGGACGAGGGGATCGCCTTCATCGGGCCGAACCCCGAGGCCATCGAGGCCATGGGCGACAAGATCAGCTCCAAGAAGCTGGCGGCCGAGGCGGGTGTTTCGACCGTGCCGGGGCATATGGGGCTGATCGAGACGCCGGACGAGGCGGTCAGGATCGCCAACCAGATCGGCTATCCGATCATGATCAAGGCCTCGGCCGGCGGCGGCGGCAAGGGCATCCGCGTGGCCCATTCGGACGCCGACATGGCCGAAGGGTTCGCGGCGGTGAAGGCCGAGGCGCTGAACGCCTTCGGCGACGACCGGGTCTTCCTGGAAAAGTTCATCGTCGATCCGCGCCACATCGAGATCCAGGTGCTGGGCGACAAGCACGGCCATGTGGTCCACCTGTTCGAGCGCGAATGCTCGATCCAGCGCCGTAACCAGAAGGTCATCGAGGAGGCGCCGAGCCCCTTGCTCGACGAGGCCACCCGCGCCGCCATGGGGGCGCAGGCCGTCGCCCTGGCCCAGGCGGTGAACTATGACTCAGCCGGCACGGTCGAGTTCGTCGCCGGTCAGGACAAGAGCTTCTACTTCCTGGAAATGAACACCCGGCTGCAGGTCGAGCATCCGGTGACGGAGCTGATCACCGGCGTCGATCTGGTCGAACAGATGATCCGTTCGGCCTGGGGCGAGACGCTGGCCTTCGAGCAGAAGGACCTGAAGATCGACGGCTGGGCCATCGAAAGCCGCATCTATGCCGAGGATCCGTATCGCGGCTTCCTGCCCTCGATCGGACGGCTTGTCCGCTACGAGCAGCCGGAAGAGGGCGAGCAGGACGGCTATGTGGTCAGGAACGACTCCGGCGTCCGCGAGGGCGACGAGATCAGCATGTTCTACGACCCCATGATCGCCAAACTGTGCGCCTGGGGCGAGACGCGCGAGGCGGCGGTCGAGGGCATGGCTCGCGCGCTGGAAGACACCCACCTGTCGGGCCTAGGCCACAATGTGCCCTTCCTGGCGGCGGTGATGGATCAGGACCGCTTCAAGTCGGGCAATCTGTCGACCAGCTATATCAAGGACGAGTTCCCCGACGGCTTCCACGGCCTGAAGCCGACGCAGGATCAGGAGCGCATCCTGATCGCCTCGGCCCTGGCCATGCACGAGGTCATCGCCGAACAGGACGGCGATCCGTCGGACCGCACCGACTGGATCGTGATGATCGACAAGACGCCGCACGGCGTCGGCCTGTCCTATGACGAGGACGAGGAGATGATCCTGACCCTGACGGGCGGGGGCGACATCCGACTGTCGGACATCGATTGGCGGCCGGGTCTGGCCCAGTTCAAGGCCGATCTGGACGGCGAGCCCTTCACCGCCGAGGTGAAGCGCGTCGCCGACGGCTTCGACATCCGCCACCGCGCGGCCAAGGCGCGGGTGCGGGTGCTGCACCCCCATGTCGCCGAACTGTATGCGCGCCTGCCGGAAAAGGTCGCGGCGGACACCTCCAAGATGGTGCTGTCGCCGATGCCGGGTCTGGTGGTCTCGATTCCGGTGGTCGTCGGCCAGGAGGTCAAGACCGGCGAGACGGTGGCCATCATCGAGGCCATGAAGATGCAGAACATCCTGAAGGCCGAGCGCGACGGCGTGGTGAAAGCCGTCGGCGCCAAGGACGGCGATCCCGTGGCGGCGGACGACGTGCTGGTGGAGTTCGGGTGATGACGGGCTTTCCCGCGCCCACGCCGCTGGAATGGCGCGAGGCGGCCCAGAAGGCGCTGAAGGATCGGCCGATCGAGTCGCTGATGCATCTCGACGCCGATCAACTGGTGACGCGCCCGCTGTATGCGGGCGCGACGGGCGTTCAGCCGATCTTCGCCCCGCGTCCGTCTGACTCCGAAGGCCGGGCCTGGGATCTGCGGACGCTGGTGGAGGGCGACGATGCCGAGGCGGTCAACGCCGCCGTCCTGACCGATCTGGAGAATGGCGCGGCCTCGGTGGTGCTGAAGGGGCGGGTGCTGGCGGATTCCGCCCCGCTCAGCCGGGCGCTGGAAGGCGTGGCGCTGGAGCTGGCGCCGGTCGCGCTGGATGCAGGGATCGACGGGCCGGATGCGGCCAATGCGCTGGCGGTCGTCGCCAAGGGCTCGCCGCGCGCCCAACTGCGGTTTCATATGGACCCGGTCTCGGCCTTCGCCGAGGCGGGCGGCGCCCCGCGTTCGGTGGAAGAGCATCTGAGCCTGGCGGCCAATACGGCGGCGCGTCATGCGGGCGCCTATCCCGACGCGACCTTCTTCATGGCCAGTGGCCGGGTCGCGCACGAGGCGGGCGGATCGGCGGCGCAGGAGCTGGCCTTTGCGGCCTCCAGCGTCGTGGCCCATGCGAAGGCGGCGGTGGAGGCCGGGATGTCGGTCGAGGCGGCTTTGCGCGGCACCGTCGTCGGCCTGTCGGTCGATGCGGAATATTTTGACAGCCTGGCCAAGGTTCGGGCCATGCGGCTGATCTGGGCCAGCCTGACAAAGGCGTTCGACGTGGATGTTCCGGCGGTTATCGAAGCGCGCTCGTCGCGACGGATGCTGTCGGCGCGCGATCCCTGGCCCAATCTGCTGCGGCTGACGGCGGCGGGGTTCGCCGGCGCGGTCGGCGGGGCGGACGTGGTGGTGCTGGACGGCTTCACCCGCGCCTCCGGGACGTCGGACGCCTTCGCCCGGCGACAGGCGCGGAACACCCAGCTGGTGCTGATGGAAGAGGCCAATCTAGGCCGGGTCGACGATCCGGCCGCCGGCTCCTGGTATCTGGACGCCCGGACGTGGGACCTGGCGGAGGCCGGCTGGGCCGAGTTCCAGATGATCGAGGCCGAGGGCGGTCTGGTCGACGCCCTGAAGGGTTCAATCATCCAGCCCCGCATCGCCCGCGCTCGCGCGGTTCGCGAGGCCGCGCTGACGAACGGTGCGGCGCAGATCATCGGCGTGACCAAATATGTGGACGCGGACGTGCGGCCGACGCAGGTCGAGGCGGGCGATGAGGCGGCCGTGGCGGTCGAACGGGTCTGCGAGCCATTAACGCCGATCCGGTTCGCCGCAGCCTTCGAAGAGACGGGTCAATGAGCTTCCCCGATTTCAGCAAGATCGCCCTGAACCTCGATGCGACGGGGCAGGGGCCGATGCGCGATCCCTGGCTGACGCCTGAGGGGCTGACGGTTCAGACCGCCTATGGTCCCGACAGCACGGAGGCGCTGGATCACCCGCACGGCCTGCCGGGGTTCGCGCCGTTCGTGCGTGGTCCTTATCCGACCATGTATGCGGGCAATCCCTGGACGATCCGCCAGTATGCCGGCTTCTCGACCGCCGAGGAATCCAACGCCTTCTATCGCCGCAACCTGGCGGCCGGTCAGAAGGGCCTGAGCATCGCCTTCGATCTGGCGACGCACCGGGGCTATGACAGCGACCACCCGCGGGTGAAGGGCGACGTCGGCATGGCGGGCGTCGCCATCGACAGCATCTATGACATGCGCACCCTGTTCGACGGGATCCCGCTGGACCAGATGTCGGTGTCGATGACGATGAACGGGGCGGTGCTGCCGATCCTGGCCCTCTATGTCGTCGCGGCGGAAGAACAGGGCGTGCCGCACGCCAAGCTGACCGGGACCATTCAGAACGACATTCTGAAGGAGTTCATGGTCCGCAACACCTACATCTATCCGCCCGAGCCCTCGATGCGGATCATCGCCGACATCTTCGCCTGGACGGCGCAGGAGACGCCGAAGTTCAACTCCATCTCGATCAGCGGCTATCACATGCAGGAGGCGGGAGCCTCGGCGGATATCGAGCTGGCCTACACCCTGGCGGACGGGATCGAATATCTGCGCGCGGGCGTCGCGGCCGGCATGCCGATCGACCGGTTCGCGCCACGCCTCAGCTTCTTCTGGGCGATCGGCATGAACTATTTCATGGAGGTGGCCAAGATGCGCGCCGGCCGCCTGCTGTGGGCCGAGGCGGTGCGCAAGGAAGGCGGAGTCGATCCCAAGTCGCTGTCGCTGCGCGCCCACTGCCAGACTTCGGGCTGGTCGCTGGCGGCTCAGGACGTGTTCAACAATGTGCCGCGCACCATGGTCGAGGCCATGGCGGCGGCAGGCGGCCAGACGCAGAGCCTGCACACCAACGCCCTGGACGAGGCCCTGGCGCTGCCCACCGACTTCTCGGCCCGGATCGCGCGCAACACCCAAATCCTGTTGCAGCACGAGACGGGTCTGACGCGGGTCATCGATCCTTGGGGCGGCAGCTTCTACGTCGAGCGCCTGACCCACGAACTGGCCGAGCGCGCCCGCGCCCACATGGCCGAGGTCGAGGCTCTGGGCGGCATGGCCAAGGCCATCGAGGCCGGCATCCCCAAGCTGCGGATCGAGGAGTCCGCCGCCAAGACCCAGGCGCGGATCGACACCGGCCAGCAGACGGTGGTCGGGGTGAACAAATATCTGAACCCCGTCGTCGACGACATTCCGATGCTGAAGGTCGATAATGCGGCGGTGCTGGCCGCCCAGATCGACAAGTTGAAACGGCTACGGGCCGAGCGGGACCAGACGGCGACCGATGCGGCGCTGAACGCCCTGACCGAGGGGGCGCGCGGGAACGCCAACCTGCTGGAGCTTGCGGTTCAGGCCGCCCGCGCCAAGGCGACGGTGGGCGAAATCTCCGACGCGCTGGAGGCCGCCTTCGGCCGCCACGTGGCGACGGTGCAGACCGTGTCGGGCGTCTACGCCAAGGAGGCCGGCAAGGACGCCCGCTTCGCCCGCGCCCGCGAGATGGTCGCGACCTTCGTCGAGAACGACGGCGGACCGCCGCGCATTCTGATCGCCAAACTGGGCCAGGACGGGCACGACCGGGGCCAGAAGGTGGTCGCGACCGGATACGGCGATCTGGGCTTCGACGTCACGGCCGGCAGCCTGTTCCAGACGCCGTCCGAGGCGGCCCAGGAAGCGGTCGAGAAGGGCGTTCACGCGGTCGGCGCATCGTCGCTGGCGGCCGGGCACCTGACGCTGGTGCCGGAGCTGAAGGCCGAGCTGGAGAAACTGGGCCGGCCCGACATCATGATCGTGGTCGGCGGGGTGATCCCGCCGTCCGACGTTCAGCCTCTGCTCGATATGGGCGCGGCCGCCGTCTATCCGCCCGGTTCGGCCATCGCCGATACGGCGGTCGACCTGATCGAGAAGCTGAACCAGCGTCTGGGTTACGCCCAGCCCGCCCCCGACAAGGACAAGTCATGATCGGCGCCCTGAACCACGTCGGCGTCGCCACGCCCTCCATCGCCGAGTCGATCAAACTGTATCGCGATATCCTGGGCGCTACGAAGATCGGCGAGCCGTTCGACCTGCCGGCGCAAGGCGTGAAGGTCTGTTTCGTCGATACGCCGACGGCCCAGATCGAGCTGATCGAACCCTATGACGACACCAGCCCCATCGTCGGCTTCCTGGCCAAGAACCCGAAGGGCGGCCAGCACCACGTCTGTTTCGAGGTCGCGGACATCCACGCCGCCGTCGCCGAGATGCGCGCCAAGGGCGTGACGATCCTGGGCACGGGCGAACCGCGCATCGGGGCGCACGGGACGCCGGTCGTCTTCCTGCATCCACGCGACATGGGCGGCGTGTTGATCGAGCTGATGGAGACGCCAAAAGCAGGGCATTAAGCGGAGCCTTTGTTCAGGTTGGGCCGTTGAAGGCGAAACCAGAGGACATGACATGATGTCGCACCGCCTGACCGCCTTCGTCGCAATCGCCGCCCTGACCGGCGCCGCAGCCTGCTCGCGCACCGAACCCGAACAGCCCGCCGCGCCGGTCGAGCCAGCGGCCGCGCCTGCATCCGACGCGCCCTCGGTCGGCTATGCCTGCGAAAGCGGCGCGACGCTTCAGGTCCAGTATGTCGACAGCGACAACGCCAGGCTAACCCATCAGAACCAGACCTATGCCTTGCGTTCGGTGCAGGCCGCCAGCGGGGCGCGCTATGTCGGCGGCGGGGTGGAATGGTGGACGGCGACGCGCGACGGGCAGGAGAGCGGCACGCTGAGCCGCCTGGGTCCGGACGGCACCACCGGTGTCGCGGTGCTGGAGCGCTGCTCGCGGCCGATCCCCGGGGCTGATACGACGCCCGGACCGCTGCCGACGCCGAGTCAGACGCCGACCGAGGCGACCGGCGGGGTCTTGCCCGCTGCACTGCCCTGCAAGGGGCCGCAACTGACGCTGGCGGCAGGCGAAGGGGATGCGGGCGCCGGAAATCGGGTCAGCAACTTCAGTCTTCAAAATATCGGAACCCAGGCGTGCAGCCTGACCGGCTATCCGACGGTGACCTTGCAGGACGCGCGGGGGCGCACCCTTTCGTCCATTCGCGCCGAACAGAGTCCCGGAAGCTATTTCCGCCAAGGCCAGGTCCCGACGCCTGTCCAACTGGCGCCCCGGGCCAAGGCCTATTTCGAAATGGCCTGGAGCGTCGTGCCTAACGAAGCCATGCAAAAGACCTGTCCCGACGCGGCCACGATAAAGGTCACGGCGCCCAGCGATACCGCCGCCGTCAGCCTGCCGTTCTCGTTCAGCCCCTGCGGCGGCCGCATTCGCGTCAGTCCGATCCGGGCCGAGGCCAACCCGGCGCCAGCGACCTGAGGCGGGTGGAAACCGATCGAAAATCGGCGTAGGTCGCGGCCCATGACCCAAAGCTTCTACGACCGCGTCGCCGGCGAACTGTCCGAGATCGACGCCCAGGGCCTGACCAAGCCCGAACGCATCATCGCCTCGCGCCAGGGGCCTGTGATCCAGGTCGCCGGACGCGACGTGCTGAACTTCTGCGCCAACAACTATCTGGGCCTTGCCGGCGACGAGCGCGTGACCCAGGCCGGGATGGCGGCGCAAGCGAAGTGGGGCGCGGGCACCGCGTCCGTACGCTTCATCTGCGGCACGCTGGAGATCCACAAGGAGCTGGAAGCGGCCATCGCCGCCTATCTCGGTTTCGAGGACGCCATCCTGTTCGCCGCCGCCTTCGACGCCAACGGCGGTCTGTTCGAGCCGCTGCTGGGCGAGAACGACGCCATCGTCTCCGACAGCCTGAATCACGCCTCTATCATCGACGGGGTTCGGCTGTGCAAGGCCAAACGCTATCGCTTCGCCAACTCCGACATGGACGAGCTGGAGAGCCGTCTGAAGGAGGCTCGCGCGGCCGGCGCCCGCGACATCATCATCGCCACCGACGGCGCCTTCTCGATGGACGGCTATATCGCCAAGCTGGACGAGATCCGGGCGCTGGCCGACAAATACGACGCCCTGATCATGGTGGACGACTGCCACGCGACGGGCTTTTTGGGCCCGCAAGGCAAGGGCTCGTTCGCACATCACGGTGTCGAGGTGGATTTCGTCACCGGCACCTTCGGCAAGGCCCTGGGCGGCGCCATGGGCGGTTTCATCTGCGCGAAGAAGTCGGTGGTCGAACTGCTGAAACAGCGGGCGCGGCCCTATCTGTTCTCCAACGCCCTGGCGCCGGCTGTGTGCGGGTCCAGCCTGGAGGCGATCCGCATCGCCCAAGGGTCGGAAGGCGATGCATTGCGCACCCGCCTGTCGGCCAACGCCCATCGCTATCGCGGGGCCATGTCGGACGCAGGCTTTACCCTGCTGGACGGCGAACATCCGATCATCCCGGTCATGCTGGGCGACGCCAAACTGGCGCAGGATTTCGCGGCCCGTGCGCTGGAGCTGGGCGTCTATGTGATCGGGTTCTCGTTCCCCGTGGTGCCGCGCGGCCAGGCGCGAATCCGCACACAGATGTCGGCGGCGCATACTTTCGATCAGATCGACCGGACGGTCGAAGTGTTCACTCAGGCGGGACGAGAACTGGGCGTCATTTAGCCCCTTTCGCCCGCCATCGACGAAGACCAAGCGGCGAGGAGGCGTGGGGCCTCAGCCGCGGGTTTCGGGATGAACCCGGAGCCGTGATTTCAGGGAGTTGAGACTATGACCGACACGATGAAGGCCCTGGCCAAGACCGCGCCTGGCGTCGGCCTGGACCTGATCGACGCGCCGATCCCCAAGGCGGGACCGGAGGACGTGCTGATCCGCGTGCATCGCACCGCCGTCTGCGGCACCGACATCCACATCTGGAACTGGGACGAGTGGTCCCAGAAGAACGTTCCGACCCCGATGATCACCGGCCACGAGTTCGCCGGCGAGATCGTCGCCATCGGCAAGGATGTGGATCGTCCGCTGAGGATCGGCCAGCGCGTCTCGGCCGAGGGTCACGTCATCGACCTGAACTCGGAAGCCGCCCGCGCCGGACATTTTCACCTGGACCCCAAGACGCGCGGCATTGGCGTCAACCGTCAGGGCGCCTTCGCCGAGTTCGTCGTGGCGCCGGCCTTCAACGTCATCGAACTGCCGGACGACGTGCCCTATGAGATCGGCTCGATCCTGGATCCGTTCGGCAATGCGGTGCACACGGCGCAACAGTTCGACCTGCTGGGCGAGGACGTGCTGGTCACTGGCGCCGGCCCGATCGGCATGATGGCCGCCGCTGTCGCCCGTCACGCGGGCGCGCGCACCGTTGTCCTGACCGACATCAACGACTTCCGGCTGGAGCTGGCGCAGAAGGTCGCGCCGGGCGTTCGCACCGTGAATACGACCAAGGAAGACATTCACGATGTCATGAAGGAACTGGGCCTGAAAGTCGGCTTCGACGTGGCGCTGGAGATGTCGGGTTCGCCCATCGCCTTCAAACAGTGCATCGACACCCTGATCATGGGCGGCGGCATGGCGCTGCTGGGCATTCCCGGCAAGCCGATGGAAACCGACTGGGGCGCGATCATCCTGAAGGCCCTGACCATCAAGGGCGTCTATGGGCGCGAGATGTTCACCACCTGGCGCAAGATGCTGGGCCTGCTGAAGGCCGGGCTTGATCTGAGCCCGCTGATCACCCACCGCCTGGGCTACGCCGACTATCGCGAAGGCTTCGAAGCCATGAAGTCGGGCCAGTCGGGCAAGGTCGTGCTGGACTGGGACAAGGCCGCCTGAGAGACGCGTAACGCTGATCAGACAGCGAGCAGCTGTTTGATCAGCGCTTTTTCGAACCCCTTGGTCTCCGAGCCCGGCAAGGCCTTGCCGATTTCACCGCTTTCGAAAAGGGCGAAGACCTTGGGGTGAACGTACGAGGCGCGGCAGACGGTGGGGGTGTTGCCCAAGAGGCCGGCGACGGCCTTGACGCAGACGGTGATTTTGCGTTTGGCGTCGGTGGGGGAGGTCGGAGCCTCGGTGTCGCGCAGCGCCCGCGCCGCCGAGACGGTGCCGGCCCAGGTGCGGAAGTCCTTGGCCGAGAATTGCTCGCCCATCGCCTCGCGGATGTAGGCGTTCACGTCGTCGGAATCGACCGGGCACAGCGTGCCGTCGGCCGCGCGATATTTGAACAGCTGCTGGCCGGGCAGGCCTTCCAGCTGTCGCACGACCTTGGCCAGGCGCCGGTCCTTGACGCTGACGCTGTGATCCTTGCCGCTCTTGCCGCGAAACTCGAACGTCAGGGCCGCGCCGTCCACGTCAATGTGGCGCTTGTGCAGGGTCGTCAGGCCGTAGCTGCGGTTCTGTTTGGCGTAGGTGGAGTTGCCGACCCGGATCAGTGTGATCTCCAGCAGGCGCACGGCGGTGGCCAGCACCTTGTCGCGACAGACACCGCGAAGGGCCAGGTCATGTTCGACCTTTTCGCGCAGTTTCGGCAGGTTGCGCGAGAAGGCGGGCAGCTTGTCGAACTTGTTCTCGGAGCGGGCCGTGCTCCAGTCGTTGTGGTAGCGGTATTGTTTGCGGCCCTTCACGTCCCGGCCGGTGGCCTGGATATGGCCGTTGGCCTTGGGACAGATCCAGACGTCGGTCCAGGCGGGCGGAATAGCCAGGGCGCGGATGCGGTCCAGGGTCTTGGCGTCCGTGACGGTCTTGCCCTTGGCGTCGCGATACGACCAGCCCTTGCCGGCGCGGCGTCGGGTCAGGCCCGCGAACTCGTCGCTGCAATAGCTGAGGCCTTGGGGAACTTCGGCGGCGATGTCGAAGGCGTGCGATCCGTCGGCCATCAGCCGTTCGCCTTTTCGAGGCGGTCATGCAGCCGTTTGATCCAGCGCTCGGCCGGGTCGCCGCCCCACAGCAGCCAGGCGATATAGCCGGCCGAAGGATCGGTGCGGCTGGCCCAGCCCTTGCCGTCCTTGTCCACGGTGTGGCGGGCGAAGTAGCTGTAGATATCCTTGATGTCCTTGTCCGAGACGGGCTTCTGATCCGCCAACTGATGGGCGCGGCGTACGCCGACCTCGGTGCCGCCCCGGTCGTGCTTGTCGCGCAGGTCGAGACCGCGCTTGGCCTGGGTCGCGACGCCCTTGGGCGGCTTGCGTTGCGCGTCGGTGAGGGTGGTTTTGGCGGCCATCGCATCTTTCCGTACAAGGACTTAGGCCGAACGCCGTGTCCGGCGCGCGAGTTCCGCTTGACCGGGCGGGCCGGGCGCGAGACGAGGCGGCATGAACTATCGCCACAGCTTTCACGCCGGAAACTTCGCCGACCTGGTCAAGCACGCCCTGGTGCTGTGGCTGGTGAAGGCGCGGCAGGCGGCCGGGCCGCTGACGGTCTTCGACACCCATGCGGGGGCGGGGCTGTATGATCTGTCGGGAGATGGCGCGCGGTCGAAGGAGGCCGAGGCCGGCGTGGCGCGGTTGATGTCCGCCGAGGGGCGGACGCCGCTGATGGATGCGCTGGCGGCCGAGGTCGCGGCGCTGAACCCTGAGGGCGGGGCGCGGTTCTATCCGGGGTCGCCGTTGTTGATCGCGGACGCGCTGACGCCCGGCGGTCGGTATGTAGGGTTCGAGCTGAACCCGCCGGTTCGGGCCATGCTGGCCGAGGCGCTGACGAGGCAAACGAACGCCCAGGCGCGCGAGGCCGACGGCTATGCAGCGGTGGGCGCGGAGGCGGCGAAGGTGCGCGGGCCGCTGGTCCTGATCGACCCGCCGTTCGAGAAACCCGACGACTATGTCCGCTCGGCCGAGACCGCGATTTCGGTGGCGAGGCGCGATCCGGCTGCGACGGTGGCCATCTGGACCCCGTTAAAGGATCTGGAGACCTTCGACGGCTTCATCCGGCGGCTGCAGGGCAAGGCGGGATCGACCCTCGTCGCCGAGGCGCGGCTGAGGCCGCTGACCAATCCGATGAAGATGAACGGCTGCGCCATGGTGGTGGTCAATCCGCCGGCGGGTGCGGAAGCGGCCGCGACTGAGATCTGCGGCTGGGTCGCGGGGGCGCTGGGCGAGGCGGGCGGCCGGGCCGAGGTCTGGACCTTCTGATCGCAGTCACTAGGTTGGTGGCATGACGCGCATCGCCATTCTGGAAACCGGACAACCGCCGGAGCATCTGAAGGACGATTTCGACGACTATCCGGCGCGGTTTCGGGCCCTGCTGGGCGAGGGCGTGCCGACGACGCGGTTCGACGTGCAGTCGGGGCAACTGCCGGGCGATCCCTCGGCGTTTCAGGGGGCCATCGTCACGGGGTCGGCGGCGGGTGTCTATGACGACCTGCCGTGGATCCCGCAGCTGATCGATTGGCTGAGGGCGGCGCGCGGGCGGACGCGGCTGGTCGGCATATGCTTTGGGCATCAGGCGTTGGCCCATGCGTTCGGCGGCGTGGTCGAGAAGTCGCACAAGGGCTGGGGCGTAGGGTTGCACCGCTATGACGTGCGCGAGGATGCGCCGTGGATGCATCCGCGCGCGCGGACGATTGCCATTCCCGTGTCGCACCAGGATCAGGTCGTCGCGATTTCGGACGATGCGCGGGTGATCGCGTCCAGCGGCTTCACGCCCTACGCCGGGCTGGCCTGGGGCGACGATGCGATCTCGTTTCAGTGTCACCCGGAGTTTCAGCCGGACTATGCGGCGGCGCTGATCGAGGGAAGGCGCGGCGCGCGCATCCCGCACGATGTGGCGGATCAGGCGATCGACAGTCTGAAACGGCCCAACGACCGGGCGGTGCTGACCGCCTGGATCCGCGCCTTCCTGCTGCTGACCCCGCCGCCGGTCGAGGATAACGGCAGCGGGATTTAAAGGCCCAGCAGCCGGATCAGCGCCAGCGCCAGCGCTACAAGGGCGCCCAGCGACAAGACGACGGCGGCGACGACGCGGCTGCCGGCGCGGGCTACGGCGCGGATGTCGGTCTGGAGGCCCAGGGCGGCCATGGCGACCACGGTCAGCAGGCCCGAGGCGGCGGCCATGGGCGCCAGCGCGGCCTGCGGGATCAGGTCAAACGAGCGCAGGCCGATCATCACCAGGAAGCCGATGATGAACCACGGCAGCAGGCGCGACAGGCCGGGCTTTGCGGCGCCGGGTGCGCGGTCGCGGAAGATCAGCGACAGGGCGAGGATGACGGGACCCAGCATCAGCACCCGCACCAGCTTGACCACCGTGCCGGTTTGCGTCGCGACAGCGCCGAAGGGGGCGGCGGCGGCCAGAACCTGCGGCACCGCATAGACGGTCAGACCGGCCAGGGCGCCGTATTGCAAGCCGTTCATGTGGATCAGGCCGCCCAGCAGGGGCAGGGCCAGAACCACGATCACGCCAAGCACGGCGGTGAAGGCGATGGAGGCGGCGACCTCTTTCCCATCGGCGTCGATGACGGGGGCGACGGCGGCGATGGCGGAGTTGCCGCAGATGGCGTTGCCGCAGGCGACCAGCAGGGCCATGCGCGGGTTCAGGCCCAGGGCGCGGCCGACGCCGAAACCGACGACGATGGCGAGCGCGACCAGGGCGAAGATGCCCAGGACGAAGCCGACGCCCAGCGACGACAGGGTGGCGGCGCTGACCGAGGCGCCGAGCAGCACCACCGCGACCTCCAGCAGGGTCTTGGCCGAGAAGTCGATCCCGGCCTTGAACCGCGTATCGGGCGTCCAGGCGGTGCGGACGGCGGCGCCCAGCAGGATGGCCAGCACCAGCGGCTCCAGCCAGACATGGCCGATCACGTCGCGTTCGATTCTGGTCAGGCCGATGGCTGCCAGAGTGACCAGCAAGCACAGCATGACGCCCGGCCGGATCGTGCGCCCGAACGCCGTCGCTGACGCCATGGACGGTGTGTGCGCGGACGCGGGCAGGGCGGCGGACTTCATCGTCAAACGTGATGCGCCAACCCTCGACGGCCGTCCAACGGATAGTTATGCTCGTTTCAATCCGATTTGGAGATCAATCGTGACTCTGGAACGCCTGCGGATCTTCGTCGCTGTCGCCGAGCGTGACCACGTGACGGCGGCGGCGCGGGCGCTGAACCTGACACAGTCGGCCGTGTCGAACGCCATCGCCGCTCTGGAAGCCGAGCATGACGTGCGGTTGTTCGATCGGGTCGGGCGGGGCGTCGTGCTGAACGAAACCGGTCGCGCCTTCCTGCCCGAGGCCAAGGCGGTGCTGGCGCGAGCGGCGGCGGCCGAAGCGGCGCTGGCGGACATGAGCGCCCTGCGGCGCGGGCGTCTGGCGGTGTTCGCCAGCCAGACCATCGCCAGCTACTGGCTGCCGCGCCGGCTGGTGGATTTCCATACGGCCTATCCCGGCGTCGAACTGGCCGTCGAGATCGGCAACACGCGCGAGGCGGCGCAGGCGGTGCTGAGCGGCGCCGCCGAGATCGGCCTGGTCGAGGGGGCGGTGGACGAACCGGCCCTGTCGCAGGTTCAGGTGGGCTCGGATCGGCTGGCCGTGCTGGTGACGCCGGACCATCCGTGGGCGACGCGACGTCGGCTGGAGGCGAAGGATCTGGCGGGCCAGCCATGGGTGTTGCGCGAAGTCGGATCGGGCACGCGATCGACGCTGGAGGCGGCGGTGCGGGACATGGGGGTCGATCCCGCGACCCTGTCGGTGTCGATGACCCTGCCGTCGAACGAAGCCGTGCTGGCGGCGGCTGAGGCGGGGGCGGGGGCCACGGCCCTGTCGGAAAGCGTGGCCTATGCGTCGGTGGCCGCAGGGCGGCTGGTGACGGCGCCCTTTACCCTGCCGGAGCGGCCGTTCCGCCTGTTACGACACCGCGAACGGTATCGCAGCCGGGCCGGCGACGTGTTCGTCGAGGCGATGGGCTAGGGCCACTTCACCACCGGCGGCATGGACGACAGGATCGAATCGACGTTCCCCCCCGTCTTCAGCCCGAACATGGTGCCGCGGTCGTAGAGCAGGTTGAACTCGACATAGCGGCCCCGGCGGATCAGCTGTTCCTCGCGCTCTTCGGCCGTCCAGGGTTCGGCCATGCGGCCGGCGACGATGCGGGGATAGACGTCCAGGAAGGCTAGGCCGATGTCGCGGGTGAAGGCGAAGTCGCGGTCATAGTCGCCGCTGTCGTGATGGTCGTAGAAGACGCCGCCGGTACCGCGCGGCTCCTTGCGATGGGGCAGGTAGAAATACTCGTCGCACCAGGCCTTGTACTTGGCGTGCCAGGTCGGGTCGTGGGCGTCGCAGGCGGCCTGCATGGCGGCGTGGAAGGCGACGGTGTCGGGGTGATCCTGACGACGATCCGCCATCAGCACGGGCGTCAGGTCGCCGCCGCCGCCGAACCAGCTCTTGGTCGTGGCGATGAAGCGGGTGTTCATGTGAACGGCGGGAATGCGCGGGCTGACGGGGTGACAGATCAGGCTGATTCCCGTCGCGAAGAAGCGCGGATCGACGTCGGCGCCGGGCACGGTCTTGGCGTAGTCAACGGGGAAGGCGCCATGCACCGTCGAGACGTGGACGCCGACCTTTTCGAACAGGCGGCCGTACATCATGCCCATGACGCCGCCGCCGCCCTCGGGCCGTTCCCATGCGGTGCGGACGAAGCGACCGGGCTCGCCGGGGAACAGGTCGGCGGGGGCGGCATCCTCCAGAGCCTCGAAGGCGGCATGGATGCGGTCGCGCAGATGTTCGAACCAGGCGCGGGTCTCGACCTTCTTCAGGTCGAGCGGATCGGAGAAGACGGCGTCGCTCATGGCGCGCTTGAACCACGTCGCGGCGGCGGCGTCATCCGGACAGGTTGTCATAAGCAGAATCGCGGGCGCTAATGGCCGCCTGCCGTTTTCAGGAAGCCCGCCCATGATCCGCCGTCTCGTCTCTGTCGCCGTCGCCTCGCTCGCGCTGGGAGGGGCGGTCCAGGCCCAGGACGCCGATGAGGCGCGAGTGATGCAGATCTTGAAGACCACGCCGCTGATCGATGGGCACAACGACCTGCCGTGGGCGCTGCGACAGCAGTACGGGAATAACGTTTACGCCGTTGATCTGACGAAGAATCTGGCGGCTTCGACCAAGTTGCATACCGACATCGCGCGCCTGCGGGCAGGGGGTGTCGGAGGGCAGTTCTGGTCCGTCTATGTGCCCGCCAGCCTGACGCCGCTGGAGGCGGTCGAGGAAACCTTTGAGCAGATCGATACGGCCAAGCGCATCATCGCCGCCCACCCCGACACCTTCGGCCTGGCGACCACGGCGGACGAGGTGGATGCGGTGTTCAAGTCGGGTCGGATCGCCAGCCTGATCGGGATGGAGGGCGGCTATTCGATCGACGATTCCCTGGCCCTGCTGCGTGAATTCTACCGCGCCGGCGCGCGCTACATGACGCTGACCCACTCCAAGACCACGACCTGGGCCGACAGCGCGACGGACGCGCCGAAGTGGGGCGGGCTCAACCCGTTCGGCGAGGCGGTGGTCAAGGAGATGAATCGGCTGGGCATGATGGTCGACTTGAGCCACGTCTCCGAGGAGACGATGTTGGACGCCATGCGCGTGTCCGATGCGCCGGTGATCTTCTCCCATTCGTCGGCGCGGGCGGTGACGGATCATCCGCGCAACGTGCCGGATCGGGTGCTGCGGATGATGCCCCAGGACGGCGGCATCGTGATGATCAACCTGGCCCCCGGTTTCGTGTCCGAGGCGGTGCGGGTCTGGAACGGGGCCAAGGCGGGCGAGGAGGCGCGTCTGAAGACCCTGAACCCCGGCGATCCCGGCGCGGTCGAGGCCGGACTGACGGCCTGGGCCGCCGCCAATCCGACGCCCCAGGCGACCCTGGCCGACGTGGTGGCCCATATTCAGCACGTGCGCGAAGTGGCGGGCATCGATCATGTCGGCCTGGGCGCCGACTTCGACGGCATCGGCAGCCTGCCGGAAGGCATGGGGGGAGTGGACGCCTATCCGCGCATCCTGGCGGCCCTGATGGAAGCCGGCTGGACCGAGGCTGACATCCGCAAGATCGTTGGCGAGAACCTGCTGCGGGTCATGCGGGCGGTCGAGGCCGTCGCGGCGTCAAAGGCCGGCGAGCGGCCGTCGATGGCGCGGCTGGAGCCCGCTTCGGCTCAGAACTGACCGACCCCGCCCGTCTGCCGCAGGCCTTCCCAAAGGGCGATTCCGGCAGTGACCGACAGGTTCAGCGAGCGGGCGTCGGGTCGCAGCGGCACGACGACACGCGCGTCGGCGGCAGCGTGGACATAGTCCGGGGCGCCGGCGCTTTCCTTGCCGAACAGCAGGGTGTCGTCAGGCTGGAAGACGAAATCGGGCAGGGGCGTCGCGCCCTTGGTCGTCAACAGCACCAGCCGCCCGGCCGGACGATCCGCCTGGAAGGCCTCCCAGTCGGCGTGGCGGGTCATGTGGGACAGCGGGCCGTAGTCGAGGGCGGCGCGCTTCATGGCGCGATCGTCGAAACGGAAGCCCGTCGGCTCGATCACATGCAGATCGACGCCAAAACAGGCCGACAATCGGATGCAGGCTCCGACGTTCTGAGGAATGTCCGGTTGAAAAAGGGCGAGACGCATTCTAAGGCCTGACATACGCGCGGCGAGGGGGTTTGTCGCGGTCTGTTTGCGAGCGTTTCGCAAGAAACGTCAGCAGCTTGCGTCCAAACCGGCGCAAGTCTGGGACCGTCGGGGATTCCCGGCGTCTTTTGTTGGTTCGTGCCGTGGCTGGGGACGCCCTTGGGGTCTTCTGCGGCGTTCGAGAGGTGGAAACGTGGCCGAATCGGTCGTGCATACGGAAGACGGTCACAGCCCTGAGGGCGGTGATCCCAATCGTCGGGACTTTATCTACATCGCGGCGGGCGCCGCAGCGGTCGGCGCGGGCGCCATGATCGCCTGGCCGCTGATCAACCAGATGAATCCGGCGGCCGATACGCTGGCGCTGGCGTCGATCGAGTTCGACCTGACGAAGGTTCAGGAAGGCCAGCAGGTCGTCATCAAATGGCAGGGCAAGCCGGTGTTCGTGCGTTACCGCACCCCGGCCGAGCTGCAGAAGGTCATCGCGGACGATCACGCGCCCGACCTGAAACAGCCCCAGACCGACGCCGAGCGCACCAAGCCGGGTCACGAGAAATATCTGGTCGTCATCGGCTCGTGCACGCACCTGGGCTGCGTGCCGACCTTCGGCGCGGGCGATTACGGCGGCTGGTTCTGCCCCTGCCACGGCTCGCACTACGACGCCTCCGGCCGCATTCGTAAGGGGCCGGCGCCTCTGAACCTGGTGGTGCCGGAATACGATTATCTGTCCGACACCCGCGTCAAGATCGGCTGAGGACCAAGGGGGAATCATGAGCGATCACGAGAGCACCTACGTCCCGAAGACGGGCGTCGAGAAGTGGCTGGACACCCGGCTGCCGATCATCCGTTTCGGCGCGGACTACATGTCCCTGCCGACGCCGCGAAACCTGAACTACTGGTGGACCTTCGGCGGCATCCTGGCCCTGTGCCTGATGACGCAGATCGTCACCGGCATCGTTCTGGCCATGCACTATACGCCGAACGTCGACCTGGCCTTCGCCTCGGTCGAGCGCATCATGCGCGACGTGAACGGCGGCTGGCTGATCCGCTACGTCCACGCCAACGGCGCATCGATGTTCTTCATCGCCGTCTATCTGCACATGCTGCGCGGCCTCTACTACGGCTCATACAAAGCGCCGCGCGAGATGATCTGGATCATCGGCTGCGTGATCTTCTTCCTGATGATCGCCACCGCCTTCTTGGGTTACGTCTTGCCTTGGGGCCAGATGTCGTTCTGGGGCGCAGAGGTCATCACCAACCTGATCGGCGCCATCCCGGTGCTGGGCGAGCCGATCCTGATCTGGCTGCGCGGCGGCCCGGCGATCGACAATGCGACGCTGAACCGCTTCTTCTCGCTGCACTATCTGCTGCCGTTTGCGATCCTGGGCTGCGTCGTGCTGCACCTTTGGGCGCTGCACTCGGCCGGTCAGAACAACCCGGTCGGCATCCTGATCCCCAAGGATCGCGAGAAGAAGGACACGCTGCCGTTCCACCCGTATTTCACGGTCAAGGACGGCTTTGCGATCATCCTGTTCCTGATCCTGTTCGCCATATTCGTCTTCTATCAGCCGAACGCGCTGGGCCACGCCGACAACTACATTCCGGCCAACCCGCTGCAGACGCCGGCGCACATCGTGCCCGAGTGGTACATGCTGCCCTTCTACGCGATCCTGCGCGCCATTCCGGACAAGTTCGGCGGCGTGGTGGCGATGTTCAGCGCCATCGGCGTGCTGTTCGTCCTGCCCTGGCTGGATACGTCCAAGGTGCGGTCGATGCGCTATCGCCCGACGATGCGGACCTTCTTCATCATCTTCCTGGTGGTGGGCGTGGGCCTGGGCTGGTGCGGTGGTCAGCTGCCTGACGCGCCGGTGATCGGGTCGTTCAAGACCTTCACCCTGATCGACGGCGACCTGAACTCCTACCTGTGGCTGACACGGGTCTTCACACTCTACTACTTCGTCTTCTTCCTGATCCTCATGCCATTGGTCGGGTTGAAGGAGCAGCCGCTGCCGATCCCGGCGACGATCTCCGAGCCGGTCCTGACCGGCGCCGGCGCCGTCGAGCACAAGGTCTGAAAATCATGACGATTGGAATGAAGACCGTGTCGTTCAAGACGTTCATCGCTTCGGCCGCCATCGCGCTTGGTCTGTTGAGCGCGGCCGCTCCCGCTATGGCGGCAGGCGCCGCCGCCCATCCGCGCTCAGGCGGGTTCAGCTTCGAGGGGCCGTTCGGCACCTATGACCAAGGTCAGCTGCAACGCGGCTACAAGGTTTATCACGAGGTCTGCGCCGCCTGTCACAGCATGAATCTGATGCACTATCGGAACCTGGGCGACCGTCATGGGCCGTTCTGGAATCCGAAGTATCCGAACCCGAACGACAACCCCGTCGTGAAGGCTCTGGCCAAGGAAAATCAGGTCGGCGACATCGACAGCGAGACCGGCGAGGCGATCCAGCGCGACGCCACGCCCGCCGACAAGTTCCGCGCCCCCTATCCGAACGCCACGGCGGCGGCGGCGGGCAATGGCGGCGCTGCGCCGCCTGATCTTTCGGTCATGGCCAAGGCCCGTCATGACGGCGCCAACTACATCTATTCGCTTCTGTCGGGCTACAAGGCCGCGCCGGCCGGCCTGCAGATCCGCGAGGGTCAGCACTACAACCCCTATATGGCCGGCGACCTGACGCCGTTCTGGACGGGCGACCACAAGGACGTTCCGCCCGGCGGCTTCATCGCCATGCCGCCGCCGCTTCAGAACGGTCAGGTGACCTATGACGACGGCTCGCCGCAGACGGTCGATCAATACGCCAAGGACGTCGCGGCCTTCATCGCCTGGACGTCCGAGCCGAAGATGGTCGAGCGCAAGCAGGCCGGTCTGGGCGTGATGATCTATCTGTTGCTGTTCGCCGGCATCACCTATGTCGCCTACCGCCGCATCTGGAAGGGCGTCGCCCACTAAGGGCATCGCCGCCGGATCGAAATCGTAAGCCCGCTGAGGTTCGCCTCGGCGGGCTTTTTCGTTTGCGACGAAAGGTCCGGGACGCAGCATCGACAGGGCGAAGTTCGCCCCCTAGGGTCGCGTATCGTTTCCGGCTGTGGGGCCTTCAGTTCATGCGTCTTGTCTCTTCTTTGGCCGCCGTTCTTTTGGCGAGCGTCGCCTTGTCCGCCTGCGCCACGGCGTCTGATCCCGCTGCGGTTGATACTGTCCCGAATTTCGATGCGGCTAGGATCTCGCAGGACATCAAGACGCTGTCGGACGACAGCTTCGAGGGGCGCGGTATCGCCACCCCGACTGAGGAAAAGGTCATCCGTTATCTGAGCGAAGGCTACGCCGCCGCAGGGTTCGAGCCGGGCGGGCCGAATGGTCAGTGGACCCAGGACGTGATCCTGAACCGCTTCACCCAGTCCAATGTGCGGGCCTCATTGAAGCTGGGCGACTGGACCCTGCCGATGACGCAAGGGCGAGAGGTCGCCATCTCGACCCGCCGCCCGGCCGAACACGTCAGCCTGAAGGACGCGCCGTTGGTCTTCGTCGGCTATGGCATCAATGCGCCCGAGCGGCAGTGGAACGACTTCAAGGGCCAGGACCTACGCGGCAAGATCCTGGTCGTGCTGGTCAATGACGCCGACTTCGAAGAGCCGGCGCTGAACACCTTCGGCGGCAAGGCCATGACCTATTACGGCCGCTGGACCTACAAGTACGAGGAGGCGGCCAAACAGGGCGCGGCGGGCGTGCTGATCGTGCACGAGACGGCGCCGGCGTCTTACGGCTGGCAGACGGTCGCCAACTCATGGGGCGTGCCGCAGTTCGACATCCTGCGCCAAAATGCGGCGGCGGAGCGCGTGCCGATGGAGGGCTGGATCCAGCGTGACGTGGCGGTCGACCTGTTCCGCCGTGCGGGTCTGGATTTCGAGGCGCTGAAGGTCCAGGCGCGCCGCCGCGACTTCCAGCCCGTCGCCTTGCCCGGCGCGTCCTTCTCGACCGAGTTCGACGTGGCCACTAATCAGGTCACCAGCCACAATGTCATCGCCCGCCTGCCGGGCACGACCCATTCGGACGAGACGATCCTGTATACCGCCCACTGGGATCACATCGGCATGGGCGAGCCGGATGCGACCGGCGACCAAATCTTCAACGGGGCGGTGGACAACGCCTCGGGCACGGCGGGTCTGCTGGAGCTGGCGCGCATGTTCGGTCGCGCGCCGCGCACCGAACGCTCCATCGTGATGATCAGCTTCACTGGCGAGGAAAGCGGCCTGCTGGGTTCGGAATACTATGCGGTGAACCCGGTCTATCCGCTGGCCAAGACGGTGGGCGGGTTCAACATGGACTCGATGAACGTCTATGGCCGCGTCACGGGTCTGGGCGTCACCGGATATGGCCAGTCGGACTTCGACGAGCGTCTGGCGGCGGCGGTCCAGCCCCAGGGGCGGTCATTGGTGCCGGATTACGAGAATGCTGCCGGCACCTATTACCGCTCGGACCACTTCCCGCTGGCCAAGCGCGGCGTGCCGATGGCCTATGCCGGCAGCCGTGGCGAATTCCGCGATGAACCGATCGCCGCGCGCGAGGCGGCGCGGTCGGAATACGGCGCCAAACGCTATCACCAGGCGGCGGATGAGTGGTCGCCCGACTGGGACTACAGCGGCATGATCGAGGATCTGACGGTCTTCTATGATGTCGGTCGCGCCTTGGCGAACGGTCGCGACTGGCCGCAGTGGAAGTCGGGTTCGGAGTTCGCGCCGGTGCGCGCGACGACGGCGTCCGAACGCCGCTAGTCTTTTAACAAAACGAGTTGGGGCGGGGAGGAATCTCCGCCCCTTTTGCCATTCCGCCTGTCGAGTGAGTTCAATGATTCATCGCCGTTCATCCCTCGTCGCCCTCGCGGCGCTCGCTCTGGCCGCCTGTGCGACGACGCCGGTCGCATCTCCGGCGCCCAAGCTGGACGCCTTCGCCGTCGCCTCGGCCGCGACGCCTCAGTTCAGCGCCCAGCGCCTGTCGGACCACATCAAATATCTGGCGTCGGACGAGATGGAGGGCCGGTTTCCCGGCTTGATCGGCGAACGACTGACGCTGGCCTATCTGCAGGCGCAGTATGAGGCGATGGGGCTGGAGCCGGGCGGGCGCGACGGATCATGGCTGCAGCCTGTCGATCTGGTGCGGTTTACGCCAGAGCGGGCGCCGACGGCGTCCTGGACCGGGGCGGACGGCGTGTCGCATCCGCTGGTGTCGGGAACAGACATCACCCTGCGGGCCGGGTCGGCGGAACCGGTCGTGACGGCCTCTGCGCCGCTGGTCTTCGCCGGTTACGGCATTTCGGGCCCGACCTGGGACGACTATGGCAGTGCGGACCTGACCGGCAAGGTCGTGGTCATTCTGCGCGGCCAACCGGCGGTCATGGGCGAGGATCCCAACTTCTACGGCTCGACCACGCACAAGACCCAGGAGGCGCTGAAGCGGGGAGCCGCGGGCGTCATCACGCTTCAGGACCAGGACAACCGCTGGCGCCGTGCCGTGGGCGGGGCGACCCGCCCGCAGATGACCGTCAAGGGCGCGCAGGACCCGCGCTTGAGCGGATCCATCAACATGGCCACGGCGACGACGATCGGCGGCGCGGCCCTGGAAGCCGCCGTCGAGCGGGCGAAGACAACCGCCTTGGGCGGAGCGATCGATCTGGGCGCACGGCTCAGCGTCGATATCGCCGAAACGACCGAGGTCATCCACTCCAACAACCTGCTGGCCAAGATCCCCGGCACGGAGCGGCCTGACGAATACGTCTTCTATTCCGCCCACTGGGATCACGTCGGCAAGGCCCGGACTCCGAACGCCGAGGGCGACGACATCTTCAACGGCGCCTGGGACAATGCGTCGGGGACGGCGGGTCTGATCGAGATGGCGCGGGCGTTCAAGGCTGGACCGGCGCCGAAGCGCACCGTGGTCTTCCTGCACGTCACGGCCGAAGAGCAGGGGCTGCTGGGCTCGGAGGCCTATGCGGCCGATCCGGTCTATCCGCTGGCCAGGACGGCGGCGGACATCAACATCGACATGCTGCCCTTCACGCCGGCGACGCGCGACGTGGCGGTGTTCGGCGTCGGCAAGTCCGAGCTGGAGGACATCCTGGGCCGGTTCGCGGCCGTGCAGGGAAGGGTGGTGACGGGCGACGGCTATCCAGAGGAAGGATTCTACTACCGCTCCGACCATTTCAACTTCGCGGCCGGAGGGGTGCCGGCCCTGATGCCGTGGACGGGCCGTGATTTCGTCGAGGGCGGGATCGAGGCAGGCAAGCCCTATTACGAGGGGGCGATGGCCAAATATTATCACAAGCTGACCGACGAATGGCGGGCCGACTATGACTTCACGGCGGCCTTGCAGAACCTGGACCTGCTGTATCGGCTGGGGCTGACGGTGGCCGACAGCGAGAGTTGGCCTGCGTGGAAGCCGACCGCCGAGTTCAACGCCATCCGCGACCGCACGGCCGACCAGAGGCGCTAGGCCTCACGCCGCGCCGAACGGATAGGGGCTGACGGACTTGGACCAGTCATCGACCGCCAGCGGGCGGTCGATGGGGGCGGCGGCGCGTTCGGCGCAGGGATGACGGTGACACAGGCGGCAGGCCGGGCCGATGGGCGTGACTTCGGGGTTCTGCAGATCGATGCCGTGGGCGTAGGCCAGACGATGCGCATGACGCAGTTCGCAGCCTAGGCCGACGGCCAGGTCGTGGCGCTCGCCATAGCCGTCGTGGCCTTGCCGCTCGACCGTGCGGGCGAAGGTGAACCAGCGGCCGCCATCTGGAGTCTCGATGATCTGGGTGACGATGCGGCCGGGCGTGCGGAAGGCGGAGTGAAGCCGCCAGCGCGGGCAGGCGCCGCCGAAACGCGAGAAGGGAAAGGCGCCCGCCGCATAGCGTTTGGAGATGTTGCCCGCCTGATCGACCCGCATCAGGAAGAAGGGCACGCCGCGCGCCGTGGGGCGCGACAGGGTGGTCAGGCGATGGGCGGCCTGTTCGTAGCTGACGCCGAACCGGGCCTGCAGCCGGGCCAGGTCGTAGCCGGTTTCCTCGGCGGTGCGTTGGAAGGCGGCGTAGGGCATCAGGGTCGCGGCGGCGAGGGTGTTGGTCAGGGCGACCTTTAGAAGTGAGCGTGTCGGCCCGTCCGGGGCGCCGGCGGCCTCTGCCAGCGCGTTGAGCGCCGGCCCTTGCTCGGCCAGGGCCAGCTGGTAGGCGATGGCGAAGGCGCGCGAGGACGGCCCCAGGGTTTCCGACAGCAGCAGGCGGCGGCGATGCAGGTCGTAGCGGCGGGTCCATTCCACCATGACCTCGGCCGGCAGAGTGCGGACGCCGAGGTCGTGCCTGGCCGCCAGCCGATGACGGGCGGCGGGTTCGAAGCCGTCAGTGTGGGCGGGCGCCTCGGCGGACAGGGCGTCGGACAGGGCCTCGCCCATCTGGTCGAGTTCGGGGAAATGGTTGCCGCGGGACTGGATGTATTCGCGCACCCATTCTGCGGGGCTGGTCTCGATCGGGCTTTCGCCCGTCTCGGCCGCGGCGCGGGCGCGCGTGCGACCGTCATCGAAAGCCTGATAGAGGCGCAGCAGGGCGTCGGCCACGCCGGGCGCCTCTTCCAGCAGTTGCACCAGTTCATGCCGGGGCGCGGACAGGCCCTTGAACAGAGGGTCGGTCAGGATTTCCGTGAGCCGAGCCTCGTCCGCCGCCCCGCCCTGGTTCAGGGCGCGAAGATCGACGTCATAGGTGTCGGCCAATCGCAGCAGCAGCTGGGCTGAGACCGGGCGCTGGTTACGCTCTATGTGATTGAGATAACTTGGAGAAACGTCCAGATCGGCGGCCATGGCGGTCTGGGTCAGGCCCAGATCGCGCCGCAGCCGCTTGAGCCGGGCGCCCAGGAACAGCTTGCGATCAGCGGCGGCGTTCATCGATGCATGTTGTCACAACGTGACTGACTAAGCAAAGTCATAATGTGACAAGACGACTTCGTTTGTGGGCTTCGGTCTGTATTAGTTTTGACCGTCGCGTGTTCTTGTCTTCGAGACGGCGGCTGCGGCCGCGCCCTTCAGAGACCGAGTTCGACCATGACCACCTTCGCCGATCTGGTGCCTTCGCCCGTTGGCCGTTTCGACGGCATCGAGCGCCCCTACACCCCTGAAGACGTCCTGCGCCTGCGCGGCTCGGTGCCGATCACCCATACGCTGGCCGAGCGCGGAGCCAACCGCCTGTGGCAGTTGCTGCACGACGAGCCCTTCATCAATGCGTTGGGCGCCGTCACCGGCAACCAGGCCATGCAGATGGTCCGCGCGGGCCTGAAGGCCATCTATCTGTCGGGCTGGCAGGTCGCGGCCGACGCCAACACGGCCGGCGCCATGTATCCCGACCAGTCGCTGTATCCGGCCAACGCCGCGCCGGAGCTGTGCCGCCGCATCAACCGCACCCTGCAACGCGCCGATCAGATCGAACATGCCGAGGGCGGGGCCAAGCGCGACTGGTTCGTTCCCATCGTCGCCGACGCGGAAGCCGGTTTCGGCGGGCCGCTGAACAGCTTTGAGATCATGAAGGCCTTCATCGAGGCGGGTGCGGCCGGCGTCCACTTCGAGGACCAACTGGCGTCCGAGAAGAAGTGCGGCCACTTGGGCGGCAAGGTCCTGATCCCGACCCAGGCGCATGAGCGCAACCTGGTCGCTGCGCGTCTGGCCGCTGACGTCTTGGGCACGCCGACCATAACGGTCGCCCGCACCGACGCCGAAAGCGCGCAGCTGATCACCTCGGACATCGACGAGCGGGATCAGCCGTTCATCGATCGGGACAACCGCACGCCTGAGGGCTTCTTCCGCCTGAAGGAAGGCACGGGTCTAGACCACTGCATCGCGCGGGGCCTGTCCTACGCCAATATCGCCGACCTGCTGTGGTGGGAGACGTCGCACCCGGATCTGGACGACGCCAAGAAGTTCGCGGAGGCCATCCAGAAGGCCCATCCGGGCAAGCTGATGGCCTATAACTGCTCGCCGTCCTTCAACTGGAAGGCCAAGCTGGATGACGCCACCATCGCCAAGTTCCAGCGCGAGCTGGGGGCCATGGGCTACAAGTTCCAGTTCGTGACCCTGGCCGGCTTCCACAGCCTGAACAACTCCATGTTCGAGCTGGCGGACGGCTATCGCGATCGCGGCATGGCGGCCTATTCGGAGCTGCAACAGCGCGAGTTCGCCAACGAGGCCATCGGCTACACCGCCACGCGTCACCAACGCGAAGTCGGCACCGGCTATTTCGACCAGGTCGCCACGGTCATCTCCAACGGCACGTCTTCGACGACGGCGCTGAAGGACTCGACCGAGACCGCCCAGTTCACCCACGCGGCTTAAACCAGAAAGGAACCCGCAAATGGAACCGCTGACCCGAACCGAAGCCATCATCGACTTCTGCCTGGCTCCCCTGGCGCTTGATACCGGCACGGAGGCCGAGCGTGAGGTGCGTCGGCGTCTGACACACGTGCTTCGGACCTATCAATCCAAGACCGCGACGCCGGTCGCCGTGGACTTCTCGTCCATGCCGTCACAGGTCATCAACGAAGCGGCGCACGGTTACGAATAGGCCGATGGCCCAAGAAAAAGGCCCGCTCCAATCGCTCGGGGCGGGCCTTGCTCTGTTTGAAGCGTCGCTCAGCGTGGCGGCGTCGTGTTCAGCGATTGGGTGGTCGCAACGGCCGGGGTCGGAACAGGCGTCGCTTGCGGGACGGTGACGGAGATAGGCGTGCGCACCGGCGCGGCGCCGGTTTCCTGAGGATCGCCGACGACAATGGTGGTGATCTGCGTCGCCTCGGTGGTGCAGGTCGCCAGGTCGCGGGTGATGTGACGGCCCAGGCAGAAGATGTCCTCGTAGCTGGGGCGCGAGGCGGCCAGGCACTGGAACAGCATCAGCTTGGACATATCCATGCAGAACTCGCTGTTCGGCTCGTGCGTCAGGGCCTCGGTGTTGGCCCGGGCCTCGTCGCCGCCGGCGCCCAGCGCGCCCAGAGCCGCGATGGCCAGAGAGCGGACGACGGCGGGGGTGTAGGGCGGGCCCTTGCGCGAAGGCTCCAGTCCCAAGCCCGTGCCGCTGTTGGCGGCGGCGAACAGGCGGCTCGATTCCTCCGGCGACGGCAACATCTTTGCAGCCGACAAGGTCTTTGCGCTTTCCAGCCGCACTTCGCGGTTCGGGATCGGCGTAATGGCCCAGCGGCGGCGAGGATCGCTGCGGCCCTGGATGGTGTAGGCGTCCTGCTCGATCGCCTCGGCGATGGCGCGCATGGCGATGGCGTCCTTGCCCACCGTCGCCGAGATTAGGCCGGCGGCCGCGTCGGCGCCGGGCAGGGTGGCGGCATAGGCTGGATCGGCGACGATCTGGGCGACCATGCGCTGACGTTGCGCCGGATCGATTGCATACTGCTGCACGCCGGCGACGAACTCTGGCGACTGCAGGGCGATGATGGCGCCGTAAGCGATCAGGCCGCGCGACAACTGGTCGGCGTCATAGGCCGAACCCTTGCGCAGGGCGGCTTGGATCGATTCCGCATCGGGGAAGCCGCCCGGCTGGATCGTCTGGGCTTCGCGCAAGTAAGCGACGTAGATCGCGGCGGCGTCCGCCACGCCCTGGTTCAGCGACACGGGGGGCGGCTTTCGGGCGGCCAGTTCGGCGGCCAGACGCTGGGCTTCCAGCTCGGCCTTCGAGGGTCCGCTTTCGCAACTGGCGAGCAGGACAGCGGCGGCGAGGGCGGCGGCCGACAGGCCGCGGCTCAGTAGGGCCGTTTTCATGGAGACTTCCTCAGGCGATCACGCGGGCAAAAAGCGCCAATACTGTTTGGCGCTTATAAGGCGGGCCTTATGGTTAGCCGATGGTTAATCGAACAGTTTCGACACCGATTCTTCGTTGGCGATCCGTCGGATAGCCTCTCCGACCAGCGGAGCTACGGAAACCGCTCGGATTTTCGGACAGTTCAAAACTTCGTGGGGTTGCTCGATCGAGTTGGTGATCACCAGCTCCTTCAGCGGGCCGTCGGTGATGCGCTGGACGGCGGGGCCGGACAGGACGCCGTGGCTGATGTAGGCCGAAACCTCCGTCGCGCCCTGGTCGATCAGGGCCTTGGCGGCGTTGACCAGGGTGCCACCCGAATCGACGATGTCATCGAACAGGATGCAGCGGCGGCCCTGCACGTCGCCGATGATGTTCATCACCTCGCTCTCGCCCGCCTTGGGCCGGCGCTTGTCGACGATGGCGAGATCGGCATCCAGGCGGCTGGCCAGGGCGCGGGCGCGCACCACGCCGCCGACGTCGGGCGAGACGATCATCAGGTCGTCGCCGCGGGCGTAGTTTTCCTTGATGTCCTGCGCCAGCACCGGGGTCGCGACCAGATTGTCGGTCGGAATGTCGAAGAAGCCCTGGATCTGACCGGCGTGCAGATCCATCGTCAGGACGCGGTCGGCGCCGGCGCGGGTGATGAGATTGGCCACCAGCTTGGCCGAGATCGGCGTGCGGCCGCCGGTCTTACGGTCCTGACGCGCATAGCCGAAATAGGGGATGACGGCCGTGATCCGTTTCGCCGAGGCCCGCACCAGGGCGTCGGTGATGATCAACAGCTCCATCAGGTTGTCGTTGGCCGGATAGGAGGTCGACTGCAGGATGAAGACGTCCTCGCCGCGGACGTTTTCCTCGATGATGGCGAAGACCTCGTTGTCGGCGAACCGCTTGACCTGGGCCTTGGTCAGGGGCGCATCCAGGTGGTCGGCGATCGCCTGGGACAGTGCGCGGTTGGAGTTGCCTGAAAGCAGCTTCATCGGCCGGTCATCCTTTCGCCGTCATCCGCCCCCCATGAACGGCGGTCGGTTGGCGCGCTCTTTACCAGTGGAGCCGGGCAGGGCAAGTCGTATGCTGAGTTTTCCTCGGCATGGCGCGGCTCGGTTGCGGGTGCTAGAGGTCGCCGCGTTGGTTTCCGGGGAACGGCTTCAGGGCCGTCCTTCACACGTCATGGGGTCGTCCTTGTCCGCTTCTAAGTTCCGTTCCGGCATGGTGCTGATGGCCGCGGCGCTCGCCGCAGTGACGATTTCAGGCTGCGCGGGCAAGAACCGCCCCAAGCTGGCCTATGAGGAACGTCCGGTCGAGGCGCTCTACAACACCGGTTATGATCGGCTGCAGCAGCGCCGCTGGTCCGACGCCGTGGACTATTTCCAGGAAGTCGAACGCCAGCATCCCTATTCTGACTGGGCGCGTCGTTCGATCCTGATGCAGATCTACGCCTACTATCAGAACAACGCCTATGCCGACGCCATCGCGGCGGCCGACCGGTTCATCCAGCTGTTCCCCGGCAATCCGTCGGCCTCCTACGCCTTCTACATGAAGGCCGTCTGCAATTTCGAACAGATCACGGACGTGGGGCGTGATCAGGGTTACGCCACCGCCGCCCTGGCCGGGCTGAAGGATGTCTCGCGCCGCTATCCGGGCACGCCTTATGCGTCCGACGCCGCCGTCAAGATCGACATGGTCAACGACCAGCTGGCCGGCAAGGAAATGAACATCGGCCGCTACTATCAGCGCGCCAACCAGCCGCTGGCGGCCCTGAACCGCTACAAGGCCGTGATCGCCAACCCGGACTTCCAGCGCACCTCGCACACGCCCGAAGCCCTGTATCGCCTGGTCGAAGTCAACCTTCAGCTGGGTCTGAAGGAAGAGGCGACGCGGAACGGCGCCGTGCTGGGCTACAACTATCCGGGCAGCCCGTGGTACGCCGAGGCCTATGCGCTGCTGACCGAAAACGGCCAGACGCCGGACAAGGCGCCCGAGGGCAAGCGCGAAAGCTGGCTGCAGCGGATCATTCCGGGCTGAGCACGCGACGGCTTGTGCAATCCGGCGCGGATCGGGATTCTGTCGGTCATGATTCGTTCCGCCGGCGCCTGACGCGATGCTGACCGCCCTTTCCATTCGTGACGTCGTCTTGGTGGACGTGCTCGATCTCGAGGTCGAGAACGGCCTGACCGTGCTGACCGGCGAAACCGGAGCCGGCAAGTCGATCATTCTGGACGCGCTCGGCCTGGCGCTCGGCGGGCGCGGCGACGCCGGCCTGGTGCGCAATGGCGCCAAACAGGCTGTGGCCACCGCCGTCTTCTCCGCTCCCGACGATCCCGATCTGCTGGCCCTGATCGCCGACAAGGGCTTCGAGGTTCAGCCGGGCGAGGAGCTGATCCTGCGGCGCGTCTTGGGCGCCGACGGTCGCAGCCGGGCCTATGTCAACGATCAGCCGGCTGGTGTGACCGCCGTGCGAGAGATCGGCGCGGCCCTGGTCGAGGTGCACGGACAGCATGAGACGGTGGGTTTGCTGGACTGGCGCACGCACCGCGCTTCGCTGGACGCCTATGGCGGACTGCAGCCGCAGTTGTCGGCGGTCGCTTCGGCCTCGTCAAAACTTAAGGCCGCCGAAGCCAGGCTGGCGGAGCTGAAGGCGCAGGCGGCGGACGCCGATGCGCGGCGCGAAGAGATCAGTCTGAACCTCTCCGAACTGGATGCGCTGGATCCGCGCGCCGACGAAGAGACGGAACTGGCCGGCGAACGCGCCCTGCTGGGCGCCGCTGAAAAGGCCATCGCCGATCTGGGCGATGCGCGCACGCAGCTGGGCGGCGACAAGCTGAGCCAGAAGCTGGGCGCGGCGCTGAGGGCCGTGGAACATGCGCGCCAGAGGGCAGGGCAGGCTGGCGCCGAGGGCGATCATCCTGTCATCGTCAAACTGTCGGCCGCCGTGGAGGCGATCGACCGCACCATGGTCGAGGCGGCGGAAGCCCTCGCCGCCGTGGACGCCGCCGCCGACGCCTTCGACTATGAGCCCGGTCGTCTGGACAAGGCCGAGGAGCGACTGTTCGCCCTGCGCGCCGCCGCCCGCAAGCTGCACACCACCGTCGACGCCCTGCCGACCCTGCGCATTCGCCTGCGCGAGCAGCTTCGGCTGATCGAGGATGGCGAGGAGGCGCTGACCAATGCCGGGCGCGAGGCGGCCGAGGCGGCGGAAGCCTATGATCTGGCGGCCACCTTCCTGACCTCGGCGCGCGAGGCCGCCGCCGAACGCCTGACCGCCGCCGTCATGGCAGAGCTGGGCCCACTGAAGCTGGAGCGCGCGCGGTTCCGCGTGGCGCTGGAACCGATCGAGGGCCGGCGTGGGCCGGACGGCGTCGAGACGGTGCGCTTCCAGATCGCCACCAACGCCGGAACCGACTTCGGCCCGCTGGACGCCATCGCCTCGGGCGGCGAGCTGGCGCGTTTCGCCCTGGCGATGAAGGCGGCGCTCGCGAGCCGCGAGGACATGCGACAGCCCGTGATGATCTTCGACGAGGTCGATCAGGGCGTGGGCGGCGCGGTCGCCGAAGCCGTCGGTTCGCGCCTGAAACGCCTGTCGAATGGCGCCCAGGTCCTGGTCGTGACCCACAGCCCTCAGGTCGCCGCGCGCGGCCATGCCCACTGGAAGGTGATGAAGGCCGATCGCGACGGTCTGACCACCACCACCGTCGTCGCCCTGGACGACCAGCGCCGTCAGGAAGAGATCGCCCGCATGCTGTCCGGCGCCGAGATTACCGACGAAGCCCGCGCGGCGGCGCGGGCCTTGATCGGCTGACTGAACCTTTTAGACGCCCAGGATCCAGCCCTCTTCCTGCTCGACCTGGGCGATCAATTCGGGCGTGGCGTTCTGGGGTGGGGCGAACGCCTTGGCCAGGTCGCCGGCCTCGTCCATCCGGGCGAGCGTCTCCGCCGTGGAGCGGACCTGGGCCTGGTCCTTAAACTCGCCGGGTTGAGGCTTGGTCTCGTGCATCGACGGCCAGACCTCGACAACCACGGCCGACAAGGGTTCCACGTCATCGGGGGTCAGCGCGCGCCAGCCGGTGCCGAAGGGCCAGACGGCGCCTGACGGGCCGAGGCTTTCCAGCAGTCGCCGCACAGCCGGGATGCCGACCAGGGTCTGGCCGCCCACGGCGCCCGCGCCGTGCATCTGCCACACGCTCTTGGGCTGAAGCCGGCCCTTGCGGGCGGCGTTCTCGGTGGCGCGGAACTCGGGGATGTCGGCGCCGGCACCTGCCGGGGGTTTGGTCGTGGTCAACCAGCGTTGGGCCTGTTTGGCCGGTGCACCCCACAGTGGCCAGGCCTCGTCGGTCATCAGCCGGTTCATCTTGGCCGCCACCTGATAGCGGTTGTTGGTGTTGTCGGCCTTGTCCACGATGTTGGAGGCGATGAATTTCCACATGGCTTGCCACGGGGTTCCGTCCAGCTTCAGCCGCGCAGCCGTGCCGGCGGGATAGCCGAAGTTGAAGTCCAGCCCGACCAGCACCCGGTCGCCGCGCTTTCTGTGGTCCGCCAGGATCGACGCCAGCAGGGCCTCGCCCTCGGCCCGGGTCGCGACATTGTGCGTCTCGGTATAGAGGCGGAAGCGCACGTCGCGTTTGGCCACGCCGATCCACAGCGAGGTGTCGCCGAGCTTCTTGGTTTCAGCGGCGGTCCAGTCAGCGACGATATAGGCGTCGAAAAGGCGGGCCAAGGCGGCCTCCCTGATAAAGGCGTGTCGGTTAGGAGTGAGCCGGGCTTCTAACGCCGCATCGCGGCGACTGAAAGGCCCATGCGGCGTCTCAGCCCTTCAGCAGGGCCTCCAGATGCGACAACCAGCGGCGGCCGAGACGTAGCGCCTCGCCGGGCGAGCCGGTCTGGACGGGCAGGGCGGCGTCCCACAGGGCCAGCTCGAACTCAGGGTGTCGGGCGTCGGCGAACATCAGCCGCAGCACCACCTGTTCGGCGTCGGGGGCCAGCACGTCCAGCGACTTGCGCGCCTCGCCGCGACGGATGCGGGCGACGACGTGGCCGTCCACGATGATCTCGCCCCCCTCCACCTCATCGAAGGCATAGACCAGGCCGTGGGCGCCGTTGGCCCACAGGACGACCACCTGTTCGACGTCGAAGTTCAGGGCGCAGGCGCGACCTTCGCCCGGTGAAACGGCCTCGACCTCTGGCGCGGCGCCCAGGGTCTTGAGCATGGCGCGGTGCAGGCGGCGCGGCGGCTCCATCCACCACGAAAGCGCCAGGGCGAGGGTTGTCAGCAGGGCCGCCGGGAGGGCGATCAGCAACACCACCCGCAAGACGTCGGCCATGGTCGTCAGGCCTCCAGATCGAGATCGACCACCACAGGGACGTGGTCGCTGGGTTTTTCCATGTCGCGGGCGTCGCGGTGAGTCTCGATCCCCCGGAACCGGTCGGCGGCCTGCGGCGACAGCAGGGCGAAGTCGATGCGGATGCCATGGTCACGCTGCCAGGCGCCGGCCTGATAGTCCCAGAAGGTATAGGTTCCCGCCGGTTCGCCGCCGATCTCGTGCGCGTCGGCCAGGCCCAGGTTCTTGAGCGCGCGGAAGGCCTGGCGGCTCTGGGGTTGGAAGAGGGCGTCGTCGGTCCAGGCGGCGGGATTCTTGGCGTCTTCGGCCTCGGGGATGACATTGTAGTCGCCGCAGAGGACCAGCGGCTCCTCGAACGCCAGCAGGTCGCGAGCATGGCGGTTTAGCCGCTCGAACCAGGCCAGCTTGTAATCGAACTTCTCGGTCCCGGTGGGATTGCCGTTCGGCAGGTAGATCGCGCCGACGCGGATCGGGCGGGGCGCCTCGACCAGGGCCTCGATATAGCGCGCCTGTTCGTCGGTCTCGTCGCCGGGCAGGCCGCGTCGGATGTCGGACAGCGGATATTTCGACAGCAGGGCGACGCCGTTGTAGCTCTTCTGCCCGTGGGTTTCGACGTTGTAGCCCAGGCTCTCGAAGGCCTCGCGCGGGAACTTCTCGTCCACGCATTTGATCTCCTGGAAACAGGCGACGTCGGGGGCGGCCTGCTCCAGCCACGCCAGGACGGTGGGCAGGCGGGCGTTGACGGAGTTCACGTTCCAGGTGGCGATGCGCATGACGGCGACGCTAGGCTGCGTCTCGGTTTTGGAAAAGAGGGCGCAAAAGAAAAGGGCCGCCGGATCGCTCCGACGGCCCTTCGATCAGTCTATTGATCGGCTTACGGGCGACCGCCGGCAGGCGCCGCAGCCGCGGCCGGCGCTGTGGTCAGCTTGCAGCCTCCACCGATCCGCTGGGCCGTAGCGCAAGGATAGATTTGCTGAACCGCGTTTTCGGCGTTCACGCGCGCGATAACGCCATCGGCTCCATCGCACTTGGCTTCATAGAACATGCCGTTTGCATTCTGCCCCATCAGACGGGCTTCGACGACGTTGCAGGATGCGGCTTCCGAGCCGGCGAGGAGCGCTTTTACGAAGGTGGCGTTTTCGGCCGTGGTCGTAAATTCGCAGGCGCCGTTCTCGGCCAAGACTTGAAGGCACGGCGTTTTGCTCCAGACGCCGGCGTCTTGCCTGATCCAGAAGCCCGGACCGTCGGCGCACCCGATTTCGTAGACGACAACACCGCCGTTAGACTGTCCCAGCACCTTAGTCTGATCGACCGCACAAGGAACGCCGGCCTGTTGGGCGTATTCGCGCAGGAACTTGTCGGTGTCGGTGTTGGCTGCGATCGTGCATTGCAGGCCGACATCGGCGGCGGGATCGCGTTCACGTGCCACGCGGGCCGAATAGGCGAGTGCAATGCAGCTGGTCGCGGACGGGGGTGTCTTGGACTCGATGATGAAGCCAGGACCCGTGGCGCAGGCCACTTCATACACCGAAGTCTTTTCGGCGGTTTGCCCAAGCAGCTTGGCTTCATTGACCTGACAGTTGGCGCTGGCCAAGCTGGCTTGTTGCTGGGCGGCCGCCAGAATCTCTTCCGCGGTGGGTGGAGCCGGTTGACGCTCGCGTCGCGGTTGGTTGTTGCTGCGGCGCTGAACGCGCGACGGCGTCACCCGTTCGCTGGGGGCTTCAATCCCGTTTCGAGATCCTGCAGGCCCATACCCTGATGAGGGCGTCGTTTGCGCAAATGCAGACACGGAAATCGCGCTGAAAACGAGCGCTGTCGCTGCGGCGAATATTCGAGCTTTCATATCGACACCCTGATTTGTCACTATCGACTACGTGACCTCGTATTGGCACGCGGTCAAGGCGAGTGTGGACGGCGGCGAGGGACACGGGCTAAGTATCTGCGCGTTTCGATTGGAGACTGACTTGGCTGATGGAACGGCGCCGACGGCGGTTGCGAAGGATGGGCGGGGGCTGACCTATCCGTTCGACACCGTGCCCGGCGCGGGCGAGGCGATCGAGGTCGCGCGCGGCGTGCTGTGGCTACGGTTCGCCCTTCCGTTTCAACTGGATCATGTAAATGTTTACGCGATCCGGGACGGCGACGGCTGGGTCGTCGTCGATACGGGTCTGAAGACATCGGGTACCGTCGCAGCGTGGGAGACGGCGCTGGATGGCGTGTTGGGCGGTCGTCCGGTGACGCGGCTGATCTGCACCCATATGCATCCCGATCACATCGGACTGGCGGGTTGGCTTTGCGAGCGGTCGGGCGCGGCGCTGCTGATGTCGCGACTGGAATATGTGACGGCGCGGATGCTGATGGCCGAGGCGGCGGGCGACGCGCCGGAGGACGGCGAACGCTACTACCGTGCGGCGGGGTGGAACGGTGATCAGATCGCGCGCTGGCGGGCCGACTACGGCGGTTTTGGCAAGGGCGTGGCGACGATGCCGCGCAGCTATCTGCGACTGTCCGACGGCGACAGCCTACAGATCGATGGAGACGATTGGTCGGTGGTGGTCGGGTCGGGCCATAGCCCCGAGCACGTCTGCCTGTGGCGGCGGTCGGACGACGTCTTCATCGCCGGGGATCAGATCCTGCCTTGCATTTCGTCCAATGTTTCAGTCTGGCCGACGGAGCCTGAGGCCGACCCTCTGGGCGACTGGATGGGCTCGCTGGACAAGCTGAGGGCGCTGTTGCCGGAGGGCGCATTTCTCCTGCCGGCGCATGGCGAGCCCTTCTATGGCGTTCACGCGCGGCTCGACGCGCTGAAGCGGGGGCATGAGGTCGCGCTGAAACGGCTTGAGCGGACGTTGCGTCAACCGTCTAGGGTGATCGACGGCTTCCCCGCCGTCTTTGGTCGATCGGTCGGGGACGGGGTGCTGGGCATGGCCACAGGCGAGGCCCAGGCGCACCTGAACTATCTGAAACGACGCGGCCGCGCCCAGCGGACGCGGGACGAGAGCGGCGTCGACTGGTGGAGCGCCGTCGCACAGGACGAGGAAACGACGTGAGCGAACATATCCGCAGCGAACTGGCCGACGGCGTCCTGACCGTCACCCTGGATCGGGCCGACAAGAAGAACGCCATCACCCAGGCCATGTATTCGACCCTGGCCGAGGCGACGGAGCGGGCGCGCAACGACGATGCTGTGCGCGTGCTGCTGCTGCGCGCCGAGGGCGACAGTTTCTCGGCCGGCAACGACATTCAGGACTTCATCGCCCTGGGCTCGCAAGGGGCGGGGCCGGGCGACATGCCGGTGTTCCGTTTCCTGAAGGCGCTGGCGGATCTGGACAAGCCGGCTGTGGCCGCCGTGAAAGGGCGGGCGGTCGGGATCGGCCTGACCATGCTGCTGCACTGCGATCTGGTGGTGGTCGCCGAGGATGCGCTGCTGTCCGTGCCGTTCGTCAATCTGGCCCTCGCGCCCGAGGCGGCGTCCAGCCTGTTGTTGCCGGCCGTGATCGGTCATCAGCGGGCTTTCGAACTGTTCGCGCTGGGCGAGCCGCTCGATGGCCGGACGGCCCTGGCCTGGGGCATCGCCAATCGCGCGGTGCCGGCCGATCGGGTCGAGGCGACGGCGGCGGAGCTGGCGGCCAAGGTGGCGGCCCGAGCGCCCAACTCGATCCGCAAGACCAAGCGGCTGATGCGTGACGCCGAAGGTCTGTGGGGACTGATGCAGCGCGAGGGCGAAGCCTTCGGCTCGCAGATGCGCAGTCCCGAGGCGATGGAGGCCTTTATGGCCTTTACGCAGAAGCGGGCGCCGGACTTTTCGAAGGCGGGTTGAGCGGACGTCACAAGGCCTTGCCTTGATTTGGCGCAGCTTTGCTTCTAGGTGCGCGCGCCGATGTCGCACGCCCTTTCCATACCTCCGGCCGTAAGCCGTATCGAAGCCGAGACCCCGGCCGATGCCGAAGGCGTGGAGGCTCTGGTCATGGCCGCCTTCGGGCCGGGGCGGTTCGCCAAGACGGCCGAGCGCCTGCGTGAAGGTTCGAAGCCAAGCGCGGGCTTTGTCGTGAAGCGCGACGGGGACGTGGTGGGCTCGGTGCGACTGTGGCCTGTCGTGGTTGGAGACAGCCCGGCTCTGTTTTTGGGGCCGATTGCCGTGGACGCCAGTCGCCGGAGCGACGGCCTGGGCGCCGAACTGATTCAGGCGTGCGTGGATCACACACGGGCGCTGGACGTCGGCGGCGTGCTGCTGGTCGGGGACGCGGCCTATTTCGAGCGGTTCGGATTCGTCCCTGCGCCCGAGGCGATCCTGCCCGGACCCGTGGATCACCGCCGCGTCCTGTGGCTGGCGAGCGGGGTGGATCAGGTTTCGGGTTCGGTTCGCATCGGCTGACCCTTTCCTGCGCGGTTCGCGGGGCCTAAGTCAGAGGGATGGACAATCCCAAGTCAGGACTGAACGCCGTCGCCGAGGCGGCCAAACAGGCGCCCGGCAAGGGGCTGCCGCCGGTCCACCTGTGGCATCCCGAGCATTGCGGCGACATCGATATCGTTATCCGGGCGGACGGTGTCTGGATGCATGAAGGCTCGCCCATTGGCCGCAAGGAACTGGTGCGACTGTTCTCGACGGTGCTGAGGAAGGACCCGGACGGCTATCACCTGGTCACGCCGGTCGAAAAGCTGAAGATCGCCGTCGAGGACTTGCCGTTCCAGGCTGTCGCGATGCGCAGGGAAGGCGACGCCCTGATTTTCACCACCGATGTCGGTGATGAGGTGAGGGCCGGCGAAGACGATCCCATCGTCGTTGAAACCGATCCGACGACGGGCGAGCCGGCGCCGCGCATCCATGTGCGCCGCGATCTGTGGGCGCGCATCGCGCGGTCGGTCTTCTATGAAATGGTCGAGATGGCCCAAGAGGTCGATGGACGACTGGTCGTTCGGTCGGGCGGCCAGATCTTCTCCTTGGGCGCGGTGACGTGAGACTGGAGACCTTGAAGGCCCGGCTGGTCGATCGGCTGGCGCCGGTCGAGACGTGGCGGCCTGAACTGGTCGCGGCGCGGTCCGATTTCGACCTGAACCCGCAAGCGGCACGGACGGCCAAGGAGCTTCGGCCGGCGGCGGTGCTGATCCCCATCGTGGCGCGGCCCGAGGGGGCGACGGTGCTGCTCACGCGGCGCGCGGACACCCTGGCGCGGCACACGGGGCAGATCGCCTTCCCGGGCGGTCGGCTCGACCCCGGCGAGACCGCAGTTCAGGCGGCGCTGCGCGAAGCGGACGAAGAGGTGGCGCTGGACCCGTCGGCGGTCGAGGTGCTGGGCCTGTCGGACGCCTATGAGACGGGGACCGGATTTCTTGTCACGCCGGTGATCGGTTGGTTGCGCGAGGCGCCGGTCACCACGCCGTCGCCGGACGAGGTCGCCGAGGTGTTCGAGACGCCGTGGGATTTTCTGATGGACGCCGCCAACCATCGTCGCGACTTTTACGATCTGGATGAAGGCTTGCGGCGCTGGTTCTGGGCCATGCCTTGGGGTGAGCGCTACATCTGGGGCGTGACGGCGGGGATTTTAAAGGCGTTGCACGTGCGGCTTTATGGCGACGAGGCTGCGCCAGACGCGGCGGCCGACGAGGATGCGGCATGAGCGTCTCTGTGAAGGGACAGCCCTGGCTGGAAAGCCAGGCGACGCGGGCGGTGATGCGGGCGCTGGAAACGGCGGGCGGTGCGGGCTGCGCGCGGTTCGTGGGCGGCTGCGTGAGGAACAGTCTGTTGGGTCAGCAGGTCGACGACATCGACATCGCCACGCGCTTGCGGCCCGAACAGACCATGGCGGCGCTGAAGGCGGCGGGGTTGAAAGCCGTGCCGACGGGCGTCGAGCACGGCACGGTGACGGGCGTGTCGGAGCGGCGTCCCTATGAGATCACGACCCTGCGTCGCGATGTGGAGACGGATGGACGCCGCGCAGTGGTCGCCTTCACCGAGGACTGGGCCGAGGATGCGGCGCGGCGGGATTTTCGTCTGAACGCCCTTTACGCCGATGCGGCAGGGACGGTGTTCGATCCGACCGGCGGCGGGCTGGAGGATGCGGCGGCGGGGCGCATCGTTTTCGTCGGCGAGGCGGAGACGCGCATCCGCGAGGACTATTTACGTATCCTGCGCTTCTTCCGGTTCTACGCCTGGTACGGGCGGGGTGAGCCAGACGCGGCCGGGCTGGCGGCGTGCGCGGCGCTGAAGGGCGGCATGGCGCAGTTGTCGGCCGAGCGGGTGTCCAAAGAGGTGTTGAAACTGCTGGCGGCGCCCGACCCGCGTGCGGCGGTGCGGGCGATGGCCGAGACCGGCGCGCTGGCCCAGGTGCTGCCGCAGGCCCAGCCGCTGGCGCTGTTCGAGGCGATGTGTGACCTGACTGACGATCCGGTAATGCGGTTGTCGGCCTTGCTGCCCGCAGATGCGGCGGGGGTGACAGAGCTCGCAGGTGGTTTGAGATTGTCGAACGCGGTGCGAGATCGGTTGGCGGCGGCGGTCGCGGATAGGCCTGCCGTTTGGCCGACCATGAGCGACGCCGAGGCGCGCGCGGCGATCTATAGGCTGGGGCGCAGGACGTTCGAGGATCGGCTTATGCGCGCCGAGGCTGCTGGAGGGGGCGATGGCGCGCGGCTGCGGGCGCTGGCTGCCGACTGGACGCCGCCCAAGATGCCGGTCGGGGGGCGCGATCTGGCGCGTCTGGGCCTGAAGCCAGGGCCGGAGACAGGGCGGGTGTTGAAGGCGTTCGAGGACGGTTGGGTCGCTGACGACTTCCCTGGCGAGGGGCATGAGGGGCGGCTGAAGACCCTTATCGCGGCGGCTGAGCGCGGGTGAACTCGGTGACGACGGGGCGGTGATCGGATCCCGTCGGCTCGCCCAGGCGGCGCGTGATCAGGGCCAGATCCGGCGAACGATAGACCTGGTCGATGGTGATGCCGGCGAGGGCGGGGATCTGACTGGGCCAGGTGCCGGGCCAGCCGGGCGCAGGGATCAGGCCCAGGTCGGACTGGATTTGTTTGCCGATGCGGGCGCTGAAGACGCTGTTGAAATCCCCGGCGGCGATGACGGGATGCTCTGGCGCGGCCTTCATCCGCTCGGCCAAGGCCATGACCTGGCTGATCTGACCCCACTGATATTGATAGGGCCAGGGCCGCGTCAGGTGGACGCCGAAGACGTTGATCGGGCCGATGGGCGTCTGGACCGTCGCGCCCACGGCGCTAAGGCCGTCGGGACGCTCGGGCAGGCCTTGCAGGATCGGATAGCGCGAAGCGATGATCGAGCGCGCGTGGTCGCCGGCGCGCGCCTGGCCGATCAGGACGCGGTGAGGATAGTCCGGCAGCAACTGGTCCAGCCGCGACGCCGGCGCCTGCCCCAACTCGACCAGCACCAGGATGTCGGCGTCGGCCGCCGCGATGGACCGGCGCATGGCTGCGACATCGGTGTTGAACACATAGAGATTGGCCGAATAGACCCGCACGATCGGCTGGTCTGGAACGGGCACGCCCTTCATCGGCGTCCATTGCGGCCAGACCGACAGGGTCAGCACCACGCACGCCAATCCACCGACGATTGAGGCCGGCCATAGGCGAAAGAGCAGACAGCCCACGGTCACGCCCACGGCCGCCAGCAACACCGGCGATGTGAACTGCGCCAGGATATCCACCCAGCGATGGCCGATGCCGCTGAGCGCCGCCATGCCGAATGCCGCCAAGCCCAGCAGCAGGGCGCTCGCCGTCACATTCGCCGCCAGCTTTATCAGGGTCATCGAAGACGTATCTCTCGGATTGAACAGGACGCCTCGCCCAGCGTTAAGGCGACGCTTTGGAGGGCGACATGGCCAGACGGTCGATCCGGGATATCGAGAACATCTGGTCCAATGTCGAGGGCGTCAAGAAACTCTCGGACCGGGTCATCGGCATCGGCCCGTTCGGCATGGGACTGGACGCCATGCTGACCTGGGTGCCGATCGTCGGCACGGCCTATACGGTCGGGACGGGCGGCTGGCTGATGCTTCAGGCCGTGCGGGCCAAGGCGACGCCGGCGACCCTGGCGCGCATGGGGGCCTATATGGCCATCGACACCGCCACCGGGACGGTGCCGATCGCAGGCGACATCGTCGACACCTTCTTTCCCGGACAGTTGATGGCGGCGCGGGCGCTGCAAAAGCACATCGAAAGCACCCACTGGGTCGAGGACACCGAGGCCAATGCGCGCGCCACTGGCGACCACGAGATGCACGAGGCCCGCGTGCAGAACGACAAGACGCTGAAGCGGATCATCTATCTGCACGATTGAGATGCGCTGGCTGAGGCGGCTTAGCCAGCGTTTTCTCCGCAACAAATCTGCCTGAAATCAAGGACCTGATCCAAATGACCGACCGTCTCCCGGCCTGAGGAAGCGCTGCGCCCAGACTGATCTCCACGACAACGGAGAGAAGAATGAGCGACGATTTCAGCGCGCGTCTGAACCTGCCTTATCTAGCGGCGGGACAGATGCAGAAGCATGTGACCCTGAATACGGCCCTGACCCGGCTGGACGCCCTGTTGCAGACGGCGGTGGTCAGTCGCACGACGGCGATCCAGCCGGCCGATGCGTCGGACGGCGATCTTTATATCCTACTGGAAGAGGCCGAAGGCGCGGCCTGGGCCGGGCGGCCGGCCGGCGCCCTAGTGCGGTTCGAGGGCGGCGGCTGGACCACCGTGACGACGCCGGACGGCATGATCGCCTGTGTTCTGGACGAAGGCGTCGTGGTGGTGCGGGCCGATGATGGCTGGGTCGCGCTGGGGCAGCGACTGGGCGAGGTGCAGGGCCTGACGCGGCTGGGTCTCGGGACGTCCGCCGACGAAGCCAATCCCTTGGCGGCCAAGATCAACGCCGCCCTGTTCACGGCGCGCGGCGAGGAGGAAGGCGGCGACGGCGATCTTCGCCTGACCCTGAACAAGGCGAAGGCGGGCGATGTCCTGTCGCTGCTGTTTCAGAGCGGATACGCCGCTCGCGCAGAGTTGGGTCTGATCGGCGACGATGATCTGAGCCTCAAGGCCTGCGATGACGCCGGGACATGGCGCTCGGTGTGGCGCGTGGATCGCGCGACGGGGCGTATCGGCTTCGATCAAGGCGCGATCCGGCGCGAGACGACGCTGTTCACCAGCGATGACGACTATGCCCTGCCGGCTTGGGCGCGTTGGGTCGAGGCGACCTGCGTGGGCGGCGGCGGCGGCGGGGCCGCAGGATTGGCGGGTCCGGCTGGCGCCCCACGCCTCGGTGGCGGCGGAGGCGGCGCCGGCGGGCTGAGCCTCGCGCGATGGTCGGCGGACGATCTGGAGGGCGTCCTGTCGGTCACGGTCGGCGCCGGCGGGATCAGCGGCGTTTCGGGCGGCGATAGCGAGGTCGCGATGGGGGGCACGGTGTTGCTGCGCGCGACGGGCGGGGCCGCAGGCGGTTCTGGCGTCGGTGGAGCAGGCGGTATCGGCCAACGGCTCGCCAACTCCGGCGGCAGCTCTTCGACAACCGCAACGGCGACAATGGGCTCAGAAACCCTTTGCTCGGACGGGCCGGGCGGCGGCGGGGCAGGGGGCGGTCTGAGTGCAGCGGATGTCGCCTATGCCGGAGGCGCGGGCGGTGTGGGCGGCTGGTCGGGCCTTCGCGCGGCCGGCGGCGTCGCGGGCGTTGCGGGACAGGCCTCGCCCAAGCCGCTGTTGTCGATCGTCGGAGGAGGCGGCGGGGGCGGCGACGCATTAGCGAGCGGCGCGGGCGGCCCCGGCGGCTCAGGCGCGCTGTTCGGGGCCGGGGGCGGGGGAGGCGGCGCGGGCCTGACCTTCGGCGGCCAAGGCGGTTCGGGCGCTTCGGGGGCGGTTCTGATCACGGTCGTCGGATGAGCCGGCGCGGATATCCGGTTGAGCCGGTCGAAGTGCTGGAGGCCGAGGCGTGGGAAGCGCCCGACAGCCTCAGCGACGGGGAATGGCGCGCCCAGTTCGGCTGGGACGGCCGCTGCGCCGTCGAAACCTATGACGAGGAGGACGAACGATGACCCGACACAAACAGGGTGCGATCCCCTTGGCGGAGGGGCGGTGGCTGTTTCGTCGCCTCTACGTCTTCGCCGTCAGCACGGGGTTGTGGGTGCTGTTGATGCGCACGGTCGGGCGGATGCCGCCTGAGATGCTGCCCCGGATCACGGACGGGCTGATGGGCCTGCTGGCCTTGATCCTGGTGCTCTATCTGGTGGCGCCGACCGCTCAGCAGTTGATCACCCTGATCGCCACAACGCGGCTGCGGATCAGCGGAGGCCGACCATGAGCTTTCGTCTGTCTACTCGGTCGCGTGCGCGGCTGATCGGCGTGCTCCGGCCCTGACTGCGGTGGTTGAGGGGGCCATCACCCGCACGCCGGTGGATTTCATGATCACCGAGGGACTGCGCACGGCTGAACGTCAGAACGCCCTGATCAAGGCCGGGGCCAGCCGCACGACGCGCTCGCGCCATCTGACGGGCCACGCCGTCGATGTCGCCGCCTTGGTCGAAGGCCAGGTGCGATGGGACTGGCCGCTGTATGGCCGGATCGCCCAGGCGTTCAAGGCGGCGGCGCTGGATCTGAAGACGCCGCTGATCTGGGGCGGCGACTGGAAGACGCTGCGGGACGGTCCGCATTTCGAGCTGGATCGAAAGGCCTTTCCATGTGCGCCGGATCAATACTGCGGGCGGTGACGCCGCTCGGCTGGTTGGCGGCCGCTGCTGCAGCGTTGGCGCTGGGGGTCATGCTGCTGGGCGGGCTCGGCTTTCGCTGGGATCCGCTGAACTTGCAGCACAAGCGTCTGGAGGCCGCCCGCACCCAGGCGCAAGATGCGACCGCCGTGGCGGCGGCGCAGGCCGACGCCCGGCGGATTGAAACCGAAGGCGCGGCGGCTCAGGCCCAGCGCGTCGACCACTATCACCACATGACGGGGACGGCGGACCGGGCGACCACGGCCGCCGTCGCCCAGGCCAGGAGCGCCGTCGATGCCGATCAATCCTTGGAGACGCGCCGCGCTGATCGCCTGCGCGACCATGACGGCCAACTGTGCCGCATCGCCCCCGCTCTCGACGGTTGCGCCGGCGCGGCTGGTCTTGCCGGAGGCGGCGATACGCCCGTGCACGCTGGCGACCCTGCCGGCTGAACCCACGGCCGGCGATCTGGACGCGGCCTATGTGCTGTGCGGCGCCCAGATCGTCGCCTGCGACGGGGCGCGGCGGCTGGCGATCGAGACCCTGTTGGCCGAACGCGCGATGCAGGACGCGCAGGTGCGACGCCGCGACTGACGCCCTGCAAAAACGACTCGGCAACTTCTGCCGCCTGGTGTGCAGGCTTGCCGGGTCGTTTCGCAAACCGTCGAGATAAGTTCAATGAAATCAGTGTCGACGTCTGGCTGACATCGCCTTTCGGACTGGCCCCGCCCTTGCTCTCCTGAAGACCGAGCAAAACGCTCCTGACGCCAAAATGGCGTCGGACATCACACGAAGTGAACAGGAAAGCCAAAATGGCTACGAGCATCAATACGAACTACGGCGCAGCTGTCGCCCTGCAAAACCTCAATGCGACCAACGCTATGTTGGAGCGCACGCAAAACCGTGTCTCGACGGGCCTGAAGGTGGGCTCGGCCAAGGACAACGGCGCGATCTACGCCATCGCAACGAGCCAACGCGCCGAGATGGGCGCTCAAGACGCTGTGCGTCAGTCGCTGCAACGTGGCCAGTCCATCGTCGATGTCGCCTTGGCAGCCGGCGATACAGTGACGGCCGGGTTGAACGAACTCAAGAGCATCGCCGTCGCCTTGGCTGATGCTCCGAAAACCTATGACGCCGCCGGCGCCGTCACGGGCTTGGGCGAGAGCGGCAAGAAGTTGGTCGCCGATTTCGAAGCTATCGTGAAGGAAATCCACTCCGCCTTGGCCAACGCCAATTTCGACGGGGCGAATGCTTTCAAGAAGCAGACCAATGATCTGAAGGTCACGACCAACACGGGCGCGGCCAATAACACTTTCACCCTGAAGTTGGCGGTGGATACGGCGGCCGCCGACGGCCTCGCTTTCGGCGCAACCGCCGGCACCGCCGGCGCGGCGGGAACCTTCAACCAGGCCACGGGGGCTTGGGCGGCCAAGGCGAACGCGACGACCGGCGCTACGCCCTCTGCTCTCGCCGATTATTCTGTGACTAATGTCGAGGCGGCGATAACGTCCTTCTCGTCCACGCTTGCGGATCTCGGCACCAAGTCGAAGTCGCTGGATCGCCAGTTGACGTTCGTCAACAAGCTTCAAGATTCCTTGGAAACCGGCATCGGCAATCTGGTCGACGCCGATCTGGCCAAGGAAAGCGCCAAGCTGACTGCGTTGCAAACCAAGCAGCAGCTGGGGGTTCAGGCCTTGTCGATCGCCAACTCGTCCAGCCAAATCCTGATGAGCCTGTTCCGCAACTGATCGCTGGGTCGATTTTGCCGGGTGTCCCGCAACAATCCAGACCTTGCTTCGAAACGTCGGCGGACCACGCCGAGCCGCACAGGAGGTTTATCGACGATTAACCATGCAGAACAACGATTTGGACACCCCTAGGGTCCAAACATGACACTCGGAAAAATTTTCCGATCAGACCGAGCAAAATGCTCCCTTCGGCAAAACGCCGTCGGCCCTTTATGAAATGAAGAAGGACAGCCAAAATGGCTAACAGCATCAATACCAACGGCGGCGCCCTGGTCGCGCTGCAAACTCTGAATGCGACCAATAAGGCGCTGGAGACCACTCAAAGCCGCGTGAACACCGGCCTTAAAGTCTCTTCGGCCAAGGACAATGGCGCCATCTTCGCCATCGCCACCTCCCAGCGTGCAGAAATGGGCGCTCAGGATGCGGTGCGTCAGTCGCTTCAACGCGGTCAATCCATCGTCGACGTCGCTCTGGCGGCCGGCGATACGGTGACCAGCGCCCTGAACGAACTGAAGAGCCTCGCTGTTGCTATCCAAGACGACCGAGGCAACTCTGCTACGCCGCCAGACGACTTCAGCGAAACCGGCAAAAAGCTGGTCGCGGACTTCGAAGCTGTCGTGAAGGAAATTCACTCGGCTCTGGGTGGGGCGAAGTTCGATGGCGTCAATCTGTTCGACGCCATCGCAGCAGACACAGCCGGCGTTTCGGTCACGACGAATACGGCCGGGGGCAAGTTCTTCCTGAGAGGTCAAGCAGCGACGGGGGCACCTGCCGTGGCGTCGGCTGGTTCAAGCCTGGTGTTCGGCGGCACCGTAACGGGCAGCGCTTGGACAGCTGCGGCGGCCTACAGCGGCAAAAAGACGGCCTACACGGCGTCCAACGTCGAGACAGCCATCAACAGCTTCGCTTCGACCCTTGCCGATCTCGGTACGAAGTCGAAGTCGCTGGATCGTCAGATGACCTTCGTCAACAAGCTGCAAGACTCGCTGGAATCCGGCGTGGGCAATCTGGTGGACGCCGACCTGGCCAAGGAAAGCGCCAAGCTGACCGCCCTGCAAACCAAGCAACAGCTTGGCGTGCAGGCGCTGTCGATCGCCAACTCGTCCAGCTCCATCCTGTTGAGCCTGTTCCGCTAGTAAAACCGGCGGGGTTCCGGCCCCGCCCATATTTCTATCCCCGAGCAAAATGCTCCCTTCGGCAAAACGCCGTCGGCCCTTTATGAAATGAAGAAGGACAGCCAAAATGGCTAACAGCATCAATACCAACGGCGGCGCCCTGGTCGCGCTGCAAACTCTGAATGCGACCAATAAGGCGCTGGAGACCACTCAAAGCCGCGTAAACACCGGCCTGAAAGTCTCTTCGGCCAAGGACAATGGCGCCATCTTCGCCATCGCCACCTCCCAGCGTGCAGAAATGGGCGCTCAGGATGCGGTGCGTCAGTCGCTTCAACGCGGTCAATCCATCGTCGACGTCGCTCTGGCAGCCGGCGATACGGTGACCAGCGCCCTGAACGAACTGAAGAGCCTCGCTGTTGCAATCCAAGACGACCGAGGCAACTCTACTACGCCGCCAAACGACTTCAGCGAAACCGGCAAAAAGCTGGTCGCGGACTTCGAAGCTGTCGTGAAGGAAATTCACTCGGCTCTGGGTGGGGCGAAGTTCGATGGCGTCAATCTGTTCGACGCCATCGCAGCAGGTGCAGCCGGCGTTTCGGTTACGACGAACACGTCCAGCGGCAAGTTCTTCCTGAGAGGTGAAGCGGCGGGGGGAACAGCCAACCCTGTAGCATCGGCCGGTTCAAGCCTGTTGTTCGGCGGCACCGTAACGGGCAGCGCTTGGACAGCTGCGGCGGCCTACGACGACAAAAAGACTGCCTACACGGCGTCCAACGTCGAGACGGCCATCAACAGCTTCGCTTCGACCCTTGCCGATCTCGGTACGAAGTCGAAGTCGCTAGATCGCCAGCTGACCTTTGTCAACAAGCTGCAAGACTCGCTGGAATCCGGCGTGGGCAATCTGGTGGACGCCGACCTGGCCAAGGAAAGCGCCAAGCTGACCGCCCTGCAAACCAAGCAACAGCTTGGCGTGCAGGCGTTGTCGATCGCCAACTCGTCCAGCCAGATCCTGCTGGGCCTGTTCCGCTAAGACGCGCAGCCGGAGCGGTTTCGCGACCGCTCCGGCTGATCGTTCGTTTCTCTAGAGGGCGCAGGACGACCTGCGCGGGGAGCCATGACAGACCATGTCGCCAGATCAGTAAGCTTACCCCAAATTCCTTCCGTCGTTGCTGTCGCAGTTGAGCCGCCAGCGCCGCCACCGGCCGCCAAGAACGACAACCACGACGCCAGCCGCTTTCGACTGACCATCGAGGCCGTGGGCGACAACCGCTTCGTCTATAAGGTCCTGGATCGGGTGACGGGGGAGGTGGTCCGCCAGTTGCCGCGTGAGGATGTCGAAAAACTGTATCGCGATCCGACCTATCGCGGAGGCCGTCTGGTCGATACCGCCGTCTGACGACAGGCGAGGGCTCACACTCCTTGACGCCGCCGGCTTGCCGGGCGGCGCGATCATGGTTTCCGGCGCGTTAACCATGTGATTACGACTCATGGTTAATCCTGTAGCCCACAGAACGTCCGGGGGCTTGAAGCCATGACCACCAGCATCCACACCAACACCTCGGCGATGATCGCCTTGCAGAATCTAAATCGCACCAACGACCAGTTGGCGGCGACGCAGAGCCGGGTGAACACGGGGCTGAAGGTTCAGGGCGCGCGCGACAACGCTGCGGTCTGGGCGGTGGCTCAGGGGCAGCGCGCCGACCGGGGATCGCTCGAAGCTGTCACCACCAGCCTGAAGCGCGCGACGTCCATCGCCGACGTGTCGCTGGCGGCCGGCGAGCAAATCTCGGACATCCTGCTCGAGTTGAAGCAGAAGGCGACCGCAGCGGCGGACCCGAGCGCCAGCGATGCGACGCGCAAATCGTATGACCAGGAGTTCCAATCGCTTCTGTTGTCGATTCAGTCTTTTGCAGACAACGCTATTTTCGATGGTGAGAACATTCTTGCGGGGCGCACTGATGGCGCGACACCTCCTGCGCCGCTCGGGGACCTGAACTTTATCGCTAGTGCGGACGGCCAGGAAAATATTCAGCTGAAGCGTCAGAACCTGACACTTTCAGGCTTGGGGCTTGCGGCCACCCCCTCCGCCGCCGCGCCGAGTCTACTGATTGAGGCCGACGCCAAGGCTGCGCTGACTCGGATTGACACGGCGATCGCGACCTCAAATTCCCGTCTTTCCGAACTGGGCGCCCAGTCCAAGCAGATCGAGCGCCACACCACCTATGTCGGCAAGCTGTCGGACGCGCTGGAAGCCGGCATCGGCAATCTGGTCGACGCGGACCTGGCCAAGGAAAGCGCCCGCCTTCAGGCCCTGCAGGTCCAGCAGCAACTCGGCGTTCAGGCCTTGTCGATCGCCAACCAGGCGCCGCAGGTCATCCTGTCGCTGTTCAAGGGCTGATCGGACAGCTTAACGGTTCCTTATCGACGCCCGCCGCACGATAGAGTCGGAGCCGTCTGAATGATCAACAACAGCTATCTGCTGGGTCTTTTCGGAACGACGACGGGGACGTCGTCGTCAGGCGCCGCCACGACCGCCAGCCCGGCCGTCAAAACCAAGAAGACCCAACCGACGGCCCCCTGGTCGTCCACGGCGACACCGGCGAAGGCCAGCGATCTGGTCCGTGCGGCCCTGGGCGGCCGTCGCCTGATCGACGAGGGCAATGTCAGCCTGGATCTGGCCGGCGCTTCCACCGACTACCGCAAGATGTTCGCCCTGTATCAGGGCCTGAACACGCTGGGCGCTTTGGCCGACCGTGCTGGCGTCAAGGGGCTGAGCGCGTCGGAAGCGGCCTTGGTGTCCAAGCGCTTCGGCGAAGGCCTGGCCGAATTATCGACCTATCTGAGCACCGCCAGTTTCGAAGACATGCGGTTGGTGCAGGGCGTGGCCCAGACCTCGGTCAAGAGCACCTATGCGCTGGAACGGGCGCCGACCAGTTTCGTCACCGCCCCCATCCACGACGGCGACCCCACCGCCTCGGTTAAGGCGTTCGAGGGCGACGTGAAGTTCTCCGTGACCGTCAAGACGGCGGCCGGGGAGCAGGCGATCGCCATGGACTTGTCCGAGATGGGTGCGACCGATCGGTCGTTGGCCAATGTCACCGCCTATATGAACGGCAAGCTGGAGGACGCGGGTGTCGCGACGCGCATCAGCGCTCAGTTGATCCCCGCCGAGCCCAAGACGGTCAAAAGCGGGACCAAGACCATCACCCTGCCTGCCGGACCGGATCAGTGGGCGTTGAAGGTCAATGGCGGGACCGGCGAAGCCATCAGCTTCCAGGCCGTCGACACCTCCGACGCCGTCTATGTGACGCAAGGGGTCGGCAAGACCGGCACGGCGGGCCAACTGCTGAAGTTCCAGGCCGACGGCGGCGCGGCGCCGGCCGCCCAGCAGGGCGTCGACGATCCGTTCTGGGTCGAGGGCAGGGTGGGGCACGCCGACCTGCCCAATGGCGTGGCTGCGGTTAAGGCTAGCGCCGTGGCCCCGGACGGCTCCGTCTGGGTCGTCGCCGAACTGACGGCGGGCGACGCCAGTCAACCGATCAAGGGCGCGCGCGATGTCGCCCTGATGAAATACGATTCCGCCGGCAATCTGATGCAGACCAAGCTGCTCGGCGCCGCCTCCAGCGCCAATGGCTTCTCCATCGCTATCGACGACGACGGCCGGATCGCCCTGGCCGGATCGGTGACCGGGGCGCTGGAACCGGGCAAGAGCGGCGACAACGCGTCCGTGGCCGACAGTTTCGTCTCGGTGTTCGACAGTTCGGGGCAGGAGTTGTGGACCCAGCGGCGCGGGGCCAAGGCGGCCGATGAGGCGACCGAGGTTCGCTTCGGCGCCGACGGCATGGTCTATGTCGCCGGACGGTCGAAGTCGGCCATGCCGGGCAATGCGGCCCTGGGCGGCTGGGATTCCTATCTTCAGGCCTTCCAGGAAAAGCCGATCAAGATCAACGGCCCGGACGTGGGCGTAAACGTCGCGACCGTGCAGTTCGGCACCAGCGGCGACGATTCCGTTCAGGCCATGACCGTGTCAGGAAACGACCTCTACACGGCGGGCGTCGAGAACGGGAAGGCGGTCTTGCGACGCTTCACCCTGGACGCCGATGGCGTACCGAGCCTGGCTTCGACGCGTGACCTTGGCTACGCCAGCGGCGCGATCGCCGGCATATCGGTCGAGAACGGCAAGGTCGTCGTGACCGGCCATACCGAGAACACCGCCCTCGATATCGCCACGGTGACCAACGCCCATGCCGGCGGCAGCGACGTCTTCATCGCCACCTTGTCGACGAACCTTCAGGCGTCGGGAAGCGACCAACTGACCTATTTCGGCGGGGCGGGCGCGGACACCGCCGCCGACGTCGCCATCAAGGACGGAAAGGTCTGGATTACCGGCACGAACCGGGCAGAAGGCGCCGGCAAGGACGACCCCACATCCGGCTATCTGGCCAAGATCGATCTCGCCACCGGCCAGGTTCAATCGAACCGAACCTGGCGCGCGGACGGCGATCAGGCCAGGCCGACCAGCCTGAGCTTCGCAGCGGGCGGCGCCAGCGTTCTCGACCGCCTCGGCCTGCCTCAGGGGCAGATCATGCAGGCGGACTCCAAGCTGCTGACCGTCGCCACCTCGGCTCGCGTCGGCGATCAGTTTTCGATCAGCCCTGCAGCCGGCGGCCGCGCCGTGACCGTGACCATCGACGCCAAGGACACGCTGGAAAGCCTGGCCAAGAAGATCAACGCCGCCTCTGGCCGTCAGTTGGAAGCCAAGGTCATCACCGATCTGAAGGCCAAGCCCATCGTCCAGCGGCTGGAAATCAAGACGGCGGCCAACAAGGACGGCGCCGTCATAACCGCCGGGGCGATCGGCAAGGACGCCCTGAGCGCGCTGGGCCTGACGCCCGGCTTCGTCGGTCCGGTGAAGCCGGACAAGGACGCGATCAAGACCTATGGGCTGAACCTGTCGAACAAGCTGAACCTGAACGATCCGGCCTCGATCAAGGCGGCCATCGATTCGCTGGCCCAGGCGATGACAGCGGTCCGGTCCTCCTACCGCGCCTTGGCGCCGTCGACCGGCGGCATAACCAACACCCAGACCGGCAACGGCTCTTCGACCGCCTACCAGCAGACGCAACTGGCCAACTATCAGGCTGCGCTGAGCCGCCTGACGGCCTGATTGGGGTCGTGACCGGTCAAGGCGGTTGACGCCCGAGGCCGGGTCGGAGTTATTGACCTCCTCATCCGCGAAAGCCCGTTCATGGCCCTTCCGAAAGACAACCGCGTCATCCTGTTGGTCGGCGCCGGCGTGGCGATCGTCATCGCCGTCGTGCTCGCCCTGATCTTTACGGGCGGCGACGACAAGACGACGGAAGCGCCGCCGGCGTCCAAGGGCGGCTTGGTCGTCAATCTGGCCGAGGCGCCCACGCTGGAGCCGACGCGGGAACTGCGCTGCTTCGTCGACGGGCAGTTCGTCGGCATGGCGACCCTGGCGGTCTGCGCTCAGCGCAATGGCCTGGCGACGGACGCTCTGGACGTCGGGCTGGACGCCACGGGCGCCTTGGCCGCCGCCCCGACGGCCGCCTTCGCTCCGCCGCCCGAACTGCCTAAGGTCGAGATGGCCGAAACCCCGCCGCCGGCCTCCGTCGAACAGACGCCTGCGCCGCGCGCCATGCCCGTGGCCAGCGGTAGCCCGTGCCTGCGCCACACCGGCTCCGACTGGCGCACCCTGTCGCCGAACATGAGCCTGAATGCCTGTGTTCAGGCGCTCTACGCCGGAACCTGCGTCGGGCCGGGCGACGCCCAATACGGCCGTTGGGGCGACACGACCCTGCGTCTGGTGCCGCGCCGGGTGGAACAGTCCAATGACAACAACCGTTTCAGGACCCTGGCCGAGCAGGATCGCAACTGCCAATTCACGGGAATGAACTGATGCGTTTCGTCGCTCTCGCCGCCATCGCCGGGACCGCTCTGCTGGGCGCCTGCTCCAACGAACCCAAATATGAGTTCGCCGAGGGCGCATGCTACTTCGTGGCGACGCCGGACAATGCGCCGCCACGCCTGCAGAAAATCGCCGACAACCAGCCCCAGCTCGAACAATGCGCCGCGCGGCTGGAGGAGATGCGTCTGCGCTTCCTGCGCATGGGTGGATCGAACCAGGAAATCGCCGGCGCCTATCAGGGCCGTTTCATCTTCGTGGACCGCGAGGGGGTCAAGATCGGCAAGAGCCTGAACGGCAGCCGCTTCTTCGCCATGGCCCGCACCGGCGACGGCCGTCTTGCCATCCCCGGCGCCATCCAGCGCGACGATACGGGCCGTCCCATCGCCATCGCAGCCGATCCCGCCGCCAAGTAAGGCTTGCGCGACCAGAACGAAAGTGGAACATTGGTTGACGCTTATCCACTGATTTAGCGGGTTTGCTGTCGAAAGGGCTGGCGATGAGCCGTCGCCCCGGTCAGACATCGGACTGAATTGACGGGGGCGGGCGAAGTCGTCGCCGCCTCACACGAGAAGGAAGTTTCCATGGCGGGCAGCGTCAACAAGGTCATTTTGGTCGGCAATCTTGGGCGCGACCCCGAGATCCGCTCCATGCCCAATGGCGACCGCATCGCCAACCTGTCCATCGCCACCTCGGAAACCTGGCGCGACAAGTCCTCGGGCGAGCGCAAGGAAAAGACCGAATGGCACCGGGTCGTCATCTTCAACGACAACATCGTCAAGGTGGTCGAGAACTATGTGAAGAAGGGCTCGACCGTCTATATCGAGGGCGCGCTCCAGACCCGCAAATGGACCGACCAGCAGGGCGTCGAGAAATATTCGACCGAGATCGTGGTCAGCCGCTTCAAGGGTGAATTGACGATGCTGGGCGGCCGTTCGGAAGGCGGCTCGTCGGTCGGCGATTACGGCGGCGGCGGTGGCGGCTACGGCGGTGGTCGCGGCGATGACGACTATTCCTCGGGCTTTTCCACTGGCGGCGCCAACAAGCCGAGCGGCCCCAAGGAAAGCTACGACCTGAACGACGACATCCCGTTCTGAGGCAGTCTGACTTGGCGATCGCTGCAGGCGGTCGCCAAGCCGGATTTCTGAGCGGAAACCTGAGGTCATCCAAATTGAGCCGACGCGGCGGTCGGGTCGTGCCATAGGGCGGTTATGACCGACGTGCATTCCGAAGTTGCGCATGCGCCCGCACCCCTGCCCAAGAGGCCTCACGCCCTGACGGGGCTGGAGATCGCCGCTATTGTGGCGATCATCGTGGTGTGGGGCGTCAACAACGCCGGGGCCAAACTGGCGACGCAGGAGCTGTCGCCGCTGCTGGTCGGGGCCATCCGTTTCGGCATCGCCACCGCCTGTCTGATCGCCTTTGTACGGCCGCCTTTCCCGGACTGGAAGAGCCTGATGCTGATCGTCATCATCGGCGGGCCCATCCAGTACGGCCTGGCCTACACGGCCTACTGGCTGGCGACCGACGTCAGCCCGGTGACCGTGGCCAACCAGTTGTGGATCCCCTTCACCACCCTGTTCGCCTTCCTGATCCTGGGCGAGCGGCTGTCCAAGGCGGCCCTGGTCGGCATGGGCGTGGCCTTCGTCGGGGTGGCCTGGATGACGCTGGACGCCCATGCGCTGCAGGACTGGAAGGCCATTCTGGTCGCCATCGCGGCCGGCGCGGCCTGGGGCGTGACGACGGTGGTCGCGCGTCGCACCACCTCCATCCCGCCGTTGAAGATGCAGGGTCTGCTGGCGCTGGGGGCCTTTCCCGTCATGGCCTTCGGCTCGGCGGTATTCGAGCATGGCCAGTGGGAGGCGGTGAAGAACGCCACGCCCATGGTCTGGGCCTCGTTGCTGTGGGCGGGCGTGGTGTCGTCCGTGCTGGCCACCACCCTGCTGTTCTGGCTGGTCCAGCGGCGCGAGGCGGGGCGGGTGACGCCCTATCTGCTGGTCACGCCCGTGGTGTCGATGTTCATCGGCTGGAGCTTCATGGGCGACATCCTGACGCCGCAGATTCTGACGGGATCGGCCATCACCATGGGCGGGGTCGCCCTTGTGGCCCTGGCGGAACGGGGCTTGCGCGCCGGCGCCGCCAAGGCTTGATCTGTTCCTGATCGTTGGCTGATGTCACATGAAAAAAGCTCGCTGAACGCTGTCCAGCGGGCCATCTTCCGTACCGCAGAAAGACTTAGCTAGCGCTGAGCGCCGCGCAGGCCACCCGGTCGCCGGCGCCGCCGATGGGCTGGGTCGAATGGTCGTCGGGGTTGGCGTGGATGATGATGGCCGAGCCGTCGGCGTCCCACAGCCATTGGCCGGGGCCTTCGGACGAGATCCTCGCGCGGGTCGTGAACAGTTCGGCGTTCACCTTGCCGTCCGCACCGGCCCAGACGTTGGGAAGGTCGCCGTCGTCCGGCCCGGCGGCGTTCAGCAGGCCGTGCGGGGCCTTGGGCTCGCCGTGGTTGATGTGGGCCCCGGACGAGGTGAAGGGGGCGGCGCATTCGCCGGTCGCATGGATGTGGATGCCGTGCCAGCCGGGCGTCAGGCCCGAGGCCTCGATCTTCATCAGCAGGCCGGTCGGTCCCTGGCGCAGGTCGACGCGGCCGATATTGGCGCCGGAGGCGTTGATCAGAACGGCCTGTCCCGTTGCGCCGACGGGCGCGCGTTCAACGGCCGCCTGGGGCGCGTTTCCGGTCGCGGCGCAGGCGGTTGTCAGGGCCAAGGGGGAGGCGAGGAGAAGGGCGGCGGCGAGGCGGGTGGCGCGCATGTCGAAAGTCCTTTCAGAGACGGGCTTTCACGGCGACGTCGCTTTGCCACCGAGGCCCTGGAATGCTAGAAATCGTCACAGCGGATCACGTTCCGATTCCGGCCGCATAAAGCCACGCTTCATTGACCGACGACAGCTACGAAAACGCCGCATCTCCGATCGTTCCGGGAGGCGGCGGCTCCGACATTTCCACGATCACGATCGAGGACGAACTGAAGCGTTCGTACCTCGATTACGCCATGAGCGTGATCGTCTCGCGCGCGCTTCCCGACGCCCGTGACGGGCTGAAGCCGGTTCACCGTCGCATCCTGTACTCGATGCACGACCTGAACATGACGCCCGAGCGCAGCTATTCGAAATGCGCCCGCGTCGTCGGTGACGTGCTGGGCCGGTTCCACCCCCACGGCGACGCCTCGGTCTATATGGCCCTGGTGCGGATGGCGCAGCCGTTCTCGATGGGGCTGATGCTGGTCGACGGCCAGGGCAACTTCGGTTCGGTCGATGGCGATATGCCCGCCTCGATGCGTTACACCGAGGCCCGGATGGCCCCGGCCGCCGTCGCCCTGATGGCCGACATCGACAAGGACACGGTCGATTTCCAGCCGAACTACGACGAGAAGGAGCTGGAGCCGGTCGTCCTGCCGAGCCGGATTCCGAACCTGCTGGTCAACGGCGCGGGCGGCATCGCCGTCGGCATGGCGACCAACATCCCGCCGCACAATCTGGGCGAGGTCGTGGATGCGGCCTTGGCCCTGCTGGATGATCCGAACGTCACCGACGACGCCCTGCTGGACATCGTGCCCGGTCCAGACTTCCCGACCGGCGGCGAGATCATGGGCCGCACCGCCCCGCGCAACGCCTTGCGCGACGGCCGCGGCTCGGTCGTCGTGCGCGGCCGCGCCTCGGTGGAGGAGATCCGCAAGGACCGCGAGGCCATCGTCGTCACCGAACTGCCCTATCAAGTCAACAAACAGACCCTGATCGAGCGCATTGCCGAAATGGTGCGAGAGAAGCGGCTGGAAGGCATTTCCGACGTTCGCGACGAATCCGACCGCCAGGGCATGCGGATCGTGATCGAGCTGAAGCGCGACGCGTCCGGCGACGTCATCCTGAACCAGCTGTGGCGCTATACCGCCATGCAGAGCTCGTTTGGCGTCAACATGCTGGCGCTGAACCACGGCCGGCCCGAGCAGATGGGTCTGCGCCAACTGCTGCAGATCTTCCTCGACTTCCGCGAGGAGGTCGTCGTCCGGCGCGTCAAGTTCGAGCTGAACAAGGCCCGCGACCGCGGCCACGTCCTGGTCGGTCTGGCCGTCGCCGTCGCCAATATCGACGAGGTGATCCACATCATCCGCTCCTCGGCCGATCCGACCGAGGCGCGCGAGCGTCTGCAGGCCAAGGCCTGGCCCGTCGGCGACATGATGGCCCTGGTCGAGCTGATCGCCGATCCGCGCACCGTCATCGTCGAGGGCGACAAGATACGCCTGACCGACGAACAGGCCCGCGCCATCCTGGCCCTTACCCTGTCGCGTCTGACCGGCCTGGGCCGCGACGACATTTTTGGCGAGGCGCATGGCCTGGCCGACACCATCCAGGGCCACCTGACCATCCTGTCGGACCGCAAGAACGTCCTGGCCATCATCCGCGACGACCTGATCGACGTTAAGGATCGGTTCGCCGTGCCGCGCCGCACCCTGATCGGGGAAGGCGATGGCGAGATGGAGGACGAGGACCTGATCCCGCGCGAGGACATGGTCGTCACCGTCACCCACGGCGGCTACGTCAAGCGTGTGGCCTTGAACGCCTATCGGACCCAGCATCGCGGCGGCAAGGGTCGTTCGGGCATGGCGATGAAGGACGAGGACGCCATCACCGGCGTCTTCAGCGCCTCGACCCACACGCCGGTCCTGTTCTTCGCCACCAACGGCAAGGCCTACAAGCTGAAGACCTGGCGCCTGCCGCTGGGCAATCCGCAGTCGCGGGGCAAGGCCTTCGTCAATCTGCTGCCCATCGAGCCGGGCGACAGCATCATGAACGTCCTGCCTCTGCCCGAGGACGAGACGACCTGGGGCGACTACGACATCATGTTCGCCACCTCGAGCGGCGACGTGCGGCGCAACAAGCTGTCGGACTTCGCCACCGTGAACCGCGCCGGCAAGATCGCCATGAAGTTGGAAGGCTCTGACCGTATGGTCGGCGTCGGCCTGTGCACGGCGGACGACGATGTGCTGCTGACGACGGCGCTGGGCCGCGCGATCCGGTTCAAGGCCGACGATGTGCGCGTCTTCAAAGGCCGGGATTCGACCGGCGTCCGGGGCGTGCGCCTGCAGGACGGCGACGAAGTCATCTCCATGGCCATCCTGGGCCGCGTCGACGCCACGCCGGAAGAACGCGCCGCCTACGTCAAACACGCCAACGCCATGCGCAAGGCCCTGGCTGGCGCGGATGCGGAAGAGGATGCGCCTGTTGTCGAGGCCGATGACGAGGCCGCCGGCGACGCCGTTCTCTCGGTCGAGCGGATCGCCGAACTGGGCGCCGCCGAACAGTTCATCCTGACGGTCACTGAAACCGGCTTCGGCAAGCGGTCCTCGGCCTATGAGTATCGTCGTACGGGGCGCGGCGGCCAGGGTCTGACGGCCCACGGCCTGGGCGGTCGCGCCGGCACGCGTCTGGCGGCGGCCTTCCCGGTCGAGGAGACGGACGATCTGTTGCTGGTCACCTCGGGCGGTCAGATGATCCGCACGCGCATCGACCAGGTCCGCATCGTCGGCCGCTCCAGCCAGGGCGTCACTATCTTCCGCACCGGCAAGGACGAGAAGGTCGTCTCGGTCGAACGCCTGCCGGAAAGCGGCGGCGCGGATGACGCCGATGTCGCCGGCGACGAGGGCGGCGAGGCCTGATCCGCCTCCGCCAAGCGGGCATGGGGAGGGTCGTTTGAGCGCGACGATTCTGATCGACGGCCTTCCCGCCACGCCTGATGATCTGGCCCACCAAGCCTTGGTCAACTACGGCGCCTACACCTCCTTCCGCGTCGAGAACGGCGCCGCGCGCGGCCTCGATCTCCACCTGGCCCGTCTGGAGCAGGCCGCCGTCGAACTGTTCGGCGAAAGCCCGGGCGAGGTTGAGTTTCGGCGTCTGATGGCGCTGGCCGTCGCCGGCCGTGAGGCCTGCTGGCTGCGCGTCAGCCTGTTCTCGCCCGAGATCGGCCATCGCAACCCGACCTACGTCGGCCGACCGAAGGTGATGACCAGCGTCTCCCCTGCGCCGCCGCCGCTGGCGACCCAAGTGCGGGTTACCGCCATGCCCTATGAGCGCGAGGCGCCGCATCTGAAGCATCTCGCCACCTTCGGCTTGATACGCGCCCGCCGCGCCGCGCGCGCCGCCGGGTTTGACGACGCCCTGTTTGTCGATGGGGCGGGGCGGGTCGCCGAGGGCACGCTGTGGAACATCGGCTTTGTCCAGGGCGACCGGATCGTCTGGCCCCAGGCCCCAATGCTGGCCGGCGTGACTCAGACCTTGATAAAGCGCGGGTTGCCCCAGGTCGGGCTGACCAGTGAAACGCGGCCGATCCGTCTCGACGCGATCAACGCCTTTGACGCCGCGTTTCTGTGCAACAGCGCCACGCCCGTCTGTCCGATCATCGCCATCGATGACGTCTCGTTCGCCAATGACCCGGCCCTGCTCGCCAAGGTCGAAGCGGCCTGGACCGCCCAGGCGCCCCAACGCATCGCGGATCATGACGATGACGAAGGCGTCAGCCGGCTAGGCCGCTGATTTCGCACCTGCTAAACGACGCTGACGCCACGCGACAGGCCGGGGAGACACGCATGCGCATCGGACTTTATCCGGGCACCTTCGACCCGGTGACGAACGGGCATACCGACATCATCAAGCGTGCGCTGAAGCTGGTGGACCGGCTGGTCATCGGCGTCGCCCAGAACGACGACAAGGGGCCGCTGTTCTCCACCGCCGAACGGGTCGAGATGCTGAAGGCCGAGATGGCGCCCCTCGTCGGCGACATCGTGGTCCAGCCGTTTTCGACCCTGCTGATGCATTTCGCCGAAGAGCTGGACGCCAGCGTCATCATCCGGGGTCTGCGCGCCGTCGCCGACTTTGAATACGAGTTCCAGATGACGGCCATGAACCAGCGCCTCAATCAGGACATCGAGACCGTATTCCTGATGGCCGATCCGCGCCATCAGGCGATCGCCTCGCGGCTCGTCAAGGAGATCGCCCGACTGGACGGCGCGATCGACAGTTTCGTCAGCCCCGCCATCGCCGAGCGCGTGCGGGCCAAGGTCAAGAACGGTTAGGGTAGACAAGACCATGCGTAAGGCCATCATCGCAGCGACCGTCGCCGCTCTTCTCGCGGCTGGCGCGGCCCAGGCGCCGGCTGTGGCGCAAACGGCGCCGGCGGCGTCCGACTGGCGCGCCATCGCGCCGGAAAACCTGTTGGTTATCGATACGTCGAAGGGCCGGGTGCTGGTCGAACTGATCCCCGTCGCCGCGCCCAATCATGCGGAACGCATCCGCACCTTGGCTAACCAGGGCTTCTACGACGGTCTGAAGTTCCACCGCGTCATCCCTGATTTCATGGCGCAAACCGGCGACCCAAAGGGCACGGGCGAGGGCGGCAGCGAGCTGCCGGACCTGAAGGCCGAGTTCAGCTTCCGTCGTGGACGCGACGCCGGCTTTGTCGCCGTGCCCAGCGTCGGCGCGGGCGTGCGCGGCCTGGTCGGCGATCTGCCGGTCCAGACCCAACCCGACGCCCAAATGATGGTCACCGCCGACTTCAAGGTCGACGCCCACGGCCTGTTCTGTCCCGGCGTGCTGGGCATGGCCCGTTCGGGTTCGCCCGACAGCGCCAACAGCCAGTTCTTCCTGATGATGGGCGCGCGCGAACAGCTGGACGGCATCTACACCGCCTTCGGACGCGTGGTGTCCGGCCTGGACGTGGTCGGCAAGCTGAAGAAGGGTTCGGACGCCGAGGACGGCAAGGTGACCGATCCCGACGTCATGACCCGTGTCCGCATGGCCTCGGCCCTGCCCGAAGCCGAACGTCCGACGGTGCGCGTGCTGAACGCCGGCAGCGCCGCCTTCGCCGAACGGATCGCCACGGCGCGCGCCGCGCGCGGCGCGGCCTTCAGCGTCTGTGACATTCAGCCGGTCGCCGAAGTGACGGGCGGCTGACGCATTTGCAAAGGGGGAGGGGACGATGACGATAATACGAACGATGGCGATGGCGGCGGCCGTGCTGGCCGCGACGGCGGGCGCCGCCCTGGCGCAGGACGCGACCGCCGTTCCCGCGCCCCCGCCGCCGCCCGGCGAATGGCGCACGATCGCGCCTGACAACCTGCTGGTCATCGACACCAACAAGGGGCGGGTTCTGGTCGAACTGGCGCCCCAGATCGCGCCCGCCCATGTCGAACGCATCAAGCTGCTGGCGTCGCGCGGCTTCTTCGACAACCTGGTCTGGCACCGGGTGATCGACTGGTTCATGGCCCAGACCGGCGATCCGCTGGGCACGGGCGAGGGCCAGAGCTGGTACCCCGACCTGAAGGCCGAGTTCACCTTCCGCCGTGGCGCGGACATGGCCTTCACCCCGGTCGCGGCCCCGGTCGGCGCCCTGGTCGGCTTCGTCGATTCCATCCCGGTCCAGACCCAGCCCGACGCCCTGATGTCCGGCACCAGCGACAAGAAGGTCCACGGTTGGGCGCTATATTGCCCGGGCGTCGCGGGTATGGCGCGTGACGAAGGTAACGACACCGCCAACAGCCAGTTCTTCCTGATGCGTCAGGCCTATCCGGCGCTGGACAAGCGCTACACCGTCTGGGGTCGGGTCGTGTCCGGTCTGGATGTCGTGCGATCGCTGAAGGCTAGCGACACGCCGGACGGTCTGGTCCAGGGACCGGATCAGATGACTTGCGTTCGCGTGGCATCGGATCTGCCCACAGCCGAGCGTCCGACGGCGGCCGTCCTGAACACCAACTCCGCCACATTCCAGACCCTGGCGCAGCAGGCGCGTCAGGCGCGTGGCGCGGATTTCTCGGTGTGCGATATCGAACTGCCGGTGCGCGTCACGCCCGCCGCCTGATCAGGCGGCGGAGGCCGGCCGCCATCGTCCGCGCCGCCGACGCCGTCCCCTCGGCGGCTTCTTGTCTTCGCGCATCCTTTGCAGCAGCAGGCCTTCGCGCAGGCCGCGATCCGCGACCCGCACGCGTTCCGACGGCCAGGCCCGTTGGACAGCTTCCAGGATCGCAGCGCCCGCAAGCACCAAGTCCGCCCGATCGGGACCGATGCAGGCCTCGCGCGCCCGGCCGTCCGGCCCCAGCGCCTTCAGCCGATCCGCCGCCGCCTCGCAGTCGGCGCGCGTCATCCACAAGCCATCGACGCGGTCGCGATTGTAGCGTGGCAGATTCAGGTGAATGCCCGCCAGGCTGGTGATCGCGCCCGAGGTGCCGACCAGATGCGCCCGGTTCTGCCGGAACAGGTCCAGCATCGGTTCGTCGACGATCCCGCCCGCTGCGATGGCCGCGCCCATGTCGGCGACCATGGCCTCGTACCAGGCCTCGCCGGAGTTCGACGGCTCGGGATGCCGCTCGGCCAGGGTCACGACCCCCACTGGCGCCGACATCCAGGCGGTGGTCGTCCAGTCGGTGCCGCTGCGCTTCAGCCACGACATCTCGGTTGAGCCGCCGCCGACATCGATGACCAGCACGGCCTCGGCCTTCGGGTCGATCAGATTCAGGCATCCCTCGACCGCCAGACGCGCTTCTTCGGCGGGATCAATGATCCGCAAGCGCACCCCCGTGCCCTTGCGCACACGGTCGATGAAGTCGGCGCCGTTCTCGGCCGCCCGGCAGGCTTGGGTGGCGACGGCGCTCAATCGCGCAGAATCGACGCCCTTGCGCACGATCCGCTCGGCGCACAGGGCCAGGGCGTCATAGGCCCGGTCCATGGCGCGCGGGTCCAGAAGGCCCGTCCGAGACAGCCCTTCGCCCAGCCGCACGATGCGGCTGAAGCTGTCGACCACGCGAAAGCCTTCGCGTGACGGCCGCGCGATCAGCAGCCGGCAATTGTTGGTCCCCAGATCGAGCGCGCCATACAGCGGCGCATCTCGACCCGACGCATCCCTCGAACGGGAAGGCTGGGACCGCTCGTCGCGCCGTCGAGGCGCGCCGTGGGTCTCCGGCATGGGCCGTCATCCGTTGTGGGCGGTCCAAAGCGGCGCCCGTCCTGATCAGCCTAACCCGTCAAGATCGTCCGCGCCAAGCCATTCTGTCAGGAAGATGAACAGCCCTGTCGGCATTGGGGTCATGCGCTGAATCGTATGAAGTGCGATGACCCGCATTCAGACCGCACGTTTCGCTATCGGCCAGATTGTCCGCCACCGCGACGACGCCTTTCGTGGCGTCGTGATGGATGTCGATCACGCCTATGAGGGACCGGCCGGTGAATGCGGCCTGGTCAGACCGGACCAGCCCTTCTACCGCGTCTTCGCCTTGGGCGAGGATGGCGGCTTCGTCGCCTACGCCGCCGAGGGCGCTCTTGAAGACGGCGATACTGTCCTGCTGCCCGACGACGCCGAGCGGTGGTTCACCACCGACGGCATGGGCCACCACGCCCCGCTGGACGAACGTCTGCACTGACGATTGGAAGCCGTGGCGGCTCCGGGCTAGGATGGCGGCAAAAGAGGAATACGCCATGTCCGACTTCGAACACGTCTTCGAAAAGCCGCCCGAGGGCGCGGCCGCCGACTGGACCATTCTGCAGAACTGGGCCGCCTACACCGAGGTCGAGCACCAGACCTGGGACACGCTTTACGCCCGGCAGATGAAGATCCTGCCCGGTCGCGCCTGCGACGCCTTTATGCGGGGACTGGACGCACTGGATCTGAACGCCGGCGGCATTCCCGACTTCGACGTGATCAATCCCAAGCTTCAGGCCCTGACAGGCTGGACAGTCGTCTGCGTGCCGGGTCTGGTTCCGGACGAGGTCTTCTTCGACCATCTGGCCAATCGCCGCTTCGTCTCGGGCCAGTTTATCCGCAAGCCGGACCAACTGGATTACCTGCAGGAACCCGACATCTTCCACGACGTCTTCGGTCACGTGCCGATGCTCACCGACCCCGATTTCGCCGCCTATATGGAGGCCTATGGCAAGGGCGGGCAGCGGGCGGCCAGCCTGGGCATGCTGCCGAACCTGGCGCGCCTGTACTGGTATACGGTGGAGTTCGGCCTGATGACGGAGGTGGACGGCCTTCGCATCTACGGCGCCGGCATCGTCTCCTCGGCGACCGAGAGCGTCTTTGCTCTGGACGATCCGTCGCCCAACCGCCTGGGGTTCGACCTGGAGCGGGTGATGCGCACCCTGTACCGGATCGACGATTTCCAGCAGGTCTATTTCGTCATCGACAGCCTGGAAGCCCTGAAGGACGAGACGCTCAAGGACTTCGGGCCGGTCTATGCGGCGCTGAAAGGCAAGGACGACCTCGCCATCGAAACCGTCCTGCCGACCGACCAGGTGTTCACCCGCGGCACCCAGGCCTACGCCCAGCGCGGCGGGCGGTTCGCGGCCTGATCGGCGTCAGGTGTGCGTGATCAGGCTGTTGTGCTTGGTGTCGCGCATACGGATGAAGGTCAGCAGCGACAGTCCGATCATGCCGGTCACGTACCAGAAGAAGACGCTCTCGACGCCCGCGCCCTTAAGCCAGAGCGCCACGTATTCCGCCGTGCCTCCGAACACCGCATTGGCGATGGCGTAAGGCAGAGCGACGCCGAGGGCGCGGATGTGGGCGGGGAACAGCTCCGCCTTCACCACCGCATTGATCGCGGTGTAGCCCGACACGATCACCAGACCGGCCAGCGCCAAAAGGAAGGCGACGAAAGGGCTCTCGACCGTCGATAGGGTCGTCATGATCGGCACGGTGCACAACACCCCCAGTACGCCGAAAGCGATCATCACGGGACGCCGTCCCACCCTGTCCGAAAGCGCGCCGACCGCCGGCTGAAGCAGCATGAAGACGAACAGGGCCGCCGCGCTGATTTCGGTCGCCGTGTTCTTGGAAAACCCGCTCGTATTGACCAGGAACTTCTGCAGATAGGTCGTGTAGGTGTAGAAGGCCAAGGTGCCGCCGGCCGTCAGGCCCAGCACCATGAACGCCTCTTTCGGGTGTTTCAGGATCAGCTGCACGGCGCTGGATTTCGGGGCGTCCTTGGCCTCGGTCGCCTTATGGGTCTCGTCCAGACGGCGACGCAGCCAGAAGACGACGACCGCCAGGCCCGCGCCGACGAAGAAGGGAATGCGCCAGCCCCACGAGGCCAGCGCCGTCTCACTCAACGTATTTTGCAACACGATCAACAGCAGCAGGGCGATCAACTGACCCGAGATCAGGGTGACGTACTGGAAGCTGGACCAGAAGCCTCGGCGATGCGGCTCGGCCATTTCGGACAGATAGGTGGCGCTGGATCCGTATTCTCCGCCGACGCTGAGGCCCTGCAACAGCCGCGCGAACAGCAGCAGCGCCGGCGCCGCCAGTCCGATGGTGGCATAGCCGGGTGTCACGCCGATGATCAGCGAACCCGTGCACATCAGGGTCACCGAGAGGGTCAACCCCGCCTTACGACCTTTGCGGTCGGCATAGACGCCCATGACCCATGCCCCGATGGGCCGCATCAAGAAGCCCACCGCAAACACGGCGGCGGCGCTCAGCAGTTGCGCCGTCGGGTCTTCGCTGGGAAAGAAGACGGGCGCGAAATACAGGGTGAAAGCCGCATAGGCGTACCAGTCGAACCACTCCACCAGATTGCCGGCCGATCCGCCGACGATATTTCTCAATCGGCGGGCGGGGCTCATGGGTGCTGCGGTCGTCATGGCCGGATCAGCCTCTCTGGAAGGGGTAGAAGTCGGTTCCGAGGTTCAGGATCGTCGTCAGTTCGTCCAGCGCGCTGCGGCTTTCCGTGAGCAGGTCAGGGTCGGCCAGATCGCCGGGGCGCAGTTCGTCCCGGTACCAGCGCCCGGCCCAATCCGACAGACGCGCATGCAGGTCGTCCGTCAGGCGCATGGCCGGGTTGGTCGCCGCCAACTCGGCCTCGGTCAGCACGACACGCAGCCGCAGGCAGGCCGGTCCGCCGCCGTTGCGCATCGATTGGCGCACATCGACATACTGCACCCGGCCGATCGGACCGTTGGAGGCGGCCAGCGCTTGCGCCACTGCATGGCTGCGCGGGTTGTCGCGGGTCTCGGTCGGACAGATCAGGGTCAGGCGATCCTCGCCCGGCGCCTGGATCAGCATGGAGTTGAACAGATAGCTCGAAATCGCATCGGCCAGCGGCAGGTCGGCGGACGAGACCTCGACGAAGATCGGCTCGAACAGACCATCGGCCGCGCGGCGAATGGCGGCCTGGGTTGCGGCCGTGTCCTCGAACGCCAGATCGTGGAAGAACAGGGTGTCCAGCGCCCCGACGCAGACCACGTCGTTATGGAAGGTGCCGCCGGCGATGGCGGCGCGGGATTGCTGGGCCAGCACCGGCCGTCCGGCTTCGTGGCGGCGCACGATGGCTTCCGACGCTTCGCGTGTCTGGCGGGCGGGGAAGGGGCCGTCCCAAGGCTCGAACGCCTCGCGACCCCAGACCAGCAGATTGACGCCGCGGCCGCCATGTTCGGCGCACAGGCGAACGTGGTTTGCGGCGCCTTCGTCGGCCAGATGCGCGACCGCGGGCAGGGCATCATGGACGGCGAACCGGCTGGCGTCAGGAAACAGGGCGTCCAGCGCGCGCTTCGTTTGCCGGTGCTCCAGGCTGCGGTGCAGATTGGTGTGCAGATTGGCCGGCGTGAAATGCACCCGGCCGTCGGCGGCGTCGGCGCTGGGCGTCACGGTCGCGGCGTTGGCGGCCCACATGGGCGAGGCCGAACAGGCGGCGGCGGCGAACGAGGGCGCGCTCCGCCAGGCCCGCTCCAGCACCTGGGCGTCCGATCCAGCAAAGCCCAGGGTCCGCAGGAAGGGAATGTTCGGCCGCTCATGCGGCGGCAGGACGAACTGGGGCAGGCCTAGGTCCGCCAGGGTCTTCATCTTGTCGAGGCCCTGAAGCACGGCCGCGCGCGGGTTGGACGCCTCGCCCTTGTTCAGGCTGGACGCCAGATTGCCCGGCGATAGGCCCGCGTAGGAATGGGTCGGTCCGATCAGACCGTCGGCGTTGGCCTCGACAGCGCTGATCATCGCAATCCCTTGATCTCGCCTTCGATGTTGGCGACCGCATCCGCCTCGAAACTGGCGACCGGATAGGCGCAATAGTCGGCGGCGTAATAGGCGCTGGGCCGGTGGTTGCCGCTGGCCCCCAGGCCGCCGAACGGCATGTCGCCGGCGGCGCCCGTCGTCGGCCGGTTGAAGTTGACCACGCCGGCGCGGATGCGGCGGATGAAGTGGTCCCAGTTTTTCGGATCATCGCTGACCAGACCGGCGGACAGGCCGTAGCGGGTCGCATTCGCCGCCTGGATCGCCGCGTCGAACGACCCGACGCGGGTCACCGACAGGAAGGGGGCGAACATCTCTTCGTCCGGCACGTCGATCCCGGTCACGTCGATGATGGCCGGCTTGACGAAGGCGCCCGGAAGGTTGGCGACCGGCCCCGAGGCGCGGATGACCTTGGCCCCCATGTCGATCCGTTCCTGCAACGCCTTCAGCGCCGCTTCGGCCGCATGCGCCGAGATCAGCGGGCCGGCATAGGGTTCGGGATCGCTGTCCCACGGGGCGAAGATCAGCCTGTCGGACAGGGCGGCGATGGCTTCGATGATCGCATCCCCCTGCGGGCCTTCCGGCACGATCAGGCGACGCGCGCACGAGCAGCGCTGGCCGGTGGTGATGAAGGCGGATTGAACCGCGATGCCCGCGACGGCTTCGGCGTCGGCCGCGTCCCACACGACCAGCGGGTTATTGCCGCCCAGCTCCAGCGCCAGGATGACATGCGGATCGTCGGCGAACTTCCTGCGGAAATGCGCGCCCGCCGCGCCCGAGCCGGTGAACATCAGGGCGTCGATGCCGGCGTCCAGCAGGGCCGCGCCCGTCTCGCGCCCGCCTTGGACCACATTGACCACGCCGGTCGGCAGGTCGGCGGCGGCGAAGGCTTCGGTCATCACCTGACCGACCAGGGGCGTTTCTTCCGACGGCTTGAAGACGACGGTATCGCCGGCCAGCAGGGCCGGGACGATATGGCCGTTCGGCAGATGGCCGGGGAAGTTGAACGGGCCAAGCACCGCCGCGACGCCGTGCGGACGGTGCCGCAGGGTCGCGCGGCCAAACGCCGTGTCGCTGGTCCGTTCGCCGGTGCGCTCGTCATAGGCGCGGATCGAGATGTCCACCTTGCCGATCATGGCGGCGGCCTCGGTCTTGGTCTCCCACAGCGGCTTGCCGGTTTCGCGCGCGATGGCCTCGGCGATCTGGGGCGCGCGGTCTTTCAGGACGGCCTGATAGCGTTTGACGCCCTCAATCCGTTCGGCGCGCGGCGCATCGGCCCAGGCGGGGAAGGCGGTGCGGGCGGCGTCGACGGCGGCCTGAACCTGGGCCGGGCTGGCGGCATCGCCCTCCCAGTTGGTCGCTTCGGTGGCGGGATCGGTGGAGGTGAAACGGGTCATGATTTTACTCGCACAGAGTCTCCGCTGCGCACCTTGAGCGCGGCGGCGGTTTCGGCGGTCAGGCGAACGACGTCGCCATCGATGTCGGCCTTGGCGCGAACGGCGCGGAAGGCGGCGACGCTGTCGGTCGAGATAAGGGCCGGTAGTTCGGCCTCGACGCCCTCGACGATCTGAACCGTCAGGCGCCGGGCGTCGCGCACGGTCCGGATATTGTCGCGGCCGCAGGCGACGGTCGGACCGGCGTCGAAGATGTCGACCAGACCATTGGGCCTAAAGCCTTCGCTTTCCAGCAGGGCCATGGCCGGCACGCCTTGCGGATGGACCTTGCCGATCACCGCGCGCGCCGGTTCAGGCAGCAGTTCGACATAGATCGGGTGCCGCGGCGCCAGGTCCAGGATGAACTGCTTGTCCGTCGAGCCGGTCATCCGGTCGGCGTGGTCGAACTCCATCGGAAAGAATTTGTGCGCCACATGGTCCCAGAACGGGCAGGCGCCGTCGGGCGTGAAGACGCCACGCAACTCGGCCAGCACATTGTCGGCGAACAGCTCGGGCTGGGCGCCGATCAGCATGTATCGCGACTGGCTGAGCAGACGGCCCGCGCCGCCCTTTCGCCGATCCGCCTTCAGGAACAGCGAACCGACCTCGGTCCAGCCCGTGCATTCGTTGACCAGAACCAACGTCTGGTGGTCCAGCTTCACCCCCAGCGAGGGCGACTGGACGGTGTTGTTGACGACGCGGAACGAGAAGAAGGGTCGTTTGAGTCCCACCGTCGCCTTGACCGAGCCGACGCCGTCGATGTCGCCCGTGTCGCCGTCTTCCAGCATCAGGGTGTACCAGGCCTCTTGCCACGGCACGCGACCTTCGAAGCTCGCCTGGCTTAGCTCCAGACGATCGGCCAGCGCATCAGGGTCTTCAGGCAGGCTGGTGAAGCCGGGGCCGGACAGGATGGCCAGTTCCAGGAGATGATCGAGATCGGCTGGGCCGGCGGGACGGACGACGAGCATTCTACAGAGTTTCCATCCGCAGGGATTTCAGTTTGGCCGCATCGATTTCGCCCGATGCGATCTTGCACAGGATCAGGGCGCTCAGCTGGGCGCGCTCGACGAAGCTGTCGGGCCAGGCGAACTCCTGATCCGAATGGATGTCGCCGCCCCGCACCCCAAGCGTGTCGATGTTCGGCAGGCCGGCGGCGTGCAGATTGTTGCCCTCGCACACTCCGCCCGACGGTTTCCAGGCGATGGGCTGGCCCAGCAGGGCGCCCGCCTCCGCAACTGCCTCGAACAGGGCGGTCTGGGCGGCGTCCATCGGCTTGGGCGCACGGGTGAAGCCGCCGTGCAGATCCAGCGTCAGACCCTCGAACGGCGGCGTCGCGGCGATGGCCCGCACCGACGCGTCGATCCAGTCGGCCGCCGCCTTGTCCGGCACCCGGACGTTGAAGCGCACCACGGCGTTGTCGGCGACGACGTTCAGCGCGCCCCCGCCCGAAATCTTGGCGACATTGACGGTGACGCCCTCGTGCTGACCGTTCAGTCCGTGAAGGGCGGCGGCGATGATGGCGGCGCCGGCTACCGCATTGCGGCCTTCGTCGAAGGCGCGGCCGGCGTGAGCGGCGCGACCCGTCACGATCAGATGATAGTTGCCGCTGCCCTTGCGGGCGCCGGCCAGCGTGCCGTCCGCCAGCGCCGGCTCGTAGGTCAGGCCGACATGGCCGCGCGCGCCCAGTTCGGCCAGCAGCGGTGCGGACGCCGGCGAGCCGATTTCCTCATCGGGGCTCAGCAGCACCGTCCAGCCGACGCCGTGTCTGTCTGGATGGGTTTCGAACGCCTCCAGTGCGGCCAGCAGCACGCTGATCCCGCCCTTCATGTCGGCGACGCCCGGCCCGTTCAGGGCGCCGTCAGCCCGCGTGGTCACGGTCTGGAACCGGCTGTCGGCGGGGAAGACGGTGTCATAGTGGCCGGTCAGAACGACCTGGATCGGCGCATCCGGCCGGGCGGTGATCTTCAGCGCGTCGGCATGGGCCTCTGTCCGCACCGACCCGTCGTCGGCGACGGTGGTCGAGCCCTGCGTCGGGAGGCGTTCGACACGGGCGGGCAGGGCGCTCGCCGCTGCTTGCAGAACATCCAGCACAGCCTTCAGCCCGGCGGCGTTGCGGCTGCCGGAGTTGATGTTCGCCCAATCGATGGTGCGGCCGATGATCGTCTCGCGTCGCGCGGCGACGTGGTCGAGGACGGCCTGGTCCGAGGTCAGAATCCGCATCGGCCGGACCCTAGACGCCTCGACCTCAAAGGTGAAGGTCGGGGCCTGTAAGTCATCGCCGATCACCGCTAGGTTCCGGCGCGAACAGGGCCGCAAAATGACACGCAAGACGATCGACCTCTGGCTCCGCGCCATGAACCCGCTGAAGCTGCCGCGCGGCATGGCCGAGGCTCAGCGTTCGGCGCGCGCCATGGTGATCGGGCTGGTCATCGCCCTGATCGTCGGCCTGATCCCGACCTGGTGGATGCTCACCTCGGGCTGGTTCGAGACGGCGATGAGCGCGGAATACGCCAAGATGGGTCTGTCGGCGGATCAGGCTGCGATTCAACGCGAGTTCATGAAGGTCATGTGGCCATACTTGATCGCCTCGAGCGCCATCTTCTCCGTCCTGCTCTACAGCGTCTTGGCGGTGGTGCAGTGGCGCACGACGACGCGCGCCATACCGATCATCATGCTGGCGGTGATCGCTTACAGCGTAGTGGCCAATCTGGGGATGCGGCTGCTGGGGACCCTGCCGTCGCCGGATCTTCCGCTGTGGATCAACCTGACGACCTGGCCGGCCATGATCGTGTCGGGCGTGATCTATGTCGCGTCGCTGCAGGGCGCCATGCTGCTGCATCGTCTGAAGCAGGAGGCGTGATGTCGGTCGTCCTCTACCACAATCCGAAATGCAGCACGTCGCGCAACGCCCTCGCCCTGTTGCGCGAACAGGGCGTCGAGCCGACGGTGGTCCAATATCTGAAGACCGGATGGGACCGCGAGACGCTGCAGCGATTGGCGTCCAGAACCGGCTTCGGTTTGTCCGGCCTGCTGCGTAAAAAGGAGGCCGACGCCAAGGCGCTGCTGGACGCCGGCGCAGACGACGAAGCCATCCTGGCCGCAGCGATCGACCAGCCGATCCTGATCGAACGTCCGATCGTCGAAACCGACAAGGGCGCCGTGATCGGTCGCCCGGTCGAGCGGGTGCTGAAGATTCTTTAGCCGCCCGCTGACGGGTTGCGCCTCGCAGCCAGCGCATATGCAGAAGCAAACCTACGCCTTTTCCGTGGCTTGAAGGCTAGTATCGGCTTTCATCTAAGCGCGATGTCGAACGGGCTTATATTCGGCGCCCGGTCTTTGATGTCGCCAATGCTTGACCAGATGCCGTGTGTTTTGGGCCTTCAAAATTGCACTTCGTCGCACAGTGCAATTCGGTCCCGTCTTTTTCGTTATGAAAAACAACGGCGCGCTGGGAGAATTGCACGCCGTTGCACCATTTTCGCCGCGTGCAATTGGGCCGCCTAATCCGTTGCGCCTGAGGAAAGCCTGATAGCGGCAGCCGCCGCGCCTAGCGGTTGCGGCCGCCCCGGTTCGGACGACGGTCGCCCGCCTCGCGGCTTTCGTGACGCCAGCGGATCGACAGGCTGGTCTGGCCCTGGCCGCCGAACTGCGAGGCGATGGCGACGTTGCGTCGAGGCTGCCACTCGACCTTGACCGCCGCACCGTTCTGCCCGCCGCCGATGACCTCCAGATAAACATCGTCGGTGATGTAGCGACCGCCCGCGACCGTCACCGCAGACGCATCGCCGCCGAACGACAGCCGGTCCAGCCCCGCCAATTCGCGCAGGTTGCCGATCACGTCGAACCCGCCGCCGCCCGCCAGGGCCGCGACCCCGGCCGCCAGCTGAGCCGCCTCAAAGGCCGACAACTGCGACGCCGAGCGTCCGAACAGCACCTGCGACAGGATTTCGTCCTGGGGAAGGGACGGGGTGGAGGTCAGGGCGATCTTGGGTTCGGCGGCCGTTCCGGTGACGTTGATCGAAGCGGTCAGGGCCGCGTCCTCACGTGTCGCCGCCAGGTTCAGACGGATCTGCTTGGGATCGGTCGACAGGGTGACGCGACCCGTGTCGTCGAATACGAACCGCTTGCCCGCGAACTCATAATCCCCCCGCACCACATTGGCCGTGCCGGTCAGTTGCGGCTGGGCGATGGTGCCGCGCACCCGGGCGTTCACGTCCAGGATCACGTTCAGGCCGCGCCCGTTGACCCGCACCTTGCCGCCGCTGGAACGCAGGACGATGTCCATGCCGATCTGCGGACCGCGCGCCTTCTGCTCGGTCTCCTCCGGATCGCCGCCGGGACGATTGATCTCGACCACATCCATCGAGACGATGCCGGTCGCGCCGGGCAGCTCCGGTTCGATCTTGGCCTCGTCGATGTCGATGCGGCCGCCCAGCTGGATATTGCCGTCGGCGCCGCGCACGATGGTGATCGGGCCCGAGGCGCGCGCCTCGGCGATATCGTTATCGATGACCCGGAAGCGGTTCAGCATCAGCTGCGCGTTCGATCCCGAGCCTTGGCGCAGGCCGATGCGGCCCTGGCCAGACACCGTGCCGCCCTTGCCGTCGTTGGCCGTGAAGGTCTCGATCTGGGCGGCGGTGTCGTCGAAGCGCGTCCGCAGCGTCAGGTCGCTGAGCACCAGACCGACCGCGTTCTCGCGATAGGAGCCTTGGCTCAGATCGAACCGGCCGTTCAGACGCGGCGCGTTCAGCGTCCCGCCGATCGTCGCCTGACCCGCCACCTGACCCGCCAGGCTGCGGTCGCCGCCCAGGAACAGGTCCCAGATCGGCTGGATCTGCCCATTGATCGACACCCGGCCCGACATTTCGCGCGTGCGGGCGATGGCCAGCCGCAGCGGCGCGGCCGAGGCCTCGACCGGCAGGACGACGTCAGCCGAGGCCTGAACCGCGCCTTCATCGACCGCCGTCGCCTTGATGCTCAGCCGGTCGCCCGTCAGGGTCGCGTCCACGCGTCCGTCGACGGCCAGGCCGCGCGGCGCGTCGATGCTGCGCACGTTCTGAAGGGCGATATTGGCCGTGCCCGACAGGTCGCTGCCGGCGCCGCGCAGGGCGACCTGGCCCGTCACGCTGCCGCGCAGTTCAGGCGAGATAGAGCCTAGATCGACCCGCGTCAGGTCGGCCTGGATGGCGGCGCCGCGCGCATCCTGACGCAGGTCGGCCAGCAGCACGCCGCCGCCCACGCCCAGATCCAGATGCGCCGTGCGCGTGGCGCCGTTCAAGGTGATCGAGGCCGGGCTGCGGGTGGTGAACGCCACCTCGCGCACCCGTCCGCCGCCGCGCAGCGTCAGACCGTGGGTCGTGTTCTGACGCGAATAGACGCCGGTGCCGTTGAACTGGGCCGGGTTGGGGCCGCCCACGTCCAGCGCCAGGGTGAAGGGCAGGTTGTTCAGCGTGCCACGCCCGTCCAGATCCAGCTTGCGAATAATCCAGCTCTGGCCCGCCAGCCGGACATTGCGACCGCTGACGTCCAGAATGGCGCTGTCCGATCCGCCGCCGTCGGTCAGCCGCACCCGTCCGTTGGCTTCGCCCGAAGCCAGGAAGGCCCCGGCCCGCGCCGAGAAGGTCAGGTCCGCGCTGGAAGGAATGCTGTCGGACAGGGCGATGGCGCCCCTGGCCGTCACGCCGCCGGCGTCCACGTCCAGATCGCTCAACCGTATGCGTTTGCCGCCCAGGAAGAAGTTGCCCGACGCACGCGCCGGACCATAGTTCGAGCCGCTGACCACCGAAATCCGGCCGTCCGACGCATCCGCGCCCTTGCGGAAGCTCAGCGTCAGGTCGGCGTTGTTCAGCGTCAGCGCGCCGGCCGTCACCTGCTGGAAGCCGGCGGTCAGATCGACGCGCGGCTGGGCCAGGGTGCCGGTCAGGGCGCCGCGTCCGTTCATGTCGCCGCCGATCTCGACCGGCCCGGCCGCGAACGGACCGCGCGCGTTCCAGTCCAGCGCCAGCCTCAGCTTGCCGGCGGTTTCAATGATGCCCTTGGCCCCCGCCCGCCCGGCCGCGCCGGTCAGTTCACCGCGCTCGACCTCGATGCGTCCGCCGTTCAGCTCGCCGGCCAGTTGCAGGCGCGGCGTCTTGCCGAGCAGGCGATCCAGCTCGTCCAGACCCACTGTCAGGTTGCGGCCCCGTCCGTCGAAGTTCAGCACCCATGGCGCGCCGGCCCGCGCCGACGAGGCCCGGATCGGACCGCCGAAGGCGCCGCGCGCGTCGGGCAGCACGCGCCTGGCGTCGGTCAGTTGCGCCTCGCCGCGGAAGTTCATCCCGCCCAGCAGATTGCGCGAGCCCGAGCCGTTCAGCGTCAGGCCCTGGCCCTGCAGATCGACCTTGGTCAGCAGGATGGCGCCGTCCTTCATCCGCGCCGCCTTCATCTGCACGCGCGGGGCGGGACCCAAGAGGCCGCCGATGATGCCTTCGCCTGATCCACCGTTGGCGCGAATGTCGCCGTCCAGATCGATGCGCCCGTTCTTGACCGCGACGTTCAGCGGCCCGGCGATGCGCGTGGCGCGATAGCTGGCGACATTGGCGTTCAACAGGGTGACTTGGCCGTCCAGCGTCCAGGTCTGGGCGTCACCCTTGAACAGGCCGGAATAGGCCGCCGGTCCCGCCACATCGGACCCGACCAGTCGGCTCAGCGAGGCCGTCTGAATGTTGAGGGTGATCCCGTCTGGCGAACTGCGATCGGAGTTGCGAATCAGGCCGCGCGCCTCGGACTGGACGTTGTCGGAAATCAGCTTCCAGGCCACGCCCTGGCCGGCCTTGTCCGGCGTCGGGACCATGGCGAAGCCGAACCGCGCGGTTCGGCCGATCTTGGTGACGAAGGGCGCCAGCAGGTCCGAGTTGCTGAAGTCGGCGAAACCCGAGACGCGCGAGCCCTTGTCGCCGAAATGGCCCTGGACGATCAGGGGAACGAACTGTCCTGTCTGAACCCGCGCATTGACGACGTCGGCGTTCAGAACCGCGACCGCCGAGAAGGGCTGATCCGGCGAATAGCCCAAGGCCCCGGCCAGCGGTCCGCCCTGGGCCTCATTGGCGCGAAGGTTCAGGCGCGTGTCTTCCAGCCTGCCGCCGAAGGTCGCCGCCAGACGCAGGAAATCGCCCGGTCGGTTCAGACTGTCGGCGTTGACCGTCGCGCTCTTGGCGCCCGTGCGCGGCAGACTGGCGTTCCCCGACAGGCTCCAACGGCCGTATTCCTTGGAGAACCCTTCCATCAGTTCGATGTTGGCCGCGAACTTGTCGATCCGGACCGAGATCGGCTGGGGACTGGGCGGTTCGCCGGTGGGCGGCTCGACCACGGGCCGACGCAGGACGCGAATGGTCTCGGCCTTGATGTCGTTCGCATGGAAGCTGCGGCCAAGCAGGGCCAGATACGACCAGTCCATGCTGAGGTTGTTCGCCTCCAGCCAGATGCCCTGACTGTCGGCCAATGTGATGCGGTCGATGGTGAAATCGCTGAGCAGATCGCCCTTCAGCCCATAGACCTTCAGCCGGCCGTAGCGGCTGATCTTCAGGTCCTGAAGCCGTTGCAGCACCATGTCGCGACCGCTGTCCGAGGCGATGTAGTAACGCCCTCCGACCAGGGCGGCGGCGATCAGCACCAGCAGTCCGGCCAGCACCACGCCCACGCCCAGGGTGATGCGTCTGACCAGCCCGCGACGCGGCTTTGCGGGCCGCGTGGCTTTGGCCGGCGTTGTCGCGTCTTCAGGCGTGGCTTCGGGCGGTGTATCGGTCAAAACGCCTGCCCGATGCTGATGTAGATCTGGAAGGCCGAGTCGCCCTCACGCTTGTTCAGCGGCATGGCGACATCCGCCCGGATCGGCCCGAACGGCAGCATGTAGCGCACGCCCACGCCCGCGCCATAGCGCATGTTGGTCAGGTTCGGCGTCTCCTGGAAGCCCACGGACCCGGCATCGACGAAGGCGACGGCCTGGAAGCTTTGACCGATCGACTGGCGCACCTCGAACGAGGTTTCAAACAGCGACAGACCGCCCCGTGGCGTGCCGTCCGGCAGCTGCGGATTGACGTTCTGGTACGAATAGCCCCGTACCGAACCCCCGCCGCCGGAATAGAACAGACGGTCGGCCGGCACGTTCAGCTCGCTGCCGCCGACGATGGAGCCGATCTTCATCCGTCCGGCCAGGATGGTGCGATCACCCGCCACGGGGAAGTAGGCGGTGCCCTGCGTTTCAGTGCGCAGGAACAGGATGTTGCTCTCGCCGGTCACCGCCGTCGGCTGCACCGCCAGATTGACCCGCCAGCCCTTGGTCGGGTTCAGCGGATCATTGGAATGGTCGATGTAGGCGCTGGTCCGCGCGGTGATGATCGCCAGATCACGGTCAAAGGTCACGCGCTGCGGGGGCAGGGTGGTGAAGTCGTAGCGGGTCTCGCTGTAGCGCCCGGCGTCCAGCCCAATTCCATAGTTGAAATAGGAGGTCTTGCCGATCCGCTGTTGCAGGTCGGCGTACAGAACCACAGCGGTGCGCAGATAGGCGTCGGTGTCTTCGTTGACGACCGCCGCGCCCAGCTTCAGCGTCCGGCCGGGTCGTCGCCAGTGGGGCAGGGACAGGTCGGCGCCTATCCGGCTGTCAATGTCGGCCAGTCGTGCTTCCAGCCTCAGGGTGTCCGCGCGGCCGAAGCGATTGTAGCGGGTCTGGATCACGTCCACGCCCGCGCCCTCGGCTGTCGACCAGGTGGCGCCGGCCTCCAGAACGCGACGAGGCCGGTCTTGCAGGCTGACCACGACCGGGCGATGACCATCGGCGGTGATCTGATCCAGCGGCGACAGCGCGACGCTGACGCCGTCATAGACGCCGGTGTCCAGCAGCCGGCGTTCCAGCTCCGCGACCAGTTCGGGATCGTAGCGATCGCCCTCGTTCCACGGCGCCAGGCCCGCGACCCAGGCGGGATTGGTGCGGCCCTGGCTGGTCAGGCGCACGCCGTCCAGACGCACCAGGGCGCCGGAGGCGATGCGATATTCGGGCGCGACGGTGAAGGCCGCGTGATCCACCACGACACGGCGCGGATTGGCCTTGGCGTCGGCATAGCCGTCGCGCACCAGCGCCGCCACGGCCCGACCTTCGCCGGATATGACGTCCGCCGCTCGCCCCGGATCGCCGGCCTTCAGGGCAATGGCGTCTTTGGCCTTGTCCGCCGCCTCGGCTTCCGGCGCGGGATCGGCCCACTGGATCGTCGGATCGGTCAGCAGGAAACGGCGCCCCGGTTCGACCGAGACCACCGCGATCGGCGTCTCCTCGCCCTCGACGATGTCTTCGACGACCGACTGATAGTAGCCTTCGGACCGCAGCAGGGCGGTCGCCGAGGTCACGGCGCTCTCGGCGCGACGGCGGGCCTCGAAGCGGCTGGCCGGCGCGCCGTCCACCTCGCCCACGGCGCGCTCCAGCGCCCGACGCAGATCGCCATCCATGTCGCCCCGAATCTGCGCGCGGGGTTCCGCCGCCGCTGCATGGGCGCAGGCCGAAAACGCCGCGAGGGCGACCAGCAGGGTAGGCCTGAACGTCAAACTCGATCTTTCGTCAAAAGGACGCCCCCCGGCAAACCTGTTCGTCAGTAGAACAGCGTCTCGCTCTCGGGCTGGACCGACTGTTCCGACGTGCGTTCCTCAGGCGGAAGCGTCGTCGACGGCGGGGGTGTGGGCGTCGGGTCCTGAACCTCTGGCGCGGGCGGGGGCGTCTCTTCCTTGACCGGCGGGGGCGCCGGTTCGACCGACATCTCGCGATAGTCGTCGTCCGAGCGCGAAGGACGGTCGTCGCAGGCCGACAGCGCAAGCACGCTAGCGGCGGCGGCCAAGACAAAAATCGAGCGTGTCATGAAAGTCCCCGGTCTCCGCCGACCAAACGCCTGTCGCGCTAAGCTGTTCCCTTAGCGCCGAAATCTGCGTCGGTCATCCTGCGGGATCGGACCATTTTGTGACCATTTGATCCAGGGTCAGTTCGAACTTGGGGGCGGGCGCAGCAACCATGCCGTCGAAACGGGGCGCGGGTTGCGGCAGGCCGCTTTGGAATGTTCCGCGCGCCTTATTGTGCGGATTATCCTGCGCCTCGGCCAGGCTCAGCACGGGCGTGACACAGGCTTCCGTCCCGGCGAAATAGGCGCTCCAGTCGTCACGGTCCCTGCTCGCGAACAAGGCCGCAAGCCGCGCCTGCAGAGTCGGCCAGGCGGCGATGTCGTATTGAACCGCTTCGGCCGGATCAATCTCCAGGCCGGCCAGCAGCGCGGCGTAGAAGCGCGGCTCCAGCGCCGCCACCGCCACGAACCCGCCGTCGCGACAGGCGTAGCACCGATAGAAGGGCGCGCCCCCGTCCAGCAGGTTGGATCCGCGCCGGTCGCTCCACAGTCCCCGACCCCTCAAGGCTTGGAACAGGCCGCCCAGCAGGGCCGCCCCGTCCGTCATGGCGGCGTCCACCACGCGTCCCTGGCCCGTCGTCCTGGCCTCCACCAGCGCGGCCAGCACCCCGACCACCAGCAACATGGCCCCGCCGCCGTAATCTCCGACCAGGTTCAACGGCGGGGAGGGCGGACGATCCGCCTCGCCCATGGCGTGCAGCACGCCGGACAGGCCGATGTAGTTCAGGTCATGTCCGACCGCATTCGCCAGCGGCCCCGTCTGGCCCCATCCCGTCACACGTCCGAACACCAGCGCGGGCTTTCGCGCCTGGAGGACGTCGGGACCATAGCCCAACCTCTCCATGACGCCGGGCCGAAAGCCTTCGATCACCGCGTCGGCCCCATCGATCAGTTGCAGGATGCGCTCGCGATCCGCCGGTGATTTCAGATCGACCGGAACGGCCGCTCGTCCCCGATGCAGGACCTCGCCTCCGACCTCGTCGAAGACCGCCGGTTCGGCCGAGGCTTTGCGCGTCAGCCGCACCACCTCCGCCCCCAGGTCCGCCAGCATCATTCCGGCGAAGGTCACCGGCCCCAAGCCGTCGAATTCGATGATGCGGACGCCATTTAACGGTTTCATGCCCAATGAGTAGCAGACCGGGTCTTGACCGGAAGGCCGGATTACAACAGAAGGCGCCCTTCGACGGTTCGGGCCAGCCCGGACGTCGCGCGGTGCGTCCTTAGCTCAGTTGGTTAGAGCATCTGACTTTTAATCAGAGGGTCCTCGGTTCGAGCCCGAGAGGACGTACCATTTAAAGCCCGCTTCGGCGGGCTTTTTGCTGTCCGGGCCTTGCCTTCAGTGGGTCGCGAAGCGGCCCGGTGCAGTCGCATCCGCGATCGGGGCGTTCGATTTGTCGAGATATTTCGATAGGGTGGCGACCAGGGCGGGCAGTTGCAGCGGCTTGGCCAGGTGATCGTCCATGCTGGCGTCGCGACACAGCTGGATCTGGTCCGGCTGAACATTGGCGGACAGGGCGATGATCGGCAGTCGGCGTCCGCTGCCCTGCTCAATCCGGCGAATCTCGCGCGTGGCTGTCAGGCCGTCCATGACCGGCATCTGCATATCCATCAGGACGAGGTCGTAGACTTCGGACTGCACCGCATGCACCGCCTCGGCCCCATCGCTGGCCGTGGCGACCTCCAGTCCCATGCCGACCAGGATGACGCTGATCAGCTCGCGGTTCGCCGGCGCGTCGTCGGCGATCAACACACGTCCCTCGGGCATGACGCTGAGGCGCGGCCCTTCGTCTTCCGATCCGCCCTCGGCGACGTGCAGCGGGACGGTCACCGTGAACGTCGATCCCAGGCCGGGCTGGCTCGTGACGACGATATCGCCGTCCATCGCCCGTGCCAGCCGCCGCGAGATCGCCAGCCCCAGGCCGGTGCCGCCGTAAAGCCGGGTCGTCGACCGATCCGCCTGCGAGAAACGTTCGAACAGATGGGCCTGGGTCTGAGGGCTCATGCCGATGCCGGTATCGGTCACCTCCGCCGTCAGCCGCCATGCGCCGTCTGCCTCCAAGGCTCCGCCGACCGAAAGACTGACCGAGCCCTGGCTGGTGAACTTCACCGCATTGCCCAGCAGGTTCAGCAGAATCTGCCGAAGACGGGCCTGGTCGCCCATCAGGCGATCCGGCAAGTCCGGCGCCAGATCGACGTGCAGCGCCAGACCTTTGGCCAGACACTGGGCCTCCATCATCTGGACCGTCTCGTGCGCTAGGGCAGCCGGGTCGAAACGCTGGGGCTCCAGCTCGATCATGCCGGCTTCAAGTTTGGAATAGTCCAGCACGTCGTTGATGACCGACAGCAGGGCCTCGCTTGCCGTGGCGATGCGCGCGACATAGCCCTTTTCGGCCTCGGGCAAGGCCTCGCTGGCCTTAAGCAGGTTGGAAAAGCCGATGACGCTGGTCAGAGGCGTACGCAGTTCATGGCTCATGTTCGCCAGGAACTCGCTCTTGGCCGCCGCCGCCGCCTCGGCCCGGTCGCGTGCGGTGACCAGTTCGTCGGCTAGAATCTTGCGATCCGTCATGTCGCGGATGACCACAACCACCTCCGACGGCTTGCCCACCTCGGCGGCCAGCGCGCGGAAGGTGCATTCGACCCAGACGATCGAACCGTCGCGATGAAGGGCGCGGTGCTCCAGGCGGCAGGGCTCCTTGGTGTGGATGGTGCCCAGCACGGCCCGGGTCACCATCTCCCGATCATCAGGATGGACATAGTCCATGGGCCGGCCGTTCATCTCTTCGGTGGTCCAGCCAAGCAGGCTTTCGATCGCCGGCGAGATATATTTGCTGGTGCCGTCTGGACGAACGCGGGTGATCACATCGCCCACGTTTTCGGCCAGCAGCCGATAGCGCGCCTCGTCACGCTGAGCGCGGGCGATCTGGGCCTGCTGGTCCGTGATGTCCTGAAACACGCCGTAAAGGACCTTCACGATCCCAGCGTCGTCACGTTCGGCGCGCGCCTGGGTCAGAACCGCACGCTCCTCGCCATCGGCGCGGATCAGCCGAAGACGCATTTTGTAGCCATCGCCGGTTTTGGCCGAGTGTGCGATCGCCGCCAATAATCCGGGCCTGTCGTCGGGATGATAGCGGTCGATCGCCGAATCGACCTGCGGATCGAAGGTCTTGCGATCCAGACCGTGGATGCGGAACACCTCGTCGGACCAGTGGACCTTGCCGCTGGCCAGTTCCAACCGCCAATGACCGACCCCGGCCATGTTTTCGATCAGCTCCAGCGTGCCGTGGCGCTCATCGCTGACGCGACCGACTTCCAGCGACGCGATGATGTCTTCGGCCATGGCGCCAAGCGTGCGCAGCGTCGCGATCTGGGCGTCGGAGGGGTGAAAGCGGGCTTTGCGATCCATGACGCCGAACGCGCCCAGCGGCTGACCGTCCGGGCCGCAGATCGTTACGCCGGCGTAGAAACGCAGATTATAGGGGGGCGCCACCAGGAAATGATTGCGCGCTGCGGGGTCCGCCAGACCGTCTTCGACCACCAGGACGGCCCCTTTGCCCTGGCGCAGCAGACGGTCGCCGAGGGTGCGTTCGCGCGGTAGGCTTCGAACCAGTTCACGATCGCTGCACCAGAGGACGGCGTTGTCGCCGCTGACCAGGGTGACGACGGCGGCGGGCGCATCGAAAATCGTGCAGGCCAGTTCCGTAAGACGTTGGAACGGACCGGCAGGGGCGTCCAGGGCTTCCAGGCTCTTGGCGATGTAAGGCACGACCGAACTCCAACGACAGGTCAAAGTGACCTGAAATCAGAGAATTCTTCGTTACCGACCGCTTCCGCCGCCAAGCTTTAATCGCCAGCCCACGCGTGGTCTAAGCCAACCCATGAAACGCCTTCTTCTCGCAGTCAGTCTTGTTGCGCTTTCCGGTTGCAATGCCGGTCGGTCGGCGATGGGCGGCGCCGAACAGGTCGGGGCGGGCTTCGCGGCGGCGGCGACGGCGCCGCTGGAGGACTTCAACCTGCGTCGTCAGATGATTCCGACGGTGCTGCTTCAGGCCGAAGCCAATCCCTACGATCTGCGCAATCTGAATCAGTGCACGACCATCGGCGCAGAGGTCGCACGGTTGGACGAAGCGCTGGGACCCGACACGGACGAACCGCCGCGTCAGGACGGCTCCTATCTCAGCGAGCGGGCGGCGGACGCGGCGGCCAAGGCGGCGTTGAACGCCATACGCGACACGACGACCGACTTTATTCCTGGCCGAAACTGGATTCGTCGACTGAGCGGCGCCGAACAGCACTCAAAGCACGTTCAATCGGCCATCCAGTCCGGCCGGATGCGCCGCGCCTTCCTGAAGGGGATGGGCATGCAGCGGAACTGCGCGCCGCCGGCGGCGCCCAGCTGGTTCAGACCGCACCCTTAGGCGTCAGCCGTTCGCAGTGTGGCGGGCGTGGAAGTCGCGCCTGAACTGCTCGAAACGACCCTCGGAAATCGCCGCGCGCATGGCCGCCGTCAGCGCCTGATAGAAGGCGATGTTGTGCCAACTCAGCAGCACCTTGCCGAGGATTTCATCGGCGCGGATCAGGTGGTGTAGATAAGCCTTCGAATACGACGATGATGGGCCGTCGATTGTCGGGTCCAGCGGGTCCTGGTCCTCGGCGAAGCGGGCGTTCTTCAGGTTCAGCGGCCCGTCCCAGGTCCAGGCCTGACCGTGACGGCCGGCGCGGGTCGGCAGGACGCAGTCGAACATGTCCACACCGCGATACACCGCCTCGACCAGATCCGCCGGCTTGCCCACCCCCATCAGATAGCGCGGACGGTCGGCGGGCAGCATTTCGGGCGCGTAGTCCAGCACCTCGCACATCGCCTTATGGCCCTCGCCGACCGCCAGACCGCCGATGGCGTAGCCGTCGAAGCCGATCTCTTGAAGCTGTTCCGACGACTGGCGGCGCAGGTCCTCGAAGGTGGATCCCTGCTGGATGCCGAACAGGGCTTGGTTCTCACGCTCGCCGAAACGGGCCTTGGACCGCGCGCCCCAGCGGATCGACAGCTCCATCGCCTTTCTGGCTGCATCCTTCTCGGCCGGATAGGCGACGCACTGGTCCAACTGCATCGAGATGTCGGCGCCGATCCGGTCGGCCTGGATTTCGATCGACCGCTCGGGCGTCAGAACGTGTTTGGAGCCGTCGATGTGGCTGGAGAAGGTCACGGCCTCCTCCTTCACCTTGGAGATGCCGGCCAGGGACATGACCTGGAACCCGCCGCTGTCGGTCAGGATCGGCTTGTCCCAGCCCATGAACTTGTGAAGGCCGCCCAGACGCTCCATCCGCTCGGGGCCGGGGCGCAGCATCAGGTGATAGGTGTTGCCCAGCAAGATGTCGGCGCCGGTCGCCTTGACCTGATCCACCGTCATCGCCTTAACCGTGGCGGCAGTGCCGACCGGCATGAAGGCAGGGGTGCGGATGTCGCCGCGCGCGGTCTTCAGCACCCCGGTGCGGGCGCGGCCCTCGGTGGCGGAAATCTGGAAGGGGAAAGGCATTCAGGCGATCAGTCGTTCAAGCTGTTCGACGCGCGCCAGATCCTTGGGGCGGCCGAACAGGCGATACAGGGCGATGTGGTCCCGGATGTCCGGGACGAACAGGGGCGTGTCCTCGACGAAGACACGGCGGCGCGAGCCGAAGGCGACCGGGGTCCAGTCGCCGCCGTCGCGGGTCTCCAGATCGGCCATGACCTCGACCAGGATCGGCTGATCCGGCGCGCGCCCGAAGACGGCGGAGCGGAACAGACCTTCGCCCGGATCGGGTATCACCACGCCGCCCAGCGTGCCCAGCAGGCTGCGCGCATCACGCGGCGCGCACAGGACGTCGATGTCGGGCACATGGATGTCGGTCAGGCCATAGAGCGCCATGGCCGCCCCGCCGAAGATCCACCACGGCTCGCGCAGGTCGCGCGCGGCCTCGCCAACGGCGATCAGGCCGTCTTGAAGATCATGCGGAAGGTCGTCGGGTGACACGGGGCGGGCTCGATTTCGTCAGGAGGCGGCATTTAGGCGTTCCGGTCGCGATTGACCACCCGATCACCATCCCAGCGACGCCTCGCCGCGCAGGATCGCCTCGGCCTGGGGGGTGTATTTGCCGCCCTCGCGGTCGTGCAGGATCAGCGGAGGCAGCAGACGCAGCGGCGCGCGCCCGGTCTTTATGGCGTGCACCAGCACCCGCTTGGCCGGCTCGTCCGCGAAGGGATGGATGGGCCGCACAGCGAACGACCCCGCCTTTTCGCCCAACAGAGCCAGCAGATCGGCCAGTCGGTCGGCGCGGTGAACGACCACGATGCGCCCGCCTTCCTTCACCGCCTTCAACAGGAAATCGGTCCACGCCTTCAGCCCGTCGTCGGCCATCCAGGCGCCCCGCTTGCCTTCGGCAGGCGCGCGCAACGCCGTGGCGTCATCGAAGAAGGGCGGATTGGATATGGCCCAGTCGGCCGGCGCTACGCCCAGGGCCCGGAACCCCGCCGCCACGTCGCCCAGACGAATCACGGCGGATCCGGTTGCGTTGTTCAGCGCCGCATTCTCAGTCGCCAGCGCCGCCATCGCCGGATCGCGCTCCACGCCCGTCAGGGTCACGCCCGGTCGTCGCGCCGCGATCTGCATCAGGACCGCGCCCGCCCCGCAGCCCGCCTCGATCACGCTCTGGCCTGCCTCGGCCGGGACCGCCGCCGCCAGCAAAGCCGCATCCATCCCGGCGCGATAGCCGCGCGCGGGTTGACGCAAGCGCACCCGGCCGTTCAACAGGCCGTTCTCGACGATCGTCGTCGGCAGGGTTTCGACCGGCTCCAAGCCTCAATCTCCTTGACCCTCAAGGGGTCGAACATCATTGTGCGCCGCAACTCGCGGGGGCAAGCCGGCCCGGCCGCAATAAGCCATTCCCGCGGCCCGCCGCGCCAGTGAAAGAGTATTCGTTTGGACGTCGCCATCGCCGCCGCTCACCGCCCGAAGGGGGATGTCAACGCCCTTGTCCGGCTGGCTGAGATCGATATGGCGGCCGTGGACGCCCTGATCCTGGATCGGATGCAGTCGGACGTGCCGATCATCCCGAAACTGGCCGAGCATCTGGTGTCGGCGGGCGGAAAGCGTCTGCGCCCCCTGATGACCGTCGCTGCCGCGCGCGCCGTGGGCGCGACGGACGACATCGTCGCGCCGCGCAAGCTGGCCGCTGCGGTTGAGTTCATCCACACCGCCACCCTGTTGCACGACGACATCGTCGATGCGTCCGAACTGCGTCGGGGCAAGGTCGCGGCCCACCTGATCTGGGGGGCTCCGACCAGCGTCCTGGTCGGCGACTTCCTGTTCGCCCGCGCCTTCGAACTGATGGTCGAGACGGATTCGATGCGCGCCCTGGGCATTCTGGCGGAGGCCTCGCGGGTGATCTCCGAGGGCGAGGTGCTGCAGCTGACGCGTGCCCACGACCTGAATCTGGACCAGGCCACCTATCTGCAGATCATCTCGGCCAAGACCGCCGAACTGTTTGCCGCCGCCGCCGAGGCGGGCGCGGTGGGCGCCGGCGCCGATCCTTCTGCGATTAAGGCTCTGCGCGATTACGGTATGGCGTTGGGCATCGCCTTCCAACTGGCCGACGACGCGCTGGACTACGGTGCGACGGCCGAGGCTCTGGGCAAGAACGCCGGCGACGATTTCAACGAGGGCAAGGCGACACTGCCGCTGCTTCTGGCGGTCGCCCGCACGCGCGGCCGCGAGGAAGCCTTCTGGGAGCGCACCGTGACCAAGGGCGAGCGGACGCCCGAAGACTTCACCCGCGCGCGCGAACTGATCATCGGCTCGGGTGCCATCGGCGCGACCCTGGACCTCGCCGGCGACTATGCCGATCAGGCCAAGGCGGCCCTGTCGATCCTGCCGTCCAGCGACTGGCGCGCCGCGCTGGAAGACCTCGCCGATTTCGCGGTGTCGCGCGCCGCTTGACCGAGGCTGCGGATACGCTCGACCAACAGGTCCGCACCGCCGACCTCGACCGCTGGCTGTCCAGCCGCCTAGTCGCGGATGACCGCGCCCGCGCCGACCTGATTAAGCTCTACGCCTTCGAAGCCGAGCTGATGACCATCCCCACGCGCGTGACCCAGCCGCTGCTGGCCGAGATGCGCTACACCTGGTGGGCGGAACAGATGGACGGCGTCTTCGCCGGCGTGCCGCGCAAGGGCCATCCGGTGCTGGAGGCGCTGACCGATCTTGTCGCGCGCCACGGCCTGGACCGTGCGCCGTTCGACGCCTTGATCGACGCCCACATCGGCCGGGTGCGCGAACAGCCGCACGATCTCGACGCCTTCTACGTCGGCCCGATGCAGGTCGCGACGCGCGTGCTGGCAGGGCAGGGGCATGACGCCGCCGTGGCCGACGCGGCCCGCGTCTGGGGGCTGACGCAAACCGGCCGGCGCCAGGAGGCGGCGTCCCTGAAATCCGCCGCCAATGGGGCGCTGAAACGCCTTCCGCCCGAAGGATTCGCGGCCGTGGCTCACGCGACCCTTACCGATCCGGACCAGCCGGAGCCGCTGAAGCGGCTGCGCCTGCTCTGGGCCGTGCTGCGCGGCCGGATCTGACCTAGCCGTTCAGGCCGGCGATCAAGCGGGTCAGCAGGGCGTTCAGCGTTTTCTGATCCTCTCGCGACAGGCCGCTCAAAGCCTCTTTGGCCGTCTCCTGATGGCTGGGCATGATCGTCTCGATCAGGTCGAAACCCTTGTCCGTCAAGCGGACCAGGGTCGCCCGTCGGTCGCTGGGATGCGGGCGCCGCTCGACCCAGCCCGCCTTTTCCAGCCGGTCGATCCGCGCGGTCATGCCGCCGGACGACATCATGGCCGCCTCGAACAGCGCGGTCGGCGTCAGGCCCTCGCGTTCGCCCGATCGGCGCAGCGTCGCCAGCACGTCGAACTCGCCGTGCTGCAAACCATAGCGCGCGAACAGCGGCGTCTGGCGCTCGCGGATCACCAGTTGCGACGCCTCGTTCAGGCGTCCCAGCACTTCCATCGGCAGCATGTCCAGGTCGGGGCGTTGCACGGCCCATTGGGCGGCGGCGCGAGAAGCTCTATCGGGCATGGTTATCTTGACATCGAGATACTTGAGGTCGAGAGACTAGCGCGATTTTCAGTCGGAGTCCCCACCATGAGCGCACGATCTGACGCCACGCCCGCGCTCGGCGCTTCGCTGCTGTTGCTGGCGGCCATCGTCGCCTTGGCGCTGAATCTGCGGCCAGCGATGGCGGCGGTGGGGCCGCTGCTGGATCTGATCGAGGGCGCGACAGGCATGGGTTCGACCGCCGCCAGCCTGCTGACCACTCTGCCCGTGTTGATGATCGGTCTGGGCGCCCTGTCGATCCGCCCGCTGCGCCGGCGGTTGGGCGAGCGGCGCGGCATCTTGTTGGGCGCGCTTCTGATCGGCGGGGCCTGCCTGGTGCGGGTGGTGCTGAAGGGCGCGACCGGCCTGATCGCCAGCGCCGTAGTCGTCGGCGTGGGCGTCGCCTTGATCCAGGCCTTGGCGCCGGTCGTCATCAAACGGGCCTTTCCGGCGCAGTTCGGCACGGTCATGGCGCTCTACACCACCGGCATCATGGGCGGCGCCGCTGTCGCGGCGGCCACGGCGGCCGGTCTGGCCGCGACGATCGGCTGGGCCGGGACGCTGGCCTTATGGAGCGCGCCGGCCTTTGCCGCTGCATCGGTCTGGCTGGCGGCGTCGCGCGACCCCGCATCCGAAGAGCCGGATAGTGCCGCGGTCATCGAGGCGACGGACCCCGAGCTGCCGTTCTGGCGTCAGGGGCGGGCGTGGCGACTGATCCTGATCATGGGCCTGGGGACCTCGGCCTATACATTGATGCTGGCCTGGCTGCCGCCCTTCTACATCGACCTGGGCGAGCCGAGGGCCACGGCCGGCTATCTGCTCAGCGGCATGACGGCGGCGGAGGTGACGGCCGGCCTGCTGGTGTCGCTGACCATCGGGCGCTTCCCGGATCGGCGCGGACCGATCCTGACGGCCTTGATTCTGGCCTTGGCGGGTCTGGCCGGTCTCGTAGTCGCGCCCCTCGGCATGGCGGTGCCGATCGTGATCCTCCTGGGCCTCGGCATCGGCGCGATCTTCCCGCTCAGCCTGATCCTGGCGATGGACCAGATCGACGACCCCGCGCGCTCGGGCGATCTGCTCGCCTTCGTGCAGGGCGGCGGCTACATCATCGCCAGCCTGTCACCGCTGGGCGCCGGCCTGCTGCGCGACCACATGGCCGACCTGACCCAGGCCTGGGTGCTGATGGGCATCGGCGTCATCCTGCTGGGCGCAATGACGCTGGAGTTCCGGCCGGGCCTGCCCAAGCTGCGCTGAGCGGCTCGGCCTCGGGAAATCAGCCCGCGTCGCGCCAGGCTTTCAGGCTCTCCATCGCCCGGAGGCTCATCAGGCGCTTTTTCGCCCGGCCGCGTTCCTTCAGCGGGATCTTGACGCCGGCCTCGTCGACCTTGGGCGCCTCGAGCGGCGGCAACAGGCCATAGTTGATGTTCATCGGCTGGAACTTCGACCCTGCCAGGTGTCCGCCGGTGATGTGCTCGACCAAAGCGCCCATGGCGGTCTCGGGCGGCGGCGGGGCCAGGTCGCGGCCCAGCGCTTGCGCAGCGGCCAGACGGCCGGTCAGCAGGCCCATGGCTGCGCTCTCGACATAGCCTTCGACCCCCGTCACCTGACCGGCGAAACGCAGGCGCGGCAGGGCCTTCAGGCGCAACTGCTTGTCCAGCAGCTGGGGACTATTCAAATAGGTGTTGCGGTGCAGACCGCCCAGGCGCGCGAACTGGGCGTTCTGAAGCCCCGGTATCATGCGGAAGATCTCGGCCTGCGCCCCGTGCTTCAGCTTGGTCTGGAAGCCGACCATGTTGAACAGGGTTCCCAGCGCATTGTCCTGGCGCAGCTGGACGATGGCATAGGCCTTGACCAGCGGGTCGCGCGGATTGGTCAGGCCGACCGGCTTCATCGGGCCGTGCCGCAGGGTCTCGCGCCCCCGCTCGGCCATGACCTCGATGGGCAAGCAGCCGTCGAAATAGGGGACGTGTTCCCAATCCTTGAACTCAGCTTTCGGGCCGCTCAGCAGGGCGTCGATAAAGGCCTCGTACTGGGCCTTGTCCATCGGGCAGTTGACGTAGGCGGCGGCGTCGCCGCCCGGACCTTCCTTGTCGTAACGCGACTGGCGCCAGGCGATGTCGAAGTCGATCGAATCGGCGTGAACGATGGGGGCGATGGCGTCGAAGAAGCTCAAGGACTCCTCGCCCGTCGCCTTCAGGATGGCGTCGGCCAATGCAGGGGAGGTCAGGGGGCCGGTGGCGACGATAACATTGTCCCACTCCTGCGGCGGCAGGCCGGCGATCTCTTCGCGCACGATCGTGACCAGGGGGTGGGCGGTCAGTCTGGCGGTCACCGCCTGGGAAAAGGCGTCCCGGTCCACGGCCAGGGCGCCGCCGGCTGGCACCTGGTTGATGTCGCCGCAGGCCATGATGACCGAATCCAGCGCCCGCATCTCGGCGTGCAGCAGGCCGACCGCATTGAACTGCCAGTCGTCCGAGCGGAAGGAGTTGGAGCAGACCAGCTCGGCCAGGCCATCGGTGTGGTGGGCGTCGGTCTTGACGCCGGGCACGCCGCGCATCTCGTGCAGGATGACGGGCACGCCGGCCTGGGCGATCTGCCAGGCGGCCTCGGAGCCGGCCAGGCCGCCGCCGATGACGTGGATGGGGGAAGGAGAGGGGGAAGCGCTCATCGCGGCCTTCTAGCGGGCGGGTGGCGCGGTGTCATGGCCCCCTGCTATATCCGCCGCCGGTCATCGGGGGCGTGGCTTGAGCAAGCATCGGATTTTGCGGTTGGGCGAGACGCTGTCGGCGGCGGCCCGCGCCCTGCCTCGCCTGTGGCGCGGGGCTTGCGGCGCGATTGTGCTGGCGGCCGTGGTCTGGAGCCTCAAGCCGCTGGCGGCGGGCCCAGCGGGCCTGATCTGGGCGGCGTGCGCTCTGGCCTCGACCCTGGTGCTGGCGGGCGCGCTGGGGCGGATCGCCATCACTGACGATCTGGCCGCCGCGCGACGCCTGGGCCTGGGGCCGGTCGGGTTGCAGTGCGGACGGCCAGAGGTGCGGCTGCTGGGCGCCGGTCTGCTGTGCGCGATCTTTCTCGCCATGATCTTGTCGGTCGTGGCCCTGGTCTTGCTGGCCGTGTTCGGCATGGCCGAGTTGAACGCCCAGGCCATCGAGATGCGCCAGTGGAGCGCGGTGGGGCCGGCATGGAAGTTGACCCTGCTGGCGGTCGTCACGGCCTTCGCCCTGTTCGCCGTCATCGCCTTCGCGGTGCGCCTGTCCCTGTTCGCGCCGGCGACAATCGGGCGCGGGCAGATGGTGTCGCTGCAGAGCATGAGCATCGCGCGCGGCGGCTTCTGGTCCCTGCTGGTCGGGCTTGTCGTTACGGCGGCGCTGAAGATCGCGCTGGTGTTGCTGTGGGGCGCGGGCCTGATGTCTGGCACGGCGGGCTGGATCGTCTTCGCCGTCGTGCTGACGGCCTTGCAGGCTCCGCTGACGATGGCTTTTGTCGGCGCGGCCTATCGCCGGCTGGAGCCCGCGCCGCCCCGGTAAGCCGAGGCGACGCAGGTCTATCAGGCGGCCTGCATGCCCGGTGCGACGGTGTAGGCCGCCTCGGTCTTGGCGGCGACTTCGTCGAGGGTGACGCCGTCGGCCAGTTCGATCAGCTCGAGGCCTGCGCCGTCCGGCTTGAGGTCGAAGGTGGCGAGGTCGGTGATGATGCGGCTGACGACGCCGGTTCCGGTCAGGGGCAGGGTGCAGGCCTTCAGGACCTTGGACTGGCCGTGCTTGTTGGCGTGTTCCATGACCACGACCACGCGCTTGACGCCCGCGACCAGGTCCATGGCGCCGCCCATGCCCTTCACCAGCTTACCAGGGATCATCCAGTTGGCGATGTCGCCGTCCTGGGCCACTTCCATCGCACCCAAGATCGACAGGTTGATATGGCCGCCACGGATCATGGCGAAGCTGTCGGCGCTGGAGAAGTAGGACGACTCCGGGATCTCGGTGATCGTCTGCTTGCCGGCGTTGATCAGGTCGGGGTCCTCATCGCCCTCATAGGGGAAGGGGCCCATGCCCAGCATGCCGTTCTCGGATTGCAGGGTCACGGTCATGCCGGCGGGGATGTAGTTGGCGACCAGGGTCGGGATGCCGATGCCCAGGTTCACATAGAAGCCGTCCTGCAGTTCCTGGGCGGCGCGTTCGGCGAGTTGTTCGCGGGTGCGGGGCATGATCAGACCTCCGATCCGGCGGCGGCGCCGGCGGCACGTTGACGGACGGTGCGCTGTTCGATGCGCTTTTCGGACACGGTCTGGACCAGGCGGTCGACGTAGACGCCCGGCGTGTGGATGTGGTCGGGATCCAGCGAACCGACGGGGACGATCTCTTCGACCTCGACGACCGTGACCTTGCCGGCGGTGGCCATCATCGGGTTGAAGTTGCGGGCGGTCTTGCGGAACACCAGGTTGCCGCGCTCGTCGGCCTTCCAGGCCTTGACGATGGACAGGTCGGCCACGAGGCCCGTTTCCATGACATAGTCGCGGCCGTTGAAGTTGCGAACCTCCTTGCCCTCGGCGACCAGGGTGCCGACGCCGGTGGCGGTGAAGAAGGCGGGGATGCCCGCGCCGCCAGCGCGGATGCGCTCGGCCAGGGTCCCTTGCGGGTTGAACTCCAGCTCCAGCTCGCCGGCCAGATACTGGCGCTCGAACTCCTTGTTCTCACCGACGTAGGAACTGATCATCTTGGCGATCTGGCGGGTGCCCAGCAGCTGGCCCAGGCCGAAGCCGTCGACGCCGGCGTTGTTGGAGATGACCGTCAGGCCCTTGACGCCGCTGTCGCGCAGGGCGGCGATCAGGTTCTCGGGGATGCCGCACAGGCCGAAGCCGCCGGACATGACCGTCATGCCGTCGAAGGTCAGGCCCTCCAGCGCGGACGTGACGTCAGCGTAGATCTTTCCCATCGCTCTCCCTTTTTCACTGCCTGATGAATATCGGCTTTTGACCACGCCTAACGCGGGGGCGGGCGGGGGGCAAGACGCGGCGTCGATCCGACGCGGCGATTTCAGACGGCGAAGGCGAAAAACAGAGTCTAATTCGTCTGAACCGACGGCGAGGCGGGTTCAAAAAAGAGGGTGCAATTGGTGCACTTTCTTCGGAATCGGTCGGCGCGGGCGACTGATGTCGGCATCCTTGGGGTTGCGTTCAAGAGGGCGAGGCATCCATCGGGGGCGAGGCGTCGTATTGCAGTCAAGCCAGCAGCAAGACCCGACGATCGAGGACGCCGATGAACCTGACCAATGTCGCCATTCGCCAGCTTCAGGACGCGCCGTTCCCGGACTTCGTGACACGTCCGGCGATCGACAGCCTAGTGACGGAAGCCCGAAAGCGACTGGATCGCGACGGGCCGCACGACGAGGCGGCCTTTGCGCGCGAAATGGCCCAGCGCGCTATCGCCGAACATACGGATGCGGCGAACCAGCAGCATTACGAACTGCCGCCCGAGTTCTTCCAGCTGTGCCTGGGCAAGCGGCTGAAATACTCCTGCTGCCTCTATCCCACGGGCCGCGAGACGCTGGATCAGGCGGAGGAGGCGGCGCTGGCCGAGACCTGCGCCCATGCCGATCTGAAGGACGGTCAGACGATTCTGGAGATGGGCTGCGGCTGGGGCTCGCTGTCGCTGTGGATGGCCGAGACCTATCCGAATGCGAAGATCACGGCGGTGTCGAACAGCCACGGCCAGCGCGGCCATAACGAAGCGCAGGCGGCGGCGCGGGGCCTGACCAATCTGACGGTCATCACCCAGGACATGAACGCCTTCGACACCGAGCAGCGGTTCGACCGCATCGTCTCGGTGGAGATGTTCGAGCATATGGCCAACTGGCGCGCCCTGCTGACCAAGGCGAGGCGCTGGCTGACGCCGGACGGGCGGATGTTCATCCACGTCTTCACGCACCGCAACGCGCCCTATCGGTTCGACCATACCGACAGCGGCGACTTCATCGCCCAGCACTTCTTCACTGGCGGGGTCATGCCCAGCCACGGTTTGATCCGACAGTTTCCCGACCTGTTCGCGGTCGAGCAGGAATGGTCCTGGAACGGCGGTCACTATGCGAAGACCGCCAACGACTGGCTGGCGAACATGGACCGGAACGCCGCGCGGATCGCGGTGTTGATGCGTGAGACCTATGGCGACGACGCCAAGCTTTGGACCCGTCGCTGGCGGCGCTTCTATCTGGCGACGGCCGGTCTGTTCGGAAACGACGAGGGCCGCACCTGGGCGGTCAGCCACTATCGCCTGAAGCCGGCTTAAGGGAGACGAGGATGATCAAATATGTCGCGGCCTATCTCGGGGCCGGCCTGACCTTTGCAGCCATCGATTTCGTCTGGCTGACCACCATGACGAACCGGCTATACAAGCCCGTCATCGGGCCGATCATGGCCGACAAGCCGGACATGAAGGCGGCGGTGGCCTTCTATCTGATCTCCATCGCCGGGACCGTGTTCCTGGCGATTGCGCCGGCCCTGAAGGAGGGGAACTGGACGCGGGCGGCGATCAATGGGGCGGCCCTGGGCTTCGTCGCCTACGCCACCTACGACCTGACCAATCAGGCGACGCTGGCGGTGTGGCAGACCAAGCTGACGATCATCGACCTGATCTGGGGCACGACCCTGACGATGCTGTCGGCGACCGGCGGTTATTTCGCTGCGCGTTGGGCCGAGGGCCGTTTCGGCTAAGCCGCCCGACCGCCCCGCGCTTGCGATTGCGACCTTGCGTGTCTAAAGCTCGCGCCAGGGTTGATCGCGGGGGCGACAGTTGGGGGATGGCAAGCACCGATTGCTGTCGGCGCGCGGCGCGGCCGATGCGGGCTGGGTCTATGGCGCGCATGTCGCCCGCTATGTCTCGCCGCTGTTGCTCTATCCGGTTCTGACGCGACGCTTGGGGTTGGAAGGCTTCGGGGTGTTCGCCTCGGCCATCGCCCTGGCCTTGGTGGTGTCGGTGGTGGTCGATTACGGGCAATCGCTGTCGGGGCCGCGTGACATCGCCGGAGCCGTCGAAGGACGCGGTGTGGTAGTCGGTCAGGCCCTGGCCATGCGCGGCGTTCTGATCCTGCCCGCCGCTGCGGTCGGCGTCGGTCTGGCGGCCCTCAATCCGGTTCTGGAAGGCGCCAGTGGCGTCGTGGCGATGGCGGTCGTGCTGGGAATCGGGCAGGGGGCCAGCCTGCTGTGGTTCTTTCAGGGTATTCGCGATCCCGGTCCGGCAGCGATGCTGGAGGTCGGCTTTGCCCTGGCCGCGACGGGCGTCGTTCTGGCGCTGCCCGACTTGAGCGTCGGCGGTGTGCTGGCCGTCCAGGCGGGCGGCGTCTGGGCCGGATGGATCGCGACCGGCGCCCTGTTGCTGCGACGGCAGACGGTTCAGGCGCCGGAGCGGGGCTTTGTAAGGCGCGTCCTGATTCAGGGCGGTCCGCTGTTCGCCGGTCGGGCGGTGATCGTCGCCTATACGGGGGCGGGCGTTCTGGTCGTCGCGGCGCTGGCCGGGCCGGCGCAGGCGGCGCTTTATGGGGCGGCGGACCGGCTGGTCGCGGCGTCCGGATCGCTGATGCGGCCGCTGGCCGGCCTGATTGCGCCCCGGATCGCCGGACTGCTGGAACAGGATCCGGCGGCGGCGTTTCGCACGGCGCGATGGACGCTAGCCGCATCGACGGGGGCGTTCGTGCTGCTGGCGGCGGCGCTGACGCTGACGGCGCCGCTGCTGATCCGGCTGTTGTTCGGGCCGGGGTTTGCGGCCGCCGTCGAGGTGCTGCGTCTTCTGGCCTGGGTGCTGCCGCTGGTGGCCGTCAGCCAGGTGCTGGGGCTGCATCTGATGAACCCGCTGCGGATGGATGGACGGTTCGCGTTGATCGTGGCGCTGGGCTGTGTTGCGACGCTGGGGCCGGCGGTGATGCTGGCGCCCGGTCTTGGCGGGGTCGGCATGGCGGGGGCGCGGATCATCGGCGAGACGGCGGTGGTCGTGGCGTGTCTGATCGGGTTGAGGGCGCATTGGGGCGCGCTGTTCCAGACCGGCGGGAGGCGCGATGTCCCGGCGATATGACTGGCTGATCGTCGGCGCCGGTTTCACCGGGGCGGTGGTCGCCGAACGGCTGGCGCGCGGGCTGGACCAGAGCGTGCTGGTGATCGACCGGCGCGACCACGTCGGCGGCAATGCGCACGACCGACGCGATGCGGGCGGGCGGCTGATCCATCCGTATGGCCCGCACGTGTTCCACACCAACAGCGCGCGCATCTTCGACTATCTGAGCCGGTTTACGGCCTGGCGGCCATACGCCCATCGGGTCCAGGGGCTGCTCGACGGGCGACAGGTGCCGCTGCCGTTCAATCTGGATTCGATCGAGACGCTGTTTCCTGCCGCGGTGGCCGAGCGGATGAGGCAGGCCCTGGTCCAGCGGTTCGGTTTCGGGGCGCGGCCCAGCATCCATGACCTGCGACAGGCGGGGGACGATCCGGATCTGAGGCGGCTGGGCGACTATGTCTTCGACAAGGTGTTCGCTGGATACACCGCTAAACAGTGGGGGCTGCCGGTCGAGGCGCTGGACGCCTCGGTCACCGCGCGGGTGCCGATCGCGGTCAGCCGGGACGATCGCTATTTCGTAGATCGCCATCAGGCCATGCCGCGCGACGGCTATGGCGCGCTGTTTAGGCGGATGCTGGATCATCCGAACATCACGGTGTCGCTGAACACGCCGATGGATCAGGTCGAAGCGGGGTCGTGGGATCGGATGGTCTATTGCGGCGCGCTGGATGACTATTTCGGCCGGTCGGTCGGAGCCTTGCCCTATCGCAGCGTGCGGTTCGACCATCGGGTCGTGGATGTCGAGGATGGCCTGCCGGTCGGGACGGTCAACTATCCCAATGACTTCGACTTCACGCGCATCACCGATTTCCGCCACCTGACCGGCGAGCATGGGCCGACGACGGCGACGGTGACCGAATATCCGATGGCTTATGAGGCGGGCGTGAACGACCCCTATTATCCGATCCTGACGGAGGCTTCGCGCGCGTTGGCTGGGCAGTATCGCGAGATGGCCGCGACGCTGGCGGGCAAGGTCTGGTTCGCCGGGCGGCTGGCGGATTTCCAGTACTACAACATGGACCAGGCGGTCGGGAGGGCGCTGAGCCTGGTCGAGAAGTCGCTGGCGCCGGCCATCGCTCGGATAGCCGCGTGAAGCCGTCGGTGTGGGCCGTGGTGGTGACGTGGAACCGGCGCGCCCTGCTGGAGCAATGTCTGGCGCATCTGATCGCCCAGACGCGCCATTGCGACGGGGTTGTGGTGGTCGACAACGCCAGCGATGACGGCACGGCCGAGATGCTGGCTGACGCCTGGGCGGGGCAGGCGATGGTGGTGCGGATGCCGGTCAACACCGGCGGGGCGGGCGGCTTCAACGCCGGAATCCGCGCGGCGATTGAGGCCGGGGCTGACCGTGTCTGGCTGATGGACGACGACGTGCTGGCGGCGCCGGATGCGCTGGAGGCCTTGCTGGCGGCGGAAGCGGGGCTGGCGGACGAGGGCGTCGTGCCGGCCTTCCTGTGTTCCAGCGTGCGATCGCCTGAGGGGCATCTGACCAATACGCCCGAGATCGATCGACGCGAGAATGTGCTGGGCTATCCGGCCTGGGGCGATCGACTGGAGCAGGGGATGGCGCCGGTGCGGCAGGCGACGTTCGTGTCGGTCCTGGTCAGCCGGGCGGCGGTGATGCGGCACGGCCTGCCGCTGGCGCCCATGTTCATCTGGGGCGACGATACGGAATATACGCTGCGGCTGTCGCGCGAGGCGCCGGGCTATCTGGTCGCGGCCAGCCGGGTCGAGCACGTGCGCGCGGCGCCGGGACGGCTGACCATCGAGACAGAGCCCGATGCGCGGCGCGAACGGCTGCATCGCTATCTGACGCGCAACGTCATCCTGGCCAAGCGGCGGCACGAGGGGCGGCGCTCGGCGCTGCGCTATGCCGCCTCGCGGCTGAGGCTGGCAGGTCGGCTGGCGCTAGGCGGACGCTGGCGACAGGCCGGGGTGCTGGTCGCGGGCGTGATGGACGGGGCGCGGTTCGATCCCGAGGTCGAGCATTGCAGGCCGTCCTGAGCGCATCGCGGCGCGGGACGCTGCGGTGGTCGCAGGTGCGCGCGGCCTATGAGCGGGTGGCGCTAAGCCTGCTGGGCCTGGGCGTGACCTTGCCGCTCTTTCTGACGCCGGGGCAGGTCAGCGGGCCGCGGCTGGGCGATCTGGCGCTGGCGGTTGCTGTGCCGCTCGTGGGTGTGACGTGGCGAGGCATGGCGCCGGTTCTGAGGGCGGCGGTCGTGGTCGCGGCCGGCTTTCTGGTGATGACGCTGCTGGTTCAGGTCGCGCGGGGCGGCGATCGGCTGAACATCGGGGATGCGGTCTTCTGGTTTCGGTGGATCGCCTCGGCCTTGGCGGCGCCGGCTGTGGCGAGCCTGATCCTCAGGGACGAGCGACGGCGGCGGCTGTTCCTATTGGCCGTGCTGGCGGGCGCGGCGTGTCACCTGGCGACCTATGGGATGGCGATGCTGGTCGGGCTGGAGCCTTTGCAGGCCGTGGGGCTGGCGTCGCCGCGCGCGATGGTGACCACGACGGCCGCTCATGTGCGGTTGACGACCCTGGCCGAGCATCCGAATGCGGCGATGGCGATGATCGGACTGGCGGTCCCGGCCGGCGTGATGCTGGCGGGACGGCGCTGGGCGCGGGGCGGGACGACGTGGGGCGGCGTCGGCGTGGCGGTTCTGGGGTTCGTCAGCACCCTGTCGCGGGGCGGCATGATGGCGGCGATGCTGGCGGGGCTGGCGAGGATGGTCGTCGGTTGGCGATGGCGCGAGCGGGTTCGGCCGCTGGGGATGGTGCTGACGGTCTGTGTGCTGGCCACGGGCGCGATGGCTTTGCAGGCCTGGCGGTTCGACCTCGACGGCGGCCGGTTCGCGGGACGGTTCGACAGGATGGCGCTGCGGGACAATCTGGCCGGACGGATGCTGACCTGGAGGCGGACGGTCGATCTGGTCGTGGAAAGGCCAATGGGAACGGGGTGGTCGTCGGCGGAGGAGATGGGGGCGTTTCGGGCGCTGTCGGTCAGCCACAACGGCTATCTGTTCACGGCGCGGACGGCGGGGGTGGTGAGCGCGCTGGTGCTGCTGGGGCTGCATCTGGCGTCGGCGGCGCGGCTGGACGCGCTGACGCCGCTGTCGGTCTATGTGCTGGCGGCGATGTTCGGAGAGGATCTGACGCAGGGGGCGGGGATGGTCTTCCTGTGCTGTCTGGTGGGCGCCCTGGCGTGGCGAAGGCCGCTGGCGCCGTGAGGGTGCTGATCGTCAACACCCTGTATCCGCCGGCGCAGGTCGGCGGGGCGGAACGAAGCGTGGCGCAGTTGGCCCAAGGGTTGACGCGGGCCGGCGTGGAGGCGTCGGTGCTGACGCTGAAGCCGGGGCGCGAAACGGTGAACGAGCGGATCGACGGCGTCCCCGTGCAGCGGCTGCCGCTGCGAAATCTGTACTGGCCCTATGACGGCGCGCGGCGGCCGGCGTTCCGGCGGGCGATCTGGCATGGGCTGGAGGCGGCCAATTCGCTGATGGATGATCAGGTGGATCGCGCGGTCGCGCGGGTGCGGCCGGATCTGATCCACCTGCACCTGACGACGGGGTTTTCGCTGTCGGTCTATCGCGCGGCGACGCGGCGAGACCTGCCGATGGTGCAGACGCTGAGGGACTGGTCGATGCTGTGCGCGCGGGCGTCGCTGTTTCGACGCGGACGGCGTTGCGAGCGGCGGTGTGGGTCGTGCGTGTTGTTGACGGCGGGCAAGCGGGCGCGGTCGCAAGGCGTGAATCATGTCATCGGGCTGAGCGGGCCTGTGCTGGAGACGCATCGGGCGGCGGGCTATTTTCGGCGGACGCCAGGGTCGGTGATCGGCAATGCAGCGGGCGCGGCGGCGATCGCGCCAAGACCATCGTTGGCCGAGGCGCCGACGATGCGGTTTGGGTTTCTCGGGCGGATCGAGCCGGAAAAGGGGATCGAGGTTCTGCTGGCGGCGACGAGGCGGCTGGACGGTCACTGGACGCTGAATATCGCCGGGCGGGGCGAGGAGGATTACGTGCAGGCGTTGAGGCGGGCGTATGAGGATCCGCGCATCGTCTGGCTGGGGCAGGTGGAGGGGGAGGCGTTCTGGCCCAGGGTGGATGTGCTGGTCGCGCCGGCGGTGTGGGCCGAGCCGTTCGGACGCAGCGTCGCGGAGGCGGTTCAGCAAGGACGGGGCGTGATCGCCTCGCGCATCGGCGGCTTGCCGGAAGCGGCGCAGGGGGCGGGCATGTCGGCCCTGATCGAGCCGGGGAATGCAGACGCGCTGACGACGTCGATGCAGGCGGCTGTGGACCAGCCGGAACGGTGGCGTTTCGCGGCGGTCGGTGCGCCGGCCTGGACCGAGGCATCGATCGTCGAGGCTCATAGGGCCGCCTATCGTCAGGTGCTGAGCAGAAGATCTTCGATGACTTCGGCCGAGCGGGACCAGGCGTAACGGTCAGCGCGGCGAAGGCCGGCGTCGGGACGGGCGACATCCGGTCGGCTGAGCAGGTCAGCCATATGGGCGGCCAGGGCTGCGTCGTCGGCGGGATCGAAATAGAGGGCGGCGTCGGCGCAGACCTCGCGCGTCGCCGGGATGTCGGAGGCGATGACCGGACAGCCGAGGGTCATCGCCTCCAGCGGCGGAATGCCGAAGCCTTCGTAGAGGCTGGGAAAGACGAGCCCCTGCGCGCCGCCGAGCAGGGCGGCGATCTCTGCGTCCGAGCGACGGCCGGTGAAGATCAGGCGCGGGTCAGCGGGAAAGGCGGAACGGTCGAAGACGGCGGGGCGGTCGCCGATGATGACCAGCCGGACGGCAGGGTCCGCAAGACGAGAGAGGGCGCGGATGGCGCCGGCGAGGTTCTTGTTCGGCGTCAGATTGCCCAGGGCGACGTAGTAGGGGCGGGTGGTCAGACCGAGACGTTCAATGACGGCCGGGTCTGGCGTGATGTTGAGAAGATGGTCGGCGCTGTTCGGGGCGACGGCGACGCTGTCAGGCGACAGGTTCAGGACCGAGGCCAGCTCGCGCCGGGAGAAGTCGGAGATGGTCGCCAGCCGCGCACGGCGCGCCAGGATCCTGTTCAGGGCGCGGTGAAAGGCGGCGTAGCCGGTTCGGAAATGCTCGGGATGACGAAAGACGGCGGCGTCGTGGATGACGACGATCTGCCGCCGGTGCAGCACCGGGCCCGAACCGCCTAACGACAGCAGGCGGCCGTGGCGCGCGGTCCAGGCCAGGGCGGTCTGTTCCCACAGATGGCCGCCAGCGCGTCCGATCGTGCGGGTCGGGATGTGGAGCAGGTTCAGGTTGTCGGCGCCGGGGGGCGTCAGCAGGACATAGCGGTCGGCGGCGCCGGGGCGCTGGTCCAGGGCGCGGACGATTTGACGCGCATAACGCTGAACCCCGCTCATCGGCTGGGTCAGGAAGCGGCCGTTGATAAAGACGGGGTCAGCCACCCAGGCGTCGGCGGGCGAAGGCGTCGCGGTAGATCCGAACCGTCTGTTCGACCATCAGCGAAGCGGACAGCAGGCCCGGCGCGATCGGCAGGGGCACGACGCGGCTGGCCAGCGCGGCGCGCATCGCCTCGGCCAGATGATCGGGCGAGGCGTCGACGGGCAAGCGGTCGATGCGCGCGCCGATCTGGGTCAGACGCGCGATCCCGCCGACGTCGATGCAGACGATGGGCAGGCCTAGGGCGGCCGCCTCAATCATGGCGTAGGAATCGGCCTCGTAACGGCTGGTCATGGCGAACAGATCGAAGCCCGCCATCAGCGGCCCCGCGTCGCGTGCGCCCAGCAGACGGAGGGCGTCGCCGCCGGCGGTCCTGACCGACGGGGCCAGATCGCCGTCGCCGACCATGACGCCGATGATGCGCGGATCGACGGCGTTCGCCCGGCGGACGGCGTGCGCGAATCGGACGGGGTCTTTCTGAGCGCAAAGCCGGCCGACGAATCCGATGACCAGAGCGTCGTCGGGAACCTCGAGGGCTTGGCGGGCTGCGAGACGATCGTTGGCGGGCGGAGCGGCCAGGCCGTTGGGGACGACGTGCAAGCGGTTTCCGCCCAGCCCCCAGAGACGGGCGACGGCGGCCTCTTCCTCAGAAACGGCGATGATGGCGTCGCCGGACCGGGCCAAAAGCGCCTCGGCCGCGCCGGCGCTGATCGTCGCCGGGCTGGCCGGGCCCATCATCGGCAGGGCGTGAGGGGTGTAGATCTTGGCGGCGCGGGGCGCGTGGGCCAGGCGGACCAGGGCGCCGGCCTTGGCGCTGTGGCCGTGAACGATCTCGAACGGGCCGAGGCGGGCGATCAGGCGATTCAGGGCGTGAAGCGCGGCGACGTCCCACGGTCCGACGCTGCGTCGCATAGGCAGGCGTTCATTGGCGTGGAGGGGCAGAGCGGCGACCGCGGCCTGAAACCAAGGCTCTGCACGGCGTGGCGACCAGATCAGAGACACCTGATGGCCGCTTCTGATCAGGGCGCGGGCCAGATCGACCGCATGACGCCCCGAGCCGCCGCCGGACGGCTCGATGACCAGAAGAATGCGCAATGTCGTCCCCCGACGATGGCTCAGCGTTGCAACTGAAAGCCATCATCGAGAAACGTCAAGATTGCGTGGTTAGTTGACCGTCGCCTTGACGATCTTGCCGGGGCTGCGCGGCGGCTCGCCCTTGGGCAGGGCGTCGACGTGTTCCATGCCCGATTCGACCTGGCCCCAAACGGTGTACTGGCGGTCCAGGAAGGTGGCGTCGTCGAAGACGATGAAGAACTGCGAGTTGGCGCTGTTGGGGTCAGAGGTGCGGGCCATCGAGCAGACGCCGCGCACGTGCGGCTCAGCCGAGAACTCGGCCTTCAGGTTCGGCTTCTTGGAACCCGAGGTGCCGGTGCCGGTCGGATCGCCGCCCTGAGCCATGAAGCCCGGGATCACGCGGTGGAAGACCACGCCGTCGTAGAAGCCTTCCTTGGCCAGTTCGGTGATGCGTTCGACGTGGCCGGGGGCCAGGTCGGGGCGCAGCTTGATGACCACGTCGCGGGCTTCGCCGTCGCCGGTGTCCAGGGTGAAGGTCAGGGTGTCGGCCATGTCGGTCGTCCTCTTTGGGTTGATTTGAGGCGGGACATAGCCCGCAACGCCGGTCGGGGCTATGTGGGAACGATGAGCGAAGACGAAAAGCCCCAGAATCAACCGGCGGGAGAACGCCGCCGGATGGTGAGACCGCCCAGCGGCGGAACCGCCGCCGGACGCGGCATGGGCACCAAGATGAAGACGGCCGACACCAAGTCGATGTCGAGCCAGCAGTGGATCAAGCGCCAGCTGTCGGACAAATGGTCTGAAAAGGCGCGGGCCGAGGGCTGGCGCTCGCGCGCGGCCTTCAAGCTGATCGAGATCGACGACAGGTTCCGGCTGATCAAGCGCGGGTCGAAGGTCATCGACCTGGGCGCGGCGCCGGGCGGCTGGGTCCAGGTGGCCTTGAACCGCGGTGCGGGCGCCGTAGCGGGTGTGGACCTGCTGATGATCGCGCCGATCCCGGGCGCGACCCTGCTTCAAGCCGATTTCACCCATCCGGGCGTGGACCAGCAGTTGATCGACGCCATCGGCGGGGCGCCGGACCTGGTTCTGTCGGACATGGCGCACAATACGGTCGGGCATCGCCAGACGGACCATTTGAAGATCATCGCCCTGATCGAGATCGCCGCTGACTTCGCCATCCGCACGTTGCGGCCCGGCGGCAACTTCGTCTCCAAGAACTTCCAGGGCGGAGACGCCGGCGGCGTTCTGGCGCGGCTGCGCGAGGAGTTCGAGACGGTGAAATACGTCAAGCCGGCGTCGAGCCGTAAGGACAGCGCCGAAGTGTTTCTGGTCGCGCTGAACAAGCGCTGACGCGTCAGGCGGCGGCTGTGCTCGCGCGGGCTCTGCGATCTTCCAGGCGCGACCAGATGCGGTCGTGCAGGGCGAAGAAGAGCGTCTGCACCAGAGGCTCGACCATGCCGATGGTCAGCGCCGTGCGGATGTCGTTGGTCAGGGCGTAGGCCACGGCGACCGCCACGGCGAAATGCATGACGCCATAGGTGACGGTCTTCAGCGCGATCTGTTTGAACGACCGGGGCAGGGCATGGCTGTGGCCGTGATGGGCATCGTGCGAGCGGCGCTGTTCCTCGGGCGACATGATGTCGAGGCGGGCGGTGAAGGCCTCGGTCGCTTCCTCGATACTGGAGGCCATGCGCCGCCGCTCGACCTTGTGCCACACGCGGTCGTGGACGGTGTAGGCGATGGTCTGAAAGATCGGCTCGACCATGCCTACGGCCAGGGCGATGCGCCAGTCGCGGGTGATCGCGAAGGCGACCAGGATGGCGACGATCAGGTGCATGACGCCATAGCTGGCGATCTTCAGAGCCAGTTTGCGCGCGGTGCTGAGGATGACGCCGACCATGCGGAGAGAATGGTGAGCGGCCCTGCGGGTTGCAAAGCAATAAAATCTATCGGGCCTATAACCGCAATCGGCCTTGCCCCCGACCCCCGCATCCCGTTATACGCGGCCCGCAAAACGGAGACTCCCTATGGAGATACGCGAAGGACTGACCTTCGACGATGTTTTGCTGGAACCCGGCGCATCCGAGTTCATGCCGGCGATGGTCGATGTCTCGACCCAGCTGACGCGCGACATCAAACTGAACATCCCGCTGCTGTCGTCCGCCATGGACACGGTGACGGAAAGCCGTCTGGCTATCGCCATGGCCCAGTCGGGCGGTCTGGGCGTTCTGCACCGCAACATGACCATCGAGGAGCAGGCCGACGAGGTCCGCGCCGTCAAACGCTATGAGAGCGGGATGGTGGTCAATCCGGTGACGGTCGACCCGCAAACGACTCTGGGCGAAGTGCGCGAGATCGTGGCGCGCAAGAAGATCACCGGCTTCCCCGTCGTGGATCCGGCGACGGGCAAGCTGGTCGGCATGCTGACCCACCGCGACATGCGCTTCGAGAGCGACCTCAACGTCACGGCCGCCTCGCTGATGACCACGGGCGACCTGATCACGGTGCGCGAAGGCGCCAGCCGCGACGAGGCGCGCGAGTTGCTGAAGACCCGCAAGATCGAACGCGTCATTGTGGTGGACGAGGATTATCGGGCCGTCGGCCTGATCACCATGAAGGACATCGAAAAGGCCCAGGCCTTCCCCAACGCCGCCAAGGACGAGCAGGGCCGCCTGCTGGTCGGCGCCGCCTCCACCGTCGGCGACGCCGGATACGAACGCGCGATGGCGCTGGCCGAAGCGGGTTGCGACGTGGTGGTGATCGACACCGCCCATGGTCACTCCGCCTCGGTCGCCCAGGTGGTCGAGCGGATCAAGCGCGAGAACAACCGGCTGCAGATCATCGCCGGCAATGTCGCCACCTATGATGCGACGCGGGCTCTGATCGACGCAGGCGCGGATGCGGTGAAGGTGGGCATCGGTCCCGGATCCATCTGCACCACCCGCATCGTCGCCGGCGTGGGCGTGCCGCAGCTGACGGCGGTGATGGACTCCGCGCGGGCGGCCAAGGGCACGGGCGCCTCGGTCATCGCGGACGGGGGCATCAAATATTCGGGCGACCTGGCCAAGGCCATCGCGGCCGGCGCCAACGTGGCCATGATGGGATCGATGTTCGCCGGCACCGACGAAAGCCCCGGCGAGGTCTTCCTGTACCAGGGCCGCAGCTACAAGTCGTATCGCGGCATGGGCTCGGTCGGGGCCATGGCGCGCGGCTCGGCGGATCGATATTTCCAGAAGGAAGTCTCGTCCGAGAAGCTGGTGCCCGAGGGCATCGAGGGCCAGACGCCCTATAAGGGGCCGATCAGCCCGGTCCTGCACCAAATGGTCGGGGGTCTTCGCGCCTCCATGGGCTATGTCGGCGCCGGCACGATCCCGGAGTTCCAGGAACGCGCCCGGTTCGTGCGCATCACCGGCGCGGGTCTGCGTGAAAGCCACGTCCACGACGTGATGATCACGCGTGAAGCGCCCAACTATCGGCAAGGGTAGGCGAGCATGACGACCGAACTCACCTATCTGGCCCTGACGCTGATCCTCGCCCTGGTTCAGATCTTCCTGCCCGCCGGGGCGCGGACGGCCGAGTTCGGCTCGAAATGGAATGCGGGTCCGCGCGACGAGACGCCGGAGGCGAAGAAGCCGCTGACCGGCCGTCTCGAACGCGCCCAGGCCAATCTGTACGAGACCCTGCCGCTGTTCATCGGCGCGGTGCTGATCGCCCATGTCATCGGCGCGTCCAGCGCCCTGACGGTGTGGGGCGCGGCGCTCTATTTCTGGGGGCGGGTGGTCTATGTGCCGCTCTACGCCTTCGGTGTTCCCTATATCCGGTCGCTGGTCTGGGTGGTCTCGCTTGCGGGGCTGGTCATGGTCCTGGCGTCCCTGTTCTTCGTTTGAAAGCCTGAATTGACCCCAGCCGCTCGCCTCGCCGCCGCCGCCTCCGTCCTGGACTCCATCGCCCAGGGCCGCCAACCGGCCGAGGCCGTCATGAAGGCCTGGGGCACGGCCAACCGCTACGCCGGGTCCAAGGACCGACGCGCCATCGCCGACCGGGTCTATAAAGTCCTGCGCGCGCGCGGCCGCCTTTCGTGGATCATGGGCGGGCGTGAGGACGGTCGGGCCCTGGTCATCGGTTCGCTGCACGCCATCGACGGCCTGTCCTTGGAAGAGATCGAGGCCCTGCATTCGGGCGACGGCTATGGTCCGCGCCCGCTGTCCAAACAGGAGCGCAGCCGCATCACGGCCGGGCAGGGCGAACTGCCGGGCTGGGTCGCCGCCGGCCTGCCCGAGTTCGTGGTCGAGGATTTCAAGGCCACCTTCGGCGACCGCTGGGCCGAGGAAGCCCACGCCCTGATGGCGCCGCGCGCGCCGATCGACCTGCGCGTCAATGATGCGGCCGCCACGATCGATGAGGTCGAGGCCGAGCTGAAGGCCGCCGGTCTCGACGTTTCGCGCACGCCCTGGTCGGGCGTCGGCCTGCGCGTGCCGTCGGAACCGCCGCCCAACATCCAGGCGCTGGACGGCTTCAAGGCTGGTCGGTTCGAAATTCAGGACGAAGGCAGCCAGGTCGTCTGCTGGCTGGCGGGGGCGCAACCCGGCATGACGGTGGTGGATTACTGCGCCGGCGGCGGCGGCAAGACGCTGGGTCTGGCCCAGGCGATGAAGGCGCAAGGCAAGCTGGTCGCCTCCGACGTCGTCAACAAGCGGCTGGAAAATATTCGTCCTCGCCTGCAGCGCGCGGGCGTCGAGGCGGAGCTGGTCCTGATCGGTCAGAATGGCGGCGGCCTGGAAGATCTGAACGGGCAGGCCGATCTGGTCTTCGTCGATGCGCCCTGTTCGGGGTCCGGCACCTGGCGTCGTCGGCCCGAGGACGCTTGGCGTCTGACCGCCGAGGAGGTCGAAAAGCTGCACGGCCTTCAGGTGCGTATCTTGAGCCAGGCGACCAAGCTGGTGAAGCCGGGCGGCAGACTGGTCTATGTCACATGTTCGATGCTGGCGCGCGAGAACGAGGCCAGTGTCGACGCCTTCGAGGCTTTGCATCCCGAATTCCATCCCGTCCCGATCCTCCCCAGCGAAGCGGGGGAGGGGGACCACGCGCAGCGTGGTGGAGGGGGCGACCCCAGTTCCGGCGCCGGGGATGCGTTCGCCCCCTCCACCGCTTCGCGGTCCCCCTCCCCCGTGGACGGGGGAGGATTTTTGACGACGGCGGCTCAGGCGAAGTTCGCCGAGCTGGCGTCCGGGGCGCGCCTGCGCCTGTCGCCGGCCTCGGCCGACACGGACGGTTTCTTCGCCGCCGTCTACGAGCGCGCGGCATGAAGCTGGCGCGGCATGGCGGGGTCTCGCTGCTCTACGTCATGGCCGCGCCCGCCGAGTACGGGCCGCATCTTCAGGCCCGGATCACGCCGTTGATGACCGGCGTCGGTCCGGTCGAGGCCGCCGTGAGCCTGGGCGTCGCCCTGGCGCGGCTGGAAGCGGCGGGCGATTTGCCGGATCTGATCATATCGTTGGGCTCATGCGGATCGCGGGTGTTGAAGCATGCGGCGGTCTATCAGGCCTCGTCCGTCGCCTATCGCGACATGGACGCCAGCCCGCTCGGATTCGCAAAGGGCGTGACGCCCCTGTTGGACCAGCCCGCCGTCCTGTCTTTGCCGTGCCCGGTTCCCGGCGTGCCGACGGCGACGCTGTCGACGGGGGCGAACGTCGTCTCCGGCGCCGCCTATGACACCATCGACGCCGAGATGGTGGACATGGAGACCTGGGCCCTGGTCCGCGCCGCCCAGACCTTCGGTGTGCCCCTGATCGCCCTGCGCGGCGTGTCGGACGGTCGCGCCGAGTTGAAGGCGTTGGAGGACTGGACCTCGACCCTGCATCATGTGGACGAGACCCTGGCCGCCGCCCTGGATCGCCTGATCGCCGCGCTGGAGGCCGACGGCCCCGCCGCTCTTGAGCGTCCCGCCCTTGAAATATCGGCCCCGCCCGGCCAAGACCCCGCCCATCCTCCTGCCCCGGATTCGATCACGCCATGACCACGCCGCAAGACCACCAAAAGGTCCTCATCGTCGACTTCGGCAGCCAGGTGACGCAGCTGATCGCACGCCGCCTTCGCGAGGCCAGCGTCTATTGCGAGATCCATCCGTTCCAGAAGGCCGAGGCAGCTCTGACGGCCATGAAACCGGCGGCCATTATCCTGTCGGGCGGTCCCGAGAGCGTGCATGAAGAGGGCAGCCCCCGCGCGCCGCAGGGCGTGTTCGAGGCGGGCGTACCGGTGCTGGGCATCTGCTACGGCGAGATGACGATGTGCGAGCAACTGGGCGGCAAGGTCGAGGGCGGCCATACGCGCGAGTTTGGCCGCGCCGAGATCACGGTTCAGAAGGCCTCGCCCCTGCTGGCCGATCTGGCTCCCGTCGGCGAGAACGAAGAGGTCTGGATGAGCCACGGCGACAAGATCGTCGCCATCCCGCAAGACTTTGACGTGGTCGCCTCGTCAGAAGGGTCGCCCTATGCGGTGATCGCCGATGAGGCCCGCCGCTTCTACGGTGTGCAGTTCCACCCCGAGGTGATGCACACGCCGCGCGGCCATCAGATGCTGAAGAACTTCACCCACGGCATCGCGGGTTTGAAGGGCGACTGGACCATGGCCGCCTACCGCGACGAGAAGATCGCCCAGATCCGCGAACAGGTCGGCAACGCCAAGGTGATCTGCGGCCTGTCGGGCGGTGTGGATTCATCGGTCGCGGCCGTCCTGATCCATGAGGCCATCGGGGATCAACTGACCTGCGTCTTCGTCGACACCGGATTGCTTCGCAAGGACGAAGCGAAACAGGTCACGACCCTGTTCCGCGAGCACTACAACATCCCGCTGGTGCACGTTGATGCGTCGAAGGAATTTTTGGGCGAACTGGCCGGCATTTCCGACCCCGAGACCAAGCGCAAGACCATCGGCAGGTTGTTCATCGAGGTGTTTGATCGCGAGTCCGCCAAGATCGAAGGGGCCGAATTCCTGGCCCAGGGCACCCTCTATCCCGACGTGATCGAGAGCGTCTCCTCCTCCAGCGGCAAGGCCCACGTCATCAAGAGCCACCATAACGTCGGCGGCCTGCCGGACTATATGAAACTCAAACTGGTCGAACCCTTGCGCGAACTGTTCAAGGACGAGGTCCGGGCGCTGGGCCGCGAACTGGGCCTGACCGACGCCTTCGTCGGGCGCCACCCGTTCCCCGGACCGGGCCTGGCCATCCGCATCCCCGGCGAGATCACGCCGGACGCCGTCGAGACCCTGCAACAGGCCGACGCCATCTATCTGGACGAGATCCGCAAGGCCGGCCTCTACGACAAGATCTGGCAGGCCTTCGCCGTCCTGCTGCCGGTCAAGACCGTCGGCGTCATGGGCGACGCCCGCACCTATGAAAAGGTTCTGGCCCTGCGCGCCGTCTCCTCCACCGACGGCATGACCGCCGACTTCTACCAGTTCCCCTGGGACGTCCTCTCTAAGACCGCCACCCGCATCATCAACGAGGTCCGCGGCGTCAACCGCGTCGTCTACGACGTAACGTCCAAGCCGCCCGGGACGATCGAGTGGGAGTGATTCAGGGCTTTCGAAGTCTTTCGGCGGCGCTTTGAAATATAGCGCTAAATCACTGACTTGCAAGATAAATGCTTTCGCAGCCTCTCGATACCTTTCGAGGGGCTGCTTTCGTTTTTGTCGGTCGCTCCGACGGTCCCGCCGCCATTGCTCGCGGAGACTCCGCTCCATACCGTCATAGGGCCGAGGGCGTCCTGACGGTCTTTTTTCTGAGCCAAGCTGCGGATTTGGCTGAGGAAAAAGATCCCGAAAGGTCCCGAAAACGCCTGACGGTCTTTTGGAGTGAAAACGGCATGCTCACCGACGCTGAATTGCGAAATACACGTGGAAAAACGAAGCCTTACAAAAAGACCGACAGGGACGGTTTGTACGTCCTCGTAACACCGACAGGCGGCATCGCTTTCAAGTACGACTACCGCTTCAACGGGCGGCGCGAGACGGTCACGTTCGGCGCCTACGGCCCGACCGGGCTCTCGCTCGCCAGGGCGCGGGAGAAGCTGGTCGAGGCGAAGCGCCAGATCGCCGAAGGCGTTTCGCCGGCGCTGGACAAGCAGCGGGTCAAGCGCCGGCTGAAGGAGGCCCAGAGGTTCGAGCAGGTGGCGATCCGATGGATGGATCATGCTCCGATGGCGGACAGCACCCGCAACATGCGGCGGTCCATCTTCAACCGGGAAATCCTGCCTCAATGGCGCACCCGCCTGCTGAACGAGATCACCCCCAACGATCTTCGCGCCCACTGCAAGACGATCGTCGAGCGGGGCGCGCCGGCGACGGCCGTGCACGTGCGCGACATCGTCAAACAGATATACGCCTACGCCATCCTGCACGGGGAGAAGATCGACAATCCCGCCGACGGGGTGGGGCCGGCCTCGATCGCCACCTTCCGGCCACGTGACCGGTCGCTGTCGCCAACGGAGATCCGGATCGCGCTGAGCCTGCTGGGGGAGGTGGCGACCCTGCCGACGATCCGCCTCGGCATGAAGTTCATCCTGCTGAGCATGGTTCGCAAGAGTGAGCTGCAGGATGGCGTCTGGGACGAGGTCGACTTCGCCAATGCGGTCTGGTCGATTCCGAAGGAGCGGATGAAGCGGTCGCGGCCGCACAACGTCTATCTCTCGACCCAGATGCTCGACATCCTGATCGCGCTGAAGACCTGCGCCGGAAACTCCCGTTACATCCTGCCCTCGCGCTATGACGCCGACGCGCCGATGTCGCGGGCGACCTTCAACCGGGTGACCTCGGCGATCGCCGAGCGGGCGCGCGAGCGAGACCTGCCGCTGGAGCCCTTCACGGTCCACGACCTGCGGCGCACCGCCTTGACGCTGTTGCACGAGATGGGCTTCAACTCGGACTGGATCGAGAAATGTCTGGCCCACGAGGAGCGGTCGTCCCGCGGCGTCTACAACAAGGCCGAGTTCGAGGCCCAGCGCCGTCACATGGCCCAGGAGTGGTCGAACGCCGTGGACGCCTGGGAGGCCGGGCGGGCGTTCACGCCCGTGCTCGTCATCCCGGAAACGGCCGGACCTCGCTTCGATCCGCGGCTCTGACCGGTCGGCTGACCCGCTTGCGCACGTCGGGCGGCGGAGCCCTGCGGATCGGCTTGGCCCGGCGAAGCGCGAGCCAGGCCTCGACCTCGGCGAGATCCCAGACCACGCAGCGCGGCGTCAGCAGGAACCGTCTCGGAAACTGGCCGCGCTGCTCCATCTCCCAGATGGTGCTGTCGGCCAGGGGCACCATCTGGCGCAACTGGGGCTTCTTGATCGTACGCTTCAGCGGGGGGTCGGCCTGGGCCATCGAATATCTCCACAGTGTCGTGGGAATCGAAGTCGAAAGACCGCGTCAGGCCTAGCCGCCAACCTCTCGACCGTAGGCTTACTGCGTTGTGCGCGGAGAGGGCTTGCACATATCCATATTTCGACTAATTCGGAACTATGGAAACCGAACCCGCGATCCTGGCGCTCGCCGCCCTGGCGCAATCGACGCGGCTGGAGGCGTTCCGCCTGCTCGTGCGTCACGAACCCGGCGGCTTGCCGGCCGGTGAAATCGCAAACCATCTGGCGATCCCGGCCAACACCCTGTCGTCCCATCTGGGCGTCCTGACCCGCGCGGGGTTGATCAGGTCGGAGCGGCGCAGCCGGTCGATCATCTACCGGGCCGACCTTGATCGGCTTCGCGACCTGGTCCTCTTCCTGCTCAAGGACTGCTGCGGGGGCAGGGCGGACCTGTGCGAACCCCTGCTGGCTGAACTCGCGCCCTGTTGCCCCTAAGGATCCCGTGGACATCGTCATCTATCACAACCCCGCCTGCGGGACGTCGCGCAACGCGCTCGAGCTGATCCGCCACGTCGGCATCGAGCCGCATGTCGTGCAGTATCTGAAGACCCCGCCGTCGCGCGCCATGGTCGCCTGGCTGGCCGAACGCACCGGCGCGCCGCTGCGAGACCTGTTGCGCGAGAAGGACACGCCCTTCGCCGAACTGGCGCTCGGGAATCCCGACCTGACGGACGATCAGCTTCTGGACGCGATCGAGGCCCATCCGATCCTGCTCAACCGGCCGATCGTCGTCAGTCCCTTGGGCGTCAGGCTCTGCCGGCCGTCCGAAGCCGTGCTTGACCTTCTGCCCGCTGAGGGCCTCAAACCCTTCACCAAGGAGGACGGCGAGGTGGTCATCGACGTCGACGGCCGGCGGGTGGGACGATGATCGATACGCCCGTGTCGGAGGCCGCGCCGCCGCGCCGCCTGTCCTTCCTCGACCGCTGGCTGACGGCGTGGATCTTCGCCGCCATGGGTCTGGGCGTCGCCTTGGGAACCCTGGTTCCCGGCCTTCCCGCCTGGGTCGACAGCCTTTCGGTCGGCGCGACCAACATCCCGATCGCCATCGGTCTGATCCTGATGATGTACCCGCCGCTGGCCAGGGTCCGCTATGAGGCGCTGCCGCGCGTGTTCGCCGACAGGCGCGTGCTGGCCCTGTCCCTGTTCCAGAACTGGGTGCTGGGTCCGGTGCTGATGTTCGTCCTTGCGGTCATCTTCCTGCGCGATCAGCCCGAATACATGACCGGCGTCATCCTGATCGGCCTGGCGCGGTGCATCGCCATGGTGCTGGTCTGGAACCAGCTGGCGCGGGGCGACAACCAGTATGTGGCCGGGCTCGTCGCCTTCAACTCGATCTTCCAGATCCTGTTCTTCAGCCTCTACGCCTGGATCTTCCTGACGGTCCTGCCGCCGCTGTTCGGCCTGCAGGGCAGCGTGGTCGACGTCAGCGTCTGGACCATCGCCGGCGCCGTTCTGATCTACCTCGGCCTGCCGTTCCTGGCCGGCTTCCTGACCCGCCGCAGTCTGATCGCCCGCCGGGGCGCCGACTGGTACGAGCGCCGCTTCCTGCCGCGCATCGGGCCGATCACCCTGGTCGCCCTGCTGTTCACCATCGTGGTCATGTTCAGCCTCAAGGGCGGCGAGGTGGTGGCTCTTCCGCTCGACGCCCTGCGCATCGCCATTCCGCTGACCATCTACTTCCTCGTCATGTTCGTGGTCAGCTTCCTCCTGGGCAGGCTGATCGAGGCCGACTATCCGCGCACCACAGCCCTGGCCTTCACAGCGGCCTCGAACAATTTCGAACTGGCCATCGCGGTGGCCATCGCCGCGTTCGGGCTGACCTCGCCGGTGGCCTTCGCGGCGGTCATCGGGCCGCTGGTCGAGGTGCCGGTGCTGATCCTGCTGGTGTCGGTCGCGCTGTGGATGGGCCGGCGCTGGTTCCCGGACACCGCCCCGCCGGCGGACGTCGTCTGATGATCGGGCTTCACCGCGTCGATGCAAACGATTCCGGTCTGATCGCCGCGCTCAGAACCGAGGGCCTGCCGGACCCCGGCGCCGGCCGCTACTTCCGCGCCGACGACGACAGCGCCCTGGCCGGATACGTCGGCTTGGAAGGGCAGGGGCGGGACCTGCTGCTGCCCTCCCTGGTCGTATCCGCCCACAGGAAGGCGCAAGGCCTCGGAAGCCGCATCCTGACCGCCGCCGAAGCCGTGGCGAGCGACATGGGCGGGGAACGTCTTCACCTGCTCACCACGACGGCCGAGCCCTTCTTCATCCGGCGCGGCTTCGTCGCCGCCGATCGGGAGACCGCGCCCGAAGCGATCCGGCGAACCGGCGAGTTCACGGACATCTGCCCGGCCTCGGCCGCCTATCTCACCAAGGATCTCGGATGACCTTCGCGCGTCTGCGGCCGCTGCCGGATCCGGATCATCTGCCGGCCCTGGACGCGGCTTTTCTGTCGAGCGATCCGGCGGGCGGCCTGGGTCCGCACGACCACCCGCCACGCATTCTTCTCCTGTACGGGTCGCTGCGCGAACGCTCCTACTCGCGGCTCTGCGTCGAGGAAGCGGCCCGCCTGCTGCAGCGCATGGGATGCGAGACCCGCATCTTCGACCCGTCCGACCTGCCCCTGCCGGGCGCGCCCGGCGACGACGACCATCCGGCGGTGCGCGAGTTGCGCGAGCACGCCCTGTGGTCGGAAGGCATGGTCTGGTGCAGCCCGGAGCGGCACGGCCAGGTGTCCGGCCTGATGAAGCTGCAGGTCGACCATCTGCCGTTGAGCCTGGGCGGCATGCGCCCGACCCAAGGCCGGACGCTCGCGGTCATGCAGGTGTCGGGCGGCTCCCAGAGCTTCAACGCCGTCAACACCCTGCGCCTGCTGGGCCGCTGGATGCGGATGATCACCATCCCCAACCAGTCCAGCGTGGCCAAGGCCTTCCAGGAGTTCGACGAGGCGGGGCGGATGAAGCCCTCGGCCTACTATGCGCGCATCGTCGATGTGATGGAGGAACTGGTGCGCTTCACCATCCTTGTCCGGCCCCACGCGTCCCAGCTCGTGGACCGCTATTCCGAGCGCAAGGCGGCCGGAATTCCGGTCGACGCCGCCGCCGATCTCCCGGCTATCGCCATCGCGCGTCAGGCTTGAGGCCGCGTCGGCGGCGGCTTGGGGCGTCGCGCGCTTGGCAAAGGTCGTAAGTCGCCACTTCTGGGGAAATAAGCTGGCGTCTTGGCGTAACTCGCCAGAAGTGGCGAATTGCGATTCACCCTGTTGAGACCCGCTTCTTGAGCGGAGCCGCCCCGCCCAGAGTCCCGCCGGCGCCGTAGGAGGCCGCCTATCCTCGATCGACCAGGGAGTAGCTCGTGCTGCGCCCGCCGCCTTCATCCTTCACGAGGATGCCCCGATCCACCAGATCGTTGATGTCGCGCAAGGCCGTGTCGGGCGAGGACTTCGTCAGCGCCGCCCATTTGGTCGAGGTGAGCTTGCCTTCGAAGCCGTCGAGCAGCCGGTTGATGACCGTGCTCTGGCGCCCGCTCAACGTCTGACCGGCGAGCGCCTCCCAGAAGCGCGCCTTGCGCATCACATGGGTCAGGGTGGCTTCCGCGCCGTCGAACGCGCGATCGAGGCAGCCAAGGAACCAGTCCAGCCAGAGGGTCACGTCAAGCGCGCCTTTCTGGGTCGTCTCCAGGGTGGCGTAGTAGTCCTTGCGCTCCAGCCGGATCTGGGCGGACATGCTGTAGAAGCGCTGGGCGCTTTTCTCGGAGCGGGCGAGCGCCATGTCGGCGATCGCGCGTGCGATCCGGCCATTCCCGTCGTCGAACGGGTGGATGGTCACGAACCACAGGTGAGCGATCGCGGCCTTGAGGACCGGATCCGTCCGCGGCTCGTCATTGAACCAGTCGAGGAACACCCGCATCTCGTCCTGCACACGGGCGGCGGGCGGCGCTTCGTAGTGCACGCGCTCTCGTCCGAAAGGGCCCGAGACGACCTGCATCGGGCCGGAGTTCTCGTTGCGCCAGGCGCCGACGACGATCTTCGTCATGCCGCTGCGCCCGGTCGGAAACAGGGCGGCGTGCCAGGCGAACAGGCGGTCCTCGGTGAGCGGAGACGCAAAGTTCTGGGTCGCGTCGAGCATCATCTCGACCACGCCGTCGACGTTGCGGTCCGCAGGGGCGAGGGCTCCGATATCCATGCCGAGGCGGCGGGCGATCGAGGATCGCACCTGATCCTTGTCGAGCAGTTCGCCTTCGATTTCGCTGGACTTGAGGACGTCTTCGGTGAGGGTCTCGAGAACCGCTTCAGCGCGCAGGTCGAAGCCGAGCGTATGCATCCGGCCAAGTAGAAGGCCCTGGCGGTGACGGACCGCCGCGAGGCGCTCGGCGAGCGCGTCAGCGCGCCAGTCCAGACGCGGCCAGCCTTCGATCTCGTGGATGTACTCCGCCATTCACCGCACTCCTTGCGGAGAATATGGGCGTTATTCGCCGTAAGAGCAAGGCTATTCTCCGCGCATGGTGCGGAGAATAGGGAGCTTAATCTCCGCACACCAAGGCTGGGCTCTCACAGCCATCGGCTGCAGCCCCGCATCTTTGGTATCCGCGGATCGTTCGGGTATCGGCGCCCTCGTGCCCAAGCGGCGCCGATATCCTTGCCGACGGGCCGCAGTCTGAGGGCCGCAGACGGAGACGGCCGCTCAAGAGGCCGGCCGCGCGCCCTTCGGCGTCCCATGCCGAGAGAAGCCGACCACGAGGATGGCGATCGTCAACAGCTGAACGGCGACGCCTTCGACGGTCGGATAGAGGCCGAGGATCTCGATGCGGGGGATCCAGGCCAGGGGGTGGACATCGAGCCAGCCCGCCTCCTGCAGCGCCGCCACCCCCTTGCCGACCAGGACGACCGAGAGGACAGCCATGAGGATCGAGCTCAGGGAGAAGAACCGGCCGATCGGCAGGCGCTTGCTGTAGGCCAGCAGGGCCCAGGCCACCACGGCCAGGATCGCCACCGCCGTCAGGGCGCCGGCCAGCATGCCGACATGGCCGCCCTGGCTCCATATCGCCGCATAAAACAGGATGGTCTCGAACACTTCCCGGTAGACCACCACGAAGGCCAGCAGGAACAGGAACCAGGCCGACCGTTTGGACAGGGCGTGGGAGAGCTTGTCGCGGATATAGGTCTGCCAGGCGTCGGCGTGCGACTTGCCGTGCATCCAGATGCCGACCGAGACGAGCACGACGGCGGCCAGAAGCGAGCCGAAGCCCTCGGTGAGCTCCCGGCTGGCGCCGCTGATGGAGATGAAGAAGGTCGCGGCCGCCCAGGTGGCGCCGCCGGCGACCAGCGCGGCCACCCAGCCGCCGTGGACGTAGCGCAGCACCTCGGGGCGTTCGGCCTTCCTGAGGAAGGCGATCATCGCCACCACGATGAGCAGGGCCTCCAGGCCTTCGCGCAGCAGGATGGTGAAGGCGCCGAGGAAGCTGGCGAGATTGTCCGCCTCCTGGGGCGCGAGGGCCCGCTCGGCCGTGTCCAGCAGGGCGTTCGCACGCGCGACCCGGTCCGCGACCTCCCGGGCGGGCGCGCCCCGGCTGATCGAGACGCGCAGCTCGGTCATAGCGGTCTCGACCCGGCGCATCAGGGCGCTGTCCCGGGCGCCGAGGGCCGGCTCGATCGGCTCGACGCCGTCGAGGTAGGCGGACAGCGCCAGGTCCGTCGCCGCCTTGCGGTTGCCCCGGCGATAGGCCGCCTCGCTCTCCGCCAGGCGCGTCCGCGCCAGGGTCAGCGTCGATCCGGCCGGGCGCGCCGCCGCCTCGGGATGACGCCGCAGATAGGCGGTCAGGGCTCGCGCCCGGGGTTCGCCGAGGCGGGTGGCCAGGTCGGCCGGCGTGGTCTGGGTGAGGGCGGCCAGGTCGGGGAAGGCCGCACGGACCGCGGGATCGCCGTCCCACAGGCGCTTGCCATCGGCGGCTTCGGCGTCGGTGAAGGCGAAGCGGCCGACATAGAAGGCCAGCGCCCAGCGGTCCTCGGCCGGAAGGTGCGAGAAGCTGGCCATCGCCGTGCCCTCCAGCCCCTGGTCGATCACCTGGTAGAGGCCGAAGACGCTGCGCTGGCGGGCGCGCTCCAGGTCGGCGAAGGCGATCGCCGGCGGGTCGAGCCCCTCGGCGCCCGGGCCGTCGGCGCGACCGGTCGCGCCGTGGCAGACAGCGCACTGCTCGGCATAGAGGGCGGCGCCGCGAGCCAGGTCGGGCGGGAACGAAGGCGCCAGCGGGCTCGGATAGGCCGTCAGCACCGCGCCGGCCAGGGCCTTCGCCCGGGCGCCGACGACGGCCGGATCGGCCTTGTCCCGGATGGCCGCCTGCAGGCCCGCGGCGTCGCGCGCCAGAGCGGCCTTGGCCGGGTTGGCCGGCAGGGCGTCCAAACGCGTCCGGATCTGGGTGCTGAACTCGATCATCTCGCCGTATTCGGCCGGGTTGACGATCTCGCCATCGGCCACAGCGCCGGCGTAGTCGACCGCCACATAGTCGAGCAGCCGCCAGGCCACCTGGGCCTCCGAGGCGGACGGGGCCTGGGCGAGGGCGGGGCCAGCCAGCGCCATGGCGAACAGCAGGGCGAGCAGGTGGAACAGAGGACGCATGGGAAACCTAGTTGTGAGCGGCTCGCATTAGCATTCGCGCCGCGAGACTGTCGCGCTCAAAGCGACGCCGGGTGATCGTGCAGGGCTTCGATCACCTTGCAGGCCGAGACCCGGCCACCGGCGCATTCCGCCGTCATCCGCGAGAGCTCGCCTTGCAGCGCCCTGAGCTGGGCGATCTTCTGCTTCACCTCGGCCAGGTGGCGTTCGGCGATGACGTTCGCCTCGGCGCAGGGCCGGTCCGGGTGATCGGACAGGTCCAGCAGGGAGCGGATCGAGTCCAGGTCGAAGCCCAGCTGGCGTGCATGCCGGATGAAGGACAGGCGGCGCTCCGCCGCGTCGTCATACATGCGCCGGTCGCTGGCGGTGCGCGGCGGCGCGGGAAGCAGGCCGATCTCTTCATAGAAGCGGATTGTCGGAACCTTGACGCCGGTGGCGGCGGCGAGCTTGCCGATCGGGCGCAGGCCCGATGAAGCCCGGCACCCTGGCGCCACAAAGCCGTTCGAGTCAGTCGGCCCGCCGAAGCGGCGGCAGATCGATCGATCGATAAATTTGTTCGACCGTCGCGCAGCTGGCTTCGTCCCGGCAATGGCCGGTCGCGCCTAGCTCCATGCCATTAGCGGCGGCGGGCGCGGACTGCAGGGTCGGTACATCCGGCAGTCTCACCCTGAGACGAAGCGTTCGCCCGCCGGCAAATGCGTCTTGCGCATCGTGCCGAACCAAGTCGGCGTTCCGGCCGTCAACCAGAACGGTCTCTTTCGACCAGCCCGTCCGGCCCAAGGCACCTTCCGGGAAGCCGACCTGAGGCCGGTATTCGAAGGTGATTTCGGAGGACCCGTCGCCGACGGCGATGAAGCTCGGGTCGACCACGCCGGGCGGCTTCGGTATTTCCCGGAAACCAGGGGGGAGGGCGATCTCACAGCAACGGTCGAAGGTTATGGTGCGCCATTCCGGCGGGGTGATCGAGCCGCCTTCCGGTTCCTGTTCGCAGCCGCTGAGCAGAACCAGGGCGGTCGACGCCAGGGCAGGGACGACGACCGACCATCTAGCGCGCACCGTACTGCCTCCGAAGCTCGAGCGTCTCGGCCGAACAGGGGCGCGTCCTTGGATCCCCCGCATAGGTGCCGTAGCTCATGACGCAGCTATAGTCGCCATGGTGACCGAAGCCGAGCGCATGACCGAGTTCGTGAAGCGCCACGTATTCGTAGCTGTAGCGCGTCGATGAAACCCCGCCGGAGTGCGGGCACTGCAGATCCCCGTCTGCCGTATAGTAGCTGCCGTTCCAGAACAGCATCTGGTCGTTGATCCCGATCCAGGCCGAATTCATGGTCGTTCCTGTGCTGGGGTAGCGCGTGGTCTGGCCCGGCACGGACGGTGACAGCCGCTGGGGGGCGAAGGTTACGCGGCCAGTATAGGCCTGATAGTCGGTCTGGTAATTTTGCGAAGACCATCCGTAGTTCCACAGCGACCCTTGGCCATTCCAGGTGGAGATCGCCCTCTGGGTGGCCGGATCGCAGGCGGGCGGAAGGTCGACGTGAATAAAGACCTGGGCCGACGGAGAGGCCCATTTCCGCTCCATGGGCGGCGTCTGGGCGAGCGCCGGTGCGGTCGCCAGGGTCAGGCACGAGGCGAGGGTGACGAGCGTCTTCATTCGGAACTCCGGGTTAAAGACCTGCGGCGGTTCGGGCCGCGGCCAGCGAGCCGACGGGCGGCTGACCGATCACGGTCGGCAGCAACTGCTCGCCCCTCACGACGAAACCCGGCAGCAGCTGGGCATAGGCGCCTGTTCGCGGTGAACGCCCCGCTTCCGCGACGAGTTGTTCGTAATAGTCTCGCGAGAGCAGCAGCAGGAACCGGTCGCCGGCTTCCGGGCGCAGATCGGTGCTCACATCCATGTCCGCGCCGGAAACCTGGCGTACAACGAAGTCGGCGCCCGCTGGCAGGTCTCCCTTCAGGCTTTCGACGACGCGGAAACCGATAGAAGATCCGAACCCGTCGCCGCCGTCGGCTTGACGCGCCTGCACCGCCTCGGCGACGACGACAACGGGAGCCAGGGTCGCCTGCTGGGCGAAAGTCGCTTCCCCCCGAATGGCGGCGGACGCCGCTTCGAAGAGATCGACCCCGCGAGCGCGCAGCCGCCGCACGTCGCTGGGATTGGCCCCGGCGGCGACTAGGAGGTGAATGCTTTCCGTTGTCAGGGTGCTCTCCAGCCGCTCTCGCGTAGCTCCTTGGCGTCCCAGCCCAGGCGGACTTATGCGTGACGAGGCGAGCAGCGCGCGAAACTGCCCGTCCCTGCCGGAAAGTCCGCGTCTGGCGAAGGCGTTCTCCCGACCGCGCTGCCGTTCGGCTGTCCGCGCCAAGAAAGCCTCGACCGGGTTGGCTACGGCAGCCGGTCTCCCGACGCCCGGCGGCTGGGCGTCGCTCGCCCCCGAGGGCGCGGTCTGGCTGCCGGCTGGAGGGCTGTAGGCGACGGACGCAAACGCGAAGCCTCCCAGGCTCCACCGTTCGGAACATCAGTTCAACGCCCGGGTTTGATTCCGATCAGCCAAGGAGCCCCTGATGCAAATCCAACCGATGATCAGCACCCATCCGGACGTGCGCGGCTGCGTCAATGACAGCCTTGTTCGCGCGATCGAGGCGGCCTACGGCTGCGCCGCCGTGTGCCGCATCTGCGCCGACGCCTGCCTCGCCGAGGAGATGGTGAGGGATCTGACCCAGTGCATCCGCCTCGATCTCGACTGCGCGGATGTCTGCTTGGCCACGGCAGGCCTCGCCGCGCGGCGCGCCGGCAGCAACGAGGCCTTGATCAAACGCATGCTCGAAACCTGCGCCGAGATTTGCACCGATTGCGCTGTCGAATGCGAGAAGCACGCGGAGATGCATGAGCATTGCCGCATCTGCGCCGATGAATGCCGCCGCTGCGAAGGCGCCTGCCGGGCGGCCGAGGCCTCGATCACGCCTTCGCGCCACTGAGGCGAACGTCGTCGCCAAGGCTTGGCCCGACACGTGCTGGACGATGTCCGTCGCCCAAGCACCCTCGCCCGGGCCGGTGATCTCAACAAGCGCACGATCATGATGCGTCGTCTTGTCGATGGACCTCTGTACGCAACGCCGGCTAGAAGGCCGCTTCCTGTTGGGGAGTAGCTTCCGGCGATTCATCGTCGGGGCCGGGTCAACACACTCGCGCTTGGCGCGTGGTCCGGCCAGCGGAACCGCCGCCTAGCGAGACCAGCGCGTCCCACCGCCGCACCGGCCGGGAAGGGAGGCGCTGTTCGTTGCCCGGTGGATGCCCGTCATGACTCCCGTCGCCATCGCCGTCCTGTCCCTCAGCATGTCCACTGACGCGTTCGCGGCAGCGGTCGGCCGTGGCGCTTCGCATCGACCGACCCTGCCAGGCGCGGTCAAGGCGGGACTGGTGTTCGGCGTCATCGAGGCCATCACGCCCTTGATCGGCTGGGCGCTTGGCATGGTCGCCGCTGGCCTCGTCGAAAGGATCGACCACTGGATCGCGTTCGGCTTGCTGGCCGCTGTCGGCGGCAAGATGATCTGGGAAGCGACCCGTCCGCGGTCGGAGGAAGCGGGCGAGGCGCCCCGCCGGTCCGGACCGTGGGGGCTGATCGCCACGGCTGTCGGGACCAGTATCGACGCTGCCGCCGTCGGCGTCGGCCTTGCCTTCATTGGAGCCAATATCTGGGTCATCGCCGCTTCTATCGGCGTCACGACCTTTTTGCTGACCACTGTCGGCATGCTGATCGGTCGGGCGGTCGGCCAGCGCTTCGGCAAAATGGCCGAACTGATCGGCGGCCTTGCCCTCGTCGCGCTCGGCCTGACTATCCTGCTTGAGCACCTGGGCTTTATCGGCGCTTGATCTGGCGTGAGCCTGTCCGCTCCCCGGGGCGCTCCGGCCCGCATCTATGCGATCGAGCCCAGTTCTTCGATCACCGGACACCGGACTCGGCCGCCCTCACTGCAGTCTGCGACGGCCTGCTTAAGCACCAATCGCAGCCGTTCGAGGTCCGCGATCTTGGCGTCCACGCTGGCGAGGTGGTCCTGGGCCATGTCGCGAACTTGGCAACACGCCTGCACGCCGGGCTCGCTGAGCGCGATCAGCCGCCGAATGGCGTCGATGCCGAAGCCCAGCTCGCGTGACCGACGGATGAAGCGCAGGCGTTGGGCGTGTTCCGGCTCGTAGCTCCTGTGGCCGCCGTCGGTCCGGGCCGGGGCTGGCATCAGGCCGATCCGCTCGTAATAGCGCACCGTTTCCAAGTTCACTCCCGCGCTGGCCGCGAGACGCCCGATCGTCAAACTTCGTGTGGACATGGCTCTTGATCCCGTAGTGGCTACGGGTTGTAGCCTCTAGCAGAAATCGAACGGGAGGCTCCATGGCCATCGATCAACACCGACCGAGAGATCCTGAGGTCGCCGTCAGCGCCTCGGCGGCCATCGGCGCCGCCGCCTCGGTGTTCGCCTGGGCCGCCTGCTGCGTGCTGCCCCTCGCTCTGTCGGTGGCGGGCGTATCCTTCGCCGGGGCCGCCGTCATCGCTGGCGCGAGAAACTGGCTGACGCTCCTGGCCGCCGTCATCCTCGCCGCCGGCTGGTTGCTCCATTGGCGCCGTCTGCGCATGTGCAAGAAGGACGGCGCATGCCGGCGCCCTTCGCGCCTGGCGTTCTGGCTGCTGGTGACCGCCAGCGTGCTGATCGTCCTGTCCCTGGCGTGGCAGCCCTACATCGAGCCCTGGGCCACGCCCCGACTGGCGGCGATGCGATGACGGCCGCCTTCGTTCTGGAGTCGACGCTGACCTGCCCGCATTGCGGTCATGTCGCGACGGAGACCATGCCCACCGACGCTTGCATCTGGTTTTACGATTGCCTCGGGTGCGGCTTGAAGCTGAAGCCGTTGCCGGGCGACTGCTGCGTATTCTGCTCCTATGCCGACGTGCCGTGTCCTCCGATCCAAGTGGATGGGAAGGGCTGTTGCGGCTAGGCTTCGGTGGCATCGCCGCATTCGGAGCTCGCCGTGACCGACCACGCAACGCCCAACCTGCCGTCGCGGGACTTCGAAACCACCTCCCGGTTCTACGCCAAGATCGGCTTCGAGGAGGGCTGGCGCGACGAAGGCTGGATGATCTTCAAACGGGGCGAACTCACGCTCGAGTTCTTCCCGCATCCGGACCTGGATCCGCTCACCAGCAACTTCAGCTGCTGCCTGAGGCTCGACGATCTGGACGCATTTTACGCAGCCTGCCTTGTCACCGGCCTGCCGGAAACCTGTTGGGGTCAACCCCGCTTGCACCCGCCAAAGGTCGAGGATTCAGGGCTGCGGATCGGCGCGCTGATCGACCCGGACGGGACCTTGGTCCGCCTGATCCAGAACTGAGGCTTCGCGCCTTGCTCCGATGCACTCCTTGGGCGAGACTCGCCCGATGAAGACTTCGATCGATCATCTGCCGCCGCGCAAGCAGGTGGAGCTGCGCCGGGTAGTCGAGGTGATCCGCGAGTCGTTCGCCGAGGCCGTCTCGACCCGCCGGGCCGAGCGGCTGAAGAACGGCAATATTCTCAAGATCATCCTCTATGGCTCTTATGCGCGCGGCGACTGGGTCCACGATCCGGTCGGACGCTATTTTTCGGACTTCGATCTGCTGATCGTCGTCGATCATGAAGACCTGACCGACGGCGAGTTCTGGCACGACGCCGAGAACAAGCTGATGCCGGGCGAGACACTGATCCGCACGCCGGTCAGCCTGATCGTGCACAGTCTTGGCGACGTGAACGAGCAGCTGGATCGCGGGCGCTACTTCTGGGCCGACATCGTGCGCGAGGGAATCGTTCTGTTCGACACGTCTGGCGCCAAGCTCCACAAGCCGGCGGACTTGAAGGCGAAGGTCGCCTTGGCCGAGGCGGAACAGCACCTAGAAAAGTGGATGGCCAGCGCCACTGGGGCGCAAAAGGGAGCCCGATTTTTCATCGAGAACGATCAGCCGAACTGGGCAGCGTTCTTACTCCACCAAGCCTCCGAGCATCTCTATCACTGCGTCCTGCTCGTGGTGACGCTCTACAGCGGCAAGGCGCACAACCTCGCGTTCCTACGCAAGAAGTGCGAAGCCATCGACGTCCGGCTGGCCGAGGCTTGGCCACGCGAGACCAAGTTCGAGCGCCGTTCCTTCGAGCTGCTGCGCGAGGCCTATGTGAAGGCTCGCTACTCCAAACACTACAAGATCAGCGCCGAGGAACTGGCCTGGCTGACGGAGCGGGTCGAGATTCTGCGGGCCGTCGCGACGACCGTGTGTCAGGAGCGCCTCGACCAGTTGCGCGAGGCGGCGCGCGATGACGACGCCTAGGACCGCCGATCTCACGCCGTAACCGCGACCGATGCACCAGCGAGCGCGGCTTTGGATCGGCGGTCGCCGATACGGGCGTTCAGTGCAGCACTTCGCCGCCGACCGGATCGACCTGACGCAGCTGGCCGGCGGCGTCCTGGACGAAGACCTCGACCCGCGCGCCCCTGTCGATCAGGGTCGTCGCCTTGACGAGCGCGGACTCGATGGCGTCAACGCTGAAGTCGAAATGCCCCGAGGTTCGGCCGTCGCGAAGAACCCGCCAGTCGCCATCGCCGCGGATCACAGCGAACTGGATGGTGTCGGGGTGCATCGCCAAGCGATCGCCTCCTTACGCGTCCGCCGGTCATGCGTGCGGTCGTAGCCAATCTACAGGCCTTCTCTGGGCAGGTTCAAGAAGGCCCTGATCGAGCCGATGTGCAGGGCCAGAAGGTCGGACCGGATCGGGTCATGCGCGGGGAGGGCTCCGAGGCGGGGTGAGGGTCTCTCGCCGGCGGGCCAGCCCGCGCGGCCTCTCGAAGGGCTTGATCTGACCGAAAGCCGTCCGTCTTCCGCAACCGGCGCGGGGCGAGTTTCTTCCCCGGCCTGGCGGCCTCCTCGCGCAAGTCAAGAAACACGCCCCGCCCGGTCCTTCGCATGCGCTGCGGGGTCTCTCACGCCTGCGGCGCTGCGACCTGCGGGCCGTCCGTCTCCCGGTCCGTCGATCGCCATCGAGGCCGCGGCAGGCGTGGCCCGACAGCAAAGGAGAGACTTCCATGGCCACCATCGGTTCCTTCACCCAGCAAGCAGACGGAAGCTACAGCGGTTCGATCAAGACCCTGACCCTCAACGTCAAGGCGGCCCAGCTCCGGGCCAACGAGAAGACCGACGACAAGGCTCCAGACTTCCGCATCTTCTCCGGCCAGACCGAGTTCGGCGCCGCCTGGAAGAAGACCAGCCAGCAGAACCGCGACTACCTGTCGGTCAAGCTCGACGATCCCAGCTTCCCCGCTCCGATCTACGCCTCCCTGGTCGAGATCGAAGGCGGACACAGCCTGATCTGGTCCCGCTGAGCGAGCCGCGGCGGCGCTGACGACAGCGCCGCCGCCCCTTCTTCACATCCCATTTTTCGAGGAGGCCGCCATGTCGCGCCCCGACGAACCCTCACGTTCCGATCTCCACACCCGCATCACCCGCCAGATCGTCGCCCAGCTCGAAGCCGGCGTCCGGCCCTGGACCCAGCCCTGGGCCGCATCCGAAAGCGTCAGCCGGCCGCTCAGGCACGACGGCACGCCCTACCAGGGCATCAACGTCGTCCTGCTGTGGGGCGAGGCCGCGGCCCGAGGCTTCCAGTCCGCCACCTGGATGACCTTCCGTCAGGCGCTGGCGCTGAACGCCTGTGTCCGCAAGGGCGAGCGGGGTTCCACCGTCGTCTACGCCGATCAACTGGTCCGCACCGACGCCGATGACGCCGGCGAGGAGGCGACCCGGCGAATTCCCTTCCTGAAGGCCTACACCGTCTTCAACGTCGAGCAGATCGAGGGCCTGCCCGCGTCGTACGCTCCGGCGCCGACGCCGGTCCTGAACTCGGGTCAACGCCTCGCTCGGGCCGAGGCGTTTTTCGCCGCGACGGGGGCGGAGGTCCGTCATGGCGGCGGATGCGCCTTCTATGCGCCGGAGCCGGACTTCGTGCAGATGCCGGCGTTCGAGAGCTTCCGCGATCCGGAAGCCTATTACGCCACGCTAAGCCACGAGCTGACGCACTGGACCCGGCATCCCAGCCGGCTCGACCGCGACTTCGGACGCCGTCGGCACGGAGACGCCGGCTACGCCCGGGAAGAGCTGGTGGCCGAACTCGGCGCCGCGTTCCTCTGCGCCGACCTCGGACTGGCCCTGCAGCCTCGCGAGGATCACGCCGCCTATCTCGCCTCGTGGCTCCAGGTGCTGCGCGACGACACCCGGTTCATCTTCTCGGCCGCCGCCCACGCCCAACGCGCCGTGGCGTGGCTCCATGCGCTCCAGTCGGGATGATGTCTGGTCTCCGGCGTCAGCTTCAGCCAGCCTTCGCTCAGGAGGGTGGCGATGGCCGACAACAAGAACCAGCATTTTGTCCCGAAGGCCCATCTGAAGCCGTTCTCGGTCGACGGCGAAGGCAAGGCCATTCACCTGTTCAATCTGGACGCCGGCCGGGCCATCCCGAACGCGGCCGTCCGCAAGCAGTGCTCCCACGACTATCTCTACGGTCGGGACGCACAGCTCGAGAGAGCCATCCAGACGATCGAGGGGCGTACGGGTCAGCGATCCAGCGGCTGGTCATCCAGGGCGCGGACCCGACCGGGCTCGATCGCCTCGTGCTTCGCCGGTTTGTGCTTCTCCAGCATCTGCGGACCGAGGCCGCGTCCGTCAGCGCCAGCCAGATCGCCGCCGCCCTGGCGCAGCTGCCGGGGGTCTTACCGGACGGGGCGGCGTTCGACCCGAAGGCGGCGATGCTCGAGGCGGTTCAGGCGGCGATGCTGTTCTATGCGCGCTCGATGAAAATCGTGGACGATCTGCAGATGACGCTCGTCCGGAACCGGACCGCCACGCCGTTCGTGACCTCCGACGATCCGGCGGTTCTCACCAATCGATGGCACCTGCAGAACCCCCGGGCGCGCGGGCTGGCGTTCGGGGTTCGCAGCGGCGGCGCGGTGATGCTGCTGCCGCTGTCTCCGGAGCTGCTCGTCGTCTTCCACGATCCGGGCGTCTACGCCGTTCCGCATCAGGACGGCGTGATCGAGTTGCGACGCGAGGACGACGTGCTGGCGCTCAACGACCATCAGATCCTGAACTGCGCGGCGAACCTGTTTTTCCGGAGATGGGAAGACCGCACCGTGGTCGCGGGCGCGGTGAGGGAGGCGGCCGACCGTCGCCAGACCCCGCGACACCGGACGACCTATGCGGTCCGGGACGAGGTCGTCGGCGAGCACGTTCGCTACGAAGTGCGCCCCCTGGCCGACATCGTTCCGCAGGCCGATCGGGATGTGCTCGTGCACACCGAAACGCTCCGCGCCCGGCCCGCCCGATGGCCGAGGTTTCTGCAGTATCGGCGGGACGGCCGTCTGTACTCCAACGGAACGCGCACCGGGTTCGTGCGCGAAGGATGCCTCGCAGCGGGCTTCGTCGAGGGTGCCGGCTACCGACGCGTCAGGGTCTGAACCCTCCGGCTGGGGCGTCCGGCAGGACGGCGGGCGAGCGGCCGTCTTCGGTCGCCGAGGGGAGGGCGGCTACACCTGAGGCCTACGGGGCGAGGGGGGTGACGGTCTAGGGCAGGATAGGCTTTGCGCCGGCAATGTCTGACAAAGCCCCCGACCGATGGACCGCCTCACCCTTCGTCTTCCACCTGATCTGGCGCGCCGCTTCGACGCCGCGGCGGCCGGTCGCGGCGGGCGCTCGCGGTTCCTGCGCAGCCTGATGGAGGCGGCCGCCCAGGCGCCCGTGCCCGAAGCTCCGGACCGTCCGCCGGGCGGCGGGGCCGGCAAGCTGACCCTGCGCCTCGGGGCGGACGACCTGGCCCTGGTCGAGGCCGTGGCCGCCGGCGTGGGCCTGTCCCGGACCCAATGGTGCGTCGCCCTGATCCGCCGACGTCTCCATGGGTCGCCGCAGTTCAGTCCGCCGGACGCGATCGTCCTCATCGAGGTTCAGCGCGAGCTCCGGCGCATCGGCGTCAACGTCAACCAGATCGCCCGGGCCCTGAACACGGCGGTGATGGAGGGCCAGGTGCTCGACCTGGAGACCGCGCAGCTGGCCGCCTTCACCGAGGAGATTCGCCGCCATCTTCTCGGGCTGCGCGACGCCTTCGAGGGCAATCTCGCCTATTGGGCGTCCGAGCCTTGAGCCCGATGCGGACCCCGTCCGGCTTCGAGGAGGCGCTGCGCCCCCCGGTGGACCTACGGCGGGCGCGGCTGACCCCCGCGGTGCTCGGCAAGCTCTCGTCCAGGGCGCCGGACGCGGCGCGCAGTCAACTCATGCGCGTGGTCCGGGGCGCGCCGGAGGTCATGGTCAAGATCACCGGGCGCACGCGCGACGGCGGCCATCTCGTGCGCCATCTCGACTACATCTCCCGCGACGGCGCCCTGGCTCTGGAGGGGCCGGACGGCGAGCGGCTGGTCGGCCGTGAGGCGGTGAGGACGCTGGCCGGGGACTGGGCGGCGGAGCTGGCCGTGGAGCCGCATCGCCGGAAGGATTCGCCGGCGTCCCTGTCCGTGGTCCTGAGCATGCCGGCCGGGACCGAGCCCTATCGGCTGCACGATGCGGCGCGGGCCTTCGCCGCCGCGACCTTCGGCGACCGGTTCGCCTATGTGTTCGCGCTCCACGACGAGGGACGGCATCCGCACGTGCATCTCACCGTGCGGATGCTGGGTCGGGACGGGGAGAGGCTGAACCCCCGCAAGGCGGACCTGCAGGCCTGGCGCGAAGGGTTCGCCAGGACTCTGCGCGAGCGAGGCGTCGAGGCGGAGGCCACGCCACGCAGGGCGCGAGGCGTGGTGCGCAAGGCCGACCCGATCGCCATCCGGAAACTGCGGGAACGCGCGATGGCGGGTGGGACCGACATGCCCCGCGTCCTCGCCTCGGCCTGGCGCGAGGCGGTCGAGGGCGGGACGGGATCGGAGCCCTGGCGGCGGCCGATCCGCGCCCGCCAGCTGGCGGTCCGTAGGGCCTTCGTGGCCGAGGCCGTCGCCCTGCAGAAGTCTGGGGACGCCGCTGACCAGCGGTTCGGAGAGGCGATCGAACGGTTCGTCCGCGCATTGCCCGAGGTCGAGACCCGCCGCGACCTGCTGCGACGACGGATTGAAGCGGCCAGGGAGACGCCATCCCGCCAGCGGGATGACGGGCGGGCGCCGGGCGGACGCGCTCGATAGGGGCTCGCGCCCCGGTCAGCGGTCGCGGCCGCCCCTGGAGGGCCGGTCTTGCGCGTCGCGCGAGCGCTCCAGATAGGGCGCGGCGCGGGTCCAGGCGCGGGCGATCAGCCGCGCCTGCATCTCGGGATCGACCACCACGGCGCGGACGACCTGGGCGGCCATGGCCAGGCGCGCCTCCACCGTGCGGGAGGCGGGCTTGCGCTCCAGCGATCGGTCGCGGTCCGCCGCGGGCGGGCCTTGGTCGCGACCGGCTGGCGCGGCCGCCGCGCGGTCCCGTTCGGTGGGTCGATGACCTTTCACCTCGAGGCCGAGCGCCTGGGCCTGGACCCAGACCTCGCGCCGGAATGCGTCATCGCCGGCGACGCGGAGGCTCGACCATCCCCGGTGTTCGGCCACCTTGAGCATGTCGGCCACGGTGTCGGGGTAGGACTGGCGGGCGACAAGCGATCGGCCCTTGTCCTGGAACATGGGTTCGCGGGCGCGGTGGTCGCGATAATAGCGTTCGGGACGGCCTTGCCGGTCGCGTTCGACGAGATAGCGGTCGAGCAGGGCGGCGGGGACGTCGCCCTTGTCCAGCGACCGCGCCCGCCGCGCGCCGGCGTCGCCGACGGGCGAGAGGCGATTTGACGGCGCCGCGGTCTTGTCCGGACTGGCCATCAGCGGTCACGCGCCTCCATAAGGGCCGGCCCGGGCCGGCCCGCCGTGTCGATCATCCGGTCGATCCAGTCGCCGAACTCGGCTTCCGAGGCGGCCGACGTGGGCGGGGCGAGACCCTCGGCCGCGAGTTCGGCCGCGAGGCTGTCGAAATCCAGGCTCGGGGTGTCAGAGCCGATCGGCGAGGGGTCGGAGCCCGCGGCCGGCGCCGGGGCGGGCGGAACGACCGGCGCATCGCGGAGACGATCGGTGAAGGCCCGCTCGCGGTAGTAGAGGATCTTGCGCGCCCGGACCGGCGGCAGCCCGGCCTTGAGGACCAGCAGGGCGTCGGCCGGCAGCTGCATCAGCTCCTGCGGCAGCATCAGGGCGCGGCGCTGGTCGGACTCCGTCTGGCTGCGGCGGCCTTGCGCCAGACCGCTCGGCCGGCTGCGGCTGCGCGCGCGGTAGGTGTAGTAGCCGAGCCGTTCGCTGAGGTCCTGGGCGACCTTGAGCTCCTTCGGCGCGAAGACCACCTCGATGCCGCAGTTGGTCAGGATCTCCTCGGCGAGATCCGCGCCGTAGAGGCCGCGCAGCTGGGACGGGCTCTGGATCACCGGCAGCAGCCGCAGGCCATAGCCCGCCACCCAGGCGAAGGCATGCGCCAGGACCGGCGCCCGTCCGAGCCGGGCGAACTCGTCGAGCAGGACGAGCACGGGGCGATCGGTCGGACCGGGCAGGGCGCGGCTGTTCAGGTCGACGAGCTGCTGGAACAGCAGGGCGTAGAGCGGAGCGACGCGCAACAGGTTGTCCGGCGAGGCGCCCAGGTAGAGCGAAAGGCCGCTCTGGCGGACCGTCCGGAGATCGAAGTCGCTGGCGCTGGTGGCGGCGTCGACGGCCGGGTTGAGCCACAGGCCCATCCGGCTGGTGATCGACTGGCGCACCGAGGCGAAGGTGTTTTCGCTCGAGGCGCAGAAGTCGGTGAGGGCCGAGATGCAGCCGGGCGACAGCGGACGGCCCTGGCGGCGGCGCGCCTCGATCAGCGCCGGAAAGCGCAGACGGGGATCGCCCTGGGTCAGCTGGCGATAGATTTCGCCCAGGGTGAAGGGCCGGTCGGGCGTCTCGGCGACGAAGGCACCGACGCCGATGAAGCCGATCCGGGCGGCCTCGGACCAGAACGGGTCGGCGTGATCGCTGCCGGTGAACAGCATGGCGGCCATGCGCTGCAGTTCGTCCAGCACGGCGGCGGGATCGCTCCGCTCGATGTGGGCGAGCGGATTGTACCGGGCCGTGCGCCCGTCCTTCGCCAGGGGATCGAAGAGCAGGACGCGCTGGCCGGCCTCGGCGCGGTAGCCGGCCGTGGCCGCGAAATTCTCGCGCTTGATGTCGAGGACCACCACTGAGCCGGGCCAGGCCAGCAGGTTGGGAATGACGACGCCGACGCCCTTGCCGGTGCGGGTCGGCGCATAGAGGATGACGTGATCCGGCCCGTCAGCGATCAGCAGGCGGTCGCCGGCCCGGCCGAGGATCACCCCCTGACGCGCGCGCAGACCGGCGCGGCGCTGCTCCGAAGCGGACGCCCACCGGGCCGCGCCGTGAAGCGGGCGGCGGGCGTTGAGCGCGACCGCGGCCGCAAGGACCAGGCAGACGAGGCCGCCGGACGCTGAGCCGATCGTCAGCCAGCGGCGGACCTCGGGGTCATGCCGGTAGTAGAGGAACCAGGCCGGGACGCGGGCGGGATCGATGTCGCCGGAGAACCGGCCCAGGCCGATCAGGGCGACGGCCATGGCGAAGACCCCGACAACGCCGAGGCCGAGGAGCGCGGCGGCGCCGAGCAGCGCCGTCCTAGCCGCCGGGCTGGCGCTTGCGAACCGGGTCATGCCAGACCTCCGTCACCCGGAAACGCCCGTCGACCTTCTTCATCTGGATGACAACGTCGACGAGCAGGTGGAGCAGGGCGCGGATGTCCTCGCGCGGCAGGTCGCGACCGCCCTCGGATTCGCGCACCAGCAGGGTGAGCTGTTCGAAGGCCAGGGCGGCGGAATCCGCATGCACCGTGGTGATCGAACCGGGGTGACCCGAGTTGACGTTGCGCAGGTAGAAGAAGGCCGTGCCCTCGCGAAGCTCCTGCAGCAGGATGCGGTCCGGCCGCATCCGCAGGGCGCTTTCCAGAAGCTGTTTGGGGCCGATCCGGGCCAGACCCTGCCCGTCCTTGGAATAGACGAGGTGGACGACATTGCGGTGCGGCACCACGAACTCGCGGGTGTCCTCGATCGTCAGCAGGCGCTCGTGATCCGGAATCAGCTCGATCAGCCCCTTGGCCAGGGTGGTCTTGCCCGAGCCCGTCGCGCCGGAGATCAGGATGTTGCGCCGGGCCGCCACCGCCAGGGTGAGAAAACCCGGCCAGTCGCGGGCCTCGCGCAGCCGCACCAGTTCGGCGTCGGCGGGGTCGGACGCGTCGGCCCGGGCGTCGGCGACCTGGTCGAACAGGCCGGCCGCGGAAAAATCCTTCAGACCCAGGCGGCGCCGCGACGGCTTTCTCAGCGTCAGGGACAGGCCTCCGTCGGCCGCGACCGGCGGCAGGACGATCTGGCAGCGGATGTCGCCGGGCAGGGTGGTCGAGCAGATCGGCTGTTCGGGGCCGACGTCCTGCCGGGTGTAGGCCGCGGCCGCCACCGCCAAGGTGCGGAGCCAGGCCTCGGTCAGCTCCGGCGCCTCGGACCAGCGCCAGGCCCCGTCGGCCTCGACCCCGACCTCGCCGGGCCGGTTGATGACGACCTCGGTGACGGACGCCGGCTCCAGGAAGGGGCGCAGCGGCGCGATGTAGTGATCCAGAACGGAGGTGTCGTCCATCAGCGCGGCCGCAGCTGATAGACCCCGGAGAAATCCAGGTCCTGGGCCACGAAGATCGACACCTCGGCCCCCTGACCCTTGCGCAGCGTCGGCGGGATGTCGACCGAGCCCTGAAGGGCGACGCTCGCGGCGTCGGACGGCAGGCGGGCCGTGGCGGAACCGCCGTCGCTCCGACCCACGGCGGCGTAGACGCCGTCGTCGACGATGGAAAGCAACAGGGCGCCGCCGAACCGGTCCCAGAACCGGGTGTCCACGTCGCCGTCGAAGCCCGAACGGCCGAGCGCGTCGGCGGCCGGCGAGGCGAGGGCGACGGCGACGCCAGTGGGCGTCACGGCCCGGGTCCACAGGACGAACAGCCGGCGCCGGCCCTGTTGCAGGCCGCCGCGATACTCGCCGAGCACCCGGGTGCCGCGTTCCATCAGCACCACGGCGCCGTTGTCCGACCAGGCGTCGCGCGGCAGGACGCAGGTCACATAGCCGGGCGTGGTGCTGTCCATGGCGGTCTGCAGGACGCAGGGCACGCTGGTCCCTGCGGTGATCAGAAGGTTGCGGTCCGGCAGACGGCCCGCCCGCGCCTGGCTCACCGGCGTGATCTGACGCAGCTGGTCGAGCGAGGTCGGGGCGCCCGGAGGCAGGGAGGGCGCCACGACCGGCGGCGCAGTCGATGGGCCGCCGCCGGCGCGGCTATAGGCGAGGACGGGCGCGCGCCGGGCGCTTTCGGCCAGTGCGCGCCGCTGTTCCGCCGGCGAAGGACCGGATGCGGTCGGCGCCGGGTCCCGGGGACCCGCCTCAAGGGGCGGGACGACCTCCCCGTCGGTCAGCGTCGGCGCATACGGATCGACGGCGCCGTCGTCCAGCAAGGGCGGTGTTTCGCGGCGGGCAGGCTCGAACGGCGCCGTCTGCCGGGGCGGCTCGTCGCGCCGGGTCGGCTCGGCGCCGTCCGCGTCGCCGCGGTCCCAGCTTGCGATCAGGAAGACGCCGCACCCGACCGCCAAGGCAGCGAGGGTGACGACCTTGCCCTGCCGTCCGCCGAGCCGGCCGGCGATGGGCGAGACGCCGCGGTCGGTCGCCGGCGACGGCGGCTTCGGATCTTCCGGCGGCGGGGTCGGATCGAGGTGGCTCATGACGGGCTCCCCGCCGGCGCGCGATCGACGGCGGGCGAGGCCGTGCCGGTGCCGAGGCCCACGCCGCGGGCGTCATGGGCGTCGTTGAACAGGCAGAGGACCGACCGCCCCCGCCTCAACCGCAAACCGCGCACGACGCCATGGATGACCACGAATTCGCCGCGCACGTCATAGGGGACGAGACGCTCGGACCCGTCCTCCCCGACCTCGAACAGGGCCGGCAGGGCCTGGACGCCTGGGAAGCGCAGCACGGTGAAGCGGCCGTTGTCGCTGACCTCGCTGGGCTGCAGGGCGGCGTCGCCCTGGGCCGACCAGGCCAGGTTGCGGGCGCCCTCGACGATGCCGCGCTCCAGCTCAAGACTGATCAGGCGCTGCTCCACCGCCTCGGCCGAGGCGGCCAGGGTGCGGGCCGCCTCGGCCTGTTCGTCGGCCGGGTAGCGGAACCGGACCTGATAGGCGATGGCGGTGCGGTCGCCGGTGTCGCGGGCCACAAGTTCGAAGGCGTAGTGCCGGGCTGCGCCGCCGCGATCGGTGACGACCAGCAGATTGGTCGGCTGGTGACGTTCGCGAGGCTTGAGGAAGAGCACCGAGCCTTCCGCGGCCACCTCCCAGGCGACGCTGTCCCCGATCGCGGCGTGACGGATGGTCTCCTCGGGCGAGAAGACGATCTGGGTCGCCGTGCGGAACGCCCCGGCGATCCGGTAGACGGCCGCCGGATCGTAGGTGAGCTCGTGGATCCGGGGATCGGGCAGAGTCTGCGCCGCCACGGGGGAGGTCAGGGCGAGCCCGGCGATGAGGGTCAGGAGGGGTCGGGGGGATTTCATCGGATGACCTCCGGATCGGCGCGGTAGGACGTGACCTGGAAGCCGAGGGGGTTTCTCAGCCGGTCCGGTTCGGACATCGGCGCGCGGGTGTAGGTGAAGGCGATGGTGGCGATCCAGTCGCTCTCCACCGTCTGCTGGGCCTGGCGGACCGTGCGGTGGAAGCGGACGTTGGCGACGCCGTCGTTGATGAAGCCGATGGCCCGGATCGAGACGATCGCCTCGCCGTCGCGCCCGTAGAGGTTCTGCGGGCTCGCCGGATTGGAGCCGCGGAACAGGTCGGCCCAGCGCCGCTGCTCCGACGGGGCGGACAGGATGGAGACGAGCCGGAAGGCGTCTTCGGCGGCCGGATCGAGGTAGCCCTCGCGGTGGCGGACGTACTGGGCGAGGAAATATTTGCTGACGGCCTCGTCGTAGCGAACCGGGCCGTCCTCGGCCGAAAGGCCGCGCACCACGTCGACCGCGCCCGTGGTCTGATCCACCCGGATGACGAAGGGTTCGGTGGATTTCAGCGGCGTCAGCATGGCCACCGCGCCGGTCGAGATCACCGCCAGACCCGTGGCCAGGGCGGCGGCCGACCAGGCGAGACGGCGCGACCGCAGCGCGGACGCCAGCCGGTCCTGATCCCAGCGCCGCGCCTCCGCGAAGTAGCGCTTCAGATCGGGGGAGGGCACGCCGCTCATGCGCAGCCTCCCGCGCCCGGGTTGACCGCGGCGCCAGCCGCCGGCGCGGCCGGTTGCGGCGGGGCCTCCGGGGCGAGCACCGAACCATGTGGATTGGCCGGCCGCCGGTCTGAGCCGTCGCAGGCGGGCAGGACGGGATCGCCCCGGTGGGCGCAGCCGGCCAGCAGCATCAGGCCGGCGAGCAGAAGGGGTCGGCAGGTCATGTCAGGCGCCTCTCGGTCGAATGGAGCCGCCGCCCCTGGGCGGCTGGCGGTCAGCTTCCTGGGGACCCTGGCTGCGACCGGAGCCGCTCCCGCCCAGGGCGGCGGCGTTGGCGAAGTCGGCGAGGCCGGCGCTGGCGCCGCCCGCGACGCCGGCGGCGATGGCCGGGGTCTGCAGAAAGAAGATCGCCCCCAGCAGGCACAGGGCGATGAAGATCAGCCCGCCGATCATGGGATCGGCGCCCTGGATCGCGCCCCACTGGTCGCGCACGAGCGACAGGACGAGCTGGAAGATGACGATGATAAGGGCGAACAGGACGAGATAGTTCACCGCCTGGCTCAGCCATCCGAAGAAGAAGCGGCGGGTCGCGTCGAACAGGGCGCAGGCGATGAAGATGGGGCCCAGGGTGACGAGCAGCGCCAGGGCCAGCTTGGCCACCAGCACCACCCCGAAGCCGAGCGCCGCCGCGAGAGCCCCGATGATGAAGACGGCGGCCGACACCACCCACGGGCCCGGATTGAAGGCCGAGCCCTCGCGCGAAATGTCCTCGCCCAGCCAGGCCGCATAGGCGAAGAACTGGTCGAAGGCCGCGCCGACGCTCGGCGTGTCCGCGCCGCTGACGGCCCGGGTCAGGGCGTTGGGCAGGGCGGTGAACAGTGGCTCGGTGACGAAGGTCGAATAGGCGGCCGTGGTCGCCAGCAGATAGAGGAAGGCCAGCTTCAGCGACCGGACGGCGAAGTCCATGACCGGCTCGCTGATCGCCCCTCTCAGGATGGCGATCCCGTAAAGCACGACATAGAGGACCAGGGCGATGCGCAGCGGTCCCTCGACCTCGGCGATCACCGACGACAGACGGTCGCCGAGGAAGACGTTGAGCCGTTCGTCGATGAAGTCGTAGCTGGGCTCGAAGACGCGAAAGCTCATCGTCGGGATCCTCGGAAGGCCCGCTCGTAGGCGCGCATCCGCGCCTCCCGGCGCGCTTCGGCCAGGCCTCGTCGGGCCGCCTCGCATTCGTCCTCCTCATGTCCGGCGTCGCAGTCGGCGACCACCCGGGCCGCCTCTTGCGGATCGGCGGCGAAGTCCCCGGCGGTCCGTGCGGGCGCGCCGCAGCCGGCCAGGCCGAGGATCATGAGAAGGGCGGTCCGCTTCACTGGAAGGTCCGCCGATAGACGTCCATGCGCGCCGCCCGGGCGGCTTCGGCCCGCTCCCGGGCGCGCTGTTCCTCGAGGCGCGCCTCGGCCGCCTGGGTCAGGGCGAGGCCCTGCAACCGCACCTGTTCGTTCTGGATCATGGCCTGTTCCGCCGCGAGGCGCGCTTCGAGATCCAGGACGGCGCGGGCGTTCGGCGCGGTGTCCAGGGCGGAGCGGAGCGTCTCCAGGCCCTGCAGGCGGCGATCCGCCGCGCCGCCCACCGCTTCGCCGATGGCGAGGTCGCGGGCGGTCCGGGCGCCGGCGCGTTCGAGGCTGTCCCGATACCAGGCTTCCGCCGGGTTCGCGTCGCCCGGCGGGGGCGAGTAGAGGCGGGTCTCCCGACGGATCGCGTCGGCGCGGTCCGCCAGGTCGCCAAGGGCGGAGAGATCGCCGTTGGCCGCAGCGCGCAGCGAACGCATGTCCGGCAGCGGGTTGCGCACTGTCGGCAGCCCGAGTTCGCTGGCCAGGGCGTTGACGCCGGACAGATCGTTCAGGCTGTCGAGGAGCTGTTGGCCCTGCTCGACCTGGGCCTGCAGCGCCCGGAGCTGATCGAGCGTGGTCCGGGCCTCCTCGATCATCTGGGCGAAGGCGCGCGGATCGTGGACGATCTGTTGCGCCTGGACGGCCGGCGCGCAGGCGAGGACGAGGGCGGCGGCCGCCGCGGCGATGGAGATGCGGGTTCTCACAGGAACCTCCTCTGGTCATGGAAGGGATCGCGCCACGCCGCGTAGTCGTCGCCGACCTCGGCGCGCAGCCGGTCGAGCAGGGCGGTGGTTTCGGTGCGGCCGGACAGGACCGACAGGGCGTCGTCCATCCCGCCCAGGTCGAGCTCGACGACCACGCTGTCGTGGCCCTGCTTGACCAGGAAGCGATGCGACTCCGGGGTCAGGACCTCGCGCACCAGGCGGAACTCTTCCTGGGTGAGGCCGAAGCCGTCGATGTAGTCGCGCGCCTGGCCGTGGGCGTTGGGCAGGAAGATCTTGGTCGCGCACTGTTCGAGGATGGCGTGGGCGATCGGGGAGCGCAGGGCGTCCGCCGGGGACTGGGTGCCGAACACCATCAGGGCGTTCTGCTTGCGCCAGGTCTTGAGCCCGTCCCGGGCCAGTTCCGTAAAGGCCGGATCGCCCAGCACCTTCCAGAACTCGTCGATGTCGAGGACGAGGCGGCGACCGTCGACCCGCTCTGCGATGCGGTGGAACAGATACAACATCGCCGGCGTGCGGACCTCGTCGTGGTCGAGCACCTGGGTGATGTCGAAGCCGGCGAAGCGGGCCTCCAGGCTGAGGGCGTCCTCGTCGTTGTCGAGCACCCAGCCCAGGGGGCCCCCTCGTTGCCAACGCTCCAGCCGCGCGCCCACGCCGCTGGCGTCCGCCTGGCCGAGCAGGCTGCGCAGGGCGGCGATGGATCGCCGCTCGCGCGGCAGGGCCTCCAGCGCGGCCACGCCCTGATCGATGGCGCGGGCCTGCGGCACCGTCAGGGTTTCCTCCGGCCGGGCGACGAGGGCTCGGACCAGGCGGACCAGAAAAGCGCGGTTGGCGGGGCTGGGCGAGAGGGCCTTGAACGGGGCGAAGCCGGTCGGTTCGCCGTTGCGCAGGGCGAGATAGGTCCCGCCGCAGGCGCGGACGAAGATCTCGGCGCCCCGGTCCTTGTCGATGAACAGCTGCTGGGCGTCGAACCGCTCCAGCTGGGCCAGCATGAAGTTCTGGACCACGGTCTTGCCCGAGCCGGAGGGTCCGCAGATGAAGGTGTGGCCGAGATCGCCGACGTGGAAGTTGAACCAGAAGGGGGAGCCGGCCGAGGTGCGCAGCACCGCGACGGCGTCGCCCCAATGGTTGCCGCGCGCCTTGCCCACCGGATGGGCGTGGAAGGGCGCGAGGGCCGCGAAATTGCGCGAGGTGATCGCGGCCGGCCGGGTGCGACGGGCGAAGGCCCCGGGGAACTGGGACCAGAAGGCCGCTTCCAGACCGAGGTCCTCGCGCGCGACGACGAGGCCGGAGTCGGCGAGGATGGCGCGGGCCTTGGACAGGTGGTCGGCCAGCGCGGTCGGGGTGTCGCCGTGCACGAGGATCGAGGCCTGGTGCTCGCCCATGACGAAGCGATTGCTGACGAGGTCGTCGAGCGCGTCCGACAGGCCGGTGATCTGCGAGGCCGCGCGGTCCCGCGCGGAGACCATCTGGTTCTGCTTGCGCTCCATCACCGCGCGGGCCGAGGCCTTGGACAGGAAGGCGAAGGACTGGCTGATCACGAAGCCGAAGCGGACGCTCAGCAGCTCGTCCCACAGCCCGGGCCGGGTCGTGGCGGGGTATTCCTTGACGGCGAGGACGCCGGCGTAGCGCGCATCGGCGGCGTCCCGCAGTTCGAGCGTTTCCCGCCCGAAGATGGCGCGCACGGTGTACACCGCCGAGCCGAGGTGGCCGAACACGATCGGAACGGACGACCGTCGTCCGGTCAGGACCAGCCGCATCACCTCCATCGGCTCGGAGAACCACAGGCCCGCGCGCTCGTAGAGACCGAGCCGGCGCGGGGCGTAGCGTCCGAGGTACTGGACCAGGTCGCGCCCGGCCTCCTCGATGCGCTGGATATGGGCGACCTCGACCTCGGCGTCGTTGCGGCGGGCCGCCCTGAGACGTTTCGCCAGGGCTGCGGCGCGGTCGCCTGTGTCGCGGCCGGGATGCAGCACGAGGGTGACGAACAATTCGTTGACCCAGAGCTGTCGCCCGGCCACGCGCTCGTCGTAGAGGGCGCCGAGTTCACCGGCGAAGGCGGAGCGGTAGCCGGTCGACCGCTCCAGCTCGACCGGACGCCGCACCACATGGTGCCAGACCGCCAGACGGTCGTCGGCGAGGTTGCGCCAGGCCTGGTTCAGCTTGACGTGCCAGTCGTTGAGGTCGCGCGCGTCAGCGGTCTCGAAGCTGGCGCCGTCGATCTGGAACACCATCATCAGGGCGCCGCTGTCGAGCGCGACCACATGGTCCGAGACGTGGCGGGCGTAAGGCAGATGCGGCCGCGCCTCGGCCTCCCGTCGCAGACGCGCCGCGCTGACGCCGCCCTCAGCCACGGGACAGCTCCGCGGCACGATAGCGGCGCACGAGGGGAAGAGGCGTCGCCGAACTGCCGCCCCAGAGCGCCGCATTGCGCGACCGGCCCTTGGTGTCGACATAGACGAAGAGCAGCCGGAAGGCGTTGTGATCGGCGCGGCAGATCGCCCGGAACACCAGGTGGAGGGCCGGGGCGACGAGCAGATAGAGCAGGCTGCCGCCGACGAGGAAGACCACGCCCGACACGATGACGTTGACGCCCATCGCCTCCATGGGCACGCCCAGGATCATCGCCGGCCGCGTGCAGGCCAGGAACAGCGGGTCCTCGGCCAGGCGTTCGTCAGCCATGGGGGCCTCCCGCGGGCAGGCGCCACAGGGCCAGGCCGACGGTCAGGCCGATGCCGAGCCCGCCGAGGAGCTGGGCGAACCGTTTGGGCGAGATCAGCTTCAGGCCGAGCATCAGGCACAGGGCGACGACGGCTGACGCCGACCCGATCCACAGCCAGGGCGCGGCGGCGGTCATCACGCGCCGCCCGTGATCAGATTGACGATCTCGGCCGCGCCGAAGACCACGACGATGCCGAGCACGACGATCGCCGCCCGGCGCAGATCGAACAGGCCGAACATCCACAGGATGCCGACGACTACGACCGCCAGCACGGCCAGCAGACGGGCCGTATTGCCCGTGAGCATGTCGACGACGTTCTGGAGCAAACTTTCGACATTGGCCGAGGCGAGCGCGGGCTGCGCCGAGAGGCAGGTCGCCGCCAGCGCGATGCAGACCGCAGCGCCGGCGTGACGGGGGAAAGGCGAGGGGATCAGAGGACGAAACATCAGCGGCTCCGGTCGTCGGATGTGGAAAAGGCGACTTGCACGGGCCCGCGCGCGAACACGTCCCAGGATGCGGGCGGGGTTCTCGGGGGCGGTGTCTCGGGCAGGGTCGCGCCGGTCGCTCCGACGGCGGCGGCCGTGAGCGGCGTCGCCAGATCCAGGGCGACCGCCGCCTGTTCCACTCTGGCCACATAGCCGTTGCGGAACCCCCGCCCGGCATCGCCGGTGTTGTAGCGGGACAGGGCGACGCGCAGGGCGGCCTGGCGATGCGCCGGAGCCTCGCCGGACGGCCTGTAGCCCGCGCGGAGGACCGTCGCCGCGGCGCGGAGATTTAGGCAGGGATCGAATGTGTCTTCGACAGACAGGCCCAGCCAGCCGAGGTTGTCGCTGTTGATCTGGGCCAGGCCGAGGTCGAGGTTGGCGCCGCGGTCCAGGAGACGACGGGCCGTCGCCGCCGCCTCCCTTGCGTCGCGCGCCCGGGCGGGGCGGGGCCCATTGCCGTTGACGCCGATCGCCAGCGGGTCGAACCGGCTCTCGACGTGCGCGATAGCGGCAAGGGTCTGAGGCGCCACGGAAGGCGCGCAGCTTTGCGAGAGGGCGAGAACGAACGCGAGGTCGAGCATCAGGGCCTCCAGGAACCGCCCCAATCCCAGCCGATCCGGCCGGCGGCGACGACCCGCGAGCGTCCCGTGGGAGATCTACGGTAGGAAGCTGCGGGGTTCGTTTGCGCGTCGTGCGGCGACCGCCAGGCGCGCGACCGCCTGCACGCGCGTCCGCACCCCGAGGATTCTGCAGGCCGTCATGAGATGCTCATCGACCGTTCTCGGGGAGAGCCCCAGCCGTTCGGCGATGGCGGAGGAGGTCAGTCCCGTGGACGCGAGCTGCAGGCATTCGCGCTGCCGTCCGGTCAGGGCCTCGACCAGAAGGGCCGATGACTCTGCGGGATGGGAGGCGAGCGCTTTCATCGCCGAATCCAGCCGGAAAATCCCGGCCGCGCGCCAGTCCGTGACCTTCTCACCGTAAATCTGCGGTGGCGTCAGCGGCTGGGGCGCCTCAGCCGCCGTCTTCGCGGTCCGGGGCCAACAGCCGGCTGCGGCGTTGTTCGAGCCAGGCCTCGGCTTCCGCGTCGCGCCGGACGGATTGGTCCACGAGATCCCTGAACATCCTCGTGAAGGTGTTGATGATCGGCCGGGCGTCGAGGTCGGCGATGGCGTCGCCGGCCTCCTCGTCGAATTCCTGCAGGGCGACGGCGAGGATCGTCGCCAATTTATTGTCGGCGCACCGCAAGGCGAAGGCGGGCGACCCGAGGGCGAGGGCGGCGAGGATCCCGTGCGGATCGCTGTTGGTCACCTCGGCGAAGCGATGGATTCGCTCGATGTTGATTCGTCCGGCGCCGGACTCGAAATGCTCGTACGACCTGAGCGCCATGTTCATGGCCTGGGCCACGTCGATCGACCGCATGCGCCGATGGGACCGGATCAGGCGCAGGCTCGAGGAGAGCACCGCATTCGTCGACTGGGTGTGCCGGGCGTCCATCTCTCGGTTTACTCCCTCGCCGTCGGCACCACGCGTTACGAACTCAGGTTCACCCCTACAGGTTGAAAAATGACTCAGCCAAGCGTCAAATGAAAGCTGATAAAGATCAACAACATAAAAGCTGCGGCTATGACGCAAGTTTCTTGCGGACGACAGTATAGACGCTATCGCGTCGACCGACTCCCCCAGTGCCTGGCGGTCGCTGGCCTGCGGATCGTCGGCGGCCCGTGCGGGACACGGGGATGAGACAGCGGGATCCCTTTGGCACGGCGCTCGCCAGCCTGCGAACAGCGATCGAGGACGGGCTGGCGCCCGGTCAGCATCTGTCGGTGGCCGACATCGCCGCCTCGCTCAACCTCAGCACCAGCCCGGTGCGCGAGGCCCTGTCGCGGCTCTGCGGCGAGGGACTGATCGAAGACCGTCGAGGCTTGGGCTACTTCACGCGGGCGACGCCGCTCGAAGACATCCTCGGCCTGCTGGATCTGGAAGCTGCTCACGTTCGGCTTGCGGCGCGCGGAGCCGGGTTCGCCAATCCGATCGACGGCTCGGACGGGGCCGTCGATGCGTGGATCATCGAACTGATCGAGGTCTGCGAAAATCAGCCCCTGCTGGAGAGCCTCGCGCGGGTCCGTCGCCGTCTTGCGCCGCTTCGAGGCCTTGGCCCTTCGACGGAGCCGCCGGCCGGGCCATCCGATGGCGACAGTATCGACGCCTACTACGCCCGCTGGCGGATCACCGCGGGAACAATCGCTTCGCGCGTGCGGCGGATCGATCCCGACCAGTCAAAGTATACGCGCAATATAGTTTGAATCGATTTGCTTTGAGGCGCTGATGGTCCGTCGTCGACCTTTTGTCGATATTTCAACGAGGAGACGACCATGACCACCCACCGCACCCCGCGCCTCGTGCGCCTCGGCGCCGCCCGCGACCTGACGCGCGCCGTCGACGAAGGCGACTACGCCGAGCTGAACACCTCCAAGCTCTACACGATCCCGCCCGGCGCCTGAGCGCGACGTGCCGTCCTCCGGGACGGCACGGACGCCCGGTCCGGCCTCGCCCGGCGCGTCCTGATCAGAGGCTTTCACCGAAAAAGGGAGTCTGGCCATGAAGGTCCAGAACAAGGGCCGCATCCTGCGGCTGGGCGGCGCGCGCCGCCTGACGCGCGCCGTCGACGAAGGCGACTTCGCCGAACTGAACTCGCATTTCCGCTGGGAAATGCCGCCCGAATGAGCGGGCCGGGGTCGTCCCTCGGGGCGGCCCCGAGCGGCTCCCATTGGAGGAATAGTTCATGCTGATACGAAAGATTGGGCGCCTGGTTGTCCTCGGGTCGGCGCGACGGCTGACTCGGGGCAAGGGCGGCGAGTTCGTGGAGTTGCAGGTGACCCACCGCTACGACCTCCCGCTCGAATGACCGAGGAGGGGCAACTGGCGCAGGGCGTCCACGCGGTTCCGATCGGAGGCGATCTGGTCCTTCTGGATCTGGCGGCGGATGACTATCTGCTGTTCGCGGACTGCGGTGACGTTGCGGTCTTGGGCGAACGCCTTCGCGGACCGATGGATACCCTCCTCGAACTGGCGTCAGCAGAACTGCTGCATTCCGGTCCAGCGCGTCCTGCGTGCGTCCCGCCTCCGCCGCTCCCCCTGCACAGCTTGCCTGAGATTTCCGGTCGCCGGCCGCGCCTGGCAGAGATCGCCGCGTTCGGCGCGATCTGGGCCGATCGGGCCTGGCGTCGCCCGACGCTGGCCGGACTGGCGGCCGCTCATGGCGACCGGACCGGGCGGCGCGATGACCTCGAAATGATCGCGGCGCGCGCGCAGACGTTTTTCCAGCTTCTGCCCTTCGCGCCCCGGACCGGCGCATGCCTGTTCCAGGCCGAGATGCTGTTGCGCTTCCTGAACGCCGGCGACCTCGACGCCGACTGGGTGTTCGGGGTCCGCGCCTGGCCGTTCCTGGCCCATTGCTGGCTGCGGGTCGATGACGTCTGCGTCAGCCAGTCCGCGGAAACGCTCAGCCATTTCCATCCCATTCTGGTCATCTGAGGATGGGCGCGGACTCCTTCGTGGCGCTCGTCGGCGACGCGGCCGGCGCGGTCGATGCGCTCATGGCCCCCTTGCGTCGGCGGCTGGCCGGCGCCGGCTGGTCGCGCTGTGTCTCGCACCCGTTCCTCGAGGTCTATGCGCCGTCCGACCGCCTCAGGATCACAGCAGCGCTGGACGGCCATGGCGTCCTGATCGGCGAGATGTTCGACAACACGGGCCGGGCGGCTTCCGCCTCCGAGGGGGGCGCGCTGGCCTGCCGGTCCCTGGATGCGGCGTCCGCTCGACGGATTATTGGAGAGCACTGGGGCCGGTACGTGCTGGTCCGGCGCACTGGCGGCGACGCCGCGATCCTGCGCGATCCTTCCGGTGCGATCGAGGCCGTCTGCTGGCGCAGGTCCGGTGTGACCGTCGTCGCCTCCAGCGCGGCGCCAGTTCTTGACCCTCTCCTGCCCGAGGATCTGGCTCTGGACTGGGAGGCGGTGTCGCGGTTGGTCAGCCGCGGCGGCGAATATCGTCACGATCTCGCCCTGGACGGACTGACGCCGATCGCCGGCGGAGAGCTCCGAACGGTCGGCGCCGGCGGGTCTCGCGGCGTGCAGATCTGGCGGCCGGCGGACGTCTATCGACGCGGGCGCGGCCGTCCGCCTGAACTTCGGTCGGTGGTGCAGATGGCGGTGCGCAGCCTAGCCGGCGATCACACATGGGTCGCCGAGGTCAGCGGCGGTCTCGACTCTGCGATTGTCGCGGCGTCCCTCGAGACGTCGCAGCGGAATCGCGTCGCGGCCTGGGTGAACCACTACGTCGAGCAGCCCGAAGGCGACGAGCGCATCTATGCGCGGGCGGTCTTGGCGCGCGAGGGACATGCGCTGACCGAGGTGCGGCGCGAAGGGCTGAGCCTGTCCGCCGAGCGTCTGGCGCGCACGGCGGACGCCTTCCGACCGGCCACCAACGACATAGATACGGACTACAATGACGACATCGCCGCCCGCGTTCGGGAGGCTGGGGCATGGGGATCGCTCACGGGACAGGGCGGCGACGCGGTCTTCTTCCAGATGCCGAGCCCTCTCATCGCTTTCGACGAAATCCAGGAGCGCGGGGTCAGGGCGCGGCCGGCGGCCGTGCACCGGATCGCACGCTGGACCCGCCGGTCCCTTTGGCCTTGGGCCTGGTTCCGCGCATTCCGGGAACACCGGCGCAGCCGCGCCGACTGGGATCATCCCTGGCTCGACGACCTGCGGAGCGTTCCACCTGCGAAGGCCCTGCAGATTTCGATCCTCGCCTTCTGCCAGACCTTCCAGGGGCAGGCCGCACGGAGCCGGCGCGGGGTCTGCGTGAACCCGCTGCTGAGCCAGCCCGTGATGGAAGCCGGCCTGTCCTGGTCGACTGTCGATCTGACCTGGGGCGGCCGGGATCGGGCCGCGGCCAGAAACGCGTTTCAGGACGTTCTGCCTCCCTCGATTTATGCCCGCCGTTCAAAAGGCGAACTCGGAGCCTTCTACGGCGAGGCTGCCGCGAGCAATCTGCCCTTCCTGCGGGACTATCTGCTGGGCGGGGCCCTGGCTCAGGCGGGCCTGCTGGACGACCTTGAGACGGACCTTTCCCGGGAGGCGCTGCTGTGGCGCGGCGGCTTCTCCCGCCTGCTCACCCTGGCGCTGACGGAGGCCTGGGTTCGACGGTGGACGGCGCGGCTGGAGGCGCGTTCGCGATGAGATGGCGATCGAACCAGCCGATGACCTGCTCATAGTAGATCCGGGCATTGCCGGGGTTGTGGATCCCGTGGTCCTCGCCGATCAGATAGAGCAGGGCGGCCGGGCGCTGGAGGCGTCTGAGGGCGGCGAACATGCCTTCGGCCTCGCCCGTCGCATGGTCCATCTCGCCATAGACCAGCAAAATGGGAGCCGTGATCCGATCCGCCTGTTCGAAGGCGCTGCCGCGGCGGTACCTGTCGGGATCGGACCAGTAGGACGCACGCATCCCGACCTGACCGGATTCCAGCCACCGCGCCGTTCCCATGATCGCAGCCTCGTTCTCGCCCGCCAGACGCGCATGGTTGGACAGCCTGCCGAGCGATCCGGCCAGGTCATAGGATCCGTTCAGGGCGACGACAGCCTTGAACCTGGGGGATTGTGACGCGCTCAGCACGACCGCCCAGGCGCCGAAACTGTGTCCCCAAAGGCCGATCCTGTCGCCATCGACGAGCCTCTCGGCGGCGGCGGCGTCGACCACGGCGAGGATCCGGTCCGCCAAACCGGCCGCCGGCTCGGGGCCGACAGGCAGGTCGGGATAGAGGACGGCGTAGCCGGCGGCGACCAGAAGCTGGCCGTTGAGCGTCAGATTACCCGCCTCGGGGCGCATGGTCGGCGGCGGGGTTGCATACGCGCGGTCGGGATAGGGGATGACAATCACCGGAAGCGGCCGATGGCCTTGAGCCGGGGCGTAGAGCCATCCACCGGCCCCTCCAGGGCCGTCAACCCGCCGGGCCGCTGTGAGGTCTACGTCGTCGAGCTCGGGATTGAGGCTCCGGATCGTCTGCGTCGACGTTCCGCGTGTCACGGCGAGGCGGTTGACAGCCCGACCCTCGCCGCCGCGCGCGACGGCCACACCTTGAGACCAACTCACTGCCGCGCCGGAAGGACCCGTGACGCAGACGATGGGGCCCGGGTCAGCCCGGATCCGGCACAGCTGTCCTGTCGGCTCCGACACCACTGCGCTGTCTTGTTTCATTGGCCCCGCCAGGGCCCGCTGGCCAAGCGGGCCATCCGGCCGAACGACCGAGGCGAACGCACCGAGGTCATCGGACGACCCGTCGGTGGTCAGGCGAACGACATGTCCGCGACTGGAGAACAGAGCCCCGCGGCCTCCTTGTGCGATGAGGCGGGCGTCCGGCGCCAAGGCCGGGAGCCTCTCGCCGCTCAAGAACCAACCCTCTTCATCCCGATCACGGCCGTGCAGGACGATCGTTTCACCGATCCAACCGGCCTCGGCCGTCGGCAATCCGTGGAAATCGAGCGGGATGAGCGGGGTGACGCCCGGCGGGGTGACGTCCCGCGCCGCGCCAGCCGGGCTGACGGCGAGAAGGCGGGGAGAGTCGCCATCGATCGCGGCTACCATGAGGGTGTCGGACGCCGGCGACCAAGTCAGGAGACTTGTCGAGACGTCCCGGGCCTCGGGCGGGTCCCGAGTTTCGCCGGAGCGACTGTCGACCAGCCGCAGGGCGCGGGTACGCCGAAACTCCGTTGCGGCGCCCGGAGAGGGGAGGAGCTGGAGGGCGCCGTCGACTATCAGGGCGACGTGGCGGCCGTCCGGGGACGCCTCCAGGTCAAGGAACGGCCCTCGGGCGAGACGGGTCGCGGCACCGGTCCGGGCGTCGATCCGCAAGAGGTCGCGAAGGGGCCGCGCCGGTTCCGACCCAAGCCCGACCGAAACGAAGGCCGCCTCCCCACGGGCCGCCCGGTCCCAGAGCGGGGGCAGTTCTCTCTGGGTTCGATTGGTGTCCGCCAGACGCGGCGGCAGATCCCCGTCGGGCATGCCGAGCACCACGATAACATCCTCGGACAGCCATTCCACGGATCGGCCCCAGGCGCCCGTTTCCGGAGAGATGTCGGTCCACACGACGCCGCCGCTGCCCAGATCCACGATCCCGATGTGGAACTGCAGGGCGTGCAGGGAAGACGAGGAGCTTGCCGCCGGCGGGGGAGAAGGGGCCGGCGGTGTAGCCGGCGTCCTCCTCCATCGGCAGGAGCGGCGCGACGCGGGCAGGGCTCGCGACATCGGCCCGATAGAGGCGGGCGTAGCGGAGCGCGCCCTCGGGCTGCAGGTCGTAGCGGGGAAGATCGTCCCGCGCGCGGCGTTCCTCGAACACGATCACTTGGCCGGTCGGATCGACGGCGATCCGCCCGAAGCTCTCAAGCCCGAGCAGGGTGTCGAGGGTCAGCGGCTCCGAAGCGCCCGTCGTCGGGCACGCGAGAGCCAGCGCGACCAGCGCGCCGGACAGACGTTTGCGCATGGCGTCTCACCAGCGCTTGACGAGTTGCAGGGAGACTTGGCGGCCCAGCGCGTTGGTATTGGCCGCATCGTAGCCGATCCCGCGCGACGCGTCGTAGAACGGCGGCTCCGAGTTCGCGAGATTGAGCACGTTCAGGGAGAGGGAAAGGCCCTCGCCCCAGCCAGGGAAGTCGTAGCGGACCTGCCCGTCGAAGGTCGCCCAGTCGTCGATGCCGCGACCGCCAACGGGGTCTCGTCCGCCGCTGACCTAGTTGGCGATCAGGCCGAGCGTCAGAGGGCCGCTTACCCATTGGCCGCCGAGCCTGCCGCGCCACCGGGCGGGGAAATGAGGGTCTCCGAGCAGGTCCTCATTGGGGGACGCGTCGGTGATCTGGCGATCGTTGGCCAGGAGATGCGTCATCGACGCATCGATCGACATCTGACCAGCGCCCAGGTCGAAGCGATATCGCGCTGACAGGTCCAGCCCCTCGACCTCGACGGCGGCCGCGTTGACGAAGCGATTGTCGACGATCACGCCATAGGCGGTGACGGGCATGACGGTCGGGTTGAAATTGCCGGGGTGGTCCAGCAGCGATTGGACGAGGGCGCGATCCTCGGCGTTGGTGGCCGGGTTCACGAAGCGGACGAAAGGGGCCAGGGCGGGATCGTTGAGAACATTCGTCAGATTCTCGAGGACCGGATTGCCGATGCGGTCCTCGAACCGGGTGCGGAACCAGCCGCCCTCCAGTCGGAACCCGCTAAGGGCCGCCGGCGTCCAGATAAAGCCCGCCGTCGTCGAAGTGGCCGTTTCCGGCCGCAGGTCGGGATTTCCGCCGTACTGGACGACAGCGAGCACATTGACGCCGCCCCGGTTGAGAAAGGTCGGGCCGAGGGCATAGGCCGTGAACAGCTCGCGGAGCGCCGGCGCGCGGAACGATGTGCCATGGCTCGCCCGCAGCAGCAGGTCGGAAGCCGGGCTGTAGAGCAGACCGACCTTGGGGTTGGTGGATTGCCCGACCCCCTCATGGTCTTCGATCCGCGCCGCCAGGGAGAACTCAAGGCGCTCCAGGCCCGGGCGGGCGTTTGCGGCGCTCACGAAGGGCGCCCGGAACTCCACAAAGGCCGCCGAGACATCCCGCTCATAGACGAGAGGGGCGACGATGCGCGGCGCTATGCCGGAAAGGAAGTTCTCGCCCTCGGTTTCGAACCGTTCGCCGCGAAGATCGACGCCCACGGCCACCCGCAGCGGACCGCCTGCGAGCTCAAGAAGCGACCCGTCAGCCTTGAGGTTTGCCGAGGTCACGGTGGTCGTGTGGTCAGTCCAGGAATAGCCCGAGCCGATATGCGCCCGCATCGCCGGGCTGGTGTTGGCGGGATCGCCGTAGGGATTGAAGAAGCCGTCGACCGCCGTTCTGAACGTCGTCGTCGGTATATCCGCCCGGGACCCCATGGCCTCCTGCAGGAAGGTCGTCTGAACCCGGTTGGAGAGTGTCCGGCTGCTGAACTCCCGACCGCCGCTGAGGTAGGCCGACAGGTTCCAGTCCCGTATCGCGCCGTTGAGCCCAAGGGCGCCGCTGACGCTTCGCGTGCGGCCTTCTGAGAGCGCCGGCCCAAGCTCGTCGATCCAGGAATAGGCGATGTCGTGGCGTGTCGCGCCCACCGGAGACACGAAGTGAGGATTGGCGGAGGTGATCACGACGATGCCGGTGTCGGCGGGCGTCTGGAGGGTGTGGTCCCGCTCTGTGTAGCGGATGTCGCCGTCGATGCTGAAGCCGAATGGAAGACTCTGCCGCGCCGCGGCGAAGAGGCTGTGCCGACGCTGATGCGGCAGGAACCACTGGCCCAGGTTCTGGTTCGTGAGGTTGACCTCATTGGCCCGAAAGTCGCCCGGCGTCAGCCCTGCGCCGTCCTGATCGCGAGGAATGGCGAAGATGGGCTGATAGGAGCCCGAGATGGGGTTCTGCGCCATGATGTTGCCGGGCGCGCTGTAAACAAGCCGCCAGTCCGAACCGCCCAGCGGGCGCAGGTCGGCGCTGGAGATCACGCGTCGGTCCTCCGAACGGAGCTCGCCGCGATCATGAAACTCGTAGGCCGCGACGAGGCTTCCGCTCGACCAGTTGAACCCGCCGACATGGGACAGCAGGACTTCCTCGGCGCCGCCGTCGCTCGTGCCGCCCACTCGCACGCGGGTTTCCGCCTGCTCGAACCGGGATTTCAGGATGATGTTGACGACGCCGCCGACCGCGTCCGCGCCGTAGAGGGCTGAAGCCCCGTCCAGCAGCACATCCACCCTCGCGATTGCGCTGGAGGGAATGTTGGAGACGTCCGCGAAGTCGCCGGAGATGCCCGTGCCGGCGATCCGCCGGCCGTTGACGAGGACGAGGGTTGCGTCTGCGCCGAGTCCGCGCAGGTTGAGCCCGGTCGCCGCGCCGCTGTTCCGGGCCGAACGATCCGCGCCGGTGTTCGCGGAGCCCTCATAGGCGGCGCCGGTGAAATTCTGGGGGAGGGCGGCCAAGGTCTCGGCCACCGTCGCGCGCCCCTGCCGCGCTACATCGTCCTGGGTCAGGACTGTGACCGGCGAGGGACTGTCCACGCCGCGGAAGTAGCTGCCCGTAACCACGACCTCTTCGAGCTGGGTGGCTTCAGCGTCCGTCTCCGCCCGGGCCGACGGATCGATCAGCACGAAGACGTTCGGGCGGCTCTGACGATAGGTGAGGCCCGTTCCGCGCAATAGTTGGGCGAGCGCGGCCTCGGCCGTGAGATTGCCGGTGACGGCCTGGGACTGACGTCCGGCGACGAGCGCGCTGGGATAGAGGATCTGCAGGCCGCTTTGCTGGGCGAAGACCGGCAGGCTCCGCTCGAGCGGCCCCGCTCCGATGCTGAACGCGCGCACGGCCTCGACCGTCTGCGCCGCCACCGGCGTGGCGACCCCCAGCATCAGTGCGGCGAGCGCGGTAGAAGTGAACCTGTCACCCATGATCTCCCCCGATTCTCTACCCGCAGTTTTGCGGGTCGGGGAGGAGACGTCGGGTCGCGGCCCATCCCCTAAGTCCGGGATCAGATTATTTTCAGGCGGGTCCCGTCAGAACAAGGTGGCCGTCCGGCGCCCGCTCCGCTTCGAGGGCGTAGAGGTCCCTGAGCGCGGCGACGAAGCCGTCGACATCGCCTGCATCGAAGACCCCGCTGACCCGGATGGCCGAAATCCGGTCGTCCCGCAGTTCCACCGGCGAGGGGCTGTAGCGGTTGACCTCCGCGACGGCGACGGCGATCGGGGTGTTCTCGAACGTCAGGCGGCCGGTCGTCCAGCTCGTCGCCGCCGGCACGTTCACCGCCACAACCGCCGGGCGTTGAACCGAAGTCGTGACCTGTTGTCCCGGCGCCAGGGTCCATGCCGGCCGCGACGACGCCTCTTGCCGCACGGCAACCTGCCCCTCGACCAGAACAATCCGGGCGCCCGCGCCGGTCCGCCGGACGTCGAAGCGGGTGCCGATCGCGGTCACCTCCGTATCGCCGGCCTTCACCAGGAAGGGGCGGGTGGCGTCTCCCTGCACCTCGAACATGGCGCGTCCGGAGGTGAGCGTGACCAGACGCTCGGACCCGCTGAACCGGACCGTCACGTGAGACGCCGTGTCGAGGATGATGCGTGAACCGTCTTCCAGCCGGACCGTGCGCTGCTCACCGATGGCGGTGTCGTAGACGTCGGAACGTTGGGCGGACCACCAGGACCAGCTTCCCACAACGAGCGCCAATGCGATGGCCCCGGCCGCCCCGAGAGGGACCAGGCGGCCGGAGGTGCGTCTTCCCCCCTTTGTCGAAGCCTGGCGAGCCCGGTTCGCCGCGTCTTCCGTCAGCGCCGCCATCCCGGGGGTGTTTGCCAGCGTTCCGGCCGCGTCCCACATGGCCTCCAGGCGGCTGAAGGCGCGGGCGTTCTCAGGATCCCGCCGCCACACGCTGAAGGCCTTGATATCGGCAGTGGTGACCTTGCGCTGGCTCAACGTGGTGAACCATTCCGCTGCTTCCTTGCGCCTGATGTCGGCTTCAGCCTCGATCGTCATCCGTCTTGCCTACAGGTCCAGCCGAGACGCGCAGTACTCAAGCGCCCTGGACATTCGCCATTCCACCGTTTTTACGCTGATCCCGAACGACTGGGCGATCTCCGGATAGGTCATACCGCCAAAGCGGCTCAAGACGAAGACGTCGCGGTAGAGTTGCGGCATGGATCCGATCACCTGCTCGAGCAGAACCTGATCGAACTGCGGCGCGGCCTCGGCTCCGGCCGGTATCTGAAAGTCCCGATCCCGCCGCCGCCGTCCTTCCCGCCGGCTCTCGTCGCGTACCAGGTTCAGGGCGATCTTGAGCAGAAAAGCCTTCGGATGACGGATGTCGTCCAGCGCATAGGGCGCGGCACGGATGTAGGTCTCCTGAACGACGTCCGCCGCCGCCTCGGCGTCGACATGGGCTCGCAGGCGACGATCCAGCCAGGCGGCATAGCGCCGATAGAGACGGTTGATACCGTCCTGCGCCTCCGTGCCCAGCTGCTTCGTATCGGTCACCACGGTTCTCCGGCCTCTCGACGAGAGGGTCCGGAACCCAGACGCGTCCACACGGCCTGGGACAGGCGCGCAGGCGCGCGCCGTCAGGCGTTGGGAACGGGCATGCGCGCTGTGCGCGCCGCCGTCGATGATCTGATATCGCACAGGGGATTCCAGGCCCCGCCAACGCAAGCGTCGGCGACGTCAGCATGAATCAAACGGAATCCCGGCGCAAGCCGGAGGGGTCGGGCGTTGGAATCCTCTGCGATCGCGAGGCCCGCTGCTTCGGTTCACAGCGGCGCCTCTGTCTCGCGGACAGACCCCGGCTCAAGCTGTGGGCCTATCTCACGGCGCCCGACCGGGGCGGTCTAGAAGCCGCCCCCGGCGGAGGCAAGCGCTGGCGTGGTCTGGCGCGCGGATCGGGTTATCCCGCAAGAAAATGGCGGAGAGCCCGCAATTCACTGTCGTTGCCCGGTCGTTGATTCCCGCCGAACGTGAATCGCGTACTTTGGAAGGAGCGAGCCATGCAGCGTAGTCCCCATGCGGAACGCCAATCATCCCTGCTTCTCAGCGGTCGCGAAACCGAGTGTCTTCTTTGGGTCAGTCGCGGCAAGAGTTCGGCGGACATCGGTCAGATCGTCGGCCTGTCGCCCCGGACGGTCGACAGCTACATCGAGAAAGCCTGCGCCAAGCTTCGTGTCCGGACGCGCATCGAAGCTGTCGCGGCTGCGGTCCGCGCCGGCATCATCGATCCTGACGAAGACGGGTCAAGGCGCGAAGGGTGAGGGGGCGGGCCAGGAACTTCTGTGAGGAAGCCCGGCGTTTCGCCGCCGATCGCCGCCGACGCTCACGCGTCCCCTGGCTCTCGATCGGCGCCTATCGTTCCCGGAACCCGCCATCAATGACCCTACACCGCTTGCGGCTGGTCGCGCGAGTCGGGTTGACCGGAGGCCATCAGAGAAAGGAAAACACGCCGATGCCCAAATACGCCCCGCTCGCAGCCTTCCTCCGACGCCAGAAGCGCGCCGAGGTGGACCTGACCTTCCGGGACATCGAACGGATCGTGGGCGGCATCCTGCCGAAGGCCGCGGCCGTGGAAGGATGGTGGAGCGCGGATCCGGCCGGGCCGGTCATGCCCCAGCACATCGCCTTTGCCGAAGCCGGCTTCGTCGCCGAACCCAGGATTCGGGCCGAGACGGTGCGCTTCGTTCGTGTGGAAACGGCGAGCTCACCGCTGGCGTCAGCCGCTCTGGCGCACGGTGTGACGCTCTGACATCCGATCACTTCCGGCGGCTCCCCTGGAGGCGGCCGCCGGAAGCGCCGATGCGGAGGATCAGTTGTGGTCGGCGTGGCCCTGGGGCGCGGGCGCGTCCGACGGAGCCGGCGCGGGCGGCGCCGGTTCGGCCGGGGCGGCCGGCTCAGTCTTCATGTCGTCGCAGCAGGTCATGGCGGCGTCCGCAGCCATGTCCTTGCAGCAGGCGCAGCCTTCTGCGGCCAGGGCCGCGCCGGCGCTCAGCGTCAGGATCGCGCCGGCCGCGGCCAGCAGGTTGGAAACCTTCATCGTCGTTCTCCTAGTGGACCATGAAGCGGATGGAGCCGGACATCTTGTGACCGTCCGGACCTTCGGCGGTCCAGGCGGCAGTGTAGGTCCCCGGCGAGAGACGCGGCAAGGCCACGCTGACAGCCGCGGCGGCCGGTGCGGCGGGCGCGGTCACGACGATCGGTTCCTGACCTTCTGCGCTGAGGGTGACGGTCTTGAGGACCATCGGGTGCGGGAAGGTCGCGCTGAACCGTTCGGGTGAACCGGATGTCATGGCGCCATCGGCGGGGGTGGTGACGATGCCCGAGGCGGCCGGGGTCGGGTGCTGCATCCCGGCATGGCCGGCGTGCGGGTCCTGGGCGGCGGCGGCTCCGGCGAAAGCCAGGGCGGCGGTGAAGGCCAGGGTGCGGATCATGGGGTGGTCTCCTCTCATTGTTTCGGGGGCGCGGGCATGGCGGACATGTCGTGCCCGGAATGGTCGGTCATCGGCTCCGGGGCCGGCGCGGTCGACGGCGGCGGCGCCGGAGCCGGAGATTCGGCGGCTTTCGCCGCGGGTCTCGCGGGAGCCGCCCGCGAGGGAGCCGCAGCGGCCGGCGCGGGCGAGGCCGCAGGCTCCGCCGGTCCGGTTACGGCTCGCGGCGTCGGGACGGGCGCAGGGGCCGTCACTTCGACTCCGACCGGGTCGGCCGGCTTTTGCGCCGGCTCGCAGGCGACCAGACCGAACGCGGCGATCAGGGGCAGCATAGTGTTCTTCATGGATGCGGTCCTCAGAACCAGGCCTTGAGGCCGATGACGAAGCGGGTGTCGTCAGCCTCGCCGCCTCGGGCCTCGATGTAGTCGGCGGTGTCTCCGAACGCGCGGCTCCACTCGACGCCGACATAGGGGGCGAACTCCTTGCGGAATTCATAGCGCAGCCGCAGGCCCGCCTCGACTGAGGACAGGCCCGAGCCGATCTCCAGCTCCGGAATGTCGCTCGCCGAGACGTCGATTTCGAGGCGCGGCTGGAGGATCAGGCGCTGGGTGATGCGCTGATCGTATTCGGCCTCGACGCGGGCGGTCAGGTCGCCCTCGGTCGACAGGAAGGCGGCGGCGTCGATCTCCCACCAGTGGGGCGCCAAGCCCTGCAGGCCGAGAACCAGATGCGTGGTGTCCTCGCCGTCGGGACGAAAGTCCTGACGCACGCCGGCCTGAACGTCCCAGAAGGGCGTCACCGCGCGGCTGTAGAGCGCCTGGACCTCAGCCTCCTCGAGCTCGCCGCCGAAGTCGCCTTCGCCCTCGGACTTCCACCAGAAGCGGTTGATGTCGCCGCCCGTCCAGCCCTGGACGTCCCAGAGATATGATTCGCCGTCGTCGCCGAAACCGGCTTCGAGACGGTCGACGATGACGGCGGTGGTGCGGACGTCGCCGTTCTCGCGGACCAGGGTCCGGCGAGAGGCGGCCATGGCCTCGGTGCCAAAGACGAGATCGGCCGCGTGAGCCGGGCCGCCCAGGGCGGCGGCGGGGAGCGGGTCTTCGGGCGGCCGGCCGGGATTGTCGGCGCTGGTGGGGACGTCCGGCGGCCCCATGCTCATGGCCGACATGTCATGCCCGGCGTGGGGATCGGCCTGGGCGGGGGCCATGGCGGACATGTCGTGGCCCGCATGGGGATCAGGCTGCGCCGGGGCCGGGGCCGCCATGTCGTGCCCCGCATGGGGATCGACGGGCGCGGGCTGAGCCGGCATCCGGTGGCCAGCGTGAGGATCGGGTGCGGGCGGGGTCGGCGCCGCCGGCATGACATGACCCGCGTGGGGGTCCTGCGCCGCCGGCCGGGCGGGCGCCTGCGGCGTCGGGGCCGGAGCGGGGCGGGCCGGCGCCGGCATCGTATGGCCGGCGTGCGGGTCCTGGGCCTGGGCGCTGAAGGCGCTGGCGGCGAGGACCAGGGGGGCGAGGGCGACGGCGAGGCGGATCATCAGTTGGCTCCGTCCATGGGCCGCACCGTCACGACGTTGAACATGCCGGCGTGCATGTGCATCAGCATATGGCAGTGGAACGCCCAGTCGCCGGGCGCGTCGGCGGTCAGGTCGAAGGTCACCTTGCCGCCGGGCGCGACGTTGACCGTATGCTTGAGCGGCTGATGTCCGGCCGGCCCGCCCGTCACCAGTTCAAAGAAGTGGCCGTGCAGGTGGATGGGATGGGCCATCATGGTGTCGTTGACCAGCGTCACCCGCACCCGCTCGTTGCGTTCGAAGCGGATCGGCTCGACCAGTTCGCTGAACTTGCGGCCGTCGAACCCCCACATGAACCGCTCCATGTTGCCGGTAAGGTGGATTTCCATCGTTCGCGACGGCGGGCGCTGGTCCTTGTTGGGCTGGAGCGACACCAGGTCGGTGTAGACAAGGACGCGGTGATCGACGTCTGTGAGACCGATCGGACGCTCGCCGAGGCGGTTGGCCGGGGCCATGGCGATCGCATCGACGCCGACGCCGACCGCCATGTCCGGCGGGGCGTTCTCGGGGTCACGCATGTTCATGCCGGCCATGGACATCCCGGCCATTTCGCCCGCCGGCGCCGCGCCCTGGGCCGGGGCTCCGTGGTCCATGCCGGCCATCACGCCGTGATCCATCCCGGACATGCCGCCCATTGAGCCGTGATCCATTCCGCCCATGCCCATGTCGCGCATGGTCAGATTGGGAACCTCGCGCAGCGGCGGAACCTCGGCGGTCATGCCCAGGCGGGGAGCCGGGGTCGCCCGTCCCATGCCGGAGCGGTCGATGGCTTCGGAGACGATGGTGTAGGCTCGGTCATCGGTCGGCCGGACGATGACGTCATAGGTCTCGGCCACCGAAATCTGGAACTCATCGGTCTCGACCGGGCGGACGTTCTCGCCGTCGGCCTGGACCACGGTCATCGGCAGGCCGGGAATGCGGATGTTGAAGATCGACATGGCCGAAGCGTTGATGATGCGCAGCCGCACCCGCTCGCCGGGCCGGAACAGGCCGGTCCAATTCTCCTGCGGACCGTGGCCGTTGATGAGATAGGTGTAGGTCGAGCCGTTGACGTCGAGGATGTCGCGAGGGTCCATCCGCATCTGGCCCCACATCCGCCGCTCCTCCAGGCTCATGCGGTCGCTGCCATCCAGGAGGCCCGCCAAGGTGGTGCGCTGCTGGTTGAAGTAGCCGGGGCTCTTCTTCAGTTTGTCGAGGATTTCGTGCGGATGCATGAAACTCCAGTCCGACAGGACCAGCACATGCTCGCGGTCGTAGGCGATGGGATCGGCGCCCGCCGGATCGATGACGATCGGACCGTAGTGCCCCATCGCCTCCTGAAGACCAGAGTGGCTGTGATACCAGAAGGTGCCCGACTGCTTGATCGGGAACTCATAGACGAAGGTCTCGCGGGCCTTGATGCCGGGAAAGCTGATGCCCGGCACGCCGTCCATCTGGAACGGCAGGAGCAAGCCGTGCCAGTGGATCGAGGTGTCCTCGTCCAGACCGTTGGTGACCGCTAGCCGGACATTCTGGCCCTCCCGCAGGCGCAGCAGCGGCGCCGGCAGAACGCCGTTGATGGTCACCGCATGGCCCGTGCGCCCCCCCACCGTGAAGGGCGAGTGGCCGACGGTCAGGTCGACGTTCGGTCCGGTCAGCGTCGGCAGGTCCGACCGCAGCCCCGCCGAACCCGTCTGCGCCCAGGCCGGAAGCAAGCCTTGCAGTCCCAGCAATCCACCGCCGATGGCGGCGCCCCGGAGAAGCGTTCGGCGATCAAGGCGAGCGGTCGACATCAGAGAAGTTTTCCTTGGTCGGCAAGTGAGCCGTTCGTTCAGATACGCATCTGAGCGGCGCATCCCTTGCGTCAGGTCGCCACAGTCTTCGAGATAACGCTCTTGCGCGCGCGCTCGGCACCGCGACGCCGAACCGGCGCTCAAGCCAAGGCGTCGACCAGCTTTTTTCGCGCGCGGGCGATCCGCGTTTCCACGGCCTTCGGCGTGATGCCCAATATGGATGCGACCTCCGCATGAGAGCGCCCTTCAAGCGTGGCCAACAGGAGTGGGGCCTTCAGGGCGTCGGGAAGCTCAGACAGCGCGTGTTGCAGGTCCTGGGCCCTGCGCTGATCGTCCAGCCTAGCTTCAGGCATGGGTGCGTCTTCCCCCACCGCCGTCGCCTCGGGAGCATCGAGCCCCATCACGCCGCGCACGACACGGCGAACGGAGCGCCGCCGGCTCCAGTCCCGACACTTGTTCAAGGCGATGGAACGCAGCCAGACATCGAAAGGCCGCGCCGGATCATATCGCCGCATGGCGAGCCACGCTGAGGCATAGGCTTCCTGAAGCACGTCATGCGCTTCAGCCTCGTCGCCGACGTAGCGGCGAATGAACCGGTAGAGGTCGGCCTTGGTGGCGGTCATCAAGGCAGTGAAAGCGGCCCGGTCTCCACCCGCCGCTCGGACCTCGATGCTGGCTTCAACCCCCACGCGCCGCGCTTAGCCGGCTTCGTAGCGTACGGCGTCGACGACGGCCGCGTCGAACACCTCGGCCTGTGCCGGGGTCAGAACGGATCGCATCTCGAACACATGGGTAATCGTCGCCTTTTGCAGATCGCCCATGGCGGTATGGAAGTGATCGACAGCCGCCTGGACCTGCGGCGTGTCCCCGTCGCTTGCGGCGATGGCGGCCGCGAGTTCGCGATTGGCGGCACGAACCTCCGCCTCCAGTGCCGGGCGACGCGCGGCGAAGCGGGCTTCAATGACGTCTAGACGGCGGTCCTGCTCCGCGCTAAGGTCGAGTTTTTCATGGACGACGCTGTGCAGGCTCGGCGGCTGGCGCTCGCGCATGATCCAGGTCGCGCTCGCCCAGGTCGCTGCCCCGCTGGCGAGCGCCGCCAAGATCGCCGTGGCGACGATCGACTTCCACGTCGCCCTCATCCCCAAACATCCAGGCTGGCCATAGGTGACAGGCCGGCTGACACCGTGAAGATACGCAGCTCTGAAGGCTCTGGCCGTGGGGTCATGAGCATCAGACCGCCGTTCGCACCGCCGACGACAAGGGCGATCGCCACGGCGGCGATCCGCACCTGACCCATTCGGGCGCGATCCCGGCGCTCGCCAATCCGGGACCAGACGGCGTCCTCCACGCCCGCAAGCCGTGAAGCGTCGCCGGGCGCAGCCGCTCCGATCAGTCTTTCGATGTCGTCAGTCATTGCGCACCTGCCTCACGCCCCCCCTCCATACGCGCCGGTTTGAGCTTCCCCTCATGAGGGGAAAGGTCCGGCCCCGCGTAGATACCAGAGAACGACCGGAATAGCCGTGTCGTCCAGGGGGATCGATGTGAGCGACAGGTCAGGCCCCGCCCGGGCTCCCTTCCCGGACGTGCTCGATCCCCTCACCAGCGTGAGGTTTTTCCTCGCGCTCGGCGTCGTGCTCTTCCATTTCCAGCTTTACTGGACCTTGCCTGCGGAGAGCGCGGGCCTGCTGAACCGCGCCCGGCTCGGCGTGGATGTCTTCTTCATCCTGTCGGGCTTCATCCTCGCGCACGTCTATCTGCAAGGGAACGGCGCGCCCGACTACAAGCGGTTTCTGGCAGCTCGGTTCGCCCGAATCTATCCGGCTCACCTGTTCATCCTCCTGGCCATGCTCGGGCTTGTATTGATCGCCCCGATGGTCGGCGTCGGTCTGGAGCCAGGCCGATTCAATCCCGCCGATTTCGCGGGCACTCTGCTGCTCGTTCAGGCCTGGTTTCCGCGCGAAACCATGGCGCTCTGGAACGGACCAGCCTGGTCGCTGTCTGCCGAATGGTTCGCCTATCTGTTCTTCCCGGCCTACGCTGCTGTCGCCCTCCGCCTGCGGTCGAGGCCGTGGGCTCTGATCGCACTCTCCGCGCTGCTGTTCGTCGCGCTTGACGCCTTTTACCGGACGCAGTTCGGGCGGGTCCTGCCACGGGCGGAGGACAGCCTGGGCATCCTGCGCATCATTCCCGAATTCCTCTACGGCATTGGCCTCTACTATCTCGGTCAGCGCTGGACGCCTTCGCCGCGAATGTCCCTCATGGGCGCCCTGGTCGCCACGACCCTGCTGCTGACGCTCATGCAGATCGGCGCCGACGACCGGGTCATCGTGGCGGCGGCCGGTCTCTTCATCCTGTCGCTCGCCCTGTTGGCCAAGGCTCCGGTCCGGACCTTCCTGTCTCACCCCGTCCTTCTGTTCGCCGGCGAAGCGTCGTTCGCCCTCTATCTCGTCCACATCCCCATCCTGATGGTGTGGCGCAATGCGGCGCAGGCGTTCTCCGGCTGGGGTGCGGACTATCGAATGGGCCTGGACGAACTGGCCGCCATGCTTGTGTTGACGCTCGCCGCCGCGGCCGCCATCCATGTCTTCGTCGAGCAGCCTGGCCGACGGTGGTTGCGGGCGCGGCTGGCGCCGCAGCGCGCCGACCCTGTCGAGGCGCAGCGATCCGTCCACAGCGATCAGGGAGAACCCTTTTGAATCCCGCCAATCTGAACCGTCGTCTACTCATGGGCGCGGCCGTCTTCATCGGCATGGGCGGGTCCGCCTGCGCCCAGACCCGTCCGTCCAGAAACCTCACGGTCTTCAAGACGCCCACCTGCGCCTGCTGCGACGCCTGGATCGCGCACATGCGCCAGGCGGGCTTCACCACCACCATCACCGTCCTTCCAAGCCTTCAATCGGTCCGGAGCAGCCGGGGCATGCCGGACGCGCTCGCCTCCTGTCATACCGGTCTGATCGATGGCTATCTGGTCGAGGGTCATGTGCCGGCCCCGGACGTCATTCGACTGCTGACCGAGCGACCGGCGGCGGTGGGCGTCGCGGTCCCGGGCATGCCGCTCGGTTCGCCCGGCATGGAGACGCCGCAGGGGCGCAAGGAGCCCTACGACACTCTGCTGGTGCTTCGCTCGGGCGCGACCCGCGTGTTCGCCCGCCACAACCCGCCGGCCTGACGCAGATCGCGCTCAGCCCGTTCAGATCACCCACAATCCGGAGTTCGCCATGTCCCGCACCTCTCTCGCCCTCGTCCTGTCGCTCGCCGTGCTTTCGGCGACACCCGCCTTCGCCCAGGACCACGCCCACGTGCATGCCCAAGCCGCCGGCTCGGTCGCCGCGGAAGCTGCGGACGCGGCGGCGGCCGTCGACGCCTTTCACGTCGCCCTGAAGGCCGGCGACACGGCCGTCGCCCTGGCCCTGATGGCGCCGGATGTGATGATCTTCGAGGAGGGTGGCGCGGAGCGATCGCGCGACGAGTATGCGTCCCATCACCTGGGCTCGGACGCCGCCTTCGCCGCCGCCTCTGAAGCGACGGTGACGCGCAGATCGGGATGGGCCGACGGGGACATCGCCTGGATCACCAGCGAAGGCCGCACCACGGGCCAATTCAACGGCCGCGCCGTAGACCGCCTGACGACCGAAACCATGGTCCTCAAACGCCATGCCGACGGCTGGCGCATCCACCACATTCACTGGTCGTCGCGCGCGCCCGGCTGACGCTCAGGCCCGCGCCAGCGGGTCGCCGGCCCTGCGACGTCGGTGAGGAACATCGAGAAGACGCCCGCCCTCGCGGGCGGGCGTCCCCGATCATACGATCAGCAGCAGGTGCAGGCTTCCGCGCAGGCTGCGATAGCGTCGCAGCAAGCGCATACGGCCTGCGCCACGGCGTGCGGCGCGGCCGCGAAGGCGGCTGAACCGGAAGCCAGCAGCACCAGGGCTGCGAGGGTGAGCGTGCGTTTCATGGTTTTGATCTCTGTTTGATTGAATGAGTTCGGTCTTCTTCAACAGGATCAGCGTCGCGGGGGCGGGTCGTCCGCCTCCGCGGTGAAATCGGCATGCCGCGCATCAAGGGATGGATAGAGGACAGACGCATAGGCCCGTGCGGGGGTGGGTTCACCGCCCTGAGGGACCAGGCCCTGGCAGATGGCCAGACACGCCTTATGGCACGAGATCCTGACGGTCTTCGGCTCGCAAGGGACGCCGTCGCCGCTCATCGACATGGACGCCATATCCTGATCGACCGGAGCTTCGCAGGCGATCGAAGCGGTGGACACGAACAGCACGGCAAACGCCGCTAGCAGCGCGGTCGTCAGTCGGACGAGGTCATGACGCAGGAACGGCATCGTCTGATCATACTTCAATGGCCGGCGGAGCGACGACCTCATTCAGATCATCGCGATCGCGGCTACAGAGACGCCGGGGGCGGTAGGGTTCCCATGACCGCCACGACGCCGATCAGGGCGAGTCCCAGACCCGTTTCGACCAACAGGCTGCGCCGGAGCGCGCTCATGGCGGCGAGGGAGGGTTGGCCCGTCTCCAGCGCAGAGCCCAGTGTCGGCGTCAGCCGGAACCGGTTGCTCGCCGCCAGCGCCAGCATCAAACCGAAGAGGACGAGCTTGGCGACCAGAAGCTGGCCGTAGAGGTTGCCCGCGATCGACGCCACGCGCTCGGGACCGATCAGGAACCAGCTGTTCACGAGACCGGTCAGCACCAGCAACAGGACCGCCAGCGTTCCCAGACCGGCGAAGCCATGCAGGGCGCGATGGATTGCACGATCGTCCGGACCGGCTCGGCGCAAAAGCAGGGCCGTCAACGCCGCCAGGGCGCCCAGCCACAAGGCCGCTGCCACCGCGTGAATGATGTTGGCGACGAGATGTATGGGCCCGCCAGGGCCCTCGGTGGCCGCGCCATGACCCGTCCACGCGAAGCTGGCGGCCACGATCAGACCCAAGGCGGCCGTCACGCTCCAGAGCGCGCGACCGGGTTTCAGGGCGACCAAGGCGACAAGCCCAAGCAAGGCGGCGGCGGCCCGCACGACCATCGCCATGCCCAGGGCCGTGCCGGTGACCATGAAGGACAGGGACGCGGGTTTGACGGCTTCGCTCAGCGACCCCGCCATGACGGCCGTCTGGGCCACCAGGGCGGCGAGCGAGCCGAGCGCGACGATGATCGCCGCGAGGCGCAATGTCGGTCGCGACCATTCCAGGTTCGGCGCGTCGGGGTCTTTGAAGCTGTAGAGAAGGAACAGCGGCGCGCCGAGAAGGACGACGCCGCCGGCGTATTGAAGCCAGCGAAGCGCGATGACCGCGACTTCCAGCACGGCGTCAGCGCACCGTGAAGGTGTAGGATCCCGTCATGCGGTGGCCGTCGCTCGACGCGATACGCCAGTCGACACGGTAGGCGCCGGCGGCCAGCGGGCGAGCCAGCGCGCCCGTGAGGGTCCTGCCGTCCTCGGCGACCGAGGTGCGGATCGCGATCTTCTCCCCCGCCGCATTGACGACGTCGAAGCCGGAAAAGGCGGGAACGCTGCGTTCGCTGAAGGTCAGGGTCAGCGTCCGGGTCGCGGCCACGGTGGAGTCGGGCGCCGGGGTGGCGCTGACCAGGCGAGCGTGGGCCGCCGCCGGTCCGGCGGCGAAGGCCACGACCGCCGCGACGGCGATGAAGGGCGCGGGGTTGAAGTAACGCATACTCAGTCTCCAGACGTTTGGCCGGTCCCGGCCTTCTGCTTCTCTACGCGCCACACGACCGCGTCCCTCATGAAGAGGAAGCGGGCGGCGGCTGAGGCCTTCCCCCGCACGCCGGGGTCAGCGGCGACGCTTCTCGAGGAGCGCCTGCATCTGGGCGATCTCCTCCTGTTGACCACGCACGATGCCGTCGCACAGGGCGATGATCTCCGGATCGGTCAGGGAGGCTTGCTCGCACATCAACACAGCCCCGGAATGGTGCGGGATCATCGATCGCAGGAATTCGTCGTCGCCAACGAACGCCTGGGTGCGCATGCCGACGAAGCTGCCGACGAAGATCACGACGGCGACCGCTCCAATGACCAGGTTCGTTTTGCGCGACGGGTACATGGACCGCATGAAGACGAGCATGAGGACCGCCATCGGCGCGACCATCATCAGGGTCATGTAGACGTTGTTCAGGTTGAGATAGAAGTGACCGAGCGTGGCGATCATCGTGTACATGACCAGGTACATGATGACGAAATCGAGCGCCAACTCGAGGTACAGGCTCCGATAAGGGCCGAGTCCACGAGCGTTGCCTTGCCCGCCGTGGTCCATCTGTTGATGAGACATCGTCCGTATCCTCTTCAGAAATTTCAGTTCGTCTTCGCCTGCCGCTGCGAATGCCTGGAGACTGCGGTCAGCGTCTAAATCAATCCGGCCCGTCACAGCCGGTTCCTCCCTTGGGTGGGTGGGCGGACTGGTGATTGCCTATCCTGGCTAAAGCCTCACCGCGCGCAGTCTCAGCGCATTGCCGATGACGCTGACCGAGGAGAGCGCCATTGCGAGCGCCGCAAGGGCAGGCGAGAGAAGCCAGCCGAAGACGGGATAAAGCAGGCCAGCCGCCACGGGGATGCCAAGGGCGTTGTAGCCGAAGGCGAAAACGAGGTTTTGGCGGATGTTGCCCATCACCGCGCGGGACAGACGCCGTGCGCGCACGATGCCTTGCAGATCTCCGCCCAGAAGGGTGACGCCGGCGCTTTCGATGGCGACGTCCGAACCCGCCCCCATAGCGACGCCGACATCGGCGGCGGCGAGGGCAGGGGCATCGTTGACGCCATCTCCCGCCATGGCGACGATCCGACCCTGCGAACGAAGCTGTTGTACTACAGACGCCTTGTCCTGCGGCAGAACCTCCGCCTGGACTTCGTCGATGCCGAGGCGACGCGCGACCGCTTCGGCCGTCGTCCGGTTGTCCCCGGTCATCATCACCAGCCGCAGACCGGCCGCTTTCAGCGCGAGGATCGCAGCCGGCGTGGTGGCCTTGATGGGATCGGCGATGCCGATGACCCCGGCCGCCTTTCCGTCGATAGCCACGAATATGGCGGTGGCGCCGTCGTGGCGAAGGGCCTCCGCCTTCGGCTCCAGCGCGGAGACGTCGATTGAAAGCTCGCCGAGAAAACGGGTGTTGCCCAGGGCGACCTGGCGGCCCTCAATCGTCCCGCGGACGCCGCGACCGACCGGGCTGTCGAAGTCCACGGCCTCGGTAAGGGGGATGTCCCGATCCTTGGCTGCCCGGACAATCGCGTCGGCCAACGGATGTTCGCTGCCCCGCTCGAGGCTGGCCGACAGACGCAGGATGTCCGCTTCCACGAAGCCCTGGGCTGGCAGGATCGCCGTCACCGACGGACGGCCCTCCGTCAGGGTGCCGGTCTTGTCCAGAACGAGGGTGTCGACTTTCTCGAAGCGTTCGAGCGCCTCGGCGTTCTTGATCAGGACGCCGGCGTGGGCGCCACGTCCCACCCCGACCATGATCGAGATCGGCGTGGCCAAACCCAACGCACAGGGACAGGCGATGATGAGCACCGAAACGGCGGCGACCAGGGCGTAGGACAAACGGGGCTCGGGACCGACCAGGCCCCAGACGACGGCGGCGAGCAGGGCGATCGCGATCACTGTGGGAACGAACCATCCGGAGACCGTATCGGCCAGCCGCTGGATCGGGGCGCGACTGCGCTGGGCCTGGGCCACCATCTGGACGATCTGCGCCAGCAGGGTGTCGGCGCCCACCTTGTCGGCGCGCATGATGAAGGATCCGGTCTTGTTGAGCGCGCCGGCCACGACGCGGTCGCCGACGTCCTTGGTCACCGGCATGGACTCGCCGGTCACCATGGATTCATCGACAGCGACCCGCCCCTCCAGGAGTTCGCCATCGACCGGGATCTTCTCTCCGGGCCGGACCCGCAGGCGGTCGCCGACGGCGATCTGGTCAAGCGAGACATCTTCATCGACGCCGTCCGCCCGGATTCGGCGGGCGGTCTTGGGCGTGAGGTCCAGCAGGGCGCGGATCGCGCCCGAGGTCTGTTCGCGGGCGCGCAGCTCCAGAATCTGGCCGACGAGGACCAGCACGGTGATAACCGCCGCCGCCTCGAAATACACCGGCGCGCTGCCGTCGGCCTTCAGGAAGGCGGGCGGGAACAGGGTTGGCGCGACGACGGCCACGACGCTGTAAAGCCATGCCACGCCGACCCCCATGGCGATCAGGGTGAACATATTCAGCCGACGGGTGCGCAGCGATGTCCAGCCGCGCTCGAAGAAGGGCCAGCCGCACCAGAGAACCACGGGGGTCGCCAAAGCGAACTGGATCCAGTTCGACATCTGGCCCGGGATGAACATGTGGAGATTGGCCAGATGTCCGCCCATTTCCAGGGCGAAGACCGGCAGGGTCAGGACCAGACCGACCCAAAAGCGTCTGGTGAAGTCGATCAGCTCGTGGTTGGGCGGGGCTTCCGCCGTGACCGTCTCCGGCTCAAGCGCCATGCCGCAGATCGGGCAGGAGCCTGGGCCTTCCTGCCGGATCTCGGGGTGCATCGGGCAGGTGTAGATGGCGCCGGGAACGGCCGGCTCGGCCTCCACGCGAGGGTTCAGGTAACGCATCGGATCGCCGATGAATTTGGTCCGGCACCCCGCCGAGCAGAAGAAATAGTCCTGACCGCCATGACTGGCTCGGTGAGCGGTAGTCGTCGGATCGACCGACATGCCGCAGACGGGATCCTTGACCGTAGCCGCGCCATCCGAGGCCTTCGCCCCGCAGCAGGCGTGACCCGAGGCATGATTGTGAGGATGCGTGGACATGTCGCTCTCTCCGGCTGACCGAAGGGCTCACATATACCCATGGGGGGGTATATCGCAAGATACCCGTCTGGGGTATATGGGGGTGCTCAGGAGGACAGGCCGCATGCAAACCGACACGAAACCCAAAGTCCTCAACAGGCTCAGTCGGATCGAAGGCCAGGTGCGGGGAATCTCCCGCATGGTTGAAGATGACCGGTATTGCGTCGACTTGCTGACGCAACTTCAGGCCGTTCGAGCCGCGCTCCATCGCGTGGAGACCGAAGTGCTACGGGATCACCTCGACCACTGCGTCATGGGCGCCATGACCGGCGACGATCCCGAGGATCGCAAGGCCAAGGCCGGCGAGCTGATCGAGCTCTTGGCGCGGGCCGGACGGTAGGGTCGGCGGAACGAATGGGCCCTCCTGGTCGCTAACGTCGGGACCCCAAGGAGCCGTCATGAAACGCATCAGCCTCGTCCTCGCCGCCTGCGCCTTGGCTACGGCCTGTTCCCCGCAAGCCGAAGAGCCCGCCGTAGCCACGCCTGAGGCCGCCGCAGCGGCAGACGCCCATGGCGGAATGGAGGGCGGCATGGCTGCGCCTGCGCCCGGCGACTCCGTCGCCACCCAAGGCTACAAGGCCTCGATGAACACGATGATGGAGGCGATGCCCGCCTTCACCGGGGACGCCGACATCGACTTCATGAAGCAGATGCGAGGTCACCACGTCGCCGCCGTCTCGGTGGCCCGTGTGGAGCTCGCGCAAGGCAAGGACGCCCACGCCCGCTTGGACGATCACCCTCGCATCCGACCGCGCGGCCTCCCCGCTCGGAACTGCGCATCAGTTCGAACTTCCAGGAAAACGTCTATACGACGGGTGAGGCCAACTTCGCCTTCGACGTAAGCGATTGGCTCACACTGAAAGCGGGCGTCAGCCGCAAGGAATATGAGTCGAGCAGCCGCGCTTTCGCGCGCCCAAACAACGCCAACGGTTCGCCAGCGCTGCCGGCGGGCACGAGCATGGCTTCGGTCACCAATCTGCTTACCGGGTTCGGTCGCAATCTCGATCTCCCGTCAGGCGCTGCGACCAGCTGGGTTCGGCCGGATCTGGCTGCATTGCAAACAGTCTGGAACTACAACTGCAACTGCGACACGGGCGTAGCAGGCGGTGATTTCCGACTGATCGGCCTGAACGGCAATCCGTCCACCTATGGCAACTGGCGTGACGTGACCGAGACCGACACCGGCGCCTATATCCAGGCCGACTGGGACACGGAAATCATGGGTGTGCCCTTCCGAGGCAATGTCGGTGTGCGTCAGGTCAAGACCGAGGTCGACGCCTTGGGTTATTCGAACGTCGGTGGTGTTGCGACGCCGGTCCGGGGCGAGAACGAATATGACGACACCCTACCGTCGCTGAACGTGTCGATCGAGCCGATGAAGGATTTGATCGTGCGTTTGGGCGCCGCCAAGGTCATGGCGCGACCGCCTGTCACCAGTCTGGTTCCGGTCTTCACGCTGAGCGCGGCCGGGGCGGCGACGAATACGGCGTCGTTGGGCAATGTCGAGTTGGAACCCTATCGGGCGACGACCTACGACCTGTCGGTTGAATATTACTTCGCGCCTGAAGCTCTGCTGTCCTTCGCCTACTTCTACAAGGACATCTCGACCTATGTGCAGACGACCACCGAACCGCTTTCGTACAGCCAACTGACGGCCTTGAACCCTGTGGCCTTCCCGGCGGGCGGTCGTCCTGCCGGCGACATCTATCAGTTCAGCACGCCCACAAACACGCCGGGCGGCCCGCTGAAAGGCTTCGAGATCAGCTATCAGCAGACGTTCTCCTTCCTGCCCAGCCTGCTGTCGAATATCGGTACGCAGCTGAACTACACGCACGTTGAATCGGAGATTCAGTATTGCGTCACCGCAACCTGCGCGGCCTTCGTCACAGCGGACTTGGTCAATCTGTCGCCAAACGCCTGGAACGCCACGCTGTATTATGACGACGGCAAGTTCAATGCGCGTGTGTCGGCGGCCTATCGCGACACCTATTTCCAGAACGTGCCGGGTTCAAACGGCGCCACGGGCCTGATCCCGTATCAGGGCAAGACCGAAACCACGACGATCGACGCTTCAGCATCGTATAACCTGACCGATAACCTCAGTGTTTCTGTCGAGGGGCTGAATCTGACCGACGAAGCCAATCGTCAGAACCACGGCGACATCGGCCTGCCGCGTGACAGCACCTATGTCTATCACCACACTGGCCGCCAGGTTTACATTGGCGCGCGGTATCGCTTCTGATCCCAACAGATCGGCGAAATAAAACAGGCGGCGTCGGTATGTCCGGCGCCGCCTTTTTTTTGACCTTGGCGGAAATGGCGCGACGCGGCGCGAGGCCTTTTGCTTACGACTAGTCGCCTTGGCGGAAGTCGAACCTTTGGTTTGCGACGAAATCTTCCCAGGCGCTGCGCGTGGCGAAGTCCAGGCCGCGATCCCACGCCGATCCCATGTAGTAGGTGAACGACTGACCCGGCGTGACCCGCACCAGGATCAGATAGTTGTCGGCGTCTTCGGTGAAGCCTTCGACCGTGGCGGGATCAACCGCCAGAGCGATGCCGAGCGAGCCATGCTCGGGGTTTTCAGGCTCCCAGAACATCAGACGCCCGTGTGCGGCGTCGCGCGTGACGAAGCCCCGTCCGTTGTCGTTGCTGCGCTTCGAAATGCCGATCGCGACGATCAGCGGTGCGTCGGAGTTCGAGGTCAGAGTGGAAGTCATTCGCGTAAAGTTGGAGCCTAACGGAAGGCTGAACTCACGCCTTTCTGAAACCGTGCGCACGACGTCGACAGGCCAAGGACGGTAGGTCACGCTGAACCGCGCCTCGCCGCCGCCGGTTTTCTCAATCTGGTAGGTGGAGAAGTTGCGACTGGTCCAGAGCTTGTTGTCGTACCAGATGCCCAGACCCCCGGCGCCTCTGCCGCGTCCCACGTCGTAATAATCCAGGCCTTCGCCGCGATCGACGTGATAGTTCGGGAACTTCAACTGGCGGTCCATGAAGGGATAGCGGACCCGTTTGGCCCACACATCGATGCCCGAGCCAGACGGCGCCTCGCGCGCTTCAAGCGTGGGACCGTAAATGCGATGAGCGACGCGATCGTTTTCCCATAGCAGGTCATCCAAACGATCCGGCGCGAAGCGGGCGACCGCGCGCGGTCGCTGCTGGTCTTCCGGCGGCGGCTCCAGCGGTTCGATGGTCGAGGGTCGATTCAGAGCGGATGGATCGTAGGAGAGCGCCGAGGTCGCACGCATTTCGGCGTCTCGACGTCGGATTTCTTCGGCGCCGACGACCGTCACGGGGGCGGGCGGGACAGGGGTGGTCGCAGCGATCACTTCGGCCGTGTCGCGCGTGGGTTCCGTTAATGGCAGAGAGCGAACTGGATCATTCAGAGACGCGACTTCCAGCCCGGCCAGAATATAGGTTCCTGAAGCATAGAGGCCGACGTCCTCAGGGTCGGTCGATACGGGCTGATCGCCAGTCCTCTGCGCCGCGCCCACCAGGCCGTTCGCAAGCACATGGCGGTTCAGCCCGGCCCAACCCTTCAACACGTGCGGCAGGTAGATGTCGCGATCCAGAAGGCCGTGATTGATCCCCCAGGCCAGAGCGTAGACATAAAAGACCGAGCCTGAGGTTTCAGCCTCGGGATAGGCTTCGGGATCCAGCAAGCTGGCGCGCCACAGTCCGTCTTCTTGTTGGAGACCTGCGATCCTGCCGGCCATCTTCTGGAAGAGGTCGACATAGAAGCCGCGCCCGGCCAAATCGGCAGGCACGGATTCCAGCCATCGCACCAAACCGCCCATGACCCAGCCATTGGCCCGCGACCAGTAGATGCGGTCGCCATCAGCGTCACGATGGTTCTCGTCCTTGAACCGTTCGTCGCGCAGAAAGAGTTTTTCGTCCTCCACCCACAGCCGCGCCGCTGTGCGTCGCCATTCCTTGTCTGCGGCGTTCAGATATTTCGGATCGCCTGTGATCGCGGTCATCCGGGCGAAGACCGGGGGCGCCATATAGAGCGCGTCGGCCCACCACCAGACCAGCGCCGGTGTGTCTTCCGCCCGGGCCAGATAGGGGACCTGCCAGTCCAGCCGCTGACGCAGCGGCATCAGCACGCCCTCCTGTCCACGACGCGCGTAGAGTTCTTCGTAGAGATCGCCGATCGCGATATCGTCGGCGTTCAGCATCGTCTTGCCCGAGCGCGCGCCCCGTACACTGTAGTTGTAGTGATCGGCCACGGCGCTCAAAAAGCGCAGGGTTCTCCTGTCGTCCGAGACGCGCGCAAGTCGCGAGGCGCCGACGTAAAAGGTGGCTGCGACCCAGTTCGACGACATCTGCGTCAGGTTGCTGCCCGTCGATAGAGCGAGCGGCTCGGCGGCCATGGCGGCGATTTGCGAGGAAGCAACATATTCGACAGCCGCCATCGTGCTCTCTCGAGACGGCACGCCTGCCACGTCGGTGTAAAGGGCGGGGCGATCGCGTTCAGCCAGCCATTCAGCCTCGACGCCCGGCGGCAAGGCTCCGGTCGTTTGCGCTAGAACGGGGCCGGACATGGCGGCCGAGCTCATCAGGACTGCTATCAGGCCAAGGCAGGGTCGGGTTGGCAGGGCCATGTTTCCTCCGGCGCTGCTCCGGGCGGCGCATGATGGTTGGTGGCCCACCTGGACAGCGAGCCGCAACGTAACCGGTGTCAAATTCTGACGATCAACTATCGGTATCTCTTGCCAGCCTTATATCGTCCACTATTGTGAGACGAAAGAACAGAATGTGGGAGATCTAGATGCGCGCCGATCGCCGCACGCTTCTGCAACTGGGTGTCGTCAGTGCCTTGACGCAAGCGACGCCGGCGTTTGCACAGTCGAGCCGTTCGCGCACCTTCGATGCGTCCGACTATGGCGCGATGGGCGACGGAGTGACCATCAACACGCGTCCTATTCAGGCCACCATCGACGCAGCGGCAGGGCAGGGCGGAGGGGTCGTGGTCCTGAAGCCCGGTCTGTATCTGTCAGGTTCGCTATTCGTGAAGTCGGGGGTGACCCTGTCGATCGAACGCGGCGCCACTCTGCGCGGCGTTCAGGATCTGGCCGCCTATCCGATGGTTCGCACGCGTGTTGCCGGCGTTGAGATGGACTGGCCCGCCGGCTTGCTGAATGTCTATCAGCAACAGAACGCCAAGATCACGGGCGAGGGTCTGGTCGATGGCGACGGCAAGCTCTTCTGGGACTCCTACTGGGCGCTGCGCCGCGATTATGATCCGCGCGACCTGCGATGGGCGGCTGACTACGACTGCCGCCGTCCGCGGTTGGTCCACGTTTACGATTCACAGCAGGTCGAGGTTTCCGGTCTGAATCTGGCGCGATCGGGCTTCTGGACCGTCCACGTCTGCTACTCGCGGGATGTGAAGGTCGCCGACCTGATCATCAGGAATAACATCGGCGGACGCGGACCTTCGACGGACGGCATCGACATCGACTCGTCGGAGCGGGTGTTGGTTGAGAGATGCGACCTGTCGGTCAACGACGACGCGATCTGCATCAAGGCCGGACGCGACTGGGACGGGCTGCGGGTAGCCCGGCCGTGCCGTCAGGTGAAGATTCGCGACTGCATCGTCCGTGACGCCCTGGCCGGGATGACCTTCGGATCGGAGACATCTGGCGGATTTGACGACATCGAAGTCTCTGGGCTGAGGATCGAGTATCCGGTGCCGCTGGGGATTTTCTTCAAATCAGGCCACACACGCGGCGGCGTGATCTCCAACATCCGCCTGCGCGACATCCATCTGCAGGACGTGCGCACATTGATGCAAGTGAACCTGAACTGGTACCCAAACTACAGCTACGCCCAGATCCCGCGCGGAATCGCGGACGTGCCGGATTACTGGCGCGCGCTCGCCACGCCCGTGCCGCGCGAACAGGGCATTCCCCGTATCCACGATGTTCGCCTGTCGAACATCAAGGCCGTCGGCGGCAAAGTCGGATTCGCCGCCGCCGCCTATCCCGAAGCGCCGCTGAAAGACTTCATTTTCGAACGGTTGGACTGGGATGTGCAGGATGCGGGCGCCATCGCCAATGCCGAGAACTGGCGCTTCCGCGATTGCAACATCGACACCCTGGACGGCCAAGGCCCCAAGGTGACCGCGTCGTCCGGCGTCACTGGGCTGCGATCCAGACAAGCATGAAAAACCAAAAATTGTGGGAGTTAGCGCGATGAAAATTCTATCCGCCTGTTCGATCCTGGCATTTGGCGTGGTCGCGCTTGTGGGGGGCGTTTCCGGCGTTGCTCAGGCTGAAGTCCTGCGGCTGAACACGCCGGCGGTGGGCCTGACCAGCGACAGGATCGGCGCCTTGCCCGACGCGGAGCGTGGTCCGTGGGCCGAGTATCTGGCACGCTCCCAGGCCCAGCATCTGGCCGACCGCGCTGCGCTCGCGGCCGAGCTTCCCGCTGGAGTGGCTCCGCCGCCGCCGCCCAAGGCCATCGGACCCGCACACTACAACATGCCGCTGGATCGGCCTGCCGACTGGTACGCCACGGCCGAAGCCCGGGCCGTCGCGGATGCGATCGTCAGTTTCCAGACCCCCGCCGGCGGATGGAGCAAAAGCCAGGATCGCAGCATTGCGCGCCTGCCGGGTCAGCGGTTCTCCAACGATGCCGAAACCATGGAGCAGAACCCGGCGAACTTCGATGCGCCGGCGGATCGCTTCTGGACCTTCGTCGGTACGTTGGACAACGAGGCGACGTGGTCGGAAATGCGGTTCCTGGCCAAGGTCGCCGCGCACGCGCCGGGACGCGACGGCGACGCCTGGCGCGCCAGCGTGATCCGAGGCGTGCGGTATCTTCTGAACGCGCAATATCCAAATGGCGGCTGGCCTCAGATCTGGCCGCTCGAAGGCGGCTTCCACGACTCCAGCACCTTCAATGACAATGCGGTGGCGAACGCGGCCATGCTGCTTCGTGATGTCGCCCATGGCGCTGAGGGCTTCGACTTCGTGCCGGCTGACTTGGAGACACAGGCGGCCAGGGCGACCCAAAAGGCGATCGAGGTGATCCTCGCGGCCCAGGTGCGTCAAGGGGATCGCCTGTTGGGCTGGCCGCAGCAGGTCGAGCCCATGCGGCTGGTGCCAACAAGCGCTCGGAACTACGAGCCGCGATCCATCGCAAGCGGCGAAACAACCGATATCCTGATCTTCCTGATGGGCGAGGAGAACCCGTCGCCGGAGATCAAGGCCGCCGTTCGCGGCGCCGCCGAATGGCTTCAGGCGGTGCGTGTCTATGACAAGTCTTTTGAAATGACCGACGACGGACGCAAGCTGATCGACAAGGCCGGGGCGGGACCGATCTGGTCTCGCAAATACGATCTGGTGACCGGGCGTCCGATCTTCGGCGACAAGGATCAGACCATCCATGACGATGTGAATGAAATCTGCGTCGGAAGACGCAACGGCTATTCCTGGTGGATATCTTCGCTGCAGAAGGCGTTAGACCTTTACGCCGATTGGTCCAATCGGGTCGGGTAAAGCCGAGACGCTGATCGGCATTGTCGATGGGGGCTGACGGCGCATCCGCGACGCAATGTGTGAGGCGCCAAGCGAGAACGCTTTCCTCGCTCCGGCCCCTGCAAGATCGGCGCGGCAAAAGCCGATGTGAACCATTTCCCGTTCAGACGGTTAGCCAAGCCAGACTTTACGGAGAGGGCTGGCATGAGCACCCATGGATTGAAGGATGCGGTCGTTCGACCGTTGCATTGGCTATTGCTGGCGTTTCCAATCGCGCTGTTCACCTTCGCCCTGTTCACCGACATCGCCTATCTGAAGACGGCCGAGGTCCAGTGGACAAACTTCTCGGCCTGGCTGATCACCGGAGCGCTGGTGTTCGGCGGCGTTGCTGGCCTGTTTTCGATCTTCGATTTCGTCGTCGGTCTGCGCCATGGGCGTTCACGGCGGGCCACGGTTCATCTGGTCGCGCTCGCGCTGGCCTGGGTGCTGGGTCTGGTGAACGCCTTCAAACATAGCCAGGACGCCTGGAGCTCCGTCGGAGCCTTCGGTCTGATCCTTTCGATTCTCTGCACAATCCTGGTCCTGATCGCCGGCTGGACCGCCTATGCCGCGCGGGAGAGCGTCCGATGAACAAGAACCTGCTCGCCGCCAGCGCCGCCACCCTGGCCATGGCCCTGACGGTCGCATCGTGCGGGAACGCCAGCGATCCGAAACTGAACCAGACCGGCGCGACGCCTGACCTGCCCAAGGTCAATGAGACTCTGGTGCCTCCGATGAAGATCAGCCCGCCGGCAGGTTGGAACGGCGAGACGCCGACGGTGCCGCAAGGCTTTACGATCACCGCCTTCGCCACCGATCTCAAAATCCCGCGTCAGATGCTGGTCCTGCCCAATGGCGATGTGCTGATCGCAGAGGGGCGCGGCGGCCATGCGCCCGCCATGCGGCCCAAGGATGTGATCGCCGGCGTCATCAAGAAGCAGGGCAACACCAAGATCAAAGGCGGCAATCGCATCACCCTGGTGCGCGACGCGAACAACGACGGCACGCCCGAATTGCGGACCGTTCTGGTGGACAACCTCGATGCGCCCTACGGCCTAGCCTATGTCGACGGCTATCTCTATGTCGCCGAACAGGGGGCGCTGGTTCGCTTCGCCTTCCAGCCGGGCCAGACCGGTATCGCCACGCCCGCCGAGCGGGTGACGGAGCTGCCGTCGCGCATCAACCACCACTGGACCAAGTCCCTGACCGCCAGCGCGGACGGGTCGAAGCTGTATGTCGGCACCGGCTCGAACTCCAATATCGGTGAGCGCGGCATGGCGGTCGAAGAAGAGCGCGCCACGGTGTGGGAGATCGACCGGGCGACCGGCGCACGGCGCACCATCGCCACCGGCATTCGCAATCCGACGGCCCTGGCCATCGAGCCCACGACCAATCTGTTGTGGTCGGTCGTCAATGAGCGGGATGAACTGGGGCCGCAACTGGTCCCGGATTATCTGACCCAAGTGCGGGACGGGGCCTTCTACGGCTGGCCCTACAGCTACTGGGGCCAGAACCGCGATCCGCGCGTGATGCCTCAGAATCCCGAGATGGTCGCCAAGGCCATTCGGCCAGATTACGCCTTGGGATCGCACGTCGCCGCCCTGGGCCTGGATTTCGCCCGCAATGGCGGTTTTGGCGGGTCGTTCGCCAACGGCGCCTTCATTGGCATGCACGGCAGTTGGAACCGCCAGGATCCGTCCGGCTACAAGGTCGTCTGGGTGCCGTTCAACGCCGGTCGTCCAGCGGGTCAGCCCGTCGATTTCGCCACGGGCTTCCTGAAGGACGGCAAGGCGCGCGGACGCCCGGTCGGCGTCGCGTTCGATGGCACCAAACGTGTCCTGTTCGTCGCCGACGACCTGTCGAATACGGTGTGGCGCATCGCGCCTGCGCGATAGGCCGGCTTTTCCCTCGTCCAGCAAGGGCGAGGGAAATCGTTCATGTCTTCGAGACCTAGCCGAATAAGAAAAGTCCCCGGCTGCAAGCAACCGGGGACCTTGCCTATGGGGAGAGCTTTGACTTACGGCGTGAAGTCGATGGTGCGTTCGAAGGGCGCATCGACCGGACGGCCACGATCCATGATCGGCGTGACCTCGGCGCCGTTCATCAGGGCCAGGGCGGCTTCGCCAAAGCCCATGCCCGGACGGGTTTCTTCCAGCACGACGCAGTCGGTAACATGGCCAGATGCCAGGGCGGTGCAGCGCAGGCGCACGCTAAAGCGGTCGGTGCTCTGGGCCTTCGGCGCTACGGCGCGTTCGATGGCGGGTTGAGGCGCGCTGTACAGGGCCGCGTCCTTGAGCAGCGGTCCAGTCGGGGCGCCCATCAGGGCCGTCATCAATGTCAGGCTGAAGGTCAGTGTCATGGCAGGCCTCGTTCGTCTTCTATTAAGATTTGAACGAGATCTCCGTTCCCCGAACGTTCAAAAACGCGCGGGTGTGTTCGGCGAACCACACTTCGATTTCTCTGCTGACGTCAGAATGGCCTCAAGCTCGACTGTTGTTCTTCGCACAGGGTCTTCAGCCACGAACGCACGGTGCGCAAACGTGCGGTGTCGTGAACGTCGCGGTGGGTGGCCAGCCAGAAGCGACGCTCGATCAGGATCGACGGCAGCACGCGCACCAGACCCTCGGCCAGGAAGCACGGCAGGACGCCGACGCCGCCTGCCGCGGCGATGATCTCCCGCTGCGCCCGGATCGAAGATGAGGCGACGTGGGGCGCGAGGCCCGGCTGGACCTCGTCTAGATAGCGCAGCTCGGGCGCATAGATCAGATCGTCGATATAGCCGACGATGTCGAAGCGGCTCAGGTCGTCGACGGTCTTCGGAACGCCGTTGCGGTGCAGGTGATCGGGCGAGGCGTAGAGGGCCAGTTGATACGGCGTTAGCGGCTCGACGATCAGGCGTGCGGCATGCGGCGCGGCTAGGGTGATCGCCATATCGACCTCGCGGCGCGTCGGCGACAGGAAGCCGGAGGTGGCCGCCAGTTCGATCCTTAGACCCGGATGGGCCAGGCGCAGCGCGGGCAGGGCGGGGGCCATCAGGGTGACGCCAAACCCCTCGGACGCGCTGACGCGAACGACGCCGGCCGGCGCATCCGGTTGGGTCACGCGGCCGGCGGCCTCCATCGCGCTTTCGGCCTCCAGACCGATATCGAGCAACTGGGCGCCGGCGGCGGTCAGCTGAAGCCCGGTGGTCGAGCGGACGACCAGGGTGGATTTCAGCGCGCTCTCCAGTCGGGCGACCCGACGCCCGACCGTGGCGGCGTCGACGCCCAACCGCTGCGCCGCACCGCCCAGTGAGCCTGCGCGCGCCGCGGCGATGAAAATGCGCAGATCGTCCCAGTCGTACATGGCCGTCCAGTCGTCTTGCAAAAACGCAGAATGTTGCCTGCAACTTTGCATTATCGACCCGCGCGCAGGGGTGATAGCCATAGCCTCAACAAAAGAACCAACAGGGACATCCAGGCCATGCGCGACATTCGCCACTTCATCGACGGTGCGGCTTTCGACGGTGCGTCCGGACGCTTCAGCGACGTGTTCAATCCCAACACCGGGGATGTGCAGGCTCGCGTGCAACTGGCAACGACGGGCGAGGTCGATCGTGCGGTCCAGGCGGCGCAGAACGCCTTTGACGGTTGGGCTTCGACCAATCCCCAGCGCCGCGCCCGCGTCATGTTCGACTTCAAACGCCTGGTCGAGGCGCGGATGGACGAACTGGCCGAGCTGCTGTCCAGCGAACACGGCAAGGTCATCGCCGACTCCAAGGGCGACATCCAGCGCGGCTTGGAAGTGATCGAGTTCGCCTGCGGCATCCCGCACGCGCTGAAGGGCGAATATACTCAAGGCGCCGGCCCCGGCATCGACGTCTATTCGATGCGCCAGCCGCTGGGCGTGGTGGCGGGCATCACCCCGTTCAACTTCCCGGCCATGATCCCGATGTGGATGTTCGGCGTGGCCATCGCGGTGGGCAACACCTTCGTGCTGAAGCCGTCAGAGCGCGATCCGTCGGTGCCGGTGCGTCTGGCCGAACTGATGCTGGAAGCCGGAGCGCCGAACGGCGTGCTGAACGTGGTGCACGGCGACAAGACGGCGGTGGACGCCATCCTGACCCATCCGCTGGTTCACGCCGTCAGCTTCGTCGGCTCGTCCGATATCGCTCACTATGTTTATCAGACGGGCGCCGCCAACCATAAGCGCGTCCAGGCGATGGGCGGCGCCAAGAACCACGGCATCGTTCTGCCCGACGCCGACATGGATCAGGTGATCAAGGATCTGTCCGGCGCGGCCTATGGTTCGGCTGGCGAACGCTGCATGGCGCTGCCGGTCGTGGTGCCGGTCGGCAAGAAGACTGCCGACGAACTGCGCGAGCGGATGGTCGCCGAGATCCCCTCGTTGCGGGTCGGCGTCTCGACCGATGCGGGCGCCCACTATGGCCCCGTCGTCACGGCTCAGCACCGCGAGCGTGTCGCGGGTTGGATCGAAAAGGGCGTGCAGGAAGGCGCCGAACTGGTCGTCGACGGTCGCGACTTCAGCCTGCAAGGTCACGAGAAGGGCTATTTCATCGGTCCGTCGCTGTTCGACCATGTGAAACCCGAGATGTCGTCCTATCAGGAGGAAATTTTCGGTCCGGTGCTGCAGATCATGCGGGCCGAGACGTTCGAGGAGGCGCTGGCCCTGCCGTCGAACCACCAGTACGGCAACGGCGTCGCCATCTTCACCCAGAACGGCCGCGCGGCGCGGGATTTCGCCGCCCGGGTCAATGTCGGCATGGTCGGGATCAATGTGCCGATCCCGGTGCCGGTCGCCTACCATACCTTCGGCGGCTGGAAGCGTTCGGCCTTCGGCGACATCAACCAGCACGGCATGGAGGGCGTCCGCTTCTGGACCAAGACCAAGACCGTGACGGCCCGCTGGCCCGACTCGGCGCTGGAGCATTCGGACAGTTCGTTCGTCATTCCGACGATGCGCTGAGGTCGTCATGGATTTCGCTCTCAACGACGACCAGCGCGCCATTCAGGACGCCGCCCGCGCCTTCGCCGAGGCCGAGCTGGCGCCGCATTCGGCGCGCTGGGACGAGGACAAACATTTCCCCGTCGCGGTGATGAAACAGGCGGCCGAAATGGGCTTCTGCGGCATCTATACGGCTGAGGAGCACGGCGGCATGGCCTTGGGCCGGGTCGAGGCGGCGGTGATCTTCGAGGAGCTGTCGCGCGGCGACGTGGCGACGGCGGCCTTCATCTCGATCCATAACATGGCGACGTGGATGATCGACCGGTTTGGGTCGGACGATCTGCGCGGCCGGTTCGTGCCGTCGCTGGTCGGGATGGAGAAGATCGCCTCCTACTGCCTGACCGAGCCGGGCTCGGGATCGGATGCGGCGGCGCTGCGGACCACGGCCGTACGCGACGGCGACCATTATGTGCTGAACGGGTCCAAAGCCTTCATCTCCGGCGCAGGCACGTCCGACGTCTATGTCGTCATGGTCCGCACGGGCGGCGAGGGTCCGAAGGGCGTCAGCGCGATCGTGGTCGAAGCCGGCACGCCCGGCCTGTCGTTTGGCGCGCAGGAAAGGAAGATGGGCTGGAACGCCCAGCCGACCGCCATCGTCCAGTTCGACGACTGTCGCGTGCCGGTCGCCAATCTGCTGGGCGAAGAGGGGGCGGGGTTCCGCTACGCCATGGCGGGTCTGGACGGCGGGCGCCTGAACATAGCCGCCTGTTCGCTGGGCGGGGCGCGGCTGGCGCTGGAGACGGCGCAGGACTACGTCGCTACCCGCAAACAGTTCGGCCGCCCGATCGGCGAGTTTCAGGCGCTGCAGTTCCGGCTGGCCGACATGGCCACGGAGCTGGAGGCGGCGCGACTGATGGTGCTGCGCGGCGCCTGGGCCATAGACACCGATCATCCGGAAAAGACGAAGTGGTGCGCCATGGCCAAGCGCCTGGCCACCGACGCCTGTTTCCAGATCGCCGATGAGGCCCTGCAACTGCACGGCGGCTATGGCTATCTGAAGGACTATCCGCTCGAAAGGATCGTGCGCGACCTGCGGGTCCACCGTATTCTGGAAGGCACCAACGAGATCATGCGGGTGATCATCGCGCGGGAGATGACCAAGTGAACGAGGCCGAGGTCGTCACTCGGATCGAAAACGGCGTTGGTCGCATCACCCTGAACCGACCCAAGGCGATCCATGCGCTGAACCGGGCGATGTGCGACGCGATGACGGAGGCGCTGCTGGCCTGGCGTTCGAATCCCTCCGTCTCCGCCATACTTATAGACCACGCCGGCGAGCGGGGTTTTTGCGCGGGCGGCGACATTCGCATGATCGCCGAAAGCGGTGCGGGCGATGCGTCGGAGGCCAAGGCCTTCTTCCTGGCCGAGTATCGGTTGAACCACCTGATGTTCGACTATCCAAAGCCGATCATCGCCATCGTGGACGGCATCGTCATGGGCGGCGGGGTCGGCATTTCCGAGCCGGCCGACATTCGTGTGGCCACCGAGCGCACCACCTACGCCATGCCCGAGACAGGGATCGGCCTGTTCCCCGACGTGGGCGGCGGCTGGTTCCTGCCGCGCCTGCCGGGCCAGACCGGCGTGTGGCTGGCGCTGACAGGCGCGCGGCTGAAGGCGGCGGATACGGTGGCCCTTGGCATCCACACGCACTTCGTGCCCGCGGATCGCGTCGAGGCGCTGAAGGCCGATCTGATGGGCGAGGCCGCCGATCCGTCGTCGGTCGTGGCGCGCCACGCCGGGGACGCGGGGCCTGCGCCGCTGCCGGCCCACCGCCAGGCCATCGACCGGCTGTTCGCCTTCGACACGGTTGAAGAGATTTTCCAGGCGCTTGAGGCGGACGGCTCGGACTGGGCGCTGAAGCAGCTGGAAACGCTGAAGACCAAGTCGCCACAGTCGCTGAAGGTCTCGCTGCGCCAGATCCGCACGGGCGCGACGCTGACCAGCTTTGCCGACAATATGGCGATGGAGTACGCCCTGGGCGGCCGCGTGGTGCGCACCCACGACTTCCAGGAAGGCGTGCGGGCCGTGATCATGGACAAGGACAATTCGCCGAAATGGTCCCCGGCGGACCTGTCGGGCGTTACCGACGAGACGCTGGATGCGCTGTTCGCGCCTTCGCCGGACAATGAAAAATGGACGCCGCTGGCCTGACCACGTCCCCGCTTTCGCGGGGATGAGCGGACGACAAAAAGGGAGAGAGACCATGACCAAGATCGCCTTCATCGGCCTGGGCAATATGGGCGGCGGCATGGCTGCGAACCAGGCCAAGGCGGGCCATGCGGTCGCCGCCTTCGATCTGTCGGCGCAGGCGCTGGAGCGGGCCGCGTCGGCGGGTTGCGTCGCGGCCGGATCGGTCGCCGAGGCGGTCAAGAACGCCGAGGTGGTCATCACCATGCTGCCGGCCGGGCCGCATGTGCATAAGGTCTATTCCGAACAGATCATCGGCGCGGCGCCGTCGACCGCCCTGCTGCTCGACTGTTCGACCATCGACGTCGAAACCGCGCGCAAGGTCGCCGGTCTTGCCAAATCGGCCGGCTACGCCTTTGCCGACGCGCCTGTGTCAGGCGGCACCGCGGCGGCGGATGCGGGCACGCTGGCCTTCATGGTCGGCTGCGATGAGGGCGACTTCGCCCGCGTCGAGGCAGCGCTGGAGCCTATGAGCCGCATCACCATCCGCGCCGGCGATCATGGCGCGGGGCAGGCGGCCAAGATCTGCAACAACATGCTGCTCGGCATCTCCATGCTCGGCACGTGCGAGGCCATCGCCCTGGCCGAGAAACTGGGCCTGGATCCCGAACGGTTCTTCGAGATCGCGTCCAAGTCTTCGGGGCAGTGCTGGAGCGTGACCAGCTACTATCCCTGGCCGGGTCCGGTGCCGACCGCGCCGTCCAACCGCGACTATCAGGGCGGGTTCGCCACGGCCATGATGTTGAAGGACCTGAAGCTGGCCCAGGACGCAGCGGCGAAATCCGGCGCCTCGACGCCTCTGGGCGCACAGGCCGAGGCGCTTTACGCCCTGTTCGACGGGATCGGGCACGGCGGCCGCGATTTCTCCGCCATGCTGCAGATGCTGCGCGGCAAGCTGGATGAGCTTAACCCGGCATAGATTCGTCTTTCGCATTGTGATTGCGGCCCGTGCAGCTTCGGCGGCGCGGGCCTTTTCGTATGAGGCCGCAGCCGCGACGCAGATCGCCGACGGCTGGTGCGACCAAGGCGCGCGCCCACCGCGTTCGCCTTATTCCGTTCGCCGGAAGGAGCCTGCGAAGAGTGAAGCTAAAGCAGCGGCTTAGCGCCCGTGGCTCGTTGGGACGGCTCGAGCAGAGATCGAAAATCGCCCGAAATTTGGCCGAACGGCGCTTGCGGCGCACATCGCTCCTGTGTCATGTAACCGCTTACATCGCTTATCGACGGATCTTCGAAAAGGGGCCGGGACGATAGGGAGCAGGGAGAATTTAATTGGACATGGCCGCGCCTAGCGCTGCGTCTGCACGGCAGGAGGGCCAGCCCTTCGCCAAGGCCGCCACCATGCGCGACGTCGCCGAACGCGCCAATGTATCGGTGGCGTCCGTGTCTCGTGTACTGAACGGCTTGGGCGTGACCTCGGACGCGACGCGCCAGCGCGTGCTCGATGCGGTCGAGGATCTTCGCTACGTCCCTCACTTCGGCGCCCGCAGCTTGTCGACCAGCAAGAACGACACGATCGGCGTCATCCTGCCTGACCTGTTCGGCGAGTTCTTCTCCGAGTTGATCCGGGGCATGGACCTGGCCGCCCGCGCTCACGGCAAGCACCTGATCGTCTCCAGTTCGCATGACGGCGCGGAAGACACCTTGGCGGCCGTACGTTCGATGCGCGGGCGGGTGGACGGCATGATCGTGCTGTCGCCGCATCTGGGCGCGGCGAACCTGTCGTCAGAGTTCGCCGGTCGGATGCCGGTCCTGCTGATGAACGGCGGCGCGGCCGAGCCCGGCCGGGCGTCCATCATGATCGACAACCACGGCGGCGCCGTCGGCGCGGTCCAGCATCTGCTGTCCACTGGCCGCAGGCGGATCGCCCACATTCGCGGCGCCGCCGGCAATATCGAGGCGGACACGCGCGCGGCCGGCTATACGGCGGCGTTGGACGGTCATGACCCGATCATCGTCGAGGGCGACTTCTCTCAGGCCTCGGGGCACCGCGCCGCGACCCAGCTTCTGGCCATGACAGAGCGGCCCGACGCCGTTTTCGCCGCCAATGACATGATGGCTGTCGGGGCGCTTCTGGCCTTCCAGGAGGCCGGCGTGCGCTGTCCTGAGGACATCGCCGTCGTCGGCTTCGACGACGTGCCCATCGCCGCGCTGATGCGGCCTGCGCTGACGACCATGCGCGTCAATATCGCGGAAATCGGCCGTAGGGGCGTCGAACGCCTGATCGGCCTGGTCCAGGCCGGCGCGACCGCCGACGCCACGGACACCGCTTGCGAAATCGTTCGGCCGATCCTGGTCGAACGCCAGTCCACCGCGGCGGCCTCGTCCGCCAGGTTCAACAAAGGGTAGGCCAGCCATGTCGCTGAAAACCGATCCCATCAGGAGGGGAGAGCTCAGGATGACCCAGTTCAACACGCGTAAGGCCGCCTTGGCCGCCGCATCGGCGCTTGCCATCAGCATGGCGGTCGTCGGCGGGGCGCAGGCGCAGAACGCAACGACGACGTTGCGCGGCGCGGTCTATGACGGCCAGACCGTCGAGACGGGCGCGACGGTCGTCGCGACCGAAGTCTCCACCGGTTATGCGACACGCGCGCGCGTCGGCGCCGATGGTCGTTATGTTTTGTCCGGCCTGCGCCCCGGCACCTATCGCGTGCAGGTCACCAGCGCGGACGGCCAGACGGCGGAAGAAACCGTGACCCTGTCCCTGGGTCAGGTCGGCACCTTGAACCTGGATGTCGCCGGAGCGACGACGACAGCCGCCACCGACGGCGCGACTGAGCTCGGCGACATCGTGGTCACCGGCCGCCGGGTCTTCGAGGTGCGCACGCCCGAAGTCGCCACCAACGTGACCCAGCAGCAGATCAATAACCTGCCGCAGATCAGCCGCAACTTCCTGAACTTCGCCGCCCTGGCGCCGGGTCTTCGCGTGACCGAGGACGACACCGAGCGGACGATCTCGGCCGGCGGCCAGACCGCTCAGGCAATTAACGTCTTCATCGACGGCCAGAACCGCAAGTCGCTGATTAACGACGGCGGTGTCGCCGGTCAGGACGACAGTCGCGGCACGCCGTTCCCGCAGGGCGCCGTGCAAGAGTTCCGCGTCATCAGCCAGAACTTCAAGGCCGAGTACGAACAGGCCGGTTCGGCCATCATCACCGCCGTCACGCGCTCGGGCACGAACGAGTTTCACGGCGACGTCTTCGCCTACTATCAGGATCCCGGCTGGATTGCTCAGGATGTGATTTCGGAACGTCGCGGCGACGCCAAGGCGCCTCTGAAGCGCATCCAGTACGGCGCCAGCCTGGGCGGCCCGATCATTCAGGACCGGCTGCACTTCTTCGGCGCCTATGAGCGCAAGGACGAAGAGCGCATTTCGCAGTCCTTCCTCAACCGCACCGAATACACCAGCTTCTTCGCCAACGACCTGGGCACGACCTCGACGCCTTATGAGCAGGACGTCTTCTTCGGCAAACTGTCCTGGCAGATCAACGACCGCCAAAGGCTGGAACTGAGCAGCGAGTACAAGACGGAAGAAGATATCCGCGGAGCCAGCGGCCAGAATGCGCCCAGCCGCGCGGCGCGCAACAACGGCGAAAATATCGCCTTCAATCTGCGCCATCAGTATCAGGGCGATCGCTTCCTTAACGAGTTCGCGATCGATTACTTCACGTCAAGCTATGAACAGTCGGTGATCAATGGGTCCGACTATGGGCGCCAGTACGTAATCTTCCGCGACGACAGCGCAGCGACGCCGGGGTTCCAGTATAACTTCAACAACCGCGACTCTACCGTATTCACGGCCGGCGGGCGGGCTGATGCTCAGTTCCTCGAGCAGAAGAGCACCACGATCCGTAACGATCTGACCATTCCGGATCTGGAGTGGATGGGTACGCACACGATCAAGATCGGTGCGAAATACTCGATGCAGAACTATTTCGTTCAGAAGGATTTCGGGCGTAACCCCACCTTTACCTACGACATCGAAGCCCGCCCCGAGATCAACGGCAGCCGCGATATCCCCGTCTCGGTTGACCTGGGAGTCGCCGTTCCGCCTGCGGACGTCGATAACAATGTTCTAGGCCTATACATTCAGGACGACTGGCAGATCACCTCCAAGCTGGAGCTGAACCTCGGCATTCGCTGGGATTACGAGGACAATGCGGTCAACAACGACTACCGCACGCCTGATTCCATTCGCAACATGCTGGCCGCGATCCAGAACCTGCCGAACTACGACTTCCCGTCGTATTTCAACCCGGCGGATTATATTTCCGATGGTGATCGCAAGGCCTTCAAGGGCGCGTTCCAACCGCGCTTCGGCTTCTCCTACGACGTCTTCGACGATGAGCGGACGGTCATCTTCGGCGGTGCCGGCCGCTACTACGATCGTATCGGCTTCAACTTCGCGTTCGACGAGCGGTTCAAGCCCTTCCAGTTCAACAAGACGATCTACTTCTCGAACACGGGCGGGCCTCGTGGCGGTGTCCAAACCATCGCCTGGAACCCGAGCTATCTGACGCCGCAGGGTCTTGATCCCCTGCTGGCGGCCAGCCCGGGCGCCGGCGAAGTCTTCCTGGTGCAGAACGACTTCGAGCCGCCTCGCACCGATCAGTTTAGCTTGGGCGTGCGCCAGAAGATCGGTATGTTCCAGACGGCGCTGACGCTTGCAGCCGGCAAGACGAGAGGCGAATCCAGCTGGTATATCGCCAATGCCCTGACGGAGACGGGCGGACGGTTCAACGGTCCGACGCCGGGATCGGTGGGCTTCCCGCAGTTCCGCAACCTGATCTTCTTCCAGAACACGGATAAAGAGCGCGACTACAAGGCGATCTACTTCACGGCCGACAAGCACTACAACGCCGAAGATCGCTGGGGCGTAAACATCGCCTATACCTATATGGACGCCACCCAGAACGGCAGCCGCGACTCCGGCTATGGCGCCTTCGACTTCGATTACAATGTGCCTGGACAGTCGCCTGAGTTCCCGTCGAACACCGACGAAACGCATCGTATCGTGGCGTCCGGCACCATCGGTCTGCCCGCGGACTTCCTGCTGTCAGGCATCGTGACCCTGGGTTCGGGCTTGCCCTACACCGTGTTCGACTGCCCGAACGCTCCCGCCGGCGGCCCGAACATTTGCTGGAACGGCGGTCGTCCGGACAAGCGCGCCTTCTTGCCCGGTCTGAACTTCGCCTACCGCCAGATCGACTTGCGTCTGACGAAGGGCTTCGAAGTCTATGGCGGCCAGAAGGTGGAGTTCATCGTGGATGCGATCAACATCTTCAACTTCACCAACTACAAGTCCTTCGATCAGGGCTTCAACAGCCCGCGCTTCGGCATGGGGACGGAACAGTATCTGCCGACCCGCAGCTTCCAGGTCGGCCTGCGTTACTCCTTCTAAATCCTGAGCCTGGGCCGCCTCGTGCTTGTTGCGAGGCGGCCTTTCTTTTTCGATTGAGACCCAGTGAGCGTGCCCATGAATCGTCGAAACTTCCTGATGCGGACCACCACAGGCGCGGCGGCTCTGGCCGTAGGATTTCCGGTGATGGCGGCGGCGCAGCAGGCGGCGGCGACGGGGGCGGTCAATGGGACGCAGAGACGGCCGATGCGGCTGGATCAGGAGATCGAGGAGCTTCAGGAGCGGACGTTCCGATGGTTCGAGAAGGTCACGGATCGCAGGACCGGCCTGACGCCGGATCGCTGGCCCACGCCGTCCTTCTGTTCGGTGGCGGCGGTCGGCTTCGCCCTGACCTGCTGGCCGGTGGGCGTCGAGCGCGGCTGGATGAGCCGGGCCGAGGCGCGCGAGCGGACCCTGACGACGCTGCGCTTCTTCCACGATTTGCCGCAGGGCCCGGAGGCCAGCGGCACGGCGGGGTACAAGGGCTTCTTCTACCACTTCCTGGATATGGAGACGGGGCTTCGTTACCGGACCAACGAACTGTCGACGGTCGATACGGCCCTGTTGATCGGCGGTATGCTGTTCGCCGCCCGCTACTTCGACGGCCGTCATGCCGACGAGGCAAAAATCCGTCAGAAGGCTCAAGCCATCTACGAGCGGATCGAATGGCCGTGGGCCGTTATCCGCGACAACCGCATCACCATGGGCTGGCACCCCGAGAGCGGCTTCATTCCCTCCGACTGGCACGTCTACAACGAGGGCATGCTGGTCTTGCTGCTGGCCATCGGCAGCCCCACCCATCCGGTGTCGGTCAATGTCTGGCACGAATGGGCGGCCAGCTATGACGAGAGCTGGACGGATCGCTGGGGCAGCTGGCACCTGAATTTCGCGCCCATCTTCGGGCACCAGTACAGCCATATGTTCATCGACTTCCGCGGCATTCAGGACGCCTGGATGCGTGGGCAGTCGGCCCAGCTGGGCGAATACCTCGACTATTTCGAAAACAGCCGCCGCGCCGTCTACGCCCAGCAGAAATACGCCCACGACAACCCGGGCGGCTGGGCGGGCTATTCGTCCGAGGTCTGGGGCCTGACCGCCTGCGACGGGCCGGGCGACTTCAAACAGGTCATCGACGGCAAGGAGCGCGAGTTCTTCAGCTATTCCGCGCGCGGGCCCGGCGACCGGGACGACGGCACCATCGCGCCGACGGCGGCGGCCAGCTCCATCGCCTTCGCGCCCGAAATCGTCGTGCCCTGCGTCAAGGCGATGAAGGCGCGCTACGGCGCGGGCGTCTATACCGAGTGGGGCTTCCTCGACAGCTTCAACCCGACCCTGACGGTGCGCGACGGGCCGCTGCAGCACGGCAAGATCGTGGACGGCGTGGGTTGGGTGGACGGCGACTATCTGGGCATCGACCAGGGGCCGATCGTCATCATGACCGAGAATCACAGGTCCGAGTTCGTCTGGCGCTATATGCGCGGCGAGCCCAATATCCGCCGCGCGCTCGACATCGCGGGCTTCACCGGCGGCTGGATGAACGGATGAGTTTGACGGCCCCCAGGCCCAATCTTGATAGACGCAGCGCTCTGGCCCTGATGGCGGGAGGGGCGGCTGCGGCCTGCACCCCACGCCGCGACGGCGAGACCGTGCTGCGCTTCTGGGCCATGGGTAATGAGGGCGGGACGGTGGGCCAGCTGATGCCCGAGTTCGAGCGCCGCAATCCGGGCGTCCGCGTCTCGGTCCAGCCCCTGCCGTGGACGGCGGCGCACGAGAAGCTGCTGACCGCCTACGCCGGGGCGTCGCTGCCCGACGTCAGCCAGATCGGCAATACCTGGGTGGCGGAGCTGACCGCCATCGGCGCCCTGTCGCCGACCCCGCCTGAGGCCGCGAACCTGCTGACCGACCAGTTTCCGGCGGTGCTGGAGACGAATGAGATCGCCGGCCGCGCCATGACCACGCCCTGGTATGTCGATACGCGGCTGCTGTTCTATCGCAAGGATCTGCTGGCGCGTGCCGGGTTCGATGCGCCGCCCGAGGACTGGGCCGAATGGAAGCGGGCCATGCATGCGATCAAGCGTGTGGCGGGCGACGGCAACTACGCCATCCTGCTGCCGTTGAACGAGTTCGAACAGCTTTTGACCTTCGGGCTTCAGATCGACGAGCCGCTGCTGAGGGATCGCGACACGCGCGGAAACTTCTCCAGCCCCGGCTTCATCGCGGCCCTGGCCTTCTATCGCAGCCTGTTCGACGAGCAGTTGGCGCCGCTGGCCTCGTCAACGCAGATCTCCAACGTCTGGACCGAGTTCGCCAGGGGCTATTTCAGCTTCTACTTCTCCGGGCCGTGGAGCGTCGGCGATTTCCGCAGCAAGCTGCCCGCGTCGTTCCAGCCGAACTGGGCCACGGCGGGCGTGCCGGGACCGAATGGCCTGGGCGCCTCGGCGCCGGGCGGGTCCAGCCTGGCGGTCTTCAAATCCTCCCCGCATCAGGAGGCGGCCTGGGCCCTGGTCCGCTATCTGTCCGAGCCGGCTGTGCAGGCCCGGTTCAACACCATCGTCGGCGACCTGCCCGCACGCCAGAGCGCCTGGGACATCGCAGGCGTCGAGCGTGATCCGATGCTGGCGCCGTTCCGGGGGCAACTGGCGCGCGCCAAGGCCGTGCCCAAGGTGCCGGAATGGGAGCGGATCGTGACCGAGATGCAGATCGTCGCCGAACGGATGGTGCGCGGCGAATACACGCCTGAAGCCGCCGCCGCCGAGATCGACCGTCGTGCCGACCGCCTTCTGGAGAAGCGTCGCTGGATGATGGAACAGGGCAGGGCCGTATGACCGTCGTCGATCCGACACTGGTCAAAGTGAAGCCGTCGCGCGGACGCGGCGCCCGCGAACGGGCCGCATGGGCCTTCGTCGCCCCGGCTATGCTTGCCATCGGCCTGTTCTTCGCCATTCCGGTGATCGCGGCCCTGCTGCTCAGCCTGACTGATTTCGACATCTACGCCCTGGCGAACCTGGACAATCTGCGGTTCGTCGGCTTGCAGAACTATCAGCGGCTGTTGACCAATCCCCTGTTCTGGGGGGCGATGAAGAACACCCTGACCTTCGCGGTGCTGGGCGTGCCCCTGTCCATCGCCGCGTCCCTGGCGGCGGCGGTGATCCTGAATGCGCGGGTGGTAAAGTGGCGGCCGATCTGGCGGGTCATGTTCTTCGCCCCCTATGTCACGACCCTGGTCGCGACGGCCGTGGTGTGGCGCTATCTGCTGCATACCCGGTACGGCGTCATCAATTGGGGTCTGGAGAGCATCGGTCTGCCCGCCGTGGATTGGCTGGGCGACCCATCCACTTCCATTCCGGCGATCTTGATGTTCGTGGTGTGGAAGATCTTCGGCTACAATATGCTGATCTTCCTGGCGGTGCTTCAGACCGTGCCGGACGACCTGTACGAGGCCGCTCGCATCGACGGCGCCGGCCCATGGAAGCAGTTCCGCCATGTCACCCTGCCGGCCATCGCGCCGACCATGCTGCTGGTTTCGATCATCTCGGTCGCCAGCTTCTTCCAGCTGTTCGCCGAACCCTATGTGATGACCCAAGGCGGACCGGCCCAGAGCACGGTGACGGTGCTCTACTTCATGTACGAAGAGGGCTTCAAATGGTGGAATCTGGGCTCCGCCAGCGCCGTCGCCTTCGTCCTGTTCCTGTGCATCCTGGCGATCACCCTGGTCCAGCTGGCGGTCGCCAAGCGGGTGGGGGCGTATCAATGAAAATCCGCGCCATCCTGCTCAATCTGGCCGTGGGCCTCATCGCCCTGATCGTGCTCTTCCCGCTGGTCTGGATGGTGTCGGTCAGCTTCATGGCGACGGGCGAGGCGGCGGTCTTTCCGCCGCCGCTACTGCCGTCTCACTGGACGATGGAGCACTACCGCGACCTGTTCTTGAACCAGGGCATGGGGCGGTATCTGTGGAACAGCTTCGCCCTGGCGACCTTGGCGACGATCCTCGCGCTCAGCTTCACCGTCCCGGCCGGCTACGCCTTCGCCAAGCTGAAGTTCGCCGGGCGCGAGCGGCTGTTCCAGTTCCTGGTCGCCGCCCTGGTGGTGCCCGCCCAGATCGGCACCCTGCCGCTGTTTCTGATGCTGAAATCGATGGGCCTGGTGAACACCTATGCCGGGGCGCTGGTGCCGTGGCTGGCGTCGATCTTCGGCCTGTTCCTAGTGCGCCAGTATGCGCTGAGCATTCCCGACGAGATGTTGGAGGCCGCGCGGATCGACGGGGCCAGCGAGGGCCAGATCTTCCGCCGCGTGGTCCTGCCGACCTTGCAGCCAATCATCGTGACCTTGGGCCTGTTCGTCTTCCTGGGCAGTTGGAACGACTTCCTGTGGCCGCTGATCATTCTGACGGATCAGTCGAACTATACCCTGCCGGTCGCCCTGGCGGCGCTGTCGCGAGAGCATGTGCAGGACATCGAACTGATGATGGCCGGCGCCGTCGTCACGGTCGCGCCCGTGCTGATCCTCTTCCTCGCCCTGCAACGCTACTACATCCGCGGCATGCTCGCGGGCAGCGTGAAGGGCTGACCAGAACTGCGAGTTCCAATGCGTAATCTCCTGCTGGCCGCCGCCTCGGTCCTGACCCTCGCCCTGGCCGCGCCTGCCGTCGCGCAGGAGACGCGCGTTCTCGACAGCATGGACGATGCGACGCGGTGGGAGGCCACGGCCTCGACCGACGTTCACGCCGCCGTCTCCGCCGTCGCCGGCCATGACGGGAAAGCGGTGCGGCTCGATTACGATTTCGACGGCAAGGCAGGTTATGCGGTGCTCAGCCGGCCGCTGCCGTTCGACCTGCCCGACAACTACGAGATCAGCTTCTGGGTGCGGGGCGCCGGGCCGACCAACACCTTCGAGGTCAAGTTGACCGACGCCTCCGCCGACAATGTCTGGTGGAAGCAGACGGCGCGCTACGACTTCCCCGACGGCTGGACCCGGTTCGTGATTAAACGCCGTCAGGTTTCCAAAGCCTGGGGGCCAAGCCCTGAAACCATCCTGCGTCGCGCGGAGCGGGTCGAGTTCGTCGTGGTCGCGGCGGAGGGCGGCAAGGGCTCGGTCGAGATCGACCAACTGACCCTGCGCGCCCTGCCGGTCGATCCGCCGGTTCCGCCCCAGCCGTTGGCCAGCGATGGGCAGATGAACTCGACCGCCGCCAACGCCGTCGATCTGGACCCAAAAACCGCCTGGACCCCGCCGGTGGGCCAAGACTCGGCCCTGACATTGGACCTGGGCTACGAGCGCGAGTTCGGCGGCCTGACCCTGCGCTGGGGCGAGCGGGGCGCGGCGAGTGACTATCGCGTTTCCGCCTCGATGGACGGGCGCGACTGGCGGCCGCTGACGACGGTTACGGGCGGCAATGGCGGCGTCGACTGGTTGCGGACGCCCGAGGCGACGGCGCGCTGGCTGAGATTGGAACCGCTGAAGCCCGTTCCCGCCTCCGATGTGGTCGGCTCGTCCGGCGCGGGTCAGCGGCTGGGCGCGGCCCAGGCCACGACCTATGCGCTGAACGAGATCGAGGTCGAACCGCTGACCTTCGGCGCGGACCGCACGGTGTTTCTGGAAGCCGTGGCCAAGGAAAACCGGCGCGGCGTCTATCCGCGTGGCTTCTCCGGCGAGCAGTCCTACTGGACCCTGGTCGGGGTCGATGGGGGCGGGGAGAGCGGCCTGATCGGCGAGGACGGCGCCATCGAGCTCCGTCGCGCCGGGCCCAGTATCGAACCCTTTGTGGTCGACAACGGGCGGCTGATCACCTGGGCCGACGTCAATATCGAACAGGGGCTGAAGGACGGCGATCTGCCGATCCCGTCGGTGACCTGGACCGCCGACGACTGGACGCTGAAGATCACCAGCTTCGCCGACGGGCCGCCCTATCAGGCGCAACTGTGGGGCCGCTACGACCTGACCAACACCTCCAGCCGGCCGCGCACCCTGACGCTGGCCCTGGCCGCCCGCCCGATGCAGGTCAATGCGCCGCGTCAGTTCCTGGCCATTCCCGGTGGCGTCAGCCCGGTGGAGACGATCGGCTGGGACGGCGCCGAACTGAAGCTGAACGACACGGTGCGGGTGCAGCCGCTGGCGGCCCCGGATCAGGTCGCGCTGGCGACCTTCGACGCGGGCAGCGATCCGCAGTCCCTGATCCTGCCGTCCGCGCGCCGACCGGCCGCCGAGGTCATGACGACGACCGACGCCACAGGTCTGGCCGCCGGCCTCCTGACCTACGAGGTGACGCTGCAACCCGGAGAGACGCGCACGGTCGGCTGGGTGTCGCAACTGTCCGGCGACGCGCTGGCGCCCGAGCCGGTGGGGCAGGCGGCGGCTGTGCTGGACGCGGTCGAGACCCGGCTGGCAGCTGAATGGCGCGAGAAGCTGGACCGGGTGGACCTGACCCTGCCGCCCGCCGCCCAGCGGATCGAGGACGCGCTGAAATCGTCGCTCGCCCATATGCTGATGTCGCGTCAGGGACCGATCCTGCAACCCGGCACACGCAGCTACAACCGCTCCTGGATCCGCGATGGGGCGATGATGGCCGAGGGTTTGAACCGGCTGGGCATGGCCGAGCATTCAGCCGACTATCTGCGCTGGTACGCCCCCTATGTGTTCGAGAACGGCAAGGTCCCGTGCTGCGTCGATGCGCGCGGCGCCGATCCGGTGCCCGAGAACGACAGCCACGGCGAGTTCGTCTTCCTGGCCGCCGAAACCTATCGCTACACCAGGGACGAAGCCCTGCTGCACCAGGTCTGGCCGCAGGTGCAAAAGGCCATCGCCTATATGGACGCGCTGCGCGCCTCGACCCGCACGGCGGCCTTCCAGACGCCGGACCAGCGGCATCTGTACGGCCTGCTGCCGCCGACGATCAGCCACGAGGGCTACTCGGACAAGGCGGCCTATTCCTACTGGGACGATTTCTGGGGCCTGCTGGGCTACAAGGACGCGGTCTTCATCGCCGAGACCCTGGGCGATGCGGACGTCGCCGCACGCTATGCAGCGGCGCGCGATCAATTCGCCGCCGACATCCGCGCCTCAATCACGGCGACGGCTGTGCATCATGGCATCGACTGGATCGCGGGGGCGGCCGACCGCGGCGATTTCGACGCCACCTCGACCACCATCGCCCTGTCGCCGGCGGGCGAACAGGATAACCTGCCGCACGAGCTTCTGTCGCGAACCTTCGATCGCTACTGGGAAAACTTCCAGAACCGTCTGACCAATCGCACGGCGTGGAAGGACTACACCCCCTACGAATGGCGGCTGGTCGGCGCCTATGTGCGGCTGGGTCAGAAGCACCGGGCGCTGGAGGTGCTGGACTTCCTGATGGCCGACCGTCGGCCCGAGGCCTGGAACGGCTGGGCCGAGGTGGTGGGCCGCGAAAAACGCGAGCCGCGCTTCATCGGCGACATGCCGCACGCCTGGATCAGCTCCGACTATATCCGTTCGGCGCTCGATCTGTTCGCCTATGAGCGGGACAGCGATCACGCTCTGGTGCTGGCGGCGGGCGTGCCGGAGGTGTGGCTGGACACGAAGGAGGGTGTCGGCCTGCGGGATCTGCGCACCGCCTATGGGCCGCTGACCTACGCCTATCGCAAGGAAGGCCAGGGCTACGTCCTCACCTTGGGTGACGGCGCGACGCCGCCGGCCGGATTCGTGCTTCAGTGGGCGGCGGGGCAGGGGCGGCCGGAGCGCGTTCGGATCGACGGCCGCTCAGCGACGTGGTCGGGCGACGAACTGGTCATTCCGGCAGGGGCGCGGCGGGTTGTTCTGAACTGAGCCTTCTCTCTTGAAACGGAGGGGTTAGAGCCGCTTGAAGGCTTTCCCGTCCGCGTCGAACAGGTGCGCCTGTTTTGCGGGCACGTGCAGCGTCAGTCGCTCGCCCGCCTTGGCCCGCAGTTCGCCCGCCAGCTGAACCGTCAGCGTGTCTGGCGTCGCCGGATGCTTCAGGTGCGCCATGGTCGTGGCGCCCAGAGTCTCGACGAACATGACCTCGGCGCTCAGGGCGTCGCCGTCGTCGCTGAGGATCAGATGCTCGGGACGGACGCCCAGCGTCACGGTATCGCCGAGCTTGGCCGAGGCGGCGTCCACGGCGATGCTGATCGGCTCGCCGGCCGTCGTCTCCACCGTCGCGCCGGTTGTCGAGGCCTCGACGATCTCGGCAGTCAGCAGGTTCATCTTGGGACTGCCGATGAAGCCAGCGACGAACAGGTTGGCGGGGTGTTCGTAAAGCTCCATCGGCGCGCCGACCTGTTCGATCCGACCGGCGTTCAGCACCACGATCCGGTCGGCCAGGGTCATGGCCTCGACCTGGTCGTGGGTGACGTAGATCATGGTGGTCTTCAGCTCGGCATGCAGCCGCGCGAACTCATAGCGCATCCTTACGCGCAGGGCGGCGTCCAGGTTGGACAGGGGCTCGTCGAACAGGAAGACCTCGGGTTCGCGCACGATGGCGCGGCCGATAGCGACCCGCTGGCGTTGGCCACCCGACATCGCCTTGGGCTTGCGATCCAGATAGTCGGTGATGCTGAGCGCCTCGGCGGCGGCGCGCACGCGGCGGTCGATCTCGCCCTTGTCCGTCTTGGCCAGCTTCAGGCCGAAGGCCATGTTCTCATAGGCGGTCATGTGCGGATAGAGCGCATAGGACTGGAACACCATAGCGATGCCCCGGTCCGACGGCGACAGGTCGTTGACCAAGCGGTCCCCGATCAGAACCTGGCCCGTGGTCGCCTCTTCCAGCCCCGCGATGGTGCGCAGCAGGGTGGACTTGCCGCAGCCCGACGGGCCGACGAAGACGACGAATTCGCCGTCGGCGATCTCCAGATCGACGCCCTTCAGCACCTCGACGGCGCCGAACGCCTTCTTCACGTCGACCAGACGGACATTCGCCATGCTTCCTGCTTTCCTGACCCGTTTTGTTTTGCCGCAGCGTAACCGGTTACATCGCAGGATCAATGGCGCACGATGTCTCGCCGACGATTGAAATTGCAAAACTGCAAAATTGGGCTTTCGCAAAAACGAAGCGCTGGATAGAAGTCCGCTGCCAATGGCGGGGAGTATCCGAATGACAAAGCGCAACTTCTTGATGACGACAGCCTCGATCGCCTGGTTGGCGACGGCTGCGGCCGCCCAGGCCCAGGAGGCGTCGCGCGTGGACGATGTGGTCGTCACCGGCTCCCGGATCGCGGGCGGTGAGCGGATCGCCCCGGTAGAGACTGTAGCCCGCGAAACGATCGCCGCCGCCGGCGTCGCCGATGCCTCTCAGCTGATCCGGCTGGTCACGGCGAACTCGGGCTCCGAGGCCCAGGTCGATCAGCTGAACCAGCCGCAGAGTTCGGGCACGGCCCAGTTCAACCTGCGCAATCTCGGCCTCGGCTCGACCCTGGTCCTGGTGGACGGCCAGCGCTGGACCAACAGCGCCGTGGTGGCGACGGACGGCTCGGGCTTCGTCGACATCAACTCCCTGGTGCCGATGATCGCGCTTCAGCGGGTCGAAGTGGTCAAGGACGGCGCCTCGGCGGTCTATGGCTCGGACGCGGTGGCGGGCGTGGTCAACTTCATCACCCGGCGGGGCGTGGACCGCCCCGAGATCAGCGCCAAATACGCCGTCGCCGACGGGTCGGAAGAGAGCGTGATCGAGGCGCTCGGCGGGTTCGGCCTGCTGGGCGGCGACCTGACGCTGGCGGCTTCGCATTTCCATCGCTCGGCCCTGGGTTCCGACGAGCGGGACTTCACCCAGGCCGAACGCTATGGCCGCGCGGCCTGGACGGCCGTGACCAGCTATGGCCAGCCGGGCTCCTATTTCCGACCTAGCCGCAACGGTTTTTCGCCCGATCCGGCGTGCGGCAATACGGCGTTCGGCAGCGCCTATCTGAACACGCCGACCGACAGCTTCTGTCGGCTGGACTATTCCGACTTCTTCGACCTGGCCCCGGAGGAGACCCGCACGCAGCTGTTCGCGGACTACCGGCGGCCTGTGGGCGACATGACCCTGTCGCTGCAAGGGGCGTGGTCGGCGACGAACACCATCGCGCGCCAGTCGCCGTCGCTGCCGATCCTGGCGCGGTCGCTGACGGTCCCGGCGAGTCATCCCGACAATCCGTTCGGCGAGGCGGTGCTGTTCCGGGGGCGGCTGCTGGGGGCGGAGGCCGGCGCGTCGCAAGCGGAGTTCGACTATCGCACCTGGCGTCTGGCGGCCGGGCTGGATGGGCGCTTCGGCAATGGCTGGACCTGGAACCTGTCCGCGACCAGCAGCCGCCAGCACGTCGCCTATGACAAGCCCGACACCATCGGCAGCGCCTTGCAGAATGCGCTGAACGGCCTGGCCGGAGCGGGCTGCAATCCCGCGACGGGGACGCCCGGCGTCGGGGGTTGCCAGTATTTCAACCCGTTCGGCAGCGCCTATCTGGGGACCGGAACGGCGAACAGCGCCGCCCTGATCGACAGCCTTATCGGCTCGACCGGCCTGCGGGGCGCGGCGACCCTGACGACGGCGGACGCCTCCACCAGCGGCGAGGCCCTGGCCTGGGCCGGCGGATCGATCGATGTCGCCGTCGGCGCCCAATATCGCCGCAGCGGCTTCCGTCACGACTGGAGCGATCTGGTGAACCGGGGCGATCTGCTGACGGCGGGCGTGTCGCCGGATTTCGACGGCGATCAGGAAGCTCTGGCCGCGTTCGCCGAAGCCCGCCTCCATCTGGGCGACCGGATCGAGGCGCAGTTGGCCGGGCGCTACGAATCCTACGACGGCAACGAGGGCCGGTTCAGCCCCAAGGCCGCGATCCGGTGGGACGTCACCGATGCCCTGGCCCTGCGTGCGTCGTGGGGGCAGGGGTTCCGGGCGCCGTCGGTCTATGCCCAGTCGGGGGCGCAGGCGTCGCAGCCGTCGGTCTTCGACCGGGGGGCGTTCGTCTTCGTCAACACCCTGACCTCGGGCCGAGCCGACCTGAAGCCCGAGAAGTCCGAGAGCCTGAACCTGGGCGCAGTCTGGACGCCGATCGACGGGCTGGAACTGGGCGTGGACGCCTGGCGGTTCGACTATGCCGATCAGGTGGTCAAGGAGTCGGCCCAGGCCATCATCAACCAGGCGGCGGCCGATACGGCGGCGGGGCGGACCGGCACGGAGGCGCAGAGCCGCATTACCCGCTCGGCCAGCGGCGCCCTGACCTTCGTCCAGCTTTATTTCATCAACGCCTCGTCCATCGAGACCCAAGGGATCGACCTGTCGGCCCGCTATCGGCGCGGCCTGTGGGGCGGGGAGGCGACGGCCTCGGCGACGTGGACCTATGTGGACGCCTATGACATCCGGCTGGACGCGTCGGCCGCCAAGGTGTCGGGCGTCGGTTCGACCAACCTGAACAACATCGGCCGGTCCCTGCCGCGCAATCGCGGGGAGTTCGCCGTGGGCTGGAGCGGCGGGGCGAACGCGTTGACGGCGCTGGTTCACTATACCGACGGCTACGCCAACGATCGCAGCGGGATCACCGACGCCAGCATCGCCAGCCAGACGACGGTCGATCTGCTCTACAGCCGCACGATCGGCGCTGATCTCGATCTGTCGGTCGGGGTGGTCAATGTCGCGGACAAGGCGCCGCCGCTGGCGCAGTTCGCCCTGGGCTATGACCCGGTCGTAGCCGATCCGCGCGGGCGGGTGGTCAGCATTGGCCTGAGCAAGCGGTTCTGACCAAGCGGTTCTGATCGGCGGTTGCGCGGTCAACCGGGCGGTGTATGCATCCCCCAGGGGAGAATCCGATGACCGACGGCGAGACGACGCGCAAACAGGCGTTCAAGGACCTGTCCGAGGACGCGCTGGGCTTTGGCGGCGCCGAGGTGCGGACCGCGCGCGACCTGCTGGTGCGGCCCCGACTGGTGCTCCAGGCCTGGATGATCGAGGGGCCGACGGGGGGCGGGCGTTACGCCAAGCCGTTGAAGCTGTATCTGGCGCTGAACGCGATCCTGATGCTGATCGTCTTCCTGCGCGGGGGCTTGAGCTTATACCTGGAAGGCATGCCGGCCGACGTGCTGAACCCCCTGCTTCAGGAAGCGGGCAAGTCGCGCGACGCCTTCATGTCGGACGCCGACGGCTGGATGTCGCTGGTGGCCGTGCCGATCATGGCGCCGCTCTACGCCCTGGCGGCCATGCCGCTGTTTCGCCTGTGGGACGCCGAGGACCTGGGCCTGAGATGCGGGTTTCGCGCGGCCTTCGCCTATCTGAACGCCTGGACCGTGCCGTTGCTGCCGCTGGCCTGGTTCATGTTCAGCCCCGGCCCGCTGGCCGCGGCGTGCAGCCTTTTGATGCTGGCGCTGGGCATCGTGGCCTTCATGCGGATGGGGAGGGGACGGTGGTATCGGGGCGTGGTCCCCGGCCTGGCCAAGGGCCTGATCGTGATGATCGCCATCGGGCTGTCCAGCGTCGTTGCGACCTTCATCGTGATGGTCATCGGCGTGTTCGCCGGGTTCGCGGCCTAGACGGTCGCCTGACAAAAACACCGTCTAATTCGTCTAATTCGTCTGAACTCAGCGACAGAGCGAAATTGCACAGCGCGGAAAAAGGGCGTGCAAAATGCAAGACGGTGCAATTGCTGAGCGCTGCTGTTTTCAAAGACCCGTCGACATCATAATCCCGTTCGGGGATACGTACGGTCGATTGATGAAGGCCGTCTCTAAACGCCCGATACTAAAGCGGATTTGTCGGCGAACAATGACGGCAAGGGGGGCGCCGCAGAGCGTGGATCGATCGTCGCTCCGCCTCTGTCCCGAAACCTCATTTTCGGTAGTTGTCTTGTCGACAGGGGCGCGAGCGAGGACGACAGTGTTCGCTGAAGCCTCTGATGGTCTGCAATGTCTCTGCGTTTACAAGCCGCTCAGGTCGCTTGGCTGAATACGAAGCTGACGCTCGATTTCATCGCCGCATCCCGCACCTGGATCGACGAGGATTTGATATCCGCCCTGCTGACTGCGGGCGTCGTGGATGCGAACGTCAGAGGCGCCGATGACGAAGGTGCGGCACGCAACCCTTCCATCGGAGCCGGCATTTTGCCGAACGCCCTGCGGCGGCCTGTGAATGCGATCAGCATCGCCATGTCCCTGGGCGTGCCGCGCGAGAGCGCGCGCACAAAACTGGCGGGCCTGGTGGAGCGGGGGATCTTGGTCCGGACCGACGGCGGCTTCGTCTTGCGCGCCGAGGTGTCGCAGTCGAAACCGTTCAAGTCTGCGATGGAAGCCTTTCTGCTGGCCACGGTGGAGTTCGTCGATGGGCTGGCGATGCTGAATGCATGCGGCGCCCGCGACGGCGACAGGGTCGTCACGCCAGCCTGGCCAGTCGCCGGCCTGGCGACGCGGCTGATGACGGCCCACGTCCTGAAAGGCATCCAGCACGCCTGGTCGCTGAAGCCCGAAATCAGCATGACGACGCACTACGTCCTGCTCTGGCTGTCGCATCTCACCGGAAGCGCCTTGCGGGTCGTTCAGGACGAGCCGGACGCCGGCCGTCTCGGCCCCCTGAACCCGCCGTTCGGGCCGGTGAGCGTGATCGAGGTCGCCAAGGCCGCCACAATGGACGACGAAACGGTCCGCCGGCACCTGGGTCAGCTTGAAAAGGCAGGCCTGGTGATCCGGGTCGCGGGCAAGAGAGACATCAATCTGCCGGATCAGACCCTGGTCGCGAACTGGCTCGATTTCCAAAGCCGGACGATCCTCGGCACGCAGCAACTGGTGCGCAAACTCTATGTCGCGGGCGTGATCGTCGATCAGCCAAGCGAAACCATCCGATTATTCTGAACGACGATGATGAGGTTCGCATCCCAGATCGATGCTGGAGCTGCATTCGTCGGTTGCTCGTCGAATGCCGTCGTCAATAGGGGGCGCGCCGATGCCGGCCCTTATTGACGCGTTCGATTGGGCGACGACGCCCCTGGGGCCAAGGCGCGATTGGTCGCCCGCGCTGAGCATTACCTATGACATGATGATGGGAATGGGTTTTGCGGCCAGCGTCATGTGGGGCCCGGAGCGCACCCTGCTCTACAACGGCGCCTATATGCCGCTGCTCGGACAAAAGCATCCGAACGCCCTGGGCCGTCCGCTGGACCAGGTCTGGTATGAGGTTTGGGACGTGTTGCGCCCCCTGACGGAACGGGCGCTGGCAGGCGAAACCGTTTTTCTGGAAGACCTGCCGCTGACGATGGTCAGAAACGGCTATGCGGAAGACACCAGCTGGACACTGTCGTACAGCCCGGTACGGGACGGCGACGCGATCGTCGGCATTCTCAATATCGCCATCGAAACGACCGAGCGGGTACGGGGCGAGCAACACCGGCAGATGTTGGTCGACGAATGCGGCCACCGGGTGAAGAATACCCTCGCCCTGGTTCAAGCGGTCGCCCGCAGCACCTTGTCGGGCGTCGATCGCGATGTGCTGGAGCGTTTTGACGAGCGACTGAACGCCATCGCCCGGACCCAGCAGACGCTGGACGAAAAGGCGTGGAATGGCGGCGACCTCGGCGAGATCGTTCGCGACGCGGTCGGTAATCTGGTGCGCAGGCCGGTTTCCATCTCGGGGCCGTCGGTGCAGCTGTCGCCGCGTGTGGCGCAGACGGTCGCCTTGATCATCCACGAACTGACGACGAACGCGTTCAAGCACGGCGCGCTCGGCAAGCCCGGCGGCCGCGTTTCCGTGGATTGGCGGCTGGACGAGGGTGAACTGGTTCTGACGTGGATCGAAGGCGGGGGCGCGCCGGCCCATCCGCCGCTCAAGACCGGATTTGGCGTCAAGCTGCTCGCAAGAGGGCTGTTGGGGTGCGGCGGCGCGGATCTTCGTTACGGCGTAGAGGGGTTCTCGGCGACGTTCAAAGCGCCGGCGTCGCGTCTGACCGACGGTTGACGATAGTCGGCGAGGGGGCGAAAGCGGCTGCATTCGCTTGATCCACGACCTTCGAGAGCCCCATGACCTACACCCTCTACGGCATTCCCAACTGCGACACGGTGAAGAAGGCCCGGGTCTGGCTGGAGCAGCACGGGGTCGATTACGTCTTCCACGACTACAAGAAGGCTGGAGTGGATGCGGGGCGGCTGAGCCAGTGGGTCGACGAGCACGGGTGGGAGACGGTGCTGAACCGGGCCGGGACGACCTTCAAAAAACTGCCGGAAGTCGACAAGGCGGACATCGACAAGGCAAAGGCGATCGCGCTGATGACGGCCCAGCCGTCGATGATCAAACGGCCTGTGCTGGATTTGGGGGATCGGCGGCTGGTGGGGTTCAAGCCCGAGACCTACGCCTCGGCGCTCACCTGAGACGGACGGTCGCGACGACGCCGAAGTGGTCAGACGGGTATTCGCCGTTGGTCGGCGTATCGCCGAAGCGACGGGCCTCGCCGGGGATGAAGGCGGCCTGTTCGACGAAGATGTGGTCGATGACGCGCTCGGGGTGACCCTTGGCGGGGTTCAGGGTGGTCGGGACCGAACCGCGGGGCAGGGCGCTGAAGAAGCGGGGACCCGTCAGGGTCGCCAGGCCGGAATCCTCCTGCGTCGCATTGAAGTCGCCCATGACGATCAGGGGCGTGCCGTCCTGCGGCAGCCAGCCGAGCAGGGAGGCGATCTGGCGGGCGCGGACCGGGCCGGCGTCCTGTTGCCACGCCAGATGGGTGACGACGACATCGACCGGGCGACCCTGAACCGCGACGCGAAGCCGAAGCGCGGTGCGGAAATCGTCTAGCGGCTCGAGCTTGGTCGAGGCCTCGGCCAGAACCGGCAGGCGGGTCAGCAGGGCGTTGCCATAGCGACGCGGGGCGCCCTCGGCGTCGGTCGAGACGAAGGCGACATGATAGCCGCCCAGCTCGCGCGCCAGCATCCGGGCCTGGTTCTCCAGCCCGACATTGGCGTCCTCCAGCACCTCTTGCAGGGCGATGACGTCGGCGTCCTGGGCCTTCAGGGCGGCGACCAGCAGCGGACGGCGGGCGGCCCAGTCGCCCATGTTGTGCCAGATGTTGAAGGTGACGAGCGTCAGTTCGGCGGGCGTCTTCGCCTTTGGCGCCGTGGCGCAGCCTGCCAGCGGCGCCAGCGCGGCGGCGGCCAGCAGGGTGCGACGGGGGATCATCTCGGCCTCAGCCCTCGACGTCGGTCGAGGGGCGGTCGTGGCCGTCGGCGCTTTCGGTGACCCATTCGCCGGCGGCGGTCTCGTATTCGATCGCGGCGGTCTGGTCCGGCACGCGCTGCTCGCGTGCGGCGCGGACAGCGGCGGCCTTGGCGTCGTCGTGGCTGGCGAAGGTCTCGGAATAGGTGTCGCCGGACTTGTAGGCCCAGCCGCCGTCATGTTCGACGATGCGATAGGTGACGTGGGCCATGGGACGCGCTCCTGAGATTGATGAAACCGGACCCTAGACCGAACAGGCGGCGGCCGAAACGGCGACCTTACGAAGATTTCACGTAGCGCCGCGCATCCGTTGAGGCGTCGGTCAGCCTCTTGTGATCAGAAGGCCGCCGCATCAGGCTGCTGCAACGGATAAAGGGATACTCATCATGGAAGGCTTTGTTCCGATCTTCGCGATGTTCGCCGTCTTCGGTTCGATCACCGCCATCGTCTTCGGCCCGCAGGTTCTGAAATATCGCGAAAAGCGCGACATGCAGGAAACCATCCGCCATGCGGTGGACAAGGGCCAGCAACTGCCGCCCGAACTGATCGACGTCATGACCAAGGACGTGCAGAAGAGCCTGCCGTCGCGCACCAAGGACATCCGGCGCGGCGTCATCTGGCTGGCGTCCGGCATCGGCATCGCCGCCTTCTCGGTCGTCAGCGAACTGGGCGGGAACTTCAACGGCAATCTGGACAGCGGTCTGCTGGGCATCTCCTGCATTCCCGTCACGATCGGCCTGGCCTTCATCGTCCTGAGCTTCTTCAACAAGGGCGCGGACTGACCACGGCGGGCGGGGGAAGCTCTGATGAGCAAGTCTCTACGCGACTTCCACGATGTGGAGCTGGCCGCCCAGGCGGCGGCCGGCGGTCGGCGGGAGTATGGCGAACTGGTGCGTCGGCACGGGTCGGCGGTGCGGGGGCTGCTGCGCCGGATGGGGGCGACGCCGTCCCTGTCCGACGACGTGGCGCAGGACGCCTTTCTGCAAGGGTTCCAGCGGTGCGCGGAGTTTCGCGGGCAGGGAACGTTTGCGGGCTGGATCAAGAAGATCGCCGCGCGGCTCTATCTGAAGCGGGTGGCCAAGGAAGCGCGCTACGTCGCCGAGATCGAGGCCGATCAAGCGGATGTGGTCGTCGACCGCGGCGGTCTGATGGACCTGGACGAGGCGTTGAAGACGCTCAGCGAGACCGAGCGTGTCTGCGTCTCCCTGTGCCACGGCGCGGGGATGTCGCATCCGGAAATCGCGGCAGCCATGAATTTGCCGCTTGGCACGGTGAAATCGCATGTCAAACGTGGTCTGGATAAACTCCGTGCGCGGCTTCAACCGGCGCACGGCTCAGGCGGGAGGTCGGTCCATGTCGGCTGACGAATTCGATCCGATGATCGAAAGGCTGTTCGCCCAGGCGCCGAGCCTGCCGGACGAGGCCCTCTTCCTGGCGACGGTCAAGTCGCGCATGGAGACGCGGTCGCGCTGGCGCGCCCTGACCCTGACGGCGGCCGGTCTGATCGGCGGCGTGCTGGCGGTGCGCGAGGGGGTGAACATCAACTTCACCGCCGACGGCGATACGACCCTGGCGCAAGGCCTTCGAGCCGCGGCCGCCACGGCGCAGGGCGCAGCGCAATCGGGCCTGGACGGATTGGGCCTGCAAGGTCTGGGCGTCGGGTCGCTGGACCTGATGAACGGTTCGGGCATGATGGCCTTCTGGATCGTCGCCGGCGCCCTGGTCGCCCTGATGGCGGCGGGCGTGGCGAAGCTGTCGCAAGACGTGTGAGCGCGGCTGCGAGGGTGACACCGGCGGGGCAGGGGCCTATCTGACCCCTTCACGTCAGGAGGCCCGGCGATGTCCGTCCACACCCAAGAGAGCGTCAAACGCATCACCGTGCCCGATATCGCAGGGCGCAAGGGCGGCGAGCCGATCGTCTGCCTGACGGCCTATGACGCGCCGATGGCGGCCCTGCTGGATCCGCACTGCGATGTGCTGCTGGTCGGCGACAGCCTGGGGATGGCGGTTCACGGCCTGCCCAATACCGTGGGCGTCACGCTGGAGATGATGATCCTGCACGGGCAGGCCGTCATGCGCGGCGCCAAACGGGCGATGGTGGTCGTGGATATGCCGTTCGGCTCCTATGAAGGCGGCAAGGAAGTCGCCTACGCCAACTGCGTGCGGGTGATGAAGGAGACGGGCGCCCAGGCGGTGAAGCTGGAAACCAGCATCGAAATGGCAGAGATCGTCGCCTTCCTGGTCAAGCGCGGCATTCCGGTCATGGGCCATGTCGGTCTGCGACCCCAAGCGATCCTGGCCGAGGGCGGCTTCAAGGCAAAGGGCCGGACCGACAGCGAGCGCGACCGGGTGCTGGCCGAGGCCAAGGCCGTCGCGGAGGCCGGCGCCTTCTGCATCGTCATCGAGGGCGTCGCCGAATCGCTGGCGCGCGAGATCACCGAGACGATCGACGTTCCCACCATCGGCATCGGCGCCTCGGCCGCCTGCGACGGTCAGGTGCTGGTGGTCAACGACATGCTGGGCATGTTCGACTGGACCCCGAGGTTCGTGCGCAAATACGCCGATCTGCGCACGGAGATCGACCGCGCGGCGGCCGCTTTCGCCAGCGATGTGAAAACCCGCCGTTTTCCTGCCGAAGTCGAGACCTACTTCTCGAAAAAGCCGGCTTCGCAGTAACGGACGACGTTGCGGGCGGGGAGCCGACCTTCTAGGGTCCGCGCCGGTTTGCATTTCGCGATTTTGGGGCGACGTTTCAGTGGTTGATGTCTTCGAGCAGGTCGAGGAGGAGCTTCGCTCCGACAAAATGAAGCGCCTGGCCAAGACCTGGCTGCCCGTTTTCGGCGTGGTGCTGGTCGTCGCCCTGATCGGCGCCCTGGGCTGGTGGGGCTGGGACAGCCTGAACTCCAACAAGGCCGCCAAGGCCGCCGAAGCCTATGATCGCGGCATGGAGGCCCTGCGAGCCGACAAGCCGATGGACGCCCGCACCGCCTTCGAGGAAGCGATCAAGGAAGGCAACGGCGCCTACAAGGTCCTGGCCCTGCAGCAGCAGGCCGGCCTGGCCGTCAGCGCCAACAAGTTCCCCGAGGCTGTCCGCCTGTTCGACGAAGCCGCCAAGGCGTCCAGCGATCCGATCCTGTCGGACCCGCCCGCCCTGAAGGCCGCCTTCCTGATCATGGACACCGCGCCGCTGGCCGAGATCGAAAAGCGCCTGACGCCGCTGGCCGAAGACAAGCGCCCGCTGCACGCCTTCGCCCAGGAAGCCCTGGCCCTGGCGCGCCTGCAACACGGCAAGACCAAGGAAGCGCGTGAGGCCTTCGTGCTGCTGCAACTGGGTCAGGACGTGCCGGACTCGATCCGTCAGCGCGCCCAGATCGCCGTGGAATCCATCGACGCCGGCACCGCCGCCGCCATCAAGCCCATCATCGACGCCGCCGCCAAGGCGACGCCGCCCGCCGCCGGCGCTGCGAACGCGATGACGCCTTCGGCCGCCCAGGCTGCACCGGCTCAGGCTGCTCCGGCCCAGGCCGCACCCGCTCAGGCGGCGCCCGCCGCCGCGCCGGCCGCCCAATAGTGACGACCCCTTACAGGACGCCCCCGATGAACCGAGTTCTGAAAGTCGCGCTGATCTGCGGCGTCGCCGCAACGATGGCGTCCTGCGGCACCGTGCGCCGCAATCTGCCGTTCGGTCTGGGCGGCGGCAAGGAAGACGCCGGCGCGACCGCCTCGGCCGGCCAGCGCATCTCGGTGCTGGAGTTCGAACAGAGCCTGTCGCCGTCGGCCGCCCTGTCGGGCCGCGACTTCTTCCTGCCGGGTCCGCAGGCCGTGACGGCCTGGACGCAGCCGGGCGGCACGTCCGAGAACCTGGTCGAGCACGTCATCGCGGCGCCGAACTTCCAGATCGCCTGGAAGCGGGGCGTCGGCTCGGGATCGGCCCACGTCGGCAACGTCATGGCGCCGATCGTGGCCGCCGACGGCAAGATCTTCGTGTTGGACGGCGAATCGACCGTTTCGGCGGTTTCGGCCGACACCGGCGCGATCCTGTGGAAGGCCAACGTCAAGAACGCCGATCGTGACCGCAACGGCGGCTTCGGCGGCGGCGTCGCCGTCGGCGGCGGCAAGGTCTTCGTCTCGTCCGGCTATCGCTCGATGACGGCGCTGGACGTCAACACCGGCGCGGTGGTCTGGACCCAGCAGGTGGACGCCCCGATCCACGGCGCCCCGACCGTTTCGGGCAACCGGGTCTTCGTCGTGGACGTGGACAGCCAGCTGTTCGCCTTCGACGCCAACACCGGCGCCCAGGACTGGACCTATCGCGGCATCGCCGAGCCGGCGCGCGTCATGCGCGCCTCCAGCCCCGCCGTCAGCGGCACGACCGTCGTCGCCCCGTTCGCCTCGGGCCAGCTGGTCGCGCTGAGCGCCCTGAACGGCCAGGCCGTGTGGGAAGAGACTTTGTCGCGCACCAGCCGCACCAGCGCCCTGTCGGAAGTTCGCGACGTGGCGGGCCGTCCGGTCATCAGCCGCGGCATGGTCTATGGCGTCAGCCATTCGGGCGTGATGTCGGCGCTGGACCTGCGTTCGGGCCAGCCCAAGTGGCAACTGCCGGTGACGGGCGTGAACGCGCCCCTGCCGGTGGGAGACGCCGTCTTCGTGGTGTCCAAGTCGGGTCAGCTGATCACGGCCAACCGCGACACGGGCCAGATCTACTGGACGCGCGAACTGAACGAGGGCCGCGAGCGCCGCGAGGGCGGCTTCCTGACCTTCGGCCGTCGCACCATCCGCCCGCAATGGTCGGGACCGCTGCTGGCCTCCAACCGACTGGTGATGGTCAATTCGTTCGGCGAGGCCGTCGCCTTCGATCCGAAGACCGGCGTGGCGCAGACGACGCTGAAGCTGGGCGCGCCGGCCTATATCGCGCCGGCCGCCTATAACGGCGCGCTGTATGTGCTGACCGACAACGGCCAACTGATCTGCATCCGCTGATTTTCAGCCCAAACTAAGCTAGAAGGCCGACATGGCTCTGAAGGTCGCCATCGTCGGCCGCCCCAATGTGGGCAAATCGACACTGTTCAACCGCCTCGTCGGCAAGCGCCTGGCGCTCGTCGACGATCGTCCCGGCGTGACCCGCGACCGGCGATACGCCGACGGCAACATCGGCGACTTGGATCTGACGCTGATTGACACGGCGGGATACGAGGACGTCACCGACGACAGCCTGGAAGCCCGGATGCGCGAGCAGACCGAGGCCGCGCTGGACGACGCCGAACTGGTCATGTTCATGATGGACGCCCGCGAGGGCGTGACGTCGCTGGACCGGATCTTCGCCGAGCGCCTGCGCCGGGTGCACAAGCCGGTCATCCTGTTGGCTAACAAGTCCGAGAGCCGCGAGAGCGGCGGCGGCGTCGGCGAGGCGCACGCCCTGGGCTTTGGCGAGCCCGTCGCCATCTCGGCCGAGCACGGCGAGGGGATGGCCGATCTGTATGCCGCCATCGTCGCGGCCTCGCAGGACATCTTCGTCGAGGAGATCGACGAGCCGGACAAGCCGATCCGCATCGCCGTCATCGGCCGGCCCAATGCGGGCAAGTCCACGCTGATCAACCGCCTGATCGGCGACGACCGGCTGCTGACCGGGCCGGAAGCGGGCATCACCCGCGACTCCATCTCGGTCGACTGGCAGTTCGAGGGCAAGAACATCCGCCTGGTCGATACGGCCGGGATGCGTCGCAAGGCGCGGGTGCAGGAGAAGCTGGAGAAGCTGTCGGTCGCCGACACCATCCGGGCCATCACCTTCGCCGAAGTCGTCATCCTGATGATGGACAAGGACGACGCCTTCGACACCCAGGACCTGCAGCTGGCCGATCTGGTCGAGCGCGAGGGTCGCGCCCTGGTCTATGTCGCGTCGAAGTGGGACCTGGAGGACGAGCCCCAGTCCCGCATGGCCAAGCTGAAGAGCATGGCCGAGGACAAGCTCCCGCAACTGAAGGGGTCGCCGTTCGTGGCCCTGTCGTCGCACAGCGGGCGCGGCGTCGAGCGACTGATGCCGGCGGTGCTTCAGGCCTATGACACCTGGTCGGTCAAGGTGAAGACCAAGGACCTGAACACCTGGCTGTCCATGGCGACCCAGCGTCACCCGCCCCCCGCCGTGGACGGCAAGCGGATCAAGCCGAAATACATCGCCCAGACCAAGGCCCGCCCGCCGACCTTCGTGCTGATGGCCAACCGCGCCGAGTCGATGCCGGAGCATTACAAGCGCTATCTGGTCAACTCGATCCGCGAGAGCTTCGACCTGCCGGGCACGCCGATCCGTCTGAACGTCAAGTCCAGCGGCGTGAACCCCTATGCCGAAGGCGGCGCCAAGTCCGGGCCGGAACGCTACAAGGGCGACGCCAAGACCGCGCCGCGCCGCGTCAAGAAGGCCGAGAAGGAAGAGGCCCTGTCCAAACTGCCGGGCAAGGCGCTGGAGCAGAAGAAGACCCGCAAGGCCCAGCCCAAGATTCTGGGCGGGCTGAAGTCCAGCGCGTCGAAAAAGGCCGGTTCGTCCGTGGCGGTCCAGAAGGGCGCGCGCGGCGGCGCTCGCCAGGTCTCGCGCTCTGGCCGCATCCGCACGGGCCAAAAGGGCGGCGCCAAGAAGTGACGGCGTGAGCGAGGCCGAGAGCGCGCTTCCCGCCCGGCCCACCTCGCGTTGGCTGATCCTGGACGGGCAGGGGCGGGTGCTGCTGTTCCACTTCGTCTTTTCCGAAGGACCGCTTGCCGGCACGGCCTTCTGGGCGACGCCCGGCGGCGGGTGCGAGGCCGGCGAAACCTTTGAGGACGCCGCGCGCCGCGAACTGTTCGAAGAGACGGGCCTGGTCGTCGAAGACCCCGGCCCGCAGGTCGCCCAGGTCCGCGTCAGCTTCCGCCTGCCTGACGGTCGAATGGCGGATGTGGATCAGAGGTTCTTCCTGCTGCGCACCGACGACTTCGTCCTGTCGCCCAAGGGTTGGACGGACGAGGAGCAGAGGGTTCTGACCGAACACCGCTGGTGGAGCCTCGACGACATCCGCCAATCCAAGGAGACGATCTGGCCGGCTGAGTTGGCGGAAATTCTGACTTCGCTCCGCCTGCCGCTGATCGGCGATCGTTAGATCAAGGCGTCGACCGAGGGGCCGGAGGCCCAGTCGCGGAACTTGATGGTCAGCGGGGGCGTGGCGGCGGCCTTCGACAGTTCGACGACCAGCGGGCCGATCTCGGAGGGGTGGGGCAGGACGGACGGATCTTCGCCCGGATAGGCCTGGGCGCGCATGGCGGTGCGCATGCGGCCGGGATCGACGATGCTGACGCGCACGGGCGTGCTTTCGATCTCGTCGGCCCAGGCCTTCACCAATGCCTCGGCGCCGGCCTTGGTCGCGGCGTACATGCCCCAGAAGGCCTTGGGCGCGCTGGCGACGCTGGTGGTGAAATGGATGGCGCGGCCGGCGTCGGAGGCGCGCAGCAGCGGCTCCAGCGAGCGGATCAGGCGATAGACCGCGGTGAAGTTGGTCTTTTCGACCTTGGCGAACTCGCGCGGGTCGGCGTGCGACACCGGCGTCAGGCCCGAGGCGCCCATGGTGGCGGCGCAGTGGACCCAGATGTCCAGTTTCTTGAACCGTTCGAAGATGGCGCCGCCCAGCCGGTCGATGGCCCCGCCGTCCACCAGATCGAACGGAATCAAGGTCGCATGGCGGCCGGTGGCGGCGAAGATGGCGTCGTCCAGCTCTTCCAGACCGCCTTGCGTGCGCGCCGTCGCGATGACGTGGGCGCCAGCCTTGGCCAGAGCCAGGGCGCTCTCATAACCGATGCCGCGCGAGGCGCCGACGACGAGGGCGATGCGGTCTTTCAGGGGGAGTTCGGACATGGCCGCTGATAGCGCGGCCTTGACCCTCAAGCCAAGGCCCGCGCGCTCAGGTTTCGCCCTAGGCGCTGACCAGCAAGGACAGCTGTTTGGCGCCGAACTCGCGGCCGCCTTCCTCGATCTCGCGATCCAAGAGGCGGGTGGGGTAGTCGCCGGTGAAATAGTGGTCGGTGAACTGCGGGGCGGCGGCGTTGCGGCCGCTCTCTCCCATCGCGCGATACAGGCCGTCGATGGACAGGAAGCCGAGCGAATCGACCTCCAGCATGTCGCGCATCTCTTCCAGCGTCTTGTTTGCGGCCAGCAGCTGGGCGCGCTCGGGCATGTCGATGCCGTAGAAGTCGGGGAACAGGATCTGCGGGCTGGCCGAGCGCAGGTGGACCTCGGTGGCGCCGGCAGCTCGGACGGCGCGAACCAGCTTCAGCGAGGTGGTGCCGCGCACGATGGAATCGTCGATCAGCACGACGCGCTTGCCGGCCAGGGCCGACTTGTTGGGGCTGTGCTTCATGCGCACGCCCTTTTGACGGGCGCCCTGGCTGGGCTGGATGAAGGTGCGGCCCAGGTAGTGACTGCGGATGATACCCATTTCGTAGGGGATGCCGCTTTCCTGGGCGTAGCCGAGGGCGGCGGGAACGCCGGAATCGGGCACGGGCACAACGATGTCGGCCTCGACGCCCAGTTCGCGGGCAAGGCCGCGACCCATTTCCTTGCGGACCTCATAGACGGAGCGACCGTTCACGACCGAATCCGGGCGCGAGAAATAGACGTATTCGAACAGGCACGGACGCGCCGCGCGGGCGGGGAAGGGCTTGATCGAGCGCAGGCCGCTGTCGTCGATGACGACGATCTCGCCGTGTTCGACGTCACGCACGAAGGAGGCGCCCATCATGTCCAAGGCGCAGGTCTCGGACGCCAGAACCCAGCCGTCGCCCAACTGGCCCAGGACCAGCGGGCGGATGCCCAGCGGGTCGCGCGCGCCGATCATCTTGGTGCGCGTCTGAGCCACCAGGGCGTAGCCGCCCTCGATCCGGGCCAGGGCGTCGGTGAAGCGATCGACGATCTTGGCTTTGCGGCTGCGCGCAATCAGGTGGAGGATGACTTCGGAATCCGAGGTCGACTGGAAGATGGCGCCCTCGCTGACCAGTTGGGCGTGCAGGAATTTGAAGTTGGTCAGGTTGCCGTTGTGGGCGATGGCGATGCCGCCCTGGTCCAGATCGGCGAACATCGGCTGGATGTTGCGCAGGAAGCTGCCGCCGGCGGTGGAGTAGCGGGTGTGGCCCACGGCCGCGCGGCCGGGCATCCGGGTCATCAGGTCGGCGCCGCCGAAGGCCTCGCCCACCAGGCCTTGGTGGCGTTCGGTATAGAAGCGCTCGTTCTTGACGCTGGCGATGCCGCAGGCTTCCTGGCCGCGATGCTGAAGGGCGTGAAGACCCAGCGCGACGACGGAAGAGCCTTCGTCCTCGTCGGCGCCCCAGACGCCGCAGACGCCGCATTCCAGACGGAGCTGGTCATCCTCCGGCTCGCGCCAGTGCTCGCGGTGAACGACGGGATCGGCGATATGGTGGCGCATCGTGGGGCTCCGATGACCGGGGGGAACTTAACGGGCGGCTTCGCGCGGCGAGTTAGGCTGTGATTGCGTCGGGGGCAAGGCTTCGTCGTCCGAAAAGCCCCGGCGTACGGACGAATCCACGACGGGCGTGATGGCGTCGGCGCCGCGCCCGATGCTGGGCAGGACGATCTGGATCATCCGCGCGCCCATGGCGCTGACCGGATAGAGGGCTGCATTTGCGAGCCAAAGCGGCGTGCGCTCGCCCGGCAGGGCTGCGACGATGACCAGATGCACCGCGCCGATCAGGACCAGCGCGCGGACGCCGCCGATGAACACGCCGAAGATGCGGTCGATGACGCCGAGGTGCGGATGGTCCTTGGCGCTCTTGGACATCATCGAACCGACCAGGCGCAGGCCGAAATAGACGACAAAGAAGGTCAGGACGGCGGCGAGGATCGACCCGGCCCATTCGGGATCGACGAAGGCGCGCGTGACGCCGGCGGTCCAGGGCAGGGCGATCAGGGCGACCAGCGCCGCCAGGGTCGCGCTGAGCAGGGTGATGACCTCGCGCACCCCGCCGCGCACCCAGCCGGCGGCGACGGAAAACAGGATCACCACGATGGCGAAAACGTCGTATCCGGTCACGTGTGCGGGATCCTGCGGTTGCTACCAGGGTCTAATAGCGGTTCTGCGAGATTCGTTCGACCACATCCGTCAGACGCGTCACGGACGTCACCTTCACCCTCTTGGTCTTGGCGGTCAAAGTCGGGCCGAGCACCTGATCGAAGCCCAGTTTCTGCGCTTCGCGCAGGCGGGCCTCGGCGCGGCCGACGCTGCGGACCTCGCCCGACAGGCCGATTTCGCCAAAGACGACGCAGCCCTGGGGCAGGGACACGCCGGTCGCCGAACTGATCAGGGCCGCCGCCGCCGCGAGGTCGGCCGCCGGTTCGTTGATGCGCAGGCCCCCGGCGACATTCAGATAGACGTCCTGATCGCCGAAGCCGAAGCCGCAGCGCGCCTCCAGCACGGCCAGAACCATGGCCAGACGCCCCGTCTCCCAGCCGATGACGGCGCGACGCGGGGTGCCATAGGCGGACTTGGACACCAGAGCCTGCATCTCGACCAGCACCGGCCGCGAGCCTTCGATCCCGGCGAAGACGGCGGCGCCCGGTGCGCGCTCCTTGCCCTCGCCGAGGAAGAGGGCGGAGGGGTTGGCGACCTCGCGCAGGCCGGCGTCGCCCATTTCGAACACGCCGATCTCGTCTGTGGCGCCGAAGCGGTTCTTGCCGGCGCGCAGGATGCGGAACGGATAGCCGCGCTCGCCCTCGAAGGTCATGACCGCATCGACCAGGTGTTCGACGACGCGGGGGCCGGCGACCTGGCCGTCCTTGGTGACGTGGCCGACCAGAACGATGGCGGGGCCGTCGCTCTTGGCCAGACGCACCAGTTCGCCCGCGCAAGCCCTGACTTGTGTGATCGAGCCGGGGCCGCTGTCATGCACGTCGGACCAGAGGGTCTGAACCGAATCGATGATGACGATGTCGAACTTCTCGCGCTTCAGCGTGCCCAGGATGTCGCGCAACGCCGTCGCCGCCGCCAGATTGACCGGGGCATCGGCCAAGCCCATCCGCTTGGCGCGAGCGCGGATCTGCTCGACGGCTTCCTCGCCCGAGATATAGGCCACGCGCGAACCGCGAAGCGCCGCCTTGGCCGCGACCTCCAGCAACAGGGTCGACTTGCCGACGCCCGGATCGCCGCTGAGCAGGATGGCCGAGCCGGGCACCACGCCGCCCCCGCAGACCCGGTCGAACTCGGCCACGCCCGTCGTGATGCGCGGCGGCTCTGGCGTGTCGGACTGAAGCGTTTCGAACTGGACGCCACGCGTACGGGCCGAAGCTGCCGCCGACGGCTTGATCGCGCCCGGCGGAGCCGAGCGGCTTTCTTCGCTCAAGGTGTTCCACTGGCCGCAGGAGCCGCACTGGCCCGACCACTTGCTGTGGACCGAGCCGCAGGACTGACAGACATAGACGGCGGAATCGCGAGCCATGGGCTTCCTTAGCAGATCGAACGGTCGCGCCGGACATGGCGTCGGCTCACGACAGTTTCGGTCGCAGGCGCAACCTTTGCCATATTGAGGGATTGAGAATGTGTCGCACACCCTTGCTTCTTGAAGCGACGCAACGTCAACATCCGCCCATCTTCTCTCGCCGAGGCCTGTCATGACCGATCCGACGACCCACTCCCAACCCGCTGTCGATCCGGCCCTGGTCGCGCGGGTCAAGGGCATACTGCTGCAACCCAAGTCCGAATGGCTGAAGATCGACGGCGAGTTCGCCACGACCAAAAGCCTGTTCACCCGCTATGCGATGATCCTGGCGGCGATCGGCCCGGTCTGTTCGCTGCTCGGCGGTCAGTTGATGCCGATCATGGGCATGAAGCTGTCGATCGTCGGCGCGATCGTCGTGGCGCTCGTCAGCTACGGCATGTCCTTGCTGGGGGTCTTCTTGGTGGGCCTGATCATCAATGCGCTGGCGCCGAACTTCGGCGGGACGGCCAATAAGGTCCAGGCCATGAAGCTGGCCGTCTATTCCTGGACCGCCGCCTGGCTGGCGGGCGTGTTCGGCCTGATCCCGATGCTGGGCATCCTGGCAATCCTGGGCCTGTACAGCTTCTATCTGCTGTTCGTCGGCCTGCCGATCCTGATGAAGGTGCCGGAGGACAAGAAGGTCGGCTATTTCATCGTGACGGTGATCGCCGGCGTCGTGATGTATTTCATCATCTCGGCGATCGTCGGAGCCATTTCGATGAGCTTCGTCGCCGCGTCGGTCGGCATGGCCGGCCTGGCGGGAATGGGCGCCGGCTACTGAGAATAGACGCGCGGCACGCGGGGGGTGATCGAGGTCAGCAGCTCATAGCTGATGGTCCCGGCCGCGGCCGCGGCGTCGTCCAACAGGCGGTTCGGGCCGAACAGTTCGACCGGATCGCCGACCGCGACGTCCAGGCCGGTGATGTCCACCGCACAGACATCCATCGAGACTCGACCCAGCAGCGGCCGCGTCTCGTTGGCGATCCAGACCGCGCCCTTGGGCGAATAGGATCGCAGCAATCCATCCGCATAGCCGGCGGCCACGGTCGCAACCTTGATCGAGCGTTCGGCGATATAGCCGCGCGAATAGCCGACGCTCTCGCCCGCCGGCACGTCGCGGACCTGAAGCACCTCGGCCGTCAGGGTCGCCACGGGTGCGATGCGGGGATCGGGCCGCCCCTCCGGTCCGCCGCCGTATAGACAGATGCCCGGGCGCACGGTGTCGAAGGCGAAGTCCGGGCCCAGGAAACAGCCGCTGGAGTTGGCGAACGAGCGGATCACGCCCGGGTAGCGATCCAGCACGCCCGCGAAGGCGTCGCGCTGGCGCCGGTTCATCGGATTGGCCGGTTCGTCGGCGCAGGCGAGGTGGGTCAGGACCAGGGCCAGGCCTTCGAAAGCCTCGGGCGCGTCCTCGGGTCGAATGCCCAACCGATTCATGCCGGTGTCGATCTGCAGGCCGCAGGTTCCGCCGCCCGCCGCCTGCCAAGCCTGAATCTGTGCGGGATGGTTCAGCACGGGCCGCAGGTCCGACGCCTTCAGCATCGCCGCATCGTCGCCGTGACAGCCGTCGAGCACATAGATCACCGGACCGTCAGCGCCCAAGGCCGCGCGCAGTCGCACGCCCTCCGCCGCCCGCGCCACGAAGAAGGTCCGCGCCCCTTCGGCCATCAGCCGCGTCGCCACGGCCTGCGCGCCCAGTCCATAGCCGTCCGCCTTGACCACCGGATGCACCGGCTGGCCGCTGACGGCCTCCAGCGTGTGATAGTTGCGCGCCAAGGCGTTCAGATCGACGGAGAGGACGGCGAGGGGCGATGCGGTCATGGCGTCCTTATGCGCCAACACCGCGCCGATGGAAGAGGCTACTCGTAGCTGACCTCTTCATAGCCGTGCGCCAGGTTGCCGAAGCGGACGGTGTCGGCGTCGAAGGCCAGTTTGACGATGCCGATCGGGCCGTGGCGCTGCTTGCCGATGACGACCTCGGCCTGGCCTTGCAGGCGGTCCATGTCCTGCTGCCATTGCAGGTGTTCTTCGGTCCCCTCGCGCGGCTCGGCGCGGCCCAGGTAGTAGCTCTCGCGATAGACGAACATCACGCAGTCGGCGTCCTGCTCGATCGAGCCGGATTCACGAAGGTCCGACAGTTGCGGGCGTTTGTCGTCGCGCTGCTCAACCTGACGCGACAGCTGCGACAGGGCGATGATCGGCACCGACAGCTCCTTGGCCAAGGCCTTCAGACCGCCGGTGATTTCGGACACCTCCTGCACGCGGTTCTTCTGACCCCCGCTGTTGCCGGTCGTAACCAGCTGCAGATAGTCGACGATGATCAGGTCCAGCCCATGCTCCATACGCTTCAGGCGGCGCGCGCGGGCCGCGAGCTTGGAGATGGACAGGCCGCCGGTGGCGTCGATGTAGAGGGGGCTTTCGCCAATCTCGACCGCGGCGTCGCGCAACTTGCCAAAGTCGGTAGCGTCGATCTCGCCCTTGCGCAGCTTGTCCGAGGACACGCCGGACGCGTCGGCCAGAATACGCATCGCCAGCTGTTCGGCGCTCATTTCCAGCGAATAGAAAGCGACGACGCCGCCGTTGACCGTCTTGCGGCCCTCTGGCGTCGGCTCCCACTGATAGGCGCGCGCTACGTTGAAGGCCATGTTGGTCGCCAACGCCGTCTTACCCATCGACGGACGGCCGGCGAGGATCAGCAGGTCGGAGGGGTGCAGACCGCCCAGTTTGCGATCCAGATCGTTCAGGCCGGTGGCAAGGCCGGCCAGCTTGCCCTCGCGCTGATACGCTTCGGCCGCCATCTGAACGGCGCCGGACAAGGCGTTGGAGAAGCTGACGAAACCGGACGAGGGCTTGCCCGTCTCGGCCAGGGAATACAGGGTCTGTTCGGCCTGTTCGATCTGCTCGTCGGCGGGCGTCTCCGGATTGGGCGCCTCCTTGATCATGTCGCCGCCGATGCGGATCAGGTCGCGGCGCAGCGCCAGGTCATAGACAACGCGGGCGTAGTCGGGCGCGTTGGCGGCGGGCGGCGCGCGGTCGACCAGATCGGCGAGGTAGCGCAGGCCGCCGAACTCCTGGAACGCCGGGTCCTGCTTGAACCGCTCCATCAGAATGGTGGGCTCGGCCAGCAGCCCCTGGCGGATATGGTCCTCGATCGCGTCGAACAGCCGCTGGTGGAAGGGTTCGTAGAAGTGCGAGCCGCGCAGCCGGTCGTTCAACCGCTCGAAGACGGCGTTGTCGAACATCAGCGAGCCCAGCAGCGCCTGCTCGGCCTCCAGATTGTGCGGCATCGAACTGACGCCGCCGGAGTCCAGCGGAGACGACGAAAAGGGCATGGGGGCGAAGGCGTTCATCGATTAACGCTTTAGCCCTCTCACGGCCCTGCGTCAGACGCGGACGCCGCCTGGACCGTGGACAGATCGCGCCGCCTTGGGGACGAACCGAAATTCCTCAATCGGCGCGCGTCAGGCGCACGGATAGTCGTGCGCCATCCATTCGCGCACGGCCTGGGTCACGCTGATGTTGCGGCGGCTTTGCGGGACGGCGTTGAAACGGCCCAGGATGGCGTTGGGCGAAAAGCCGACCTTGTCCGGCATGCAGGTTGCGGGCTGACGACCGGCCGCCTTGGCCTGGGTCTGTTCGGCGCGGACGGTGCGAACGGCGGTTCGGAACTCGGCCATCAGGCGACGGGTGTCCGAGCGCAGCAGGGCGGTGGGATTCTGAGGAATGGCATTGGCGGTGGTCAAGAACTCCTGAACCGTCATGGCGTTGGCCGCGCCGGCGAAAAGCGTCAGCGCCAAAACGCCGGCTGCAATCGATCTGGTCTTCATCTGATCCCCTCCAAAGCCCCCTCTGGCAGGGCGCAGATTGAACGCCGATATGTGTCGCAACTGGGGCGAAGCGGAACGGTCAAGCTGAAGATTTCGTAATGCGAACAAGGAAAAGGGCGCTCCGCAGAGCGCCCTTTGCCGGTAGGCGTTCAGCTCGACCTCACCATTTCAGGCTGAGGCGCGCATAGCCGTAGCGGCCGTTGAAACCGAAGGGCGAATAATAGGGGAAGCCCAGAACGCCGTTGGAGTTCAGCGACGCCGGCACGAAGTCCGGATATTCGTCGAACACATTATCCACGCCGATCGCCACGCCCACACGTTCGGTCAGCTGGAACCGACCTTCCAGATCCACGACCGTCTTGGCCCCGGTGCTGTAGTCGTTCGCCGCCGTCGATCCGGGTTGCAGCACGTCGCCATAGTAGGTGGCGCGAACCGTGGCGCCCCACTTGTCCCGGCTCCAGTCCGCCGACGCCGAGACCTTGGTGTCGGGCGTGCCGTCTTCGATGGTCAGGATGCGCTGGCGGGCGAACAGGGTCGGCACCGGGTTCAGCACCGAGGAGGACGTCGGCACGCGGTTGACCGACACATCGTTGAAGTTGGCCGCGACAGTGAAGTCGAAATCGCCGAGCGTGTCGGTCGGCAGGCGATACCGTCCGACGACATCCACGCCTTCAGTCGAGGTAGAGACGCCGTTCAGGAAGAAGCGCGCGGCCTGGACGCCTTGCGGATCCAGCAGGCCGGCGACCTGACCCGAGAACGTCCGGTTGATCAGTTCGGACAGAACGATCTGATCGTCGATGTCGATCTTGTAGGCGTCGACGGTCAGGTCGAACCGTCCCAACCGCACCACGGCCCCCAGCGAATAGTTGGTCGAGGTCTCGGCCTTCAGCGGACGCGCGCCAAGGGCCGCTGCGACGGTGCTGGTGGCCGGGAAGGTGCCGGTCTCGACCACGGCGCCGTTCTGGATCACCGAGGCGGTGGAAGTGAAATACGACTGCTGCAACGACGGCGCGCGGAAGGCGGTCGAGACCGAACCGCGCAGGGCGAAGCTGGGGGTGAAGTCATAGCGGGCCGACAGCTTGCCCGTCTGGGTGTCGCCGAAGTCGGAATAGTCCTCGAACCGCACGGCGCCTTCGACGCGCAGCTTGTCGGTCAGGGGAATTTCGACGTCGGCGTAGGCGGCGAAGTTGTCGCGATCGACATCCACGGCGTTCGAGGGCTGGAAGCCGACGAAGCCCTGGGCGCCGCCGGTCAGGGCCGTGTTGGCGCCCAACGGGCCGCGGTTATAGCTCTCGGGCTGGCCGGCCTCGATCTTGTAGTTTTCCCAGCGCTGCTCCAGGCCCCAGGCGAAGTTCAGCGGGCCGCCGGACAGACCGACCTCGAACTCACGGCTGAAGTCGGCGCCCAGCACCAGTTGGTCATAGATCAGGCTGCCGGAATCGAAGCTGGTAGGCGAAGTCGCGCCATATGTGGAGTTCACCGAATCCTCGGTGCGGAAGTCCAGGGCGTTGCGGCCATAGGTCAGGCTGATGTCCGTATTCCAGCCCGCCAATTCGCCGCGCAGGCCGCCGGCCAACGAGGCGTCCTTGGAGTTGATGGCGACCTTCGGCAGGAAGCCGTTCGGGTAGATCGAGGCGACATTGTTGACGTTGTCGGACAGGCGAGGGAAGGCGGCGCCTTCGCTGTCGCGGTCCTGATAGCCGGCCCAGCCATAGGCCTCCCAGCCGTTGCCCAGACCCTTGCCGGCGTTGGCGAAGACGGTCCACTGCTCAACGTCCGGGTCGCCGAAGCGGGCGGTGATCGCGCCGTTCGCCGCCGCGCGGGGGTCATAGTCCGAGCGGTTGGTCGATTCGCGATTCAGATACTCGGCCGACAGGGTCAGAAAACCGTCGTCGCCCAGCGAGAACCCTTGCCATGCCGAGGCCGTGACGGTGCCGCCGTCGTTTTCGTCACGTTCGCCGCGCGCGGTTTTCACCGTGGTGAAATACTGGCCGTAGGTCAGGCTGGCGCCGCCGCCGCTGGAGGCCTCCTTCAGGCGCAGGTTCACCACGCCGGCGATAGCGTCCGAGCCGTATTGGGCCGAGGCACCGTCGCGCAGCACCTCCACCCGGTCCAGAGCGCCGGTCGGAATGGTGTTCAGATCGACGGCGGCCGACCCGCGCCCCACCACGCCGTTGACGTTGACCAGGGCAGACGCATGGCGACGCGTGCCGTTGACCAGCACCAACGTCTGGTCCGGCGACAGGCCGCGCAGGGTGATCGGGCGGATCGAGTCCGAGCCATCGTTGGCGGACGGCCGCTGGAAGGTCAGCGAGGGCACGGCCTGGGCCAAGGCGGTGGCGAACTCGGTCGTGCCCCGCGTCTGCAACGCCTCGGACGTCACGACATCGACGGGCGCCAGGGTGTCGAGGCGCGACCGGTTCTGGACCCGCGTGCCGGTCACGACGATGTCGTCCACCTGCGCCGCCTCATCCGCGACGGGTTCGGCGCTTTGAGCAAAGGCCGGGGCGGCGCTCAGCAGGGCGAAGGTCGAGACGGTGGCAAGCAGGGCCGGTGCGGCGGCCCGACGAGAAAGAGAGCGCATTGAGAGATTTCCTAAAGTCTGTTTTTGGCGCGAGCGCGCATCGCCGCCGCTGACCGCAACGGGCTTTTTTATGTTCGGCGTGGATTGGGTATGGCGTGCGTTCTTAGTCGCAACATCGCGCGATGGCGGGCGGCGTCGTCGTAGAACGGGGGGTGATCTTCATGGCCTCTCCAACCGCAAGGTCGGGGAGGTCCCGGCGGTCATGGCCATATCAGGGCGAAGGTGCGGCGGGTCAATCGACGCAGGCGACCATGTTTTGTTGCAGCAGGCAGTAGCAAATCTATCGTTACGCAAATGGGGCGCTCCGAAGAGCGCCCCATGCGGCTGTGCTATCGCTTGGCTTAGAAATTGTAGCTCAGACGGCCGTAGAAGAAGCGGCCGTTGAAGCCGTAGGGCGAGTAGCTTGGATAGCCCACCGAACCGGTCGCGCCGTTGATGTTGGTCGGCGTGGCGGTTGGATATTCGTCGGTCAGGTTGTTCACGCCGACAGCGAGCGAGACGCCGAACGGCAGGGTGTAGCGGCCCTCCAGATCCACCAGCAGCGCGTCGCCCGTTTCGTAGTCCAGGGTGGCGTTGTTGTTGGCGACCAGAACGCTGTCGTAGCTGGTGCCTTTCAAGGTCGCCCCGAAATCGCCCAGCGACCAGTCCACGCTCGCGACGATCTTCTGTTCCGGCGTGCCCTGCTCAAACGACAGTTTGGAAGAGCGGTCGAACAGGAAGGCGTCGGACGGGGCAATGGCCAGGTTGCTGGGAACGGCAGGCGTCTTTGTCACTTCGGTGGAGTTGAAGTTGCCCGCCAGTGTGAAATCGAACCGCCCGAAATCCTGCTGTGTCCGATAGCGCGCCACGACATCGACGCCGCTGGTCGAGGTGTCGACACCGTTCAGGAAAAACCGCGCGCCGGTGACGCCGAACGGAGCGAGCAGCGCCTGAATGGCAGCCGTGGACTGCGCCGTCTGGCTGGGCCGCGCAACGCCCAGCGTCTCGGAATAGATGATCCGGTCAGCGACATCGATGCGGTAGGTGTCCACCGTCAGTTCAAAGCCTTCATGTCGGAAGACCGCGCCGAGCGAGTAGTTGGTCGAGGTCTCGGGTTCCAGCGGCTTTGAGCCCAGGGCGATCGCGATGGGATCGTCGACCCGGTACGAGCCGTTCTGCTGCAGCACCACGCCGCCCGCTGTGGCGACAAGGTTGGTGGCGATGTAGCTGAAGTACTGTTGCTGAAGGGCTGGCGATTTGAAGCCCGTCGAAATGGCGCCACGCAGGGCGAAGGCCTCGGTGAAGTCGTAGCGTCCCGAAATCTTGCCCGTGAACTGATCGCCGAAGTCGGAATAGTCCTCGTAGCGCCCGGCCAGACCGACACTGAACTGTTCGGAGAACTTGCCCTCCAGATCGATGTAGGCGCTGATGTTGTTGCGATCGACATCGACCGCATTGGATGGCGCAAAGCCGGGGAAGCCCTGCGATCCGGCGCCGCCGGCCGTGACGGGGCCCTTGTTGTAGGATGTCGGTTCGCCTGCGGTGACGTTGAAGTCCTCGCGTCGGTATTCGACGCCGAAGGCGACGTTGAGCGGTTCGTACAGGTTCGCTTCGATCTGTTTGACCGCATCCACGCCGATGGTCAGTTGACCGTAGCTGAGGCCGCCGGCGTCGAACTGGGTCTGAGACGCGGCGCCATAGGAGGCGTTCAGTGAGTTCAGGACGCGATAATCCAGCTCATTACGCCCATAGCCGACCGAGATGTCCCAGTCGAAGCCGGCGGCGGGGCCTTTCAGGCCGCCATATATATTGTAGTCGTCGATGTCGGCGGCGATGATCGGCAGGAAGCCATTGGGATAGATGGCGGTGACGTTGTTGGAGTTGTTGAAGGCGCGGGCAGTCGCCGCAGCCTCGGACTTGCGCTTCTGATAGCCGCCGAAGGCGTAGGCTTCCCATTCGCCGCCAAGCGGTTTGCCGGCGTTGAAATAGCCGGTGTAGGCTTCGGTATAGGGATCGCCGAAGCGACCGATGACGGTGGTCGCACTGCCTCCGTTGACGGCGGTGGTCGCGGCGTAGTCGGAGCGATTGGTGGGCTGGCGTTTCTGGACTTCGCCCGAAAGGGTCAGGAAACCGTCGCCGAACAGGGGCAGGCCGATCCAGCCAGCGAGCGAGGTCTGTTCGCCGTCGCGGCGGCTGTGCTCGCCGCGCGCGGTCGTGAAGTCGGTATCGTAGATGCCGTAGTTGGCGGTGATGCCGCCGCCGCTCGACGCCTGGCGCAGACGCAGATTGATGACGCCGGCGATGGCGTCGGCGCCGTACTGCGCCGAAGCGCCGTCACGCAGGACTTCGACCGAGCCGAGGCTGATTGACGGAATCGTATTCAGGTCGAAGGCGGTGGAGCCACGGCCAAGCGCGCCGTTGACATTGACCAAGGCGCCGACATGGCCGCGCTGACCGTTGATCAGGACCAGGGTCTGGTCAGGAGCCAGACCGCGCAGGGTTGCTGGACGAACGTGATCCGAGCCGTCGGAAATGGCGGGACGAGGGAAGTTGATGGACGGGGCGGTGGCGGCGAGGGCGGCGGCCAGCTCTGTGCCGGTGCCCTGTTTCGCCAAAGTTTCGCCGGTGATGACATCGACCGGCGCGACGCTGTCGAGCCTGCTGCGCCCAACGGTGCGCGTGCCGGTGACGACGATCTCATCGACATCGGTGGCCTCGCTTGGCGAAGGGGTGGTCTGGGCGAACGCCGATGAGGCGATGAAGAGCGCGCTGGTGGAGGCGAAGGCCAACAGGGCCTGACGACCGTATCCGAGTTTCATTGATAGTCCCCGACGATGCACGACAGCCCTTTGTGTCGGCGCTCGGCAGGCCGCCATGCCGTCGCCCGCGGCTGGCGTCTCGAAAGGCGCAATAATCTTGCGCATACAATCGAAACGCGAGCCGCGATTGCAGGCTGTGACCGCAATGTGACGGCGTCAAGCAAGCTTAATGTCTAGATGCCTGTTTCGAAGATCAATGATCTGGGTTTGTTGTAATCTTGTCATAGGTCAGGGTGACGATCGGCCGTTCGGTTGGCGACCGTCTGCCGCGCAGCAAAAAGGGCGCGTCCCTTGCGAGACGCGCCCTTGATGTCTTTCAGGATCCGGTCGGATCAGGCTTCGTCGCCGAAGCCTTCTTGTTGACCGGCGCCGCCTTCGATCAGTTCCTGGGCCGATTGCTCGGCAGCCTGGCGCTCATCGTCGAACTGGCTGCGGATCACATCCTCGCCCTTGGCTTGGCGCTCGGCCTCGTCCATCGAGCGGGCGATGTTGATCTTGACCGTGGCGCGGACCTCGGCGTGCAGGCGAACCGGCACTTCGTGGACGCCCAGGCTCTTGATCGCCGTGTTCAGGACGACCTGAGAGCGCTCGACCTTGCCGCCTTCGGCCTGGATGGCCTCGGCGACGTCGCGACCGGCGACCGAACCGTACAGATGACCGGTTTCACCGGCCTGACGGATCATGACGTAGGTCTGGCCGTCGATCTTGTCGGCGACCTTCTGAGCGTCGGCCTTGTTCTTCTCGTTGCGCTGCTCGATGGCGGCGCGGTCGAGTTCGAACGCCTTCAGGTTGGCGGCGGTGGCCCGGCGGGCCTTGTCGCGCGGCAGAAGGAAGTTGCGAGCGAAGCCGTCCTTGACAGTGACGACGTCGCCGATGGCGCCGAGGTTATCGACGCGTTCCAGCAGAACGACCTTCATCTCACTTCACCACGTAAGGCAGGAGGGCCAGATAGCGAGCGCGCTTGATGGCCTTGGCCAGTTCACGCTGCTTCTTCTGGGAGACGGCGGTGATGCGCGAAGGCACGATCTTGCCGCGTTCGGAGACGTAACGCTGCAGCAGCTTGACGTCCTTATAGTCGATCTTCGGCGCATTGGCGCCCGAGAACGGGCAGACCTTGCGGCGACGATAGAAGGGGCGGCGGCCGGCGGCGCCGGAGCCCGCCGGTGCGCCCGGGGTCGGGGCGGTGGTATCGGTCATGTTCCGGGTTCCTTATTCGGCGTCGGCGGCGGCGTCGTCGCGCGGGGTGCGCTCGCGCTCACGCTCGCGTTCACGCTCGCGGCGGGCCAGCAGCGGCGACAGTTCCAGGTCGAGTTCCTCGACGCGGACGGTCAGCCAGCGCAGCACGTCTTCGTTGATCGACAGCTGACGCTCGACTTCGGCCATGGCGGCCGGAGGGGCGTCGACGGCCAGCAGCGAATAGTGAGCCTTGCGGTTCTTCTTCACGCGGTAGGTCAGGTTGCGCAGACCCCAGTATTCGATCTTGGCGACCGAGCCGCCACCGGCGACGATCAGATCCTTGATGGTGTCATTCAGCGCTTCGGCCTGTTGCGCCGAGATATCCTGGCGCGTCATGACCGTGTGCTCGTAAAGAGCCATGCGGTAGTCTCCCTTGTGGGCGTCGGCGCGGAAACGACCGGGTAAGTCGGTCTCCACGATGGCTCCTGGCGCGGCGGCCGGACCGAACGTCCAACCCTTTGGTGCTCCGCGACAGGACCGAAGCCCTGGAAAGCGGGCGCGTATAGGGGAAAAGGGGCGAGGAGGCAAGGATGGCGGCAGACGCTTGTGGCGCCCCGCGACCCCGCCTAAACCAGCCCCATGCCGAAGCTGACGTCCGCGGTCGATCCGCAAAGCCAAAAGTACAAGTCCCTGCACGCGCACAACAGCGCCCTGGTCGCCGAGTTGCGCGACCATGTGGCCAAGGCCGCGCGCGGCGGGTCCGACAAGTCGCGCGAGCGTCACGTCGCTCGCGGCAAGCTGTTGCCGCGCGACCGGGTCGAGCGGCTGCTGGACCCCGGCTCGCCCTTCCTGGAGATCGGGCAACTGGCCGCGCACGACATGTATGACGGCGAGGCCCCGGCGGCGGGCGTCATCGCCGGGATCGGTCGGGTGTCCGGCCGCGAGGTCATGATCGTCTGCAACGATCCGACGGTGAAGGGCGGCGCCTATTTCCCCATGACGGTGAAGAAGCACCTGCGCGCCCAGGAAATCGCCGAGCAGAACCGCCTGCCGTGCGTCTATCTGGTCGACAGCGGCGGGGCCAATCTGCCGCACCAGGCCGAGGTGTTTCCCGACCGCGACCACTTCGGCCGCATCTTCTTCAACCAGGCCCGGATGAGCGCCAAGGGCATCGCCCAGATCGCCTGCGTCATGGGCCTGTCCACCGCCGGCGGCGCCTATGTGCCGGCCATGTCGGACGAGACGGTCATCGTCAGGAACCAGGGCGCCATCTTCCTGGCCGGCCCGCCGCTGGTGAAGGCGGCGACCGGCGAGGTCATCTCGGCGGAGGAACTGGGCGGGGCCGAAACCCACGGCCGTCGCTCGGGCGTGGTGGATCATGTCGCCGAGAACGATGAGCATGCGCTGGAAATCGTGCGCTCCATCGTCGCCAATCTAAACACGACCAAGGCCGTCGAGATGGATGTGCGCGAACCGCGCGCGCCGGCGTTCGACGCCGAAGAGCTCTACGGCCTGATCCCCGACGACGTGCGCGCCCCTTATGATGTGCGCGAGGTCATCGCCCGACTGGTGGACGGGTCGGAGTTCGACGAGTTCAAGAGCCTGTACGGCTCGACCCTGGTGTGCGGGTTCGCGCGCATCTGGGGCTATCCGGTCGCCATCCTGGCCAACAACGGCGTCATCTTTTCCGAAAGCGCCCAGAAGGGCGCGCACTTCATCGAACTGGCCTGCAAGCGCAAGATTCCGCTGCTGTTCCTGCAGAACATCAGCGGCTTCATGGTCGGCGGCAAATATGAGGCAGGCGGCATCGCCAAGGACGGCGCCAAGCTGGTGACGGCCGTGGCCTCGGCCGAAGTGCCCAAGTTCACTGTCCTGATCGGCGGCAGTTTCGGGGCTGGAAACTACGGCATGTGCGGCCGGGCCTATTCGCCGCGCTTCCTGTTCACCTGGCCTAACAGCCGGATCGGGGTCATGGGCGGCGAGCAGGCCGCCAGCGTCCTGGCTACCGTGCACCGCGACGCCGACACCTGGAGCGCAGACGACGCCGAGGCCTTCAAGGCGCCGATCCGCCAGAAGTATGAGGACGAGGGCAATCCCTATTACGCCACCGCCCGCCTGTGGGACGACGGCGTCATCGACCCGGCCCAGACCCGCGATGTGCTGGGCCTGGCCATCAGCGCCAGCCTGAACGCCCCCGTCCCGGAGACGACGTTCGGCCTGTTCCGGATGTGATTTGGGGTGAGCGTGTGGTGTCAGTGAGCAAGGAGTGAGCTTGTCGCCCAGCCGGACAGCCGCTCACCCCTCGCTCACTTGCACTTTTCACTGAAGCGGCGCCGTTCGCCCCGTCGCGCGTTGATCCTTTGAAGGAGTCCCCCATGACCGACAAACCGACCGAAGCCGACCTCAACGCCCTGGACGTCACCGACGCCGAGGCGGCCGAGATCAACAGCATCGCCCAGCCGCTGGTGCCCGATGCGGCGCCGGACGCCGACGATGATCTGGTGCAGATCGATTCGACCACCGATGGCGTCGTCTTCGTCACCATCAATCGGCCGGCCAAGAAGAACGCCTTCGACGCCGCGACCATCGCGGCCCTGCATGAGGCGTTCGAAACGCTGCATGGCGCGGACCGGGTGCGGGCCGTCTTCATTCGGGGGGCGGGCGGCACCTTCAGCGCCGGGGCCGATCTGAACTGGATGCGCGACGCCGCCGGTTGGTCCGAGAGCGACAACCGCGACGACGCCATGGGCCTGGCGAAAATGCTGAAGGCCCTGCACGACATTCCCGCCCTGACGGTGGCGGTGGTCGAGGGCAACGCCATGGGCGGCGGAGCGGGCATCGTCGCCGCCTGCGACATGGCCGTGGCGGTCGAGGGAGCGCGTTTTGCCTTCTCCGAAGTCAAGCTGGGTCTGATCCCGGCGACCATCGCCCCCTATGTGATCGAGGCCGTCGGCGCGCGCCGCGCCCGTCAGCTGTTCCTGACCGCCAACGCCTTCGACGCTGACTACGCCGCCCATGCCGGCCTGATCGACCTGGTCCTGCCCGAAGGATCGGTGGACGAGTTCATCTCGATGCTGAGCGACAGCCTGACCAACAATGCGCCGGGTGCGATGGGCGAGGCCAAGCGGCTGGTCAATGACATCGCGCACCATAAGATCGACAACGGTCTGATGGACGAGACCGCCAAACGCATCGCCCGCGCCCGCGTGTCGGACGAGGGCCGCGAGGGCGTCGCCGCCTTCCTGGAAAAGCGCAAGGCCAGCTGGACGGTCTGATGCGCTGATCGGTCGCCGGAAACGGCGGCCGACTTCAGGCGTAGTTGAAGCTGATCGAAATCCGGTCGGCCTTGGCCAGGTTGGTCGGCACCTCGTGGCGCAGCCAGCTTTCCCACATCAGAACCGTGCCGGCCTGAGGCTGCAGATAGACGAACGGCCGCTCGGCCTCGCTCGCGTCGTCGGTCACCGACGGGCGGGCCATCATGAAGGGCAGGCGGGGGTCTTCCAGCTTCAGCGATGAGGCGCCGTCTGGCACGTCGACATAGACCGTGCCCGACAGGAAGGCGTGCGGATGGATGTGGCCAGTATGGCCGCCGCCGGGCTTCAGGATGTTGACCCATAGATTGTCGAGGCGGGGTTTGCGCGCCAGGTCGAAGTTCAGCGCCTTGGCGTAGGCGACGGCGTGGCGATCCAGATGGCGCTTCAGCTCGGCGAACTCCGGGAAGCGTTGAGGCAGGTCGTTCAGCGATCCGTAGGAGGTGTAGCCGCGATAGGCGTTGGCCTTGCACCACCGGCGGCCGGCTTCGTCCTCCTCGGCCATCATCCGGATGACGTCGATCAGCTGGTCGTTGAAGTCGGGCCAGCCGCGGCCGGCGGCGAGGGAGGCTTCATAGACCTGGGTGACGAAGAGGGGGCGCAGGGACATGGGAGGGGCTTAACGCCTGCCGCGTCGCGTGAGAAGGGTCGTGCTCTGCCTCTCGCCTGATGCGCACGATCCGGCTAAGACCGCTTCATGTTCAAGTCCGTCCTTGTCGCCAATCGCGGCGAAATCGCCTGCCGTGTCTTCCGCACCGCCAAGCGGATGGGGATTCGCACCATCGCCGTCTATTCCGAGGCGGACGCCAACGCCCTGCATGTGCGCGAAGCCGACGAGGCGGTGCTGATCGGTCCGGCGGCGGCGCGCGAAAGCTATCTGGACGGCGCCAAGGTGCTGGCGGCGGCCAAGGCGACCGGCGCAGAGGCGATCCATCCCGGATACGGCTTCCTGAGCGAGAACGCCGGCTTCGCCGAGGCCGTCGCGGCGGCGGGCCTGGTCTGGATCGGGCCGGACCCGTCCTCGATCCGCGCCATGGGTCTGAAGGACGCGGCCAAGGCGCTGATGATCCAGGCCGGGGTGCCGGTGACGCCGGGCTATCAAGGCGCGGACCAGTCGGAGGAAACCCTGACGGCCGAGGCGGCGCGGATCGGTTATCCGGTGCTGATCAAGGCGGTCGCGGGCGGCGGCGGCAAGGGGATGAAGCGCGTCGATGATCCGGCCGATTTCACCGCCGGTCTGGCCAGCGCCAAGCGGGAAGGGGCTGCGGCCTTCGGCGACGACCGGGTGCTGATCGAACGCTACATCACCCGCCCACGCCACATCGAGGTGCAGGTGTTTGGCGACAAGCACGGCGAGGTCGTCCACCTGTACGAACGCGACTGTTCGCTGCAACGCCGCCACCAGAAGGTGATCGAAGAGGCCCCGGCGCCGGGCATGAGCGATGACGTGCGCGCCGCCGTGACCGGGGCTGCGATCAAGGCGGCGCGGGCGGTCAACTATGTCGGGGCCGGCACGATCGAGTTCATCGCCGACGCCTCGGACGGGCTGAAGGCGGACGGCGTCTGGTTCATGGAGATGAACACCCGGCTGCAGGTCGAGCATCCCGTGACCGAGAGCGTGACGGGCGTCGACCTGGTCGAATGGCAGTTCCGCATCGCGGCGGGCGAGCCGCTGCCGCTGAAGCAGGATCAGATCCAGCTGAACGGCTGGGCCATGGAGGCGCGGCTGTATGCCGAGGATCCGGCCAACGGCTTCCTGCCCTCCATCGGCAAGTTGGAGCATTTCGTCATGCCGGACGGCATCCGCGTCGACACCGGCGTGGAGCAGGGCGGCGAGGTCAGCCAGTTCTACGATCCGATGATCGCCAAGCTGATCGTGCACGAGGACACGCGCGAGGCGGCGGCGGCGCGGCTGGCCGAGGCGGCCGGCGAGGTCGAGGTCTGGCCAGTCAAGGCCAACGCCGGCTTCCTGAAACGGTGTCTGGAGCACCCACGCTTCGTCGCCGGCGATGTGGACACGGGCTTTATCGCGGCGGAGGAGGCGGCGTTGCAGCCGCAGCCGTCCGACGAAGCAACGCTGGCGGCCCTGACCCTGATTGCGGAAGCGGCGGCGGATGCGGTCGAGGCGCGTTCGGACCGTTTCAGTCCCTGGGGCGGGCAGCCGGGTCTGTCCTATGGCGTGCGCCTGAATGCGCCGGCGCAGACGACCGTCTGGGCCCATGTCGACGGTCAGGGCGTGTCCGCTGCGGTGACGCCGGTCGAAACGGGCTGGCGCGGTTCGCAGGGCGAACTTGCCCACGTTGGCTTCGACCAGGTTCAGGCCGGGGATCGCCTGTTCGGCTATCAGGCCGTCGACGACGGTTTCGTCCTGTTCGTGGATGGCGAGGCGCGTCGCGTCACGCCCTATCGCGCCGCTGTGGGGTCGGGCGCGGGCGCGGTGTCGGACGGCTCCCTGCGCGCGCCCATGCCGGGCAAGATCGTGGCTACGCCGGTCAAGGCCGGCGATGCGGTGACGAAGGGCCAGCCGGTTGTGGTGCTGGAAGCCATGAAGATGGAACACGCCCTGACCGCGCCGTTCGACGGCGTGGTGGAAAGCGTCGCGTCTCTTGGCGATCAGGTCGTCGAGGCGGCCGTGCTGGCGGTGGTGAAGGCGGACTAAAGCCCCACGCCGCCGATCGGGCGTGTCACGACCGTATCGCCCCATAGCGCGATCAGGCCGAGCGCCGGACGCATAACTCTGGATTCGCGGATCGTGTCGAACCAGGCGTCGTGCAAGGCCTTGCTCATCCAGACTTCTGTGACGAGCAGGGCGTCGGCGTCATTCACGTCGTGCGCCACGACGTAGCTGTGGCAGCCCGGTCGCTTCACATTGGGGTCCAACAGGCAGAGGCCCAGTTCGTCGCGGCGGCCGGGATGGGCCGTCAGGCGGGTAATCAATCCGTACATACTGGTCCTAAACGCGCTGGGCGAACTGAGCGGCGCGCGATCATGGCTAGCCCCTTTAGATTAAGAATCTGGCCAATGCGCCTAAGGGGCACTACGTGGGCGCCATGCCGCTTCACATGATCAAGCTGGGCGTCGGGGTGCCGGACGTCGAATGGCTGGAGGCCCGCGCCGCCCGGGGCGGGGCGCTTATCGTCCACACACGCATGACGCCGAAACGGGCGACCGAGATCGAGGACGGCGGCTCGCTCTACTGGGTGGTGAAGGGGACGATCGTCTGTCGCCAACCGGTGCTGGACATCGCCACCTTGGGCGAGGGCAAGCAGAGCCGATGCGAGATCACGCTCGAACCCAAGGTCATCCGCACCGCGCCCATGGCCCGGCGCCCCTTCCAGGGCTGGCGCTATTTCGAGGCCAAGGATGCGCCGGTCGATCTGACCGACCTCGACGCCGGCGAGGCGCCTGAGGAACTGGTGCGTCAGCTTCGCGAACTGGGCGCCTGGTAGGCCAAGCCCTCAAAGTTTTTGGGAGTTGACCCCGGCGGGTCGGCGTGGCCTGTGCCGCGTCCGATGATCGCGCTTAGCCCCCAGACCCGTACCGCCTTCCGCGACCTGCTGAACCTGGCATGGCCGGTGATCCTGGCGCGTATCGGCATCATGACGATGGGGCTGACCGACGCCATCGTGGTGGGCAACTATTCCAGCCGGGAACTGGCGTTCCATTCGTTGGCCTGGGCGCCGACGTCCATCGTTGTGACGACGGCGGTCGGGCTGATGCTGGGCGTGCAGGTGATGACGGCGAGGATGCTGGGCGAGGGGCGTCGGCACGCGGTCGGCTCGGTGCTGCGTCGCGGCCTGACCTATTCGTTGCAGATCGGCGTTGTGTCGATGATCGCCCTGATCGCCATCGGCCCGTGGGGGCTGGGCAAGCTGGGGCTGGAGGACGGTCTGGCGGAGGGCGCCGGGCCTGCCCTGATCGTCTTCGCCCTGTCCATGCCCTTCTATCTGATCTCGGTGACGGGCCAGTTCTTCTTGGAGGCTCTGGGCCGGCCCAAGCCCGGCATGGTCGCCATGTGGGTGGCGAACGGGGTCAATCTGGTGCTGAACATCGTGCTGGTGCCGGACCTGCTCGGCTTCGGCTTCGACGGCGCCTTCGCCTCGGCCTGGGCGACGTTCGGCGCGCGGGCGGCGCTGGCGATCTTTCTGGTGATCTACATCTTGCGTCTGCCCGAGGCGCGGGCGCTGGGCATCTTCGACAAGCCCGAGCGCGATCCCAAGGCCGCGCGCGAGCAGGTCAAGGTCGGCCTGGGCGCCGGGGCCTCCTATTTCATCGAGGTCGGCGCCTTTTCCGGTTTCACCTTCTTCGCCGGTCAAATCGGCACGGCGGAGACAGCGGCCTGGGCGGTGGTGCTGAACGTCTCGGCGATCGTCTTCATGCTGCCGATGGGGCTGTCGTCGGCGACGGCGGTGCTGGTGGGCCGCAGCTATGGCGCCGGCGACGGGCGAGGGGTGTTGCGTGCCGGTCTGGTCGGGCTGGGCGTCGTCACGGCTTTGACGCTGGTGGTCGCCCTGCTGGTCTGGCCCAGCGCCCATCTGATCGTCGGCGCCTATAATCGCGATCCGGCTCTGCTGGCCATCGCCGCGCCGGCCCTGGTGCTGGCGACGCTGTTCTTTGTGGCGGACGGCATTCAGGTCGTGGCGGCCCAGGCCAACCGGGCGGCGGGCGACGTCTGGTGGCCCACCATCATGCATTTCGCCGCCTATGGGGCGGTGATGATGCCGCTGGGCTGGGTGCTGGCGCATCAGATGGGCGTCAATGGCCTGGTCTGGGCGGTGGTGATCGCCAGTCTGGCGTCCTCGACCCTGCTGACCGGGCGTTTCATACGTATTGCGCGCCGTCTGCCGCAAGGCGTTTGAGGAAATTGCGCCGCCACTCTATATCCCTGCGCTTCCCCGAACACCTGGACGATCATGGCCCGCATCCTCATCACCTCGGCGCTGCCCTACATCAACGGCATCAAGCACCTGGGGAATCTGGCGGGCTCGATGTTGCCGGCCGACGTCTGGGCCCGGTTCAAGCGGGCCCAAGGGCATGAGGTCCTCTATATCTGCGCCACCGACGAACACGGCACCCCAGCCGAGCTGGCCGCCGCCGCCGCCGGCCAGGACGTGCGGACCTATTGCGACGAGCAGCACGAGATCCAGAAGGCCGCCGGTCAGGCCTTCGGACTCAGCTACGACTGGTTCGGCCGGTCGTCGAACCCGCAGAACCATCGGTTGACCCAGCATTTCGCCGAGGCGCTGGAGAAGAACGGTCTGATCGAGGAGCGGGTGGATCGGATGATCTATTCGATCGACGACGCCCGCTTCCTGCCCGACCGCTATGTCGAGGGAACCTGCCCCCACTGCGGCCATGTCGGCGCGCGTGGCGATCAGTGCGACAACTGCGGACGCCTGCTGGACCCGACCGACCTGATCGATCCCTATTCGTCGGTGTCGGGCTCCAAGAACCTGGAGGTGCGCGACACGCGTCACCTCTATCTGCTCCAGACCAAGATCGAGCCGGAAATCCGCGCCTGGGTCGATGGCAAGACCGGCTGGCAACAGCTGGCCAAGTCCATCGCCTACAAACACCTGGACGAGGGGCTGATCGACCGGGGCATCACCCGCGACCTGGCTTGGGGCGTGCCGGTGACGAAAGACGGCTTCCCCCGTCCGGGCATGGAGGACAAGGTCTTCTACGTCTGGTTCGACGCCCCCATCGAATATATCGCCGCGACCGAGGAGTGGGCCGAGGCTACCGGCGGGGCATGGCGTGACTGGTGGCGTCTGGATGAGGGCGCTGAGGACGTTCGCTACGTCCAGTTCATGGGCAAGGACAACGTCGCCTTCCACACCGTCAGCTTCCCCGCGACCATCATCGGCTCGGGCGAGCCATGGAAGACGGTGGACCAGCTGAAGGCCTTCAACTGGCTGAACTGGTACGGCGGCAAGTTCTCCACCAGCCAAAAGCGCGGCGTCTTCATGGATCAGGCGCTGGAGCTGCTGCCGGCCGACTACTGGCGCTGGCGCCTGACGGCCTATGGGCCCGAGCACGCGGATTCGGCCTTCACCTGGGAGGACTTCCAGGCCTCGACCAACAAGGACCTGGCCGATGTGCTGGGTAACTTCGTCAACCGCATCGTCAAGTTCGCGGAATCCAAGTTCGACGGCGTGGTGCCCGAAGGCGGCGAGGCCGGACCGGTCGAAATCCAGCTGGAGGCCGACATCAAGGCCGCCGTCGCCGAGGCGACCGAACAGCTGGAGGCGATGGAGTTCAGAAAGGCCGCCGTCGCCATTCGCGCCGCCTGGGTGCTGGGCAACGAGTATCTGCAGGTCGCGGCGCCTTGGACGGCGCTGAAGACCGATCGCGACCGCGCGGCGGTCGGGGTGCGCACGGGTCTGAACCTGGTGGCCCTGTTCGCGCGTCTGGCCGCGCCGATCCTGCCCTTCACCGCGCCCAGGATCGCGGCGTCGGTTGGGGTGGAGGATCTGAGCTGGCCTGGCGCCGACGAGGATCTGCTGAACCGTCTGCCTGTGGGCGGCAAGGTGGAAGCTCAGGGCGTGCTTTTCGCCAAGATCGAGGATGCCCAGGTCGCGGAATGGTCCGAACGCTTCGGCGGCGCGGACGCCTGATCCGAAAGGGGATAAGCGATGACGCCGACCCTGACGCCCCTGACCGAGGCAGCGCGTGCCGCCATTCGCGAGCGGCTGGCGCGCACGGGGCGGGCGCAGATCGACGGCGTCCTGGCTCCCACGGACGCGCAGGCGCTCTACGACGTGGCGACGCGCGTCGACTACAATGTCGTGACGCGACGCGGGACGGGTCATGTCGATCTGCCCGCCGCCTGGCTGGCTTCCCTGACGCCGGATCAGAAGCAGGCGTTGGGTCAGGCGGTGCAGGTGTCGGCCCAGGCCGACTTCCAGTATTTGTACGACAATCACCCGATCTACGATCTGGTCCAGGCGGGGCAGGCGGCGCCGATATGGGCCGATCTGTTGGCCTTTCTGAACGGCGAGGCCTTTCTGGGCCTGATGCGGGACGTGACGGGCGAGCCGCGGCTCGCCTTGGCCGATGCGCAACTGACCCGCTATCGCGCCGGTCATTTCCTGACCGAGCATGACGATCACGCCGAGGGCAAGAATCGCTTCTTCGCCTATGTGCTGAGCCTGACGCCGGCCTGGCGAATCGAGTGGGGCGGCCTGCTGGCCTTCCATGGCGCCGACGGCAATGTGGCGGAGGCCTTCACGCCGCGCTTCAACACCCTGAATCTGCTGAAGGTGCCGACGCCCCATTCGGTGACGCAGGTCGCACTGTCGGCGGCGGCGGACCGGATTTCGGTCACCGGCTGGCTGCGCGGTCGCTGATCAGTCCTGTTCGGCGAACACGACGGGAAGCCCCGCCGCGTTCCAGGCCTGGATGCCGCCGGTCAGGTTGAACAACGGCTGGCCGTCGGGGCCGGTCGGGCCGACGAAGGCGCAGACCTGGTGGCTGCGGCCGCCCTTCAGGCATTGGACGATGATCTTCTTGTCGGCCGGAAGGTCCAGCGCCTCCCAGGCGGCGGGCATCTGGCTGAGCGGGGCCAGGATCGCGCCGTCGATGCGGGCGGCGGCGAACTCGTCCGGCTCGCGCACATCGATCAACACCGCTTCGCCGGCCTGAAGCCAGGCGGCGGCCTCTTCGACGGTGACGGCGGCGACGGTCATGGCGCGACCGTCGGTTCGGCGGGCGCCGGCGTCGGGCTGTCCTCGGTGCGCTTCTGGCCCAGGTGTTTGGCCGCTTCCTCGGGACCGATCTCAAGGAAGGCCGGGGCCGAGGCGTTGAACTCGTCCATATGGCCGGTGCGGACCACCACCTGACGGGCGCCGTCCCAGATCATGTGCAGGGCGACATACAGGACCACGACCAGGCCGATATAGCCGATCCAGCTGAAGCGGTGCAGCAGCTTGGCGATATAGGTGGCGGCGACGCCCATCAGGGCGATCGACAGCATCAGGCCGAAGACCATAATCCAGGGGTGTTCGTGCGCGGCGCCGGCGACGGCCAGCACATTGTCCAGCGACATGGTGATATCGGCGACCATGATCTGAATCAGGGCGGCGCCGAAGCTCTTGCGCTTGATGCCCAGTTCCTCGGGCGACGGACCAGAGCCGTGCTCGATGCTCATGGCCAGTTCGAGTTCCTTTTCGGCCTCGGCCTGGTCGTGGGTCGCCTGCTCGCGCAGTTCGCGCCACATCTTCCAGCACACCCACAGCAGCAGCAGTCCGCCGGCCAGCAGCAGGCCAACCAGGGCCAGAAGCTGCACGGTGATCAGCGCAAAGCCGATTCGCATGACGACGGCGGCGGCCAAGCCGATCAGAATTGCCTTCTTGCGCTGGTCCTGTGGCAGGGCGGCGGCGGCCAGGCCCACGGCGACGGCGTTGTCGCCGGCCAGGACAAGATCCATCAGCAGGACCTGGCCGAGGGCCGTGGCCTGGCTGGCGAGTTCGGGAGACGAGAGGAATTCCATTTCCGCTCCTTAGCCTCGGGGCGGCGTTCTGTCAGCCGCGTTGCGCGCGCGCCGCCTCATAAAGCGCGATCGCCGCCGCATTGGACACGTTCAGGCTCTCGAATCCGCCCGGCATGGGGATCTTGGCCAGAACGTCGCAATGTTCGGCGACCAGGCGACGGATGCCGTCGCCTTCGGACCCCATGACCAGAACGGTCGGCTGATGATCCAGCGCCTCTTCCAGCGTCTGTTCGCCCGTTCCATCCAGGCCGACGGCGCGCCAGCCCAGATCAGCCAGCCGCTCCAGCGCACGGGACAGATTCGTGACGCGCGCATGGGGCAGGCGTTCGGTGGCGCCGACGGCCGCCTTGGCCAGGGCGCCGGCGAGGGCCGGAGCGTGACGGTCCTGAACGATGATTCCCCGCGCGCCGAACGCCAGGGCCGATCGGAAGATGGCGCCGACGTTCTGAGGGTCGGTCAGCTGATCCAGCATGACGATGACGCCCTCAGCCGGCTCGGCCAGCTCTTCCAGCGATACGCCTTCCAGCGGCTGGACCTTGAAGGCCAGTCCCTGATGCACGGCGCCGGGGGGCAGCATCCGGGTCAGGGTCTGGATATCGACCACCTCGATCCTGTGGCCGTTTGCGAGAGCATTGTTCTCGATTTCGGCGGCGCGCTCGGCCGTGGCCAGCAGACGACCCATGCCGCGACGGGCGGGATTCGCCAGAGCGGCCAAAACCGGGTGGCGCCCCCACAGAAAATTATCGGCGTCCGACTTGCCCCGATCGGGCGAACGGGGCTGACGAGGGGTTTCCTCGCGCCGGCCAAACCCTTGCGCAGCGGGCTTTTGACCCTTGTCGCGGGGGCCGTCGGGACGGTTTCCGAAGACCGATTTTTTACCGCTTTTACGGTCGTTGCGTTCTGATTTCGACGACACTATAAGACGCCCTCCGATTTGGAGCCCCAAGGGCTTTCGGGTCTGGGCGCCCCCTCTATCCTAGAGGAGGCGACAAGCCGAAGGCTTTTGTTTCGTCCCGCTTCTTTATGGGCGGAAACGAGGGGTCCGACGGTTCGACAAGGCGCGCTGGGGGAATGTCCCGAGCGGCAAAGGGGGGGGACTGTAAATCCCCTGCGTAAGCTTCGAAGGTTCGAGTCCTTCTTCCCCCACCACGCGCCTTGACGGATACGACGGATCAGGACGACGGAGAGGAACCGGCTGCGGCGTTCCGAAAGAACTTCCGCAGTCTCCGCGCGGGTATAGCACAATGGTAGTGCAGCAGCCTTCCAAGCTGAGGATGTCGGTTCGATCCCGTCTACCCGCTCCAGGTTTTTAAAAAAGATCAGCATCGCGCCCCTCCGCTGACGGACCCGGGCCATCAGGAGTTTGGCCATGGCCAAGGAAAAGTTCGAACGGACGAAGCCGCACTGCAACATCGGCACGATTGGTCACGTTGACCACGGCAAGACGACGTTGACGGCTGCGATCACGATGACGCTGGCGAAGGCCGGCGGCGCGAAGGCGATGAACTACGCCGACATCGACGCTGCGCCGGAAGAGAAGGCGCGCGGCATCACGATCAACACCGCGCACGTGGAATATGAGACGGCCAACCGTCACTACGCCCACGTCGACTGCCCCGGCCACGCCGACTATGTGAAGAACATGATCACCGGCGCGGCGCAGATGGACGGCGCGATCCTGGTGGTGTCGGCCGCTGACGGCCCGATGCCGCAGACGCGCGAGCACATCCTGCTGGCCCGTCAGGTCGGCGTGCCGGCCCTGGTGGTCTTCATGAACAAGGTCGACCTGGTCGACGACGAAGAGCTGCTCGAGCTGGTCGAGATGGAAGTGCGCGAGCTGCTTTCGTCGTACCAGTTCCCCGGCGACGACATTCCGATCACCAAGGGTTCGGCCAAGGCCGCGACCGACGGCGTGAACCCGGAAATCGGCGAACAGCGCGTTCTGGCCCTGATGGAAACCGTCGACGCCTACATCCCGCAGCCGGAGCGTCCGGTCGACCTGCCGTTCCTGATGCCGGTCGAAGACGTGTTCTCGATCTCGGGCCGCGGCACCGTGGTCACGGGCCGCGTCGAGAAGGGCATCATCAAGGTCGGCGAAGAAGTCGAGATCGTCGGCATCCGTCCGGTCCAGAAGACGACCTGCACGGGCGTGGAAATGTTCCGCAAGCTGCTGGACCAGGGCCAAGCGGGCGACAACGTCGGCGTGCTGCTGCGCGGCACCAAGCGTGAAGACGTCGAGCGCGGCCAGGTGCTGTGCAAGCCGGGCTCCATCACCCCGCACACCAAGTTCCTTGCCGAAGCCTACATCCTGACCAAGGAAGAGGGCGGTCGTCACACCCCGTTCTTCACGAACTATCGCCCGCAGTTCTACTTCCGCACGACGGACGTGACCGGCATCGTTCAGCTGAAGGAAGGCGTCGAGATGATCATGCCGGGCGACAACGCCGAGCTGAACGTCGAGCTGATCACCCCGATCGCGATGGACCAGGGCCTGCGCTTCGCCATCCGTGAAGGCGGCCGCACCGTCGGCGCCGGCGTCGTGGCCAAGATCATCGCCTAAGCGAAACGGCCTCAAGCCGCCCGCCTCCGCGAGGCGCGCATAGGCCAAAGACAAAGTCGCGTAACAGAACGGCCCCCGGAGCCATCCGGGGGCCGTTTTGCTGTCTAGGTAATCGGTAGACTGAATGAGCTACGGCGGCCGCCAGGACGGCATTGGGCCGCGTCTTGCTGCGATCCGGTTGGGCTTGGGCCGATCCGGCTTCGGGATCGCTGAAGAATTTTGTGAGTGGGTCCCGCCCTGAGGCGAGGAGCGCCTGGGCGCGCTAGTTCTGCGCGTTGACGAAGTTGCGCACGCGGGGCGGGACCGGCGGCGTGGGCGCCGTGCGGATCACGCGGATCGAGCTGCTGCGGCAGGCCTGGGGCGTCAGGCGGCCGGGCAGGCGGGTCGAGCCGTCGCCGCACGCTTCGCTGATCTGGTCTTGGGTCAGGCCGCGCGCGCCCGACAGGTCGGCGCCGCGAATGTCCGTGCGACGCAGCGAGGCGTTGGAAAAGTCGGCGCGCGAGAAGCTGCCGCCGGTCAGACGCGCCCCATCCAGGCTGGCGTTCGAGAAGTCCGCGCTGGAGAAATCGCCGCCCGAAAGGTTCGAGGCCGTGACTTCGGCATTGGAGAAGTTGGCGCCGGACGCGCGGACATTGGCCAGGGTGGCGCCGAACAGTTCCGAGTTGGAGAAGTTGGCTCCAGACAGGGTGGCGCCGGTGAAGTTGACCCCGTGCATCTCGCTGCCGGACAGATTGGCACGGGTCAGGTTGGCGCGAATGAAGGACGACCCTTGCGCCTCGGCGCCATTGATCTGCGCCCCGGTGAAGTTGGCCAGGGTGAAGTTGGCGCCGACGATCTCGACGCCGCCCATGTTGGCGCGACTGAAATCGCTGCCGGTGAAGTTGGAGCCCATCATCTCGGCGCCGCGCAGATTGGCGCCGACCAGGGTGGCGTTCATGAAGCTGGCGCCGGTGAAGGTCGCGCCCGAAAGATTGCGGCCGGACAGTTCGCAGCGGTTGCACGATCCGCCCAACGACACCGAACGCGCCACGTCGCGGTCCTGCATCGACATCTCGACCCCGGCGAAGGCGGGCGAGGCGGCGAGCGCCAGTCCCAGCGTCAGCAGGGCCAATGTCGGGCGGACCCGGATATGTTCAGCGATCTGTTTCACGCACTCTGAATGCCTCGAAAGCCCGGCGACACCTACTTAAATCGAGGTAACTTCATGAAATCGAGGCAAGGTCGGCGCCGCTCAGCAGGCCGGAATGCGCAAGCCCCGAGGCAGGACGGTGGAGGCGTCGCCGCAGGCCCGGTTCAGTTGGGCCTGGGTCAGGCCTGTGGCCCGCGCCAGCTGGGCGCCCGACAGATTGGTCCCCGAGAGGGTCGCGCCGGCGAAGCTAGCGCCCTCCAGATAGGCGCCGACGAAGCTGGCGTTGGTCAGGTTGGCGCGCGAGAAGTTGGAGCCGGAGAAGACGCCGCCATAGGCCTCGACGTCGCGCATGTCGGTGTTGGAGAAGCGCGTGCGGTTCATCACCGACAGGCTCAGGTCCGCCTGACGCAGGCGTGAGCCGGCCAGGTTCAGGCCCCGCGCCTCCAGCCCCGAAAAGTCACCCTGAAAAAGATTGCAACCGGCGCAGGAGGTGCCGCGCCGCACACTGGCGATCTGACCCGCGTTCTGGGCCAGGGCGGGCGCGGCGACGGCCAGCAGGGCGGCGATCAGGCCGAGGGAAAGTGTGCGTTTCATGGACCGGGCTCCGACGTTCGATCGTCTGTCAGCAAACCCTAGGCCATAACCCTTAACCTAGCCCTGATCGCCGCCCTGAAGCGCGGGGACCGCCCCGCAGGTGTCGCACACCCAGGCCGCGCCGCGTTGCTGCAGGCTGAAATCGCCGCAGGCGGGGCAGGCGACGGCCTCGCTGTTAGCGGCGGCGGCGCGGGCTTCCGGCTCCCCCTTCTTGCCGAAGGGCAGGACGACCAGGTTGTCGGGCGCGGAACCGCGCGCGAACCCTTTAGAGATGAAGCGGGCGGCGGGCACGGCCGCGTTGGCGTCGGGTTTGCCGTCCCCCAGTCCATCCGCGTTCAGATCGTCGGTCCCGGCATTGGCCAGCTCGACGCGGTCCAGATAGGAGACGCCCAGTTCGCGGAAGATGTAGTCCAGAATCGAGGTCGCCGACTTGATGGAATCGTTGCCGGTGACGCGGCCGGCCGGCTCGAACCGGGTGAAGACGAAGGCGTCAACGAATTCGTCCAGCGGCACGCCGTATTGCAGGCCGATGGAGATGGCGATGGCGAAGTTGTTCATCAGGCTGCGGAAGGCGGCGCCTTCCTTGTGCATGTCGATGAAGATCTCGCCCAGTTCGCCGTCTTCGTATTCGCCGGTGTGGATATAGACCTTGTGGCCCCCGACGGCGGCCTTCTGGATATAGCCCTTGCGCCGGTCGGGCAGTTTGCGGCGCGCGCGTTCGCGCTCGACCACGCGTTCGACGACCCGTTCCGTCGGAGCCGGGCGAGGGGCTTCGCGGACAGGTTCAGGACGGCCAAGCTCGGGGCGGGCGGCGTCGATGTTTGGCAAGGACAGCAGCGGGCCGCCGGGCGGCGCGGCGCGCGACAGGCGAAGGGCGCGACGACCGTCCAGCGCGCCCTGACTCAGCAGTCGCGCGGCCTGGGTCGAGGTCGTGCGCCAGTCCATCGGTTCGACCGCGAGATCCGGCATGTCGCTGAACGGTTCGACGGCGCGCCGCAACTCAGCCGCCGCCGCCGCCGGATCGGCCAGCAGAGCGGCGACGCCGCCCGGCGCCTCGGGCCAGTCGCGCAGATCGCCATGACCGAAGGCCCAGCGCGCCGCCGCCGTCTCCGCCTCTTCCGACACGCCCAGCAGGGTCAGCAGCAGACCATCGCCGTCTTCCACGCCCAGCACGTCGCGGATGAAGCCGGGGTCCAGGACGGGGGCGGCGAAGACCGTGTCGAAATCCTCGGCCCAGCCCAGGGCGGTCTCGATGGCGGCCAGTTCGATGTCCGTGAAGCCCAGCGCGCGCAGGGTTGTGTGGTCGATGCCTGGCGCCTCGACCAGGGTGCGACGACCGAAGGTCCACCGCTCCGCCGCCTCGACATCGCCGCCCGCCGCCGTGATGGCCGAGGCAAGCGCGGGGTGCAGCCGGCGACCGATCTCGCCGTCGGCCGTCTGGAACACGTCGACCGCGGCGACGCGGCCCAGGCCCAGCCGCAGCCGCGCCTCCGCATCGTCGACGAACAGGCCGATGGCCGAATGGCGAAGTGGCTTCTTTTGGTCTTCCCAGTCGGGGCAGGGACCGCGCAGGGACGCCAGTTCAGCCGAGGTCTGCGCCGCCGTCGCCGCAACCAGCTCCGCTAACGTCCGCGCCTGAGACGTGCGGTCGTCGTCAGCCGCGAGGGCCTCCAGCAACCCGTCCAGTCCCAACGCGATGGGACCGGGCTGCGTGGACTGTAGGTCCAGCGCCACCGTCAGCAGGCGGGTCAGATCCGCCAGATTGGTCGTCATGTCTCCGTCGAGCGCCAGCACGGCGCCTAGGTCGATCAAGGCCCGCGCGGTGTGCGTCGTCGCGGTTTCCGCATCGCGGGGGTCGAAGGCGACGATCAGGCCGCCGTCCAGCGCCGCCTCGGCCGCCAGCAAGGCTTCGGGCGCGCCCGCTGCGATCTGGGTCCGGTCCGCCAGGGCGACCAGAGGCGCGCCTTCGACCACCGGTTCCAGGGCCATGGTGGGCCGTTCGCCGTCGACGGCTCTCAGAATATCGGCGTCGCTGGCGCCGCACCGCCGCGCCAGCGCCGCCGCACGGCCCAGGGCGGGATTGCGCGAAGGGTCGCCGCAGTCGCCGCGCGGACCTTCGCAGCGATCCACCGCATCGGCCACGCCCGCCAGCGCCTCGGCCAAGGCATCGGCCGCCTGGGCCCCCAGACGCGCGGCCGCGCGCCGTCCGGCGTGCGCCTTCAACCGGGCGGCTGCGCCGGGGTCGTTCAGATCGACGACGCCGACGGCCGCAGGTCCGGACGCGGCCGGCGCCGCCAGGCCCAGCCTGAAGGCGCCCGACAGCTCCTCGACGAACGCGGCGGCCTCAGCCCGGTCGAACACGCCCTCTGTAACACCCGTCGCCGCCAGCCGTTCGGCCCAGGAGTCGACGCCGCCGTTCAGCCAGTCGCCCGACAGGGGCGTTGCGAACCCCTCCGCCTCGACCCAGTCCAGCCAGGCCTCGATCCGGACGTCGGACCAGCCGGCGGGGGCCAGGACCTGTTGCACGCCGGATGGGCGCTCGATGGCGCGGGTCTCCATCGCGACTCGTTCGACGCGAGCGGCGAAGCCGGATTGAAAGCGCATGGCGGCGTCTCTCCGAAAGGTTGGGGCAAGCCTAGGATGCGCACGCGTCTTAGCCAATACATCTGGTGTCGCAGGGCGGGTTTGCCCACAAGATATCGATTCACTGCAAGGCGCTTGAACGCTAGACGAAGACGGCGCGGGTTTCTATGATCCGCACCAGACGCCGCCTCCCTTTCCGGCGACCCCTTACGGTTGGATTCCACGACGTGTTGAGCAAGATTTTCGGCTGGTGGGAGGGCGCCACGATCGGCACCCGGTTCACCATCGCCAAGCGCGGTCGCTTCGTCGGCCAGGACGAGAACGGCAATCGCTATTACGAGAGCCGCGACAACGTCAGCTACGACGGCCGCAAGCGTCGCTGGGTCATCTATGACGGCTATGCCGAGGCGTCCAAGGTGACGCCCGACTGGCACGGCTGGCTGCACTACACCTTCGACCAGCCGCCAACCGAGCAGCCGCTGCCGCGTCGCGCCTGGGAGAAGGAGCATCTGCCCAATCTGACCGGCACGCCTCTGGCCTGGCGTCCGCCCGGTTCGCTGGCCGGCGACGCCAAGCGCCCGGCCGCGACCGGCGACTATCAGGCCTGGACGCCCGAGTGAAAATCCGCCGCATCCTGTTGAGCGCGGCGTCCGTCGCGGCCGTGCTGAGCGCCGGCGCGGTGACCGCCAGCGTGCTTCAGGACGCGCCGCGCGATGCACGTCCGATTCAGGATCCGATCGGCGACATTCTTCGCACCACCCCGGCCCAGCCCTCGGTCCCGACCGAGACGCCGCCTGCGGGCGCGCCGGCTCCGCGCTCTCCGGTCGCCGTGGCCCCGCCGCCCAACGTCGTCATCGCCGAGGACGCCGCCGTCGAGGAAAAGGCCGAGGCGGAAGTCGCGGCCGAGAAGCCCGTCGCGACCAAGGCCATCGACCAGCCCGCCACGCCCGCGCGCCGCCAGCGTCGCAAATTCGCGATCATCCAGGCCATCGACAAGGTCACCGCCGAGACGATGAAGTTCGAGGTCGAGGTCGGCGGTCGCCCCGTGCGCTTCAACCAGAATCTGATCTTCGCGGCCCGCGCCTGCGAGGTGACGACGCCCGACGAACTGACCGAAGACGCCATCGCCTATATGGACGTGTCGCTTCAGGCGCGCGGCCGGCAGGAAGGCCGCCAGATCTTCCGCGGCTGGATGTTCGCCTCGTCGCCCGCCGTCAGCGGCATCCAGAACCCCTACTACGACGCCTGGGTCGTCGGCTGTAAGAACTGAGCTCTGACGTCGCAAGGAGGCGCGCCATGAATCGCAACAAGCCGCCCAAGAAGACCGAAACGGTCGAAATCCGACTGCCGCACGCGACCAAGACAGCCTTCATGGCCCGGTGCCGTGACGAGGGCCGGACGGCCAGCGACGCCATTCGCCGGTTCATTGACGCCGAGTTGAACGCGACTTCATCCGCGCGTCCTCAACCCCGCCTGAGCTGGCGACCCCTGCTGGCCGCCGCTGTCGCGGGCCTGGCGCTGGGCGCCGTCGCCGCGCCCTCTCTGGCACAGTCCTCGCCCACCCGCGCCGATTTCGACCGGCTGGACCGCAATCACGACGGCGTCGTCAGCTTCGATGAGTACCGCGCGCGTTAGCGGATGCGGACCAGGAACCGATCCCACTGAAGGTTCAGCCACGTCCAGGGCTTGAACAGGCTGGCGCCCGGCTTCCATGAGGCCAGCACCACCTCGGCCCGGCCGATGATGTTTTCGGCCGGCAGCAGGCCGACGCCGATCTCGGGCGGCCAGCGACTGTCCAGCGAGTTGTCGCGATTGTCGCCCATCATCAGATAGCAGCCCGCCGGCACACGCCGCACAGGCGTGTCGTCGCCCGGCAGGCCCGGTCCGCCGTCGTAGGTGACGTAGGATCGTCCGTCGGCCAGGGTCTCGCGCACTTCCTGGACCCGTCGCTGCGGCGCATCGTGATCGGCGACGACATCCAGCCGGGTCTGGCGCACCGGCTCGCCATTGACGAAGACGACGCCGCCTCGCACCTGAACCGTGTCGCCCGGCAGGCCGACGACGCGCTTGATCCAGGCCTCGCTGGGGTCGCGCGGCAGGCGGAACACCACCACGTCGCCGCGTCTCGGTTCGCGCCCCAGCAGCCGTCCCGGCGACATCGGCGGGTTGAACGGCAGAGACGCCTTGCTCCAGCCGTAGGGATATTTCGATACGACGATATAGTCGCCGGTGACCAGCCCCGGCTCCATCGACGACGAGGGGATGGTGAAGGGCTGGAACAGGACGATGCGGATCGCGAGCGCCAGGATGATGGCGAAGACCAGCGTCAGGGCGATCTCTCGCACCTCGCGAAGAAAGGACGGGCGGGGCGGGGCTTTGGGCGGGGTCTGGGTCATGCCGCCATTGACGTCAGGCCGGCCGAAGACGCCAATCCGAACCTGTCGGGACAGGTCTCAAATCGTGTCCGGACAGACTAGGCGCTGGCCAGGGCGACCGCTTCTGCGCCGGTCAGGGGCGCGCGCAACGCCTCCTGGTTTGGCCTGACCGACAGAGCCGGCTGAAGCCGCTCTAGATAGGCCGCCTGTGGGGTCTCTACCGCACCGAACTGGCTGAGATGGTCGGTCAGGAACTGGGCGTCCAGCAAGGTCCAGCCGCCTTTGCGCAACCGTGCCACCAGATGGACCAGAGCGACCTTGGACGCGTCCCGCTCGCGGCTGAACATGCTCTCGCCGAAGAAGGCCCCGCCCAGCGACACGCCGTAAAGCCCGCCGACCAGCCGCTCTTCACGCCAGCACTCGATGGAATGGACGAAGCCCATGGCGAACAGAGCGGCGTACAGCCGCCGGATCGGGCCGTTGATCCAGGTGTCTTCGCGATCCGGCCCTTGCGCCGCCGCACAGCCGTCCAGCACCGCTTCGAAGGCGGTATCGACCCGCACCTCGAACGGTTCGCCCCGCACGGTGCGACGCAGGCGGCTGGGAATGTGGAAGGCGTCCAGCGGGATGACCCCGCGCTGTTCCGGCTCGATGATGAAGACGCGCGGATCGTCGCGCGCCTCGGCCATCGGAAACACGCCCCGGGCGTAACAGGCCAGCAGGTCCTCGGGGCCGAAACCGCCGAAAGGCCCGCTGGCGCTGAAATCGGGGTCGGTCAGGCGTCGCCCTTCTGACGGGCCGCCCATTTCTCCAGCCAGTGGATGTCGTAGTCGCCCGACAGGATGTCCGGCTCGGCCAGCAGCTTCTGGAACAGGGGAATGGTCGTGTCGACGCCGCCGATGACGACCTCGTTCAGCGAACGCTTCAGGCGCGCGATGGCCTCTTCGCGGTCGCGGCCGTGGACGATCAGCTTGCCGATCAGGCTGTCGTAATAGGGCGGGATCGAATAGCCGGCGTAGATCGCGCTATCCAGACGCACGCCCAGGCCGCCCGGTGCGTGGAAGTCCGTGATCTTGCCCGGCGAGGGGGTGAAGGTTTCCGGGTTCTCGGCGTTGATCCGCACCTCGATGGCGTGGCCCTGGAACTCGATGTCCTCTTGCGTGAACGACAGCGGCAGACCGGCGGCGATGCGCACCTGTTCACGCACCAGATCGACGCCGGTGATCATTTCCGTGACCGGGTGTTCGACCTGCAGGCGGGTGTTCATCTCGATGAAGAAGAACTCGCCGTCCTCCCACAGGAACTCGATCGTCCCGACGCCCAGATAGCCGATGGCGGCGATGGCCTTGTTGACCGTCTCGCCGATCTTCTTGCGACCCTCCGCCGACAGGGCGGGCGAGGGGGCCTCTTCCAGCACCTTCTGGTGACGGCGTTGCAGCGAGCAGTCGCGCTCGCCCAGGTGCACGACATTGCCGTGGCTGTCGGCGATGACCTGAATTTCGATGTGGCGCGGCTTCTGGAGGTAGCGCTCCATATAGACGGCGCCGTTGCCGAAGGCGGCCAAAGCTTCCGACTGGGCGGTCTGGACCGCCTCGACCAGATCGTCAGGCGTCAGGGCGACCTTCATGCCGCGTCCGCCGCCGCCCGCCGCCGCCTTGACGATCAAAGGGAAGCCGATGGACTTGGACGCCTCGATCGCGGCCTCGACAGTTTCGACCTCGCCATCCGAGCCGGGAACGACGGGGATGCCGGCGTCCTTGACCGTCTGTTTGGCGCTGATCTTGTCGCCCATGACCCGGATATGCTCGGGCTTGGGACCGATGAAAGTCATGCCGTGGGCCTCGACGATCTCGGCGAAGCGGGCGTTCTCGGACAGGAAGCCATAGCCGGGGTGGATCGCCTGGGCGCCGGTGATCTCGGCCGCAGCGATGATCGAGGGGATGTTCAGATACGACTTGGCGGCCGAGGCGGGGCCGATGCAGACGCTCTCGTCGGCCAGCCGCACCCACATGGCGCCGCGGTCGGCTTCGGAGTGCACGGCGACGGTGGAGATGCCCATCTCCTTGCACGCCCGGTGGATGCGCAGCGCGATCTCGCCGCGGTTGGCGATCAGGACCTTGGTGAACATCGCGGCGCCTTAGGCTTCCAGCAGGACGAGGGGTTCGCCGAACTCGACCGGCTGGGCGTCGCCGACCAGGATTTCGGCCACCACGCCGTCGCGCGGCGCCTGGATCGGGTTCATCGTCTTCATGGCTTCGACGATCAGCAGGGTCTGGCCCTTCTTGACCCTGTCGCCGGGCTGGACGAAGGCCGGGGCCTCCGGCGAGGCCTGCAGATAGGCGGTGCCGACCATCGGCGACTTCACCTCTTCGCCGGCGCGGGCGACGATGGTGGCGGAATCCGACGGCATGGCGGCCGGCGCAGCAGCGGCGGCGGGCGCAGCGGCGACCGGAGCGGGGGCGGCGGCGTACTGGACCGGGGCGGCGTTGACGGTGACTTCGCGCGCCACGCGGATGCGCAGTTCGCCGCGCTCGACCTCGACTTCCGTCAGATCGGTCTCGTTCAGGATTTCGGCCAGCTGGCGAACCAGGGCGGCGTCGATTTCGGCGTGTTTCTTGTCATCGGCCATTGGAGTTGCGCCTTGTCTTTCGTGGTCTTCGATAAACGGGACGGGGCTCAGCCGCGTTCCCGAACCTGGGTGAGGGCCGCCTGGACGGCCAGTTCATAGCCCGCCGCGCCGAAGCCGGCGATGACGCCGGTCGCCGCGGAGGACACATAGGAGTGATGGCGAAACGCCTCGCGCGCCGCCGGATTGGACAGATGCAGCTCGATCACCGGGATCGACAGCGTCTTCAACGCATCGTGCAGCGCCACCGACGTATGCCCATAGGCCGCCGGATTGAGGATCAGAGCGTCGGCGCCCTCGCGTGCCTCCTGGATCCAGTCCACCAGCATGCCTTCATGGTTGGTCTGGCGAAACACGATCTGCGCCTCGCCGGCCGCCCTGACGCAGCGCTGCTCGATGTCCGCCAAAGTGTCGCGGCCATAGATGTCCGGCTCCCGAACCCCGAGCAGGTTCAGATTGGGGCCGTTCAGCACATGAATGACGGGCGTTTCGGCCATGGTTCCAGAATCGATCCGGCGCCGCGCGGCGCAAGAGGGGCCTTTTAGCGGACGCAGGGCGTGGGTCAAACGCTGGCGGCGTCGAACCTTCCCCGACGTTATGTGCGATGGCGTGGATTTCGCAGCGCCGCCCGCCATCGTCCCTGGTCGGGACAGCCTAGGGAGCGCCGAGGATGCGCCAGGACGGCAAACTGATCCTGAGAACCGTGGTGGCGACCTTCGCGGCCCTGGCCGTCGCGATCGGCGCCTTCCTGTTCGAGGCGGGCTGAGCGCACAGTCTGGCGAAGCGGCCCGTCAGGCTTTATCTGACGCGCGAAGGCCCAGGGAGAATGCGCGTGTACCAGATCCATCTCAACGGCGAACCGCGCCAGGTGCAGGCCGACAACATCCTGGCCCTGGTCGAGGAACTGTCGCTGGACCCGCGCAAGGTCGCCGTCGAACGCAATCTCGAGATCGTACCGAAGTCCCTGCACGCCGTCACGCCGGTGGCCGCAGGCGACCGTATCGAGCTGGTTCAGTTCGTCGGCGGCGGATAATCAGACCTTGAGGATGGGGCCGGGATAGAAGGCGATCTGACCGTCTGCAGTCACCAGTTGCGCGCTCTCGGCTATAGCCTGCGCGATCAGCAGACGATCAAACGGGTCACGGTGGATCAACGGTAGTCCGCTCAGTTCCAAAGTATGCAGGCTTGTCACCGGGATTTCTTCGTAACCGGCCGCTAGAAGCCGTCGGCGAAAGGCGAGGGGATCGACACCGAAGTCGGCGCGATTAAGCCCGCGCTTGACGACGATCTCCCAGATGTTGACGGCGCTGAAGATCAGATCGTTGTCAGGATCGGCCATCAGATCGGCGGCCTGAACGGGAAGGCGCGCACGATCCTCAGACGCCCAAAGTAGAAGATGCGTATCGATCAGTAACTTCATCGGCCGGAGCCGTCCTCATGGACGCCATCGCCGTAGAACATCGCCTCGATCTCGGCCTGTCCCATGGTGTCGAAATCGTCAGGCACCTGGATTTCACCCTTCATGAATCCAAATCGGCGCGAGGTGTCTACCGGCGCGTCATGCTCAATGGCCGTTACCTTCACCATCGGCTTGCCGGCCTTGGCGATTATGAAGGGTTCGCCCTTCGCCGCCTTTTCGATCAGGCGGGACAGATGCGTCTTGGCCTGATGGATGTTGACCGTCTCCATGACATGTCTCCATTGAACTTAGTCCACTTAGTTTAGTCTATTCGATGGTCTCTCGCAACGCGGTGTGATGCTTGCGACCTTTCGCTCGGCGGCCTGGGCGCGTAGGTCAGCACTCATGACCGATACAGCCAACGAAACCTGGTCCGTCGCCGGCCGCACTTTCAATTCCCGTCTGATCGTGGGCACCGGCAAATACGCCGACTACGCCCAGAACGCCGCCGCCGCCGAGGCGGCCGGGGCCGAGATCGTGACCGTCGCCGTGCGGCGTGTGAACCTGTCCGACCCGACCCAGCCGATGCTGGTCGATTATGTGAAGCCGGACCGCTTCACCTTCCTGCCCAACACCGCCGGCTGTTTCACCGGCGAGGATGCGGTGCGGACCCTGCGCCTGGCGCGCGAGGCCGGCGGGTGGAGCCTGGTCAAGCTGGAGGTGCTGTCCAACACCGCCCACCTGTATCCCGACATGATCGAGACGCTGCGGGCGCTGGATCTGCTGATCAAGGACGGCTTCGACGTCATGGTCTATTGCACCGACGACGTGGTGATGGCCAAGCGGCTGGAAGACGCCGGCGCCGCCGCCATCATGCCCGCCGCCGCCCCTATCGGCTCAGGGCTCGGCATCCAGAACGAGGTCAATGTTCGCCTCATCGTCGAACAGGCCAAGGTGCCGGTGCTGGTCGATGCGGGCGTCGGCACGGCTTCGGACGCGACGCGCGCGATGGAGCTGGGCTGCGACGCCGTCCTGATGAATACCGCCATCGCCGGGGCCAAGGACCCAATCCGCATGGCCCGCGCCATGAAGCACGCCGTCATCGCCGGCCGCGACGCCTATCTGGCCGGCCGAATGGCCAAGCGGATGTATGCCGACCCGTCGTCGCCGCTGGCGGGACTGATCTAAGCGGTCCTCACTACACACAGGAGAAGTGGGCTGGCGTAACGACGGTTGAGGGGGCTGCTAAGGGCGCAGTTTCATCCTCACGATCACGCGGCGGACAGATAGGCCAGACCGCATCTGAGACCTGTAATCCTAATCGTCCAGCAGCGCCTGCAGCAGCGGATGGGCCAGGACCGGAGCCGCCAGACGCACCACGGCCTGGGGATCTTCCAGACGCACCGCCGCCGTCGCATCGGCGACAATGAAGTCGGCGTGGGTGCGCGACGGTTCGGTCAGGCGTTCGTGGCCCGGACGCACCGTCGCCAGATATTGCGCCACGACCGAATCCGCCGATCGGCCCCGCTCGGCCTGGTCGCGCAGCAGGCGGCGGATGAAGCGGATGTCGGCCGGCGTGTCCACGAAGACCCGGATGTCGAACAGGGCGGTCAGGTCGGGGGTGCACAGAACATGCGTGCCCTCGACGATCACCACCTCGGCCGCCGGGATCGGCTCGCCGCCCGGCTCGCGGCCGTGGTGGATGAAGGAATAGACCGGCGCCGTCACCGCGCGCCCGGCCTTCAATGCCTTCAGGTCCGCGATCATCAGGTCGTGATCGCGCGCGGTGACATCGTCGAAGTCGAAGGTCGCGGCGTCGAAGCCGGGCAGGGAGGCCGCGTCCTTGTAATAGCTGTCCTCGCGCACCAGCACGGCCGACCCTTCGGGCAGGGCCGAAACCAGCGCCTCCGCCAGTGTGCTTTTGCCGGAGCCGGAGCCCCCCGTGATCGCGATCAATATGGTCATGGGCGGCCTTCTAGAGCGGTCGCGCCGCCAGCGCCACCGGCGACGATCCGCCGCGCCGTGGCTGACGCCCCAGTTGACGTTGGGTCACGTTGCTTATCGCCGATCACCGATGTTAGCGTCCGCTCAAGCGTCGCATCAAAGCAGACGCATCCAAGGGACAAGGATACGACATGCTGGGCTTGATGCAGGACTGGCCGCTGACGGTCGACAAGATCATCGACCACGCCAAAAACTGGCATGGCGAGCGCGAAGTGGTGACGCGCTCGGTCGAGGGGCCCATCGTCCGCACGACCTACGCCCAGATCCACGAGCGGGCCAAACGCGTGTCCAGCGCCCTGAAGGATTGGGGGATCAAGCCGGGCGACCGCGTCGCCACCCTGGCTTGGAACACCGCCAACCACATCGAGGCCTGGTACGGAATCATGGGCATCGGCGGGGTGTGCCACACCCTGAACCCGCGTCTGTTCCCCGAACAGCTCGTCTACATCATAAATCACGCCGAAGACCGGATCATCTTCGTCGACCTGACCTTCGTGCCGCTGCTGGAAGCCATCCTGCCGCATATCCCCAAGGTCGAGCGCGTCGTCATCATGACCGACGCCGCCCATATGCCGCAGACGAAGCTGCCCAAGGCCGTCGCCTATGAGGACGCGATCGCCGGGCAATCGACCGACGTGGTCTGGGGCGACTTCGACGAACAGACGGCCTGCGGCCTCTGCTACACCTCCGGCACGACGGGCAATCCGAAGGGGGTGCTGTATTCGCACCGCTCCAACTTCCTGCACACCTTCATGGGCCTTCAGGCCACGGTGATGGGCGCCACGCCCAAGGAGGTGATCCTGCCGGTCGTGCCGATGTTCCACGCCAACGCCTGGGGCATCGCCTTCGCAGGCCCCGCCGCCGGCACCAAGCTGGTGATGCCGGGCGCCAAGATGGACGGTCAGTCGATCTATGAGCTGATCGAACAGGAGGGCGTCACCTTCTCGGCCGCCGTGCCGACCGTCTGGCAGGGGCTGTTCGCCCACATGAAACAGAACGGTCTGGGCTTCTCGACGCTGAAACGCGTACTGATCGGCGGCTCGGCCTGCCCCGAAAGCCTGATCCGCGGCTTCCAGGACGATTTCGGCGTCGAGGTCACCCATGCCTGGGGCATGACCGAGACCTCGCCCATCGGCACCATCGCCAACCTGCCGCCCGAAATCCTGAAGCTCTCGTATGACGAGCAGATGAAATACCGCCTGAAGCAGGGCGTGCCGCCGCTGGGCGTCGAGCTGAAGCTGAAGGACGAGGCGGGCGCCGAACTGCCTCACGACGGCGCCACCTTCGGTCGTCTGATGGTCAAGGGGCCGACGATCAGCCGCGCCTACTTCAAGGAAGACGGCTCGATCCTGGACGACGAAGGCTTCTTCGACACCGGCGATGTGGCCACGGTCGATGACCTGGGCTTCATGCAGATCACCGACCGCGCCAAGGACGTGATCAAGTCGGGCGGCGAGTGGATCAGCTCCATCGAGATCGAGAACATCGCCGTGGGTCACCCCAAGGTCGAGATCGCCGCCGTCATCGGCGCGGCCCACCCCAAATGGGACGAACGGCCCGTGCTGATCCTGAAGCTGAAACCCGACGAGATGCTGGACAAGCAGGAGCATCTGGACTTCCTGACCGGCAAGATCGCCAAATGGTGGATGCCCGACGATGTGGTCGCCGTGGACGACATTCCGCTGGGCGCGACCGGCAAGATCGACAAGAAGCTTCTGCGCGACCGGATGAAGGACTATCGTCTGCCGACCGCTGCCTGATCTGGCGCCTGACCCTAGAACCGGAGCCTGAATGCCGACCAGAAAGCCCGTTCCCGCCATTCTGCCCTGGCTGACGGCGCTTGCGGCGGCGCCCTTCGTGCTGGTCGTGGCGGCCGTTACGGCGACGCGGTTCGGCGGGCTTGATCTGGCGATCGGCTACGACCTGCTGACCTGGACCGTGGCGCGCCTCCTGGCCTGGGTCGGCCTGGCGGCGGGTCTGACGGCGGCGGTGCTGGCGCTGCGCGATCTGAAGGGCAGGGGGATCTATGCGTTGGCGGCGCTGGTCCTGGCGGGCGGGACCGTCGCCGGCTTCGTGCTGCGTCAGGGCCAGGATGCGACGCCCCACCCGCGTGACGTCAGCACCAATCTAAATGAGCCCCCCGGCCTGCCGCGCGCCGCCGGCGTGCGCAGCGGCGCGCCGCAGACCTGTGACGGTGTGGACGCCATCCCGACCCAGGTTCTGGCCCAGCAGGCGACCTCGGCGCTGGTCGACGCCGGCTTCATCGTCACCCGGGCCAAAACCTTCCAGGTTGAAGCCGTGCACGCCGGCGCCTGGTTCGGCTTCGCCACCGACGCGGTCGTTCGGATCCGCCCCGGCCGCACCGACATCCGCGTCGCCGCACGCGGCAGCCGTCCCGACGGCGGCGCCACCTGCCGCCTCGCCGCGAAGATCATCCAAAACCTGGCAGCGGCACGCTAAGCCAGACGGAACCGCGCCGACAAGTCGGGCGCGCCATCGCTGATCGCCGCGCCGTCCTCGATCAGCTTGATCAGATGGGCCAGGACCGACAGCGACGCCGCCGGCCACAGCCGCTGATCGACGGCGGCGTAAAGAACCGGGACCATCTCGGCGATCGTGCGATCCCCCGCCGCAAGCCGCTGAAGCACTTGCGCCTCCCGCTCCAGCCGGTGCGCGCGATAGGCCTCCAGAAACGGCCGCACCTGCGTCACCGGCGCCCCGTGCGTCGGCCACAGCACGTCGAAGTCGCGTGCGATCACCGCGTCCAGACTGGCCATATACTGGCGCATGTTCCCATCGGGCGGCGCCACGACCGTCGTCGACCAGCCCATGACATGATCGCCGCAAAACAGCGCGTTCTCTTCGCGCAAGGCGAAAGCCATGTGATTCGACGCATGGCCGGGCGTGAACATCGCCTCGATCCTCCAGCCGTCGCCCTCGATCATCTCGCCGCCCGTTAGCACCACGTCGGGCGCGAAGTCGGCATCGTCATCTTCATCGAGCGCACCCGACGCATGCGTTTCCCGCACCGGAGGCCGGGCCGCCCAAATCCGTGCTCCGGTCGCGTCGGCGAACGGCCGGGCCAGCGGCGCATGATCCCGATGCGTATGCGTCACCAGCACATGGCTGACGCGCCGCCCCTCGACCGCCGCCATCAGCGCCGCCAGATGCGACTGATCCAGCGGCCCCGGATCAATCACCGCGACCTCGGCCACTGGATCCGATCGGCCGACGATATAGGTCCCCGTCCCGGTGAAGGTGAACGGCCCCGGATTGTCGGCGATCACCCGCTGGATCAATGGCGACACCTGATCGCGCCGCCCATAGGCGAAGTCGAACGCCCTTACGAAAGGGATCATCGTCACGGCCGCGTTTGGCGCAGAGCTTGCGTTAACGTCTCGGTAATCATGCCTGGAGCGCCCCAATGGCCCGTTCGATCGCCAACGCTGTATCAAATCGGCTTCCGTTCGTCGCGGTGGCGATCCTGTGTCTCGCTGCGGTGCAACTGATCGCCGCCTCCTGCACGCCGGAGCCCGCACCCTATGCGGTGCGAGTGATGATCCAACGTTGAATATATACTGACACTTAGGAGAGGCCGACAACGAAGCAGGCGCGAGAAGCGCATCTTCGGTCGTTTTCGTGCCTGCTAGAGCGGGTGTGTCGTCTCTGTGACAGGTCCGTCTCACTTGTGGCGTGAATGCGTCTTCGCGCTGGACTTACTTCAGGCGTTGGTATGCTCTCTCGCGCAACCAGCTATTCGGCTGGCACACGGATATGGATTCGGTGGGCTGCAGTCGCGGCTCTACATCGATCATGGGAGAGCTATCCTTGAATAACGTCAAATATCGCCGCAGCTTGCTGGCCACCACCATGATTGGCGGCGTCGCACTGGCTATGGCGGCTAGCCCTTCATTCGCTCAGTCGCAGGACGGCACCACCGAGGTCGGTGAAATCGTCGTGACCGGCTCGCGGATCGTGCGCCAGGACTATGTCGCAAACAGCCCCGTGGCCACCGTCAGCGCCGAGCAGATTCAGGCGCGGGGCGATGTGAACGTTGAACAAATCCTCAACCAGCTTCCGCAGGTCGTGCCTGGTCTGTCGGCCAACTCCAACAACCCGGCCAACGGTTCGGCGACCGTCGATCTGCGCGGCCTTGGCCCGAGCCGCACCCTTGTGCTGGTGAACGGTCGTCGCTTCGTTCCCTACGACAAATCCAACGCCGTCGACCTGAACAGCATTCCTGCCGCGCTGATCGAGCGCGTGGAAGTCGTCAGTGGCGGCGCCTCGGCGACCTACGGCTCCGACGCTCTGGCCGGCGTCGTCAACTTCATCTTCAAGGACAACTTCGAAGGTCTGGCGGTCAACACTCAATACGGCGTCTCCGGCTTCGGCGACGGCGAGCAGTTCAACGCCTCGGCCTTGTTCGGCGCCAATATCGCTGACGGTCGCGGCAATGTGACCGGCTTCGTGGGCTATGCCGACCGTGACGGCTTCCTGCCGAACGAGGATCGTCCCTGGGCGCTCAGCAGCAACGCAGGCGGTTCCGGCACCGGCATCTACGGCGGTCTGAACAACCTCGGCACCAACAACTACACGGCCGTCGGCTGCTCGACGGCGCCGACCCCTTGCCGCCGCTCGTTCCGTACTGCTGGCGTCCCCGGACAGTTCAACAACGACTTTGGCCTGGGCGCTTCCAGCGATCGTTACGATTTCGCACCGGTCAACCTGCTGCAGTCGCCGTCGGAACGCTACAATGCGGTTCTGTTGGGTCATTACGACATCAACGACACCTTCACGGCGTTCACCGAAGTCTTCTACACCAACACCCGCAACAACATTCAGCTGGCGCCGACGCCGGCGACCGGGATCAACATCCCGTACGGCAACTACTTCGTTCAAAACTACCCCGCGCTGCTGGCCTACGCCAATTCGCGCCCCAATCCGACGGCTCCGCTGAACTTCGATCGCCGTATGGCTGAAGTCGGCGCCCGCGTCGAAAGCCACGACACCAACGTCCTTCAGTTCAATGGCGGACTTCGCGCCAACCTGGGAGGCGACTGGAAGGCTGAAGGCATTTACGCCTACGGCCGCACCGAACTGCGCACCTCGATTGAAAATGATGTGTCTCGTTCGCGACTGGCCGCCGCGCTGGCCGCCGGCGGTACGGCGACGAGCTGCGCCGCGTCCTCGCTGCAACTCTTCCCGGGCTGTGTTCCGGTCAATCTGTTCGGCGCCGGCACCATCACCCCGCAGGCCGCAAACTTCATTCGCCTGAACTTCGCCGACACCAGCATCTTTGAACGTCAGAACCTGACCTTCAACGTGACCGGCACCGCCTTCGAACTGCCCGCCGGTCCGCTGTCTGTCGCTTTCGGCGCCGAATATCGTGAAGACAAGCTGAGCTTCACGCCGGACGCCGCCAAGGCTTCGGGCGACATCTTCGGCTTCAACGCCGAGCGCCCTGTCGCGGGTCGTACGGAATCGAAAGAGCTCTATGCGGAAGCTGTGATCCCGCTGGTTCGCGACGTGCCGTTCATCAAGTCGCTGGAGCTGGAAGTCGGCGCCCGCATGGCCGACTACGACACGGTCGGCAAGATCTACGCCTATAAGGCTGGCGGCTCGTGGGAGCCCGTCGATAGCCTGCGCTTCCGCGGCATCTATCAACGCGCCGTGCGTGCGCCGAACGTCTTTGAGCTGTTCCAAGCCAACGACCAAGGCTTCCCGGCGGTTCTGGACCCTTGCACCACGCGTAACCCTTCGTCGGGCGCTACTCGTACCCTGTCGACCGGCGTGCGCAACTTCTGCACCGCGCAACTCGGTTTCGATCCGGTGGCCACCGGCTTCGTTGCCCAGAACACGCAAACGGAGTCGTTCTTCTACGGCAACCCGAACCTGACCGAAGAAACGTCGGACACGGTCACACTGGGCGCCGTCTGGCAGCCGACCTTCGTTCCGGGCCTGTCGATGTCGCTCGATTACTATGACATAAAGGTCGAGGACTACATCGGCACCATCTTCGGCGGCGTTTCCGGCATCGTGAACCAGTGCTTCGCGGCTGGCGCGGCAGCTTCGGGCACGACGGGCGCTCCGGTCTCGGCAGTTGCAGAGTGCAACAACGCCGGCATCGGTCTGCCTCTGATCTATCGTGATCCGGCTGGCAACCTGAAGGCGCGCGCCCCCTTGGGCAACGTCTCGCAACTGCAAACCAGCGGCGTGGACTTCTCGACGCGTTACGGCTGGAACGTGCCGTGGGGCGGCGGCTTCTGGGGTCAGAAGCTGGATGTCGCGGTCAACCTGACCTACCTGGACAGCTACGAGCTGGACGGCATCGAGTATAAGGGCACGGTTGGCGCCTACAACATCAGCGCCAGCCTGCCGGAGTGGAAGGCAAACGTTTCGCTCGGCTACGACTTCGGTCCGGTCCGCGTGAACTATTCCGGCACCTACATTGACGCCATGGACAACCAGGGCAACATCCCTGACTTCCAGGACGGCGGCTATGTCGGCACCGACTCCTACTGGTACCATGACGTCAGCGCCTCGTATGATTTCAACGACAATGTCGAGATCTTCGGCGGCGTTCGCAACCTGGCGGACAAGGCCCCGCCTGTGTTCGACAACGCGAACGACGGCAACACCGACCCGAACAACTTCGACGTGGTCGGCCGCTACTTCTTCGTGGGTGCACGCCTGAAGTATTGATCCTTATCGGGTCATCGAAACTGAGGCGGCGGAGCAACGCTCCGCCGCCTTTTTCGTTTAAGCGGCGCCGTAGAAAAACCATTCGGGCGGGCGAGCGTTACGGATCGTCGCCTGTTTGCGGCGCGCTCCTTCAAGGAAGATTATGCTGAAATTTGTCGTTTCCGGACTGTCGGTCCTGTCGCTGCTGGCCGCCGGCGCGGCGGTCGCTCAAACGCAGGATGGGCCGATCGTGACGGGCAATCGCTCGGGCGAGACGGCCGATGCGTTGAAGACGCGCGAGGCCATCGCCTATGCACGACCGCTGCCGCGCGGCGCGCCGAGCGCAGACTATCCGCTGGTGGCGTGGTGCGATGCCCTGGTGACCGGACATGCCGATTTGGGCGAGACGCTGACGTCGCGCGCGCCGGAGGATGTCGAGCTGGTGCGTCTGGGTCGTCTCGAAGCCCAGGATTTCCGCAGCGCCCTGGCGGCAGCCGCGCCGCGCCAATCGGCGGCTTCGAAGGCCGAGGCCGAGCAGGCCGTCGCCGCCGTCAAGGCGCAGTGGGCGCCGCTGATGGCCAATCCCGACGCCGAGGCGCGCAGTCAGTCGTTCGGCCTGTTCTTCGGTCTGCCGGGCCGGTGCGAGCACGCCGCGCGCCGCCTGCGCGACAATATCACCACGCCGCCCGCCACGCTGGAGAGCGTCGGCATCAACTGATCGGTTAGCCGGTTACCGGATGACAAACGGCGGCTTGAGCCCGGCTCAAGCCGCCGTTTCGCGTTTGGGGGCGTAGGGATCGTAGTTGAGGATGGGGGCTAGCCAGCGCTCAGCCGTGGCGACGTCCCAGCCCTTGCGCCGAGCGTAGTCCTCGACCTGGTCCAGATCGATCTTGCCGACGCCGAAATAGTGGCTGCCCGGATGGCCGAAGTAGAGGCCCGACACTGACGCCGGCGGCGTCATGGCATAGCTTTCGGTCAGGGCCATGCCGGCTTGGTTTCCGGCGTCGAGCAGGCGGAAGAGGGTGGCTTTTTCTGTGTGATCGGGCTGGGCCGGATAGCCAGGGGCAGGGCGGATACCCTGATATTGTTCGGCGATCAGAGCATCGATATCGGCCGTTTCGTCGGCGGCATAGCCCCACAGGGTGGTGCGGACTTCCTTGTGGAGACGCTCCGCGAAGGCCTCGGCCAGGCGGTCGGCCAGGGCGGTGGCGAGGATGGCGGAATAGTCGTCGCCCGCGTCCTTGAACCGTTTGGCGAATTCCAGCTCGCCGTGACCGGCGGTGACGGCGAAGGCGCCGATATAGTCGTCCCCCTCATCGGCGATGAAGTCGGACAGAGCCAAGTTCGGCTTACCGTTCGACTTCTTGATCTGCTGGCGCAGGGTGTGGAAGCGGGCGACCTCTGTGTCGCGGCCTTCGTCGGCGTAGACGATGACATCGTCGCCGTCGGCGCGGGCGGGCCAGAAGCCGACGACGCCCTTCGCCGTGAACCACTTCTCGTCGATGATCCGCTTGAGCATAACCTGCGCGTCGGCGAACAGGTCACGCGCGGCCTCGCCGACGATCTCGTCGTCCAGGATCAGCGGATAGCGGCCGATCAGCTCCCAGCTGGCGAAGAAGGGCGTCCAGTCGATGTGGTCGGCCAGATCCTGCAGGTCCCACGAGTCGAACGCCTTCACGCCGAGGAAGGACGGCTTGCCGGGCATGGGCTGGTCGGGGTCGATGCGGAAGCGGTTCTCGCGCGCCTGAGCCAGGGTGGCGCGGGCCTTCACCTCCTGGCCGCGGGCATATTGCTCGCGGATGCGGATGTATTCGTCGCGGGTGGCGGCCTCGTTTTTCGCGCGCTCGGTCTTGGACAGCAACCCCGAAACAACGCTGACGGCGCGCGACGCGTCGACGACATAGGTGGTCGAGCCCCGGCGATAGGCGGGCTCGATCTTGACCGCCGTGTGTGTGCGGCTGGTGGTGGCGCCCCCGATCAGCAGGGGGATGTCGAAGCCGCGCCGCTCCATCTCGGCGCCGACAAAGACCATTTCGTCCAGCGACGGGGTGATCAGGCCCGACAGGCCGATGATGTCGACGTTGTGAGCCTTGGCCTCGTCCAGGATGCGGTCGGCCGGGACCATGACGCCCAGGTCGATGACCTCGTAGTTGTTACATTGCAGCACGACGCCGACGATGTTCTTGCCGATGTCGTGGACGTCGCCCTTGACGGTGGCCATCAGGATTCGACCCGCCTGCTCGCGCGGCTTGCCTGCCTTCTCGGCCTCCATGAAGGGCTCGAGCCAGGCGACGGCCTGTTTCATCACACGGGCGGACTTCACCACCTGCGGCAGGAACATCTTGCCGGAGCCGAATAGATCACCGACGACGTTCATCCCGTCCATCAGCGGGCCTTCGATGACGTGAAGCGGGCGCTCGGACGCCAGGCGCGCCTCTTCGGTGTCGGCCTCGATGAACTCCGTGATGCCGTTGACCAAGGCGTGTTCGATCCGTTTTCCGACCGGCTGTTCGCGCCACTTCAGATCGACGACGCGGGCCTGGCCCTTCTCGCCCTTGTAGCGGGGCGCCATGTCGACCAGCCGCTCGGTGTTCGAGACATTGGTCCGCTGCGGCCGGTTCAGGATCACATCCTCGACCGCCTCGCGCAGTTCGGCGTCGATGTCGTCATAGACCGGCAGGTCGCCGGCGTTGACGATGCCCATGTCCATGCCGGCGTTGATGGCGTGGTACAGGAAGACGCTGTGGATCGCGCGGCGCACCGGCTCGTTGCCGCGGAAGCTGAACGAGACGTTCGACACCCCGCCCGAGACGCGGGCGTAGGGGAGGGTGCGTTTGATCTCCCGCGTCGCCTCGATGAAGTCGACGGCGTAGTTGTCATGCTCCTCGATCCCCGTCGCCACAGCGAAGATGTTGGGGTCGAAGATGATGTCCTCGGGCGGGAAGCCGACCTCGTTGACCAGGATGTCATAGGCGCGGGTGCAGATTTCGATCTTGCGCGCGGCGGTGTCGGCCTGGCCCACTTCGTCAAAGGCCATGACCACGACGGCGGCGCCGTAGCGCAGGCATTTGATCGCATGGTCGCGGAAGGCCTGTTCGCCCTCCTTCATGCTGATCGAGTTGACGATGGGCTTGCCCTGGACACACTTCAGGCCAGCCTCGATCACTTCCCATTTGGAGCTGTCGATCATGACCGGCACGCGGGCGATGTCGGGCTCGGCCGCGATCAGGTTGAGGAAGGTCCGCATAGCGACGACGCCGTCCAGCAGCCCTTCGTCCATGTTGACGTCGATGATCTGGGCGCCGGCTTCCACCTGCTGGCGGGCGACGTCCAGCGCCGCCGAATAGTCGCCCTCGACCACGAGCTTGCGGAATTTGGCTGAGCCGGTGACGTTGGTCCGTTCGCCGACGTTGATGAAGACAGGACGCACTTACGCTACCAATTCAAAAGGTTCGAGGCCGGATAGACGCAAGGCCACCGGCCGTTCCGGGATGGCGCGGGGCTTCAGCGGCGCGACCTCTTCGGCGACGTGACGAATGTGATCCGGCGTCGTGCCGCAGCAACCGCCGACGATGTTGACCAAGCCGGAGGCGGCCCATTCCTCGATGAAGTGGGCGGTCTCGTGCGGTTCTTCGTCGTACTGGCCCATGGCGTTGGGCAGGCCCGCGTTGGGATAGGCGGCGACCAGGGTGTCGGCGACGCGGCTCAGCTCGGCGATGAAGGGCCGCATCAGGTCGGCGCCCAGGGCGCAGTTGAAGCCGACGGCGAACGGTTTGGCGTGGCGCACGCTGTTCCAGAAGGCCTCGGCCGTCTGGCCCGACAGGGTGCGGCCCGAGCGGTCGGTGATGGTGCCGCTGATCCAGATAGGCAGGACGTCCATGCCTTCGTCTTCCAGGTCCTTGATCGCCTTGATCGCGGCCTTGCAGTTCAGCGTATCGGTGATGGTTTCGATCAAATACAGATCGACGCCGCCTTCGTTCAGCGCCTTCACCTGATGGCGATAGGCCTCATAGACCTGGTCGAAGGTCACGCTGCGGGCGCCGGGGTCGTTTACGTCCGACGACATCGACAGCATCTTGTTCAGCGGGCCGATGGAGCCGGCGGCGAAGCGGGGCTTGTGCGGCTCCTTGGCGGTCCAACGATCGGCGGAGGCGCGGGCCAGTTTCGCGCCCTCCAGATTGATGTCCCACACCGCCTGCCCGTTCAGGGCGTAGTCCTCCTGGGCGATGGTTGTGCCCGAGAAGGTGTTGGTTTCGCTGATGTCGGCGCCGGCGGCGAAATACTGGTCGTGCAGGTCGGCGATGACATCGGGCCGCGTGATGCAGAGGATGTCGTTGTTCCCCTTCATCTGATGTTTCTCGTCATAGCCGTTGGCGGCGACGAAGCGGTCAGCGCGGAAGTCGTCTTCGTCCAACCCGCGACGCTGGATCATGACACCCCAACTGCCATCGAGGACCAGGATGCGCTCCTTGGCCGCCTGATGCAGGGCGGCGATGCGTTGTGCGCGGGTCATGTGTGATCCTCCCCTGCGAGTGAAGCGAAGCGGGGGAGGGGGACCGCCCGAAGGGTGGTGGAGGGGGCGACTTCACACGCAGGTGTATGGGGTCGCCCCCTCCACCACTTCGTGGTCCCCCTCCCCCGCAAGGGGGCGGGGGAGGATTTGCTCGTCGGCATCATTGCGAGACCTCGCGCACGCCCAGAACGCGACAGATCGCATAGACGAGGTCGGCGCGGTTCAGGGTGTAGAAGTGGAAGTCGGAGAAGCCCTCTTCCTGCAGGCGTGCGCAGGTCTCGGAGGCGACCGAGGCGGCCAGCAGTTTGCGGGTCTCAGGATCGTCGTCCAGGCCGTCGAAATGCGCCTTCAGCCAGTCGGGAATGCTGGCGCCGCAGGCGCCGCACATCCGTTGAAGGCCGGTGAAGTTGGAGACCGGCATGACGCCGGGGATCAGAGGAATGGTGACGCCCGCCGCCCGCACCCGATCGCGGAACCGCAGGAAGGCGTCGATGTCGAAGAAGAACTGGCTGACGGCGCGGGTCGCGCCAGCATCGACCTTGGCCTTCAGCACCTCGATGTCGTGATTGATGGAGGGGCTTTCAGGGTGGCGTTCGGGATAGGCGCCGACCGTGACGTCGAATCCGCCGATGCGGTTGATGGCGGCGGTCAGTTCGGTGGCGTTGGCGTAGCCGTCGCCGCGCGGCTGATAGATGCCGCCGATGCCAGCCCCGCCGGGCGGATCGCCGCGCAGGGCCACGATGTGATCGACTCCGATCGCCTTATAGCCTTCGATGACCTCATCGACTTCTTCCCGGCTGGCCTCGACGCAGGTCAGGTGGGCGGCAGGGCGGAGCGAAGTCTCGGTGATGATGCGCTGGACTGTGCGGTGGGTCCGCTCGCGGGTCGAACCGCCGGCGCCGTAGGTGACGGAGACGAAGGCGGGGTTGAGAGGCTCCAGACGGCGGATCGCCTTCCACAGATTGGCCTCGGCCTCATCGGTTTTGGGCGGAAAGAATTCGAACGAGACGCGTACGGCGTCGCGGTTCGATCCGGCGCGGGCGACGGGGCCAAGCGGCGACAGCAGCAGGGCGCGAGCATCGGCCAGGTTGAGGGAGGCGGAGGAGGCCATCAGGCGGTCTTTCTGTCCTGGACGCGGCGTTCCGCCGTCCAGATGGTCACGGTCAGGCCCTCGGCGTCGTGGGGCAGGGCGATGGGGGCCGATGGCGTCAGGCCGCCGTCGACCAGCCAGCCGTTGATCTCGCTGTCGGCGAAGCCCAGGCGGCGATGCTGATGCGCCTCACGCATATGTTCGAAGTCGTGCGGGGCGAAGTCGATGATGACCAGGCGGCCGCCCGGGCTGACCAGACGCGCGGCCTCGGCGACGGCGGCGGACGGATCGGACAGGTAGTGCAGCACCTGATGCACGATCACCAGATCGGCGCTGGCGGCGGGCAGGCGGGTGGCGAAGATGTCGCCGTGGCGCAGTTCGACCTGCTCCACGCCCGCCTTGGTAACGTTGGTGCGGGCGATGTTGAGCATATTCTGACTGAGGTCCAGCCCGACCGACATCTTGGCCTTCTTGCCGAACAGGGTCAGCATCCGACCCGAGCCCGTGCCCAGATCGACGACGCGTTCGAAGGGGCCGGGCCCCACAGCCTTTTCCAACGCCGCCTCCACAGCGCTTTCGCTGACATAGAGCGAACGCAGACGGTCCCACTGGGGCGCGACCTGTTCGAAATAGCTAGCGGCGGCTTCTTCGCGGTCCTTGCGGACTTCGTCCAGCCGCCGATGATCGGCCTCGCCGGCATCCTCGGCCAGGATGTCCAGCACCGTGTCGATCAATCGGCGCGCCTGGGCGTCGTGCGACAGGCGATAGTAGACGCGGGCGCCGTCGGGAAAGCGCTCGATCAGCCCGGCGTCGGTCATCAGCTTGAGATGGCGCGACACCCGCGGTTGGCTCTGGTCCAGAATGCGGGACATTTCCATGACCGACAGCTCTTCGCCCGCCAGCAGCGACAGAAGGCGCAAACGGGTGGGTTCGCCGGCGGCGCGGAGGGCTTCGACAGTCTGATCGGCGGACAAGCTCATATGCTCATATAAAGATATCCTTATATGATTTGGCAAGTGAAATCGGTTTCCTGGAAGCGCGTCGACGGGAATGGTTCGTGCGCGCGTTAAAGCCAGCAGACCTGTCTTGGAGTGATCTCATGCGTAGCCTGTTTATCGCCGCTCTTGCTTTCGCCGCTGCCGGTCCGGCGTTGGCTCAAAGCGACTTTCCCGAGGCGCCGGCCGCTGAAATGTCAGGGCGGCCTATGGGCGGTCAGATGCGGCCGCCGGAGCGCGAAAACCTGGCCCAGATGCAGGCGCGCATGACCCAGATGTTCAATCGTCTGGACGCCAATGAAGACGGCGTGGTCGATGCCAGCGAATTGGCCAATGCACGCGGCGGTCGGATGCTGGCGCGCTTCGACGCCGATGCGGACGGACGCATTACTCGCGAGGAATTCGATGTGGGCCTCGCCGCCGCCTTCAAGGCGATGGACAAGAACGGCGACGGCGTGGTGACGGCGGACGAGCGGCCGCAGCGTCCCCGCTGAAGTCAGACGACGGGCGTCTTCAGCGGCCCGCCCGCGAAATGCGCCTGAAGATTTTCGATCAGCAGCATCAGCATGCCCTGCACTCCGGCGGTCGTGGCCCCGGCGGTGTGGGGCGTCAGAATGACATTGGGAACGTCGGCCCAGCGGGCTGGATCTGTCGGCTCCTCGATGAAGACATCCAGGGCCGCCTGACCCAATGTCCCTGATCTCAGTGCGGCGATCAGGGCGTCCTCGTCCACGACCTGACCGCGCGAGACGTTGACCAGCAGGCCGTCGGGGCCGAGCGCCTCGATGATGTCCCGCGAAATCAGGCCGCGATTGGTCTCGTCCGCCTTGCAGGCGACGACCAGGGTGTCGCTGGCCTTGGCGAGCGCCAGCAGGCTGTCGGCGCGCGGCCATTTGGCGTCATGGGGACGTGGCCCCCACCAACTGACCGCCATGCGGAAGGCCTCGGCGCGGTCGGCGACGGCCTTGCCGATGTGGCCCAAGCCGACGATGCCCAGCTTCTGTCCGGCGAGCGACGTCGTGATGGTGCGGGTCTCGAAGGTCCAGCCGCCAGCGCGGACCTGACGGTCGCCCGAGGCGATCTGGCGACGCGCGGCCAGGATTAGGCCCAGGGCGTGATCGGCGACATCTTCGTGATTGACGCCTGGCGCGTGGGTGACGGGCAGGCCGCGCTGGCGGCACCAGTCGATGTCGATCCCGTCATAGCCGGAGGTGAAACAGGCGATCAGGTCGAGATTGGGCAGGCGTTCGATCAGCGCCGTGTCCAGCGGCGCCTCGCCGGCGACGACCATGACGCGGATGTCGTGGGCGGCCTCGATCGGCGGGCCTTCCCAGAAGCGATAGACGTCGTAGGCGCTCTCCAGAAATCCCGAGAGCGGGGCGAGATGCCGCTGCATGATGAGAACGGCGGGGCGTTGGGTCATGGGCGAACCTCGACGAGGTGGACGCCTTCAGACAGGCATCGCTCGATTTGAGGCCATTTCGGGTCAAGCCAATCGATCAGCGCACGTCGGGTCGCATTTCCCAAACGAAGCCAGACGACCTGTGGGCCTGATCGACGGTCCGCCGCCCATATCGCGAAATCGCGATCCTTGGTCAGGATGACCCGTTCCTCGGTCTTGGCCAGAGACCAGATCGCCTGATCGGTCGCGTTGACGGTCAGAATTTCTGAAACATGATCCGCCGCGTGTCCCTTCGCTCGTAACCAATCGGTCAGGGCGAGGGGCAGTTGAGCGTCCACGACGAAGTTCACGCGGCGATTACGCCGGTGTCGCCGATGCTGGCTGCGGCGTATGCGAGGCTGGCGCGGATATCGTCTGCTTCAAGGTAGGGAAAATCCGCCAGGATCTCCTCGGCGCTCGATCCGCCGGCCAGCATGTCCAGCACGTCCTGCACACGGATACGCATGCCCCGTATGCAGGGGCGGCCTCCGCATTGGGCGGGGTCGATAGTGATGCGGGACAGAAGATCGTTCATGTCCCGCATCCTATCACAGTTCGATCAGCGGCCGAACTTCTGGTGCTGGATGCGCTTGGGAATGATGCTGTCGGCGCCCAGGCGACGCATCTTGTCCTGTTCGTAGGCTTCGAAGTTGCCCTCGAACCATTCCACATGGCCGTCGCCCTCGAAGGCGAGGATGTGGGTGGCCAGGCGGTCGAGGAACCAGCGGTCGTGGGAGATGACCACGGCGCAGCCCGCGAACTCTTCCAGAGCCTCTTCGAGGTTCTGCAGCGTTTCGATGTCAAGGTCGTTGGTCGGTTCGTCGAGCAGGATCAGATTGCCGCCCGAAGCCAGGGTCTTGGCCAGATGGACGCGGTTGCGCTCACCGCCGGACAGCTGGCCGACCTTCTTCTGCTGGTCGCCGCCCTTGAAGTTGAAGCTGCCGACATAGGCGCGGGTGTTGATCTCGCGCTTGCCGACCATCATCACGTCGGTGCCGCCCGAGATGGCCTGCCAGATGGTTTCGTCTGGCTTCAGGTCGTCGCGCGACTGGTCGACATAAGCCAGTTTGACCGTCTCGCCGACGCGGATCGAACCGCCGTCTGGCTGTTCCTGGCCGGTGATCAGCTTGAACATGGTCGACTTGCCGGCGCCGTTCGGGCCGATGACGCCGACGATGCCGTTGGGCGGCAGTTTGAAGGTCAGGTTGTCGAACAGGACCTTGTCGCCGAACGACTTCTGCAGACCCTCGACTTCCAGAACGACGTTGCCGAGGCGCGGTCCGGGCGGGATCTGGATGTGAGCGTGCGTCTGGGCGCCGCGCATCGATTCCTGTTCCTCGACCATCCGCTCGTAGGCGGCCAGACGGGCCTTGGACTTGGCCTGACGGGCCTTGGCGCCCGAACGGACCCATTCCAGTTCGCGGGTGAGGGCGCGCTGACGCGCTTCGGATTCCGACTGCTCCTGCACGACGCGCTTCTGCTTGGCCTCCAGCCAGCTGGAGTAGTTGCCCTCGTGCGGGTGGCCCTTGCCGCGGTCCAGCTCCAGCGTCCACTTGGTCACCTGATCCAGGAAGTAGCGGTCGTGGGTGACCAGGATGACGCAGCCGGGGAAGTTCTCCAGGTGGTGCTGCAGCCAGGCGACGGATTCGGCGTCCAGGTGGTTGGTCGGTTCGTCCATCAGCAGCATGTCGGGCTTGGACAGCAGCAGACGGGCCAGGGCCACTCGGCGCTTTTCACCGCCTGACAGGTTGGTGACTTCCCAGTCGTCGGGCGGGCAGCGCAGGGCGCCCATGGCCTGGTCGATCCGGGCGTCGATGTCCCAGACGTCGCCAGCGTCGATCTTTTCCTGAAGGGAGGTCATCTCCTCCATCAGTTCGTCGGTGTAGTTCTCGCCCAGTTCGGCGGCGACTTCGTTGAAGCGGTTGACCCACTGCTTCTCTTCGCACCAGGCCTCGACGTTCTGACGCACGTTCAGGGCCGGATCGAGTTGGGGCTCCTGCTCCAGATAGCCGCGCTTGATGCCGTCGGCGGCGCGGGCCTCGCCGTTGAACTCGTTGTCCAGGCCGGCCATGATCTTCAGCAGGGTGGACTTACCCGAACCGTTCACGCCGACGACGCCGATCTTGGCGTCGTTGTAGAAGCTGAGCCAGATGTTCTCGAAGATCTTGCGGCCGCCGGGGAAGGTCTTGGTCAGACCCTGCATCTGGAAAATATATTGCTGCGCCATGAGGTGCGGTGCGCCCTTCGGGTTTCGTCGGATTGGGAGGTTTGGCCGGATGTAGCGATCCTGCGCGAGAAGGGCAAATATGGCGGGCAGGCGGCCGGACGGAACGGCTGTAAAGCTTGTCCGTTGATGACAATCCCACGCCTTGATCCGGCCCGAAACCGGGTGCGGAATGGCGTCATTCTACGCTTGCCAGTCTCGGATGCCCCAGTCTCGGATGCCCATGAAGACCCGATCGATCGTGCTCGCCGCCGCCTTCGCCCTGTCGGCGTGCGGCAATCCCTCGAACTCCAAGGCGCAGGAGGGCGAGTTCGCCCAGCCGACGCGCACCGCCCCGGCCGATGCGGCGGGGATGAAGTCCAGCTTCGCGCCCGTGGTGCGATCGGCTGCGCCAGCCGTGGTCAATATCTCGGCGCGCAGCGTGCAGCGAGTGCAGGCCGATCCCTTCTTCCAGTTCTTTGGCGGCGGCATTCCCCAGGCGCGGGTGGCGGAATCCGTGGGTTCCGGCGTCATCGTCCGTTCGGACGGGATCGTGGTGACCAACAACCACGTCATTGACGGCGCCCAGCAGATCAAGGTGGTGCTGAACGACCGGCGAGAGTTTCCCGCCACCGTCATCCTGGCCGACGAGCGCAGCGATATCGCCGTGCTGAGGCTGGAAAACGTCAGCGATCGGCTGCCGGTGCTGGCCATCGACGATCAGGAAGAGCAGCAGGTCGGCGATCTGGTCCTGGCCATCGGCAATCCGTTCGGCGTGGGTCAGACGGTGACGAACGGCATCATCTCGGCCCTGAACCGGACCGAGACCGGCATTTCCGACAGCGGCTCCTTCATCCAGACCGATGCGGCCATCAACCCCGGCAACTCGGGCGGGGCGCTGGTGGACATGGACGGCGACCTGATCGGCATCAACACCGCCATCTTCTCGCGCTCGGGCTCCTCGGCCGGGGTCGGCTTCGCCGTGCCGGCGGCCATGGTCAAGCGGGTCGTCGACAGCGCCCTGGGCGGCGCGACGGCTGTGGTTCGGCCCTGGCTGGGCGTGAAGGGCGACACTGTGACTGGCGACATCGCCGGCAGCCTGGGCCTGAGCCGGCCGCAGGGACTGGTCGTCACTGACGTCTACGCCAACGGTCCGGCCGCGCGCGCCGGCATTCGTCAGGGCGACGTCATCACCGCCGTCGATGGTCAGGAGATCAACGACCAGAACGGGCTGAACTACCGCGTCGGCTCGCGCAATCCGAACGATCAGGTGCAGGTGTCCATTCTGCGCGACGGTCGGGCGCAGACCCTGACCACGCGGGTGCAGACCCTGCCGGGCGACGCCGACCCCAAGCAGGGGGTGACGATCCAGTCCGGCCCCTTCGCCGGCGCCGAGGTCGTGGCGCTCAGCCCCGCTCTGGCGGACCGCTTGGGCGGCGATCCGTTCGCGACGGGCGTCATCGTGACCGGCGTGTCCGGCCGTGGCTATGCGGCCCGTGCGGGCTTCCGCCAGAACGACCTGATCGTCAGCATCAATGGCCGCGCGATCGGCTCGGCTCGTGATGTCGAAGCCGCCAGTTCCGGTCGCGGGCCGTGGGAGGTCGTCGTCAACCGTGGCGGCCGTCAGATCCGCGGCGTGTTGCGATAGATCGTCAGGCCTTTGTCGGCCCGCCGATCGACCAGGTGTGGCCGAAGGGGTCGCGAAGGACGCCGTAGCGATCGCCCCAGAACTGGTCGGCCATGTCCAGAACGGGTTCGGCGCCGCCGACGGTCATGGCGCGGGTCCACCAGGCGTCGGGATCGGCGACCTGAAGGTGCAGGGTCACGCCGGCAGGGCGGACATTCTGCGAGCCGCCATATTCCGGAAACTCGTCATTCAACATGACGCTGGCGCCGTTGATCCTCAGGTGGGCGTGCATCAGCCGCTCGCCGTCGTCCGCCAGTCGACGGTCCAGCACCTCGGCGCCGAAAGCGATGATGTAGAAATCGATCGCCGCAGAGGCGCCGCGCGACGGGATGGTCAGGTGGGGCGTCACGCCGGAAGTCGGACCCTGATTGGGCTTGGCGTCGGTCATGAGGGCGGTCTCCGTGTCGGAATGCGATACTAGCGCGTGAAAAGCCGTTGGCGAACGCCTACATAGGTCGCACCCATGAGCGACCTGTTCGAAGCCTCCGGCATTCTGCCTCCCGACGCCCCCTTGGCCGACCGCCTGCGTCCGCGCACGCTGGACGAGGTGGTGGGGCAGGATCATCTGCTGGGGCCAGGCGGGCCGATCCGGCGCATGATCGAGGCCGGGCGGTTGGGATCCATGATCCTGTGGGGACCGCCGGGGACGGGCAAGACCACGATTGCGCGGCTGCTGGCGCAGGCGGCGGGATACGAATATCAGGCGATCAGCGCGGTGTTCTCGGGCGTCGCCGACCTGAAGAAGGCGTTCGAGGCGGCGCGGATGCGGCGTGCGGCGGGACAGAGCACGCTGCTGTTCGTGGACGAGATCCACCGCTTCAACCGCGCTCAGCAGGACGGGTTTTTGCCGTTTGTAGAGGCAGGCGTCGTGACCCTGGTCGGGGCCACGACCGAGAACCCCAGCTTCGAGCTGAACGGCTCCTTGTTGTCGCGCAGTCAGGTTTATGTGCTGAGGCGGCTGGACGATCCTGCCCTGGATCAGCTGCTGAGCCGGGCCGAGACGCATATGGACCGGACCCTGCCGCTGACGCCGGAGGCCCGTCAGGCGATGCTGGCCCTGGCCGACGGCGACGGGCGCTATCTGCTGACCATGTCGGAGGTGCTGTTCGACCTGCCTGAGGGCGAAAAGCTGGACGTACAGGGGCTGGCGGGCGTGCTGCAACGCCGTGCGCCCGCCTACGACAAGAGCCGAGAAGAACACTATAACCTCATATCCGCCCTGCATAAATCGGTGCGGGGGTCGGACCCCGACGCGGCGCTCTATTGGCTGGCGCGGATGCTGAACGGGGGTGAGGATCCGCTTTATCTGGCGCGGCGGATCGTGCGGATGGCGGTCGAGGACATCGGCGAGGCCGATCCGCTGTCGATCCTGGTCGCTAATGCCGCCAAGGACACCTACGACTTTCTGGGCAGTCCCGAGGGCGAGCTGGCCCTGGCCCAGGCGGTGGTGCATCTGGCGACCGCGCCCAAGTCGGTCGGGGTCTATGAGGCGTTCAAGGCGGCCAGGAAGGCGGCCTATGAGACGGGCTCGCTGATGCCGCCCGCCCATATCCGCAACGCCCCGACCAAGCTGATGAAGTCGCTGGGGTACGGCAAGGGCTATCAATACGACCCCGACACGCCCGAGGGCTTTTCGGGCGCGAACTTCTTTCCCGACGAGATGGACCGTCGCACCTTCTACAAGCCCAAGGGCGAGGGGCACGAGGAGAAGGTCAAGGCGCGTTTGGAGCGCTGGGCCGAGATGCGAGCACGGCTGGCGGCGGACGCGTCCGGCGACTGACTGAACGCTGTTCATTGTCGCCAGTTGATAAGGCGGTTAGCGTTCCGGCCTGACATCCTTGGGAGGGGACGATGATCGAGACGGTGAAAACGCCCTGGCATCTGTGGCTGGTGGGCGTGTTGTCCTTGTTGTGGAATGGGTTCGGCGCGTTCGACTTCATCCAGGCTACGACGCGGGGCGAGGCCTACATGCGGGCGGCGGGTTTCGACGACGCCATGGTCGCCTATTACGAGGCCATGCCCGGCTGGATGTATGTGCCGTGGACGCTGGGGGTCTGGGGTGCGGTGATCGGTTCGGTGATGCTGCTTTTGCGCCGGCGCTGGGCGGTTCCGGCTTTCGGCCTGTCGTTATTGGGCGCGTTGATCAGCCTGATCTACAGCAAGCTGATCGATCCTCCGCCGCCGGCGCCGCCCGAACTGGCGGCCATGAGCTGGATGCCGATCGTCATCCTGCTGATTGCGGTTCTGCTGTTTGGTTATGCGTTCAATATGCGCAAACGCGGCGTGCTGCGCTGATGGGCTGACGCAGGGCGCGCCGTCGCGTATGGACGCGCTGTGACCCGCGTTCCTGCCGATCTATCATCAGATGATATCGCCGCCGTCCGGTCGTGGGTGATCCACGAGGATGCGCACGTCATCGCCTTCTCAAAGCCGCCGGGCCTGTCCAGTCAGGGCGGGCGGATCAAGGCCCATACGCTAGATGACTTGCTTTGGGCGTTCGCGCGTTCGAACGGCAAGCGACCGGAGTTGGTGCATCGGCTGGATCGCGACACCTCGGGCGTGATCTTGGCGGCCAAGACCAAGCCGGCTGCCAGTTTTCTGGGCAAGGCGTTGCAGATGCGGCGTTTCAGGAAACAGTATCTGGCCCTGCTGTCGGCCGCGCCTGATCCCAAGGCGGCGACCATCGACGCGCCGTTGCGCCGCGAGGAGATCGGGCGCGAAAGCTACATGCGGGTCGTCGCCTTTGACGCGCCGGGCGCGCAAGGGTCGCAGAGCCGCTATCGGACCTTGGCCGCAGGACCTGAAGGGGCCGTGGTCGAGCTGGAGCCGCTGACCGGGCGGATGCATCAGCTGCGTGTGCACATGGCCCATATCGGTCGGCCGTTGATCGGGGACGTGCGCTACGGCGGCGCGCTGACCACGCCGGTCGGGCCGGCGCCGCGGCTGATGCTGCATGCCGCCAAACTGACTTTTCCGCATCCCGAGGGTGGGACGACCACGGTCGAAGCGCCGCCGCCCGGGGATTTCGCGAAGCTGAAGACGGCGCTGGGTCTTTAGGGCGAGGGCGCTTCAGGGAACGCCGTGCGCGTTTTGGCGCTATGTCGTTGAAAGGATACCTTTGATGAAGCGTCTCGCCCTCGCCCTGACCGGTCTTTCCGCCCTGGCCCTGACCGCCTGCGCCAGCTTGGCGCCCTATGGCGCGCAGATGGGCCCGAACGGGCAGGGGTATTCCGAGCAGCGGATCGAATCCAATCGCTATCGGGTTACCTACAACGGCGTCGGCGCCGCGGGCCGTGTCGCTGATTGGGCGTTGGTGCGCGCTGCCGACCTGACCACCGAACAAGGCTACGACTGGTTTGAGGTGACGCAGAGCTGGACCGACGGGCGGCCGGGAGGCGCAGGCGGCGTCAGCCCGAGCGTTTCCATCGGCGGCGGCAGCAGCCGATATGGCGGCTATTCGACCTCGGGCGTCGGCGTGGGCGTCGGTCTGAACTTCAGCGGACCGCAGCCAACCTCGACGACGCTGGAAGTCGTTTTGGGACGCGGCCAGAAGCCGGATCGTCCGAACGCCTATGACGCGCGCGCGGTCCAGAGCTCCATCCCGCGCTGACCATCGCTTTCGGCGCGGGCGGCGTATATATCGCCGCACGATGACACGTTTTCTTCTCGTTGCGGCAGGTGGCGCCATCGGCTCCATGGCGCGCTATGGCCTTGGCCTCGCTGCCGGGCGGCTCGCGCCAAATGCCGGTTGGCCCGTAGGCACCTTCGCCGCCAATGTCGCCGGGGGTCTGCTGATGGGTTTGCTCGTCGGCTGGCTGGCGTTCCGGGGCGGGGCGCAGCAAGAGATGGTGCGCCTGTTCGCCGCCGTAGGCGTGTTGGGCGGTTTCACGACCTTTTCGTCCTATTCTCTGGGAGCGGTGCAGATGATCGAGCGCCGCCAGATCGGCCTGGCCGCGGCCTATGTGATTGGCTCGGTGGTTCTGGCGATCGCGGCCCTGTTCGTCGGCCTCATGGTCGCGCGCCGCGCCTTTGGAGTTCCCGCTTGACCGATCAGCCGCCCGCAGCAGATGCGCCCAAACGCGAGGTCCTGACGATCTATGTCGCCGAGGATGAGGACGGCATCCGGCTGGATCGGTGGTTCCGCCGGCGCTGGCCGCACCTGTCCAACAGCCAGGTGCAGAAGATGGCTCGCAGCGGTCAGATCCGCGTGGATGGCGCTCGCATAAAGCCCGAAGGCCGGCTGACCGCCGGCGCCGCCGTGCGCGTGCCGCCGATCCCGGACGACACCTCTCGTCAGGCGGGCGACGCCCACACTCTGTCGGAAAAGGATATCGCCTACGCCAAGTCGCTGGTGCTGTATGAAGACGACATGGTCATCGCCTTGAACAAGCCGCATGGCCTGGCGGTGCAGGGCGGGACCAAGACGAGCCGTCACGTGGACCGTCTGCTGTCGGCCTGGGGCGAGAAATTGGAGCGGCCGCGACTGGTCCACCGGCTGGACCGCGACACCTCGGGCGTCCTGCTGCTGGGCAAGGGGCCGGAGGCGGCCAAACGACTGGCGGGCGCTTTTGCGCGGCGGCAGGCCAAGAAGACCTATTGGGCCATCGTCATCGGCAATCCGAAACCCTATTCGGGTCAGATCGACATGCCGCTGAAGAAGACCGGCATCAACGACTTCGAGATGATGCGACCGGCCGAACGCAAGGACCCGCGCGCCGAACCGGCCGAAACGGCGTTCTCGACCATCAGCCGCGCCTCGCATCGGGCGTCATGGATGGCGCTGCGCCCCTTCACCGGCCGGACGCATCAGCTGCGCGCCCATATGGCGGGGATCGGCCATCCGATCTTGGGCGATCCGAAATACGGCGACGAGAAATCGCGCGAACTGTCAGGCCCGCTGAAGCTGCAATTGCACGCCCGCAGCATCGAACTAGACCACCCGCGCGGCGGCGTTCTCAAGGTCACCGCCCCTTTGAGTCCCGAGATGAAGGCCGGCTTCGCCCACTTCGGTTTCTCCGAGGACGAGGCCGAAGACGATCCCTTCCTGGGCGTGAAGCGAATCCGGTGACGTCGGGCCTCCAAGCGCAGGTTTGGCAGGCGAGGGTCGAAGGGGCCAAGGCTCTGGCCGCCGCCGGGCAGCTTAAGGCGGCCTTGGATATGCTGGCGCCGATAGTGCAGCAGGCCGATGCGCCGTGGCAGGCCTTGTCAGTGCAGGCCGATCTGACGAAACGGGCGGGGCGTCTGGACGATAGTGCGGCGCTATCGCGGCGCCTCGTCGCCGTTCGGCCGCAGAGCGTGCCGGCGTGGCATAATCTGGCGTCCACCCTCGGCGATCTCGGGCGGGCGGCCGAGGCCGAGGTCGCTTGTCGCGCCGCCATGTCCATCGGCGGGGACGCGCCGGAAACCTGGCTGGTGCTGGCGCGGGCTTTGCAGGCGCAGAGCCGCTTTGAAGAGGCCGAGGACGCCTATCGTCAGGCGCTGCTGCGGCGGCCCGGCTATGGCGACGCGCTGCGCGATCTGAGCCAGTTGATCTGGATGCGCGACGCCGATCTGGAGGGCGCCTGCGCGCCGCTGGACGCCGCCATCGCCGTATCGCCAGCGAAGCCCTTGCTGCGCCAGATCAAAGCGAAGCTGCTGGAATATGCAGGGCAGGGCGAGCGGGCCTATCACACCCTGGTCGCCGGGCCGCTGGATGGGCCGGGGGAATTGGCGGCGGCGCAGGCGTGCCTGACGCGGGACCCGCGCCGGGCGCTGGACCATGCGAACCGGGCGGCTGAGCTGGCGGGCGGCGAGGTCGCGGCGATCATGGTCACTCAGGCCGAATGTCTGCTGGCGTTGGGCGAGGCTAAGGCGGCGCTCGCTACCATTGAAGCGTTAAGGGCGCGCGAGCCGCTGAACCAGCATGTGCTGGCCTTTCAGGCGACGGCGTGGCGGATGCTGGGCGATCCTCGATACCGTGAACTGTATGACTACGACGCCTTCGTGCGGCCGTATCGGCTGGAGGCGCCGGAAGGGTGGGCGTCGCTGGAGGCCTATTTGGTCGATCTGGCAAAGGCGCTGCACGATCTGCACACATTGAAGACCCATCCGGTAGGCCAGTCGCTGCGCGGGGGATCGCAGACCAGCGCGTCCCTGGCCCAGAGCGACGATCCGGCCATTCGCGCCTTCTTCCAGGCCATCGACAAGCCGATCCGCGACTATATGGCGGCGCTGGGCCGTGGCGACGATCCAATGAGAGCGCGCAATACGGGCGACTATCGCATCCAGGGCAGTTGGTCGGTGCGGTTGAGGCCGAACGGATTTCACGCCGACCATATCCATTCGAACGGCTGGCTGTCCTCGGCCTGCCATATCGAACTGCCGCCGGCGGTGCAGGGCGAGGGGCGCGAGGGCTGGTTGCGGTTCGGCGCGCCGCCCGGCCTGCCGAGCTTGGCGGCAGAACACTATGTGCAGCCCCAACCCGGCACTTTGGTGCTGTTTCCTTCCTATATGTGGCATGGCGCCCAGCCGTTCGGCGGCGAGGCGTCGCGTCTGACGCTGGCGTTCGACGTCGTGCCGGCCTGACTCCAACGGACCTTCTGATGACCGATCAACCCATCCCGCATCGCCCGCGTTTCGTCGAACAGTCGCCGGATCGCATCTCCCGCTTCTGGACCGAGGTGGGCGTCGGGCCGCATTCAGACGGCGGCTGGGCCGTTTTGCTGGATGGCCATGAGCCCAAGACCCCGGCTAAGGCGCCGCTGGTTCTGCCGAACCAGGCTGCGGCACAGTTGGTCGCCGACGAATGGGCGGCGCAAGGGCAGTTTCTGGATCCGTCGACCATGCCGGCGACGCGCTTGGCCTCGACCGCGATCGATCGGATCGGTCAGGCGCGCGATGCGGTGGCGGACGAGATCGCCGCCTATGCCGGATCGGACGTGGTCTGCTATCTGGCTGAGCATCCGACGCCGCTGGTCGAACGGCAGGCGCGCGAGTGGGGTCCGTGGCGCGATTGGGTCGCGCGCGAGATGGGTGTGGTGCTGGAGCCGGTTGAAGGCATCGTGCATCGGCAGCAGTCCCCTGACGCCATCGCAAAGGTAAAAGCGCATGCCCTGTCGCTGGACGATTTCCGCCTGACCGGTCTGGCGACGGCCGTGCCGCTGCTGGGGTCGGCTGTTTTGGCCTTGGCGGTGGAACAGGGGGCGTTGGATGGCGGGGCGGCGTTCGACCTGTCACGGATCGACGAGCTGTTCCAGGAAGAGCAGTGGGGCGTGGACGCCGAGGCCGCCGAGCGCACTGAGGCGCGCCGTCAGGAGGCCCAGCTGCTGGACCGGTGGTTCAGAGCACTCGATTAGAGCGCGGGCGGCGTCGTCGAGGCCGCGATCAGCATCGCGCGTTCCTGATGGGTCAGGTGACGCCAGCGGCCTTCAGGCAGGTCGCCCAGCTCCAGCGGGCCGATGCGGATGCGATAGAGATCCACGACCTCCAGCCCGACCAGTTCGCACATGCGGCGGATCTGGCGATACTTGCCCTCGGTCAGGATGAAACGCAGGCTTTGCGGACCCGTCTGGGTGACACGGGCGGGCTTCAGCGGCTTGTCGTTCAGCGACAGGCCGTGGCGCAGCTTGCTGAGCTTGCCTTCGGTGATCTGGCCTTCGACGACGACCAGATATTCCTTGTCCAGTTCGGACGCCGGGCCGATCACCGCCTTGGCGACGACGCCGTCCGATGACAGCAGCAGCAGGCCGCGCGAATCTTCGTCCAATCGACCGATCGGGGGAAGAGAGGCGTCGCGGGCAGGCGTGTCGCCCTCGCCGATACGATTGGGCGTCTTCAGCAATCGCACGGCCGGGATCTTGCCGGGATCGGGCTGGCCCGAGACGTAACCTACCGGCTTGTGCAGCACCAGCGTCATGCCCGTCGCCAAGGCCGCCTGGGCGGTGTCGTTCAGGGTGAGGGTCTCGCCGGGCTGGATCTTGCGGCCTGCGTCGCTGATCGTCTCGCCATCGATGGAGACCAGACCATTGGCGATCAGGGTATCAGCCTCGCGCCGCGAACAGACGCCGGTCTGGCCCAGCCATTTGTTCACGCGAACGGGTTCGTCGCCGTCATAGGTGCGGGTGAAGGCCATGCGATTCCGTCGTCCAGTCGATGCGGGTGTCTAAAGCCGGGCGGGATCGCGAGCAAGCGGGTCGCCGTTTTCAGGATCAGCAAGGCGAGTCTGTTCGAACTGGCAGGTTGATCCAGACGCGATCGTCACTATATCTGCCGGCATTCCACAAATGATCCGAGTGCGGGACGACACGCGTCGGGCCCGTCGATTTTCGTTTTTCTGGTCATCGGCGTGGGTGGTTCGACAGCGTCGCTTGTTGGATCTGGCTCAGTATTTAAACATCTCAAGGAGACCTCTTGTTCGCTCAAAACAAATCTTCCGCAGGCCCCCGTCGCACCGGTTACAACCGTCCTGTTCCCACCCGTCTGCGCATGGGGTTGGTGATGCGGCGTGACATGGCGTTTGGCGAGTTAGGCGACGTGGAGGGCGCGTTGCGGGCCAAGGGCGTGGGCCTGGCCCCGATCTCGACGGGCGACGCCAGCCTGATCGCCGGCGGCGTGACCGTGCTGGCCACCGCAACGGCCAAGGACATCGCCGAAGGCCGTCTGAAGGGTTTGGTCGTTCCGGGCGGTTCGACGGACGAGGCGTCGCTGGCGGCCGTGCGGTCGCTGATCGACCTGGCGCGCGCCAACGGCCTGACGGTCATCGCCTTCGCGGACGGCGTCGCGCTGGCGGCCGATAGCTTCGGCGTGTCAGCCAATGCCGAGGGCGCGGTGTTTAAGGACGGGGGAGTGACCCTGCTGAACGAGCGAGCCGAGTTGTCGAAGCTGGTCGGCGCGATCGTCTGATCAGACGGCGCGAAACAGCAGGATCAGGTTGTTCGCGGGCATCTGGACCCGCAGCGTGGCCGCAAGGCCATGCGAGTGGGCAAGGGCCTCGACCATTTCGCGATCACGCAAACCCCAGTCTACGTTTCGCGCCCTCAGGCTGGCGTCGAAGGCCGCGTTCGAGTCCGCCAGCGGAACCTCGGCCTCGCGGTAGGGGCCATAAAGCGCCAGCAGGCCGCCGGGGCGTCTCAAGACCCGACCGGCCAGATCCATCAGCCCTTCGGTCGCCGACCAGGGGCTGATATGCGTCATGTTCGCACAATAGAGAGCGTCGAATGTGTCGGTCGGCCAGGTCATAGGATCGCCGGCGTCGAGGGCCAACGGCGGGTTCAGGTTCGACACAGCGAGTTGACGGCTCCAGGCGGCGATGCTGTCGCGGGCCTGGTCGCTGGGGTCGCTGGGCGTCCAATCCAGATCCGGCAGGGCGGCGGCGAAGGCGGCGGCGTGTTCGCCCGATCCGGACGCGATCTCAAGCACCGATCCACGCGCCGGCAGATGGGCGCGGAGCACGCGAAGAATCGCCTCGGCGTTTCGAAGCGCGGCCGGCGAGGTAAGCGCGCCGTCAGGCAGGACAGTGAGCGAATCCAGTGTTTGCACAGGCCCTTCTACCGCTCCGACGCTGCGATCGCATCTGCGATCTTTTGCCGACGACACCGGTGGACATCGGCGCTTTCGTGCGCGGTTTGACGTGGCGGAAACGACGGCGCATTCCGCTTGTAACAGTGCGTGATCGTTATGTGTTGGGTCATGGCGGCGTCAGATCGCCGGGCTCTTTTTGCTCAGGAGACGTCCTTGTCCAATCCTTCCACGCCCGGCTTGCGCCCGGCGCCCACCGCCCATGCCGGGCTGATCGCCTGGGTCGAGCAGATCGCCGCCCTGACCAAGCCCGCCAAGGTCCATTGGTGCGACGGCTCCGAGGCCGAGAAAGAGGCCATCACCGCCGATCTGCTGGCCAAGGGCACGTTGAAGGCGCTGGATCAGACCAAGCGGCCGGGCTGCTACTACGCCGCCTCCGATCCCCGCGACGTGGCGCGGGTCGAGAGCCGCACCTTCATCTGCTCAAATGAACAGGCTGACGCCGGCCCGACCAACAACTGGGCCGATCCGATCGAGATGCGTGAGCGTCTGGACGGTCTGTTCGACGGCTGCATGGCCGGGCGGACGATGTACGTCGTCCCGTTCTGCATGGGGCCGCTGGGGTCCGAGATCAGCGCCCTGGGCGTCGAGATCACCGACAGCGGCTATGTCGCCCTGTCGATGGGGGTGATGACCCGCATGGGCAAACCGGCGCTGGATCAGTTGGGCGACACGGGCGTCTTCGTGCCGGCCGTCCATACGCTGGGCGCGCCGCTGGCCGACGGTCAGGCGGACGTTGCCTGGCCCTGCAACGACGACAAGTGGATCGTGCATTTCCCCGAGACGCGGGAAATCTGGTCCTATGGTTCGGGCTATGGCGGCAACGCCCTGTTGGGCAAGAAATGCTACGCCCTGCGCATCGCCTCGATCATGGCTCGCGATGAGGGGTGGCTGGCCGAGCACATGCTGATCCTGAAGCTGACGGATCCCAAGGGGCGGGCGAAATACGTCGCTGCCGCCTTCCCCAGCGCCTGCGGCAAGACCAACTTGGCCATGCTGCAACCCAGCCTGCCGGGCTGGACCGCCGAGACCATCGGCGACGACATCGCCTGGATGCGGTTCGGCGACGACGGGCGGCTGTATGCGGTCAACCCCGAGGCCGGCTTCTTCGGCGTCGCGCCGGGCACCAGCCGCAACACCAACCACAATGCGCTGGAGACCCTGGCCTCCAACACCATCTTCACCAACACCGCCCTGACCAGCGATGGGGATGTCTGGTGGGAGGGTCTGACCAAGGAGACGCCGGAAGGCCTGACCGACTGGAAGGGGCGTCCGCACGATCCCGCGTCCGGCGAACCCGCCGCCCACCCCAACGCCCGTTTCGCGGCGCCCGCCAGTCAGTGCCCGGCCATCGCGCCGGAGTGGGAAGATCCCAAGGGCGTGCCGATCGACGCGATCCTGTTCGGCGGCCGCCGCGCCAGCGCCGTGCCGCTGGTGACCGAAGCCTTCGATTGGGAGCACGGGGTCTTCATGGGCTCGACCGTGGCGTCTGAAGGCACCGCGGCGGCCGAGAACAAGGTCGGCGAACTGCGCCGCGATCCCTTCGCCATGCTGCCGTTCTGCGGCTACAACATGGGCGACTATTTCGCCCACTGGCTGAAGATGGGTCAGGGGCGAGACGCCTCGAAACTGCCGCGCATCTTCTTCGTCAACTGGTTCAGGAAGGATCAGGACGGCCGCTTCGTCTGGCCCGGTTTCGGCGACAATGCGCGCGTGCTGAAGTGGATCAGCGAGCGGATCGACGGCGAGGCCGAGGCGGTCGACACGGCGGTCGGGCGCGTGCCGTCAATCGCCGCGCTGGACCTGTCGGGTCTGGACCTGACGCCCGCTCAGCTATCGATCTTGCTGGACGTCGATGCGGGCGTCTGGGCAGAAGAGGCGGCGCTGATCCCCGACTTCTATCGTCAGTTCGGAGAGCGTTTGCCGACCGCCCTGTGGAACCAGCACGCGGCCCTGGTCGCGCGTTTGGATGACGCCGGCGCGGCCTCGATGGCGGCCGAATAGGCGAAAGCCATCTTGCAATAGGGGCGTCCCGGGTCGATCAAACGGCCCGTGACGTCTTCCTCTCCCATCGTGATTGTCGGCGCCGGCGTGCTGGGGCTTTGCACGGCGTTTGAACTGCATTGGCGCGGGCGGACCGTGTTGGTGGTCGAACCGGGCGAGGTGAACGCCTCGCTCGTGGCTGCGGGGATGATCGCCCCGGCGATGGAGTCGGCCATCGACGACGTGTCCGTTGATCGCGCGCGGCTGTTTCAAGCAGGCCGTGATTTGTGGCCCGCGTTCGCGACGGCGGCCGGCATCGCTCTGGCGCGTCGACCCGCCGAATGGCGAGGCGGCGATGTGGATGCGATGGAGACGCGGTTGCGCGCGCTGGGCTTCGACGCGCGGCGCGATGGCGCCGGCGTCACGACAGATGACGATCATCAGGTCGAGCCGACACAGGCTCTGGCGGCGCTAAGGCAGGCGCTGGGCGAGGCTGTCATCGCGGGGACAGTGACGACGATTGCCCACACCGATGGCGGCTGGCGGCTCGAAGTCGGCGATCAGTGGCTGGATGCGGAGGCGATCGTACTGGCCACCGGCGCCGGTGATGCCATCGCGGGTCTGCCCGAGACCACGCGCCGTTTGATCGCGGAGATTCAGCCGATCCGGGGACAGATCGGCGTCGCAGCCGGACATCTTGTCGATCATGTCGTGCGCGGGCCGGGCGCCTATGTTGCGCCGATGGCGTCTGGCGCGGTCATCGGAGCGACGATGGAGCCGGGGCGGCGGGATATGGCGCCTGATGCCGAGGCGTCCAAACGCCTGACCCAGGCGGCTTGGGCTGCGCTGGGTCGGCCGCCTGAGCCGCTGTCTATCGAATGGCGCGTCGGCATTCGCGGCGCGACGGCGGATGGCCTGCCGCTCGCGGGCGCGGCGCCTGGTGAAGCGGGTCTGTATTTGGCCTTGGCTCCGCGTAGAAACGGCTGGCTGCTGGGGCCCTTGGTCGGCGCCGTGGTCGCCGATGCGATCGAGGGGCGGGCGGCGTCGCCGCACGCCCGCGCCCTCGATCCTGGTCGGTTCTAGCCTTCCATCGCGAACCGGACGGTGAAGTTGACGGTTGCGCCGTCGACAGGCCGGCCGTCCACGGTGCGCGGGTTCATGCGGAACGACCATGTCAGGCTCTGTGCGGCGCGGCCGAAGCCCTGGCCGCTCGGTGTCTCACCCACGACCCGGCAGCCGTTCAGGCCGCCGTCTGCATTGACCACGCAACTGAGCGTCGCCGAACCCGGCGTCCCGTTCTCTGCGGCGCGGGTCGGATAGGCGCGCGCCATCTGCGCCGCCGATGGGCGACTGGCCCAGGTCGGGTTGTTGATCACCGACGGCGGACGCGGCGGCGTCTCGACGGTCGCCGTGCCGCCTTCGACGCCGGTGGGGGCGACACTGATGGTCGGCAGACCGGGTTGAGCGGTCACGACACCGGGCTCGGGCGGCGTCAGCGGGATCGTCTGCACCGTCGAGGGCACGGGGATCGCCGACTTGTGAATGGGCGTTGGCGGCGCCGCCGTTTCGGGCGTGGGCAAGGGCTTGGGTTTGGGCGGCGCCATCATCACCGAGACCGGCGGGTCGAGGATGTCTTCGATGGGCGCCGCACTCAACTCGAACCGCTGATTATACAGCGCCACGCCTGCCGCCACGTGCAGGACGACCGAGACGCCGATGGCGCCCAGCATCCAGCGCGGGATCGGTTTCTTGCGTTCCCCGAAGTCGATCGGGCTGATCAAGCCGGGACCACCGGCAGCACGGATCATCATAACGTCACTCCCTCGTTCACCGCCCCCGCAGCGCCCGTAACTGCAAGTTGAGCGCGCAGGTTGTGGCGGCTTTACGGCGAAGTTTTCGCGTTCGACGAAGGTCGAGGCGTTAACGCGGCCGTTAAGAATTAAGAGTTGGTTAACTACGTTCGCCGACCCTTCGCACATGGGTATCGGAGCGATTCCATCGACAGGCGGAGTAGAGGCGGCCATCCGGCGCGCGTCGAACGCCGTTGGCGTGGACTATGACTTCCTGGTCAAGACCGCGCGGCGCGAGAGCGCGATGAACCCATCGGCCAAGGCCCCGACCTCGTCGGCCGCCGGCCTGTTCCAGTTCATCGAACAGACCTGGCTTGGGACGGTCAAGCAGCACGGGGCCCAGCACGGTTATGGCCAGTACGCCGACCTGATCCATCGCGGTTCGGATGGACGTTGGCGCGTCGAGGGTTCGGCGCGCAATGTGGTGCTGGACCTGCGGTTCGATCCTCATGCGGCCTCGACCATGGCGGCTGAGTTGACGGCGTCCAACGCCGCCTATCTGCGCGGCCGCACCGGCAAGGAACCGGGCGCCGGTGATCTGTACGCGGCTCATTTCTTGGGGCCGGCCGGGGCCGCCGGTTTGATGGAGGCGATGGATCGCAATCCGGGCGGCAGCGCCGCTGCCTTGTTCCCGGACGCCGCGCGGGCCAATCGCAGCATCTTCTATCGCAATGGACGCGCCGCCACGGTCGCCGAGGTCCACGCCAATCTGCAGCGCACAGCCGGCGAGGGCGCACCCGCCGCTGGAGCCGGCGAGACGAAATACGCCGTGCCGAATCTGAGCGACAAGGATCAGATGCTGGCCGCGCGTCTGGATCGGCTGAAGCAGGATCAAGGGCTGCTTGCGCTACTGCTCGGTCAGGATGGATCATCCAGCAGCGGCTTCGGCGGCGCTTTCTCGCCCAATGGCAAGGAAACAACCTGAGTCGTTGCATTGCAACCGATGGTAAACCGCCCGTTAAGCATGGCAGTCTCATTCTGGGATCAACGTCCGATTCCATCACGAGCCGTCCATGACCGCCTTCCGCGCCCGCCTGACAGAAGTGGACATTCGACGCTTGATCAAGGCGACGGACGACGATGAGCGGGCCGAGGCGGCGCACAAGCTGTGCCGCAACATGGAGCGCGCGAAACTGAATGAGGACGACCGGGCGGCGGCGCAGAAAATCCTGCGTCTGCTGGCTAATGACGCCGCCGAACTGGTGCGTCGCGCCATGGCCGTCACGCTGAAGGCGTCCGATCTGATTCCCCATGACGTGGCGCGCAAACTGGCCGGTGATCTGGACAGCATCGCCCTGCCGATCATCGCCTCGTCGCCAGCGTTCAGCGACGAGGATCTGATCGAGATTGTGCGTGCCGGATCGGTCGTGCGCCAAGTCGCCGTGGCGGGACGGGCGCGGGTGTCGCGCGATGTCGCAACGGTGCTGGCGGCGGAAGGATGCGAGCAGTCGGTTCGCATTTTGGCGGCGAACGACAACGCCGACCTGTCCGAAGGCGCGCTGGCGACGGTCGTCGACCGTTTCGCCGACGCGCCCGAAGTCCTGACCGCCGTGGCCTATCGCCAGGTGCTGCCGCTGCATGTGACCGAACGGTTGATCCAACTGGCCAGCGAGGCGGTGCGCGAACATCTGATCAGCCATCACGCTGTGGTGCCGGAAACCGCGATCCGTCTGGCCCAATACTCTCGTGAGCGGATGACGGTGGATCTGGTCGATCAGGCCAGCGTCAGCACCGATCTAGCGGCCTTCATGGCTCAGCTGAACGCCCGTCGCGTCCTGAACGCTTCGCTGCTGCTGCGCGGACTGGCGCGGGGGCAGATGGCGATGTTCGAATACGGGCTGGCCGAACTGGCCAACACGCCGCATCACCGCGCCTGGCTGATGGTGCATGACGCCGGTCCGTTGGGGCTGAAGGCCATCTATGATCGCGCGGGTTTGCCGCCGCGCCTGTTCCAGGCCTTCCGCGCGGGCGTCGACACCTGGCGTGCGCTGGCGGCGGAGGGGATCGATACCTCGAGCGCCTATTTCCGCGATCAGATGCTGGAGCGGTTCCTGACCCAGCGTCCGGCCGTCCTTCGCGACGATCTGGCCTATCTGATGGAGCGGCTGGATCAGTCGCCGTCGCTCAGCCTGACTGCCGCCAACGCAGCCTAAGAAAAAAGGCCCGCCGGACACGACGGGCCTTTCGCAAACGGCTGGAGGGACGATCAGCTTGCGAGGTGATCTGCGACGCGGGCTTCCAGGGTCTCGGCCAGAGCGCGGCCGGTCGGATGTTCGTCGGTCTTGATCTGGTCGCGGACGACGGCGCGGATGGCGTCGATGTGCGCGTCCAGGATCGCGATGGGCGCAGTTATGCGGCGATCGGCGTCGTCCAGCATCTTGCACAGCGAACCGGCGATACGCGTCACCAGCGGATACTCATAGGTCGTGCCCAAACCCTTCAGATCATGAGCCCGGAAATACAGAGCCTCGGCGGTGGCGGGGGTGTAGCCCTGCTCACGGATGTCGGCCTGGGCTTTGTCCAGCTTTACGATCTCGTCGTTCAGCCATTGGCCGAACTGGGCCGACATGGCTTTCAGCGCCTCCTCAGCCTTGGCGATGGCGTCGGCGTTGATGCCGAAGCCGCCGCCGACCTTGAGCCGCAGCGAGTTGGTCGGAGGGGTGATCTGCGCCGGATTGCTCATGGCGGGCTCCATAGGACGTTCAGGCCAAGATACGGTAGCGGGCTTAAGAAGCCGTGACCGATCAGTTGGCGAACTGTTCGGCCATCACCCGTTCGTCGAACGACCGGCCCGCATCGAAAAGCATGGTCAGGGTGACGTCACGACGCTCGCGCACCTCGACGCGGGCGACACGGCGGACCTCGAAGTTGTCGGCGGTCGCCGAAACCGGGCGTTTGTCGGCCTCCAAGACCTCGAACCGCACCTTGGCGCCGTGCGACAACAGGGCGCCGCGCCAGCGACGGGGCCGGAAGGCGCTGATCGGCGTCAGGGCCAGGATGCGGGCGTCCAGAGGAATGATCGGGCCGTGCGCGGACAGATTGTAGGCGGTGGATCCCGCCGGCGTGGCCACAAGGCAGCCGTCGCAGGACAGTTCCTCCAGTCGAACGCGCTCATCGACGGTGATCCGGAGCTTGGCCGACTGGCGCGTCTGGCGCAGCAACGACACCTCGTTGATGGCCAGGCCGGTGTGGACCTCGCCGCTTTCGGTCCAGGCGTCCATCTGAAGCGGGTGGATGACCGTTCTTTCAGCCGTCGCGATCCGCTCCAGCAGACCAGTGTCGTCGTAGTCGTTCATCAGAAAGCCGACCGACCCCCGGTTCATCCCGTACACGGGCGTACGCTGGCGCAGGTTACCGTGCAGGGTTTCCAGCATCTGCCCGTCGCCGCCCAGGGCCACGATCACATCGGCCTCGTCTTCGGGCACGGCGCCATAGCGGGCGATAAGGGCCTTGCGCGCCGCCTGGGCTTCGGGCCGGTCGCTGGCGACGAAGGCCAATCGGGGCGATGACGGCAGGGGAGGGGGGCTTGACTGAGTCACTTGGCGACGTGGCCCGAGCTTAGGCGCAGAGTCAAACGTTCGCGGGCTTGTGCATCATCTGATGGAAGGCGCGAGAGGCGGCGTGCGCGCTCATCGGCGTGGCCTTCCAGCCGCCGTCGGCTGGCATTCCGCCCGAAAGCTTGCGCACCTCGACCAATAGGGACGCGAAGACGGCCTTGTCCACGCCCACGGCGATGCAGGCCAGATAAAGCGGCTCGGCGGTCGGCGCGCGGATGGCGTGATGCACCTGGGCCTCGCTGAAGCCGCCCAGGACCGCCAGGGTTTGTTCGAACAGTTCGAAACGCTGTTCTCGCAGCGCGCGGACCAGCAGGCCGGGACGCAGCTGGCCGGCGGATTGAAGCTTTTCCACCAGTCGTCGTTCCGCGTCGATGCGTGTGCGATCCTCGGTCATCCGGGCGGACATGGCGCGCCACTCCGGGCTGCCGACGGCCTTCGCCGCCGCGTCCTGAACCGCCGCGTTCAACTGGGTGTCGTCGATGCGGAAGCGTTCGCCGATCGACTGGCGCAGAGCCTGGCCGACCCATTGATAAAGCTGCTGAGCCAGTTGCTCGTTTAGCCTGGGGTGACGCGTCAACGGCGCGCGCAGGCCCGCGATGCGGCGGGAGTGATCGACCAGCTTGCGCATGGCGTCTTCGCTGATGTCGGCCGTGCGGTTGGACGCCAGCGCTGTCATGGTGACGGGTTCGGCGCGATCGACGATCGTGTCCACGACCGGCCGCGCCAGCTGCGGGCGCCGGGCGACGGCGATCTGATGCTCCAGCGTCGCCTCGATCAGCAGGCGTATCAGGTCGGCGTTCTGAAGAAGCGGGCTGGAGGTTATAACCGGGCGGGCGATCTCGATCTCATCCAACGCCAGCATGTTGACCAGGGCAGGCGGCGCCCAATCGACGCCCGCGATCCGTTCGGACAGGGCTAGGCGAATATCCCGCTCGGCCTGGGCTGTCAGAGCGAGGAAAATGTCGCTGAGCAGCGGCGCGACCTTGGGCGGCGGCGGATTGGATTCACACAGCGCAGTGACCTTCAACAGCAGGCGCTGACGATCGTCGGCCGAACGGCTGCTGGCCAGCGCCAGAAGCTCAGACACAGTCCGGTCGTCCCAGGCGTCGCGGGGCGGCTCCAGTTGAACGACAGACAAGGCGGCTCCCCGAACCGGCGACGATGCTTACCCATATGCTTGCGTCATGAAGACCGGGTTAAGCAAGACCGCCGTGGGGGTGACGTCACGTCAACGACGCCCTTGTCGGCTTGACGACGCGACTTCGCGGGGTGACGGTTTGCAAAAGCCCATCCAGAGGCAGGAGGAAATCATGGCGGACGGCACCAGTCCCTCGATCAAGTCGCGCGTGTCCGAGGCCGAATGGCAGGTCCGTGTCGAGCTGGCGGCTCTCTATCGGCTCGTCGCGCTGCATTGCTGGGATGACATGATCTTCACCCATATCTCGGCGCGCGTGCCCGGGCCAGAGCATCATTTCCTGATCAATCCCTACGGCTTCTACTTCGACGAGATCACGGCCTCGTCGCTGGTGAAGGTCGATTTGGAAGGAAATATTGTCCAGGACACGCCCTATTTCATCAATCCGGCGGGCTTCACCATCCACTCGGCCGTCCACGCCGCGCGCGAGGACGCCAAGTTCGTCATCCATCTACACACCGTGAACGGCGTGGGCGTCGCCGCTCAGGCTGATGGTTTGCTCCCGGTCAGTCAGAACGCGTGTTTACTACAGCACCAGGTTGCGTATCATGGGTATGAGGGGTTGGCCCTGAACCATGACGAACGCGAACGTCTGGTCGCCGACCTGGGGGACAAACTGCTGATGCTGCTGCGAAACCACGGCACGCTGGCGGTCGGGGAAACGGCGGCTCAGGCATGGATCGGCATCTTCTTCCTGGAGCGGGCCTGCGCGCAGCAGGTTGCGGCGTTGTCCGGCGGACGCGAGCACATCTTGCTGGCGCCGGAGGAAGCGCAGGCCGAGACCAAGGAGCAGGGGCGCGGCATCGGCTTCATCTCTTCGCTGGCTTGGCCGGGCGCGCTGCGCCAACTGGACCGCAAGTCGCCGGGCTACGACGCCTAGATGCCGTTGTCGCGGGGACGCTGGTCCTCGCGGCGCTGACGCCGACCCAAGCGCTCGCCGGCGCTTGGGCCCAGCCGAAGGGCAAAGGCCAGGCCATCGTCAAATACGAGCGGCTGAGCGCCGACACAGGCTTCGACGCTGCTGGCGAGGAACGCGACCTGCCTGGCCGGCGGCGCGACGCGACCTTGGGACTGTTCGCCGAATACGGCGTGGCGGATCGCCTGACGCTCCAGCTGAAGGCAGACTGGCAGGACGGCGAGGACGCCTTCGTCGATTACAGCGGGCGCGGCCCCATTGAGATCGGCGCAACCTGGCAGGTCTGGCGCGACGACCGCAACGCCGTCAGCCTTTACGGCGGCTATACCCAAGCTGGGGAGGGGCGCAACGCCGGCTATGCTGCACCGGGCGTCGGCGATCACGATTGGGAGGCGCGCGTGTCGGTCGGCCGGTCCCTTGGCGATATGGGCGAGCGCTGGGGAATGGACGGCGCATTCGTCGAGCTTCAGGCCGCACGCCGTCTGCGTGACGGCTTGCCGGATGAAACCCGCATCGACGCCACGGCGGGCGCCCGGATCGGCGAGGATTGGATGGTGCTGGGGCAGGCGTTCGGCGGCGCGGCCGACAGCGGCGCACGCTGGCTGTCGCTGGAAGCCTCGGTCGTGCGCGATTTCGGCGCCTGGAGTTTGCAGGCCGGATGGAGACAAACCGTCGCAGGCCAGGAGATCCCGATTACCCGCGGGCCCGTTATTGCGATCTGGCGACGATTTTAGGGAAGATTTCTGCGACGGAAAATGTGATCCGGCACGTTACTGATACGTAACATTGCGCGCACTTCATTACCCGGTAATGCATGCGGCGTCCCCCTGACCGAGAGACCCCCGCGTGATCAAACGTCACTTCTTCCTCGTCGCCGCCGCTGTCTTGCTTGCCCTGATGGTCGTCGCCGCCATCGTCAAAGTCTCCGCGGGAGATGAAAAGAAGGCGGCAGGGCCGGGCGGGGGGCGCGGACGCGGAGCGCAGCAGGTGTCCGAGGCCGTGGTGGCGCAGCGACCCTTTTCGGACCAGGTTCGCGTTTTGGGCGTGGCGCGCGGCGAGCGGTCGGTGAACGTCACCTCCTCCACCACCGAACTGATCACCCGCGTCCTGTTCGCGGACGGCCAGTATGTCTCGGCCGGTGCGCCGCTGGTCGAGCTTCAGGCGCGCGAGGAAGACGCGGCCATCATCGAGGCCCGCGCCAACGTCAATCAGGCCCAGCGTGAATACGATCGTTACAAGGCCTTGGCCGACCGGGGCGTCGCGCCCCAGGTCATGCTGGAACAGGCCGAGACCGCGCTCGAAACCGCCCAGGCGTCGCTGCAGGCGGCCCAGGCGCGTCGCGGCGACCGGGTGATCCGGGCTCCCTTCTCCGGCCGTGTCGGTCTGACCACGGTGACGCCCGGCACGCTGATCAACCCGGGCGCGGTGATCACGACGCTGGACGACACCTCGACGATCCGCGTCGATTTCCCCCTGCCTGAGCGTTATCTGAACCTGCTGCGTCCCGGCGCCCAGTTGACCGCGACGGCAGACGCGTATGGCGACGAGCCGTTCACGGGCCGGATCGCCTTGATCGACACGCGCGTCAACGAAACGACCCGCGCCGCAACCGCGCGCGCGGAGTTCCCCAACCCCGGCGGTCGCATCCGTCCCGGCATGTTGATGCGTGTCGCGGTCCAGCAGGGCCAGCGTCAGAGCGCCGCCGTGCCCGAGTCGGCCGTGCAATACGAAGGCGCCGGCGCCTTCGTCTATCGCATCGCGCCCGGCCAGAACGGCTCGACCGCCCAGCGGGTCGAGGTCGAGACCGGGGCCGTCGAGAACGGTTTCGTTGAGATCCTGTCCGGCATCGAGGCGGGCGACCGCATCGTCGGATCGGGCCTAAACCGTATTCAGCCGGGCGCCCCGGTCAGCGTGGGCGGCCAGGGTCGCAAGTCGGGCGCCGCCAAATGATGCTGTCCGATGTCTCGGTCCGGCGGCCCGTCTTCGCGGCCGTCGCGGCCATCGTGCTGTGCGTCATCGGCGCGGCGGCCTTCTTCTTCCTGCCCGTGCGTGAACTGCCGGACGTCGATCCGCCCATCGTCTCGGTCAACACCAGCTATGCCGGCGCCTCGGCCGAGGTGATCGAGAGCCGCATCACCGAGCCGGTGGAGCAGCAGATCGCCGGCATCCAGGGCGTCGAGCGCATCAACTCGACCAGCCGCGACGGGCGCTCCAACGTGAACATCGAGTTCTCGCTGGACCGCAATATCGATGACGCCGCCAACGACGTGCGCGACCGCGTCAGCCGCGTAGTCGGCCGCCTGCCGGATCAGGCTGATCCGCCCGAGGTGGCTAAGGCCGATTCCGATAGCCAGCCGATCATCATCGTCTTCCTGCGCTCGACCAGCATGAACCGGCTTCAGCTGACCGATTACGCCGACCGCTATCTGATCGACCGGATGGCGACGGTGCCCGGCGTGGCCCAGGTCAACATCTATGGCGAGCAGCGCTACTCGATGCGGATCTGGCTGGATTCTGCGGCCATGGCGGCGCGGGGCCTGACGGTCAACGACGTCGAGACGGCCCTGACGAACCAGAACGTCGAACTGCCCGCCGGCTCGCTGGAATCGACGGACAAGGACTACACCGTCCGCGTGGCGCGCACCTACGCCCTGCCGGAGGACTTCCGCCAACTGCCCATCGGCACGCGCGGCTCGGCCTCGACCTCGGCGACAGTCGCCACCGGGACGGGCAGCGGATCCTCGGCCATCATCCAGGGGCAGCCCACCTATGTGACGCGGCTGGGCGATATCGCCCGCGTCGAGGAAGCGCCAGAGGAAGACCGGCGTCTGTTCCGCGGCAACGGGATGGATCAGATCGGCCTGGCGGTAACCCGTCAGGCGCAGTCGAACGACCTCGCCATCTCGGACGGCGTTCACAAGATGATCGAGGAAATCCGGCCGACCTTGCCGCCGGGCGTGACCATCGAGGTCGGATCCGACAACTCGGTCTTCACCTCACACGCCATCGACGAAGTCTGGATCACCATCGGCATCTCCATGGCCCTGGTGGCCCTGGTGAACTTCATCTTCCTGGGCAGCCTGCGGGCGGCGCTGATCCCGTCCATCGTGGCGCCGATTTGTCTGCTGGCGACCTTCATCGTCCTGGCGCCGCTGGGCTTCTCGCTGAACCTGCTGACCTTGCTGGCGCTGGTTTTGGCCATCGGCCTCGTGGTCGATGACGCCATCGTGGTGGTCGAGAACATTCAGCGTCGTCTGGACCACGGCGAGCCGCCGCTGGTCGCCGCCGAGCGTGGCGCGCGCCAGGTCTTCTTCGCGGTCGTGGCCACCACCATCGTGCTGCTGTCAGTGTTCGCGCCGCTGCTGTTCCTGCCGGGCTATGTCGGACGTCTGTTCGTCGAACTGGCCGCGGCGATCGCGGCGGCCGTGGCCTTCTCCGCCTTCCTGGCGCTCAGCCTGTCGCCGATGCTGGCCTCCAAGATTCTGCGACCCGCCCATGGCGGCGGCTGGGTGGCGCGCAAGGTCGACTGGGGCATGGACCGGCTGAAGTCGTCCTATGGCCGGTCGCTGGACATGCTGTTGGGCCGTCGCATCGCCGTGATCGGCGTCGGCGCCCTGATCCTGCTGGTCGCAGCGGGGGCGGGCGGCATCTTCCTGACCCTGCCCAACGAACTGGTGCCGGACGAGGATCGCGGCCGGGTCACGGTGCGCGTCGCCGGGCCCGAGGGCGCGGGCTTCGACTATACCCGCAAGATCATGCTGGGGCTGGAGCCTCTGCTGGCCGAATACAAGACCAGTGGCGAGGCCGACAGCTATCTGGTGTCCGCGCCCGGCTTCGGCGGCGGCAGCTTCAACTCCGGCAACGCGGTCCTCACGCTCGCCGACTGGTCCAAGCGCGACCGCTCGGCGGCCGAGATCGCTCAGGAATTGAACGGCAAGCTGCGCGGCCAGACCGGCGCCCAGGTCAATGCCTCGACCCCCGGCGCCTTCCAGCGCGGCGGCGGCAACTCCAACTCCATCGAGCTGATCGCGACCGGCAGCGACTATCAGCAGATCTACGCCTGGCTTCAGCCTATGCTGGCCGCGGCCCAGGCCAATCCCGGCTTCTCGCGTCCACGCCTGAACTATGAGCCGAACTCCCCGCGTCTGCTGGTCGATGTCGATCCACAGAAGGCCGCCGCGCTGGGCGTTTCGTCTCAGTCCATTGGCCGCACTCTGGAGACCATGTTCGGCTCTCGCCGCGCCACGACCTACATCAAGGGCGGTCAGGAATACGATGTCATCCTGCAGACCGAGCGCGACAACCGTCGCGAGGTCGCCGACCTGGAAGCCCTGTATGTTGCAACCGGGGGCGGCCAACTGGTGCCGCTGTCGGCCGTGGTCACGACCAAGACCAGCGGCGACACGCCGGACCGTCGCCGTCTGGATCGACAGCGCGCGATCTCCCTTCAGGCCGACCTCAACCCCGGCACCACGATCGACGATGCCGTGCAGTTCCTAACCGCCGAGGCGGCCAAGCAGCCGCAAGGGGCCGTTGTCACCCAGTGGGGCGGGGCGGCGCGCGATCAGCAGGAGGCGGGCGGGGCGGTGTTCGCGGCGTTCGGTCTGGCGCTGTTGCTCGTCTTCCTGGTTCTGGCGGCCCAGTTCGAAAGCTGGATCACGCCTGCGGTCATCATGCTGACGGTGCCGCTGGCGGCGGCGGGCGGTCTGTTCGGCCTGCTGATGGCGGGCTCCAGCCTGAACATCTACAGCCAGATTGGCCTGATCATCCTGATCGGGGTGGCGGCCAAGAACGGCATTCTGATCGTCGAGTTCGCCAATCAGCTGCGCGACCAGGGGCGGTCGATCCGGGAGGCGATCATCGAGTCGTCATCCTTGCGTCTACGTCCGATCATCATGACCTCGATCGCAACCGCCTTCGGCGCACTGCCGCTGGTGCTGTGGCAAGGCGCAGGCGCCGGCAGCCGTCAGACGATCGGCGTGGTGATCTTCACCGGCGCCATCTTCGCCACCGTCCTGACCCTGTTCGTGGTCCCAGTGATCTATGGCGTCCTGGCGCGCTTCACCAAGTCGCCGGAATGGACCGCCCGCAAGATCGAGGAGTGGGAAGCCCAGGAACTGCGCGAAGGCGGCCCCAGGGAACTGCCCGAGGCCTGACCGATCAGGCGGCGGGCGCAGGCTCCGGCTTGTAGCCCGTCTCCACCTTCAGGAAGGCGATGACGTCGCGGCGATCCGTGGCGTCGGGCAGACCGGGGAAGGTCATCTTGTTGCCGGGCAGGAAGGTGCGCGGGTTTTCCAACCAGTGATCCAGCTTCTCGGCGTCCCAGGTGAAGGTCGCCGTACGCATGGCGTTTGAATAGTTGTAGCGCGGGCGATCGCCCGCCTTGCGGCCGAACACCCCGTACAAGTTCGGCCCCGCCATGTCGGGGCCGCTTTCGCCGATGGTGTGGCAGGCGCGACAGCGCGCAAACGCCCGACGCCCGTTCTCGAGATCGCCCGCATTGTAGGGGGCGGGCAGGGATGCCAGCAGGGTCGCCTTTTCCGCATCCGTCAGTACATGAGCCGGCGCGGCAGGCGTGGTTGCGGACGGCTCGTCCTGACCACAGGCTGCCAGGGTCAAAAGCGGGGCCAGAAGAAGGGGGGCGACGAGGGCGTGGCGTGTCATTGCGGCTTCCTGTTTGCCTTGTGATAGCGCAACGCATCGGCGCGGCAATTGGTCAAGCTGTCCTGCTGGACGTAGCCCCCTCGCACCTGATAATCAGTGTCAAAGAAACGCGGAGCCGTGGGGGAGCGGCCTCGCCCGTGCGAGCGTAGAATTGACCGACACCATCAAGTTGAGCCAGGCCCGACGCGGCAATCGCGGCGTCATCGTTAAGGTGGGCGCCCATTGTCACCATCAGAGCGAGGCGGTCGAGCTGGAACGCCGCCTGCTGGAACTGGGCTTTGTCGAAGGCGCGCAGATCGAACTGCTGCACGAAGGTCTGTTCGGACGCGACCCGATCGCCATGAAGGTGGACGACATGCGCGTAGCCCTGCGTCGTCATGAGGCGGAAAGTCTGTCGATCCGGCTGGGCGCCGCCTGATGGACATTGCGCTGAAGACGGCTCGTGTCGCGCTGGTCGGCAATCCCAATAGTGGCAAGACGGCTCTGTTCAACGCCCTGACCGGCGCCCACCAGAAGGTCGCCAACTACGCCGGCGTGACGGTGGAGCGTAAGGAAGGCCTGATCCGCGCCGCCTCGGGCCGCACGATGTCGGTGCTGGACCTGCCCGGCACCTATTCCCTGCGCGCCCGCAGCCCGGATGAGGAGGTCACGCGCGACGCCGTTCTGGGGCGATTGGTCGGCGAGACGCCGCCCGACGTGGTGGTCTGCGTCGCCGACGCCACCAATCTGCGCCTGGTCCTGCGCCTGATTCTGGAGCTGAAGGCCGTCGGTCGGCCGATGGTTTTGGCGTTGAACATGTACGACATCGCCCAGCGCCAGGGCCTGCGCATCGACCTAGAGCGACTGCGCGCCGAACTGGGCGTGCCGATCATCACCACAGTGGCCACGCGCAAGCGCGGGATCGACGATCTGGTCGCCGCCATCGAGGACCAGGCTGCCGTCGCCGCCGTGACGGAAAGCCAATGGCGCAGTCCGGACGCCGCCGAGCTACGAGCCGCCGCCCGCGAGGCCGAGCGTATCATGAAGGTCTGCGTCCGACCTCCCGAGCGGCCCGACACCCTGACCGGCAGGATCGACTCAGTGCTGCTGCATCCGGTCGGCGGGCTGCTGATCCTGTTCGCCCTGCTGTTCGTGATGTTCCAGGCCGTGTTCAGCTGGGCCGCGCCCTTAATGGACGGGATTGAGGCCGGCATCGCCTGGTTGGGCGGCTTGGTCGCCAACGTCCTGCCCGACGGTCTGCTGCAAAGCCTGATCGTGGACGGGATCATTTCCGGCGTCGGCAGCGTGCTGGTGTTCCTGCCGCAGATTCTGATCCTCTTCCTGTTCATCATCGCGCTGGAAGACTTCGGCTATATGGCTCGCGCGGCCTTCCTGATGGACAAGATCATGGGTGGAGCGGGGCTTCACGGCCGGGCCTTCATACCCCTGCTGTCCAGTTTCGCCTGCGCCATTCCCGGCGTCATGGCGGCGCGGGTGATCGATTCGCGACGCGATCGCCTGACCACCATCCTGGTCGCCCCGCTGATGACCTGTTCGGCGCGCATCCCGGTCTATACGCTGATCATCGCCGCCTTCATTCCGAACGAGACGGTCTGGGGCTTCGCCAACCTGCAAGGCCTTGTGATGTTCGGCCTCTACGCCGCCGGCATCGTCAGCGCCCTGATCGTGTCCCTGCTGATCCGCAAGGTGTTCTGGCGCGGTGCGGTCGAGCCCTTCATGATGGAGCTTCCGGCCTACAAGACGCCGGACCTTCGCAGCGTGGGCTTCAACCTGTGGCTCCGGGCCAAGATCTTCCTGAACCGCGCGGGCCGTATCATCCTGCCGCTCGTGATCATCTTGTGGGTGCTGGCGACCTTCCCCTATCCGCCGGAGAACGCGACCCTGCCGGCCATCGACTATTCGTTCGCGGGCATGATCGGCCGGGCGCTGGAGCCCATTTTCGCGCCCATCGGCTTCAACTGGCAGATGGTGATCGCTCTGATCCCCGGCATGGCGGCGCGCGAGGTCGCGGTGGCGGCGCTGGGCACGACCTACGCCATAGCAGACGCAGAGAATGCGACGGGCCTTCTGGCCTCGACCCTGGCGTCGCACTGGTCGCTGGCGACGGCCCTGTCCTTCCTGGCCTGGTACATCTTTGCGCCCCAGTGCGTGGCGACCCTGGGCGTCGTGCGGCGCGAGACCAACTCGCTGAAATGGACCTGGATCATGATCGGCTACATGTTCGGTCTGGCCTATCTGGCGTCGCTGGTGACCTATCATGTGGCGGTGGCGCTCGGAGGCGGCTAAGCCAAGCCGGTTCGCCGCCTTCGGGACGTCCTGATGAATCCTGTACTCGCCGCCGCCGTCATGGGCGGGCTGGGCCTGATCGTCGGCAGTTTCATCGCCGCCGTCAGCGTTCGCCTGCCGCGTGACGAGGATATCGTCGTCGCCCGCTCGCGATGCCGGGGCTGCGATCAGACACTACGTTCCTGGGAGCTTGTGCCGGTCTTCAGCTGGCTTGGTTTGCGCGGGCGGTGCGCGCGATGCCACACGCGGATTTCGCCGCGTTATCCGCTGATCGAGTTAGCTTCGGCCGGCGTCGGCATCTGGGCCGGGGTGTGGGGCGCGACAGGCGCCGCCTCGTCATTCATGATCGCCGCCACGGCCGTTCTGGGTTGGCAGCTGTTGCTGATCGCCATCGTCGATGGTAAACACTTCTGGCTGCCGGATAGTCTGACGCTGCCCTTGATCTCGACCGGCGTCACGGTCGCGCTGATTCTGGATTGGGGCCTCGGCTTTTCCCATCTGATTGGCGCGGCGGTCGGTTTTGGCGGACTTTGGGTGGTCGGCTGGTTCTACCAACTCGTCCGTAAGCGCCAGGGGCTTGGGGGAGGCGACCCCTTCCTGTTCGCAGGGGCAGGGGCCTGGGTCGGCTGGATGGGCCTGCCCAGCGTACTGCTGTGGGCCTGCGCGGTCGGGCTCAGTCTCGTCTTCGGTATTTTGGTGGTCCGGCGCAGCGTCAGCGGATCGGAGAAGCTGCCCTTCGGCGTCTTCCTGGCCGTCGGGATCTGGTTGACGTGGCTTTATGGACCGTTGGGCCTCTAACGTCCGGTCGTCAGCTTCACGATAATGATGGCCGCCGTGTCCAGAATGGCCTCTGGCGTATCGGCCCGCCGCAACAGATCGAAACTGGCCGCCGTCGATTCGGCGATGGAGGCGATCTGGTAGGACGCCAGACGCGGATTGTAATCCTTGGGATGCAGGCCGCTGGCGTGGGCCTGGGCCACGCGCCGTTCGATCGACAGGTGCAACCGCCGCAAACGGCGCACCCGGCTTTCGACGAAGGCGGCGTCGCCATTGTCGGCCAGCATATGTTCGACACGCAGCACCTGACCGTGGCTGCGCCAGATGGCCATCACGTCCAGAATGAAGGCGCGCGCGATGACGAAGGCCTTGTCGCCCGGCCAGTCGGCCTGGAAATGCGCCGCCAGCCCCTGGAAATCCGTCGCGGCGACCTTGCACAACGCCAGAACAGGTTCTTCGACCGTCTTGAAATAGGTGTAGAAGTTGGAAGGCGATACACCGGCGGCCAAGGCCAGATCGGCGACGCGGATTTCCCCGTAATGCCGCTCGTTCAACAGGCGTTGGGTTGCGTCGAGGATCGCCTGGCGGGTTCTGCCGCCTCGCGCACCGATCTTGTGGCCCAGCTTGTTGGTGGTGTCGGCCATGTCCCCGATGGTCGAAAGGCGTGGTGCCGGCTGCAGGAATCGAACCCGCGACATCCAGTTTACAAAACTGGCGCTCTACCAACTGAGCTAAGCCGGCCCGCACGGGCGGTGAGCGGCCCTTATGTCCAGCCTCGCGCCCGGACGCAAGGCGCCAGCGCAGGCTTGCGAAAAATCCGACGTACGACGCCCAATAACAAGCTGAGGCTCGATGAAGGTAACCGGTGTCTTTTTGCGGCGCATGTTGTAGGTTTGTTGGATCAAGATCGAGAGGCGAACCAAGCCTCCGCCACGAGGCCATGAGGAACGCTATGGTTCATCCGCTCAAACTGAACCCCGATCGCCTGTTTCCGGCGGAAGCCGACACCCGGGCGATCGCGCGTCGTCTGTATGGTGAGATCAAGGGGCTGCCGATCATCAGCCCGCATGGTCATACGGACCCGAGCTGGTTTGCGTTGAATGAACCCTTCGCCAATCCGGCCGAACTTCTGATCACGCCCGACCACTACGTCTTCCGCATGCTGCACTCGCAGGGCATGGCGATGGAGGATCTGGGCGTGCCGCGCGCCGATGGCGGGCCGGTCGAGACCGATCCGCGCAAGATCTGGCGGCGCTTCGCCGAGAACTATCACCTGTTCCGAGGGACGCCTTCGCGGATGTGGCACGACTGGGTCTATGCCGAGGCCTTCGGCATCGACGTGCGGCTGTCGGCCGAGACGGCGGATCACTATTACGACGTGATCGATGCGGCCCTGAAGACCGACGCCTTCAGGCCGCGCGCCCTGTTCGACCGCTACAATATCGAAGTCCTGACCACGACCGAGAGCCCGCTGGACACGCTGGAGCATCACAGGACCATTGCGGCCTCGGGCTGGAAGGGAAGGGTGCTGACCGCCTATCGCCCGGATCCGGTTCTGGATCCCGGCTATGAGGGCTTCCGCGACAATCTGAAAATCCTGGCCGAGCAGACCGGCCGCGATACGCTGAACTGGGACGGATACCTGCAGGCCCTGCGCGATCGCCGGGCCTTCTTCATCGAAATGGGCGCCACCTCGACCGATCACGGCCATCCGACCGCCTTTACCGCCGATCTGCCCAAGGCCGAAGCCGAGGCCCTGTTCCGGCGTGTCTCGACCGCCGCCGCCAGCGCCGCCGACGCCGAACTGTTCCGCGGCCAGATGCTGACCGAAATGGCCGCCATGTCGGTCGAGGATGGTCTGGTGATGCAGCTTCACCCCGGCAGCTTCCGCAACCATTCCGCCACCGTCTTCAACCGCTTCGGCCGTGACAAGGGCTGCGATATCCCGACCCCGACCGATTACGTCCGGGCGCTGAAGCCGTTGCTGGATCGGTTCGGCTCGGACAGCCGTCTGTCTTTGATCCTGTTCACCTTGGACGAGACCACATATAGCCGCGAACTTGCGCCGCTCGCCGGCCACTATCCGGCGCTGAAGTTGGGGCCCAGCTGGTGGTTCCACGACAGCCCCGAGGGGATGCGTCGCTTCCGCGAACAGGTCACCGAAACGGCCGGCTTCTACAATACGGTCGGCTTCAACGACGACACCCGCGCCTTCCTGTCCATTCCCGCGCGTCACGACGTGGCGCGGCGCATGGATTGCGGCTTCCTGGCCAAGCTGGTGGTCGAGCACCGGATGGAGGAGGACGAGGCGCACGAATTGGCCCACGCCCTGACCTATGGCCTGGTCAAGGCGGCGTACAAGCTGTGAGCAGACTGAATCCAGCCGCCCTGAAGGGACTGCCCGCCGACGTCGCCGTCCCCGGCTACGACCGCGACGAAGTGAAGACCGGTGTCGTCCATCTGGGCATCGGCGCCTTCCACCGCGCCCACCAGGCGGTCGTGTTCGACGATGCGATCAGGCGAGGCGATCCGCGCTGGGGCGTGCTGGGCGCCTCGCTGCGATCGCCCGGCGTGCGCGATCAGCTGAACCCGCAGGACGGGTTGTACACCCTGGTCGTGCGTGACGGATCGGACGAGCATCTGCGGGTGATCGGCGCCTGCGCCGGCGTGATGGTCGGGCCGGATGATCCCGCCGCTCTGGTCGCCGCCATGGCCGACGCCGATGTCCATATCGTCACCCTGACCGTGACGGAAAAGGGCTATCGCCTCGATCCGGCGACCGGCGACCTGCTTTTGAGCGACGCTGATGTCGCGGCCGATCTGGTTGATATCGCCGCGCCCCGTACCGCGCCTGGATTCATCGTCGCGGCGTTGCAGGCGCGAAGGGCGGCGGGGCGGAAGCCCTTCACCGTCATCAGTTGCGACAACCTTCCCCACAACGGCAAGCGTATCCTTGCCGGGGTCATCGCCATGGCGCGCCGGATCGATCCGTCGCTGGCGGACTGGATCGAGGCCGAGGGTGCCTTCCCCCAGACGATGATCGATCGAATTGTCCCGGCGACCACCTCCGACGACATCGTCCGCCTGACCGCGCGTCTCGGAGTCGAGGACCGGGGCATGGTCAAGGCCGAACCCTTCACCCAGTGGGTGATCGAGGACTGGTTCGCCGGCGAGCGGCCAGACTTCGCCGCCCTCGGCGTGCAACTGACCGACGCGGTCGAACCGTGGGAGGACGCCAAGCTGCGCCTGCTGAACGGCGCACACTCGGCCATCGCCTATCTGGGCGCTTTGTCGGGTTATGAGCATGTCCACGAAGTCGTGGCCGTTCCCGGCTTCCGCGCCTATGTCGAGGCTCTGTGGGACGAGGCCGAAACCACGCTGAATCCGCCGCCGGGTCTGGACATCCCCGCCTATCGCGAGGCGCTGATGGCCCGATTCTCCAATGCGGCCCTGATGCACCGCACGCGCCAGATCGCCATGGACGGCTCGCAGAAACTGCCTCAGCGCCTGCTGGCAGGCGCCGCCGAACGTTTGGCGGCCGGGCAGGACATTCCGGCCATGGCCTTGGGCGTCGCCGCCTGGATGAAGTGGCAGTCGGGCGTAACCGAAACAGGTGAGCAGGTCGTCGTCGACGATCCTCTGGCGGCCAAGACCTCCGAACTGTTGGCCGGCGCCGACACTGATCAGTCGCGCGTTTCGGCCTTGCTGAGCCTGTCGGCCGTCTTCCCGCCCGCGTTGGCCGCTGACGACCGGTTCGCCGCAGCGGTCACGTCAGCCTATCTGTCGCTCAGCCGGAACGGCGCCGTCGAGGCCGCGCGTCTGGTCGCGGAGTGAATCCATGTCTCGCGTCCTGATCCTGAACCCCGCCGACGACGTCGCCATCGCCTTGGACGACATCGCCAGCGGCGATACGCCCGATGGTCTGAACGCGCCGGCGTGCGCCGACATCCCCACCGGCCACAAGATCGCCCGTCATGCGGTGGATAAGGGCGGTCTAATCCGGCGCTACGGTCAGGTGATTGGGCGCGCGAAGGTCGCCATCGCGGCCGGCGATCACGTCCACGTTCATAATCTGGCCATGGCCGAGGATGGGCGTGAAGCCGAGGTCGGGGCCGACTTGCGTCCGCCGGCGCCGTTGTCTGGCGCGACGTTCAACGGCATCGTTCGCCCGGACGGCCGCGTCGGCACACGCAACTATATCGGCGTCCTGACCAGCGTGAACTGTTCAGCCACCGTGGCGCGCCGCATCGCCGACGCCTTCCCGGACTCCAGCCTGCCTGCGGGCGTCGATGGCGTGGTCGCATTCACCCATCAGGGAGGTTGCGGCGGCTCGTCGCTGAGCAGCGACGTGACGCTGCTGCAGCGGACTTTAGCGGGCTATGCAAAGCATCCGAACTTCCACTCCATCCTGATCGTGGGTCTGGGTTGCGAAGCCAATCAGATTCCCGCCTGGCTCGCCAATGAAGGCCTTCAATCCGGCCCGCGACTGCGCGCCCTGACGATCCAGGAGGCCGGAGGCACGGCTCGTGCGATCGACGCCGGGATCGAGATCGTTCGCGATCTGCTCGCCGAGGCGGCGCAGGTCCAGCGCCAACCTGCTTCCGCATCTCACCTGACTGTCGGTCTGCAATGCGGGGGTTCGGACGGCTGGTCCGGCGTGACCGCCAATCCGGCGCTTGGGGCGGCTGTCGATGTGCTGGTCGCGCACGGCGGCTCGGCCATGCTGTCGGAAACGCCTGAAATCTGGGGCGCGGAACATCTGCTGCTGCGGCGTGCGGCGTCTCAGGATGTGGCGGATAAGCTGAACGCGCGCCTGGAATGGTGGCGCGACTATGCGGACCGCCATCAGATGGAGCTGAACAACAATCCGTCGCCCGGCAATCTGAAGGGCGGCCTGACGACCATTCTTGAGAAATCGCTAGGTGCGGTGGCCAAGTCCGGTTCGAGCCCGCTGAACGACGTGATCGGATACGCCGAACCGATCCAGGCCAAGGGCCTCAGCTTCATGGACAGCCCCGGTTACGACCCGTGCTCGGCCACGGGCCAGATCGCCTCGGGCGCCAATCTGATCGTCTTCACCACCGGCCGGGGCTCGGTCTTCGGCGCCAAGCCCGCCCCGTCGATCAAGGTCGCCTCCAACGCCAGGCTGGCGAACTGGATGGATGAGGACATGGACATCGACGCCTCGCCCGTCCTGACCGGGACCAGCTTGGCCGAGGTCGGCGAGGTCATCTTCCGCAAAATGCTCGATGTCGCGTCAGGCGAGCCGTCCAAATCCGAGGCCCTCGGCATCGGCGACAACGAGTTCGTGCCCTGGCAGGTGGGAGCGTATTTGTAGAGGCGGCGAGGGATCCGAAAACCTCAATCGTCGCTTTTTGCCTGAGTAAAAAGAAGGCCCGGAGCCGTTCGCTCCGGGCCTTTAGTTTGTCACGCTGGAGGCGTCAGGGAGGGAAGCTCAATACTTCCAGCGCAATCCCACGGCGATCTCTCGGCCGGTGTGACGGTAGTCGGACACGCGGTTGGTCACGTCGACATAACGGTCGGTATAGGCGTCCGTCAGATTGATGCCTTCAAGCGAGAAGGTCAGGTTCGGCGTGAACTCGTAGGACATGGAGGCATCGACATTGGTGGTGTCGTTGACGCCTTCTTCGGAGTTGCCGTTCGCGCCGGGGAAGGACAGCAGATACTGGCTGCGGTGTGCGACCGAGACGCGGGCCTGGAACGGGCCATCCTCATAATACAGGGTCGCGTTGGCGGTGTTCTTCGACTGGCCCGTCAGGCGGTTCTTGCCGGCCGTGCCGTAGCTGACTTCCGAATCAACCCAGGTGACGTTGCCGGTGAAGCCGAAGTTGGACCAAAGGCCAGGCAGGAAGAAGAAGGGTTGCTGATATTGGATTTCGATTCCCTTCAGCGCGCCGCCTTCGCCGTTCAGGCGGCGCGTGACCTGGAAGATGTCGGTCGGGCTTGCAGCCCCCTGAAGCAGTTCGTTGGGCAGGCCCAGCTGGTTGTAGGGGGTGCCGACGGTTTCCGATGTGATGAAGCTGTCGATGTCCTTGTAGAAGACGGCGGCGGCCAAAAGACCCTCATTCTGGAAATACCACTCGACCGAGAAATCGTAGTTGGTGGCGCGGAACGGGTCGAGAAGCGGGTTTCCGTAGGAGACGGTGCGGGTTGTCGGTGAGACGCTGCCGCCCGGGGTCAGATCGCCGAGGGTCGGACGCGACATCACCTTGGCGGCGCCCAGGCGAATCACGACGTCGTCACGCGGCTCCAGCGCCAGATTGAAGGATGGCAAGACGTCCTCGTAGTCGTTATCGGTCGTGACATAGTCATAGGTCGTGACCGGCGGCGTCCCCACGGCGATGGTTTGCCAGCCTTTGGCCGTGACCTCAGTCTGGGCATAGCGGATGCCCGCATTGCCGCGCAGGACCATACCTCCAACAGTCGTATTGAAGTCGGCCTGGAAGAAGACGCCCTTATCCGTTTCGTCGACTTCACGCTCGCTGCGATTAGGGACAAGGGGATCGTCATAGAAGCTGAGGAAGTCAGCAATCTTGGAAATGTCCGGAACGATGAAGCTGAGGTCCGAACCTGCGCCGGCGCTTACACCGTCCCCGATGCTGACGACGCGTCCGATGCTGTCGACCCCGGTAAGCCGATCGGCGCCGGTCGGAGACGTCTTGGTCCGCGTCAGGCCGAAGGTTTCGAACCCATAGGTGCGATACTCGCCGCCGATCTTGAAGGTCAGGGAGTCGGACCAGTCGTAGGCCAAGGAGCCGGCGCCGACCTTATTGTCAAAGTTGCCGCCGGCGTTGCTGCGCGTCGCATTGACCAATGTGAAGCGTTGACCCGAAGTGACGTCAAAACCGTAGTTGATGCGCGGCCGTCGATCATCCTCACGGAAGTCGAAGGTATAGCCGTTTACGCCCGCGGCCTCGAAAGCATAGGCGACATTGAGCGGCGTGCGGGCTTCGGATCGGTTGGCGCCGACCTTCAGATTGCCATGCAAGCGGTCGCTGAAATCGTGGCGGACGTTCAGAGAGGCTTGGTAGAAGTTGCTTTCGTTGCGGGTGAAGCCGTTTTCGGCGCGAACCAGCATGTTGTCGAAGACGCCGTAGGACAGGATGTTCTTGTCGGCGTCGATCGCATAATCGCGCACGACGACGCTGTTGACGTTGGCGCGACTGAACGACCAGGCTTCGATGTTTGGGCTTTCCAGTTCCGAGTTAAAGCGCGACCACAGGACGTCCAGCACCGCCTCGGTGCGGTCGCTCGGCCGCCATTGCAGCGCGCCCGTCATGCCCAGGCGGTCTTCCTGAGTATTGCCCAAGGTGTAGCGCGGGATGCGGGGATAGAAGGCGTTCAGGACGGCGTCACGTTGCGCCGTCGTGGTGCAGGGAATGCAGCCGCCGAAGTTCTGGCCGCGCCCATAGGGATTGCCGGCGGCGTTGACGTTTGACGGGTCGCCCTTTTGCCAACGCGTCGTGTTGAAGCTGCCCAGGATTGGCGACCGCTCGGAATAGGCGATTGACACCAGGGCGCCGAAAGTTCGGTTCTCGTTCGACCAGCTGAGCAGACCCGCGAGCCGCGGCACCGTCTTCTCAGACAGATCATTGTACGAGCCCTAAACAGACAGGGCGGAGTTTAGGCCGCTGCCGCCGAAGTCCAGCGGGCGACCCGTCTGCAGATCGACCGTGGCGCCCAGCGAGCCCTCCTCGATCTCGGCCGATTGCGTCTTGCGAACCTTGATGCTGTTGAACAATTCGGACGCGAACATCGAGAAGTCGAAGCTGCGGTTGCGGTTGCCGCCAGACGCAGCCTGGGCTTCCAGGCCGTTGATCCGGGTGCGGGTGAAGTCGGAACCCAAACCACGCACCGAGATGGTGGTGCCCTGGCCGTTGACGCGGTCGATGGTCACGCCGGGCAGGCGCTGGATCGCTTCGGCCAGGTTCTGATCGGGGAAGTCGGCCATGTCTTCAGCCAGGATGGCGTCCACCGCTCCGGCTTCGCGGCGCTTGATGTTCAGCGCCTGTTGCAGACTGGACCGGAAGCCGGTGACGACGATTTCATCGACCACGGTTGCATCTTGGGCGGCGTCTTGCGTGACGGGTTCTGAGGCAGGAACCGCTTGAGCCGCAGCCGCCGACGCACCCATCAGGGCCGCCAAGGATACGCCAACCGCGCACAGAGTCCGGGTGTTGATCCGTCGCATTCGTTCTCTCCCCATCCCGGCGTCCATCTGGCACCGGTGTCATTTTGTGGCATGCTGTCGCGTATATTCGGATTGGCGACGTGTCGCTTATTGCAACAGCTTCCCGCATTTTGCAACAAGGTGATGTTGGGACGAGAGATTCCGCTGAGTACGTCGATAAGTCCTCGACATCTCAGGCTTTAGGGTCCGAGCGATTGGCGGTGTTTCTAAGCGCCACGGTCGATCTCAACAGCATAGACGTGGTTGGCGCCATGCATGTTCGACACGAAGACGATCCATTTTGCGTCCGGCGTGAAAGTCAGATTCGGCTCAAGCCGGTAGTCGTGGTTGGACAGATCCACGAGCCGCTCGGAGCGCAGATATTCGACGAAGATCTGGTTGTCCTTGTCGCTGGACGGATCTTCATCGACGATCGGTTCGGGGCGCAGCAGGACGAGCCATTTACCGTCGGGCGCATGAGCGACCATGTCGCCGTCGCCGCCGTCGCCAGCGAACAGACGGCCGTCCGGCGAGACGTTGTAATGGACCGACCAGTCATTCTGCTCGACCCGACGATAGACCCGGCGGCCCGTCTCCAGATCGACCGAGGCGACCCAGAAGACCTGGCCGCGCGGGGTTTGCAGGTCATAGAGCACCTGTTTGCCGTCCGGGCTGAACCATTCGTGGCCGAAGATCTCGAAGTTCATCGTCCGCTGATGGGTCTTTCTCAGGCCCGTGCCATCTGCGCGGATAGCCCACATTCGATCCACGCGGTGCCAAGGCCCTTCATGGCAAAAGATGATCTGCTGGGGGTCGGTGGGCGAGAACTGCGTGTGGCCGATCCATTCGTTGGTCTTGTGGATCACGCGTCGCTCGCCCGTCGTCAGGTCGATGACGAAGATTTCCATCGGATAGCGCGCGGCCCAGCGTTGAAGCATCCGCACGCCCTTGGCGCGGGCGAAGTTCAGCGGCTTTCCGTCCGGCCCATCAGCTTCGTATTCGGCCTGATCGAAGCGGCGGTTGCGCGGATCGGGCACGGTCGGCTGGAGCGGTTGGCTGTCATAGGCCACGAAGCCCAGGAGCAGGCTCTCATCGGCATTGACCGAATTGATCTGACCGTTCGGTATCCGGCCGATCTCGCGACGCTGCTTGGTGTCGACGTCGATGACGAACAGGGTCTTGGCGCGGTCCATCAACTGGCCTTCGCCAGGCGCGGTCACCGAATAATAGACGTTGCGCCCCTTGCGGCCCGTGAACATCAGGTCGGCGTCATGGTCGGGGATCAGAACATCGACGGCCCAGGTCGCCAGATTGACGGTCGAGATGCCCTGAGGCGTCGAGATGACCATTAGGTCGGGCGCCCCAACCTTCTTGGGCAAGAACATGTTCTTGTAGAAATAGGGCTTTCCGCCCCCGCCATCGGGCGAGACGCGGCGGATGCGATGGCCGGTCTTGGGATCGATCCACTCGGTCGGCACGGGGCCGTTCCAGTGCGCCCGCTCGATCGGCGTCTCTTGAGTCGAGGGCGGGGCTGTGTTGGGCGCGGGCCAGACGGGGGTCTGTCCCAACGTTGGCGGGATGGCCGGCGTAGCCTGCGCCTGAGCGGTCGTCGTGGCGAAGGCCCCTGCGGCGGGGGCGCTGAGCAGGGCCTTCAGGGCGGTGCGTCTCGAGGTCGTCATTGGGGCGGTCCTCTCGGGTTGTCTGGATTAGGGCGCGGGCGTCAGGCCTTCGACGCGAACGGTCCAGCCTTCCTTTGGGAAGCCGGGCGCGTGGCCGCTGGACCCGTCCCAACCCGCCGCCATCAGACCGACGGCCATAAGCAGGGATCCGTTGGACGGGAAATAGGTCTCGGCTGCGCGGCGATAGCCGGGACCGTCGGGATTGACCGCCATCGTCACGCCGCCGGCGCCGGCCGAAACGGGCACCAGTTCGTCGGCGTGTTCGTCCAGGTGAACGCGAGGCGTCATGCCGGTAACGCCCCACTGATTGTTCTTCAGGTCGGCGAACAGCCAGTTCACCGCCTTGTCCGGTTCGCCAAGGCGAGCCGCCGTCATCGCCATCATCGGGAAGTCCCAACCCCAGGTCTGGCGGACGTCCCAGTTCTGCTCCACCGCTTCAAACGTGCGGCGCATGGTGGCGGGATCGATCCGCGCGCCCGGAATGAAGCCATAGGCCATCAGGAAGGAGGGATGGTCGCGATTCTTGCACTGAGCCGCCGCCGCGTGTCGGCGACAGGCGTCGGACATGGCCGTCTCCCAGAAGTCCGGCACGCTCTCGACAGGCAGATACAGGTCGTCCCTCATTGGCGGCGGCGCGATCTTGGCCAAGGCCTGATCCCAGTCGATGCGGCGGGCCTGACCCTTGCGTTCGCGCCACTGTTGGGCGGTTTCCAGGGCCCAGCGGAAATATTCGACCTCGAAGGTCGGGTTCGCCGTAGTCAGGGGATCGTAGTTCTCCTGGGCCGGGATCATCGGCGTGCCCAGGTTCAGGCGGCCGTCGTGTTCGATGGGCCAGGAGGCCAACGGGTCGGCGGTGGCCTCGACCACCTCGCCGTATCGATCCAGCACGGCCGGGTCCTTCTCGGCGCGCCAGACCAGTTCGGCCAAAAGGATCGGATGCGGCTGTTGCCACATGATGAAGGGCGAGACGAGGCTGGGGCTGTTGCGGCCCTCGGGTCCGACCATCTTGGGCCACCAGGCGCCCTTGACGTGGTGACGGGCGGCCTCGGCGCGCGCGTTGTCCAGATTGCCGACGTACCAAGGCAGGCTGCGTTCAAGCATGTCGGGGTGGCCCCACATGGCCTGCCAGCCAGCGTGCCAGGGGTGCATTTCGAGGTGGAACTTGCCGTACCAGCTGTTGGAGAACAGGCCTTCTTCTTGCGGCGGCAGTTCGCCGGCGCCGTTCACCGCTGACAGGTACTGCGACAGGACGACGCGACGTTCGAGTTCTGCCGCTCGCGGATCGGTAGAGCCCGTAAAATCAACGGCGCCGCCCTGGGTCCAGAAACTGTTCCAGTGTCCAGTCGTTGCCTGGACGCTGGCGGAGTAAGCAGGCGTCTTCTCAACGGGCTCTTGCTGATCGAAGCGGACCATGACGGTCAGCCGGTCGCGACCAGCAGCGGCCACGCGGAAGGCGTCGGGGCCGCTTTGTTCGATCTTACCGGATGCGGTAATGCCGGAATAATAGGTGGTGTCGTCCAGGATGCGGCGAATGTGGACGTCGCCTGTGTCGGAGGCGACGATATTCAGGCTCTGGTCGCCATCGCTCTGGAACATCGTCGGGTCGGGATTGATGGCGGGGTTCACGCCCGGATAGCGGACCTGGACGCCGAGGCCCTGAGATGAAACGAGAGATGAGGCGATCTCGACCATCAGCATATCCACGGTCGGGTGGACGCGGGTCACGATCTCGACCGACTGGCCGTCGTAGGTGAAGCGGCTGGTCAGGGCGCCGGACCACAAGTCCAGCGTCTGGCGTGTGTCAGCGATCTTGGCGAAGTCCAGCGCCTTGCCGTCGGCGAAGCTCAGGCCGATGCGACTCAGCGAGAACCGATGCGGATTGGCCCGCAGCCAGGTGTAGGCGGGCTGGGTCTCGGTGACGGTCCACGATTTCATCCAGGCATAGGGCTGTTCGCCCCGGCCCGGCACGTGAACATCGATCAGGCCGTCCTGTTCAGTATAGCCGTGCGGGTTAGGAAAGCTGTGCCAGGCCCATTGGGCCATGGTCAGCAGGGGCGCCAATTCCGAATACTGTTCCGGGAAGGTTTGAAGCCCGGTAATGTCGGCGGTGAAGCCTAGGTCGCCGTTGCCCAGCATGATCGGGGCATGGCGGTCGATGGCGGTCAGGGTCACGTTGTGGTGCGTGACCAAGGCGTGGCGGTCGATCGGCGCGGCGGGCGCCACGGCGGCGGTGGGCGCGACCGTTTGGGCGCAAGCGGTCGTGGAAACGGCCAAGAGCGTGAAGCCGAGGAGGGCGGTGCGAAGACGCATCACTTCGCCTCCGCCTTCCGCCCCAGTCCCGCACCTTTCCAGCCGTACCAGGCGACGACGGCGAAGCAGGCGGCAGGCAGGAAGAAGGCGACATTGGCGCCGTACAGATCGGCGATCCGGCCCATCGGCCAAGGCAGCAGAACCCCCCCGCCAATGGCCATGACCATGAGGGACGAGGCCTTCTTGGTGCCGGCGCCCAGGCCGGCGGTGCCCAGGGCGAAGATGGTCGCGAACATGGTGGACATGAAGAAGAAGACGGCCAGCAGGGCGATGGGCGAGACCTTGTCGATACCGGCGGCGACAATCAGCGTCAGCATGACATTGATGATGCCATAGGTCGTCAGAAGCACGCGTGGCTTGATCTTCAACAGCAGGGCGGTGGCGAAGAAACGGCCCACCAGATAGCCGATGGCCGCCAGCGACAGCATGAAGGCGCCCTGCTGCGAGGTCAGGCCCTCCCAGTTGTGCGTCACCAGATTGATGAAATAGGCGCCGATGCCGACCTGGGCGCCGATGTAGAGGGCCTGGGTGATCACGCCGGCGACGAAGTGAGGCTGTTTGGACAGGGGCAGGGCGGGGGCGTCGCCTTCCACCGCGCCGCCGTGGTCGGACAGGCCGGTCTCCGGCAGACGGGCGCGCCAGACGGCGAGGGCGAACAGGACCACGCCGACGGCGATCAGTCCATAGACGATCTGGATCGAACGGGTCGCGCCGCCCAGGGCTTCTGTCGTCGTCGGGCTGAAAAAGACCGCGCCGCCGATCAGGGGGCCGAAGAAGACGCCCAGGGCGTTGAACGACTGGGCCAGGTTCAGCCGCTGTGAGGCCTTGGCCGGATCGCCCAGGACATTGACGTAGGTGTCGGCGCTGGTCTCCAGGATGCACAGACCGGCGGCAAGAACGAACATCGATCCGACGAAGGGCAGGAAGGCGCCTGCGCCCGCCGCCGGGATAAACAGCAAGGTGCCGATGGCGGTGACCGCCAGGCCCGACACGATGCCGAACTTGTATCCCCGCGCATGCAGCAGCATGCCCGCCGGAATTGACAGCAGCAGATAGGCTCCGAAATAGGCGATCTGCAGCCAGGCGCTGTCGGCCTGGCTGATGCTCAGCGTCTCCTGGAAATGCTTGTTCAGCACGTCCAGCAGGCCGTAGGCCAGGCCCCAGATCAGGAAGCAGGCGATGGCGAAGGCCAGCGGGCCCTTCAACGACCCGGCGGGCTGCGCCAAGCCTCCGGGAGTGTGGGCGGCGTCGGTCTCGATGACCATGGGGTATTCTCCTGGTGTTCCTCGGGCCTCGCCGTCTTGATGCGACTTAGGCGGATGGGTCAGATACGGTAGATCGCCTCGGCGTTGGCGGCGAACAGGCGGTCGCGTTCGTCGACCGAGAAGTCGGTCGTGATCGCGTCGAAGGCGGAATAGAAGGCGTGGAAGGTGCCGTGGACGCTCTCGACCGGGAAGTCGGAGGCGAACATGGCGCGCTCGGTTCCAAAGGCCTCAATGCACGGCAGAACGATGGGGCGTATGCTGTCGGGCGTCCAGGCGCGGTCGGTGATGCCCAGGCCCGAGATCTTGATCGAGACCTGAGGCTGGGCGGCCAGCAAGCGCAGACCGGTTCGCCAGCGCTCCATCCCTGCCGCGTCCCGGTCGGTCGGCAGGCCGGCGTGGTTGACGATGATCGGGATGTCGGGATGGCGCGCGGCGATGATGGCGGCGGTCGCCATCTGTGCCGGATAGAGCTGGAGGTCGAACGACAGACCGTGGCGCGCCAGCTTGGCGAAGCCCTCGACCCATTTCGGATCACGCAACAGATCGCGGATCGTGTAGGTCTTCAGCGGGTCTTCATGCCAGCAGACGATCTGGCGCACGCCGCGTACGTTCGGCCTGGCGGCGTGGGCCTCCAGCAGGGCGTCCAGGTCGGGATCCAGCATATCGGCGCCGGCGACGATGGCGTGCGGATAACCACTGTTATCGGCAAGCGACTGAAGCCAGTCGGTTTCGGCCAGTTGTTGACCGACGGGCTGACCGGCCTCGACATGGACGATCTTGTCCACGCGCCAGTCGGCCGTGTCCGTCAGGTAGTCCTCCAGCAGATAGTTTGCGTTGGCGATGGGCGACATATCTCCCGCCGGATTGTTCGGCAGGGGATCGTCCTGAAGCCAGCCATAGCGCGCACGCGATAGGTCCCACAGGTGGACGTGGCTGTCGACAATGCGAAGGTCCGAAGCCACGCGTGCGTCCTAATAGGTCGTTCTGCCGCCCGACGTGTCGAACGTCGAGGCGGTGGTGAAGCTGCATTCTTCGGAGGCCATGAAGCAGACCATGGCGGCGCTCTCCTCGACTTCGCCCAGGCGGCCCATGGGGATCTTGGAGCGCATGTAGTCAACCTGGCTCCGGGGCAGTTGCTCCAGGATCGGGCTGTCGAAGATGGCGGGGGTCAGGCTGTTGGCGATGACGCCCTTGCCGGCCAATTCCTTGCCCAGTGATTTGGTGAAGCCGATGACGCCGGCCTTGGAGGCGGAATAGGCGCTTGCGTTCGGATTGCCCTCCTTGCCCGCGACCGAGGCCACGTTGACGATGCGGCCATAGCCGCCCTCCAGCATGTAGGGCACGACGGCGCGACAGCAGTAGAAGACGCCGTTCAGATTGATGTCGACGACCCTCTTCCAACTATCGATCGGAAACTCCTGCACCGGGACGGTGGCGCCGGTGATGCCGGCCGAGGCGACCAGGATGTCGATGCGGCCGTCCAGCGCCTGGGCCGAGGCCTCGGCCGCAGCAGCGACGGCGTCGGGGTCGGCGACGTCCAGGGCCATCACATGGGCGGCCCCGACCTCGGCGGCCGCGGCCGTCAGCGCCTCGGCGTTGAGGTCCCACAGCACGACCTTGCCGCCCTCGGCGACGATGCGGGCGGCGGCGGCCTTACCCAGACCCGACGCGCCGCCGGTGACGACGGCGGTGCGGCCCGAAAAGCGGCCCTGATAGGCGCTCATTGCGTCCACTCCACGAAGGTCTGACCCTGTTCGCCCAGCTTCTGGATGCCCAGACGGACCGTGTCGCCCGGTTTGAGATAGAGGGGCGGCTTCTGGCCAAGACCCACACCGGGCGGGGTGCCGGTGGTGATCAGGTCGCCCGGCTCCAGCGTCATGAACTCGGACAGATAGGAGACGATTTCGGCGACCCCGAAGATCATGGTCCGGGTGTTCCCGGTCTGCATCCGCTTGCCGTTCAGATCCAGCCACATGTCCAGGTTCTGCACGTCGCCGACCTCGTCGGTGGTGACGATCCAGGGGCCGACGGGGCCGAAGGTGTCGCAGCCCTTGCCCTTGTCCCAAGTGCCGCCCCGCTCGGTCTGATAGGCGCGCTCGGACACGTCGTTGATCAGCACGTAGCCGGCGACGTGATCCAGGGCCTCGGCCTTGGAGACGTAAGAGGCGGGCTTGCCGATGACGATGCCCAGCTCGACCTCCCAGTCGGTCTTTTCCGAGCCGCGCGGGATGACCACGTCGTCGTTCGGTCCGTTCAGACAGGTGATGGCCTTGGTGAACAGAACCGGCTCGGCCGGGATCGGCAGGTTCGATTCCGCCGCGTGGTCGGCGAAGTTCAGGCCGATGGCGATGAACTTGCGGCTGCCCTTGACCGGCACGCCGTAGCGGGGCTGGCCCTCGACCAAAGGGAGGGTGGTCGGGTCGACGGCCTTCAGCGCGTCGAGCGCCGGGCCATGCAGTTGGTCCGGCGTAATGTCGGCGATAACGCCCGACAGATCGCGGATGCGGCCCTCGGCGTCCAGCGTGCCCGGCTTTTCCTGGCCCTTGGGGCCGTAACGCAGCAGTTTCATGGTGGAGGAAGGGCTTTCGTCTTAACGCGCGTAGGGGCGATGCAGGGCGATGTCGCGGTTCAGCTCGACGCCGAAGCCGGGCGTATCTGGAACCTTCAGGCGGCCGTTTACGGGGACAGGTTCGCCGATCAGTTGCGGATGGAACATCGGCACGACCTCGTCGGCGCCGGGGGCCATCATCAGGAATTCGGCGAACGGGCTGTTATGGCGCGTCACCACGAAGTGGTAGGAATAGACCGACGAGCCGTGAGGGATCATCAGCACGCCCTTCGCGTCCGCCAAGGCCGAAATCTTCTGCAGTTCGGTGACGCCGCCGCACCAGCCCACGTCCGGCTGGATGATGTCGCAGCATTCCATTTCCAGCAGCATGCGGAAGCCCCAGCGGGTGGCCTCATGCTCGCCGGTCGTGACCAGCATCCCCTTGGGGGCGTTCTTCTTCAGCGCCTCATAGCCCCAGTAGTCGTCGGGGCTGAGCGCCTCCTCGATCCATTTCAGACCCAGTTCGTGGGCTTCGTGGGCCAGCCGCGTGGCGTAGTTGAGGTCCAGCGCCATCCAGCAGTCGAACATCAGCCAGAAGTCGTCGCCGCAGGCGTTCCGCATGGCTTCAAGTTCAGCGATGTTCTTGTGCAGGCCTTCTTCGCCCTCGGCCGGGCCGTGGTGCAGCGGCATCTTGCCGCCGATGAAGCCCAGTTCCTTGGCTTTGTCGGGCCGCGCGCCTGTGGCGTAGAAGGTCAGCTCGTCTCGCACCGCCCCGCCCAGCATGGCGAAGACCGGCTCCTGACGCAGACGACCGAGCAGGTCCCACAGCGCCAGATCGACGCCGGAAATGGCGTTCACGACCAACCCCTTGCGGCCTTAGTACTGTGTCGAGAAATACATCTGGTCCCAGATCTTCTCGACCTCGGACGGGTCGCGACCTTCCAGGAAGCGGGCCAGGTGTTTCTCGACGATATAGGCCGCCGGTTCGCCGCCGGTCGTGACCGCAAATCCGACCACGCCGTTCTCGGCTTCGATCTCGACGACCAAAGTGCCCAAGACGTTGATGCCGAAACTTCGGCGGCTCTGGCGGTATTCAGGATATTTCGCCATCGGCGTGGCGATGTGATCGTCGATCCAGTGGCCGTCGCCCTGATCGTGGTAGTCGGCGCCGCCCCCGGTTCCGTCGTTTTTCACGACAAAGGCGCGAACGTGTTTGATGCGAGGCGGTCGGATCATCGCACAATCACTGAAAAATAGTGAGCGGCTCCCATAATGCGGGATTTCACTGGCTTTCCCCTTTGCGTCACGTCAATGTCCCCTCTGTAGCCCCATACGACTTGCGCGTTTTGCTACATTCTGAGAATGAGGATTACGAAATGGGACGATCGGCGTCAATCAAGACCGTGCAGGTCGATGGGGAAGAAGAAGCGGGGGCCAAGGCGTCCGGCAGCCAGACCCTGCTGCGTGGTTTGGATGTCATCGACGCACTCATCGAAGGCTCTCTGCCCTTGGCGGAATTGTCTGAAAAGCTTGAGCTGACCCGCAGCACGACGCACCGTCTGGCCTCGGCGCTGGTCGAGCGTCGCCTGCTGTCGTTCCGCCCGCGCGAGGGCTATTCCCTCGGTCCCAAACTGCTGGAACTGGGCCACGCCGCTAGCCAGCAGATGCATCTGCCGCGCGTGGCCCGGCCCTGGCTGGAACAGCTGTCGGCCCAGACGGACGACACGGTGCACCTCGGCGTGCTGGACGGCCGCCATGCGCTCTATCTGGACAAGGTCCCCGGCCGGCGTCGCATCAACATCGGCTCGCGTCTGGGCGAGCGGCACCCCATCGCCTCGACCGGCCTGGGCAAGGCGCTGATTCTGGACAAGACCGAGCCGGAATGGATCGACTTCTACGCCGAGCCGGGCGCCGCCTTCGACTCGTCGGCCCGCGCGGTCTGGCTTGAGCGGATGCATGGCTACGCCCAGAAGGGCTACGCTTTCGATCTGGAAGAGAACGAGGATCAGATCCGCTGCGTCGCCGCGCCTATCCGTTCGGTGAACGGCCAGATCGTCGCCGCCCTCAGCGTGTCCTCCGCCGCGCAATATATGTCCGATGCACGGATGACCGAACTGACCAAGACCGTGACCGAGGCCGCCGACGCGATCAGCGCCGACCTGGGCTGGTCGCCCAAGCCCTGAACCGAACCATCGCCGGAGCCCCCATGCTGCTTGAAAACAAGATCGTCCTGATCACGGGCGCATCGCGGGGCATCGGGCGGGCGACGGCGATCGAGGCCGCGCGCCAAGGGGCGCATGTCGCCCTGAACACCTTCCGAGACGAGGCAGCTGCCGCCGAGGTGGTTGCCGAGATCGAGGCGCTGGGCCGCCGCGCCATCGCCGTCGACGGCGACGTGGCCCAGCCCGAGAGCGCGGCAGCCTTCATCGCCGCCGCCGTTCAGGCGCTGGGCCGGGTGGACGTCTTCGTCTCCAACGCCGGCATCTGTCCGTTCCACGCCTTCCTCGACATGCCGGTCGAGACCCTGCGCCGGACGATGGAGGTCAATCTTCACGGCGCCTACTACATGGTGCAGGCAGCCGCCAATCAGATGGTCAAGCAGGGGGAGGGTGGCGCCGTCGTCGCCATCAGCTCGATCTCGGCCCTGGTCGGCGGCGAGATGCAGACCCACTACACGCCGACCAAAGCGGGGGTGCACAGCCTGATGCAGTCCTGCGCCGTCGCCCTAGGGCGTCACGGCATCCGCTGCAACTCGGTCCTGCCGGGCACCATCGCCACCGACATCAACAAGGACGACCTCGCCGATCCGCAAAAGCGCGAATATATGGAAGGCCGCATTCCGCTTGGGCGTCTGGGCCGGCCCGAGGACATCGCCTCGGTCGTGGCCTTCCTGGCCTCGGACATGGCGTCCTACATGTCCGGCGCGGCCCTGCTGGTCGACGGCGGGGCCTTCGCCAACTTCCAGTAAGGCGCGGCTATGATCATCTCGTCCCCCAGCGACTATCGCGAGGCCGCGCGGCGCAGGCTGCCGCCCTTCCTGTTTCACTATATCGACGGCGGCGCCTATGCCGAGCAGACCCTGCGCCGCAACGTCGAGGACTGGCAGGCCATCGCCCTGCGCCAACGCGTGCTGCAGGATATGACCAGCCTCAGCCTTGAGACCAAGCTGTTCGACGAGACCCTGCGCCTGCCCGTCATCTTGGCCCCCGTCGGTCTAACCGGCATGTATGCGCGCAGGGGAGAGGTGCAGGCGGCCAGGGCGGCGGCCTCGCGCGGCGTGCCGTTCACGATGTCGACCGTGTCTGTCTGCCCGATCGAGGAGGTCGCGCCGACTATCGACCGGCCCATGTGGTTTCAGCTCTATGTGCTGCGCGATCGCGGTTTCATGAGGAATGCGCTGGAGCGGGCCAGGGCGGCGGGGGTGACGACCCTGGTCTTCACTGTCGATATGCCGACGCCGGGCGCTCGCTATCGCGACGCCCATTCGGGCATGAGCGGCCCCAATGCCGAAATCCGCCGCATGGTCCAGGCCATGACCCATCCGGCCTGGGCCTGGGACGTCGGGGTGCGCGGCACGCCGCACGACCTCGGCAATGTCTCGGCCTATCTGGGAAAGCCGACGGGTCTGGCCGACTACATCGGTTGGCTGGCCGACAATTTCGATCCCTCGATCTCGTGGAAGGATCTGCAATGGATCCGCGACTTCTGGGACGGGCCGATGATCATCAAGGGCATACTGGATCCACAGGACGCCCGCGACGCCGTCAGCTTCGGCGCAGACGGCATCGTGGTGTCGAACCACGGCGGGCGTCAGTTGGATGGCGTGCTATCCTCGGCCCGCGCCTTGCCCGCCATCGCCGACACGGTGAAGGGCGAGCTGAAGATTCTGGTGGATTCCGGCATCCGCAACGGGCTGGACGTTGTCCGCGCCATCGCCCTGGGCGCTGACGCTGTCCTGCTGGGCCGAGCCTTTATCTATGCCCTGGCGGCGAACGGTCAGGCCGGCGTCGAAAACCTGCTGGACCTGTTCGAAAAGGAAATGCGCGTCGCCATGACCCTGACCGGCGCCAAGTCGATCGCGGGCATGACCCGCGAAATGCTGGCGATCTGACGCAGGATCAGTGCTCATCCCCGCCGTGAAAGCGGGGACAGCGCACATCTTCGCAAGTCCTAAGCCCCCAATGCCTCGATCAGGTCGCCCATGTTGCGGATGAAGACCGAGGTGGAGACGCCCTCTACCGGGAAGTCGGTATTGTAAGGCGAGGTGTCCCACAGGTCGCCGACGCGGGTCATCTGGTATTCGCCGCCGGTCACGGCAATGGGAGAGGGACCCTTGTACGGGTTTGACGTCGTGGTCAGCGGCGTGGGCCAATAGCCGCGCGCATTCAGCCCGGCCATGACTTCGGCCGCGCGACCGGCGTGAGGCGCGGTCGGGCGACGAGCGTCGCTGGACATGTCCCAGACATCGACGTCCTGAAGCGTGAAATACTTGGGCAGGTTCAGCGAGCCCGGGCGCGCCTTCAGCGGCGAACCGCGCGTGGCCTCATCGATCGGCATGGCCGACAAACGCGCGTATTCGGCGCGCAGGGCCGGGGTGTCCACGTTACGGAACGAGCCATAGTGCACGATCAGATTGGTGGGGTTGTCGTCGGCGTAATACTGACCGTTGGCGATGTTGGACCCGCGCCGGTGGATGTAGACCGGGGTGTTGGCGCCTTCCAGGATAAAGGTCGGGTGCGTGCGGCCCGGCGTGTTCAGCGGCGGCTTGGCCGCGACCTGATCCAGCCAGTCCATCGCCTCGGGTAGGCGGGCCAGATATTTGCGGTCGCCCGTCAGGCGATAGAAGCCTATCATCGACTTGATGTTGGTGCCGGTGGTGTGGGTGACGAAGGCTTGGGGCTCGATGGTCCGGGCGCCCGCCGGCTTCAGCGTGTCGGGGAAGTGCTGCAGGCCCCAGGCGGGCTGCGGCTGCGGCTGCTGGGTCCTCACGAAGATGTCCATGCCGCGATTGATGGCGTCCAGAATCCTCGCATCGCCCCGCACGTTCCGCGCCAAGCCGTGATAGGCGTAGATCAGCAACTCCAGGTTCTCGCCGGCCACGTCGTCGTTGAAGGTGATGTACGGCGTATAGTCCGCATGGCCGTGCAGGCCTCCGTTTTCGACAAACGGATAGCGTTGGGGCCAGCCGCCGTTCTCGTACTGGCTTTCCAGCACGAAGCTGATCGCCTTGTTCAGCGGCGCCAGATATTTGCGATCCTTCTTCTCAAGGTAGATCCGCAGCAACAGCTGCGACGCCTCGGCTGTGCCCGCGTCGTCGAAGGTGGCGTTGCCGTAGTAGTGGTGGAATTCCTCCAACCTCCAGGCGTTGGCGGCGACCGTACCATACCACTGCTTCAGCGACTCCTCGCCGGCAGTGTCGATCACATAGTTCCAGCCGCCCAGCGGGTGCTGACCCTCGACCAGGGCGTCCGCAGCCTTCTTGGCCGCTTCATAGTAAAACTCGTCGCCGGTGGCGTGATAGGCGTCCAAGAACAGATGGCCCACGGTCGCGGTGCCCGGCGGTTGGACCCAGATCATCGTCGGGTTGGCCTCAAGCTCGCCCCAACGGCGCGAGAAGTCGGGCAGATATTGCCAGACATAGCCGCCTTCGACGGCGGCCTCTTCGCTCATGAACCGAGCGGCGCGCTTCATGGTGTCCAGAATGGCGGCGCGCTCTGGCGATGCCTGGGCCAGGGCGGGGCCTGAAGCGGCGACGAAGGTGGCGGCGGCGCCCGCGGCCAAAAGAGCGCGGCGGTTCATGGACATGACGGACATGGAAACTCCTGGTGTGACCTCTCTCGCACGGTTTCTACCGACCGTTTCGAGCCGTTACTGAAGCATGATTGACACCGGTTTCCTAGTCCCTCGGCGCGATTGGAAAAGGTCGCATCGGCTTCTCCATGCGGCCTCCACCCAATCTCAATGTTCGCAGCCTCAGCGGCGGATATCGAACCCGCCGTCGCCCATGGCGGCGCGCACGTCGTCGGCGGTGAACAGGTTGAAGTCGCCGGGCACGGAGTGCTTCAGGCCGGCGGCGGCAAGACCGAAGTCGAGGGCCTCTTGGTCCGACCAGCCGCTCCACAGGCCGTACAGCACGCCGGAGGCGAAGGCGTCGCCGCCGCCGACCCGGTCCACGACGCCAACCATGTGAATGGCCTCGGCTCTGGTTTCGATCACTTCTACCCCATTGCGCGTCAGCATGACCGCCGACAAGGCCTGATCGGCGACGCTGTCCTGAACCCGCAGGGTGCAGGCGATGCGTTGCAGGCGCGGGAAGGCGGCGAAGGCGGCCTTGGCGGCTTCACGACGACGCACAGCCGGGTCCGGGCTGTCAAATGTCGTCTTCAGCACCAGGGCGAAGTCGCGGTCGTCGGCGAAGGCGACAGTGGCGCCGGCCAGCATCTTGCCGAGCGTGGCCTGCGGATCGCCATCCCATTGTTCCCACAACTTGCCGCGGAAGTTGCCGTCATAGCTGACCTTCACACCCTTCTTGACGGCGGCCTCGATGAGGGCGACGGCGGCGGCCGAGCCATTCGGCCCCGTCGCCGGCGTCACGCCCGAGGCGTGCAGCCACTCCACGCCGTCCAGAAGTTGGTCCCAGTCGAAGGCCGTATCGACATGTTCGACAAAGGCCGATCCGGCGCGATCATAGAGAACTTCCGACGGACGACGCACAGCGCCGGGCGTCAGGAAATACAGACCCATGCGGCCGGGTTTGAAGACGACCTGAGAGGTGTCGACCCCGTGCTTACGCACCTCGTCGCGCACGCCGCGGCCCAGCGCATTGTCGGCCAGGACCGTCGCCATGCCGGTCGGCGCGCCGAAGCGGGCCAGCGACACGGCGACATTGGCCTCGGCGCCGGCCGGACGCACCGTCAGGGCAGGCGACTGCATCAGCAGTTCGTTGGCGTTGGGCGAAAACCGCAGCAGCATCTCGCCGAAGCAGAGGATGCGGCGGGAAGATGCAGCCTGGGTCATGATCGCAACGCTAGCCTCGGATCAGCGCGCCTGCCAGCCGCCGTCGACCGGCAAGATGGCGCCCTGGACGTAGTCGGAGGCCCGGCTGGCCAGGAAGACGGCCGCGCCGCCCAGGTCCGACGGCTCGCCCCAGCGCCCGGCCGGGATACGGCCAAGGATCTCGGCCGAACGGACCGGGTCCTCGCGCAGAGCCTGGGTGTTGGCGGTGGCGAAATAGCCGGGGGCGATGGCGTTGGCGGTGATGCGGTGCGGCGCCCATTCGTTGGCCATCAGTTTGGTCAGGCCGGCGACGCCCGATTTGGACGCCGTATAGGACGGCACGCGGATCCCGCCCTGGAAGGACAGCATGGAGGCGATGTTGATGATCTTGCCGCCTTCGCCCTGTTTGATGAACAGGCGCGCCACCGCCTGGCTCATGAAGAAGACGGTCTTCAGGTTGATGTTCATCACCAGGTCCCAGTCGGCCTCGGTGAAGTCAACGGCGTCGGCGCGGCGAATCAGGCCGGCGTTGTTCACCAGGATGTCGATCCGGCCCATGGCGGCCAGAGTTTCCTGCACGACGCGTTCGACCGGCTCGATCGAGGTCAGGTCGGCGCTGATAGCGTGGGCGCGACGGCCCATCGCCTGTACCTTGGCGACCGTGTCGTCAGACTCCGACAGGGCGACCGAGACGATGTCGGCGCCCGCCTCAGCCAAAGCCAGGGCGATGCCTTGGCCCAGGCCGACATTGCCGCCGGTCACCAGGGCAACCTTGCCGGTCAGGTCGAATGGATTGCTCATGCTTTTCTTCCTCTTGTCCTGATTACTTCAGCTGGCAGATGTCGAGTTTGTACATGTCGGTGTAGTCGAGGTTCTCGCCGCCCATGCCCCAGATGAAGGTGTAGTTCGAAGTGCCTGCGCCGGTATGGATCGACCACGGCGGGCAGATCACGGCCTCCCCGTCGGCAATGACGATGTGGCGCGACTTGTCCGGTTCGCCCATGAAGTGAAAGACTCGGTCGTCTCCGCCTAGACCGAAATACAGATAGGCTTCCGAGCGGCGGTCATGAATGTGAGGCGGCATGGTGTTCCACACCGAGCCGGGCTTCAGCACCGTCACGCCCAGCAGTAACTGGCAGGACTTCACCTTCGCCGGCACGACATACTGGTAGATGGTTCGTTCGTTCGACGTCTCCAGCGAGCCCATTTCCAGCGGCACGGCCTCGTCGATCGAGATCTTTGTCAGATCGTAGCGAGCGTGGGCGGGCGTGGCGACCAGATAGAATTTCGCCGGCTCGGCGGGGTTCTGGGAAGCGAAGCTGATGTCTGTCGATCCCATCGGCACATAGAGGCCATCTCGAAAGCTCAGTTTGACGGTCTCGCCGTCAACGGTGATCGAACCGGTGCCACCAATATTGACCACCCCCAGTTCTCGGGCCTGCAGAAATGGCGCACCGGCCAATGAGGGCGGCTCCGACTGCGTGGGCAGGTTCAGGGCGGTCTCAGCCGGGGTCGCGCCGCCGATGATCATGCGCTCGTGGTGGGAGTAGTTCAGGCTGATTTTGCCCGGAACGAACAGGCCCTGGATCAGATAGCGATCGCGCAGCTGCTGGTTCGAGGCCCCGTCCATCATGTCGGGATGGGTGGCCTGATAGACTTTGTCGTACATGGGGTCGTACATGCCGTTCTCCCTGCGAACTCGCAGCGCGAGCCACCGAAACGGATCTTGCGCCCGTCCTTCTGTGGACTAGGTAACCGGTGTCATATAATGATGCAATCGATTAGACCAACGCCGCTCACATATGTCGGCATCGCTTCGCCACCGTCTTGAGGATTCCCCCATGAAGATCGCTCTCATCATCGAAAACAGCCAGGCCGCCAAAAGCGAGACGGTGCATTCCGCTCTAACCGCTGTCGCCGAACCGCTAGGCCATGAAGTTTTCCACTATGGAATGTACGCGGCCGACGATAAGGCCTCGCTGACCTACGTCATGAACGGCGTGCTGACGGGCATTCTGTTGAACTCCGGCGCAGCCGATTTCGTCGTCACCGGCTGCGGAACTGGCATGGGCTCGATGCTGGCCTGCAACAGCATGCCGGGCGTCTTCTGCGGTTTGGTGATCGACCCGACCGACGCCTTCCTGTTCGGCCAAATCAACGACGGCAACGCCATCTCGATGCCCTATGCCAAGGGCTTCGGCTGGGCTGCTGAACTGAATCTGCAGGACGTGTATCGCAAGCTGTTCGAGGGCGAGCGGGGCCTGGGCTATCCCAAGGAACGCGCCGAGATCATGCGCAAGAATCGCGGCGTGCTCAGCGACCTGAAGTCGGTGACCTGCCACGACATGCTGACGGTTCTGAAGACGATGGACCAGGACCTGCTGAAGGCCGCCATCGCCGGCGAGAAATTCCAGGACTACTTCTTCGCCAACGCCACCGACGAAGGCATTCGCGACTATCTGAAGGGCGTTCTCGCCGCCAAGCCTGCGCTCGAAACGGCCTGAGGCAGAGCGGTCGGCGCGCGCTCCCCCGCGCCGCCCCGACTCAGCTTGCCGGGATTGCCGACTTGCGCACCACCAGGGCCGGTCGAACTTCCGGCTGCTGCATCTTGGCTGGATCGACGCCGCGCATCGGCGCCAGCAGCTTTTCAGCCGCCATCCGTCCCATGTCGCGGATCGGCAGGCGCACCGAAGTCAGGTTGGGCCAAACCCGCGCCGCCATCGGCAGATCATCGAAGCCGACGACGGACAGGTCGCGCGGCAGCTCAAGGCCGCGATCTCGCGCCGCCTGCATAACCCCGATGGCCATGTCGTCGTTGAGGGTGAAGATGGCGGTCGGCGGCGTTTCCAGCGCCAAGAGGGCGTGGCCCGCCTCCACACCTGATTCGAACGTATAGGCGCCCGTGAAATCGTAAGCCGGGTCCAGCGGGATCCCGCGCTCGGCCAGAGCGTCCAGGAACCCCTTGCCCCGCACGGCCGATGACCGGAACAGGTCCGGCCCGCGCACCAGACCGATTCGCTTGTGTCCCAGGTCGGCCAGATGCGCCGCCGCCTCTGCCGCGCCGATCCAGTCATTGGTGACCACCATCGCCTGAGGTTCATCCAACGCCACCGAGGCGATGCGGACATAGGGGCAGTCGAGATCACGCAGCAGGTCGATGACCTGTTCGTCCTCGGACACCGACGGCGGCATGATGACGCCATACAGACGTTGGCGCTCGACGAAGCCCCTGATGTCTTCCAGCAGGGTAGGGGAGTTGCGATTGCAAGGATGAACGACCAGTTCCAGGCCGGACCCTTTCAGCGCATCCAGCACGCCTTGCTGCATGTTCACGACATAGGTCGGGCTGGGGTTGTCGTAGATCAGACCGACCAGGAACGAGCGTCGAAACGCCAGGCCGCGCGCCTGTGGATCAGGCGTGAACCCCAGAGCCTTGATGACGGCGTTGACCTTTTCGCGCGTGTCTTCCTTGACGAACGGCGACTGATTGATAACCCGCGAGACGGTCTTCTTGGAGACCTGCGCCTCACGGGCGACATCGTTGATGGTTGCCCGCTTGCCCGGCTTGCCGGATCGCGGATCGTCTTGAGCCAAGGCTCGGCTCCTTCCCTATGTGCAGCTTGAAGGCATAGCCGCGACTCGCGGCCGACGCCATGGGGCTCCGTTAAAGCGCATTGACACCGGTTTCCTTCGTCGCTCTTATCGGAGCCTATTCATGAGGCGACACCTTTGACTTCGACCCCCTCTCTTGCGAGCCAGGACGACGCGCTGTCGGCCGACCCGGCGGCGATCGCACAGCAGTTTGTCGCCGCGCGTCTGGCGGCGCGCAGCACGCCCGACTATCCGGGCGTGATTCCCCAGAGCATGGCCGAATCCTACGCCATCCAGGACGTCGCCATCGGTCTGTTTCCCGATGAGGTCGTGGGCTGGAAGGTGGGCGGTGTCCCGCCCGAGCAGCAGCCGAAGCTGGGGATCCATCGTCTGGCCGGCGCCATTTTCGCGCGCAATGTCTGGCCGGCGCCCGGCGATACGGTCGTGCCTTTGCCCGAAATCGAGGGCGGGTTCGCGGCGGTGGAAGCCGAGTTCATTGCTCGGATCGGCGCCGACGCCGATCCAGCCAAGACCGACTGGAGCATCGAAGACGCGATGGGCGCCGTGGACAAGGTCTTCATCGGCGTCGAGCTGGCCGGCAGTCCGCTTTCGACGATCAACGACCTGGGCTCCGCCGTGGTCGCCTCCGATTTCGGCAACAATGGCGGACTGATGATCGGTCCCGAGGTCGAGAACTGGCGCGAGCGTCTGGACGGCATCGAGGTCGAAACGGTGATCAATGGCGCCAGCGTCGGAACCGGAGGGTCGCAGTCCCTCGCGGGCGGCGCGATGGAGTCTGTGCGGTTTTTGCTGGAACACTGCGCGCGATGGGGCCGTCCGTTGAAGGCGGGCACGCTGGTTTCGACCGGCGCTGTCACCGGCGTCCACCGTGTTCACGCGGGCGACGAGGCCGTGTGCATCTTCAAGGATATCGCAGAACTTCACTGTTCGGTCGTCAGGGCCGAAGCCCAGTAACATCATCGGACGCCTACCCCGCCGCCGTTCAGGGACGGAAAAGAGCAGGGACGTGTCGAGGAATATTCAGGAACGGGTTTTCATAACCATGTCAGACGCCTCCGTCGCGCCGCCGATCCAGATCAAGGCGCCATCCCCCGGCAAGTATCGCTGGATCATCATGTGGCTGCTGTTCGCGGCCATGGTCATCAACTACGTCGATCGTCAGATGATCGGCTTCCTCAAGCCGACCCTTTCGGCCGAATTCGGTTGGTCCGAAACAGACTATGCCGACATCGTCTTCTGGTTCCAGGCATCCTACGCCGTGGCCTACCTGTTGTGGGGCCGGATCATGGACCGGATCGGCGCGCGTTGGGGGCTGGGGATCGCCTTCGGCATCTGGCAGATCGGTCATATCATGCACGGTGCGGCGCGTGACCTGTCGCACTTCATGATGGCGCGGATGGTGCTGGGCGTCGGTGAGGCCGGCGGCTTCCCCGGCGGCATCAAGGCGGTCGCGGAGTGGTTTCCCAAAAAGGAACGCGCCTTCGCCACGGGCCTGTTCAACGCCGGCACCAATATCGGCGCCATCGTCACCCCTCTGATCGTTCCGGGCCTCGTGCTGGCCTTTGGCTGGCAGATGGCCTTCGTCATCACCGGGGCCTTGGGCCTGATCTGGCTGCCGATCTGGCTCTTGGTCTATCGCAAGCCGCGTGAGCAGAAGAAGCTGTCAGCGGCTGAGCTGGCCTATATCGAGCAGGACCCGGCCGACGTTGTCGAAAAGGTCAAATGGACCAAACTGCTGACAGTCAAGGAAACCTGGGCCTATGCTCTGGGCAAGTTCCTGATCGATCCGATCTGGTGGATGTTCCTGTTCTGGCTGCCGGACTTCCTGGGCAAGACCTATGGGCTGGACCTGAAGACCTTTGGCCCGCCGCTGGTCGCCATCTATCTGCTGTCCGACATCGGGTCGGTTGGCGGGGGCTGGCTTTCGTCGCGCTTCATGCACAGGGGCATGAGCATCAACAAGGCCCGCAAGATCACCATGTTGATCTGCGCCCTGTGCGCCGTGCCGGTGGCCTTTGCGGCCGAGGCGTCAAACCTTTGGCTTGCGGTCGGCATCATCGGACTGGCGACGGCCGCGCACCAGGGCTTCTCGGCCAATCTCTATGCGCTGCCGGGCGATGTCTTCCACCGCTCGGCGGTGGGGTCGGTCGTCGGCATCGGCGGAATGCTGGGCGCCATCGGCGGCATGGCTATGGCGAAATACGCCGGCTACGTCCTGGAAAAGATCGGCACCTATACGCCCATCTTCATCGTGGCGGCCTCGGCCTATCTGATCGCGCTTCTGGTCATTCACCTGATCACGCCGAAATACGAACTGGCCAAGGTCTGACGAAAGGCTGCGTGGCGCAGCGCCGCGACGTCATCAAGGATTGCGGCCGGGCGAGCGATCGTCCGGCCGTCGTCTTTTAAGGAAGAGAGAACCGTGATGGATTTGGAACGCAGGACGCTTTTGGGTCTGGCGATGGGGGCCGTGGTCGGCGCATCCGGGGCGAAGGCGCAGACAGTGGCGGACGGCGGCCGCGCCGGTCCGGCGGACCCAACCGAGATCATCCGCCTATGGCCCGACGGCGCCCCGGGCGGGCAGGGCGTGACCGTCACGCCGGTGGTGCCAGAGCGGTCGACCGATCCCGCCTTCCACGACCGCTACGCCCAGTACACGACCGACCCGATCCTAACCGTCTTTCGCCCCGAGCGGCCGAACGGTTCGGCGATGCTTCTTATCCCCGGCGGCGGCTATCGCTGGGCTGTGCTGGACAAGGAAGGGTATGACGTCGCGCGCGTCTTCGCCGCCAGCGGCACGACCTGTTTCGTCCTGCGCTATCGCCTGCCGGCTGACGGCTGGGCGGCCGGGGCCGACGCACCCCTTCAGGACGCCCAGCGCGCGGTCCGGCTGATCCGCAGCCGCGCCGCTGACTATGCTATCGATCCACATAAGATCGCCGTGCTGGGGGCCTCGGCCGGCGGCCATCTGGCGGGGTTGGCCAGCGTCCGGACGGATGCGACCTATGAACCAATTGACGCGGCCGACAGCGCATCCTTGCGACCGGATCTGACTGTTCTGATGTACCCGGTCGCGACCATGGCGGACCCGTACGTCCACGCCGGATCGCGGACGCATCTGCTGGGCGACACGCCGTCGGCCGAGCGGATCGCGGCCTATTCTTTGGAGCAGATGCAGTGGCGCAATGCCGCGCCCGTCTTCCTGCTGCACGCCATCGACGACGCGTCCGTGCCGGTCGAGAACAGCTTTCAACTGCTGACCACGCTCAAAGCCGCCTCTGTCCCGACCGAGGCGCATCTGTTCCAGGAAGGCGGCCATGGTTTCGGCGTTCGCCTGATTCAGGGCAAGCCCGCCCAGGTCTGGCCCAATCTGGTGCGCGCCTGGGCCACCCGGCTGGATTTTCCGCTCTAGGTTCCCGGCTGGATATAGGGAATGGCCGAGAAGAAGGCCCGCTCGTCGCCGCGCGGATCGTCGACCATGCGCGGCTGGATATCCATCAACATCGTCTGGCGACGGGGCAGCTCATAGCGGTCCCAGCGCGGCAGTCCGGCATGGTTGGGATCGCCGTCGCGGGCTAGGGCGATGAAGGCGTCGCTCATCCGGTCCGACATGATTTGCGCGCCCGGCCCGCGCGTCCGCGAGCCGGACGCCTCGACATTGTCGAACACCAGTGGGATGTCGGCGGTGTGGAAGGCGCCCTTGCGACCCGAGGCCAATTCGCCAGGGAAGTCGAGTTGATAGACCCAGGCGGGGGCGCCGGCCTTCGCGCGCTCCTCGGCCTCGATCACCGCGCCGCGCCAGGACCGCCCGGCCGTCGTCGCGGCTATCAGCACCTGGTCGGGCGACCATTCAGGATGCATGGCGCGATAGCCGGCGATCACGGCTTCGGGCGTGATGTCGATCCGCATGACGCCGGGCGACAGTCGCGCCGCTAGGGTGTCCCACGTCAAGCCGACGTTATTCGGGTCGTTGCCCATGAAGCCCAAGGTCTCTTCGCGCGTGTTGCCGATGATCATGGGGATTGACCGGCCCAGCGGCGCCGCATCGGGATAGAAGGGATGGCGGGGCAGGGTGCGGAAATCCAGCACCGGCCCGAAATACAGGCCGCCGAAGCCCAGGATCGGATCCTCGGCGCTCTGCGCCTCGAGCAGCCGCTCGACCGGCATCGTCGCCGCTTCGGCCGCCCGATCCGGTGTCAGGCCCAGAGCCTTTAGCCATGTCGTGGCTCGCGTCGTGGCGTTGATCGGCCCGGACGCGGTCACCTGCTGACCGCTCATGGTCGCGGCGCGGTGGAACAGACCTTGCGCCGCCGGCGTCGCCATCAGGGTGGCGATCTTGGCGCCCCCGCCGGACTGACCGAACAGCATCACCCTAGAAGGATCGCCGCCGAACGCAGCGATATTGTCCCGTATCCACTGCAGCGCCAGAATCAGATCCAGCTGGCCGACGTTGCCCGAATCTTCGAACCCCGGCGCCAGTTGCGCCAGATAGGCATAGCCGAAGACATTCAGCCGGTGGTTCAGCGTCACCAACACGACATCGCCGCGCGCCGCCAGACGCGTGCCGTCATACAGCGGGTCCGATCCCGATCCGCTCGAATAGGCGCCGCCGTGGATATAGACCATCACTGGCCGCCGACCCGCGTCGGTCCCCGGTGTCCAGACGTTCAGAAACAGGCAGTCTTCGCTTTGATTCGGCTCATCGCCGCGCTGCGGACTGGCCGCGCCGTAACGTGTTGCACGAACCGGGTCGCGCCAAGGCGTCGGCTTTTCTGGCGGTTGGAACCGCCGCGTCGGCGCTCCATATCGCACGCCCTTGAAGACGCTGATCCCGTCCTGTCGCAGACCGATGATCGGCCCGGCTGTGGTCATCACGCGATTTGGCGCCGTCGCCGCAAGAACGCCGGAGGGCGCCGAAAGCAGACCTGCGGTCGCCAAGCTGCTTAGCAGCGCCTTACGTCGCGTGATCATCGGTCGTCGCCCATCTGCTGTCCAACGAGAGCGATCCTGACACCGGTATCATGATCATTCAATGCGCAATGCCTACGAGGTCAAGATGCAGGCGTAGACACCCGACGACAAAGGCCGAAGCCTCGTTCGATGTTGTTGGAACTTGGCCTAGGCCTTCGTCAGGCCGGTGGCGGAGAGGGTGTCTGCCTGACCAACGTCCACGAAAGTATCTCTCGATGTTTTATATGAATATAAAACAATAGCTTAATATTGTGAGACGTCCACGCCCAACCATGGTTGTCGCTTGAAATCCACCATACTATGTGGGACAACAAGTGGGTTTGATGGGGGGGCTCGTGCCGCGCAAAGCCAAGGAGTTGTCTGCACTGGCCGTGAGCCGCCTCAGAGATGAAGGGCGCCACGCAGTTGGCGGTGTCGATGGTTTGCACTTGCGCATAGCGGGGGCAAGTCGAGCTTGGGTGCTGCGCGCAACGGTCGGTGAACGCCGTTGCGATATAGGCTTGGGACCGTTTCCAGAAGTGACGCTCGCGGAGGCTCGCGATGCCGCAATCGACTTAAGGCGGCAAATCCGGAGGGGCATTGATCCCGTGGAGGAGCGGAAACACGCCAGACTGCAGAATCAGGCAGAGCGGCAGCCTGTAACCAGCTTCGGATCCTGCGTGGAGGCCTATGTGGAAATGAACCGTGCAGGCTGGAAGAATAAGAAGCACGCCGCTCAGTGGTCAGCGACTTTGAAGACCTACGCCTATCCCACGATTGGCGAGAGTGCTGTCGCCGACGTGGATACGCGTGCGGTGCTTACCATCTTACAGCCGATCTGGACCTCAAAAACCGAGACAGCCAGTCGTCTGCGGGGCCGGATTGAAGCGGTCCTCGACTGGGCTCGGGTTCAAGGGTTTCGGGATGGCGACAACCCAGCGCGATGGCGTGGCCACCTAGATAAAATTCTGCCTCCACGTCGACGTGTGCAGGACGTCATTCACCATGCAGCTCTGCCCTATAACAAAGTCGCTGAGCTGATCCGCGACCTCCAAATGCGACCTGGCGCTAGCGCCCGTGCTCTCGAGTTCAGCATCCTGTGCGCTTCGCGGTCCGGCGAGGTCAGAGGGGCCCTGTGGAATGAGTTCGATCTGGAGGGCGCTATTTGGACAATCCCAGCCGACCGTATGAAGGCGGGTAAAGAGCACCGGGTCCCGCTCGCGCCTCAAGCGGTCCAGTTGCTGAGAATCCTGCCGCGTTTCGACAAAGAGCCTCACGTGTTCGGTGCGCCTCGAGGAGGGCCGCTATCTGACATGTCATTGACGGCCGTACTCAAGCGCATGGGTTATACGGATATAACCCAACATGGGTTTCGATCGACTTTCAGAGATTGGGCTGGCGAAACGACAAACTACCCCCGGGAGGTGATCGAGCACGCCCTTGCGCATCAACTGAAAGACAAGGCGGAAGCCGCCTACCAGCGTGGTGACCTCCTCCAAAAGCGGGCCTCATTGATGAGGGACTGGGGCGACTTCTGCACGCGCTTTCCGACGACGGATTGACGGTCATGAACCTCGTTCCATCGACGCACTTGCTGATTAGCCGCGGTCGTCGCAGGTTCCGTCTGGTCCTGATGCGGACGCCGAAGCTTGGGATTGTCTATCGCTGCACAGAGCGTAAGTCGGGCCGATCCGCGAAAAAAGTGCAAGCCCGAAGAAGGCGCCCAAAGAATTTTATAAGTCACTGAAATCGTTAAGTCGTGACGGGCGTTATTGTCTCTCGTTTGAAACGCCAAGCGATTTTTTTTGTGCTGAAAAGCGGGCCGCTCCGGCGGTCGTGACGCGATGCTGATGTCCTGTCTGCGCAACCCGCGTAGGCGATTTAAAAAGGGACATCTTAATGTCAGTCGATAGCCTCCGCCTTGAGCGGCTGACGAGCGTTGTCGCTCGCACGGGCATGAGCCGCTCTTGGCTCTACAAACAGGTCGCCGCCGGCCGCTTTCCACCTCCATGCAAGGTGGGTGGCGCCTCGCGTTGGAGCGCAGCTGCGGTCGATGATTGGATTTATGCCCAACTCGATGCCGCAAGAGCGCCTGCCGGAGGGCGCCAATGACCGTTTCGACTCACGCTGGGTCGTGTCGTAAAGCCCTCTTATGGGCCAGGCAGATTTCCTACGGGGAGCCTGAGCCCGTGCATCACGACATCAAATCCCCCTGCCTCGAACGGTTGCCTTCGGTTCTCATGCGGACCGGCATGGGCAAGTCTTGGATCTATCGCGAAATCGCAGCCGGTCGTTTTCCACCTCCGGTGAAGATCGGCCGATTCAGTGCCTGGAACACCGCTGCAGTTGATGCCTGGATCGAGACTGCGCTGATCGTTGAGGCATCTCTCGTACCGGCCCAATCCTGGGAGCGCGCATGATGAGGGTGCCAACGAACCTCGGTCTGATGATGACGAAAGCCGAAGTTTCACAACGCCTCCAGGTGTCAATCAAAACGATCGAGCGGTGGATGGCTTCCGGCGAATTGCCAGTCCACCGCTTCGGCAAAAGCGTCCGGATATCTGCCGCCGACTATCGTGTATTTGTCGAAAGAGGGCGAAATTGAAGCGTGATCTGCGTGGTGGAAATCAGAAAAGGCCAACCAATGGGGGCGCTATTGGGCTTATTCATGGCGGCATAAGTAACAATAGCCATAACAATGGCTGAGTATATGCCTCCATTATACAATAAATGTATTGGCTATTGTCGTGGGCTGTCGCGTTCCGTCGTCCATTGTTGGTCTGTCGCGTGTCCGCGTATCCGTAATGGAGAAGGATAGGATGATGAATACAGAAACTGCTGATGCGATGCTTGTTCTACGTCGTGCCTCGGATCCTCCGCGCGCCACGAAGGCGTCAGTCCGCCGCGGATGGGTCCGCGCCTTTGATTTGGACGATCCGACGGATACGCCCAGGACCTTTGCGGAGGTCATCGCTCGCCTTGATATGCAGGATCCGCCGCATCGCTATGCCGATCAGGTAAAGTGCGCCTTCAACCGCATGTCTGATGTCTTTGGTAAAGCTCCAGGGCAGGTGCCGACTGATCCGGTGGTTATTCGAAAACTCATTGCAGATGCGGTGCCTGCCGCGGTGCCGAAGATGACGCCTGCTCGCTGGACGCGCATCCGTAGCCTTGTGACCACGCACCTTCGAAAAAGCGGGATCGAAATTGAGCCTGGTCGCGACGTCGGCGGCCACAGCGCTGAATGGTCTGTCCTTCTTGAGGGAGCTGCGAAGCCTATCCAACTGGGGCTTTCTCGGTTTGCTAGCTACTGCACACGCCATGCGGTTCAGCCGACGAATGTCAATGAAGCGACCTTCGATCAGTTCGAAACTTATCTGCGTGACCGCTCTTTGAAAGAGGACCACGAAGCCGTGTTCCGCAATTCGGTCCGCCGCTGGAATGATGCCGTCGGTGCCGTTGTGGGCTGGCCTCAAGTGACGATTCCCCTGAAGCGCCATGCACGCTATTTCTCGCGGCCTTGGACAGATTTCCCAGCTAGCTATGTCGCCGAAGTAGAGTCCTTTCTGACGTCGTACGCGGTGGATGATATTTTCGCGGACGATTATAAGGATAAGTCCGCTCCCACGACGATTTCGCTCCGGCGCCGTCAGCTACGCCTCCTCTCAAGCCTTCTGGTTTGCAGCGGCTTTCCTATCGAAAGTCTCACAAGCCTGTCGGTTCTCGTCACCCCTGAAAATGCTATCTCAGCTTTCAGAGTCCAAAAAGATCGGAAGGGTATATGCCGATCACTTGAGCAGATGGTTTGGCTTCTTTCACTTATTGCCGACAAAACCGTGAAAAACAGCGCTCACGCCGCTGAATTGCGTGAGCGCGCCAAGCGGCTTAGCAAAAAGCTCAGCAAACGTACTGGCATGTCAGAGCGCAACCTGGCGCGGCTGCGGCAGTTCGATGTGCCAGCCAATAGAGCGGCGCTGCTGAACCTTCCCTACAGGGTCTTCGCTGAAGCGCGTATGGACGAGGGGCGCGATAAGAGTGATCCGCGTCGCCTGATGCTGGCTTTTGCGGTCGAGATGCTACTTTTCGCGGCGCTTCGAGGGAGCAATCTCACCGCCTTGGAAATAGATCGGCACTTTGTTGTGATCGGGCGTGGACGCCACCAGGTTCGCCATCTTCATATTGACTCCGAGGAGATGAAGGGCCCTGACGACCTCGAAATGGCCATGCCGCCTGACACCAGCGCGCTGATGGATGAGTATCTCGCTCTGTATTGGCCTCGCCTCGCATCGGCTGGATCTAGCTTCTTGTTTCCGAACCGCTTTGGCCAAAAACGGGCAACGGCCCATTTCGCTCAGGCAATCTGTGCATTCGTGCGCGAGGAGACCGGCCTGATCATGCATGTGCACTTGTTCCGGCATGACGTGCCCCTGAGAATTTCCTCCACGCGGAGCTAGAGTCCGGCCCTTGAAAGGACGGACGGAATGAAACGAGCGAGATTCACGGAAGAGCAGA
>NZ_JABBJE010000004.1 GCF_014218725.1 Brevundimonas huaxiensis
GACCTTCACCCCCCCGCGGCCCCGCCGGCCAGCCCGTTTCCGAGCGAGGCGGCTCTATACGGAGAGGCTGATTTGTCAGCAAGCGGATTCTGACAGGAGAAGGGAAGTTTCTCGCAGACTCATGATCGTCGATCAGGAATCGTAATCCTCGAGCTTATCCGAAGCCCGTAGATACAGGCGTTTCGCCTGCTCAGGCCCCGCCGAGACGCGACATCAGTTCTGGATCCTGCTCTGAGGCTGCGACCTCATGATCGAAGGCGCGTTGGGCGTCCGCCTCTTCCGCATAGGTCGCCGGCTCGGACAGCCGCAGGCTTGAGACCGCGTAGATATCGCCCTTCTGCTCGAGCGTGACGCCGCTGCGGGCGTGGAGGATGCGGGCGTCCATCGTCATTGGGCTGGGCTCCTGTTCCGATGCAGAACGCACCAATCGGCCGGATGGCTCTCCTCAATCGCCAGAAAGACCGTCGACGAGGCGCAAGCGCAGCTCTTCGTCATCCAGGCCCTGCACGACGATCATCTTAGAGCGCGACTGTCCGCCGCGTCCCAGGCTGACCGCCGACTTGGGGACGCCAAGGCTTTTGGCCAGGAGCCGGATCAGGGCGTCGTTGGCCTCTCCCTTGATCGGGCGGGCGCGGACGCGCACCTTGAGCAAGGGGCGACCTTCGGCGTCGCTCGTCCACCCGTCGATGCGTTCGGCCGCAGCGCCGGGCTGCAGCCTTACAGGCAAGTTCGCCATGTGGTCCTCTGCGGGCAAGAAAAAGGCGCGGCTCCGATCGGCGCCGCGCCCTCTTCAAATCGATTCGACCTGGGCCTAGCCCAGGGCGGCCATCAGTTCCGGCACGACCGTCTTGTAGTCGCCGACCAGACCATAGTCCGCGACCTGGAAGATCGGGGCGTCCGCGTCCTTGTTGATGGCGACTATGGTCTTGGAGTCCTTCATCCCGGCCAGGTGCTGAATCGCGCCCGAGATGCCGATGGCGATGTAGAGCGCCGGGGCGACCACCTTGCCGGTCTGACCGACCTGATAGTCGTTGGGCGCATAGCCGGCGTCGACCGCTGCGCGCGAGGCGCCGATGGCGGCGCCCAGCTTGTCGGCGAGCGGCTCCATCACGGCATGGAATTCGTCCGCCGAGCCCAGGGCGCGACCGCCCGAGACGATGATCTTGGCGGCGCCCAGTTCGGGCCGGTCCGACTTGACCATCTCCTCGGACACGAAGGCCGTCTTGGGTGCATCGGCGCCGGCGACGCTCTCGACCGGGGCCGAACCGCCCTCAGCCGCGGCGGCGAAGGCGGTCGGTCGCACCGTGATCACCTTCTTGGCGTCCGACGACTGGATCGTCTCCAGCGCATTGCCAGCATAGATGGGGCGCACGAAGGTATCGGCCGACACCACCTCGATGATGTCCGAGATCGGCGCGACATCCAGCTTGGCGGCCAGACGCGGGGCGAAGTTCTTTCCGTCCGTGGTCGCCGACGTCAGGATGGCGTCGTAGCCCCCGGCCAGCGGCAGGACGGTCGCCTCGACCGCTTCGGCGAGCATCTTGCCCAGACCGGCGCTCTCGGCCAGCAGCACCTTGCGGACGCCCGCGATCTTGGCGGCGCTGTCGGCGGCGGCCTGCGCTCCCTGCCCGAGGACCAGGACGTCCACATCGGACGACAGGCCCAGCGCGGCGGTCACGGTTTTATGCGTGGTATCGCGAACGGTCGAACCGTCGTGATCGGCGATGACGAGGACAGCCATTTTACAGCGCTCCCGCAGACTTGAGCTTGGAAACCAGTTCGGCCGCATCAGCCACCTTGACGCCGGCCGACCGCTTGGGCGGCTCGGTGACCTTGATGACCTTCAGACGGTCGGCGACATCGACGCCGTAGTCGGCGACCGCCTTCATGGCGATCTCCTTCTTCTTGGCCTTCATGATGTTCGGCAAGGAGGCGTAGCGCGGCGTGTTCAGCCGCAGGTCCACCGTCACCACCGCCGGCAGTTCGGCGGCGATGGTCTGCAGGCCGCCGTCGACCTCGCGCGTCACAGCGGCCTTGCCGGCGTCGATCACCAGCTTGCCGGCGAAGGTCGCCTGGGGCCAGTCCAGTAGGGCGGCCAGCATCTGGCCCACCGCATTGTTGTCGCCGTCGATCGACTGTTTGCCCATCAGGACCAGGTCGGGCTTTTCTTCCTCGACCACCGCCTTGAGCAGCTTGGCGACCGCCAGCGGCTCAAGATCCGTATCCGATTGGATCAGCAGCCCCCGATCCGCGCCCATGGCCAGCGCCGTGCGGATGGTTTCCTGCGCCTGGGTGACGCCGATGGAGACCACGACGATTTCCGTCGCGGTGCCGGCGGCATGATGTTCCTTGCCTTCCTTCAGACGAACCGCCTCTTCGACGGCGATCTCGTCGAAGGGGTTCATGCTCATCTTGACGTTGGCCAGATCGACGCCCGACTGATCCGCCTTGACGCGGGCCTTGACGTTATAGTCGATCACCCGTTTGACGGGGACGAGTACCTTCATGGGTCTATCCGTGAAATCGCCTGAATGTGTGGGCAGGACATGGAGTGGTCGCGAAGGCCTGTCAACGTAACGCGGGGTCAAGCTGTGGCTTCGATCCCTATCCAACGGACCACGAGATGAAGCGTTTCCTGACCTTTCCCCGCCTGGCGATGATCTTCTTCGGCCTGTTCGGCATCACGGTCGTCGGGATTTTCGCCCTGCAGGACTACTGGGTCGCGCCCGGCAAACGGTGCGAGGCGGCAGGCAAATGGTACGATATGGAAAGCCGCATCTGCGCCCAGCCCATCTCCATCGCCCAGATCACCGGCCGCCCAAACGGCGTGTCGCGCGCCGAGGCTTCGGCCGAGAAGAATCGCGAGCTGGTTCGCATCGAACAGGACCTCGCCGCCCAGGGCCGCGCCCGCGCCGCAGAGGCCGAGCGTCAGAAAGCCGCACTGGCGGCGGCGCGTCCCGCCGCCTGACCGGCTTCGCCTAGCGGGTCGCGCCGGGCTTCCATTTGATGTCGCTGGCGCCGTTGGCGTTGGCGCGTCGCGCGGCGACGAAAAGATGGTCGGACAGGCGGTTCAGATATTTGACCGCCTCGACATTCACGGCCTCGCCGTTTTCGATCAGACGCACCGCCTCCCGTTCGGCCCGTCGGCAGACGGTGCGCGCGACGTGCAGATGGGCCGACAAGGGCGCGCCGCCCGGCAGGATGAAGCTGTCGAGCGCCTTCAGGCTCTCGTTCATCCAGTCGATTTCCTGCTCCAGCCGCGCAACCTGACCCTCGACGATGCGCAGGGCCTCCCACGCAGGCGGAGGGTCCAGGGGCGTAGCCAGATCGGCGCCCAGGTCGAACAGCTCATTCTGGATCCGGCCCAGCATGGCGTCGATCCGGTCGTTCTGGCCGCTGTTCAGCCGGGCGACCCCGATCACCGCGTTCAGCTCATCCACCGCGCCATAGGCCTCGACCCGGGCATCGCTCTTGGACACCGGCGCGCCGGACGCCAGCCGCGTGCGACCGTCATCGCCCGTGCGGGTGTAGATCTTGTTCAGCGTCACCATGATCAGGCCCCCTGCGTCGCCTTCCACAACATGCCGACGACCAGCAGGATGACGGCGACCGCCTGAAGCCCGACGCGCAGCCGCATCAGCTTGTTGGAATGGCTGCGCGCATACTCTCCGCCCCGGAACAGCGAATAGAGGCCGAAGCCCAGGGTGATGGTCACGGCCAGGATCGCGAGGATGATCAGAATGTCGAAAATCTGCATGCCGCCCTTCTAGACCCGGATCGCTGTCACGCGCCAGCGCGGCGCGTCAGAGCCTGGAAGCAGGTTGCAGGCGCCGACTGAGTCAAATTCGGCGACCAAGGATATTTTCAACGGCGAAGCTAAGCCATTGGTGACAATTGTTGGCGTAGCGTCATCGCCATGACTGATCGCGCCGTCCGCAACCTGGAGCACCTCAAGAGCTCGGCTTCCACCGCCCGTGTGCTGAATCTGCTGCGCGTGTGGGAGGAGAACGGCGACAGCGCACCCGACGGCGCCGTGCGCAATCCCGACTGGGCGGCGCGTCCGATCTTCCGTACGGCGGCGCTGAACCGCGCCCTGATCATCAAGCATCGTCTGCGACGCAACGAGACCGATCTGTTCACCGGCCGGCGTCAGGTCGCGACCAAGGTGGTCATCCCCATCGACGATGCCGACCTGAAGACCGGCGGCCGATACGTCTTCGTCAATCAGATCGGCTTCGAGCGGATGATGATGGAGGCGTTCGGCGTGGCGCCCAACCATCCCGACATCGAAACCCTGCGCCTGATCGACAGACTGCCGTCGCTGGATCCCTTCCTGCTGCGTGAACAGCTGCGTCGCGGCGGCCTGGACCCCTCGCCCTGCTACTTCTCGATCAGCGACAGCGACCTTCAGCGCATGCTGGCCTTCGTCCGCAGCGAGATCGAGCCGCTGGTGACGCTGAGCCTGGGCGCGGATACCGTGGCCGTGAATTCGGATTCCGCCGGGCGGATGGCGTCCAAGATTCTGTCGAACACGCCCGGTGATCAGTTGGACGCCTTGCGACTGACCCTGCGCCTGGCGCCTGAGCAGTACCAGGAGGGTGTCTTCTGCTGGAAAGGCTTCCTCTATTACAAATGGACGCTCGCCGCCCTGCTGGGCGAGGTCGCCGGCGTCGCCGAGGCGGTGCGCACGATCAAGCCCGTCGGCAAGGTCGATCGTGCCGCCAAGGAATATCTGGCGCGCAGCCGCGATGTCCTGCGCGGTCGCATCATCAAGACCTGCGACGAGGTCAGCAGAACCTTGCGGGTCTATGACGACGCCTATGCCAAACTGACCCAGGAAGGCCGTCCCATCGCCTTCCGCGACTTCCTGCTCGACGCCCCCTCGATGTTCGCCAAGCTGGGCGACCAGCTGGGCGCCGTTCAGCACATCGTCAGCTACTGGCGCTTCCGCTTCGGCTCCTCCGCCTCTCCGGTGAACGTCGAGGAGCTGATGGACATCTTCATGGACTTCGAAACCGGCCTGCTCGGCCGCGGCGAACTCCCCGACGACATCGGCATGATCGCGGCGTAGCTTACGTTACAACGAAGGGCTACCGCGAGTTCATACCTTTAGTCGTCTATGGCCGCTCTATCAGAAGCAGCTTTCATAGCTCGTGCGGAAGACGCCAATGCCGACGCTTGGTTACCGATTTGGATGCGGGTCAGGTCGGATTGGTAAAGTCCGTCCAGATAAGCCCTGTCCCAACTCGTCAAACCCGATGGCGCACCTTCGGGATTTGAAAACAGATTGAGGATTGTTGCAAAACCTCGGGTTTGTCCTGCCGGGTCGATTTGAGCAAAAGCCACCATAGACAGATAGTCGCTCAGTTGACCGACGGAGGCGCTTTGCACCTGATCAACATCTAGAATAATGAGTATGTGGTAAAGAAAATCAGATATTGATGAACGTAGGCGCGTGGGGCTTGTTATGCGAACACTTGGTGCATAGGCCAAAACGTCATTACCATCCAATCCCATTGCAAGTGTGTTATAGTATCCAGGCAACCTAACGGCGAGTTCGCCTGTTTCAGCATTACCTGGATAACTGACCTGCCACCAACGCACAGGACGGTCAGTGTTGATAAAAGCATCAAGCCTTGCCCGGCCTTGATCAGTGCCGCTGCCGCCTGTGTGGAACGCCCTGAACGACTGCGACACGAGCGCTCCAGCCAGTGTCGATGGCTGATCTGATGCTATAATCTTGATATTTGGACGACAGCCCGGCGCCCCAACCTGAAGGCCCAAGCCGCGAGCCGTGTCGCCCAGACGATCGGCAATTTCCTGAGCCACATCGGCGCGCAGATTGATGACCCCAATACAGACGCCATCCCGCCAACGCGCCAAACCTCGTGCGCCAGCAGGGTCGGCTACGGCGCCAACGTATTGTTCGGCTGCATCCTCGAATCTCTTGGCGTTGACGATGACGTCTTCAACTTGAACCGAGCCACTCGCATTCGAAGGCTGTGTCGCCTGACCTCCGCCAGCCAGTAAAACCGTTGCGAATAAAAGCCCAACAGACATTTCTCAGCTCCGCAGACCACGAACCTAAGATTGCTCTTAATTTAACCTGAAGGCGTTTGCAATTTCACTGGTCATGTAACCATCAGTGCGCCGCGTCCCAGTTGGACGCCGCGCGGGCGTCCACCACCAGCGGAACTGTCAGGGCCACGGCCGGGTCTGCAGCCTTCTCCATCACGCGTTTGATGACGGCAATCGCGCGCTCGGCCTCGGCTTCCGGCGCCTCGAACACCAGTTCGTCGTGGACCTGAAGCAGCATGCGCGTGCTGAGGCCGGCTTCGGTCAGGGCGGCGGGCATGCGGATCATGGCGCGGCGAATGATGTCGGCGGCCGCGCCCTGGATCGGGGCATTGATGGCGGCTCGCTCGCCGAACTGGCGCTCGGCGCCGGACTTGGAATGGATGGCCGGGATGTGGATTCGGCGGCCGAAGACGGTCGAGACGAAGCCGGTCTGGCGTACCTCGGCCTTGATCTTGTCCATATAGGTGCGGATGCCGGGGAACCGTTCGAAATAGGTCTTGATATAGGCCCCCGCCTCGCCCTGATCGATGCCCAGCTGGTTGGCGAGGCCGAAGGCCGAAATGCCGTAGACGATGCCGAAGTTGATCGCCTTGGCGCGCCGGCGGGTCTCGGACGGCATGCCCTCGACCGGGACGCCGAACATCTCGGACGCCGTCGCGGCGTGAATATCCAGTCCCGCCTTGAAGGCGCGCTTCAGCTCGGGGATGTCGCCGATATGGGCCAAGAGGCGCAGCTCGATCTGGCTGTAGTCGGCGCTGATCAGGACATTGCCGGGCGCGGCGATGAAGGCCTGGCGGATCTCGCGACCCGTCTCGGTGCGGATCGGGATGTTCTGCAGGTTGGGATCGCTGGACGCCAGACGGCCCGTGGTGGCGGCGGCCAGCTGATAGCTGGTGTGCACCCGGTCGGTCTTGGGATCGGCGGCCGCGGTCAGGGCGTCGGTATAGGTGCCCTTCAGCTTGGACAGCTGGCGCCAGTCCAGGATCGCACGCGGCAGATCGTGGCTGAGCGCCAACTCCTCCAGCACGCTGGCGTCGGTGCCCCACTGGCCCGAGGCGGTCTTCTTGCCGCCCGGCAGGTTCAGTTCGCCGAACAGGATCTCGCCGATCTGGCGCGGCGAGCCGATGTTGAAGGGGCGCCCGGCGATCTCATGAGCCTGGGCCTCCAGCTCGGCCATGCGCAGGCCGAACTCGCTGGACAGCCGCTTCAGCCGGTCGGGGTCGATGCGAACCCCGTTCAGCTCCATGTCCGCCAGCACCGTCGGCATGCCGCGCTCGAGCGTCTCATAAACGGTGGACAGGCCCTTACGCGCCAGCCGGGGTTTCAGGATCCGCCATAGCCGCAGGGTCACATCCGCATCCTCGGCGGCATATTCCGAGGCCGGCTTCAGCGCGACGTGCTTGAAGGATTTCTGGCTCTTGCCGGTCCCCGCCACGCTCTTGAACGGAATCGGCTCGTGGCCCAGGTGCAGGCGCGCCAGCTCGTCCATGCCGTGCCCGTGCAGCCCGCCCTCCAGCACATAGGAGATCAGCATCGTGTCGTCATAGGGCGCAACGCGGATGCCCCGGCGCGCCATGACGGCGATGTCGTATTTGGCGTTCTGAAGCACCTTCAGGACCGACGGGTCTTCCAGCAACGTCTTCAGCTTGGCCAGGGTCGTGGGCTTGTCCAGCTGATGGATCGGCTCAGGCGCCTCGCCCGCTTCGCCGAAGAGACCGCCCTCGCCGGCCTGCGGTTCGTGCTCGTGCGTCAGGGGGATGTAGCAGGCCTCATTCGGCCCCACCGCCAGCGACACGCCGCACAGGCCCGCATGGGTCGCCGACAGCGTATCGGTCTCGGTATCGAAGCCGACAACGCCGACCTCCGTCGCGCGCGCGATCCAGCGATCCAGCGCCTCTTCGGTCTGGACGCATTCGTAAGCCGCGTGATCGAAGGTCTGGACCTCGGCGGGGCCTTCGACGACCTGGCCGTAGCGAGGGGTCGCGACCGGCGCGTTCAGGTTCGGCGCACGCTTGGGCGCAAAGGCGGAAACGTCGCTGGGCCCGGCCTTGCCGTCGCCGACGCGGCGCTGCAGCGAGCGGAACTCCATCGTCTCCAAAAAGGCCGACAGGATCGCCGGATCGGGATCGCGCACGGCGAAATCCTCGATCGCCTCGGGCGCCGGCGCATCGCAGGTCAGGCGCACCAGCTCGCGCGACAGACGGATCTGGTCGGCGAAGTCGATCAGCGTCTGGCGACGCTTGGGCTGTTTGATCTCGCCGGCGTTGGCCAGCAGGGTGTCCAGATCGCCGTACTCGTCCAGCAGCTGCGCCGCCGTCTTCGGTCCGATGCCTGGCGCGCCGGGGACGTTGTCGACGCTGTCGCCGATCAGGGCCTGCAGATCGACCATCTTCTCGGGGCCGACGCCAAACTTTTCGAAAACCTCAGGCTCGGCCAGACGCCGGTCCTTCATCGGATCCCACATCACGACGCCGCCGCCGATCAGTTGCATTAAGTCCTTGTCCGACGAGACGATCACCGCCTCCCCGCCCGCATCGCGCGCCTTGCAAGCGTAGGTGGCGATCAGGTCGTCGGCCTCATAGCCGGGCAGTTCAACGCAATGCACGCCGAACGCCGCCGTCGCCTCGCGCACCAGCGGAAACTGCGGGACCAGGTCCTCGGGCGGCGGCGGGCGATGGGCCTTGTACTGATCATACAGGGTGTTGCGGAACGTCTTTTCCGAATGGTCGAAGATGGCCACCAGGTGCGTTGGGCCATCGGCTCCCTTCATGTCCTTCAGCAGCTTCCACAACATGTTGCAGTAGCCCTGGACCGCGCCGACCGGCAAGCCGTCAGACTTGCGCGTCAGGGGCGGCAGGGCGTGATAGGCGCGAAAGATGTAGGCCGAGGCGTCGATCATCCAAAGCCGCAGCGCAGGGCCGTCCTGCGTCATCGGGCGTTCGGTCTCTGGATTTTCGGGCGCAGTCGTCTCGGTCATGGCGGGAACATAGGGCTCCTACGCCCCCGCGTCAGCGTCAGAATTCGGTCCAGCTCGATCCCGGATCACGTTGACCCGGCTGGGCCTGCTGCTGGCCCCAGGACACGACCATGAAGGCCTTGTGGCTGCGGATACGATACGTGCCGATCATCGGCACGACGGCGCCCAGCGGCGCACCGGTCTTGGCTTCGTAGAGGAAGCCGGAAAACTCGGCGACCCCGACCCGGTCGCGGTGGCTGTAGACCGACAGTTCCGGCAGGGAGACGACGTTGAAGGTCTCGTTGATCGGGATCCGCATCTCGGGAATACCGAAGACGCGCCGCATCTGCTCCAGCGACAGAGCGCCGGCGCGGATTTCGAACACGGCGTTCGCCTCGTCCTTGTTGCGGGCCAGACTGAAACCGGCGTCCGAGATCGCGCCGCGGATCGCGCTGACGGCGTAGCGGGTGCCCTCGCCCTGGAAATAGGCGTCGTCGATGAAGACCGAAGCGCCCGTCGGCAGCGGCAGGACCAACCCCTCGACCGCCCGGTCCGAGGCGCGCGCCAAGAGCAGCTGCTCCGTCGCCGTACGGCCGGTGTTGCTCTCGGTGGTCGAGGCGCAGGCCGACAGCACGACCGCCGCAACCGTCAGCAGAGCCGCCGTCCGCGCCGTCATCACCAGGCGCCGACGTTCGGCATGGAGGCCCAGGGCTCGGCCGGCGCCAGCGGCGCGCCTTCCTGAAGCAGTTCGATGGAGATGCCGTCGGGCGAGCGGACGAAGGCCATGTTGCCGTCGCGCGGCGGACGGCTGATCGTCACCCCGCCGTCCATCAACTTCTGGCAGGCGGCGTAGATGTCATCGACCTTATAGGCCAAGTGACCGAAGTTGCGGCCGCCCTGATACTCTTCCGGATCCCAGTTGAACGTCAGCTCGACCTCGGGGCAGCGTTCCGCCGCCGACTGTTCCAGATTCTTGGGCGCGGCGAGAAACACAAGCGTGAACCGGCCCGCCTCGTTCTCGGTGCGGCGCACCTCCTGCAGACCCAGAAGGTCGCAATAGAAGTGCAGCGAGGCGTCGATGTCCTTTACCCGGACCATGGTGTGCAGATAGCGCAAGGCTCGTCTCCGTCCGAACAGCGTGTCAGCCGTCTATAGACCCAACCGCCGCGACACCGCGACTGAACTGAGGTTACGGCCTCAGTGGGCCTCGGGCGCGCGGGCCGCCGGGCTCAAATATTCGTTTTCGTCGTGGGCCTGGGCTGACAGAACGAAACGCCGGTCGCAATAGCCGCACTCGATGAAGTCGTCCTCGCCCATGTCCATATAGACCAGCGGATGACCCAGGGCTCCGCCGCCGCCGTCGCAGGCCACGCGTTTGGTCGAGACGACGATCTCTTCGGGCGGCGGGATGATGGCGTCGGAATGGCGGGGAGGCATGGTCCGGTCCGGGTCTGAAAGGCTTGCGGGCTTCCTAGGCGGACCGGCCCCGAAGGTCAAACCTCGCTGGGCGCCGCCGGGCGACGGCCCAGAAGACGGTTCAGCATCGCCTTGCGCTTCTTGAACAGGGTCAGGCCCAGACAGGCCGCGCCGACCCACAGACCGATCTCGCCGATCAGCAGCAGGGCGGCGCCGGCGATGGCGGCATGCGTCATCTCGATCTGATCGGTCTTGCCCGCCAGCAGCGCCAGTCCTCCACCGATGTAGCCAATGGCGCAGACCGCCATGGCGACGAAGCCTAGCAGGCGGGTGCGGGTCAGAGGCGTCTTGGCTTTTTGAACGGGGGTCATGGCGGTCTCCATCAAGTTCAGTTGTCTTTATGACAAGCAGGCTAGACACGCAAAACGTGCAAGTCAAGCACCATTGACACATGGACAGGCCTGCTTGTCTAATACTGTCGGTTAGACAGGTTGGCGAATGCGGTCCCTCGCCCTACCTATGCCGCTCGCCGTCCCGCCCGAGTGAATAGCTGACCATGTCTGAGACCCCCGCCCTGCCCGACAACGCCATCGAGGTGCGGGGACTGAAGAAGACCTATGCCGGGTCCAAGAAGGCTGCGCCCAAGACGGCCCTGCGCGGCGTCGACCTGGTCATTTCGCGCGGCTCGGTCTTCGGCCTGCTGGGCCCGAACGGCGCCGGCAAGTCGACCCTGATCAACATCCTGGCCGGGGTGGTGAAGAAGTCCGAAGGCTCTGTGACCATCTGGGGCCGGGACATCGACAAGGAGCCGCGCGACGCCGCCGCCGCCCTGGGCGTCGTGCCGCAGGAGATCGTCGCCGACGTCTTCTTCACCCCGCGCGAATCGCTGGAGGTGCAGGCGGGCTTTTACGGCGTGCCCAAGGATGAGCGCCGGTCCGACGAACTGCTGGCCGCGCTGGGCCTGTCGGACAAGGCTAACGCCTATGTCCGCGCCCTGTCCGGCGGCATGAAGCGCCGCCTGATGGTGGCCAAGGCCCTGGTCCACAATCCGCCCATCCTGATCCTGGACGAGCCGACGGCCGGCGTGGATGTCGAACTGCGTCGCCAGCTGTGGGCCTATGTCCGCCGCATCAACGAAGAGGGGGTGACCATCGTCCTGACCACCCACTATCTCGAAGAGGCGCAGGAGCTTTGCGACACCATCGCCATCGTCAACCGGGGCGAGGTTGTGGCCTGCGAACCGACGCCGCAGCTATTGCGCCGTCTGGACAGTCGCAATGTGGTCGTGACCCCGGAAACGCCCCAGGCGACGCCGCCGGTGCTGGCTGGCTTCGAGGTCACGCCCCGTCCGGGCGGCGCCTTCGCGGTCGCCTACAAGAAGGGGCAGTCGTCGGTCGAACAGGTCATCAACGCCGTGCGCGCCGCCGGCGTCACCATCGCTGACATCACCACCGAAGATCCGGACCTGGAGGACGTCTTCCTGGCCCTGACCTACGGCGATACGTCACGGGTCGATCCGACCAGGGACTAATCGACCTCGGCCAGGAATTCGAAGATCGCCGCCTTGGCCTCGGCCTCGTCCAACATGGGCGCGTGGCCGATGCCGGGAACCTCGACATAGGCCATGGTCGGGGCCGCCTTCTTCATGCGCGCGGCGATGTCGGCGCTCAGCAAGTCGGAGTTGGCTCCCCGCACCAGCAGCGTCGGCCTCTTCTTCGCCAGCCGCCCGAACATGGGCCACAGATTGGGGACCAACGCCTTGGCCCCCGCCGCGCGGATCGGCACGGCGATGTCGGGATCGTAGTCCAGCGCGATCTCGCCGTCGGGCTGCTGGCGGAAAATGCGTCGCGCGAAGGCGTCCCAGTCCGCATCCGTATAGAGCGGGAAGGCCACCGAATTGATCCGCTTCGTATAGGCCGCTGCATCGGCCCAGGAGCCGATCTCGACCGGCTGACCGCTGTAGGCAGCGATCCGCGCCAGACCTTCCGGCGCCACCTCCGGCCCGATGTCGTTCAGGATCGCCGCGACCACCGCCTTGGGCCGGATCGCCGTCAGCGCCATGGTGATGAGCCCGCCCATGGAGGTGCCGACGAAGACCGCTCGATCGATTCCAGCCTGCTCCATCAGGGCCAGAACGTCGCGCGCATAGACGTCGGGCATGTAGGTCATGGGGTCGGGCGCACGGTCCGACAGGCCGCGCCCGCGCACATCCACCGCCAGCACCCGCCGCCCGCTTTGGGCCAGAAGCGGCGCTATGGCTTCGAAATCGGCGCTGTTGCGGGTCAGGCCGTGAATGGCGATCACCGGCGGCCGCGCCACGCCGGGACCGGGCGCATAATCCCGCGCAAAGAGAGAGAGGCCGTCCGGCGAAGTCCAACGGCGTTCAGCGAATGGATAGGGCGCGCTCATTGGCGATCTCCTCCGATTTGGCTCAGAGTAATTCACCAGCCAAGGAAATGCGACGTCCGGTCCTAGAGACCGACCACATCGCGCACGAAAGCGTCCAGATCGCCGCCTTCAAAAAGATAGCCCGCCACCCCGGCCCGCTCACCGGCCTGCAGATCGCGCTTCTGATCGCCGATGATGAAGGACTGCGTCGGGTCCAGATCGTGCTCTTCGATGGCGCGCAGCAACATGCCCGGATTGGGTTTGCGATCAGGGTGGTCGGGATGGCGATAGCGCGCCTCGATCGCCTCGGGATGGAAGGGCGCGGAATAGACGGCGTCGATAATCGCCCCCTCTTCGGCCAGTCGCGCGACCAGCAGATCGTTGAAGGCGTTCATCGTCTCTTCGCTGAACAGGCCCCGCGCCACGCCCGACTGGTTCGTCACGATCACGGTGCGATAACCGGCCTGGTTCATCCGCCGCACCGCCGCCGCCGCACCGGGGATCAGCTTCAGATGCTCAGGCCGATGCGGATAACCGCTGTCCTCGATCAGCACCCCGTCCCGATCCAGAAAGGCGGCGGGCCGGCCGGTCATACGTCGCTCCGAAGCAGTTCCGAAAAGGCGGTCATCAGGTGGTAGAGGCTGGAGGCGGGCGCCGCCGCATCGTGTGAGCGGCCTTCGGCGTCGTAGCTGTCCACCCATAGGCCCGGCACAGCGGTGGCCAGATGCGTGTCGAACACGGCGGCGATCAACCGTGGAAGGCCCGCGTCGCCAAAACTCAACCCCGTGCGAATGGCCTCGGTCTGGGCCCACAGGCGCCGTCCGCCATCCAGCACCTCTCCCGCCGGGCCGATCTCGCGGATCGCGAATCCGTCGCGATAACCCTGCGCCGCCGCCCGACGATGTAGCGCCGCGGCAAGATCTGAGTCGTCCCCGTCCTGTTTCAGCAGCCAGGCCCATTCTTCAAGGTGGCCCGGCTCGATCACATGACCCGTCGCCGGCTCGGCGGACCAGTTCTCAGTGAAATATTCGCGGATCGCGCCGTTGATCAGGAAGCGGTGTTTGCACAGGTCCAGCGACGCCCGCGCCGCCGCCTCGAACGCCGGATCGGGCGCGATCGCCTGCCAGGCCAGCATGGCCTCCAGCATATGCATGTGGGGATTTTGACGACGCGGCAGGCGTGGCGGCAGAGCCTCCTCCCATCCTCCCCGCGAAGACGCCATCAACCGATCGATCGCAGCCAGCGTCTCAAGCGCCAGAGGCCGCGCTCGCGCATCATCCAGGACGCGGTGCGCCGCCGCGAGCGCGAACAGAACGAAGGCCAGGTCGTAAAGATCAGGCGTCTCATCGACGACCACGCCGTCGTCATCGGTCGCCGCGACCCAAAGGCCGTCGTCACGTCGGCGGTCGGCTATCAGTTGATCCAGCCCGGCCTTGGCCACCGCACGGCCCTGCGCCCATCCCAAGGCCGCCGCTTCGCAGAAAACATAGATCTGACGCGCCTGAACACGTGTGCGGCGACGAAGACCGATCACCGGCCGGCCGTCGAAATCCAGCTGCTCGAAGAAACGCCCCTGCGCGTCCACGCCCCGCTCGGCCCACAGCGGCAGGGCATGGTCGAACAGCCAGTTCGAGACCCTGGTCCGGGCGGCGGAAAGCGTCGTCATGGCGCTGGCTTAGGACGCCAGCCGACGGGCGCCAAGGCCTGTGTGCGGTAGCAAAGGGCAACGCGATGTGACGCCGCGCGATTTGGCCCGCGCGCCCGATCTTGCTAGGACGACCCGACATTCGCGGCCCGCCTGTCCGGCCGCCGCACCCGATCCCCCGTGGAGAGCGTCCCCCATGATCCCCTTCATCGACCTTCAGGCCCAGCGCCAGCGCCTCGGCGGCAAGATCGAGGCCGCCGTTCAGGAAGCCGTCGTCGGCGGCGCCTGGGTCATGGGTCCGCAGGTCCGTCAGTTCGAGGCAGACCTCGCCGCCTTCGGCCAGGCCAAATACGCCTTGGGTTGCGGCAACGGCACCGACGCCCTGATCCTGCCGTTAATCGCTTGGGGCGTCCGCACCGGCGACGCCGTCTTCTGCCCCAGCTTCACCTTCACGGCCACGGCCGAGGTCGTGCCGTGGCTGGGCGCCTCGCCCGTGTTCGTGGACGTCGACGACCACACCTACAATATGGACCCGGCCAGGCTCGAGGCGGCCATTGAAGCGGTCAAGGCCGAGGGTCGCCTGACGCCCAAGGTGGTCATCGCCGTCGATCTGTTCGGCCAGCCCGCCGACTATCCCGCCATCCGCGCCGTCTGCGACCGCCACGGGCTGAAGCTGATCTCGGATTCGGCGCAAGGTTTCGGCTGCACCCTGAACGGCAATCATCCGCTGAAGTGGGCCGACGTCACCACGACCAGCTTCTTCCCGGCCAAGCCCCTGGGCTGCTACGGCGACGGCGGTGCGGTGCTGACCGACGACGACGATCTGGCGCAGGAAATGGATTCCCTTCGCGTGCACGGCAAGGTCGTCGCCAAGGACCTGGAGGCCGGCGCCGCCGCCTTCGCCCACGACCCCAAATATCTGGCCATGCGCATCGGCATGAACAGCCGGCTGGACACCATCCAGGCCGCCATCCTGATCGAGAAGCTGAAAGTCTTCGGTCAGGAGATCGAATGGCGCAACCGGATCGCCGCCCGCTACAACGAACGCCTCGCGCCCCATGTCTCGGCCGTGCCTCACGTCATCGACGGCGGCGTCTCTATCTGGGCGCAATACACGATCGAACATGAGGATCGCGACGGTCTGGCCGCGCACCTGAAGGATCAGGGCGTGCCCACCGCCGTCTATTATCCGGTGCCGATGCACATCCAGCCGGCCTATCAGCGCTTCCCGCAGGGTGCGGGCGGCTTGCCGATCACCGAACGGCTGAGGGACCGGGTCCTCAGCCTGCCGATGCACGCCGATCTGGACGAGGCGACCCAGGACAAGATCGTCGCCGCCGTCGCCAGCTACAAGGGCTAAGCCGATGCCGAACACCCCCGCCCTCAAGATCGGCGTCGCCGGCGTCGGCGTCATGGGCCGCAACCATGCACGCGTCGCCTCCGAAATGCGCGAGTTCGACCTGACCACCGTCTTCGATCCCGATGCGGTGACGGCCGAGGGCGTCGCCGCCGCCTATGGCGCATCGCCCGTCACGACGGCCCAGGCCTTCGTCGACGCCGGTCTGGACGCCGCCATCGTCGCCACCCCCAACCGATTCCACGCCGAGATCGGCGTCGCCCTGCTGGAAAAGGGCGTCCATGTCCTGGTGGAAAAGCCGATCGCCGCCAGCGTCGCCGACGCCCAGCGCATGATCGATGCGGCCAAGGCCAATGACCGGGTCCTGATGGTCGGTCAGGTCGAGCGCTTCAATCCGGCGGTCGAAACCGTCAAGCGCGCCGTCGCCGATGACGACATCATCTCGATCCAGATCACGCGGGTCGGTCCCTTCCCGCCCCGCATGGGCGAGGTCGGCGTGGTCATCGACCTGGCCGTGCACGACATCGACATCATCCGCCACCTGACGGGCTCCGAGATCGTCGAGGTCCAGCCGCAACTGGCCCGCACGCGCGCGGACCGCGAGGACACGGCCCTGCTCCAGTTCCGCCTGGACAGCGGGGTGATCGCCCACATCACCACAAACTGGGTCACCCCCTACAAGACCCGCACGCTGCAGGTCGCGACCAAGACCAAATTCATCGTCGCCGATCTGATCACGCGCCAGGTCACAGAATACTTCGGCCAGCAGCCGGACGGCTCCTACTCGACCCGGATGCTGAACAGCTGGCCGGCCGAACCGCTGAAAAAGGAGCTGGAGGCCTTCGCTCGCGCCATCACGACCGGCGAAACACCGGCCGTCACCGGCGAAGATGGCCTGCGCAATCTCGAGGTCGCGCTGCGCTGCCTCGGCGAGCACTGATCGAATCAGGCCCCGTTCTCGCCGCAAAACCTGAGGAAGAGAGACGTATGCGCCGTATCACCGCCACCGCTCTCGCCTTGATCGCCGTTGGTTCGGCGGCGGCGCCCGCCCATGCGGACACCCGCTACCTGGCCTATAATGCGTCGGACAGGATCACCCAGGCGCTGACCAAGGGCGTCACCTTGCAGGTGCGGCGCGGTCTGTTCGGCGCGGTGCAGGTGGAACGTCTGTTCTCCACCACCGCGCGCGGCACGGCCGGTTTCACGCGCGGCGGACCGGACGCCGCGCGACGCGTCCTGCCGCAGGGCGCAGAGGAAAACGACATCTACGCCATCGATCAGGACGGCGACGGCCGTGGCCTGTCGCGCGCCCTATGTCCCGGCGCCGACGAGGTGTGGCTGATCATGGGTCGCGTCCGTGCGCCGCGGCCTCTGACTATGCAGGCCGTGGGCCGGTGGTCGGACGGCGCCTATCGGCACTGCGTGACGCTCAGCTACGACTGGCGCGGTGAGTGGGCGACGGCCCCGCAGGCGCAAACGCCGCGAGACTGATCCGCGTCCTGACTGTTTCATAATCAGCACGCGCAAGCTGACAATTGTGACGATTTGACTTTTATAATCGTCAGTGACATTTTGCGCACATGAGCGGCGGCGGCCGTTCTACCGCCCTGGAATATCCCCCTCCCCGGCGGCGAGAGAGACGAACCTCCCAGAGCCCGGCCCGTCGCGGCCGGGCTTTTTTTACGCCGTGCGCCTGCTAGACGGGGGCATGACCCTTCGCCTCGCCACCTGGAACATCAACTCCGTCCGCCTGCGCATCGACCAGGTCGCCCGCTTCGTCGCCGAACGCGCGCCCGATGTCCTGATGCTGCAGGAGATCAAATGCACGACAGACCAGTTTCCGCGCGGCGCCTTCGAGGACATGGGCCTGTCCCACCTTCGCGTGGCGGGCCAGAAGGGCTGGCACGGCGTCGCCATCGCAAGCCGTCTGCAGCTTGAGGACAGCGATACCTTCCAGGTCTGCAAACTGGGTCATGCGCGCTGCGTCTCGGCCCGCGTGTCCGGCATCGACGTGCAGAACTTCTACATCCCGGCCGGCGGTGACGTTCCCGACCGGACGCTGAACCCCAAGTTCGATCACAAGATGGACTTCTATGAACAGCTGACCGCCATCGTGGCCAAGCAGGACAAGTCTCGTCCCCTGGTCATGGCCGGCGATTTCAATATCGCCCCCGGCGAAGGCGATGTCTGGAACCACCGCTATATGTCCAAGATCGTCAGCCACACGCCGATCGAGGTCGAGACCCTGAACCGCCTTCAGGAGACCGGTGGTTTCGCAGACGTGTTGCGCGACCGTTTCCCCGAGCCCCAGAAACTGGCCAGCTGGTGGAGCTACCGCGCCGCCGACTTCCGCAAATCGAATCGCGGCCTGCGCCTGGACCACATCTGGACGTCGCCCGGCTTGACTCCCGCCGTGGTCAAGGACACCGCCCGCATCCACGACGACGTCCGCGAGTGGGATCGTCCCAGCGACCACGCGCCGGTCACGGTTGATCTGGATATCTGATCCTTAATAAACGGCGACCGGCTTGACCGACGCCGGCGCCTTTCGCCCCCGGCCGACCTTCCTGGCGGCGCGCCCCAGCCGAACCACCGCCTCGTCCAGCTGATCTTCCGGCAAGGTGTAGGGCAGGCGCAGCCGGCGTTCGAAGGCGCCGTCGACGCCGAATCGCGGACCGGCGGCGAGGCGCAGGCCTTCGGCCTCGGCCGCGATCGTCAAAGCGGAACTGATCGGCCCCGGCAGCCGCGCCCACAGGGACAATCCCCCAGCCGGGCGCGGACAGACCCACTCAGGCAGTTTTTCGGCGAGCCGCGCGCGCAGATGATCCCGCCGGGCGCGCAAGAGGGGCCGACGCGCCGCCAGGGCCTTTCCGCCGTCGTTCAGCAGTTCGACCGCCGCCAGCTGCTCCAGAATCGGAACGCCCAGATCGAAGCTGGCGCGGCTCTGGGCCAGACGCTGGATCACCGCCCGGTCGGCGCGGATCCAGCCGATCCTCAGCCCGCCCCAAACGCTCTTGGACATCGATCCCAATCTGACGATCCGCGGCGCATCGACGGCCGAGGCGCTGAGCGCTGGCGGTCCGCTCAAGGTCAGCTCGACCAGGGTCTCGTCCAGCACGAGCAGAGTCTCCGATCCCTTCAGGCCTGCCAGCAAGCGCGTCCGGTCCGACGCTCGCATCATCCGGCCGGTCGGGTTGTTATGGTCCAGCACTAAATAGGCCATGGCCGCGTTGCTGCTTCGGCAGGCCGCAATCAGACCCTCGACATCCCAACCCTCCTCGCCCTCGCCGTCCGGCAAGGCGACGGGCACGGCGCGACCGCCCGCCGCCAGGATGGCGTCGATCGCCTGCGGATAGGTGGGATGGTCGAACACCACCGGGGCGCCGGGGCGCGTCGTCAGGCGCAGAAGATGCACCAGTCCGTTGTGCGCGCCGTGCGTGATCAGAATCTGCCCCGACGAGGTCGCCAGGCCGCGCCGCCGATAGCCGGCCGCCACCGCTTCACGCAGCGCCTCCAGCCCCACCGTCTCGTACCCGTGACCCGGCAGGTTCGCCGGCAACCGCTCCAGCGCCCGCACATAGGCCGCGTGCACATTGGGATCGGCCGGCAGAACGGCGGCGGTCAGGTCGATCAGGCCGGCCTTGTCCGTTGGCGTCGCCTCATGACGCGGCGCCGGTCCGGTCGGCAGGCTGGTGCGCGCGGCGGCGCCCTGCCCGCCCGTCAGGAACCCGTCGTCCCGCAAGCGCCCGTAGGCGGCCGAGACGGTCGTGCGGCTCAAGCCCAGCGCCTGAGCCAGTTCCCGTTCGCCGGGCAACCGCGCCGCCAAGGGCAGTCGGCCATCCAGAATCAGCAGTCGTACCGCCCCCGCCAGCTGCCGGTAGGCTGCGCCAGCACCCGGCGACCGCCAGGCGCCGAGATGGCGTGTCAGGGAAACAAGACCGATCGACCGCGACGACATGAGGCCAGAATGGCATAACTGGCTCTGTTTTCGATAGCCAGTTTGGCGCATCTGGTGGGTTTATGACCCGTCGCCTGATCCAACTGTTTATCGGCCTCGTCCTCTACGGCCTCTCCATCGCCCTGATCGTTCGTGCCGATCTCGGTCTGGATCCGTGGGACGTGCTGAACCAAGGGGTGTTCGAGCGGTTCGCGAAACCCAGCAGAGTCAGCTTCGGTCTGGTGGTCAATCTGATCGGTATGGCTGTGCTGCTGCTATGGATTCCCCTTCGCCAGAAGCCGGGGATCGGGACCGTGGCCAATGTGCTGGTCATCGGCACCGTCGCCAACTTGGGCCTGGACTGGATTCCGTCCGACCTGGGCCTACCGCTCCGGGCCGGCCTGCTGATCGCCGGCATCGTCCTGAACGGCGTGGCCAGCGGGGCCTATATCGGCGCGGGCCTTAGCCCCGGTCCCCGCGACGGCCTGATGACGGGCATCGTCGCGCGCACCAGCTGGCCGGTGAAATGGGTGCGGACGGCCATCGAAATGACCGTTATCGCCGTCGGCTGGCTATTGGGCGGCTCGGTCGGCTTGGGCACGGTGCTCTACGCCCTGACCATCGGCCCGTTGGTCCACGTCTTCCTGCCGCTGTTCACGATCCGTCGGTAGACTCCGTCAGTCTTGCTGCCGTCCGCCGGTTGATCGAGGCGAAGCGGCCTAATGCGAAAGTCGTCGCATCAAGGCCTTCACGGCCTTGGCGTGACCATGGTCCAGATCGCCCTCGGGATAGAGATCGATGCGGACCTGCGGCGTCAGCCCGCGTCCTTCAAGCGGATGGCCTTGCGGATCGACGTAAAGCTCCATCGGCATGGCGAAGCGCCAACCATTGGCGAGAACGACAGGGCTCTGATCGGAAAACGCGCCTCTCGTCCGGGTCCCGGCGTGCGTGATATTGGGCAATACCGTCATCATCTGGCTGAATGTCTCGCCGGCGCTGACGGTGATGTCGCTGGTCAGAAGCCAGACCGGGCCGTGATAGCCCGTTCGATTCGAAGGTCGCACCTCCACGACCTGCGGAGCGACGCCCGATCCCCAGCCCCTCTTGGTGTAGGCGACGCGCGGCTGGTCGGCGAAACGCGACGCGATCAACCGGCTGACAGAGTCATAACCGCCGCGATTGTTCGAGACATCCACGATGACCGCTCGCGCCCCGTGGAAAGCGATCATCGCCTCGTCGAGGGCGGCTTCCAGCAGCTCTGTGGAAGCGGCGTCCTCGGCGTCGAACCCTCCCATGGTCACGATCGGCAGATAGCCTACGCCGTCGTTCACCCCCCAGAAGACCCGGTTATTGGCGACGGCGTGACCTTCACCGTCAAGGATGGTCTGAAGGACGCCTTCGCGCCACGCGCCCAGCCACGCCCTCTCGGCCCTTGGCTCGGAGCGTGCGTTGACCGCGTCCAGGGTTCGTCCGCTCGACACCTGAAGGTCTTGCGCGCGGCCTTCGATTTCTGCGCTCAATTCGATATGTGCGTCATCCAGTCCTGATAGAAGGTCGGCGGCGGCGGCGAACGCCTGGCTGGGGGATGGTGTCTGTGAAAGACGCCCAAGCACCTCGCTGCGACGGGCTTGGAAATCGATCTTTCGAGCCTCGAAACCAGGATAGTAGGCCTGCATCAAATCCGAGATGGCCAGGACGGCGGCACGGTCGCTCGTATCTGGATGTTCGCAGGCCGGGGGCAGAGCCGGCAGCCCGTCGAACACATAGATGCTCGCCTGATCGTCGTGCGCTTCGGTCAAGCCTATGCCGTCAGCCACGGGGACGGCGGCGGCGAAGCTGTCTTTCAGATCTTCCCCATCGGGATCCGGCCAGCAGGCCCCGCCGGCCTCGTGATAGACCCGGATGTCTTGCCCGGCGCGGACGATCACCAGACCATAGCCGCGCGATCGGAACACGCCGTCCGGCGCCACGGACGGCATCGGTGATTGCTGGAGCAGGGCGGCGAGGGCGAAGGCGGCGATCATGCCGTTTCATCGCCTGCGCGAACGCTGTCGTCCAGACGGTTCTAGGGTTGAAGCCGATATCCGCCCGCATCGGTCAGCAGAAGACGCGCATGGCCCGGCTCGGGCTCGATCTTCTGACGCAGACGATAAATGTGGGTTTCCAGCGTATGGGTCGTGACCCCGGCGTTGTAGCCCCAGACCTCGGTCAGCAACTCTTCGCGCGACACCGGTTTGGCCCCGGCGCGATAGAGGTATTTCAGGATGTTGGTTTCCTTCTCGGTCAACCGCACCTTCTTGCCCTTTGAGTCCATCAGCACCTTGGCGGCGGGCCGGAACTCGTAGGGGCCGATGGTGAAGACGGCGTCTTCCGACTGTTCATGGCTGCGCAGATGGGCGCGGATGCGCGCCAGCAGTACGGCGAACCGGAAGGGCTTGGTAACATAGTCGTTGGCCCCGGCGTCCAGACCCAGGATGGCGTCGGCGTCCGCCGATTGCGCCGTCAGCATGATGACCGGGGTTGACACCCCGTCCTTGCGTAACAGGCGACAGGCCTCGCGACCGTCCATATCGGGCAGATCGACGTCCAGCAGGATCAGGTCGGCGCGGATCTCGCGCCCCATCCGCACCCCGTCCGTGGCGGTCGACGCCTGCTGGGTCCGAAACTCCTCATGCAGGTTCAGCTGCTCGGCCAGAGCCTCGCGCAGGTCGTCGTCGTCGTCGATGATCAGAATGGTCTTGGGCGTAGGCATGGGACAGACAATGGCGAGGCTTGGCCCCCGCGCCAAGGCTTGGGGGTGCGAATATTCACATCGGGTTACGAGCTAGAGGGCGCTTCGGGTCGATTTCGTTCCCCGAACAAGGCCGTTCCGACCCTGACGTGCGTCGCACCGCACCGGATAGCGGTTTCATAATCGCCGCTCATGCCCATCGACACGACCGACAAACCGTGGCGTTCGGCCATGGCCCGCAACATCTGAAAATGCGGCTCTGCGTCCTGATCCGCCGGGGGAATGCACATCAATCCCTCGACCGTCAGCCCATAGGTGTCGCGGGCCGCTGCGATCAGGGTGTCGGCGGCGTCGGGCAGGACCCCGGCCTTCTGGGGCTCCGCGCCCGTGTTCACCTGAACCAGGACGCGCGGCGATCGGCCGCGCTTTTCACCCGCCTGCGCCAAGGCTCGTGCAAGCTTTTCGCGGTCCAGGGTTTCGATCACGTCGAACAGGGCGACCGCATCCTCAGCCTTGTTGGTCTGCAAGGGGCCGATCAGCCGCAGCTCCAGGCCCGGCACGACCCCGCGACGGTCGGCCCAACGACCTTGCGCCTCTTGCACCCGGTTCTCGCCGAAGATCCGCTGACCCGTCGCCAGGATGGCGTCGATGGCCTCGGGGGCTTGCGTCTTGGAAACGGCGGTCAGGGTCACGTCCGCTGGATCCCGATCGGCCGCATGGCAGGCGGCGTCGATGCGCGCCCGCACCTCGGCGACCCTTTCGGCGATGGACGGGGCGGGAAAAGCGGAGGAAGAAGAGGTCATGATCCTGCCGGCCGGTTACAGCGACGATGCGCGCGCGCTCTGGAACGCCGCGACCGCTCTAAACCGCGCCGCCGCCGCTGTCAGCCCGGCCGCCGCAGCCTTGCCGGCGATGCTGTTCTTCACCGACCCCGATCGCACGCCCCGACCGTGGAAGACGGCGGCGCGCCTGCCTGCCGGTTCGGCCGTGGTCTATCGCGCCTTCGGCGCCTCCGATGCCGTCGAGACGGGACATCGACTTCGGGAAGCGACGGCCGGTCGGGACGTGAAATTGCTGGTCGGACTGGACCCCGATCTGGCCGAGGCGATCGACGCCGACGGGCTGCACCTGCCCGAACGTGCGGCGGACCAAGCGGCGCGCATTCGATCGGACCGACCCGGCTGGATTTTGACGGCGGCCTGGCATGGCCTATCCCCGCCGCCTAAAAACCTGGACGCCCTGATCCTGTCGCCGGTGTTTCGGGCGGGCGGCGTGTCCGCCGGCAAATCCGCATTGGGCGTCACTGCATTCGAACAGCATGTGAAATCTGTACGCCTACCGGTCTATGCGCTGGGCGGCGTCACGCCAGAGAACTCCGCAACGCTCGCACGCACAGGCGCATGCGGCCTGGCGGCGGTGAATGCGATCCAGTCAGCGTTTCGCTGACCGGTCGAAATCAGAACTTGAAGATGGTTTCCAGACGGACGCGGGGCTGGGCCCGGCCGTTGGTTTCGGGCGCGCGGGCCGGATCGGCTTCCGGCGTGCTGACGGCGGCGGCGGCGCCGACGCGCAGACGGTCGTTCAGGCGGTAGTAGGCGCCGGCCTCGACATCACCCCAGTCGGTCTCGCGACCCACGGGCTGGTTCAGGTTGAAATCCAGACCCCAGCGCCCACGGTCGTTCAGGCGAAGGCCGCGACGTTGCGGCGCCGGCGCATTGCGCTGCGTCGCCTGGGCTTCCGAGAGGGAAACGGCGGACGTGCTTTGGGCGAGCGCCGACGTCGACGCGGCCATCGCCGTCGTCGCCATCATCACAGCCAGGAAACCACCAAACCGCATACCAAATCCTTCGAACCCCGCCATGAGGCGACGTTTCAACCCTGAACCGACCTTATATGGTCGTGAGCCCCGCGATTAGACACCGGGTGTCTGCGCGGTCAACGCAATGAGCCGGCGATAACAAGGTTCCCGCGCATTGTTGTCGGCGTATGTGTCTCAAGCGTCACGGGATTCAGGCGGATTCCGGCGGAATCTCGCATGCCCTTCACAAAACACCGCGACGCGCGATGCGACGGGAACCGACTTCGCCTTGTCATCGCCCCTTTTCGCCGTGTTATAGAGCCTGGCAGTCGGCATTCCTCATGCCGTGCGCGCGTGCGGGCGAGGGCTCTCACGTCCCTGAGTTTACGGAGACTTCTCTTGATGAGCCTCAACAAGGCCCTGGTTCGGAACGTCGCGGTCGTGCTGGTCTCGGGCGTGGCCCTGGGCGCGTCCCTGTCGGCCTGCTCGAGCATTCCCTTCGTCGGCGGCAAGAAGTCTGCGCCCAAGACGAACGTGCAACAGGGCATCGGCGTCAACGCCTTCCTGTGGCGCGCCTCGCTGGACACCCTCAGCTTCATGCCGCTGCTGACCGCCGATCCGTGGGGCGGCGTCATCAACTATGACTGGTACATCAACCCCCAGACGCCGAACGAGCGCTTCAAGGCGACCGTCTTCATCCTGGACACCCGTCTGCGCGCCGACGCGCTGAACGTCACGGTGACCAAGGAAGTGAAGGGCGCCGATGGTCAGTGGACCGCCGCCCCGGTCGCCGCCCAGACCGAGGCCGATCTGGAAAACGCCATCCTGACCAAGGCTCGCCAGCTGAACCTGTCGAACGCCGGCTAAAGCCGGAGCTCGCATTATTTTGGCGCTACCGCCTTTCGGCTGCTTGAGCGCCGACTGGTTTAGTTTCGTCGGACCTGCTGGGAACGCCGAAACGGATTACTTCTTGGGCGCTGTCGTCCTTCAGGCTAGTTGAGCCGGGAGGGCGTCAGCGCCCTTTCGACTTTCAGGACGACCGTGGCCCGTTACGAACCCAAGACCGCCGAACCCCGCCAGCAGGCCCGATGGGCCGAGGCTTCCGCCTTCGTCACCAAGGACACCGGTCGGCCGAAGTATTACGTGCTGGAGATGTTCCCCTATCCGTCGGGCAACATCCACATGGGTCACGCCCGCAACTATGTGATGGGCGACGTGGTGGCGCGGTCCAAGCGCGCGCAAGGGTATGACGTTCTGCACCCGATGGGCTGGGACGCTTTCGGCATGCCGGCCGAAAACGCGGCCATGGAGCGCGGCATCCACCCGAAAGGCTGGACCTATTCCAACATCGCCAATATGCGCGAACAGCTGAAGCTGCTGGGCCTGTCGCTGGACTGGTCGCGTGAGTTCGCCACCTGCGACCCGGAATACTATGGCAAGCAGCAGGCGTGGTTCCTGGAGCTGTATCGGCGTGGTCTGGTCTATCGCAAGGATGCGGTGGTCAACTGGGATCCGGTCGACAACACCGTCCTGGCCAACGAACAGGTGATCGACGGACGCGGCTGGCGCTCGGGCGCCCTGGTCGAGAAGCGCAAGCTGAACCAGTGGTTCCTGCGCATCACCGACTATGCCGACGACCTGATCGACGGTCTGAAGACCCTTGACCGCTGGCCCGAAAAGGTCCGGCTGATGCAGGAGAACTGGATCGGCAAGTCCAAGGGCGCGACCCTGTGGTGGGACATTGCCGAGGCGCCGGCCTTCCTGCCCGCCTCCCCCGAGGGCGAACCCAACCACGCCCGCGATCCGATCGAGGTCTACACCACCCGCCCCGACACCCTGTTCGGCGCCAGCTTCCTGGCCCTGGCGCCCGACCATCCCCTGACCAAGGCCATCGCCGAACATCGGCCGGACGTGGCGGACTTCATCAAGGCCTGTGCTCAGACCGGCACCAGCGAAGCCGAGATCGAAAAGGCCGAGAAGCTGGGCGTGGATCTGGGTGTTCGCGTCCGCCACCCCTTCGATCCGGACAAGACGCTGCCGGTCTGGGCCGCCAACTTCGTGCTGTCGACCTATGGTTCGGGCGCCATCTTCGGCTGCCCGGCCCACGACCAGCGGGACCTGGACTTCGCCCGCAAATACGATCTGCCGGTGACGCCGGTGGTCAAACCCGACGACGCCGAGACGGTAGAGATCGGAACCGAGGCCTATGTCGGCCCCGGCCGCGTCTTCAACTCCGACTTCCTGAACGGCATGGACGTCGAGGCCGCCAAGGCCGCCGCGATCGCCAAGGTCGAGGCCGCCGGCCAGGGCCGCGCCGAGACCATCTATCGCCTGCGCGACTGGGGCGTTTCGCGCCAGCGCTATTGGGGTTGCCCGATCCCGATCATCCACTGCCCGTCCTGCGGCGTGGTCGAGGTGCCCACCGACCAGTTGCCCGTCGTCCTGCCTGACGATGTGACCTTTGACGTGCCCGGCAACCCGTTGGCGCGTCATGCGACCTGGAAGCACGTCAAATGCCCGTCGTGCGGCGCGGATGCGACGCGCGAGACCGACACGCTCGACACCTTCGTCGATTCTAGCTGGTATTTCGCCCGCTTCACCGATCCGACGGCCGAGGCGCCGATCGACAAGGCCGCCGCCGACCGCTGGCTGGCCGTCGATCAATACATCGGCGGGGTCGAGCACGCGGTCCTGCACCTGCTGTACGCCCGCTTCATCACCCGCGCCCTGTCTGACGCCGGCATGCTGTCGGTGAAGGAGCCGTTCGCCGGACTGTTCACCCAAGGCATGGTCGTCCACGAGACCTATCGCCGCGCCGACGGCGCCTGGGTCGAGCCGACCGACGTGGAGCTCAAGAACGACAACGGCGCCCGCTCCGCCCGCCAGCTGTCGACCGGCGAGACCCTGGTCATCGGCGACATCGAGAAGATGTCCAAGTCCAAGAAGAACGTCGTGGCCCCGGCCGAAATCCTGGAAAGCCATGGCGTGGACGCCGGTCGCCTGTTCGTCCTGTCCGATAGCCCGCCTGAACGTGACGTGCAATGGACCCCCGGCGGCGTCGAAGGCGCCAGCCGCTTCGTCCAGCGCGCCTGGACCCTGTTCGACACCTACGACGCCGGTTTTGCGGGCGAGGACAAGGCCAACGCCGAGCTGCTGCGCGAGACGCACAAGGCCATCAAGGCCGTCTCCGAAGGGGTCGAAGGCTTCCGCTTCAACTCGGCCATCGCCAAGCTCTACGCCTTCGTCGCCACCATCCGCGACAATGCCCAGGCCGGCGGCGACGCCAAGCGTCAGGCCCTGTCGGCGCTGGCCCGCCTGATCGCCCCCTTCACCCCGCACCTGGCCGAAGAAGCCTGGACGCGGCTCGGGGAAGACGGGATGATTCTGGACGCGCCGTGGCCCGTGTGGGACGCTGCGCTCGCGGCCGACGACGAGGTGGTCCTGCCCATCCAGATCAACGGCAAGCGTCGCGCGGAAATCCGCGTGCCGCGCGGCATGGAGCCGTCCGAGGTCGAAGCGCTGGTCCTGGCCGACGAAACGGTCAAGGCGCGGCTGGAGGGTCTGAGCGTGAAGAAGATCGTCGTGGTCAAGGACCGCATCGTAAATCTGGTGGCCGGCTGATGCGTGTCGCGGCGGCTCTCGCGGTTCTCGCGTCTCTGGCGGTGTCCGCCTGCGGCTTCACGCCCATGTACGCCGAGCCGGCCGTGGGGTCGTCCCTGCGCCGGATCGCCGTCACGACCCAGGACGACCGCCTGGGCTATCGCCTGCGCGAGCAGCTGGAAGACGTCCTGGCCTGGGATCGCGGCGCGACGCCGCTGTATCGCCTGACGACCGAGGTCCAGCAGAACCGCCGCTCGCTGGGTCGCCGTATCGACGACACCGCCACCCGCTATGAACTCACGGTCAAGGCGACCTGGACCCTGACCCCGGCTGCCGGCGGAATGCCTGTCAGCGGCACGGAAACGGTCACCACGACCTACGCTGCCGCCGACCAGCCCTATGCCGCCATCGCCGCCCAGCAGGATGGCGAGGAGCGCGCCGCCGCCGAACTGGCTCGCCTGATCCGACTGGATCTGATGCAGGCGCTGTCGAACCCGTGATCCTGGCCAAACGCCCCGAGATCGATCGCTTTCTGAAGGCGCCCGATCCAGCGATCCGGGCAGCGGTGATCCACGGCAAGGACCGATCGGGCGTCGCCGAGCGGGCCGAGGTGCTGTGCAAAACGGTCACGCCCGATCTGAATGACCCCTTCAACGTCACCGTCCTGACCGACAGCGACATCGATGCCGATGAAACGAAGCTGGAAGAGGCCCTGACGGCCATGTCCCTGATGGGCGGCCGTCGTCTGGTGCGCATCCGTCTGTCGGCGCTGAAGCCCGGCGTGGACAAGGCGGTCGCCGCCGCGCTAAAGATCCACGCCGAGGGCGGCTACAATCCCGACGCCATGATGGTGGTCGAGGCCGACCAGCTGGGTCGCGAATCGGCGCTCAGAAAGGCGGCCGAGAAGGAAAACGGCGCGGTCGGCATCGTCTGTTACGAGGACGAGACCGGCGATGTCGCCCGAATGGTCCGCGAAGCCCTGGCCGCCGACAAGGTCGGCCTGACCTCCGACGCCCTGGACCGCTTCGTCGCACGCCTGCCGCGCGAGCGCGGCCTGATGCGACAAGAGATCGAGCGCCTGGCCCTCTTCATCGGCCCCGGCTCCGGCAAGACGCTGGATATGGATGCGCTGGAGCATCATCTCGGCGTCGAGCCGGACGCCTCCCTGTCGGATGCGGCGCTTCAGGCCTTCGGCGCGCGGCCGGGTCCAGCGCAGGCTGGGCTCAGGCGCGCCTTCGCCGAAGGCGAATCGTCCGTACTCGCCGTTCGTTCTGCGGCGATCCATCTCGGAAAGCTACGCCGGATCAATATCCTGCAGGCCAACGGCACAAACGCCAAGGAGGCCGCAAAGGCCGCCGGCGTCTTCTGGAAGCAGGAGGCCGAAATGCTGCGTCAGGCGCGATCTTGGCGGCTCGAAGCCCTGGACGAGGTCTTGGACAGCATCAACACGGCCGATGTCGCGACCAAGACGACCGGAATGCCGGACCAACTGATCGCCGAACGCCTGCTGCTGGAAATCGCAGGTCGCGCCAGACGGTTGGGGCTGTAGCCCTAACCGCGCTTGGAGGCCTTACGGAAGGCGGGCTGGGCCATGGCGACGTTTCGCGCCGACACAGCCTTCTCTTCGGCCTTGGCGCTGTGTTGCGCGTTGAACCCATGACTCGCCTTGGCCTTCTTGGCGGCAAGCGCCTGTTTCAGCTTGTCGGCTGCGGTGGGTGTCGTGTCTTCAGTCATATCGACACCCTAGCACAGTCCGCCGCTCAGCCGCGCATCAAACGGCGGCACAGGTCGTCCAGCTGCTCTAGCGAGCCGTAGCCGATCGTCAGCTCGCCCTTTCCGCCCTTGTCCGACAACTGCACCTTCAGGCCCAGTGCATCGGCCAGATCCTGCTGCAGGGCGGCGACATCGGCCGCCCCCTCCCCGCCTGCGGCCGCCGACGCTGGCTTGACCTTCGTCGGCTTCGGCCCCTCCACCGCACGGCGCGCCAGGGCCTCGGTCTCACGGACGCTCAGACCATCCACGAAGGCGATGTCCGCCAACTGGCCCGGATCGGGCGTATTGATCAGCGCCCGGGCGTGACCCGCCGACAGCTTGCCTTCGCGCACATAGAACAGCACCCGCTCGGGCAGTTGCAGCAGGCGCATGGTGTTGGCCACATGGCTGCGGCTCTTGCCGACCACGCCCGCAACGGCATCCTGCGTCCGCCCGAAGCGCTCCATCAAAACGCGATAGGCCTCGGCTTCTTCCAGCGGATTCAGGTCGGCGCGCTGGACGTTTTCGACGATGGCGACTTCGAACACCTCGACGTCGTCCATCTCGTGGATGACGATCGGCACCTCGGTCAGGCGCGCCGCCTGCGACGCGCGCCAGCGGCGTTCGCCGGCGATGATCTGCCAGACGCCGTCCTCGCCCGGTTGGGTCCGCACCAAGATCGGCTGCAGCACGCCCTTGTCGCGGATCGAGGCGGTCAGTTCCTCCAAATCCTCCTGGCGGAAGGTCTTGCGCGGCTGGTCCGGATTGGGCTTCAGGCTTTCGATCGGCACGCGTTGCACACCGGCGGGCACGGGCGCATCAGATGCGACCGGCGCTTCGGCGTCCTGTCCCATCAGCGCCGACAGGCCGCGGCCCAGACCTCTTTGTCGTTCAGCCAAGATACTGTTCCGTTTCTAAATAAACTCAGGCGGCCAGCTTCAGGCGCTGGCGTTCGCGCTTCACCACTTCCTTGGCCAGTCGCAAATAGGCCTGGCTGCCGGCGCACTTCAGATCATAGATCAGTGCGGGCTTGCCGAAAGACGGCGCCTCGGCGACGCGGACGTTACGTGGGATGACGCTCTCATAGACCTTGTCGCCAAAGTGAGCGCGCACGTCGTTGGCCACCTGGCCCGACAGGGCGCTGCGACGGTCGAACATTGTCAGGACCAGGCCCTGGATTTCCAGCGATGGGTTGAGGCTGTGCTTGACCATGTCGATGGTGCGCATCAGCTGACTCAGGCCTTCCAGGGCAAAGAACTCGCATTGCAGCGGCACCAGCACCGCGTCCGCCGCCGCCATAGCATTCAGCGTCAAAAGGTTCAGCGACGGGGGGCAGTCGATCAGCACATAGTCATACGCGGTAGGTCCGTCGTCGTGGGCGCGCAGGGCATCGCGCAGCCGATAGGACCGCCGGTCCGCCTGGCTCAGTTCGATCTCGACGCCCGACATGTCGGCGTCGGCGGGCACGATCCACAGACCCGGCACCGTCGTCTGCACTGAGGCATCGGCGATGGAGCGCTGATCCACGACAACATCGTAGATGGTGACGCGCCGTGTTTCACGTGGAACACCCAACCCCGTCGAGGCATTGCCCTGCGGGTCCATATCCACGATCAGCACCCGCTCGCCGATGGCGGCCAGCGCAGTGCCGAGGTTGATCGCCGTCGTCGTCTTGCCCACCCCGCCCTTCTGGTTGGACACGGCGAGGACGCGGGCGGGCTTTCTAGCGCGTTGAGCGGGCACGTCGGAGGCTCCGGATTGTCACGATGCGGCCGCGCACGTCGCTTTGCGACGGGGCCAGTTCAGCCTCGAAATGCCAGGATTTACGCGCTTCGATCAACTCGGATTCGGCACGTTCCCCCTTCAGGAACAGACCTTGTGCACCTCTTTGGAAGTAGGGCTGTGCATAACCCAACAGTTTGTCCATCGGGGCCACGGCGCGGGCGGTGACGATGTCACACGTCACGGACTGCGCTTCAGCCCGACCGACGATGACCGTTGCCGGCAAGGACAGCGCATCCACCACTTCCTGAAGAAATCGACAGCGCTTCGCCAAGCTATCGATCAGCCAGACATGCGCCCCTTCCCGCCCCTTCAGCATGATGGAAAGGACCAGTCCGGGAAAGCCGGCCCCTGCCCCCATATCCGCCCAAGTCTTCGCGTCCGGCGCTAGATCCAGCAGTTGCGCACTATCCCAGACATGGCGGTTCCAGAAGTCCGGCAGACTGTCCGGGCCGACCAGATTCATCACCGCATTGGCCTCGACCAACCGCAGTCGAAAGGCCTCGAGGTCGGCGATCTGTTCCGCAGATGCATTGGCGCGTACGCGGAACGCCTCTTGTTCTGCCTCCAACATCAAGCGGCGACCGACGCCTTGGGCGCGCGCTTCACATAGGCCAAGAGCGCCGTCAAAGCGCCAGGCGTCATGCCCTCGATCCGGCCAGCCTGGCCCAAGGTGCGCGGTTGGACGCGCGCCAGCTTTTCCTTCACCTCATTCGACAAGCCGCCAACGGCGCCATAGTCGAGATCGGTCGGAAGCGTCAGTCCCTCCTCCGCCTTCAGCGCATCCGCATCCTGCGACTGTCGATCCAGATAGTTGGCGTAGCCAGCGTCGATTTGAATCTGCTCGCGAACATCATCGGTCCAGTCGCCGATGACGGGCACGGCCGAAACGAACTGATCCAAAGTCACATCGGGGAAGGCGAGCAGTTCGCGCATCGACCGTCGCCGACCGTCAGCATTGACCGAAATGCCGAGCGCGCCAGCCTCGTTGGGCGTGAACAGTGTTTCACGTGAAACAGCACTCGCTGCCGCAAGCGCCGAGGCCTTGGCGTCAAACCGAATGCGCCGCTCATTGCCGACGATGCCCAGCTCGATCGCAAAGGGTGTGAGCCGAAGGTCGGCATTGTCCGCTCGCAGGGTCAGCCGGTATTCCGCTCGGCTTGTGAACATCCGATACGGTTCGGTGACGCCGCGCGTCACCAGATCGTCGATCATGACGCCGATATAGGCCTGATCACGCCCCAGGATCACCGGCTCCTGCCCGGCCGCTGACCGCGCGGCGTTCAGCCCCGCCATCAGACCCTGAGCCGCCGCTTCCTCATAGCCGGTCGTGCCGTTGATCTGTCCGGCAAGATACAGCCCGGGACGCTTCTTGACCTCCAGCGCCGCTGTCAGCTCGCGCGGATCGACGTAGTCGTATTCGATGGCGTAGCCGTATCGGAAAACCTCAACCGCTTCCAGGCCGGGAATGGTGCGTAGGAAGGCGAGTTGCGTCGGCTCCGATACCGAGGTCGAAATTCCATTCGGATACACCGTCGGATCGTCCAAGCCTTCCGGCTCTAGGAAAATCTGATGGCTGGTCTTGTCGGCGAACCGAACAACCTTGTCCTCGATCGACGGACAATACCGCGGCCCCCGTCCCGACAGCTTGCCGCCATAGACAGCGCTCTCGCCCAGATTCTCCGCGATGATCCGGTGAGTCTCTTCGGTCGTGTGGGTCACGCCGCAGGCGATCTGGGGCACGTCGATCCGGTCGGTCAGGAAGGAAAAGGCTGACGGCGTATTGTCCGCTTCCTGCATTTCCAGCCGGTCCCAGGCGATCGTCCGACCGTCCAGGCGTGCGGGCGTGCCTGTCTTCAGACGTCCCATCATCAGGTCGGCGGCATGAAGATCGGCGGCCAGACCCGTCGAGGGCTCCTCACCATGCCGCCCCGCCGGCGTTCGCTCGTCGCCGCGATGGATGACCCCGTTCAGGAAGGTGCCGGTCGTCAGGACGACTGCCGCAGCCCGAACCGTCTCTCCGTCGCCGGTCACGACGCCGACGACCCGATTACCTTCAAGAATAAGCCGCTCGGCCGTCCCCGCCATCAGAGTCAGGTTGGGCGTGCCCTTCAGTTCGGCCTGCATGGCCTCGCGGTAGAGGCGGCGGTCGATCTGGCTGCGCGGGCCCCGAACGGCGGCGCCTTTGGATCGGTTAAGCAGGCGGAATTGGATGCCGGACACATCGGCCAGCCGTCCCATGACGCCGTCCATGGCGTCGATCTCGCGAACCAGATGGCCCTTCCCCAGCCCTCCGATGGCCGGGTTGCACGACATCTCGCCAATCGTCTCCAGCTTCTGGGTCAACAGAACCGTGTTGGCGTCGGCGCGCGCAGAAGCCGCCGCCGCTTCACAGCCGGCATGGCCGCCGCCGATAACGACGACGTCGAACACGAGATCAGAGGAAGAATTCATGGCCGCCACATAAGCCAAAACGCGTATGATCGCCAGAGGTGGGCTAATCAGATCGGCTCGCGACCCGCCTCTGTTTCACGTGAAACGCTGGTATGGCTGGACCTACTTTCCGATACAAAAGGTCGAGAAGACTTCGCCCAGAATGTCCTCGACGCCGATCGCACCGGTGACGCGGGCCAGAGCGTCGGCAGCCCGTCTCAGATCATCGCCAGCCATTTCCGGCGCGACATTGATCGCAACGCGCGCGGCGTCGACGCTTTCCAGCGCCTCAAGCAAACGCAGCCGATGCCGTTCCTGGGTCACAGCTGGGAAGTCAGCGCCTGACAGATCTTGCGCAAGACGGGCAGCAATCCAGTCCCGAAGCTCGGCCAAGCCATCGCCAGTGGTGGTGCTGACCGCCAGAGTCTCATGGACGCCGCGTGCTAAACTGAGGCCAAGGTCGGACTTGGTCGCCACGATCAGATCGTCATCCTTGACGTAACCTGCAGCCACCCCTTCAGGGTCGCCAGGCGCACGGATCCAAAGACGCAAGTCGGCTTGTTCGGCGCGCATCCGGGCGCGGCGCACACCCTCTGCCTCGACCGGGTCATCGCTGTCTCTCAAGCCAGCCGTATCCGACAAGGTCACGGCATAGCCGCCGATCACCAGATCGGCGTCCAGCACATCACGCGTGGTGCCGGCGATCGGCGTCACGATGGCCGCTTCACGCGCAACCAGCGCATTGAACAGCGACGACTTGCCGGCGTTCGTCTCTCCGATCAGGACGATGCGATAGCCTTCCCTCACCCGTTCGCCACGCCGCCCCGTATCGACCGCGCGTCGCAGGTCGGCGCCGAGTCGGTCCAGCACTGGCCCCGCCGTACGGGCCAGATTGTCCGGCACCTCTTCATCGGGAAAATCGATCTCCGCCTCGACCAAGGCCAAGGCTTGAAGAAGGTCACGACGGAAACCGGCATAGGTCTCGCTCAGTTTTCCGTCCAACTGCCCCAAGGCTTGTTTGGCCTGGGCGCTGGTTTCTGCATCGATCAGATCGGCGACCGCCTCGGCCTGCGCCAGATCCATGCGGCCGTTCTGGAAGGCGCGGCGCGTAAACTCGCCGGGGTCGGCCGGGCGCAAGCCCAGCGCGATCAAGGCGCGGCTGGCGGACTCGACAATCGCCCGACCGCCGTGAAGATGCAGCTCGGCGGCATCCTCACCCGTATAGCTGTTGGGCGCGACGAAACGCAGCACCAGCGCTTGGTCGATGTGATCGCCGGCATGGCTGAGATCGCGCACGGACGCCATGCGCGGTTTCACGCGGGTTGCGCCCAGCGCCGTCAACGCGGTCTCGACGCCGGGGCCCGACAGACGGATCACCGCAATGGCCCCTTGGCCGGACGGCGTCGCCAAGGCGAAGATGGTGTTGATCATCAACTCAGACCGAGCGGCTCCGAAGCGAGCGCGTGCTCACTTCACCGCCGCTTCCATCAGCCGACGGAACTGGTCATGGGCCTGGAGGCCGAAGCTGGTCCAGGTTTTCATCAGTTCGTCAGGCTGCATAGCGGCGACATTGGCCTCCATCCGCTTCTGCATCTCCGCGACCATGGCGTCGTTCAGCGGCGTCACGTCCGGCAGACCGAGGAATGCGCGCGCCTCCGCCGGTGTGCACTCGACTTCCACATTGACCTTCATTGCGCGATTTCCTGTTTCACGTGAAACGCTTCTTCCATCCTGACGCCGCACGCGCGGCACGCGGCTACCTCAGGAAAAACGGATCAGGTGTTCATCGACTGGAAGAAGTCCGAGTTGTTCTTCGACTGACGAAGCTTGTCGAGTAGGAACTCGATCGCGTCCTGCGGACCCATGGGGTTCAGGATGCGGCGCAGGACATAGGTCTTGGCCAGCTGATCCTTCGGCGTGATCAGGTCCTCCTTGCGGGTGCCGGACTTCAACACGTCGATGGCGGGGAAGATGCGCTTGTCGGCGACCTTGCGATCCAGCACGATTTCCGAGTTGCCGGTGCCCTTGAACTCTTCGAAGATCACTTCGTCCATGCGGCTGCCGGTGTCGATCAGGGCCGTGGCGATGATGGTCAGCGAACCGCCCTGCTCCACATTGCGGGCCGCGCCGAAGAAGCGCTTGGGCCGTTGTAGGGCGTTGGCGTCCACACCGCCCGTCAGCACCTTGCCCGACGAGGGGACGGTGGCGTTGTAGGCCCGGCCCAGACGCGTGATGGAGTCGAGCAGGATCACCACGTCCTTCTTGTGCTCGACCAGACGCTTGGCCTTTTCGATCACCATTTCGGCGACCGCGACGTGGCGGGTGGCCGGCTCGTCGAAGGTGGAGGCGACAACCTCGCCCTTCACCGTGCGCTGCATGTCCGTCACTTCTTCGGGACGTTCGTCGATCAGCAGGACGATCAGCAAGACTTCCGGGTGGTTCCGCTCGATCGACTTGGCGATGTTCTGCAACATCACCGTCTTACCCACGCGCGGCGGCGCCACGATCAGGCAGCGTTGGCCCTTGCCCAGAGGCGCGACGATATCGATGACCCGGCCGGAGCGATCCTTCAGCGTCGGATCCTGGATTTCCATGTGCAGCCGCTCTTCGGGATAGAGGGGCGTCAGGTTGTCAAACAGGACTTTGGTCTTGACCGCTTCGGGGTCTTCCAGATTGATCGTGTCGACCTTGAGCAAGGCGAAGTAGCGTTCGCCTTCGCGCGGCGCGCGGACGGCCCCGTGGACGGTGTCGCCCGAACGCAGGCCGAAGCGGCGGATCTGCGACGGCGAGACATAGACGTCGTCCGGCCCCGGCAGATAGTTGGCGTCCGAGCTGCGCAGAAAGCCGAAGCCGTCCGGCAGGATTTCCAGCACGCCGTCGGCGATGATCTCGACTTCTTCGTCGGCCAGGGCCTTCAGTATGGCGAACAGCAGATCCTGTTTGCGCAGGTTCGAGGCGTTCTCGACCTCCAGCTGTTCAGCGAAGGCGACCAGGTCAGCCGGCGTCTTCTCGTTCAGTTCGGCCAGCGTAATGCGGCCGTTGGCGACGACGGGCTCGCCGTCCTCTTCGTCGTCCGCCGTCGTGTCCACGCCGGAATCGGCGCCCGCCGCCTCGCCGGCTTCGTGCGCGGCCCCGTGATGGGTGGGGGTTTCAACCTCCACGCCTTCGGTCTCGGGAGTGTCGGGATTAGCGTCGCGGACGTCGGTCATGATGCAGGCTCGCGGGCGCACGCGGCCAGACGGCTGCGGCGCGGGTCTCTGAAAATGTCTGGCCGGAAGGCCGAAGGGAGGTGCGACGGGCTCCCGCTGGCTACAAGGCCTGCAGGCGTCACGAAAGAGAGGGACCGCCTGCGCAGGACGCCGAACGGTTCGCCGCCAGCGGAACCACAGGCGGCGGGTAAGGTCAAGCGGAGCCGCTTAACGGAACGTCCACTCCGTCGTCACTGACAGCACCATTAGGATGGCCAGAACAAACGGAACCTCGTTGGTCATGCGCCAGAACTTGCCTGAATATTTCGACGTGCCGGCCGCGATCTTCTTCCTTTGCGCCGCCAGGAAGCCATGCCAGCCGCTGAGCAGGAAGACGCCCGCCAGCTTGGCGACCATCCACGGCTCGGCCAGGAAGGCGGCGCCGCGCGCCGAGACGTCGATGTGGATCAGCCACAGGCCGAAGACCCACGCCAGGATCATCGCCGGGTTCAGGATGATGCGCAGCAGCCGCGTCTGCCACAGGCGCAACAGCGTCTGCATCTCGCTTTTCAGCGGTTCGGGTTTGGCGTTCTGCTCGGCGTCATAGGCGTAGAGCCGAGGCAGGAACAGCAAACCCGCCATCCAGGCGATCACCGCCAGAATGTGCAGCCCGCGTGCGAGATCATAGGTGTTCATGCCGCCTGCCTTGCCTTGCGATGCGGACAGGCCTTCCAGTCCGCCTTGCACCCCTGGCCGAACGGCGCGACGCCTCTGTGGGACAGTGCGCCCACCGCCGCATCGGCCAAGGCGTCGATGAACAGCGGCGCGATCCCCACCGCCGGCGCCCGCAAATAGGGACTGGCCCCTTTTTCGTGGGCCAGTTCGCCGTATTCGATATCCAGCTCGACCAGGGTCTCGATATGCTCTGAGACGAAGGCGATGGGCGTGACGACCACGCCGACGCCGTCTTTGGCCGCGGTTTCAATGGCTTCGGGCGTTGACGGGCCCAGCCATTTCATCGGCCCGACCCGGCTTTGGTAGCATATGGCGTGGTCGATCGGCCCGCGCTGCGCCTCGATGGCGGCGACGACGGCGGCGACCGTCGTCTCGATCTGCTCCTGGTAGGGATCGCCCTTGCCGGTCACCAGCTTCTCGGGGATGCCGTGGGCTGAGAACAGCACCCGCACCGGCTGGCCCACCGCCTCGTCCAGCTTCTCGCCGATCGCCTGGGCCTGGGCCTCGACCCAGCCTGTGGCGGCCGGATAGCAGCAGACGGCGCGGCTGACGCCCGGCCCGGCATAGGCGGCGTTCCAGGCCTTCAACGAGGATTCCGTCGTCGTGGTCGAAAACTGCGGATAGAGCGGCAGCAGGACGACCTCGTCGGGTCCGAACGCGGCGACCTCGGCGGCCGTCTCCTCGGTCAGCGGATGCCAGTAGCGCATGGCGATGAAGACCTTGACCTCATCGCCGCCCAGCCGCGCGCCAAGCACCGCCTGCAAAGCCTCGGCCTGACGACGGGTTTCGGGCAGCAGCGGAGATCCTCCGCCCATCAGGGCGTAGTTGGCCTGGGCGCTGGTTTCGCGCCGGCTGGAGATCAACCTAGCCAGAGGCGTGCGCAAGATCCCCGGAAGGCCGATGATGGCCGGATCGTTGAACAGGTTGAACAGGAACGGCTTGATTGAAGCCTGATCGTCCGGCCCGCCGAGATTGAACAGCACCACCGCAATGCGGCGGCCGGGGGTCGCTTCGCTCATTGGGCGCCGATCCGTCTCAGAACCTGCTCGACATGGTCGATCGGCACGTCCGGCAGGATGCCGTGGCCCAGGTTGAACAGCCAGGGCCCCTGCCCCCAGGCCTCCATCAGCTGGTCAACGCGTCGATCTAGCAGATCGCCGCCGGCGCGCAGCAACAGCGGGTCGAGCGCCCCCTGGATCGGCTTGATCCGCTGCACGCGTTTACCGACCTCGAGCGGGCAGGCGGTGTCCAGGGCGACGGCGTCGACCTCAACCGCCTCGGCATACCGCTCTGCGAGCGCCGCAGAGCCCCGTGGGAAGCCGATGAGGGGTACGGTGACCCCCAGCTCCCGCGTGCGCTTCACCAGCGCCTGGTGGGGCTTCAGGACCAGTCTTTCGAACAGGTCGTCCGGCAAGCCCTCGGCCCAGCTCTCGAAGATCTTCAGAACCTGGGCGCCGGCGTCGGCCTGCATCTTCAGATATCGGGCCGTGGCCTCGACCAGAACCTCCAGCGTCTCGTCGACACGCTCGGGATCGGCATAGGCGTAGGTGCGGGCCTGGGCGCGCTCGCCCTTGCCGATGGTGCGCGCCTGGCCGTCCAGCATATAGGTCGCCACGGTCCAGGGGGCGCCGGCGAAGCCGATCAGAGCCCGTTCCGGCTCCAGGGCCGCGCGCACGATGGACAGGGTCTCGCCCACCGCCGACAGATGCTCGCCCGCCGCCGGGGCCAGTTCGGCCATCCGACCCGGGATCGGCATTTCTCCCAAGCGCGGCCCCTCCCCCGTCTCGAACCAGACGTCCTGGCCCAGGGCGCGCGGGATCAGCAGGATGTCGGCGAAGACGATCGCCGCATCGAAGCCGAACCGGCGCATCGGTTGAAGCGTCGCCTCGGCGGCCATTTCGGGGTTCAGACAGAAGGCGATGAAGTCGGGCGCCTCGGCCCTCAGCTTGCGATACTCCGGCAGATACCGACCGGCCTGGCGCATGAACCACACCGGCGGACGCTCCAACGTCTCCCCGCGGAGAGTCCGAAGCACCAGGGGTGTCGGATCGGCAGTCTGGGTCTGATCGGTCATGCCGGAGGATTAAGGTCACAGCCCCCCGCTCTCAATCCCTAATCAGATTAAGAATTAAAAGATTCGAAGTGGCAGGTAGGGCGGTGGAATGGCGGGGATGACTCGATCGGCGGCGGCGGAACAAAAGCGGATATCCACGCCTGGCGTATCGTTAACGGGGATGTCGAAACGACTGATCCCGCCGGTGGACAATCCCTAACGAAACCTTAACGGGCAAGGGTTTGCGGGGGCTTGCGGCTGTGAACGCGGTTAAGCGTCGTTAACCTTTCATTAGGATTTTCCACAGCGGTTGGAAATTCGGTTTTCCGCCTTGGGATGATCCAGCGGCGGACGACCAATGCGATCCACCATCATCCCCGCTCGCGGGCGGATCGATCAGCGGCTAAGAAAAACGGCGCCCCGACGGTCCAACGCCGTCCCCCAACTTTCAACAGGGAGACAGACAGTCTCATGAGCCCTGCGAGACCCTCGGGACCAGCCCGTCTGGCCACCTATTTCCACGTTCACCTGGTGTCGGACTCCACCGGCGAGACCTTGAACGCCATGGCCAAGGCGGTGACCGCGCGTTTCGACGGCGTCATTCCGATCGAGCACATCTATTCTCTGGTGCGATCGTCAAAGCAGATGGAGCGGGTGCTGCAGGAAGTGGAGTCCGCGCCAGGCGTCGTTCTCCACACCCTGGTCGACCGCGATCTGCGCGAACAGCTGGAAGAGGGCTGCCGTCGCCTGGACATGCCCCAGATCGGCGCGCTGGATCCCTTGGTCGGCGCCATGTCGCGCTATCTCGGCGCGGCCCTGTCCACCCGCGTCGGCGCCCAGCACGCGCTGGACCACGACTATTTCAACCGTATCGCGGCGCTGGACTTCGCCATGGCCTACGATGACGGCCAGGGCTCGCTGGATCAGCTGGAGGGCGCCGACGTCGTTCTGTGCGGGGTCAGCCGGACGTCCAAGACCCCGACCTGCATCTATCTGGCCCACCGGGGCATTCGGGCGGCCAACGTGCCCCTGGTGCCGGGTCAGGAGGACGGCGAGCGGCTGACCAAGCTGAAGAATCCCCTGGTGATCGGCTTGACCGTGTCGCCGGATCGGCTGGTTCAGATCCGCCGCAACCGCATTGACAATCTGAACGCCAGCCAGTCGTCGAACTATACCGATCAGGACGCCGTGCGCGACGAGACGATCAAGGCCCGGCGGGCCTTCGAGCGGCGCGGCTGGCCCACGATCGACGTGACCCGCCGCTCGGTGGAGGAGACGGCGGCGGCGATCACCAATCTGCTGAGCGAGCATCGCAACCACAAGATCGGGACGACCTGGTGAAAAGCATTCCTGCTGCGCTATCGCCCTCCGGGCTGCTTGAGCGCGGAACTCTCATCCTGGCGTCCAAGAGCGCGGCTCGCCGCGCCATGCTGGAAAACGCCGGCGTCGCCTTCGAGGTGCGCGTCGCCGATGTGGACGAGGATGCCATCAAGGCCGTCTCGACCGATCTGGACGCCGCCGCCCTCGCCGTTCGTCTCGCGGAAGCCAAGGCCCTGGCCGTTTCGCGCGACGACGAGACCGCCTGGGTGCTGGGCTCGGATCAGACCCTGGCCTTTGACGGCGGCCTGGTCTCCAAGGCCAAGTCTCTGGACGCGGCCCGCGAGCGGCTGAAGGCCATGCGCGGCAAGTCTCACCAACTGCATTCCGGCGCAGCGCTGGCGATGAAGGGCCAGATCGTCTGGTCCGGCGTCGATACGGTTCAGATGCGGATGCGCGATTTCTCGGACGCCTTCCTCGACGCCTATCTGGCGGCCGAGGGCGAGGCCCTGCTGTCCTGCGTCGGCTCCTACCGGCTCGAGGGGCTGGGCTCGCAGCTGTTCGAAGCGGTGGACGGCGACTATTTCACAGTGCTGGGCCTGCCGCTCTGGCCGGTGTTGAAAGAGCTGCGTCGCGCGGGGGTGATCGCGGCATGAGCACGCACCGCATAACCGGGGCCGCCATGGTCGCCGGGATCGCCGGAAATCCGGTCGCCCATTCGCTCAGCCCGGTCATCCACAACGCCTGGCTGACGGCCGGCGGGATCGACGGCGCCTATGTCCCCTTCGCCCCTGCCGATGCGGCCGGGTTCGAGGCGCTGGTCGCGGCGGGACGCGCCGGTCTGATCATGGGACTGAACGTCACCGCCCCGTTCAAGGAACAGGCCTTCGCCTTGGCGGATCAGGCGACGGCGGCGGCGCGGCTGACGTCCTCGGCCAACATCCTGCAGTTCGAAAACGGCCGGGTGCTGGCCGACAGTTCCGACGGGATCGGCCTGATGCGCGGCCTGAGGGAACAGGCGCCGGACCTGGGCGTGGCCGGGCGGCCGGTGGTGGTGCTGGGCGCCGGTGGCGCGGCCCGAGCAGGGTCAGGCGCCCTGGTCGAGGCCGGCGCCGAGGTGCGCATCGTCAACCGTTCGCCCGAACGCGCCGAGGCTTTGGCCGTCGATCTTGGACCATCGGTTCGGGTCATGGCGGCCGATGACGCTTTTGACGGCGCAGCCTTGGTCATCAATGCGCTCAGCGTTGCGCCCAGCATCGACTTCGACCGGATCGCGCCCGGCACGGTGGTGATGGACATGACCTACAAGCCGCTGGCCACGCCGTTTCTGACGGCGGCGCGCGAACGCGGCCTGCCTACGGTGGATGGATTGGCCATGTTGATCGGCCAGGCGGCGCCGTCGTTTGAAGCCCTGTTCCGTCGCCCGCCGCCGCCTCTCGATCTTCGCGCCCTGTTGATGACCCATCTGGGCGAGACGGCATGATCCTGCTCGGCCTCACCGGCTCCATCGGCATGGGCAAGTCGACGACGACGGCCATGTTCGCCGACCTGGGCGCGGTCGTCTGGAACGCCGACGATGCAGTTCACCGCCTCTATGCGCCAGGCGGTGCGGCGGTCGGTCCGGTAGGCGAAGCCTTTCCCGGGGTCGTCGTGGACGGCGCGGTCGATCGCACGCGTCTGGCCGAGGCGCTTGGGAAAGACGAGACCGCCTTTCGACATCTGGAAACCATCGTCCACCCCCTGGTCGCCCAGGGGCGCGCGGCCGATCTGGAGGCGGCGCGCACGGCCGGTGTGAAACTGGCGGTTCTGGACATCCCCCTGCTGTTCGAGACGGGTGGGGACAGGGCTGTCGACGCCGTGGTTGTGGTCACCGCCGATCCGGCGATCCAGGCGGAGCGTGTTCTGGCCCGTCCCGGCATGACCCGCGAACGGTTCGACGCCATCCTGGCGCGCCAGATGCCGGACGCCGAAAAGCGCGCCCGCGCCGATTTCGTCATCAACACCGGCCGGGGTTTGGAGGCTGCTCGGGCCGAGGTCGAGGCGATCGTCGCCGCCGTTCTCGACCCGTCGTGGATATCTCCCCGGCGCGGCGCGGCGAGCCTTTCGCGCTGAGGCGAATGCCGCCATTAAGGGTGAATGGCGCGCGAGATCGTTCTGGATACCGAAACCACCGGCTTCGACCCCAAGACGGGCGACCGGCTGATCGAGGTCGGCTGTATCGAGATTCAGGATCTGCTGCCGACGGGGCGGACCTTCCATCGGTTCGTCAATCCCGAGAGGCTGATCCCGCCCGACGCCATCCGGGTTCACGGCATCACCGACGAAAAGGTCAAGGATGCGCCCAAGTTCGCCGAGATTGCCGACGAGCTGATCGAATTTATCGGCGATGCGCAGATGATCGCCCACAACGCCGCCTTCGACCGCAACTTCATCGACTTCGAATATGCGCGGTGCGGCCGGCCGATCACCGGCGAGGCGCGCTGGATCGATACGCTGAAACTGGCCCAGACGCGGTTTCCGGGCATGCCCAACTCGCTGGACGCCCTGTGCAAACGCTACAAGGTGTCGCTGGTCGAGCGGACGCTGCACGGCGCCCTGATCGACGCCCGTCTGCTGGCCGAGGTCTATCTGGAGCTTCGCGGCGGCAAGGAGCGGGTGCTGGACCTGTCGTCCGCGCCGGTCGGTCGTGGTCCCGGCGGCGCCATCGAAACCGCCGCCTACGGCCAGCGTCCCCGCCCTCTGGCGCCACGCTCCACGCCCGAGGAACAGGCCGCCCACGTCGCCTTCCTCGCCAAGGCGCTGAAGGATCGCTCGCTGTGGGAAGCCTACGGCCTGCCTGTTCAGGAAGACGCGGCTTAATCTCTTTTAGCGCTCAAGTCGTGAGCGACCGCGTCGCGACCATAGCGCGGCGCGCAGCGCCCCAGGCTTAAGCCTGCCGAAAGCCAAGCACGTCCTGCATGTCATAGAGACCGGGGCCGCGCGTCCGCACCCAGGCGGCGGCGGCGACCGCGCCCTTGGCGAACAGCGACCGATCGATCGCCGAATGGCTCAGGGTCAGCACCTCGTCTTCCGATGCGAACAGCACCGTATGCTCACCGATGATGCCGCCGGCGCGGATGGAGGAGAAGCCGATCTTGCCGCTCTCACGCTCGCCCTGGACCCCGTCGTAGGGTTTGGAGCGCAGGTCATCCAGATCCGCGAACCGCCCCTCGGCGGCGGCTTCGCCCAACATCAGGGCCGTGCCCGAGGGTGAATCGACCTTGCGGCGGTGGTGGGCCTCGGTGATCTCGATGTCCCAGTCCTGGGCGTCCAGACGCTGGGCCGCGTGCTGGACCAGGCCGATCAGGATGTTCACGCCCAGAGAGAAGTTGCCGCTCTTGACGATGGCGACCTTCTCGGCGGCCTTCATCAGGTCGGCCTCCTGCTCGTCCGTGAAGCCGGTCGAACCGATCACCAGGGCCGGGCCGCCCCGCTCGGCTGCGCCCTGGGCCAAGGCCACCGAGGCGGCCGGGGTCGAGAAGTCGATGATTACGTCGCACAGCGACAGGTCGGCGGTTTCGCCCCAATCGAAGCGGGCGGCGACCACCACGTCCTCGCGGGCGTCCAGAACCTGAGAGACCGCACGCCCCATCCGGCCGCGATAGCCGGAAATGCCGGCGTGGAAGATTGCGCTCAAACCGCGTTCTCTTTCGACCCGTCCGCGTCCTGATTGCCCAGGATGTCGGCCCAGAAACGCTTCGCCTTTCCGGCAAAGCTGGAATTCCTGGGGTTCTGCCCCTCCCCGAACGACAGGGCAAGCTCTTCCAGCAACTCACGCTGGCGCGCGGTCAGATCGGTGGGCGTCTCGACGAACAGCTCGACAACCAGATCGCCGCGGTTGCGGCCGTTCAGATGAGGCATGCCCTTGCCCTTGATGCGCACGGTCTTGCCGGTCTGGGCGCCGGCCGGCACGGCGACCGAGGCCTTGCACTTGCCGTCGCAGGCCGTGGAGACCAGGCAGGGCGCGTCGATTTCGCCGCCCAGGGCCGCCACCGTCATCGGCACGGGCACGGTGACCAGCAGGTCCAGGTTGTCGCGCTCGAACAGGTCGTGCGGCGTGACCGAGATGAAGACGTACAGATCGCCGCGCGGTCCGCCGCGCTGGCCCGCATCCCCCTCGCCCGACAGACGGATGCGCGAACCGTCGTCCACGCCGGCCGGGATTTTCAGGTTCAGGGTGCGGGTTTTGCGAACCTGGCCATGCCCGTGGCAGGTGGTGCAGGGATCGGCGATCATCTGGCCCTGGCCGTGGCAGCGGGGGCAGGTGCGTTCGACCTGGAAGAAGCCGTTGGCCTGGCGCACGCGACCGGCGCCCTGGCAGGTGGTGCAGGTGACGGGCTTGGTGCCCGGCTTGGCGCCCGACCCCTCGCAGGTGTCGCAGGTCATGGTCGAGGGGATGTCGATCTCGACGTCTTCGCCCTTGTAGGCCTGCTCCAGGGTGATCTCCAGATCGTAGCGCAGGTCCGAGCCCCGGCGCGGTCCGCCCTGCTGGCCCCGGCCCTGGCGTCCGCCGAAGGCGTCGCCGAACGCATCGCCGAAGACCTGGGAGAAGATGTCGTTGATGTCCGAAAAGCCCTGGCCGCCCTGGCCGAAGGGATTGCCGCCCCCGCCGCCGTTCACGCCCGCATGGCCGTAACGATCATAGGCCGCGCGCTTGTTGTCGTCCGACAGCACCGTATAGGCCTCGGACAGTTCCTTGAACTTGGCCATCGATTCTTCCGAGCCGCCGTTGCGGTCGGGGTGGTGAACCATGGCCAGCTTGCGGTAGGCGGCTTTCAGGCCGGGGGCGTCGATCGTGCGTTCGACACCCAGAACTTCGTAATAATCACGCGCCATCGGGCGTTCGTCCTCATACTTCCCCGTTCGCTTTCGCCTCGCCTCTTATCGAGCGTTGGTCGAAATCGATGTCCCGGCTGACATGGGGTCCGGGACCAATGATGCAAGTTTCATGAAAAGGCCCCGCCTATCGCAAGACAAGCGGGGCCGTATCATTTCAGCGACCTGTGACGGATCAGGCGCTCTTCTTGTCGTCGCCGTCCGTGTCCGACACTTCCTCGAACTCGGCGTCGACCACGCCGTCGTCGGCCGGCTGGCCTTCGGCGGCGGCGTCGCCCTGCTGCTGGGCGTACATGGCTTCACCCAGCTTCATCGAGGCCTGGACCAGGGTGTTGGTCTTGGCGCGGATGTCTTCCGGGTCGGTGCCTTCGCGCGCAGTCTTCAGCTCGGCCAGGCCGGTCTCGATGGCCGTCTTCTCGTCCGCGCCCACCTTGTCGCCGTGCTCGGCCAGGGCCTTTTCGGTCGAATGGATCAGGCTGTCGGCGGCGTTCTGCGCCTCGACCAGATCCTTCTTGGCCTTGTCGGTGGCGGCGTTGGCCTCGGCTTCCTTGACCATCTTGTCGATGTCGGCGTCCGACAGGCCGCCGTTCGCCTGGATGCGGATCGACTGCTCCTTGTTGGTCGCCTTGTCCTTGGCCGAGACGTTGACGATGCCGTTGGCGTCGATGTCGAAGGCGACCTCGATCTGCGGCATGCCGCGCGGCGCCGGCGGAATGCCCATCAGGTCGAACTGACCCAGCATCTTGTTGTCCGACGCCATCGGACGCTCGCCCTGGAAGACCCGGATCGTCACGGCCGACTGGTTGTCGTCGGCGGTCGAGAAGGTCTGGCTCTTCTTGGTCGGGATCGTCGTGTTGCGCTCGATCAGAGGCGTGAACACGCCGCCCAGGGTTTCGATGCCCAGGGTCAGCGGCGTCACGTCCAACAGCAGCACGTCCTTGACGTCGCCTTGCAGAACGCCGGCCTGAACGGCGGCGCCCAGGGCCACGACTTCGTCAGGGTTCACGCCCTTGTGCGGCTCCTTGCCGAAGAAGGCCTTCACGGCTTCCACGACCTTGGGCATGCGGGTCATGCCGCCGACCAGCACCACTTCGTCGATGTCCGAGGCCTTCAGGCCGGCGTCGGCCAGGGCCTTCTTGCACGGCTCGATCGTGCGCTGGACCAGATCCTCGACCAGGCTTTCCAGCTTGGCGCGCGTCAGCTTGATGTTCAGGTGCAGCGGACCCGAGGCGTTCATGGTGATGAACGGCAGATTGACCTCGTACTGGGTCGTGGTCGACAGCTCCTTCTTGGCCTTTTCGGCCTCTTCCTTCAGGCGCTGCAGGGCCAGCTTGTCCTGCCGCAGGTCGACCGACTGCTCCTTCTTGAACTCGTCGGCCAGGTAGTCGACCAGACGCAGGTCGAAGTCTTCGCCGCCCAGGAAGGTGTCGCCGTTGGTCGACTTCACCTCGAACACGCCGTCGCCGATCTCCAGGATCGAGACGTCGAAGGTGCCGCCGCCCAGGTCGTAGACGGCGATCTTCTGGCCGTCGTTCTTTTCCAGACCATAGGCCAGGGCCGCCGCGGTCGGCTCGTTGATGATGCGCAGCACTTCCAGGCCGGCGATTTTGCCGGCGTCCTTGGTCGCCTGACGCTGGCTGTCGTTGAAGTAGGCCGGCACGGTGATCACGGCCTGGGTGACCTTGTCGCCCAGATAGGCCTCGGCCGCTTCCTTCATCTTGGTCAGGGTGAAGGCCGAAATCTGCTGCGGAGAATAGTCCTTGCCGAAGGCGCGCACCCAGGCGTCGCCGTTCGGGCCCTTGACGATCTCATAGGGCACCATGCCCTTGTCCTTGGCGACGACGGGATCATCGAAATTGCGGCCGATCAGGCGCTTGATCGCGAAGAAGGTGTTGGACGGGTTGGTGACGGCCTGGCGCTTGGCGGGTTGGCCCACCAGCACTTCCGCGCCGTCCTGGATCGCCACGACCGACGGGGTCGTGCGGTTGCCCTCGGCGTTTTCGATCACCTTCGGCGTCTTGCCGTCCATGACGGCGACGCACGAGTTGGTGGTGCCCAGGTCGATGCCGATAATCTTGGCCATGTGTTCTTCAGTCTCTCTGGTTCGGCGGGCGATGCGGCGGCCTTCGACGAAGCGCCGCGCGTGACCGCCCCCGGTTGGGTTGGCGTGGATCAGGCTGGATAGCCCCAAGTTTCGCGGGGTTTCTCCGAAGCTGGCCCCGATATGGGAAAATCCCCCCCGCACGCAAGGGCGTTATGCGATTCAACGCTTTCGAAGAACGGTGAAATTCGAAGATGCGCAGATTGCGATCATCAGGCATAAGATTTGCCATCGCGCTCTGGGGACCGCGATGAAGGAAGGGAGAGGAAACAATGATCAAGACCATGCTCAAGGCGGCCGTCGCCGCGGCCGTTCTGATCGGCTCTGCGGCCGCCGCCGCGCCGCCTGCTGGGGCGCCGGTCATCCAGTCGCGTGACGGCTATGATCGGCACGTCACCATCAAGAACCGCACCGGCTGGACCATGCTGCGCTTCTACGCGTCGGATTCACGCAGCGACGACTGGGAAGAGGACATCCTGGGCTCGGACGTTCTGGAAAGCGGGCAGGATGTGCGCATCAACATCGATGACGGCTCGGGCGCCTGCATCTATGACTTCAAGGCCGAGTTCACCAACGGTCAGGAGCTGACGCGGTCGCGCATCAATGTCTGTGAGGTCAGCGAATACACCTACACCCGTTGAGGTGAAGACCGCCGTCGAGGGCTTCCGGCTCTGGCCGGGGGCGCTCGATGCCGCGGCGCAGGCTGATCTGGTCGCCGAGGTGTTCGCCCGGCTTGATGACGCGCCGCTGTATCGGCCGACCACGCCGGGCGGGCGGCCTTTTTCGGTTCAGATGACCAACTTCGGTCCGCTGGGCTGGGTCTCCGACCGGGGCGGCTATCGCTATCAGTCGACCCATCCCGAGACCGGGCGACCCTGGCCGGCGATCCCGACTGTGCTGCTCGATCTGTGGCACGCCACGGTCGGCTGGCCCACGCCGCCGGACGCCTGTCTGGTCAATCTGTATCGCGATGCGGCGAAGATGGGCCTGCACCAGGACAAGGATGAGGCCGATCTCGGCGCGCCCGTCCTGTCGGTGTCGCTAGGGGACACGGCGACGTTCCGCATCGGCGCGGCGGAGGGCGGACGCACCACGACGTTGAGGCTGGACAGCGGCGACGTCTGCGCCCTGACCGGACCCGCCCGCCTTGCCCGTCATGGCGTCGACCGCGTTCTGGCCGGATCGTCGCGCCTGATCCCCGGCGGCGGCCGGCTGAACCTGACGCTGCGCTGCGCCGGTTGAGCACCGGATTTTTGGACTGGCTTTCGCCGGCAAGCTGCGGCGTATGTCGAAGATGGATGATCTGAAGCGCCGTTGGGCCCGGCTTGAGCCCCATGTCACCGTCGTGGGCTCGGACGACGATCGGCCCCGTCCTGCCGTGCTGATGTTCCATGGCTGCGGGGGTCTGCGTGATCATCTGCCCCGCTATGCCGAGGTCGCCAAGGCGGCGGGCTGGCGCGCCTTCATCGTCGATTCCTATGGCCCTCGCGGATGGGGCCGGGTCTTCACCTTGGCGGCGGTCTGCACGGGTCTGTCGTTCCGGGGCTATGAGCGGGTGGGCGACGTGCTGGCGGCGATCCAGGGCGTTTCGGCCCGCCCCGATGTCGATGCGACGAAGCTGGCCCTGGCCGGCTGGAGCCACGGCGGCTGGTCGATCATGGAGATGATGAGCGGCGCGCCGACGCCCGGCGCCTTTGGCGTGACCGATCCCGCCGAGGCCGATCTGTCCGGTGTCAAGGCGGTGTGGCTGGCCTATCCCTACATCGGACCGTTCGCCTTCAACCGGCTGAAGCCCTGGCGGCATTGCCCGCGCGTCCTGGCCGTCACCTGCAAGCGCGACCACCTGACGACCGTTCGCAACGCCGAGCAGGTCAACGCCATGATCCGCAACTGCGGCTCCCAGGTCGAAAGCTGGATCGCCGGGGGAACCCACGCCTTCGACGAACCGACCAACAACGGCCCCATGCGCCACGATCCGGAACTGACGACCGAAGCCCTGCGCCGTTTCGGCGCCTTCCTGACCGACGCCGTCCCACACGGCTGAGCCGCCTAGCCGACCGTCGCCTCGACCGTGATCGTCGCGCGGACCGAATGGGCCATTTCGCAATGGTCGTGCGCCTGGTGATGCAGGGCGTCGATCTCGGCCTGATCGGGCTCGCGGCCGGTGAAGCTGGTGAAGGGGCGCAGCGTTACCTCGGCGAGGTAACGTTTGCCGTTTGGGTCCTTGTCCATCTTCCCTGAGGCCTCGTCGACATAGGTGTCAACCACCAGACCGGCGTTGGCGGCGAAGGCCAGGAACCACAGCATGTGACAGCTGGACAGGGAGGCGATCATCGCCTCCTCCGGATCGACGCCGGCCGGATCGGACATCGGCATAGGCACGCTGGAGGGCGCCGAAGACCCCGGCACCACCGCCCCGCCATCGAAGCTCCAGGAATGGGCGCGGCTGTAGCCTTTGTCCAAAAAGGGCTGGTCGCCGCGGGTCCAGACGACCTTGGCCTCGTAGACGCCCATTACACCCTCCAGAAGCCGACGATCTTCTTGACCTCGTCCACCACAGGATCGGCGACCTCGGCGGCGCGCTCGGCCCCGCCCTTCAGCACGCGGTCGATTTCGGCCGGGTCGTCCATCAGGCGGCGCATCTCGGCCGTCACGGGCGCCAGGGACGACACCGCCAGGTCCGCCAGCGCCGGCTTGAAGGCGCCGAAACCCTGACCGCCGAACTGCGCGATCACCTGTTCGCGGGTCAGGCCCGCCAGCGCCGCATAGATGGCGACCAGATTCTTGGCCTCGGGCCGTTCGTTCAGGCCGTCCAGGGTTTCCGGCAAAGGCTCGGGGTCGGTCTTGGCCTTCTTGATCTTGGAGGCGATCGTGTCGGCGTCGTCGGTCAGATTGATGCGGCTGTTGTCGGACGGGTCCGACTTGGACATCTTGGCCGCTCCGTCCCGCAGGGACATGACGCGGGTCGCCGGCCCCTGGATGATCGGCTCGGGCACGGGGAAGAAGCCGGAAACGCCGAAGTCGTTGTTGAACTTCGCGGCGATGTCGCGGGTCAGCTCCAGATGCTGCTTCTGGTCCTCGCCCACCGGCACTTCGGTGGCCTTGTACAGCAGGATGTCGGCCGCCTGGAGCACGGGATAGGTGTAGAGACCGACCGAGGAGCGTTCCTTGTGCTTGCCCGACTTCTCCTTGAACTGGGTCATCCGGTCGAGCCAGCCGAGGCGGGCGACGCAGTTGAAAATCCAGGCCAGTTCCGCATGGGCGCGCACGGCCGACTGCGGGAAGATGATCGCCTTTTCCGGATCCAGGCCCGAGGCCAGATAGGCGGCGGCGATCTCGCGCGTCTGGGCCGTCAGTTTGGCCGGATCCTGCCACACGGTGATGGCGTGCATGTCGGCGACGAAGACATAGACCGGCGCGCCCTGGTCCTGCAGCTCCACGAACCGCTTCAGGGCGCCGAGGTAGTTGCCCAGGTGCAGCGCGCCTGAGGCCTGGATGCCGGACAGGATGCGGCGCGGGCCGTCATAAGTCGCAACGGCGGGGGTCTGGTCGGTCATGGGATCGGGTCTCGGAAGGTCGAAAGGCAGGCGTGGCGGGGCAGGCGGCGGTTCAGCCGCGCCATCGCAGGTCATGGATCAGGCCCGAGGTCGTCATGGTCTCGCGCTTATCGGTTCGCCGCCTGTCAGTCCAGACCAGAGACCGCGCCGCCGCCGGGCTCGCGCTTCAGCGTGGCCTTCAGTTCCGAGAGCGTGACGGCCCGGAACGCCAGCAGGCAGAAGCCGTAAAGCCCGGCCCCGGCGCCGCTGACCACCAGGACAGCGATTTCCTTGGCCAAAAACAGTCGGCTAAGCTGCGGATAGAAGACGTCGGCGGCGAACAGCAGGGCGGCCATCATGGCGCTGGCGGCGATCACGCGGGCGATGCGCGACAGGAAGGCCGGCGACGGCCGCCAGCTGTTCTCGCGGATCAGGACGCCGCCCAACAGAGCCACATTGACCCAGGCCGAGGTGCTGGTGGCGATGGCCAGGCCCAGCACCCCGTCCCAGCCCTGACGGCGGAACCAAAAGAACAGGGCCGAGCCCAGGATGACGGTGATGACCACGCTGGTGACGGCGAAGATCATCGGACGGCGCGTGTCCTGGCGCGCGAAAAAGGGCGGGGTCAGAACCTTGGCCAGGACGAAGGCCGGCACGCCCCAGGCGAACTGACGCAAAACGTCGGCGGTGCGGGCGGCGTCGGCCGAGGTGAAGGCGCCGCGCGTCACGGTCGCGTCGATGATGAAGAAGGGAATGACGAACAGGGCAACCGCCGCCGGCAGGGTGAAGGCCATAGCCAGGTTGATGCCGTCGTCGAGCGTCTTCTGCCCGCCCTCGTGATCGCCATCGACGAAGGCCTTGGTCAGGCGCGGCACCAGGGCCAGGCCGATGGCGACCCCCACCAGGCCCAGCGGCAGTTGATAAAGGCGATCGGCGTTATACAGCACCGAACGCGCGCCCTCGTCCGACCCGGTCAGGAACTGCGACACCAGCGAGTTGATCTGCAGCGCCCCGCCCGCCAGGGCGCCGGGCACGGCGAGCGCCAGGGTGTGACGCACGTTCGGCGTGATGCGCGGCAGGCCGATCTTCAGCCGAACGCCCAGACGCCGCACGCCCCACCACAAGAGACCGGCCTGGATCAGGCCCGACATCGTCACCGCCGCCGTCACCATCAGCAGCACCGTCTCCTGCGGGATCGGAAGGATCAGCGGCGGCATCAGGGCGGCCAGGGTGCACAGGTTCAGAAACACCGGAACCGCCGCCGACAGGGCGAACCGACCACCCGTGTTAAGCACGCCCGACAGCAGCGAGGCCACGGTCATACAGGCCAGATAGGGCATGGCCAGCTGGGTCGCGATCACGGCCGCGCGCAGCACCATCGGCTGGTCGCGATAGGCCGACAGCAGCCAAGGCATGATCCAGGGCATCACGACCTGCAGCAGGATGCAGAAGCCGGCGACGACCGCGAGCATGAAGCTGAGCGCCTCGGACGCCGTGACGGCGGCGGCTTCCTCGCCCTCGCGCGCCCGAACTCCGCCATAGACCGGCACGAAGGCCTGGGCGAAGGCGCCCTCGGCGAACAGGCGGCGGAACATGTTGGGCAGCATCAACGCCGTGGTGAAGGCGTCCATCATCGGTCCCTGGCCGAAGCGCGCCGCCAGCGCCATGTCGCGCACGAAGCCGAGAATTCGACTGCCCAGCGTCAGGGTCGACTGCACCAGGGTGTTTCGGGCGAGGCTCATGCGGACATTCGACAGGGCGCGGAGGAAGGTTGTCGCTTAGCGCGCTTGTTCGCCGGGCGATACGGGCTTTGCGCGCGGGCTGCGGCGGCCCAGGTCGGAGACGTCGCGCGCACTGGCGCGAGCCGAGGCGACCTTGCGTCCGGCGGGCGCGGGCGCGCGACTGTCCAGCACGGCCTCGAGCGCAGTGCGCAGTTCGGTGATCCGCTGTTCCGAGGTGATCTTTCGTCCCTTGCGATCCACGACGTAGAAACTGTCCACTGCCCGCTCGCCATAGCTGGCGACGTGGGCGGAGCGGATGCTCAGGCCTTCGTCGTTGAACACACGCGACAGGTCCGCCAGCAGCCCCGGTCGGTCGGCGCAGGACACCTCGACCACGGTGGCGACCTCGCTGGCGTGATGATCGACCATGACCACGGGCCGGACCTCGAAGGCCGCCTTGCGCGCATTGCCGGCCGGATCGGGCGCCTGGCCGATGCGGCCCTCGCCCCGCGCAGCCTTTTCCAGCGCTTCGACCAGGGCCTTCAGTCGGCGCGGTTCGGCCTGGCCGTAGGGCAGGCCCGCACCGTCCTGAACGCGAAACACGTCCAGGACGACGCCGTCCTCGGTCGCTACCCGCGCGTCGGTCACGTCGGCCCCTAGCGCGGCCATCGTCTGGGCTAGGTCGGCGAACAGACCCGGTCGGTCGGCGGCGGCGATGGAGATTTCGGTGGTCTGGACCGTCAGCCCCTGCACCGGCGCGGTGGGAGCGCTCTCGGCGGCCGCGCCTGTTTCGCGCGCCCGCTGGACCAGGGCCGGATGCGCCGCCAGCGGATCCTCGCGCGCCACGTCCTCGCCGCGGAACAGGGCGGCGACCTGGTTGTAGAGGGTGCGCATCAGCTGACCCTTCCAGCCGTTCCACACCCCCGGCCCCACGGCCCGGATATCGGCGACGGTCAGGACCAGCAGCATCCGCAGCCGCTCGGGATCGCCGACCAGTTCGGCGAAGGCGCGGATCGTCGCCGGGTCCGACAAGTCGCGCTTCTGGGCATAGTCCGACAGCGCCAGATGGCTGCGCACCAGCCAGACGACCAGTTCGATCCGGCGCGGATCGACGCCCAGCCGCTCGCAGGCCCGACGCGCGGCGATGGCCCCGTCCTCCAGCTGCCCCCGCTCGCCGCCCTTGCCCACGTCATGCAACAGCATGCCCAGCATCAGGGCTTCCATGTCCGAGATCAGATGCACGATCTCGCTGGCCATCGGGTGGTCGGTCTTCAGCTTGCCACGCGCGATGTCGTTGATGATCCCGATGGCCTGAAGCGTGTGCTCGTCGACCGTATAGGCGTGGTACATGTTGAACTGGGTCTGGCCGACGATGCGCCCCCATTCGGGCAGGAACCGGCCCAGCAGGCCCGTCTCGTTCATGATGGTCAGGACGCGATAGGGCCGCTGCCCATGCGCCAGAATGTCCAGAAACGCCCGCGTCGCCGCCGGATCGCGCCTCAGCCGGGGCGTCACCAGCGACAGCGACCGCGTCACCGCCGAAAAGGCGTCCGGGTGCAGGTCCAGGTCATGTTTGTCGGCGCAGACGAACAGGGTCAGCAGCTTGACCGGATCGGCGGCGAACACCTCCGGCCCCTCGACCGACAGACGGCCCTGATCGATCCAGAACCCCTCGACCTCCAGCTTGCGGCGGGGGGCGGGCCGAAACGGCGCCATCAGACGCGACAGGCCGTGCGCCGTCTTCTGGTGCCGCGCCTCCAGCTTGGCCGACATGGCGCGGGTCAGGGCGCCGACGTCGCGGGCCACCAGAAAGTATCGCCGCATGAACCGCTCGACCGCCGGTTCGTCGCCACGCCCGCGCCAGCCCATGCGCCGGGCCACCTCGGGCTGCATGTCGAACGTCAGCTTCTCTTCGGCCCGGCCCGCGATCAGATGCAGATGGATGCGGACCCGCCACAGGAAGTCGAACGCCTCGTCCGACGTCCGTCGCTCGCGCGGGGTGAACAGTTCGTCCATCACCGTGGCGCCCAGCCGGCTTTCGGGCGCCAGGGATCGGGCGATCCAGTACAGGGTGTTCAGGTCGCGCAAGCCCCCCTTGCCGTCCTTGACGTTGGGTTCGACCTTGTAGCGGGTCGAGCCGGCCTTCTCGTGCCGCGCGGCCCGCTCCTCCAGCTTGGCGGCGATGAAGGGGCGCGGATCGGATTTCGACACCATGTCGCGAAACCGGCCGATCATCAGCTGGGCCAGCGCCTCGTCCCCCGCCAGCGGACGCGCCTCCAGCAGGGTCGTCCGCACCGTCATGTCGGTGCGCGACAGGCTCAGACACTCCTCGACCGAGCGCACCGCCGATCCGACCTTGGCCCCCAGGTCCCACAGCACATAGAGGACGAACTGGATCACCTGCTCGCCGCGCGGCGTCGCCTTGGACGATCTCAAAAACAGCAGGTCCAGATCGGAATGGGGCGCCAGCACGCCCCGGCCGTACCCCCCGACCGCGACCAGGGCCAGCCGTTCGGCCTCGACCGGCGATGTCGGCCACAGCGTCTGGGTCGCCACCCGCCACAGGCCGGCCAGCATCTCGTCGGCGGCGGCGGCGTACAGACGCGCCACGTCGCGGCCCTTCATGCCGCCATCCAGCTTGCGCTCGGCCCGCGCGCGGGCGGCGTCATAGGTCTCGCGCAAAACGACAGAGACCGCCGCGCGCGGGTCTTCCGCGCGGGCGGCCTCGTCAAGGCGATCATCCAGACTGGGCGAGGCGTTCATGTCAGCCGTCTATAGGCCCCATCCCACCCCGCGTCAGTCAGGGATTGCGGACTACTCCGGGCGAACGCGCTTCTTGCGGAACGACGGGTTCAGCACCTGCTTGCGCAGGCGGATGGACTTGGGCGTCACCTCGACCAGCTCGTCGTCGTCGATATAGGCGATGGCCTGTTCCAGCGACATTTGGCGCGGCGGGGTCAGGCGCACGGCCTCATCTTTGCCGGCGGCGCGGACGTTGGTCAGCTGCTTGCCCTTGATCGGGTTGACGTCCAGGTCGTCCCAGCGCGCGTTCTCGCCGATGATCATGCCCTGATAGGTCTTTTCGCCCGCGCCGACGAACATGACGCCGCGGTCTTCCAGGTTCCACAGGGCGAAGGCGGCGGTTTCACCGTCGGAATTCGAGATCAGAACGCCCTTCAGACGACCGGCGATGGCGCCCTTGTGCGGCTCATAGTGGCTGAACACGCGGTTCAGCACGCCCGAACCGCGCGTGTCGGTCAGGAACTCGCCCTGATAGCCGATCAGGGCGCGCGACGGCGCCTTCAGGCTGATGCGGGTCTTGCCGGCGCCCGACGGGCCCATGTCGGCCAGCTCGGCCTTGCGGGCCGACAGCTTTTCGATGACCACGCCGGTGAACTCGTCGTCCACGTCGATCATGACGTCTTCGATCGGCTCCAGCTTCTCGCCGTTCTCGCCTTCCTTGAACACGACGCGCGGACGCGAGATCGAAACCTCGAAGCCTTCGCGACGCATGTTCTCGATCAGAACGCCCAGCTGCAGTTCGCCGCGGCCGGCGACCTCATAGGCGTCGCCGCCTTCGGTCGTCGTCACGCGGATGGCGACGTTGGCCTCGGCTTCCTTCAGCAGGCGGTCGCGGATGACACGCGACTGGACCTTGTCGCCTTCACGGCCGGCCAGGGGGCTGTCGTTGACCGAGACGGTCATGGAGATGGTCGGCGGATCGATCGGCTGGGCGTCCAGCGGCTCGGTCACTTCCATGGCGCACAGGGTGTCGGCCACGGTCGCCTTGGACATGCCGGCGATGGCGACGATGTCGCCCGCTTCCGAACCCTCGTCCAGCGGCTGGCGCTTCAGGCCGCGGAAGGCCAGCACCTTGGTGATGCGGCCGCGTTCGATTTCCTTGCCTTCACGGTCCAGGGCGTGGATCGCCATGCCGGGCACGGCCTTGCCGCTCTCGATCCGGCCGGTCAGCAGGCGGCCCAGGAAGGGATCGCTTTCGATCAGCACGTCCAGCATGCGGAACGGCTTGTCCTTGTTGGCCTGAACAGCGGGCGGCGGGACGTGATCGACGATCAGGTCGAACAGCGGGGCCAGATTATCGTTGGGCTGGTTCAGGTCCAGCGTCGCCCAGCCGTTGCGGCCCGAGGCGTAGATGTGCGGGAAGTCCAGCTGCTCGTCCGTCGCGCCGATGGCGGCGAACAGGTCGAAGGTCTCGTTGTGGACGCGGTCCGGATCGGCGTGGGCGCGGTCGACCTTGTTGATGCACAGGATCGGGCGCAGGCCCATCTTCAGCGCCTTGGTCAGCACGAACTTGGTCTGGGGCATGACGCCCTCTTCGGCGTCGACCAGGATGACGCAGCCGTCCACCATGCCCAGGATGCGCTCGACCTCGCCGCCGAAGTCGGCGTGGCCGGGGGTGTCGATGATGTTGATGCGGGTTTCGCCCGCCTTGCCGTTCCAGAGCACGGACGTGCACTTGGCCAGGATGGTGATGCCGCGCTCTTTTTCCTGGTCGTTGGAGTCCATGGCGCGCTCGGTCGTCGCCTCATTGGCTCGGAACACGCCGGATTGGGCGAGCAGTTGGTCAACCAGGGTCGTTTTGCCGTGGTCAACGTGGGCGATGATGGCGACGTTGCGCAGGTTCATTTGAGTATCGCGAAAAGGCGCGGCCGGCATACGGGCGGCCGCTGGTCATGAAAAGGCATGCGGGAGGCGCGCGCCTCTTACAGGCATGTGGACAGAAAGACCAGAGCGGGCGTTCGTCGCGCCGATCGCCGCCTTACCGATATTTCATCCCCGACGCCGCATCCGACGCCGCCGACGGACGCCTCTTTCCCACGACGGGCCTGGCGCAGGCCCATTCCGAAGGGTAGATGAATATGGGTTTGATGATCGCAGCCGCGCTTGCCGCCGCCCTTGCCGCGGGCCAAGCGCCGGACATGCATGTGAACGCCGAGGGGTTGAACATGGCCCGACCCGGCGAGGCGATGATCCTGGCCGGCCGCATTCGCGCCGCCAGCCATGACTGGTGCGCCGTCCATCGCGCGGTCCTGACGCCTGACAGTCTTGGCGACCCCAGCGTCTGCGAGCGTGAAATGCGACGCCGGGCCTATGTCGCCCTGCCGCGTCCTCAACGCATCCATTTCGTGCGCGCGGGCGGCCAGACCGCGCTCAATCGCCGCTAGAGCAGCCGCAGCATATAGCGGGCGTCGGCGCCGTAGCTGGCCAGCTTGGCCGCCATGGTCTCGGCGGGCTGCTCGACGAAACCGTGTCGCGACCAGAAGCCGACGGCGTCATTGACGGCGACCAGGGCGATGGCGGGCCAACCGTCCTCCGTCGCCTGTTCGGCCAGTCGCTCGACGATGACGCCGGTCACGCCCCCGCCTCGCGCCTCGGGGTGCAGGGCCAGATCGTGCAGATAGATCAGGTCCGGCTGGGCCGGCAGGCCCTCGATCACCGTGTTCAGGGGCGGCGCGCTCTCGGTCTTCCACGGATAGGCGATCAAATAGCCCCGCGCGGCGCCCTCGTCCTCCGCCAGCACGAAACAGCCGCGTGGATAAAGCGCCAGCCGGTTCTGGAAACAGGCCCGATCCTCGAAATGGTCGGGAAACGACAGCCGCGCCACCTCCACCACCGCATCGATGTCCGTCGGCCGCATGGGTCGCCATTGCCGGGTCATCAGTTCACCTTTGTCGGATCGACGGGCGCAGCCGGCAGGGCCGAGACCGGCACCCCGTCGTCCTTCAGTTTCCGGACCTCGGCGGGCGTGGCCTCGCCATAGATTTCGCGCTTCTCGGACCGGCCCTCGTGGATGTCGCGCGCCTCGCGGGCGAAGGCGTCGCCGACATAGTCGAAGTTGGCCTCGACATGGGCGCGGACCTCGCGGGCGGCGGCCATCATCATCGTCTGCATCTTGGCGGCGACGTCAGAGGCCGGATCGGCCTTGCGGGCGCCGCTGACCGCCGGGGCCATGATCGCCTTTTCGACCGCGTGCGAACCACAGAACGGGCATTCCACCAGCCCCCGCGCCGCCTGATCGTCATAGTCGGTCGAGGAGCCGAACCAGGCTTCGAAGGCGTGGGCCTGGTCGCATTTCAGGGCGTAGCGGATCATGGGGCGTCAGGTGGCGGGCAGGAAATCGCGATCGTGGGTCAGGCTGGGCACGGCGGCGCGCGCCCTGGCCACGGCTTCCATGTCCAGTTTCGCACGCACGATGCAAGGTTCGTCATGATCCGCCTTGGCGATGATCTCGCCCCAAGGGCCGACGACGGTGGATCGCCCCCAGGTGCGACGGCCGTCCTCGTGCAATCCGCCCTGCGCCGGGGCCAGGACGAAGGCGCCCGTCTCGATAGCGCGGGCGCGTAGCAGGGTTTCCCAATGCGCCTCTCCGGTCGGGGCGGTGAAGGCGGCCGGCACGGTGATCATCGACGCCCCGGCCTTGGCCAGCTGGCGATGCAGGTGGGGAAAGCGGATGTCGTAGCAGATGGTCAGGCCCAGGCGACCCCAAGGCGTATCCGCCACCACCGCCCCGTCGCCGGGCCTCACCGTCGCGCTTTCGCGATAGGTCTCGCCATTGGGCAGGCTCACGTCGAAGACATGCAGCTTGTCGTATCGGGCCACGATCCCGCCCGACGCATCGATCAGCAGCGACCGATTGGCGGCGCGGCCGTCTCCCACCCGGCCAGACCGGACGATGGCCGAACCGAGCAGCAGCCAGACGCCCAGCTCCGCCGCCAGACGACACAGGCCCAGCACGGCGACATCCTCGTCCTCGGTCGAGATCGCCGCCTCACGCCGGTCGCGGCGTTGCTCCAGGACATTGGTCCCCTCGGGCGTCAGGACGAACTTCGCCCCGCCCGACGCCGCCTCGCGGATCAGGGGCTCGACATGGGCCAGCGCCGCTCGCACCGTCGCCGGCGTGCGCGTCTGGATCAGGGCGATGTCGAGCCCGCTGCTCATGGATCAGGCGGCCAGAAGTCCGTCCAGCTTGCCGTCGCGATCCAGCGCGTGGATGTCGTCGGAACCGCCGACGTGCTGGCCGCCGATGAAGATCTGCGGGAAGGTCATCCGGCCGCCCGACTTCTCGACCATCTCGGCCTTCTTGTCGGGATCGTTGGAGGCGACGATCTCCGTATAGTCCACGCCCTTCTTCTTCAGCAGCGACATGGCGCTGAAGCAGTAGGGGCAGCCAGGCTTGGTATAGATGACGACGTCGGCCAAAATCAGATCTCCAGAAGTGAGGGCGCCCTAAAGCAGCGAACCGCCGCGCGGCGAGCGCTAGGGCCTACATAATAAGTTCACGGGCGTTTCGCACCCGCGCGATGACGGCGAGATCCACGGCGCGCGCTCCGGCGTCGATCAGGGCGCGCGCGCAGGCCTCTCCCGTCGCGCCCGTGGTCAACACATCGTCGATCAGAAGGATGCGTCGTCCCCGGATCCGACGCCGCCCCGCCTCGGTCACGGCGAAGGCCTTCTTGACGTTCAGCCGCCGCCCCCGCCGGCTCTTGCCCCCCTGGCTGGTCGTGTGGCTCGTGCGGACCAGCGCGTCGGGCAAATAGTCGCGGCCGGCGTGCCGGGCCAGCGGCCGGGCGATTTCGGCCGCCTGATTGAACCGCCGCGACAACAGGCGAAACCGATGCAGCGGCACGGGCACAATCACGTCCGCGTCTTCGACCAGATCGGCCGCAGCGCGCCCGATCCAGCGCGCGAACAGGGGCGCGAACTGTTGCTGGTCCCCGTGCTTGAACCTCAGGATCAGGCCACGCGACGCCTCATCATACAGGCAGGCCGCCCGCGCCCTCTCGAAGGCGTAGGGCTTGGCGATACAGGCGGCGCAGCGATCCTCGGCGAAGGCGCCGCCGTCAAAGTCGAAGGCCGCTCCGCAACCGTCGCAGACCGGCGCTTCCAGGAATCTGATCCGGCTCCAGGCGTCGGGCGTCAGGCCGGCCGCAGCCGTCGCCTCTCGGCTGTCATGCGCCATCGGCGGCAGGATCAGGTCGGCCAGTCCCCGCCCCGCTCCGCGCAAGTGACGCCCCGCCCCTTCCCAGGCGCGTCGCCAGCCCCCATCCTGTGCGTCCATGACCGCCCCCCAATCCCCTTCCGACGGCCCCCCGTGCATCTTCGACGCCGTGCGACGTCAGGCGCGGCTGGCGCGGTCCGCCGCCCGGTTCCCCCAGGCCGACTTCCTGCATGCCCGCGCTGCCGCCAACGCCACCGAGAGCCTGGAAGCCATATTGCGCGATTTTCCCGTTGCGGTCGATCTGTCCGCCCATCCAGGCGTGTTCGATGCGGCGGTCCGGTCCAGCGACGCTGCGGAACGGGTCGGTCCCGTCCAGACGCCCGTCTCCCTGGCCCAGCGCGCAGCGCCGGGGGCGGACGCGCTGCCGCTGGCCGACGCCTCGACCGATCTGATCGTCTCTCTTTTGACCCTTCACTGGGCCAACGACCTGCCCGGCGCCCTGGCCCAGATCCGGCGCGCGTTGAAACCGGACGGCCTGTTCATCGGCACGCTGTTCGGCGCGGGCACGCTGAAAGAGCTTCGCGCCGTCCTGACCGAGGTCGAGCTAGAGGAGCGCGGCGGCGCCCAGGCGCGGGTTTCGCCCTTCGCTGACGGCTATGACGGAGCGGCCCTGCTGCAGCGCGCCGGGTTCGCCCTGCCGGTATCGGACGTGGACCGCTTCACTGTCCGCTACGCCGACCTGTTCGCCCTGATCCGCGACCTGCGCGCCATGGGGGAGACCAATGTGCTGCACGGACCCGTTCGGCCGTTGAGCCGCCGCATCGTGGCGCGCGCCGCCGCCCTCTATGCCGAGCGCTACGGTCTCGACGACGGCCGCATCCCGGCGACGTTCGAGATCATCCATCTGGCCGGATGGAAACCCCACGACAGCCAGCAGAAGCCCCTGCCGCGCGGCTCGGCCAAGACGCGGCTGGCCGATGCCCTGGGCGTCAAGGAAATGACGGGCGAAGAGCCGGACTAGCTGATCGCAGCCTGTATGGCGGCGCTCAACTTGTTCACCGTGGCGGCCAGGCCGCCGTTCTGGCTGTTCGCCAAGGCGCTGATCGAGGTCACGATCGCCAGGAAGATCAGGGCGCAGAGCAGGCCGTATTCAATGGCTGTGGCCCCGCTCTCATTGCGCAGGAACCGGCCGATAAGACGTCGCATGGCCGGCCTCCCTGGTCGGCGGTGGTCAGAGCAGGTCGCGCAACCAGGCGACCAGAGGTTCGTCCGCCGGCGGCATGGGATAGTCCGAAAGCTTGCTCGGCTTAACCCAGGCCAGGCCGTCGTGTTCACGCGCCGTGACCACGCCGTCCCACCGTCGGCATAGATACAATGGCATCAACAGGTGAAACGAATCGTAAGCGTGACTGGCGAAAACGAACGGCGACAGACAGTTTTCGCTGACGTCGATGCCCAGCTCTTCCTTCAGCTCGCGGATCAGGGCCTGTTCCGGCCGCTCTCCGGGCTCCACCTTGCCGCCCGGAAACTCCCACAGGCCGGCCAGCTTCTTGCCCTCGGGACGTTTGGCGATCAGGACCCGCCCATCCACATCGATCAGGGCGACGGCGACGACCAGGACGGTAGGAAGCGACGCAGCGGTCACGAGCGATAATCGCCGTTGATCTCGATGTAGCCCTTGGTCAGATCGCAGGTCCACACGGTCGCCGACGCCCGGCCCGAACCGACATCGACGGTGATGTCGATCTCGGGGTTCTTCATATAGGCGGTCATCTTGGCCTCGTCGTAGGTCGGGGACGGGGCGCCGTCGACGGCGGCCTGGTGCGGCCCGAACTTGATGGCCAGGCGGTCGCGGTCGACCGGTTCCTCGGTCTTGCCCACCGCCATGACGACCCGGCCCCAGTTGGCGTCCTGACCGGCGATGGCGGTCTTGACCAGGGGGCTGTCGGCGATGGACTTGGCCAGCTTGCGGGCCGAGGCGGGGCTGGCGGCGCCGTCCACCGTCACCTTGACGAACTTGGTCGCGCCCTCGCCATCGCGCACCAGCTGGTGCGCCAGGTCCAGCATCACCTTGTCCAGCGCGGCCGAGAAGCTCTTCAGCCGGCGATCGCCGACCCGCCCGATGCGCGGCGCGCCCGAGGTTCCGGTGGCGAACAGCAGGGCCGTGTCGTTGGTCGAGGTGTCGCCGTCCACCGTCACGCTGTTGAAGGTGGTGCGCACATGCAGACCCAGCAGCGCCTGCAGCACGTTCGGATGGATGTCCGCATCGGTGACGATGAAGGCCAGCATGGTCGCCATGTCCGGCGCGATCATGCCCGATCCTTTGGCGATGCCGGCGATCCGAACCTTGTAGCCCTCGATCTCGGCCTCGGCGTAAGAGCCCTTGGGGAAGGTGTCGGTGGTCATGATGCCGCGACCGGCTCGGGCCCAGGCGTCCGCCTCCAGCCCGGTCTCGATCTCGGGCAGTTTGGCGACGATCTTCTTGTCGTCCAGCACCACCCCGATCACCCCGGTCGAGGCCAGCATCACGTCGCGCTGACGACAGCCGAACCGTTTGGCGACCTCCGAGGCCGTGCGCCGCGCGGCGTCCGCGCCGGCCTTGCCGGTGAAGGCGTTGGCGCAGCCGGCGTTGATCACCAGGGCGCGCACATCCTTGCCGCCCTCTGCCCCGGCCAGATGCTTCTTGCACCAATCGACGGGCGCCGAGCCGATCTTGTGGCGGGTGAAGACCCCGGCGCAGCTGGTTCCCCGCGCGAACCGGAACACCACCAGGTCGTCGCGCTCATGCTTGTAGAAGCCGGCGCGCGCGGTCGCGATCTCGACCCCGCCGATCGGCGGAATGGTCGGGAACGGCACGGCCAGCGGCGAGATGGCCAGGCCCGGCTTGCCGGCGGCGGCGGGCGCAGGCGCGGCTGGCGCCGCATCCGATCCCGGCGTGCGGGTGGCGCGCTTCAGCGCCGTAGCGAACGGGTCCAGCGCCTTTTCGAACGCGTGCTCGATCTTCTGGCCGGTCGTGGAGGGAGGCTTGGTCATGTCAGGCGCCCGGAGGAATGGAAGGGGCGGGCGATGCGGGCGGCGTCTGAGCGGGCAGGCGGACATCGACCTTGGCCTTGCCGCGCAGCTTTTCCAGCAACTGTCGCACGCCCTCATAGGTCAGATAGCGCACGATCTGCGGTCGGACCTGCTCCAGCGTCGGCGGGTTTTCCTTGCGCCGGTCCTCGACCCTCAGAACGGCCCAGCCGCCCTCGGTCTGGAACGGCCCGACGGTCGCACCGGCCGGCTTGTCGCGCAGGGCGTCGGCATAGGCCTGGGGCATCACGTCCAGCGTCGAATAGCCCAGGTCCCCGCCGGAAAACCGCGTCGCCTCGTCGATCGACCGTTCCGCCGCCACCGCTTCGAAGCCGGCGCCCTGACCCAGAATGCCGATCACGGCGTCCGCCTCGGGCTTGGTGCGCGACAGGATCAGCCGCACGCGGATCTCTTCCGAGGTCTTCGCCAGCCGCAGCTGCTCATTATACAGGGTCTGCACCGCCTGGTCCGAGACGGCCTTGTTGACCACGCTCTCGACCAGCATGTCGCCCAGGATGCGTTCGCGCGTCGCTTCCAGCCGCCGCTGCGCCAGGGGCGAGGAATCCAGCCTCCGCCGCTGTGCCTCTCCGGCCAGCAGCTTTTGATCGATCACCTCGTCCAGCACCCGGCGGAAGAGATCCGACGTCGTATCCAGCGCCTCGTCCTCGCCGATCAGGCCCTGCGCCACCGCCTCGCGCTTCACGTCCGAGGCCCAGATGGTCTCATCCTGCACCGTGGCCACGGCCTGGTCCCCCTGTTCGGGCGGCCGGTTGTCGCCGCTGCGCGAACAGGCGGCGGTCGAAAGCGTCGCCGTCAGCAAGACCGCTGTCAGGATGCGTGAAGATCGCCGGAATGGGGTCAAGGGGGCGCTCCGTCGAAGGCGGCCGAAAGCCCCTCGCGTTGACAGGGGTTAGGCCGGTGCTTAAGTCCCGCCTGCGCCCAAGTCGAGGGGTTTTGATCGTCTGCGCGGCCCTTCGCGCGCGCCTGATGCGGCGCTCCGGGGCTGCGGTCGGTCAGGGCCTCTCTCACGGCGTCCGTATCGCCGCCCCTCACGGGATTTCAGAGCCGCTCAGCTCGCAGACGCTCGACCGCTTACCGGATCCAACATGCTCGGCTTCGCCAAGAAACTTTTCGGCTCTTCCAACGACCGCAAGGTCAAGGCCTTCCAGGACCACGCCCAGCGCATCAATGCGCTGGAGCCCAAGTTCGCCGCCCTGTCCGACGACGAACTGCGGATGATGACCGACGCCTTCCGCGATCGGCTGGCGAACGGCGAAACCCTGGACAAGATCCTGCCCGAAGCCTTCGCCGTCGTGCGCGAAGCTTCCAAGCGCGTGTTGGGCCAGCGTCAGTACGACGTTCAGCTGGCCGGCGGCATGATCCTGCACGAAGGCGGCATCGCCGAGATGCGGACCGGCGAAGGCAAGACCCTGGTCGCCGTGGCGCCGGTCTATCTGAACGCCCTGCCCGGCAAGGGCGTGCACGTCATCACCGTCAACGACTACCTGGCCCGCCGTGACGCCGAGACGATGGGCAAGGTCTATCGCTTCCTGGGTCTTGAGGTCGGCGTCATCGTCAACGGCCTCAGCCAGGGCCAGCGCCAGCAGGCCTACAACGCCGACGTCACCTACGGCACCAACAACGAGTTCGGCTTCGACTATCTGCGCGACAACCTGGTCTATGACCGGCGCGAGATGGTGCAGCGTCCGCACAACTTCGCCATCGTCGACGAGGTCGACTCCATCCTGATCGACGAGGCGCGCACGCCCCTGATCATCTCGGGCCCGACCGAGGACCGTTCGGATCTCTACAAGATCCTCGACGGCCTGATCAAAGACCTGATCAAGGACAAGGACACCTTCGAGCTCGACGAGAAGCAGAAGCAGGTCCTGCTGACCGAGCTGGGCTCCGAGCGTCTGGAACAGGCTTTGGAACAGGGCGGCCATTTCGCTGAGGACACCACCGGCCTGTACGACGCCGCCAACATCAGCCTGGTGCACCACTCGAACCAGGCCCTGCGCGCCAACACCCTGTATCAGCGCGACAAGGACTATATCATCAAGGGCGGCGAGATCGTCCTGATCGACGAATTCACCGGCCGCATGATGACCGGCCGCCGCCTGTCCGAAGGTCTGCACCAGGCCATCGAGGCCAAGGAGGACGTCAAGATCCAGCCCGAGAACCAGACCCTGGCCTCGGTGACGATCCAGAACTACTTCCGCCTGTACGAAAAGCTGTCGGGCATGACCGGCACCGCCGCGACCGAGGCCCAGGAATTCGGCGACATCTACAAGATGGACGTGCTGGAGGTGCCGACCAACCGGCCGATCCAGCGCAAGGACTACGACGACGAGGTCTATCGGACCCACGCCGAGAAGAACCAGGCCATCGCGCGCCAGATCGCCGAATGCCACCTGGCCGGTCAGCCGATCCTGGTCGGCACCGTCTCGATCGAGCGTTCGGAACAGCTGTCGGACCTGCTGAACCGCTTCGAGTACAAGGTCGAGACCTCACGCACGCTGAAGCCGGAATATGCAGGCAAGACCAAGGAAGCCGAGAAGATCGGCGACGCCGCCTATAACATCACCTACGAGACCAAGCTGCGCGGCATTCCGCACAGCGTCTTGAACGCGCGTCAGCACGAACAGGAGGCCTATATCGTCGCCGACGCCGGCCTGCCGGGCGCGGTGACCATCGCCACCAATATGGCCGGCCGCGGCACCGACATTCAACTCGGGGGCAACCTCGAGATGAAGATGCAGAAGTGGCTGCTGGAACAGCGCAATATGGCCGTCGAGGTCACGCCGGAAATGGAAGCGGCCAAGGAGGCCGAGTTCAAGGCCGAGATCGCCGTCCAGAAAGAGAAGGCTCTGGCCGCCGGCGGCCTGTTCGTTCTGGGCACCGAGCGCCACGAAAGCCGCCGCATCGACAACCAGCTGCGCGGCCGCACCGGCCGTCAGGGCGACCCTGGCACCTCGAAATTCTATCTGTCCTGCGAGGACGACCTGCTGCGCATCTTCGCCGGCGACCGCCTCGACTCGATCATGAAGACCTTCGGCGTAGCGGAGGGCGAGGCGATCACCCACCCCTGGCTGAACCGCGCCATCGAGACCGCCCAGAAGCGCGTCGAGACCCGCAACTACGACATCCGCAAGAATCTGCTGAAATACGACGACGTCGTGAACGACCAGCGCAAGGCCGTGTTCGAGCAGCGCCAGGAGTTCATGGACTCCGAGGATCTTTCGGAACTGGTCGGCGACTTCCGCCGCGACGTCGTGTCCGACCTGGTCGAACGCTACATGCCGCCCAAGGCCTATGCCGAGCAGTGGGACATCGACGGCCTGGACGAAAAGGTCCGCTCGACCCTGGGTCTTGAGCTGCCGCTGCACGACTGGGCCGCCGAGGAAGGCGTGTCGAACGAGGAGATCGAGGAGCGGCTGCTGGCCGCCGCCGATGCGCGCGCCGCCGAGCGTCTGGAGATGATCGGGGCCGAACAGACGCGCGGTCTGGAAAAGCAGTTCATGCTGCAGATGATCGACATGCAGTGGCGCGAGCACCTGGTCCACCTGGACCACCTGCGCGGCGTCATCGGCCTGCGCGGCTATGGCCAGCGCGACCCGCTGAACGAATACAAGACCGAAGCCTTCTCGCTGTTCGAGAACCTGCTCTACGACCTGCGCCATAACGTGACCCGCTGGCTGATGACGGTCGAGTTCCGCTTCCAGGCGCCGCCCGAACTGCCCGAGTTCCAGGAAATCCACCTGAACCCCGGCACCGGCGAGAACGAGATGGCTAATCCGTCGGCCCAGAATCCCGAAGGCACGCTGATCGGCGACGACCGCTCCAAACTGCCCGTCGAGGCTCTGCCGCCCGGCTGGGAAATGACCGGCCGCAACTCCCCCTGCCCCTGCGGCTCGGGCCGCAAGTTCAAACACTGCCACGGCGCGCTGGTTTAAACCGCGCCGCTTGCCTCAAGGCGGTCTCTGGACGATCCTGATCGAAAGGAGACCGCGATGGGCAGGCACGAACGGATATCGACAGATCTGCCAGCCTATATGGTCGGCGAACTGCGCGCGGCGGTGGACGCTGGAGAGTTCGCTTCGACCGACGAGGTGGTGCGAGAGGCCTTGATGCACTGGCTCATCGGCCGTTCCACAACGCCGATGGCCATGGATGAACTTCGCCATCGGCTGCAGACTGAGCGGGACGGTCCCGGAAACGACGCCGACGCGGTGTTCGACCGTCTCGAAGCCAAATACAGCGCCCTTGTCGCGGCGGATCAACTCAAGGGATGAGGGTCGTCTTCTCGCGCGGCTGCGAGACCGATCTCGAACAGATCGCCGATCACATCGCAAAGGACAGCCCGCGCCGCGCCCTGAGTTTCGTCCGCGAACTTCGCGTCGCCGCCCGCGCCTTGGCGCCCGAGCCCGAAAGCCGTCCCAAGGCGACCTTCGATCCGCGTATCCGCCGCTCCGTCTATGGAGCCTATAACCTCTACTACGCCGTTCTTCCGGGCGAACTTCGCTTCCTTGCCATCATCCATGGCTCGCGCGCGGACGACGCCGTTCTGTTCGATCTGGTCAAGCGATGAGCTACAAGCCCCTCTTCTCCCGCGCCCTGTCGGCGGCGCCCGGTCGGCTGCATTTCGCCGCGCATAGCCATCACCTGTGGCCCGACGCCAGTTTCGAGGCGCAGCAGCAGACCTGGCTCGACGCCAATCTTCATGCCGACCACAAGTGGGACCTCGTCTTCGGCCAGGTGATCCCCGAGGCCCAGGCCCATGTCGCGGCGGAGCTGAGACTGCCCTCGCCCGACAGCATCGTGTTTTCGTCCAACACCCACGACTTCCTGCTGCGCCTGTTTTCGGGCGTGGAGACCAGGCCGGTCCGCATTCTGGCGACCGACGGCGAATTCCACTCCTTCCGTCGTCAGGCCGAACGGTGGGAAGAGGTCGGGGCGGCGGTGGTCACACGCGTTCCGCTGGCGCCCTTCGACACCTTCTCCGACCGCTTCGTCGCCGAGGCGTCCAGGGGCGGTTACGACTGGATCGTGGTCAGCCAGGTCTTCTTCCGCACCGGGGGCCTGTTCGACCGGATCGAGGAGCTCGCCGCCCTGGCGAGACCCGAAGGGCCCTGGGTGCTGATCGACGGCTATCACGGCTTCATGGCGACCCCGACCGACCTGTCGGCGGTGGCCGACCGGGTCTTCTATGTCTCCGGCGGCTACAAATACGCCATGTCGGGCGAGGGCGTCTGCTTCCTGCACGCCCCGCCCGGCTTCTGCCCGCGTCCTGTCGTCACCGGCTGGTTCGCGGAGTTCGGCGACCTGTCGGGTCCGCCCGGCGGCGTTCAGTATCGCAGCGACGGCGGTCGCTTCTGGGGCGCCACCTTCGACTGTGCGCCGCTGTATCGTTTCAACGCCGTGCGCCGAATGCTGGATCAGCAGGGGCTCGACACCGCCGCCATCGCCGCCCATGCGCGCGATCTGGCGACCAGGTTACAGCAGGCCGTTCAGGCCGTTCAGGCCGGACAGGCCGGAGTGCTGTCGCAGGCCGAAATCCTCAATCCCGTCGAGGGCCATGCGCCGCGCGCCCGTTTCCTTGCGCTGCGTCATCCCGACGCCCAGGCCTGGTGCGCGGGTCTGCGCGCGGCCAACATCGTCACTGACGTGCGCGAAGACGTGATCCGTTTCGGCTTCGGCCTTTACCAAGACGCCGAGGACGTCGATCGCCTGATCGCGGCCTGCCGATCCCTCTGAACAGAAGGGCTCTCTGATCAGTAGAAGGTCGTGTCGTCCTGCTTGCTGGGCGCCGGGGCCGTGCGCGGCGACGGCGCCGGTCGGTTCGTTGCGGGCGGGGTCGCCGGGCGGGCTTGAGGCGAGGACGGTGTCGGCATGGTTCCGCCCGCCGGCGCATTGACCGGAGGGATCGCCGGCAGGTCCGGATAGGGCATGGCCGAAGGGCGGGCGTCCTGCGTGGGCGCCGCTTCTTCGGGCGGGATCGGTCCCGCGTCGGGCTGGCCCAATCGGTCGGGCGCGCCGACATCGTCCCGGATGAAGGCCCAGGCCTGACGGTCCGAGCAGCCGCAGGCCTTCAGGAAGCCCTGCTTGTCGCGCCACAGGATCAGCGGATAGCTGATGTCGACGCCGGATTCCTTGAGCAACTGGCTCAGCCGCTCGTTGAAGCGACGGCCGGCTTCCACCACGGCGGTGCGCGCCAGATTGCCGTCCGCCTGCGGCACGCCGGCGGCGGTCCAGCTGTTCGCCGGCGTCGCCATCCAGCGTTGATAGAGCGGCCAGTCGCGCGTCAGCCACAGCTCCGCGACCGTCGCCCGCTCCGCCGCCGTCGATTGCGCCGCACCCTCCAGATCGGGTCGGGCGAACAGGATGTAGCGCGTCTCGATCCCCGCCGCCTTCAGCTTGGGCGCTTCGTCGCGCGCGTAACGCAGGGCTGAAGCGCTGTCGCGATAGGTGACGATGTACAGGGCCTGTCCCCCGCTGCCGTCCGACACCCAGGACGCCTCGTCCAGCAGTTGTTGCACCTCGGCCTGATTGCGGCTGATGGTGAACGGCTGGAACCGCGAGTAGAAGTTCCAATAGGCCCAGTATCCGGCGCCGGCGAGCAGCAGGCCGACCACGGCCGCCACGATCGAACCCATCAAAAAGCGACGCATGTAATCGGGTGCTCCAGCTTCACCGTTGACCCTTCCTAACGCATAGCATCGGAATCCGTTGTCGCCCGCATTCGCCGACGTCTTCATCGTTGCTCGAGGCGCCAAAATGTCGCGAAAGATTCCGCCCGATGCGCTCTTGAACGCCGCAGGCGGCTTCCCATTTCCGATTTCGACGCTGCGGGACACTCCCCCTCCGAACCGCAGCGAAGCGAAGCCGGCGCCCTCCCCTCCCCTCCAGGCGCCGCTCGCGCAGGCCGCCGGACTCCCCCAGTCCGGCGGCTTTCTGCTTTGTGGCGCTGCACAATAATTTCAACCTGATCACTGATCATTACAATGAACGGTCGCCGGGGGCTTCCCGAGCGACCGGACCTGGCCTAGTCAGCGGGGGTGGCGCCCCGTCGCGCCGCATCCCTTGCGGCCCTGCCGCGTCGTTCGAGACTGCTCGTCCATGACCGCCCACGATCTGCGCCAACCCGTTCAGCCGATCACCAAGGCCGCGCTGGAGGCGGCCTTCGCCAAGATCGTGGGGACCGGGCCCGGCGCAGTCGAACAGACCTATCTGACTCAGGCGCACGAAGACTATTCCGCCGATGAGACGCCCGAGCTGAGCGGCGAGGATCTGGCCGCCCTGCTCGCCGCCTCCTGGACCGCCGCCAAGGCCTATCCTACCGACGCGGCCGCTCCCGCCATCACCGTCGGCCCGCTGCACGGCGCGTCGGAAAGGGTTCTGGATTACGATCTGGTGCGTATCGTCCAGTCCGACGCGCCCTTCCTGGTCGACAGCGTCATGGGCGCCCTGGCCGAGGCCGCCGTGTCCGTGCGCGCCCTGTTCCACCCGGTGGTCGAGCTGGACGGCCGGCGTCTGTCGATCATCATGCTGGTCATCGACAGCGTGCCGCAGGAGCGTCGCGACGCCCTGGGCGAAGGCCTGGCCCAGAGCCTGTCGGACGTCCACGCCGCCGTCGCCGATCACGACGCCATGACGTCCCTGATGCGCCAGGCCGTGCAGCGTCTGGAAGAGACCCCGCCCCCGGTCGATCCCGCCGTCCTGGCCGAGAACATCGCCTTCCTGAAATGGCTGAAGAGCGACCATTTCGTCTTCCTGGGCGCGCGCGACTACGACTATCCGCTGAACGCCGACGGCGACTATGAGGCCGAGGCGCCGCTGGGCCTGTCCACTGACGGCCTAGGCATCCTGGCCGACCCCGAGCGCACCGTGCTGCGCCGCGCGTCGGAACCCGCCGTCCTGACGCGCCAGATGCGCCGCCAGTTGGACCTCAGCGAACCGGTGACGGTGGCCAAGGCCAACGCCCGCTCGCGCGTCCATCGCCGCGCCTACATGGACTATGTCGGGGTCAAGCGTTACGGCCCGGACGGCAAGGCGACCGGCGAGACCCGTTTTGTCGGCCTGTTCACGTCGGAAGCCTACGACCAGCTGACGACCGAGGTGCCGTTGCTGCGTCGCAAGGTGGCCAACGCCCTGGCCCGCGCCGACAAGGCGCCCGGCAGCCACAACGAAAAACGCCTCAAGAACATCCTTGAGAATTATCCGCGCGACGAGCTGTTCCAGGTCAGCGAGGACGAGCTGCTGTCCATCGCCCTGGGCATCCTTCACCTCTATGACCGGCCGCGCATCCGTCTGTTCTCGCGCCAGGATCCGTTCGACCGCTTCGTTTCGGTCCTATGCTTCATCCCGCGCGAGAAGTTCGATTCCGCCGTGCGCGAACGCATCGGCCAGATCATCGCCCGCGCCTGGGGCGGCCGCATCTCGGCCTGGTATCCGGAGCTGTCCGACGCGCCCCTGGTGCGCATCCACTACATCATCGGCGTCGAGCCCGGCGCCCACCCGATCCCGGACGCCGCCCAGCTGGAAGCCGACGTCGCCGAGGCCGGTCGCGGCTGGGTCGATCGTTTCGAAGCCGCCCTGCGTCGCTCGGGCGTCGAGGAAGTCGCCGTCGGTCCGCTGAGCGCCCAGTGGGCCCGCGCCTTCGGCGCCGCCTATCGCGATCGCTATGACGCCGACGAGGCCGCGACCGACCTGCAATACGTAAACCGGCTGAATGAGACGGGTCTGCCCGGCGAGGGTAAGGCCGTCGCCGTGCGCGCCTTCCGCACGCCGGACGACAGCCGACTGCAGTTCCGCTTCAAACTCTATCGTCGCGGCCCGGCCGTGCCCCTGTCCGACGTCCTGCCGATCCTGGCCGATATGGGTCTGAAGACGTTGGAGGAATACGGCTATCCGATCCGTCCGATGGGCGAGGAGGAGATCCACGTCCACGAGTTCCTGATGGAGGATCCCCGCGGCGAAGCGCTGGTCTTCGATGATGTAAAGGGCCCGTTCGAGGACGCCTTCGCCGCCGTCTGGACTGGCCGCAACGAAAGCGACGGCTTCAACCGCCTGGTGATCGAACTGGGCGTGGAATGGCGCGACGCCGCCCTGATCCGCACCCTGGCCCACTATCGCCAGCAGACGGGTCTCGACCCCTCCCAGACGGTGCAGGAAGAGGCCCTGCGCGAATATCCCGACGTGGCGCGCGCCCTGCTGTCGCTGTTCAAGGCCAAGTTCGCGCCGGAAGGGGGCTCCGCCGACGACCGCGCGCCGGCCGTCGCCGAGCTGGACGCCAAGATCGTCACCTTGCTGCAGGACGTGAAGAGCCTGGATCACGACCGGGCCCTGCGCCGCATCGCCGCCCTGATCGGCGCGATCAAGCGCACCAACTATTTCCAGCTGGACGCCGACGGTCAGCCCAAGCCGCACATCTCGATCAAGATCGCCTCGCGCGAGCTGGACGACCTGCCGCTGCCCAAACCCTATCGCGAGGTCTTCGTCTGGGCGCCCCACGTCGAGGGCGTGCACCTGCGCTTTGGTCCCGTCGCGCGCGGCGGTCTGCGCTGGTCGGACCGTCGCGACGACTTCCGCACCGAGGTCCTGGGCCTGGTCAAGGCGCAGCAGGTCAAGAACGCGGTCATCGTGCCGGTCGGCTCCAAGGGCGGCTTCTATCCCAAACAACTGCCCCGCACGACGGACCGCGAGGCTATTCAGGGCGAGGCCATCCGCGCCTATCGCACCTTCCTGTCCGGCCTTCTGGACATCACCGACAACATCGCCGCCGACGGTTCGGTGACCCATCCAGCCAATGTCATCGCCTGGGAAGGCGACGACCCCTATCTGGTCGTGGCCGCCGACAAGGGCACGGCGACCTTCTCCGACATCGCCAACGGCGTCTCGGCGTCCTACGGCTTCTGGCTGGGCGACGCCTTCGCCTCAGGCGGCTCCATCGGCTATGACCACAAGGCCATGGGCATCACCGCGCGTGGCGCGTGGGAGGCGGTCAAGCGCCACTTCCGCGAGATGGGCAAGGACATCCAGACTCAGCCCTTCACCATGGTCGGCGTCGGCGACATGTCCGGCGACGTCTTCGGCAACGGCGTCCTTCTGTCCAAGGCGACGCGCCTGGTCGCCGCCTTCGATCACCGCGACATCTTCATTGATCCGAACCCGGATCATGTGACCAGTTGGACCGAACGCAAGCGTTTGTTCGACCTGCCGCGCTCGTCCTGGCAGGACTATGACAAGGCTCTGATCTCGGAGGGCGGCGGCGTCTTCTCGCGCTCGGCCAAGTCGATCCAGCTGACGCCGCAGATCAAGGCGGCCCTGGACATCGCCGAGGACGAGTTGGACCCGGTCAGCCTGATCCGCGCCATCCTGAAGGCGCCGGTCGAACTGCTCTATCTGGGCGGCATCGGCACCTATGTGAAATCGGCGGCCGAAACCGACGCTCAGGTCGGGGACAAGGGCACCGAAGCCCTGCGCATCAACGCCGACGAACTGCGGGTCAAGGTGGTGGGCGAGGGCGCAAACCTGGGCTTCACCCAGGCCGGGCGCATCGCCTTCGGTCAGGCCGGCGGTCGCATCAACACCGACGCCATCGACAACTCCGCCGGGGTCGATACCTCCGACCACGAGGTCAACATCAAGATCCTGGTCGGCTCGGCCGTGACCAACGGCGTCCTGCCGGCCGAGGAGCGCACACCGCTTCTGGCCTCCATGACCGACGAGGTCGGCCTGAAGGTGCTGGCCCACAACTACGACCAGACCCTAGCCCTGACCCTGCAACAGGCTGAGGGCGTCGGCGCCCTGGACGCCCAGCAGCGGTTCATGCAGAGCCTGTCGGCGCGCGGAAAGCTGGACCGCAAGGTCGAGGGCCTGCCCAACGACGCCCGCGTCAAGGAGCTGATGACGGCGGGCATCCCGCTGGCCCGGCCCGAGCTGGCCGTCCTGATGGCCTACGCCAAGCTGGAGCTGTCGGACGACATCGTCGCCTCGCAGGCGCCCGAGGATCCCTTCTTCGAACAGATCCTGGTCCGCTACTTCCCCGAGGCCCTGGCCCGGTTCGAGCCGGAGATGAAGAGCCACCGTCTGCGGCGCGAGATCATCGCCACCGTCATGGCCAACGAAGTCGTCAACATGTGCGGCCCGACCTTCCCCGACCGCCTGCGCGGCTCGGCGGAATGCGACACCACCGCCCTGATCATCGCCTTCGAGGCCGCGCGCCGCGTCTTCCGTCTGGACGAGGCCTGGGACGCCGTCTCGGCCCTGGACCTGAAGATCTCGGCCGAGGCGCAGACGGCTCTGTATCAGGAGATCGCCGTCGTCCTGCGCCGCCAGACCTTCTGGCTGGCCCGCCGCGCCAAGGGCGGCCTGTCGGTCCAGGCCCTGATCGACCGCTACCGCCCGATCGCCGACGCCTTGCAGGCCGAGGGCGCGCCGGTCCTGTCGCGCTTCGAACAGGGGCGTCTGGATGCGCGCGTCAAACGCTTCGCCGACCACGGCGCGCCCGAGGATCTGACCCGCAGCATCGCCATCATGCGCCCCCTCGTCGCCGCCGCCGACATCGGGGACCTGGCGCAGGAGGCGAACTGGCCGGTCGCGGCCATGGCGCGCCTGTATCACCAGGTCGGCGCCGCCTTCGACTTCGACCGTCTGCGCGCCGCCGCCGGCTCCATTCCGTCTGCGGATCATTTCGATCGTCTCGCCGTTCGTCGTCTGATCGAGGATCTGATGAACGAGCAGGCGGCCCTGACCCGCGCCGTCGCCCGCGCCTCCGATCCGTCGGTCGGCGTCAGCGAGGACGCGGCCGAGGCCGCCGTGGACGCCTGGATCGGCTCCAAACAGGCGACGGTCGAGGGCGTGCGCGCCTCGGTGGACGAGATCGAACAGTCCGGCTCGGGCTGGACCTTCGCCAAACTGACCATCGCCAACGCCACGATCCGCGATCTGGCGACGGCGGCGGTCAATTCCTGAGGTGTGCTATCGGCCGTCGGCCTGCTTGAGCATGTGATCGCTTGACGAAGCCGTCGTCTCACGGCCTCTTCAGCCGCTGATCAGGCTGGGGAGGCCGCAATGCCGAGAAAGTTCCTCGTCGTCGTCGACGACAGTCCGGAGTTCGAGGCCGCCCTGCGGTTCGCCTCGCGCCGGGCGAAATCGACGGGCGGGCGCGTGGTCATGCTGCGCGTCCTGCCGACCGACAGCGACGCCCACTGGTCGGGCGTGCGCGAGGAAATCGAACGCCAGCAGCGCCAGGAGGCGGAAATCCTGCTCAACCGCCTGGGCGAGGAGGCGCAAACCCGTTCCGGCGCCGCGCCGGTCTTCCTGATCGAAAAGGGCGACGCCCAGGCCGCGATCAAGAAGGTGGTCGCCGCCGATCCTGAGATCAAGATCCTGGTCCTGGCCGCCGGAACCAGCTCGCGCGGCCCCGGCCCGCTGGTCTCGGCCATCATCAAACAGGGCGCGCAGATCGGCGGCCGCAAACTGCCCGTCACCATCGTCCCCGGCGAACTGACCGAAGACGAGATCGAAGACCTGGCCTAGCCGGGCAGGGGTCTAGCCCTTCGGGACCAGCCGCCACATTCGCAAGGGATGGCGCACGGTCCCGGCCTCGGCCCCCGCGCGGTCGCCGCGCCCCATATAGAGGTCCGCGCGCACCGGTCCGCGAATGGCCGATCCGGTGTCCAGCGCCATGGCCAGACCGCGATAGCTGGCCGTCGCGCCGCGCAGATTGCCCCCGTCGGCCTCCAGCCAGACCAGTTCGCCATAGCGCCAGTGCGCCGGATCGACCGCGATGGCCCGCCGCTCGGTCAGGGGCACGCCCGCCGCCCCCGCCGGGTGGCCGTCATCGTCCGGGTCCAGCCGGAAGAAGATGTAGCGTGGGTTCAGCGCCATGACCGCCTGCGCCTCATAGCCCCGGTGGCTGGCCAGCCAGTCCCGGATCGCGTCGCCGGAGGTGCCGTTCTGCGGCAACAGCCCCTGCTGCGCCATCGGTCGGGCGATGCCCACGAACGGCTTGCCGTTGTCGGCGGCGTAGGCGGCGCGGCCCCGCGTGCCGTCCTCGAACGTCAGATACCCCGACCCCTGGATCTGAAGAAAGAACAGGTCCTCGGCCCGCATCCAGGCCAAGGCCTGCTCGGGTCGTGCGGCGGATTCGATATAGGCCCGGTCGCCGGCCGCGCGGGGATTGGCGGGCTTGGGCAGGACGGGAGCCGAGAACTCGGCGTCCGGCCGTCGCCGCGCCGGATACTCGGGCGCGAAATAGGAGGTCAGCAGCCCCGGTCGCCCGTCCGGCGTCTGGGCCGGGATCGCGCTGAAGCTGGCCTCGAAGAAGGCGCGCGCCTGCGACGGCGTGATCGTCATCGTCGTCGCCATGGCCTTGGCGCGTCCGCAGACCCGACTTGCAACCGCCTCACGCGCCGCGCCGCACCCGTCCACATAGGCCCGGAAGGCGGCCAGGTGATCCTCCTGGCTCCAGCCCGGCAACACGGCGGGGCTCAGGGCGTCCGACGGCGCGGGAGGCGGGGTCGGATTGGGCGAGGGCGTATAGGGAACCGGCCCCGTCTGCGGCCCCGTCGCGCCCGTCGGCGTCATCGGCCCGGTCGAACAGGCGGCGACCGCCAGGGCGGCCGTCAGCGTCGCCAGTCCTCCCGACCGGCCGCGAACCGCCATCAGGCGTTGGCCGGCTCGACGCGCGCCAGGACCCAGTTCGGGTCCGTCGCGCCCAGGGTGCGTTCGAAAGTCCAGTGTTCGGCCGTGCGGCGTTCCTCCACCAGCGGCTCGCCCGTCGTCGCGTCCGACGTTTCGCCCGAAGCCTTGGTCACCCGGCTGCGCAGTTCGGCCAGGAAACGGACCTTGGCCACGGCCTTGTCGCCCTCGGCGACCGCGCCTTCCAGATCGGCCCGGGGCGGATACAGGAACTCGACGGTCTCGGTCTCGCCGCGCGTCTCCCGCGCCGCGATGCCGGTCTCGAATGAGGCGAAGACGTTCGGCGTCAGCAGCGGCTTCAGTGCGGCCCGGTCGCCGGCGGCGTAGCCGCGCACGATGGTCTCATAGGCCTGACGCGCCCCGTCAAGGAAACGGGCCGGGTCGAACGCCGGATCGCGCGCCTTCAGGCTGGCGATGGAGGCCAGGGTCGCCGGGTCGATCGCCGCGACCTTGGGCGTCTCGGCCTGGGCCGGGCCGGGCGGCGCGATCTTGGCGTCTTCCTGCGGCTGACGGCCCACCCGCTTGCCCAGCACATTGTAGAGCTGGAACAGCACGAAGGCTGCGATGAAGGCGAAGACGACGACCTGGAACTGAACCGGCATGTTCAAGAGGAGATTCCTGTAGCGAACGACGAGTGCGCCAAACCCTTAGTCTGGCGTGATTACGGGCTCATATAGGGTGAGGCAAGGCGAAGCGCGCCCCCAATCGCGCGCGCGACGTTGCGGCCAAGCGTCCCGGCATGGTAGTCGCGGCGCCTCATTCCGGCCTCATCGGCCCCAAACTGCGCCAAAGACCGTTTCATGACCGACGCCGCTCCTCCCGCCGAACAGCCCCAACAAGGCGACGCCCAGCAGGGCCAGCCCGCCGGTCCCGGCTTCCGCATCCTGGCGCAATACGTCCGCGACTTCTCGTTCGAGAACCCGCGCGCCCCGGAATCCCTGCGCATCGACGGCAAGCCCGCGATCGACCTCGGCGTCGAAATGGCCGCCCAGGGCCGCCCCGACGGCCTGTTCGAACTGGACCTCAAGCTGTCGATCAAGGCGACGCACGAGAACCAGCCCGTCTTCCACGTCGAACTGGTCTATGGCGGCCTGTTCCAGCTGGCCAACGTTCAGGAGCAGGACATCGAGCCCCTGCTGCTGATCGAATGCCCGCGCTATCTGTTCCCGTTCGCGCGCGAGATCATCTCGGGCGCCACGGCCGACGGCGGCTTCTATCCCCCGTTCCAGCTGGACCCAATCGACTTCGCCGCCATCTACATCGCGCGCCAGCAGCAGATCGCCCAGCAGCCGGTCGAAACCGGCCAGGCCTAAGCGCGCGACATGGCCGCCGCGCGGCCTTCGCCTGATCCATCGAAAGCCGCGGGCGAGGACGTCGTCCGCGGCATTCTTCTGCGCATCGCCGCGGCCGGCTGTTTCTCCATCATGACGGCGACGTTGAAGCTGGCGTCGCAGGACGGCGTGGCGGCGCCGGAAATGCTGTTCTACCGCGCCTTCTTCGGCCTTCCGGTCGTTGTGGCCTGGGTGCTGACCCAGCCGGGCGGGCTGTCGGCCCTGTCGACGCGCCGGCCCCTGGCCCATCTGGGACGCAGCGTCCTGGGCGTCGCGGCCATTCTGTGCCTGTTCCAAACGCTGACGCTGCTGCCGCTCGCCGACGCGACGACCCTCAGCTTCACCGCCCCGATCTTCGCCACCATCCTGTCCTTCTTCGTGCTGAAGGAGGCGGTCGGCCCGCGCCCTGGGCTGCCGTCGCGGTCGGCTTCATCGGCGTGATCGTCGTCATGCGGCCGGGCGTCGGCCATTCGGTCCTGCCGCTGGCCGGCGTGGCCTTCGCCCTGATCGGGGCGGTGCTGACGGCCGGCGTGACCATCACCCTGCGTCAGCTGCGCGACACAGAGCACGTCGCCGCCATCGTCTTCTGGTTCTTCGTCGCCTGCTCGGTCGTGGGGGCGATCCTGTTGCCCTTCGTCGGCCATTGGCACGCGCTCGGCACCTTCGGCCTGCTGATCGGATCGGGCGTCGCCGGCGGCCTGGCCCAGCTGTTCATGACCGCCTCGCTGCAAAAGGCCCCGGTCGCCGTGGTGGCGCCCTTCGACTATCTCCAGATCGTCGGCGCCATCGTCTTCGGCTGGTGGCTGATGGCCGCGACGCCCACCCTCACCACCCTGGCCGGCGCCGCCCTGATCGCGAGCAGCGGTCTCTACACCGCCTGGCGCGAACACATCCGCCGCAAGGCCAGCCTGATCCAGCCGACCGCGCCGCTGGTTTAGGGCGTCAGCGGCCCGTCGAACCAAATCCGTTCGTCCCGCGTGCGGTTTCGTCCAGCGTTTCGACCTCGATCCAGTCCGCCCGCTCATGCCGGGCGATCACCAGCTGGGCGATGCGTTCGCCGCGGCGGATGACGAAGGGCTCGGCGCCGATGTTGGCCAGGACCACGCCGCACTCGCCGCGATAGTCGCTGTCGATCGTGCCCGGCGCATTGGGGCAAATGATGCCGTGTTTGAGCGCCAATCCCGAGCGCGCCCGCACCTGGGCCTCATACCCCAGCGGCAGGGCGATCTTCAGCCCCGTGGGGACCAGGGCCCGTTGACCCGGCGCCAGGGTCATAGGCTGGTCCTCGGGCACGGCGGCGCGCAGGTCCATGCCTGCCGATCCGGCCGTCTCATAGGCGGGCAGGGGCAGACCTTCGGAATGCGGCAGGCGCAGGATCTGGATCGGGGTCTGGGTCATTCGGCAGCCTTGAAATGATCGGCGATGCGGGCGGCGACGGCCCGGGCGATGGCGGTCTTGGACTGGCGCGGCCAGGTCTCGGTCCGATCGGCGGTGACCAGCAGCACGGCGTTGCCGTCAGAGCCGAACACGTCGTCGGATACGTCATTGCCCAGGATCCAGTCGCAGCCCTTTCGAGACAGCTTGGCGCGCGCATTGGCCTCCAGGTCCGTCGTCTCGGCGGCGAAGCCGATGACCAGGTCCGGGCGGTTCGGACCGGGCGCGGCGACGCCGGCCAGAATGTCGGGGTTCTCGATCAGGGCCAGGGTCGGCGGGCCGCCGGGTCCCTTCTTGATCTTGCCGCCGGCGATGGTGTCGATGCGCCAGTCGGCGACGGCGGCCGAAAGCACGGCGATGTCGGCGGGAAGGGCGCCCTGCGTCGCCGCCTGCATCTCCAGCGCGCTCTCCACATCGATCCGCGTCACGCCGGTCGGGGCAGCCAGCGCCGTCGGCCCCGACACCAGCGTCACCTCGGCGCCCAGCTCGGCCAGGGCGGCGGCGATGGCGTAGCCCTGTTTGCCGCTGGAGCGATTGGTCAGGCCGCGCACCGGATCGATCGGTTCGAATGTCGGCCCGGCGGTGACTACAGCCTTACGCCCGGCCAGTGGTCGTCCGGCCGCACCCGCCAGCAGCCCTTCGATAGCCTCCAGGATCGCGGCGGGTTCCGCCATACGCCCCGGCCCGTATTCGCCGCAGGCCATCTCGCCGTCATCCGGCCCCACCACCGCCACGCCATGGAAGCCGGGAAAGGTCTTCAATCGCTCCATATTGGCCTGGACCGCCGGATGCTCCCACATCCGCACATTCATCGCCGGCGCCAACAGCACCCGCTTGTCCGTGGCGATCAGGGTGGTCGAGGCCAAGTCGTCGGCCAAACCATTCGCCGCCTTGGCGATCAGCCCCGCCGTCGCCGGCGCCACCACCACCAGATCGGCCCAGCGGGACAGCTCGATATGGCCCATGCTGGTCTCGTCGTCCGGGTGGAACAGGCCCGACCGCACCGGATGGCCGCTCAGCGCCGCCAGCGACAGGGGCGTCACGAACTCGGCCCCGGATTCCGTCAGGATGACCCGCGTCCGCCCGCCCGCCTTGGCGATCAGCCGCACCAGCTCCAGCGCCTTATAGGCCGCGATGCCGCCGCCCACGATCAGCAGGATCTTGCGGTTCGAAAGGAGGCGATTGTCCATGCCCACGGTCTAGCCGCCGCGCGTGACGCCGTCGAGACGAGAACATTGCACGAACAATAAAGTTGTGCTTTCGTCGCGTCCAGCGGGTATCTGGAGGGAAGAATGAGAACGCTGACGAGGGGAGGGGCCGCGCTGGTTCTGTGCGGTCTGCTGGCGCTTGCTGGCTGCGACAACAGCTCGGCGGTCGAGACGCGAGAAAGAACCACGACCACGCCCATCACTTCGGCTGGTCCGGTGGACGTCTCGGTCTCCACAACGACGACCGAGGAGGTCAAACCCGTCCTGACCGCCAATCGGCGCGAAACCGTCGACGCCAAGATCGCCCGTCTCTATGACCGCAACGGCGCAGACTTCGGCGCACGCTCGGCCGAGGATTATCTGACCAAAGTCACGGCTTTCACGACAAAGCCTCCACACGACGCCGAGACCGTCAAACGGCCCAACGGCGACACCCTGATCTATCAGGCCTCGACCAACACCTTCGCCGTCGTGGCCCGCAACGGGTCGCCCCGCACCATGTTCAAGCCGACGACGGGCGCCGACTACTGGGCTGAGCAGAAGGCGGCGGCGCCCACCTTCGGCCAGCGGCGCCAATCGACGGGCGCGGCGGGCTGATATAGAGGGCGGGTTCCACCAAGGATCTCGCCCCCATGTCCGATACGGCCGAACCCAAGACCCCCTTGCTGAAGACCGCCCTGATCTATGATTTCGACGGCACCCTGGCGCGCGGCAATATGCAGGAGGTGTCCTTCATCCCCTCCGTCGGCATGGACATCGGCGCCTTCTGGGAAGAGGCCGAGCGCCTGACCAAGGACGCCGACGGCGACGGCATCCTGATGTACATGCAGCTGATGCTGCATCATGCGCGGCAGAACGGCGCCCCGGTGACGCGCGAGACCCTGCGCCAGCACGGCGAGGCCGTGGCCCTGTTCGAGGGGCTGAAGGACCTCAGCTGGTTCGACCGGATGAACGCCTTCGGGGCCAAATACGGGCTGGAGATCGAGCATTACATCATCTCCGCCGGACTGGAGGAGATGATCGACGGCACGCCGATCCGCCCCGCCCTGACCCACGTCTTCGCCTCCCACTACGTCTATGACGACAAGGGCGAGGCCGCCTGGCCGGCGGTCGGCGTCAACTACACGACCAAGACGCAGTATCTGTTCCGCATCAACAAGGGCGTGAAGAACCACTGGGAGCACGAGCGCATCAACCACTTCATCCCCGACGACGAGCGCGCCGTGCCCTTCGACCGGATGATCTTCATCGGCGACGGCGACACCGACGTGCCGACCATGAAGATGATGCACACCAAGGGCGGCTTCTCGATCGCCGTCTATGACCCGCGCTCGAACGAGCGGGATCAGAAGAAGGTCTATTCCCTAATCTCGGAGGATCGGGTGAACTTCGTCGCCGCCGCCGACTATCGCGAGGGCTCGGCCCTGGACCTGATCGTCAAGGGGCTGGTGGGCCGCATCGCCATCAACGCCGGCTCCATGCCCGCCGACACGGCGGACTAGGCCGGTCGATCAGCGCCCGCCGGCCCTCAGCCAGGCGTCGCGCGCGGGGATCAGCCTCGCCGGCGCCAAGCCTCTCAGCGACTTGGCCCCGGTCTGCTTCAGCCCGGCCTCCTGCCCGCGCTGCCACACCACGGTGGCGGGATAGGCGACGCCTGCGGCCACATCGACCACCACCACCTCGCGCGGCAAGGCCCCGGCCCGGTCCAGCCGCAGTTTCATCCCCGCGTCCGACAGATCGACGATCAGACACGCCGTCTCCAGGCCGGGCGCGGAGATGACGCCGCGTACATTGGCGGGCCGGCGCGCGCCCATGCGGCGGTCGGGCTCGACGGCGGGCTTGGATCCAAACAGGCTCATGGTCCGATAACGCACAGATGCGGCTCAGGCGCCAAGCCCGCCTTCAAGGCTGCGAACCCCGCGGTCCCGGTCCAGGGCGACGATCAGGTCCGCCTCCACGCCGCCCGTCATCATATGCCGGCTCAGGCGCTCATAATGCTGGATGAAGACCGCCAGGGCCGCGCGTCGCTCGGGTGATACGGCGTCCTGCCCCATCAATCCCGCCTCCTGCTCGCAGCGCCAGTCCAGCACCACATCGAACCCCGGCGCTTTCAGAAAGATCAGGGCGTCCAGCCGCGCGCGCAGGCGGGCGTAGGGCTGGCCCAGCGGCGCATTGACCGCCTTGCGCCATTCGGCCCCGACGTCCTGCCGGCCTTCCAGGGCGTTGATCGGCGCAATCAGGTCCGCCTCGGCCTGAGGCGTCGCGCCGAGGCACCATCCCTCCAGCACGATGACCCGCGGCCGACCCTTCACGACAGGCCAGTCCGCCTCGGCCGCGCGGTCGTCGGCCAGCTTGTCGAAACGCGGCAGAGGCGTCAGATCGTCGGCCCCGCTGCCTGTAACCGATCCAGCAGACGGTTCAGAAGGCCCAGGTCATGCGTCCCCGGCGGCCCGCGCGTGGCGAACAGCGGATGCGCCCGCGCCGCCATGGCCGCCCGCTCCGCCTTCGTCAGATAGACGTCGTCCAGCGACAGGCTCTCCCCGCCGAACCGCTCGGCGACGGCCTTGGCCAGTGTGGATTTTCCCGATCCCTGCAAGCCCGCGATCCCCAGGATCGGCGGCGGACCGTCCCGGCCTATCGCCTCGGCGCGCTGCTCGATCCATCGGCCGATCCTGTCGATCAGCCGCGCGTCGATCATTTCAGTGCTGGTTTTCCGGCAACCGCACGATCAGGCCGTTCAGGGCGTCCGACACCCGGATCTGGCACGACAGGCGGCTGTTCGGCTCGACCTCTTCGGCGAAGTCCAGCATCGACTCTTCCATCGCCGACGGCTTGCCCGTCGCCTCGCGCCAGGCCTCATCGACATAGACATGGCAGGTGGCGCAGGCGCAGGCCCCGCCGCAGTCCGCGTCGATGCCCGGCACATTGTTGCGGATCGCGCCTTCCATGACGCTCAGCCCCGACTTCACGTCGACGACGTGCTCGGTTCCGTCATGCTCGATATAGGTGATGCTGGCCATGCGCCGCTCTTAAACGAGGGGGCGCCGGAGGCAAGGCCCCCGGCGCCGGATACTCAGGCCGCCTTCTTGCGGCTGGGCGCGACCATCAGCTTCTTGGTCTCGGCGATGGCCTTGGCCGGGTTCAGACCCTTGGGGCAGACCTGGGCGCAGTTCATGATCGTGTGGCAACGATACAGTTTGAACGGGTCTTCCAGGTCGTCCAGACGCTTCTGGGTCGCGTCGTCGCGGCTGTCAGAAATCCAGCGATAGGATTGCAGCAGGGCCGCCGGGCCAAGGTACTCTTCCTGGTTCCACCAGTAGCTGGGGCACGAGGTCGAGCAGCAGGCGCACAGGATGCACTCGTACAGGCCGTCCAGCTTCTCGCGCTCGGCCGGGGTCTGCAGACGTTCCTTCTCGGGGTCCGGCTCGTCCGATTGCAGATACGGCTGGATCGAGTCGTACTGGGCGTAGAACAGGCTCAGATCCGTCACCAGGTCCTTGACCACCGGCTGGTGGGGCAGGGGGGAGATGGTGATGGTGTTGGACGCGCACTCGTCCCAGCCCTTGGTGCAGGCCAGGGCGTTGCGCCCGTCAATATTCATCGAGCACGAGCCGCAGATGCCCTCGCGGCACGAGCGCCGGAACGACAGGGTCGGATCGATGGTGTTCTTGATGTGGATCAGGGCGTCCAGCAACATCGGGCCGTGGTCGCCGGTCGGCACCTCATAGGTGTCCCAGCGCGGATCGGCGTCGGTTTCCGGATCGTAGCGATAGACCTTGTAGGTCTTCACGTCCTTGGATCCCGGCGCGGCCTTGTGGACCTTGCCGGTCGTCGGCTTGGAGCCTCGGGGGAGAGTCAGCTGGACCATCTTAGTAAACCCGCGCCTTCGGTTCGATATACGCGATGTCGTCGGACATGGTGTAGTTGTGGACCGGACGATAATCGATCTGGACCTGCTCGCCCGGACGCTTCCACGCCAGGGTGTGCTTCATCCAGTTGACGTCGTCGCGATCGGGATAGTCTTCGCGGGCATGGGCGCCGCGCGATTCCGTGCGGTTCAGACCGCCCTCGATCGTCACCAGCGCCTGGGCGATCAGGTTGTCGTACTCCAGCGTCTCGACCAGGTCCGTATTCCAGATCAGGCCGCGATCGGTGGTCTTGATGTCGGCGCCGGCCGCCTCGATGGCGCGCAGCTTGTCGGTGCCCTGTTGCAGGGTCTCGCCGGTGCGGAACACCGCGGCATCGGCCTGCATCGCGCGCTGCATCGACAGACGCAGTTCGGCGGTCGGGGTCGAGCCGTCGGCGTAGCGGAAGCGATCCAGGCGGGCCAGGTGCTGGTCGGTCTGGCTCTTGGAGGCCGACGGCACGGCCGAGGCCTTGTCGACGACTTCACCGCAGCGCAGGCCGACGGCGCGGCCGAACACCACCAGGTCGGTCAGGGAGTTGGAGCCCAGGCGGTTGGCGCCGTGCACCGAAACGCACGCCGCCTCGCCCACGGCCATCAGGCCCGGAACCACGCTGTCGGGGTTGCCGTCGCGCAGCGTCAGGACTTCGCCGTGATAGTTCGTGGGGATGCCGCCCATGTTGTAGTGGACGGTCGGCAGGACCGGGATCGGCTCCTTGGTCACATCCACGCCGGCGAAGATCTTGGCGCTTTCAGAAATGCCCGGCAGGCGCTGGTGCAGGATCTTCGGATCCAGGTGATCCAGGTGCAGGAAGATGTGGTCCTTGTTCGGGCCCACGCCGCGACCCTCGCGGATTTCGATGGTCATGGAGCGCGAGACCATGTCGCGCGGCGCCAGGTCCTTCACGGTCGGCGCATAGCGCTCCATGAAGCGCTCGCCTTCCGAGTTGGTCAGATAGCCGCCCTCGCCGCGTGCGCCCTCGGTGATCAGGCAGCCGGCGCCATAGATGCCGGTCGGGTGGAACTGCACGAACTCCATGTCCTGCAACGGCAGGCCGGCGCGCAGCACCATCGCATTGCCGTCGCCGGTGCAGGTGTGGGCCGAGGTGGCGCTGAAGTAGGCGCGGCCGTATCCGCCGGTCGCCAGAACCACCATCTTGGCGCGGAACTGGTGAAGCTGACCGTTGTCGAGTTGCAGGGCCGTCACGCCGGTGCAGGCGCCGTCCTGCATGATCAGGTCCAGCGCGAAATATTCGACGAAGAACTTCACCTCGCGGCGCACCGACTGGCCGTACAGGGTGTGCAGGATGGCGTGGCCGGTGCGGTCGGCGGCGGCGCAGGTGCGCTGCACCGGGCCTTCGCCGAAGTTGCGGGTCATGCCGCCGAAGGCGCGCTGATAGATCTTGCCTTCTTCGGTGCGGCTGAAGGGCACGCCCCAGTGTTCCAGCTCATAGACGGCCTTGGGCGCGTTACGGACCAGATATTCGATCGAGTCCTGGTCGCCCAGCCAGTCCGACCCCTTGACGGTGTCGTACATGTGCCACTGCCAGCTGTCCTCGCCCATGTTGCCGAGCGAGGCGGAGATGCCGCCCTGGGCCGCGACGGTGTGCGAGCGCGTGGGGAAGACCTTGGTCACGCAGGCGACCTTCAGCCCCTGCTGGGCGGCACCGAGTGCGGCGCGAAGGCCCGAGCCCCCGGCGCCGACGACGACGACGTCGTATTCGTGATCGATCAGTTCGTAAGCGGCCATCAGTTGATCAGGCTCCGAAACCAGCGGGCAGCGGCGCCGAGCCCAGCGCCAGCCGCACGATGAAGAAGACGCTGGCGGCGGCCAGCACCAGGAAGACGACGTTCAGCAGCAGGACCAGAAGACCGCGCGTTCCGACGTTGGGCACGTAGTCTTCCAGAACGACTTTCCAAGCCAGGCTGACATAGCCGAAGAAGATCACCGCGGTGATCGCCATCAGGGCGGCGTTCAGCGGATTGGCGAACCAGGCCATCGCCGCGTCATAGCCGGCGCCCGCCAGGGTAAAGCCGGTCGAGGCGACCCACAGGCCCAGCGGCAACAGGGCCACCAGCAGGATGCGCTCGATCAGCCATTCGCCGGCGCCGTGGCGCTCGGAAACCTTGACGTTGTTCTTGAACTTTGCGGCGCCGCTCACAGCGAAACCCTCCCCGTGGCGAACAGCACGACCCAGAACAGCACGGCCAGCGGGATCGGCCCCCAGACGGCGATGTTCGACAGCGCAGTCGCCGACTTCACCGTCAGCCCGTTGCCGGTGTCGTTATAGGTGTGGCGCGCGCCGTTCAGGATGAAGGAGAACAGCACCACCGTCAGACCGAAGAAGACCAGCAGGCCCAGCGGCGATCCGGCCAGATCGAGCGCGCTCTGGAACGCCTCGGGCCCGAACGCCAGGGCGCCCAGCCAGGCCAGGACGAACAGCACGCCGACCGTGGCGGCGATGATGGTCGCGCGGAACAGGATCGAGGCCGCCATTGTGACGTGCCAGCGCCACACGCCCATGTGGGGCGACAGCGGCGCGATATGTCCGTTCGGTTGAGTGACGAAGCGACCCGTCCGGTCGCTTGAGGCGCCACCCGGCGTCGGGTTGGGCTGGTTCATGCGAATGGTTCTCAAAAGCGAATGAATTCAATCGCCGTGTGCGGTTGCGAAGGCTTTTGTGACCCTGTGGGGCCGGTGTCAACGCACAGACCCCCAGATCGACGGATTGTGCGGATTACGTCGGTTCCATCACGACGGATCACGATTGCGTTCCGCGCCCGTTCGACGGCTAGGCGACGCGCCGGACGATTTGGCAGGGTGGGCTCATGTTGCTGCTCGCCCTGATGTCCGCCGTCGCCCTGGAGCCCGCCATCCAGACGACAGGGCTTCTGGACGCGACGCCTGAAACCTATCGCGCGCCGGCCGTCCGTCCCTATCAGCCGCCGTCCCGTTTCGGACGCGAAACGGCCGAGGGGGACGGCGAAATCGACCTGCATCGTCGCCCTCTGACGGCTCCGGTCGCGGTCGACGACTACGCCGGCGACTATGAGTTCAGCCCCTCCGACAGCCAGACGACCTATGATCAGGGCGTCGCCCAAGCCGCGATCGACGCCGAAGCCGCGATGGGCCCGCTGGACGGCCGTTGGCGCATCACCCAGCCGGACGGAACACCCTTGCTGTCGCTGTCCCTGACCGACCGGGGCGAGGGCCGTCGGGTCGAGGGCGCCTGGCGAAGTCTGGACGCGCCGCCCGGGATCGACCGAATGGGCTTCGCCGGCCCGGTCTCGACCCAGGGCGAGGTCGTTGTCATTCCCCTGTCGGAGGGCGAACTGCATCTGCATCCGGCGTTGAATGGCTGGGCCGGCGAATGGATCCGGGACGGCCGCGCCCGTCCCGTCACGGCGACCCGTTCAGGCTGATCTCGGCGCCCGTGATCTCGCCACCGCCGATCCGCCACCCTATATGTAGCGAATGACCCAGACCCGTTCCGTCCTTCGCCTGCATCCCGCCCATCGCGACGACATCGGCGACCTGACCACCCGCCGTCCGGTGCCGGGCCCCGGCGTGGACCAGATCGATCCCTTCCTGTTCCTGAACCACCATGGGCCCCAGACCTATGCGCCGGGCAACGCCGGCCTGCCGTTCGGTCCGCATCCGCACCGGGGCTTAGAGACCGTCACCTTCATTCTGGATGGCGAGCTGGCCCACAACGATTCCGGCGGCGGCGAGAGCATCATCAAGGCGGGCGGCATCCAGTGGATGACCGCCGGCTCGGGCCTGATCCACGCCGAATTGTCGCCGGCCGCCTTCAAGCGCGACGGCGGGCCGATGGAAATCCTGCAGCTGTGGGTCAACCTGCCCTCGCGGCTGAAGATGACCAGGCCGGATTATGTGGGCCTGCAGAAATCCGACATCCCGACCTTCACGACCGAGGCTGGCGTCACGGTCGAGCCGGTCTCCGGCGACTGGCTGGGCGTCAAGGCGCCCATCCAGTCTTTGATCGACATCCATCTGGCCGTCGTGCGCCTGCCTGCCGGCGCGACGTTCGAGACGTCCGTCGCGCCCGGCCGCAACGTCTTCCTGTATGGCGTCAAGGGCGAGATCGCCGTCGCCGGAACGCCGGTGCCGCAATGGAACCTCGCCGCCCTGTCCGACGGCGATGCGGTCCGGATCACGGCGACCACCGACGCCGTCGTCCTGCTGGGCCACGCCGATCCCATCGGCGAGCCGGTCTTTAGCCATGGCCCCTTCGTCATGAACACGCGCGACGAGATCATCCAGGCGATCCAGGACTACCAGTCCGGCAAGTTCGGCCCGCCGCCGAGGGTGTAAGGCGATCCTCCCCCGCCCAGCGGGGGAGGGGGACCGCGAAGCGGTGGAGGGGGCGACCGCATCATCGATGTTGAAAGTCTCATTCAGGCACCGTGGGATTTTCGCCCCCTCCACCACGCTACGCGCGGTCCCCCTCCCCCTTTCCGCTGCGCTCCTAGGGGGAGGATCTTATGCGCACGCCTCTCCCCGCGCAGATGATGCGCTCCCCGCCAAAACCCTATATGACGCCGGTTCCTAGCGACCGCCCCAGCCGAAGACACGCCGAATGCCCAGCCTGAACGAGATCCGCGCCACCTACCTCGACTATTTCGCGGCGGACGGCCACGCCAAGGTCCATTCGGCCCCGCTGGTGCCGCAGAACGATCCGTCGCTGCTCTTCGTCAATGCGGGCATGGTGCCGTTCAAGGACTATTTCACCGGCGCCGCCAAGCCGCCCTATCCGCGCGCGACCAGCTCGCAGAAATGCGTGCGCGCCGGGGGCAAGCACAACGACCTGGACAACGTCGGCTACACCGCCCGCCACCTGACCTTCTTCGAGATGCTGGGCAACTTCTCCTTCGGCGACTACTTCAAGGAACACGCCATCGAGAAGGCGTGGAACCTGGTCACCCAGGATTTCGACCTGGACCCCAAACGTCTCCTGGTCACCGTCTATATCGATGACGACGAGGCCGCCGCGATCTGGAAGAAGGTCACCGGCTTCTCCGACGACAAGATCATCCGCATCGCCGGCTCGGACAACTTCTGGGCCATGGGCGACTCGGGCCCCTGCGGTCCCTGCACCGAAATCTTCTGGGATCACGGCGACAAGATCGCCGGCGGCCCTCCCGGTTCGCCGGACGAGGACGGCGACCGCTACGTCGAAATCTGGAACAACGTCTTCATGCAGTATGAGAAGGAGAACGATCAGATCGTTCGCAACCTTCCCAAACCCAGCGTGGACACCGGCATGGGTCTGGAACGGATGACCACCGTGCTCCAGGGCGTGCATTCGGTCTTCGAAACCGACCTGTTCAAGACCCTGATCGCCGCGTCCGAAGACGCCACCTCGACCAAGGCGGACGGCGATCAGGCCGCCAGCCACCGCGTCATCGCCGACCACCTGCGCTCGTCGTCCTTCCTGATCGCCGACGGCGTCACCCCGTCCAACGAAGGCCGGGGCTATGTGCTGCGCCGCATCATGCGCCGCGCCATGCGTCACGCCCACCTGCTGGGCGCCGCCGACCCCTTGATGCACCGTCTGGTCCCGACCCTGGTCGCCCAGATGGGCGACGCCTATCCCGAACTGGCTCGCGCCCAGCCCTTCATCGAGGACACGCTGAAGCAGGAAGAGGTCCGCTTCCGCACCACGCTCGGTCGCGGCATGGCCCTGTTCGACACGGCGGTTCAGGGCTTCCGTCCCGGCGACATGCTGGACGGCCAGACCGCCTTCACCCTGTCCGACACCTACGGCTTCCCGCTGGACCTGACCCAGGACGAGGCCCGTCGTCGCGGCTTCTCGGTCAATGTCGACGGCTTTGAGGCCGCCATGGCCGAGCAGCGCCAGCGGTCGCGCGAAAACTGGAAGGGCTCGGGCCAGACCGCCAACACCAACGAATGGCTGGCGATCCGCGACCGGATGGGGCCGACCGTCTTCACCGGCTATGACAATATCGAAGGCTCGGGCGAGGTCCTGGCCCTGATGAACGCCGGCGCGCCGGTCGAGACGGCCGAGGCCGGCGACATCGTCGAAGTGTTGTTCGACACCACCCCCTTCTATGCCGAAAGCGGCGGCCAGGCCGGCGATCACGGGACACTGGAGTGGCCGGGCGGGGAAGCCGAGGTCATCGACGTGCGCAAACACGCCGGCGATCTGCACGTCCTGGTGGCCCAGGTCACGGCCGGCAAGCTGGAGATCGGAACCCGCGCCGCCCAGTTGGTGGACGCCGAGAAGCGCCGCACCAGCCGCGCGAACCACTCCGCCGCCCACCTGCTGCATACGGCCCTGAAGAATGTGCTCGGCCCCGCAGTCGCCCAGAAGGGTCAACTGGTCGACGCCGAGCGCGCCCGTTTCGACTTCAGCCACGGCGCCCCGCTCACCGAGGCCGAACTGTCGGCCATCGAGACCGAGGTCAACGCCGTCATCCGCCAGAACGTCCCGGCGGAGACGAAACTGATGGCCCCGCAGGAGGCGATCGAGGCCGGCGCCATCGCCCTCTTCGGCGAGAAATATGGCGACGAGGTCCGCGTCCTGACGCTAGGCCGCTCGCTGGTCAGCGACAACGCCCCCTATTCGGTTGAACTGTGCGGCGGCACCCACGTCGCCCGCACCGGCGACATCGCCCTGTTCAAGATCGTTCAGGAAACCGGCGTCGCCGCCGGCGTGCGCCGCATCGAGGCCCTGACCGGCGAGGCCGCGCGTCAGTATCTGCTGGCCCAGGCCGGCGTCGCCCGTTCGCTGGCCCAGAGCTTCAAGGTCCAGACCGCCGACGTCCCGGCCCGCGTCGACAGCCTGACCGCCTCGGTCAAATCACTGGAGAAACAGGTCGCCGAGCTGAAGAAGCAACTGGCCCTGGGCGGCGGCTCGGGCGCGGCGTCCACGCCTGAGGAGATCAACGGCGTCAAACTGATGGCCCGCGTGCTGGACGGCGTGGACGGCAAGGGTCTGCGCGGGGTCGCCGAAGACTTCAGGAAACAGGTCGGCACCGGCGTCGTCGCCCTGATCGGCGTCACCGAGGGCAAGGCTGCCGTCACCGTCGCCGTGACCTCGGACCTTGCCGGGACTGGGGCCGACCGCGTCAACGCCGCCGACCTGGCCCGCGCCGCCGTCATCGCCATGGGCGGCCAGGGCGCCGGCGGCAAACCCGACTTCGCCCAAGGCGGCGCCCCCGACGGCTCCAAGGCCGAAGACGGCTTGGCGGCGGTTCGGAACGCGTTGGCAGGCTAATCACCGCGCTGTCGTCATCCTCCGGTCCGCGCAGCGGAACCGGGGGACCCAGCGGCGCGCGGGAGCGCGACACTGTCGCGGCATGGTTGGCTGACCGTCAGCGCCCCGGAAAGATCGCCTTCGGCGCCGCTGGGTCCCCCGGTCTGCGCCGCAAGCGGCTTGCCGGAGGATGACGAAAGATCCTGGCGACGAGGCTCGTCCCGTCACAATCTTCATTGGCATGCCAAGCGATATCAAACGCTTATCCGGTCGCAGCGTCCGCTTCCTGAGCATGCCGTAGGGACGGCCTATACTCCGCGCTCACCACAGAGGAGGCCGCACCCAAGGCAAAGTGCACCAATTGCACTCACTTTCTGATCGGCCCCCCGCCGTCCAATCAGACGAATTAGACACTTTAGACGGTGTTTTTGTGCCCGACCGTCTCAACCCATCGGGTCGGGCGTCAGGTCCACCCCGGCCAGCTTCCAGGTAAACGGCGTCCGGCGTTCCATGATCAGCACCAGCGCATCGTCCGGCCGGTCGTCACGCGTCAGGGTGACGGCGAAGGTGTTGAGCCCGCGATAGGCCCAGGACTGGCGGATCTTGTCCTTGTCTGCGGCTGGCGTGTCGTCTGCGGGCACGGGCCGTTCCGGCTCGGGCGTCTCGCCGGAGCGGACCATGGCGGCGATGCCTTGCGGCGTGACGAAGTTGTCGACTGCGCCCTCGACCAGCGATGGGGCCAGCAGCATGCCCAGCGCCGCCAGGCCCGTGTCGCCCTTGGTCCGGTTGCGGATTTCCAGGGCGGCGCGCGCGTTCAGCTCGCTCTTCAGGCTGGTGCGGAACGCCGGGAAGTCCACCTGCCGCTCCAGTCCGGCCGCATCCCCGGTCCGCGCGGCCCGCACCAGCGCCTGGGCGGCGATGAAGGGCGAGACGAACAGGGCGACGACCACGCCGATGACGATGGCGATCAGGGCTCCGGTGATGATCTTGCGGCTCATGTCGTCTCCTTGGAACGCCAACGCAGGCTGGGCGGCGTCGGTTGCCGGGTTTATCGCGGGGTGACGGTGACGGCCGGGGCCGTCCCGTCGGGCAGGCCGATGTGAACCAGCTTCCACTCGAACGGCCCGCGCCGCTCGAAGGTGAACAGGGTGCGCGACCCGCCCTGATCCGTCACCGCCATGCGCGCCCGGTTGACGCTCCAGTAGGCGGGGTTGGGCCAGGGCTTGCGGCTGCGCTCCGAGGCCGGCGCTATCCCCGCTGAGGTGCGCTGGCTGGCGTATCGGCCCTCGCCCTTCAGCAAGGCGCCGAGGGCGGCGGGCGTCAGATAGGCGTCGACGTCCGGCTGGCGCAGGATCGGGTTCTGCTCGATCTGACGCCGGAAGGCGCCGATGGGGTCTTCCAGGAAGGACGGCGCCGGCGCCATCGCCTCGGGCCGTCCCGCCAGCTGCGGCCGCAACGACTGGCGCACCGCGTTGAAGTCGATCAGCCGCGCCAGCCCCGCCACGTCGTTCGCCTCGGCCGCCGACCGAATGGCGAAGAAGGCCACCGCGGGCGCCGCGAAGAAGGACAGCACCGCCACGACCACCGCCGCCAGCACCAGGTTTCCGAACAGCCGCTTCACGAACGCATCCTCATTACCGCCGATCATGCACGCCCCGGCCCTTCGCACAACGAAAAGCCCCGCCGGAGCGATCCGACGGGGCCATTCTTGTTTGTCCTATCGCGCTTCGCGCTGCTTGAGGACATTCCTCCCCAGCGAAGCGGGGGAGGGGGACCACGCGCAGCGTGGTGGAGGGGGCGGACGCCGCACGGACGTCCGCCGCCTAGCCTCAGCCCACGTCCGGCAGAGCGGTCTTCAGGTTCTCGGCGACCTTGTCGAGGAAGCCCTCGGTGGTCAGCCAGCCCTGCTGATCGCCGACCAGCAGCGCCAGGTCCTTGGTCATGAAGCCGGCTTCGACGGTGTCCACGACCACCTTCTCCAGGGTGTCGGCGAACTGGTCCAGGGCGGCGTTGCCGTCCAGCTTGGCGCGGTGCTTGAAGCCGCGCGTCCAGGCGAAGATCGAGGCGATCGAGTTGGTCGAGGTGGCCTCGCCCTTCTGATGTTGGCGATAGTGGCGGGTCACGGTGCCGTGGGCGGCTTCTGTCTCCAGCACCTTGCCGTCCGGCGTCATCAGGACCGAGGTCATCAGGCCCAGCGAGCCGAAGCCCTGGGCCACGACGTCCGACTGCACGTCGCCGTCGTAGTTCTTGCACGCCCAGACGAAGCCGCCGGACCACTTCATCGCAGCGGCGACCATGTCGTCGATCAGGCGGTGCTCATAGGTCAGGCCGCGCGCCTTGAACTCGGCGGCGTAGTGTTCGTCGAACACTTCCTGGAACAGGTCCTTGAAGCGGCCGTCATAGGCTTTCAGGATCGTGTTCTTGGTCGACAGATAGACCGGGTAGTTGCGCTGCAGGCCATAGGCGAAGCTGGCGTGGGCGAACTCGCGGATCGAGGCGTCCTGGTTGTACATGGCCATGGCCACGCCGGCGCCCGGGGCCTTGTAGACCTCGTGCTCGATCACTTCGCCGTCCTCGCCGACGAACTTGATCGTCAGGGTGCCGGGGCCAGGCATCAGGAAGTCGGTGGCCTTGTACTGGTCGCCGAAGGCGTGACGGCCGACGACGATCGGCTGGGTCCAGCCCGGAACCAGGCGCGGCACGTTCGAGCAGATGATCGGCTCGCGGAAGACCACGCCGCCCAGGATGTTGCGGATGGTGCCGTTCGGCGACTTCCACATCTTCTTCAGGCCGAACTCCTTCACCCGCGCCTCGTCCGGGGTGATGGTGGCGCACTTCACGCCGACGCCGTGCTTCTGGATCGCGTGGGCCGCGTCGATCGTCACCTGATCGTCGGTGGCGTCGCGGTGCTCCATGCCCAGGTCGTAGTAGTCCAGCTCCAGATCTAGGAACGGGAAGACCAGCTTGTCCTTGATCATCTGCCAGATGATGCGGGTCATTTCGTCGCCGTCGATGTCGACGATGGGGTTTTCGACCTTGATCTTGGCCATGCGTGCGGTCCGCCTGTGACTGTGGGGAAGGGAATGTCGTGGCGGCGGTATAGCGAGGCCGCGCGCCCGCGCAAACCCCGCCGCCCGTCGTCACCGCCAGGAATAACGCAGATCGTTCCTGAACCCTTTGCCGCCCCCGGACTTCTCTTGAACCCAGCAACAGAGACGGACGGCAGGATGACGGAGGAAGAGCGCCAGCTGGTGGATCGCTGGATCGTCACCTTCTGCGAGGCGCCGCCCGTGATCGATGCGGAACTGATGCGCAGGCTGATCGCTGAACAGGAAGCGAAACAGCAGGAAGCACAGTCATGTCAGAAAAGACGTTCAAGGCCGGCGACAAGGTGAAGTGGGACCACAGCCAGGGCACAACGACCGGCAAGGTGGTCAAGAAGGTCACCTCGGAGACCAAGATCAAGGGCCACAAGGTTGCGGCCTCCAAGGATAATCCGGAGTATATCGTCGAGAGCGCCAAGACCGGCGCACGCGCGGCGCACAAGCCGTCGGAGTTGAAGAAGGCATGACCCTGAACGGCCTGTCGCGCGGCGTCGCCCTTTCGGCCCTTGTCCTGTCTGCGCTGTCCATCGCTGGATGCGGTGACAAGGATGTGGGCAAGACGCCTGCCGCGACCAAGGCCGCCAACCCATCTGCACCGGCCGCTGCTGCGCCGGTGCTGCAGATCCGCCCTGAAACCAAGACCTTCCGCGACTGGAGCGCCACCTGCGGCAATGATGGGACCTGCTGGGCCTTCGGCTTTGCGCCAGAGTTCGCCGCCGGCTGGGTTCGTATCACCCTGGCGCCGGGCCCTGACGCCCAGCCCCAAATCCTCTTCGGCTATTGGCCCGACGGCGAGGCCAAGGGCGCCGGCCCCCTCAGCCTGACCATCGACGGCCGCGCCTATCCGGCCGTCTTGGGCGCAACGAGTGACGCCGAGGCGCCCGTCGGTGAAATCCGCAACGGCGCCCGTACCGCCCTCGACGCCTTGGCCCAGGGCAAGGTCATGATCATTCGCGGCGCCTCGACCCAGGAGGTGTCGCTGCACGGCGCCGCCGCCGCCCTGTTGTGGATCGACGAGAAGCAGGGACGTCTGGATACGCCAACTGCCCTGATCCGACGCGGCGACCGTCCGGCCGCCCTTGTGCCGGTCGCGCCGTCGCTGCCGACCGTCACCCCCGCCCCGGCCGTCGATCAGGCCGGGTTCGGCGATCAGAACCAGCGCCTGCCCGCCGCGCTGCGCGCCCGCACCGAGGTCGGCGATTGCCTAAAGGAATCCGCCACGCCCGACATCAGCGACATGGTCATGTCCGCTCGCTTGGACGCCCGCACCGAGCTGTGGGCCGTGCCCTGCGGCGCCGGCGCCTATAACCTGACTCATAACTGGTATCTGACGGGGCCGGGCGGTCGTGACCCGCGACCTGCGGTCCTCGCCGGATCGGAAGGGTCGGGATCCGATCCGGTCATGCCCGACAATTCGACCATCAACGGCGCCTATGATCCCAAGACCCGCACCCTGTCGGCCTTCGCCAAGGCGCGCGGCCTCGGCGATTGCGGCGCGGCGCAGACCTGGGCTTGGACAGGCCAAGGCTTCACCCTGACGCAGGAAAGCGTGATGGGCGAATGCGCCGGCGTGCCGTCCGACCTGTGGCCTGTCAGTTGGCGCACGCGGTGACCGATCCGGAGGTTCTGATCATCGGCGCCGGCCCGGCCGGCCTGACGGCGGCGACGTATCTGGGTCGCTTTCGTCGGCGGACCCTGGTGGTGGATGGCGGCGCGCCGCGCGCCTGCTGGATTCCGCTCAGCCACAATATGCCGGGCTTTCCCGCCGGCGTCACCGGCGCGGACATCCTCAAGCGGATGCGCGAACAGGCCGAGGAGTATGGCGCGGTCGTCGAACCGGGTCGCGTCCAGCGGCTGACCCAGGACGGAGACGTCTTCGTCGCCGATATGGATGGCCGCGCCGTTCGCGCTCGCGTCGTCCTGCTGGCGACCGGCGTCGTCGATCATCATCCCGACTTGCCGGGCGTCGAGGACGCGGTGCGCAAGGCGTTGGTCCGCATCTGTCCGATCTGCGACGGCTATGAGGCGACCGACAAGGCCGTCGCCATCATCGGCCAGAGCGACAAGGGGGCGCGAGAGGCCGCCTTCATGCGCACCTATTCCGACCGTGTGACCCTGATCCATATTGGCGCGCCCGACGCGCTCAGCCGGCGTGACGAACTGGAACGGCTCGGCGTCGAACTGATTCTGGCGCCGCTGGACGCGATCGACATCGAGAACGACCGGGTGACGGCGCTGAGCTACGCCGGCCAGAGTCGCGCATTTGATTTGGTCTATTCGGCGCTGGGCACATCGCCGAACGCCGAACTGGCCCGGGGGCTGGGCGCGCGTCTGGCCGACGACGGCCGGTTGGAGGTCGATCTGCATCAGGCCACCAGCGTGCTGGGCCTGTATGCCGCCGGCGACGTCGTGCGCGGCCTCAACCAGATCGCCGTTGCGACCGCCGAAGCCGCCGTCGCCGCCACCGACATCCACAACCGCCTGCGCCAGGCCGACGGCCTGACCGTCGCCGACTAGGCCTGTCCTCGGACCACGCGTTCGAGGACGGCCAAGGGCAAGGATCCGTTCTCCAGCACCTTGTCGTGGAAGGCCCGCAGGTCGAAGCCGGGCCGGCCTTCGGCCTCCTTGCGCAGGCGCGCGATGACGGTGTGGCCGACCTTGTACGCGCAGGCCTGGCCGGGCCAGACGCAGTATCGGTTGATCTCGCTGTTGGACGCGTCCAACGGCTTGACGCCCGAGGCCGCCATATAGTCGACCGCCTGTTCACGGCTCCAGCGCTCGGAATGCAGGCCCGTGTCCACCACCAATCGCACGGCCCGGAACAGATAGGACATCAGGAAGCCGACCCGGCCCAATGGATTGCCAGCATAGACATCCAGATCGTCAGCCGCCACCGCTTCGGCATACAGAGCCCAGCCTTCGTTATAGGCCGAGAAGCCGCCCGCCCGTCGCCACTGGGGCAGTTCGCCGGACTCGCGCTGCAGCGCCACCTGAAGGTGATGCCCCGGCGACGCCTCGTGATAGGTCAAGGTCGGCAAGGCGAAGCGCGGCCAATTTCCGCTGTCGCGCAGGTTGATGTAATAGGCCCCCGGCCGCGATCCATCCAGCGGCGGTCCCTGATAGTAGCCGCCCGGCGCGCCCGACTGGATCGAGACCGGCACGCGCCGGATCTCGACGTGGGACCTGGGCAGACGGCCGAACACCTGGGGCAGTTTCGGCTCCAGATCGGCGACCAGCATGTTCAGCCAGGCCAGCAGTTCGGCCTTGCCTGCATCGGTATTGGCGAACAGCTGGGCCGGTTCTTTATTCAGAGCCTGGATGCGTTCGCCGACCGTGCCCTGCGTATAGCCCTGCGCCTTCAGGATGGCGTCGATCTCGGCGCTGATCTCGGCGACCTGTTCGCGGCCCAGAGCGTGGATTTCCTTGGCCGTCAAAGTGGTGGTCGTGTTGGCCTTCAGCCCGGCGGCGTAGAAGGCCTCGCCGTCCGGCAGGCGCCAGACCCCGGCGTCGTGAGTGGCGCGCGGGCGCAGAGCCTCCAGCGCTTCGATCTGGGCGGCTAGGGCCGGCTTGACCTTCTGATCGACAATAGCGGCGGCGCGGGCGTCATAACCGGTCAGGTTCAGTCCGGCGTTCTTGCGCGCCAAAGACTTCAGCATGGCCAGATCGGCGGCGGGCGTGTCGTGCAGGGTGCGAATCTGCGGCAGCATCCGGTCGATGATGAAGTCCGGCGGAATGACGCCCAGACCCGCGTCCTCCTGAATCTTGGCCGTCTCGCCCTCCAGCACGCTGGAGAAGGACTCGAGCCGCGACAGGAAGGCGTCGGCGCCCGCCGAGTCTTCGATCCGGTGCTGGTTATCGAGGAAGTCGGGCGTGCTGAAATAGGCGCCCGACAGCTGGGTCACGATATAGGGCGACGGCCGTCCCGGTCCCGATCCGTAGTCGAAGCGCGCCGTCTGGGCCGCCGTTTCGGCCCCGAAAGCGGCGATGGCGTAGTTCAGCGCCCCGGCCGGCGACAAGCCGCTCTGATCGAAGGCGTCCAACTGCGCCCAGCGGCTCACAGCCTTCTGACGATCCTTGCGGATGGCGGCCGGTCCGGCTTCGCTGAGTTTCGCCGAAAGCCCCGCCCGCGCGCCGCGGTCCAGGCCAAGGTTGGTCGCACCCTCCGGATTTTCGTCGATGTCCGCTTCGAACCAGCCGTCCAGCAGGCTGTTCAGGCGCGCATCTGCATCGGCGGCGGTCGTCTGGGTCTGGGTCTGGGCTTGGGCCTGCGCTGCGGCGGGGGCGACCGCAGCCGTGGCGGCGGCGGTCAGCAGAAGTCGGCGACGATCGAGCATGCGGCAACTCTCAAAGGGCGGACGCGTCGCGCCGACGCATCCCGATCCTCTTTGTCGGCCCGGCGCGGCCGCGGGGCTCAGGCCTGGGTCGCGACCCAGCCGTCGACGATCCGTTCCAGCACCGACAGGGGCACGCCGCCGGCGGCGAGGGCGGTGTCATGGAAGCCCTTGATATCAAACTTGAACCCCAGGCTGGTCTTGGCCTTTTCGCGCAGGCGGACCCATTCGTTGTGACCGACCTTGTAGGCGCAGGCCTGGCCCGGCCAGCCGCAATAGCGTTCGACCTCGGACGTCGCCGCGCCCTCCTGATCGCCATAGGCCTCCATCATGTAGCGGATGCCCTCTTCGCGGCTCCAGCCCTTGGAATGGATGCCGGTGTCGACGACCAGGCGCGCGGCACGGAACATCAGCGATTGCAGGTAGCCGATCTGACCGACCGGGTCGTTCTCATAGGCGCCCAGTTCGTCGGCCAGCTGTTCGGCGTATAGCCCCCAGCCCTCGACGTAGGACGAGAAGCCCAGCAGGTTCATCAGCAGCGGCGCCGACTCGCTCTCCTGCTGCAGGCTGATCTGCAAGTGGTGGCCCGGCGTCGCCTCGTGATAGGTCAGGGTCGGCAGGGTCCAGGACGGCCATTCCGCCGTGTCCTTCAGATTGATCCAGTAGATGCCGGGCCGCGTGCCATCCAGGCTGGGCGAGTTGTAATAGCCCATCGGCGCGCCGGCCTCGATCTCGGGCGGGACGCGCTTGATCTCGACCTTGGCCTTGGGCAGGCGGCCGAAGGCGTTGGGCAGACGGGCCTGCATGTCGGCCATCTGGGCGTTCAGCTTGGCGATCAGCTCGGCCTTGCCGGCGTCTGTGTTGGCGTAGACGTATTTGGGATCGTCCCCCAGGGCCTTGATCCGCTCGGCGACGGAACCCTGTGTCAGGCCTTGCGCCTTCAGCAGGACATCGGCGCGCGCCGTCAGATCCGCCATCTGTTCCACGCCGACGCGGTGGATCTCGTCGGCGGTCAACCGGGTCGTGGTGATGTAGCGCAGGCTGTTGGCGTAATACTGCTCGCCCTGCGGCAGGCGGCGCACCGAGGCCTCGTGCACGGCGTTAGGTTGGGCGGCCTTGAGCACGGCGTTCTGGGCGGCCAGGGCCGGATAGACCCGCTCGGTCACAAGCCGTTCGACCTGGGCGCCCCAGTCGCCGGTCAGGCCCTTGGCGCGGGCGCGGTCGACAACCGACTGGGTCAGGGGCGAGGTCGCCGCCGGCGTCGCCAGGACGCCGTCCTGCTGGCGGATGGCCTTAGCCAGGATGAAGTCGGGCGGGATGACGCCCAGCGCATAGTCTTCCTTCAGTCGATCCGTCTCGGCCAGCAGAACGTCGGCGAAGGCGTTGACGCGGGCGACATAGGCGTCGGCGTCGGCGGCCGTCTCGATGGTGTGCTGGTTGGCCAGGAAGTCGGGCGTGGACTGATAGGCTCCGCCCTGCTGGCTGACGCGGTACGGATTGGGCCAGCCGCCCTGGCCGTAAGGGATGTCGTAAGTGGCGATCACCCCGTCCAGATTCTGGGTCAGGCTGTCGTAGTAGTTGGCGTTGCGTGCATCGAGTTTGGAGCGGTCGATGCGGGCCAGTTCGGCGCGTTGGCGACGGGTGAAGGCGCGCTGGTCGTCTTCTTCGGCGCGGGTCGGAACAGTCAGCTTGGACTTGGCGGCGGCGCGGTCGCCCTTGTCCAGGCCGAACATGGTGACGACCTCGGGGCTCTTGTCCAGCGTCTGCTCGAACGTGGCGTCCATGAAGGTCTTCAACTGGGCGGCGGCGTCGCCCTGAGACGCCCCGGCCTGACGCGCGAAGGTAGGTCCGCCCACGGCGACGAGACCGGCGCCCAGGGCGGCGGACTGAAGAAGACGACGACGATCGAACATGGAACGGCCCCTCGAAACTGGATGCGGCAATGGAAACCGCATGGGCCGAAGCGGCAAGTGAAATCGCGGACAGTCTGTGCGCCGGTCCAAAGAAAAAGGCCCGGCGGATCGCTCCGCCGGGCCTCATCAGTCTTGGATGCGAAGTCGCTTAGTCGCGACGACGACGTCCGCGATCGCCGCCGCGATCACCGTCGCGCTTGGGACGACCGCCGGTGTCTTCCGACAGCGGGGCTTCGCCGCGCTCGGCGCGCTCGGCGTTGATCTTGTCCGTCAGATCTTCGCCGGTTTCCTGATCGACGACCTTCATCGACAGCTTGGTCTTGCCGCGATCGTCGAAGCCCAGGAACTTGACCTTGACCTCTTGACCTTCCGACAGGACGTCGGCCGGGTTGGCGACGCGTTCCAGAGCGATCTGGGACACGTGGACCAGGCCGTCCTTGGCGCCGAAGAAGTTCACGAAGGCGCCGAAATCGACGACCTTCACGACCTTGCCGGAGTAGATGGTTCCGACTTCCGGCTCCGAGGCGATGGACTGGATCCAGGCCTTGGCGGCGTCGATCTTCTCCTGGTCGTTGGCGGCGACCTTGATGGTGCCGTCATCGCCGATGTCGATCTTGGCGCCGGTCTTCTCGACGATTTCGCGAATGACCTTGCCGCCCGAACCGATGACTTCACGGATCTTGTCGACCGGGATCTTGACCGTTTCGATCTTCGGTGCGTGTTCGCCCAGTTCGGCGCGCGGCGCATCCATGGCCTTGGACATCTCGTCCAGGATGTGCAGGCGACCGGCCGAAGCCTGCGTCAGGGCCTGCTGCATGATCTCCTTGGTGATGCCGGCGACCTTGATGTCCATCTGCAGGCTGGTGATGCCTTCCGACGTGCCGGCGACCTTGAAGTCCATGTCGCCCAGGTGATCTTCGTCACCCAGAATGTCCGACAGGATGGCGAACTCGCCCGACGGCTCCAGGATCAGACCCATGGCGATGCCCGAGACCGGACGGACCAGCGGCACGCCGGCGTCCATCAGGGCCAGCGACGAACCGCAGACCGTGGCCATCGAGGACGAGCCGTTCGACTCGGTGATCTCGGAGACCAGACGGATGGTGTAGGGGAAATCTTCCTTGGTCGGCAGCATCGGACGGATCGCGCGCCAGGCCAGCTTGCCGTGACCGATTTCGCGACGGCCGGGCGAACCCATGCGGCCCGCTTCACCCACCGAATAGGGGGGGAAGTTGTAGTGCAGCAGGAAGTTCTCTTTGTAGGTGCCCTGCAGGCTGTCGATGTACTGCTCGTCCTCGCCGGTGCCCAGGGTGGCGACGACCAGGGCCTGGGTTTCCCCACGCGTGAACAGGGCCGAACCGTGGGTGCGCGGCAGGACGCCGACTTCCGACACGATGGCGCGGACCTTGTCGAGGGCGCGGCCGTCGACGCGGTGCGCGTTCTCGATGATGTCGCGACGCAGGACTTCGGCTTCGCACTCCTTGAAGGCGGCCGAGAACTTGGAACCGTCGACGCCGTCGGGGTTCTCGTCGGTCTTCACCAGCTTGGCGGCAGCGGCCTTCTTGGCGGCGTCGACGCCCGAACGGCGCTCGTATTTGCCGGCGTGGGTGTAGGCGCTCTTGATGTCTTCGCCGACCAGCGACTTGATCGAGGCGACGACGTCGGAGTGATCTTCGGCCTGGAAGTCGAAGGGCTCCTTGGCGGCGTGTTCAGCCAGTTCGATGATGGCGTCGATCACCGGCTGCATGCCCGCATGCGCGAACATCAGGGCCTCGAGCATCTTCTCTTCCGACAGCTCCTTGGCTTCGGATTCGACCATCATCAGGGCGTCTTGCGTGCCGGCGACCACCAGGTCGAGGTCCGAAGACGGCATCTGGTCGATGGCCGGGTTCAGCACCAGCTCGCCGTCGATCAGGCCGACGCGCGCGGCGCCGATGGGGCCCATGAAGGGCACGCCCGAAATGGTCAGGGCGGCCGAAGCGGCGACCATGCCCAGAACGTCGGGATCGTTTTCCATGTCGTGCTGCAGCACGGTCACGACGACCTGGGTCTCGTTCTTGAAGCCCTTGACGAACAGCGGGCGGATCGGACGGTCGATCAGGCGGGAAACCAGGGTTTCCTTCTCGGACGGACGGCCTTCACGCTTGAAGTAGCCGCCCGGAATCTTGCCGGCGGCGAAGGTCTTTTCCTGATAGTTGACCGTCAGGGGGAAGAAATCCAGGCCGGGCTTAGGCGCGCGGCCATAGACGACGGTGGCCAGAACCACGGTCTCGCCGTAGGTCGCCAGCACGGCGCCGTCGGCCTGGCGGGCGATGCGGCCCGTTTCCAGGGTCAGCGGGCGGCCGGCCCAGTCGATCGTCTTGCGTTTGATGTCGAACATATTTCGTCTTTCGTATCCCGGACGGCGTATTCCGTGCGGGGTCCCATCATGGGGCGGATGCGTCGGCGTTCAGTCCTTCGATCCAGAGGCCGCCGCGCCATCGCGACGACCGGAAGAGGACCGTCATGGCCCTCGCAGCTGCGCCGGTAAGTCCTGCGGCGCACAGGTCGTCTCTAGTCGCACAACGAGGCGCGGACGTGACCGCCCGCGCCTCGAAAGCGTATTCTACACTGATCCGACGCCTTAGCGGCGCAGGCCCAGTTTGGAGATGAGCGCCTGGTAGCGACCGGCGTCGACCTTGTTCAGGTGGTCGAGCAGGCGGCGACGTTGCGACACCATCTTCAGAAGGCCACGACGCGAGTGGTTGTCCTTCTTGTGGGTCTTGAAGTGTTCGGTGAGGTTGGCGATGCGTTCCGACAGGATCGCGACCTGAACCTCGGCCGAGCCGGTGTCGCCGGCGGAGCGGGCGTTATCGGCAATGATCTCGTGCTTGCGTTCAGCAGTAACCGACATCGTAGTTCTCCCTTGGTGGCCTACCGCGCTTTCGCGCTACTTGAGGCCGGGTTGGAGTCTCCTGATCAGGCGATCAGGAAAGATTGAAAACGCGGTCGGGTTCTAGCCGGCCGGCCCGCAACTGACACAGCGCGACGAGGGTCTGGCCCTGAAAGGCTGAAACCGTGCGCGAACCGCCCGTGAGGCGATCCTTTAGGGTTTCCACCTGACGGGGGAGCAGAACGATCGGGCGTCCCTGCCGAAGCGAGAAGGCGTCCTGTTCGTTCACGGCCAGTTCCGGGATGTCGTCCAGAGCGGTCGCGACGGCAAGCAAGCCTTCCGAGGCGGCGCCCCTATGCACCATTTCCTCCAGAGAATCCAGAGTGACGGCGTTTTGCGTGCTGAACGGCCCCACGCGCTCGCGTCTCAGGGCGCTGACATGACCCTCGGCGCCGAGGGCGGCGGCCAGGTCGCGGGCCAGCGAGCGGACATAGACGCCCTTGCCGGTGCGGATGGTCAGCTCCACGTGGTCGGCGTCGGGCGCATCCGTCACCTCGGCCGAATGGATCGTCACCCGGCGGGCCTGAAGCTCGAACTCCACCCCGTCGCGGGCCAGGTCATAGGCGCGGGCTCCGTCCACCTTGATCGCGGAAAAGCGCGGCGGCGTCTGATCGATCTCGCCGATGAAGGCGGGCAGGGCGGCCTTTACCTGATCGACCGTGGGGCGCACGTCGGAGCGGCCGATGATCTCGCCCTCGCGGTCCACGCTGTCGGTCGAGACGCCCCAGTTGATGGTGAAGCGATAGACCTTCTGCGCCTCCATCATCATCGGCACGGTCTTTGTCGCCTCGCCTAGCGCGATGGGCAGGATGCCGCTGGCCAGCGGGTCCAGCGTTCCGGCGTGACCGGCCTTCTGGGCGTTGAACAGGCGACGGATGCGGCTGACGGCCTCGGTCGATCCCATCTCGAACGGCTTGTCCAGGCAGACCCAGCCGTCGACGATGTCGCCCTTCTTCTTGCGGGCCATCCTCAGATCCTCCCCTGCGAAGCGGGGGAGGGGGACCACGAAGTGGTGGAGGGGGCGGACGCAAGGCCGGTGTCTGGAGTCGCCCCCTCCACCACGCTGCGCGCGGTCCCCCTCCCCCGTGAAGGACGGGAGAGGATCGCCAGCATCAGTCTTCGTCCTCGTCGTCGCGGCGCTCCAGGTCGGCGCGGACGCGGGGGTCGTCGAACAGGCGGTCGATGTGGCTGGCGGCGTCGAAGCTTTCGTCGTGGCGGAAGCGCAGATCGGGGGTGAACTTCATGTCCAGACGACGGCCCAGCTGGCCGCGCAGGAACTTGGCGTGGGCGTTCAGCGCCTTGATGATCTCGCTCTCGTGCCCAGCCGTCGGCGCGGTCTCGACGCCGGCGCCCAGCGGCTCGACGAAACAGGTGGCGTGCTTCAGGTCGGGCGACAGCCGCACCTCGGTCACGGTCACGGATACGCCGACCAGGGCCGGGTCGTGGATATCCTCTTCGCGCAGGATGTCGACCAGGGCGTGCCGGATCAGCTCGCCTGCGCGCAGCTGGCGCTGGCTCGGTCCAGCAGGACCGGAGGCGTTGCGGGTGTGTTGCTTGTGGGCCATCGGCCTCTCCTTCTTGTTCGCCCGCTGGGGATCGGACCCGGCCGGATAGGCGAAAGTCGGGCGGTCTAGTCCCGCAGCGGGGGTCTGTCCAGTTTTCGCGCCCGTTCGGCGGCCCGAACCGAGCGCATCACCTCGCCTGAGGTGATCGCCGGAACCGGACGGATCGCCACGCCGCCGGCGTTCAGCACGCCGGCCGTCCAGTGATTGCACAGATGCAGGATGGAGAAGGTCTCGCGACTGGCGAAGAAGCGCGCGTCGTCGCCGGGCCGCAGGGCTGCGATGCGCGGCCGGCCGTTCGACAGATCGAGCGAGGCCTCGACCCGCGCGGCCAGACGCTCGAACCGGGCGCGGCTCAGGGTCAGGGCGGCGCTGTCTTCGCCATAGGCCAGCCGCGGATCCTCTCGACGAGGGGCCAGCATCAGCACCGATCGATTGCCGGGATGCAGAAAGGCGCGCGCCCCGTCCGGCAACCGATCCGAAATCGGGCGCTGATCGACGTAGAATTTCGCATCGCCTCAGCCGATCAGGATCCAATCGCCTGGCGCCAAGGATTGGACCGCAAGCGCCAGAGAGCCGCCGAGGCGTTCCAGCGCGGCGCGCGGGACGGCGATATCGGTGTGAAAGCCGTTGTCGAGCACAAGAATGGCGACAGTATCCGTCGCTTCACGATCCTCCGCGCCCGGCCGGGTCCAGGTCAGAAGCGCGGCGACCAGTCCGATCAGCGCCGCCAGCACCAGAGCTCGCATCATCGGCTGAGGTCCAGGACGGCGCACAGGCGGTCGTCGGCCAACAGGGCGCCCGGCGGCGGCCCCTGTCGCACCGGCATCAGAACGAAACCGTCGCGCCGCACGGCCAGGGCCAGCCATCCGACGGCATGTCCGGCGCACAGTCGCGTGTCTTCGTCAGACGTAACGCGCCGCACCTCGATCTGGACCATCGGCGGCACGGCCATGGCGTCGGTGAAACTTCTGGAGACGCTGGCCGGTTGATCCGCCTGCACCAGCCGATGCGGCGCCGAGTTCAGGCGGCCGCCCGTGGTCGTGCTCAGCGCGCCGCCGTCCACGTCCAGCGCCATATCGGAATTGGTCGCGGCGTAGCGCCCGGACAGCACGACTTCCCCGACCTCGAGCTGTCCGGACACGCGAGGTCTAACCGGGGCGTCGATCGGTGCGATCAGGCGGTTCAGGGCCGGTTCGACTACCAGGGCGCCCAGCATGAACAGGGCAAAGGCGCCCGCGCCGACCGCCGCGATCCATTTCAGCGATGGGACGCCGGATGGCGGGGCGGTCGCGCTCATGCGGCCAGTCTAGGGGAACAGGGGTTGAGGAATGGTCACCCGCCCCCATAACACCCTAGACTGAAAGCCCTTAGTTGCGGCCGGGACGACGGGTCGGATCGCTGAGCTGGAACAGGCGCGCCGACAGGCCGGACGCTGGTTGCAGCGAGGTCAGTTGGGTCCGGGTGCGGGCGCCCTGCGGATCGGTGATGGTCCATTCCTGAAGACGCATCGGATTGCCGGCGAAGGCCAGCACGACCTGGCCGTCGTTCGGGCGGTTGGAATCCCGCGCCGTGATGGCGAAGGCGCCCGAGGCCATCCGGGTGACGCGCTCGATGCGCACGCCCTGATCCAGTCGCACATTGCGCGCCAGGAAGGTGGACAGCGGCGTGCGACCCAGCGGCACCTGCTGGAAGCTGTTCAGACGCGGGTCGTAGCGTTTGACGTTATAGCCGTCCGACACCACCAGCAGCCCGGCCGGGTTGGTGTATTCGAACCGCATCTTGCCCGGACGCTGCAAATAGAAGCGGCCCTGGCGCGTCTGGCCGTTCGGACCCGTTTCGGTGAAGGTCCCTTGCGCCGAGGTCAGGGCCTGCAAATACCGCTGCGCCTGTTGCACCACGGCGCGATCCTCGGCCGACAGGTTGGACTGGGCGTGGGCGGCGTCGAAAGCGCCCAGCGCGATCAGGCCGGTCGTCAGGCCGGCGCCCAGCAGCAGGCTGCGGCGTTGCAGGTCGGGGGTGACCAATGCCACGGTCTTGGCGCGCGAGGTCATGAAGTTCGTCTCCCGTTCGGGATGGTTGTCGATCCTGCCGTCTTGCCCGGTCGGCTTGGCGTCGGAATGACGCGAGCCTGACCATATTCCGGCGCTGCGATGAAGCCCTGTTCATCGAAATGCTGAAGCTTGGACGCGATAGCGGGTCAGACAACGGCTCCGAGCCGCAGCCGTTCCTCGATTTTCGTCACACCATCGGCGGCGGGCCGGCCAGGACATCGCGCTTGCCGGCGTGGTTGGCGGGGCTGACCACGCCTTCCTGCTCCATTCGCTCGATCAGGGAGGCGGCGCGGTTATAGCCGATCTGGAGACGGCGCTGGACATAGCTGGTCGAGGCCTTGCGGTCGCGGGTGACCACGGCGACGGCGCGGTCGTACAGGTCGTCGCCGGATCCGCCGCCGCCGCCTTCGTCGAAACCGTTGTCTCCGTCGCCGTCCGGCTCGTCGGTGATCAGATCCAGATAGTCGGGCTCGGCCTGGGCCTTCAGGTGTTTGCAGACGTCCTCGACTTCCTTGTCGTCGACGAACGGGCCGTGCAGGCGCGTGATCCGCCCGCCGCCGGCCATGTAGAGCATGTCGCCCTGGCCCAGCAGCTGTTCGCCGCCCTGTTCGCCCAGGATGGTCCGACTGTCGATCTTGGACGTGACCTGGAAGGAGATGCGGGTCGGGAAGTTGGCCTTGATGGTGCCGGTGATGACGTCCACCGACGGGCGCTGGGTGGCCATGATCAGGTGGATGCCGGCGGCGCGGGCCATCTGGGCCAGACGCTGAACCGCGCCCTCGACGTCCTTGCCGGCGACCAGCATCAGGTCGGCCATTTCGTCCATGACCACGACCAGGAAGGGCAGGGGCTCGGGCCGGATCTTCTCGGACTCATAGACCGGGCGGCCCTGGTCGTCGAAGCCGGTCTGGACCGTGCGTTCGAAATGCTCGCCCTTGGCCTGGGCTTCGCGAGCGCGCTCGTTGTAGCTGGCGATGTTGCGCACCCCCAGTTTGGACATGCGGCGATAGCGATCCTCCATCTCGCGCACCGTCCATTTCAGGGCGACGACGGCCTTCTTTGGATCGGTCACGACCGGCGCCAGCAGGTGCGGGATGCCGTCATAGACCGACAGCTCCAGCATCTTGGGGTCGATCATGATGAAGCGGCATTCGGCCGGGCTGTGGCGATACAGGATCGACAGGATCATGGCGTTGACCCCGACCGACTTGCCCGAGCCCGTGGTGCCCGCGATCAAGAGGTGCGGCATCCGCGCCAGGTCGGCGACATAGGGTTCGCCGCCGATGGTCTCGCCCAGGGCCAGGGGCAGCAGATGGCCCTTCTTGTCGTATTCGGCGCTGGCCAGAAGGTCGCGCAGATAGACGGTCTCGCGCTTGGCGTTGGGCAGTTCGATGCCGATGGCGTTGCGGCCCTGGACCACGGAAATCCGACAGGCGCGGGCGGACATCGACCGGGCGATATCGTCGGCCAGAGCGACCACACGGCCGTGCTTCACGCCTGGCGCGGGCACCAGTTCATAGAGCGTCACGACAGGGCCGGGGCGGATCTGGTCGATCACGCCGCGCACGCCGAACTCCTGCAGCACGCCTTCCAGCATCTTGGCGTTCTGCTTCAGAGACTCCTCGTCGACCGAGGCGGTGCGCTGACCGGGTTTGCTCAATATGCCCAGCGGCGGCAGGTCGAAATCACCCTCGGGCCGAGTGAAGTCGAAGGCCTGCTGGTCCACGTCGTCCTTCCTGGCCTTGGGCGCCTTGACCGCGGCGACGCGCGGCTCGACCGGGCGGGCGGCCGAGGGGCGGGGCGCGGGCTGGACGGCGTCGTCCTCCCACGGCGGCAGGTCGTCATAGGCGGTCTGAGGCGGCTCTTCGGCATAGGTCGGGGCCAGCGGCGTCTCTTCCGGTGGCGCGGCGCGGGGCGCTCTAGCCTTGGCGGGCGCCTTTTCGCGGGCGGCCTGGGGCTTCGGCTGAGCCGCCGCGGGTGCGCGCAACGACTTGCCCCAGTTCAGGGCGTCCAGGAAATCCATGGCCCGCAGGCCGATGGCGAAACCGACCAGCCACAACCCGGCGATCAGGAAGACGAGGCCCGCGATTATGCGGCCGCCGGGGATATGCAGGGCGCCGAGACCGCGCGCCGCTAAGCCTGTCACCGCATCGCCCCACAGACCGCCCAGACCGGCGGCGAGCGGCCAGGCGGCGGGCGCGGCCAGGGCGGCCAGCGCGCTGGACAGCAGCAGCACCCCGCCGGTCGCGGCCAGGGCCTTCAACGGCGTAGGCTTGAGCCTTTGCTGGATCGCATCGCCGACCGCGCGCGCCAGGCCGAAGGCGACCAGCAGCAGGGCGGCGGGCCAGGCCGCAAGGCCCAGAGACTGCATGAACAGGTCGGCGAACAGGGCGCCGTTCGCCCCAAGCCAGTTGGTCGTCGGTAGGCTGGAGGCCGCATTAAGGCTGGCGTCCGCCGGGTTCCACGACATCAAGGCGATCAGCAGCAGGGTCGCCAGCAGGGCCTGCAAGACGCCCCTGAACCGCACCACGAAGGGCGCGTCCCACAGGATGCGGGCGCTGATCCAGGCCTGACGGCCGATGACGAGGGCGGTGGACATGAAGGATCGAACCTTCCGGCGGCTGACGTTCGACGCCTTTGTCGCACCCACAGGGTTAAGGGGCTATTTACCAGCTTGGCCTTGGCGATGGACAAACCGTCCTCTGGACCTTTGGCCGCGACGGCGCGACAAGCCTTCCATGGCTGACACCGAACGCTACGACATCGTCATCGCCGGCGCGGGGCTGACCGGGGCGGCCTTCGCCCTGGCGGCGGCGCAAGCGCAGTTGAAGGTCGTGATGGTCGATCCGCAGCCGTTCAGCGCCCAGTTGGCGCCGACCTTCGACGGACGATCGACCGCCGTCGCCTTTTCGACGTTCCGCATGCTGGACGCGCTGGGCCTGGGCGAAACCCTGCGTCCCCACGCCTGCCGGATGGACCATATTCTGGTGACGGACGGGCGTCGGCCGGGCGCGGCCAGCCGGTCCGCCTCGCGCACCTTCCTGCGCTTCGACGCCGACGAAATCGGCGGGCGTACCGGGGGCGAACCGCTGGGCTACATGGTCGAGAACCGCCGCATCCGTGCGGCCCTGGCCGAGGCCGTCACGCGGGCGGGTGTCGCGGTGCGGGCGCCAGCGTCCGTGACGAAAGTCGAGACGGATGCGGGCAAGGCGACCGTGACCCTGGCCGATGGATCGACCCTGATCGCGCCCCTGGCCGTCGGCGCCGAGGGGCGAGGCTCGGCCGTGCGTCGTGCGGCAGGGATCGAGACTGTCGGCTGGGGCTATGGCCAGAGCGGCGTCGTGGCCACGGTGCGGCTGGGTCGCGACCACGGCAATGTCGCCCACGAATATTTTCTGCCCAGCGGCCCCTTCGCCATCCTGCCTCTGACGGCCCAGCGCGCCAGCCTGGTCTGGACCGAGACGACGCGGCGGGGCGAGGCCCTGCGCGACGCGTCGGACGAGGCTTTCCACGCCCATCTGATGCGGCGGTTCGGGGAGTTTCTTGATGGAGCGACCGTCGAGGGTCCGCGCTTCGTCTATCCGCTGTCGCTGAGCCTGGCGGAAAAACTGATCGCGCCGCGCATCGCTTTGATCGGGGATGCGGCGCACGGCGTTCACCCCGTCGCCGGCCAGGGTCTGAACATGGGGCTGAAGGACGCGGCGGCTCTGGCCGAGGTTTTGGCCGAGGCCGCGCGTCTGGGTGAGGATATCGGGTCGGAAACCGTTCTGGGGCGTTACGCCCGCTGGCGCCGGTTCGATACGGCGGCCCTGGCGGCGGGTTTCGACGCCTTTGTACGCCTGTTCTCCAACGACATCGCGCCGGTGCGTCTGGCGCGCGACCTGGGCATGGCCGCGGTCAATCGCATCGGACCTCTACGCCGCGCCTTCATGCAGGAGGCGGGCGGGGCGACAGGCGACTTGCCCCGGCTTTTGCGCGGCGAGGCCGTCGTCTAGTTCAACTGCATCCGCACGCGCTCGAAGGTCGTGAACCGCCGCGCCTCCTCGACGCCGTCCAGACCCTGGGCGCGCGCCAGGGCTTGCAACGAGCCGGCGAGCGCCCCCTGTTTCTCGCGCGCCGAGGCGACATCGAGCCACGGCCGGTGGTCCTCGGGGTCCAGCAGGGCGCGACGCAGCGCCGACCGCTCGGCGCCCTCATAGTCCCGACCGCGAATGGCGCGGCTGAACAGCACATTCTGCAGCCGGATCAGCGACTGACGATCCGTCACCGGCGCCATCAGAAGATCCAGCCGATCCGCGACGTGCGGCATCAGACCGGCACGAAGCGCGCGCCGGGTCAGTTCGCTGGGCAGGATCAGCCGCCCCTGGCTGAACGGGTCCAGGGCGACGGGTCCTTCCGGCGTTTCGACGCGAACCATGAAATGGCCGGGAAAATCGACGCCGGCCGCCGTGATCCCGGCCGCGCGCGCCGCGTGCAGATAGAAGACCGCCAGCACGGCGGACAGGCCGCGCCGCCGCTCGGCGACCGCGATGATGTCGGTGTTGTCGGGATGGTCGTAATGGATCAGGTCGCCGTTCAGCCGCAGGTCGGCGCACAGGGTTTCGGCCAGGGCCTCGTCGGGACCTTCGCCGCCGATCCGCTCCTTCAGCCGCTCGCAGGCGTTGCGGGCCAGGGCGCGCACAGGCTCGGGATCGCGCAACGGATGGTCATGAATGGCGCAGGCGATCGCCGCCTCCAGCAAGGGAAAGGCGTCGTCTTCGGCCTGACCGGCGGCGGTCAGGACGGCCTCGGCCTCCTCGCGCGTCATGCGATCCCCTCGTCAGCGCCTCTCGACGCCGCGAAGATGACGTGGAACGCGCCAGGGAGCCAGCGCCACCATATCAATTCTCAATTCTAGACGTTGCAGGCCCGGCCGATTGCGCCGGATCGCCTCGCCCGCTGCGACCAGTCGATCGTACTGGGCCGGCTTCAGCGCCAGCAGGGCCGCCTCCATCGTCGCGCGGCGCTTGACCTCGACGACCGCCAGCACCGGACCGCGACAGACCAGCAGGTCGATCTCGCCGGCCCGGCTCTTCAGACGGAACCCCAGCACGCGATAGCCGCGCAGGATCAGCCAGAAGGCCGCGATCCATTCGGCGGCATGACCGGACTTGAACGCCGTCCCGCCCTTCGCCTGACGCCACGCCGCCTTGGGGCGACGGACCGGCGCGGGACGAGACAGGCGTTTCACTTGCCCTTTAGCTCCAGCGCCCGGCGATACAGGGTCTTTCGGTTCAGACCCAAGGCCTTGGCCACCTCGGAGGCGGCGTCGCCGGTCGATAAGGTCCGAAGAGCGTCGATCAGGGCGGCTTCCGCGTCGGCCTCGGTCGCCTGGACCTCTTCGCCGGGGCCGACGACCACGACGATCTCGCCCTTGGGGCTGTCCAGACGCGGATCGACGGCCAAGTCGTCCAGCGGCCCGCGCACGCACTCTTCATAGAGTTTGGTCAGCTCGCGGGCTACGGCGGCAGGGCGCGGCCCCAGCACGGCGGCCATGTCGGTCAAACTGTCCTTCAGACGCGGCCCGCTTTCGAAGAAGACCAGCGTCTGGCGATGGCTCTTCAAAGCTTCCAGTGCGGCGGTGCGGCCGGCCGTCTTGGGCGGCAGGAAGCCGGCGAACAGCACCCGGTCGGCGGGCAGGCCGGCAATGCACAGGGCAGCCAACAAACTCGAGGCGCCGGGGATCGGATGGACGGGCAGGCCCTCGGCGATCACCGCGCGGGCGACGACGAAGCCGGGGTCGCTGACCAACGGCGTGCCCGCATCCGACACCAGGGCCACGACTTGCCCTTCGCGCAGCCGTTCGATCGCCTGTTCGGCGGCGCGACCGGACGCGTGGTCGTCGCAGCGTTCCAGCCTGGCCTTCAGACCATAGGCGCTCAGCAGTTTGGCGGTGACGCGGGTGTCCTCTGCCAGCACCAGGTCGGCGGCGGCCAGCACGTCCAGCGCCCTCAGCGTCATGTCGCGCAGGTTCCCGATCGGGGTGGCGACCAGATAGAGGCCCGGCTCCACCCGCCGGGGCGGCGGGGCGGCGGGGGGAAAGGGCGAGGGTTCGCTCAACGCTCGACCACGGCCGCAGGGGGACGCGGCGCCGAGGTCAGGCCCGAGCCCTGGAAGGCGGGACCGGCGTCATAGGCGGCGAACGTGGCGGCGGTGATGATCTCGCTGACCGAGGCGCCCAGCGATACGATCTGCACCGGCTTCTCCAGACCGACCAGCAGCGGACCAATCACGGTCGCGCCGCCCAGGGCCTGAACCAGCTTGGTCGAGATGGCGGCCGAATGGATGGCGGGCATGACCAGAACGTTGGCCGGCTTGGTCAGGCGGTTGAAGGCGTAGGCGGCGTGACCCTTGGGATCCAGCGCGACTTCCGGCGGCATTTCGCCTTCGTATTCGAAATCGACGCCCTTCTTGTCCAGGATGCGGATCGCCTCGCGCACCTTCTCGGCGCGGTCGCCGGGCGGGTTGCCGAAGGTGGAATAGGACAGGAAGGCCACGCGCGGATTGCGACCCAGCTTCCTGACCGTATCGGCCGCCTTGATGGCGATGTCGGCCAACTCCTCGGCGTTCGGCAGCTCGTGGATGGTGGTGTCGGCCACGAACAGGGTGCGACCCTTGGCCAGCAGGATCGACAGGCCGATCAGGGTGTCGTCCACGTCCAGCACGCGCTGGACCTCCTTTAGCGCCATGTTGAAGTTGCGGGTCACGCCCGCGACCATGGCGTCGGCCCGGCCCTTGGCGACCAGGGTAGCGGCGAAATAGTTGCGGTCCTGATTGATCATCCGCTGCACGTCGCGGCGCAGATAGCCCCGGCGCTGAAGCTTTTCGTACAGCCAGTCGGTGTCCTCGACATTGTGGTCGGAAACGCGGGCGTTGGTGATCTCGATGCCCAGTTCGTCGAAGTTCAGACCGGCCTCGGCGGCGTTCTGACGGATCAGATCCTCGCGGCCGACCAAAATCGGCGTGCCCAGGTCGGCCTGTTTGAAGCCCCAGGCGGCGCGGATGACTGCGGGCTCCTCGCCCTCGGCGAAGACGACGCGCTTGTTCGGCCCGCCGCGCACGGCCGAGCTGATCTTCTGCATCAGGGCGGCCGACGGATCGACGCGCGACCGTAGCGCGTGACGATAGGCGTCCATATCCTCGATCTGAACGCGGGCCACGCCGGTGTCCATCGCCGCCTGGGCGATGAAGGGCGGGATGTACCAGATCAGGCGCGGGTCGAAGGGCGTCGGGATGATGTAGTCCGGACCGAACTTCAGCTTGCGTCCGCGATAGGCGGCGGCGACCTCGTCCGGCACGTCCTCGCGCGCCAGTGCGGCCAGGGCCTGGGCGCAGGCGATCTTCATCTCGTGGTTCACGCGGCGCGCCCGCACGTCCAGCGCGCCTCGGAACAGATAGGGGAAGGCCAGGACGTTGTTGACCTGGTTCACATAGTCCGAGCGGCCAGTGGCGATGATGGCGTCGGATCGCACCGACTTGACGTCCTCGGGCGTGATCTCGGGGTCGGGGTTGGCCATGGCGAAGATGATCGGATTGGGCGCCATGGAGGCCACCATCTCCTTGGTGATCGCGCCCTTGGCGGACAGGCCCAGCACCACGTCGGCACCGACCATGGCCTCGGCCAGGGTGCGCAGGGGCGTGTCGGTCGCGTGGGCGGCCTTCCACTGGTCCATGCCGTGGTCGCGACCCTTGTAGACGACGCCGTCGCGGTCGCAGATCACGGTGTTCTCGGCCTTGACGCCTGCGGCCTTCATCAGGGCGATGGAGGAAAGGCCCGCCGCGCCGGCGCCGGCCAGCACGACCTTGATCTCGTCCAGCTTCTTGCCGGCGATATGGACCGCATTGATCAGGCCGGCGGTCGAGATGATGGCGGTGCCGTGCTGGTCGTCATGGAAGACGGGGATGTCCAGCAGGTCCTGAAGCTCGCTTTCGATGACGAAGCATTCGGGGGACTTGATGTCCTCCAGATTGATGCCGCCCCAGGTGTCGCCGATGTTCTTGACGACGGTGATGAACTCGTCCGGGTCGGTGGTCTTAACCTCGACGTCGAAGCTGTCGACGTCCGCGAACCGTTTGAACAGGACCGACTTGCCCTCCATCACCGGCTTGGAGGCCATGTGACCCAGGTTGCCCAAGCCCAGGATGGCCGTGCCGTTCGAAATCACGGCGACCAGATTGCCCTTGGAGGTGTAGTCGTAGGCCTTGTCCGCATCGGCGGCGATGGCCAGGACCGGCACGGCCACGCCCGGCGAATAGGCCAGCGACAGGTCGCGCTGGGTCGCCATCGGCTTGGTCGGCGCCATCGAAATCTTGCCCGGCGTCGGGATGCGGTGGAAGTCCAGCGCTTCGTCGTCGGAGAAGGTTTGCTTTTCGGTCTGATCGGGCATCGGTCGTCCAGGGCGTCGGCGTGGCTGTAACCGTTCGTGTCCTAGAGGCTGGGACGGGCCGCGCCAACCCTTGACGCGGAGGAAGCCTGAGCAATCGGTCCCGAGCTTGACCTGCGCGTCAGCGTCAACGCCGTCAGATCGACAGCACGCCCGTCCGTTCGATCTCGACCGGCCCGGTCATCAGGACGTGATCGGTCGCGGCGTCCCAGTCGATGACCAGTTCGCCGCCATCGACGACGACTGTCGCCTTGCGGTCGGTCAGGCCGCGCCGCGCGGTGGCGACCAGGGCGGCGCAGGCGCCGGTGCCGCAGGCCTTGGTCAGGCCGGCGCCCCGCTCCCACACCCGCAGGCGGATGTGATCGCGGTCCAGCACATTGGCGAAGCCGACATTGACCCCTTGCGGAAACAAGGGGTGATGCTCGACCAGCGAGCCGGATCCCGTGACGAAGCCGTCGTCCTGGCGGTCGGTGAAGAAGACCACGTGCGGATTGCCCATGGAGACGGCGCCGGGCGTGTGCAGGATCGGCGCGTCGATCGGCCCGACCTGAAGCTCGATCCCGCGGGTATCCATTTCTTCGGCCAGCGGCACCTGGGTCCAGTCCAGGCGAGGCTGGCCCATGTCCACGGTCACGCGGTGGTCGCCGGCGCGGGTGGCGGTGGTCGGGCCGCCCGCCGTGTCGATGACGACGCGGTCCGAGCCGTTCGCCTGCATCAACAGCCAGCCGACGCAGCGCAGGGCGTTGCCGCAGGTCTCGACCATCGATCCATCGGCGTTCCACACCCGCATGAAGGCGTCGGCCGTGTCCGACGGTTCGATGGCGATCAGCTGATCGAAGCCTTCGCCCGTGTGCCGGTCGCCCAGCGCACGAATCTGGTCCTCGCTGGGAGCGAACGGCTGTTCCAGCGCATTGACAACGACGAAGTCATTGCCGGCGCCGTTCATCTTGACGAAAGGACGGGTCATGCAGGCCATATAGGCCCAACCCAGCGTCGCGGAAACCAGCGTGTCCCAGACCGAAACCGACCTCAAGGACAACGGCCTGCGACTGCGCGCCCGACTGCGATACCTGTATCACGGCAGCCAGCCGGCGGCGGTGAAGTTCCGCTTGACCGTCATCGTCATCGACCTGGCGATCATCGGCTTTTTCCTGGCGGCGCCCATCCTGAAGAACATGGGCTGGGCCTTCTATGCACTGGACTATTTCATCGCCGCCATCCTGGCCCTGGACCTGGCCGCGCGGGCCTATGCCTATGCGAACATCAAGGACTGGCTGAAGCGGCCGATCGTCTGGGTCGACCTGTTCGTGCTGGCGACCCTGCTGTTCCCGGCCTGGCTGTTCAATCTCGGCTTCCTGCGGATGCTGCGGCTGTGGACCCTGCTGAACTCGGACTTCTTCTGGCGCACCGTGGGGGCGCGGTTCGACGATACGCGGGTGGAGGGGATCGCGCGGGCCCTGGCCAATCTGATCACCTTCGTCTTTGTGGCGACCGGCTTCGTCTATGCGACCTTCAGGGGGCATGACGGCATCGCCGGCTATGTGGATGCGCTGTATTTCACAGTGGCCACCCTGACGACGACGGGGTTCGGCGACGTCACCCTGCCGGGGCCATGGGGGCGGTTGCTGTCCATCGCGGTCATGCTGGTCGGCATCACCCTGTTCCTGCGCCTGGCCCAGGCCCTGATCCGACCGCACAAGGTGCATTTCCCCTGCGACCGCTGCGGCCTCCAGAACCACGACCCCGACGCCGTCCACTGCAAGGCGTGCGGCAAGCTGCTCTGCATTCCCGACGAGGGTTGAGGCGGCGCGTCCCACCGGTGTGACAAAACGGTAAGGTCGCACGGCTTGCCGCACGGGAAGGCGTCGTTAAGGTGCCGGCTTCGTTTTCGGGGACCTGTCCATGATCCGTGCTTCTGCCGTCGCGCTTGCGACGCTTCTCGCCTCCACCAGCCTGACCTCGGTATCCATGGCCCAGACCCCCGCCTCCTCTCCCGCTCCAGCCTCCGGCGGCTTCGCGACCAGTGACGCGACCGATCCCTATCTGTGGCTTGAAGAGGTCGAGGGCGAGCGGGCGATGGAGTGGGTCAAGGCCCACAACGAACGCACCTTCGCCGTCCTGCAGGGCGATCCCCGTTACGAAACCCTGCATCAGCAGGCGCTGGAGATCGTCCAGGCCCAGGACCGCATCCCGTCGCCCGGCTTCACCCATGACGGCCATATCGACAACTTCTGGCAGGACGCCCAGCATGTGCGCGGGCTGTGGCGCCGCACGACGCTGGACAGCTATCGCTCCGCCACGCCCGAGTGGCAGACCATCCTCGACATCGACGCCCTGGCGGCGGCCGAGGGCCAGAACTGGGTCTACAAGGGCTCGACCTGCCTTCAGCCCGAAGAGCGCTACTGCCTGATCAGCCTGTCGAACGGCGGCAAGGACGCGGTGACCCTGCGCGAGTTCGACACGGTCGAGCGCAAGTTTGTCGACGGCGGCATCACCCTGCCGGAATCCAAGGGCGGCGCATCCTGGATCGACAAGGACACCCTGCTGATCTCGCGCGATTTCGGTCCCGGCACCCTGACCAACTCGGGCTATCCGATGGTGGTCAAGCGGATGAAGCGCGGCCAGACACCCGACGAGGCCGAGACCCTGTTCACCGGCCAACCGACCGACGTCTCGGTGTCAGGCTATACGCTGCGCGACGCCGACGGGGTGGTGAAGGCGACCCTGATCAACCGTTCGGTGGACTTCTATTCGTCCGAGACCTGGCGGCTGGGCGACGACGGCGCCCTGACCCAGCTTCAACTGCCGGCCAAGTCCGACATCACCGGCCTGGTCCAGGGCCAGCTTCTGGTGTCGCTGAAACAGGACTGGACCGCGCCGTCGGGTCAGGATTTCAAGACCGGCGACCTGATCGCCTGGCCGCTGGAGGCCTGGCTGGCCGATCAGGCGACCCCGGCCCAGCTGGTGCTGCGTCCGACCGAGCGTCAGGCCATCGAGGGCGTCAACGTCACGCGCAACCGTCTGGTCGTCGCCCTATATGACAATGTGCGCGGGTCAGTGCGGATCTATACCCCTGGTCAGGACGAATGGGCGCACACGACGCTGGATCTGCCGCAAAATGTCTCGGTCGGCGTCGGCTCGGCCTCGGAGAAGGACGACAAGGTCTTTGTCAGCGTCACCGGCTATCTGAACCCGTCCAGCCTGTGGCTGGCCGATGCGGCGACGGGCGCGGTCGATCAGGTCAAGTCGATGCCGGCCAAGTTCGACGCCGCCGGCATGACGGTCGATCAGCACGAGGCCCGCTCGGCCGATGGGACGATGATCCCCTATTTCGTGGTGCATAAGGCGGACATGCCGCTGGACGGCTCCAACCCCACGCTTCTGTACGGCTATGGCGGGTTCGAAAGCTCGCTGCTGCCCGGCTATTCGGCGACGGTCGGCAAGCTGTGGCTGGAGCGGGGCGGCGTCTATGTCATCGCCAATACGCGCGGCGGCGGCGAATTCGGACCCCGCTGGCACGAGGCGGCCCTGCAACAGAACCGCCAGCGCGCGCATGAGGATTTCCAGGCCGTGGCCCTGGACCTGATCGCCCGCGACATCACCAGCCAGCCCAAGCTGGGCATCATGGGCGGTTCGCAAGGCGGGCTGTTCATGGGCGCGATGCTGACCCAGCGGCCGGACCTGATCAACGCCGCCGTCATCCAGGTGCCGCTGTTCGACATGCTGCGCTTCCACAAGCTGCTGGCCGGCGCCTCGTGGATCGGCGAATACGGCAACCCCGACATCCCCGAGCAGCGCGCTTGGATCGAGCAGTATTCGCCGTATCAGAATCTGCGTGCGGGCCAGCCCTATCCCGAAGTCTTCATCCATACCTCGACCAAGGACGACCGCGTCCATCCGGGCCATGCCCGCAAGGCGGCGGCGCGGCTGGAGGAGCTGGGCTATCCGGTGCTGTTCTACGAGAATGTCGACGGCGGCCACGCGGCCGGGGCGAACCTGCGCGAGACCGCACGTCGCCTGGCGCTGGAATACACCTATCTGTCGCGCCGCCTGATGGACACGCCGGCGCAGGAATAGCACTCAATCCTCCCCCGTGAGCGCTTGCGAACGGGGGAGGGGGACCACGAAGTGGTGGAGGGGGCGACCCCGCGCACCGTGTCTGGTTCCGCCCCCTCCACCGCCTGACGGCGGTCCCCCTCCCCCGCGACGCGGGGGAGGATCAGATTTGCGGAGTTCAAGCCATGCGTCACCTGATCCTGTCCGCCGCCATTCCGGCACTTCTGCTGGGCGCCTGCGCGAGCACGCCGGTCGCGACCGGCGGCGACGAAATCGTCATGACGACCAACGACAGCCCTCCGCCCCACTTCCCCCGCGATCTGACCCCGGCGGGCGTCGCGGCCGCGGACGATAATCTGGCGCTGGAGCAGGTGGACGGGGCCGAGGCGATGGCCTTCGTCGCCGAAGAGAACCGAAAGTCCCTCGCCGCCCTGACCGGCGATCCGCGCTATGAGACCTTCCGCGCCGAGGCCCAGGCGATCCTGACCGCCACCGACCGCATCCCCAGCCCATCCTTCCTGGGCGACGGGATCGGCAACTTCTGGCAGGACGCGACCAATCCCAAGGGCGTCTGGCGCCGCACGACGCTGGCCAGCTACCGGACCGCGACGCCGCAGTGGGAGACGCTGCTGGACATCGACGCCTTGTCCAAGGCGGAGGGCAAGGACTGGGTGTTCAAGGGCGCCGATTGCCTGGCGCCGGACGACACGCGCTGCCTGATCAATCTGTCCGACGGCGGCAAGGACGCGGTGGTCGTGCGCGAGTTCGACCTGACCACCAAACGTTTCGTGGATGGTGGTTTCAACCTGCCCGAAGGCAAGCACCGCATCGAATGGCTGGACCGCGACACGCTTCTGGTCGCCACCGACTTCGGCGCCGGAACCATGACGGAGTCCGGCTATCCCTTCATCGTCAAGACGCTGAAGCGTGGCCAGACCCTGAACCAGGCGACCGAGGTCTATCGCGGCGACCAGGGCGACGGCGGCTATGGCGTCAGCCCAGCCGTCTATCGCGACAAGGACGGCAAGGTGACGGCGGTGATCATCACCCGCCCGCTGGACACCTTCCGCTCGGAGACGTGGCAGTTGGCGCATGACGGCAAGACGACGCAGCTTCGCCTGCCCGCCCGCGTGTCCGTCTATGGCGTCCTGAACGACGCCCTGATCTTCTCGCCGGAAGAGAACTGGAGTCCGCCCGGCGGAGGGGCGTTCAAGGGTGGCGACCTGCTGTCGATAGCGCTCGAGGTGCTGCAAGCGCAGGAAGATCAGGTCATCATCAGCAACGCTGCGCCGCTGATTTTTTCGCCCAATGCGCGCCAAGCGGTGGGCGATGTCCGCGTTCTGTCGGACCGTGTAGTCGTTTCTTACACAGACAACGTTCGCGGCCGCGCGGCCGTCTTCCTGGATCGTGGCGAATGGGGCTGGCCACGGACGGACATCTCCGTCCCCGACAACCTCGCGGTCGGTCTGGGCGACTCGTCCAAATCACGCGGCGAGGTCTTCGTCTCAACCCAGGGCTTCCTCGTTCCACCGACTCTCAGCCTGGCCGATGCGGACGCCGCGACCCTGACCACGCTGAAATCCGCGCCGGCCAAGTTCGACGCGTCGCGTGACGTGACCGAACAGTTCGAGGCGACCTCGATCGACGGGACCAAGATTCCCTATTTCGTCACCCGTCCGCGCGACATGAAGCTGGACGGGTCGAACCCGACCGTCATGCTGGGCTACGGCGGTTTCCAAGTCAGCCTGAACCCGGCCTACAAGCCCGAGATGGGCAAGCTGTGGCTGGAGCGGGGCGCGGTCTTCGTGCAGGCCAATATCCGCGGCGGGGGCGAGTTCGGGCCCGACTGGCACCAGGCTGCGCTGGACGGTAATCGCCAGAAGGCCTTTGACGACTTCGCCGCCGTGGCGCGCGATCTGGAACAACGCGGGATCACCAGCCCGCGTCGGCTGGGCATCTATGGTCGGTCGAACGGCGGGGTCCTGACCTCGGTGTCGATCACCCAGCACCCGGAGCTGTTCAATGCGGCGGTGATCGAGAGCCCGCTGGTGGACATGCTGCGCTATCACGAACTGCCGGCCGGGGCGTCGTGGATCGGCGAATACGGCGACCCGCGCATCCCGGAAGAAGCCGCGTGGATCTCGAAATATTCCGCCTATCAGCAGCTCCGTCCGGGCCAGTCCTATCCGCGCGTCTATCTGACCACCAATACGCGTGACGACCGGGTCCACCCCGGCCATGCGCGCAAGTTCGCCGCGCGCCTGGGCGATATGGGCTATGACCACCTCTATTATGAGGACACGGCCGGCGGTCACTCCAACGACGCCGACCCAGTCGCCAACGCCCGTCGCTGGGCCCGCCACTATGTCTATCTGTCGCAACAGCTGATGGATTGAGGCTTGTTCCTGGGGGCTATCGCGCTTTGCGCTGCTTGAGCCCCGATTGGCTCACGCGATTATGAGGCGCGACAAGAAAGGCCGAGGGTTAAAGACGACGGCATGAACACCAAGGGCTGGATCATCGCGGGCACGATCATGGCGGGCGCCCTCATGTCCGTCGCCTCGGCGGCCCAGCCGGCGGCGGGGCGTCCGCCGCTTGGGCCGCGTCATGCGACGGCGAGCGGCCCGCCGGTGGTCGTCGAACTGTTTACCGCTCAGGGCTGCGGCGGCTGCATCGAAGCCAATGCGGCGGTGGAGAAGGCGGCGGCCCAGCCGGGCGTGATCGCCCTGACCTATGGCGTCGACTACTGGGATTACCTCGGCTGGACCGACACCTTCGCCCGGCCCGAGTTCGTTCAGCGCCAGCGCGCCTATCGCGCCGCCTTGCGCCAGCGCGGCGTCTCGACGCCCCAGGTCGTGATCGACGGCCGACGTCAGGTGTCGGGGGCCCGCAGCGTCGAGCTTGAAACCGCCATCGGTCAGGAGGCGGTGCGTCAGGCCTGGCCGCCCGAGATCGAATTCCGCGAGAACGGAGCCGGCGTCGGCGTCGGTTCCGGCCGCGCGCCAGTGGGCGGCGCTGAGGTGGTGGCTGTGACCTATACGCCAGGCCCTCAGGTGGTCGAGGTCCGCCAGGGCGAGAACCGGGGTCAGGCCGTGCGTCACATGAACGTCGTGCGCGGCGTGACGCGCCTTGGCGAATGGCGCGGCCGACCGATGCTTTACGCTCTGCCTTCCGCCCGGCCCGGCGAGGCCGTGGCGGTGCTGGTGCAAGGCAAGGCCGACAAGCGCATCCTGGGCGCCGCAGTCCGGGACTAGGCGCCGGCCTTTTTCGCAAATCCCCACGCCGCGTCGCTGAGCGGACCGACCTGGGCGGCCATGGTCTTGGCGTGGGCGCTGGCGGCGGTGCCGTCGCGAACCCGGCCGGCGATGCCCTGACAGATGGCGGCCAGGCGGAACAGGTTGTAGGCGTAGAGCCAGTCGAGGTTGGCGGGCCGCATTCCCGTCGCGGCGGCGTAACGTTCGACGGTCTCCTCGACGGACGGGATGCCCAGGGCCTCCAGATCGGCGCCGGCGAGGCCGTTGCGCAGCGAAGCCGGAATGGCCCAGGCGATCAGCAGATAGGAGAAGTCGGCCATAGGATCGCCGAGGGTCGACAGCTCCCAATCCAGCACGGCGCGAACCTCTGCTCGATCCGGCGCAAGGATCATGTTGTCGAGACGAAAGTCGCCGTGGACGATGCGGCTGGGTCCCTCGGCCGGGAGGCTTTCGGGCAGGAAGGCGATCAGCCGGTCCATCGCCGGAACTGGCTCGGTCTCAGACGCCCGATACTGTTTGGTCCAGCGGCCGACCTGACGCGCAAAATAGTTGCCGGCCTTGCCGTAGTCGCCCAGGCCGATGGCGGCCGGATCGAAGGCGTGCAGCCGAGCCAGCGTGTCCGTCTGGGCCTCATAGACGGCGCGACGCTCCGCGGGCGTCAGGCCGGGCAGTTTCAAATCCCAGAAAATCCGACCCTCGACCTTGTCCATCACATAGAAGATCGAGCCGATGACGCTTTCATCCAGGCATAGGGCATGCGGCTTGGCGACGGGGAAGCCTTGCGCGGCCAGGGCCGAGATGACCCGAAACTCGCGGTCGACGGCATGGGCGCTGGGCAGCAGGACGCCGGGCGGTTTCCGCCGCAGCACATAGGCGGCCGAGGGCGTGACCAGTTCATAGGTCGGGTTCGACTGGCCGCCCTTGAACTGGCGCACCGTCAGCGGGCCGGCGTAGCCCGAAACATGGGCGCGCATCCAGGCGTCCAGCGCCGCCTCGTCCAGGCGATAGCGTGGATCGACCTCGCGCGTGCCGGAAAAGGCGCTCTGGGCGTCCAGCGGGGCGGCGTCGGTCATGCGGCGGTCCTTGTCGTTTCCTTGAGCCGTCCGGATCTCACGCCCGGTCCGGCGCGGCGATGATGGCGGCCTTCACCGCGCGACGCCAGCCGGAAAGCAGACGCTCGCGCTCATCCGCCTTCATGCGCGGTTTCCAGCAGGCGGGCGCCTCGGCCGGGCGAGCCTCCAAGTCCGGCAAAAGGCCGACGCCCAGGGCCGCCAGGCGCGCAGCGCCCAGGGCCGTCATTTCCTGGAAGGCGGGACGTTCGACCTCAACCTCGCAGATGTCGGCGACGAACTGCATGGCGAAACTGTTGGCGGTGACGCCCCCGTCCACCTTCAGCGTCTTCAGAGGCGGGGCGCCGTCCGCGGCCAGGGCGTCGAGCAGGTCGCGCGTCTGATAGGCCAGGGCCTCCAAGGCGGCGCGGACGAAATGGGCCGGACCGGAATCCCGTGTCAGCCCGACGATGGTCCCCCTCGCTTCCGGCTCCCACCATGGCGCACCCAGACCGGTGAAGCCCGGAACCATATAGACCCCGCCGTTATCCCCGAGGGTCTGCGCCATCGCCTCCGACTGGCGCGACTCCGAGATCAGCCCGACTCCGTCCCTCAGCCACTGGATCGCCGAGCCGGCCGAGAAGATCGACCCCTCCAGCGCATAGGCGGTCTGGCCGCCGGCCTGATAGCCGAGCGTGCCCAACAGACGTCGTGTCGAGGCCACCGGCTCTATGCCGACATTGGCGACCAGAAAGGCGCCGGTGCCATAGGTGATCTTGGCGTCCCCGGCCTTGAGCGCCCCATGCCCGACAAGAGCCGCCTGCTGGTCCCCCGCCGATCCGGCGATGGGCAGAGGCCGGCCGAACAGCGCCGGATCGCTCTCGCCGATCACACCCGCGCAAGGGACGATGCCGGGCAGGGCCTCGCGCGGGATGTCGAACAAACCGCACAGATCGTCACGCCATTCGACCGTCTTCAGATCCATCAAGGACGTGCGTGAAGCGTTGGTCGCATCGGTGGCGTGGACTTGGCCGCCGGTCAGTTTCCAGATCAGCCAGGCGTCGATCGTACCCAGCTTGACCTCGCCGTTCGCCGCCCGCTCGCGCGATCCGGGCACAGTATCCATCAGCCAAGCGAACTTGGTCGCTGAGAAATAGGGATCGAGGATCAGGCCGGTCGCGGTCTGCACCCTCGGCTCGTGGCCCTGGGCGGTCAGGCGGGCGGTGACGTCGGCAGTGCGGCGATCCTGCCAGACGATGGCGCGATGCAGAGGCTCGCCGGTCGCCGCGTCCCAGATCACGGCCGTTTCGCGCTGATTGGTGATGCCGATGGCGGCGAAGCGGGCGACGCCGCCAACCTTGCGCACCACCTCGCGACACGTCTGCAGCGTCGCGGCCCAGATTTCGGCGGCGTCATGTTCGACCCAGCCGGATTTGGGAAAATGCTGGGCCAGTTCGATCTGGCTGACCGCGACGGGCCTCAGGTCTCCTTTTTCTTCGCCGACCGCGCTTGGCGCGGCTTGAGGCGCGACCTCGAAGGCGATGGCGCGGGTCGAGGTCGTGCCCTGGTCGATGGCGAGGATCAGGCTCATGGTTCTCTCCCGGCTGCGTCTTGGGCTAAGGGGAGCATATGACGACGCACCTGCCCAGCTATGAAGGCGTCCTCGACGCCGCCCGCCAGATCGACGGGGTCGCCGTCCGTACGCCTCTGCTCGAAAGCCCGGCTCTGAACGCGGTGGTCGGCGGGCGGGTTCTGATGAAGGCGGAAAGCCTTCAGCGCGCCGGAGCCTTCAAATTTCGCGGCGCCTACAACCGCATCAGCCGACTGACAGACGAGGAGAAGGCGCGCGGCGTCGTCGCCTTCTCATCCGGAAACCATGCGCAGGGCGTCGCCGCGGCCGCCGCCATGGTCGGGACGCCGGCGATCATCGTCATGCCGTCGGATTCGCCGGGGGTGAAGGTCGAAGGCGTGTTCGGCTTCGGCGGCGAGGTGCGCTTCTACGACCGCTGGACTGAAAGCCGCGAGGCGATCGGCGCGGCCATCGCCGCCGAGCGTGGCTCGATCCTGGTTCCGCCGTTCGATGATCCCTTCATCATCGAGGGCCAGGGGACGACGGCGCTGGAAATGCTGGATCAGGCGGATGCGCCTTTCGACCAGCTGCTGTGCGGGGCGTCCGGCGGCGGGTTGATGGCCGGGATCAATCTGGTCATGGCCGAACGCAGTCCCGCGACGCAGGTGTTCGTGGTCGAGCCCGAAGCCTTCGACGACACCGCGCGATCGCTGGCGGCCGGGGAGCGGGTCAGGCATCCACAGGGCGCGCCGTCGATCTGCGACGCCCTGATGTCGCCGATGCCGGGCGTGCTGACCTGGCCGATCAATCGACGACTGGCTGGGGCGATCACTGTCTCGGACGCGGAGGTCGCGGAAGCGATGCGGTTCGCGTTCCGCCATCTCAAGATCGTCCTCGAGCCGGGCGGCGCCGTCTCGCTCGCGGCCCTGCTTGCCGGAAAGATCGGGACGACAGGACGGACGACGGCCATCGTGCTGTCTGGCGGCAACGTCGATCCGACGCTGTACGCCCAGATCATCGAGGGGCGCTTCGGCGGCTGAAGGGCTTTCCTTCCCCGTGACGGTCGGCCAACCTCTCCTCACACGCACTGAGGAAACGCACGATGACCAAAGCCAGTGAACTACAGGCATTGATCGGACAGGAGGTCGGGGTGTCGAAATGGTTCGATGTCACTCAGGCCCGGATCGACGCCTTCGCCGATTGCACCGAAGATCATCAGTTCATCCATGTCGATCCGGAAGCGGCCAAAGCCACGCCGTTCGGCGGAACTATCGCGCATGGCTTCCTGACCCTGAGCCTGGCTTCGGCCATGAGTTATGACGCCGTGGCCCCGCTAGAGGGCGTCCTCATGGGCGTCAACTACGGCTTCGACAAACTGCGGTTCCTCGCGCCGGTGCCGGCAGGTTCACGTGTTCGCGGCCGCTTCAGGCTGTTGTCGGCAGAAGACAAGGGCGGCGGACGCTGGTTGCTGAAGCACGAACTGACGGTCGAGATCGACGGGGCCGACAAGCCGGCGCTGATTGCCGAGTGGCTCGGGATGCAGATGGTCGATCCAAAAATCGAGCCGTGACGCTCGCATAGGTTATAGTGTCGCGCCGTCGTGGATTGTGACGCGCCGAAGGCTGGACGTTAACTACTCTGTGCCTTGACGCCAAATTTATCTGTATCATCAAGGCCACGGTCTCGCCTTTGCTGATCGGTGCCGTCACGTTTCCGCCTCGACCTTATACAGCAAGGCTGGTAAGACCCGCGTAGGCGGTAGACCCGCCCCCTACTATAACAGAGGCGGAGGGATACCCCCCTATGCGTATGAAGACTTTCGTGCTGGCCTCCAGCGCAGCGGCCGCCCTGGCCCTGTCGGCTGGCGCTGCGTCGGCGGAACCCAATGGCTGGTACGGCGCCATCGACGCCGGCTACCACATGATCGACGATATCAACGCTGAATCGTCCACGACCGGCGCCAACTGGAACTGGGAAGTGAACGACGGCTGGGCGGCGTTTGCTCGCCTTGGCTACCGCTTCAACCCGAACTGGCGCGTTGAACTGGAAGGCGGCTATCGCTCGGGCGACATCGGCCGCGTTCGCGCCGTCACCGGCACGCAAGGCCTGTGCAACCTGACCCCGGCGACGGGCGGCTGCTTCTCGCCCGAAGGCGACATCGAGTCCGCCACACTGATGGCCAACGTCATCTATGACTTCGGCTTCGAATATTGGGGCGTTCGTCCGTTCGTCGGCCTCGGCGCCGGTGTGAACCGCGTCGACACCAACACGATCGGCGCCCTGCGCGCCAACCGTCTGGCCACCTTCGCCGCCGACGACACCTCCACCAAGTTCGCCGCTCAGGCGATCGCCGGTCTGGCCTGGGCCATCGGCGACCGCGCCAACATCGACCTGACCTACCGCTATCTGACGGGCGACGCCAACTTCGCCTCGACGACGGCCGGCACGGGCGTGGGCGCCACGCAGTTCGGCGAATGGGACGGCGACTACGATCAGTCGCACACCGTGACCCTGGGTCTGCGCTACAGCTTCGGTGCGGAAGACGTCCCGCCGCCGCCGCCGCCTCCGCCGCCCCCGCCCCCGCCGCCTCCTCCGCCCCCGCCGCCCCCGCCGCCGGTCGCTCAGAAGCCGGTCGCTCGCCAGTTCGTCGTCTACTTCGACTGGGATCGCTCGGACCTGACCGCGGAAGCCCGCTCGGTGGTGACGCAGGCCGCCAACTACGCCAAGTCGGGCGCACCGACGCGCGTCCTGATCGTCGGCTACACCGACACCTCGGGTTCGGCCGCCTATAACCTGGGTCTGTCCAACCGTCGTTCGCGCACCGTCGCGGACGCCCTGGTTGCTCAAGGCGTCAACGGCGGCGTGATCGCCCTCGACGGCAAGGGCGAAACCAACCTGGCCAAGCCGACCGCCGACGGTGTGCGCGAACCGCTCAACCGCCGCGCGACCATCGACATCAACTTCTAAGACTTTCAGGAGCCGATCTGGTTCGTCCGGATCGGCTTCAACCTTCGAAGTTGTCGAAAGACAGAACGCCGCTTCCGACAGGAGGCGGCGTTTTTCTTTGCGCCGTCTCACCTACTGCGTGACGCGTCTACGCAGAGAAAAAGGGCGACGCCTCGCGACGCCGCCCTCAAGCATTCTGATTTTGACGCCGATCAGCCGGTGAACGGCCGGATCAGGATTTCGACGCGGCGGTTCTGCGCCTTGCCTTCGGCGGTGGCGTTCGAGGCCACCGGGTTACGAGAGCTGTTACCGGCGACGTAGAGGCGTTGGGCCAGAACGCCACGGCGCACCAGTTCAGAGGCGACGCTGCTGGCGCGGCGCTCCGACAGGGGCTGGTTGATCGCGTCGCCGCCTGAAGAGTCGGTATGGCCGATCACGTCCACGGTCGATTGGTCATACTGTTGCAGAACACGGGCGACATCGTCCAGCACGGGCAGGAAGCGCGGATCGATGGAGGACTGGTTCGTGGCGAAGGTCACGTCCGACGGCATCCGCAGCACAAGCAGGTCGCCCTGACGCGCCACGCCGACACCGGAACCGGACAGTTCGGCTTCCATCGCGCGTTGCTGACGATCCATATATTGACCGACCGCCGCGCCGCCCAGCGCGCCGATGCCGGCGCCAATCAGGGCGTTCTTGCGGCCCTGTTCGCCGTTCGAGGTGTTGGTCAGATAGCCGAGAACCGCGCCGCCCAACGCACCCGCGATGGCGCCGGTCCCGGTGTTGTTGCGAACCGGACCCGAACGATAGGGGTCGGTGGTGGTGCAGGCGGCGGCCCCCAACAGGGCGGCGATGGAAACGCTGGCGACGATGAACTTGGCGCGCATGGAATGGTCCCTTTCTTTTGAGCGATCTGGCGCGGAAACGTGCGCTTACTGTGAAGGTTCCAATCTGTACGGCGCATGAATGCCTGCCACGTCCGCACGCGCCATGGCCCTGACAAGGCCGCCGATTAGGCGTATGGGAACCGCCGCACATCCCCAGATCGAGGACGACGCCGTGAGCGTGACCCAGACGGACCACACGACCGACCGCGCCATTCAGCCGGTTTCGATGACGCAGTACGACGCCGATTTTCAGGCGTTCAGCGACGCATTGGGCGCGTCCTTCTCACGCTATGGCTTCGCTGTGGTCGCCGACCATGGGCTGGACGAGGCGCGCATCACTGCGGCCATCGACGACGCTAAGGCCTTCTTCGCCCTGCCGGAAGAGGTGAAGCGCCAATACCATCAGCCCGGTACGGGCGGCGCGCGGGGCCTGACACCGTTCGGCGTCGAGGCGGCCAAGGACGCCAAGACGGTCGATTTGAAGGAGTTCTGGCACGTCGGCCGGGAACTGCCCGAAGGCCATCCTTATCGCCGCTATATGCGCGACAACGTCTGGCCGACCGAGGTCCAGGGCTTCCAAGAGCATCTCTATGGCATGTTCGAGGACCTGGATGCGCTCGGCGCCAAGATCCTGCGCGCCATCGCCCGCTATCTGAAGCTGGGCGACGACTTCTTCGCCGACAAGGTGGACATGGGCAACAGCGTCCTGCGCATGCTGCACTATCCGCCGGTTCCGGCCGATGCGCCTGGCGTGCGCGCCGGGGCGCATGAAGACATCAATGTCATCACCCTCCTGCTCGGCGCCGAAGAGGCTGGTCTTCAGCTGAAGGACAAGGACGGCAGCTGGCTCGACATCGCCCCGCCGCCCGGCGCCCTGGTCGTCAATATCGGCGACATGCTTCAGCGGCTGACCAACCACGTCCTGCCGTCGACGACCCACCGCGTGGTCAATCCGGCGCCTGAACGTCGCGGCTTCGCCCGCTATTCGACGCCCTTCTTCCTGCACTTCAACCCGGACTTCCCGATCGAGACCCTGCCCAGCGCCATCACGCCGGACAATCCCGATCGCTATGCGGGCAAGACCATCCTGGCCGAGGATTATCTGACCGAACGCCTGCGCGAAATCCGCCTGCTCTAGGCCGTCAGCGGGAAATCCGTAGTCGGGTGATGTCGCGTCCGATGGCCTGGAAGTCGTTGGACAGGTCCGCGCCCGACTGTGGCAGGAAGGCCTTATCCTTGTCGGTAGCGCAGGTGCTGAGGATGTTGGCCGCGTCGCTGCCGGGCGTGATCGAGAATCCCACGGTGTAGACGATCACGCCCTTGGCCTTCATGCCGGTACACAGTTTTGCGGCCTGATCGAACGGGTCGCCGTTCGTCGCGTCGCAGGCGATCTTGTCGTAGAGATTGCCGGACCCCGAGCCGGCGTCGCGAGCAATCACGCCGCCGCAATAGGGGGTGTTGAACTCACCATCCGTCATCAGAATGACGGCCTTCAACACCTTGGTCGGCGCATAGGCGGCGGCCGGATTTGACGACCACAAACCATTGAACTGGTTGGATACCGTGTACCAGCCCCAGGCCAGGCCGATCTGACCCGCCGTCGAGCCTGTGACAGACAGCCCGTTCACCAGGCTGGTCAGGGTGTCGATATTGGACGTCAGCGGTTGAACGGTCGCTGCTGGGCAGGGATTGCGTGGAGACGCGTAGTTTCGGCCGACGTAGGTAGAACTGGGGGCCGCGTCGGTATAGGCGGACGATCCTGCGCGTTCGCTGACGCAGGTCGTATTGTCGAATACCGTCAAGCGATTGTATTGCGGATCGCGGAAGACACGTTTGGCGCATCCGTCGCGGCCGCATTGAACGGCGCCGCCGTTGGAATAGTCGGCGTAGGTTGTGCCCCCGACCGGCACGACGAAGGCGTCCTTTGATGTGCGCTCGTGAACTTCAAAGAGCCCGCTGCTGTTGTTCAGAGCCGTCATGCCGTTCACGCCAGTGATCTGCACACCCTCGTCCTCAGACAAGCCGTGATTGGTGGACGTGATGGTGACGAAGCAGTCGGAGCGCATGCATTTGCGGATCTGACCGCCCGAGCTGTAGCTGCTGTATCCGCTGCTCGTGTTCAGCGCATACCAGTTCTGGCCCGATTGATATTGCAGGGACACCCGATTGGCGTCGATCCGCACGACCTTATAGGCGCGATTGTTGATCTGGGTCATGCCGTTGACGCCGCTGATCCAGACGTAGTCGTCGGTCGATAGCCCATGGCCGTTGGCGGTCACGACGCCCGGCGAAGCGCGCGTGATGCCGGAGATCGACTTGGCCGCCGCCGCCGCCCATGCGGCGCCGCTGATGCTGGTCGATCCGATTGAGGCGCCGCGTGCGGCGTCGGCGCGAGCACCCAGATTGACGCCGATCGAATAGGGTACGATGGCCATCCGGGAATAGTAGGGCGTCTGTTTCGCCGCCGGCTGAACGACCAGTTTGATCAACTGGTTTGCGGCGTTCTTCAGATCGCCGATCCGATTGTTGCTGCCCATCGAGCCGGTGATGTCGAGCACCAGCGAAACCTCGATATCCTTGGACGATCGGTTCACCTCGGAGTGGACGCTTACGGGCAGGGTGTCGTCCAGAATCTTCCCATAGGGGGGCAGGACGACATTGGCGATCAGCGTCTTCACCTGGACCTGGATGTCGGCGATGACGATCTGGTCTTTCGTCAACTCGATCTTGACGGCGTCATCGGCGAACGGTTCCACCGACGCGTTGCGTAGATTGGCTCTCAGCGCCACCAGCGCGACAGTCTTCAGGTCTTTCGGATCAGTATAGGACGAGCGCGCCGCGGCCAGGGCGGCGGCGTCCAGCGCGTCTTGAACGCGGGCCTTCGCCGTCGTCACGCGGTTGATGTCGATGCCGCCCAGGGTCAGCATGATCAGCGCCGGCATCACCAGGGCGAAGATCATCACAACATTGCCGCCGCGGTCCGACGAGAGGCGCGACGTAAACATGCGCAGAGCCTTCACCGCCCTGCCGATCCGATTGGAAACCTTCACCATGCCCATCCCAAAGGACGCGGACCGCCCGATTAGCGCTCAGATTGCCATCGGGCGGTTAAGGGAATTGTGAAGGGGACGGTTAACGCCGCTGCGGGCTCAGGCGGCGCTCCATCCGCACTGGTGACCCCGGTTCTGTTCCTGGAGCCAGACGTTCAGCGGGGCGAAATAGTCGGCGATGGCCGAGGCGTCGTTGCCGTCGTCGCCGGTGAAGGCCTTCATCGCCTCCTGCCAAGGCCGCGACTGACCCATCTGCAGCATGGCGTTGAAGCGGGCGCCGACCTCCTTGTTGCCATAGACGGAGCAGCGATGCAGCGGCCCGGTCCAGCCGGCCTGTTTGCAGGCCGCGCGCTGGAACTGGAACTGATAGATGGCCGCCAGGAAGTAGCGGGTATAGGGCGTGTTGCCGGGCACATGGTATTTCGCGCCCGGATCGAAGGCGTTGGCCGGACGCGGACCCGGCGGAACCAGGCCCTGGTACTGCAGCATGTCGGCGGTCCAGGCGGTGTTGTAGGCAGCCGGCGCCGTCTCGCCCGAGAAGACGTCCCAGCGCCAGCGGTCGACCATCAGGCCGAACGGCAGGAAGGCGATCTTGTCCAAGGCCATCTTGAGCAGGAAGGGAATATCTTCCTCCGCGCCCGGCGTGGTCTTCAACAGGCCGATCTGATTCAGATAGGTGGGGGTCAGGGCCGACAGGCCGACGAAGTCGCCGATGGCTTCGTGGAACCCGTCGTTCGCGCCGTTGCGGAACAGCATCGGCTGGTTCTTGTAGGCGCGCTGGTAGTAGTTGTGACCCAGCTCGTGGTGCACGGTGTAGAAGTCGTCGCCGTTGACGTTGGTGCACATCTTGATGCGGATGTCGTCGGCGTTGTCCAGGTCCCAGGCCGAGGCGTGACAGACGACTTCGCGGTCGCGCGGGCGGGTGATCTGACTGCGTTCCCAGAAGGTCTGGGGCAGCGGATCAAGGCCCAGCGAGACGTAAAAGCCCTCGCCCGTCTTGACCATCTTGGTCGCGTCGTAGTCGGCGGCCTTCAGCAGTTCGGTGAGGTCGTAGCTCGAGGCGCCGCCGCTGGGCGGGGCGACGACGTCGTAGATGTTGCCCCACTGCTGGGACCACATATTGCCCAGCAGATCGGCGCGGATCGGGCCGTGGTCGGGCTGGACCGCATCGCCGTATTTGGCGTTCAGCCGCGCGCGCACATAGCAGTGCAGGTTCTCGTAGAAGGGCTTCACCTGGGCCCACAGCCGGTCGGTCTCGGCTGCGAAATCGTCGGCGGGCATGTCGTAGCCTGACCGCCAAAGGGCGCCGGTGTCGGCGAAGCCCAGTTCGCGCGAGCCTTCGTTGGCGATCTCGACCATACGGGCGTAGTCGTCGCGCATGACCGGCGAGATGGTGCGCCAGCCTTCATACAGCGCCTTGGTCTCGGCGGGGTCTCGGCTGTCGGCCAGGATCAGCGACGCCTCGTCCAGCGTGATCGGCTTGCCCTTGAAATCGAACTTACCGGTCGAATAGGTCGAATCCAGCCGCGTGGTGATCTGGGCCAATTCCTCGGCCGCGCCGGGACGATTGGGGGCGGGCAGGACCAGGCTGAGCCGCAGCAGGTTCAGCTTGCGGCGCACGACCGGATCGACCTGGACGTCGTTGAACTTGGCCGCCTGATTGGCGAGCTGGACCTGAAGCTCGGTCGCCTCGGCGTTGGCCTTGGACTCCAGCCACATGGTGTCGAAGGTGATGTTGGTGGCGCGCGCCCACTGGATGCGGGCCACATACTCGCTGACCTCGGCCCATTTGGTTTCGGCGTCGGCGATGAAGGCGGTCGCGCCCTCGGCGGTGATCGGATAGTCGGCGCGCATGCCGCTGACGGCCGGCGCGGGCGTCGTCGAGGCCGTCTGTTCGACGCCCGGGGCTGCGGCGGCGGGTTCGCTGGTGCTGGCGCAGCCGGCGGCGAAGGCGAGGGCGCAGACCGCGACGGCGGTCATCATCTGACGCTTCATGATGGATCTCCTGAACAGCGCGGGCAGGAGAGGTCAGGCCCGGTCGCCCGTCAAGCGTGACGGTTCAGCGGCCGACGACGCAGCTGTTCAGACCCTCATTGCGCACCGTGCCCATGGCCGCCTGAACGCGCGCGGCGCGCCGACGCACATAGGGGCCGGGCGCGGCGGCTTCGTACCGGCGCGGGGCCGGCAGGATGGCGGCCAGACGCGCCGCCTCACGCGGGCTCAGGTCGCGGGCGTCCTTGCCGAACCAGTGTCGCGAGGCGGCCTGGGCGCCATAGACGCCGGGCGCCCATTCCACCACGTTCAGATAGACCTCCATGATCCGGCGCTTGGACCACACGGCCTCGATCAGGACGGTGTAGCCCGCCTCCAGACCTTTTCGGATCCAGTCGCGGCCGGGCCACAGGAAGACATTCTTGGCCGTCTGCTGGCTGATGGTCGAGCCGCCACGCAGGCGCCCGCCCTCGGCGTTGTGGTACAGGGCCTTCTGGATCGCCTCCATATCGAAGCCATGGTGGCTGCAGAACCGGGCGTCCTCGGCGGCGATGGCGGCGTTCACCAGGTTGGGCGAAATCTGGTTCAGACCGCGCCACTGATAGTCCATGCCGTCGCCCCTCGCGAGTTGGCGCAGCATCAGTATGGTGGGCGGCGGCGGAACGATAGCGACGATCAGCACGCCCGCGACCGGGATCAGGGCCAGGATCAGAAGCGCGGTCAGCACCACGCGACGCCAGCTCTTGCGGCCCGTCGCCATCAAAGGATCAAAACTCCGGCGGCGCCGTCTTCGTCGGCCCACGCCACCTTGTCGACGGCGGGGCTGAGCGACAGGGCGACGATGGCAGGTCCCTTCTCAGCCTTGACGAAGTTCAGACCCTGGGCGGCCGGATGCGCGACCCAGACCCGACCGTCGGTCAGGCCGGCGGCCAGCAGGCCCTGATCGGCGCGGGCCGAGACCAGATTGACCAGGGTCGTGTCGTCATAGCCGATCTCGGTCGCCTCGCGCCCCATCGGCCCGTTCGATCCAATGAAGGGCCACAGCACCGCGCCCTGCGCGCCCGAGGTCGCCATCAGCTGGCCATTGGCCAGGAAGGCCATCGACCGCACCTTGCCCGGATAGCCGCCCATGCGCAGGTTCTTGGCGTCCTTGATGCGCCAGCCGTGCATCTGATTGTCCTGCATGGTCGTGACGACGAAGGCGCCGTCGGGCGAGAAGGCGACGCCGGTGTGGGATCCGGCCCAGGCCAGTTTCACGGGCTGCTGTTTCTCGATCCGCGCATACCACAACGCCGCCCCGCCATAGGTCGAGGTGGCGATGCGCCGGCCCTTGGGCTCGAAGGCGACGCCGGAAACGGTGCGCTCGTGCTGGAAGTCGCGCCGGAAGCCGACCTCCTTGGGGTCGATCACCGACAAGGTGCGGCCGAAGGAAAAGGCGATCAGGCCCGAGGCCGGCGAGGCGTCGATGGCGTCGATCCACTGGTTCTTGGCCGTGGCCAGAACGACCGGGTCCTCGTCGCGACGGGTCCAGACGACCTTGCCGTCATCGCCGCCTGTGACGATCCCGTCGCCGGACGGATGAACGCAGGCGCACAGCACGGCGCCGTCGTGCGCCTCAACCCGCGTTCGGTCCTCGAACCGGACCGAGCCGTCGCCGAGGGCGAAGACAGCGCCGGTGTTGTCGAACAGGGCGGCGGTGACCTGGGCGTCGAAATCGAAGTTCATAGGCCGCATGTAGCGATCCGACCTCGTCGCGTCACCTTCTGCCTGCCCGCTAGACCGGATCGGTCGGCTTGGGCGCCACCGGCGCCGGCTCCGCTTGGGCCTTTGCGGGTTCGTCCGGCAGGGGGATGAACTCCAGATCGTCGGCGTCCGGCAGCGTCATCCGGCCCGCCTTCCAATCGGCCTTGGCCTGATCGATGCGGGCCTGGCTAGAGGCGACGAAGTTCCACCAGATCAGCCGTTCCCCCACCGGCTCGCCGCCCAGGATCATGACGGTCGACTGGGTCAGGGCCTTGACCGTCGGCTCGGCCGTCGGCTCCAGCACGATCATCTGGCCCTCATGGAAGGTGCGGTCGCCGACCTCGATGGAGCCCTTGGCCACATAGAGCGCACGCTCGCTCATGCCCCCGGCCCCCTTGCCTGACGGCGGGGCGGTGCGCACGCCGGGCTGAAGCTCCCAGTGGATATAGAACAGCGGCGACGACACCGGCACGGCCGCTTTGGCGCCGTAGGCCTCGCCCGCGACCAGACGCGCGAACAGGCCGCCGTTCTCGTAGGCCGGCTGGGCGTCCTCGCCCAGGTGATGGAAGGCCGGGTCCATCTCTTCGGCCTCATCGGGCAGGGCGACCCAGGCCTGCATGCCGTGCATCGGCCCGCCCTTGCTCTTCTTCAGCGGATCGGTGCGCTCGGAATGGACGATGCCCTTGCCGGCGGTCATCCAATTGACCTCGCCCGGTCGGATCGCCTGATCATAGCCGAGATTGTCGTGGTGCATGATCTCGCCCTCGAACAGATAGGTCAGGGTCGACAGGCCGATGTGCGGATGCGGTCGCACGTCGATGGCTGTGGCGCCCGGCGCGAACTCGGCCGGTCCCATCTGGTCCAGGAAGATGAAGGGCCCGACCATCCGGCGCGAATGGAAGGGCAGGACGCGCCCGACTTCGAACCCGCCCAGGTCCTTGCGGCGTGCGTCGATCACCAGTTCGATCATGTGTCGGCTCCCAAAGCGGCCCGCGCCGCCTGAGCGACGTTATCCGACGTGAGGCGTGATGATGCCAAGAGGCAGGGCGGTCACATTCTTCACGCCGCGCGTGACGATGTGGCTTTCGCAGTCCGAGACAATGCCCAGGGCCAGCAGCTTCTCGCGCAGGAACAGGTCGAAGGCGTGCATGTCCGAGGTGATGATGCGCAGCACATAGTCCTCGCGCCCCGTGATGGTGGCGCACTGGACCACTTCCGGCCACTTGGCCACGGCGGCCTCGAAAACATTGAGATTGTCCGCCGAGGGCAGCATCAGTTTGACGATGGCGTAGACCTCGAAGTCCAGGCCCAGCAGCTGCGCGTTCAGCAGGGTGACGCGCTTGGTGATCAGGCCGGAGTCTTCCAGCCGCTTGATCCGCCGCCAGCAGGGCGAAGCCGACAGCCCGACGCGATCGGCGACCTCTGCGACCGACAGCCCGGCGTCTTGTTGCAGGATATCCAGAATGCGGGCGTCGATGGGGTCGAGTTCGTCGGCCAATGCGTTTCTCCGATTATGATTATCGCGAAATAAAATACCCGATATCGGGATTGCGCAAGGTCAAATTGAGCGAGCACCTGCTTAAGCGGCGTGTTATCACACGTCCAGAGGAAACACGGACGGACCCCAGAACGGATATGGACGCCCGCATGAACGATAAGATGAACAAAAAGAACAGCCAGCCCCTGTCCTTGCGCGTGCCGGAGCCGTCGGGCCGTCCCGGCGATACGCCGGACTTCAGCCATCTGCAGATGGACCCCGCCGGCGTGGTCGAGCGGCCCGAGGTCGGATCGACCCCCTATCAGATGCGTGATCTCGCCTTCCGCCTGATTCGGGTGCTGGACGATGAGGGCGCCGCGGTCGGTCCGTGGAACCCGCGCCTGGATCCCGAGACGATGCGCCGGGGTCTGAAGGCCATGATCCTGACGCGCGCCTTCGACGACCGGATGCACCGCGCCCACCGCCAGGGCAAAACCAGCTTCTATATGAAGTGCACCGGCGAAGAGGCCATCGCGGTCGCCCAGGGCATGATCCTGAGCCGCGAGGACATGGGTTTCCCCACCTATCGCCAGCAGGGGCTTCTGATCACGCGCGGCTATCCGCTGGTCGCGATGATGAACCAGATCTATTCGAACGCCGAAGATCCGATCAAAGGCCGACAGTTGCCGATCATGTATTCGGCCAAGGACTATGGCTTCTTCACCATCAGCGGCAATCTGGGCACCCAGGTTCCGCAGGCCGTCGGCTGGGCCATGGCCAGCGCCTACAAGGGCGACGACAAGATCGCCATCAGCTGGATCGGCGACGGCGCCACGGCCGAAGGCGACTTCCACAACGCCCTGACCTTCGCCTCCGTCTATCGCGCCCCGGTCATCCTGAACGTCGTCAACAACCAGTGGGCCATCAGCTCCTTCCAGGGCATCGCCGGCGGGCTTGAGACCACCTTCGCCTCCAAGGCCATCGGCTATGGCCTGCCGGCCCTGCGGGTGGACGGCAACGACTTCCTGGCGGTCTGGGCGGCGACCCAGTGGGCCGAGGAACGGGCGCGGTCGAACCAGGGCGCGACGGTGATCGAGCTGTTCACCTATCGCGGCGCCCCGCACTCGACCTCCGACGACCCCAGCCGCTATCGCCCCGGCGACGAGCATGAGAAATGGCCGCTGGGCGATCCGATCGAACGTCTGCGCCAGCATCTGACCGTCATCGGCGAATGGGACGACGAGCGTCACGCCGCCGCGCTGAAGGACGCCGTCGAACAGGTCCGCGCCGCCGGCAAGGAGTCCGAAGCCATCGGCACCCTGGGCCAGTCGCGCCCCAGCGTGAAGACGATGTTTGAAGAGGTCTATGCGACCGAAGACTGGCGCCTGATCGAACAGCGCCGCGAGGTGGGGGTCTGACCATGGCTGAGCAAACCACTTTCACCGACGCCGATCGCAACGACGGCGTCGAGCCCGACATGATCGACCAGAACGCCGCCCCCGCCTCGGAAGCGACGGGCGCGGGCGTGATCCCCATGAACATGATCCAGGCGCTGAACTCGGCCATCGACGTCAAAATGGCCGAAGACGCCAACGTCCTGTCGTTCGGCGAGGACGCCGGCTACTTCGGCGGTGTCTTCCGCGTCACCGACAAGCTGCAGCAGAAGCACGGACTGACCCGCAGCTTCGACGCCCCGATTTCGGAATGCGGCATCGTCGCCGCCGCGATCGGCATGGGCGCCTATGGCCTGCGTCCGGTCGTCGAGATCCAGTTCGCCGACTACATCTATCCGGCCTACGACCAGATCGTTTCGGAAGCGGCCAAGATGCGATACCGCTCGGGCGGTCAGTTCACGTCGCCGATCACGGTGCGCAGCCCCTATGGCGGCGGCATCTTCGGCGGCCAGACCCACAGCCAGTCGCCCGAAAGCCTGTTCACGCATATCGCGGGCCTGAAGGTCGTCATTCCGTCCAACCCCTATGACGCCAAGGGCCTGCTGACCGCCGCCATCGAGGATGACGATCCGGTCGTCTTCTTCGAGCCGAAACGCCTCTACAACGGCCCATTCGACGGCTGGCACGAGAAGCCGGTCAGCCCGTGGAAGGCTCAGGATCTGGCCCAGGTCCCGACCGGAAAATATGTCGAGCCGATCGGCAAGGCGCGCGTGATGCGCGAAGGAAACGACGTCACCATCCTGGCCTATGGCACCATGGTTTGGGTCGCCCTGGCCGGCGCGGAACACGCGGGCGTGGACGCCGAGGTCATCGACCTGCGCTCGCTCGTGCCGCTGGACATCGAAGCCATCGAGGCCTCGGTGAAGAAGACCGGCCGCTGCGTCATCGTGCATGAGGCGCCCAAGACCTCGGGCTTCGGCGGCGAGCTGTCGGCCCTGGTGCAGGAGCGCTGCTTCTATTCGCTGGAAGCGCCGATCGCGCGCGTCACCGGCTGGGACACCCCCTATCCGCACGCTTTCGAATGGGAATATTTCCCCGGGCCGCAACGGGTCGCAGACGCCTTGAAGAGCGTCATGACGGGAGGTCGATAAGATGGGTCGTTTCGTCTTCAAACTGCCCGACGTGGGCGAAGGCACCGCCGAGGCCGAACTGGTCGGATGGCACGTCAAGGTCGGCGATGTCGTCGCCGAGGACCAGATCGTCGCCGACGTCATGACCGACAAGGCCACCGTCGAGATCACCGCCCCGGTCAGCGGCAAGGTCGTCGCCCTGCACGGCGAACCCGGCGCCATGGTGCCGGTGCGCGGCCCCCTGGTGGAGTTCGAGGTCGAGGGGGCGGGCAATGCCGAAGACGCCCCGACGTCTGCCGCCCCTGCCGTCGCCCAACCGGACCCGGCTCCCGTGGTCGCCGAGGCGCCGAAGGTCGAAACGCCGACAGCCGCCGCTGTCGAGGCGCCGACATCGGGCAACTATGTCTTCAAGCTGCCCGACGTGGGCGAAGGCACGGCCGAGGCCGAGCTGGTCGGCTGGCACGTCAAGGTCGGGGATGCGGTCGAGGAAGACCAGATCCTGGCCGATGTCATGACCGACAAGGCCACAGTTGAGATCACCTCGCCGGTCGCCGGAACGGTCGTCGCCCTGTACGGCGAGGCGGGCAAGTCCGTGCCCGTCGGCGGGCCGCTGGTCGCGTTCGATGTCGAGGGTCGGGGCAATGTCTCGACGCCCGTCGCGGCGGCGAAACCGGCCCCCAAACCGACCGAGAATGCGACGGCGGCTTCCGCCGCGGTTTTGACGTCTCCAAGCGCGACTTCAGCGACTGCGCCGTCCAAGCCTGTGCCCGCCCTGACAGGCCGCGCGCCCGGCGAACGTCCGTCGGCCTCGCCGGCCGTGCGCAATCGCGCGCGGGATCTGGGCGTCGATCTGACCTTCGTGCCCGGTTCCGGCCCGGCGGGTCGGATCACGCACGAGGATCTGGACGGCTTCATCGCGCGTGGCGGTTCGCAACCTGCGTCGGCGCCGTCCGGCGGCGGCTCGACCTATGCGAAGGCGCAAGGGACGACCGAGGTCAAGATCATCGGCCTGCGCCGCAAGATTGCGGAGAAGATGGCCGAGAGCGTGCGCCGCATTCCCCACATCACCTATGTCGAGGAAATCGACATGACGGCGGTGGAGGAGTTGCGCGCCCATCTGAACGCGACGAAGTCCAAGGATCAGCCCAAGCTGAACGTCCTGCCCTTCATCGCCCGCGCCATCGTCGTCGCCCTGCGCGACCAGCCCCAGATCAACGCCACCTATGACGATGATGCCGGCGTCCTGACCAAACACGCCCCGGTCCATCTGGGCATCGCCGCCCAGACGCCGAACGGCTTGATGGTGCCGGTGGTCCGCCATGCCGAGGCGCGCGACCCCTACGACACGGCTCTGGAAATCGCCCGCGTCTCGGGCGCGGCCAAGGACGGTTCGGCCAAGCGTGAAGAGTTGTCGGGTTCGACCATCACCATCACCTCGCTGGGCACGCTGGGCGGGGTGGTCCACACGCCGATCATCAACCACCCCGAGGTCGCCATCGTTGGTCCGAACAAGATCGCCGAACGGGTCGTGGTCAAGGACGGCCAGATGGTCGTGCGCAAGATGATGAACCTGTCGTCCAGCTTCGATCACCGCATCGTCGATGGACACGACGCGGCGGTGTTCGTGCAGCGGATCAAGGGGCTTTTGGAGAACCCGGCGACGCTGTGGATGGGTTGATGCCCATTTTCTAAGCGGGAAAGCGAGGTCCGCCCGCGCCTATGGCTATCACCTCGAAATTGGCGCCATGGCTCTTGATGATCCTTTCTCCTCGCCGAGAGAGGATCATCGGGATTGGAAGGGTAATGTGATGCGGCAATTCAAAGTCAAAGCGCTGACCTTCGGCGCCAGCCTGCTAGCAGCCGTTGGCGTCGTCGCCTCGTCCGCGACCGCCTGCATACCTGAGCCGCCGCCGGCTTGGTCGTCTTTGCTACGGACCGATGGTCCTGCGCTGTTTATCGGGCGCGTGACGACGGTGGAGCGTTTGGCTGAACCGAGCCGGACGCCGACCATCGAGGTCATTCAATCCAAGGCGACCATCGCCAGACTGGAAACGCTTCAAGGCGCCCCGCAAGAGACATACACCCTGACCGCTGCGGAAACCGCCCGTCCGCTGGGCGGCTATCAAGGCATGATTTGCGTCGATTTCCAGCGCGTCAAACCCGGCGACATCGTCCTGGCCATGGAGACCGGAACCGGCGCGGTTCGCGTCTTCGAGCCCCAGCAAGTTCCTCCACAATTCAGCTCCCGCCTTGAGGCCTATCGTTGACCCAGACCCTGAAAACCAAAGTCCTGATCATCGGCGCGGGCACGGGCGGCTATGTCGCCGGCATCCGGTGCGGCCAGCTGGGGCTGGATACCGTGTTGGTGGACGGCGGCGATGGGCTGGGCGGCACCTGCCTGAACGTCGGCTGCATTCCGTCCAAGGCCATCATCCATGCGGCGGGCAAGTTCGAGACAGTGGCCAAGGCGGCGGGCGGCGGGACGCTGGGCATCACGGCGGCGGCGCCGGCCATCGACCTCTCGCAGACGGTCGAATGGAAGGACGGCATCGTCCGTAAGCTGAACGCCGGCGTCGCGGCCCTGCTGAAGAAGGCCAAGGTCAAGGTCATCAAGGGCTGGGCCGAGTTCGCCGACGCCAAGACCTGCGTGATCAAGACCGACGAAGGCGATATCCGCATCACCGCCGAACACGTCATCCTGGCGACGGGATCCGAGCCGGTCGAACTGCCCTTCCTGCCGTTCGGCGGCGACGTCATCTCCTCGACCGAGGCGCTGAGCCTGTCGGAGGTTCCCAAGAAGATGGTCGTCGTGGGCGGCGGCTATATCGGGCTGGAACTGGGCATCGCCTATCGCAAGCTGGGCGCCGAAGTAGCCATCGTCGAAATGGCCGAGCGTATCCTGCCGCTCTACGACAAGGCTCTGACCGATCCGGTCGCCAAGTGGCTGGAGAAGCATGGCGTCGAGCTGCATCTGGGCGCACGCGCCGGGGGCTTCGGCGACGGGAAGCTGTCGATCACGACGAAGGACGGCGAGCCGCTGCAACTGGACGCCGACAAGGTGCTGGTCACGGTCGGCCGGCGTCCGCGTACGCAAGGCTGGGGTCTGGAAAACATGGGCGTGGCCATGGCCGGTCCGTTCGTGAAGATCGACCAGCGCTGCGCCACCTCGATGAAGAACGTCTGGGCGGTCGGCGACCTGACCGGCGAACCCATGCTGGCCCACAAGGGTTCGGCCCAGGGCGAAGTGGTCGCCGAAATCATCGCCGGCCATGACCGGGTGTTCGATCCCGTCACTATCGCCGCCGTCTGTTTCACCGAGCCGGAGATCGTCTCGGCCGGTCTGGGCCCGAACGAGGTGGCGGGCCGCGACGATGTGATCCAGTCGGTCTTCCCCTTCGCCGCGATCGGCCGGGCGCTGGCCATCGAGGCGGGCGAGGACGGCGGCTCCGTACGGGTGATCGCGAACAAGGGCGATCATCGCATCCTGGGTATCCAGGCGGTGGGCCAGCATGTGTCGGAACTGTCCAACAGCTTCGCCCAGATGCTGGAGATGGGCGCGGTGCTGGAAGACGTCGCCGGGACGATCCACGTCCACCCGACGCTGGGCGAAGCCTTCCACGAGGCCAGCCTGCGCGCCCTCGGGCACGCCATCCACATCTGATCAGATCCGGTCCAGCCGCTTCGCATGGTTCGCCACCATGCGGAGCGCCAGGCCATCGGGCAGGAAGCGGGCCAGTCCGGCCATGACGTTGTTCATGACGCCGGGGGTGACGCTGGCACGGTTGGCCTCGCAGGCGTCATAGCCGATGCGCGCCACGCGCGCGGCGTCCATCCACATCCAGGCCGGATAGGCGCTGGAAACCTGCTCGCGCGAACCGTTGACGTCATGGAACTCGGTCAGGGTGTAGCCGGGGTTCAGCACCGTCACGTGAACGCCGGTCCCCTGCGTCTCCAGATCCAAGCCCTGCGATGCCTTGATCAGAAAACTTTTGATCGGCCCATACAGGGTGTCGCCGCCCGTCGCGGGCATCTGGCCGGCCAGGGAGGCGACGTTCAGTACTCGGCCGAAGCCGCGCTGGATCATGCCGGGCAGCAACAGGCGCGACAGCTCGACCGGCGCGGTCAGCATGACCTGGATCATCGCGCGGTGGGCGCTCAGGTCGGTATCCAGAAAGCCGGTGACCCGGCTGAATCCCGCATTGTTGACCAGACCGTCGACGGTAAGGCCGCGGGCTGCGATGGTCGCGACCAGCCGCTCGGGCGCTGCGGGATCGGACAGGTCTTCGGGGATCACGGTCGCGGTCACGCCGTGGGCGGCGGTCAGTTCGTCGGCCAGGGCCTGCAGCGGAGCTTGGCGACGCGCCGTCAGGATCAGATTCCAGCCCTCGGCCGCGTAGGTCCGGGCCAGGGCCGCGCCGATGCCGGCAGACGCGCCGGTGATCAGGACGGTCCGGTTCACGGCGCGATCAGGCCGCGACGGGGCAGGACTTGTGCGGCTCAAAGGCCGCCAGCGCGATCGGGTTTTCGGCCAGAAGGTCGGCGATGGTGATCTTGGACAAAGCCTCGGTCGCGGCCTCGTCGGCGGCGGTCAGGGCCTTGGCCACCTGGCGCGGGATGTGTTCGCTGATCGGGCAGCCCTTGGCGCCGGCGGGTGGCGAGCCGATGTGGGCGCAGCCGTTTACCGCCTTGAGCACCTGATCCAGCCGAATGTCCTCGGGCTGCCGCAACAGCCAGGAGCCGCCGGTCGCGCCCGGACGGGTGGCGATCAGCCCGGCCTTGGCCAAAAGCGCGGTCACGCGGCGCACCACGACGGGATTGGTCGGGATCGAGGACGCCAGTACGCCGCTGGGCATCGCCTGCGCAGGCCCAAAGGCGCCCTTGTGGGCCATATAGGCCAGGGCGTGGGCGGCGACGGGGAAGCGTTGGCTGTCTGACATGGTTCTGTTCCTGATGCGAAAATAGGCGTTCAGGGGCCGAATCACAAATCGCGCCGCAGAACGCCGAAACCGAATCCGCTGCGGCGCGATTGAAGACCGCGTGGAATGGGCCTAAAGGCTCGCCGCTTTGAAGGGACCGACGCCGCGTCGGAGACCCGGAGGATACGCATGGCCGGGGACACTCCCCACGACGCGAGCGCTCCCTCGCCCGCGTCGAACACGCCGGACAAGCCCACCCACGCCACGGGTCCGGAATCCCACATCCCGGGCGGCCAGGCCGCCAAGCACGGCGGCTTCTGGGCCCTGACCATCGGCGCGATCGGCGTGGTGTTTGGCGACATCGGCACCAGCCCGCTTTACGCCCTGCGCGAGGCGATCGACCACGCACGCTCCGGCGTCGGCGGCGATCTGGCCGTGATCGGCGTCGTGTCTCTGGCCTTCTGGGCGCTGATGGTGGTGGTGACGTTCAAATACGTCTTCTTCCTGATGCGCGCCGACAACAAGGGCGAGGGCGGCACCCTGTCGCTGATGGCCCTGGCCCAGTTCGCGGTCGGTCGGCGCAGCGCCTGGATCTTCATCCTCGGCGTCTGCGGCGCGGCCCTGTTCTATGGCGACGGCATCATCACGCCCGCCATTTCGGTCCTGTCCGCCGTCGAGGGCCTGCAGGACGCGCCGGGTCTGGCCGGGCGGCTGGACTCCTTCATCGTGCCGATCTCGGCCGGCATCCTGATCGCCTTGTTCCTGGTCCAGTCGCGCGGCACGGCCAGCCTGGCCAAGTATTTCGGCCCGATCACCGCCGTCTGGTTCCTGAGCCTGGGGGCGCTGGGCCTGTATCATATCTTCGACGACATCAGCGTGCTGCGGGCCTTGTCGCCCCACTATGGCGTCATGCTTCTGCTCAACGACGGCTTCCTGGGCTTCGTGATCCTGGGCAGCGTCTTCCTGGCCGTCACGGGGGCTGAGGCCCTGTATGCCGACATGGGCCATTTCGGTAAGGCGCCGATCCGCATGGGCTGGCTGGCCTTCGTCCTGCCATGCCTGACGCTGAACTATCTGGGCCAGGGCGCCCTGATCCTGGACAATCCGGCCGCGTCGGAGAACCCGTTCTGGAACATGGTGCCGCAGTTCGCCTATTGGCCGATGCTGATCCTGGCGACCGCCGCGACCGTCATCGCCTCCCAGGCGGTGATCACCGGCGCCTTCTCGGTGACGCAGCAGGCGGTGCAGCTGGGCCTTCTGCCGCGCATCGACATCAAGAACACCTCCGAGACCCAAGCCGGCCAGATCTTCGTGCCGGCGGTGAACACCTTCCTCATGGTCGGGGTGCTGGTGCTGCTGGTCGTGTTCCAGAGCTCGCATAACCTGACCGCCGCCTATGGCGTGGCGGTGACGGGCACCATGCTGGTCAATACGCTGATGGCCTATTCGGTCATCCGCAAGGGCTGGAAGTGGCCGATGTGGGCGGTGGTCGGAACCTTGCTTCCGTTCGCCTTTATCGACAGCGTCTTCCTGACGTCCAACCTGCTGAAGATTCCGGACGGGGCGTGGATGCCGCTGGTTCTGGGCGCCCTGCTGGTCGTCGTGATGTGGACCTGGGTGCGCGGGACGCAGATCCTGACGGCCAAGACGCGCAAGGACAGCCTGCCGCTGAACGATCTGATCGAGATGCTTCAGGCCCGTCCCCCGCACCGTGCGCCGGGCATGGCCATCTTCCTGACCTCGGATCCCGACGTCGCGCCGGTCGCCCTGATGCACAATCTCAAGCACAACAAGGTGCTTCACGAGAAGAACGTCATCCTGACCGTGCGCACCTCTGAGCGCCCGCGTGTCAAGGAGGCCGACCGGGTGCGGATGGAGCCGATCAACGACGATTTCAAGAAGGTCACGGTGACCTACGGCTTCATGGAGACGCCGAACGTGCCGCGCGCCCTGGGCCTTTGCCGCAAACAGGGGCTGAAGTTCGACATCATGTCGACCAGCTTCTTCCTGGGTCGACGCTCGCTGATCCCGTCGGCGCGTCAGGGCATGCCGCTGTGGCAGGACAAGCTGTTCATCTTCCTGATGCGCAACGCCGCCAATCCAACCGACTTCTTCCACATCCCGCCCGGCCGCGTGGTCGAACTGGGCGCGCAGGTGGCGGTATGAGCACCGAGGGACGGGGCGGCCAGAGCTCGCAGGCGCGCGGGCGTCGCATGGCCACCAAGGGCCGCTCGCGCCCGGTCCCGGCCGAGGCTGCTCAAGGCCCTTCGCAGGACGATATCGGCGTGGAGGCCCGCGTCGTCGCCGGCATCCTGCTGAACGCCGCGCTGGAGAAGCGCAACGGACTGGACGAAGCCCTGTCTCAGCCCGCCGCCCGCGCGCTGGAGCCGGTGGATCGCGCCTTCGCCCGCGCCGTGGCCATGGCAGCCCTGCGTCGTCTGGGCGAGATCGACCAGATTCTGGATCGCCGCCTGAAGAAGTCGCCGCCCGAGGCCGTCCGAACCCTGATGCGCATCGCCTTGGCCCAGACTCTGGTGCTGGAAACGCCCGCCTTCGCCGCCGTCTCGACGGCGGTGAAACTGGCTGAGCGCGATCCCAAGACCCGGCCCTACAAGAACCTGGTCAATGCCGTGCTGCGCGGGGTTGGACGCGAAGGCCCCGGCCTGACCACGGCCGAAAGCAATCTGCCGGACTGGATCGCAGCGCGCTGGAAGGCGACCTATGGCGAGGCCGCCCTGGCGGGTCTGGCCTTGGCCGCGCGCGAAGAACCCGCGACCGATCTCAGCCTGAAGCCAGGCGTCGATCCCTCCGCCGTGGCTGCCGCTGTCGAGGGCGAAGCCTTGCCTGGGGGCACGGTTCGCACCGGCCGTCGCGGCGATGTGGCCGGCTGGCCCGGTTTCGAGGACGGCGACTGGTGGGTCCAGGACGCAGCCGCCGCCGTGCCCGGCCGGCTGCTGGACGTGAAATCGGGTGAGACGGCGCTCGACATGTGCGCCGCGCCTGGAGGCAAGACGCTGCAACTGGCGGCCGCCGGCGCCGCCGTCGTCGCGCTCGACCGTTCGGCCCCGCGCCTGAAACGCCTGACGCAGAATCTTGAGCGGACCGGCCTGACCGCCGAAGTCGTCGCCGTCCCGGCCGAGGACTGGGAGGATGTCCGCACCTTCGACGCCGTCCTGCTGGATGCCCCCTGCACTGCGACGGGCACCTTCCGCCGCAATCCGGAGGTCCTGCGCGCCACCAAACCGGCAGAGGTCGCCAAGCTGGCCGACGTCCAGCACCGCCTGCTGGACGCCGCCGCCGAGCGCGTGAAGCCGGGCGGCCGTCTGGTCTATTGCACCTGCTCGCTGGAGCGTGAGGAGGGCGAGACCCAGATCATCGCCTTCCTGCGTCGCAACCCTGCCTTCCGCACCGTCGCCGCCGATCCGACCGCCGTCGGCGCTCCGCCCGAGGCGCTGACGCCCGAAGGCTGGCTGCGCATCCTGCCCTCCATGTGGGCCGAACACGGCGGACTGGACGGCTTCTTCGCGGCAAGGCTGGAACGGGTGTCCTGAGCGGGAGCGCCTTGCTCCTGCCCGCAACCCGCCTTATCCGGAAGGCCATGGCCGTTACCCCTCTGATCTGCCCGTCGATCCTCGCCAGCGATTTCGCGCGGCTGGGTGAAGAAGTCCGCGCGCTGGAGGCGGCGGGCGCCGACTGGATTCACGTCGATGTGATGGACGGCCATTTCGTGCCGAACATCACGCTCGGCCCCGACATCGTGAAGGCGATCCGGCCGCACACGACCCTGCCGTTCGACGTGCACCTGATGGTCGCGCCGGTCGATCCTTGGCTGGAGGCGTTCCGCGAGGCGGGCGCCGACGTCCTGACCGTTCACCCGGAAAGCGGGCCGCACCTGCACCGCACCCTGGGTCGCATTCGCCAGCTGGGCGCCAAGGCCGGCGTCGTGTTCAATCCGGCGACGCCGCTGTCGATCCTGGAAGAGGTGGTCGATCTGGTCGATCTGGTGCTGATCATGTCGGTCAACCCGGGCTTCGGCGGGCAGAAATTCATCGACAGTTCGCTGAAGAAGATCGCGGGCGCACGGGCCATTCTCGACCGCGCCGGTTCGTCGGCTCACCTCCAGGTGGACGGCGGCGTGACCTCCGCCAACGCCGCAGCCTGCGTCGCCGCCGGCGCCGACGCGCTGGTCGCCGGCTCGTTCGTGTTCAAGGGCGATTACGCGACCAACATCGCCGCCCTAAAGGCCGCGCCGGCCTCCGCATGAGCCCGCTCGGCCCCTTCGCCCCGCGAGGCCAGGAAACGACGCTGGACGTCGCCTCGGGTCAGATTCCCGGCCTGCCTGGCGCGCCGGTGCGCACGCCGGTTCGATCGGGCGACACGACTGCCGGACCCGGCCTGTGGCCCGCCATCGCCGGACGGTTGGCGACGCGGCAGCTGTGGATCGAGCTTTACGGCCTGCCCGGTTACGGCCTGACGCTGGGGTCGCCGCTGGGCGGAGGCAAGGTGACCGCTTTCGCCGCCACCCCGCGCGATTTCCGCCCGCACGATCCGGCGCCGGGGCGCAATGTCCTGGCCGGGCGTTTCATGCTGGCCGGCGCCTCGATGGAGGTCGAGCCCCCGTCCGATCCGTGGAACCGGCCCAGCCCCTCGCGGCCTTTTGCGGTCGAACTTCACGCCTTCGCCTGGCTGCCTGGGCTGATGGCCCAAGGCGACCGAGGCGCGCGCGAGGCGCTGCGTCTGACCCTGGCCTGGGCCGACGCCTTCGCACGATGGTCGCCCTTCGCCTGGGGACCAGAAATCCTGGCGCGGCGGGTCGTCAATCTGGCGTGCGGCGCCCGGCGGATGGGCGCCGTTGCGACCGAGCCCGAGCGGCTGAAACTGGCCGACAGTCTGGCGCGCCAGACCCGGCAACTGCTGCGTCCGCCCGGCGGTCTGGCCAGCCGGGCCGAGCGGTTGACGGCGGCGGCCATCGGCGGCTGCGTGCTGGCGGGTTCGCCAGGGCAGGCCTTGCGTCGTCGCGCACTGTCGCGACTGGACGGCGCCCTGAAGACGACGGTGCAGGCCGACGGCGGCCACGCCTCGCGCAGTCCCGAGGCGGGCCTCGAGCTGCTGCTCGACCTGCTGACGCTGGACGATGCCCTGTCGCAACTGTCCGAACCGACGCCCGAGAGCGTCTCGGCCGCCATCGCCCGGCTGACGCAGGGCCTGCGCCTGCTGACCTTGCCCGACGGTCGTCTGGCCAGCTTCCAGGGCGGCGGCCCCTCCACCTTCGAACGCGTCGCGGCCGCCCGCGCCCACGACGACGAAGCGACGGCCAGAAGCGAAGATGCGCCTGCAGCGACCGGTGCGGTCGCCGGCCTGACGCGCATCGCCAGCCCCCTGCTGACCATCATCGCCGACACCGCCCCGCCGGCGCGCGACGCGTGGGGGGCCGCCGCCTGCGCCCAGCCGCTGGCGCTAGAGATCGCCTGCGGCAAGGATCGTCTGGTGACCGGATCGGGCTGGACGCCGGCCTCCACCGACCGCCAGGCCCTGCGCCTGACGCCCGCCCACTCGACCCTGACCCTGGGCGAGCGGTCGCTGAACGAACCGCTGGGCGGCTGGAAGGGCGATCTGTTGGGCCCACGCTTGGTCGGACCGCCGATCCATGTGACCACCGACCTGCGCGACGGCGACGGCGCCGTCTGGCTGGAGATCGAACACGACGGCTGGAATGAGTTGTTCGGCCTTAACCATCAGCGCCGACTGTATCTGGACCAGCGGCTGGACGAGCTGCGGGCCGAGGAAAAGCTGTTCCCCACGCCCGGCCGCAAGGAGATGGTGCGCCAGATCGCGGCCCCCTACGCCATCCGTTTCCATCTGGAACCGGGGGTTCAGGCCTCTCTGGCGCGTGACCGGCGCTCGATCCTGCTGCGCGGCGCCTCGGGCCGGGGCTGGTGGTTCAGGACCGACGGTCCGGACGTGGCCATTGAGCCCAGCGTCCATATCGACGCTGGCCTGACCCGCCGTTCGCTGCAGATCGTGGTGCGCGGCTCGGCTCGCACCGACAGCGAGACAAAGATCCGCTGGAAGCTGAGCCCGGCCGGCGCCAGCGGCGAACCGACGTGACGCAAGAGCCTGATTCACGGCATCGACAAATCGCGTAGCGATTTGACCTCTGCCGATCAGGCCCTGAAACCGTCCGTGGGGTGACGGCGAAGCGGTTTGGGTCTAGACGGCGCGCCATCCTCCCCTGCCATCACGGACGCCGCCCATGCCCGCCGCTCCCGACTTTCCGCCCGCTCCCGACCGGGTCAAGCCGCAACGCGCCCTGATCTCCCTGTCCGACAAGGCCGGGTTGGAGGATGCGGCGCGCGTCCTGCACGATCTGGGCGTCGAACTGGTCTCGACCGGCGGCACGCGCGCGGCGATCGAGAAGCTGGGTCTTCCGGTCAAGGATGTCGCTGATCTGACCGGCTTCCCCGAGATGATGGACGGCCGGGTCAAGACCTTGCACCCCATCGTTCACGGCGGCCTCTTGGGCGTGCGTGACGCGGCCGACCACGCCCAGGCCATGACCGACCACGGCATCGGCGCCATCGATATCGTCTGGATCGACCTCTATCCGTTCGAAAGCACCGTCGCGGCCGGCGGCGCGTTCGAGGCGGCGGTCGAGAACATCGACATCGGCGGCCCGGCCATGATCCGCTCGGGCTCCAAGAACCACGGCTACGTCGCCGTCGCCGTCGACGGCGAGAGCATCGGCCTGATCCTCGAGGCGCTGAAGGCAGAAGGCTCGACCAATCTGGCCCTGCGCAAGCGCCTCGCCGCCCGCGCTTTCGCCCGTACCGCCGCCTATGACGCCGCCGTCTCCGGCTGGTTCGCCGGTCAGATCGAGGATGCCGCGCCGGCCCGCAAGTCGATCGCGGGCGCCCTGGCCCAGACGCTGCGCTATGGCGAGAACCCGCACCAGACGGGCGCCTTCTACCGCACCGGCGAGCGCCGTCCGGGCGTGGCCTATGCCGAACAGATCCAGGGCAAGGAACTGGGCTACAACAATATCGCGGACGCCGACGCCGCCTATGAGCTGGTCGCCGAGTTCGAACAGCCCGCCGTGGTCATCGTCAAACACGCCAACCCCTGCGGCGTGGCGGTCGGCAAGGATCTTTCCGAAGCCTATGCCCGCGCGCTGGAATGCGACGCCGTCTCGGCCTTCGGCGGCGTCATCGCGGTCAACCGCCCGCTGAACGGCGACGACGCCCGCGCCATCACCGGCATCTTCACCGAAGTCGTCATTGCGCCCGGCGCCGACGATGAGGCCAAGGCCGTCTTCGCGGCCAAGAAGAACCTGCGCCTTTTGATCACCGACGGCCTGCCTGACCCGCACGGCGCGGGCGAGGTGTTCCGCTCGGTCGCCGGCGGCTTCCTGGTCCAGAGCCGCGACCGGTCGCTGATCAAGCCTTCGGACCTGAAAATCGTGACGAAGCGCCAGCCGACCCCGACCGAGATCCAGGACATGCTGTTCGCCTTCACCGTGGCCAAACACGTCAAGTCCAACGCCATCGTCTACGCCAAGGACGGCCAGACCGCCGGCATCGGCGCCGGCCAGATGAATCGCCGCGACAGCGCCCGCATCGCCGCCATCCGCGCCAAGGAGGCCGGCGAGGCGAAAGGCCTGACTCAGTCCCTGGCCGAGGGGTCGGCCTGCGCCTCCGAAGCCTTCTTCCCCTTCGCCGACGGCCTCTTGGAAGCCGTCGCGGCCGGGGCCACGGCGGTGATCCAGCCCGGCGGCTCGATCCGCGACGACGAGGTCATCGCCGCCGCCGACGAGAAGGGGATCGCCATGGCCTTCACCGGCGTACGGGTCTTCAGGCATTGATGAAGGGAAGAAGGGCGCTAACGCGCGCGACGCGGTCGCTCGCTGCTTGAGCCCCCTTCTTCCCGTTTTAAAGCGCGCCTTATCGTGACTGGACGACTGCCGTCAGCCGTGATGCTCTGACGCCTTTTCCCGCGTTGGAGCGTCCGATGACCGTGCTTATCCGCCCCGAAGGCCAGACCGCCGACGACCTGAAACTGAGCCGTCGAACCTTGGGCGCCTTGGGGGGCTTGCTGTTTTCCGGCTATGCGGTCGCAGCCCTGGCCCAGGAAGCCAAGCCCATCACGACCGACGCCGAGGGCCTGTCCACAGAGACCGTGACCTATGCCGCGCCGGACGGGTTCCAGCTTCCGGCCTATGTCGCCCGGCCGGCGGGCGACGGCCCATTCCCGGTCGTGGTGGTGGTCTCCGAGATCTTCGGCGTCCACGAATATATCCGCGACATCTGCCGCCGTCTGGCCAAGCAGGGATACGCCGCCATTGCGCCGGCCTTCTTCGTCCGGGTCGAGGATCCCGCGCCGCTGTCGGACATGCAGCGGATCATGCAGATCGTCGGGGCGGCCAACTATGAGCAGGTGATGGGCGATCTGTCGGCGACGCTGGAATGGACCAGTCAGCGGTCGTGGTCCAAGGACGGCAAGGTCGGCATCACCGGCTACTGCTGGGGCGGCAAGGTGGTGTGGCAGGCGGCGGCGCGGTTCGCCGCCATCGGCGCCGGCGTGGCTTGGTACGGCCGCTTGGCCCCCGCCGCCGACGCCACGCCGGTTCAGATCTCATCAGGCCAACCCTGGCCGGTCGACATCGCCGACGATCTGAAGGCGCCCGTGCTCGGCCTGTATGGCGGGAAGGATCAGGGCATCCCATTGGCCAGCGTCGAACGGATGCGCGAAGCCCTAGCCCGCGCCGGCCAGACCGGCAGCCAGATCGTCGTCTATCCCGACGCCCAGCACGGCTTCCACGCCGACTACCGCGCAAGCTACTCGGAAGCAGACGCTAAGGACGGCTGGTCCAAGCTGCTGGCGACGTTCGATAAAGCGTTAAAGAATTAGGGCGTTACTGGCGCTAAGGCTGCGGGGAGCAGCCCGAGTATGGGAGGGTAGGGCGTGAACGGATTGCGGCTTCGCGGGGCGATCGTCCTGGGTATCGGCCTGCTGTTTCTGCCTCTCGCAGGGTGCGGAGGCGGTGGTGGAGGCGGTGGCGGCGGCGGCACGATCACGCCCCCCGTTCCTCCGCCCCCGCCACCCCCGCCGCCTCCCCCGCCGCCTCCTCCCCCACCACCGCCTCCGCCTCCCTCGGTCACGTCGAGCGAGTATCTGCGGAACTACGGCCTGGCCAATATGAAGGTCCAATCCGCTTGGCAGGCCGGGGCGACTGGAGCGGGCGTCACTGTCGCCGTCGTCGACTCCGGCATCGCCAATACCTTACCGGAGTTGGAGGGGCGTATCTCCAGCGCCTCGACCGACGTCGTCGTGGGGCGCAATACGCCCTATGTGGCGTCAAGCAGCCACGGCACGCGCGTGTCGGGCGTGATCGCCTCGAACTTCAACGGGTTCGGCACGATTGGGGTGGCGTACAACTCGACCATCCTGTCGATCCGCACCGATATTTCGGACTGCACGGACAAGAATACCGAGGTCTGTTTCAGCAGTTCGGATCTGGTGCGCGCGCTTGGCTACGCCGTCGCCAATGGCGTCAAGATCATCAATATGTCGCTGGGCGGCGATGGGCGGCTGGGCTCGGCGTTCGAGGCGGCGCTGCTGCGAGCCGTGAACTCGGGCGCCGTGATCGTGGCCTCGTCGGGCAATGACGGAAACGCCAATCCGGGCTGGCCCGCGCGGTACGCCATTGACCCCCGGTTCGCCGGCAGCGTCATCGCGGTCGGATCGCATGGCGCGACCGATGTGATGTCCAGCTTCTCGAACCGGGCAGGGGATACGGCGGCCGGCTATATTTCAGCGCCGGGCGAGGATGTGATCACAGGGTGTGAGGGCACGTCGTGCTGGCGCGTCAACGGCACATCCTTCTCAGCGCCGCATGTCTCCGGCGCGCTCGCCTTGCTGATGCAGGCTTTCCCCAATCTGACGGCGCGTGCGGCTCTGGATATCTTGCTGACAACCGCACGCGATGCGGGCGATCCGGGCACGGACATCGTTTATGGGCGCGGCCTGCTGGACATGGCCCGCGCCTTCCGGCCGGCAGGGACTACCTCGACGCCGATGGCCGATGGAAGCTCCATCGTCAGCATGAGCGAACCCGGCAGTTTCGTCGGTGCGGCCTTCGGGGACGCCTTCGGTCGGCAGACGGCGCTGAATACGGTGCTCTACGACGCTTACGATCGCATGTTCGCCGTCCAACTTGGCGGCGCCTATCCGACTGCGCCGAGCCGGTCCTATCAGGCGGCGCCGTTCGAGCAGAACACCACGGCGACGACCACCCTGGCCCTGCCGGGCGGCGGTCGATTAAACCTGATCGCGGCGCAACCCAGCGCCCGACCCGAGCCGATCGCGCCTCGTCACGATCTGTATGATGCGCCTTGGATGGGGGACGAACCCCGTCAGGAGGCGATGCTTGACGTCGCCACGGGCCGGATGAACTTCTCGGTCTGGCAAGGAAAGGGCGGGGCGACCTCGCCGTTCAACGGTGCGGCGGGCGACGGTTTCGCCGCCCTGGCCCAGGCCGATCACGCCGTACGCGGCGCGATACGGTTCGGCCCGGTGACGGTGTCGGGCGAGAGTGGCGGCGGCGATCGCCGGATGCCGCTGCGTCGCGTCGAGCAGGACGCCTCGACCTATAGTCGCGCGGCGATCGGATGGCGCGGATCGGACGGCGGTCTGTCGTTCAGCGTGGGCGCCTTGGATGAACGGCTCGGGCCCTTGGGCGCCTTCCTGCCGGGCGGGTCCGACTTCGCCCTGCCCTCACGGACCAGCTTCTATGCGCTCGGCGGCGACTGGACGCTGCGGCCGGGCCTGCGCCTGATCGGCGAGGCGGGCATTGGGGTCGACCCGGATCGAGGGCCGGTTCCTGTCGATGGATCAGGCGGCGATCAGTTCGAACTGGCGGCTGGGCCTGCTTACGGGCTGTTTGATGATCTGCGACCAGATCAGCTTCACCCTGGCTCAGCCGCTCAGGATCGAGCGCGGAACCTTCTCGGCCATGCTGGCGGATATTCCGGTCGAATATTTCGATCCGCTGACCTATTCGCGCCGCAGCTTCTCGGCGACGCCCAGCGGCCGTCAGATCGACTTCATCCTCGGTGGCGAACGCCGGCTGTGGGACGGGTCCAGCATGACGCTTCAAGCGGTCGCCAGCCGCGAGCCGCGCCATGTCGCAGACGCGCCGCCGGAGTTCGCCTTGATCGGAGCCTGGCGGCGTCAGTTCTGACCGACGCCGCCTGACGACTGCGGATCAGGCCTTGCCGTCGAAGGCCTGACCGTCGGCGGCGGGGGCGGCGCCATAGGGGTTGGGAGCCTGGGCGCCGGATCCCTTGGCGGCGACGACCACCATGGCAGGGCGGACGGTGCGACCGAACAGTTCGAAGCCGGACTGCATGGTCTGGAGCACCGCTCCGCCGGGCACCGTGTCCGAAGGCTGCTCCATCATCGCCTGGTGCAGGTGCGGGTTGAAGGCCTCGCCGGCCTGTGGCGCGACGCGCTTCAGGCCGTTGGCGTCGAAGGCTTGCAGCAGGGCCTTTTGCGTCAATTCCAGCCCGGTCACCAGACCGGCGGTCGCGCCCTCGGCGTCCTTGGGCGCAGCCATCAAGGCGCGTTCCAGATTGTCGGCCACCCCCAGCAGGTCCTTGGCGAAGCGCTGGATGGCGAAGGCGCGCGCGTCGTTCTGCTGCGTCTCCGAGCGGCGCTTCAGATTCTCCATCTCGGCGGCGACGCGCAGGGCGCGATCTTTCCATTCGTCACGCTCGGCGATCACGGCGTCCAGCGGCGCCAGATCGTCTGACGGCTGGGCGTCCAGGCCGTGTTCGGCGTTGGTTTCGGCCATGTCGGCGTCCACGGCGTTCATTTCGTCGTTAAGGGGCTTGTCGCTCACTTGTCGTTCCCGTCCAGCATCCGGCCCAGCACCCGGGCGGTATAGTCCACCAACGGAATGACACGGGCGTAGTTCAGTCTTGCGGGGCCTATCACGCCGATGGCGCCCAGAACCCGCTGTCGGCCGCTCATATAGGGCGCCGCGATCACGGCGGAACCCGAAAGTGAAAACAACCGTGTCTCCGCGCCGATGAAAATGCGCACGCCCTGGGCCGCATCGACGCCGTCCAGCAGGCCGATCAGCTGTTCCTTCTGCTCCAGATCGTCGAACAGGACGCGGACCCGCTCCAGATCCGCCAGGCCTTCGCGGTCCTGAAGCAGGTTGGCGCGACCTCGCACGATCAGGGCGCGCTCGCGGTCGGCGCCGCCGGACCAGGCGGCGAATCCGTCCTCGACCAAGCGGGCGGCGGTCTGGTCCAGTTCTCGCCGGGCGATTTCCAGCTCTTGCGTCATCTCGCGCCGGGCGTCGGCGAAGGGTCGGCCGCGCAGGCGGGCGTTCAGAAAGTTGGAGGCCTCAACCAGCGTCGAGGGCGTGACCCCGGCCGACAGGGTCATGATTCGGTTCTCGACCGTGCCGTCGTCAGCGACGATGACCGCCAGGGCCTGGTCCCCGCCCAGGGCGACGAACTCGACGTGCTTGACGCCGGAATCGCGCACGGGGCTGGACACGACGCCTGCGCCGCCGGCCAGGCCCGACAAGAGGTTCGACGCCTCATCCAGCGCCGCCTCGAAGTTCCGACCGCGCCCCGCCAGCCGCCCGTCGATCTCGAGACGCTCTTCCTTGGTGAGGTCGCCGACTTCCAAGAGGCCGTCCACGAACAGGCGCAGGCCCGCGTGGGTCGGGATCCGCCCGGCCGAGGTGTGTGGCGCGGCCAAGAGGCCCGCGAGGGTCAGATCCTGCATGGTGTTGCGGATCGAGGCGGGCGACAGGGCGATCCCGCCCAGCGACAGGGTCCGCGACCCGACCGGCTCGCCGGTCTCCAGATAGCTTTCCACGATGCGACGGAAGATGTCGCGCGCCCGCGCATCCAGCCCCGCCAGACCCGCGAGGGCCAGATTCGGGGATGGGCCGGCGTCGAACGGCGGGTTTTTCGGGGCATACAGGCTCACGGTTTCAGGATAAGCACCGCCGCCACAGCTTCCAAGGTCAGACTTCCAAGGACCCTTCCCATGCGCCATTCGCAACGCACCGACGATCAACTGCGTCCCGTCACCATCGAGACCGGCGTCAACCGCTATGCCGAGGGTTCGTGCCTAATCAGCTTCGGCAACACCAAGGTGCTGGTGACCGCCTCGATCGAGGACAAGGTGCCGGGCTGGATGCGCAACTCGGGCCAGGGATGGGTAACCGCCGAATATGGCATGCTGCCCCGCGCCACCCACACACGCGGGCGCCGTGAAGCCGCCGCCGGCAAACAGTCGGGCCGCACGCAAGAGATCCAGCGATTGATCGGCCGCTCCCTGCGCGCCGTGGTGGACCTGAAGGCGCTCGGCGAACGTCAGGTGCTGATCGACTGCGACGTCATCCAGGCCGACGGCGGCACCCGCACGGCGTCAATCACCGGCGCCTGGGTCGCCATGAGCGTGGCCCTGAATTATCTGCGCGACGAGGGCGTGCTGAAGGCCGACCCGATCACGGATCAGGTGGCGGCCGTGTCGTGCGGCGTCTGCGACGGCGTGCCGGTGCTGGACCTGGATTACGAAGAGGATTCCGAGGCCGAGGCGGATTCGAACTTCGTCCTGACTGGCTCGGGCCAGATCGTCGAGGTCCAGGCCACGGGCGAGAAGCGCGGCTTCTCGCGCGCCGAGTTTGACCGGCTCTTCTCGCTGGCCGAGACCGGCTGCACCGAACTGTTCGCCCTGCAGAAGGCGGCCCTGGCGGCGGTGAAGCGATAGGGGGTTTCACCTCGGGGCGGGGACGGGCATCCTCGCCCGGTCAGTCTTGACCGGAGACAAGTCGATGCGTCGATCCCCCTGGCTTTCGATGGCCGCCTGCGTTGTGTTGATGGCCGGATGTCAGCGCGCTGATCCAGCCGATCAGCCTGCGTCCGGAGACACTGCGGCACGCAGCGACGTCATCGACGCGGTTCCATTGGCGCCCGACGCCCCGCCGCCTGCCGCGCCCGCCAAGCCGGCTGCTGCGGAGAAGGAAGCGACCAAACCGGCCGAGGACGTCGAGGCCAGCATTCCCGAAGGACCGGACATGCCCGCCCAGCCGGTTCCGGTCAGCGAGGTCCCCTGCCGCGACGCCATCGGCGCCGCCGCCTCGGCCCGGTTGGTCGAGCGCTGCATCCAGGTCAGCCCGGCGACCCGACCGCCCTGCAACGCCGCCAATCCTTGCGACCTGATCCAAGGGGAGATCGACCGATCCTGCAAACTGTGGGAACGCGACGGCGACCCGCCGGCGGCATGCAAGCCCTAGGCTGAGCGCACCGCGCCCGCGACATCGGCCACCACCCGCTTGACCAGCGCCTCGTCGTCGCCCTCGGCCATGACGCGGATCAGCTTTTCCGTGCCCGAGGGACGCACCAGCAGCCGTCCCTGACCGCTCAGGGCCGCTTCGGCCTCGGCGATGGCGGCCTTGACCGTGTCGGTCTCCAGCGGCTTGTCGGCGGTGAAGCGGACGTTCTCCAGCTTCTGCGGCACGGGATCGAACTGACGGGCCAGTTCGCTCATCGGCTTGCCGGATTCGACCAGGACGGCCAGCACCTGCAGCGCCGCCATCAGGCCGTCGCCGGTGGTGGCGTGGTCGTGCAGGATGATGTGGCCCGACTGCTCGCCGCCGATGTTGAAGCCGCCTTCGCGCATCCGTTCCATGACATAGCGGTCGCCGACCTTGGTCCGCTCCAGCGTCAGGCCTTCGGACTTGAGTTTGCGCTCCAGCCCCAGGTTGGACATGACGGTGGCCACCACGCCCCCGCCGGTTAGGAGGCCGCGCCTCGCCCAGTCCAGCCCGACCAAGGCCATGATCTGATCGCCGTCCACGACCCGACCCGTCTCGTCGCAGATGATCAGTCGGTCGGCGTCGCCGTCCAGGGCGATGCCGATGTCGGCGCGATAGCGTTTGACCGCATCGGCCAGGGTCGCCGGATGGGTCGAGCCGCACTCGGCGTTGATGTTGGTGCCGTTTGGGGTCACGCCCACGGGGAAGACTTCGGCGCCCAGTTCGAACAGGGTGGTCGGCGCGACCTTGTAGCCGGCGCCGTTAGCGCAATCGACGGCGATGCGCAGGCCTTGCAACGTCAGCCGCTTGGGGAAGGCCTGTTTGGCGATCTCGATATAGCGAGCCTGGGCGTCGTCGATGCGTTTGACCCGGCCTAGCTTGTTTGATGGCGCCAAGTCCTTATCCAGGCCCTCGTCCATCATGGCCTCGATCTTCATTTCGATCTCGTCCGACAGCTTGTAGCCGTCCGGTCCGAACAGCTTGATGCCGTTATCGGCATAGTCGTTGTGCGAGGCCGAAATCATCACGCCCAGATCGGCCCGCATCGACCGGGTCAGCATGGCCACGCCCGGGGTCGGCACGGGCCCGAAGGTGCGCACGTCCATTCCGACCGAAGCAAACCCGGCGACAAGGGCCGGCTCGATCGTATAGCCGGACAGACGCGTATCCTTGCCGATCACCACCAGATGGCGACGATCGTCGTCGGTGCGGAACAGTTTCCCGGCCGCCAGACCCACACGCAGCGCGACCTCGGCCGTCATCGGATAGGTGTTGGCGCGGCCACGAATGCCGTCGGTGCCGAAGTATTTTCTGTCGCCCAAGGCCTGGTCCTTTGTTTCGGGTAACGTTCCGAAACCCCTTTTTTGATGCGGCCCGCCTTAAGATTGCATAGACGGCCGATGGGGCTTGATGTGTGGCTTAGCCCCGGATCGCCGCCAGTGCAAAGCGGCGCCCTTTTCCTGACTTCTCGGAGCCTTCGCTCATGTGCGGCATCATCGGCGTCACCGGCAACGGACCTGTCGTTCCCCGGCTGATCGACAGCCTGAAACGACTGGAGTACCGCGGCTATGATTCCGCTGGCGTCGCTGCAGTCGTGGACGGCTCGGTCGAGCGCCGCCGCGCCAAGGGCAAGATCCGCAATCTGGAAGCCGTCCTGGCCGAGGATCCGATGACGGCGACGGTCGGTATCGGCCATACGCGCTGGGCGACCCACGGCGCCCCCACGACCGAGAACGCCCACCCACACAAGGCTGGGCGCGTCACTTTGGTCCACAACGGCATCATCGAGAACTTCGCCGAACTGAAGGCCGAACTGGCCGCCGAGGGCCATGTCTTCGAAAGCCAGACCGATACCGAGGTCATCGCCCACCTGCTGGACGCCGAACTGAATACGGGTCGTGCGCCGCTGGAGGCGTTCAAGGCGACGCTCGACCGGCTGACCGGCGCCTATGCCCTGGCGGTGCTGATCGACGGGACGGACGACCTGATCCTGGGCGCGCGACGCGGCAGCCCCCTGGTGGTCGGCTGGGGCGAGGACGAGATGTATCTGGGCTCGGATGCGCTCGCGGTCGGTCCGTTCACGCAGAAGATTTCCTATCTGGAAGAGGGCGATTACGTCGCCGTGACCAAGGCCGGCGCCCAGATGTTCGACGTGGCGGGCAATCCCGTCGAGCGTGCGATCGTTCAGGTCTCGGCCTCCTCGGCCATGGTCGAGAAGGGCGAATATCGCCACTTCATGGAAAAGGAGATCCATGAACAGCCCGACAGCGTCCAGCACACCCTGTCGGAATATCTCGACCTGGTGACGGGCAAGGCCAAGACTAATCCCGTCGATTTCGCCGCCATCGACCGCATCCAGATCGTCGCCTGCGGCACCGCCTTCTACGCCGGCCAGATCGGCCGCTACGCGTTCGAGAAGCTCGCCGGCCTGCCCTGCGACGTCGAAATCGCGTCCGAGTTTCGCTATCGCTCGCCTGCCGTGTCGCCCAAGACGCTGGCGGTCGCCGTCAGCCAGTCGGGGGAGACAGCCGACACCCTGGCCAGCCTGACCTGGTGCAAGGCGCAGGGGTTGAACACCGCCGCCGTCGTCAATGTTCACTCGTCCTCGATGGCGCGCGAAGCCGCCGTCCTGTGGCCCACCCATGCCGGGCCCGAGATCGGCGTCGCCTCGACCAAGGCGTTCACCGCCCAGGTCGCGGCCCTGCTGGCCCTGGCCGTGGCGGCCGGCGTGGCGCGCGGCCGGATCGATGCTGCGACCGAGGCAGAACTGGTCAAGGCTCTGTTCGAAAGCCCGCGCCTGATCGCCGAGGCCTTGACGATGGGCGACAGCATCCGCGCCGTGACCCACGATCTGTCAAAGGCGGACGACGTCCTGTTCCTGGGGCGCGGGGCCATGTTCCCGCTGGCGATGGAAGGCGCGCTGAAGCTGAAGGAGATCAGCTATATCCACGCCGAGGGCTATGCCGCCGGAGAGTTGAAACACGGCCCCATCGCCCTGATCGATGAAGAGACCCCGACCATCGCCCTGGCTCCGCTGGACGACGTGTTCGAAAAGACCGCGTCCAACCTGCAGGAGGTCGCCGCGCGCGGCGGTCCGGTCATCATGATCTCGCCGGAAAAGGCCCCCGATCCGCACGGCGCCGGCATTCGCCGCATCCACGCCCCCGACTGCCACCCGCTGATCGCGCCCCTGGTCTATGCCGTGCCGGTGCAGCTGCTGGCCTATTACACCGCCGTCCAGAAGGGCACCGACGTCGATCAGCCCCGCAACCTGGCCAAATCCGTCACGGTCGAATAGGCCGCGTCGGTCATCCGCCGCAGTTCGTCTGCATCGGTGATCTCAATGCTGCCGCGCCGCAGCCGCACGGCGCCGGCGGCGCAAAGTTCGGTGCAGGCGGTCGATATGCTGGCGCGTCGCACGGCCATCAGATGCGACAGCTCGGTTTGACGAAGGGCCAGGACGTCGCCTCCCTTTCGGTCGTGAACGTCGAGCAAGAGGGCGGCCAGGCGCTGGCTGACTTTTAATGTGGCGTGGCGCGACAGCTCAGCCTGAAGGGCGATGTTGCGACGGCGTAGATCAGTCAACGTCATCTCGACCAGACTGTCGCGATCGATCTTTTGCCCCAGTTTGCGAGCAGAGACGGTCAGGTATCGTCCGGCCGTCAACCAGACGGCCGACTCCGGCTCACACCCGCCCAATACAGCGTCGAAGTTGATCACATCGTCGCTGGACGCCAGCCCCTGCGACAGGGCGCCGTCGGGCCCGATCCGCGCCAGGACGCCGGACAAAATCAGCGTGACGACAGCCTCGCCATTCTGCGTCGTTGAGGTTCGCGCACCAGCCTCGGCGAAGAAGGCGTCGCCTTCGTCGAGGCCCTGCACCGCTAGGGCGGACAACAGGGCGTGGGCGAGGTTGGACTGGGACATGCCCCGTCTAGACGGCCGATCGCCGTTCGGTGCGATAACATGCGTTAAGCGCTCAGACGGGCTCGCATTGCAAACGCAGATAGGTGGGATCGAACTCGGCAATCTCCGCCAGACGACGCCAGTCGAGGATATCGATCCGCCCCCCCGACCAGGCGACGACGCCTTCGCTGCGGAGCTCGGAAATCAGGCGGCTGACATGGACGGTTGAAAGGCCGAGCGCGTCACCCAAGGTCGTTTGCGTCAGCGGGAGGTCAAAGGTCAGATCGCCCGTCTGGCCGACGGCCTGAAGGCGCAGGTAGAGCTCGCAAACCAGATGCGCCAGATGGCCCAGGCCGCTGCGCCGGCCCATGGCCACCAACCATTGTCGATGGATGGCGGCGTCGATGATGGTGTCCAGCCAAAGCAGTCGGCCCAAGTGTGGATGTCTTTCGGTGATGTCGATCAACCCGCTGTGCGGCGCTTCTGCGATCACGCAATCGGTCAGGGCGACGACGCCGTGATCCATCTGTTTCATCAACAGGCTGTGCAGGTCGATGAAGTCGCCCGACACATTGATTTCCGTGATCTGACGCGACCCGTCCTCCAGCGTGGAATACCGCGCGGAAAAGCCGGAGATCAGAAGGGTGCTGTGCAGCGGGCGGGTGTGCTCGCGCACGATATCGGATCCGGCGGAGACGGTTTTAGGTGCATCGAGCACAGCGCTCAACGCATCGATTTCTTCGGGATTGAGCCTGTCCCGAAGAGACAACTTGTCGACCAAGGTGGTGATTTTTGAGACGCTGCCAGCCTTGGTCATCACGCGTCCCCCGCCAATGTCCAGCCCTCGGGCGCCTGATCGGACGCGGATGCCGTGACGCTGACCACCGTTTGCCCCTCGTCATCCGTGACGATGACGCTGAAGGCGCGGGTCGTCCAGAACGATGCGCCCCGATACCGCAGGATTTCGCCCAGTACGGCGACGGCTTCCTCGCGGGCCGCGTCAACGCTCCTCAGTTCCTCGCCCTGATCGTCACGGATGCAATCTCCGTTCTGGGTATGGAAAAAGTAGCGCGGCAATCTTCCCTCCTGGCCTCAGCCGAGAGGGAAGCGGTCACGAAGCGCTTTGGTTCAGTCCACGTGGCTAATCGTCTGCCAGAGATCCTTATTGCGCTGCGCCACTACGCGCTTTGAATAGGTCCAACGCCATGTCCAGGTACTGCCCATATCGGCTGCCTCCGAATTTGGCGGTCAGCGCTGCAAATTCGTCGATGGATATGAAGCCTTTTTCAAGTGCGATCTCTTCCAAGCAGGCAATTTTAAAGCCCTGCCGTTTCTCGAGAATCCTGATGAACTCGGCCGCCTCCATCAGGCTGTCGGGCGTCCCGGTGTCTAGCCAGGCATAGCCGCGGTCCATGATCTCAACCGACAACCTGCCCAGTTCAAGATATGTCCGGTTTATGTCCGTGATTTCGAGCTCTCCGCGGGCAGACGGCCGCAGTTGTCTCGCGATATCCACAACATCGGCGTCGTAGAAGTAGAGCCCTGTCACGGCCCAATTTGATCTCGGTTGAGCCGGCTTCTCCTCGATGGACAAGGCCCTCATGTTTTCGTCGAACTCGACAACCCCATACCGTTGAGGATCATTGACCTGATAAGCGAAGACGGTGCCTCCCGCAGGCTGCATCATCGCCGACGAGAAGAGCTCGGTGATGCCGTGACCGTAGAAAATGTTGTCGCCGAGGATCAGGGCTGATGGGCTGTCCCCCACGAACTCGGCTCCTATGATATAGGCTTGGGCGAGGCCGTCCGGGCTTGGCTGGACAGCATACTGGATTTCAATGCCCCATTGCGATCCGTCGCCGAGCAGGGCCTGAAAGCTGGGCACGTCGCGCGGACTGGAGATGATCAACACCTCGCGTATGCCGGCAAGCATCAGTGTCGACAGCGGATAGTAGATCATCGGCTTGTCGTAGACAGGCATCAGTTGCTTCGATGTGACCAGGGTCATTGGATGCAAACGGGTGCCTGATCCCCCAGCCAAGATAATGCCTTTCATGGCATTTTTCCTTCGACTTTCAGTTCCTGGATGATCTCCTGTACGGCCGTCTGCCACGATCGCGGCTTGATGCCATAGTCGCGGGCCAGCTTATGCGTTGATAGACGCGAATTAGACGGGCGTCGGGCCGGGGTCGGATATTCATACGAGGCTATCGGCTGAACCTCAGCAAACGGGCCCCCGACGGCGGCGCTCAAGGCGAAAATCTCGTCGGCCAAACCGGCCCAGGTTGTCTCTCCGGCATTAACGAAATGATAGAGGCCGGTTGGGGCATCGGCATCCGCGATCATCTTCAAGGTAATGGCTTTCAAAGCCGCAGCGATGTCGCGCGCTGAGGTAGGGCTGCCGTGCTGGTCGCTCACCACTCGCAGGAATGGCTGATCGGCAGCGAGCCGCAGCATGGTCTTGAGGAAGTTGGCGCGATGAACGCTCAGAACCCACGCGGTGCGCAGAACGACGGAGCGCGGATTGCCCGCCAGAACCGCGAGTTCCCCGGCAAGTTTGGAAGCGCCATAGACGCTCAGGGGCCGACTTGAATCAGTCTCGACATAGGCGCCGTTCTTGGAGCCGTCGAACACATAATCAGTCGATACCTGGATCAGCGGGATACCAAAATTGCGTGTGGTCTCAGCCAGGATCGCCGGCCCCATGGCGTTCGCGGCGAAGGCTGTGGCGACTGCGGTCTCGGCCATGTCCACGGCTGTGTAGGCCCCGGCGTTGATCACCGCCGAGAATGGCGTGGCGGCGAAAGCAATCTGCACCGAGTTTGGGTCAGCAAGATCCAGCTCCGTCCGTGCCGGGGCGTGCAGGATGACATGCTCAGGCCAGTCTGCAGATTGAAGTTCAAGACCGACCTGACCGGCGCCGCCGATGATCAGGATGTGGAGCGGGTCAGCCATTCAGCGCACACGACTGCTGTTCTGAATGACGGGCGACCAAAATGTCTCGCCACCAGGACTCGTTCTCCAGATACCAACTCACCGTTCGTTCGATGCCCTCCTCAAAGGTGACAGACGGCGTCCAGTTCAGATCTCGGCGAATCTTGGAGGCGTCGATTGCGTAACGACGATCATGGCCCGGGCGGTCGGTGACATAGGTGATCTGGTCGGAGTAAAGTCCCTTGGTCTTGGGCCGTAATCTATCCAAGGTGGCGCAAATCGCCGTCACGACCTCGATGTTCTGACGCTCGGCGTTACCCCCAATGTTGTAGGTTTCACCCGGCGAGCCCTCTTCGAACACGATCTGCAGGGCGCGGACATGATCGTCGACATAGAGCCAGTCGCGCACATTCGATCCGTCGCCATAGACCGGCAGCGGCTCTCCGCTCAGTGCGCGGATGACGATCAGGGGAATCAGCTTCTCGGGAAAATGATAGGGCCCATAGTTGTTGGAGCAGTTGGTCACCAAAACCGGCAGGCCATAGGTATGCCCCCAGGCCCGAACCAGATGATCCGACCCCGCCTTCGACGCCGAGTAGGGCGATCGGGGATCGTAGGGCGTTGTCTCGGTGAACAGGCCATTTTGTTCCAAGGAACCGAACACTTCGTCCGTCGAGATATGGTGAAAGCGGAAGGCTTGCTTTGCCGTATCGTCCAGCCCCTGCCAGTAGTTAAGTGCCTGGCTCAGCATGACGTAGGTTCCAACCAAGTTGGTCTGGATGAACGCGCCGGGATCGGCGATCGATCGATCGACATGGCTCTCAGCGGCCAGATGAGCGACCACGTCCGGCTTAAACTTTTGAAGGGATTTGGTCACCGCGTCGGGGTCACAGACATCGGCCCGAACGAAGGCGTAACGACTGCTGTTGGCCGCAGGCTCGAGTGAGCTCAGATGGCCAGCATAGGTCAGATTATCAAATACGAGAACATGATGTTGCGAATGCTCTATAAGACGACGCACGAGCGCCGACCCAATGAATCCCGCGCCGCCGGTCACAAGTATGCGCATATTTGGCGGTCCGTCAGTGTTGGATTCAAGTCAACGAGAGATCTTTGAGCGGATATCCATCGTACTCGAAAGGGCTTTCCATATCGCGAAGTTGTGGGAGGTTTTTGTCTTTCTCCGAGATTACCATATCGCGTTCTGAGACGCCCCAATCGATCCCGATTTCGGGGTCATTCCACACAATCCCGCCCTCACAATCGGGCGCATATATTTCAGAAACCTTATAGGCGATCTCAACGTCACATTCGAGCGTGATGAACCCGTGCGCGAACCCGACGGGCACGAAAAGTTGTTCGCCGCCTGTCGCCGTCAGCTTGGCCGAAACATATCTGCCGTAAGTCGGAGATCCGCGTCGAATATCGACCGCATAATCCATGACGGATCCCCGCACACAACGAACCAGTTTGGCTTGAGCGTGTGGATGGCGCTGGTAATGCAGTCCGCGGATCGTGTTTCGATTGCGCGAAAAAGACTGATTCTCTTGCACAAAATCGACAGCAATCCCTGCGGCTAATGCGACGGATCGCGAATAGGTTTGCATGAACCAACCTCGCGAATCCGAGAGCCGATCTGGTCTCAAAATAACGGGAACGGTCATGGCGATCGCTTTCGGTAAACTATCAGACTGACGTCATCAGGCCGACAGCGCGGCCTCATGACGGTCAGATTTCCTGATTGAAGGCGCCGATTTCGGGATAGGCGGCGAGGCGCGGCTTGATCTCCTTGCGGAAGAGGTCGCGCATGTCGTCTTCGGAACGCATGCTCTCGACCACCACGACCAGTTCCGGCTTGTTGGACGAGGCGCGGACCAAGACCCATGAGCCGTCGTCCAAGTGCACGCGAACGCCGTTGACGGTGATGGCCTCGACGATCTTGCGGCCGAGGACTTCGCCGCCTGCTGCGGCCAGATCGGAATATTCCTTCACGATCCGCTCCAGCACGCCGTATTTCAGCTCGTCGTCGCAGTGGGGCGACATGGTCAGGCTGGTCCAGGCGTCCGGCAGGGCAGTCTTCAGTTCACTGAGTTTCTTGTCCGGATTGCGATCCAGCATGGCCAGAACGGCGCCGGCCGCGACCAGGCCGTCGTCGTAGCCGTGGCCCAGATCGCCGGCCATGAAGAAGTGGCCCGACTTCTCGAACCCGGCCAAGGCGCCCAGTTCGGCGGTCTTGCGCTTGATGTAGGAGTGGCCGGTCTTCCAATAGACGACCTCGGCGCCGTTCGCCTTCAGGATTTCGTCGGTCTTGTAGAGGCCGGTCGATTTCACATCGACCACAAAGGTGCTGTCCGGATAGACCTTGGACAGGTCGCGAGCCAGCATCAGGCCGATCTTGTCGGCGAAAATCTCTTCGCCCGTGTCGTCCACCACCCCGCAGCGGTCTCCGTCGCCGTCGAAGCCAAGGGCCAGATCGGCGCCCGTTTCACGCACCCGCTGCGCCATCTGCACCAGCATGGCGTGATCTTCCGGGTTTGGATTGTATTTCGGGAAGGTGTAGTCGAGGTCGGTGTCCATTTCGATCACCTCGACGCCCATGCGGCGCAAGGCGTCGGGAGCGAAGGCGCCGGCCGTGCCGTTGCCGCAGGCGCAGACGACCTTCAGCGGTCGCTTGATCTGCACCTTTGAGGCTACGTCGGCGACATAGGTTTCGCGGAAGTCTTCGACGCGCACCAGCTTGCCGCCGGGGCGGGCCACGCCCTCGCCGTTGAGCACGATTTCTTTCAGGCGGCCCATCTCGTCGGGGCCGAAGGTCAGGGGCTTGTTCGCTCCCATTTTCACCCCGGTCCAGCCATTCTCGTTGTGGCTGGCGGTGACCATGGCGACACAGGGCGCATTTAGTTCGAATTGACCGAAATAGGCCATCGGCGACAGGGCCAGGCCCACGTCCAGAACCTCCATCCCGCCTTCCAGCAGCCCCAGGATCAGGGCCTGTTTGACGCTGAGGCTGTAGCCGCGAAAGTCATGGCCGGTGACGATCTTGGGCGCGATGCCGATTTCATGGACATAGGTGGCCAGGCCAAGGCCCAGCGCTTGAATGCCGAGAAGGTTGATCTCTTTTTCCAGGATCCAGCGCGCGTCGTATTCGCGGAAACCGGTCGGCTTGACCAAGGCGTGGGTTTCATAAGCAGCCGTGTTCGGCTTCAGGTCCTGACGGGGTTTCATCATGGCTTGTCCTTGGGGCGGCTCGACGGGTCGATCGATCAGGCGGCGGCGCGTTTGCGAATGCGGGCGATGCGCCGCAGGCGACGCCAAAAGCGACCGCGCTCGGGTTCGGGATAAGGTTGCAGGTTCTCGACGAACTGCTCGGCCGAGGCGCGCCAGCTGAACTTCTCCGCATAGGCGCGCACAGCCTTGCGATCGAGATCGAGGCACTGCAGGCAGGCGGTCTTGAGGTCCTTGTCGATTGCGCCGGCGTTCGATCCCGGAATGATGTCGATCGGGCCGTGGGCCGGATAGGCCGCGACCGGCGTGCCGGCGGCCATGGCTTCCAGAATCACCAGACCGAAGGTGTCGGTCCAGCTGGGGAAGACGAAGACGTCGGCGTCGCGGAAACAGCGGGCCAGGTCGTCGCCGAACTTGGCGCCGAGGAATTTGGCGTCCGGATATTTCTCTTCGAGTTCGGCGCGGGCCGGGCCATCGCCGACGACGATCTTGGTGCCGGGCAGGTCCAGTTGCAGGAAGGCCTCGATGTTCTTCTCGACCGCCACACGGCCGACGTTCAGGAAGAAGGGCCGCGGCCAGTCCTTGCCGCCAAGCTGGTCGTAGATGCGCTCCAGGTCGGGATTGAATACATCCGTGTCCACGCCCCGCGACCAGGGCGAGACGTTCTTGAATCCATGCTCGACCAGTTCGTCGCGCAGGGTCGGCGTCGCCACCATCAGCCGTCCCGACGGCTTGTGGAACCACTTCATATAGGCATAGCCGACCTGAACCGGGATCGGGAAACGGGCCGAGATGTATTCCGGGAACTTGGTGTGATAGCTGGTCGTAAACGGCAGCTTCCACTCCACGCAGATGCGCCTGGTGGCGATGCCGATGGGACCTTCGGTGGCGATATGGACGGCCTCGGGTTCGAAGGCGCGCAGCATCTCGCGAATTTCTTCTTCCGCTCCCAGCGCCAGCCGGATCTCCGGATAGGTAGGGCAAGGGATGGTCTTGAACAGACTGGGTTCGATGACTTCGACCTCATGGCCCATGCCGCGGCATTCCGCGACCGTGCGCGTCAGGGTGCGGACGACGCCGTTGACCTGAGGTTCCCAGGCGTCGGTGGCCAGAACGATGCGCATTGAGGCGGGCGGACCCTGAGCCGTTGAGTAAGGGGCGAACTTCTAGACGCTTAGAATGACGAAGGCGAGACGGACTTGCGATAGCCCGTCAGGCCGTGAAGGAGATCGCCGATCGTCTCGTCAAAACAGATTGAAGGAAGCGGTCTTCTGAGGGGCGATCGTCCCGAAGGTCTCCTTCACCTGAGTGTGGGCGGCCATGATATGGTAGAACGAACTTGCCGGCGCCGGTTCGTCGATGAAACTGCCGTTCTCCAACATCTTGTCATGCCACAGGCCTTGCGGCGTCAGATAGCGCCATACCGCCCGCTGTGCGCGTGAGGCCTGGTCAAGGCATTGTGCACGCCTGACGTCGTCATTGAGCGTCGCCAAAATCAACGACGCCTTCAGCCACTCCGTCTGAGGCCACAGACGAGAGCGCGGACTGCGCACGCTGCCGTCGATGTTCAAGGCATCAATCGCAACGCCTCGTTTGGCGTCCACGCCCTTCAGTCCCGACTCGTACAGGCGCCACGCGTCGGCAAGTACCCCCGCGTCGTTCCGGCTGCGGCCATAGCGCGCCAAGAGCCAGGCCCACTCGAACTGATGGCCGGGTTCGACCAAACGCCCGTCTTCGCCAGCGGCCGGCGACCACTGCGCGTCAAAGAACTCACGCAGACTGCCGATCTCTGCGTCGATGAACCGCTTGCGGGCCAGATGCACAATCTGATCGGCAAGCGCACTCCATTCGCGGCCTCCGCCGTTCTCCTCCCAAGCGAGGGCGGCCTCGAGTAGATGCATGTGGGCGTTGGACTGATAGGGGTGGCTGCCAGATTCTCGCAGGCCGCCGTGGGCGTCTACCTGGCGCAGCAACAGATCGCGAACCGCCGATGCCTCGACCTCAAGCGCGGGCTGCGCCGTCGCGTTGGAAATGCTGGCCAAGGCGAAGATCAAAAAGGCCTGATCATAGATCATCACCGTTTCGTCCAGCGGCGATCCGTCAGCCGCCAACAGTGTCCGCATCTGCCCATCAAGGCGCAGATAGGCGGTTCGCAGCTGATCTAGTCCGGTCTCGACGACCGCCTTCCAAGGGCCTCGCCAGCCTTGGCGGCCGGCTTCCGCGTAGACCTGCAACTGGCGCGCCTGAACGCGCGCCCGTCGCGAAGCCGAGATGTGTCGACCGTCCAGCCCCAGAACCTCTTCAAAGGCTCCGTTCTCGGCTTGGCCCAGCGTGGACCAGATCGGCAAGGCTGATTGCCTTAGCCACGCTGCAAAACGCGTCGCGCCGGCCTCCAGCGACTCGAGGGGCTCGGGCGCTGGGAAGTCGAGATGTTGCGGTGACAGCTTGCGCAGTCTTTCCACCACCTTTTTGACGTCCTGACTCTTTTTCAGATCCGTCACCAGAACCGCATCACGTTCTACGATGATTCCGACATCGCGCAGGCCGATCGCAGCCACCATCACGCCGTCGCATGCTCGAACCAGGCAGCCCTCGGAGTCCTCAAGAATGTGAAGCCCCACATCGCCTTCGCCGGATGCATGGACCGAATCCCAGGCGCCCAAGTCGGACCACTCGAAGCGGACCGGCAGAACGGAAGCGCGCGTCGTCTTCTCCATGACGGCGTAGTCGATGGAGATTTTGGGTGCTGCTTTGAACCCGGCGCCTAAGGTCAAGCATGGACCGTCGATTTTGGCCTCAGCTACCGCGAGGCGCACGGCTTCGCTAACCGCAGGCGCCCGTTCGGCGATTTCCTGACACAGCACGTCGGCGCGGACGATGAAGTTGCCGCTGTTCCAGAGGTAGCCCTCCGAAATATAGCGACTCGCGGTCGCCTGATCGGGCTTTTCAACGAACGCGGACACGGCAGAGAGGTCGGGCCCTGATGGCGCGATGTATCCGTAGGCGGATGAGGGTTCGGTCGGGACGACACCCAGAGTGACGATCCGGCCCTGAGCGGCCGCAGATGCGGCTTTGCCGACGGACTGTCGGAACGCTTCGGCGTCTGGAATGTGATGGTCTGAGGCCACAAAGAGATTGATGGCCTCGGGCGCGCGCTGCGCCGTCCATTCGGCAGCGGCGGCCATGGCCGCCGAAGAATCTCTTCCTTCGGGCTCCAGCAGAATGACGGCGCTAACGCCGATTTCCTCTAGCTGATCCAGAATGGCGCGCTTGTGGCTCAAACCCCCGACCACAACCAATTCGCCGCCGTTCTGACAAAGCCCAGCCACGCGAGCCACGGTTTCCTGGAACAAGGATCGATTGCCGGCCAGCGGGATGAACTGCTTTGGGAGCGAGGGCCTCGAGGCGGGCCACAGCCGCGTTCCGGAACCGCCGCACATGATGACGGGATAGATAGTGGCCATTGTCTACGCTGTGATCTGTTAGGTGTAATCAGCCTCTTAGGTCAGGCGCCGTCACACGTCACCTGATTTCGCCGACCGGAAGTTGTGACCAAGCGTAGACGCTGTTGCTTATCGACACCTTGCCAGATGTATGGTCACAAAGGCAGCACCGTCGTCGATTTGACCTCTTCCAGCACCGCATAGGTTCGGGTTTCGCGCACCCCCGGCATGCGCACCAGCACGTCGCCCAGGAAGGCGCGGTAGGCGTCCATGTCGCCGACGCGGGCCTTGATCAGATAGTCGAAGCCGCCAGCGACCATGTGGCATTCCAGCACCTCCGGCTGACTGCGAACGGCGGACGCGAAGGCTTCGAAGACGTCGCCGGTGGTGCGGTCCAGCAGGACCTCGACGAAGATCAGCAGATCCCGACCGACCTGGGCCGGGTCGATCATGGCGGCGTAGCCGGTGATGATCTTCTTTTCGCGCAGCCGTTTGACCCGTTCGAAACAGGCGGCGGGCGACAGATTGCACCGTCGCGCCAGTTCGGCGTTGGAGATGCGGGCGTCGGTCTGAAGCACCCTGAGGATGCGGCGGTCGACGGCGTCAATATCGATCATCGGAAATCACGGCCTCACACCGAATGATCTTCGGTCCGGCTGTGTATCATACGAAGCACCTTCAATGAACTCCGGCATATACGGCTGAAATCCACAGGATTTGTCGCCCATGACCACGCCCGCCTTCATGCCTTCGAGCCTGGCCGCCTGGGACGATCTGGATACGCACAAGTTCCGCGACGAGCGTGAGGCCGTCGCCGCCAATCTTGCGCGCATGCCTCTGAATGACAGCGAACGCGCCGATGTGGTCGCCGAGGCGACAGCCCTGGTTGAACACGCTCGCCGCAGCCAGAAGAAGCAGGGGGTCGTCGAAAGCTTCCTGCAGCAGTTCTCGCTGGGCACCCGCGAAGGTCTGGCCCTGATGTGTCTGGCCGAGGCTCTGCTGCGTGTGCCGGACGAGGACACCCGTGATCGCCTGATCGCCGAGAAGATCGGCTCGGCCGACTGGGCCGCCCACCTGGGTCAGTCCGACAGCCTGTTCGTCAACGCCTCGACCTGGGGTCTGATGCTGACCGGCAAGCTGGTCGATGTGGATGATGAGGCGCGCAGCGACCTGCCCGGCTTCCTGAAGCGGATCGCCGGCCGACTGGGCGAGCCGGTCATCCGCCAGGCCGTGGCCACCGCCGTCAAGATCATGGGCGAGCAGTTCGTCGTCGGCCGCACAATCCAGGCGGCGCTGAAACGGTCGAACAAGGAAGGCTGGCTGTGCAGCTTCGACATGCTGGGCGAGGGCGCTCGTACCATGGCCGACGCCGATCGCTACGAGAAGATCTATGCCGACGCCATCGAGGCGGTGGGCAAGACGGCCAAGGGTCACGGGCCTGAACACGGTCACGGCGTGTCGGTGAAACTGTCGGCCCTGTCGCCACGCTATGAGGCGACGCACGAGGATGACGTCTGGGCGACCCTTTATCCCCGCATCCTGCGACTGGCCCAGATCGCTGCAAAATACGACATCAACTATACGATGGACGCGGAGGAAGCGGACCGTCTGGCTCTCTCGCTGAAGCTGCTGGACCGGCTGGCGCACGAGCCGTCGCTGGGCGGCTGGACCGGTCTGGGGCTGGCTGTTCAGGCCTATCAGAAGCGCGGTCTGGAGACGATCGAACGCGTCGCCGACTTGGCCCGTCGCTCAGGCCGTCGTCTGATGGTGCGCCTGGTCAAGGGCGCCTATTGGGACACCGAGATCAAGCGCGCCCAGGTGTTCGGCCGCACCGATTATCCCGTCTATACGACCAAGGCGGCGACCGACCTGAACTATCTGGTCTGCGCCAAGGCCATGATCGAGGCCGCGCCGGCGATCTATTCCCAGTTCGCCAGCCACAACGCCCATACGCTGGCGGCCGTGCGGCGTATGGCGCGTGATCACGGCGTCACGGTCGAGCATCAGCGCCTGCACGGCATGGGCGAGGCGCTATACGACGCCGCGCACGAGGCCTGGGCTGACGAAGTGCTCATCGTGCGCGCCTATGCCCCCGTCGGCGGACACGAGGAGCTGCTGCCTTACCTGGTGCGGCGTCTGTTGGAAAACGGCGCCAACTCCTCCTTCGTCCATGCCTTGCTGGACGAGCGCGTGCCCGCCTCGGCCGTCGCGGCTGATCCCATTTCCCTGGTCGAGCAGTTGCCCGACCGTCACCCCAAGATTCCGGTTCCGAAAGACATGTACGGCGATCGTCAGAACTCCCTCGGCCGCGATTATTCTCAGGCCGCCGACCGCGAAGCCCATGCCAAGGCGCTGGAACTGGTCGACCGCGAGAAGTTGACCAGCGGGCCGATCGTGGGCGGTAAGCTGCGCGCCGGCATCGACGCCCAGCCTGTGACCAACCCATTCGACCGGTCGCAGGTGCTGGGCCATGTGTCCGAGGCCGAACCGGCCGACATTGACGCCGCCGTCCAGGCGGCCGCCGAGGCTCAGGTCAAATGGGACCGTCAGGGCGGCGCCAAGCGCGCCATCGTCCTGCGCGCCATGGCCGATGCGCTGGAGGCCGATCTGGATCGGCTGGTCGCCCTGCTTAGTCGCGAGGCAGGCAAGACCCTGAACGACGGCGTCGCCGAGGTGCGCGAGGCCGCCGACTTCTGCCGCTACTACGCCCTGCTGGCCGAGCGCGACTTCACCGCCCCCGAGACGCTGAAGGGGCCGACCGGCGAGACCAACCAGCTGTTCCTGCATGGACGGGGCGTCTTCGCCTGCATCTCGCCGTGGAACTTCCCCCTGGCCATCTTCACCGGCCAGATCGCCGCCGCGCTTGCCGCCGGCAATGCTGTCCTGGCCAAGCCCGCCGAACAGACGCCGCTGATCGCCGCCGAGGCCGTGCGCCTGTATCACAAGGCCGGCCTGAACCCCGATCTGCTGGCGCTCGTCCCCGGACGCGGCGAGACGGTCGGCGCGGCCCTGGTCACGCATCCGGGCATCGACGGTGTCGCCTTCACCGGCGGCACCGACACGGCCGCCGCCATCAACCGCTCCATCGCCGCCCGGCCCGGCGCCATCATCCCCTTCATCGCCGAGACCGGCGGCCTGAACGGCATGTTCATCGACACGACGGCGTTGAAGGAACAGGTCATCGACGACGTGATCCAGTCGGCCTTCGGCTCGGCCGGCCAGCGCTGCTCGGCCCTTCGCGTCCTCTATGTGCCCAAGGATTCGGCCGACGCCCTGATCGAGGGCCTGAAAGGCGCTCTGGCGGTCCAGACCGTCGCAGACCCCGCCGACCCCAAGACCGACATCGGCCCCGTCATCGACCCTGAATCCCGTCGCGCCCTGGAAGCCCACGTCGAGCGCCTGTCGAAGGAGGCGAAGATCATCGCCCGCGCGGCCCTGCCGATGGGCGCCGAAAAGGGCGACCTGTTCGCCCCCACCATCGCTGAAATCCCGACGCCCGACTTCCTCGAATGCGAGGTTTTCGGCCCCATCCTGCATATCTATCGCTACGCCCCGTCCGACCTGAAGTCGGTCGCCGGCAAACTCGCCGCGCGCGGCTACGGCCTGACCCTGGGCGTCCACAGCCGCATCGAAGCCTTCGCCGCCGAGGTCGTCGACCTGGTCCCCGCCGGCAACGTCTACGTCAACCGCTCGATCACCGGCGCGGTGGTCGGCGTTCAGCCGTTCGGCGGCGAGGGGCTGTCGGGCACCGGCCCCAAGGCCGGCGGTCCCAACAGCCTGATCCGTTACGCGGCGGAGAAGGCGATCAGCGTGAACATCGCCGCGCAGGGTGGAGATCCTGCGCTGTTGAATCTGTAGAAGGGGTTGACGATTAGCGTCTGTCATCGTCCATGACCCTTTTGGCGTTCTCCCGGTAACCATGACATCGATTTGCATCGACGGCTTTAACTTGGCGCTCGCCAAAGGGTCCGGCATCGCCACCTATGGCCGTAACCTTCTGGAGAATGTGCGGGCTATTGGATATGGCACTGAGGTTCTTTACGGCCCGCCTGGTGCTCAGAAATCTCAGAACGTTCTCAATGAAGCGATGCTCGTCGATGCCGAGCGTGCGCCTCAACGGCTAAGTCGAAAACAAAAATATCGGCGATGGAAAAGAACGCTGACCTCACCGATCGGTCGATCACCATTTGCGATCATTCCGTCGGGGGAGGTCATCTGGCCTTCGCGCTCTGGCGGCATGCCAGCGGCAGACAAGTTTTGGGCGGCTCAGGATCTTTACACGCTCGCGAACCGCGCCTTCCAAGCCTATGGTCGCTTTACGCCCATATCGTTCCCTTCGTCTGACGCTACCCCTGCACCTGACATCATGCACTGGACGGCGGCCTTGCCGCTCCAGGCCAAGGGCATGGCGAATATCTACACCATTCACGACCTGATCCCGCTGCGTCTGCCTCACACGACACTGGACGATAAGGCCAGCTTTATGAAGCTGTGTGCTGATATTGTGCGCCGTGCGGATCACATTGCAGTTGTATCCGAGACCACAAAACAAGATGTCATACGCCTTTTGGGGGTGGACGAGCGCCGAGTGACCAATACCTACCAAGCTGTCAGTATTCCATCAGTACTTTCTAAGCGCCCTCAATCCGAGATCGAACTGGAACTCGAGGGCGTTTTTGGTCTGGAGTGGAAGGGGTATTTTCTCCACTTCGGGGCTATTGAGCCAAAGAAAAACCTCGGCCGGATCGTTGAGTCCTATCTCGCGTCGGGCAGCAAGTCTCCGCTGGTGATAATCGGAGGCCGTGCGTGGCTTGATGAGGGCGAAACCGCCCTCTTGGCTCAAGTGAAGCGTGACGGCGGACCAAACGCTGATCGGATACGGCAGTATGAGTATATGCCGTTTTCTATGCTGGTAAGTTTAATCCGTGGTGCAAAGGCAACCCTTTTCCCATCCCTGTATGAAGGGTTCGGGTTGCCTGTGCTGGAATCAATGGCGCTTTCGACAGCGGTGCTCACATCGACTGGCGGCGCTTTGCCTGAAGTGGCGGGCGAGGCGGCGCTGATTGTCGATCCTTATGACACTCGGGCGATCGCAAAGGGAATTCAGGCTCTGGATGATGATGCCGATCTACGCGCCAGTTTCGAGGGGTTGGGTAAAGCGCAAGCCAAGCGTTTCAGCCCTGACGCCTATCAGCAACATCTTCGGAACCTATATGCTACGGTTTCTCGATGATAGGCGAGGCTTGACGCCGTCGGCTAATCGCGCGCAAACGAGGGACGGATCGATCTGCTCAGTCGGGGTCCATGCTCGGTCCAACTCGGCGGCCTTATGATTGCGTCTATTAAAAGACAAGCACGGACCATTCTGTCTCTGGTGATGAGAGAAATCATCACGCGGTTTGGCCGAGAAGGGCTAGGCTTTGCTTGGCTTGTCGCTGAACCGCTTGCCTTTTGTTTCGGCGTTATGGTGCTTTGGAGCTTCACCAAACCTGCGTACGAGCATGGAATAAGGCTCGCTCCGTTCGTTATGACGGCTTACATGTCGCTGATCCTGATCCGACATCTGATTGGTTATCTTGCTGGTGCGTTGCAGGGCAATATGGGCCTGCTCTATCACCGCCAGATTGGTCCTTTGCATATCTTTAGCGCTCGCATTTTGCTGGAATTCGCGGGGGCTACGATAGCGTACGCTATTGTTTACGTGTTTCTGTTGGCGGTCGGGCAAGTGAACTTGCCCAGCAATTATCTTTTGCTGTATTTCGGCTGGTTTCTTTTGGCGTTCATCTCTTCAGGCTTTGCGCTGATACTAACGGGTCTGGCTATGCGCTTCGACGTAATGGAGCGTCTCATTGGTCTGATCGGTTACCTGATCCTCCCCTTATCCGGCGTATTTACGATGGTAGCTTGGCTCCCGGACGGGTTTCGCAAGGTTTTGCTCATACTTCCCTTCGTTCATCCTGTAGAGATGATGAGGTCGGCGGTTTTCGGTGAGTTCGTAAAGACATATTACGACATTCCGTATGCGCTTGCTTTTGGCGCGGTGTTCAACATTGTTGGCCTTTTGCTGATATCCAGCGCTAGGCATCTAATTGAAACTGAATCCTAAATCCGCTGGGCGATCATAATGAGCGAAACTAAGATCAATTATGTGGGGCCTATTCCGCAACTGCTTCCATCTGGTCGTAGGGCGAAAAAATGGTGGGAGCGTTTGCCGATCGGATTCTTGGGTGTCGTCGTCGCGCCAACCTTGATCGTTGCATTTTATTATCTTGTGATCGCTTCACCTCTTTATGTGTCCGAGGCGAAATTTGTCGTAAGGCAGGCGAATCAGCCGCAGACTTCGGCGTTGGGGTTTGTACTGCAAGGCGTCGGACTCTCTGCGTCAGCCTCTGATGCGTTCGCGGTTCATGAATACGTTCTCTCGCCAGACGGAGTTGGAGAACTGCGACAGCGGTTTGACCTTCGCAGAATACTGTCTCCCCGTGGCGGCGATCCCCTGACCGGCTGGCCCCGATTCTGGGAGGGCGACTCCGACGAGGGAATGCGCAAAGCGCTGAAGCGATTTGTCGTTACGGGCTTCGATGCGACGACGGGCATCAGCACCCTGCGCGTCGAGAGCTTTGACGCAAAAACCGCCCAGGCGCTGAATGCAGCGATGCTTGATGGCGGCGAGCGTCTCGTTAACCGCATGAATACGCGTGCAACAGATGATGCAGTTCGTGACGCCAAACGTAGCCAGGACGAGGCGCGCGCTAGGCTGTCAGACGTTCAAGCTCAACTTGCTGCTTTTCGCAACCGTGAGCAATTTATAGACCCGGCACGCACCGCAACGGAAGGGTCTACGCTTGTTGGCAATCTGTTGGCGTCTCTGGCGACCTTGAAGGCGGAGCGCGCTCAGCTTGCCGCAGATGCGCCACGCAGTCCCCAACTGCCGATGCTCGACTCGCGGATTGCGGCTTACGAAAACCAAATCGCTGCCGAGCGCGCGAAGATTGCCGGGTCTTCAAACTCGCTGGCCAGCAAGATCAGCAGCTACGAAGATCTGTCCTTGCGGCGGGAGCTGGCAAACAAGGAGCTAGCCGAAGCTACGGCTGGCGTCGTCACAGCAGAGCAGGAAGCCAGACGTCAGAAGCTCTACCTCGAACGCATCGTCAGCCCGAGCTATCCCGACAAGCCAACCGAACCCCGTCGTCTTATTGCGATCCTAACTGTCCTTTTCTCAACGATGTTGATCTACGGTTTGGGCTGGCTGATTTGGGCCGGCGTGCGTGAGCATCGTCAGTTGGGATGACCGACATCATCCCCGCTGACATCGGCTTGCTCGTACAGGGTTTGAGCAGAACCCATCCCGGCGCGCATAAGCCGCTATTCTCCGATCTCAATCTTTCCTTGCGTCGGGATGGTAGGCTGGCCTTGCTCGGCCGCAACGGGCAAGGGAAGTCATCCTTCATTCGTATGCTTGGCGGGATCGACCGCCCGACCGAGGGCAAGATCACATGGGCTATGACGTCATCGTGGCCGATCGGCTTCGCGGGCGGCTTTCAGGGATCGCTCACGGGCGTTGATAATGTGAGGTTTCTGGCGCGCCTTTATGATCGGGACTTTAAGGATTTGATGGCGCGCGTTGACGACTTTGCAGAGCTGGGAACAGCGATGCGGCGTCCTGTAAAGCAATACTCTTCAGGCATGCGCGCACGGCTTGCCTTTGGTCTTTCTTTGGCTGTCGAGTTTGATTGTTACTTGATCGACGAACTCGTGGCCGTTGGCGACGCACGGTTTCAGCGCAAATGCCAAGAGGAGCTCTTCCAAAACCGCGCAAGTCGAGCGTTCGTAATGGCGTCGCATAACACTGACATGATTGCGAGTTACTGTGACCAAGCTTTGATAATCGAAAGCGGCAAAGCAAAACTATTTACCGACATTGAAGAAGCTGTTGAGGTTTACACGTGGTTGCGTGCAGCGTGACTGGCGACGGTTCTGGCAGTATCTGGTTCCTCGTCCCTCCCTGCCGTGTGCGTTTTGCTCGACGTAAAGCGATTGAGTCAAATACAGACCTAAATGCAGGGCAGATTGCGGGGTGTCATGGTTCACCTAACGTTGTGGACTGCCTCGTGGAAACCGCTTTTTCTCTTGGGTTTTTCGCTGCGGCGTTTTCCCTTCGAGAGGAGGAACGTCTTCAGTTAGGGAAGTTCATTGCTCATGAACCTAGATAAGACAACTTGGTCGCCAGAAATATTTAGCTACGACGTAAAATCTGTTGATCTGGCGCGATCAGGGCAACCCTTCGATATCACGGGGAAGCCACGATTTCTAATCTCTGGGCCCTACCTCACCGTGCCAGCAGGGATTTGGAAGGCGAAGATCACGCTTGGCTTCGATGATGGCGCGAGCCGCTCAAGGTTCAGGATCGATTGGGGCGAGGTTGAGTCGTATCAATCACAAGAAATCTACCCTGGCCGGCCGGGATATTTTGAAATTGTCATGTCCCACCAATGGCTTGATGCCGCACCTGCGGAAGTGCGGTTGGTCCAGCTAGAAGGTGTTTTTGACGGCCACGTGACCTTCGGAGGGGTCGAAATCACCGCAGCCGAAACCCACTCCGTATCGGACGAAGCCTGAAATCAACGACTTTGCGAGTCAGGCACCTTCCCGGTCAGGGCGGCGTAAGCCTGCTCCAGCGCCGTATTGCTGACGAAAACCAAGCCGCGCGGAGCGACGGGCGGGGCTTCCTGCGCCCCCGGTGTCCGGCCATTCTTTGCATTGCCATAGAAGATGTGCGCGCCAATCTGGCGGACCCGCTCAAGACGGCCCGCCCAGGTCGGTCGCACATAGTTGGCGTGATAGTTGACAGAGCCGCGAGGCAGCAAAGTCTTGGCCTCGCCGGCGTAGACGCTGCGCGCAATCCGTTCGGCCCGGGCCCAGGCCGTCATGTTGATGGGCGACCGACCGATCGAACCGTCGCAGGTGAAGGTGAACTGGCAGGTGCGGCTATTGCGCTGATAGACGACTTGGCAGATGTCGCGTGGATAACGTCCGCTGCCGGCTCTGTTCAGCACCACCTCTGCAACTGCGGCCTGGCCCTCTTCGCTTTCGTTGCGGGCTTCATAGTAGATCGCCTGCGTCAGGCAGGCGAGGGGATCGCTGGGGACGTTCGCGGGTGTCGAAAGATCGAGGCGAGGGGCCCTGTAGCCTCTTGCCGCCGAAAGCGGGCGAGCCTTCGATGGATCGTAGGCCGGCGGCGCAATCGTCGCGGCCGATTCTACGGTCGATGTCCTCACTGTATTTTGAGGGCGACGCACAACGGGCGTCGCACGTACGTCTCGCGCTCGAACGGATCGCGATGGCGGCGTCGCATCGGCCAGGCGCCCGCCCTTGCCCTCCGCGATCATGCCGCGAAGTCTGGCGTTCAAATCTGCGCGACGCTGACTGTCGGTTGGCGTTTGTATGGCCGTGGCGACGGGTCGCGGGGCGATGGCCTGAGGTCCGGCTTCAGCCTGGGCGAACAAATCAAGACTGGTCACCCCGCCCCAAAGCGCGAAGGCCAATCCGCCCGCGATCACGACCGAAGTCTGCTTGTTCATCCCCGTCCCCGGCTAATGCGCGGTTGATATCTCATCGCGTCCCAAGCGCCAAGCGTGACGGCGCGCTCCATTGGCGAGCGCGTCGGGAACCGCTAACAGCATGCGATGCGGCGTATTGCTCTCCGTTCTGGCTTTTCTCTGATCGAGGCGCTCGTTGTCTTGGCGATCGGCGGCATGGCGCTGGCCATCATCTTCTCCATCGGCATAAAGGCCGGTGATACCGGATTCAGTCTGGGGCGCCGGGCGATGTCGGCGGCGGATCTCGACGTTTCCGTCAGCGATGTTCGAGTCTTGATCAGAAGTATCGCCCTGCGTCCGGCCGAAACTTTCAATGCTCAAGTTGATCGCGCCATTTCTGGCGCACCCGAGCGGCTAGAGGCCGATGTCGTGATGGAGCGGGCCACACAATGCGCGCCACAAGGATGGGCGGGACGGATGGTTTTGACGGTGACCCGGGACGCTGGTCAGGGTGTGCTGACGTGCGAAGCTGGCTCTGGACCCGTGACATTGATCACCACGAGCGATCCCGCCGCGCGCCTGTCATATTCTGTAGACGGCATGGTCTGGTCCGACGTCTACGTTCTCGCAGGACGTGCGCCTGCCACTGACGAAGGACAGATGCGCGCGACCCGGCTTTTTGTGCGTTTTCAGGGCGGCGCGGTCGATATTCTGGATTCAGCTGGATCCGGACGTCCCGAAAGCTGGATTCGATTTGATGACCCGCTTTAAGTCCCGCCGCCGACGTGCGGGCTTCGCCCTGCCCGCCGTGTTGGCGGTGACAGGGGTCGTCACGCTCATCTTCCTGGTTGCGATGACGGCCTTGAGCAGCTTGCAGGCAGAGGCCGCCTCGGCGCGGGCGCGAGTCCGGTTCATGGCGCGTGCAATGACGGCGGAGGCGTTGATGACCTATATGGTCGCCACCGAGCCGATGGCCCCGACCGGGATCAACACCGGAGGGCCGCGTCTGTTTGATGACGCCATCTACGATCCGTCGGGGGGCGCGGGCGAACTGGTGCGGCTCGACGGTCGTGGTTATCAGATCGACATCGACGGCGGCTTGCTCATCAAGTCCCAGGATCAGGCTGGCTTGATCAACTTGGCGTATCTGCAGGATTCCAGCTATCGGCGGCTAGGGGACGTCCTGGGGCTATCCGATGCTGTGACGCGCCGCTTATCGCCCCTCTATCGCGACTATATCGATCAAGACGACCTGAAGCAGATCAACGGAGCGGAGGCCAGGGACTACAACGATGCTGGGCCCGCCAACCGCGCCATGCGCCGCCCTGAGGAATGGCTTTCCCTTCTGGGCCTTCGTGGTGCTGTGCGCATGAGCAGTTGGCGAAAAATCCAGCCTCATCTCGCGATGGATTCCGCTTCGCCGAACGAAAATGTGAATACGGCCACAGCCGACACGATGCGGATCCTCTACGGCGCCTCAGACTCGCAGATTGAGACGGCTTTCAGGGCGCGAGAACAGCAGCCGTTCCTGTCATTCGCCGATTTTGCATCCGCGACCGGGCTGCCGGACACGAGCGGAGACAGCTTTTACACCTTCCCGTCAGGACGCATCCTCCTCACCGTGGCTGACAGCCGGTCGGCTTGGGTCTATCGGTCACGACTGACGTTGACGTCTTCAGGGGTTGAGCGGCCGGTCTGGATCGACCAGACTGAATTGAAAGAGGCTCCGGGGCGAGCCGTGGCTGATTTGTCCGATGCAGTTCGACTTCCTTACGCCCCGCGTTGAGCGGCTGTTGGCCGATGGCCGCTGGATGCAGGTTCATCCGGGCGGTCCAGGCGGCAGGCTGCGTCCGCCTGTCGTGCTGCTAGCGCGTGATCTGACGGCGTTCAGCCTGTTTGAGGCGGCCAATCTGCCGCGCAGTCGCAGGGGGCAGGCGGCGCGCCTGCATGCACGCACGGGCTCGCCCTATATGGTAAGCAGCTCTACTCTGGTGAAAAGCGGCTCCAATTTCGGCGTCTGGTGGTGGGACGCCGAGACGGTGAATGCCTTGGTGAGCGCACGCTACGGCGCCCGCGCGCCGCTTGTTCGGCCCGAAACCCTGGCCCAACCCCCTGGCGTGGGATGGCGGATCGTCCGGCTCGAGCAGGGTTATGAGGCTCAGTTGTGGCGCGAGCGTCGTCTGATCGCTTCTGCCTGGCGGCGCGAGCGCTTCGATGTCGCCTCGTGGGGCGCTTTCACGCGATTGCAGCGCGGCGCCGAGGACGCGCCGGAAACACCCCCAGCAGCGCAGACGCTTCCCATCGACTTCAGCGCCCCTGCGTTCGCTGTGTCTGCGTCTGACCTCAGCCAGGAACAGCTGATCGGTATCGGCGCCGGCGCCGTTGCATTGACGGCGATCGGCCTGAGCCTCTTCATGATGGGTCAGGGCGCGCGCTTGGCGTCAGAAGCCGACGAAATCGAAAAGGAAACAGCGCAGATTCAGGCTGCCACGCCGCGCGCCGCCCAAATGGGCGGGCTGGAGGCCGACCGTCGCAAGCTGGCCGCCTATGCCGAGATCGAGGCCCGAACAAATCCGCTTAGCGCCGCGGGCGCGGCGATCGGAATTGTGGCCTTCCACGATTTGACCCCGACCGCGCTTGAGGCCCAGAGCGAGACCTTGACCCTGACCCTGCCTTATACAGCGGTCGCCGTGGCCGACACCTTGATCGCCGATTTCGAAGGCTCGGGCTATTTTTACGACGTTCGCCCACGGACGGACGCGCAAAATCAGCGTTTGATTATCGAGATGAAGACCCGCGAGGCGGCTCCACCGCTGACTGCAGGCGAATAAACCGGCAATCGCCACCGGCCGTCCGAAGGGTCATGACGACACGATCGCCATTGATCAGATTGGCCGTGGTGTCCGAACAGCCGCCGCCGGCGGCGATGTCCAGAGCGGGAGCCATCGTGTAACGCCATGGCGACCTGAGGGTCACGGTTCGATCGACCCAATCATCAGACGCTCCTTCTGGCGCGCCGCCCGCTTGCGGGCTACCCCCCCTGGCGGCTTCTGGATCGGCCAGACGAATGGCGACCCCAGTGCGATTGGCCTCTCTGCGATAGTCCGAGACCTGCTTTTGAAACTCGAAGAACACCGCGTGGGACGTCGCCTGATCCAGCATTCGCGATGTGCTGGGCATGATCACCGCAGCACTGAGCGCAAAGATTGCTAGGACCACAAGTATCTCGATCAGCGAGAAACCAGCCCGGCTGCTGTCAGCGTTGATCGGATGTGATGTCGGCATTCGCGCCCTGACCGCCTTCCTGGCCGTCCGCACCGTAGCTGACGACCTTTGCGCGGTTCTCGGGCGCGCCAGGGGTGCCGTCAGCAGCTGCGCTGGGCGGCAGATAGACGTATGGCCGGTTCCACGGGTCCGAGGGTAATGCCTTGTCTAGGTACGGCCCGGACCAGCCGGCGACTTGCTGAGGATCGGCTTGCATAAGGAGCGCCAGACCTTCCTGCTGCGTCGGCAGACGGCCGATATCCAACCGCATTGTTTCCAGCGCCGCTTCAATAGAGCGGATCTGCAGACGGGCCGTCGTCGTTTTCGACCGATCAAGCTGAGCGAAGAGTCGTGGTCCGACCACGGCGGCCAGCATGGCGATAATCGCCAACACGACCAGAATTTCCAGCAAGCTGAACCCTTGCCGGGCGGAGACCCGCTGAACGGATCGACGACCCATCAAACGGCGAAGGTTGCGTGAAATACGAATGGACAAACGCTACGTCCCTATAACCATGAAGCTATTACCACAGCCCGGGGGCTGCTATAGCGGATGGATGCGCGCGCGTCGATTGTGAACGGGTGGGCGCCGAAGATGCGGCGGGGCTGGATTGCAGGACATCATTGCCGGACTCAGGGTGTCCACCCGGACGCAAACGCGTGCACTTCTCGCTCGGCTTCAGCGCACCACGCCGCGTGAGCGAGTTTTGCTGGGTGTGATGGTTCTGGCGGCCCTGATCTACGCACCAATCAGCGCCGCCGACTGGCGTGTGAGGCAGGAAGACCGTTACATCGACGCCTTGTCCACGCGAGCCAGCGCCCGTCTTGCAGCCAGCGCCGCGCGGCGTGTCGAAGCGGCAGCGGCAGACGATACCGCCGTCGAAGATATGAAAACCTGGGGATTTGAAGCCACGAACGTCGCCGTCGCCCAGGTCCGCATTGAACAGCAACTGGCGAAAGCCGCACTCGACGCAGGAATGACCAGCGTCGTGATCACGACTGATGCTGAAGTCGAGACGATTGGCGTGACCGATTGGGTGGGCGCTGAAATCCAGGCGGATTTGCGATGGGCGCCGACCTTTGCCTTTCTGGATCGTGTCGCCGGCTGGCCAGAAGGGTTTCGGGTCGTGAGTTTTGACTATGAAATGACGCCGGCCGCGACATTCCAAGGTCAAATTCAGCAGGTGCAGGGCGCCGCCGCTCAGCTTCCACCTCCGACGGGGAAGGTGCGCATTCGTCTGTCGTTCCCTGTGGTTTTGCCTGCCGGTGCAGCGAAGGCCGAGAAGGTAGGCGGCTGATGCGTTTTGGTCCTCTTTTCGTGGTGCTGTTCCTGGTTGGCGTCTTTTTGCTGGGGTGGCAGAACCCCAATGAGCCGGAGGAGCCGCCGTCTGTGCGCCGTGGCGGTCTTGGACAGGACACCTTGGTGCTCAGGCCCGGAGAAAGTGCAGCCGCGGCAGTCCGGTTTCTGAGAACGCTCCGTTCCGACCCGCCCCCGCCTGCTCCGCCGCCGCCTCCGCCGCCCCCGCCGCCGCCTCCGCCGCCTCCGCCGCCGCCTGATGTGTCGGTGGTCTTCAAACAGGCGCTTCGGGGTGTAGAGCGCAACCCTGCAACCGGATCATTGGCGGCGCTGGTGAGCGATCCTGCCGCGCCGGGGCCGCAAATCCAATCTATCGTCGTCGGTGATCGGTTCGGAGACGGGTGGCGAATCGAAGAGATCACAGAAAGCGCCGTCACATTGCGAAAGGGCCGCGAAACGCGCGTGGTCCGTCTGTACGGCTGAGGCGCGCAGGAGTTGTCTATGTCCAAGTTGTTCACCGCCCCACGTATGAAGGGAACAGCCTCGTCGCTGATGGCGGCGGTTTGCCTGACGCCTCTGCTTCTGGCCGGTTGCGCCGCATTCCCGACGATGACCACCACAACTCGCATGCCCGATCGTGCAGAAGATTCGCGCAGCGGCGGTGATGTTGTGCCGACCGGTTCTGATGCGGCTGTCGCCGGAGCACGCAACCCGTCAGAACGTCTGTCCATACCGACGCGTACTGCGCAGACACCCCAACGACCGCCGGCGACCGAAGCCGAAATCGCGGCGCTGCTGGCTGATGAGCCGGTCGATGCGACCTTGGCGCCGCAGTCTATCCCCCAATTCGCGGCGACCGTATTCGGCGGCGTTCTCAATGTGCCCTATTCTCTCAGCGGAGACGTGGCCACACGATCAGAGATCATTGCCGGCGGCACGGGCGGGACGATCAGCAAACGCGCTCTGTTTCGATTGACGCAACAGGCGCTGAAACAATACGGCATCGACGTCTATATCGACGGCGGGGCGGTCACTGTCGGCGCTAGCCCCAATGGCGCGATCGGCAGCGAGATCGTTCGCAACCGAACAGCGCCCGCATCCTCCGGTCGCGTGGTCCAGTTCTTCAATGTTCAGACTATTGAAGTGAACGTGCTGCAGTCCTTGTTGGGCGATCTCTTCCCAAACCTTGGCGGCGCGCGGGTCACGCCGGATCCCCTGACCAACAGCCTGATCATATCGGGCTCGGCGCGTGATGTGGCGCAGGTCGTTCGTACGCTCCGCGAAATCGATCAACCGCGCTTTGCCGGGGCTGATGTTCTTCGTGTCGAACCCGTCTACTGGGCCGCGGATGCGCTTGCGACATCGCTGGAGCAGACGCTCACCACCGAAGGCTACATCGTCAGCCGCCAGGCGCTGGCCGGTCGCTCAATCGTCATACTGTCCTTCCCGCAAGCCAATCAGATCCTCGTGTTCGCCAAGGATCCAGAGCTGCTGGAGCGCGTGAACTATTGGGTCGGCATGCTGGATCGTCCGGCTGCGCTCGGCGACAAAGCGACCACCTTCGTCTACAACGTCCGCAATACGGACGCTCAGTCGCTGGGCCAACTGGCCATGGGTCAGGCGCCGACGACAAACCAACCTCAGCCGCCCGTCGGTGTTCCCGGCACGCCGGCCGTCACGGTTGGAGACAGCGCCGCGCCTCGGCAAGGCGGCCAGATGTCCAGCACTGGAAGCAGTGCTCAGCAAGGCGCCTCCGGGACATTCCTGGGAGGCCGTCTGCTGACGGACCCCATCGGCAACCGCATCATCTTCACCGGTACGGCCGGAGATTATGCTCAACTGCGCACCCTGCTGTCGACGTTGGACACACCGGCGCCTCAGGTCGTGATCGAGGTCATGATCGCCGAAGTCACGCTGACCGACGGCACGGACATCGGCGTCAATCTCTTCGGCACTGAGACGCGCGGCGACGGCGTTCTGAGCGGATCGACAGAAGGTTTGACGCTGAAAGGCGCAGCGGGCGTGTTCAACTTCATCGGTCCGGATTTTAGGGCTCGGATCGTCGCCAGCGCATCGAACAACCGCGTCAGCATTCTCCAGCGGCCTCAGCTCGTAACGCGCAGCGGGGGAACGGCGCGTTTCCAAGTCGGAACCGACGTGCCGATCATCTCGTCGCAACGCGCGTCGAACAGCAACTCTAACGGCGACACCGACATTCTCCAGAGCGTGCAGTATCGTCAGACGGGCACCATTCTCGAGATTACGCCCGTGGTCTATGGGGACCGGGTGGACATCAGCATCAGCCAGGAACTGTCCTCCGCAGGCGCGCCGCCGGCGGGCACCAGCATCTCCAGTCCGACGATCTTGAACCGAAGCCTGACGACGCAGATCGCCATCAAGGATGGATGGACCGGCGTCCTAGGCGGCCTCATCGGCAACAACTACACGAAGGCGAATACAGGCATACCCTTCCTGAAGGACATTCCGATCATCGGCTCGGCCTTGCAGAGCAATTCGATCAGCGGTGAACGAACCGAGCTTCTGCTCCTGATCACGCCCTACATCGTGCGTGGCGACGATGATATGGCGGACTTCGCCGACCAGTACGCCGGCAATATGAATGCCGCGTTCCGAACCGGTCGCGGCTGGTCCTATACCCTGACTCCGTGGTCGATCAGTCCGAGATTCAGGGGATTGGGCCTGGATCTTCCCAGCCCCCTGCCTGCTTCCGAAACGCCTTCGCTTCTGCCGCCGCGCGGTCGGCCGGTCGCTGCACCGGCAGAGCCGATGGTTGGCGAAGAGTCGGTCGCGCCTGCAAGCACGCAGGAGCCCGTCACGGCGCCGGTGACGACGCCTTAAGCTCCCTCGCCGACCATTCGTCGCCAACCCATACGGTCGAAGACCAAGGCGGCTGGCGAGCGACCATTGCGCCGCTCGATCTCCACCGTGACGGTGAAGAGCTGGACCTGGAAAGTGCCGTCTCCCGTTGGAAAGCCGGCATTGGTCCGGCTTTCCGTCTTGGGGCTTGAGGTCCAGCGTATGACGTCGCCCTCGGGCAGCGTGATCGTTCCGGAGGGTTGGTCCATCGGATTGATGTCGCGGGTCAAGGCCAAGGCGTTTTCCTGGGCGGCGACCTGTTCCATCACATCGGCGGCGCGGCGTTGTCCGCGGATCATCTGCTGCTGAAGCTCGAAGATCGCGGTCAATGTCATCGCGGCGATCGCCAGCGCCACAAGCGCCTCGATCAGGCTGAAGCCTTCGCGACCACGCCTGATCAAACGACACCTTCGTAGACGCTGGACAGCGCCAGCACCAAGGACAGGGCGACGAAGCCGACGATCAGCGAGATCGCGCCGATGGCCGCCGGCTCCAATAGCGACGTCATGCGTTTCATGCTGTCACGCAGGCGGTTTTCGTAGTTGTCCGCCATGAAGCCGAACATGGCTCCGATCGCGCCCGAACGCTGGCCCGCGCGCAGCAGGCTGAGGTCCATCGCTTCCAGTTTGGTGTGAGCCGCCAGAGACGCATCCAGCGTCAGGCCGGCCTTCAGATCGTTTTCGAGCCGGTTCAGGCCTTGCCTGAAGGGCCCGATCGGGACGGCGGCACGCGCCAGGGCGACGGCCGACAGGATCGGCACACCGTTCACCAGGGCGAAGGACGTCAGTCGCGCCCAGGCTGCGATTTCGCGCGCCTGCAGCACGCCGCCCACGACCGGCAGGCCATGCGCCAGCGTATAGGCCCGCGCCTTGATCGCGGGATTGGTGGCGATCACGACGACCAGGGCGATCAGGGCGCCGAGCCCGATGCCGATTACGCCTATGTTGGCGTTGGCGAACTCGCCGGCGGACAACACCCAGCGCGATACGGTCGGCACGCGACTGCGGTCTTCGCCGATCATGGCGCCGAAGCGCGGCACCACCTGGGTGAAGATGAAGGCGACGGCGCCCAATCCGGCCATCAGCAGGAAGGCCGGATAGGTCATCGCATTGCCGAAATCCTTCCGCAGCCGATCCTCATAGGCCATTTGCTCTGCAGCCTGTTTGAGCACTTCGGCGACGCGACCCGAGGCTTCGCCCACACGCGCCATGGCGTACAGATAGTCGGGAAAGCCCGGAACGTGTTCCTCCAAGGCCTTGCCCAGCGAATCGCCGCGTCGCAGGGCGGCGATGGCGGCCAGGAATTGTTCCTTGCCTTTCCGCGACTGCATGCCCTGCGCAACCGTATCCAGCGATTCCAGCAGCGAAACGCCGGCCTCCAGCATCAGGCCCAGCTGCCGCAGGACCAGCACCCGCTCACCCGACTTCAAGGGCCGGTTCTGGCCTTCGCCTTGCGCGGCTGCGGCGGGCGACACCTTCAGGACCGTCAGGCCTTCGGCCGACAGCCGCCGCACCAGCGCGGCTTCATTGGGCGCGGTCAGCACGCCCCGGGACATCGCACCCTGGCGATCGATCGCCTGATACTGGAAAGCCTGCGGCGTCACGATCAGTCGCCGCCGCCGACGATGCGGTGAACCTCGGACAGGGTGGTCAGGCCGCGTCGAGCCTTCAGGAAGGCGTCGTCGCCGAAGCTGAGGAACCCGTCCTGACGCGCGATGTCGGTCAGCTGGTCCTCGTCGGCGGATTTTCGCAGCGCCTGGATCAGCGCCGGCGAGGCGGGCGCGATCTCATAGGCGCCGATCCGGCCGCGATAGCCGGACTGCCCACAGCGGGCGCAGCCCACGGGTTCGCGCCAGGCGGCGATCTCGGCTTCGGCCGTGGCGCGAAGGTGTGCCGGGATCGACTGCTCGTGCTCGGCGGCCTCCTGCGGGGTCGAGGGACGGGCGCAGTCGCACAGGCGGCGCACCAGCCGCTGTCCCGCCACCCCACGCAACACATCGGCCAGCAGATAGTCCTCGATGCCGAGATCCAGCAGACGCGGCACGGCGGCCAGGGCGGTGTTGGTGTGGACGGTGGAAATGACCAGGTGGCCCGTCAAGGCGGCCTGAACCGCGATGCGCGCGGTTTCGGGATCGCGAATTTCGCCGACCATGATGACGTCGGGATCCTGGCGCAGGATCGACCGCAGGCCGGCGGCGAAGGTCAGGCCGATGTCGGCGCGCACGCGCACCTGGATGACGCCCGGCAGATCCAGTTCGACCGGATCCTCAACGGTGATGATCTTGCGCTCGCCGTCGTTCAGGTGCGTCAGCAGGCGATAGATGGTCGTGGTCTTGCCGGATCCGGTCGGCCCGGTGATCAGGAAGACGCCGTTGGGCTGTTCCGACAGTTCGAGCAGGGTCTTTTCCTGATCCTCGCCCACCCCCAGTTCCGACAGCTGCGGCAGACGACTGGTCTTGCCCAGGAGGCGCAGCACGATCGATTCGCCCCAGGAACAGGGCAGGGTGGAGACGCGCAGATCCACTTCCTGGCCCGAGACGCGCACCGATTGGCGGCCGTCCTGCGGCAGGCGACGTTCGCCGATGTCCATGCCGCTGAGCAGTTTGATGCGCGAGGCGACGGCTTCGAAGTTGGCGCGGGGGGCGGCGCGCGCGGTGGTCAAAACGCCGTCGATGCGCATCCGCACCAGAAAGCGATCCTCATAGGGTTCGACGTGAACGTCAGAGGCGCGGCGCGTCAGGGCCTCTGCGAAGACGGCGTTGACGAAATCAATGGTGGGGGCTTCCTGGGCCAGCTCGCGCAGGCGCGCCGCATCGGCGCCGCCGCTCATCAGCCCGTCCATCAGGGGCGCGCCATCGGCGTGCAGGTCCTGGGTCAGGGCCTCAATCAGCGACCGCTGGGCCAGAAGGAAGAGGACGGGGTCCTTGCTGGCCTGGGCGATGCGTTCGCTGAGGGCGGGAGACAGGGGCTGGACGGCGGCGCAGACGATACGGCCGGGCGCATCCTCGCTGGCTTCTTCGCGCCAGGCGACGGCCTCGTTCTCGGCCCACCAGTTCAGCGGAGAACGGATTTCGGCCAGGAAGGCGGCGATTTGGTCGGGGCGGGGGCTTTGCTCGGGCAGAAGGATGGGCAGGTTCAACTGCTCGGACAGCACATCCAGCAACTGCGCCTCGGACACGGCGCCCAGCCGCACCAGGTTCAGGCCCAAAAGGCCGCCGTTCTGTCCCTGCAAGGTCAGGGCGTTGACCAGATCCGCCTCGCGGATCATGCCGCGCGCGATCAGCTCCTCGCCCAAGCGACGACGCGTCGGGGCGGGGGTGAAGGGGATGACCACGGGGGCGGCGTCGGTGTCTGTTGACAAGTCTGAATCTGATTTCGATGCGGGGCGCTGAGTTCGGGTTATAGCGCGGCCCGCCAGCGGTGTCGCGGGCCTAACCCGTTGAAGCGAAGAACAGACGCGGAACCGCAGGGTGTGTGATCCGGCCTCTCAAAAGCGGCATCGTCTGGACGCGGCCGTAAGGACGTCCGACCAAGGCCTCATACTCCTGGGCAAAGAGGTCACCCAATGACCGGCCGGCTTCGGCTTGACGTCGGATGCCACCCGCTTGTGTGGTCGCCCCGTAATGCAACTGGTGGAATGTGCCTTCCCCGACCAGCATGATGAAGCCGTCTCCAGCAGCGTCAACCGCCCGGCGAAAGAAGTCGAAACTGGCGAAGCCGCCGCCCAGCTGCACGAAATCCTCATTGTATCCGCCGATCGCTTCGAACATGGCTTTGCGCATGACGAAGAACGTCGTCTCGGTCGGGGGGGCAAGAACCCCCATGGCGTAGCTTTCACCGAGGGCGCAGATTTCGAAGAGGCGATAGCCGTCGCCGTTCGGCCAGTCGATGTCGGCCAGCAGGCGGTCCTCGACGTCACGGCTGTAGCCTTCTTCGACTGAAATCTGCTGAACCTTGGGGCCGAGATGAAAACCGAGCGTCGCGACGAAGGCGTCGGGGCTTGAGCCGGCCGCGTCCAGAGCGGCGCGGACCATGCCGGGCGACACCATTCGCGCGCCGTCGATCATCAGCGCGATATGGTCTGCACGCGCCAGCGCGACGCCGCGATTGATGGCGCGACAGGGGGATACGCCGCCGTCATCGACGCGCAGGATCTGAATGTCCGCCTCTTGTGAAAACAGGTCGCGGGTCACGGGCTGGGCCGAGCCATTGTCTACGACGATGATTTCGACGTCCTCAATCTCCAGACCGCGCTGATAAGGCGGAAGAAGAGAGGTGACGGTGCGCGGCAACTCGCGCGCCATGTCGAAACCGATGACGATGACCGAAAGGGCCGGCCGCTTCATTGCGCGGCGTCCTGTAGCGCCGCCCAAAGGTCGGCGACAGAGGCTGGCACGGCGGCGTTGATCTTCTGGTGGTTCAACTCATCCGAGCGGAAGGGCATGGGCGCTGCGGCGTTCAAACCCAATCCCGCCGCGACGCGTCGGACGCGGGCTTCGTAGTCGTCCGCATCGTAGTCGATGACGGAGAATGGCGTCAGGTCGCGCCACCGAAGGACGGCACGATTGTATCCGGTCCAGATGGCAAGGGACCGCGCCTGATCGAACCCGTTGCGCGCCGCCAGAGAGCCCGCGACGGCGAGGGGGTGGCGGATGGAGGCGACCAGCTTCAAATCCGGTAGAACTTCAAACCACCCGTCCAGCAAGAGCGTGGCGCGGGGATCCTTGAAGCCCCAAGGCGTCGGCAGGGTATCGTAGTCGGCCAACACCGCTTTCAGATCGGCGATCTCGCTCGCGGTCCAGGCGACGGGCGTGTTGGGCGGCGCATCCCAGGCGGCGCCGACGCGGGCCAGGACAGCGTCGTGGACGGGCCAGAACCGGGGGTTCTCGCGATTGCCCTTCTTGTTGTGCGGTGCGGCGGTATTCACCGCGCCAAGATGCAGGCCCAAATCCTCAAGACACCCCGCCAGGCAGGACGTCCCGGATCGATGCATGCCGATCACGGCGACGGGCGAGGGGCTTGAAGCGGGCGTCATGGACATCTCGATTTCTAAAGGTGGCCTTTGACTCTACCGCGCATCACACAAAAAAAAGGGAGGGCCGAAGCCCTCCCTTTCCGATCAATGTGCGGTTCTTAAGGCACGTTGACTGCGTTTTGGTCGTTTGCAACCGTTCCGCTTTCGAACTCGGTCACAGAACCATTCGCCAGAGTAGCGTAGCGACGAGCGGTGATCGTAGCGCTCGGAGCTTCGACCGAAATCTGGACGTCGCCGCGGCCCCACTCACCCAATGCGCTGGTCAACGCTGCAGTCGTAACCACCAGTTCGCCGTTAGCGGCGATGGACGGCGCGATTTGCACAGGTGCCGCAGCCGGGGTGTAACCCGTAGCGGAGTTAACCGAGTTCAATACTTGCGCAAACACCGGGCCCGTAGCGCCCGAGCTGATGTTGCCCAGACGGATGACGTTATTGGTGCCCGTGCGAGCCTGAACTGCGCTCGAGTTCATCCACGGCATGACAACGTTCGTACCGTCGCGACCGATTGTTTCCAGAGCGCCGGAGACAGGGCCTTCTTGCGTGTAGTAGGTGCTGTCAAGCACGTACGAAACGGTAGCCGAGTAGGAGGAGCTGGCGATCGGACCGCCATCGGCGTTGACGCGGAAAGCCACAGAGCCAGCCGTCAGTGCCGCTTGCTGGTTGTTGATAGCTGCTTGAGTTGCGGCGGCATTGACGGTCGCAGCAACGGCACCCAGCGTGACACCGCCGCCAGGACCGTTGAACGCATTGAAGTTGCCCGTGACGAGAACGTCCGCATCTTGAACGTCCGTAGCAGCGACCGGGGTGTTAGCCAGGTCGCGACGAGCGGTCGTATCGACGGCGATCGTGATCGTGCCGAGTTGAGCCTCGTCTGTCGACTCGGAGGGAGTGGTGTGGCCGCCAGCGCCAACGAAGAAGGTCGTATAGACCGGCGAGGTGGTGAGGGTTGCGAACGTATCGTTCAGGGCGCCGGCGCCAATGGCGCCATCGATGACGACGTTGAACGCGTTGACGCGATCAACGATCTGAAGAGCCTCTTGGTTTGCTGCAAGCGCGCCAAACGGATTGCCTGCCGGTTGCACTTGAGCGGTGTCGGGATCGATGGGGGTGCCGCTTTCGGTGCGGAGAGTGGTTCTCGCCCACACGTCTGCGCCTGCGTTGGGGGTTACAGGCAGGTCGAGATCGACACTACCGCAGCCCGCGCCAGCCGACGAAATCAGGAAGGTTGCCGAGGTCGAGCCAGCAGCGCCGCCCGAAGACAGAACGGTCGTGCAGCCGGCAGCCACTACGTTGGCCGAGGTCACGCCGGTCGCGAACGTACCACCGGCCAGGTCGATAGTGATGAGGTTGTTGCCCGACGGGAACGTCGAGGTGCCCGACAGGTCAGCAAGCAGGGCGAAGGTGCCACCCGCGGTGCTCACAGCTTCTTCCGCCAGGCGGTATCCGGTTGCGCCGACGCCGGTGGTTCCCGCATCAATGTCCGTCGTGGATGCGGTAGCCGCACGGAAGGTCAGGGTGTGCGCGCTAGCCGCACCTGCCGTAGCCATGACGGACATAGCCGCCGCAGCCAAAAGAAGATTCTTTTTCATAGAGAGGGTCCCTCGAGACAACTTAGATTTGTGGACGAGCCAACGTTTGAACGCCTTTCGGCCACAGTTCGGAACTCAAAGAGGTCAGAGGCTGCGCCCACGGCATCGACCTTGTATCCTGTCGCAAACAGAAACGTCAAGGACGTTGACCCGCGCTCGATCAACGACGTGACGGCGGAAAAGAGCTGTCTATGCAACGATTTGATAACAATGGGCCGGCGCTGGTCAAAAGCGCAGGTAAGATAAGTGGCGCTGTGTTCAGAAAGCCACGGGTTGCGAGAAGTTCGAACGATGTTCGGTTTACTGTGGCGCAACCGAGTTCACTTTGCCTTTTTGTCCGCACATCCGTGACAGCTTGGCTATATGCCACTATGTCCGCAGTATCAGTGTGTCGAATGGCCAAGGTTTAGCGCATGCCCATCAATCGCTACGTGGACGAGGACGTTACCCGTCGCCGCATCGAAACAGAGGGACATCGGAGTGTTGTGGGTGGGCTCTGGGACGTTATGGGCGCGCTCCAACGCGACTTTTTGATTTCTCGCGGCCTTCAGCCCGGGCATGATCTGCTGGATATCGGGTGCGGATCGCTTCGCGCCGGCAAGCCTCTGGTGGCCTGGTTAGAGCCGAGCCGCTATTACGGGATCGATATCTCGGCCTCTTTGATCGAGGCGGGCTATACGAACGAGATCGTCGCGGCTGGTTTTGCCGACCGACTGCCGCGGGAAAACCTGTTCGTGACGTCGGATTTTGGAATCCCATTCGACATCTGTTTCGATGCCGCGATTGCGACCTCCGTCTTCACGCACCTGACTCTGGATTATCTGACGCGGTGTCTGGAGCGCCTGCATCCCGCTATGAAGCCTGAGGGCCGGTTTTATGCGACATTTTTTGAAGGCGAAGGCGTCAGCCTTAACCGTCCGGATGGCGTCGTCACCCACCCTGACCGTGATCCCTTCCATTTTTCGCAGGCCCAAATCCGAGCCGCCACGCCCGAGAACTGGGCGTTTGAGTGGATTGGCGATTGGGATCATCCGCGCGATCAGAAAATGGCCTGCTTCATTCGCCGGTAAGGCTAGCTGTCGGCGATCTTAAAGCGATCGACGAATTCAGGGCTGTGATAGTTTCGAACCGCCTTGCCGCGCCAGACATCGACGACGCTGCCGATATCCAGTGCGACCGCGCCTTGCAGTTGAGCGTGGCGGCACAACGCTTTGCCGAGCAATCCGGCAGCCACAAGGGTCAGGACGCCGGGCCCCACTTTCATATTTTCCAGCAAGCGGTCGTATGCGTCTGGAAACCACTTCGCGCCTTCGCCTGGGGTCGACGAGGCTTGGTTCGGAATCGTCAGCGTCCGAACTTTCTGAATACCGAATGCCTGTTGAAGCGCCGAGGACAGATCGTATGGGCCGATCAGGAGTACCTCGTCGGCCTGCGAAGCGATGGACGCGTAGAAGTCCATCAAATAGCGGTGGATGTGGTTGCTGACAATCAGTCGTCGGCGTGGCTGCGACGCCTGAAGCGTCTTATCCACCTGAACGATCGATTCGTACGAGCCCATGTATCCTCGCACATCAGAACGGCCGTCCGGTGATTGACGTAAGGCTTCAAGTCTTCCAACGCGGACCCAGTCTGAAACGCCGAGAATGTCAGCGTTCACCAGAGCCTCAATCATATCGAACCGCATGCGGAGAAGCTCCGCGTTTGAAAAGCCTGACGTGGCGAACATCATGTTCAGAATTTCACGCGTCGAATGATTCCTAGCGTCTCGGAAGTGGGGCTCAAACGCACCAAGAATATTCCCCTCGCCGTCGCCGATCCTGACCAAGGACAATGCAACCCTTCGCTCGAGGGCATCGATCACAAGGTCCTGAGCGAGCGAGGCCCCACTCTCAGCCAGGTCGGCGTGATGTCCGAATGCCTCAACACGCTTTAGAGCGAGAGACAGACGGTCGATCGTCGTTGAAGCCAAGTAATGACCATAGCTGTTCGCCGCCGCCTCCGCCGAAACAACCGGCTGGTCGAATGAATGTATGCGCATGATGAGACAGTTTCTCGTCGTTCAGACTATTTCCATCTTAAAATGAAGCCCGGCTGAATTGGTCAGCCCCAGGCAAGATGCGAACATCGTAGTGACTGTGTCGCCTTTCGAGCGCGCTCTGCGTGCAGCTTTTGTGAAATGCAAAACGTCGCATACGATACCGATCGACTTCATTGTCGCGACGCCGTCGTGCAATCACGGGCGTCCTCATCTCTGGGAGCACGGGATCAGCCACGAAATGACGCTGACGGTTCCGCTGGTCCTGCGCTATCGCGGCCGGCCGGTTTAGGCGCAGCCTATCGCAGTCGTGAGGTGTCCAGCGCTGGATGGACGTGTTGTAGGCAGATCCGGATCTGCTCCAGCACATGATCCTCTGAGCCTGCCCAGCCTTCGGTTTCCATGCGCAGCATCCGGGCCAGCGAGAACTGTTCCGCCGCCTTGCTGAACTGTTGAGCCAGTTGCAGCGCATTGGCGTATTGCAGCCGCGCTTCATAGGCCAGAGGTCCGCCATCCACCGTGACCGCCTGAAGATAGCGGCCATACAGGTCCACGGCCTCGTCGAGACGGCCCTGTTCCTTGACCGCATGGGCCAGCACCAGCAGGTAGTTGGGCCGTCCGGCGTCAACGAGCGCTCTCAGGCCCGTCTCGGCGGCAGCCCATCGGCCTTGCGCCATGGCCGTCATGGCGTCGTCGATGCGACCCTGCCACGGGGCATCGGCCGCGCGCGTTCTGCCGATCCGCAGCGCCTCTGCGATCGCGCGGTCGTTGAGGGCGAGTTCGGCTGCGCGTTCATAATAGGCGAGGGATTCCTCCGCCTGGCCCTTGACCCAGAAGAAGTGACCGATCTGGACATTCAGATCCGCGTCGTCGGGCTTCTGCTTCAGCGCCTGGAAATAGGCGGCCTGTGCGCCCTCAAGGTCGCCGGCCTCCTTCAGCATATGACCCAGCTGCACACGCGGGCCGAAGCCGTCCTGAAGCTGAAGGGCGCGCCGGTAAAGGTCGGCGGCCCCGCGCCAGTCGTGTTGCAGCTTCGCGGCCTTGGCCGCTTGAAGGATCTGTTTTCGCGCGCTCGCCGACCGTGCCTTGCGAATGCGCTTGAACAAAGCGGCGAGCGTCATTCGGCGATCCAGGTCAAGCTGACTTCCTGCGGCTTGACGATCCAGGCCGCGTCATCCGCTTCGCCTTTGCGGATTGCGAAGATCAGCAGTTCGAACACTAGATGTTCCGGCAGGATCGTGAATTCGGACGCGAAACCGGCCTGGCCTGCAAAGGTCATGGAGAACAGCTTCTCCAAACCGCCGTTCACAGTGGCCTCGAAGCAGATCGCAGAGTCGGGATGCTGCTCCCAGTTCACGTTCAGCCTCCAGCGACCGGCGCGCAGCGACTTCTTGGGCCCGGCGAAAACCAGTCCTGGTTCAAGGCCCAGCCCGCCTGCCTGATAGACCGCGTTCTCGGTCAGACCGCCGTCGGCGACCATGAGGCCGCGCTCGCCCAGCGACAGCATGAGCACAAGACGTTCTCTTCGCTCGGCCGAAACGAGCGAGAAGGGCGTATCGCCCATGATCCGCGCAACGGTCGGATTTCGGCCCTCGGCGCGCGCCATGTCGATGATCTCGCGGATCACGTCCGAGCGACTGGAACCCGAGTTCAGACGATTTCTCAGAGCCAACCGCTCATGCATCTGCAGATCACGACCGATCAGGCGATAAGCGGCGTAGTCCACAAAGATCGTATCGTCATCCGGGGCATGACCGATCAGAACTTCTTCCGTGGCGATCTCGTCGTCGGGCCGCACGAGGGCCGTGGGAACCGTTGGCGGCGCAGCCGCAGGAACGCCGATGGCGCGCGCCTGGATCGCCGCCCAGATCTTGGACTTGTTGACGCCCCGCATGATGGACTGGGTCAAGGCATTGGCGTCTCTGGGCGTCACAGAGGTCGCACCTAGGGTTTCGATTGCGGCGCGGACAAAGGACGCCGCGGGAAGGCTCATCAACTCGGCGGGAATGGCTGCGGGATCGCGCGGCGTCGACATCAAGAAATCCTCATCAAATTGGCGGCGCGTTGGCTGACGACATCCCAGCTGTGGGTCTCGGCGTAACGTCGGCGCGCCCGATCATGCAGCGTTCTGACGGCGTCATCCTGCGCCAGTCCCAGCAAGGCCTCAGCCAGCGTCTCGACATCCAGTCTCCGCACCAGATGGCTGAAGGGCCAGAGATCGCGAAACACGCCCGAACTCGACAGCAAGGTCGGACGGTCGAGGGCGATCGCCATGCGCGCGGCGCCCGAGGCGCCTTCGGGCGAGGGACCGTAGGGGAAGGCCAACAAATCGCACGGCGCAAGCAGCTTCACGATCTCTTCGTCCGGCAGGAATTCGAAATTCGTCGACACCGAATCCTGCAGATTCATTGAACGAATGAGCGCCTCCACGCGGGTGCGAGCCACGCGGCTTTGCCGCTCCACCCTTTGAGCGTTCGCCAGCACCAGACAAATGCGAGGATCCGAACGACGGGCCTGAGCCACGGCGCTGACGAGGAGTTCCAGGTTCTTGTGTTCGGTCAGAAATCCAAAACTGCCGACGACGAACTTGTTCGGGTCGGTGCGATGGGGGGTCGCCAGGATCCGGACTCCATGCGGCAGAACTTCGCCGCGATAGCCGGCCCGACCCAACTCTTCGACGTCTTCGGCCGAGTGCGCAACGATGACGTCAAAGCCGCGGAGCCAATCGGCTCCTGACTGCAATGTCTCTTTGACGTTGTGCAGCGTGATTATAAGTCTTTCACGACCTCGACGCAGCGCGGGCGTTACCCTCCGCATGTCGTCAGCCGAGAAATATCCTGGATGGTGTTGAAACCACAGGACGGGCGCCTTGGCGTCATTGCCCACCTTGTCGGCGAAACGCTGCAGCGATACGCCGTCGTAGCCCCATAGCCGTGTGACGCCCTCCTCAATCGCGCCTGGATCAGCCGGCTTGAGAGAGCGCCGGGCCCACACGTGAGCCAGTCCGCTGGACAACCGGGTTTGCCCGAACAACTGCTCCGAGTAGGTCGCCAGACCGCACTCTTCATTCCAGGTTGATACGACTTCGAAGGAAGGCGATGGCGAAGTGACGGCCGACGGCGAACCGGCGAGCGCGGAAACCACGCGGCCGGCGACGGCATCCCAAGTCAAGGACTCAGAGGCCAGCGTCTTGGCGTTCGAAGCCAGGCGGCGGGTCGTCTCCGGGGCATCTATAGCCACCTTTAGCGCGCTCACGAAGCTCTGTCTTTCAGGCTCTTCCCAAAGGCCATAGGCCGACGCGACGTGAGACTGTGATTTTGCAGGATGGCTTTCGACCAGCAGGGCGGTCTGCTCGGTGCAAAAATCAGCCTGACCGCCGACCCTGGCCGCCACCACGGGTATGCCGAGGTGCATCGCCTCGGCCAGTGGAAGTCCGAATCCTTCACCGCGGCTTACCAAAACCACCGCCGTTGCGCTCTTGTAAAGCCGACCGATACCGGCCGCATCGAGCTTGGACTCATCTATGATGATGTGAGGCGGATATTTAAAACCCGCCCTAACATCTTCGACAATGCGACCGATCGCGTTGTGGGGGTTGGGGCTGGTCTTGATATAGAGCTCGACATCGTCACGCCCATCAAAAGCCTCGCAGTATGATGTGACCAAGGCCTCGGGCGCCTTTCGAGGCAGGCACGTCGAAATATGAAGCAGACGCTTGCGTTCGGTAGGAATGACTTGGCTACGAGCGTCGGCCAGAATTTGGTCTGCGCCGTTTCCGACCATTGGGCAGGGGATTGTCACGCCTGATCGGCGGAGCGCCTCGGAAACATACTCGGCCGTCGTGAGAATGAAATCCAGATCCCGATTGAAGCGGGCCGCCATCAGCGCGGGAACTTCGCTTTCTTCCCATGCCCAGCACACAAGCCCGTTTCGTTTGCCGGACATGCCGTGCGTAACCGGTGGCCAGGCGTTACGCAGATGCACGTCTACAGGTTCAGCATGCGACAAGGTCAGGCTTGCCAGACCTGCGCGATGAATTTCCCCATCGCCCTCATGTCGATCTGTGGGCAAAATCCTGACGTCCACCCCACGACGCAACAGAGCCGTGGCCAGGTTTCGGTTGACGATCGAAAGGCTGGCAAAGCCGCAAAACTGCCCTTCTATAAGGACGCGACCAATGGAACAGGTCCGACCATGTTGCGGCCTCGCTAGCCCCTGTCGAGGCTGATCTTGCTTCATGGTCGTTGTCCAATCCGCCCGCTGAACGCTGGCGGCGAAATATCCTCGAAAAAGCCCGCCGCCAGGTCCGGCGGCGGTCTCAGGCGACTAAAGGGCCGTGCGCGGCGGTCAAAATGGGGATTGTAAAAGGGATCAGGCAGCATCTTCTTGGACCACCTACGCCATAGACTCCCCAAGGCGCGCCTTGCCTCAGCGCGCGCGGTTTCGGTCGCCCCACAGCCACGCGTCTTCGACTCCAGATGATAAAGAGTGGCGAAGGGCGTATAGATCACCGAGTAGCCGGCGTCTCGTGCTCTGAAGCAAAAATCCACGTCGTTGCCGTCGACTGGAAATTCCACGGCGTCAAAGCCGCCAAGGGCCAGAAATGTAGATCGGCGAACCGCCAGACATGCGCCGGTCACGGCAATCGTTTCGTGCGCTAAGGCATGGCGGCCCAAGTAACCGCCGTCACTACCCTCTTCCCCAACCCCCTCGTGCACAAGAAACTCGTTGGGGTCTTCCCTCGCCACGAAGCCGGCATGTTGTAGTGTGCCGTCCTCGTAAAGAAGGCGGCACCCCACAGCGCCAACTCCGGGCTGCAGGGCCCTGGAAGCAAGTTCGTCGAGCCAGTCGGGGCTTAAAACGATCGTATCGTTATTCAAGAATATCAGAACGTCAGCGTCACACTGTTCGGCGGCGATATTATTCATAAGCGCCCAGTTGAACTCGCCATCATAGTCTATCGTGTGGATAAGACCGGACGCGTTGGCCTCGTTCAAGAATGAAATTGTTTCTTCGCAAACGCTCTGATGATTGACGACGACAACATCAACATGTGAAAAATTGAAAAGCCGACTATTGACGATACTGTCGATGCAGGGCCGGACTAGATCCATGCGATCTTTCGTCGGTATGATGACTGCAACCTTACAAGGCTCTGGCGGAATTTTGACCCTGATGGCGCCCGTTAGGTTTTCCCCCAGTATATCGGAATGATTGACGATATATGCTTTCACGCTGAGAGTAGATAGATATGACTTTATCGTCGAAATCCATCCATTATCATTGTTTGTCCATTTTATTGGCTTTGAATATAGCAAGGAAGGAATGTGTATTGCTTGTCCGTCTACGATAAGAGCCAGCGCGCTTTGCAGGGTTTGATTATTACAATCCATCGGAATGGCGCGAATGGAATTCCAAAATGATCGTCTGAAAGAAACGGCGTTGCCGATGTAAGGGTTCTGGATTAGGAGTTCTCTGTCAAACGACGGTTTGAAGTACGGCTGAGAATGGACTGTGATGCCGTCTTCATTTTCATAGTAGTGATCTTCATCGCAATATAACATATTCGCGTCTATGTTACTGTCGCCGTAGTAAGCGAATAAGGACAGGGCGTCGGGATGAAGGACCGCACCAGCCGACAGCACATGTACTAAATCAGCAAGCCTATTTATAGATAAGTCCTGTATCCAGTTTTCTTGTGGGCCAACATTCAAAACATCCACCAGAATTCCATTCTGGTTTCTTGCACGATCCGTTATTCCCAAAACCAACGCCGCATTTTCAGACGAGGTCACAACGGTTATGTAAAAGTGAGAATGCCTCTGAGCGATAATGCTACTAAGGGATCGTTCAATGTCATCGGCTGTCGAGCTGAGCCCATTTAGTACGACATGTATGCCTGTTCCGGAAAATTTATCCGGACCAATTTCGGCATCTCGCCTCCATCGATTGTAGTAGGCGTCGTATCCGACATTTGATTTCGAGTTAGATGACAATTCTATTTCGTCGAAACCGCCTCCGATTTCGGAACCAGGCATGATCTCCGTCGACGCAAAGAAGAGCCCGGTTAGGCAGTCCTTTATGTCGACGTTGGAAAATCTGTGTCTGTTAAAATCTTGCGGCAAGGAAAATTCAAAGCCAACGCACGCATCAACTCCCAGTTGGTCCTCAAGATCAGGCCTGCGAACTGTCGCAGCCGTGCTACAGACGAATTTTCCGTTCAGCCAGCATTCTACGCGTAGCTGAGTTAGTCGGCGATCGTGGTGGACGACCCAGCCACGAACAAATTTCGAGTCCGCATAATCTATGCGGCCTTCAAGGTTGGCCGCACTGTCCGCGATCTGACTTATCTTTTTTATCGCCGATACTGTCGGCATCGCGCCGATGTCTGCGAGGTCCCGGCTGGTGAGCACTGTTGCTATGATCTGAAGGTGGGTTCTGGCATTCGACAGGCGAAGGCGCTGCTCATCAGTGAACCTTAGTCGGCCGGCCGCCCAGGCCTTCAGATCGGACGCTGCTGTGGTATGTGCCGCGCGTGGAAGGCGGCCCTGCCGTATCGGCGCAAGTGAGTTGTGTTCGAATTCATCGGAAGATAGAAACTGAACAATAGTAGCGACTATTTCGTTTCCAGAAATCGCCTCAGCTGAAGCCGGTGTTTCGGGTTCGCGCAGCAGAAAAAGTCTGTAAAGATTTGAGGCATCCTCAACGGACACCATGCCAGTCGCTGTGTGATTTTCATCTGGCGATGATTTCATTGAACCGAAGCTGAATTTGATGTGAAGCAATAAGGCAGGGCGTCTGGTATGCCATGGCCGCTGCGAGATTCAAACTGTCAGGAAAGGGAAGGGCGCCGGCTCTTGTTTGCGAGACGCCCATGGCAATGCCGCTCTCGGCATTGCCATACGAGAGAAGGGGCTTCAAACAAGCGCCATGAACGACTTACCGACAAAACGGACAGCATTTGTTGTCCTGGGCATGCATCGGAGCGGCACATCTTCTGTCGCTGGCGTGCTTGCGCTGTTGGGGGCGACGCCGCCCCGGACCCTGATGGGCCCCAAGCCAGAGAATCCGAAAGGATTCTGGGAGAGCGAGGTGCTCATGGCGTTCAACGACGAAATTCTGACCCGGGCCGGATCGGCATGGGACGACCCTGCCCCCCTGGACCAAGGCGTCTTCGATGGCGCTCAGGGCGACGACCTTCGCCGCCGCGCGCGCGAGAAACTGAATGAGGAGTTCGGCGACGCCGACACCATCGTGATCAAGGATCCGCGCATCTGCCGCTTTTACCCCTTCTGGCGGGAAGCTTTATTGGGGCGCGGCTACGAACCGTTCGTCATTCTGCCGCTTCGTGATCCGGCCGAAGTGGCTGCCTCGCTTGCGGCGCGCAATGGCATGTCCATGGCCGACGGGCTTAGGCTGTGGCGCGCATATGTAACTGACGCTGAGCAGGCGACGCGAGGCCATCAGCGAAAGGCCATTACGTGGAGACACCTTTTTGAAGATTGGCAGTCGATAGTATCGACAATCAGCGCAATGTCCGGTGTTGTCTTTGCAGGCAAGGAGGAAGAAGTGGATAGATTTTTGAGCCCTCATCTCTCAACATTTTTGTCTGCTGATATTCTACCGGTAGATGCCGAATATCGATCGATATACGATAATCTCAGAGGATAGGAATCCTGCATAATAGGTAGATTCCGAAGGTCGTGTCGGATCATGTCATTTGAGATAACTGATCCCAAATGACAAGGTCTTGTGGATACATGTGCATCTTTGCCATGTAAAATTATCTTATCGATAGGGCTTCAATAAATGGCACATGAATTGAGAATTTTCTCGGGTGCTTTTCATACGAGTTATCAATATAACCTTGCTACTGCTTTTCCGGAGCACGAGTGGAGCTTTCTTGGTCCTTGGTCGTCCAATCGTCCAATCACCGACAACGTCGTAATCGATCGGTCTGATGATATAGACCAATATGATTTGTACTTAGCCCACTCCCCGCGCGAATTTATTAGACTTGCTGGTCGATTGGACCGATTGGGAATCAGTCGCGCACGTCTAGTTTACATCACTCACTGGGGTTATCAGCCCAAGCAGTGGATTCATGTCTACGACGACGTATCTCTTGAGGTTTTCACAAGAGATGTATCAATGTCGCCCATAGTTTGCGTGTCTCACTATATGCCTAAGCAGTTCGGTTTCTATTCCGACGTAGCCATAGAGGTTATACCGCATTTTATACCGCAAGAATTGTTCGATGAAGCGGTTTGGAAAGATGGCGGCACGAGTTATGTAAATATTGTTAATTCGTTCTATGCGCCAGAACGAGGCGTAGGCGCCGATTTTTGGGACTCCTTGCCGATCTCAAAGTGTTTGTACGGGGGGGGGAACAGGCCATCGGATGGAGGAAATCTGAATTCGGTTTCCGAGTTTAAATCAGCTATTACTCGAGCTCGAGCATATCTGTGGACTGCCGACGCTGCCGCTACATCTTTCGCACCGCTCGAGGCAATGGCTCTGGGGTGCCCCATGATTGCACCTGACAATGCAGATTGGAAAACAGACTTCGAACATGGGCGTGAAATACTGCTTTATAAAGCAGGCGATAAAGAATCCTGCCTTGAACAGATTCACGCGTTTGAATCGAGTTCTGATCTAAGGCGCTCACTATCAGAATGTGGCAGGGCTGCAGTTCTTCAGCGATTTAAGAAGGAACTATTCCGAGGCCGCTGGCAGAGAATTATCAGCGCTGCGATGACAGTACCGAAATTTGACAAGCATCAGATCGATTATTGCGTTCGCCGCGGTGCTGGCGTTATGCGTCGAGACGACGGCTTGTTCGATCTAGCGACGGAAATCACGTTAGACAATGCTGCGATCAAGGTGGTTCATCCCCAGTCTGACGAGACTGATATCCGACGGGAATTGCGAAATAAATCCAATTCAATCGACCTGTTGGAAGGGTTTTCCGCCGCGGCCGCTCGGCTAAGTAGTGACGATTTGTCAATATCGGTGTCCAAGGACTATGGTGCGCTCACACAACTTCTTATTTCGCAGGGGTGCGCTGTCGAAGTGCTGACAGAGCCGGAGTTTATGCGCTTCGAGAAAAGGACGCATGATTTCAATGATGCACTTTATAAAGGCATTTATAATCCGTTACTAAGATTTCCCGATAATGATGACCGCAAATTCGTTTCTAAGTGGGCCGATGTTGATATCGGTTCTTTGGTAGGAAGAAACAATTCACGGATTGTGGTGTTTCTTAATTTTGACGGTCGTGAACCTGGTTTGATCAACGACATGCTCGAATCCGGATTTCGACCAAGACTATTCATCGCGAATTGCATGCCAGACTCATCCTGGGCGAAAGGGTGTCACGTCGAAGTCATCGTTGAAAAATTAAATCAAAATGGATACCATATAGAGTTTCTGTCTATTCCCGGTCTCGAAGATATTAGGGGTGAGATTGCGGAGGGCGATACAATACCAAAGCGGCATAGATACGTACTAAGGGCTAGCCGCCAGGAGCATTAAGCTAACCATGTGATCGCTTATGTGAGTGACTTCTCCGTCGCCCCCCGCTATCTCGCGCGCGTGATGAACGAAACAGAACGCCAGTCGGAAGAACGCAGCTGGGAGACGGCGAAGACGCTCGCCGAGGCCTTGCCGTATATTCAGGTGTATGACCGCGAGACTGTGGTCATCAAATACGGCGGTCACGCCATGGGCGAGAGCGCCGTGGCGCGTCAGTTTGCGGCCGATGTGGTGCTGCTGAAGCTGATGGGCGTGAACCCGGTGGTGGTGCACGGCGGCGGGCCGCAGATCAGCGCCATGCTGGACAAGGCGGGGGTGAAGTCCAGCTTCGTCGACGGGCTGCGGGTCACCGATCCGGCGACGATGGAAGTCGCCGAGATGGTGCTGTCGGGCGCCGTGAACAAGGAGATCGCGCACTGGATCACCATGGCCGGCAAGGAGGCGGACGTGCGCGGCGTCGGCCTATCGGGCAAGGACGCCGGTCTGCTGACGGTCGAGAAAACGCGTCGCACCAAGCGCGATCCCGACAGCATGATCGAGCACGAGGTCGATCTGGGCTATGTCGGCGAACCGACCAAGGTCGATCCCAAGCTGATCGCCGGCCTGATCGCGTCCGAGACCGAAGACTGGGTGCCGGTCATCGCCCCGATCGGCGTGGCCGAAGACGGCCAGACCTACAACGTCAACGCCGACACAGTGGCCGGCGCCGTGGCGGGTTCGCTGGACGCCAAGCGGATGTTGTTGCTGACGGACGTGCCGGGGGTGAAGGGCGCGGACGGCGACATCATCCGCCAGATGACGCTGGACGAGGCGCAAAACCTGATCGACACAGGCGTCGCCACCGGCGGCATGATCCCCAAGCTGGAGACGGCCATGGCCGCCGTTCGCGCGGGCGTCGAGGCGGTGGTCATTCTGGACGGGCGTCGGCCGCACGCCATGCTGGTCGAGTTGTTCACCGAGTTCGGCGCCGGCACCCTGGTGAAGGCGTCTTGAGCGACCCCCATTCCACATCCCTTGGGCATGTGCGCGCTTGGGTGTTCGACATGGACGACACCCTGTATCCGCGCGAGCAGGGTCTGATGCGGCTGGTCCAGGCGCGCATCAACGCCTTCGTGGTTGAGGCCGTCGGGCTAGAGCCCGAGGCTGCGGCCGCGATGCAGCGCCAGTTCCTGGACGAACACGGCACGACCCTGGCCGGACTGATGGCCAACTATGCCGTCGATACCGAACGGTTCCTGCGCGAGGTGCACGACGTGCCGCTGGACGGGGTCGAGCCCAACCCGCGTTTGGCCGAGCGACTTAAAGCTCTGCCCGGTCGTTGCTATGTCTTCACCAATGGCGCGCGCGACTACGCGCATCGTGTGCTGGACCGGATCGGGGTCGCCGACTGTTTCGAAGGCGTCTTCGCCATCGAGGATGGGGATCTGACGCCCAAGCCCAATCCCGCGACCTTCCGCCGGATGCTGGAGCAATTCGACATTGATCCGCACCGATCCGCGTTCTTCGAGGACACGCCCAAGAACCTGGAGCCGGCCAAGGCGCTGGGCATGGCGACGGTCCTGATCGGCGACGGCCATGGCAAGCCGATCGAGTCGCACATCGACCATGTGGCCCCGGACCTTCTCGACTTCCTCTCCCACCTGACCTTCAAGGACGCCGCATGACCGATCTGTCGCATCTCGAATCCGTCGTCGAGGCCGCCTGGGAACAGCGCGCCGAGGTGTCCGCCACAACGCATGGCGAGGTGCGCGATGCCGTCGAGACCGCCCTGGCCCTGCTGGATTCCGGCCAGGCGCGCGTCGCCTCGCGGGGTGCGGATGGCGTCTGGACCACCCATCAGTGGCTGAAGAAGGCGGTGCTGCTGTCCTTCCGTCTGAACGACAACCAGATCATGCGGGCGGGCGCGCCGTCCGTCATGCCGCTGTCGGTGGACCATCCCGTCGCCGTCGGTCCCTTCTGGGACAAGGTGCCCAACAAGTTCGGCGACTGGACCGCATCGGATTATCAGTCGGCCGGCTTCCGTTCGGTGCCCGGCGCCATCGTCCGTCACGGCGCGCATATCGCCAGGAACGTCGTGCTGATGCCGTCATTCGTGAACATCGGCGCCTTCGTCGACGAGGGCTCGATGGTCGATGCCTGGGCCACGGTCGGCTCCTGCGCCCAGATCGGCAAGAATGTGCACCTGTCGGGCGGCGCGGGCATCGGCGGCGTGCTGGAGCCGCTACAGGCCAATCCGACCATCATCGAGGACGGCTGCTTCATCGGCGCCCGCGCCGAGGTGGCCGAGGGCGTGATCGTGCGCGAGGGCGCGGTCCTGGCCATGGGCGTCTATCTGTCGGGCTCGACCAAGATCGTGGACCGGGCGACCGGCGAAGTGTTCCGGGGCGAGGTGCCGGCCTATTCGGTGGTCGTGCCGGGTTCGCTGCCGGATCCCAATGGCGGGCCGTCGCTGTACTGCGCCGTCATCGTCAAACGGGTGGACGCGCAGACGCGGGCCAAGACCGGCGTCAACGAACTGCTGCGCGACTGATCAGGCGGCGACGCGGACCGATTCGATCCGGGGCGCGTCGAACGTCGCGTGAAGGGTGAAGGTTGATCCCTGACCGGGAGTCGACGTCACGGTGATCTCGCCGTCCATCAGGGCGGCCAGACGCTGACAGATGCTGAGGCCCAGGCCGGTGCCGCCGAACTTGCGGGTGGACGACCCGTCCACCTGAGAGAAGGGCTGGAACAGTCGGGTCAGATCGTCGGCGGCGATGCCGATGCCGGAATCGGCCACCCCAAGCCGCAAGGTCGTGCGATCCTCGCCTGCCGGCTCGCTCTCTATAATCAGGCGAACCTCGCCCTGCGGCGTGAACTTGATGGCGTTGGCCAGCAGATTATGCGTCACCTGGGCCAGACGCAGCGGGTCCATTCTGAGAAGCGGCGGTAACGGGCCGCGGATGTCGGTCGCGAAGGTCAGTCCGCGCGCCTCGGCCTGGGCCTTGAACGGACCCGTCAACCGGGCGGCGAGGGTCTCGGCTTCGACATCGACGAAGTCCAACTCCATCTTGCCGGATTCGATCTTGGTAATGTCGAGGATGTCGTTCAGCAGCACCATAAGCCCTTCGCCGGAATCGCGGATCACGCCGACGAACTCCTTCTGGCGGTCGCTGAGCTCGGACATCTGCAACAGTTGCGCGGCCCCCAGAACCCCGTTCATCGGCGTGCGAAGCATGAGAGATGACGCCCAGGAAGTTGGATTTGGCGGCGCTGGCGGCGTTGGCGCTATCGCGCGCGGTTTCGAGTTCGGCGATCAGTTCGGCCTGGCGACGGTTGACGGCTTCCAGATCGCTGTCCTTCATCTGGGTGATGGCCACCTTGATCAGCAAGGCCAGCGCCAGAACCGGGATCATGCTGACGACCACCCAAAAGCCGGGCGTGCCCCACAGTTGTGCGAACAGCAGCACCACGACCACCGAATAGGGCGCCGACGCGATCAAGGCCTCGCGGGGCGCGGCGCGCATCTGGGTGAAAACCAGCACATAACCGGCCATGAGAAGCGCCACGCCCAGCGGCACGCCATAGGTCCCGCCGTAAAGGAAGGCGAGCAGCGGCGCCGCCGACCAGGCGATGCAGGAAATGGTGGCGGCCGTCAGCTTGATCCGGCCGTGCAGTTGCTCATCTCGGATCACCAAGACCCGTTCGGCGAACGTGCGCAGCAGGCCTGACGCGGTCGCCGCTGCAAACCACAACACTGCGGTCGCCCAATCGGTGACGGTGAACAGGGCAACCGCCCAACTGGCGATGATCAGATACCGCATGTGACCGTCCGCAATCAGATGCTGGAGCAGGGAACGGCCGGGGTGGGTCTTGAACGTCGTCATCTTCGGATCTCGTCGAGCGATGGTCCAAAGTGGCGCGTCCTCACCTAAGATACGATGAACGCTGGGTATTGTGCCCAAAATGTCCGGGCGTCAGCGGTTAAAGCGCGGTCTGAATTTCATTAGATTGCCTCGAAGGCGTCCGATAAGTGAACGATTGAGGCGATAGTTGCTTAGAAGCTTCCGATATTTTTTCTCCGTAGGATGGAGAAGAACGGCGCGCTCAACAGCCTTTATCGCTTCAGCCTGAGCGCCGGCTCGCTGCGCAATAAAGCCATGCCAGGCGTGGATGTGAGCCATCACTGATGTTTCGGGTCGCGCAGTGATTTCTCGCGCTAAGGTCAGCGCAGATTGGTGCTGGCCGAGCTCCGATAACAGATCGGCATAAGGCACGGCGATTACGACGTTACGGTTAGATTGGTCTAAAGCCTCTTCATAAGTCGACAGGGCTTCTTCGTTACGGCCGTGCAGATAAAAGGCTCTGGCTAGACACTGAAGAGCGCCGATGTGCGTGGGCTGAATAGCGATAGCACGCTCCGCGAGCTGCAAAGCGATATCACGCCGTTTCGAAGCTAGGCTCTCGGATAACGTTATGAGATAGGTGACGCTATCTTTTCGTCTGGCCTTCGCCTCACGCCTGTACTCGATCGGATCTAGCGTCCCATTTAAGACGTCATTCAATAGCGGTGACAGCATCTGCTGCTCAGCCAGCATTGATGCCGATGGGTGTCCTGAATACCTGACTGGAATTTTTACGAGGTCCGTCTCGCTTGCGATGAGGTCGACATGTACCTTGTCGATAGAAGCCGGGTCGTAGACGGCTATGGCTCGCGCCCGCGCCGGCAGGGAGGGTTCACCCTCAGGAAGCCAGACTATTCGCTCCGCATCCTGCAGCCAGCGCTTTTCGAAAGGCACGACTGCTGGATTGATTGAATATTGCGGGGACAAGGCCAAAGCCGCATCAACATTTAGTGCATCTGCAAAACGTAATGCCGCATAGCCTCCCATTGACGAGCCATAGGTTATGCTTCGCGATGCGCCGGAGATCGCTTCCCGCACAGCAGTCAAGACATCTGACATTTCGGGATACTGATACCAGTCCTCCCGCCGGCCCATGATGTGGATGGCCGAAATACCCTGCGATCTGAGATAGGCTTCGCCAAAGCCTTCTCGATCAAAGCCGTGGCCGATGCTGTAATTGTCAAACGTGACGACCCAACGCGATATATCCTCGCAAGCCACTTCACGAGCGACCAGGTTATCGCTTCTAAACAACTCCCTCATTGATCGTATTGTTCGCTTCCTGATCTGACTAGGCCAGCGGAAATTATCGTTCGCGCTTCAGATCCGGCGGGGTCGCCTCGTCGGTCAGGATGCGGATGGCTTCCTCGACCGAAACCAGGGTTTGGGCCTGGGAGCCCAGGCGGCGGATGGCGACCATGCCGTCTTCGGCTTCCTTGCGGCCGACGACGGCGATGACCGGGACCTTGCCGACCGAGTGTTCGCGGACCTTGTAGCCGACCTTTTCGTTGCGCAGGTCGATCTCGGTGCGCAGGCCGGCGGCCTTGAACCTGGCCATCACGTCGCGGGCGTAATCGTCGGCGTCCGAGGTGATGGTGGCCACCACAGCCTGGGTCGGGGCCAGCCACAGCGGGAAGGCGCCGGCGTAGTTTTCGATCATGATGCCGATGAACCGCTCGAACGAGCCTAGGATCGCGCGGTGCAGCATGACCGGGCGGTGCTTCTGGCCGTCCTCGGCGATGTAGGTGGCGTTCAGACGTTCGGGCAGGACGTAGTCCAGCTGGATCGTGCCGCAGGTCCATTCGCGGCCGATGGCGTCCTTGACGATGAAGTCCAGCTTGGGCGCATAGAAGGCGCCGTCGCCCTCGGTGACGACCGGCTCGGTGCCGGCGGCGCGGGCGGCCTCGGCCATCAGGGTCTCGGCCTTGTCCCAGAACTCGTCCGTGCCGGCGCGGTTCTCGGGCCGGGTGCCCAGGCTGATGTAGGCCGTTTCCATGCCCAGGTCGGCGTGGACGCTGCGGGCCAGTTTGATGAACTCAGCCGTCTCCTCGACGATCTGGTCCTCGCGGCAGAAGATGTGGGCGTCGTCCTGGGTGAAGCCGCGCACCCGCATCAGGCCGTGCAGCGAGCCCGACGGCTCATAGCGGTGGCAGGCCCCGAACTCGGCCATGCGCAGCGGCAGTTCGCGATAGGACCGCTGGCCCTGGTCAAAAATCTGCACGTGGCCGGGACAGTTCATCGGCTTGAGGCTCAGTTCCTCGCCCTCGACCGTCTCGCAGACGAACATGTTCGGACGATACTTGTCCCAGTGGCCGCTCTGTTCCCAGAATTTGCGGTCCAGCACCTGGGGCGTCTTGACCTCGACATAGCCGGCGGCGTCCAGGCGACGGCGCATATAGGCCTCCAGCACGCGCCACAGGACCCAGCCCTTCGGGTGCCAGAAGACCATGCCCCGGCCCTCTTCCTGCATATGGAAGAGCTCCATCGCCTTGCCGACCTTGCGGTGGTCGCGCTTCTCGGCCTCTTCCAGACGCTGCAGATGGGCGTCCAGGTCTTCCTTGGTGGCCCAGGCGGTGCCGTAGATGCGTTGCAGCTGCTCGCGCTTGGAATCGCCCCGCCAATAGGCGCCGGCCAGCTTAGTCAGTTTGAACGCCTTGCCGACGTGGCGCGTCGAGGGGAAGTGCGGGCCCCGGCACAGGTCGATCCAGTCGCCCTGTTTGTACAGGGTGATGGTCTCGGTCCCCGGCAGGTCGCGGATCAGCTCGGCCTTGAACTTCTCGCCGCGCGCCTCGAAGAATTGGATCGCCGCGTCCCGCTCCCATACCTCGCGCTCGAACTTGGCGTCGCGGTCCACGATCCGGCCCATCTCCTTTTCGATGGCGGCGAAGTCGTCGGTCGAGAACGGCTCTTCGCGGTAGAAGTCGTAGTAGAAGCCGTCCTCGATCGCCGGGCCGATCGTGACCTGGGTGCCGGGGAACAGGGTCTGGACCGCCTCGGCCAGGACGTGGGCGGTATCATGGCGGATCGTATAGAGGGCGGCGGGGTCGTCGCGCATGATCAGGCGGAAGTCGCCGCCCGTCTCCAGCACCCGGTCCATGTCGCGTTGCTCGCCGTTCAGTTCGGCCAGCACGGCCTTCTTCGCCAGCGACGGCGAGATCGAGGTCGCGACGTCGCGCGCCGTCGAACCGGCCGGGTATTGGCGCACCGCGCCGTCGGGGAATTTCAGGTCGATCATGTGTCAGTCTTTAACTGGCGGGACCGGGTCGTATCCCGATCCCCCAAAGGGATGGCATTTACAGAGGCGGCGCACGGTGAGCCACCCCCCCTTTACCGGGCCGTGCTGGATCAGGGCGTCGCGCCCGTAATCCGAACAGGTCGGCAGGAATCGGCACTGCTGGCCGATCAGAGGAGACAGCGTCAGCTTGTAGCCCCGATGGGCCGCGCGCACGCTGCGTTCATAGAGAGACATATGTCCCTTCGCCGGGGGCTTGAGAGGTTCGCCGCGCTTATCCCCTGTCATCGCAGGGGGATCAACCGGTCGTGCCCGTCAGGCCGCGCCGGCGAGGCGAGTTCGGGCGGCCAAGGCATTGTTCACCGCCTCCAGCGTCGCTTCGATGGAAACGAGGGTCGAGGCGTGGCGGGCGGGGTAGTCGGCGACCTGTTTCAGCAGACGCAGATCCTCGAACCGACCCACGGGGCCGTCGCCGCCGGATTTCAGCATGGAGATCATGGCGTCGCGGGCGTCCTTGAGATCATCGACCGACGCGCCGATCACGGATTGACCCAGCACTCCGGCAGCCGCCTGGCCGAGGGCGCAGGCTTTGACGTCCTGGGCGAAGTCGGCGATGCGGCCGTCGTCGTCCAGCGTCACATCGACCGTCGCGCGCGACCCGCACAGTTTGGCCACCCGCTCGCCTGTGCCCTGCGGAGACGGCAAACGCCCCGCATGCGGCAGGTTCGCCGCCAGCGACAGGATGCGCGCGCTGTAGAGGTCGTCGATCATGGGGCGAAGATAGGCGCTCAATCCTCCCCCGTGAAGCGCAGCGCAGTGGAGGAGGATTAAAGCGTCAGAACGAGACGCCCATCGGATCGGACCTCCAAAGTCGCATCCGCATAGTCCGCCAGAGTGGGATGATCCGTCTCCAGCCGATGGGTCCAGGCGGCGGTGACGACCAGCACGTCGGCGCCGGCCGCTTCGCCCGCCTTGATGCCGGCCTCGGCGTCCTCGAACACCAGGCAGTCGGCGATGTCGAAGCCCAGGGTCGCTGCGGCCTTCAGATAGCCGGCAGGGTCGGGCTTGCCGCGTTCGACATCCTCGGCGGTGACCATGACGGCGGGCGGCGTTACGCCTGCGGCCTTCAGCCGGGCGCGCGCCAGGGGGACGGAGGCGGAGGTGACCACGGCCCAGCGGTCGGGCGGCAGGCGTTTGACGAAGTCGATGGCGTCGGGGATGGGGGCGACGCCGTCCACGTCCTCGATCTCGCCGCGTTCGACCCAGGCGACCTCGGCGTCCAGGTCGATGTCGGGCAGGTTCTGGCGACGAATGGTGTCGATCGCGCGCACGCCGTGGATGGTGGGAACGAAGGCGGCGACATCCAGCCCGTGGCGCTCGGCCCAACGGGTCCAGACGCGCTCGGCGGCCAGGGTCGATGTGATCAGGGTGCCGTCCATGTCGAACAGGAAGGCCCGATAGGCGCGGGACGCGGGGAGGGCGGTCGTGGCCTCATCCACCATGCGGGCGGTCAGACCGCAACGGGCGGATCAGCCGCCTTGCAGCGAATTCCAGGTGCGGGCGGTGTCGGTCGCGGGCGACGGACTTGCCGCGCCGCCGCCGGACGTCGTCGCGCCGCCCGTGCTGCGCGAACGCAGCCATTGCAGGTTCTGCTCGGCCTGTTCGGGCGGCAGTTCGCGGCGCAGGATCTGTTCGGCCTCGCCCATCTTGCCCTGAAGGCCCAGCACCATGGCCAGGTTCTGGCGCACCTTGGCCGAGGCGGTCGGCTGGGCCGCGGCGCGACGCAGCAGGGTCTCGGCGCCCGGCGCATCGCCATGCGTCAGGGCGGCGGTGGCCGCATTGGTCAGGACGTCGGGATTGTCGGGCGACAGGGCCAGGGCCTGGTTCCAGGCGGCGCGGGCGTCGTCGGTGCGACGCACCTGCTCATAGGCCACGCCCAGCAGGGAGTAGGGGCGCCAATCGCGCGGCGCCAGGTCGCGCGCCTGCTCCAGCGGCGCGACGCCATAAAAGGCCTGGCCGCGCGCGATGTGGGCGCGGCCAAGCTCCAGAAGTGCGTCGAGATTGTTCGGCTGGAGCGTCAGGGTCGCCTGGGCGGCCTCGGCTGCCTGATCGTATCGACCCAGCTCACGCAGGGCCTGGGCCAGTTTCACGGCCGCCACGGCGTCGGTCGGATCGGCCTGCTGCTCCGTGGCCCAGAAGACCGAGCGCGACAGGGCGTCCATCCGGTCATAGGTGGCCCGCACCGCAGCGGACGACGGCGCGCGAGCCTGGGCCGCGGTCGCCGCCGTCGGATCGGCCGCCAGCGTCGGTGTGCCGGACAGAGCGATCAGGGCGACGGTTGCGAGAAGGGCGGGCATGCGCGACATGGGTCAGGTCCAGACGGTCCTAGAGGTCTCGCCCCTAGAATCGCCGGTTCGCGTCAACCGATGGTTAACTTCGTTTCGAGGGCCTCATGTCCGTCTCGCATCCCTTGCTGGTTCCCGCCCAAGACGTCGACGGCGCCGTTCCGATCCGCTTCGTTCAGGCGGGCGGCGTGCTGGACGGTGCGGCCCGCCGCTGGGGCGATCGGCACGGGTTCGAAGGCAAGCCGGGCCAGTTGTTGGTCGTGCCGGACGCAAACGGCGAGATCGGCCAGGTGGTCGTCGGCGCGGGCGCGACCTTCGATCCGATGAGCGTGCGGGGACTGTCGGCGCGGCTGCCGGGCGGCCTGTATCGGCTTGAGGTCGCCGCGCAGGACGCGGAACTGGCGACCCTGGCCTTCCTGCTGGGGGCCTATGTCTTCGACCGCTATAAGGTCCGGCCGGACCGGGCGCCCGTGCGGCTGGTCGCGCCGGACGGCGTGGACGTCGCTGAAATCTCGCGCATCGCCGCCGCCTGCGCCCTGGCGCGCGAAATGGTCGATACGCCCGCCGTCGACATGGGGCCGTTGCAGATCGAGACCATCGCCCGCGAGATCGCAGAGAGCGCCGGCGCTGAGATCACCGTCACCACCGGCGACGCCCTGCTGGCAGACAACTATCCCGCCGTCCACGCCGTGGGGCGCGCCGCCGCCCCGCACCGGGCGCCGCGCCTGATCGAGATCGGCTGGAAGCTGGACCGGACCGACCTGCCGCTGGTCGCCCTGGTCGGCAAGGGGGTGGTGTTCGACACCGGCGGTCTGGACCTGAAGCCCGCCGCCGGCATGCGCAACATGAAGAAGGACATGGGCGGCTCGGCCCATGCCCTGGCCCTGGGGCGTCTGGTGATGCAGGCCGACCTGCCGGTGCGGCTGGTGGTCATCGTCGCGGCGGTCGAGAACGCCGTGTCGGCCGACGCCTTCCGGCCCGGCGACATCCTGAACAGCCGCAAGGGTCTGACCATCGAGATCGGCAATACGGACGCCGAAGGCCGGCTGATCCTGGCCGACGCCCTAACACGGGCCGGCGAGCATGGGCCCGACCTGACGCTGGACTTTGCGACGCTGACCGGCGCCGCGCGGATCGCCTTGGGGCCCGAGCTGCCGCCGCTTTATACGGACGACGAAGCCCTGGCCGCCGGGCTGCTGGCGGCGGCGGGTCAGGTGCGCGATCCCCTGTGGCGAATGCCGCTGTGGGCTGGCTATCGCGGCGCGCTGGACGCCGAGATCGCGGACCTGCGGAACGACCCGGCCGGCTGGGCCCAGGCCGGCTCGGTGACGGCCGCACTGTTCCTGCAAAAGTTCGCTCCGGCCACGGGGGCCTGGGCGCACATGGATATCTTCGCCTGGAACCCCCGCGCCCGCCCCGGCTATCCGGAAGGCGGCGAGGCCCAGGCGCTGAGAGCCTGCTACGCCATGCTGAAGGCGCGCTACGCGACGTAATTAAGCGAAGGCGTAGGGGGAATTGGGTTCGGGATCGTCCGACGGAGATTGCGGCGGTCGAGGCTTACTGACGCGTCGGGCCCGCGACCGCATGCCTCTGATCCGGCCGACCAGTCTCCGAGCGAGGCCCTGCATCAGTTCGCGGCGCCGGATCAGCCCTCGCCAACCGGCGACCGCGCGTAAACTAACCGCCAGAACGACGAGGTCGAAGATGACGGTCACGTCGAACATCAGAACCCAGGCCACCATGTCCGGCGCGGCCATCGAGAACAGGCGGACGCCTTCCGTCTCGAACAGCATGACGGCCGCGAGGCCCACCAGAGCGATGAGGCCCAACCCCAGCGCTCGACCGCGTGACAGGCCCGCCAGGAATCGCGCAGGCGTCTGGACCAGCCATTTTCTGAGGGCCGTGCCGACGACGCCTTCGTCAGCGAGGGTCAGGCCAAGAATGATCAGAACGCTCAGCAGCAGCATAGGGACGTCCCGGCGCGACGCCGCCTCAAACCGAAATGGGCGCCCAAGGTGACGCTTCAAGACAGCGTCGCGCCAACAAGAACGCGGTTCTGTTGATTTTCTTTCGCAAAAGCGTCTCGCGTTAACGGCCCCTAAGCCATCGGGGGATAAGGCTGTGGGTTCAGCAATGCGAGTTCACGTTGACCGACGTCCTCGACCTTCTTCCGCACGGCGACCGCCTCGTTCGCCCCGACCTCGCCGAACAGGCGCTGGAAGGGCTGGTGCGCGCAGACGCCTATCGGGCGACGGAGGCCATGCATTGTCGGGTCGCCGTGGCGGACATCCTATCCGACGCCGACGGTCGGATCGACCAGCTGCTGCATGGCGAGATCTTCGACGTTCTGGATCGGTCTAACGGCCGCGCCTGGGGTCGGGCGCGGCGCGACGGCGTCGTCGGCTGGGTCATCTTGGACAGTCTGTCGGCCGGCGCGCCGTTGGCGACGCACTGGATCGCTGGCGTGGATGCCGCCCTGCCGCTGAACGCTCTGGTGGTCGAGGCGACGGAAGCGTCTGAGGCTGATCTGAAGCCGATCGGCGCGTTCGAGACGGATCTGGTCGCGGTGGCCGAGCGATTGCTCGGGCGGCCGCATGAACTTGGCGCCCGGTCCTCGATCTCCACCGACTGTTCCGGCCTGGTGCAGCAGGCCCTGCTGGCATGCGGCCTGCCCGGTCCCCGTCGGTCGGACGCGCAGGCCCGGTTGGGGCGAGCGGCGTCCTCATCGGACCTCCAGCGCGGCGACATCGTCGTCTGGCTGGCGCCGAACGACGATCACGACTGGACGGGTCATTCGGCGCTGATGCTGGATGGCGAACGCATCATCCATTCGACAGGCGGCAAGGGCGTCGTGATCGAGAGCCTGGCCGAGGTCGAGGCGCGTCTGGTTGTCGAAGGTTTTGCGACCGCCGTCTTCCGCCGGCTCTAGTCTCGCAAGGTCCGCATCGCGCCCAGCCGGGCGAAAGCCAGCGTCAGCGCCTTGCGGCGGGCGGCCGCCAAGCCGATCACCGGCGCGTCTCGCACGACCGCCCCGCCGAAACCGTCTGCGACGATCAGGCCCGGTTCGTCGGGCAGAATGTCCTGCGGAAACTCGGGCGCGACGGCGAAGAAGAAGGCGTCGCAGAAGGGTCCGTACTCGTGCCATTTGCGGTCGACGCGATAGTCCTCGACGCCCGACTTGACCTCGCAGATGACGATGTCGCCCTTGCGCCCGATCGCCATGACATCGGCGCGGCGGCCGTTGGGCAGACAGACTTCCAGAAGCGGCGCATAGCCCATGTCCATCATCAGCCGCGCAGCCCCGCGCGTGACCGAAAGCGTGGTCTCGGGACGGCTGAAGACGAGTTCGAGATGGGCGACGGCGGACATGCCGTCAGCTTATGTTCCGCCTACGTTCCTATCGCAAGCGGGGCCTTAGAGGCCGGTGTGGACCAGGCGGCTGGTGCTGAAGCCCAGGGCGCGGACGCGGCTCAGAATGCGGTCACGCTCAGCCTGCGTCGCATTCTGATTGCGGTGCCAGATCCACCAGTTCGATTTGTCCGGCAGACCCATGATGGCCCAGCTGTAGTCCTGGGCATGGTCATAGACCCAGTAGTTCTGGCCCGCCAGACCGCCGAAGCTGAGCAGGCCGGTCAGGCTAAACCGGAACTTCGCATTGGTCGTGGTGTCGGTGACGCGGGCGTTGGCGCGCAGCGTCTCGATCTTACCGTCGGCGCGCCGGACGCAGGTGACGGTGATGGCGTAGCGGTCGGCCGCGCCCTGCGGCGTAAAGTCGATCTGCGCCCGGCTGCAGTCCTTCTGGACGTTATTGTGATTGCGCTCGATCTCGAACCACCGGCCGTCGAAGCGGTTCAGATCAACGTTCGACGCCTGGGCGAAGGCCATTGACGGCAAGGCGGCAAGGGCGGCGGCGGCGATCAGGCTGGCGCGAAACATGGGCGCATCCTCGTTGGTTTGGAAGCGATACGACGCGCCGACGCGTTCGGTTGTGATCAGCCCTTCAGGCGCGCCCGATTGATCGCCCATTCGTCGCGCGTTTGGCCCCACAGATCGATGGCGATGTCCTCGAGGGGTTCGGGCAGGAGGCCCGGCCCGCGATTGCGCGATCCCAGCCGTGTCGCGACCGCCGCCGAGGGCAGGTTCTCGGGCGCGATGCAGTGGATCACGTCGTCCCACCCCAGCACGTCGAAGGCGTAGTCCATCGTGGCTGCGGCCGCTTCGACCGCATAACCCTTGCCGGTGGCGTCGCGATGCAGGCTCCAGCCCACCTCGCGGCCGGGCCAGCCATAGGGGTGAAGCGGCCCGATGCGGCCGATCCACCGGCCGGTCTCCTTTTCCAGGATGGAGAACATCCCTTCGCCCGTCAGGGCCCACATGCCCGCGACGGTGCAGATCAGGCGCCAGACCTGGGGCGCGGGCTGGACCCCGCCGATGAAGCGGGCGGTCTCGGGATCGGCCATGAACTCAGCCCAGCGCGGAAAGTCCTCAACCGCCGGCGGACGCAGGATCAGTCGTTCCGTCTCCAGCGTCGGCCCCAAGGTCACATGGGGCGGCACGGCGTATGCGGCAGCGTTCACAGCAGATACTCCCGCTCCAGTTCGTAATGGCTGCCGCTGTCGGTCAGGACGCTGGAATACAGGCCGAAGCGGTCGATGCGGATCGGCGGCGAATGCAACAGATTGTGCCCTGACACCCAGGCGCCGAGACGGTCGGGATTGGTCTGGGTTTTCAGATACGCCAGGGTCACATGCGGTTTGTAGGCGCGCGCCTCCATGCCGATCCCGGCCCGTTCCCCCGCGGCCTTGCAGCGCCCGGCGAGAACCGACAGGCGCTCGTTGGGCGTTTCGACCCCAGCCCACAGCGTATGGCTGCGATGGTCGTCGCCGAAACAGCCGACGCCCTTCAGCGCGATCTCGAACGGACCGCCCGTCACGCGCGTCAGTTCCGACGCCAAATCGTCGGCGCGGCGTTCGTCGGTCTCGCCATAGAAGGCGAGCGTGACGTGCAGGGCGTCCAGCGGCCGCCACCGTGCGCCGGGCAGGCCCGATTGCCGTCGTTTCAGCGTCTCTGCGACGTCGGGCGGCAGGGTCAGGGCGGTGAACAGACGAAGCATGCGACCGAAAGTAGCGGCCGGAACACAAGCCTCCAAGTCCGGTTTTCCTTGCAGCGCGGGCCCCGGCTCACGATATTCAAAGCCTGTGACCGGAGAAGCCTCTCCGGCCAATCGGAGAAAGTTTGTCGCCATGAGCGATTTCAACAACGGCTACGCCCGTCCTCTGCCGCAGACGGCCGACATGTCGGTCGACGCCGGCCTGCGCAGCTTCATGCTGGGCGTCTACAACAAGCTGGCCCTGGGCCTCGTGGTCGCCGGCGCCCTGGCCTATGTCACCGGCAATGTGCCGGCGGTGCAGCAGCTGCTGTTCGGCGTGACGCCAGACGGCCGCGTTGGTCTGACGGTGCTGGGCATGATCGTCCAGTTCTCGCCGCTGGTGATGCTGTTCGGCTCGATGTTCTTCATGAAAAACCCGACGGCCAAGGGCGTGAACATGCTCTACTGGGCCGTGGTCGCCACGATCGGCGCGGGCCTGGGCATCCTGTTCCTGCGCTACACGGGCGGTTCGCTGGCCACCACCTTCCTGGTGACGGCGGCGGCCTTCGGCGGTCTTAGCTTGGTGGGCTACACGACCAAGAAGGACCTGACCGGCATGGGCACCTTTCTGATCATGGGCGTGATCGGCCTGATCATCGCCTCGATCGTAAACATGTTCCTGCAGTCCGGGACCTTCTACCTGATCATCTCGGGCCTGGGCGTGCTGATCTTCTCGGGTTTGATCGCCTACGACACCCAGCGTCTGAAGATGACCTACTACGCCTTGGGCGGCGACCAGAATGCGATGGGCGTGGCGACCGGCTTCGGCGCTCTGAGCCTGTTCATCAACTTCGTGAACCTGTTCCAATTCCTGCTGGCCTTCATGGGTGGCAACCGGAACTGACATCGGTCGAAAGACGGATACGGAAAGGGCCCCTCGCGGGGCCCTTTCTTTTTGCGCGCCGCTTGGTGATCCTGTGGGTGGGTTTGGGAGATGATCCGTGAAGGGATTTACGAAAGTCGTCGTCGCTCTGGCGGCTGCAATGCCTCTGACGAGTTGCCTGACTTTAGCGGCCTATCAAAGAGCGGCCGAAGAGCGGGCGTCCGATCGTTTCGGTGAGCCCGGAGCGGCGGAGAAGACCTGGTTTGAAGCCGAGGGATTTCCTGTTTCCGGCACGCTCTCGCTGACCACGCACCTGACTCGTCCCGTTACTGGCGGTATGGGCTACGGTGCGAAGGAAACGCTGACCTGCGAGGGACGAGCCATCCGGTTGATTCCCGATACGCCTCGCAATCGCTGGCTATTGTCGGAACGTCTTGGATGGCCTCTCAAGGCGGAAGGGGTTTGGCGCATAGGCTTTATGGCGCATTGGAATTGGCCGGAGTCGACGACCTTCATTCGAGAAGGAACGTGCGGCGCAGGCGGCGCCTTCCGCTTCGATCAGGCGCCCGATGGTCGCTACTTCGTCATGGCGAAGATTTCCCAGCCAGCCTACGAAACGGCTGACGTGAACATGGACTATGACGTTGTTCTCAAGCCGATCATCGTCGCCGGCGGACCTGCCCGTCCTCAGGTCGACGTCGTCTTGGACGGTGGTTCCTGGCTATCGCCCGTCTTGCGGGAGCAGTGAGACGATCACTCGACCACCTGGAACTTGCGGCCATCGAAGACGCGCAGCACCTGGGCCAGGTCGCGGCCGCGTTTCAGGATCTGGCCGCCCTCGCCGATGACGGCCCACTGGCCCTGGCGGGTCTGGAGGGCGGGGCGCTTTTCGATGCGGTAGAGCGGGGCGTCGCCGCTGCGGCGAAAGACGGCGAACTCGGCGAAGTCCTTGTGCCCGACCATGGCGTAGTCGCGCCATTCGCCCTGCGCGACCATGCGTCCATAGACCCTGAGAATCGGGTCCAGTTCGCGACGGTCGAAGAAGACGGGGCCGGGCGCCGGCGTCGTGTCGTGAGGGGTCAGGCTCATAAGTTCAACTTAGGCCGCTGGAGGCGCAACGCCAGAGGCGGCCAGGAAATCGACGCAGACACGAAATGGCCCCGTTTCGGTCCTTCGCCCGCCCGTATGCGCAACGAAATATCGATCATCGGCTCGTCGGAGTTCGGAAGCGTCCCGGATCCTGAACAGCCCCCCCAGCCCCCCTGGATGTTTCCAGTTTATGGGCTCCGGCGGCCGATGCTTCCTCCAAGCGAGCGCCCGCCCTGCCTTTCCCCTCCCCCTCCCTGGCAAGGCGGGCGTTTCGCTGTCTGGAGCCCGCCAGACAGCGCCACGTCGGCGTCTGACCCCGCCTTAGAGCGACAGGGTCAGGTTCAGGGTCTCTCCATTTCTGAGCACGGTCGCCTCAACCGATCCCGATGCGCTCTGCAGCGCGGTCGCGGCCGCGCGAGCGTCGGCGACGGGCGCGCCGGCGATGGCGGTGATCACATCGCCGGCCGTCAGCTCGGCCTGGGCGGCGGGCGAGCCGGCCGAGACGGCCGTGACCTGGGCGCCGCCGTCCTGGTCTCGCAGGGTCGCCCCATAGGCCAGTACAGACTGGGCGCCGACGATCACGGGCTGATCAGCAGGAGTCTCGACCGCCAGCGACGTGGTCGCCTCGCGGCCGCCGCGCAGATAGGAGACGCTGAGGTCCGAGCCCGGCGCGGCGATGCCGATGGTGGCGTTGACCGAGCCGGCGTTGGCGACGGGGCGGCCCTGGATTCGGGTGATGACGTCGTTGTGGCGCAGGCCGGCGCGCTCGGCCGGCGATCCCGGCGCGACATCGGCGACAACGGCCCCGCGCACGATGCCCAGATGCAGATCGCGCGCGCGTTCGGCGTTCAGCGAGCCGAAGATGGCGCCGGTCGCGCCGCGCTTGACCTCGCCGCTCTTCTTCAACTGGTCGGCGACGTAGAGCATGATCCGCGTCGGCACGGCGAAGGCGATGCCGTCGTTGCCGCCGCCCAGGCCGCCCGACAGGATCGAGGTGTTGATGCCGATCAGCCGGCCCCGGCTGTCCAGCAGCGGTCCGCCGGAGTTGCCCGAGTTCACGGCCGCGTCGGTCTGGATATAGTCCTCGACCGCATCGCCTAGCCCTGAGCGGTTCAGGCCCGAGATGACGCCCATGGTCAGGGTCTGGTCCAGGCCCAGCGGATAACCGACCGCGAAGGCCAGGTCGCCGGTGCGCAGGGTGTCGGAATCCACCGTCTGGACCTGTTTGAGGTTCAGCGGCCGACCGTCGGGCGTGATGCGCAGCACGGCGATGTCGGTCGCCTTGTCCGCCCCGACCAGCACGGCGTCGAACAGGCGGCCGTCCGTCAGATCGACGGTGAACTTTCGCCCGCCCTCGACGACGTGATTGTTGGTGATCACCAACCCCTCGGCCGCATCGACGATGACGCCGGAGCCGGAGGCGTAGGGTTTGGGGTCGGCCGCGTCCGAACTGGGACCACGCGACTGGCCCAGGGTCGTGACCTGAACGACCGCTGGAAGCGAGCCTTCCAGCCCCGACGAGAAGCTGAACACGCCGCGCCGGGCGTCGTAGGGCAGGCCTGCCGTGCCCGATTGCGCCAGCACCGGCGTCGCTGAGGCCAGCAGGGCCAGGGCGACGGCCATGGAAGAGGCGGGCGAAAGGCGGATCGGCATGGGCATTTCCTTGATCGAACGCCGACCCTAGACCGAGTTTTCGTTTCTGACGATGGGTCTGAAGCGAGCGGGGCGCGTGTCGGTCACGTCCAATGAACAGATCGCGATGGGGGTTGCGTCGTCGGCCGTCCGGCGTGACCATGAGGCGACGAAGCAGGGAAGGCCGCCGCCATGAGTCAGACGACGATCGACCGCCGCCGTTCGGGTTCGACCCCGTTCGACCGCCTGTTCCGCGACCACCCGCGCGAGGTCGACGAGACCTATCTGCAGCATATGGCCGCCTCGGCCGGCTTCGGCTTCAAGCTGCTGGGTCTAGCGGGCGCCGCCTTCGCCCACGCGATCGTGCCGGGCGTGCACAAGGCCACCGTCTCGACCGCGATCCGCAGCATGGCCAAGGACATGGGCGGCCGGGCCGAGGAGGCGCGCGAGACCCGGATGCGCGACGCCGGCGTCTGGGACGTGGGCCTCTAGGGCGGTCGAATCCGCCCCGGCCATGCAATCGCCGGGATCCGTGCTATATAGGCCGGCTCAACCTCACGCAGGATCGCCGCCTTGAGCATCACGCTCGATCTTTCGCGCGTCTCTAACGCGCCCGCCGTCAAGGCGCCCGTCAACCTCAGCGGTCTGACGCGCGCCGGCCTGCGCCAGGCCCTGATCGACGCGAACGTCTGTCCGCCCGAGAAGGCCAAGATGCGCGCCAGCCAGGTGTGGAGCTGGATCCACCACTATGGCGTGACCGAGTTTTCGGCCATGAGCAATGTCGCCAAGGACATGCAGGCCAAGCTGGCCGAGCATTTCACCCTGGGCCGCCCCGAGGTCGTCGAGCGCCAGGTGTCCAAGGACGGCACGCGCAAATGGCTGATCCGCACCGCGCCGGGCATCGAGATCGAGACCGTCTATATCCCCGACGTTGGCCGCGCCGGCGCCCTGTGCGTGTCCAGCCAGGTCGGTTGCACCCTGAACTGCACCTTCTGCCACACCGGCACGCAGAAGCTGGTGCGCAACCTGACCGCCGCCGAGATCGTGGCCCAGGTTCAGGTCGCGCGCGACGACCTGGAGGAATGGCCGTCGCCCAAGGAAGACCGGCGCCTGTCCAACATCGTCTTCATGGGCATGGGCGAGCCGCTCTACAATCTGGACCACGTCGCCGACGCCATCGACATCATCTCGGACAATGAGGGCATCGCCCTGTCGCGCCGTCGGATCACGGTCTCGACCTCGGGCGTGGTGCCCCAGCTTCAGGCCTTGGGCGACCGGACGGCGGCCATGCTGGCCATCAGCCTGCACGCCACCAACGATGCGCTTCGCGACGTGCTGGTGCCGCTGAACAAGAAGTATCCGCTGGACCAGTTGATGGCCGCGATCCGCGCCTATCCGGGCCTGTCGAACGCGCGGCGGGTGACGTTCGAATACGTCATGCTGAAGGGCGTCAACGACAGCCCCGAAGAGGCGCGGGCGCTGCTGAAGCTGATCGAGGGCATACCGGCCAAGATCAATCTGATCCCGTTCAATCCCTGGCCCGGCGTCGAATACGAATGCTCGGACTGGAAGACGATCGAACGCTTCGCCGCCATCCTGAACAAGGCCGGCTACGCCTCGCCCATCCGCACCCCCCGCGGCCGCGACATCCTGGCCGCGTGCGGTCAACTGAAGTCCGAAAGCGAGAAGATCAGAGCGTCTGCTCTGCGTAAGGCGGAACAGGCGGCGGCCTGATTCTCGTGTCCTCTCTTGATGAGAGGACACAACCTTCGGACACATAATGTCACGCAGTGTGTCCCCGGCGCGCTTGCGGATTGGGGCGACAATCGGGCAAGGCGTCTGGGCATGGACCCCTCCTTGTCGAACGTCCTTTCCAGCGCCGAGGTGCAGGCTTTCGCCTCGGGCTTCCCGGTCATGGTGATGCACCTGATCGTGACCCTGCTGCTGCTCGCGGCGGGGGCGACGGTCTATGCTCTGCTGACGCCGTGGAAGGAGGTCGCCCTGATCCGTCAGGGCAATGTCGCCGCCGCCATCGCCTTCGCCGGCATTCTGGTGGGGTTGGCGGTGCCGCTGGCGGTGTCGCTGGCGGTGTCGACCTCGGTGCGAGACATCGCCATCTGGGGCGTGGCGACCGTGGTGCTGCAGCTTCTGGCCTTCCGGGTCGTGGACCTGCTGCTGACGGGCCTGCCCGAGCGGATCCGCCACGGCGAGATTTCGGCGGCGGTGGTGCTGCTGGGCGCCAAGCTGGCGACGGCCGTCATCCTGTCCGCCGCGCTGACCGGCTGATTGGCCGGAGCGATGCAGTTTCCCCGCCTGCCGGACTGGGCCATCTACTCAGCGGTGGCGGCCGTGTTTCTGGCGGTGTCCCTGGGGCGACGCGAGAACGCCGATGCGCCGCCGGTCGCGCAGGCCGACGCCGATGTGGCCGAGGGCGCGCTGTTGGGCCCCATCACCCCCTTTGACGCCGCCGTAACCGTCGATGCGGGCGAGGCGCCGTTCAAGCCGTCGTCGGGCACGGCCTTCTCCATCGCAGGACGGGGGCGCTGGGTGACGGCGCGCCATGTCGTCGAAGGGTGCCGCAAGCCGGCGCTGGTGGTCGGCGAGGGGCGGGCGGTCGCAGCCGACGTCCGTCTGGCACCGCGCGCCGACGTCGCCTTGCTGATCACCGACGGCGGTCCCGCAGCGCTGCCGGTGGCGGTCGAGGCGCCGCTGCGCAAGGGTCAGCGCGCCTTCCATCCGGGCTTTCCTCAGGGGCGTCCGGGCGAGGTGACGTCACGCCTGTTGGGGCGCGAAACGCTGAAGGTCTTCGGGCGCGGCGCGCGCGACGAGCCGGTGCTGTCCTGGGCCGAGGTCGGGCGCACCAACGGGCTTGAGGGCACATTGTCGGGCCTGTCCGGCGCGCCGGCCCTTGATGCGCAGGGCCGCGTCGTGGGCGTCACCATCGCCGAGGCGCCGAGACGGGGCCGGATCTATACGACGGCGCCGGAGACGTTCGGGCCGGCCATTCGCGGCGAACAGACGCCGGCCGACGACGCGCGCGGCCAGACCATCACGACCGAGGATTACGGCCAGGTAGCCAACCGGCTGAGACGCGACCTGCGCGTGGCCCAAGTGGTGTGTCTGTCGGTCTAGCGGACGGAAATTGCACCCGACGAAAAGGGTGCAACGGCGTGCAATTCGGCGCCAGGAGACGGAAATCGAAGGGATAAATCTCCGCTCGAATTGCACGCGTGCAATTCTCGAGGCCGGTCGGGCCCGACCTTGAGAATCAAGGACTCGGCGTGGGGATCGCGATGTCAAAGATCGGGGATGGATCATATCCCCGTTCGACGCCCGTATGGATGATTGTCGACGATGGCCCGAAAGTCCCTGAAAAGAGACGACTTCGGTCCTGAAAATAGGACGGCTGGCGGCCGACCCCCTCCTTCGCCGCCAGGGGAAGGAGGGGGCTTGCCGATCCGGCCTTACTTCAGCGAGCCGGTGTTCAGGTTCAGGGCGCCCGCCTCGATGACTTCGAGGTTCGGGTGTTTGGCGCGCAGATCGTCCAGGAACTTGGAGCCGTCGCCGACGATGACCAGGCTGGCGCGGTTGACCGGCAGGTGTTCGGCGAAGGCGGCCTCGACCTGTTCCGGCGTGACGGCGCGGACCCGGCCGGCGTAGTCGGCGAGGTCGCTCATCGGCAGATCATAGAGCGCCAGGTTGGCGACCAAGGCGCCCAGGCCGTCGACCGTCTCCAGCGAGCGGCCGAAGCCGCCGATCAGGGTGGCGCGGCGCGGGGCCAGATCGGCCTGGGTCGGGGTCTCGGTTCCCAGCTTGGCGATCTCGGCCAGGATCAGATCGGCGACCTCGTCGGCGGTTTCGTTCTTGGTCTGGGTCGAGGCGGTGAACAGGCCCGAATCCGCCCGTGCGCCCAGCGACGACGAGGCGCCGTAGGACAGGCCGCGCTTGATGCGGATTTCCTGGTTCAGGCGCGACGAGAAGCCGCCGCCCAGCAGGGTGTTGCCGACCGTCAGCGGGAAGAAGTCCGCATCGGTGCGCGACACGCCGCGAACGGCGGCGACGACCGCGGCCTGACCGGCGCCGGGTTGGTTCACCACGACAATGCGCGGCGCCAGGGGCTGGCCGGCCGGATTGGTCGCAGCGGCCGGGGCCGCGCCGGCCGGACGCCAGTCGCCGAACGCCTGTTGCGCCAGGGCGCGGGCGGCGGCCGGCGTGATGTCGCCCGAGAAGACCAGGGTCGCGTCCGACGGCCGGTAGCGGGCGGCGTGGAAGGCGGCGACGTCGGCCGCCGTGATGGCCGGGACCGTCTGCTGGGTGATCGTCGCGCCATAGGGGGCGTCGCCGTAGATGACGCGGCCGACCGTCATGCCGGCGATGGACGCCGGCTGGCTGAGGGCGACGCGCAGGCCGTCCAGGGTCTGGGCCTGCTGACGTTCAAGCTCTTCGCCGGCGAAGGTGGGGTTCTTCACCAGATCCGCCATCAGGGCGACGGTTGCCGGGAAGGCGTTCGAGGGGGCGTTGGCGTAGACGTTCGAGAAGTCGACCCCGGCCGATGCGCCGACGCTGGCGCCCAGCTGTTCGATCTGGGTGGCGATTTCGGGCGCGGTCCTGGTCTTTGTGCCCTGGGTCAGAAGCGCGGCGGTCATGGCGGCGACGCCGGCCTTGTCCGTCGGGTCATCGGACGAACCGGCGTCGAAGCTGAGGCGGGCGGAAACCAGCGGCACGCCGTCGGTCGGGGCGACCAGGACGCGCAGGCCGTTATCGAGCCGGAAGTCGGCGACGGTCGGCGTCACGGGCGCGACCTCGGCGCCCGGCTGGGGCAGGGGCTTGCGCTCCGCCTCGGGCAGCAGGACGGCGGGCGGACCGGCGGGGGCCAGGTCGGCGACCTTCACGGGGGCGTCCACGTTCATCTTCTGGACCGAGGCGGGGTTCTGGTCGTCGGCGGCCAGGAAGGTGATCGTCGACTGGCGCTGCGGCGTCAGATATTTGCGGGCGACGCGCTGGATGTCGGCGACGGTGACGGCCTGGATCTGAGCGACCTCTTCGTCGGCGGCGGCGGCTGAGCCGGTGTTGATCAGCGAGAAACCCAGGGCGGTCGCGCGGTCATCCACCGTCTCGCGGCTGCGCAGGGCGTCGGCGACCAGTTCGTTCTTGGCCTCGGCCAGTTCCTCGGCGCTGACGGGCGTGTCGCGCAGCTTGCCGATCTCTTCGTTCAGGGCGGCGATGCCTTCCTCGGCCGTGTGACCTTGGGCCATGATCGCCAGGGCGGACAGATTGCCGGCCTGCTGCGAGAAGTCGGGGGTCGAGCCGATCTGGGCCGCGATCTGCTTGTCATAGACCAGCGAGCGATACAGGCGGCTGGATTCGCCGGTGGACAGGATGCCGTCCAGAACGGTCAGGGCGGCGCGGTCGGCGTCGGCGTATTTCACCGTCGGCCAGGCGACGACGGCGGCCGGCAGCGGCACGTTCGGCGCATAGTAGGTGACGTTGCGCGGGCCCGTCGGCTCGGGCTCGACGACATTGTTGGTCGGGATCGGCGTGGTCGGGTTCTTCAGCGGGCCGAAATACTGATCGACCCAGCGGTCCAGTTGGGCCTGATCGAAGTTGCCGGCCACGATCAGATAGGCCGCGTCGGGGCGATAATAGGTGGCGTGGAAGCGGCGCACGTCCTCCAGCGACGAGGCCTCCAGCTCCTCGATCGAGCCGATGCCCGGACGGCGATAGGGGCTGTCCTGATAGATGGTCTCGGGCACGAACAGGCCAAACAGGCGGCCGTAGGGGTTGGCGAGGATTCGCTGGCGATATTCCTCCTTCACCACGTCGCGCTCGGCGACGAAGGTCGGCTCGTCCACAACCAGCGAACCCATGCGGTCGGCCTCGGCGAACAGCATCCGCTCCAGATGGTTGGCGGGCACGGTCTCGAAATAGGCGGTGGTGTCGTCGGCGGTGAAGGCGTTGTTGGAGCCGCCCACGTCCTCGGTCAGCCGGTCGAAGGTCTCGGGCGGCAGGTTGGTGGTCGACTTGAACATCAGGTGTTCGAACAGGTGGGCGAAGCCCGAACGGCCGGCCGGATCGTCCTTGGAGCCGACCTTGTACCAGACCTGGACCGTGACGTTCGAGGTGTCGGCGTCACGCGCCGAATAGACCTCCAGCCCGTTCGCCAGAACGCGCTTGGTGAAGCCCAGCGGGGGCACGGTCACGCCCTGCGGCGCCTGCCCCGTCGATTGAGCGGCGGCCGCGGCGGGCGCGGCGCCCTCTGCGAAGGCGGGGGCGGCGAGGCCGAGAAGGAGGGCCGAGGCGGCGGCTGTGGCGATCAGGCGGGATTTCATGAAAGGCTCCGAAGCCCGGAACGCCGGGCGCCGAGACCGTATCAGCGATTGGGCGTCTTGCACCTTACCGAGCTGTAATGAACCGGATAAGGCGCGGGTCGTTGATGGACAAAACCCCGACGGCGCTCTATTCGCCAATAGGTCGCATCCCAGCGACGACCCAAGCCGAGGACGCGTGCCGAGACGAGCGAAAGCGACTTCTGTCTCCGACGAAAAGATCGCGGTCTGGGCCTTCGTCCTGCAAAATATGGTTACTCCGCCCGCCGTCCTCTACGGCAGCTGGGCGGCCGCCGGGCTGATCCTGGCGGCCCTCGGGCAGCCGTGGGTGGGGCTGGGGTTCGCCCTGGTCGGCATGGCGTTCGACGCCTGGGCGCAGGGGCGCGTCAGGCGATACCAGAAGGCTGAGGCGCCCGTCGCGGGCTGGCCCCCGTTGCTGATGGCCATCGTGGCGATCCGGTTCGCCCTGGGGGTATCCGGGCCGCTGATCGCCTGGCTGATGAACCCCCGCGCCGATGTGATGCTGGTGGTGGTGTTGATCCAGGTCTGGTCGATCGGCGTGGCCTTCGTTCAGTTCAGCGCGGCTCCTCGGCTGTTGGCGCTGGCGGCGGCGCCGATCTGCGCGACCGTGCTGGTCGTGATCTATCCCTCGCTGATCGGGCCGCACGGTCTGGCGGTGGCGGCGGCCTTCGTCATGCTGGCGACAATCCTGTTCATCATCTCGCGCGCGACCCACGCCCTGTGGTGCGACCTGTTCTCGGCGGACCAGCGCAACAAGGCGTTGCTGATGGACGTGCAGGCTGCGCATGAGGCGGCCGTGCGGGATCGCGACGCCGCGCGATGCGCTCGTCAGGAGGCCGACGAAGCCAATGCCGCCAAGTCCCGCTTCCTGGCCAATATGAGCCATGAAATCCGCACCCCTCTGAACGGCGTCATCGGCATGGCGCAGATCATGGCGGGCGACGCGCTGGAGGACCGGCAGAAGACGCGGCTGGAGACTCTGGATCGGTCGGCCCACACCCTGCTGGACCTGATCAACCAGATCCTGGACCTGTCGCGGATCGAGGAGGGGCGGTTGGAGATCGTGCCGCAGCCCATCGATGCGGACGCCCTGGTCCACGAAGTCACAGAGACGCTGCGGCCCTTGGCCGAAAGCAAGGACCTGGCCTTCCACGTCGTGTCGCCGGGCCTAGGCTGGGTCAGCGCCGATCCGGTTCGACTGCGCCAGATCCTGTTCAACCTCTTGTCCAACGCCATCAAGTTCACGACAGAGGGGCAGGTGGCGCTGGATGTCGCGCTGACGGGCGCCGGGGCGGTGTTTTGCGTGTCGGACACCGGGCGGGGCATACCGGCGGACCAGATCGGGCAGCTCTTTACGCGCTTCGCCCAGATCGAGGCGGCGGCCGTCGACCGGCGCGACGGGGCCGGGCTGGGCCTGTCGATCGTGGCGACCCTGGTGGAGCTGATGGGCGGTCGGATCGAGGTGGAGAGCGAGGCGGGCGAAGGGGCGACCTTCGTCGTCACGCTGCCGCTGACGCCAGCGCAGCCCGTGCAGGTCGGTGAGGATGCGCCGGACGCCGAGCCGGAGCGGGCGCTGCGGGTGCTGGTCGCGGAGGACCACCCGGTCAATCAGCAGGTGATCCGGGGCCTTCTGGGCCAGGTCGGGATCGAGGTCGAGATCGTCGATGATGGGCTTCAGGCGGTCGAAGCGACGCAAACGCGCGACTGGGACCTGATCCTGATGGATGTGCAGATGCCGAACATGGACGGACCGACGGCGACCCGGACGATCCGGCAGCGTGAGGCCGACCAGGGGCTGGTGCGTACGCCGATCATCGCCCTGACGGCCAATGCGATGGTGGAGCAGGTCGAGAGCTATCTGGCCGCGGGCATGGATGCCGTGGTCAGCAAGCCCATCGATCTGAAACGGCTGCTGACCACCATTTCCGACGTGATGTCCGCCAAGACCTAGTCGCGGAAGACCTGGACGCCGATCTCGCCGGCGGGCGTCAGCCAGGCGTGCTTCATGCCCTGGCTGTTGAACGGGGCGGCGATGTTTCCGGCGGCGTCCAGGGCGATCATTCCGCCGTCGCCGCCCATCTGACCGATCTCGTCGATGACGGCCTGGGTCGCCTCGGCCAGCGACTGACCGGCGGCGACGCGCCAGGCGACCTGGGCGGAGGCGGCGACGCGGATGAAATATTCGCCCTGGCCGGTGCAGGAGGTCGCGGCGTGGGCGTCGGCCCAGGTTCCGGCGGCGGGGATCGGCGTGTCGCCGACGCGGCCCGGCATCTTGCCGAACACCCCGGCGGTCGAGGTGGCGGCGGCGAGACGGCCCTGGCTGTCCAGCACGCAGGCGCCGACAGTGCCGTGGCTGAGGATGCCGGGCGGATGGTTGTCCTCGCCCTTGCCGGCGCCGGTGAACCAGGCGGCTTCGTCGGCGATGGGCTCCAGCCCCTGGTCGTGGGCGAACAGGGCCGCGCCGTCGCCCACCAGCATGACGTGGGGGGTGCGATCCATCACCGCGCGGGCGGCGACGACGGGATTGCGGAACCCTTGCAGGGCGGCGACGGCGCCGGCGCGTTTCGTCGATCCGTCCATGATGCTGGCGTCCAGCTCATAGGCGCCGGCGAGATTGGGGGACGCGCCCTTGCCGGCGACATAGAGGCCCGAATCCTCCAGCATGACGACGGCGGCGGTGGCGACATCCAGGGCGCTGTCGCCCGCGTCCAGCCGGACCTTCATGGCTTCCACCACTTCGCGCATGTGCACGACCTCGGCGTCGTAGTTGCGTTCGCGCCGGGCGCCGGCGCCGCCGTGGAGGATGAGGGCGGTCATGTCGTCTTCCTGAGCCTTGTCCTTATCGCCTCTTTCAAACGGGCGTGGCGCTCTTTAGCGTCGCGATGAAGGCCGCGCCATGTCGGTCCAAGGGAAAACGGCCTCAAGCAGCGCAAAGCGCGATAGGCCCAGAAAGGAAACTTTGATGCGCGCTGTTCTGTCCAAGACGCCTGGCGGCCCCGAAACCCTGGTCGTGGAGGACGTGCTCGACCCGACGCCCAAGGCGGGCGAGGTGATCATCGAGGTCAAGGCGGTGGGGATCAACTATCCCGACACCCTGATCATCGAGGACAAATACCAGTTCCGGCCCGAGCGGCCCTTCTCGCCGGGCGCCGAGGTCGCGGGCGTGGTCGAGGCGGTGGGCGAGGGCGTCAAGGGCGTACGCAAGGGCGACCGGGTCATCGCCGTGCCGGGCTGGGGCGGACTGGTCGAGCGGCTGGCGGTGCGGGCCGAGACGGTCATCCCCATCCCCGACGTCATGAGCTTCGAAGAGGCGGCGGCCCTGATCATGACCCATGGCACCAGCTACTATGCGCTGAAGGACCGGGCGCAGCTGAAGGCGGGCGAAACCCTCTTGGTGCTGGGCGCGGCCGGGGGCGTGGGCGCCGCCGCCGTCGAACTGGGCAAGGCTATGGGGGCCAAGGTGGTCGCCGCCGCCTCGACCAACGACAAGGTCGAGTTCGCGCTTGAACTGGGCGCCGACAACGGCCTGATCTATCCGTCGGGACCGATGGACAAGGCGGCGCAAAAAGAGCTGTCCGGCGAGTTCAAGCTGGCGACCGGCCGCGACGGGGCGGACGTGGTCTATGACGCGGTCGGCGGCGACTACGCCGATCCGGCGCTGAGGGCCATGGACTGGAACGGGCGCTATCTGGTGGTCGGCTTTCCGGCGGGCATTCCTTCCCTGCCGCTGAACCTGACGCTGCTGAAGTCGGTGTCGGTGATCGGCGTCTTCTGGGGTGCGGCGGTGATGCGCGATCCCAAGGCCCACGCCGCCAACATGGCCGAACTGATGCAGATGTACGCCGACGGCAAGATCAGGCCGCGGGTCTCGAAAACCTTCCCGCTGGAAAAGGCCGGCGAAGCGATCAAGGCGCTGGGCGACCGTCAGGCGCTGGGCAAGATCGTGGTGACAGTCGAGAGCTGAAGGATCAGGCCGACGGGCAGCGGAAGTCCTCGCGCGGAACGCCCGACACCGACGACAGGCGCTCCGCCGGCAGCTTGATCGTCAGGCCGGAACGCTCCAGGTGGAAGTCGTAAATAGCCCCCAAGAGGCCAGCCATCGGGCAGCCCGTGACCCGCGCGCCCTGGGCGTCAAGGCCCAGGGCCAGGCCCTCGCCCATGCTGCCGGTCCAGCGGCCGACCTTGACCCGAACCGCGCCTGAGTGATGGCGGCCGGGGCGGGGCAGCACTTCTTCGATCCACTGGCGCGGCACGCCGGTTTCGCGCTCTTCCGCCATCAGGCGGTGCACCTGATAGGCACGGGCTTCGCTCACGAACCAGCCCATGACCGCGCGTGCGACGACCGTGTTGCCGCCGCTGGGGGTGTCGGTCAGATCCAGGATGATCGTCTCGTTGCGGCGGGCTTGGGTCATGGCGGCGTCGAAGGCCGCGATGGTGCGGTCGTCGCCTAGGGAATCGTTGAAGGTGATCGTCAGGCCGTCCCTTCCGCGCGTGGTCGTGATCGGCCCGGCGCCGGGGCGCGGGGCCGCATAAAGGTTCGACAGCTCCAACTCCCGCTGCAGACCGTCGCCGCGCTGGAGCGTCAGGCGACGCGGGCGGTCGCGGCGTCCGGCCGCCAGCACGCGCACGGCGTAGCTGGCGTCGCCGCCCGACTCTAGGCCCAGATCGCGCCAATAGGCGGCGACGGCCTCGTCCGTCGGGACGCCGTCGATCCGGATCAGCCGGTCGCCCACCGTCACTCCGGCGCCCTGGGCCGGGGATCGGTCGCGTACGGCTGTGATGCGATAGAGGCCGCCCTCGGGTTCGATCCAAAGGTCGGCGTAGCTGGGGACGATGGCCCAGCTGTCGGAGAACGAACTGCCAGTGATGACATGGGCGTCCGCCAGCAGCGCCAGCCGCCGCTCGGCGTAGCGCAGCAAGGTGGCGCTGTCGTGAACCGCATCGGCTTCGGCGCGCAGACGCTCGGTCATGGGCGCCTGGCCAGACGGGAAGCGGTCCAGATAGGCGTAGTTCGCCGCGATCAGCCCGTCGATGGACCGGGCGTCGCTCCTAAAGTCTTCGGCTGTCGGCGCGCTTGTTTGGGACAGGGCGGCAAGCGGCAGGCCGAATGTGGTGAGGGCGACGAACGGCGCCAGGCGCTTCAACAAGGACAGGGCCAAAATTGAGTCTCGCCTGGTCACCAGACAACTGAATAATCGGTAAGCTGAGCTATTTCGCCTTCAGCCGCTGCACCGCGTCCTCGGCCTGGTCGCGGTGGCGGCGTTTGATGTTGGCGCCGACCAAGGCCAGCAGGGCGGTGATGACGGCCGCATCGTCGGTGTAACCGATGCCCGCGAAGATGTCGGGAATGGCGTCCACCGGCATGACGAAATAGGCCAGGCCCGCGAAGATCATGCCCTTGGCCGCCATCGGCGTCTGCGGATCGCGCGCGGCGTACCAGGCGGCCAGGGCCTGGTCCGCAAAGGGGATATGGGCGGCCGTGCGCTGGATCTTGGGCCAGAAGCCCTTGGTCACGCGGGCCTCGTTGATCTTCACGACCGACGGCACGAGCGCCTTTTTCGGGTCCAGGACATCCGACGGATCGGCGGGTTTGGCTTTGGCGGTCATGGCCGCTAAATCCTCAAACGAAACTCAGGTTCACGACAATATAGGAACGATCAGGATGAAACTCGACAACACCATCGCCGCAGTGGTCACCGGCGGCGCCTCGGGCCTGGGCGAAGGCACCGCGCGCGCCATCGCGGCGACGGGGGCCAAGGTCGCCCTGTTCGACCTAAACGCAGAAAAGGGCGAGGCTATCGCCGCCGAGATCGGCGGCGTCTTCTGCCAGGTGGACGTGACTGACGACGCCTCGGTCGCCGCCGCCTTCGAAAAGGCCCGCGCCGCCCATGGCCAGGAGCGCCTGACCGTCAACTGCGCTGGCATCGCCACGGGCCAGAAGACCGTCTCGCGCAAGAAGGACACCGGCGAGATCAAGGCCCACGACATGGCCCAGTTCGAACGGACCGTGCGGGTCAATCTGTTCGGCACCTTCCGCGTCCTGTCGCAGTCGGCGGCGGGCATGGTGACGCTGGAGCCGATGGCGGACGGCGAGCGCGGCCTGATCGTCAACACCGCCTCCGTCGCGGCTCAGGACGGCCAGATCGGCCAGGCGGCCTATTCGGCGTCCAAGGGCGGGGTCTATGCCATGACCCTGCCTATCGCGCGCGATCTGGCCCAGGAAGGGGTGCGCTGCAACACCATCCTGCCCGGCATCATGTGGACGCCGATGATGGCCGGCATGGATCAGAAGATTCAGGACGCCCTGGCCGCCGCCATCCCCTTCCCCAGTCGCCTGGGCACGCCGGCCGACTATGCGTCGCTGGTGCTGGAGCTGGCGCGAAACGTCTACATCAACGGTGAATGCATCCGTCTGGACGGCGCCATTCGTCTGGCGCCGCGCTGACGCGCGGAAGGGCGCTACGCTCGCGACGCGGTCGCTCGCTGCTTGAGCGCAAAAGCGCTTAGGCGGCGAGCAGCAAAGCGTTTCAGCGGCGACCGTAAAGGCAAATATCGGGCTCAAGCAGCGCGAACCGCTATAGCCCGAAAAAACCTCTTGCAGGACCGATCAACCCTCCGCTATACGCCCCCTCCTCGACGGGGAGCGCACCTAGCTCCTACGGAGTGCGGGCGTAGCTCAGTGGTAGAGCACAACCTTGCCAAGGTTGGGGTCGAGAGTTCGAATCTCTTCGCCCGCTCCAAGTCGAGACGAAAAAATCAGGGGTCTGTCGGTTGCGGCAGGCCCCGATTTTTTATCCGCTGCCTGAGATATTTTCAGATCAGCCCGGCGATGAGCGTCAGCACGCCCAGACCGATCGACAGCGGCGCGCGCAGCGCGAGCCAGCCCTCTGGCGTCAGACCGGCCGCCTTCAGCTTCAGATCGACCAGGACGCTGGCGGCGATGAAGACGCCCAGCACGACCAGCGACACGGCCGGATCGGAGCCCGCCGCCCAGACGACGCTGGTCGCCAGCGCGAGAAGCGAGGGCGCCACAGAGGCGATCCAGACCCATTTGGGCGCCTTCAGGCCCGTCGCAGCCGCCAGTCCCCACCAGACGCCGCCAAGGAAGCTGAAGATCAGGGCGGCGTAGGCGTAGGCCAGGCCGAGGGCGGCGGTCTGCTGGTCCGCGTCGCCTGCAACAAGGACGGCGACCGCCGCCGCCTGGGGCAGCAGGCCGGCGAAACCCAGGATGCGGGCGAGCGGCGGCAAGCGATGTCGGCCGGTGGGTTCAATCGTCATCGGACACCTGTCGAGGCGGGTTGCGATCCAGACTGTAGAGGACGCCCGTATAGGATGGCGAGCCCGTTCGCCGTCGCCGAGAGCCTTCGACCGTCATGACACCCTTGCTCGTCTGGTATGATGGCGGCTGTCCCCTGTGCCGACGCGAGATCGCCCTGATGCGTCGGCTGGATCGACGCGGCGCGATCCGCTTCGTCGATGTGTCGGATGGTCAGACAAGCTGCCCGCTGGATCGCGAGACGCTGCTGGCGCGATTCCACGCAACGGAGAACGGCAGGCTGCTGTCGGGCGCGGCGGCGTTCGCGGCGATGTGGCGGGCCATACCGCTGTTGCGCCCGCTAGGCCTGGCCGCACGCATCCCCTGGGTCCTTGCGGCGTTGGAGAGGGCGTACCGGGTGTTTCTGCGCCTGCGTCCTCGACTTCAGTCTCTCGCTCGCAAATGGGCCCGGTGATGGAAATAACGCATGTCCGTGCTTAGGCTGGTGCTGGGCGATCAGCTGTCGGACGACCTGTCGGCGCTGGAGGGGCTGAACCCAGACGTCGACACGGTTCTGATGGCCGAGGTTCGCGACGAGGCGACCTATGTCCGGCATCACAAGCAGAAGCTGGCCCTGGTCTTCGCCGCCATGCGCAATCACGCCGAGCGGCTGAAGGGGTGGGGCGTCAATGTGCGCTATGTGCGGATCGACGACGCGGACAACAGCGGCTCGATCACCGGCGAACTGGCCCGGGCGCTGGACGACGGCGCCTATGAAACGGTGGTGATGACCGAATGCGGCGAGTGGCGGTTGGCCGAGCATCTGGCCGCCTTTGCGGAAGGGGCGGGGCTGCCGGTCGAGATTCGCGAGGATCGCCGCTTCATCAGCGGCCACGAACGTTTTCGCCGCTGGGCCTCGGGCAAGTCGCAGCTGCGCATGGAGTTCTTCTATCGCGAGATGCGCCGCGCGACGGGCATACTGATGGACGGCGATCAGCCGGAGGGCGGGCGCTGGAACTATGACGCCGAGAACCGCAAGAAGCTGGCCAAGGGCGTGACGCCGCCCAATCGCCTGCGCATCCGGCCCAACGCCGTGGCGCGCGAGGCGATGGCGGATGTCGAGCGACTGTTCGGCGACCATTTCGGATCGCTGGACGGATTCGGCTGGGCCACGACGGCGGAGGATGCGGAAGCCTCGCTGAAGCACTTCCTGAAGGATGTCCTGCCCTCATTCGGGGACTGGCAGGACGCGATGGCGGAGAATGAGCCGTGGATGTGGCACGGGCTGATCTCGACCTCGATCAACCTGGGACTGCTTGACCCGCTGGATGTTTGCAAGCGCGCCGAGGCGGTCTATCGGGCGGGCAAAGCGCCGCTGAATGCGGTCGAAGGCTTCATCCGGCAAATCCTGGGATGGCGCGAGTTCGTGCGCGGCATCTACTGGCTGAAGGCGCCGGAGTATCGGGCGCGCAACTTCCTGGATGCGGACCGCAAGCTGCCGTGGTTCTACTGGTCCGGCGAGACCGACATGGCCTGTGTCGCCGACGTGGTGAAGACCACGCGCGACAACGCCTACGCTCACCATATCCAGCGGCTTATGGTGACCGGCAATCTGGCCTTGCTGCTGGGCGTGCATCCCGATCAGGTCGATGACTGGTATATGTGCGTCTATGCCGACGCCTATGAATGGGTCGAGATGCCGAATACGCGCGGCATGGCCCTGTTCGCCGATGGCGGCATCGTCGGGTCCAAGCCCTATGCGGCCTCGGGGGCCTATATCGACCGGATGAGCGACTACTGCGGGTCGTGTCGCTATGACGTGAAGAGCAAGAGCGGCGATGCCGCCTGCCCGTTCAACCGGCTGTACTGGGGCTTTCTAGAGCGCAATCGCGACCGGCTGCGGGACAATGTGCGGCTGGCCATGCCCTACCGCACGCTGGAGAAGTTCGGAGAGGCCAAGCGCAAGGCCCTGGCGGCCGAGGCGGAGGCGTGCCGGACCCTGCTGGGCGCGACGCCGATCGATTGACGGTGGAACCCCAGGCCCAGCGCGACCATTTGCCTTGCTGTTTCGTCCTGCTCGAAGAGGCCGCTCCGTGACCCTGCCCCGCCGTTCCGCCCTTGTCCTGGCCGCCGCCGTCGCAGCCTCGGCCCTGTCCGCCTGCGCCTATAACGAAGCGCTGGGCCGCAATCAGTTGCTGTTGGTGGACAACGCCGCCCTATCGCAGCAATCGACCGCGGCCTGGCGAGAAGCGATCGCCAAACCAGGCGTGATGACGACCGGCGCCCAGGTCGACCGGATCCGGCGCGTCGGCGACCGTCTGGTCCAGGCGGCGGGTCTGGGCGGTCGGACCTGGGACTATGCGGTGTTCACGGAGGCCAGCCCCAACGCCTTCGTTCTACCGTCCGGCCAGATCGGCGTGACGACCAGCCTGTTGGCCCTGGTTCAGAACGACGACCAGCTGGCCAGCGTGATCGGTCACGAAATCGGGCACGTCGTCGCCAACCATGCGGCCGAGCGCGCCTCGAACCAGACGGTGACCAGCGTCGGTCTGGCGGCCGTCGGGGGGGCTGCGGGTCGCTACGGGGATGCGGTCAATGCCTATGGCGGTCTGGCCGCCCAATACGGCCTGCTGCTGCCCTATTCGCGGCGCGACGAGCTGGAGGCCGACCGTCTGGGCGTGGACTATATGGCCGGGGCCGGGTTCAAGCCGTCGCAGGCGGTGGCGCTATGGCGACTGATGGCGGCTCAGCGTCAGACCCAGACGCCGCAGTTCGCCTCGACCCACCCGTCGGACGCGACCCGGATCGAGGCGCTGCAGCAGTATATCGCCAGCCGCGGCTGGAACTGATCAGACCCGGATGTCGAGGTAGGAGCCGGGACGCATGATCCGCGGCTCCTCGCGCTGGGCCGGGGCGGGGGGCGCCTCGACCGGCCGGGCCGGGTTGGCGGTGCGAATCGTGGACATGACGGCCGCGGCCGGGACCGGCGGCTTGGGCGCCGCAGTCTGATCCACCGCATTCTGATTCAGGGCGGCGCGGAAGAAGGCCGCCTGGGCGCTGCGGGCGCTCGGCAGATCAAGGCCCTGGGCGGGCGTGTTCAGCGGCAGGCCGGGACGAATCGCGCTCATGCCGACATGGTTAATGGAAACCCTCGAAAAAGGGTTAACGCAGCCTCACCGCTTGGTCGGCGCGGGACGAGGCGGGGCCTGCATGGAGGCGACCAGGCGGTCGATGTCGGCGTCGTCCAGCAGGGGGCCGGACTGTTTGGCGGTGATGCGGCCCATGGCGTCGACGGCTAAGGTCTCGGGCACGCCGGAGATGCCGAGGTCGAGGCCCGCACGACCTTCGCGGTCCACCAGCACCATCGAATAGGGATCGCCCAGTTCGTCGAGGAAGGCGCGGGTGGCGACCGGCTCGTCCTTGTAGGCGATGCCGACCACGGCGACGCCGCGCGCCTTCAGCGCCAGCAGCTTGGGGTGTTCGATCCGGCATGGCGCGCACCAGGAGGCGAACACATTGACCAGCATGGGCCGACCGACGCCGGCGGTCTTCAGGTCCAGATTGCCCGGTCCCGCCTGATCGCCCGACAGCAGGGGCAGGACCGTCTCGGGGATCGGCTGTCCGACCAGGGCGTCGGGCTTGAACGCCGGATCGCGCTTCAGCGACCAGCCGACGAACAGGGCCGCGAGCGCCACGATGACCGCCAGCGGGATCAGGGCCAGCCAACGGTTCATTTTTGTTGTCCTATCGCGCTTCGCGCTACTTGAGGACGGGCTGAGTCTGCCGCTTCAGACGGGAGAACTTGGTCTGCTTCCAGCCGGGCCAGTTCGCGCTTCCATTTGCGGGAGGCGACGACGGCGCGGATGGTCAGGACGATCAGCACCAGGGCGCTGACGCCCCAGGCGGGCCAGACGAATGCGGCGTAGGGGGTCATGTCGAGGTCGAGCATGGCTTCAGGCCTCCTGAGCCAGACGGGCGCGCAGGGTCGTGACGCGGCGGCGGCGGATCTCGGTGCGGATGGCGGTCAGCCACAGGGCCGCGAACAGCACGCCGTAGGCCGCCAGCATGGTCAGAAAGGGCGGCAGATAGACGGGGTCGAGGCCCGAGGAGCCAGGCGTCAGGAAGCTGGCGGGCTGATGCAGGGTGTTCCACCAATCGACCGAGAATTTCACGATCGGCAGATTGATCAGGCCGACCAGACCCAGGACGGCGGCGGCGCGCCCGGCCTTCTGCTCGTCGTCGATCGAGGCCCTCAGCGCCATATAGCCGAGGTAGAAGAGAAACAGCACCAGCACGCTGGTCAGGCGCGCGTCCCACACCCACCAGGTCCCCCACATCGGCTGGCCCCATAGCGAGCCGGTGAATAGGGCCAGGGCCGTGAAGGCGGCGCCCGGCAGGGCGGCGGCGCGGGCGGCGGCGTCGGCCAGGGCGTGGCGGAAGACCAGCGCAAAAAAGCTGGATACGCCCAGCGCCGCATAGGCGCCCAGGCCCAGGGTGGCGGCAGGCACGTGGACGAACATGATCCGCACCGTGTCGCCCTGCTGATAATCGGCCGGAACGGTGAAGCTGAGCCAGGCGCCGACGCCCAGCAGCACGGCGGCGAGCCCCCACAGAACGGGCGTCAACGGGCCGGTGAAGGCCATGAAGCGCTGCGGATTGGACAGGCCGAACATCAGTTCAGCGCTTACGCGGCGAAGGGACGGCGGGCAAGCTCACCCTTGCGCGTTGCGAACGGCGGCGGCCCCGGCGAAGGGCGCGACGACAGCGGCGAACAGGACGTAGGCGCAGAGCAGAGCCAGCGCCGGGCCGACCGGCTGGCCCGATCCGGCGCGCTCCAGGGCGCCCGCGCCGAAGACCACGGGCGGGATGAACAGCGGCAGGACGACGACGGCGATCAGCAGCCCGCCACGCTTGGCGCCCAGCGCAAGGGCGGCGCCCAGCGCGCCGGTGAAGGCAAAGCCCGCGCCGCCGATCAGGGCGGTCAAAGCGACCAGCGGCGTCAGCGAGGCGGGCAGGCCAAGCGCCAAGGCGGCGACCGGGGCGGTCAGGGCGAGCGGCAGACCGACGGCGATCCACTGGGCCAGGGCCTTGATCAAGACGACCTGCTCCAGCGCCAGATGGCCGAGGGCCAGCAGATCCAGCGCCCCGTCCTCCATGTCGCGCTCGAACAGCCGCTCCAGCGACAGCAGGGACGCCAGGGCGAGCGCCAACCACGCGACGCCGCCGGCGACAGGGCCGAGCGTGCGCGGATCGCCGCCGGCCGCCAGCGGCAGTATGGCGGTCAGGCAGGCGAAAAAGCCGCAGGCCAGCAAGGGGCCGCCGCCCCCGCCCCAGGCCAGATCCAGTTCGCGCTCCAGCAGCACGCGCGTCGCGCCGCGCAGGCCAGGCGGACGGGGTTCCTGATCGACATCGCGACGGCTCACTTCAGCGCCCCCAGATCGAGAGCGCGGGTCGGCAGCGGCAGGGGGTCGTGGACGGCGGCGACGATCAGGCCGTCGGCGTCCAGATGACGCTGCATCTGTTCGGCGAAGGCTTCGCGCCAACGCGTGTCCAGCGGCGCCATCGGTTCGTCCAGCAGCCACAGGGCGCGCGGCGATCCGACCAGCCGGCCCATGGCCAAGCGACGGCGCTGACCGGCCGAAAGACGCCGGACCTCCAGGTCCAGCAGGGGCTTCAAGCCGAAGGCCTCGACGGCTTGGTCGACGCCGTACTGGGTGTGGCCCAACCAGTCGCACTGAAACCCCAGCTCTTCGCGCGCGGTGCGGCCGCCCTTGAGCCCGTCCAGATGACCGAGAAAGTGGGTTTCGCGTCCACGCGCCTGTCGTTCGTCCAGCCGATTGCCGTCGCCGTCCTGGAAGGCGACCGTCCCGGCATCGGGGCGCAACAGGCCCGCGATCGCGCGCAGCAGACTGGTCTTGCCTGCCCCGTTTGCGCCCGTCAGGGCCAGCACCTCGCCGGCGCGCAAGGTCAGGTCGAGACCATCGAACAGTCGGCGCTCGCCGCGCGAGACGGTCAGGCCGGAGAGGGCGAGGGTGTGGATCATGAGGGCATCTCCCTCCCCGCTCCGGGGAGGGTGGCCGAGCACAGCGAGGTCGGGTGGGGGCGGCGGCGTGATACATCGCTGATCGCTCTCGCCACAAGCCGTGCGCCCCTGCCGGGCCGCCCCCACCCGGTCGCTGCGCGACCACCCTCCCCGTTCCGGGGAGGGAGAGGCAGGGCGTGTTTTCTGCGAACCCTTCTCAATGTCCACGTCAGGGGTGTGGACACATGGACGGTGCGGCGCGGCGGGGCTATAGGCACGGTCGCCGCAGCAGGCTTTCGCCGCGCGCGCAGGGGCCCTGTGAGCCGCTGCGTCTGCCGCGCGAAGGCGCAACCGGATTGTCGGGCGGCGCTGACCAGAGGAACTCTCCATGCCGTCGATCGACAGCTTCAAGACCCGCCAGGACCTTTCCGTCGGGCGTAAGAAATACGCCTATTACAGCCTTCCCGCCGCCGAGGAAGCCGGTCTGACCGGGATTTCCCGCCTGCCGCGCTCGATGAAGGTGCTGCTGGAGAACCTGCTGCGCAACGAGGACGGCGTTTCCGTCACCGAAGACGACCTGAAGGCTGTCGCCGCCTGGGTCGAGAACAAGGGCTCGGTCGAGCACGAGATCGCCTTCCGTCCGGCCCGCGTGCTGATGCAGGACTTCACCGGCGTGCCCGCCGTGGTCGATCTGGCCGCCATGCGCGACGCCATGAGCGCCCTCGGCGCCGACGCCGCCAAGATCAACCCGCTGGTGCCGGTCGATCTGGTCATCGACCACTCGGTCATGGTCGACAACTTCGGCACGTCCAAAGCCTTCGGCCAAAACGTCGAGCGTGAATACGAGCGCAACATCGAACGCTACAACTTCCTGCGCTGGGGTTCGTCGGCCTTCAACAACTTCCGCGTCGTGCCGCCCGGCACCGGCATCTGCCACCAGGTGAACCTGGAGAACCTCGCCCAGACCGTCTGGACTCTGGAAGAGGGCAAGAAGACAGTCGCCTATCCCGACACCGTCGTCGGCACCGACAGCCACACCACCATGATCAACGGCCTGGCCGTCCTGGGTTGGGGCGTGGGCGGCATCGAGGCCGAGGCGGCCATGCTGGGCCAGCCGATCCCGATGCTGATCCCCGAGGTCATCGGCTTCAAGCTGACGGGCACGATGCCCGAAGGCACGACGGCGACCGACCTGGTGCTGACCGTCACCCAGATGCTGCGCAAGAAGGGCGTGGTCGGCAAGTTCGTCGAGTTCTTCGGCGACGCCCTGCCCAACATGACCATCGAGGACCAGGCGACCATCGCCAACATGGCCCCGGAATACGGCGCGACCTGCGGCTTCTTCCCCGTCTCGGCCGCCACCATCGGCTATCTGACCGCCACGGGCCGCGACAAGGCGCGCGTCGCCCTGGTCGAAGCCTATGCCAAGGCGCAAGGCCTGTGGATCGACGAGAATTCGGAAGACCCGGTCTTCACCGACGTGCTGGAACTGGACATCTCGACCGTCGTGCCGTCGCTGGCGGGTCCGAAGCGTCCGCAGGACCGCGTCGAACTGACCACCGCCGCCCCGGCCTTTGAAACCGCCCTGACCGACGTCTTCGCGCGCCCGGCCGACGCCCCGCGCGCCGAGGTCGAGGGTGAGAAGTTCACCGTCGGCGACGGCGACGTGGTCATCGCGGCCATCACCTCCTGCACCAACACCTCCAACCCGTCGGTGCTGATCGCCGCCGGCCTGGTGGCGCGCAAGGCCAATGCGCTGGGTCTGAAGGCCAAGCCCTGGGTCAAGACCTCGCTGGCCCCCGGATCGCAGGTCGTGACCGACTATCTGACCGACGCCGGCCTGCAAAAGGACCTGGACGCCCTGGGCTTCAACCTGGTCGGCTATGGCTGCACCACCTGCATCGGCAACTCGGGTCCGCTGGATCCGGCCATCTCCAAGGCGATCAACGACAACGCCTTGGTCGCGACCTCGGTCCTGTCGGGCAACCGCAACTTCGAAGGTCGCGTGAACCCCGACGTCCAGGCCAACTATCTGGCCTCGCCGCCGCTGGTCGTGGCCTACGCCATCGCCGGCTCGATGCGGATCGACATCACCAAGGATCCGATCGGTCAGGACAAGAAGGGCAACGACGTCTTCCTGAAGGACGTCTGGCCGACCACGCAGGAAATCGCCGACATCCAGCGCAAGTCCGTCACCCCGGCCATGTTCGCCAAGCGCTACAAGGACGTGTTCAAGGGCGACAAGCACTGGCAGGCCATCAAGGTCACCGGCGGTCAGACCTATGAGTGGGACGACAGCTCGACCTACGTCGCCAACCCGCCCTATTTCGACGGCCTGTCGATGGACCTGACCCCGGTTCAGGACGTGGTCGAAGCGCGCGTTCTGGCCATCTTCGGCGACTCGATCACCACCGACCACATCAGCCCGGCCGGTTCGATCAAGAAGACCTCGCCCGCCGGCGTCTATCTGACCAACCACGGCGTCGAGGCGGCCGAGTTCAACAGCTACGGCGCCCGTCGCGGCAACCACGAAGTCATGATGCGCGGCACCTTCGCCAACATCCGCATCAAGAACCGCATCACGCCCGAGATCGAAGGCGGCGTGACCAAGCACTTCCCGTCGGGCGACACCATGTCGATCTATGACGCGGCCATGCGGTATCAGTCGGAAGGTCGCCCGCTGGTCGTCTTCGCCGGCAAGGAATACGGCACCGGCTCGTCGCGCGACTGGGCGGCGAAGGGCACGCGTCTGCTGGGCGTTCGCGCCGTCATCGCCGAAAGCTTCGAGCGCATCCACCGTTCGAACCTGGTCGGGATGGGCGTCGTGCCGCTGCAGTTCAAGCAGGACGGCTGGTTGAAACTGGGCCTGACGGGCGAAGAGATCGTCACGATCCGCGGCCTGTCGGACGCCAACATCGGCAAGCTGAAGCCGCGTCAGGACCTGTGGGTCGAGCTGTTCCGCCCGTCGGACGGCAAGATGGCCCGCTTCCCGGTCCGCTGCCGCATCGATAACCAGACCGAGCTGGACTATCTGCTGGCCGGCGGCGTCATGCCCTATGTGCTGCGCAACCTGGCGCGCGGTCCGGAAACCGAAGCGCCGATCGCCGCCGAATAGGTCGCGGTTCGTCCAGACAAGAAAGAGGGCCGGCGGAGCGATCCGCCGGCCCTTTTCCGTTTGACGAAAGGGCGGTGGTCAGTCGGCGCTGACGACCACCAGCTTGCGGTTCACGAACTCCTTGATGCCCACATCGCCCAACTCGCGGCCGAAGCCCGAGCGTTTGACGCCGCCGAACGGCAGCTCGGGCATAGAGGTCGTGGTGGTGTTGATGAAGACCATTCCGGTCTCGATGCGCGAGGCCAGTTTGCGGGCGCGGTCGGTGTCGCCCGAGAAGATCGAACCGCCCAGGCCGAAGTGGGAATCGTTGGCCAGGGCCACGACCGCGTCGTCGTCCTCGACCACGAAGACCTGGGCCACCGGGCCGAAGAACTCCTGATAGAAGGCCGGGTTGTCGCGCGCGACGTCGGTCAGGACGGTCGGCTCATAGAAGAAGCCGGTGCGGTCGGCGGGTTTGCCGCCGGTCACCGCCTTGGCGCCGTGCTGGATCGCCTCGTCCACCTGTTTGGTCAGGGTCTTCAGCGCATCCTCGGACGACAGCGGACCTAGGTCGGTGGCCTCGTCCAGCGGGTCGCCCATGACGGCGGTCTTCATGCCCTCGACGAAGCCGGTGATGAAGGGCTCGGAGACCGACTTCTGGACGATGAACCGCTTGGAGCCGGTGCAGACCTGTCCGGCGTTGGACAGGCGGCCCTCGACGCCTGCCGCGACCGCCTTTTCGATGTCGGCGTCGTCCAGCACCACGAAGACATCGCTGCCGCCCAGTTCCAGCGTGGACTTCTTCAGCATTTCCGAGGCGCGGGCCGAGACCTTGGCGCCGGCGCCCTCGGAACCCGTCAGGGCTACGCCCTGGATGCGGTCGTCGCCGATCAGTTCGGCGACCTTGTCCGAGGAAATGTAGAGGTTGGCGACGAAGCCTTCGGGCGCGCCGGCCTTGCGCACCAGTTCGGCGAACCGGGCGGCGCAGCGCGGCACGATGCCCGCGTGTTTGTAGAGCACGGGGTTGCCGACCGCGATGGCGGGAGCCACCACGCGGATTAGCTGATAGATCGGGAAGTTCCACGGCTCGACCGCCAGCAGCACGCCGATCGGGTGAAACTCGACCCAGGCCTCGCCCAGTTCGCTGTCGATCTTTTCAGGCTTGAGGAAGTCGGCGGCCTTGTCGGCGTAGTAGGCGGCGATGCCGGCGCACAGATCGATCTCGCCCTGCCCCTGAGCCAAGGGCTTGCCCATCTCCTCGGCCATGGTGCGGGCCAGGTCGTCTCGATTTTCGGTCAGAAGGCCCGACAGGGATTTCAGCACGGCCAGGCGCGGCTGGATGTCGCCCTTGGACCAATCCGAATGAAACAGTCCGTCGGCCTTCGCCAGGGCGGCCTCGACGGCGTCGTCAGTGTGTTCTGGATAGTCCTCGACCAGTTGTTCGGTGAAGGGATTGAGCGTGCGATAGGCCATGGGGCGTCCTGAGGCTTCGGTCGGACGCCCGGGGCGGCGCCGATCCGTTGTCAGGAAGGCAAACGCGACCTGTCGGGGCGGGTTGCCTGGCTGTCAGTCCGGATCGCTGAACGGCGGCGGGAGTTGGCCGGACGTGAAGAGGATGGTGGGCTCTTCGTCGTAGTCGCCCATTTCGGTGTCGGCCGATACGGCGAAGGCGACGACGCCCAGACGCAACGGCGCCAGACGTTCGGCCTTGCGACGCGCCTCTTCGGCATCCTTGCAGCCGACCTGGGGTTCGGCGCGCAGAGCCTTGCCCCGGCCCTGGACGTAGGCCTGGACGATGTAGACGGTTTCGGTTGCCATCCGCCTCCAAGCGACCTGTTCGGCGCTCAGGTCAATCGATCAATCAGGTGGCAGCTCTGTTTCATCCAAGCTTCAATCCAGCTTAAGGGCCTCGGCCAGCAGCCGGGCCTCGGCGGCGCGGCTGGAGCCGGCGCGCCAGGCGACGACGATCTCGCGATGGGGCGGGGCGCCGTCGGCCTGGTTTTCGAAGGCGCGAATGGCGACGGATGGGTTGTCGGCCAGACCGGCCTGCACCGCCATCTTCGGCAGGAAGGAGACGCCGAGGCCCGAGCCGACCATCTGAACCAGGGTGTGCAGGCTGGTGGCCGCAAAGACGTCGTCGCCGCGCGGGGCCTCGATATCCAACGCCGCCAGAGCGTGGTCGCGCAGGCAATGGCCGTCCTCCAGCAGGATCAGATCCTCGGCCCGCAGCGAGCCGGGACGGATGGGGCCGGGCGCGGCCAAGGCATGGTCGGCGGGGGCGGCGGCCATGATCTCGTCATCGCCGATGCGAGCGTGGGCGATGCCCGGCGCATCGTAAGGGAGGGCGATGACCGCCGCGTCGATCTGACCGGCCTTCAGCGCCGCGATCAGCCGAGGCGTCAGATCCTCGCGGATGAACAGCTTCAGGCTGGGATAGGCGGCCTTCACCGACGGGAGCTTGGCGGGCAGCAGAAAGGGGGCGACGGTGGGGATGACGCCCAGGCGGAAACGGCCGGATAGCAGACGCCCGGCGTTCTTGGCCGCCTCGACCAGATCCTCGGTGCGGGCCAGGACGTCCTCGGCGCGGCGAACGGCCTCCGCCCCGACGGCGGTCATGATCACGGCGCCGCGCGCGCGTTCGACCACCGGCGCGCCCAGAATGCGCTCAAGCTCCTGCACACCGGCGCTGAGGGCGGGCTGGCTGACATGGGCGGCCTCGGCGGCGCGCGAGAAGCTGCCGTGTTCGGCCAGGAGCTTGAGATACTGGAGCTGACGCAGGGTGGGGAGCATGGAAGCGGAATAGGCCTGTCCTATGCTGACGCCAAGGATAATCGATTGGCTTTATCTGTTTGACCCGTGTCGTATGACCCCATCATCTACAGGGCGATGGAAAATCGCTCGCCGTCGTGCGCCAGAGCAGCAGGGAGAAAACACCATGACCGACGAAGCCAAATGCCCCTTTTCCGGCCGGACGCCCCGGTCGGTCGCAGGCGGCGGCGTTCAGAACCGCGATTGGTGGCCCAACCAGCTGCGTGTCGATCTGCTGAACCAGCATTCGGCCAAGTCCGATCCGCTGGGCGAGTCGTTCAACTATCGCGAGGCCTTCTCCAAACTGGACTATGAGGCGCTGAAGGCCGATCTGCGCGCGCTGATGACGGACTCCAAGGATTGGTGGCCGGCGGACTTCGGCCATTACGGCCCGCAGTTCATCCGCATGGCCTGGCACAGCGCCGGCACCTATCGCGTCGGCGATGGTCGAGGCGGCGGCGGGCGGGGTCAGCAGCGGTTCGCGCCGCTGAACTCCTGGCCCGACAACGTCAATATCGACAAGTCGCGTCGCCTGCTGTGGCCCATCAAGCAGAAGTACGGCCAGGCCATCTCCTGGGCCGACCTGATGATCCTGACCGGGAACGTCGCACTGGAGACGATGGGGTTCCGCACCTTCGGCTTCTCGGGCGGCCGCGCCGACACCTGGGAGCCGGATCAGGACGTCTATTGGGGTCGCGAGACGACCTGGCTGGGCGGCGACGAACGCTATGCTCACGGCTCGGACGGGGTGGTGAAGCCTGGCGACGAGGCCGTGCTGGTTTCGGACGATGACGCCGACGGCGACGAGCATACGCGCGATCTGGAGAACCCGCTGGCGGCCGTGCAGATGGGCCTGATCTACGTCAATCCGGAGGGCCCCGACGGCAACCCCGATCCGATCGCGGCGGCGCGCGACATCCGCGACACCTTCGCCCGGATGGCGATGGACGACGAGGAGACGGTCGCCCTGATCGCGGGGGGCCATACCTTCGGCAAGACGCACGGCGCCGGCCCGGCCGATCACGTCGGCGCAGAGCCGGAAGGCGACGGCCTGGAGGCGCAAGGCCTGGGTTGGACCTCCACCTTCGGCACGGGGCACGGCGCCGACGCCATCACCAGCGGCCTGGAAGTCACCTGGACCCAGACGCCGGCCCAGTGGAGCAACTTCTATTTCGAGAACCTGTTCGGCTTCGAATGGGAGCTGGAGAAGTCCCCGGCGGGCGCGCATCAGTGGGTGGCCAAGGACGCGGGCGAGATCATCCCCGACGCCCACAATCCGGCCAGGAAGAAGCGGCCGACCATGCTGACGACCGACCTGTCGTTGCGGTTCGACCCGGAATATGAGAAGATCTCGCGCCGGTTCCTGAATGATCCGGAAGCGTTCGCCGACGCCTTTGCGCGGGCCTGGTTCAAGCTGACGCACCGCGATCTGGGGCCGCGTTCGCGCTACATCGGGCCGGAAGTCCCGAGCGAAGTTCTGTTGTGGCAGGATCCGGTGCCGGAGGTCGATCACCCGCTGATCGACGCGACGGACGCGGCGGCTCTGAAGGCCAAGGTGCTGGACTCGGGGCTGAGCACCGCCGAACTGGTCGGCACGGCCTGGGCCTCGGCCTCGACCTTCCGCGGCGGGGACAAGCGGGGCGGGGCCAACGGCGCCCGCATCCGTTTGGCGCCGCAGAAGGATTGGGCCGTCAATCAGCCCGAACAGCTGGACCGGGTGTTGAAGACGCTGGAGCGCATCCAGACCGAGTTTAATCAGGCGCAGACGGGCGGCAAGAAGGTCTCCCTGGCCGACCTGATCGTGCTGGCCGGCAATGTGGGCGTTGAGCAGGCGGCAAAGGCGGCGGGCCACGACGCCAGCGTGCCGTTCACGCCCGGCCGGACGGACGCCAGCCAGGCGGACACGGATGTCGAATCCTTCGGCTATCTGGAGCCGGTCGCCGACGGCTTCCGCAACTTCCAGAAGGCGCGCTATGCCGTGCCGGCCGAGTCGCTGCTGATCGATCAGGCGCAGCGGCTGACGCTGACGGCGCCGGAGATGACGGTGCTGATCGGCGGCCTGCGGGCGATCAACATCAATACGGGCGGCGCGACGCACGGCGTGCTGACTGAGCGGCCGGGCGTGCTATCCAACGATGTCTTCTTCAACCTGCTGGACATGGACGTGAAATGGGCGGCGACCTCGGACGCCAAGGACGTGTTCGAAGGCCGCGACCGCAAGACGGGCGAAGCCAAGTGGACCGGCACGCGCGTCGATCTGGTGTTCGGCTCCAACGCCGTGCTGCGCGCGCTGGCCGAGGTCTATGCCGGGGCCGACGCCGAAGGGAAGTTCGTCTCGGACTTCGTGGCGGCCTGGACCAAGGTGATGGAGCTGGACCGGTTCGACCTGCACGGCTGAGCCGCGGCAGAGGCGGAAAAGGAAGAGGGCCGGGCGCTGTCGCAGCGTCCGGCCTTTTCTTCGTGCGGATCAGCGCAACTTGATCTCGAACAGCTGCGGCCAGCGTTTGCCGGTGACGAACAGGCGCTTGCCCGCCGCATCCCAGGCGATGCCGTTCAGGACGTCGTCGTTGGGGTCGAGGTTCGCGCCTTTGGGGACCAGGGCGGTCAGGTCGATGAAGGCCCTGACCACGCCGGTCTCGGGATCGATGCGCGCGATGCGGTTGTCCTGCCAGATATTGGCGAAGACCTCGCCGTCGATCCATTCCAGTTCGTTGATCTGATCCAGCGGCCGGCCGTCGGCGGTGACCGCGACGCGGCCGGTCTCAGCCAGGGTTTCGGGGTCCAGAAAGCGCAGCTGATCGGTGCCGTCGCTCATGATCAGGCGGCGACCGTCGGTGGTCAGGGCCCAGCCCTCGCCCGGATAGGAGAAGCCGCCCAAGGGCGAGAAATCGTCCAGCTTCCAGATGAAGCCGATGTGGTTGCGCCAGGTCAGGCTGTAGAGCTTGCCGTTCAGCGTGGTCATGCCCTCGCCGAAATAGATGGTCGGCAAATCGCGCTGACGCTCTACGCGGCCGGTCTCCAGATCGACCTTGCGGATGAAGGACGGGTAAAGGCCCGTGCTCTCGTAAAGGCCGCCGTCATGGAAGAAGAGGCCTTCGGTAAAGGCGCGTGTGTCGTGCGGATAGGCCCGCACGACCTCGTAGGACTGGACCGGGACTTCGGCCCTGACCGGCAGGGCGACGCCTGTCGTCAGCAGCAGGCCGGCGACAAGGCCGGCGAGACGGGACGACAGGCGCATCATGAGCCTCAGCCCCGCTCGGCGGCGGCTTCGGCCTCGGCCTTCTGGGCGCGGGCCTCGGCGGCGTTCGCCTCGTTGCGTGCCAGTTCGGCCTTTTCCTTCTTGGATGCGGATTTGCGACCCAGCATGTTCAACGCCTCAACACCGGCCGAGAAGGCCATGGCCGCATAGATATAGCCCTTGGGCACATGATAGCCGAAGCCGTCGGCGATCAACACCATGCCGATCATCAGCAGGAAGCCGAGCGCCAGCATGACGACGCTGGGGTTCTTGTTGATGAAGTTGGCCAGCGGGTCAGCGGCCAGCAGCATGACGGTCACGGCGACCAAGACGGCGACGACCATGATCGGCAGGTGCTCGGTCATGCCGACGGCGGTCAGGATCGAGTCGATCGAGAAGACGATGTCCAACAGGATGATCTGGAAGATGGCCGCGCCGGCGTTGGCGATGACCACGTCCTTCTTGTCCATGACATCGTGGCTGGGCGTGGGATCGACCGTGTGGTGGATCTCCTTGGTCGCCTTCCAGACCAGGAACAGACCACCCGCGATAAGGATCAGGTCCTTCCAGGAGAATTCATTGCCCATGACGGTGAAGACCGGCTGCACCAGACCGACCAGCCAGGCGATGATCGACAGCAGGGCCAGGCGCATGATCAAAGCCAGGCCGATACCGATGCGCCGCACCTTCTGGCGCTGATTTTCGGGCAGCTTGTTCGACAGGATCGAGATGAAGATCAGGTTGTCGATGCCGAGCACGACTTCCATCACGATGAGGGTCACCAATGCGGCCCAGGCGGCCGGATCGGAGAGCAGGGGGGTTATGCTGTCGAGCATCGGGGTTCCAGATGTGGATAAAGCTTGAGCGGAAATCGCTAGGGCCGACGCGGGTTCCGATCAAGCGACGGGGTGCGGCGTCATGGTCGCACCCCCCCTTTGGCGCAGTCGCCCTTCCCACGCTGTGTGGAAGGAAACGGCGGCGCGCTCTCGCCCTGCGGCATCGGCGCGCCTTCACGCAATGTTGCGAGCGGCGAAACCCCGTGCTATCAGGCGCCCGGCTTGAAGGGGGCGTATTTACGGATACGGCCTCCGTCGTGCTTTGCGTAAGCATTTCAAGCTTTTGACCGTTGCGAGCCTCGCATTCGGTTGCGACCCTGACACAACGACCTCGGACCCTAATCAGTGGCTGATGATTTCAGAACGACGGAAGTCGGCGATCGCTACGCACAGGCGCTGTTCGACCTGGCGCTGGAAACCGGCCGCCTGGACGCCGTCCGCGCCGACCTGAAGTCGCTGAAGGCGGCCTGGACCGAAAGCGCCGACCTGCGTCGCCTGGCCACATCGCCCGTCATCGCCGCGCCCGATCAGGCCAAGGGTCTGGTCGCCATCGCCGCCAAGGCCAAGTTCGAGCAGACCACCACGAACTTCCTGGGCCTGCTGTCGCAGAACGGCCGCGCCAAGGACCTGCCGGCCGTGATCGCCGGGTTCGAGGCCCGCTACGCCAAACACGCCGGCGTCGTCGCCGCCGAGGTCGTCTCGGCCCAGCCGCTGGACGCCAAACAGGTCGCCGCCATCACCGCCGCCCTGTCCAAGAGCCTGGGCAAGGCGCCGGAACTAACCGCGCGCGTCGATCCGTCGATCCTGGGCGGCCTGAAAGTCAAGGTCGGCTCGAAACTGTTCGACGCCTCGCTGAAGACCAAGCTCGACCAGATGAAGTTCGCCCTGAAACGAGCCTAGACTCGTTTCAGAAACCAAAATGTTGCGCGCCTAAACGCGCTCCCGCCACCCAGAATGCGCGCCTGAACGGCGCACCCGCAGAAGACTGAAGAACAGAGAGCCCGTCATGGACATCCGCGCCGCTGAAATCTCGGCCATCCTCAAGTCGCAGATCGCTAACTTCGGCGTCGAAGCCGATGTCTCCGACGTCGGCAGCGTGCTGTCGGTCGGCGACGGCATCGCCCGCATCCACGGTCTGGACAATGTCCAGGCCGGTGAAATGGTCGAGTTCACCAAGGCCGGCGTGAAGGGCATGGCCCTGAACCTGGAACGCGACAATGTGGGCGCCGTGATCTTCGGCGCCGACGCCGCCATCGCCGAGGGCGACGACGTGCGCCGCCTGGGCGAGATCGTGGACGTGCCGGTCGGCCGCGGCCTGCTGGGCCGCGTCGTCAACCCGCTGGGCGAGCCGATCGACGGCAAGGGCCCGATCGAATTCACCGAGCGCCGCCGCGTGGACGTCAAGGCGCCCGGCATCATCCCGCGCAAGTCGGTTCACGAGCCGATGCAGACCGGCCTGAAGGCCATCGACACCCTGATCCCCGTCGGCCGCGGCCAGCGCGAGCTGATCATCGGCGACCGTCAGGTCGGCAAGACCGCCGTCGCCATCGACACCATCCTGAACCAGAAGAGCGTCAACAAGACCGACGACGAGAGCGCCAAGCTCTACTGCATCTACGTCGCCATTGGTCAGAAGCGTTCGACGGTCGCCCAGATCGTCAAGACCCTCGAAGAGTCCGGCGCGCTGGAATACACGATCGTCGTGGCCTGCACCGCCTCGGAGCCCGCCCCGCTGCAGTTCCTCGCCCCGTTCGCCGGCACCGCCATGGGCGAGTTCTTCCGCGACAACGGCATGCACGCCCTGATCGTCTATGACGATCTGTCGAAACAGGCCGTCGCCTATCGCCAGATGTCGCTGCTGCTGCGCCGTCCGCCCGGCCGTGAAGCCTATCCGGGCGACGTCTTCTACCTGCACAGCCGCCTGCTGGAGCGTTCGGCCAAGCTGAACGAGGACTACGGTTCGGGCTCGATGACCGCCCTGCCGATCATCGAAACCCAGGCCAACGACGTTTCGGCCTACATCCCCACCAACGTGATCTCGATCACCGACGGCCAGATTTTCCTGGAATCGGACCTGTTCTATCAGGGCATCCGTCCGGCCGTGAACGTCGGCATCTCGGTGTCGCGCGTCGGCTCGTCGGCCCAGACCAAGGCGATGAAGAAGGTCGCCGGTTCGATCAAGGGCGAGCTGGCCCAGTATCGCGAGATGGCCGCCTTCGCCAAGTTCGGCTCGGACCTGGACGCCTCGACCCAGAAGCTGCTGGCGCGCGGCGCCCGCCTGACGGAACTGCTGAAGCAGCCGCAGTATTCGCCGCTGGCGATGGAAGAGCAGGTCGTCTCGGTCTACGCCGGCACGCGCGGCTATATCGACGGCATCGCAGTCGGCGACGTCGGCCGCTTCGAGAAGGAGCTGCTGGCGCGCATCCATGCGAACCACGCGTCGCTGCTGGAAGGCATCCGCACCAAGAAGGACCTGACCTCGGACCTCGAAGCCGAGCTGAAGGACATCCTGGCCGCCTTCGTCAAGACCTTCGCCTGAGCCCCTCCGGACAGCTGAGAGAGTAGCGCCGGATGGCCAGCCTTAAGGAAATGCGCAATCGGATCGGAAGCGTGAAAGCCACGCAGAAGATCACGAAAGCCATGCAGATGGTCGCCGCGGCCAAGCTGAAGCGCGCCCAGGATCAGGCCGAGAGCGCCCGGCCCTATGCGCAGAAGATGGCCTCGGTCATCGCCAATCTGGCCGCCGGCATCTCGGGCGCCGACGCGCCCAAGATGCTGTCGGGCACGGGCCAGGACCAGCGTCACCTGATCGTGGTGGCGACGGCGGACAAGGGTCTGGCGGGCGGTTTCTCGACCAACGTCATCCGCGCCGCGCGCGAGCGGATCAACAGCCTGATCAACGCCGGCAAGGACGTGAAGATCATCGCCGTCGGCAAGAAGTCGCGCGATCAGCTGGCGCGTCTGTACGGCGACAAGGTGGTCCACACCTTCGAACTGTCGGACCACAAGACGATCGGCCTGCCGTCGGCCCAGCCGGTCGCCGAAATGATCGCCACGGCGTTCGAAGAGGGGCAGGCCGATGTGGTCACCCTATTCTACAGCCAGTTCAAGTCGGTGATCCAACAGGTCCCCACGGCCAAGCAGCTGATCCCGGCCGTGGTCGAGGGCGATGCGGCGCCGATCGACCTGAACGGCGCGGTCTATGAGTACGAGCCCTCGGAAGAGGAAATCCTGGAAACTCTGCTGCCGCGCGCGCTGACGACCCAGATCCTGGCCGCGCTGTACGAGAACCAGGCCGGCTTCTTCGGTTCGCAGATGGCGGCGATGGACAACGCGACGCGAAACGCGGGCGACCTCATCAACGCCCTGACGCTGCAGTACAACCGCAAGCGCCAAGCCCAGATCACCACCGAGCTGATCGAGATCATCGCCGGCGCCGAAGCCCTCTGATCCCGACCGAACAGACATTCCGATACGGACCCTGACCATGACCGACACCGTCGCCGCCAAGAAACCCGCAGCCCGCAAGCCCGCCGCCAAGAAGGCCGCTCCGGACGCCGCTCCCGTCAACGCCGCCGGCACGGGCAAGATCGCCCAGGTCATCGGCGCCGTCGTGGACGTCGAGTTCGACGGCCACCTGCCGGCGATCCTGAACGCCCTGCACACCCAGAACGTCGACCAGAAGACGGGCGAGCCCTTCACCCTGGTTCTGGAAGTCGCCCAGCACCTGGGTGAGAACATGGTCCGCGCCATCTCGATGGACACGACCGAAGGCCTGACGCGCGGCCAGCCCGTGACAGACACCGGCTCGTCGATCCAGGCGCCGGTCGGCCCGGGCACCCTGGGCCGCATCATGAACGTCGTCGGCCAGCCGATCGACGAAGCCGGCCCGATCGCCACCACCGAATACCGCCCGATCCACAAGGAAGCGCCCAGCTTCGAAGAGCAGTCGACCTCTTCTGAAATCCTGGTCACGGGCATCAAGGTCATCGACCTGATGTGCCCCTACACCAAGGGCGGCAAGATCGGCCTGTTCGGCGGCGCCGGCGTGGGCAAGACCGTGACCATGCAGGAGCTGATCAACAACATCGCCAAGGCGTACGGCGGTTATTCGGTTCTGGCCGGCGTGGGCGAGCGCACCCGCGAAGGCAACGACCTGTATCACGAGATGATCGAGTCCAACGTGAACGTGGACCCGTCCAAGAACGGCGGCTCGACCGAGGGCTCCAAGTGCGCCTTGGTCTACGGCCAGATGAACGAGCCCCCCGGCGCCCGCGCCCGCGTCGCCCTGACCGGCCTGTCGATCGCGGAATACTTCCGTGACGAAGAAGGCAAGGACGTGCTGCTGTTCGTCGACAACATCTTCCGCTTCACGCAAGCCGGTTCGGAAGTGTCGGCTCTGCTGGGCCGCATCCCCTCGGCCGTGGGCTATCAGCCGACGCTGGCCACCGAGATGGGCAACCTGCAAGAGCGGATCACCTCGACCAAGAAGGGTTCGATCACGTCGGTCCAGGCCATCTACGTGCCCGCCGACGACCTGACCGACCCGGCGCCCGCCGCCTCGTTCGCCCACTTGGACGCCACGACCGTTCTGTCGCGTGACATCGCCGCCCAGGCCATCTTCCCGGCCGTCGATCCGCTGGACTCGACCTCGCGGATCATGGACCCGCTGGTCATCGGCGACGAACACTACAACGTCGCCCGTTCGGTTCAGGAAGTGCTGCAGCAGTACAAGGGCCTGAAGGACATCATCGCCATCCTGGGCATGGACGAGCTGTCGGAAGAGGACAAGCTGGTCGTCTCGCGCGCCCGCAAGATCCAGCGCTTCCTGTCGCAGCCCTTCTTCGTGGCCGAACAGTTCACCAACTCGCCCGGCAAGTTCGTCGAGCTGGCCGACACGATCCGCTCGTTCAAGGGCATCGTCGCCGGTGAATACGACCACCTGCCGGAAGCCGCCTTCTACATGGTCGGCTCCATCGAAGAGGCCGTCGCCAAGGCCGAGAAGATGGCGTCGGAAGCCTGATCATGGCCGGCAAGCTGAACTTCTCCCTCGTCTCGCCGGAACGCGAGGTCTTCTCGGGCCTCGTGGACCAGGTCGATGCACCGGGCGTCGAGGGCGACTTCGGCGTTCTGCCGGATCATGCGCCCTTCATGACCGCCCTGCGCGAGGGTCTGGTGACCGTCTATAACAACGGCTCAAAGACCCAGTACGACGTCCACGGCGGCTTCGCCGACGTCAACGGCGAAGGTCTGACCATCCTGGCCGAACAGGCCACCGAGGTCGTCGCGGCCTGATCCTAATTATTTCAGTTGACGCAAACGACCCCGCCGTGATCGCGTCGGGGTCGTTTTCATTTCAGCATTGGCGATCATGAAGCGCGTCCTGACACTCATCGCCATTCCGGTGCTGCTCGGCGCCACGTCCGGCTGCGCGGCCCTGGACGAGCCGAATCTGGACGCCAATGGGTGCCGGCCGGCCATGGCGATCTATCAACCGCCGGTGCGTATGGGCGGCGCAGGCCAGGTGATCAATATTCCAGCGTCCTGTCCCTCCGACTCGATGTTGCAGGCACGGATCGCGCGGGCCGACGCCCAGATCGTCACGGGGCAGACGCCGGTCAGCGCGCCCGCTGCGGCCGCAGCCACAGCCCGGCCCGCGCCGCCGCGTCCGGTCGAGCCTGTCGCCGCCATTCTGAACGGCGTCGACGCGTTCTGCGGCTGGTTCCTGGGCGATAAGCCCTATTCGCTGGAGGGCCTGCGTCAGGCGGCCTTCGACGCCGGCTACGGTCGCGGAGCGCCTGTGCAGATGATCCCGCTGCCGGAAATGCGCGAAGCGCTGTCCTACAGCACGATGGGTTTCACCGCCGTCATCGCCAATCCGCCCAGCGACGGGCACGGCATGGCCGCCTTCGTGACTTTCCATGACCCGGCGTGTCAGGTGCTGGTTTATGGCTATGCCGAGGCGGCGCAAATCGCGCTGACGCGACTGGAGAAGGAAGGGTGGCGCAAGGAGGGCGGGCCGATCTCCCTGCCGGAGATGACGGCGCAACGTTATCGCGGCCACGGCATGACCCTGACGGCGCACCGCCCAAGCGCGCCGACGGAGGGCGCACGGCTTGAGCTGATCCTGAACCTGACGCCCGGCGAAACCTCCACGCGGGGACTGCTGGATTAGGCGCGGTCGGCTGACAGATCGACGGCGGACGGCTAAGACCGGTCCATGACCGATCTCATCGACATCCACGGCGTCTGCGCACCCGGTTTTGAGGCCGTGCGCGAGACGTTCGCCGCCAACTTCGCCGACGCGCCCGAGGGGCTGAACGAGCAGGCGGCGCGGTTCAGCGTGCTGGTCGAGGGCGAGGCGGTCGTCGATCTGTGGGCGGGCCATGCGGATACGGCCAGGACGACGCCGTTCACCGACACCACCCTGACCTCGGTGTTTTCGACCGGCAAGGCGGTGATGGCCATCCTGATGGCGAGCGCGGTCGAGGCCGGGCAGATCGACTATGACCAGCCGGTCGCCTCGCTGTGGCCCGAGTTCGGCGCGGCGGGCAAGGCGGAGGTCACCGTCGCCCAGTTGATGAGCCACCAGTCGGGGCTGCCAGGTTTTTCAGAGGCGGTCGATCCGACGATCTGGTTCGATGTGTCCGCAGTTCTGTCGCGTCTGGCGGCGCAGGCGCCGATGTGGGCGCCGGGTTCGGCCTCGGGCTATCACCCGATCACCGTCGGCTATCTGGCCAATGAGGTCTATCGCCGCGCGACCGGACGGACAATGGGCCAGGCGCTGCGCCAGGACTTCCCAGAGCTGGACCTGTGGATCGGCCTGCCCGAAAGCGAGCATGGACGGGTGGCGCAGATGCGCAAACCCACGGCGGCGCCCAGCCTGGGGGCCATCGATCCGATCAAACAGGCGGCCTTCCTGGATCGCGGCTCGGCGCCGGGCGGGCGCGGTTCGGCGGCCTGGCGCGAGATGGAGGTTCCGTCGGCCAATCTGCACGGCACGGCCCTGGGTCTGGCGAAGATGCTGGGCGTGGTCGCCAATGGCGGCGTGCTGGACGGCCGGTCGGTGCTGTCGGCGGGAACGCTGAATCAGCTGACGCGCGAGCGCATCCACGGGCCGGACAAGGTACTGCCCTATACGATCAGCTGGGCGGCCGGGCTGATGCGCAATGACGGGCTGAAGGTCTTCGGGCCGAACGACGCTTTCGGCCATTACGGCTGGGGTGGGTCCATGGCCATGGCGGATCCGTCGCGGAAGCTGTCGGCGGCCTATGTGATGACGCGCCAGTCGCCGCACCTGATCGGCGACCCCCGCCCCAAACGGTTGCTGGACGCGCTTTACGCCGCTTTCTGAGCCGGGCCGGGCGCGGTCAGCAGACCGATCAAGCCGGCCAAGCCCGCGCAGGCGGCGCACGTCAGGATCACGGCCCGGAACGCTGCATGGAAGGCGTCGCGGGCGACGGGCGTGATCTCGCCGCCCGACATGACATAGGCCAGCTGGGCGCGCGCGTCAGGCAGGTCAGCGACCCCGGCGAAGACCGCAGACAGCACCAGGCCCAAAAGGGCGACGGCCAGAAGGCTGGCCACGCGCGCCACCGCATTGTTGACGCCCGAGGCCACGCCGGTGTGGCCCGCCTTGACCGCTCCCATGACCGTCGCCGTCAGCGGCCCGACCGCCAGGGTCATGCCGATCGCCAGCACCGTCATACCCGCCAGCGGTCCGTCGATATAGCCCGCGCCCGGCGCAGGCACCGCGAGGAGCGCCAGTCCGATCCCGGCCAGGGCCGGCCCGACGCTGAGCGACAGGCGCGCGCCGAACCGATCGGCGATCCGTCCAGCGAGGCCGGAGAACAGGCCCATGACGGCGGCGAAGGGCAGCATGGCGGCCCCGGCCTCGGTCGCGCTCCAGCCGTGAACGCGGATCAGATCGAAGGGCAGGAAGAACATCGCCCCGCCCAGGGCGAAATAGAGCAGCAGGGTCAGCAGATTGATTCCGCTGAACACCGAGGACGAAAACAGGCCCAGCGGCATCATCGGGTGGCTCTGGCGCGCCTCGGCCCAGACGAAGGCGGCCAGCAGCGCCGCGCCCACGGCCAGTCCGGCCAGGATCACGGGCGATGCGAACCCCAGGTCGGGCGCGGCGGTCAGGGCCCAGGTCAGGGCGCCCAGCCCGGCGACGGCCAGAACCGCGCCCAGACCATCCAGACCGCGCGCGTCGGGATCGCGGCTCTCGGGCGTGGCGGCCAGGGTCACGACGGCGGTCAGGATCGCCAGCGGGACATTGATCCAGAAGATGGCGCGCCAGTCGGCGGCGTCGGCCAGCCATCCCCCGATCAGCGGCCCGACCATGCCGGTCAGGGCCCCGAACCCGGCCCAGGTGCCAAAGGCCTTGCCGCGCTCCTCGGGCGGGAAGGTCGCGCCGATGACCGCCAGGGCGCCGGGCGTCAGCAGGGCCGCACCGATCCCCTGGATCGCTCGGCCGGCGACCAGGGCTTGGACGGTGGGCGCCAGGGCGCAGCCGATGGAGGCCAGGGCGAAGATCGCGACCCCAATCAGAAAGACCCGCCGACGGCCGAACCGATCGCCGGCCGCTCCGCCGATCAAAACCAGGGCGCCAAGCGTCAGCAGATAGGCGTTCGACACCCACTGCACCGCCGCCGTGCCGGCCGCGAGATCCCGCTGCACGGCGGGCAGGGCGACGCCCAGGGCGGAGCCGTCGATGAAGGTCAGGCTGGAGCCCAGCACCGTCGCGGCCAGCACCCAGCGTTTGCGCGCCGCCGACAGCGGATGGGCCGGTTCGGCGGCGGCGTGGACCTGTCCGCCTTCGCAAGGGCCCGGTTGGGCGGTCGTCATGGCCTCGCCTCCGTGTGGGCGAAGGCTACGCCGGTTCCGCCGTGGTCTTCAACGCCTCGCGTGCGGCGCGGCTGCGATTGAAGGCGGCCAGGGCGAAGACGCCGGCGCCGGCCCAGATGAAGACGAAGGAGACGATCCGCAGCAGGGTTAGAGGCTCGCCGGTCGCGACGCCGCAGGCGAACTGCAGCGTCGGGGCCAGGAACTGGATGAAGCCGACCGTGGACAGGGGCAGACGCCGCGCCGACCAGGCGAACAGCGCCAGCGGGATCACGGTCGCCGGGCCATTCGCCAGCGCCCAGATCAGGCCGGAGGGCGAGGCGAACCCGACCGCCTGACCGTGTGTGGTCAGCCAGGCCAGGAAGACCGCGCCGATGGGCAGCAGCACCAGACATTCCACGAACAGACCGGTCTGGGCCGAGGCGGGCACGCGCTTTCGGATCACCGCATAGGCGCAGAAGGTGACCGCCAGGGTCAGGCCGATGATCGGCACATGCCCGAGGGCGATCGTCTGGATCACGACCCCAATGGCGGCCAGACCGATGGCGAGCGCGCTCCAGCGGTCGATCTTCTCGCGGAACAGGACGGCGCCGGCCGCCATGTTGAGCAGGGGATTGATATAGTAGCCGAGGCTAGCCTCCAGCGTCGCATGATGGGTGGTGGCGAAGACGTAGAGGCTCCAGTTGGTGCCGATCAACAGCGCGGACAGGGCCAGCCAGGCCAGGGTGCGCGGCGTGGCCAGCACCCGGCGCGCCTCGCCCCATTGCCCGGCCAGCAGCAGGACCAGGCCCGCCACGAAGACCGACCAGACCGCCCGGTGCGCCAGGATTTCTGGCGCGCCGAAGCCGTGCGCCGACATCGCCATGAACAACAGCGGCAGCAACCCCCACAGGGTGTAGCAGGCGATAGCCGTGCCGACGGCGCGCGGGTCGTTGGGAGAGGGGGAGGCGGTCATGGGGTCCTTCATCCCCGCCATCATCCTCGGGTTTGACCCGAGGATCGGGCGCGGCGGGCGCCTGTGCGTCGCTCGTTCGCACCAGCGGCGGAGCATCCGGTCCTCGGGTCAAGCCCGAGGATGACGGGGTGGAGCGTCAGACCGTGATCGAACGATATCCCGACGACGACTTGATCACGCCCGTCTCGTCCAGAAGCTGGGCGATCTGGACGGCGTTCAAGGCGGCGCCCTTGCGCAGGTTGTCGGACACGACCCAAAGGTTCAGGCCGTTCTCGACGGTCGGGTCCTTGCGGATGCGGCTGACATAGACGGCGTGTTCGCTGGCGGCGTCGACGGGGGTGATGTAGCCGTCGTGCTCCTGCTTATCGATGACCAGCACGCCGGGCGCCTCGCGCAGGATGGCGCGGGCCTCGTCGGGTTCGATGGGGCGGTCGAACTGGACGTTCACGGCCTCGGAGTGACCCACGAAGACCGGCACGCGCACGCAGGTGACGGTGACCTGGATGTCGGGGTCCAGCATCTTGTGCGTCTCGTCCGACATCTTCTTCTCCTCGTCGGTGGAGCCGTCCTCGAGGAAGGAACCGATGTAGGGGATGACGTTGAAGGCGATCTGTTTGGGGAACTTCTTGGGCGTGGCGTCGCCCAGGCCGTAGATGGCCTTGGTCTGGTTCCACAGCTCGTCCATGCCTTCCTTGCCGGCGCCGGACACCGACTGATAGGTCGAGACGACCACCCGCTTGATCTTGGCCGCATCGTGCAGCGGCTTCAGCGCCGTCACCAGCTGAATGGTCGAGCAGTTGGGGTTGGCGATGATGTTCTTCTTGGTCGCGTCCTTGATGGCGTCCGGGTTCACCTCGGGCACGATCAGCGGCACGTCGGGGTCCTTGCGGAAGGCCGAGGAGTTGTCGATCACGATGGGGCCGGCCTTGCCGATCTTCTCGGACCATTCCTTGGACACCGCGCCGCCGGCGGACATCAGGACGATATCGACCTTTGAGAAGTCGAACTGCTCGATGTCCTGGCATTTGACGGTCTTGTCGCCGAAGGAGACCTCGACGCCCTTGGACTTGCGCGAGGCGATGGCGTGGATTTCATCGACGGGGAATTCCAGCTCCTCGAGGATGTTCAGCATTTCGCGGCCCACATTGCCCGTGGCCCCGACGATGGCGACGCGATAACCCATGTTTCTTGTCCTTCGGACGCGCTACCGCTCCGCCCACGGGGCCTCGCTGCTTGAGCGCATTGTAGTGATGGCCTTGCAAATAGGCGTTCAGGGCCGTGAAGCAATCGCTTTTCGCTGGAGGGAGCGTTAAGCACCGCTCCCATGACCTCCCGTATCCGCAACGCCTACGACATCCGCGTGGAAGAGGGCGTGCTGACGCCCGATCCGGCGCAGGATAGCGTGATCACGGCGCTGGAGCGCCTGGAGGTCGATCTGGCCAAACGCGGCCTGTTCGGCAAGGCGCCGGAGGTGCGGGGCGTCTATCTCTACGGCCCGCCCGGACGCGGCAAGTCGATGCTGATGGACCTGTTCTATTCGGCGACGCCGGAGCCGCGAAAGACGCGCGCGCACTTTCACGCCTTCATGGCCCGTATCCACGACCTGGTGAAACAGTGGCGCGAAGGGGATGCGAAGACCCGCAAGGCCGTGTTCGGAACCCACAGGGGCGACGATCCTATCCCGCCGATCGCGAAGCTGATCGCGTCGGAAGCCCGGCTGCTGTGTTTCGACGAACTGCAGGTCACCGACATCGCCGACGCCATGATCCTGGGCCGGCTGTTCGAAGCCCTGTTCGAGGATCGGGTGGTGCTGGCCATCACTTCGAACCGCGCGCCGGAGGACCTCTACAAGAACGGCATCAACCGCCAGCTCTTCCTGCCCTTCATCGACATCATCCGCGAGCGTTGCATGGTCGTGGAGACGGCCGGGGCGCGGGACTGGCGGTTGGACCGGATGACCTCGGCCCAGGTCTGGCACACGCCGGACGACCGCGCGGCGTTCGAGGCGTTATGGCGCGAGCTGAAGGGGGGCGAACCGGAGGAGCCGGCGCACCTGAGCGTGTTGGGCCGCGATGTGGTGGTGCAGCGCACCGTGGGATCGATGGCGCGGGCGACGTTTGCCGAGCTGTGCGCCAGGCCGCTGGGGCCGCAGGACTATCTGGCCATCGCCCAGCGGTTCCACACCCTGTTCCTGGAAGACGTGCCGATCCTGAGCTCGGCCAACCACCACGAAGCGCGGCGTCTGGTGACCCTGGTGGACGCCCTCTATGAGGCCAAGACCAAGCTGATTGTGCTGGCGGCGGCCAAGCCGGAGGCCCTCTATACCGAAGGGGTGGGGGCGTTCGAGTTCGAGCGCACCGTGTCGCGCTTCAACGAAATGCAGAGCAAGGACTGGCTGGCGCACGTCCGCGAGTGATGGCTAGGGTGTCGGCTGACCTTCGGAGTGTTTTCATGCGCCGTCTCGCCCTCGCCGCCGCCCTTGCTTTGACCTTATCGCCGCTGACGGCGGCAGGAGCGTTCGCCCAGACGGCGCCGGCTGCGGCCAGTCGCGGGCTGACGCCGGCCGAGGTTGCGACTTGGATCACCGGGTTGGGCGGGCGGGTCGGGCCTGTGCAGACCGAGAACGGCCTGACCTTCTTCACCGTGACCAATGCGGGCCTGACCTGGGCGGTCTTCTTCTATGGCTGCGAGGCGTCTGGCTGCGGCGAGGTTCAGTTCAGCGCCGTTGTGCCGGGCGCCGGCGCGACGCTGGATGCGGTCAACGCCTGGAACCGCGACAACCGCTATCTGAAAGCCTTCCACACCGCCGCCGAAACGCCGACGGCGACGGTGCAGTACGATGTCGTCGTGCTGTCGGGCGAAGGCGTGGCGCAACTGGCGGACCCGCTGACGGTCTGGCTGCAACTGCTGCCCAAGTTTGCGGCAGGCATGGGCTACGTCGCGCCGCGATGAGCTGCCTCCCCCAACGGGAGAAGGGAAAAGAAAAAGGGCCTGCGGATCGCTCCGCAGGCCCTTCGTCATTCGATGGTCGCGCGGCTTAAGCCAGCGAGGCGTCGATGTCCTTGCAGGCTTGCAGCAGGCCCTGGACCGAGGCGACGGACTTTTCGAACATCGCCTTTTCTTCGTCGTTGGTGGTGAACTCGACGATCTTCTCGACGCCGCCGGCGCCGATCAGGGCGGGGACGCCGACGTAGAGGTCCGACAGGCCGTATTCGCCCGACAGCCAGACGGCGCAGGGCAGGACGCGCTTCTGGTCCAGCAGGTAGGACTTGGCCATGGCGATGGCGGATTCCGCCGGGGCGTAGAAGGCAGAGCCGGTCTTCAAGAGAGCCACGATCTCGCCGCCGCCCTTGCGGGTGCGCTCGACGATGGCGTCCAGTTCGTCCTGCGACAGGAAGCCGGCGGCGACGGCGTCCGGCAGGGGCAGGCCGCCGACGGTCGAGTGGCGCACCATCGGCACCATGTCGTCGCCGTGACCGCCCAGGGTCCAGGCGTGGATGTCCTGCACCGACACGCCGGTCTTTTCAGCCAGGAAGTAGGCGAAGCGGGCGGAGTCCAGAACGCCGGCCATGCCGACGACCTTCTCCTTGGGCAGGCCCGAGAACTTCTGCAGGGCCCAGACCATGGCGTCGAGCGGGTTGGTGATGCAGATGACGAAGGCGTTGGGGGCGTGGGCCTTGATGCCTTCGCCGACGGCCTTCATGACCTTCAGATTGATTCCGATCAGGTCGTCGCGGCTCATGCCCGGCTTGCGCGGCACGCCGGCGGTGACGATGCAGACGTCGGCGCCCGCGATGTCGGCATAGTCGTTGGCGCCCTTCAGGGCCACGTCCTGGCCGAAGACGGCCGAGGCCTCGGCGATGTCCAGCGCCTTGCCCTGCGGGGTGCCTTCAGCGATGTCGAACAGGATCACGTCGCCCAGGGCTTCGCGCGCGGCCACGTGGGCCAGGGTTCCGCCGATCATGCCGGCGCCGATAAGGGCGATCTTCGCGCGAGCCATGGATGTCTCCGTTTATTGCGTGTGCGAAAGGGGATTAATCGTGCGGGCGGTCTAGACCCCTCGCGCGGCTGTCGCAAGAACCTCGCTTTACGGCCTTGGTCAGGCTTGCGAAGGTCCGGCGAAAACCGGAGGATTTCGATGCGCCGTTCATTCGCTTTCGCCCTGCTGCTGGCGTCGGTCGCCACGCCTGTGCTGGCCCAGACGCCGCCCGCGACGATCGGCGACCGCTATATCCCCGCACCCTGGTGGATGCGCGATCCGGTGATCGCGTCGCTCGGCCAAGTCCGGGTGGAAATTCCCGCCAACCGCGCCTTCGTCTCGGCCAGCTTCCAGTCGGTGGACCGCAGCGTCGCCGAGGCCTCGCGCGCCGCCGCCGATCAGGTGCGGGCGCTGAGCCAGGCCTTGTCGGCCTATGGCGCGGACAAGGTGCGGGTCGAGACCAGCGTGACCACCCGGCCGCTCTATGACCAGTACCGCGACGAAAACGGGGTCATGCGCGACAACATCCGCGCTGACCGCGTGGCTCGCTATCAGGCCGACGCCTCTGTCAATGTGACGGTGCGCGACGTGCGCCTGATCGAGCGGGTCTATGCGACCATCGTGGCCTCGCGTCCGACCGCGATCGGACAGGTGAACTTCAATCTGGAGCCGGACAACAGCTGGAAGGCCAATCTGCAGGCCGAGGCGATGAAGGATGCGCGCCGCCGGGCCGAGGCGGCGGCGACCAATGCGGGCGCGACCCTGGGCCGGGTCAAGATCATCGATCCGTCGGGGCGGGTCTGTCAGACGGACGTGCTGGCGGGGTGGCCTTCGTACGGCGCAGGCGGCGGGCACGAGACGACGGTGGACGACATCGTCGTGACGGGGTCGCGCATGGCCTATGCACCCCCGCCTCCGCCGCCACCACCGCCGCCGCCCCCGCCTCCAGCGCCCGGCGGCGGGGCGCCGAGCGAGGCTCAGATCGAGGCGGCGCGGCTGGCGCTGCAACCCCCGTTGCAGGTGATGACCGACAGCGCCTGCGTCATTTACGGACTGAACTGATGGGGTTTGAGGTCGCGCCCGCCTTCGAGGTGGGATCGGTCGCCGTCGCCGAATGGCCGCTGTGCCATGTGCGGCTTCAGGACGACGCCCGCTTTCCCTGGCTGATCTTGATTCCGCGCGTCGAGGGCGCGGTGGAGCTGGAGGACCTGAGCGTCGAACAGCGGGCCACATTGATGGAGGAGACGGTGCGGGCCGGGGCCCTGGTTCGTCGGCTGGGCGCGGTCGAAAAGCTGAACGTCGGCGCCATCGGCAATGTGACGGCGCAACTGCATGTCCATGTGGTCGGCCGCCGCCGCGACGACGGTCTTTGGCCCGATCCGGTCTGGGGTCGCGGGCCGGTTGTTCCGTATGCGGATGATGAGCGGGCGCGGCGGCTGGCGATCGCCGCCGGAAGCTAGATAATATCCAGCGGTACGGCGTGTTTTGGGGGCGGGAAGGCCGCATCCAGCCGTTCCAGATCCTCCAGATCGAACTGGATCTCCAGGGCGTCGGCGTTGGCCTCGACGTGTTCGACGGAACTGGCCTTGGGGATGGCGATGACGCCGTCGTGGCGCAGGACGGCGGCCAAGGCCACTTGGGCCGGGCTGGCGGAATGGCGATTGGCGATGTCGCGGATCAGGGGCTGTTCCAGCAGTTCGCCCCTTCCAAGCGGCGAATAGGCCATCATCGGCATGTCGCGCGCCTGCATCCAAGGGAAGAGGTCGAACTCCACCCCGCGTGAGCCGAGATTATAGAGCAACTGATTGGCGGCGCAGTCCTCGCCCCCCTCGATCTCGATCAACTGCTCCATAGCGCGCAGGTCCAGGTTCGACACGCCCCAGCGGGCGATCATCCCTTCGTCGACCAGATCGCGGAAGGCCTCGACGGTCTCTTCCAGCGGAACATGGCCTTCCCAGTGCAGCAGGTAGAGGTCCAGCCGCTCGACGCCGAGCCGTTCCAGCGACTTCTCGCAGGCCAGCATCATCTTCATCTCGGACGCGTTCTCGGGCCGGACCTTGGAGACCACGAAGACCTCATCGCGGCGTCCGGCGATGACCTCGCCCACCAGCCGCTCCGAGCGGCCGTCGCCGTATAGTTCGGCCGTGTCGATCAGGGTCATGCCCAGATCGATGCCGCGCGCCAGGGCCTGCTGCTCCTCATCGCGCCAGGCCGGGTCGTCGCCCAACTCCCAGGTGCCTTGGCCGAGGGCGGGAACGGTCGTACCGTCCGCAAAGGTGACGAGGCGGGTCATGTCCGTCCTGACGATAATGAGCGGCGAAGACGCCGTCGGAGGAAGCGATGCGAACCCGGCATATCAAGCCCGACGGTCTGGTCCAACAGGTTCTGGAGGCCGGGTTCGAGCATGATAACGCGCCTCTGGTCCTGCTGATCCACGGCTTTCCCGAACTGGGGATCAGCTGGCGCGCCCAGGTCCAGGCGATCGCGCAGGCGGGCTATCATGTCGTCGCCCCGGACATGCGGGGCTATGGCGGAACAGAGAAGCCGGAGGGAGTGGAGGCCTATTCCATCCTGCATCTGGTCGGTGACATGGTTGATCTGGTCCGCGCGCTGGGCAAGGCGTCCTGCATCGTCGTCGGGCATGACTGGGGCGCGCCGGTGGCCTGGCATTGCGCCCTGTTGCGGCCCGATCTGTTCACGGCGGTCGCGGGCCTGTCGGTGCCGTTCCAGCCGCGCCGACCCACGGGACCGCCCACCGCCGCCATGGCCGCCATCTCGAAACGGGCCGGTCTGGGCGACCTCTATATAAGCCGGTTCCAGGCGCCGGATGCGCACCGCGCGCTGGACGCCGATCCGGCGATGGCGTTGAGGAAACTGTTCTACGCCTACGACGGTGCGACTCCCGCCGATCGCAGATCGACCGGCTTCATGCCCGAAGGCGTGGCCCTGCTCGACACCATCGCCGACGATGCGACCCTGCCGCCGTGGATGAGCGAGGCGCATTTCGATGAATATGTGCAGGCCTTTTCGGACGGCGGGTTCGAAGGACCCCTGAACTGGTATCGGGCGATGGACCTGAACTGGTCGCTGACGGCCTTCGTGCAGGACAAGAAGATCACCCCGCCCGCCCTGTTCATCGTCGGCGAGGACGACCCGGTGCGCCACTACGCCGGCGGGCACGAGGCGGGCCTGAAGGACTGGGCGCCGAACCTGATCCGCTCGGTGGTCGTGTCGGGCGCGGGTCACTGGATCCAGCAGGAACGGGCGGACGAGATCAACCGCCTGCTGCTGGATTTCCTGAAGGGCCTCTAGGCCGCCTGCTTCGTGGTCATCTGATCCCGCGCCTCGGCGACGATCTCCAGGCTGCGGATGCGGGCGGTGTTGTCGAACATCATGCCGGTGACCATCAGTTCGTCCACGCCGGTCAGGGCGATGAAGTCGGTCAGTTGGCGCTTGACGGTTTCCGGGCCGCCGATGGCGGAATAGAGCAGCCGGCCCTTGGCGCCGGCGATCTGCTGCGGCGTCAGGATCGCGGTGATGTCATCGACGGGCGGCGGCAGCTTGCCCGGCTTGCCGGTCGAGAGGCGGGCGAAGCTCTGCTGCATCGACGTGGACAGACGCACGCCCTCGGCGTCCGTATCGGCGGCGAAGACGTTGATCGCGGCCATAGCGTGGGGCTTGGCCAGGCGGTCCGACGGGACGAACTCGCGACGGTACAGGGCCAGGGCCTCCAGCAGCAGTTCGGGAGCGAAATGGCTGGCGAAGGCGTAGGGCAGGCCGAGCTGGCCGGCGAGCTGGGCGCTGAACAGGCTGGAGCCCAGAAGCCAGATCGGCACGCGCAGGCCGGCGCCCGGGACGGCGCGGACGGGCTGGTGCTCAGACGCCGGCTCGAACCACTGGATTAGCTCGACCACATCGCGCGGGAACTGGTCTGCGCCTTCGAAATAGCGCCGCAGCGCACGGGCGGTGGCGCCGTCCGTGCCGGGCGCGCGGCCCAGGCCGAGATCGATGCGGCCCGGAAACAGGGTCTCAAGCGTGCCGAACTGTTCGGCGACGACCAGGGGCGCATGGTTGGGCAGCATGACGCCGCCGGAGCCGACGCGAATGCGCTCGGTCCCCGCCGCGACATGGCCGATGACGATGGCGGTGGCGGCGCTGGCGATGCCGGGCATATTGTGGTGTTCGGCCAGCCAGAACCGCTCATAGCCGAGCCGATCGGCGGCCTGGGCCAGGGCCAGGGTTTCATCCAAGCCGCGTCGGGCGTCGCCGCCTTCGACGATGGGAGAGAGGTCGAGAACTGAAAACGGGATCATGACGCCTAGATCGGGTCTGTCCCTCGGGGTTCAAGGGCGAGGGTCTGGAACCGCAACCGGATCAGACGATTTAGACTGATCTCGACAAGCGGAGACTGCGTCATGACCGACACCGATTCCCCGAAGCCCGAAGCGGATTGCGACGACGCGCGCGAGGCCGCCGACATGGGCGAAAAGCCGGACCTGGGTCACAAGGCGGATACGCTGATCGAGGCCCTGGACGGCAGCGATTCGGGATCGGACACGCGGGCAGGCTCGCTGCGCGGCGGATCGGCAAGCGGTTCGGACGACGACCCCGACTCCGCCGAGATCAACGACCGACTGGCGAAGGAAGGCTCGGCCGGTCGAGACGGCGCCGCCGGCTGAGTGGGCACCTTGTCGCCGCCGCAACCATGCGCCACGGTGGCGCTCTGACCCTCTCGGTCCAAGGACGATCTCTCGATGACGCTTCGCTTGGCGGCCTCCGCCGTCGTGGTTCTGTTTTGCCTCGCAGGATGTGATCGCTCGGCCCAACCGGTCGAGGCCAAGGCTGCGCCTGAAGCGTCGGCGCCGGCCGTCGCTGGTTCGACGCCTCCAGCAGCCGAAGCGCCCGCCGTCGTAGGGGGGACTGCACCCGCAGCCGCCGACGGGCCGCCGTCCTTCGCCGTCGTGTATCCCGGCGCACAGGTGGACGGCCAGCCTCTGGCCGCCGGCGGCGAGGCCGGGCCGGGCGGCCTGGTGACCTTCACCACCAGCGCCTCGCCGGACGATGTCGTCGCCTTCTATCGCGAGCGCGCCGAGAAGGCAGGCCTGCGGTCCGTCGCCGGAATGAACCAGGGCGAAACACGCGCCTATGGCGCGGCGGCGGACGCTGTGAACGGCGCCTCGCTGCAGGTCGTCGCCACGCCGACCGAGACCGGCGAGACCTCGGTCCAGCTGGGCTGGAGCGCCGGTCAGTGAGGCGGGGCGCCGCCTGGAGCGCGGCGACGGCGATCCTGCTGGTCGGTGGATGCGCCGGCGCGCCCAAGCCGGACGGCGCGATGCTGACGGCGGGCTTCCTGAGCGATGAAACGATCGCCCAGCTGACGGATGCGGTCCCGCCGGCGCCGGCTCCGGGGTCCGTCGCGGATCTGGCGGACAAGGCGGCTTCGGCGCGGCTTGCAGCGCTGGAAGACGGCGACCGTTGGCTATTGGCGATTGCCCATGCCGAGCTGCGTCCGCCCCTGGCCCTGCAACATTTCGACTGCGCCCTGGGCGTACGGCTGGGGTCGGCCGAGACGCCGGCGCTGGACCGGGTGATGGCGCGGATTTTCCACGATGCGAACAGTGCGGCCGAACGCGTCAAGGCGCGCCAGGCGCGGCTGCGGCCGGTCGGCGACGATCCCGATCGCCGCACCTGCCAGACCCTGACGCCGGCGGCGCGACGCAGCGCCTCCTATCCGTCCGGCAGCGCGGCGGTCGCGACGGCCTATGGCGAGGCCTTTGCGGCTCTTGAGCCGGAGCGGGCCGAGGCCGTGCGCCGGATCGGCCACGAGATCGGGGTCAGCCGCCTGGTCTGCGCCATGCATTATCCGACCGATGTCGCGGTCGGCGAACAGATCGGGCGGTATGTCGCGGCCAGAGCCGTCGCCACCCCGGCCTTTCAGGCGGACATGGCGGCGGCGAGGGGCGAGTTGGCGGCCGCGCGTCGCAGTGGCCTGACCAATCCCGGCTGCGCGGCAGAGCGCGCGGCCCTGGCGATTCTTCTGCCCTGATGACGGCGGCGCTGGCTCTGGCCTTGCTGACCTTTCAGGCGCCGGCCGACCGGGCCTGTACGGCGCAAGAGGTGGCGGCGCTGACGGCGCCATCGACCCAGCCGTATCGCCTGACGTGCCAAGCCGACCTGTCGGGCGTCGACATCCGCCGCCGCGTGCTGATCGAGGGCGCGGAAGGTTCAGGAGCGTCGCTGGATTGCGGCGGTGGGACCATCCGCGCGCCGGGCCCGGCGACGACCGCCGCCCCGACCGTCGCCGTTTGGTCTCGCCGCGAGGGCGATCGGTGGTCGCGGCCGGTCGATGTGACGATCAGAAACTGCACCGTCGTCGGCAATGTGCGGATCTGGGGCATGGGGGCGGGCGGATCGATGCGCGACCTGCTGGCCTCGTCACGCACCGCCGGACACACGCAAGCGGCCCAGTCCGCTGCGCCGATCCGCGTCACCCTGGACCGGGTTCGGTTCGAGGGCGTGGGGACCATTCCCCTATATGTCGGACCCGGAGTGACGCGCACCACAGTGACGCAATCCCGTTTTGTGGGCCGTTCGACCTCGACCGCCGTCTATCTGGACGCCGAGAGCGCGGGCGCGCTGATCCAGGACAACGATTTCGATATCCGCACCGGACGCGAGCAGATCGCGGTGGACGGGTCGGGCGCCAACCGCATCGTCGGCAACCGGCTGGCGTTGCACGGCAAGGGCGGGGTGTTTCTGTACCGCAACTGCGGCGAAGACGGCGTGATCCGCCACCAGACGCCGTCCTATAATCAGATTACGGACAATCTGTTCACCGGTGCGGGCTGGCTGAGGCCGCGCGCGGTGGTGATCGGGTCGCGCGAGGGCGGACGACGCTACTGCGGCGACGACAGGGGCTGGCCGTTCGGGTCCAGCGCGGACGACGGCGACGGGGCCACGGGCAATCTGACGGCGCGGAACGTCGTGCGACGCTGATCGAGGCCTTGCACGCACCGGCGGTTCGGGGATGATTGCGGGACAGGCGATCGGGGGATTGGATATGCGTTGGGTGTTGTTTCTGGCCTCCCTTGCGGCGGCCCTGGGCTTGGCGGTGCTGACCGCGCAGACGCCCAAACCCCTGCCCGCCTCGGCGCCTGCGGTTCAGTTCTCGGCCGCGCGCGCCATGATGGACGTGAACCGGATCGCACGAGCGCCGCATCCGGTCGGCTCGGCCGAGCATCGGCAGGTTCAGACCTATCTGGTCCAAAGGCTGACGGCGCTGGGGCTTCAGCCCAGCCTGCAGACCGGCGCCCTGTCGCCCGCCGCCGTCGCGCGGCTCGAGCGGGAGGGTGGAAATGCGGGCGGCGTCCAGGCGGTCAATATCGTCGGCGTCCTGCCGGGTCGGAATCCGGCCCTGCCTGCCGTCGCCCTGATGGCGCATTACGACACCTCGCCGACCTCGCCGGGCGCCGCCGACGACACGTCCGGCGTGGCCGCCATTCTGGAGGCCGTGCGCGCGATCAAGACGCGGGGCGGGGCCGAGCGGACGCTGGTGGTCCTGTTCACCGACGCCGAGGAGCTGAATCTGGACGGGGCGCGGGCCTTCTTCAGCGAACATCCGCTGCGTGACGACATCGGCGCGGTGATCAATCTGGAGGCGCGGGGCGGCGGCGGGCGCGCGATGATGTTCGAGACCGGACCCGGCAACGCCCAGACCATCGCCCGCTATGCCCAGGCGACGCAGCGGGCGACGGGCGGGCCGTCCAGCAACGCCCTGGCCATCTTCGTCTATCGGCTGATGCCCAATGGCACGGACTTCACCGTGGCGGCGGATCGGAGGTTGGCGGGGATCAATCTGGCCTTCATCGGCCGTCCGGCGCAGTATCATTCACCGTCCTCGACGCCGCAGGCGCTGGATCAGGGCAGCGTGCAGCATATCGGCTCCCAGGCGTTGCAAATGGCCGATGACCTTTTGCGGGCGCCTGCCCTGCCGCAGCCGACGCAGAATGCGGTCTATGCTGATGTGTTCGGCCTGTTCGTCGTGCAGCATTCGTCGGCGATCGGCTGGCTGCTGCTGGCCGTGGGGGCCCTTGCGACGGCCTTCGCCGCCTGGGGCGCGCGCCATGCGACGGGCTTGAGAGCCATGTCGGTCGCGCGGGGCGCGGCGGATGGCCTGTGGCTGTTGGCCGGCGCGGTTGTGGTGGGACAGGCGGTGCGCGTCCTGGCCGGGCCCATCGGCCGTCGCGTGGATTCGGCCGACCTCTATTACACCTTGCTGCGTCGCCTGCCGGTTCTGGAAATCGCCGTAGCCCTGGCCATGCTCGGCCTAGTTCTGATGCTGACCGCAGGGCGACGCCTGCTGGGCCGATGGGGCGCAGCTGGAGTGATACTGGCCGCATTCGCACTTGCAGCGGTGCTGGGCGGTTTCAGCCTGCCGGTCCTGGGGGCGACGGTGATCGCCCTGGCGCTCAGCCTGACGCGCCCGAAACCGCAGGACGCAGACGCCGTCTGGGGCGGCTGGCTGGGGCTGATCGTCCTGGTTCTGATCCTGGGCGGCGGGGTGCAGGCGGCGGCGCCGGAAGCCGCCTTCCTGCTGCTGTGGCCCGCTCTGATCGCCGCCCTGGCGGCCGCGTCGACGGCGGTGATCGGCGCGCGCTTCGGGTCGTGGGTGTCCTTCGCGCCCGCCGGCGTCGCCACAGCGCTGGTCGGCGGGTGGTTGCTGGTTCAGGGGCACGGCGTCTTCCTGGGGGTCGGCATGGACATGCCTGGCGCGGTGGGGCCGATCGCCCTGATGATCGCTATGCTGGTCCGCCCGCTGGCGCCGCGCTCGGGGCGGGCCTTGCCGATCTTCGCCGCCGCCAGCCTGGCGCTGGCCGTCGCGGTCGCCGTGGGGGCCAGGTTGGTCGCTTGATCCGGATGCGTTTCGCAGTCGTCCGAGCGATGAAACCGGGCTAAGCATACCGCTGCTGTTTCTCGGGGCCTCGGCGCGTTTGCACCATCTTCACGTCAATCCGTTCACCGTCCTGTCGCTGGCGATAGCGATCCTGGGCGCGTGGACGGCTCTGGATCTGTTCAACCGCACCCGCGACCAGATCGGCGCGACGCGGTTGCGTTGGCTGGGCGTCGCGGCCCTGGCGCTGGGCGTCAGCATCTGGTCGATGCATTTCATCGCCATGCTGGGGTTCGAGGCCGAAGGCCCCGTCTTCTATGATCCCGGCCTGACGCTGGTCTCCTTCCTGCTGGCGACGGCCGGCACGTCCGCGGCCTTCCTGACGGCGGGGACAGCGCAGGCTAGCCCCTTGCGACTGGCGCCGGCGGCCCTGCTGATGGGCGGGTCCGTCGCCGCCATGCACTATGTCGGGATGGCGGCGATGCGGATGAACGCCGTCCTGAGCTATCAGCCCGTGCTGATCGCCCTGTCGGTGCTGGTTGCGGTCGCCGCCGCCTATGCCGCCCTGATTGCGGCCCGCCAGGAGCGGAGCCTGGCCTGGCGCGCGGTCGCCGCCGTCATCCTGGGTCTGGCCATCGTCTCCATGCACCATGTCGGCATGGCGGCCCTGATCCTGACCCCGATCGCTGACGCAGGGCCGGTGGAGGGCGGGGCGTCGCCGGTGGTCCTGGCGGTCGCGGTGACGACCGGGGCGGTGACACTGCTGTTCCTCGCGCTGGGCGCCTCGATCGTGGATCAACGCGCCAATGTCCTGGCGGCCGTGGACGCCGGCGGCGTCGGCTTCTGGGAAGCGACGCTGCCGATGAAGACGACGATGATGTCGCACCGCGCGCGCGAAATCCTGTCCATCGATCCGTCCTGCCGCCTTGGTCCGAGCGAGGTCGGCGACCGTCTGTCGCCCGAGGATCTGCCGCTGCATCGTCTGGCGCTGGAGCGCGCCTTGGCGGGCGAGGGCGAATATGATCAGGAATGGCGTCTGCCGGCCTCTGGCCGGTGGATCCATCTGCGCGGACGCTTGATCCGCAGTCGGTCGGGCCGGCCGATCAAGATGTCGGGCGTCATCACCGACATCACCGATCGTCGCGAGGCCTTCGCCGCTTTGGCCGACAGCGAACGCTTGCAGCGATTGCTGATTAACGAACTGAATCACCGGGTGAAGAACACCCTGGCCACGGTGCAGTCCATCGCCCATCAGACGGCGCGGCGCACGCCGGATGTCGCCACCTTCACCGCCCTGTTCGAGGCGCGGTTGGTGGCCCTGTCCAACACGCAGAACCTGCTGACGGCCGCGAACTGGGAACGTGTGGATCTGCGCGCCATGCTGCTTCAGGAACTGGCGCCCTATGCCGAGGAACAGGTTCGCCTGACCGGTCCGGCCGTCGATCTGAACGCCCAGCAGACGTTGGGCATGGGGATGGTCTTCCACGAACTGGCGGTGAACGCCGCCAAATACGGCGCCCTGTCGAACGCCGCGGGCTGCGTGCGGGTCGACTGGTCCGTGGCGGAAGGCCATCTGCTGCTGGATTGGGTCGAAGGCGGCGGTCCGGCGGTGTCATCGCCTCAACGCAAGGGCTTTGGTTCGGTGCTGATCGATTCGACCATCAACCGCTCGCTGCACGGCTCGGCGGTCGTGACGTACGAGCCGGAGGGCGCCAGTTTCAGCCTGCGTCTTCCGCTGTAGCCTGCGTCAAAAACGGTCGTAGGTTTTGAGTGTTCTTGTTTTGATCAATGAGAACATCTTGTGAACCGGAACAAACCATGCACATTGTCGGCCTCACGAAACGGGGGCGGGTCCAGGCGGGTCTCTCCCAAGCTTAATGACAGGAATCATGGCAAGGGAGACGAAGGCAATGGCTTCACAGGCGGCACTCAAGTTGGTGGGCAAGGACGACGGCGACAAGCAACGCGCCCTGGAGGCGGCGATCGCGCAGATCGATCGCGCCTTCGGCAAGGGCTCGGTGATGAAGCTCGGCAAGGCCGGGCAGGTGAATGAGATCGAGAGCGTCTCGACCGGTTCGCTGGGCCTGGACATGGCCTTGGGCATTGGCGGCCTGCCGGTCGGACGGGTGATCGAGGTCTTCGGCCCGGAATCCTCGGGCAAGACGACTTTGGCCCTGCACACCGTCGCCGAAGTGCAGAAGAAGGGCGGGGTCGCCGCCTTCGTCGACGCCGAACACGCGCTGGACCCGGTCTACGCCCAGAAGCTTGGCGTCAATCTGGATGATCTTCTGGTGTCGCAGCCGGACACCGGCGAGCAGGCGCTGGAGATCGTAGATACGCTGGTCCGGTCGGGCGCCGTGGACATCGTGGTCGTCGATTCCGTCGCAGCCCTGACGCCGCGCGCCGAGATCGAGGGCGAGATGGGCGACAGCCTGCCGGGCCTTCAGGCGCGCCTGATGAGCCAGGCGCTGCGCAAGCTGACGGCTTCGATCTCCAAGTCGAAATGCATCGTGCTGTTCATCAACCAGATCCGTCACAAGATCGGGGTCATGTACGGCTCGCCCGAGACGACGACGGGCGGCAATGCGCTGAAATTCTACGCCTCGGTGCGTCTGGACATCCGCCGCACCGGCGCGATCAAGAACCGCGACGAGGTGGTCGGCAACACCACCCGGGTCAAGGTGGTCAAGAACAAGGTCGCCCCGCCGTTCCGCGAGGTCATCTTCGACATCATGTACGGTGAGGGCATCTCCAAGCTGGGCGAGGTCATCGACCTGGGCGTCAAGGCCGGCATCATCGAGAAGTCGGGCAGCTGGTTCAGCTATGACTCCACCCGCATCGGTCAGGGCCGCGAGAATGTGCGCGAGTTCCTGAAACAGAACCCGGACATCGCCGCCTCGATCGAAAAGAACGTGCGCGCCTCGACCAACAAGATCGCCGACGAACTGCTGGGCACGCCCGAGCCGGACGAAGGCCAGGACCTGGAAGGCTGACGCCAGCCTCCGAGGTTGGGCGGACTGTCAGAGTGTGCCCTGGTCTCGGTCCGGTCTTTTCACCGCTACTCCGTCGCCCCTAGCGACCCGCCACCGACCCCGCGAAGGGCGGCGGAGCGACCCGCTCGACCTCGTGTCGGGCGGGTCTTTTTGTTTCGTGAGCGGCGCCGATCTTTCTTTCGTCATTCCGGGCGAAGCGTAGCGGAGACCCGGAACCCAGCGGCGTGCACGAGCGCGAAGCTGTTGCGGACTGATGCCCCGAGATTCTGCGATGGAAATATCGCTTTTGGCGCCGCTGGGCCCCCCGGTCGCGCTTCGCGCGCCGGAGGATGGCGAAAGTCATACGCCAAACGAAAACGGGCGACCCGAAGGCCGCCCGTTCTGTCGTCTGTCGATGTCCGCAGCCGATCAGGCAGCGGCCTTCTCCGGAGCGAACTTGCCGTAGAAGGTCTCGTTCTTGGCGGCCATATCGCGCAGCAACTGCGGGACCTTGAAGCGGTCGCCGTAGGTCGCGGCCAGACGGTCCGCCGTCTCGACGAACTTGGCCAGGCCGATGCCGTCGATCATGCTGATCGGGCCGCCGGTCCAGGGCGCGAAGCCCCAGCCCAGGATGGCGCCCAGATCGGCTTCACGCGGATCGTCGATGACGCCTTCTTCCCAGCAACGGGCCACTTCAACAGCCTGACGATACAGCAGGCGCGTCTTCAGTTCGTCGATCTGGGCGAAGGCCGTCGGCTCTTCCGGCTGGTCGATGCCCTTGGTGGTGGGGGCCAGTTCGCCCAGACCCTTCCAGATCGTCTTGGGCTTCTGATCATAGTCGTAGAAGCCCTTGCCGTTCTTGCGACCGAAGCGACCGCCCTCGACCATCTTGGCGACGATGTCGGCGCCTTCCGACGGGACATATTTGTCGCCTAGGTCCAGCGCCGTCTGTTTGGCGATCTTGTAGGACAGGTCCAGGGCGACGTCGTCGTGCATCTCCAGCGGGCCGCGCGGCATGCCGGTCATGCGGCCGACATTGTCGATCAGGGCGGGGCCATAGCCCTCTTCCAGCATCGCCATGCCTTCCATCAGGAAGGTGGAGAAGCAGCGCGAGGTGTAGAAACCACGGCTGTCGTTGACGACAATCGGTGTCTTCTTGATCTTCAGCACATAGTCCAGCGCCTTGGCGATGGCGGCCTGACCCGTCTTTTCGCCCAGGATGATCTCGACCAGCATCATCTTGTCGACGGGCGAGAAGAAGTGGATGCCGATAAAGTCCTCGGGCCGCACCGAGGCCTCGGCCAGGCCGGTGATCGGCAGGGTCGAGGTGTTGGAGCCGAAGACGGCGCCCTCGGCCAGTTGCGCCTCGGCGCGCTTGGTCACGTCGGCCTTGATCTCGCGGTTTTCGAACACGGCCTCGACGACCAGATCGGAACCCTTGATCAGGTCGTAGTCGGTCGTCGCCGTGACCGAACCCAGCAGGGCGTCGTACTTGTCCTGCGTCAGCTGACCGCGCGACAGGCGCTTCTTCAGCAGTTCCTCGACGTGGGCCTTGCCCTTGTCGGCGGCTTCCTGGGTCTGGTCGATCAAGATGGTTTCGATGCCGGCCAGCGCCTGCACATAGGCGATGCCCGCGCCCATCATGCCGGCGCCGATGACGGTGACCTTCTTGGGATCGGACTTGGGCACGCCGGCCGGGCGAACGGCGCCCTTGTCCAGTTCCTGTTTGGACAGGAACAGCGAACGGATCATGGCCTGGGCCTGCGGCGTCATCAGGGTCTTGATGAAGTAGCGGGTCTCGATGCGCAGGGCGGCGTCCATCGGCACCTGAGCGCCTTCGTAAACGGCCTTCATCAGGTTCACCACGGCGGGATAGTTGCCGTAGGACTGCTTGCGCAGCATGGCGTTGCCGACCATGAAGTTCTGAATGCCGGCCGGGTGATAGGGGCCGCCGCCGGGCAGTTTGAACGACTTCTCGTCCCAGGGCTGCACGGCCTTGCCGCCGTTCTTGATCCAGGCCTTGGCGGCCTCGACCGACTGGCCCTTTTCGACGACTTCATGGACGATGCCGGCGCCCTTGGCGTCGTTCGGGCGGAAGGACTTGCCCTCGCTCATCGCCATCATGGCGTTCTGGACGCCGACCAGGCGGGTCAGGCGCTGTGTGCCGCCGCCGCCGGGGAACAGGCCGACCTTGATCTCTGGCAGGCCCAGCTGGATCTTGTTGTCGTTCTCGACCACGCGGTAGTGGGCCGCCAGGGTGAACTCCAGCCCGCCGCCCAAAGCCAGGCCGTTGATCGCGGCCGCAATCGGCTTGCCCGAGGTTTCCAGCGCACGGAAGGCGCCGTTCAGCTTCCAGCCGGCGTCGAACGCCTTTTGCAGGTCGCCGCCGCCCGACAGCACGCCGCCGGCCATGTCGCCCAGGTCCGCGCCGGCGCAGAAGCCCGAGGCCTTGCCCGAGGTGATGACGGCGCCCTTGATGGCGTCGTCGGTCTTGATGCGTTCGACCAGTTCGGGGATTTCCTTCATCACCGAGGAGGTCAGGGTGTTCATCGAACGGCCCGGAACGTCAAAGGTGATTAGGGCGATGCCGTCGGCGTCGACGTCGATCTTGAAGTTTTCCATATCCATTTGCTCCCGGATCAGACGCGTTCGATGACGGTGGCGGTGCCCATGCCGCCGCCGATGCACAGGGTGACCAGGGCGGTCGACTTGTTCGAGCGTTCCAGCTCGTCCAGCGCGATGCCGGTGATCATGGCGCCAGTGGCGCCGAGCGGGTGGCCCATCGAGATACCGCCGCCGTTCACGTTCATCTTGGCGTGGTCGATGTTCAGGGCCTGCATGTAGCGCAGGACGACGGCGGCGAAGGCCTCGTTCAGCTCCCACAGGTCGATGTCGTCGGGCGTCATGCCCAGCTTGTTCAGCAGTTTGCGGGTCACATATTCAGGGCCGGTCAGCATGATCGACGGCTCGGAGCCGATCGAGGCGCCGCCCAGAATCTTGGCGCGCGGCTTCAGGCCCAGGGCCTGGCCGGCTTCTAGCGAACCGATCAGCACGCCGGCCGAACCATCGACGATGCCGGAAGAGTTGCCGGGCGTGTGGACGTGATTGACGCGCTCGACCTCGGGGTAGCGCTGGTTGATCACGCCGTCGAAGGCCATTTCGCCCATCATGGCGAAGGACGGGTTCAGGCCGCCGAGCGCCTGCATGTCCGTGTTCGGACGGATCGTCTCGTCATGATCCAGAATGGTCAGGCCCAGCTGGTCCTTAACGCCGATCACCGAGTTCTTGAACCGGCCCTCGGCCCAGGCCTTGGCGGCGCGCTTGTGGCTCTCGACCGAATACGCGTCCACGTCGTCGCGGCTAAAGCCGTATTTGGTGGCGATCATGTCCGCCGACACGCCTTGCGGCACGAAATAGGTCGGGAAGGCCGAAGAGGGGTCGGTCGGCCAGGCGCCCATGTCGGAACCCATCGGCACGCGGCTCATGACCTCGACGCCGCCGCCGACGGCGAAGTCGGCCTCGCCGGATTTCACCTTGGCCGTCGCCATGTTCACGGCCTCCAGGCCCGAGGCGCAGAAGCGGTTGATCTGGACGCCCGCCGTATATTGCGACCAGCCGGCCGAAAGCACGGCCGTGCGCGCGATGTCGGCGCCGAGTTCGCCCACGGGCGTGACGCAGCCCAGGATGACGTCGTCGACCTTGGAGGTGTCCAGGTCGTTGCGGTCGCGCAGGGCTTCCAGCACCTGGGTCGCCAGGCTGAGGCCGGTGATCTCGTGCAGCGAGCCGTCCTTCTTGCCCTTGCCGCGCGGCGTGCGGACGGCGTCGTAGATATAGGCGTCAGCCATGGAAGTGCGTCTCCATCTTTGGGCCCATTCTCAACGTGCGGCAGGTCGCGGCACGACGGACAGGGCGGTTCCAAGCATGGACGCCAAGAACCCTACGTTTACGTCAACGTCAAGTAATAAGCCGCGTGATCGCGGCCGCTTGAGGCGGATGCTTCGACGGACTGACGGTATGAGAGTGTGGGAACGCCGGCCGAGCGCCCGCGGTCAGCGCGGCGGAATACGAGTGGCTGCGCCTGTGATCTTGCAGGCGTACTCGGTCTGCGGACGCCCGGTCTGAACGCCGGTCGGCGTTAGAATGCCTTGGTCCCGCGTGCACGCGGCTTCCAGAGCGTTCAGCTCCTGCTGATAGCTATTGGTCGCGCCCATCGTGCCGCAGCCCGAAAGCAGCGGCAGGACAACGGCGGCGGAAAGGATGAGGATACGCATGGTTCGCTTCTCCCTTTGGAGCGTCAACCGCTCCGCATAGCCCCCCGGCCCTCGAAGACTACTGCGCTGCGACCAGCCTGACCAGCTTGCCGTTCTGCTCGTCGGTGATGGCCCAGACCGATCCGTCGGCGCCGACCGCCACGTCGCGAATGCGTTCTCCCAGGTCCGTCAGCAGGCGCTCTTCGCCCACCACCCGGTCGTTCTGGATGACCAGACGCGCGATATGCTTTTCCTTCAGGCCTGCGACCAGCAGGTTGCCGTCCCAGCCGGGGAACATGGCCCCCTGATAGAAGGTGGCGCCGCCCGGCGCGATGACCGGATCCCAGTAATAGACGGGCTGTTCGGTGCCGTCCTTTTTCGTCGCGCCGCTGTTGATCTGACCGCCAGCATATTCGACGCCGTAGGCCGCATCCGGCCAGCCGTAGTTGGCGCCGGCCTTGTCCAGATTGACCTCGTCGCCGCCGCGCGTGCCATGTTCGATGGTCCAGATGGCGCCTGTTCCCGGCTGAACTGCGACGCCCTGAACGTTGCGGTGTCCCAGGCTCCAGATTTCCGGCAGGGCGCCGGTGCGGCCGACGAAGGGGTTGTCCTGTGGGACCGTGCCGTCGGCGTTGATGCGGATGGTCTTGCCCATGTGCGAGCCTAGATCCTGGGCCTGGGGCCGCATGGGCTTGTCCGAGCGCTCGCCCAGGGTGATGAACAGCTTGCCGTCCGGCGCGAAGGCCAGGGACGATCCGAAATGCTTGTCGCCGTCATAGACGGGCAGGGCGCGGAAGATGACCTGGACGTTTTCGACACGCGATCCGTCGTCCGACAGGCGCCCGCGCGCGACCGAGGTGGCGTTGCCGCCCTCGCGGGGTTCGGCATAGCTCCAATAGATCATGCGATCCTGCGCAAAGCTCGGTCCCACGATCACATCCAGCAGGCCGCCTTGACCGCGCGCATCGACGGCGGGCAGGCCCGCGACCGGTTCGCCGACCTGGCCCTGGGCGGTGATGATGCGCAGACAGCCCGGCTTTTCAGTCACCAGCCAGCGACCGTCGGGCAGGGCCGCCAGACCCCAGGGGTGGACAAGGCCCGAGGCGACCACCGTATGGGTCATGGCCTGTTCGGTCTTGACGCCCGGAGCACGGGTCTGGCCGGCGAAGGCCGGTTGCTGATCGGGATTGTTCGCCGGACGGGTTTCCAGCGGGGCCCCGGCCTGAGGCGCGGCGCCGGCGCTCTCGCTATTTGCGCCACAGGCGGCGGCGAGAACGAGCAGGGATGTCGAGGCGGCGGCGACGATCAGGCGCATGAAGGGCGAACTCCGGCTGGGCTTTTGGCGGTCGTTACGAAACGGCGAGGCCAGCGTTACCGTTCCTGGCTCAGACCGTCTTGCGCTCTATCGCCGCAGGTTCTGGTCCGAGACGACTTGAACCGCGCGCCCGACGGCGATATAGGCACGCCTCTTTCGCGCTGGCCCCGGCCGCGCGCAGGGCCCGGGACTGGGTAGCTCAGATGGTTAGAGCGGTGGATTCATAACCCACAGGTCGGCGGTTCGATCCCGCCTCCAGTCACCATTTCCACTGCGTATGATCGACTTTTGTTGTCGGGTTTGATGGCCCGTCATGAGATCCGGAGCGTGCGAGGTCCCCTAGATCTACGTTCGCCGCGCCTTCACGTCTGAAGTCTGCTCCGGTCGGCGAAGGTTCCGATCGAGATCCACCTTGGCCTTCTGTCCAGTTTCCGCTCTGGGTCCGGAGCATCTTTGAGCGGCAGTCTGCGAAGGGCCGATTAGCATTTAACCGGGCGCCTGGCGGGTGTTTTCCTCTCGCGGAGGTGGTACGCCTTCGGCTTGAGGAGCTTCCTGGATGCGCAGCCTGTTGAAACATTTCGTATTTGCCGCAGCTGTCGTGCTGCTGGGAGGCCAGCCCGCAGTCGCGCGTGAGGATGCGCCGCCCACGTCTGTCGAAGATTGGTCGCTTGAGAAGGTTCAGGTCATCGGAGCGGCCCTTTATCGCCAGGATGCCGCTGCAGCTGTCGCTAGCGACGCACTCACCCAACATTTCCGCAACCGTCTTCCCACGGATCTGATCGGCTGGATCGTGGTCGATGAGGGGGACAACCAGCGAGTCCGCTTTTTGCGCCAGGAGAATGGCCAGCGGCGTGCCGCATGGGATGTGCTGGTCACCAGCGAAGGAGCAGGTCCGGTGGAAGCGGCTGTCGATCCTGTCCTGCCCGCTGATCAACTCGCACGGTTCGACGCGCGCATGACGGCTGCAAATCAGATCGGCGAGCTGCGTTGTGCTCAGCGTTATAATGCTGTCGTCCTCAAAGATCCGGACAGCGAAGATTGGCTGGTCTGGCTGCTTGCCTCCACCACGGATCCCAACAGCCTGATCCTCACCGGCCACTACCGTTTTCGCATCTCAGCGGACGGCCGTTCACTGCTGCGGCGCGACCAGCTATCCGCGACCTGTATCATTTCTGACCGACGTGAGGCCGCCCGCGACGGTCAGTTGAACGCGCTTGTCGTGAGCCACATCGTCTCCCCGTTGCCGGTGGAGACTCATGTCTTTGCATCGCTGTTGTATCGCCTGCCGATCTACGTGGTCACCGTGGGCAACGACACGATCTGGGCCGTCGAAGGGGCGAACATCCGGCGCTCCCATGTGCAGAACTAACAGTTGGAACGGCGACGCAGTTCGGTGTGGTCGGAAGGCCTGCAAGCCCTAAGAACCAGGGTCCAAGTCCGTCAGCGATCGACACCGCTGAACTCCGCTTTGGATCGGATTTGTTCAGGACGGTGTGGATGTCGGCGACCTCCCGCGAAGCCAATCAGGGCGTTTAAACGACGGCAGAGCTTGAAAGATTTATAGGGTTGGAGGACTTGGTGCAGGTTGGATGGTCAGTTCGACCGTGTCCCCGCCTATGCCAGGCAATCGAACTGTCGCGCGTCCCCCCTCGTTGAAGGTGAGCATCGGTCGAGCAACGACGATCCATTGCTCAGCTTCGGGACGAGCAATCGTAGTTTCCAACGTCAGTCGCTGGCCTGCACCTTCTGTCAGACGTGTGTCGATACGATAACGTCCATCGACCTGCGTATAGGCGGCTGAGCCAGGAGACCTGGTCAGAGACGGAGCATCGACGACTTGGCCTGCCTGCGACAAGGCGACGACCACGACGTATTTTGGCGCCTCTGAGTTTTGCGCAAATGCGGGTGCGGACAGCACAGTTGTCCCGATAACCAGGAATGCTACAGACCGCATCTCCAATGTCCTCTGAAAACCAGTGAGTGGTTCCGCTCTGATTCAGATTTAGAGCAAGGCTCGCTGGCTATTTCGGGCCGGCACTGGATGATCGTTCTAACAAAGCCAGTTGCGCGCTGCTGAGCGCTTATCCGGTGCGGAGTTCTGGTCGAGTCACCCCGCGACCGGCAACGCTTGGCTCTTGCGTCGCTGTCAGCAGCCAAGGTGTAAAGACTGACAGCTCAAAGCGGTCCGGGCGGAATGCCAACGATCGAGCGGTCGTACTGAACCGCATCGCGGCTCTGGATTTCACGAAGTTCCTTACGCTTGGCTTCGACCAGAGCGGCATATTGCTGAGGCGTGTAGCAGATGGTCTGCTCAAGCCGGCGTCCGGTGAGAGCTCGCCGTTCGCAGACACGCCGAGGCCGTTCCTGCGCTGTGGTCTGAGCGACAGGTCCAGTCTGAGGCGTTGCGACCTCGCCAGCCGGCGACGTCTGACCAGAAGCCTGAGCGGCGAGAGTAGCGGCGAAGATCAGAGAAACTGGGAACACGGCTGTCTCCTTTTCGGACCAGACAAGCTCCCACGTCTACCCTTCTCTGGCAATCCAAGAGTTTGTCGCGGAAAGACTCAAGGTTGAGGTGAGGTCGGTGCGATCACCACGTCGCCGCTCGAGGCCGGCCGAACCACCGTCTGGCGTTCGATCACCACCGGCTCGGCGGCTCGGGCCTGTGCTACGCGCGCTTGTTGGATCGCCCTGTCTGCTTCCGCCCGGGCCGCCATGGCCTGAGCCTGGGCAAGCGCGATACTGTCGCGAGCCTCGGCCTCGCTGTTTCTCAGGAGGGCGCTTTGCGCGGTGGCTTGGGCGTCGGCGGCTGCGGCTTCGGCCTGGGCCAGGCGAAGCTCCGCTGACGGATCACGATCGGAGGGCCTGGTGAACAACCATAGTGCGACGCCGATTACGATCGCGCCCAGCAGAGCGGCCAACCACCAGCCTGTGGTGCTTTCGCGCTCGACAATGATTGTTTCCTCTACACGCGGGAGCGTGCTGGCGATCGGAATGATCACATTCGGGTCATCTCTGCGAAACTCGTCCATTGCCGTCTCCTCCTCCACTTTCGGAGCCAAACCCCGTGTCGGGTTCTATGGTTCCGCTTGCTCTGGCCTGACTGCAACCTGCGCCGTTGTGTTGCGTTTCCGGTCGAGCTTTCAACCTTGACCGGAGTTTCGTCGTGACGATCCGAACCAAAGCCCTGATGGCGGCCGTCGCCGCAATGACGCTGGGTGCTGCCGCCTGCACCCAGGCCGAGCAGGAAAAGACCGAGGCGCATGCCGAGGCTGCGGCCGACAAGACGGCCGAAGTGGCGTCTCAGGCCGGCGAAGTGATCGAGGGCGGCGCGATGAAGGCGGCCCAGGCGGTCGAGAGCGGCGCCGGCAAGGTCGCCGACAAGCTGGAAAACGAACAGGCGGAAGCGGCGGCCGAGGGCAAGCCCGGCGCGATCAATCCCGCGACCGATCAGCGCGTGCCGGCCAATAACAACTAAGGTCAATCAGGCGGGAGGCGGCGCGCCGCCTTCCGCCAGGATCGCATCGATCAGGGCGCGGGCTTCCGGGCTTGACCAGTCCGCCTCGCCTCTCATGACGGCGCGAATGCGGCCCTGACGATCCAGGACTATGGTCTGCGGCATGGCGCCCTTGCCGGGAAACTCGAACGGCAGCTGGAATTTGGCGTCGCTGTAGAAGGGCAGAGGCGCGTGGTCGGCCAAGAAACGCTTCGCTTCGGCTGCGGCGTCGGGCGTAGCGTCGACGTTGATCGGCAGGACAACCAGATCCTCCTTCGTCTCATAAGCCTTCGCCAGCGCCTGGAGCGTGGGCATCTCCGCCTTGCAGGGCGCGCACCACATCGCCCAGAGATTGACGACCACGACCTTGCCCTGGAAGGCCGAGAAGCGGACGGCCGTGCCGGTGCGGTCGCGGAAGGCGTATTCGGGCGCTGACTTGGCCTCGGCCGGGGTCGACAGGGCGGCCAGGGATCCGACCGCGAAGCGCGCCAGGTCGCTTTTTGGCGCCGCAGCGGCGGTTGTCGTCTGTTCGACTTGCGCCTTCTGACGATGATTGGCGTATAGCGACATCGCCATGCCGCCGGCGCCGGCGATGGTGCTGACGACGACGACCGCGCCGACGACCGCCCAGATCGCCTTTCTTGAGCCGCTCATGACCGAAACACCTTCTTCCGACGCCAATCCATCCGGCGGTTCGACTGCGCCGGTAAAGCCCGCGGGTCAAGACATGTGGGGCGGACGCTTTTCGTCGCGCCCCGCCGAGATCATGCAGGCGATCAACGTCTCCATCGGCGTGGACCAGCGCCTGTGGCGTCAGGATCTGGCCGGATCGCGGGCCCACTGCCGCATGCTGGCCAAGCAGGGCATCATCGCGCAGGCCGATGCGGACGCGATCCTGGGCGGGCTGGACGTCATCCAGTCCGAGATCGAGGCGGGCACCTTCCCCTTCCGCGATCAGTTCGAGGACATCCACATGAATGTGGAGGCGCGCCTCAATGAACTGATCGGCGAGCCGTCCGGCCGGCTGCACACGGCGCGCAGCCGCAACGATCAGGTTGCGGTCGATTTCCGCCTGTGGGTCCGCGACGCCTGCGATCGCTCGGTCGCGCAGTTGAAGGCTCTGCAGGCCGCGCTTCTGACGCGCGCCGAACAGCATGCCGGCGACCTGATGCCCGGCTTCACCCATTTGCAGACCGCCCAGCCCGTGACCCTGGGTCACCATCTGATGGCCTATGTGGAGATGTTTGGCCGCGATGCCGGGCGTTTCGCCGACGCCCGCGCCCGGATGAATGAAAGCCCGCTGGGGGCGGCGGCCCTGGCCGGATCGCCCTTCCCAATCGATCGTCAGGCGACGGCGGCGGATCTGGGTTTCGACCGGCCGATGGCGAACTCGCTGGACGCCGTGTCGGACCGCGACTTCGCGCTGGAAAGCCTGGCGGCCGCCTCGATCACCGCGGGGCATCTGTCGCGCTTGGCCGAGGAGATCGTGGTCTGGATGACGCCGATGTTCGGTTTCGCCAGCCTGCCCGACGACCTGACCACCGGCTCGTCGATCATGCCGCAGAAGCGCAACCCCGACGCCGCCGAACTGGTGCGGGCCAAGACCGGGCGGATCATGGGGTCGCTGGTCGCCCTGTCCACGGTGATGAAGGGCCTGCCGCTGGCCTATTCCAAGGATATGCAGGAGGACAAGCCGCCGGTTTTCGAGGCGTTCGACGCCCTGGACTTGGCCCTGGTCGCCATGACGGCCATGGTTGCAGCCCTGCAACCGAATACCGAGCGGATGGCGCAGGCGGCGGGCGCGGGCTTTTCGACCGCGACGGACCTGGCCGACTGGCTGGTGCGTGAACTGAACCTGCCGTTCCGAAAGGCGCACCACGTGACCGGCGCGGCGGTCAAGCGAGCCGAGGAGTTGGGCGTGGATCTGTCGCAACTGCCGCTGGAAGAAATGCAGAAACTGGAGCCGGGGATCACCGAAGCGGTTTACAAGGTGCTGACCGCCGAGGCTTCGTGCCAAAGTCGCCAAAGCTATGGCGGAACCGCGCCGGAACAGGTCCGTGCGCGCATCGCCGACTGGAGAGACCGCCTGTGAAGAAGACACTCATCCTCGCGGGTGCGCTCGCCCTTCTGACTTCCGCCTGCGGCCGGATGGCCGATCTGGAATCGCCGGTGCGCGAGACCGAGCGTGCGCCGCGCAGCAGCCGTGCGCCGGGCCTGCCCGAGCCGGCGACCATGAACCGTCCGTCCAGCAGCGTGCCGATCGACGGCGGCCCGTCCAACCCGATCGGCGCCGGCGCCGCCCAGAACGACCCGCGGTAAGTTGCACCATTTCGACCTGAAGGACGGCGCCCTCCATGCCGAGGGCGTGCCGCTGGAGCTGATCGCGGACGAGGTCGGCACGCCGGCCTATGTCTATTCCACCGCGACGCTGAAGCGGCATTACGGCCTGCTGCGCGCCGCCGCCGATGCGCATCGGGACGCTCTGGGCGAGGCCCTGATCGCTTTTGCGGTCAAGGCCAACTCCAACCTTTCGGTGTTGGCGACCCTGGCGAAACTGGGGTCCGGCGCGGACACCGTCTCCGAGGGCGAAATCCGCCGGGCTCTTGCGGCCGGCGTGCCGTCCGACCGGATCATCTTCTCCGGCGTCGGCAAGACCGATGTGGAAATGGCCTTCGCCATCAGCGTCGGCGTGCGTCAGATCAACGTCGAATCCGGCGCCGAGCTGGATCGGCTGATCACCGTCGCGGCCATGATGGACGCGTCGCCCGCCATCGCCGTTCGGGTCAATCCGAACGTGGGCGCGGGCGGCCACGCCAAGATCACCACGGGCGGCAAGGGCGACAAGTTCGGCGTGCCGGTCGAGGAGGCGATGAAGCTCTATGCCCGCGCCTCGGCCTCGCCCCATGTCACGCCGGTGGGGCTGGCCTGCCATATCGGCAGCCAGATCACCGACCTTGAGCCGCTGAAGGCCGCCTTCGAGGTCTTGGCGGACATGACGCGCAAACTGCGGGCGCAGGGTCACGCCGTGACCCGGCTGGATCTGGGCGGCGGGCTGGGCGTGCCCTACTCCGGTGGGACCGAGCCGCCGTCGCCGGCCGAATATGTCGCCATGGCCGCGCAGATTCTGAATGGCCTGGACGTCGAGGCGGCGTTCGAGCCGGGCCGGCTGCTGGCCGCCAACGCCGGGGTTTTGCTCAGCCAGGTGATCCAGATCAACGCACGCTCGGACGGACGGCGCTTTCTGGTGCTGGACGCGGCGATGAACGATCTGATGCGGCCCGCCCTGTACGACGCCTTCCACGATATCCAGCCGGTCAATCCGCGCGGGGGCGCGGCGATGGCCTACGACGTGGTCGGCCCGGTGTGCGAGACGGGCGACACCTTCGCGCGGGACCGCGCGCTGCCGCCGCTGGAGGCCGAGGATCTGATCGTCTTCACCGGCGCAGGAGCCTATGGCGCGGTGATGTCGAGCGAATACAACAGCCGGCCCCTGATCCCCGAGGTACTGGTGGATGGCGATCAGTGGGCCGTGATCCGGCCACGCCCGACCTATGAAGAGATGTTGGATCGCGAGCCGTTCGCCGATTGGCTTTGATCGCCGATTCTTCTCGACTGTTATAAAGTAACAAGCTATAGGGCCGATCATGTCTCCCGGTCCCGAACAGTCCGTCATGCTTTCCCTTCTGGGCGGCGGCTTCGTTGCGGCCTTTCTGCATGCGGCCCTGCCGACCCACTGGCTGCCGTTCACCCTGGTTGGGCGGGCGCAAGGCTGGCGACCGTCGCGGATCCTGATGGCGGTGACGGCCGCGGGCCTGGCCCATATCGCCACGACGGCGGTGGTCGGCGGTCTGATCGTGGCGGCGGGTCTGGCGCTGGATCAGTGGATCGAGGGCGTGCTGCCTCACTTGGCGGCGGTGCTGCTGTTCCTGTTCGGCGCCTTCTATCTGGCCCGCGCGACCCTGAAGCGCCCGGCCATGGCCGGCGGGCCTGCGGTCGAGACGCCCGAGCCGGCCGTGTCCGATAAGGCCGCCTTCCTCGGTCTGGTCGCCATGATGGCGGTCTCTCCAGGTGAAGTGCTGCTGCCCATCTATCTGTCGTCGGCCTCGGCGGGCCTTGGCGCCCTGGCGCTGCTGACGGTGGTGTTCGCGGCGGGGACCATCGCCGGCATGGCGGTCTTCACGGCTCTGGCCAGCGCCGGCGCCTCGATCCTGCGGCTGGAGCGATGGGCGCGATACGAGGGCGCGGTGCTGGGCGTGGCCCTGATCGCGCTCGGCCTCGTCGTCGCCATGCATCAACACTGACGCGATATTACATGATAACATTCAATGCGTTATCATGTATCGGCTTGGCTGTTTCGCCAGAGGGCGTATAGGCGACCCATGAACGCCGCGCACGACCACAGCCCCAGCCGCCGCCATGACCACGATCATGCGGATCACGGCCATGGGCATTCCCACAGCCACCACGGACACAATCACGGCCACGGCGCCCATAACCACGGCCCGGTGAACACCGGCGACTGGCGCTACGCCGTCGGCCTGGTGGTCAATCTGGCCTTCGTCGCGTGCGAGTTCGGCGCGGGGCTGATCGCGGACTCGACCGCCCTGCTGGCCGACGCCGGGCATAATCTGTCGGACGTGCTGGGCCTGGCCATGGCGGGCGGCGCGGCCTGGCTGGCGCGACGCGGCGCGCATGGGGCGGCGGGCGGTCGGCGGACCTATGGTTTCGGCAAGGCGACGGTGCTGGCGGCGCTGGGCAATGCGCTGCTGCTGATCTTCGCCTGCGGGGCCATCGCGTTCGAGGCCGTGCGGCGGTTCAACGAGCCCGCCCCGGTCGGGTCGGGCGTCATCATGACGGTCGCCGGCATCGGCTTCGTCATCAACCTGGGCACCGCGCTGCTGTTCATGAAGTCCCAGCACGACCTGAATGCGCGCGGCGCCTATCTGCACATGATGGCCGATGCGGGCGTGTCGCTGGGCGTGGTCCTGGCCGGCGGGCTGATCATGATGACCGGCTGGTCGGTGGTGGATCCGCTGGTCAGCCTCGTGATCGTGGTGGTGATTCTGTGGTCGACCTGGGGCCTGCTGAAGGATTCGGTCAATCTGGCCATGGACGGCGCCCCGACGGGCGTGGACGTGCCGGCTCTGGAACAGGCGCTGGTCGGCCTGCCGGGCGTGCGAGCCGTGCATGATCTGCACGTCTGGGGACTGTCGACGACCGAGACGGCCCTGACCGCCCACCTTGTCCACGACCGCGCCGACACGGCGGCCCTGATCTGCGAGGCCCAGGCCGTGGCGAAGCGCTACGCCATCGGCCACACGACATTGCAGTTGGAGACCGAGCCGCTGCCCGATTGTCCGGGCTGCTGAGCCCTCAGGCCTGTTCAAACGTCACGGGCGCGCCCCAGAACTGAGACACCAGTTCCGACTGCGGCCCGGCCTGGCCGGTGGTCAGGAAGTCGCGACGCCCGCTGTCGCCCAGATCGTATTCGGGGTGCGCCTTGAAATAACGCTCCAGCGCATCCGCCACCGCCGTCGGCTGTTCGATCAGAACGGTGCCGGCCGGCAGAGCCTGGGCGAACAGTTCGGCGACGATCTCATAGTGGGTGCAGCCCAGGATGGCCTTGTCCGGGTGGCGGCCGATGCGGCGACGCAGCGCATCGACGTGGTCGTCGATCACCACCTTCAGCTCCTCCGGCGGCGCGCCCAGTTCGATCAGACCCGCCAGGCCGGGGCAGGGCTCGGAAAAGACGGCGATGTCCTCGCGCCGCTTGTCGATCTCGATTTCATAGACGCGGCTGATGGCCGTGGCGGCGGTGCAGAAGACGCCGGTGATGTCGATGGAGGCGACCTTTTCGCCTTCCTGCGGGCGCTCGGCCTCGAAGCTCCAGGGCTTGCCCGTCGCCGCCTCGATGGTCGGGACGATGATGCCCAGGATGTTGACCGGGCGGCCCAAACGCTCGCGCAGACCCGGCAGCCAGGTCTGTTGCAGGCGGCGAAGCGCAATGGCGCTGGCGGTGTTGCAGGCCAGGACGACGACGGAGGCGCCGGCATCGAACAGACGCTCGCAACCGGTTTTCGTCAGTTCGACGATGTCTTCGCCGCCGCGCCCGCCATAGGGGGCGTGGGCCTGGTCGGCCAGATAGACGAAGTCCCGCTGGGGGAAGCGTCGGGTCAGTTCGCGGTGGACGGTCAGGCCGCCCACGCCGGAGTCGAAAACGCCAATAGCCATGGCCCGGCTTTAGAACAGTGCGACGACGTATCCAACCGGATTGGCGACAAGTTTATGCCCGCGTCAGGTGACGGGGGCGATCCGTGCGCCTAAGTGTATTGCAACCATGATCTTGTTTCGGAGCATTCCATGCATAGACGCCAGCTTCTCATCGCGGGCGGCAGCCTGATGGCCCTGTCGGCCTGCGCTTCCACGGGCTCGACCTCGGGCGGGTCCGCTGCGGCGCCGTCCGCCGCCAGCGTCGCCGAGGAAGCGCGCATCGCCCGCGCCGTCCTGCCCCGCCAGACGCCGCGCGCCGAGCTGCTGCAGGCCTGGACCGGGAAGTATGACGGCGTTCCGCCCTTCGACAAGGTGACGCCGGCCAAGCTGCGCGAAGCCATGCTGGAAGGCATCGAACTGCAACGCGCCGACATCGCCGCCATCGCCAACAACCCCGAGGCCCCGACCTTCGCCAACACAATGGCGGCGCTGGAGCTGGCCGGCGAGCCGCTGGACCGGGCGTCCAACGTCTATGGCGTGATGACCTCCAACATCGGCGGCGAAGCCTATGACGCGGTGGACACCGAGCTGTCGCCGCTGCTGTCCGCGGCTTCCGACGAGATCACCTTCAACGAGAAGCTGTTCCAGCGGGTCAAGGCCGTCGCCGACACCGCAGACGCGGCGGGCCTCAGCGCCCAGCAGAAGCGGCTGGCCGAACGTCGGCGCGACGCCTTCATCCGTTCGGGCGCCAATCTGGACGCGGCCGGCAAGGCCGAACTGGGCCGGATCAACACCGCCCTGTCCAACGCCTTCACCCGCTTCGGCCAGAAGGTCGTCGCCGATGAGAATTCCTGGACGCTGATCCCCAACGAGGCCGGCGTGCGGGGCCTGCCGGACTCCAACAAGGCGGCCGCCGCCAGCGCGGCGCGCAGCCGCAATCTGCAAGGCTGGGCGATCCTGAACACGCGTTCGGCGGTCGATCCCTTCCTGACCTTCGCCGACGACCGGGCCCTGCGCGAGCAGGTCTGGAAGAAGTTCGTCAATCGCGGCGACAACGGCGACGCCAACGACACCAACTCGACCATCGCCGAGATCGTGAAGCTGCGCGACCAACGCGCCAAGCTCTTGGGCTACCGCAACCACGCCGAACTGCGCATGCAGGACACGATGGCCAAGACCCCGGCCAATGCTCAGGCCCTGATGGACCGCGTCTGGGCGCCGGCCAAGGCCCGCGTCGCCGAGGAAGTCGCCGACATGAAGGCGATCGCCGGCTTCGACATCGAGCCGTGGGACTACCTCTACTTCGCCGAGAAGGTGCGTAAGGCCAAGTACGACCTGGATCAGAACCAGCTGAAGCCCTACTTCGAGCTGAACGCGGTCCGCGCCGGCTCCTTCGCCATGGCCGAGCGCCTGTACGGCTTCCAGTTCAAGAAGCTGCCCAAGGGTTCGGTGCCGACCTTCGAGCCGGACGTCGAGGCCTATGAGGTCTATGACAAGAGCCGGGACGGCCGCCTGATCGGTCTGTACTACACCGACGACTACGCCCGTCCGGGCAAGCGTTCGGGCGCCTGGATGACCACCTATCGGTCGTTCTCGCAGCTGGACGGCTCCAAGGTCATACTGGCGTCAAACAACAACAACTTCACCAAGCCGGAGCCGGGCGAGCCCGTCCTGATCTCGCTGGACGACGCCGAGACCCTGTTCCACGAGTTCGGCCACGCCCTGCACTATCTGTCGTCGGTGGTGACCTATCCGTCGTACGGCAATACGCCGCGCGACTTCGTCGAATATCCGTCGCAGGTGCACGAGCACTGGGTGCTGAGCCGCCCGATCCTGGACGGCTATCTGAAGCACTATCAGACGGGCGCGGCCATGCCGGCCGAACTGGTCAACAAGATCGAGGCCGCCGCCACCTTCAACCAGGGCTATGCGACGGTCAGCTATCTGTCCTCGGCCATCGTGGACATGGACCTGCACACGCAGGCTGTGCCGCCGACGGACATCGACGCGTTCGAAAAGGCCAGCCTGGCGCGGATCGGCATGCCCAAGGAGATCGTGATGCGGCACCGCCTGCCGCAGTTCAATCACCTGTTCACGTCGGACGCCTATTCGGCGGGCTACTACAGCTATCTGTGGTCCGAGACGATGGACGCCGACACCTGGGCCTATTTCGAAGAGTCGGGCGACGTGTTCAATCCGGACATCGCGGGCCGCTTCAAGTCGATCATGCTGGCCCCCGGCAACACCACGGACCGCGCCGAAGCCTATCGCGCCTTCCGCGGCCGCGACCCGGACGTGGCGGCCCTGCTGAAGGTCCGGGGCTTCCCTGTTTCTTGATAAAGGGCGCTACCGCGCTTCGCGCTGCTTGAGCGCAATCGCAAATCTGACGGCCGGCGGAGCGATCCGTCGGCCGTTTCGTTTGGCTGAAACCTGCCCTAGAGCAGGTCGAGACCCGCGCAGATCCCGGAACACCGCATGACCGTCGTCGCCTCCTACGTCTATCGCGACGGTCAGCGCGTGCGTGAGGCGCCGCTGACGCCCGAGGGGCTGGCGCTGGAGCCGGGCGAGTTCGTCTGGATCGGCCTTTACGATCCCACGGACACCGAGATCGAGATCCTGGTCGATCGGTTCAAATTGCATCCGCTGGCGGTCGAGGACGCTCTGGCGGCGCACCAGATGCCCAAGGTCGAGGTCTATGGCCACGAACTGTTCGTCGTGGCGCGCACGGCTCTGAAGATCGACGATCGTATCGCCTATGGCGAAACGCACGTCTTCGTCGGCGAAGACCATGTGGTCAGCATCCGTCACGGCTCGGCCCGTGCGCACAATCTGCTTCGAGCGCAGTTGGAAGCGTCGCCCCTGCAACTTAAGAAGGGTCCCGACTTCGTCCTGCACGGCATTCTGGATTTCATCGTCGACGCCTATGCCCCCATCGTCGACGATGTCGAGGACAGTGTTCTGGAGATGGAGCAGCGGACGCTGGACGCCTTCCTGTCGCGCCTAGAAATCCGGCGGCTGTTCACCCTGCGTCGCGAACTGCTGAAGTTCCGTCGCATCCTGGGGCCGATGGAGGAGGTTCTGGGGCGGCTGCAGTCTCTGGACCTGCCCTGTATCGATCCGGACGTGCGGCCCTATTTCCGCGACGTGGGCGACCACGTGCGGCGGGTGAACAGCCGGCTGGGGGGCTTGAACGACATCCTGTCGTCGGTGTTCGAAGTGGCCAATCTGCTGGAGCAGCAGCGTCAGGGTCTGATCACGCGCAAACTCGCAGCCTGGGCCGCCATCCTGGCCGTGCCGACCGCCATCGCCGGCATCTACGGCATGAACTTCGAGCACATGCCCGAGCTGCGCTGGGAATACGGATACTATGCGGTTCTGGGCGTGATCGCAGCCATCTGCGCGGCGCTGTATGTGACGTTCAAACGGACAAAGTGGCTGTAGTCACCCGCTGTTTCGCAATCCCGCCGCCACGCCGTTGATGGCCAGAAGGATGCCCTCGCGAACGCGGGGGTCGTCGTCGCCGGCGCGGCGGCGGCGGATCAATTCGATCTGGACGTGGTTCAGCGGCTCGACATAGGGCATGCGCAGCCGGATCAGCCGGTCCAGCTCGGGCTGGCCGCCCAAAAGGGCGTCATGGCCGGTGATGGCCAGGATAGCGTCGTGGGTGCGCTGCCACTCCTCGCGGATTTCGCCATAGATGCGCGAGGCCAGAGAGGCGTCGGGGACCAGGCTGGCGTAGCGGCGGGCGATGGTCATGTCGGACTTGGCCATGACCATCTCCATGTTCTGGACCAGCGTCTTGAAGAAGGGCCAGGCCTCGGCCATCGCCTTCAGCTCGCCCATGTCCTTGCCCTGCACCGCCGAGCCGAAGCCGAACCAGCCGGGCAGCATGACCCGGCTCTGCGACCAGCTGAATACCCAGGGGATGGCCCGCAGATCCTCGATCCGCGTCGAGGCGGTGCGCGACGACGGGCGCGAGCCGATCTTCAGATCGGCGATCTCGGCGATGGGGGTGGCGGCGCGGTAGTAGTCGACGAAACCGTCGGTCTCATAGACCAGCTTGCGATAGGCGGCCATCGAACGCGCCGACAGGTCCGACAGGGTCGCGCCGTGTTCGGCGGTGAAGGCGTGGTCCGTCCCCTTGCCCAGCGAGGCCAGCATGGCGCCGCAGGTCAGGGCGTCCAGATTGCGAAGCGCGATCTCCGGCTCGCCGTATTTGTTGGCGATGACCTCGCCCTGCTCGGTGGTGCGGATGCGGCCCTGGACCGTGCCTTCGGGCTGGGCCAGGACGCCGGCGAAGGACGAACCACCGCCGCGCCCGACCGTGCCGCCGCGCCCATGGAACAGTTGCAGCTTCAGCCCGTGCTTCTGCGTCACCTCGACCAGGGCGCGCGAGGCCTCGTGCAGCTCCCAGCCCGAGGTCAGGTAGGAGCCGTCCTTGTTCGAATCCGAATAGCCGATCATCACCTCCTGCACCCCGCGCGCCCTGGCGACGGCGAGGGCCGACGGCTCCTGCAACAGCCGCTCCAGTGTCGGGCGCGCGGCGCGAAGGTCTTCGATGGTTTCGAACAGGGGCGCGGCCTGGATGGGGCAGGCGGCCGGGTCTTCGGGCCGGTAGAGACCGACCTCCTTGAGCAGCAGATAGACTTCCAGCAGGTCGGACGCTGCATCCGTCTTGGACACGATATGGGTGCGGATCGCCTGGGGACCGAAGGCGGCAAGCGCGGTTGCCGCCGCCTGAAGGATGGCGCGCTCCTTCAGCGTTTCCGGCTCATAGTCGGCATAGGGGCTGAACAGCAGGCGCGACGAGGCCAGTTCGGCGGCCAGCACCTTCAGCCGGCCCTCTTCGTCCAGCGCCAGATAGTCGGACTGGACGCCGGCGACCTTGAGCAGGTCGGCGACAACGCGCTCATGGACGTCGGCGTTCTGGCGCATGTCCAGGGTCGCCATATGGAAGCCGAACACCTCGACCGCCGTGATCAGGTCGCTGAGCCGGTCGTCGGCGAAGACGCCGCCGTGGTGCGAGACGAGGCTGTCGTGAAGCGTCTTCAGATCGGCCTCGAAGGCGTCAGGCCCGGGATAGGGTTCGGCCTGGACCGCGGGGCGACGCGGCGGCGGGGCGTCGCCCAGCTTCTCGTGCGTGGCGGCCAGGCGGGCATAGATACCGGTCAGGGCGCGGCGATAGGGCTCGTCCGCGCGGTGGGGCGAGGGGTCATGGGCGGCGTCGGCCAGGGCCTGAAGCGCGGGCGACACCTGGGCCAGTTCGGCCGCGAGGCTGAGTTCGGCGCCGAGGGCGTGCACCTCCTCCAGATAGAAGCTCAGCACGGCCCGCGCCTGGGTGCGGAAGGCGGCGGCCATCACCGTGGCGTCCACGTTCGGATTGCCGTCGCGGTCGCCGCCGACCCAGGTGCCGACGCGCATGAAGGGCTTCAGCTCGGGCGCCTCCAGCAACCGCCGCCAAGCCGACAACTGCTTGGGCGCGACGTGCAGGAAGATGCGGTCCAGGAAGGAGACCACGGTGTCGATCTCGTCCTGCACCACCAGGCCCTGGGTACGGACCAGACGCGTGGCCCACAGGATGACGATCTGGCGGCGCAGCGGTTCGGCGATGGCGTCCAGAGTGCAGGCGTCGCCGGCCTTGTCGCAGGCGTCCAACAGGTCGGTGATGGCGGCGATACGGTCGATGACGCTCTTGCGCCGGACCTCCGACGGGTGGGCGGTGAGGACGGGCGAGATCAGCGACTGATCCAGCAGGGCGCGCACGGCCTCGCGATCCACGCCCTGGTCGGCCAGACGCTTCAGCGCGCCTTCCGGCGTGTCGGGCCGGGCGCCGGCCACGGCCTGGCTCTGGGCGCGACGACGGGTCGAGCGGTCCTCGGCGATATTGGCCAGCAGCGAGAACAAGGCGAAGCCGTGCGCCAGACCGGCCGCCTGATCCACCGACATCGCGGTCAGCAGCTTCTCAAGACGCTTGGCGGGGTGCGAGGCCGGGTCGCGGTGATAGGCGATCGAGGCCTGTCGCACCGCCTCGACATGGTCGAACAGGGCCTGACCGCCCTCGTCGCGGATGATGTCGCCCAGAATGCCGCCCAGCAGTCGAACTTCGTCACGCAGGGCGTCGTCGGCGGCGGGGCTCATCATCTGAAATATCCTGGGTCGGCGTGGGGAGGTCGGCATCTGGAAGGGCGAAGTCGCCCGCGTCAACGCACGATCCGTGACAGTCGCCACCAGAAATCACCGCGTCGATCATGGTGAACCGCCCGTTAGGGTTTCTTAACCGACGGCGCGCGATGATGCGGGCGTAGGATTCCAGATCGGTTCCACTCTTGCCCATGTTCGCCAAACGCCAATCCGCACTCGCCGCCACCGCCGGGACCGCCCCGCGCGCCAAGGACGGCCCGAGCCTGAAACCTGTCGTCGACGCCTTGAAGAAGCCGCCGGTCGCGGCGGGTCTGGCGGGCTTGCTGCTGCTCAGCGCCAGCGCCCTGTTCCTGACGGTGCTGGGCGATCCCAAGGCGGGAACGCCCTCGGCCCATGTCGCGCTGGAACGTGACGCGCCCGCACCGCAAGCGCCGGCCCCGACGGGTTTCGAAGCCTTCTCCATGGGCGCGATGGGGCTGTATCAGAATCTGGCGGGCGGCGCCGATCCGGCCGCGGGCGGCGACGCCGTCATCACCCTGCCGGACGGCGGCAGCGTCTCGGGTCAGGGCGCGCCCATCACGGCGCCCGTCCACGCCGCCTCGCCCCTGGCCAAGGCCCCCATCGCCGGCCTGTGGCAGCCCGGATCGAACGGTCCCCTGCCGATGATCGCGCCCGACGGCCGCGTGCCGGCCCAGGCCTATGCCCGACCGTTCCGACCGAACGGCAAGCCGCGCGTGTCGTTGATCGTCGGCGGGCTGGGCCTGAACGCCGTGACCACCCGCGCGGCGATCGAACGCCTGCCGCCGGAGGTCACGCTCAGCTTCGTGCCTTATGCCGACAATCTGCAGGGCTGGATCGACCAGGCGCGCGCGCAGGGTCATGAGGTCATGCTGGAAATGCCGATGGAGCCGACCGGCTATCCCGACAACGACCCCGGACCCTATACGCTGCTTGCCGACGGCGGCACCGACGACGTGACCGCCAAGATGGACTGGCTGCTGAGCCGCGCCACGGGCTATTTCGGCGTGACCAACTATCTGGGCGACCGGTTCGCCGGGTCGGACACCGGTATGAACGCCTTCCTGAGCGTCCTGCGCCAGCGCGGCGTCGCCTTCCTGGACGACGGCTCGTTCCAACGTCGGCCGGGCGCCTGGGCGCGGGCCAGCGCGGACCGCGTCATCGACCGGACCCAGTCGCCCGCCGCCATCGTCGCCGCCCTGAACGGTCTGGAAGCCCAGGCCAAGCTGCGCGGCTCGGCCCTGGGGGCCGGCTTCAGCTATCCGGTGACGGTCGAGGCCGCCGCCCGCTGGACCGCCGGTCTGGAACAGCGCGGCCTGCAACTGGCGCCGGCCTCGTCCATGTCGATGCGGCCGGGGCGCTAGTGTCCGATCTCGACGCCTATCGGCCCAATGTCGGGGTCGTGCTGTTCAACCGCGACGGCCTGGTCTGGTACGGCCAGCGGCACGCTACGTCCGGTCCGCATAACTGGCAGTTTCCGCAAGGCGGCGTCGATGCGGGCGAGGATCTGGAAGCCGCCGCCCGCCGCGAACTGCATGAGGAGACCGGCGTCACCTCGATCGAACTGCTGGCGCGGACGGACGACTGGATCCTGTACGACTTCCCGCCCGAAGCCATGAACAACGCCAAGGCCTGGCGCGGTTTCAAGGGGCAGAAGCAGCAGTGGTTCGCCTTCCGCTTCACCGGCGACGAAGCCGAGATCGATCTGGCGGCCGACGACGAGGTCGAGTTCGACGCCTGGCGCTGGGGGCCGCTGTCGGACGCCTGCGACCTGATCGTGCCGTTCAAACGCCCGGCCTATGAACAGGTCGTCGCCGCGTTCTCGCACCTGGCGGCATAGAAAAAGGGCGGCGCGAACGCCGCCCTTTCATAGTTCGCCTTGAAACGGCTTAGGCCGCTTCGGCCTTCTTCTCGGCCTGGCCTTCGATCAGCGGCTGGCCGGCGCCGATTTCGATACGGCGGGGCTTCAGCGCCTCGGGCAGCTCGCGCTTCAGCGAGATCGAGAGCAGACCGTTGACCAGATTGGCGTCGTTGACGACGACATAGTCGGCCAGCTGGAAGCGGCGCTCGAAATCGCGCTCGGCCAGACCGCGATGCAGGTAGGTCTTCTGCGTCGCCGTATCGTCGTTTGCGGTCTTGCGGCCGGTCACGGTGAGCAGGTTTTCCTTCACCTCGATATTCAGCTCGTCGGGGCTGAAGCCGGCGACGGCGATCTCGATGCGATAGGCGTTCTCGCCCGTGGTCTCGATGTTGTAGGGGGGATAACCCGTGTCCTGGCTGGTCGCGCGCGAGGCGTTTTCCAGCAGATTGGCCAGACGGTCGAAGCCGACGGCCGAGCGGTACAGCGGGGTGAAATCATAAGTACGCATCAGCATCCTCCTGAGGATCAGCAAGGTTGAGCCGCCCGGCGTTTTGGCCCGGACGGTGGGAGATCAGATCGACGACCCGAAACCGGCGCCGTCAGTCTGGAGAACCCGAAATCGGCGTCCTCGAAAGCCAAGATGGGAACCGGCGAAACGGCGTCAAGGGCGCCGCCTGCACGATTTTGCTTGCGTCAAATCCGCCTGTGTCTCGCGAAGTTCATTTGCGCGGGCGGTCCGCCTGCCTATGGAGAACGACCTGAACCTGGAGCCCCTCGATCATGCGCCTCGCCGTCTACGGCCTCGCCGCCGTCCTGCTGTCCGCCGCCCCCGCCTTGGCCCAACAGTCGCCCCAGACCCAGGGCGCGTGGACGCCGCCGCGTTCGGCCCTGTCCAGCGCCATGCCGACCTTCTCCGACGACACGGCGTTGCAGACCGCCATCGCCGCCGAGACCCGGCCCGCCGCCGACCGGGCGCGCGACGTCTATCGTCATCCGTATGAATCCCTGACCTTCTGGGGGCTGACGCCGGGGATGACGGTGGTGGAGATCGAGCCGGGCGGCGCCAGCTGGTGGCGGCACATTCTGGAGCCCTATGCGGCGGCGACCGGCGGGCGTTATGTGCCGGTCAATCGCCCGCTGGAAGGCATGGGCGTGGCGGACGGGACCGCCGACTTCATCCTGGTGGCCCGCGCCTTCCACAACTGGTCGCGCGACGGCCGGACCCAGCCGTATCTGCAGGCCTTCTTCAAGGCCTTGAAGCCCGGCGGCGTGCTGGCCGTCGAACAGCACCGCAGCGCGGAGGGTCTGAATGTCGCTGACGTCGCCTCCACCGGCTATGTGCCCGAAAGCTATGTGATCCATGAGGCGCGCAACGCCGGCTTCGTGCTGGAGGCGCGCAGCGAGCTGAACGCCAATCCCAAGGACGACCACGATCATCCGTTCGGGGTCTGGACGCTGCCGCCGATCCGCCAGTCGGCTGCGCGCAACGATCCGTCCGGCCGCACCCTGACGCCCGAGGAACGCGCCGCCTTCGACGCCATCGGCGAGAGCGACCGGATGACCCTGCGTTTCCGCAAGCCCGAATAGGCTGTCTTGCGTTTTGACCGGCCCTGCGAACCCGATTAAGCCCAAGACGTCAGGGTGCGTCGGACGCGGGTCCCGGCGTCCTGCGGAGGTTTTGAATGGCTGATCGTCTGGCGAGCGCGAGCGGATTGTCGCGTCGGTTTCTGCTGAGCGGCGCTGCGGCGCTGGGGCTGATCGGCGTGGCGGCTTGCGGGCGCAAGGACGAGGCCGCAAAGGCGCCGGCCGCGCCACCCGCACCCGCGGGGCCGCCGGAAGGCTCGCTGGAATGGGCGGTCGAGGGATCCTGGCGCTCGGCCCAGGACAAGGCGCGCGACGCCTTCCGCCATCCGATGGAGACGCTGCGGTTCTTCGGACTTCAACCCAAGATGACGGTGGTGGAGTTCTGGCCCGGCAGCGGCTGGTACACCGAAATCCTGGCCCCCTATCTGGCCAAGGGGGCGGGCACCTATGTCGCCGCCCTGTTCCCCGAGGGACCGACCGCCGATCCGGCGCAGGCCGTGCTGAACACCGCCTTCCGCACGCGATTCTCCAGCGACAAGAAACTTTATGGCGAGCCGCAGTTTTCGGTCTTTGGCGCGGGATCCGGTCCGGTGATCGCGGCGGGTACGGCCGAGATGTGCCTGTTCATGCGAACCCTGCATGGCTGGATGGCGGCAGGCATTGCGGAAAAGGCCTTCGCCGACGCCTTCGCCGCCCTTCGCCCGGGCGGCATCCTGGGCGTCGAGCAACATCGACTGTCCCCAGCGGAGGATCAGGATCCGGTTGCGGCCAACGGCTATGTGCAGGAAGCCTTCGTACGCCAGTTGGCGGCCGAGGCGGGCTTCGTCTTCGTCGAGGCGTCCGAGATCAACGCCAATCCGGAAGACACCAAGGACCACCCGTTCGGCGTCGACACCCTGGCGCCCACGCGCCTGACGGCGCCGCGCGGCGAACCGGCGGACCCCGCCTTCGACCGCTCTAAATATGACGCGATCGGCGAGAGCGATCGCATGACCTTGAAGTTCAGGAAGCCCGAGTGAACCGCGCCCAAGCCTTCGCCGCCAACGCCCCGCTGATGGGGGTGCCCGGCGCCTATCCGCCGCCCAGCGGAAAGGGCGACTGGTTTCGCGGCGCGGGCGGAATGCGGCTGCGCGCCGGTCTGTGGAAGCCGTCTCACCTCGCAGCGGACAAGGTGCGCGGCACCGTGGTGCTAAGCCCCGGCCGAACCGAGCCGATCGAAAAATACTATGAGGTGATCGGCAACTTCCTGGCGCGCGGCTGGTGCGTGCTGACCCACGACTGGCGCGGCCAGGGGCTGTCGGCGCGGCTCTTGCCGGATCGGCTGAAGGGGCACGCCCGTGCGGTCGAGGAGTTTCTGGACGACTACAATCGCCTGCTGAACGCCTACGAGGACCAGTGCCCCAAGCCCTGGATCATGGTCGGCCATTCGATGGGCGCTTGCCTGAACCTGCTGTCGCTGGAAAGCGGCGAGGACCGGTTCGCCGGCGCGGTCCTGTCCAGCCCCATGCTGCGCATCAAGACCGGCAAACGGTCGATGTGGTCGGTCAAGCTGGTGGTGCGCTGGAACATCCGCCATGGCCAGGCGGGTGATTATATCCTGGGCGACCCCGACGATCCGTTCGACCATAATTTCGCCGAAGACGCCCTGACCTCGGACGAGACCCGCTATGAGATGTGGCGACAGCAGCTCTATGCATGCCCGCACCTGGCGATCGGCGGTCCCACCTATGGTTGGCTGGCCTTTGCGCTGGACGCCGGCGAGCGCGCGCTGAAGCCCAAGGCCCTGAAGGCGGTCAAGGCGTCGGTCGTGATCGTCCAGGCCGGCGCCGACGACGTGGTGTGGAAACAGACCAACCAATGGGCCGCCAAACGCATCCCGCGCGGCCGCTACGTCGAGGTCGCCGGCGCCAAGCATGAGGTCATCATGGAGGCCGATGACCTGCGCGCCGTCTTCCTGAACGAATTCGACGCCATGGCCGATATGGTTGCGCCTGCGGCGGACGCGGTCACCGATCCGTCGGCGAGGACGGCGGACGTGACGGCGGGCTGATCGTTCAGGCGGCGGTTTCGGCGCGCCAGCGTCGGTCGATCGTCTGGGTGACGCCGCAGAGCTGCAGGAAGGCGACGGCGACGCCGGGGCCGGTCTCGGCCTTGATCAGCAGGGGCAGAACGATCCACTCGCGCGGGAAGCGCATCACCATCACGTCGTCGCTGGCGCGCAGGTGCGGGCAGTATTTCATCGACCGGTCGACGCAGCGCCGGTGCAGGGGCGCGATGGAGCCGGCGTCGATCATCACCCGGTCGTCGGCGAGGTCGGCGCGAACCTGACCGCCGCGCGCCCTCAGCTGACCAGCGCATCGTCGCGCGGCGATCTGGGTCCAGCGATCGCCGTCCTCAGTCGGCTCGCCGCACATCGGGCACAGCATGCGCGCGACCGTGAGGCGCTGTCGGACCAGATGGTTCTTTGAATATTGCGGCTTGCCAGCGCCGGGCGCGCTGGCCTGCATCAAGGCGAGACGGCCGCCGACGGTTTGGCACGGCGCGGCGCCCGTGATCTCTTCGCCGCTCCAACTCGTGACCCAGGGCACGTCGACGCCGACAACCAATTTGGACAGCCCAGCCATCGAATCCGTCCCCTCAACCGTCCGCACCCTGACGCCGTCTCGCGACCTGCGTCAATATGCGCCAGGTGAGAGCGTCAGGCGGCCGCGCGTTTCAGCGTCACCAGGGCCTGGTCGATCAGGCGCGCGTCGCCGACGGCGAGGATCTGGCCCTTGTCGTCCGGCGCTGCGCCGCGCCAGTTCACGACCTTGCCGCCCGCCGCCTCGATGACGGGCACGAGGGCGGACCAGTCCCAGGGCTTCAGGCTGGTCTCGGCGACCAGATCCATCTTGCCTGCCGCCACCATGGCGTAGGCGTAGGCGTCGCAGCCCAGGCGCGCCAAGCGGGCGGTCGCACGGACCTGGGTCCAGGCGCCCAGTTCGGCCCCGTTGAAGATGTCGGGGTCCGTGGTTGAGATGACGGCGTCGGTCAGCTTTTCGCAGGATCGCACGGCCAGCGGCGTCTCGACATCGCCGCGCAACAGGCGCGCGCCGGACGGGCCGCCAATGAAGATTTCATCCAGATAAGGCTGGGCGATCACGCCGACCGTGGGCTTTCCGTTGGTGCGCAGGGCGATCAGCGTGGTCCACAGCGGCAGGCCCGAAATGAAGGCGCGCGTGCCGTCGATGGGGTCCAGCACCCAGACGTGCTCGGCGTCCGGACGATCCTCGCCATACTCTTCGCCGATGACGCCGTGGTCGGGATAGCGGGCGGCGATCAGGCGGCGGATGGCGGCCTCGGCCTGTTTGTCGGCCTCTGTGACGGGATCGAAGCCGGCCGCGCCGCCCTTGTCGTCATGCCCGATGTCCGAGCGGAAGAAGGGCAGGGTCACGCGCGCAGCTTCGCGCGCCAGTTCGATGGCGAAGGCTTCGTATTCGGTCATGGGGATCCCTTACCGCGCTTTCGCCGGTATGGGCGCCCCTTGAGACGAGCCGATCAGGCGGCGGCCGCGTCACCCGCGTGCAGGGACTTGGCCAGATCCAGCAAACGCCGGCGGGGCCGTTCGTCCAGCAGATAATAGGCCTGGATCAGATCCAGCGTTTCCTTGCGCGAAAAGACTTCGCCGCCCTTGGGCGGCGGGGCGTCGGCCTCCATCGCCTCGGCCAGACCATCGTAGAAATAGGCGACGGGCGTCTCCAGCGCCTCGGCCAACTGCCACAGGCGCGCGGCGGAGATGCGGTTGGCGCCGCATTCATACTTCTGGATCTGCTGAAAGCGGATGCCGACCTGAACGGCCAACTGCTGCTGGGTCAGGCCCAGCAGGCGGCGACGGCGGCGCAGGCGGCGGCCCAGATGAAGGTCGATGTCGTCGGCCATGACGGTGATCCTCGTCTCAACGTCTGTCCCAATGCGGGACGACACACGTCGATCACGGCAATCGCCGTGCCGGATCGCGTCTCGGGCGAATTCGGCCTTATTGCGGCGAGGTGGGAACGAGGACGCAACCGTATGGCCCGAGCCGCATTTACTGCAACAGCTTGGCTTTTAAAGGAAGGAACCACAGCATGGGTCTCGGAATCATTGGTTGGCTCGTCATCGGCATCGTCGCCGGCTGGCTGGCTGAAAAGGTCATGGGTCGCAATCACGGCCTGCTGACGAACCTGATCGTCGGCGTCATCGGCGCTCTGCTCGGCGGCTTTATTTCGAACAACGTCTTCGGCACGCCGGTTGGCGGCTTCAACTTCGTCACCTTGATCGTGGCGTTCTTGGGCGCTTGCCTGCTGCTGTTCCTTCTGGGACTGGTCAAGCGTCGCGCTTGATCCGACAGTCGGTCGATAAGGAAAAGGGCGGCTCTCACGAGCCGCCCTTTTTGCTGCGCCAGTGTCGCCGCAGATTGCGGACAGACGAAAGGGCGGCCGGGAAACCCGGCCGCCCTTGGTCATTCAGCCTTGGAGGACTGTCTTATTGCGGCTCGGTCGGAGCCGGCGTGGCGCTGTCCGGAGCCGGGGTCGCCGGTTCAGTGGTCGCCGGATCGGTCGGCTCAGCCGCAGGTTCCAACGTCGGTGCAGGCGCGGCGGCCGGATCAGCGGCGGGGGCCGCCGCAGCGCCGGCGATCGGAGAAGCGGCGTCGAACTCGGCCTTGGTGTAGGCCACCACGACGCCGGCGCCTTCCTGACGGATGCCGCTCAGCGGCACGGCGCGAAGTTGGCCGTCGGCGCCGCGAACGGTGAGCTCCTGCTTGCCCTCGGCATTGGTCTGAACGCCTTCAAGCTTGCCCAGCTCGCCGTCAGGACCGGAAACGCTCGATCCGGGGTTCAGCGACAGCGATTGCTGCGAGGACGCAGCGGCGGCAGGCGCGGCGGCGGGAGCGGGCGTGGCTTCTTGCGCCAGAGCCGGCGCGGCGGTCATGAAGGCGGCTGCAGCGCCAGCCAGAAGAACGGTCTTGATAGTCATGGGTCATCCCAGTTACGCGGACCCGACGCCCGCACCCCTATATACTCCCTCTGTTACGGATTGTTTCGTGTGCCCCGAAATGACCTTGGCAGCGCCCCGGTTGGACGATTCTTGGTCTATGTTCGGGCGATCCGCGATTCGAGAGGCCACGCTTGTCCAGCCGCCCCCGGCACACATCCGGTCTGATCCGCCGACTGGCGGGTCTGGCCTTCGAGCTGACGCCCCAGATCTTTGCGGTGCTGGCCTTCGGCGCAGGCGCGCTGATGCTGGCCTCTGCGGTCACGCCCGAGTTCGACAGCCGGTTGCGCCAGCTGACGGGCGTCGTGTCTCCCATCCTGATCGACCTGTCGCACTTTGTCGGCAGCATCGCCGGTTTTCTTCTTCTGCTCTTGTCGGCGGGTCTGTGGCGGCGTCGACGCGGCGCCTATTGGGCCACCCTGCTGGTCCTGGCGGCCGGGGCGGTGTTTTCGGTGCTGAAGGGTCTGGACTGGCAGCAGGCGACGGATTTGCTGGTCGTCGCCGCCCTGCTGGCGCCGTGCCGCACGGCCTTCAACCGGCGCTCGCGGCTCAGCGAGCCGCTGCGGCCCAGCTGGCTGTTGCTGCTGACGGCGGTGGTGGCGGCCATGCTGTGGCTGGGCTTCTTCGCCTATCGCGACGTGGCCTATAATGACGAGCTTTGGTGGCGCTTCCTCAGCGATCGCCAGGCGTCCGGCTTCCTGCGGGCCGGGCTGGTTCTGGCCATCCTGACGCTGGTCGTGGCCGGCCGCTCGCTGCTGAGCTCGCCGGGCGCCCACAGTCACGGACCGGCCAGCAAGGCCGACATCGATCGCGCGCTCCAGGCGCTGCAGACGGCCGATACGGCCACGCCCGAGGCGTGGCTGGCCATGCTGGGCGACAAGGCGCTGATGTTCAGCCCGTCGGGTTCCAGCTTCCTGGCCTATCGCGTGCGGGGACGGCGCTGGATCGCCATGGGCGAACCGGCCGGGCTCAAGAGCGAACGGCTGGAGTTGCTGTGGTCCTTTGCCGAGATGGCCGACAGCTACGGTGGGGCGGCGGTCTTCTATTCTGTCAGCGAAGAGGTGCTGGGCGATCTGGCGACCATGGGACTGGCGGTGCGCAAGGTCGGCGAGACGGCCGTGATCGACGCCCACCGCTTCTCCATCGAGGGCAAGGGCAAGCAGAACCTTCGCACGGCCATCAATCGCGCCGAGCGTGAAGGCTCTTCGTTTGAGGTTCTTCCGCCCGGTTCGGCCGCAGAGATCGCGCACGAGCTGCACGAGATTTCGGACGCCTGGCTGGCTATGCACGAGGGCTCGGAGAAATCCTTCTCCTTGGGGCGCTTCGACGTCGACTATCTGGATCTGACGCCGCTGGCCGTGGTCAAGGAGGGCGGTCGCATCGTCGCCTTCGCCAATCTGCTGACCTCGCCGGACGAGGCGGCGGTCGACCTGATGCGCCATCGGCCGGACGCGCCGCATGGGGTGATGGACTATCTGTTCATTCGCTGCGCACAGTGGGCCAAGGCGGAAGGCTTGGCCAGCTTCGACCTGGGCATGGCGCCGCTTGCCGGGCTGGAGGATCGTCGCATCGCGCCGGTCTTCGCCCGCGTCGGCGCCCTGGTGTTCGAAGAGGGCGGGGCGCTCTACGGCTTCCAGGGTCTGCGCAGCTACAAGGCCAAGTTCGGCCCGGACTGGCGTTCGCGTTTCATCGCCGCGCCGGTTTCGACGCCCCTGCCGCTGGCCCTGCTGGATGTCGCTTTGCTGACCAGCGGCGGCTGGTTGGGGATGCTAGGGCTGAAGAAGGCCTAGGTCAGCAGCGCCTTCAGCACGCCGTCCAGCACCGGACGGCCGCGCTCGGTGGCGATCAGTCGCTCGGCGTTTAGCATCAGGAATCCGTCGGCGATCAGGTCCGCGACCGGCGCGCCTTCAGGCGACAGGCCGAGCGCCGACAGCAGGGCGACAGGCGCGCCTTCGGTGGTGCGCAAGGCCAGCAGCAGCCGTTCCTCGGCGGCGTCGGCCGCAGTCTGGGCGTCGCGCTCGGACCAGGGCGTGCGGTCCGAGACGCCCGCCACATAGTCGGCGATGCGGCGGTGGGCGACGGTCGCGGTCCTGACGCCGTCCAGCGCCAGCCGGCCATGAGCGCCGGGGCCAAGGCCCAGATAGTCGCCGCCGCGCCAGACATGCAGATTGTGCGCCGACCGGGCGGCGAGACCGCGCGCGTGGTTGGACACCTCATAGGCGTCGAAGCCGGCGGCCGAGAGGACGTCCTGGGTGGTTTCGTAGAGGGAGGCGGCCCGGTCCTCGTCCGGCGGGGTCAGGGTTCCGCGCACGAAGGCCCGACCAAAGGCGGTCGTCGGCTCTATGGTCAGCTGATAGGGCGAGACGTGTTCGAACCCGAGCGCCAGCGCGGCCGTCAGCTCGGCGGCCCAATCTTCAGGCGTCTGGTCCGGGCGGGCGTAGATCAGGTCGATGGACAGTCGGTCGAAGGCGCGTCGGGCCAGATCGACCGCGCGCAGGGCCTCGGCCGCCGAATGGTCGCGGCCCAGAAAACGCAAGGCTGCGTCGTCCAGCGCCTGAACCCCCATCGACAGGCGGTTGATGCCGGCGTCGGCCAGGGCGGCGAACCGGCCGGCCTCGGCGTCCGTGGGATTGGCTTCCAGCGTGATCTCGATGTCGCCGGCGGGCGGAAACAGGTCGCGGGCCGCCGCCACGATGCGCGCGACGGCGTCGGGCGCCATCAGCGACGGCGTGCCGCCTCCGAAGAAGATCGAGGCCAGCCGTCGCGGGCCTGTCAAATCCCTTTGGTCGCGCAGATCGGCCAGGATCGCCTCGACCAGCCCGGCCTGTTCCTCGGTGCGCCCGCGATCGCGCACGACGTTGAAGTCGCAGTAGGGGCAGATGCGTGCGCAATAGGGCCAGTGGACGTAGAGGCCGACGTCCGATCCCGGATCAAGCGGATCAGTCAATCAGGGCGGCTCTCAGCTTGGCGAAGGCGACGGTGCGATGGCTGATGGCGTCCTTGGCCGCCGGCTCCATCTCGCCGAAAGTCTGGTCGCCGCCAGTCGGAATGAAGAGCGGGTCGTAACCAAACCCCCGATCGCCGCGTGGGGGGAAGGTCAGCCGGCCGTGAACCTCGCCCTGCACCACCACGCAAGGGCCGTCCGGCCACGCGACCGCCAGGGCCGAGGTGAACCAGGCGGTGCGGTCCGTCGCGCCGATCTCTTCCAGCCGCTCCTCGACCTTCTTCATGGCGACGGCGAAATCCTTGCCCGGCCCGGCCCAGCGCGCGGAGAAGATGCCCGGCGCGCCATCCAGCGCCGCGACCGACAGGCCGGAATCGTCGGCCAGCGAAACCTCTCCCGACAGTTCGGCCGCGTGGCGCGCCTTCAGCATGGCGTTGCCGGTGAATGTGCTCTCCGTTTCGTCGGGTTCGGGCAGGTTCAGCTGGCCGGCGGTGACGAGTTCGTAATTTCCGCCGAGCAGCGCCGAGATTTCGGGAACCTTGCCGGCGTTATGCGTCGCCACGACGATCCGCATCCCCTTGATAAGCTTGAGATTCATCGTCGATCACGCTCCTGAAACAGTCTATTGCCAAAGTTTAATATCGTTAAACGATATGTAACGTGCCTTTTTCGCTTGCACAGCCTATCTATTGATCGTCAGGAACGAGGTCGCAGCGTTCAGGACTTCCGGAAAACCGGGAACGATCATGCGGCTAACAAATCCAAACGGCGATAATCGCCCAAACAAGAAAGACGGAGAACCACAATGCATACGATGAACACCTCGATGTGGCTCGACAAGGTCGGCGCTGCTTTTGTCAGCACCGTTCTGATCGCCGCCCTGCCCACCGCCCTGGTCGTCACCCTGTTCCAAGCCCTTTGATCCCTCGCTTTTCGATCACTGGAGCTTTGACGACCTGCATGAAGACCGCGATGTATAGAGCCGCGCGCGGGTTCGCCGGACCCCGCGTGGCCATCGCCCCGCCTTCCCCGGCTTGAGATTAAAAAGACCATGCGCCTGCCCCTGCCGCCAAATCCGCTGAAGCGAGGCGAGGCAAGCGTTCCGAACTGGCTGGGCGCGCCGATCAAGGCGCTCGGCCCCGGTTCGGTGTCCAGCGTGCTGAAGGTGGTGCTGGACGTCGCCTATATCCTTCTCTGGCTGATCACCGGCGTGCTGCTGCTGCTGGTCATCGCCGCGATCTTCATTCCCCTGGACAATGTGAACATCACCGTCAGCGGGGATTCCGGCGGCAAGCAACTGCCGCTGACGCGCACCCTGCTGCTGTTCGGCCTGGGCGCCGCAACCGCTTATTTCGGCGGGTTCATGCTGATCCTGCGCAGCCTGCGCCGCATCATTCGCACCCTGACCATGGGCGACCCTTTCCAGCCCGATAATGTGCGCCGTCTGCGCCAGATCGGCCTGACCCTGGCGGTCGTGACCGGCGGCGTCTGGGTGGCACAGGGCTTCGTCGCCAAGCGGCTGGCGCCCGGCGTCATGGATCCGCAGGGTTTCGGCGAACTGCTGACCCCCATCTTTTCCGTGCTCATCGTCTTCGTGCTGGCGGAGGTGTTCCGCGAGGGCGCGCGCCTGCGTCGCGAGTCCGAACTGACGATCTGAGCCGTTTCGAAGTAGGATTTGCGCATGGCCATCCGCGTCCAGCTCGACCGCGTCCTCGTGGAACGCCGCATGTCGTTGACCGAACTCGCCGACCGGGTCGGGGTGACGGTGGCGAATCTGTCGATCCTGAAGACCGGCAAGGCGCGCGCCGTGCGGTTCTCGACCCTGGACGCCCTGTGCCGCGAACTGGACTGCCAGCCCGGCGATCTGCTGGCGCACGAGCCTGGTCCCGGCGACACCATCGAGGACGACGGCGAGGCATGAGGCGAAAGGGCCCGAGCCGTGACGAGAACGGACTGACGCCCGAAGACCGTCGCATCTGGACCCGCGTGGCCGGATCGGTCGTAACGCCAAGGACGCGCAAGGCCGCCCGCGTCACGCCCGGCGCCGAAACGCCGCCCGAGATCGTGGTGACGCCGATCGAGCGTCCGCGCCCCCTGGTCAAGACGTCTCCCAAACGCACCGCTGTCGCGCCGCCGCCGGAAAAGCGACCTTCGCCGAACAAGCCCAGGCCCGCGCCCGAGGATCTGGAGCCGCGCCGCAAGCAGCGGCTGTCGCGCGAACGCGACCCCATCGAGGCGCGCATCGACCTTCATGGCTTCGGCCGGTTCGAGGCCGAGGATCAGCTTCGAGGCTTCCTGACATCCTGCCAGGCGCGCGGCATGCGGGCGGTGCTGGTCATCACCGGCCAGGGCCGGATGGGCGGCGGGGTGATCCGTTCGGCCTTTGCGGAATGGATGCATTCGCCGGCACTGCGCGGCGTGGTGTCGGGCTTCACCATCGCCCATCAGAAGCACGGCGGAAACGGCGCCTTCTACGTCACACTGAAACGCCGGACCTGACGCTCACGAAAAAGGCCGGGCCCGCGCTGGCGGACCCGGCCTTTCGAAAGCGGCTTGCTCAGGCTTATTTGGCGGCGATGGCGCCGGCCAGGATCACGTCGATCTGCTTGCCCATATGGTCCGACAGGGCCTGCGCGTCCCATTCGTCATAGGCGGCGCGGCGGTAGTTCGACAGATAGGCGTCCCAGATCAGCTCGACCAGCAGGCGGCTGTCGGCGTCCTTGGACAGTTCGCCCTTGGCCACCGCATCCTGAAGGATGTTGCTGATGGCGAGCAGCAGGTTCTTGGTCGCGGCGCGGGCGCGCATTTCGGCGGCCAGGGGCTGGAACCACGAGCGGGCCACGATGGCCTGGAACAGGGGCAGTTGGTCCAGCGACGAGTGATAGCCGGCGCTCAGCGCGCTGACCAGGCGCTGGCGGACGGGCTCGCCTTCGGGCGCCGCGGCCTCGACCACCTCGGCCAGACGCGTCATGTCTTCGGTCAGGACCGCTTCGAACAGCTCAGCCTTGTCCTGGAAGTTGGCGAAGACAGCGCCGGTGGACATGCCCGCGCCCTTGGCGATGTCGCGGATCGTGGCGGGCTCATAGCCACGCTCGGCGAAGAGCGAGCGGGCGGCGTCCAGAACCTTTTGTCGCGTGCGAATCTTGGCGGCCTGGCGGCGGTTCAAGCGGGGCTCGACAGCGAGGGAGGCGACGGTTTCTGTCATATAATCAGGCTTTTACTCTACTTTCGGTCTCTGGTCGGGGCGGGCCCGGCAGCGACCTCGAATGAATATCTGAGCCCTTGGATCGAACCGAAAGGGCGCTTCTGCTCCGCAGATGCAGTCATGGAGAGCGGCGCTTGCATCACGGAACCATGACGAAAATGGGTCCGGCGACGGTCTGTAAGGGGCTTCCCTTACTCCGGCGCGGGGTCGATCCGCGCCGGGCGCAACGTGCGGCGCAGTGCGCGGCTGGGGCGATTGCGACGCTCGATCGGGATGGCCGACTGGAAGGCCTTGCGAAACTGATCGCGACGTTCGTGGACCGAGGCGAGCACCAGGCCCATGGGCACGCCCAGATCGACCAGGGTGTTTTCGGCCAGCTGCAGACTGGCTTCGGTCGTCTCCGGCACGGCGTCGGTGACGCCCAGTCCATACAGCCGAATGGCGTGCTGATCGTCGCGCGCACGGGCGATCAGGATCAGGTCGTCGCGCATCGACCGCGCCGTGGTGACCACTTCGTCCACCTTGGTCGGCGCGTCCATGGTGACGATCAGGGCGCGGGTGGACTGGACGCCACAGTGCTGGAGCATCTCGCGCCGCCCCGCATCGCCATAGAAGACATCGAATCCGTCACGTCGGCCCGCAGCGACGGCGCCCGCATCGGTGTCCAGGGCGATGAAGGGCTGATCGTGCGCCTTCAGCATTTCCCCGATCAAACGGCCGACGCGCCCGAAGCCGACGATGATGACCGCGCCGTCGGCCGCCTCCAGCTTTGGAAGCTCGACGGGATGGCCGGCTGCTGCCGACTTGCGCGCGAGCTTCTGGCCCAGCAGGGCGAGCAGGGGGATCGAAAAGATGCTGACGGTCGCCGACAGGGCCACGGTGTTGGTCAGCTGCGGCGGCGCGAGACCTTCGACCAGGCCGGTGGCGAAGACCACGAAGGCGAACTCGCCCGCTGGCGCCAGAACGAGCGCGGTCTCCAGCGCCGGGCGGGCGCCCAGGCCCCAGAAACGCGCCAGGCTGAAGATGACGCCGGTCTTCACGACCGTCAGGGCCAGGGCCAGGCCGAAGACGCCGATCGGATCGGCGGCGATGGCGTCCAGGTCCAGGCCCAGGCCGACGCCGACGAAGAAGACGCCCAGCAGAAGCCCCTTGAACGGTTCGATGGAAACCTCGACTTCGCGCCGGAACTCGGTCTCGGCCAACAGCACGCCGGCGACAAGCGCCCCAATGCTCATCGACAGGCCGCTGGCCTGGGCGGCGAGACCGGCCCCGACCACGACCAGCAGAGAGGCGGCGACGAACAGTTCGCCGCCCTGGTCGGCCTTGCGCGCCTTGGCTACCGACCGGAACATCGGCCGCAGCACGACCCGTCCCAGCAGCACCATCAGACCCAGGCCGATGGCGGCCGGAACCAGGGTGAACAGGGCGCGCCCCAGCACGGCGGGATCCAGCGCGCCGCCCTGCTGTGCCAGGGCCGCCAGGACGGTGACCGTGATCAGGATCGGGGCGACCGACAGATCCTGAGCCAGCAGGATGGCGAAGGTGGAACGGCCGACCGTCCCCTTCAACCGCCCGCGCTCGGCCAGTACGGGCATGACCACGGCCGTCGAGGACAGGGCGAGGCCCATGCCCAGCACCACGGCGCTGGCCAGGGTCTGGCCCATCAACATGAAGCCGCCCGCCAGCACGGCGGTGCAGACGACGACCTGCATCAGCCCCAGGCCGAACACGAGCCGGCGCATGGCGCGCAGCCGCTCCCACGACAGCTCCAGACCGATCATGAACAACAGGAAGGCGACGCCCAGTTCCGACAGCTGCGCCAGCTGGCCCGGATCGCCGATGGTCAGCCACGACAGCCAGGGCAGGCTTTGCGCAAATCGCCCCAGGCCGTCCGGCCCCAGCAAAACGCCCGCAGCGAGGAAGCCCAGAACGGGGCTGACCTTCAGTCGGTTGACCAGGGGCACGATGACGCCGGCGGCCGCCAGGAAGACCACCAGATCCTTATAGTCGCCGCCCTGACCGTGCATCCGCCCTCCTCGTGTCGGCGTATCTGACCTCGATACCCGCGCCGTGGCGAGAGGTCGCATCGGAATCATGAACTTTTTTTAAGGCGACACCCCCCCTCGCCGGACTAGGGTCTGCGCCGAACCATCCAGATGCCGGGTGGGAACAGGGACATAGTGATGAAACGTCTGCTAATCGGGGCCGCCGTCGGCGCCCTTCTTCTGCCCGCCAGCTCGGTCCTGGCTCAGGATATCGGTCACGACCACGCCTGCATCGACGACGCCTGCACCCTCGTTTCGCTGTTCTCGGGCGAAGAGACGGCGGCCGGCTGGCAGGGCACAGAGGCCCCCCGCTACGGAACTTGGGGCTTCGACATGGCCGGCCGCGACACCTCGGTGAAGCCGGGCGACGACTTCTTCCAGTACGCCAACGGGAAGGCCTTGGAAAAACTGGTCATTCCGTCGGACCGCACCAGCTACGGTTCGTTCGCCCTGCTGCGCGAACTGTCGGACAACCGCATGAAGGAACTGGTGCTGGGTCTGGCCAACCGCACCGACCTGACGCCCGGATCGGATGAGGCCAAGATCGCCGACGCCTATCGCTCCTACATCGACGAGGCGCGCATCGAGCAGTTGGACGCCCAGCCGCTGCAACCCTATCTGGCCGCGATCCGCGCCGCCGACAGCCATGACAAGATGGCCGTCTATATGGGCCAGACGGCCGGCCGCTTCGGCTCGTCCTTCTTCGGCACCGGCATCACGATCGATTCCAAGCAACCGACCCGCTACGTCGTCTCGACGGGCCAGTCGGGCATCGGCCTGCCGAACCGCGACTATTATCTGGACGCCCGTTTCGCCGACAAGAAAGAGAAGTATCAGGCCTACGTCGGCCGGATGCTGGAGATGATCGGCTGGACCAATCCGACCGAGACCGCCGCCCAGATCGTCGCGCTGGAAACCAAGATCGCCGAGGCCCACTGGACCCCGGTCGAGAACCGCAACCGCGACCGGACCTATAACGAGTTCACCATCGCCAAACTGGCCGAGGACGCGCCGGGCTTCGCCTGGCAGGCCTACTACGATGCGGCCAAGCTGGGCGACGTGCCGCGCCTGATCGTGCGTCAGGATACGGCCATGCCCAAGATCGCGGCCATCTACGCCGAGACGCCGGTCGAACTGCTGCAGGCCTGGCAGGCCTTCCACACCGCCGACGACATGGCGCCGCTGATGTCCAAACGCTTCGCCGACGCCCAATGGGAGTTCCGTTCGCGCGATCTGTCGGGTCAGCCTGAGCAGCGCACCCGCGAAAAGCGCGCCATCTCCTTCGCTGAAGGATCGCTGGGCGAGGCCACGGGCCGTCTCTACGTCGCCCAGTACTTCCCGGCCGAATCCAAGGCCAAGATGGAAGAGCTGGTCGCCAATCTGCGCACCGCCCTGTCGCACCGGATCGACAACCTGACCTGGATGGGGACCGAGACCAAGGCGGCGGCGCAGGAGAAGCTGCGCAAGTTCACCGTCAAGATCGGCTATCCCGACAAGTGGCGCGACTACTCCGGTCTCGACATCCGCGCGAACGACTTGGTCGGCAACGCCGAGCGCCGCGGCCTGTTCGAGTGGAACTATGATCTGGCCCGTCTGAACGAGCCGGTCGACAAGTCGGAGTGGGGCATGACCCCGCAGACCGTGAACGCCTACTACAACTCGGCCAACAACGAGATCGTCTTCCCGGCCGCGATCCTGCAGCCGCCCTTCTTCGATCCGAATGGCGATGCGGCGGTCAACTATGGCGGCATCGGCGGCGTGATCGGTCACGAGATCGGCCACGGCTTCGACGACCAGGGCTCCAAGTCGGACGGCGACGGCGTGCTGCGCAACTGGTGGACGCCGGAAGACAAGGCCAACTTCGAGGCCCTGACCGCGCGTCTGGGCGCGCAATATGCGACCTACGAGCCGATCGCCGGCTATCACATCAACCCTGGCCTGACGATGGGCGAGAACATCGGTGACGCGTCTGGCGTGGCCGTCGGTCTCGAGGCCTATCACCTGTCGCTCAACGGTCAGCCGGCGCCCGTGATCGACGGCACGACCGGCGACCAGCGCTTCTTCTATGGCTGGGCCCAGGTCTGGCAGTCGAAGTACCGCGACGAGGCGCTGAAGCAGCAGGTCGCCACCGACCCGCACTCGGCCGCCCAGTTCCGCGTCATCGGCCCGCTGCGCAACGTCGATGCCTGGTACGACGCCTTCGACGTTCAGCCGGGCACGAAATACTATCTGACGCCCGAGGAACGCGTCCGCCTCTGGTAGGGCGACGCTTGTTCGAGAATGGAAAGGCCGGGGTTCGCCCCGGCCTTTTTCATACCGAGACCGGGCTGCTCGATTTCGACGCCGTATCGAGAATTTGTCGAGCTTTCATAGGCGTTTGTCTGGGCGCCAGACGCGAAAAAGCCCGCTGCGGGGGATACATCGCAGCGGGCTTTCGCGCTCTTTAAAGAGCGGACGTTTCCTCCCCGAAACGCCTTCGAGTGCTGCGCGCTTGAGCAACGCTTGCCCTCGAGTGAGGTCATTTGACGCAAGGGCCGGTCGGTCGTCAACGGCCGCTTTGGCAAGAGTCGAACTTTCTTCGACTTATCACTGATAACTCATTTCAGGGGCGGGTTATTATCGAAGCTTATTCGATAATGGACTTGATGGCGGCGACCAGGCTGTCGCGGGGGACTTTCATCTGGCCGGGGCGTTCGGCCTTCCAGGCGTCGTTGTCCGTGATGCCGGCGGCGGCGGCGCGGCCGGCGTCCAGATCCTTGATCGTGACCTCGCCGGCGGCGATCTCATCGCCGCCCAGGATGACGACGGCCGGGGCGCCGCGCCGGTCTGCGTATTTCATCTGCGCCTTCATGCCGGCGCGACCCAGATAGAGCTCGGCGGCGATCCCGGCGGCGCGCAGTTCGGCGACGGCGGTCAGATAATGGTCCATGTCGTCCTCGGAGAAGACGATTACGACCACGGGCCCGCGCACGGCGTCCTCGGCGCCGCGTCCCGCCGCGCGCAAGGCCGAGGCCAGACGCGAGACGCCGAAGGAGAAGCCGGTCGCCGGCGTGCTCTGGCCGGTGAAGCGGGCGACCAGATCGTCATAGCGGCCGCCGCCGCCGATCGAGCCGAAGCGGACCGGGCGGCCCTTTTCGTCAACCGTGTCGAGCAGCAGCTCGGCTTCGAACACGGCGCCGGTGTAATATTCCAGGCCGCGCACGATGGTCGGATTGAATTTCACGGCGTCCTGACCGACCGACATGGCCGCCAGCGCGCGGTCGATGGCGGCCAGCTCGTTCAGCGCCGCCTCGCCCGCCGCGCCGAGGTCGCCGGAGCGCGCGACGGCGTCCAGGGTCTGCGCCCGCGTCAGGCCAGGCGTGTTCGCGGAGGCCAGGAAGGCCTCGATGGCGGCCGTGACCTTGGCGGGCAGCTGGGCCCCCTTGGTGTAGTCGCCCGAGTCGTCCAGACGTCCTTCGCCCAGCAGTTGGACCACGCCCTCCCAGCCCAGGCGATCGAACTTGTCGATGGCGCGAAGCGCCGTCAGCCGCTGACCGGCCTCGGTCACGCCGCCGGCGTCGAACAGGCCGTCGAACAGCTTGCGGTTCGAAACGCGGATCTGGGCCTGGCCGGCGTCCAGGCCGGCGGCGCGTAAGCCTTCGCAGCCCATGGCGATGATTTCGGCGTCGGCCTCGGGCCGGTCCGAGCCGACGGTGTCGGCGTCGCACTGCCAGAACTCACGGAAGCGGCCGGGGCCGGGCTTCTCGTTGCGCCAGACCGGACCGTAGGCATAGCGCCGAAACGGCTTGGGCAGAGTTTCCCAGGTTTGGGCGGCGAACCGGGCAAGGGGCGCGGTGTGGTCGTAGCGCAAGGCCATCCATTCGCCCGGTTCGTCCGATCCGGCGTCGTCCTGTAGCGCGAAGACGCCCTCGTTCGGGCGGTCGGCGTCGGGCAGGAACTTGCCCAGCGCATCGGCGTATTCGAAGGCTGGCGTCTCCAGCGGCTCGAAGCCCCAGCGCTCGTAAACCTCGGACACCCTGGCGACGATGCGCCGTTCGGCGGTCAGGTCACGGCCGCGCTTGTCAGCGAAGCCGCGCGGGTTGCGGGCGAGGGGGCGGGGAGGCGCGGCGTCGGTCATGGCGCGCGCTTAAGCCAAGGGGCGTTTGATCGCAAATTGTCCCATCGCTTCGGCGCCGGCGTTGTGTCCTCCTGCGTCGCACAATGATTTGTTCCTAAAGGCGAAATCTCGGCTTCGAAGGAACTGCCGGGAGAATGTTTCGTTAGTGGCGCATGACGCCCCACGCCCTTCTCGTTCCGCGCACCTGCAACACCTCCGATCGCCGCACGATCCGGTGGTGGGAGTGCGAGCTGATCGACGACGCGGGGTCGCGGCGGATGCAGAACCAGGCCTTTTTCTCGATCCGTGAAGCCCGATCCTGGGCGTCGGCCCAGGGCTATCCCGTCAGCGACGACGCCGCCGCTGCGGCCGAGCTTTGATGTCAGAGATGGCGCCGAGCGGCATTCTGACCGCAGAAGCTTTTGATACCCCGCGCATCCTGCTCGCCGGTGCGGTCGATTACGCCATGTACGACCGCTTCCGCCAGCAGATGGCGGAGGCGCCCGACACCGGGCTGACGGTGATCGAACTCTCGACTTTGGGCGGTGATCCCGAGGTGGCGCGCATGATGGGCGAAGACGTGCGCTTTCAAAGCGACATTAATCCGTCCCGCCGGCTGGTCTTTCTGGGCAAGGCGGCGATCTATTCCGCAGGCGCGACCTTCATGAGCTTCTTTGCGGTGGAGAACCGCTATCTGACGCGCGGCGCGCGGGTGATGATCCATGAGCGCAAGATGGACAAGCAACTGCATGTCAGCGGGCCGCTGACGACCTGCATCGCCTCGGTTCGCGCCATGCTGAACGAGCTGGAACACTCCATCGCCATCCAGAACGAGGGTTTCGAGAACTTGGTGCGCGGATCGTCCGTCACGATGGAGGAGGTGCTGAAACGCGCCCCCGCCAACTGGTATATCGAGGCCCAGGAGGCCAAGGCGTTGGGCCTGATCGCCGAAGTGATCTGACCCGCCGGCTGGATCAGGCCTGGAGCGTTTCCACGGTAAGATTGCCGTTGGTGTAGACGCAGATTTCGGCGGCGATCTTCATGGCCTTGCGCGCGACCTGTTCGGCGTCCAGATCGGTTTCCTCGATCAGGGCGCGGGCGGCCGACAGGGCGTAGTTGCCGCCCGAACCCACGGCGGCGACGCCGTATTCGGGTTCCAGCACGTCGCCGACGCCGGTCACGGTGAAGATGGACGACTTGTCCGCCACCAGCAGCATGGCTTCCAACCGGCGCAGATAGCGGTCGGTGCGCCAGTCCTTGGCCAGGTCGACGCAGGCGCGCGCCAGCTGATCCGGATACTGCTCCAGCTTGGCCTCAAGCCGCTCGATCAGGGTGAAAGCGTCGGCCGTGGCGCCGGCAAAGCCGGCCAGCACCTTGCCGCCCGCCAGGGTGCGCACCTTGCGGGCGGCGCCCTTGACGATGGTCGGGCCCATCGAGACCTGGCCGTCGCCGGCGATCACGGTGCGTCCGTTTTTGCGCACCGCGAGAATGGTGGTGCCGTGCCAGTCGGGGAAGTTGGATGCGGTCTGGGTCATGACGATCAGATGGCGCGGGCGGGGGCCGGCATCAAGTCTGTCGCGCCTTGGTGTAACGCTGTCTTATTTTGACCCCAATATTGGCTAGAAGGCGCAATCCGCTTTCGCGGTCTTTGAAATCGAGGGACAGGTTTTGCTTTATCGCGTCGTTTTCGTGAGTGAAATGATCGGTGGCGCCAACCACACGATCCAGTCGCTTGCCGAAATCCTTGGCGCGTCGGAGCGAAACAATCGACGCGACGAAATCGGCAGCGCCATGCTGTTCTACGAGGGCGAGATGGCCCAGGTTATCGAGGGCGCCCGTGCGGACCTGGACCGGCTGATGTCGCGCCTCTGGAAAGACCCGCGTCATCACAACATCCGCGTCCTGGATGATCGGCCCGTCATGCAGCGGCGGATGCGCGAACCCGCACGGCTGTGCGCCCTCAGCGACCGGCAGGCCGCCGACATTCTGCGCGGACGGCGTCTGAGCGATCTGTCCAGCGCGGGTCTGGAAAAGCTGCTGTCGTGCGAACACGTCCGGATGGCCGCTTAAGGCGCAGGCGATAGGCCCCTCGCGCCGGAACCTCTGCGGCGCTAGATAGGGCGGTGATCTTTTCCGAAGACGAAGTCGAACGCTATGCGCGCCATCTGGTCCTGTCCGAAGTGGGCGGGCCGGGGCAGCAGGCGCTGAAGCGCGCGCGGGTGTTGATCGTCGGCGCGGGCGGCGTGGGATCGCCGGCGGCGCTCTATCTGGCGGCGGCGGGCGTCGGGACCTTGGGCCTGATCGACGACGATGTTGTGGGGCTGTCCAATCTGCAGAGGCAGATTGCCTTTTCGACGGCGCAGGTCGGCCGGTCGAAGGTCGAGGCGGCGGCGGAACGGCTGGTCGGCCTCAATCCGCATGTCGCGGTCGAAACTTTCGCCGAGCGGATCACCGCCGAGAATGCCGAGTCGCGGATCGCAGCCTTCGACGTCGTGCTGGACGGGACCGACGATTTCCAGACCCGGCTGTGGGTCAACGCGGCCTGCGTTGCGGCGGGCAAGCCGCTGGTGTCGGGCGCGCTTGGCCGCTGGAACGGGCAGATCGGGGTGTTTGCGGGCCAGCCCTGCTATCAATGCCTGGTGCCCGAGATTCCGCTGGATGCGGAAACCTGCGCGCGCGTCGGCGTCGTCGGCGCCCTGACCGGCGTGATTGGGTCGATGGCGGCGCTGGAGGTCATCAAGCTGATCACCGGCGCGGGCGAGGCCCTGACGGGGCGGCTGATGCTCTATGATGGTCTGGCGGGCTCGGCGCGGGCCGTGAGGGTCGCCGCCGATCCAGAGTGTCCGGTCTGCGGCGGCTGACGCTCAGGCGGCTGTCGCGAAGCGGATGTCGGCCAAATCCAGATCGGGCAGGGGCGGGGCGAAGCCCAGCGCCGGGTTGCTGAGCACCGTCACCAGACGCTCGCCGCAATAGAGATAGAGGGTTTCGAACCCGACCCAGTTGCGGGCGATCGCCTCCAGCGCCTGATTGGCCGCCGTGTCGTTCGCCGCGTCGAGGACGCAGATGTCCCGCACCGGAACGCCGGGCAGGTTGACGATGCAGTAGTAGGAGTCCAACGCACACTTCCTCAATCAGGACGCCGGAAACGAAGCGCGTTTACGACGGTTCCTCCCCTGCCAGCGGTTTTCGACAGCCGTGTGAGTTCGGTCCGACAGACTTGTGAAAAAGGAGGCCTGATGGCCCGACGTCCCGCCTCGCCCAAACGGCTGAACGCCGCAAATCTCAGCGGCTTAGGGGCTGAGCGTCTGGGCGAACTGCTGATGCAGGCGGCGGATGCGGATGCGATCCTGAAGCGGCGGCTCAGGCTGGTGATGGCGGCCGAGGCGGGGCCGGATCTGCTGGCACTGGAAATCGACAAGCGATTGACCACCATCGCCGCCAGCCGCGCGCGGGTGTCGTGGCGAAAGCGGCCGGACCTGCTGCGCGATCTGGAAATTCTGCGGGCTGCAATCGTCGAGGATCTGGCCGAGGCCGCGCCGGCGATGGGGTTGGAGCGATTGATCGGCTGGTTCGACCTGTTTCGCGGCCTGGCGACGCGGGTCAAGGATCAGAAGGGCGAACTGGCCGCAGCCTTCGAAACGGCGGCTCCGGACCTGTGGCGGATCGCCGAGGCTGCGGTGCGGACGGACGACAGCACAGGGGGTCTGCTGGCGGATGCGGTGGCGCGGCAACCGCTCGAATACGCCCGGTGGATTGGGGCCGGCGGCGACAATCTGACGGCGGACATGGCCAAGAGGCTGCTGGGTCGTCTCGATACTGCATCCACCGCACGCGGAATGCGGACGGTCGTGCGGCGGCTGGCGGACCGGGCGGGCGATCTGGACCTGTGGCTGTCGATGACGACGCCTGAGGAACGGGGCTCGCCGGATTTTGCGGCGGTGATGGCCAAGCGGCTGCTGGTCGCCGATCGCATTCCAGAAGCGCGTCAGGCGCTGGAGACGGCGCTGAAACCGTCGGCGGGCAACCGGCGCTGGACCTTCGGGCGATCGCCACAGGCCGGACCGCCGGCCCTGACGCCGGCGTGGGAGGCGACCTCGATCGACCTTTTGGAAGCCGAGGGGCGCAAGGACGAGGCGCAAGACCTGCGCTGGGCGATGTTCGAGCGCGACCTGTCCGCGCCGGTGCTGCGGGCCTATCTGGCGCGTCTGCCGGACTTCGACGATGTGGAGGCGCTGGACCGCGCCCTGGCTCACGCCGCGACCTATGCCGATGTCGAGACGGCGCTGGGGTTTCTGATGGACTGGCCCGCCCATCGCGAGGCCGCCGCCCTGGTCGAACGCCGCATCCGCGAGGTGCGCGCGCCGCTGCCGCTCAAGGCCGACTGGGCGGCGCGGCTGGCGCAAAGATATCCCGACGCGGCCGAGCGCTTGCTGGCTGCGCCCTAAAGCATCGCCGGAATCACCCGATCCGGCGGGCGGTGGCCGTTCTGATAGGTCATGACGTTGGCGATGACGCGATCGCCCATGTCCTGGCGCGCTTCCAACGTGGCGGAACCCAGGTGGGGCAGCAGCACGACATTGGACTGGCCCAGCAGGCCATGATGGATCGCGGGCTCGTTCTCGAACACGTCAAGGCCGACGCCGGACAGGGCGCGCATGGCCACGGCCTGGGCCAGGGCGGCTTCGTCGATCAACTCTCCGCGCGCGGTGTTGATCAGGATGGCGTGGGGCTGGAGCCGGGCCAGGCGTTCGGCCGACAGCAGATGGTGGGTGTCCTTCGTCGCCGGACAGTTCAGCGAGACGATGTCCATCCGCGCCAGCATCTGGTCCAGATCGTCCCAGTAGGTCGCGCCCAGCTCTTCCTCGATCAGGGCCGGGACGGGCTTGCGATTATGATAGTGGACCTGAAGCCCGAAGGCCTTGGCGCGCCGGGCCAGGGCCTGGCCGATCCGGCCCATGCCGACGATGCCCAGCCGCTTGCCCCAAAGCTTGCGTCCGCACATCCAGGTCGGGGTCCAGCCCTCGAACCGGCCTTCGGCCACGACCTGCGCGCCCTCGACGATGCGGCGGCTGACGGCCAGGATCAGGCTCATGGCCAGGTCGGCGGTGTCCTCGGTCAGGACACCGGGCGTGTTGGTGACGATGATGCCGCGCGCCACGGCCGCGTCGACGTCGATATGGTCCACCCCGGCGCCAAAGTTGGCGATCATCTTCAACTGCTCGCCCGCGCCATTGATCAGGTCGGCGTCGATGACGTCGGTGATGGTGGGCACCAGAACCTCGGCCCGCTGCACGGCGGCCTGCAAGGCGGCGCGGTCCATCGGCTGATCCTTTAGGTTCAGCTCGGCGTCGAACAGCTCGCGCATCCGCGTTTCGACCGCGTCGGGCAGGCGTCTGGTTAATACGACCTTAAGCTTGCGGGGGGACATTCTCGGCCTTGGTTAGCGGGCGGCGATTCAGACGGATCAAAGCCCGCGCGACGGGTCGTTCCAATCAGTGTCTAGCAAAGCCGCCGCCATCTTCCAAAGCCTGCGACGCCGCATCGCCCTCGTTGGAGCCGTTCTCGGCCTCGGCGTGATGGCCAGCGCCGGCGCGACCATGCCCGACGGCCGCCCGACGCCGACGGGGCTTGAGGTGCCGCGCTGGATTTCGCTGAAGTCCTCGCACGTCCGCGCGCGCCAGGGGCCGGGCCTGGATTATCCGATCCTGTGGGAATATCGGGCCGCCGGCCTGCCGGTTCAGGTGATCGCCGAGACGACCGAATGGCGCAAGATCTGTGATCCCGACGGGGCCGTGGCCTGGATCCACCGTACGGTGTCGTCGGGCCGGCGCTATGTCTTCAATACGACCGCCGAGGAAGTGCCGATCCGGTCGGGCCGATCCGAGACGGCGTCGGTGCGCGCGCGCCTGTCGCCACGCGCCCTGGTGATGCTGGACGAATGCGAGGAGGGCTGGTGCAAGGTCCGGGCGCGACGGCTGGAGGGTTTCGTGGCTCAGCGGGCCGTGTTCGGCACCCAGGAGCGGGCGCTGTGCAACGCCAATCGCCCCGCGGGCACGGGGCGCAACTGACCGCACGCTGTTGAGCGAAGCAGCGCGGTCGTGTAACCCGCGCGCAACGTCTCAAGAAACGGAAGCGCCTTGACCCAGTCCCAATATCCTTCGTCCTTCGATCATGAGGCCCTGCTGGCCTCGGGCCGCGGCGAGCTGTTCGGTCCCGGCAACGCCCAGCTGCCCGCCCCGCCGATGCTGATGTTCGACCGCATCACCACGATCAATGCGGACGGCGGAGAGCACGGCAAGGGCTATGTCGAGGCCGAACTCGACATCCATCCCGACCTTTGGTTCTTCCAGTGCCACTTTATCGGCGACCCCGTCATGCCGGGCTGCCTGGGCCTGGACGCCATGTGGCAGCTGGTCGGCTTCTATCTGGGCTGGATCGGCGGCCCCGGCCGCGGCCGCGCCCTGGGCGTCGGCGAGGTCAAGTTCACCGGCCAGGTCACTCCGGACATCAAGAAGGTGGTCTATAAGATCAACCTGAAACGCGTCATCAACCGCAAGCTGGTCATGGGCATCGCCGACGGCGTTCTGGAGGCCGACGGCCAGGTCATCTACACCTGCAACGACATGCGGGTCGGCCTGTTCGGCGCCAAGGATGAGGCGGCGGGCGGTTAACGCCCCTATATAACCGCGAACAAGGCGGACGGTCCTCGGACCAGGAAGCATCAAGAAGGAAACACCATGCGTCGTGTCGTCGTCACCGGCCTGGGCATCGTCTCTTCCATCGGCCATGGCGCCGAGGAGGTGACCCAGTCCCTGCGCGAAGCCCGTTCGGGCGTCGTTCATGCCCCCGACCACGCCAAATACGGCTTCCGCAGCCAGGTCTGGGCGCCGCCCAAGATCGGTCCGTGGGAAGAGCTGGTCGACCGTCGCGCCGCGCGTTTCCTGGCCAACGGCACCGCCTGGGGCCACATCGCCTTCGAAGAGGCGCTGAAGTCGTCGGGCATGACGGCGGACGAGATCAAGGATGACCGGATCGGCCTGATCGTCGGCGAGGGCGGCCCCTCGACCCAGGTGATCCTGCAGGCGGCCGCGACCACGGTCGAGAAGGGCGCGCCCAAGCGCATCGGCCCGTTCGCCGTGCCTAAGGCGATGGCGTCGGGCCCGTCGGCTGTGCTGTCGACCTGGTTCCAGATGCGGGGCATCAACTATTCGATCAGCTCGGCCTGCGCGACCAGCGCCCACTGCATCGGCGCCGGGGTCGAACAAATCCAGTGGGGCAAGCAGGACGTGGTCTTCGCCGGCGGCTGCGAGGACATCGACTGGTCCATGTCCAACATGTTCGACGCCATGGGCGCCATGTCGTCGGACTTCAACGACAATCCGTCTGTGGCCTCCAGAGCCTATGACGCGAACCGCGACGGCTTCGTCATCGCCGGCGGCGCCGGCATCGTGGTGCTGGAAGAGTATGAGCGGGCCAAGGCGCGCGGCGCGACCATCTACGCCGAAGTCACCGGCTATGGCGCCAACGCCGACGGTTACGACATGGTCGCCCCCTCGGGCGAGGGCGCCCAGCGCTGCATGAAGATCGCGCTGGAACAGGCCGGCAATCCCAAGATCGACTATCTGAACCCGCACGGCACCTCGACGCCCGTGGGCGACGCCAAGGAGATGGAGGCCGTGCGCGCCGTCTTCGGCGACCAGATGCCGATGATCTCTTCAACCAAGTCGCTGACGGGCCACAGCCTCGGCGCGGCGGGCGCGCAGGAGGCCATCTACTGCCTGCTGATGATGCAGAACGGCTTTGCGGCCGAAAGCGCCCATATCGAAAATCTCGATCCGGCGTTCGAAGGCATGCCGATCCTGCGCCAGCGCCACGACGGCGAACTGACCCACGTCATGTCCAACAGCTTCGGCTTCGGCGGCACCAACGGCACGCTGATCCTGTCGAAGGTCTGAAACTTTAACCCATCATATTCGGGTCAAGCCCAAAGATGATGGGTGGGAGGGCCTAGGGTAGCGGCTTTATTGCGTGTGCAGGGCCGTTCTCCTCCTCTTTGCGTGAATTCTTTCGTCACTGCCCGTTTACACGACCGTTTCTCACCCTTAGAGAACGCCGCCGTGACCAAGCGCCCGATTAAAGCGATGACCTCGAAAACCACCGGCTTCGGCGGGGCGGTTTCGGGTGCGCGCACGGTCTAGCGACAATCCCGATCCCAAGCCCCGCCGATGCGCGGGGCGGTCGATCCGGCTGAACCCCGCGCCTCCACCCTTCCCAGGAGACGCCTGAATGTCCTTTTCCCCGTCCAACCCGCCCCACGTGGGTATCGTCGGCGCCACCGGCCTGGTCGGCGAGATGATGCGGGGCCTGTTGGCCGAGCGGAACTTCCCGCTGGCTTCGCTGCGCCTGTTCGCCTCGGCCCGGTCGGCGGGCAAGACCATCCGCTTCGGCCAGACCGACATCGTGGTCGAGGATGCGGCGACGGCGGACTACGCCGGTCTGGACATCGTCTTCTTCTCGGCGGGCGGCGAGACGTCCAGGGCCCTGGCGCCTAAGGTGGCGGCGGCCGGGGCGGTGGTGATCGACAACTCCTCGGCTTGGCGTTCTGACCCGCAGGTGCCGCTGGTCGTCGCCGAGGTGAACCCCCACGCCCTGGCTGACCTGCCCAAGGGGATCATCGCCAACCCCAACTGCACCACCATGGCCGCCATGCCGGTGCTGAAGCCCCTGCACGACGCGGCTGGGATGAAGCGTCTGACGGTCTCCACCTATCAGGCCGTCTCAGGCGGCGGGATCGAGGGCATCCGCGTGCTGGAGGAGCAGTCGCGCGCGACCGTGGGGCAGGGCGCGGCCCTGGCCCGCGACGGCGGGGCCGTGGACTTCGGCGCGCCCGAGAAGTGGGTCGTGCCGATTGCCGCTAATGTGGTGGCCCTGAACTATACGCTCGGCGAGGACGGCTATACCGACGAGGAGCTGAAGCTGCGCGACGAGAGCCGCAAGATCCTCGAAATCCCCGGCCTGCCCGTCTCGGGCACCTGCGTGCGGGTGCCGGTCTTCACCGGCCATTCTCTGTCGATCAATGTCGAGTTCGAGCGCCCGCTGTCGGCGGCTCACGCGCTGGACCTCTTGGGCCAGGCGCCCGGCGTGGTGGTGACGGCTGTGCCGAATCCGCTGGAAGCGTCGGGTCAGGACCCGGTCTTCGTCGGGCGCGTGCGCCCCGATCCGACCGTCGAGCATGGCCTGGCCCTAGTCGTCTCGAACGACAATCTGAGGAAGGGCGCGGCCCTGAACGCGGTCCAGATCGCCGAGGTGCTGGTTCAGCGGCGCGGCTGATCGGCTCGCAGGCGGGGTTCAGTCGTAGCGCACGCCGGTGAGATAGAGCCCTGCCGAGGGGGCGACGGGGCCGCACCGCGCGCGGTCCTTCGCCTCCAGCGCGGCCTTGACGTCGTGGGCGCTCCAGCGACCCAGCCCCACCTCGACCAGGGTGCCGGCCATGGACCGGACCTGGCGGTGCAGGAAGCTGCGCGCCTGGAAGACCAGATGCACCTCCTCGCCGAACCGGGACACGCGCGCCACGTCCAGCGATTTGACCGGCGATTTGGACTGGCAGCCGACGTCGCGGAAGGTGGTGAAGTCGTGGTGGCCGACCAGGACTTGCGCCGCATGGTGCATGGCCTCGGCGTCCAAGGTCTTCTTGACGTGCCAGACGCGGTCGCGCTCCAGGACGGGCTGGGGGCGGCGGTTCAGGATGCGGTACAGATAGCCCCGGCCAGTCGCCGAGAACCGGGCGTGCCAGTCGGGGTCGGGCGCATATTCAGCCGCCAGGACGCAGACGTCCTGACGCACCAGATGCGCGTTCATGGCGTTCAGCACCGTATCGACGGGCCAGTTCCGCTCCAGATCCGCGTGAATGACCTGGGCCGTCGCATGGACCCCGGTGTCGGTGCGGCCGGCGGCGGCGATGCGAATCCGCTCCCCGGAAAAGGCGTGGATCGCCGCCTCCAGCGCGCCCTGCACTGTCGGCTGGCCGTCCTGGGCTTGGAAGCCGTTGTAGGCCGTGCCGTCGTATTCGATAGTAAGTTTATACCTAGGCACTCAGGACTCCACATGGCCGTAATCGACCAGTTTCAACCGCTAGATCGAGAGCGGGAGCTTAAGCTGCACCCAACTCACGTTGTGGGCCACTATGGCGTGTTCAGGCGCGACGGGCGCTCCTTCTTGCAGATCGATACACTTGGATCAGCAGATAGAGCGAAACCGAACAGCCAGAGCCAGACTTTCCAACTGACTTCAGAAAGCGCAAAGGCGCTTTGGGAAATCCTGGGCCGCGAGTTCAACCTCTCAGCCTAGGCTGGTCTCGACCGGCAAGGGGAAGCCGCGCAGCATCTCCTCGGCCGATTGCGCCGACTTGCCCTCGCGCTGAACGCGGATCAGACGCACCGCGCCGTCGCCGCAGGCCACCGTCAGGGCGTCGTCCAGCACGGTTCCGGGCGCGCCCGATGCGTCCGCCAGACCCGACAGCAGCGCCTTGATCCGCACGGGGCCAGCCTCTGACGGGGCCTCGAACCAGGCGCCCGGGAAGGGCGACAGGCCGCGGATGTGGGCGTCCACCTCGGCGGCGGGGCGGGTCCAGTCGATTCGAGCCTCGGCCGGGGTGATCTTCTTGGCGTAGGTCGGCTCTCCGACCTGTTCCGAGGGGGTGACGCCGCCCCGGTCGATGGCGGCCAGCGCGCGGGGCCACAGGCCCGCGCCGACATGGGCCATCCGTTCGGACAGGCTGGCGGCCGTGTCGTCGGGCAGAATGTCCATCCGTTCGCTGAGCAGGATGGGGCCTTCGTCCAGACCCAGACTCATCTGCATGATCTGGACGCCGGTCTGTTTGTCGCCAGCCATGATGGCGCGCTGGATCGGGGCGGCTCCGCGCCAGCGCGGCAGCAGGGAGCCATGCAGGTTCAGACAGCCCAGGCGTGGCGCCTCCAGCACCTCGGTCTTCAGGATCTGGCCATAGGCGACGACGCAGGCCGCATCGAGATCCAGGCTTCTGAAGGTGTCGATCGCCTCGGCGTCCTTCAGGCTTTCTGGCGTGAAGACGGGCAGGCCCATGGTCTCGGCGAAGGCGTGGACGGGCGACGGCGTCAGCTTCTGGCCCCGGCCCTTGGGGCGTGGCGGCTGCGAATAGACAGCGACGATCTCGTGACCCGAGGCGATCAGCTCGGCCAGGGACGGCACGGCGAAGTCGGGAGTTCCCATGAAGGCAAGGCGCATGGGCACGCCTTTAGAACTTTAGGCGGCTTACTGCCAGCGGGTGAAGACGCCGCCGCCCTCGTCCCACTCGCCGCCCGCGTCCAGGGCGTCGTCGAAATCGAGCAGGCGATCCAGCAGCAGGCCGGCCACGACGCCCAGCAAGGCCACGCCGGCCAGGGTGGCGACGCCGGCGACGCCGACCTTCTGGCTGCGCGTCAGGCGACGACGGCCCGAGGCGTCGATGATCAGCGAGCGGCCGCGCGGGATGGACGGGGCGATCCGGCGCGCAGCGCGTTCGATACGTTCGGGGCGGACGATCTTGGTCATCAGGCGGCGATCCTGTCGCGAGCGGCCTTCTTGACCTTGGTCACGGCGCGGTCTCGCTTGAGACGCGACAGATGGTCGATGAAGAGCACGCCGTTAAGGTGGTCCATCTCGTGCTGGATGCAGACGGCGTAGAGGCCCTCGGCCTCTTCCTCCACCGACTGACCGTCACGGTTCAGATAGCGAATGCGGACGCGGGCCGGGCGTTCCACCTTGTCGAAATACTCGGGGATCGACAGGCAGCCTTCCTCGTAGGTGTAGAGCTCGTCCGAGGTCCACAGGATCTCCGGGTTGGCGAAGAAACGCGGATTCTTGCGCGCCTCGGCGTTCTCGGCCGCCTCTTCCTCGGTCTCGCAGACCACGCCGTCCTTGTCGCCCAGGTCCATGACGATCACGCGGTCCAGGGCGCCGATCTGAACGGCGGCCAGGCCAATGCCCGGCGCGTCGTACATCGTCTCCAGCATGTCATCCATCAGGGCGCGGACGGCGTCGTCCACGGCCGCGACGGGCTTGGATACCTGCTTGAGGATCGCCAGGTCGGCGGCGTTGTCGATGGTGAGGATGCGTCGAATGGCCATGGCCGGGACGTAGGCCCGCCCCGGCGCAAGGTCAAGATTTGCGCCGCTCGCCGCGCTCTACGCCTTGCCGGGCAGAGGGCGGGGTTTGCGGTTTTCGTCGATGGCGACATAGGTGAAGACGCCCTGGGTCACGCGCACCGAAGCGGCCTGGGGCTGGCCCCGCGCCCGCTTCCACGCCTCGACCTGGACGCGGATGGAGGTGCGGCCCGAACCGATGACGTGGGCGTAAATGCTGACCTCGTCGCCGACCGAGACCGGCTGGTGAAAGACCATGCCGTCCAGCGACACGGTGGCGCAGCGACCGCAGGCCAGTTCGAACGCCGGAGTCGCGCCCGCAAGGTCCATCTGCGCCAGCAGCCAGCCGCCGAAGATGTCGCCCTCGGGATTGGTGTCGGCGGGCATGGCGATGATGCGACCGACGGGCTGATCTTCGGGCGGATATTCGGGGGCGTCGGACATGGAAGGAGCCTGCAGTTCGGGGAGGCGGGCTCTCTAGCGCGGCCTTGACGGCTTGTCGCCCTTGAGCGCCTTGGGACGCGCGGGCTCCGGCACGGACAGGGTCAGGCGGGAGGTGCGAAACGCCTGTGCATCGCGCAAGGCGCGCCAGGCGGCGCCCAGTTCCATGGCGGTCAGGAGATGATCCTGGGTCAACACGCCGCGCCGAGACGCCCGCAAGATTGCGACATCGGCCATGAGACGCGCTGCGGCCTGAACATCTTCACGGCCCGACCGCGCGCCCAAATCCTCCAGCCGGGCGAAGCGCCAGCCCTGTTCGGACGGATAGCGCAGGGCCAGGGCGAAGCGTTCGGGCGGCTCGATCTGGCGGGCGATAAAGATCCAGTCCGCCGTGTCGGGATCGCGACGATAGTGGCCCGGCTGGGTGGGCAGCCCAGCCTGGGCGTAGATCTCCAGCGCCCCGGCTTCGATTTCAGCCAAGGCCAGGCTCAAGGCGTCGGATTGCTCCTGCGCCAGATCGGTCGGTCGCTCGAACGGGTCGATCGTGTCCTCGGCGAGTGCAGCCGGTGACTTGTGCGAAAACAGTCCCGAAAGCAGCGCCCGCCGTCTGGCCATGACGTTAGTCGTTGTTGAGCGTGCTGGTCACCGACACGTCATAGACGACGCGGGTCAGGCTCTGAACGACCTCGAAGAACTTGCGCATCTCCGCGGCGCCGGCCAAGGGCACATAGATCACGTCCTCGGGCATGACTTCCATGTTGGTGGCGGCGAAAACGTTGGCGGCGTCGCTGAAGTCCAGCTCATAGACGACCGGCACGCCGCGCGGGGTGGCGGGCTGATTGATCCCCAGCGCCTGGGCGACCTCGGGACGTTCGAAGCGGAAGATCAGAACGCGACGCGCATTGGCGGTATTGGTGTTCAGGCCGCCGACCTTGGAAAGGGCGCCGGTCAGGGTCACGGGACCGGCCGGCATGTCGACCTGGGCCACAGCGTTCAGGCCGCCGAAGGTCGAGAAACGACGGGGCTTGTACTGGACATTGACCACGTCGCCACGTTGCAGACGCACGTTCTCGCCGAACTCGGTCGTCACGGCCGACAGGGGCGCGGTATAGGTGCGGCCCTCGCGCTGAATCGAGATGGTCAGGTCGTCGGTGGTGCGGGCTGAGCCGCCGGCCGCAGCGATCACGTCCAGAATGCGGTCGCTGTTGACGCCCAGCGGCGCACGACCGGGCTGGCGCACGTCGCCCAGCACATTGACCGTGTTGGAGGCGTTGCCCGCGATGGACACCAGCACCTGCGGATTGGCGACCTTGCCGACCAGGGCGCGCCGGATCGCCGCCGCTGCCTGGGTGGAGGTCAGGCCCTGAACCCGAACCTGCCCGCCGAACGGAATGGTCACTGAGCCGCTGCGATCAACGGTAGCGCCAGGCAGCGCCTGATTGCCGCCCGACAATGTCGTGCTCGTGCGGCTGGACGAGGATCCAGAGCCGAGGGTTCCCCCGAACAGCGCGCCCGATGGGTCGAAGATCGAGATCGCCAGGGTGTCGCCTTCGCCGATCACGTCAGCGGGCTGCTCGCTCGATCCTGCGGCGAGACTACCGAAGAACTGCGGCGGAACCTGCTTCATTCGCTCGGTCGCTTCGAACGTCAACGGCACCAGCGCGTAGCTGCCTAGCGCCGAGGCGGTCGTGGCTCCGGCGTTGACCGAGGCGCCCGAGGGCCCGTCGCGCGGCAGGGTGGAGCAGCCGCCGAGAATGGCGACAATGGCAAGCGGCAGGATGGTGCGCGTCATGAAGCTGGAAAGCCCTCGTTCGCGGATTGATTACAAGCCTTTGGGCGCGCTCGCCAGTGGCGAAACGGTTTGAAGCCCGATGGCGTCAGCGATGCTGCGGAAATGCTCGGTCCAGGACGGCGCCCTGTAGGAGGGCGAGGGTATCGGCGCCGCCTTGGTCGCGCGCTCGATGGCGGCCAGCCAACCTAGGCCGTCAAGCGGATCGATCAGTTCGGCGTTCGGCGTCAACTCGCGGTGGGGCGGAATGTCGGAGGCGATCAGCGACAGACCCATGGCGCAGGCCTCTACGGCGGGCAGGTCGAAGCCTTCGACGGACGAGGGAGCGAGTATGGCGCGGGCCCCGCGCATCAGCCTGGCCAAGACAGCATCGGACAGGTTCGCCGCCTGGTGAACGACCCCTTGCAGATTGGGCGAGCGCTGCAAATGATCCAGCACCGCCTCGTTCTCCCAGCCGTAGCGACCGACCAGCACCAGGGACGGCGTCTGATCGCCCATCCGTTCTTCGAGGCGCCGCCAAAGGGTCAAGAGCAAGGCCAGATTCTTGCGCGCCTCAATCGTGCCGACGTGGACGAAATAGGGACGCGGCGCCTCAATCGCGTCGCCGGCGACGAAGGCCGGCTCCAGCCCCAGGTGGGCGACGTGGACCGGCGGCAGCGGCAGGCCCTCGCGCTCGGCGAAGGCGCGCAGTTCGTCACCGGTGTAGGCGGAGTTGACGATGATCCGGCTGGCCAGGCGCAGGGTGTTTGAGACCCGCGCATGATGTTTGTCGCCGTCGCCGGGCCGGCAGAATTCAGGGTGAGTGACCGGGATCAGATCGTGCAGCAGCACGACGCGTTCGATCCCCGCAGCCTTCAGATCTTCGAGCGCGGTCGGCTCGTGCAGGGTGGTGTGGCCGACGGTCAGATACAGGTCGGCCTGCGGCAGCGGGGCGACGTGGCGCGAACGGAAGAACTGTTTGAACACCCGCGTCTTGTCGGCGGGCTTCTCCTTCTCGGGCGCGGGCGCCGGGCACAGCACCGAGGCGGCCGGCCGTCGCTCTGAAGTCAGGGCGGCGAGCAGCCGCTGTTCGTGCGCCAGATCGGCCGCCGTGCTGGCGGCGCCGTTCCACTTGGCGCGCAGGTCGGCCACGAACCGCCGGAACCAGCCGATCTCGACCGCGACCAACCGGTTCTTGCGGCCACGCACCGGGATGGTTGCGATATCGGGCGAGGCGAGCAGCCATTCGGCATAGGCCAGACACACCCGGTCCACGCCCGTCGGCGCCGACCGTTCGGCCCGGCTCATAAGCCGGCTGGCGTCATAGAGAATGCGCATCCTAGGCGACGTAGCCGGCCTGCATCAGTTCGGCGATATGGACGATGGCCGTGGGCTTGCCGTCCTCGACCACGAACAGATTGGCGATCTTGTTGGCGGTCAACAGATCGACGACGTCGCTCATCCGCGCATCCGGATCCACGGTGATGGGATTGGCGCTCATGATATCGGCCGCCGTCAAATGGGTGGTGTCGCGCTGGAAGGCCCGGCGCAGGTCGCCGTCGGTGACGATGCCAGCCAGCGCGCCATCGGCGTCCAGCACGGCCACCGCACCTTTGCGACCTTCGGTGATCGCCGAGACCACATCGCCGAAGCTGGCGTTCAACGGCACGCTGGCCGGTACGGCGGCATTGTCACCCATCCATTCGCGCACGCTTTGCAGACTCATGCCCAGGGCGCCGCCGGGGTGGTGCAGGCCGAAGTCCATGGCCGTGAACTCGCGGCGATCCATCAGCACCATGGCCAAGGCATCGCCCAGAGCGAGGGTCATCAGGGTCGAGGTGGTAGGCGCCAAGCCGTTGGGGCAGGCCTCCGCGACTTTGGGCATGGTCAGGCAGACCGCTGCGTTGCGGCCCAGGAAGCTGGCCGGCCGCTGTGTGATGGCGATCACGGGAATGCCGTTGCGTTGGCAATAGATCAGCGGATCGCGCAGCTCGCGGCTCTCGCCCGAGTTGGAGATCGCCAGCACCGTCACGTCGGGACGCAGCATCCCCAGATCGCCGTGGCTCATCTCTGCCGGGTGGACGAAGAAGGCGTTGGTGCCGGTCGAGGCCAGGGTGGCGGCGATCTTGCCGCCGATATGGCCCGACTTGCCCATGCCGGTGACGACGACATAGCCCGGCCGGCTCATGATGACATCGACTGCGCGGGCCATCGACACGTCGATCGAGCGTTCCAGCGCCTCCAGCGCCTCGATGTTCAGGCGCACGACCTCACGGGCGCGGTCGGTCATCACGGCGATGTCGTCGGGGGTCGAGTGAGTGATCTCGGTCATTGTTTCCTGGCCCGCAGCCGGGCTCTCCTTCTTTGACGAGCGCGATCCACCGTGAGTGCGTTGCGCGCGCCGCCTCCCTTTCAGACGACTTTGTCGGTTTCTGGTCAACCTTTGCCGCTCTGGCGCGTTACGCCGACCGGGGAACTAAAACAAAGAGTTTGATCGTCAATGCCGTCTCATGCCGGAGCCGTTTCGCTATTGCTCCCGACACCGCCCGTCGTCGCCGACGGGATCGCCCTGTTCCTAGACATGGACGGCGTGTTGGCCCCGATGGCCCCGACGCCCGACGCCGTCGTGCCGACCGCGCGTCGTACGGCGGCGCTGAAGGCTATTGAGGCGCGACTGGCAGGCCGCGTCGCCATCGTCAGCGGACGCACTCTCGCCGAGATCGACCGTATTTCCGATCACGCCCTTGTCTCGGGCTCGGGCGTGCATGGCCTGGAGCGGCGTCTGAAGGACGGCTCCATTGAACGCAAGACGCCCGACGCCGGCGTCGCCCAGGCGCTGGACGCGTTCGAGGAATTCGCCGCCGATCGCCCCGGCGTGATCGTCGAGGACAAGGGCGTCTCGGTCGGTCTGCACTATCGTCAGGCGCCGGATGAGGCCGGCGCCGCCAAGGGACTGGCCGCCGAGTTGCAGGCCGAGACGGGACTGACGCTCCAACCCGGTCATATGGTGCTGGAGCTGAAAACGCCCGGCGCCGACAAGGGCACGGCCGTCACGGCCTTCATGCAGGAGGCGCCGTTCAAGGGCGCCGTCCCGGTCATGCTGGGCGACGATCTGACCGACGAATACGGGTTCGAGGCTGCGGCGGCGCTGGGCGGATACGGCGTGCTGGTCGGTCCCGAGCGCGAAACGGCGGCGCGATACCGCCTGGACGATGTGGACGCCGTGCTCACCTGGCTTGAAGCCGTAGCGAAGGCCTGAACCGATGAAGCCCAATCTGGATTTGTTTCCCATCGGCAACTGCGGCGTCAGCGCCCTGATCGACCGTCAGGGCCGCTTCGTCTGGGCCTGCGCGCCGCGTGTGGACGGCGACCCGGTCTTTTCCGCCCTCATGGACGGCATGGCGCCCGAGCATGGCTTCTGGGCCATCGAGATGGAGGACGTGAAGACGATCGATCAGGCCTATGTCCGCAACACGCCGGTTCTGCGCACGGTTATGACGGCCGAGGACGGATCGTCGGCCGAAATCATAGACTTCGCCCCGCGTCACCCCAAACATTCGCGCACCTATCGCCCGCTGGCCTTTGCGCGCATCGTGCGGCCGCTGTCGGGCACGCCGCGTATCCGAGTGCGGTTGCGGCCCTCGACGGACTGGGGCGCGCGCCCGGCGCCGCACACCTCCGGATCCAACCACATCCGCTATATGTGCGCCGACGTCACCTTCCGCCTGACGACCGATTGTCCCGTGTCGCACGTGCTGGAGGAGCGCGTGTTCCGGCTGGAGCGGTCGCACGCCTTCTTCCTGGGCCCGGACGAGGGCTACGATCAGGATGTCGGCCACGGCGTGCAGGGCGCGCTGGATCGCACGGTGGCCTACTGGCAGGACTGGGTGCGCAAACTCTATCTGCCGCTCGACTATCAGGAGGCGGTGATCCGCGCGGCGATCACACTGAAGCTGTGCGCCTATGAAGAGACCGGCGCCATCGTCGCCGCCATGACAACCTCGGTGCCCGAGTTCAAGGAGAGCGGGCGCAACTGGGACTACCGCTACTGCTGGATCCGCGACGCCTATTATACGGTGCGGGCGCTGAACCGGCTGGGCGCGGTCGATATCCTTGAAAACTACCTCGTCTATCTAAGGAATTTGGTCGACGATTCCGCCGGCGGCCATGTTCAGCCGGTCTATGGCGTGGGCCTGGAACCCGGAATCGGCGAGAGCATCATCGACAGCGTCGAGGGTTATCGTGGCATGAAGCCGGTGCGGATCGGCAATCAGGCGCACGAACATCTGCAACACGACGTCTACGGACAGATCGTGCTGCCCCTGGTCCAGGCCTTCTATGACGCGCGTCTGCTGCGTCCGGGCACGCTGGAGGATTTCCACGCGCTGGAAGCCATCGGCGAGCGGGCCTTCGCCATGCACGATCAGACCGATGCGGGCCTTTGGGAGTTCCGCACCATTGCGCGGGTCCACACCTATTCGTCCGTCATGTGCTGGGCCGCCTGCGATCGTCTGGCCAAGGCGGCCGACCATCTGAATCTGCCGGATCGGGCCACCTTCTGGCGTGAGCGGGCGCAAATCATCCGTCAGCGGATCGAGGCGGAGGCCTATCTGCCCGACGAGGGCCGGTTCGCCGCCAGCTTCGGCGGACGTGAGCTGGACGCCTCCCTGCTGCAGATGACCGATCTCGGTTTCCTCGATGCGCACGATCCGCGTCAGGTCGCGACGTTCGACGCTATCGAGCGCGACCTGAAGAAGGGCAGCCACCTGTTCCGCTATGTCGAACCGGACGACTTCGGCGAGCCGGAGACCGCCTTCAACTTCTGCACCTTCTGGTTCATCGAGGCCCTGCACCAGAACGGCCGCATCGAGGAAGCGCGCACCATCTTCCAGGAGATGCTGAGCCGGCGAACGGCTGCAGGGTTGTTGAGCGAGGACATCTCGATCGACGATGGGGAGCTGTGGGGCAACTATCCGCAGACCTATTCCCTGGTCGGCATCATCAATTGCGCCGTGCTGTTGAGCCGTTCCTGGACCGATGTACGTTAATGTCTGGACCCCGGGGCTGGAGTCGCCGAGTGAAGTGAAGTCATGAGCCGCCTGATCGTTGTTTCGAACCGGGTTTCGGCCCCGACCGACCCCGCCGCCGGGTCCGCCGGCGGCCTGGCGATGGCCCTCTCCGCCGCCCTGAGAAAATACGACGGCCTGTGGTTCGGCTGGTCGGGCGAGCGGGTGGATCACTACAGCGGCGAGGTGAAGATTGAGGACCGTGCCGGCGTCACCGTAGGGCTCGTCGATCTGGAGGGGCAGGATGTCGATGAATACTACAACGGCTACGCCAACAAGACGCTGTGGCCGTTGTTCCACCACCGCATCGACCTGGCCCAGTACGAACGGTCCTACGGCGAGGGCTATGAGCGGGTGAACCGACGTTTCGCCGAGGCCCTGGCGCCGCTGATCCAGCCGGACGACATGATCTGGATCCACGACTATCACATGATCCCGATGGCGCGGGATCTGCGCCGCCTGGGCATTCGCAACCGGATCGGCTTCTTCCTGCACACGCCCTGGCCGGCGCGGCAGTTGCTGGTGACCCTGCCGCACCACCGGCGGCTGGTGGAGTCGATGTTCGACTTCGACCTGATCGGTTTCCATACGCAGGAATGGAGCGATCTGTTCACCGACTATGTGGTGTCAGAGGCTCAGGGCGAATTGGACGGGACCGGCGGGCTGGAGTGTTTCGGGCGCAAGGTCCAGACCGGCGTCTTCCCCATCGGTATCGACGTGGATGGTTTCCTGGCGGCGCGGAACTCGCAGCTTGGCGCGCGGACCTATGACCGGATGGCGGCGTCGTCGGCCTTCCGGTCGATGATCGTGGGCGTGGACCGGCTGGACTATTCAAAGGGGCTGGAAGAGCGGCTGCTGGGCTACGAACAATTCCTGCACGACAACGCCTCGATGCGGGGCGAGGTCTTCCTGTTGCAAGTCACGCCCATCTCGCGCGACGACGTCGACAGCTATCAGGACATTCGTTCGCGGCTGGACGCCCTGGCCGGACGCATCAACGGCGCCTTCGCCGACATGGATTGGCAGCCGATCCGTTATCTGAACCGCACCTATCGCCGGGATCAGCTGGCGGGCATCTACCGTGCGGCGCGGGTCGGTCTGGTGACGCCGCTGCGCGACGGCATGAACCTGGTGGCCAAGGAATATGTCTGCGCCCAGAACCCGGACGATCCCGGCGTGCTGATCCTGTCGCGCTTCGCCGGCGCGGCCGAACAGATGGGCGAGGCGCTGCTGGTCAATCCCTACAGTCGCGAGGAGCTGTCGGACGCCATCCAGAAGGCGCTGACCATGCCGCTGGCCGAGCGGATCCGGAAATGGGAAGCCCTGATGGATGTGGTTCGCGCCACCGATGTCGGCATCTGGCGCGATGATTTCGTGCGCGCCCTGCAAGCCGATGAATCGACTTCGCAACCGACGCAGTGGGCCGGCGCGGCCTGACGCCTAGCGCAGGTCGAAGGCCAGCATCAGGGTGCGCTGGGCCGGATTGAAGTTGTCGTCGGACAGGATGTAGAGGCGGGTCCTGCTGTTGCGCGTCTCTGCGGCGATCCCTTCGAAGTTGTCGGTGGTGCCCGGCAGTTTCAGCTCGATCAACACCGGCCCCAGCGTTCCGTCGGGGGCCATGCGGCGAACGCGCGCGCGCATGTCGATGGGCGCCCGGTACAGGCGCTGGACCACCAACCATCCGGGGCCGGACGGGTCGCGATCCAGGCCGGTGATGCGGTATTCGCTGTCGGGGATGGGGGTTGCAGGCGGCGCGCTGACGACCGTGCAGCTCGCTGTCGCGCAATCCCAGACGCCGCCGGCCTCGCCAGAGACGCGCCAGCCGCCGGGGGCAGCGGCCAGACCCTCCATCCCGTCGTTCTCGGTGAAGGCGAAGTCGGGCGACAGCACCGGCGACGGCTGGGTCTTCAGCGCCGACAACGGGCCGTAGTTCCAGATGCGGTGACGCCGCTCGAAACTGACCAGCAGATCGCCGGAGGGGATGATGGCCAGGCCCTCGGCGTCGCCGTCCGACTTGTCGGAAATCGCAGCGCCATCCTGAAGCGTCAGCCGACGCGAGCGGAAATGATCCAGGCCGATCAGCCGCCCCCGGACGTCCAGGCGAATGTCGCCGCGCACCAGATCACCGGTGTCCGATACCGTGACGAAACCGCCGTCGCCGGTCAGCTTCAGGTCCGACAGGCTGTGCAGCGGCGAGGTCGGCGCGGCGCTGACCTGCAGGCCGCCGGCGAACGTCACGCCGTCAGCCAACTGCGTGCCGCCGGGCAGGCCCAGGCTGACGCTTCGCAGTTCCGCGACCCGGGGCGTCCAGCCGTCCGACGACAACGGATAGGGACGCGGCGCGCCCAGCGAGGCGGCGCAGGCCGACAGCGACAGGGCGATCCAGACACTGGCCAGCCGGCCGAAACGACTCATGCCGCCAGCTTTCGCTTGGCGCGACGGGTGGGACCGGCCGCACCCTCGTTCTCGAACAGTTCGGCCAGCTTCTCGGTCATGGCCCCCGCCAGCTGTTCCACATCCACGATCGTCAAGGCCCTGCGATACCAGCGGGTCACGTCATGGCCGATGCCGATGGCCAGCAGTTCGACCGGCGAGCGATCCTCGATCTCGGCGATCACCTGGCGCAGATGCTTGTCCAGATAAAGCGCCGCATTCGCCGACTGGGTCGAGTCGTCGACCGGCGAACCGTCGGAAATGACCATCAAGATGCGGCGCTGTTCGGTGCGGGCCAGCAGACGACCGTGGGCCCATTGCAGGGCCTCGCCGTCGATATTCTCCTTCAGCAGACCTTCGCGCATCATCAGGCCCAGGTTCTTCTTGGCCCGGCGCCAGGGCGCATCGGCGGCCTTGTAGATGATGTGGCGCAGGTCGTTGAGGCGGCCGGGATTTTGCGGCTTGCCAGCGGTGATCCAGGCCTCGCGGCTTTGTCCGCCCTTCCAGGCGCGGGTGGTGAAGCCCAGGATCTCGACCTTGACGCCGCAGCGTTCCAGCGTCCGCGCCAGGATGTCGGCGCAGACCGCCGCCACCATGATCGGCCGCCCGCGCATCGAGCCGGAGTTGTCCAGCAGCAGGGTCACGACCGTGTCGCGGAACGGGCTCTCGCTCTCGGCCTTGAACGACAGGGGGGCGGTCGGGTCGGTGACGATCCGGGTCAGGCGCGCCGTGTCCAGCATCCCCTCTTCCAGATCAAAGACCCAGGAGCGGTTCTGCTGCGCCAGCAGCCGGCGTTGCAGCTTGTTGGCCAGGCGCGAAACGACGCTGGACAGAATGGCCAGCTGGCCGTCCAGCAGGGCGCGCAGCCGGTCCAGCTCGACCGGGTCGCACAGGTCGGCGGCGTCCACCACCTCGTCGAAGGCGGTGGTGAAGACGCGGTAGAAATCGACCGCGCGGCCGTCGTCGGCCGTCTGCTGACGGTTCGGCTGCTGGCCTTCCTGAAGTTCCGGGCCGTCGTCGGCGCCTTCGCCGTCGGGATCGGCGGGCGCGCCCTCGGGGCGGCTTTCACGCTCTTGCTCGGAAGACTGATCGTCGGCGTCGCCCTCCATCGACTGAGAGCCTTCGCCGCCGTCCTGCTCTTCCTCCTCGTCCTGATCGTCGTCGGCCGCGGGGTCCTGAGGATGCGGTTCCTCGTCGCCGGGATCTTCGGACGTGTCCTCGCCGCGCCCGTCGCCGGGGTCGAGGTCCAGCGCGCGCAGCACCTCGCGCATCTTCAGCGCGAAGCCCTCCTGATCGCCCGCCGTGCCGGCCAGGGCGTCCAGCTTGGCCCCAGCCTTGGCCTCGATGTTGGCGCGCACCAGATCCAGCATGGCCCGGGCGCCGTCGGGGGCGGGGCGCCCCGTCAGCCGTTCGCGCACCAGAAGCGCCACGGCTTCGGACACCGGCACGCGCTCGGCCTCGCTGATGCGCAGGGCGCCGGTCTTTTCCAGCCGCGTGATCAGGGCGGCGCCCAGATTGTCGCGCACCCCGGCCAGATGTTCCGAACCAAAGGCCTCGACGCGCGCCTGTTCGACCGCATCGAACACCTCGGCCGCCTTGACGTCCGCCGGCCGCATCCGGCTGTTCACCGCCGCATCGTGATTGGCCAGACGCAGCGCCAGCCGGTCGGCCTGGCCGCGCAAGGACGCGCTCTCGGGCCCGGACGGATCGCGCGGCGGATGGGGCAGGGTCAGGACGCCGTTCGACAGCTTGGGCCCGTCGGACCCGAACACCACCTCCAGTTCGGGCTGTTCGGCCAGCGCCCGCGCGGCATGACCCAGCGCGCGCTTGAAGGTTTCGGCGGGAGTATCCGGGGCGGCCATGGCCTTCAGTTAATCGCTTCGCGCCCGCGATAAAAGCGCCGTCAGCCGCCTTTTGAAATCGGCACCCGACGGCCGTAAGTCAGACAGCGCCAAACCCACTCCAGCGGTCCCATGCTGAACCACGACAACCACAGGGGCGACCAGATCAGTTGCAGCGCCCAGACCGCCAGGACCAGGCCCCACATCTGGACATAGTCGGCCCGCCCGAACAGGCGCGGTCCCCACGGCATGTAGAAGATCGAGGTCATGATGAGGGTCTGAGTCAGATAGTTGGTGAAGGCCATCTGCCCCACCGGCCGCAGCGCCGCCGTGATCCAGGCCGCCCCTCGCGTCGTGGCCAGCACGATCAGGCTGACATAGGCCAGGGTGACGAAAACGGGGAAGGAGGCGACGACCTCCGCCAGGCCGCGCGTCGGGTGGGTTCCGGCCGGGGCCATCGCCTCGGTCCATTCCAGCGCGCCCAGCAGGCCCAGCCCGGCCCCGCCGACGCCGATCAAGGCGACATAGACCCCGTTGGGCGCCCGGCCGCTGAACACGCCGGCCTTGAACAGACCCAGTCCCAGCATCATCAGGGCCACGGTCGAGAACACGAACATCGTCAGGCTGGCGCCCTGCAGCAGCAGCCAGTTCTCAAGGTTCTGGCCCATCGCCCCGGCCCAGCCGCTGCGATAGGCGGCGATCGACTCCGTCACCATGGCGGCGGTGTCATGCGGCCCGCCCTGGTTCATCGCCTCTGTGATCGCCGGCGGCCCGGCGACCATCAGCCAGGTCGCGCCCGCCTGCATTGCGCCCAGCAACAGGGTCACGCCCAGGCCGATCCCGATCAGCGTTCCGGCCCGCATCGACCGCATCAGCATCACGAACAGGCCCGACCAGGCGTAGAGCAGCAGCACGTCGCCATACCAGAAGGCCAGGCCGTGGATCAGGGCGATGACCGCCAGCCAGAACAGCCGGCGTCGCAGCAGTTTGCCACGCGCCGCATCGCCCCGCTCGCCCCCGACCAGATAGATCGAGGCCCCGAACAGCATCGAAAACAGGGTGATGAACTTCTGGTGGAAGAAGACGTCCATCGTCCAGCGCGCCACTGCGTTGGCGCCGGTGACCGGAAACGGGCTCAGGCTCGCATTCTGATAGACCATGACCGGCAGGCCGAACGAAACGACATTGACGGCCAGAATGCCCAGCACCGCCAGGCCCCGCATGACGTCCAGGCTGGCGATGCGCGAGGTCGCCGCGACGGGCGACAGGATCTCCGCCGCATCCTTTTTTGTGTCGTCCATGGTCATTCTCGGATCCCCCAATCCTCGAACTCAGGCGTCGTGTGCGCCTGTCAGCCCTTGGGCATCAGGCCCAGTCTGTCCTTGACCGCCGGCCGCGCCTCGAAGGCGATGAAGGCGGCGCACAACCCGGCCCATAAGGCGTAGCTGACGCCCACGATCATGGCGATGGGCAGACCGCCGACCCCGAAGATCAGCAGGGTGGTCTCGGTCGCGCCCAGGGCCTGCATCACATCGCCGGCCTCGAACCAGCCCATGACGCTCATGCCCAGGGCGACGACGATCTGAACCAGGGCCGCCGCCAAGCCGCCGTACATCATGAAGCGCCAGACGACGCCCAGACGCGTGCCGGGCCGGCCATCACGCTTGCGCTCGTTCAGCACGCGATAAAGCGCCAGCGGCACGGTGATCAGGCCGATCAGCATCACCACCAGCCGCCAGTCCATGTCGCGACCCGGCAGATAGGCGTGCGGCCGCCAGAAGGGCAGGGTCAACCACAGGGGCGGCCAGGCCGCGCCAGCCAGGCAGGCCAGAATCCGAGGCGTCCGCCCAGGCCGCGCGGCGATGGTCGCCTGACCCGGAAGATCGGAATAGCTCTCGAACCGGCTCATCGCGTCGGCGCCGGCGCAGCGCCGGAATAATCATAGAAGCCGCGTCCGCTCTTCCTGCCCAGCCAGCCGGCCTCGACATATTTCACCAGCAGGGGGCAGGGGCGATATTTGCTGTCGGCCAGGCCGTCATACAGCACGTTCATGATGGCCAGGACGACGTCCAGACCCATGAAATCGGCCAGTTCCAGCGGGCCCATCGGATGATTAGCGCCCAAACGCAGCGCCTTGTCGATCGAGGCGACGTTGCCGACGCCTTCGTACAGGGCGAAGATGGCCTCGTTCATCATCGGCACCAGAATGCGGTTGACGATGAAGGCGGGAAAATCCTCGGCGTCCGTGGTCGTCTTGCCAAGGCTCTCGGCGAAGGCGACGGCGGCGGAATGGGTTTCGGCCGAGGTGGCGATGCCGCGGATGATCTCCACCAGCTTCATCACCGGCGCCGGCTTCATGAAGTGCAGGCCGACGAACCGGTCCGGCCGGTCCGTCGAGGACGCCAGGCGGGTGATCGAGATCGAAGAGGTGTTGGACGCCAGCAGGGTCTGCGGCCCCAGGTGCGGCACGACCTGCGCATAGATGGCCTTCTTGACGGCCTCGTCTTCCAGCGCCGCTTCGATGACCAGATCGGCGCCGGCGACGGCCTCGGCCATTCCGTCGCTTGTCGTGATGCGGGTCAGGGCCGCATCGGCGGCGGCCTGATCGACCAGGCCGCGTCCGACGTGACGCGCCAGGCTGGCCGCGATCTCGCCCTGCGCCAGCGGCAGCCGGTCGGCGACGACGTCATAAAGGCGAACCGAATAGCCCCCGAGCGCGACCGCCTGCGCGATGCCTGCGCCCATCTGTCCGGCGCCCAGAACGGCGACTGTGGTGATCGAGGTCATGAACCGTGGTCGAAAGTGGTCGGGCGGGCACCTTTAGAAAGGAAGGCGCGCGGCGCAAGAGCGGATCAACCCTCTCGCATCAGATTTCCGTCCGCCGTGTCGCCTCAGCCGAGCAGCTGGATCAGGGCCGGCGCCGCCGTGCGGTTGAACAGCACGCTGATGAACTGCAGCAGCAGGATCACCACGATGGGCGAGATGTCGATGCCGCCCAGGTTCGGAATGATGCGGCGGAACGGCTCCAGCAGGGGCGCGGTGACCCGGTCCAGGAAGGTCCCGACCGAATAGACGAAGCGGTTGCGATAGTTGACGACGTCGAACGCCACCAACCAGCTCAGAATGGCCTGGGCGATGATGAACCAGATCATCAGACTGATGATGGTGTTGATCAACCAGACGAGCGCATAGCCCATGAACGGTAACTCCTGCTTGGATCGGCGCTTCTAGCCTGTTCGCCCCTGCTCCGACAACGGCCGTATCCGACGTGCGCGCTTTGCGCGCACAAGCCCGTTGACACCACGCCCGCCCGCCTTCTATGTCCGCCACGCCTGTGAAACCCGATCCCACGCTGGAAACGGGGCCGTAGCTCAGTTGGTAGAGCGCGTCGTTCGCAATGACGAGGTCAGGGGTTCGATTCCCCTCGGCTCCACCAATCCCTGTTATTTCAAGGGGTTGGCCGGAAACAGGCGATAATTCTGACACCACGCTGCTACACACGGCTCCCAAGAGACCGTCGAAAAAGCGTTCTACTACAGTCAGTTCACCGTCCCGAGACTGTAGCACCACCTCGTCACACAAACCGTCCAAACGGCCCCTTCACCCGCGAGTGCCTGGCGGCGATCCCCGACACCTCGATCTCGGGACGCCGCGTCGCGCGAGAGCTGACAGCGCTGATCGCTCGGCGGGGCCGT
>NZ_JABBJE010000005.1 GCF_014218725.1 Brevundimonas huaxiensis
CTGCGCGGCCCGGCCTGTTGCTCACCCCACGCTGCGAGGCGTAACTAACCCAAGGACTCTGGTCGCCGCTGGATGAAAACTCAGGGGCACGTCAGGCGGTGAACACCGTGCTGGCGGCCAACATCCGGGTGCAATAGGCACGGTGCGGCGTTCCTTCAGGGAAGATTGCCTGAAGACGCGCATGAACCTCATCGCGGCTGGGCAAAGACCTCATGCCGCCGCCTCAACATAGAGCGCACGCAAGGCTGCTTCGAAGGCCGTAAGGTCGGCGTCTTTCTTCAATAGGGGTTCAAGCGCTGTCATATCAGCAGCGGTCGGGAGGGGCACAGCTTCGAGTTCGAAGGCGGAGACCGCCACGCTGCCGCTGATGCATCGAAACACCTCGTCGACGACCTTGCTGTTCAGCACAGCCGCCAGCAAAGCCGGCGATACCTTGGGTCGGCCGACAGGACGGATCATGTTGAGATGATTTTCGACAACGACCGCCTTGTGCGTCCGTATGAAGGCTGCAGGCAGTTCAGCCGCGATCAATCGGCGCTCCTGCTCCTTGGACGTCGTACGTTGGACCAAGACGCAAGGCTCCCGCGTCAGCAGCCATTGGTCGCCGGTACGAATTTCGAACCAGGGGGCATGATTGCGCTTCTCAGCACGGAAGCCGAAGCGACCATCGGCGCTGACCGCCTCAGCCCATATCAACGGATGGCGACCGCGTCCGGCGCGTTCACAGAGTTGATCCTTGAACCGGTTCCAGACGAGAGGGCCTGTCGAAACCCTGTAGCCCCAACCCGACAGACGCGTCGTCATCCGCGAGGCCGCTGCCGCAAGGATCGACTGATCGGGCGACCGTGGAGCCAGCCAAGGCGCATCCAGAGATTTGGGAAGACTGATTGCTCCATTGCGGACGAGAACGGCTTCGCGTTCATTCTCGAGAGTCACATAATGCACTTGGGCCGCGCCTGACTTGGCGCCCTTGCGAAACACCGTGAGCATTGTTTCCTGCAAGGCGTCTTCGAACACCCCTTTTCGGCTATGCACGAAATCGATCGCCTCAGGAGGCGCATCTTCGGCCAGCAAGCGGCGCAGCGCCGAAAAATACTGCCCACCCAAAACGCTGGTCGGGGTCAGATAAGCGATGACGCCTTTTGGTCGTGTCCAACGAAGAGCGATATCCGTGAAAACGCCGTAGAGATTGGCGTGACCGTAGAGACTGCGCGCAAATCGTTGCCTTTGCTCGGGCGTGAGACGGACCCGGCCATAAGGCGGATTGCCGATAACGAGATCATAGTCGGCCTTCGGAGCGCGCTCCAAGGTATCAACGACTTCAATGACTCGGGGCGCGTTCCGGCGAGCAGCGCGTGATAAGGGAGCTAACGCGAGATCAAGAGCTGTCTGAGCAAAACCCGCTGCATATGGGTCTAACTCCAATCCTTTAAATCGACGCTCGATCTGGCTGAGAATGACACGTGGTTCTGCCCCATCCAAGGCCGCGACCATTCGAGTAACGACTGGAAGAAGAAGGGCGCCGCCGCCCACGGCAGGGTCAAGAACACGCGCCTTCGCCCAGTCCACGCCAGCTTCTTCGGCCAGCGCAATCAAACGACTGACGAGCGCGGGCGGTGTGTAGAACGCCCCTAGCGTGCCGCGATCATGAGAACTCAGCATCACCGTATAGAGCGACGACAAGCTATAGGCCGCCTCCTCCAGTGGAAGCGCGGCTGCTGCGTCACCTAGAGCATCTGCCATTCCGCGCGCCGTCGCATCCAGCAAACCGAATGGCGTTGCCGGTGGTGTGTTCAACTTCAGATCAGGTTCGACAAGAAGCGCTAAACGGTCAAAAGCACGACGCACAAACACGGCCGACATCTCGCGACGCTGCGGCTCTGGCGTAGCGGCGATCCAAACGCGCGCTAACGTCCGAATTCGCGCAAGTTCATATCGAGCGACCTCAGGTTCGACCTCCATGGCCAAAGGTCGAACGATCAGCTTCAGATTAGCGCTCATCAGCTTTGCCACCAGATTCGTTCTTGAATCGTTCCAGTGTTAGAACGGAACTTGAGTTTCAACAAATTGCTGGTCAACCTGAAGCTTGGATGGACCTCCTACCGCAGCTGGCCCCTCAATCCTCGTCCATCTTCAGGGCGGCGATGAAGGCTTCCTGCGGGATCTCGACCTTGCCGAACTGGCGCATGCGCTTCTTGCCGGCCTTCTGTTTCTCCAGCAGCTTCTTCTTGCGGGTGGCGTCGCCGCCGTAGCATTTCGAGGTCACGTCCTTGCGCAGGGCGCGGACGGTCTCGCGGGCGATGATCTTGCCGCCGATGGCCGCCTGGATCGGGATCTGGAACAGGTGGGGCGGGATCAGTTCCTTCATCTTCTCGACCATGCCCCGGCCGCGCGTCTCGGCGCGGGCGCGGTGGACCAGCATGGACAGGGCGTCCACCGGCTCGGCGTTGACCAGGATGGACATCTTCACCAGGTCGCCGACCTTGTATTCGGTGATCTCGTAGTCGAACGAGGCATAGCCCTTCGAGATCGACTTCAGTCGGTCGTAGAAGTCGAACACCACCTCGTTCAGCGGCAGCTCATAGACCACCATCGCCCGGTTGCCGACGTAGGACAGTTCGATCTGCTGGCCGCGACGGTCCTGACACAGCTTGATGACGCCGCCCAGGTACTCGTCCGGGGTCAGGATGGTGGCCTTGATCCAGGGTTCGGCGATGGTCTCGATCTGCATCACGTCGGGCAGGTCGGCGGGGTTATGCAGGTCGATTTCGGAGCCGTCGCGCAGGCCGATCTTGTAGACGACGGACGGCGCCGTGGCGATCAGGTCGAGGTTGAACTCACGGCTCAGGCGCTCCTGAATGATCTCCAGGTGCAGCAAACCCAGGAAGCCGCAGCGGAAGCCGAAGCCCAGGGCCGCCGAGCTCTCCATCTCATAGGTGAAGGAGGCGTCGTTCAGGCGCAGCTTGCCGATCGCGGCGCGCAGATCCTCGAAGTCGGCGGCGTCCACCGGGAACAGGCCGCAGAAGACCACCGACTGCACTTCCTTGAACCCCTTCAGCGGCTCGGCGGTCGGCTTCTTCTCGTCGGTGATGGTGTCGCCGACGGCGGCGTGGGCCACTTCCTTGATCTGGGCGGTGATGAAGCCGACCTCGCCGGGGCCGAGTTGGTCCACGGGCGTGTTCTTGGGCAGGAAGACCCCGACCCGGTCGATCAGGTGAGTCGAGCCGTTGCGCATCATCTTGACCCGCATGCCGGTCTTCAGCACGCCGTCGAAGACGCGCACCAGCACGACGACGCCCAGATAGGGGTCGTACCAGGCGTCGACCAGCATGGCCTTCAGCGGGGCGTTCACATCCCCCTTGGGCGCCGGCAGCTTGGTGACGATGGCCTCCAGCACCTCCTCGATGCCGATGCCGGACTTGGCGCTGGCAAGGACCGCTTCGGAGGCGTCGATGCCGATCACGTCCTCGATCTGGGCGCGCACGCGGTCCGGCTCGGCCGCCGGCAGATCGACCTTGTTCAGGACCGGGACGATCTCGTGGTTGTTGTCAATGGCCTGATAGACATTGGCCAGGGTCTGGGCCTCGACCCCTTGCGAGGCGTCCACGACCAGCAGCGAGCCTTCGCAGGCGGCCAAGGACCGGCTGACCTCATAGGCGAAGTCCACGTGGCCGGGCGTGTCCATCAGGTTCAGGACATACTCCTCGCCGTCCCTGGCCTTGTAGGTCAGGCGCACGGTCTGGGCCTTGATGGTGATGCCCCGTTCCTTCTCGATCTCCATATTGTCGAGCACCTGCTCGGACATCTCGCGCGCGGTCAGGCCGCCGGTGTGCTGGATCAGGCGGTCGGACAGGGTCGACTTGCCATGGTCGATGTGCGCGACCACGCTGAAGTTGCGAATGTTCGAGATCGGGGGAGTCGTCATCCGCGCGCCCCTATCACGCGTAAGGGTTCGCGACCAGACGCCCGGCCGAACTGGTCCCAAACCGCGTCACATTAAGCCTTCGCAATAAACCCCTTCGGCGTTTGAGAACGGCTCGCGGACGCGGTATGCAACAGGCCCTCTTCCCCACCGGCGCCAGCCGGCGATCCGCTTCGCCTGCAACCGAGGAAATCCCGTGTCCAAGACGACCCGAACCGTTTTCAACTTCGGCGCCGTCGCCCTGTCGGCCTTGCTGCTGGCCAGCTGCGGCGGACATGGCGAGGAAAAGAAGGACGAAAAGGCCGCAGGCGGCTCGCGCCAGACCGTCAGCGCCGCGACCGTGACCCAGACCAGCCTGGACCGCACAGTCACCGCCTCGGGCACAGTCTCGGCCTGGGAAGAGGTGCCGGTCGCGGCCGAGACCGGCGGCCTGACCGCCGTCGCCGTCTATGTGGACGAAGGCTCCTACGTGCGTCAGGGCCAGCCGCTGGTGCAGATGAACGACGTCCTTCTGCGCGCCCAGCTGCGCCAGCAGCAGGCCCAGGTGCAGCTGGCCGAGGCCAATGTGGCCCGCGACAACGCCGCGCTCGATCGCGCGCAGCAGCTGAAGGAGCGCGGCTTCCTCAGCCAGGCGTCGCTGGATACGGCCCTGGCGAACCAGCGCAGCTCGAACGCCAATCTGGCCGCCGCCCGCGCGGCCCTCAGCCAGACCCAGACCCAGTTGTCGCAGGCGACCATCCGCGCGCCTGTCAGCGGCCTGATCGTCAGCCGCAGCGTCACCAAGGGCCAGATCATCGCCGCCGGGACCGAACTGTTCCGCATGGTGCGCGACGGCCGTCTGGAGCTGGACGCCCAGGTGCCGGAGACCGAACTGGCCCTGGTCCGCACCGGTCAGTCGGCGACCATCACCTCCAGCGAGGCGGGCCAGACCACCGGCTCGGTCCGCATCGTCACGCCCGAGGTCAACGCCACCACCCGCCTGGGCCTGGCCCGCATCTCCCTGGCGCCCGGCGCCCAGCTGCGGCCCGGCATGTTCGCCCGCGCCGACATCGCCGTCGGCGATCAGCCGGCGACGACCGTGCCGACCGGCGCGGTCCTGTATCGCGACAACAAGCCCGGCGTCTTCGTTGTCCGCGGCGACAGCACCGTCCACTTCCAGCCCGTGACCATCCTGTCGCGCACCGAGGCCCAGACGGCGGTCAGCGGCGTCGATGTCGGCGTCCGCGTCGCGGTGGACGGCGCCGGCTTCCTGAACGAAGGCGACCGCGTCAACGTGGCCCAGGCGGTGGGCAATGCGCCCGCTCCGGCCGCTCAGCCTGCGACCAAGTAGGACCGACGACCATGAACCAGATGTCGTCCTGGGCGATCAAGAACCCGATCCCGATCATCCTGCTGTTCCTGCTGCTGACGCTCGGCGGCGTGGTCGGCTTCATGGGGATGCGGATCAATCAGAACCCCGACATCGACTTTCCGCTGGTCGCCGTCACGGCCGCCCGCCCCGGCTCGGCCCCGGCGGAAATGGAGGTCCAGGTCACGCGCCTGATCGAGGATTCGCTGGCCGGCCTCTCGGGCGTGCGCCACATCACCTCCAACATCACCGACGGCGTCTCGACCACGACGATCGAGTTCGAGCTGGGCACCGACACCGACCGCGCCACCAACGATGTGCGCAACGCCATGACCGGCCTGCGCGCGTCCCTGCCCCAGGACATGCAGGAGCCGGCGGTCCAGCGCATCGACATCACCGGCGACGCCCTGATCACCTATGTGGTCCGCTCGCCGACCATGACGCCGGAAGAGATCAGCTGGTTCATCGACAACGAGGTCAGCCGCAGCTTGCTGGCTCTGGGCGGCGTGGGAGAGGTCAACCGCTCGGGCGGGGTGGACCGCGAGATCCGCGTCGAGCTGGATCCGCAACGCCTGGCCGCATACGGCGTCACCGCCGCCGAGGTCAGCCAGGCGCTGAACAACGTCAACAACAATCTGCCGGGCGGCCGCGTCACCATCGCAGGCTCCGAGAGGGCCGTGCGCACCCTCGGCGCCGCGACCTCGGTGGCGCAACTTCGCGAGACCCTGGTCCCCTTGAGCGACGGCAAGACCATCCGCCTCGATAACCTGGGCAGCGTCGAGGACAAGTGGAGCGAGCCGCGCCGCCTGGCGCGCTACAACGGCCAGGAAGCCGTCACCTTCAACTTCCTGCGGTCGCGCACCGCGTCCGAGGTCAAGGTCGCCGAACGGGTCCGCGAGGAGGTCAAGAAACTCGACGACGCCCATCCCGAACTGACGATCCAGCAGGTCACCGCCAGCGTCGAACAGATCGAGGAATCCTATCTGGCCTCGCTGGAGGCTCTGCTGTTGGGCGCCGTGCTGGCGGTCATCATCGTCTTCATCTTCCTGCGCGACTGGCGGGCGACCTTCATCGCGGCCATTGCCATGCCGATGTCGCTGATCCCGACCTTCGCCATCCTGGGCCCGCTGGACCAGTCGCTGAACGTGGTGACCCTTCTGGCCCTGTCGCTGACGATCGGCATCCTGGTCGACGATGCGATCGTGGAGATCGAGAACATCGTGCGTCACATGCGCGACGGAAAACCGCCCTACAACGCCTCGCTGGAGGCGGCCGACGAGATCGGTCTGGCGGTCGTGGCCACCACCGCCACCATCATCGCCGTCTTCGCGCCCGTCGGCTTCATGCCCGGCATCATCGGGCAGTTCTTCAAGGCCTTCGCGCTGGCCGCCTGCGTTTCCGTGGCCTTCTCGCTGCTGGTGGCGCGCACCCTGACGCCGCTGATGGCGGCCTACATCCTCAAGCACGCCAACCATGAGGATCGCGATCCGTTCTGGATGGGCGGCTATCTGAAGGCGCTGCGCTGGTCGCTGGGCAACCGGTGGAAAGTCTTGATCCTCGGCGTGCTGTTTCTGTTCGGCTCCATCGCCACGGCCGTCATCGCCAAGATGTCGTTCGAATTCATGTCGCCCGGCGATACCGCCCGCGCCGCCTTTCAGGTCGAACTGCCGCCTGGCGCGACGCTGGCCCAGACCGACGCCGTGGTTCGGCAGGTCACAAAGCGGCTGGAAGCCCGCCCCGAGGTGATCTCGGTCTATGCCGCCATCGGCGGTCAGGACGTGACACAGGCCAATGTCTATGCCGACATGGTCCCCAAGGGCGACCGCGAACTGAGCCAGCAGGCCTTCGCCCGCGCCATGGTGGACGAGCTGAAACAGATCCCCGGCGCCCGCATCCGTGCGGGCATCGCCCAGCAGGGCGGCGGTCCCGGCGACGGCACCAGCTACACCTTCTCGATCCTCAGCGATAATCCCGACGCCCTGAACGCAGCGGCGAGAAAGGTCGAGGAAGAGATGCGCGGCGTCCCCGGCCTGGCCAACGTCGTCAACTCGGCCGCCATCGCCCGACCCGAAATTCTGGTCACGCCACGTCCCGACGAGGCGGCCCTGGCCGGCGTTTCGGCGGGCGCCATCTCCCAGGCCGTGCGGGTCGCCACCATCGGCGACGTGGATCAGAACCTGCCCAAGTACAATCTCGGCGACCGCCAGATCCCGATCCGTCTGCAACTGACCGCAGATGCGCGCGAGGATCTGACCGTGCTGGAGAACCTGCGCGTGCCGGCGACGGGCGGAACCTCTGTTCCGCTCAGCGCCGTCGCCGATATCCAGTTCGGCGCCGGTCCCGCCACCGTCACCCGCCAGGATCGGTCGCGTATCGCCTCGATCAGCGCCGAGTTGGACGGCATCACCACCGGTGCGGCGGGCGCGGCGGTCAACCGCCTGCCCTCGGTCAAGAACCTGCCCGCCGGCGTGCGCCAGGTGCCGGCGGGCGACGCCGAGTTCATTCAGGAGATGCTGACCGGCTTCGCCATCGCCTTCGCCTCGGGCATTCTGCTGATGTATGCGGTTCTGACGCTGCTGTTCAAAAGCTTCGCCTATCCGATCACCATCATGGCGGCCCTGCCGCTGGCCATCGGCGGCGCCTTCATCGCCCTGGCTATCGGCGGCGCCAACTTCTCCATGTCGGCCCTGATCGGGGTGCTGATGCTGATGGGGATCGCGGCCAAGAACTCCATCCTGCTGGTGGATTATGTCATCATGGCCGAGCGAGAGGGCATGCCGCGCCACGAGGCCATCATGGACGCGGCGCACAAGCGCGCCCGGCCGATCCTGATGACCACCTTCGCCATGGGCGCCGGCATGGTGCCCATCGCCCTTGGGGTCGGCGCTGACGTCCAGTTCCGCTCGCCCATGGCCATCGCCGTACTGGGTGGACTGATCTCGTCGACCTTCCTGTCCCTGCTCTACATCCCCGCCATCTTCACCATCGTCGACGACATCGCCGGCTGGGGCCGCCGCATCCTGAGCCGAAAGACGGCCGGGCAGCGGGAGCTGGCGAAACCAAGACAGGGGCCGTTGGTGGAGTAGCGCGCGGCGCTGTTCACACCGCACCTTCGTCACCGTCTCCGTCACCCTCGGCAAAGCGCCCGGGGGTGACGGTTCTAAAAGGCGGCAGGTTTCCCGCGTCGATCCGAACCGGAACAGGCTAAGCGCAACGCGCAGCCGATCTGCCAATTCCTGGAAACTGAAGGCGTGGAAAGCCTATGCCTTCGCGGAGCCTTCTCGACCGAGACCTTTTTCGCGGGGCGGTATCTGCCGCTCTAGTGCGCGACGGGCGCGCTGGGCCAGGACAGGCGCGCGATCGCGCCGGGTGATGAGGGCTGCAGAGACCATTCTCCGCCCAGCCGGCGGGCCAGGGCGGTGATGATCCGCAGGCCCAGGCTGGTCGGTTCGGCGCCCGTTTCCTCGGCGACGCCCACGCCGTCGTCGGCGACGGTCAGGGTGCGCACCGCGCCGTCGTCACACAGGTCGATCGTGATCCGGCCGGGCCGATCGGGAAAGCCATGCTCCAGCGCGTTGTTGACGCATTCCAGCATGACGAGGACCACGGGCGTGGCCTCCTCGGCCGACAGGACCACATCGCCGCCGGAGATGGAGACGATCACGTCGTCTCGCGCGGCCGCCGTCAGCGCATCGTCGACGATCGATCGCGCCACATCGTGAAAGGCCGTCTTCTTCTGATCGGCGTCGGCCAGACTGCGCTGGATGCGGGCGACCAGACCGGTGCGGGCCGAGGCGTCGGTCAGGGCCTTTTTCGCGCCCGGATCGACGGTGGTGCGCGCCTCCAGCTTAAGCAAGGCGCTGACCATCTGGATGTTGTTAGACACCCGGTGCTGCACTTCCCGGAGCAGGATGTCGCGGCTTTCCGCCAGGGCGGTGCTGCGCTCGACCTCGCGCGCCAGCTTGGCCGACGCCTTGTCCATGCCGACGATGAAGAAGATGTCGACGGCGACGACGAAGGCGTAAAAGCCGATGGCGACGAAGGTCGCGACGCCCACGTCGAAGCCGGGCGGGCCGATCCAGAACCACCAGGCCGACAGGCCCGACAAGGTCGCTGTCAGGATGGCAGGCCGCAGACCGGCATAGAAGGCGACCAGGACAACGGCCGGAAAGAAGGTCAGATAGGGAAAGCCCGGCGGAAACCAGTGCGCCAGGCCATAGCGCAGGCCAAACGCGACCAGAAAGGCGACGACGGCCAAGGCGTATCCGCGCCAGGCTGGATTTCGAAACTTCTGGTGACGCATTCGCTTCCTCAGTGGACGCAGAGCGTCGGTAAAATCGTGTATCGGGCAGTCTAACGTCCGCGTCTAGAACAGTTCGGGGCCCGGAACCCGTTGATCGACCAAAACTTAGGCCCACTCCCCGTCTCGACAGCGCCGGGTCGCGCCCGCTGTCAGGCCTGATTGCAAAAGAAAAAGGGCCGGCCGGTCGCCCGGTCGGCCCTTCGTCGGTCAGCCTTGAGGCTAAGCGATCAGTATTTGACCTTCAGCGTCACGCCGTAGGTGCGCGGGGCGCCGAGGTAGGCGTTGTAGGTCGCCGTGTCGGTCGCCTGATTATAGTAGGTGCCGTTGGCTTGCGGCGTCGTGGTATTGGTGAAGGCCGTACCCTGCAGCGGCGCGACGAAGCCGACCTGGGTGTATTCTTCTTCCAGCAAGTTCTGGCCCCAGACCTCCAGCGTCCAGCGCTCATCCGCCGAACCGATCGAGACGCGGCCGTTGACGACGGTGAAGGCGTCCTGGTTCTTGTAAGGCAGCAGGTCCGAGCCGGTGTTGTATTCGGTCGAATACTTGGCCGACAGGTTGAAGCCGCCGCGCAGGCCGCCGCCCAGTTCGCGATCGAAGGCCAGGGCGCCGGTCAGCGACCATTCCGGAGCAAACGACGCCCGCGCGCCCGGCAGCAGCGACAGCTGCGGGAAGCGGCCGGGGCTGGACAGGTCGCCGGCGCCGAACTGGCCGTACTTGGCGTCGGTGTAGGTCACGCCGCCCTGGAAGCTCAGGCCCTCGACCGGGGTGAACCAGACCATGTCGGCGTCAACGCCGCGCGAGGTCAGTTCCGGGATCGATTCCACCACGAAGGCGGTGCCCAGGAAGGTGTTCAGCTGGAAGTTCTCGAACTTCTGGTCGAAGTAGGTGACGTTCAGCAGCATGGTGCGGTCGAACAGGGTCGTTTTGACGCCCGCTTCATAGCTGTCGACGGTCTCGGCCTTGAAGAACAGCGAGGCGTCCGGCGTCACGCCCGTCTGCACCCGGTCCATATTGTAGCCCGCGCCCTTGTAGCCGCGCGCATACGAGCCATAGACCATGATCGACGGGTTGAAGCGGTAGGAGGCCTTGATCGTACCCGACAGGTCGGTGTCGCTGAACTTCTCCTGGATCCGACGACCGTCATACAGCGGGTTGGACCAGGGCAGGCACAGCAGGCCGAGCGCAGCGGCCGGCGTCGCGACGTTGGCGGTGCCGGGGATCGGCGAGACCGTGCGATTGGCCGGGTTCTGGTTGGCCAGGGCGCCGCCGCAGGCCGCGCCGTTGGTGCCCAGATTGTCCTGGATCCCGAACAGACGCTTGCTGTCGTAGGTGTAGCGCAGACCCAGGTTGATATCGAAGGCCTCGGTCACCCGGTAGGTGTTGTTGGTGAAGACGGCGACCGATTCCGACTTCTGGGAATAGTGGTCTTCATAGGCCTTGCCGACGCCGAAGGTCGGGGCGGCGGCGCTGGGCGGCACGGCGCCGATGACGCACAGCGGCTGACCCGCAGCGGCGCCGGCGGTGCCGACCAGGAAGCCGTTCGGATTGGTGAAGCAGCCCAGGCGCGACGGGCTGGGGCCGCCTACAGCCGCCGGCAGGGAGGCCGTCAGCAGCAGGGAGGCGAAGGCGTTGTAGTCCGAGCCATAGACATAGCTGTCGTCGCGATAGACGCCTTCCTTGGTGGCGAACAGACCGACCAGCCAGTCCAGCTTGTCCGAGGCACCGGCCAGGCGGAACTCCTGCGTCAGGTTGTCGACGCCGTAGCCGTTGGAGCCGTCGTTGGCGCGGTACAGGATGTCGGCGCCGGTGTAGTCCAGGTCCATCCCCTGCTGGAACGACCAGTCGCGCCACGAGGTCTGGGACGTCAGGGTGGCGTTGATGCTGGGGAAGTCGATGGTCGCTTCCGCCGACAGGCCCATGTCCTCGATCTCTTGCGGCGTCTCGCGGTTGGAATAGGCCAGACGCGAGAAGGGCACCGTGCCGAAGCCGGCGACCGGCGGACGCTGGCCCGGGCCGTTCGGCGCGGTCAGGGCGGCGATGAAGGCCTGGGTCGGGCCGACGCGCGTCTGCACGGCGACGCAGCAGTATTCCTCGCGCTTGGTGTAGTCGGCGATCAGGCGCACCGAGACGTCGTCGCTGGGCAGAATCAGCAACTGGCCGCGCGTGGTCCAGTAGTCCTGGGTCTGGTCGTCCTTGCGGGTGTTGGGACCGTCGCCGTTGTTGACGTCATAGAAGCCGTCACGCTCGCGGTGGGCGACGAACAGGCGACCGGCCACCTGGTCGGTCAGACCGCCGGTGACGGAGACCGAACCGCCGATGGCGCCGAAGTTGCCGCCAGTCAGTTCGCCCGAGATCGACGGGTCGAACGAGGGGCGTTCGGTGATGATGTTGATGACGCCGGCCGAGGTGTTCTTGCCGAACAGGGTGCCTTGCGGGCCCTTCAGCACCTCGATGCGGCTCAGTTCACCTAGGTCGCCGAAGCCGACCGAGTTGCGCGAGCGATAGACGCCGTCGATCACGACGCCGACCGAGCTTTCCAGGCCGGGGTTGTCGCCGACGGTGCCGGCGCCGCGGATGCGCACGGTGGTGGAGGCTTCCGACTGGGTCGAGGTGACGGTCATGCCCGGCGTCAGGATCTGCAGATCCTTGATGTCCTGCACGCCCGCGCCGTCCAGGACTTCCTGCGACAGGGTCGTGACCACGATCGGCACGTCCTGCAGGCTCTGCTCACGCTTCTGGGCGGTGACGATGATGTCGTCGACGGTCGCCGGGGCTTCCTGCGCGGCGGCGACGCCGGCGAATCCCATGACGGCGGCGCCCATGACGGCGGCGGACACAGTGGTCCTGAGGTGAAGATTGCGGCGCATAGGCGTCCTCCCGGCTGAAGCCGCGACGCCAGGGGCGATCGCAGCGTTTCCTGTTCCCTCGACGTCCCCTACGTGGGGGATCATTCGTTATGGACAGGCTAAGCGCGCTTCGGGCCGACCGACAAGCGAGCGTTGTTACCCGCGACGATTTTTCGCCGCGGATTCGCCTTTGTGTGTCGAGGAAGCGACAGAAAACCCTGACGCTAGGTCAGTTTTTGCCCGTCTTTCGGCCCCAGAGGCTCGACCTCAGGATGCAGGGCGGCGGGATCCACCTGGCGGCCCCGACCGGCGAAACCCAGCACCAGGGCCGCCGCGATCGCCGACAGGATCGAGCCGCCGATCACGCCCAGTTTGACTTCGACCTGCTCGGGCGAATCGACCGCGCCGGGGAAGGCCAGGACGCCGATGAACAGGCTCATGGTGAAGCCGACCCCGCATAGCAGCGAGACCCCGTAAACCTGCAGCCAGCTGGCGCCCGTCGGCCGCGCGCCGATCCTCAGCGCCGAGGCCAGCCAGGCGGCGCCCAGGACGCCGATCTGCTTGCCGAAGAACAGGCCCAGCGCAATGGCGATGACCAGGGGGGCGAACGCCTGCTCCATCGACAGGCCGGCGAAGGAGACGCCCGCCTTGGCGAAGGCGAACAGCGGCAGGACCAAAAAAGCGTTCCACGGATGCAGATCGTGCATCGCCTCCTTCAGCGGGCTTTGACCGTCTTCGGCCCGGCTCTTGATCGGCACGATCATGGCGAAGGCCACGGCGGTCAGGGAGGTGCTGAGCCCCGACAGCACGGTCAGATACCAGACCAAAGCAAAGCCCAGCACCCAGAAGGGCGCAGGAATGCGGATGCGATGCGCCGCGACCGCGCCGAGCGCCAAGGCGCCCAGCGCCCAGAACAGCGGCGTCCAGTTCGCGCCTTCACTGAACAGCACGGCGATCAGGGCGATGGCCCCCAGGTCATCGACGATGGCCAGCGTCAGCAGGAAGACCCGCAACGACGACGGCAAGCCCTTGCCCACGAAGCCGAAGATGGCCAGGGCGAAGGCTATGTCGGTCGCCAGCGGGATGGGCCAGCCGGCGTGCGGCGCCCCGATGGCGCCGGACAGCAGCAGATAGACCGCCGCCGGCCCCGCCATGCCGCCCAGCGCCGCCAGCACCGGCGTCGCCAGCTTCCTGGGATCGCTGAGTTCGCCGCGCACGATCTCGTATTTGATCTCCAGCCCCACCACGAGGAAGAAGATCGCCATCAACCCTTCCTTGATCCAGTCGGAGATCGTCTCCTCCAGCCGGATCGGGCCGATCTGCAGGACGTGGTAGCTCTTCAGCCAGGCGAAATAGTCAGCCGACCAGGGCGAGTTGGCGATCGCCACGGCGGCGATGGCGGCCAGCGCCAGCGCCGAGCCGGATGCGGCCTCGGTCTTGAGGAAATCGAGTGTCAGTTTGCGTGCCACGGCGGCCTACTAGCGAACGGAAGTTTCGTCGTGACGCCAGGTTATCGACGGGCGTCGGACCGGATTCGCAAACCAAACTCGGCGCGCCGGCCTGGCCGCACGGGGCGACCTGATGGCTGGGGCCAGAATAGAGGATCAGGCAGGCCAAGCCAAGCCGAAGCAGGCTAGCCGCGCGGGCCGAATAGGATGAGCCCGGCGCCGACCAGACAAACGAGGCCGCCCAGGATGTCCCAGCGATCCGGCGGGGTCTTTTCGACCAGCGCCATCCAGATCAGGGAGGCGCAGATATAGACGCCGCCGTAGGCCGCAAAGGCGCGGCCCGCCGCGTCGCTGGGAACCAGGGTCAGGAGCCAGGCGAAGGCGATCAGGCAGGCGACGCCGGGCGCCAGCCACAGGGGTGAACGATCCAACTTCAGCCAGGCCCAGAAGGCGAAACAGCCGCCGATCTCCGCCAGGGCCGCCAGCGGATAGATCAGCAGGGTTTTCACTCCGGCTTAGCAGCGTCGGCCTTGGCCGCGCGTTCGGCCGCCATCTTGGCCAGGACTCGGCCGCGGCCGCGCGACAGGGCGTGGATGGCGCCGCGCATGGTGGCGACCTCTTGCTCCGAGAAGGCGGCGCGGCCCAGCATGACGCGCAGGTTCTGGCTCATCGAGCGCTTCTTCTCAGGCGGATAGAAGAAGCCGCCGTTTTCCAGCTCTTCCTCAAGGTGCTCGTACATGCCGATCAGAAGCTCCTTCGACGCCGGCGGTTCGCTGTCGCGGAACCGCGGCGGCGGGGCGTCCAGGATCAGGGTGCGCCACTCATAGGCGTTGATCGCCACGGCCTGGGCCAGGTTCAGCGAGTGGTGCTTCGGGTCGATCGGGATGGTGACGATGCCGGCGCACAGGGCGATGTCGGTCGTCTCCAGCCCGGCGCGCTCGCCGCCGAACAAGAGGCCCGTCTTCAGGCCCGAGGCGGTGTCGTCATACAGGACGCGGCTGGCCTCGCGCGGGGTGCGCACGGGCTGGCGCGTCTCGCGCGGGCGGGCGGTGGTGGCGAAGACGGTGTTCAGGTCGGCGATGGCCTCGGCGACGCTGTCGAACACCCGCACCCCGTCCAGCACCCAGTCCGCGCCCGAGGCCGTGGCCCAGGCGCGCTCCTGGGGCCAGCCGTCGCGGGGGCTGACCAGACGCAGGTCCGACAGGCCGAAGTTGGCCATCACCCGCGCCACGGCGCCGATGTTCTCGGCCATCTGCGACTTGTCGAGGATGACGGCGGGAGGTGTCAGCTCGGACAACGCAATCAGTCCTCGCCCACCATGGCGATCCAGGGATCGGCGGTTCCGGCCTCGACCTCGGCGACCTTGACGGCGGGCCAGCCGATGGAGGCGCTACCCGAGGCGGTCCAGGCGGAGACGATGAAGTCGCGCAGTTCGCCGGCGCCCGCCGCCAGACGTTCGTTGACGAAGGCCGCGCCGCGCGGGTCTGCGTCACGGAAGCCGCCGGCCTTTTCAAGGCGATAGAAGGGGATCACGGTGCCGAGCGTCGTGGTCAGATAGGAGACGGTGCGCGCCTTGACGTCGAACCCGTCCAGTTTGGCGGCCGGCATGGCGGCCTCGACGGCGTCCAGACGGGCGACGCGGTTGGTGAACTCACCCTCGAACACGGCGTGGGTTTGGCGCGAGTTGGTGAAGCCTTCCGGGTTCGGGAAGTCGCCCCATCCGTTGTAGTGGATGCTGGTGTGATGCGGTTGCGAGCCGTCGCCGACGTAGTGGCCCATGACGCCGATGTCGCGCAGGATCAGGGCCTCGCGGCGGAGGCGGTCGGCGCGGTACCAAGCCTGACGCTCCATATTGGTCTCACGCTTTTCGGCGGCGTTCAGCACGCGCCAATAGGCGAAGTCGCGGCCCAGCTGCTGCCAGGCGTCCATCATGGCGTAGGGCAGATAGCCGGCGTCATCGACGTCCAGACCGGCCTTGGTCAGGGCGGCGTCATATTCGGACTTCAGGCGCGGCAGGTCGTTGAGGCTCATGCCGCGCTGGTCGTAGACGCGACCCTGGTCGTCAAGGTCGACGAAGTGGGCGGTGTCGCGCTCGCGATCGTGCGGCTGGCCGGCGCCCTTCCAGCGGTCGGGCTCGCGCGCCAGTTCGCCCACATCGGCGATGGCGGCCGGGGTGCGCAGGAAGGCCGGCAGTTCGTCCGGCAGGGCCCGCATCGCGGCCACGCCGATCAGGCGGTGGCCGGTGTTGCCCCAGGCGGTGACGGTGACAGCCGGCGCGGCGACCGCGACGAGGGCCAAGGCGGCGATGGCGAGACGTTTCATGAGGCGACCTCGGAAAGACGGGAAGGCCTCGCTCTAGCGCATCGTCGCCGCCGCCTCCACCGCTAGGTGTCGGCGGTTTCGCGCGGCGACGGCGGGCCCGCCTCGTCCTCGTTCAGGAGGCGGCCTTCGCGACGGGGCTTGATGTAGGGAGCGGGCTGGGGCGTCGGCATATTGTCGCGCATCAGCTGGCGGCCGGCCTTGAGCCCGCCGGTCAGCTGCAGGTCCAGGCGGGCCTCGTCGCGACGGCGCACGTCGCCGATGGTCTCGGCCGCCTCATGCTCGTCCAGGCCCAGTTCGACCAGGGCGCGCTCGCCGAACTTGAGCGCCGACTCGAAGGTCTCGCGGATCTGGTAGTCCACGCCGGCCTGGATCAGGCGCATCGAATGCCCTCGGTCGAAGGCGCGGGCCATGATCCGGGTGGTCGGGAACTCCGACTTGACCAGTTCGACAATGCGATCGGCGGCCTCGGGCTTGTCCACGCAGACCAGAACCATCTCGGCCTCCTCCGCGCCCGACGCGCGCAGGGTGTGCAGCTGGGTGCCGTCGCCGTAGTAGACCTTGAACCCGAACTGGGAGGCGGCCTGGATCATCTCCACGTCGTTCTCGATGATCGACACGTCCACGTCGCGGGCCAGCAGGGGTTGGGACACGACCTGGGCGAAACGGCCGAAGCCGATGATCAGCACCTGGCCGCGCAGGTCCTTGGCGAAATCGACGCCCTCGGCGCTTTCGGCGTCCTGGACCGGCTTGGGCGACAGCCGCGCGATCAGCAGCGAGGTCAGGGGCGTCAGGGCCATCGACAGGATGACCACCGCCGACATCATCGCGCCGATGCGGGCGTCGAACAGGCCGGCGGCGACGGCGGCGCCGTACAGGACGAAGGCGAACTCGCCGCCTTGTGCGAAGAGGCCCGCACGCTCCACCGCCTCATGGTGCGACGCCTTGAACAGGCGCGCGACGGCGTAGATGCCGACACCCTTGACCAGCATGAAGGCCACGACCCCGCCCAGCACCAGACGCCAGTCGGCGACCACGACCGACACGTCCAGCGACATGCCGACGCTCAGGAAGAACAGGCCCAGCAGGATGGCGCGGAACGGCTCGACGTCGGCCTCCAGCTGATGACGGAAGGTGGATTCCGACAATAGGACCCCGGCCAGGAAGGCGCCCATGGCCATGGACAGGCCGCCCAGGGACATGGCCCAGGCGGCGCCGACCACGACCAGCAGGGCCGCCGCCGTCATCACCTCGCGGCCGCCGTACTGGGCCAGCAGGCGGAAGACCGGATTGACCAGATATTTGCCGGCCAGCAGCACACCGCCGACCGCCGCGACCGCGAAGCCGACGGTCTGCCACAGGGGCGGCGCCTGTTCGTTCGCCACGCCCAGCACCGAGGCCAGGACGGCGACGATGGCCAGGAGCGGCACGATGGCCAGGTCTTCGAGCAACAGGATGGAGACCGCCCGCTGGCCGGGCCCGCCCGCGATCTCGCCGCGCTCCTCCAGCATCTGCATGATGACGGCGGTGGACGACAGGACAAAGCCGATGGCGCCGACGAAGGCGACAGGCGCGGAGAAGCCGGCCAGCATCGCCGTCAGGGTCAAGATCAGGCCGCAGAACAGCACCTGGGCCGCGCCGAGGCCGAAGATTTCCTTCCTCAGTCCCCACAGACGTTTGGGCCGCATCTCCAGCCCGATGATGAACAGGAAGATGACCACGCCGAACTCGGCGACGTGCAAGATGGTCTCGGGCTCGCGAAACAGCTTCAGGCCGAAGGGACCGATGGCCAGGCCCGCCGCCAGATAGCCCAGCACCGACCCCAGGCCGATGCGCTTGAACACCGGCACGGCGAGCACGCCCGCGGCCAGCAGAGCGGCCGCCGCGCCCAGATCCAGTCCCGTCGTCGCCTCAGCCATCGCATCCCCCAAGCTTGGCTTCTATTGTGGAGGTCTTGGTCTGCGATTGCGAGAGGACACGAAAGACACGCTGAAAGATCATCGTGCGTCGAGGGGGTTCTATCGCCACAGTTTCGCCCCAGGACGACCCGTGACTGGCGACAAGACAACAACCGGAGGAAGCCATGTCACGTGTCATCAGGATCGCGGCCATTTCGCTGCTGAGCGTTTCTTTTGCAGCGCCTCCAGTGGCGCTGCCGTCCGTCGCACTTGCCAAGCCGCTGGATGGCGAACCGACGCCTGCGGCCTGTGGTCCGCTGGGTTTCGACCTGGGCCAGCCCGCTCCGGTCGCTGCGCCTCCGGTGCGGCGTGTGGCGCCGCCTCCCGTGAACATCACGCCAAGCCGTAAGGAAGATCGCGTCGAATATACCGGCCCGCCCGTCAATATACCGGGCCCGCCACCCCCGCCCGCGCCACCCGCGCCCGCGCCGCCTCCGCCGCCTCCGCCTCCTCCGCCTCCTCCGCCTCCTCCGCCTCCTCCGCCTCCTCCGCCTCCGCCTGTGCCGTCATCGATGGCGCCGCAAGATATTGTCGTCACAGGCTCCCGGATCACGCGATCACCGGGCGCCCCGACGTCGCCCGGCATGATGACGCCGCCTCCCGCCGAGACCGAACGCTATCCGGATGCAACGCCCAATCCGGTGAAGCGGACCAGCGATCAGCCGGTCTCGACCTTCTCGATCGACGTCGACACGGCGTCCTATTCGAACGTGAAGCGCTTCATCGACGAGGGTCGTGCGCCGCCCAAGGATGCGGTGCGGGTCGAGGAACTGATCAACGCCTTCGACTATGACTACGCCCGGCCGACCAGCCAGAGCCGGCCCTTCGCCATCACGACGGCGGTCGCGGCCTCGCCCTGGGCTGACGGGCGTCAGATCGTGCACATCGGCCTGCAAGGTTACGAACTGCCGGCGGGCGAGCAGCGGCCGCTGAACCTGACCTTCCTGGTCGATGTCTCCGGCTCGATGCGATCGCCGGACAAGCTGGACCTGGCCAAGAAGGCGATGAACCTGGCCATTGACCGGCTGCGACCGCAGGACACTCTGGCCGTCACCTATTACGCGGAAGGCGCCGGCACGACCCTGCAGCCGACCAAGGGCGACGAAAAGCTGAAGATGCGATGCGCGGTCGCCAGCCTGAAGGCCTCGGGCGGCACGGCCGGGGCGACCGGCATGACCAACGCCTATGACCAGGCCCTGGCGAACTTCGCCCGCGACAAGGTCAACCGCATCCTGATGTTCACCGACGGCGACTTCAACGTCGGGGTGACCGACAACAAGCGGCTGGAGGACTATGTCGCCGAAAAGCGCGGGACCGGGATATACCTGTCGGTCTACGGCTTCGGGCGCGGCAACTATCAGGACGAACGGATGCAGACCATCGCCCAGGCGGGCAATGGGGTCGCGGCCTATGTCGGGGACCTGAGGGATGCGCGCCGCCTGTTCGGTCCGGCGTTCGACAAGGGCGCCTTCCCCATCGCCGACGACGTCAAGATCCAGGTCGAGTTCAATCCCGCCCGCGTCGCCGAATGGCGGCTGATCGGCTATGAGACCCGGCTGCTGAACGAGGAAGACTTCAACAACGATCAGGTCGATGCGGGCGAGGTCGGATCCGGCGCCAGCGTCACGGCCCTGTATGAAATCACCCCCGTCGGCGGCCCGACGCAGATCCCCGATCGGCGCTATCCCGACAACCGTATCGGGGTCGGCGGCGGCGATCCGAACGGCGAGATCGGCTTCATCCAGGTGCGCTACAAACAGCCGGGCCAGAGCCGATCGGACCTGATCCAGCAGCCGCTGACCAACCGCGCGGGCGGGCCGGTCAGCGCCCAGCCGCCCGAAGCCACGCGCTGGGCCATCGCCGTCGCCGGTTTCGGTCAGAAGCTGCGGGGCGATCCGTGGATGACGGCCGACTATGGCTGGGACCGGATCATCGATCAGGCGCAAGGGGCCAGGGGCGACGACCCCTATGGCGACCGGGCCGAGTTCGTTCAGCTGGTGCGGGCGGCCCAGGGCCTTCCCCCGATGCGGACACCCTGACCGGAACCGCCACGCTCGCGGCGGGTTTTCCAGCGCAACGTTTCAACCAAGGAAACCCGCCATGAAGATCCGCGACGTGATGACCAGGGACGTGCACCTGGCCCGCCCCGCCGACACCATCCAGGACGTGGCCAGCCGTATGGCCAAGGGCGGCTTCGGCTTCGTGCCCGTGGCGGACGGCGATCAGCTGATCGGCACGATCACGGACCGCGACATCGTGGTGCGCGCCCTGGCGACGGGCGCCGCCTCGAGCGCCTCTGTGGTGGAGTTCATCACCCGCGATCCGCAGACGGTGCTGGACACCGACGACCTGAAGGTCGTGCTGGACCTGATGGGCGCCAAGCAGATCCGCCGCGCCCCGGTCGTGGACAAGCATGGCCGCGTGGTCGGCGTCGTGTCGCTGGGCGACCTGTCGACGCGCGTGAAAGAGAAATACGCCGGCGAGACGCTGGAAAGCATCTCGCGTTAAGACCTGCGTAACCGCGCCCCGACACCGGGCGTCAAGGATCGTCGTTCATGCTGTTCCTTCGAATATCGGAGGATGGCATGGCGCGCGCACAGTTCCAGAAGGGTCAGAAGGTCTGGGTCGAGTGCGTCGGCGCCTGGGCCTTTATCGAACAGGTCCAGCCCGTCTGGGCCAAGGGGTTCGAAGAGCCCGTACGCGTCACCTATGACGTCGGTCTGGGGCGCGAGTTCACCGCCAACGAACTGTTGCTGGCGACCGACGATCCGGCCTCGGATCAGGGCTTGGGCGAGTGGCGGCTGCTGCGCGCGCGCAACAAGTGGCAACTGCCCGAGGATTGCCTGCATCACCCCCACCCCGGCACCTATCCGGTCGTCGTGACCGATCGGGCGGACTGGGGCGGTTGGCGTGTGCCGGGCGCCGAATACGACCGTGACCCCCAGCACATCGAGTTTCAGGCTCGGCTGATCGCCGCCGCGCCCCAACTGATGCGCCTGGCCCAGGATCTGGTGGATCTGGTCGCCGAGACGCCCGACGATGCGCCGCCGGCCGTCCTGACGCTGGCCCGACAGGCGCGCGATACGCTGCACGGGGTGACGCGTGTGCTGGAGCCGGCACCCGACCGCCTGTTGTCGCCGGTCGCCGCCGCTTAAAAAGCCGTTAAAAGCGCGCGCCGAGCCTCGACACGAATCCGCGACGCAGCCTAGATTCCGGCAACGAAGTGTTTGTCGGAGGGTCGGGGCTTGCGGGACGAGGAGCGGCGGGAACATCGGTCGGGGCGTCGCGCCTCCGACCGCGCCGCCGGCGCGCCCGCCTGGTTGCGGATCGCCGTCCTTGTTCTGGCGCTGATCGCGGCCGCCTATGCCCTGATGGCGTCGCGGGAGTTCAGCCGGCCGACCCGCGAAATCAGCCGCCTGGAAGCCGAAAACCTGAAGCTGAACGCCGAGCTGGTCGCCAGCCAGACCGCCGTGCTGATTCAGTCGGCCGAAGCGGGCCTGACCGCGGGTCGCACCGCCATCGCCGCCAAACGCGCCCCCATAGAGGTCATCGAAGCCGCGCAGGCGGCTGCGCCCCAGGTCGCCTTCACCCTGGTCGGTCCCGGCGAGACGGTGCAGGCCGCCAAGGGCGAAGGATCGGTCGTCGCCGGCCAGACCAATGCCGACGGTCTGAGGCTGGAGGCGCGGATCGCCCCTGTCCTGCCGGAAGGCGCCGAGACGCGGATCGTGTCGGCGGGCGGCGTGGTGCTGGCCTCCGCGCGCGCCGCCGAGATCGGCCAACCCATCCGCACCCTGATCGGCGTCGATCCTTCCGCCCTGGTCGACCAGGCCGAACCGCGCGCCGTGACGCTGGGGGGCCAGCCTGGCCTCGCGGCGGCCGCTCAGGCCCGCACGGGCGGCCCCTATGTGGTCGCGATCTCGCAAGGGACGACCGCCTCTTTCTTCGACGACGCCTGGGTGGTGCTCGCGCCGCTGCTGCTGGGGGTCGGGGTCGTGGTCCTGTTCGTCCTCTATGGCCTGCGCCAGACGCGCCAGCACCGCGAACGGGTGGCGACCGAAAAGCGGTTCCGCATCGCCGTCGAAGCCGCGCGGTGCGGGGTGTGGGAATGGGATCTGGCCAAGGGCGAGGTGTCGCTGTCGGACTATATGGCTGCCCTGCTGGGCTTTTCGCGCGGCGGGGTCACCGACGCCGAGGATGTGATCGGCCGCGTCCATCCGCGCTTTCAGGAAGATTTCCGCCACGCCCTGCGCCAGGCGGCGGCCTACGGCGCCTTTGAGATCACCTTCCCGGTGGCGGGACTGGACGGGCGGGCGCGGTGGATCGACGCGCGGGGCCAGGCGCGCGGGGAGCGCGGGGACACGGGCTTTTCCGCCATCCTGGGCGTGGCGTTGGACATCACCGAGGCGCGCCGCGCCCGCGCCGCCGCCCAAGCCGCCGAAAGCCGGCTGCGCGACGGGGTGGAGAGCATCTCCGAGGCCTTCGTCCTGTTTGATCGTCAGGGCCGGCTGATCCTGTGGAACCAGGCGTTCGAGGACGCCTTCAACTTCGATCACGGCGTGGTGCGGCGCGGCGCCATGAAGGACGAGCTGAACCGGATCGCCGGTCTGGCCATCAAGGCCGAGCATCGCCCGGCCAGCGGTCGTGCGGGTCTGCGCGAGGTCGAGCTGAACGACGGGCGCTGGCTGCAACTTTCAGAGCGGTTCACCTCCGAAGGCGGCTCGGTCGTCACCGCCGCCGACATCACCGCCATCAAACGCCAGGAGGCCGAGCGCCGCCGCGCCGCCGACGATCTGCGGGCCACCGTCGATCAGCTGGAATCCAGCCAGGAGAAGCTGTCGCTTCTGGCGCGCAAATACGAGGTGGCCATGACCCGGGCCGAGGCCGCCAACCAGGCCAAGTCCGAGTTCCTGGCCAATATGAGCCACGAGCTGCGCACGCCGTTGAACGCCATCAACGGCTTCTCGGAGATCATGGCCAGCGAGTTGTTCGGGCCGCTGAACGAGAAATACAAGGGCTACGCCGGCGACATCCTGAAGTCGGGCCAGCATCTGCTGAGCCTGATCAACGACGTCTTGGACATGGCCAAGATCGAGGCCGGCAAGATGACCCTGCACTATGAGCCCGTGTCCTTGCGCGAGGTGTGCGAGGACGCCGTGCGGCTGATGCGCGGCAAGGTGCAGGAGGCGGGCCTGAAGATCGCGGTCGAGGCCGGCGACCTGCCCGACATCGAGGCCGATCAACGCGGCGTCAAACAGGTGATGCTGAACCTGATCTCCAACGCCGTGAAGTTCACGCCCGAGGGCGGCTCCATCATCGTGTCGCTGAAACCCTTCGTGGGCGCGCAGGGCGAGGACCGCGTCCGCGTCGCCTGCGCCGACACCGGCATCGGCATTGCGCCCGAAGACCTGGTGCGCCTAGCCCGCCCGTTCGAACAGGTCGAGGGCCAGCATTCCAAAACGACGCAAGGCACGGGCCTGGGCCTGGCCCTGACCAAATCCCTGATCGAAATGCACGGCGGCCAACTGAGCATGGAAAGCCAGCCGGGCGTCGGAACGGTCGTCAGCTTCGACCTGCCGGTCAAACGCCCCGACCAGACGGTGCAGCCTATCCGGGCGGCGTTCGCGGCTTAGAGTCTTGCGATAACTTCGGCTGCCGATGACGATGTCGCATTTCGACGTAGGGCGCTATTCCAACGCGGTGTTTTGCAGCCCCTCCACAATGATCTAGCGTTGTGCAAGAATGACCTGGGGCAGTCCTTCGACCGCCCTATGAATGCACGAGGACAAAGATGATCGTTGCTGCCTTTTTGATGGCGAGCCTTCTCGGGCAGAATGCTGCTCCCCCGATCATCACTCCCTCGGACCCTGACGCCGCTGAAGCCGTCGCAGCATTTATGGGGTTAGGAAGATACTCTGGGACGTGTGTCGCCCATCTTCCCGCTGGCGCCAAGGCGCGCGTGGACACTCTCACTTCAGATCAGGCGCCGTCGGGCGTCCAGGCGTGGCTAATCTCCAGCTTCAAGCAAGGGTATGCGGAAGGTCTTGCGGACCCTAACCGCTCCAACCGGACGGCTTCTGAATGTCGAGACATGGAACGGGCGGCAAACTCCAGGATGCAAGCCGTCGCAGAACGGCTAAACGGCCGCCGTTAAGGATGCGTTACAGTCTCGGTGCACACCTTAGGAAGACGCTACCGTCATAGGCCGAAACTGCGGCCCGCCCTAAATCAACTCCACGCCCATCGCAGTGGCTTCGCCGCCGCCGATGCACAGGGCGGCCATGCCGCGGGTTTTGCCGTGGGCTTTCAGGGCGGACAGGAGGGTGGTCAGGACGCGGGCGCCGGAAGCCCCAAGCGGGTGGCCCAGGGCGCAGGCGCCGCCGTTGACGTTGATCTTGTCGTGGGGGATGCCGAGTTCCTGCATGGCGATCATCGGCACGATGGCGAAGGCCTCGTTGACCTCCCACAGATCGACGTCGTCGGCGCTCCAGCCGGCCTTCTTCAGCGCCTTTTGCAGGGCGAAGACCGGGGCGGTGGTGAACAGGTGCGGTTCGTGGGCGTGGGCGGCCTGGCTGACCACGCGGGCGACCGGCGTCAGGCCCAAGGCCTGGGCCGTCGATTGGCGCATCATGACCAGAGCGGCGGCGCCGTCCGAAATCGAGGCGGCGGAGGCCGCGGTGATCGTGCCGTCCTTGCCGAAGGCGGGCTTCAGATTGGGGATCTTGGACGGGTCGGACCGGGTCGGCTGTTCGTCGCGGTCGACGGTGACGGGGCCTTTGCGGGTCTTGACCTCGACCGAGGCGATCTCGGCGTCGAAGGCGCCTGTCTCCTGGGCGCGCTTGGCCCGGCCCGCGCTCTCGATGGCGTAGGCGTCCTGCTGCTCGCGGGTGAACTGATAGGCCTTGGCCGTGTCCTCGGCGAACTGCCCCATCAGCTTGCCGGGGGTGTAGGCGTCCTCCAGCCCGTCCAGATACATGCTGTCGGAAATGACGTCGTGACCGATGCGTGCGCCGCCCCGGTGCTTTTGCATCAGATACGGGGCGTTGGTCATGGACTCCATGCCGCCCGCCACGATCACATCGACCGAACCGGCGGCCAGGGCATCGTGCGCCATCATGGCCGCCTGCATGCCCGAACCGCACATCTTGTTGATGGTGGTCGCCTCGGTGGAGGTGGGCAGGCCCGCGCCCATGCCCGCCTGACGCGCCGGCGCCTGGCCCAGGCCCGCAGGCAGGACGCAGCCCATGATGATCTGCTCGACCTTTTGCGGATCGAGACCCGCGCGGTCCAGGGCCGCCTTCACCGCGACGGCGCCCAGGTCGGTGGACTTGGCGTCGGACAGCGCGCCCTGGAAACCGCCCATCGGGGTGCGGGCGTAGGAGACGATGACGACGGGATCGGCGGATGGGGTCGCGGACATGGGGACGGCTTCCTCTATTTCGGGCGAGAGATAGCGATCCCGGCCGGTCAGGAAAAGTGCAGCCGCCGATACTTGCCCCGGAAATAGAGCAGCGGATCGCGGCGCGGCTCGAACCGGGCGCGCCTGACACGACCGATGATGACCAGATGATCGCCGGCCTCGACGATCTGTTCGGTTCCGCATTCGAAACTGGCCAGGGCGCCCGACAGGATGGGCGCGCCGGTGTCCCACGTCTCCCACGCCACGTCCTGGAACCGGTCGGCGTGAGACCGGGCGAAGACGCCGGAGGTCGGCTGCTGGCCGATATGCAGGACGTTGATGGCGAAATGTTCGGCCTGGCGAAAACGGTCGACGTTGGTGGACGAACGGGCCAGGCAGAACAGGATCAGCGGCGGATCCAGCGACACCGAGGAGAAGGAGTTGGCGGTCAGGCCGACGGGCTGCCCGGCCTCGTCAAGGGTCGTGACCACCGTGACCCCGGTGGCGAAACAGCCCAGGGCGTCGCGCAGGGTGCGGGGGTCAGAGCCGGCCTGATAATACAGGGCGGCGCGCGGGGCGTGGCGTTCAAGGAAGCCCAGAAGAGCGGCGTTCTCGGCCTCGACCGCGTCCGGCGCTTCGGCGCGCGCGATCGTCTGGATCGGGACGCCGGCCAGCTGCGCCTCAGGCTCGGGCGAGACGGCCCCCTGCCCTTCGGCGACGACCACCAGACAGCTAGCCAGGGCCGGGCCGGTGACGGAAAGCGCAGGGATGACGGCCGGCAGCGTCGTTTCGGAACAGACGATGGCCGGGCGAGAGGCAAGCTCGGTCAGCAGTTTGCGCAAGGCGGCCGAGCCGTCGTCCGCCGCGTCGAAGTCGGCGCTCAGAATGACGTGGCGGCCGGCCTCGACAAGCGCGCGCACCGACCGGCGCCAGTCTCCGGACAGACGCTCGGGCGCGCCGATCAGCAGGACGACGGGATCCTCGGGGTCGCCCCAGTTTTCGACGTCCAGGCCTCCATTCGGGGGCGGCGATGCGGTCATGAGGCGGGGCGGTCCGGTCTGTCGTGAAGCGTGAGGCGATCCCTATTAGGGGAAGACCGGCGCCCGGCGCCAGAACTGTATCAGCCGCCGTAGCCCCGGCCGCCGCCGCCGAAGCCGCCGCGCGAGACGACGGTGGTTCGGCTCTGCACCCGCGTCGGGGCCTGACGGGCGACGTCGCCGTGCTCGCGCGCATTGGTCAGGGTCTTGCCGGTGCGATAGTCGCGGTAGGCGTAGCCGCCGCCGTAGCCGTTCGACAGCCGTCCCTCGCGGTCGCGATACAGCGGTCCGCCGCCACGATAGCCGCCGCCGTTCAGCAGCTGGCCGACGATGAAGCCGGTCAGCAGCGGGCTGAAGAAGGAGCCGCCGTTGTTGTTCGGCTGGCACTGCGACGGTCCCCACTGGCCCTCGCACTCCTCGCGGGTGGCGTAGCGCGGCGCGGTCTTGGCGGCCTCTTGCTGAGCCTTGGCCAGGGCCGCGTCGCACTCGTTGTCGGGAATGTCGTTGGCGGCCTTGCACTCGTCCAGCGACTGATAGGCCAGGGTCGGTTCGGGCTCGGGCGCCGGGACGCGCTGGGGCGAGCCGCAGGCGGCCAGCGAGAAGCTGGCGGTCGCCATCAGGCTGCTGACGTGCAGGACGCGCGAGCGCTTCAGCCGGCGCATGGTGTCTGTCTTGGCCAGGTTCTGGGGCAGGTCTTTGGGGTCGGTCATGGGTTCACGACGTCATGCAGGCGGCGTTGAGCAGGCCGACGCAGATGGAGATGGAGGCCAGATAGACGGCCGCGGCGATCTCGCCCGCCTCGATGCGGACGACCAGGTTACGGAAGGCCGTGCGGCTGATGGTGACGAAGACGACGATCTGGATCACGCCGGCCAGCAGCGCCCAGGCCGCGAACTCCATCAGACTGACGGTGTGCGACAGGGCCGAAGCCAGAGGCAGGACATAGCCGATCAGGGCGCCCCCGAGCGCGATGGCGGCGGCCGTGTTGCCTTCCCGGATCAGCGTATGTTCGTGATACGGGGTGACCCATTGATAGATCAGCTTGAAGGCCAGGGTGAAGGCGCCCGCCATGGCGAAGGCGATCAGGAAGGCGATCGCCCCCTGCTGAAAAATGAACCAGTCGAACATCGGTCTTGCCCCCTCGGATTGCGCTCAGGCGCGGAACTCGGCCATTTCCAGTGGAATGCCGATCATGATTTCGTGCGTCGTGTCGCCGCCCTCGGGCTGCTGCTCAAGCGCCAGCATCAGCTCGCGCCCGCCACCCAACTCGCGCGCATACAACATGCAGGTCTGGAAGATTTTCGCATAGGGCGTGGTCGCGGCGCGGTCGTCCCAGATCGTCTCCCACAGGGTGACGGGCGGCTGGATGGCGTCGCTCTCGGCGAACCAGAAGCGGGGATAGTCGGGCAGTTCTTCGGCCGCGCCGTGAAAGACCGGCGCCGACAGGCGGTCGCGCCAGATGCGGCGTTCGCGCTCGCCCGGCGGATAGGCCGAGGTCCAGGGCACAAACAGGCTGAAGTCGTAGGATTCCAGGCCCGCCTCATCATCGCTCATGGCCTGAAGCATCACGTGGTCGTCGGTGTAGAAGCGATGGACGAACTGGCCGCTGTCCAGGCTGACCAACCCCTGCGCCGATATGTCCAGCACGTCGCGATCCAGGGTGAACTGCGTCTCGTCGCCCAGCCGGCGCCAGGCCAGCGGGTCCAGCGACACGGTGCGGCCCACGGTGATGTTGCGCACCGTCGCCAACCGATTGGCAGGCGCGGCCTTCTCCGACGATCCGAAAAGCTTCTTGAACATGGGCGACTATCTAGGCCCGATGCGCGCCGACGGCGAGCGAACAGAAGCGATGCGACCGAATGAGGCGGTTCATGGCGCGACATTCCGTCCGATCTTGCGTCAAGTCAAGCGTTCATGTTACGCGTTTCATGTAACGATATGCCGAACGACGCATCGCCCTCTTCCACCGCTAACGACCGCATCCGTGCGTGGCGACAGGCGCGTCGTGAGGCCGGTCTGGTCAAGCTGGAGCTTTGGGTGCCGGCCGCAGCCCGCGACGACGTCAAGGCGGCCGTTCGCGCCATCGTCACCGATTCAACACGCGGGCCGCAGCTTGCCCCACGCCCGCGCCGCCCCACTTCCGATTCCATCACCCCTGGAGACGACCATCAAATGGACGCCGTGATCGAGACCCCCTGGACCGTGCCCGCCATCAAGGCGGCGCTGGACGAATCCACTTTGCTGCGTGACGGCGAAATGACCCTGCGCGTGGTCGAGGGCGCCGAGCCGGTGCTGCTGGCGACCATGCACGAATACGGCGACCTGCCGGTCTATCTGAGCGTCGGCGGGGCGCAGATCGTCTGTTCGGTCCTGCTGTGGCCCGTCGCCGAGCAAAAGGATCGCCACGCCTTCAACGAGTTCCTGCTGAAGGCCCAGCGCGTGGTGCCCCTGTCCAACTTCGCCATCACCAATGTCGGTGGCGAAGACGTGTATGAGTTGATGGGCGAACTCTCTTGCAAGACGACGCTGCAGACCATCCTGATCGAACTGCGCACCCTGGCCGAGAATGCGATCGACGCCACCGAACTGCGTGAAACCTTCGGCGCCGACGCCGCCTGATCCCGGAAGACCGACCATGTCCATGCTCAGAAAACTGTCCGCCCTGTTCCGCGGCACGGCCCACGATGCGGCCCAGGGCGTCGTCGACGCCAATGCGCTGAAGATCCTCGACCAGGAAATCCGCGACGCCGACAACGCCCAAGGCAAGGCCCGCGATGACCTGGCCGGCCTGGTGGCGCGCCGCCGCATGGCCGAAAACGAACTTGCATCGTTCAGGGACCAGATCGCCAAATACGAAAGCTCGGCCCGCACCGCCCTGGGTCAGGGCAAGACCGATCTGGCGCGCGAGGTCGCCGGCCGCATCGCCGAGCTGGAGGTCGAGATCACCAGCCGCGGCCCGCTGATCGAGGACATGAAGACGGCCGAGACGCGCCTGCGCGCGGCCATCGCCTCGACCGATCAGAAGATCGAGACGCTTCGTCGCGAGATCGACATCGTCAAGGTCAACGATTCCGTCCAGAAGGCCCAGACGTCGGTCGCCCTGAACTCGGCCGGCGCCCAGTCGCGCATCGGCTCGGCGGCGGACAGCCTGCAACGCATCAAGCAGCGCCAGGCGATCCAGGAAGAGAAGCTGAACGCCAGCCAGGCGCTGGAGGACCGCCGCACCGGCGCGGACCTGGACGCCAAGCTGCGCGAGGCCGGCATCCTGCCCGGTCACTCCTCGGCCGACGACGTCCTGGCCCGCCTGAGCCAGCCGGAGGTGACGGTGGTCACGCCGCGCATCGGGCAGTCCACGCCTGACAAGGACCCGGCCTGATCCATGGAGCGTCTGCGCCTCGATCCCCGCACCGACTGGGACGCCAAGGCCGAGGAACTTGGCTTCACCTGGCGCCACACCGACGGCAAACCCTATTGGGACGAGACGGCGGCCTATGCCTTTTCGCTGGCCGAGATCGAGGACGGGATCGAGGCGCCGACCGAGGAACTGCACGGCCTGTGCCTGGAGCTTGTGAACGAGGCCGTTCAGTCCGAGCGGCTGATGGAACAGCTCGATATTCCCGAGACCATGCGGGACTATGTGGCCGACAGCTGGAAGCGGGGCGATCCGTCGCTGTATGGCCGGTTCGACTTCGCCTATGACGGGACGGGGCCGGCGAAACTGTACGAATACAACGCCGACACCCCGACCAGCATTTATGAGACGGCGGTGTTCCAGTGGCTGTGGCTGGAGGACCAGATCAAGGCCGGCGCCCTGCCCGCCGATGCGGATCAGTTCAACAGCCTGCATGAGAAGCTGGTCGATCGGTTCCGCGCCATCTTTCCGAACGGCGGCTTCGTGCATTTCACCTCGGACGCCGATTTCGTCGAGGACCGCCAGACGGTGCGCTTCCTGGAAGACCTGGCCCAGCAGGCCGGACTGGAGCCTCAGTTCGTCGCTATCGACCAGATCGGGCTGAACGCCGACGGCCGGTTCGTCGATCACGAGAACTGGATCATCCAGGCGATGTTCAAGCTCTACCCGTGGGAGCAGATGCTGCGCGACGACTACGCCGCGCCGCTGCCGACGGCGGACGTGACCGTGCTGGAACCGGCGTGGAAGAGCATCCTGTCCAACAAGGCCATCCTGCCGCTGTTGTGGGAGCGGCATGCGGGCCACCCCAATCTGCTGGAAAGCTATTTCGAGGGCGATCCGGCCGAGGCGGCGCTGGGCTCATCCTATGTGCGCAAGCCGTTGTTCTCGCGCGAAGGCGACAATGTCGAACTGATCGACCAGGGCGTAAGCGCCGCAGAGGTGGTGGACGGCGGCTATGGCGCAGGGCGTCACGTCCGGCAGGCGCTGTGCGATCCGCCCCTGTTCGACGGCAACCATGTGATCGTCGGGTCTTGGGTGGTGGGAACGGAACCAGCGGGCATCAGCCTGCGGGAGGATACGGGCCGCATCACCCGGAACACCTCGCGCTTCGTGCCGCACTTCATCCGCGACTGAGGCCCAGGCAGGCAACCAAGCCGGACGACCGCCGTTTTGTCGGCTGACATCAACCGACAAGAAGCCTTCCCATGCGCAACGCCCGCCTCGCCCTGATCGCCACCACCGCCCTGACCCTCGCGGGCGGCGCGGCCGTCGCCCAGACGCAATATCCTTCGACGACCCAGGATCGGCTGGGTGCGGTCGTGGGCGCCCTGTTCGGCGACCGGCTAGGGCTGTCGGCCATGGATCAGGCCTGGCTGCGCGGCGGCCGTCCGCTGCGTGACGGCCAGAGCCAGTTCTCGACCCGCGTGGACGCCAGCGTGCGCGCCGGAAGCGTCTCCGCCTCGGCCGCGACGCGCCTGCGCGCCGACTATTCGGCCCTGGTCGATCTGGAGAACCAATACGCCGTCGGCGGCATCTCGGCCCAGGAACGCGCCGATCTGAACGCTCGCTACACCGCCCTGACCCAGACGCTGGAAGCCGGCGCCTCGGGCTATGCCGACATGGACACCGTGGCCCAGGGCCGTGCGGACTTCGAGACCCGCGTCAACGCCGCCGTGACGGCGCGCCGCATCACCCGCACCGAGGCGACACGCCTGAAAACGGACTATCAGGCCCTGATCCAGCTGGAGAGCCGATACAGCGCCGACGGATCCATCAGCGCCAGCGAGCGCGCGGATCTGGACGCGCGTCTGGACGCCCTGGACCTGCGGGTCGGCGACGGCCCGGCCGGACAGACGCCGTCGGCCAACCTGCCCGCCCGCACGCGTCTGGCGAACCTGGAAACCGCCCTGATCGCCGCCGAGCGCTCGGGCGCCGTCAGCCGCACCGAGGCCGCCGACATTCGCGTCGAGGCCGGCGATCTCGCCCGCCTGGATGCCGCCTACAGCCGCACCAGCCCCTCGTCCGACGACACGGCCTATCTGAGCCGCCGCATCAGCGAACTGGAACTGCGCGTCCGTCGCTAGACCTGATCAGAGCGTCCCGTGCGATCCGGCGCGGGACGCCTATTCGGCTATACCCTTGCATTGGGAGCTCTGATTTCACGCCGGAGCGGAAATCGCGTATGGGCAGCCGCAGTCGCCTTTATATCGCCGGTCAAGCCGCAACCCCATGTCCCTGAACGCCTCCCGCACGTTGTCCATCGCCCCGATGATGGACTGGACCGATCGGCATTGTCGGGCGTTTCACAGGGCGCTGACGAATAAGGCGCTGCTTTATACCGAGATGGTGACGGCGCCGGCGGTGTTGCATGGGGATCGCGAGCGGCTGCTGGGGTTCGATGCGCTGGAGCATCCGGTGGCCTTGCAACTGGGCGGGTCGGATCCGGGGCAGTTGGCCGAGGCCGCCAAGGTCGGCGAGGCGTTCGGCTATGACGAGATCAATCTGAACGTCGGCTGCCCGTCGGACCGGGTGCAGTCGGGTCGGTTCGGCGCCTGTCTGATGCGCGAGCCCGAGTTGGTGGCCGACTGTATGGCGGCGATCAAGGGGGCCGTGAGCGTGCCGGCGACCGTCAAATGCCGCATCGGCGTGGACGATCAGGATCCGGTCGTCAGCCTGTTCGCCACGGTGGACGCCTGCGCCGCCGTCGGGATCGAGGTCTTCGTCGTCCATGCGCGCAAGGCCTGGCTGAAAGGTCTGTCGCCCAAGGAGAACCGCGACGTGCCGCCGCTGGACTATGATCTGGTGCGCCGGCTGAAGCGCGAGCGGCCGCATCTGAACATCTCGATCAATGGCGGCATCGCCTCGATGGACGCGGCCGAGGCGCATCTGGCCGAGGTCGACGGCGTGAAGCTGGACGGGGTCATGCTGGGCCGCGCCGCCTATCATGAGCCGGCCATTCTGGGTCAGGCGGATCGTCGCCTGTATGGCGAGCCGGTCGAGGATACCGACGCCTTCGCCGCGCTGGCGCGCTATCGGCCCTATATGGCCGCGCGGCTGGAGGAAGGCGTCGCCCTGCCTGCCATGGCGCGGCATATGCTGGGCTTGATGCACGGCCGGCCGGGCGCGAGGGCGTTCCGTCGCATTCTGACGGTCGAGGCCATCAAGCCCGGCGCAGGCCTGGAAGTGCTGGACCGCGCGGTGGAGGCTGTGCGCGAGGCTGAAGCCCGGCGCGACACGGCGCATGGAGACTGGGCGGCGTAACCCAATCTTCAGAGCCGGCCGGCAAGGTTAAGAGAACCCTGCCGTTTCGGACCTGCACGCCATGAAGACCCTGCTGATCGCCGCCGTCCTCGCGACCGCCCTGCCCGCCGCATCGGCCTTGGCGCAGGCCGACGGCCGATTCGCCCTCGGCGCCCAGGTCGGCACGCCGGGCGCCGGTCTTCAGGCCCAGTTCGCACTCAGCCCGGTCGTGGTGCTGCGCGGCGGCTATGACGTGCTGAAATGGGATCGGGACCAGACCTACAAGGGCATCGATTACGACGCCAAGATCGACTTCAAGTCGCCGGGCGCCTTTGTCGATCTGCACCCGTTCCGCAACGGCTTTCTGATCTCGGGCGGGGCCTATTTCGGTGATCGCAAGGTCGATCTGGACGCCACGCCCACCGACAACGTCAATGTCGGCGGCGCGACCTTCACCCCGGCCCAGGTCGGGACGTTGACCGGCCGCATCGACCTGGAAAGCACCGCGCCCTTCGTCGGCCTGGGCTATGACAACACCTTCACGCGGGGCGGACGGCTGGGCTTCCGCCTTCTGGCCGGCGCGGCCTTTGGCGATGCGCCGCAAGTGAATCTGGACGCCCGCGGCGGGACGTTGTCGAACGATCCCACCTTCCGTTCGCGTCTGGATCAGGAAGAGCGTGAAATTCAGGCCGAGGCCGATGATTACAAGGTCCTGCCGGTGCTTCAGGCGGGCCTGAACTTCAAATTCTGACGCCCAAAGGCGTCGTCCCTGAGTGCGAAGACTGGGGATAAATAGATTATGAAAAACAAGGCATTAACCTAGAAACAAATCGTAACAGACGGCGTCCGGGCGGGTTTTGCCACTTTTCCGCCACAGGTTAACGCGACAAGGCCAGCGCCGGCGGCGTTGGGAGCCGGTGTCTCCTGAGCGACATTCATGATCGGCGCCTCCGCTGCTATCGCCATGCTTTGGGCTGCCGTGTCGTCTGTGACGAGCGGGCCTGTCCCCTACAATGACGTCGTAGCGGCGGATCAAGTCAGGACTGAAACCCCTGCCGCCATCGTCGGTTCCGATGAAGTCGAGACCGCCCTGAACGCCGAACAGGCCGAGCTGATGGCCTCCGATCCCGACTGGCGCGCGTCGGCGCGCCTCTATCACGCAGGCGGCGGCGGCGCGACGGGCAACGATTCGCTGGGTTGCCGTCCGATCGCCATGCGCACCGTCGCGGTCGATCCCCGCGTGATCCCGCGCCGCACCAAGCTGTTCATCCGCGAAACTGTCGGCATGCGCCTGGCCGACGGTTCGATTCACGACGGTTACTGGTACGCCTCCGACACCGGCGGCGCGATCAAGGGCCAAAAGATCGACCTCTATACCGGCACCGGTCGCGGCTCGATGAACCAGGCGCAACGCCTGAACATGCGCACCCTGACCATCGTGGACGCCGGCGATTTCGACGGCTGCCCCCCGGCCTGGACCACTGCTTCCAACTGATCCGGCCGATCATGAAAAACGCCGGCTGACCGCGAAGGTCAGCCGGCGTTTTCGTGTCTGAAGCCTTACGCCGATCAGTCCAGTTCGGACACTTCCAGCGTCGACTGCACCATCGAGCCGTTATAGGTGCCGACCCAGATGTCGTAGCGGCCGCTCTGGGGGTTCGTGATCGTGACCTTAGGATCCAGACCACCGGCGCTGTCATCGTCGCAGTAGAAGCGGCCGTTTGGCGTATTGATCAGCAGGGTCGTGTCTTCCGATGCGCGCACGCGGAAGGTCAGATCGGCGTCGCCCGGCTCGAAGAAGATCTGGATGTCGGGGGCCGAACTGACCGAGCCTTCGCAGCCCGCCTTGGCGGCCGAGGCGGGCGAGGAGCCGCCGGCCAGGATCGACTTGGTCCAGGGGTCGGGCGTGAAGCCGCCGCGCAGATTGGCCGTGCCGTAGTTGGGCTCAAGGTCCATGTTGGGCGCAGCGCCCGCCGTCGTGTCGGTGCCGCCCAGTTCGCTGATCTGCAGCGTCGACTGGACCATGTTGTCGTTATAGGTGCCCAGCCAGATGTCGTAGCGACCGCTCTCGGGATTGGAGATGGTCACCATCGGGTCCAGGTCGCCGCCGCTGTCATCGTCGCAGTACCAGCGGCCGCCGGGGCTGTTGACCAGCAGCGTCGTGTCCTCGCTGGCGACCGCCTTGATGGTCAGGTCCAGATCGCCGGCTTCGAAATTCAGTTGCAGGTCGGGCGCGGCGCTGACCTTGCCCTCGCAGCCCGACTGCGCGGCCGAGGCGGCGATCGAACCGCCCGCGAGGATGGACTTGGTCCAGGGATCGGGCGTGAAGCCGGTCTCAAGCCGCACCGAGCCGTAGTTGGGGTTCAGGGTGAAGTCGGGCTTGGCCGCGCTCTTCTGCGCCAGGCTGACGCCAGGGGCGAGCAGCACGGACGCTGCGGCGATGGCGGCGATGGATTTCATGATGCTCCCTCCAGCAGCAGCGGCGCCATGCCGCAGGCGGAGGTTAATCCGTTTCGCCGAACCGTGCAGCTTGAAATACGGCCTCAGAACCGGCGCTTGCCCGTCACCGTCTCGAAGAACAGGCGAAAGTCGCCCATCAGGCTCCACAGCGGATATTTGAACGTCGCGGGCCGGTTCTTTTCGAAGAAGAAATGCCCGACCCAGGCGAAGCCGTAGCCCACGAGCGGCATGGCCAGCAGCCACCAGGCGTTCCGCGTCGCCACGAAGGCGACGAAGGCCAAGATCACCAGAAAGGTGCCGACGACGTGGATGCGCCGGCACGTCCGGTTGGAATGCTCGTGGATGTAATAGGGATAAAAGGCCTCGAACGAGGCGTAACGGCCCTCGGGTGCGGACGGCGTGCTCATGGGCGGAGGGTGCGCCGGGATCTTGTAGGTGGCAAGAGCGCCGATCCTCCCCCGCCTGCGGGGGAGGGGGACCGCGAAGCGGTGGAGGGGGCGACCGCCGAGCTGTCATTTGAAGATCGGACGACAGATGAGCTTTGCGGCGGAGTTGGAGACGTATTCGCCCCCTCCACCCCGCTACGCGCGGTCCCCCTCCCCCGTGAAGAACGGGGGAGGATTTGATCAGCCCTTGGGCTTGCCCTTGAAGCCGTCCTTCTTGAAGCCCGGCTTGGCCTTGAAGGGCTTCTTGGCATAGGGCTTGTCGCCCGAGGCGTTGGAGCGCGGGTTGGCGCCGCCGTCAGCCTTCGGCGCCCAAGGCTTCTTCTTGAACGGCGGGCGGGCGTCGCCTTCGCCGCCGTCGGCGCGCTTGTAGGGCGTTTTCTTGAACGGGCGGTCGCCGTCCTCGCGCGGCTTGCCGGCGAAGCGGCTGGCCTTCATCGAGCCGGGCGTCGGGGCTTCCGACGGGGTGATTTTCACCTCGTCCTTGGAGGCGGCGACGGCTCCGCGGAAGGCCTTCTCGTGGGTCTTGGCGACCTCGAAACGGGTCTCCTCGGGGAAGGTGCGGATGGCGCCGATCTGGGGCTTGGAAATGCCGCCGATGCGGCAGATCAGCGGGATCAGCCATTTCGGGTCGGCGTTCTTGTTGCGGCCCACGTCCAGACGGAACCAGACCACTTCGTCGGCGCCCAGACGCTCGCCCGGCCAGGGTTGGGCCGCCGTGCCGTCATCGTTGCGGACCATGCGATCGCGCTTGGCCGGACCGCGATCCGAACCCGGATCGGACAGTTCTTCCGGCGCAGGCTGTTCCTTGCGCAGCAGACGCACCAGGGCGGCGGCGATCTCGTCGGGGGTGCGTTCGGCGATCATCCGCTTGGCGACGACCATGTCCTCGTCGGAGACGTCGGCCTCGAAGTGCGACGGCGACAGCAGACGGTCCTCGTCGGCCTTGCGGATTTCGTCGAAGGTCGGGGCGCCGGTCCAGACGGCGTCGATGCCGGCCTCGTCCATCAGCCGCTCGGCCTTGCGACGACGCGAATGCGGAACCAGCATGACCGAGATGCCCTTCTTGCCCGCCCGGCCCGTTCGGCCCGAGCGGTGCAGCAGGCCGGCGCGGTTCATCGGCAGTTCGGCGTGGATGACCAGACCCAGGTCCGGCAGGTCCAGACCGCGCGCGGCCACGTCGGTGGCGACGCAGACGCGGGCGCGGGCGTCTCGCAGCGACTGGAGCGCATCGGTACGCTCGCGCTGACCCATTTCGCCCGACAGGCTGACGGAAGAGAAGCCGCGCTCCAGCAGCGACGACTGCAGGTGACGCACGCTGTCGCGGGTCGAGCAGAAGACCATGGCGCGCGGCGCCTCGAACCAGCGCAGGGTGTTGACCACCGCGTGCTCGATCTCGTTGGGCGCGATGCGATAGGCGCGGTATTCGATGTCGGCGTGCTGGCGCGTCTTGTCGGTCGCGTCGATGCGGACCGCGTCCTTCTGATAGCGTTTGGCCAGGGTGGCGATGTCGCGCGCGATGGTCGCCGAGAACAGCAGGGTGCGGCGTTCGGCCGGCGCCTGATCCAGGATGTGCTCCAGGTCCTCGCGGAAGCCCATGTCCAGCATCTCGTCGGCCTCATCGAGGACGGCGACCTTCAGCTCGGACAGGTCCAGGTTGCCCCGGTCGATGTGGTCCTTTAGGCGGCCGGGCGTGCCGACGACGATGTGGACGCCGAAGCCCAGCGCGCGGGCTTCACGGCGCGCATCCATGCCGCCGACGCAGGTGGCGATTTTGGCCCCGGCATCGGCGTACAGCCATTGCAGCTCGGCCGCGACCTGCATGGCCAGTTCCCGCGTCGGCGCGATGGCCAGGCACAGCGGCGCGCCGCCGGCGCCGAAGATCGGCTTGTCGCCCAGCAGGGTCGGCGCAGCGGCCAGACCGAAGGCCACGGTCTTGCCCGAGCCCGTCTGGGCCGAGACCAGCAGGTCGCGATCCGCATGCTCCGCCTCCAGCACGGCGGCCTGAACCGGAGTGGGTTCGGCATAGCCCTTGTTGATCAGGGCGCGGTCGAGCGCGGGATGGACGGCGGGAAAGGGCATAGGAAACCTGGGACAACGGACAAGGGCGGTCGCCGAAACGACCGCGCCCGGCCGAGGTCAGACCTCAGGCCGGGCGAATGATGGCGCTCTATACATCAATAAGGGCGCAAGCGGGGCGGAAAACGCCGTTCACCCTGTTCCTTCAGGCGACGTTGACGGGAAAGACGCAGTCTGGCGATCGAACCCACCGCGTCCGGAGCTTCGCCATGCAAGCGCTATCTATCGCCGCCGCCGGAATGACGACCGCGCAGAACCGGTTCGACAACAGCGCGCGCCGCACCGCCAACGCGCCGCTGGACAATCTCGCCGAGGAAACCGTGGAGCGGATCCAGGCTAAGACCGCCTTCAGCGCCAACGCCGCCGTTCTGCGCACCGCCGACGACATGACCGGAACCCTGCTGGACATGCTGGCCTGAAACCTCAGACCGGCGCCTTCTCCGGCAGGTTGAAGAAGCCGACGAAGCGGTCGAACACGGCACGGTCGCCGGTCAGGGTCATCAGGCCGTCGGCCTCGAAGGCGGCGGGCGGGACCTTGCCGTAGACGCAGGCGGCGACCAGCGGCGGTTGGGTCGTCAGGACGACGTCGGCGGCGTCCGTGGGGCCGCGGCGGGTCGTGATCGTCCCCTTTTCGATCTGAACGACGAAAGGTTCTTCGCCGAAGACGAAACCGACGGTCATCGCGGCGTCTCCGGCCAGGGCCGGATCGAACATCGTCTCGAACGACTGCATGATCGACACCGCGCTGATCGGCAGGGTCGGGTCGTGGCTAGGCGAGCGCGCGGCCCAGCCGCCCAGCACCATGAAGACCGGCTTGATCTCGTATCCCCAGGGCGTCAGCTCATAAACCTGGACAGAGGCGGGCGGCGGCAGTTTGCGGCGGGTGACGATGCCCGAAGCCTCCAGCCCCTCCAGTCGCTGGGTCAGCACGTTCGCGGAAATGCCGTGCAGATCCTTTTTCAGATCACCGAACCGGCGCGGGCCCATCATCAGTTCGCGGATCACCAGCAGGGCCCAGCGCTCGCCAATCAGGTCCAGCCCGTGCGCGGCGCCGCAGGCGTCGTGATATCGACGACCAGCCCTATCGGTTATCTTTTCTAACTTCATAGTTGACTATCGTAATCATCGGAGTCAGGTTTCGCAAATAACAAGGAGAGGAAACGCCGTGGCTCAGCTGATTTTCATCAACCTGCCGGTCGCCGACCTGCCCCGATCGATCGCCTTCTATGAGGCCGTCGGCGCGACCAGGAACCCCATGTTCAGCGACGACACGGCCGCCTGCATGGTGGTGTCGGACGTGATCCACGTCATGCTGCTGACCCACGACAAATGGCGCACCTTTACCAATCGGGCGATCCCCGACGCCCACGCCTCGGCCCAGGTTCTGCTGTGCCTGTCACGCGACAGCCGCGAGGCGGTCGACGCCGTCGTGGCCCAGGCGGGCGCCGCCGGCGGCGAGATCGATCCCAATGCGACCCAGGACTACGGCTTCATGTACGGGCGCAGCTATGCCGATCCGGATGGCCATATCTGGGAAGTCATGTGGATGGACCCGGCCGCCGTCGCCGCCGGTCCCGAAGCCTTCGCCGCCAACGCCATGGTGTCGTGATGGCCGACATCCGCGAACTGAGCATCAGCCGGCTGATCAAGGCCTCGCCGGAAACGGTGTGGAAGATCTACACTGAGCGCACCGGCGAGTGGTTCTGCCCCCGCCCGTGGACCACGCCGGTCGTGGATTGGGACCTGCGCATCGGCGGGCGGGCCAATGTCGAAATGGCTTCGCCCGAGGGCGAGCGGCATCCCTATTCCGGCGTGTTTCTGGAGGTGGATCCGGGCCGCAAACTGGTCTCGACCGGCGCCTTCACCGAGGGCTGGGTTCCGCAGGCCGGCGACATGAACTTCGTGCGCATTGACACCTTCGAGCCCGAGGCCGGTGGAACCCGCTACACCGCCACCGCCCGGCATTGGGACGAAAAAGCCGCCGAGGCCCACAAGGCCATGGGCTTCGAACAGGGCTGGGGCGCGGTCGCCGATCAACTGGCGGCGTTGGCGGAAGGCGATGCGACATGACCGACAAGATCATTCCCTGCCTGTGGTTCGACGGCGACGCCGAGGCCGCGACCGCCTTCTACGTCAGCCTGCTGCCCGACAGCCGCATCACGGCCGTCAACCGTTCGCCGGTCGATACGCCCTCCGGCCCTGAAGGATCGGTGCTGACGGTGCAGTTCGTGCTGGCGGGTCATCAGTATCTGGCGCTGAACGGCGGCCCGAACTTTCGCTTCACCGAGGCCGTCTCCTTCATGGTGATGACCGAGGATCAGGCCGAGACGGACCGGCTGTGGGACGCCCTGCTCGCCGATGGCGGCAGCGAAAACGCCTGCGGCTGGCTGAAGGATCGCTGGGGCCTGTCGTGGCAGATCACGCCCCGTCGCCTGATGGAACTGACCACCGATCCGAACCCCGCGCGCGCCAAGGCCGCCATGCAGGCCATGATGGGCATGATCAAGATCGACATCGCGGCGCTGAACCGCGCCGTCGCCGACCTTTGAATCCAGAAAGATGAGACGACCGATGACCTATGTGACCGGCTTTTTGACCCCCGTAAAAACCGAGGACAAGGCGCGCTACGTGAAGTCCGCCGAGGCGTCCTGGCCCCTGTTTCAGAAATACGGCGCCCTGTCGCAGGTCGAGACCTGGGGCGAGGACGTGCCGGACGGCGAACTGACCAGCTTTCCCATGGCGGTGAAGCTGCAGGAAGGCGAGGTCGTCGTCTTCTCCTGGGTCACCTGGCCCGACCGCGCCACCGCCGACGCCTGTTTTGGCAAGATGCAGGACGACCCCGACTTTGCGAACATGGACATGCCCTTCGACGGCAAACGCATGATGTGGGGCGGGTTCAGCGTCGCCTTCGAAGGCAAGGCCTGATCCCCCGGCGGCGGCCCGGTTCGAACGCAAATCGCCCTGACGCATTGTCAGGGATCGAGGAGAACCGACATGGCCGCCCGCCCCACCTGGCAAGGACATCTGAAGCTGTCGCTGGTCACCTGTCCGGTGGCCATCTACACGGCGACGACCAGCACGAACGACGTGCGGTTTCACCTGATCAATCCCGACACCAACAATCGCATCCGCATGGTGCCGACCGATCCGGACGCCGGGCCGGTCGAGCGCAGCGATCTGGTGCGCGGCTATGAGGTGTCCAAGGACGAATACGTCCTGTTCGACGACGCTGACTTCGACAAAGTGAAGCTGGAAAGCACCAAGACCATCTCGATCGACAAGTTCGTCGACGAGGCCGACATCGACCGGCTGTATTGGGACGATCCCTTCTTCGTGGTCCCAGAAAAAGGCGCGGGCGTCGAAGCCTTCGCCGTCATTCGCGACGCCATGAAGAAACAGGGAAAGGTGGCCTTGGGCCAGTTGGTCCTACGCGGCAAGGAGCGTCAGCTGGCGCTGGAGGTGCGGGGCAAGGGGCTGATCGCCTACACCCTGCGCGCCCATGACGAGGTGCGCGATTCCGACGACTACTTCGACGACATTCCGACAGTGAAGGCCGATCCCGACATGGTCGAGATCGCCGCGCGCATCATCGGTCAGAAGGAGGCGGACTTCGATCCGACCGATTTCAAGGACGGCTACGACGACGCCCTGCGCGCGATGATCAAGGCCAAGTCCAAGGGTGGCAAGGGCGTGGTCGATGTCGCCGAACCCGACGACACCAATGTCATCGACCTGATGGCCGCATTGCGGAACAGCCTGAAAGGATCGGCGGCGGGGACGAAGACGCCGGCCGCCAAGAAGGCCCCTGCAAAGAGGGCCCCGGCAAAGAAGGCGGCGCCCAGGAAGTCCGCGGCAAAGAAGAAGACAGCGGCCTAGACGCCCATCTTTTTCAGAGCCGATTTCAAGCTGACCGCCGAGGCGCGGAAATCAGCCCACGGATCGGGCTTCTTGAGCAAGGTCGGATAGGTCCAGAGGTTGAATGCGGCGGGGTCCAGCCCGGCCTTCACCTGCCCCCACGACAGCGGGAAGGCGATCCCCGCCCCCGGCCGTGCGCGCGGCGACCAGGGCGCGACCGCCGTCGCCATCCGCCCGTTGCGCAGATAGTCGATGAAGATCTTTCCTCCCCGCGCCTTCTTGGCCAGGGTCGTGGTGAACCGGTCTGGCGCCTCGGCGCGGATGGCCTCGGCCATCGCCTTGGCGAAGGCCTTGTTCTGATCCCAGGTCACGCGCGAGCGGGCGTCAGTCTTGATCGGCACGACGACGTGCAAACCCTTCCCCCCGGTCGTCTTGACGAAGGCGGCCAGACCCAGCGCCTCGATCTTCGCCTTCACGACCTTGGACGCGGCAATGACGTCGGCGAAGTCCAGCCCCTCGTCCGGATCCAGGTCGAAGGTGATCTGCTCGGGGATTTCCGGCTGGCCGGGCGCACAGCCCCAGGGGTGCAATTCCAGCCCGCCCGACTGGGCGATGGCGACCAGGCCGCCGACATCGACGGCGGCGACATAAGGGGTGCGGGCCTTGACGTCGATCAGCTTCAGTCGCGGGTTTGACCCTGCCATGGCATGACGCTGGAAGAAGGTCTCGCCCCCGATGCCCTCGGGCGCCCGGATGATCGAGGTCGGCCGGTCCGTCACATGGGGCAGTATCCGCTCGGCCGCCGCCTCGTAGTAGCGCGCCAGATCGGCCTTGGTGATCGCCGGCCGATCGCCCACGGCGGGCCACAGCACCTTGTCGGGGCTGGAGATGGTCACGCCCGCCACGACCACCTTGCCGGGCTTTCCGGCCGGTCGCACCGTCATCGTGGTCTTCTTGGCTTCGCCCATGTCCGTGGGCGTTTGCGGCGCCTGGGTGACCTCGGCGGCTGTCTTGTCTTCGCGCAACCCCTTGAACGCCGCCTGCCGCAACGATCCGGATTCGGTATAGCCGCCGTGCTCAACCTCGGCGACCAGCACCGGTTTGACCCAATGGATGTCCTTGGCCGCCTTGGGCGCGCCCGCCCCGGCAAAGGGGGATTTATCCGCCGCCACGCCCTTAAGCGCCGGAACAAGGGTCTTCGTTACCGCCTCGCCATAGCCCGTGCCGACCCGGCCCAGATAGCGAAGGCTGCCCTTTTCCCTGACCCCGACCAGGAGAGAGCGGAACCGCGTCCCGCCCTCGGACGACCAGCCGCCGATCACCACTTCGTCGCGCCCCCGGCATTTGGACTTCAGCCAGGTCGACGACCGCCCGGCATGATAGGGGGCGTCCAGTTTCTTGGAGATCACCCCTTCCAGATCCATGCGGCAGGCGCTCTCCAGCACCGCCTGGCCGGTCGAGGCGAAATGCTCGACGTAGCGCAGTCGCCCGGCGGCCGCCTTTCCGATCCGGTTCACATAGGCCTGCAGCCGCGCCTTGCGATGCGACAGCGGCAGTTTGCGCAGATCCTCCGCCCCCTCGAACAACAGGTCGAAGGCGAAATAGACCAGGCCTTCCGTCTTCTCGTCCGAAATGGCGGCCTGCAACGCCCCGAAGTCCGGCATGTGATCGTCATCCAGCGCGCACAGCTCGCCGTCGATCACCGCGTCGGGCCAGGTCGCCGCATCCGCTGCGAGGTCGGGAAACTTGTCGCTCCAGTCCAGACCCTTGCGCGTCCGCAAGACCGCCCGACCGCCGCCGACCCCGATCTGGATGCGATAGCCGTCGAACTTGATCTCGTGCGCCCAGCCCGTTCCACCTGGCGGATGGTCGGTCACCTTGCACAGCTGGATCGGCACGAAGGCCGGCGGCTTCTTGGTCTTCGCCGCCGCTTTGGAGGGTTTGGGCTTGGCCGGACCTTTACGCCCGGTCGGCTTGGACGCCGTCCATTCCTTTGTCCCATCCGCGATCTCGGCCAGCGACCGGCCGGTCGTCACCGAGGCGTCGATTTCGGCGAGCGCATCGCCCTCTCCAGCCACGGCGAAGTCGTCCTTCTCCTTCAGCAGCAGCCAGTTGTTGCGTTTGGAGGGCTTGCCCCGATCGCGCTTCAACCGGATCAGAGCCCATTTGCCCTTCAGCCGCTCGCCGTGAAGGATCATCTTGATCTGACCCTTGGCCCAGGCCGCCTCCAGGTCCGGCTCCTGCGGCTCCCAGGTGCCGACGTCCCACATCTGCACCGTGCCGGCGCCGTAGTTGCCATCGGGAATCGTCCCCTCGAACGACCCGTAATCCAGCGGATGATCCTCGACCTCGACCGCCAGCCGCTTGACCGCCGTGTCGCGCGACGGCGCTTTGGTCACGGCCCAGGATTTCAGCACCCCGTCCGCCTCGATGCGGAAATCGTAGTGCAGACGCGTCGCCGCGTGGCGCTGGATCAGATAGCGAAAGCCGCCCTTGGCGCGCCTGGCCTTGGCGCCCTTCGGCTCGGGCGTCTCGCCGAACCGGCGCTTGGCCTGATAGGTCTTCAGTTCACCGCGCATAGGGGCGTAATCCGCCCCGCGCCAAAGCGTTGCCTCAGCGACAGAAGCGCGTGTCGGTCGCCTCGAGGTGCAGGTGGTCGTAGTGGACGGCGTTGTAGTCGGGGCTGAGCGTCGTGCCGAAGATGCGGCAGGCGTCGTCGCGGATACGCTTCAGAAAGCGCGCTTCGGGCGTGTCGCCGCTCCAGTCCTTGGTCACGGTGATGCGCCGCCCGTCCCTCAGCCGCACCCCGGCGAAGTCCAGCGCCGCCGCCTGGGAATGGGCGCTGATGCGGTTCGAGCCCACACCGTTGTTCACGTTGCGACAGGCGTAGGCCCCCATGTGATCGATCTGCACGACGTCCGAGCCCAGGATTTCTCGCGCCGCCGGCTCGAGCGACTGACGACGCCAGATGCTCAGCGCCAGCGCGGTCTGGCAGGTCATCTCCACATCGCCCGGCGCCATGCGCGCCACCGTCCCCAGGTCGGCGCCCAGCACCCCGCCCTTGCTCAGCCCGCAGGTCGCGGTGTTCTGGCGATCCGGGACGGGGCTGAACCGCACGCGCGCGGCGTTCAACTCGGCCAGGCACCGGCCCAGATCGCCGCCTTCGCGCACGACCAGCGCCTGGGTCCCGCCGTCGATCATCCGATCCACCAGCCCCCCGACCAGCGGCGCCTCGGTGCGTGACGGATAGGGCGATGTCGGCCGCAGCGGCTCAGGGGGACGCCGCACGCAGCCGCTGAGGATCAGCAGGACGCCAAGGCCGATGAGAATGTGAGAGACGCGCGACACGGAGTGCATGGTCGCGACGCTTAGCTGATTCCCGCCGCCGCCGTGGTCACGAGGCGGAGAGCCGTCTATCGGCGCTCTTCGGACGCGCCATTTGCCCGGCAACGATCCGAGCAGAACCGCACCTGATCCCAGTCCCGCGCCCACTTTTTTCGCCAAGCGAAAGACAGGCCGCAGGCGGCGCAGCGCTTTTGCGGCAGGTCGGACTTGGCCGGCGCCGTACCGAGATTGACGTGTTTTCGGGCCATGTCGCCTGCCAAGAAAAAGGGCGGCCCGTCAGGGCCGCCCTTGATCGTATCAGCTGTCCAGGAAGGATCGCAGTTTGCGCGACCGCGACGGGTGCTTCAGCTTGCGCAGCGCCTTGGCCTCGATCTGACGGATGCGTTCGCGGGTCACCGAGAACTGCTGGCCGACTTCTTCCAGCGTGTGGTCCGTGTTCATGCCGATGCCGAACCGCATCCGCAGGACCCGCTCCTCGCGCGGCGTCAGCGACGCCAGCACGCGGGTCGTGGTCTCGCGCAGGTTCGACTGGATGGCCGCGTCGATCGGCAGGACGGCGTTCTTGTCCTCGATGAAGTCACCCAGGTGGCTGTCTTCCTCGTCCCCGATCGGGGTTTCCAGCGAGATCGGCTCCTTGGCGATCTTCAGGACCTTGCGCACCTTCTCCAGCGGCATGGCCAGCTTTTCCGCCAGCTCTTCCGGGGTCGGCTCGCGGCCGATCTCGTGCAGCATCTGGCGGCTGGTGCGAACGATCTTGTTGATCGTCTCGATCATGTGCACCGGAATGCGGATGGTGCGCGCCTGGTCGGCGATCGAGCGGGTGATCGCCTGACGGATCCACCATGTGGCGTAGGTCGAGAACTTGTAGCCGCGACGATACTCGAACTTATCGACCGCCTTCATCAGGCCGATGTTGCCCTCCTGGATCAGATCTAGGAACTGCAGGCCGCGGTTGGTGTATTTCTTGGCGATGGAGATCACGAGGCGCAGGTTGGCCTCGACCATTTCCTTCTTGGCCTGACGCGCTTCGCGTTCGCCCTTCTGCACCGTCTGGACGATGCGGCGATAGTCGTCGATCGGCAGACCGGCTTCCAGCGCCACGGCGGCGACGTCGGAACGGATGGTCGCGATCTGGCTGGCTTCGTTCTCGCTGAACTTGGTCCAGCGCACGCCCTGATCCTTGATCCGGTCGGTCCAGGTGGGGTCGAGCTCGGAGCCGAAGTAGGCCTTGAGGAACTCGGGCCGCGAAATGCCGTAGCTGTCGGCCAGGCGCAGAAGACGGCCTTCCAGACCGATCAGGCGCTTGTTGATCGCATAGAGCTGCTCGACCAGCGCCTCGATACGGTTGTTGTTCAGCTTCATGGTCTTCAGACGATCCGAGATGGACGTCGTCAGCGCCTGATAGGCCTTTTCATCCTTGGCGCTCAGCACCTCGCCCTTCAGACGGGTCTGTACCAGCTTGTCCTGCAGCTGGCGGAAGGCGCCGAAATCGGCGGCGATGGCGTTCAGAACCTCCATCACCCCGTCGCGCAGCTCGGCTTCCAGCGCCGAGATCGACATGCCGCCGCCGTCGTCGAAGTCGTCGTCGTCTTCGTCGTCAGATTCAGGCTTGTCTTCGGCGGCCGGCTTGTCCTCGGCCTCGTCTTCCTCTTCGCCTTCAGGCTGGGCGGCGCCCGGCAGGGACGAAGGGTTCAGCACGCCATAGGTGGCGTCCAGGTCGATGACCTCGCGCAGCAGGATGCGGTTGTTTTCCAGCTCGTCGCGCCACACCATGATGGCCTCGAAGGTCAGGGCGCTTTCGCACAGACCCGAGATCATGGCGTCGCGGCCGGCCTCGATCCGCTTGGCGATGGCGATTTCGCCCTCGCGGCTCAGCAGTTCGACCGAACCCATCTCGCGCAGATACATGCGCACGGGGTCGTCGGTGCGGTCATAGGCCGACTTGGCGGGCGTTTCGGCCACGGCGGTGCCGGCGGCGGCGGCGACGTCGGTGGACTGCTGCTCCTGCGCGTCCTCCTCGGCCTCCACGACGTTGACGCCCATTTCGGACAGCATCGCCAGGGTGTCTTCAATGGCGTCGGGCGTGACTTCTTCGGATGGCAGGACCTTGTTCAGCTCCTCCATCGTCACATAGCCGCGCGCCTTAGCTTGCTTGATGAACTTCTTGACGCCGGCGTCCGTCAGATCGAGCAGGGGCCCATCGGTCGAAACCTCGGTGTCCTGCGTCTCGGTCTGTGCGTTCATAGTCAGTCTGTCTCCAGCCGAGAGGGTGATCAGTCCGCCTCGGCGAAAAATACAATGCTTGGCGTGCCGTAAGGTTACGTGCCCGCGCTGTCTTCCCAAATCGTCCCGGCTTTGATCGCACGGCGAAGCGCATCCCGCTCGGCCTTCAGCCGGCGGAACGCCTCATCCTGCCCAGGCACATCACGTGCATGGGCCAAGGCGTCCTCCAACGCCGCTACGCGGGTTGAAGCGTCGAACGCCTGCGACCATCGGACCCTTGCCTCGGCGAGGGGCGCATTTGCGGCCAGGAATGGCGCGCCGGACTTTGCCGCCGCCTTCTCGACCTCGCGCACTAAGGCATCATGACCCGATTGCGCCAGATGGCGTCGCAGGGCGGCGGAGTCAAGGCTATGTCCCGACAGACGCAGGCGAACCAGCTCCTGCGCCAGTCCATCCAGCCCCTTGTCGCCGAATCCGTGGGCGGCGATCTCCTCCAGATGGTCGTCCATCCGTTCGGGGTCGTCGATGGCGCCGTGGGCCAGGGCGGCCGGCACGGGCTCGATGGCGCGAAACAGCGACTGCATCGCCTGGGCGCCCTCCGCCGTCTGACCCAGTTTGTGCGGCGGGCCGAAACCGCGCCTGCCCTGCCCCGGCGTCCAGGGCGCGCGTTGGGGGCTGCGCGGGAACAGGGCGTCGAAACGGTCGAACAGGTCGCGGCGGTATTGCTCGGCCAGATCCTTGTCCTGGATGGCCGAGGCGGTGTTTCTCAGCCGCGCTTTGAAGCCGGCCTTGCGCTCCGGCGTGTCCAGCGGCTCCAGATCCTGTTCGCGGCGGAACAGCACCTCGGCGAACCCATGGGTTTCGGCCAGGGCCTGACGCAGCGCGGGCGCGCCCCTGTCGCGCAGAATGTCGTCGGGATCCTGACCGGCGCCCAGCAGGGCGAACCGGAACGAGCGCCCTGGCTTCAGCAGCGGCAGCGACCGTTCGATGGCGCGATAGGCGGCGCGCAGTCCGGCCGCATCGCCGTCGAAGCACAGGATCGGCTCGTGCGACACACGCCACAGCCGTTCCATCTGCTCCTCGGTCAGGGCCGTGCCCATCGGCGCCACGGCCGGCAGGCCCGCGCGCTGGCAGGCGATGACGTCCATATAGCCTTCGACCACGATGATGGCCTGGTCGTTCTTGGATTCCGCGCCCAGGATCCGCCGCGCCTCGGGCAGGCCGTAGAGGGTCGCGCCCTTGTGGAAGAGCGGGCTTTCCGGGCCGTTCAGATATTTCGCCCGGTCGTCGGGGTTCATGGCCCGGCCGCCGAAGCTGACGATCCGGCCGCGCGCATCCAGGATCGGGAACATCAGCCGGTCGCGGAATCGATCATAGGGCTGGCCGCCGCTTTCGGGCGAGATCAGCAACCCGGCCTCGACCAGTTCGGCTGGCTTGGCGCCGCGCTGGACCAAGGCCTGCTTCAGCCCCTCGCGATCGTTGGGCGCGTAGCCCAGGCCGAACCGCTCCCACTGATCCTCGGGCAGGCCGCGCTTGTCCAGATACTCCCGCGCCGCCTTGCCCGGCGTGCGGCGCAGGTTTGCGGCGAACCATTTCTGGGCCAGGTCCATCCAGTCGGACAGACCCGCCCGCTTCTGCTCGCGCTCGGCCTCCTTGGGGTCTTCGGCCGGGAGCTGCATCCCCGCCTCGCCGGCCAGGCGCTGCACCGCCTCGACGAAACTCAGCCGCTCGGTCTCCTGCAGGAAGGAAATGATGTCGCCATGCTTGCCGGACGAAAAGTCGTGGAAGAAGCCCTTGTCGTCGTTGACAAAAAAGGACGGCGACTTCTCCTTCGAGAACGGCGACAGACCGACGTATTCGCGGCCCTGACGTTTCAGCTTCACCGTCCGCCCGATCACGTCGGACGGCCGAAGGCGGGCCTTCAGTTCATCGATGAATCTCTCGTCGAAACGCACCCGCGATCCTTAAGCCCTGCGGCTCTTCACGTCGATGATCAGGAAGACGATCAGGCGGCTCGTCCGGGCATCCCCCGATATCCGAACGAACCGCCGCATCGCAGAAGGCGCCAACCACAGCGTCCCCCAACGCCTTGGCTAACGAAGTCCTAACGCCTCGCGGACCGGCATCTGAAGTCAGGACCGGCGTTCTGTCGAGAGGTAGGCGAGCTGGCTATAGCGAATAGAGGCGAGACTGTGTCCTTTTCGTCGCGCGTCGTTTGCCTTAAGGGCGACCGAAGGGGACGACCTTATTGGCGGCGTCATGCCCGATATCGGCGCTTCCCAGAAAGGGTATGCCCGAACGCAGGCACCAGTATCGAACGATTTCCTCCGGAGTCTGACCGAAATCGGGATCGTTTGGCGTGACGTCCGAGACCCGTCCCAGGCGAATCCCGGCCACGCGACGGATGCTGGCCTGGCTGGTCAAGTGAAACATCATTCTGTCGATCCGGTAGGCGGCCTCGGACACCTCCTCCAGCATCAGGACGTGGTCGGACAGATCGGGCTCCAGCGGCGTGCCGGTCAGTTCGTTCAGGATGGTCAGGTTGAAGGCGACGGCCGGGCGCGGATCGGTCGCCAGCGACGGCTCGATCCAGTCGGTGCGTCCCGTGGTCAGCCAGGACAGGGCGCCGCGCGCGGTCGCGTCGTCGCGCACCGAATCCGAGGCCATCGGTCCATGCGCCAGATGCTGGAACCTGGCCTTGTACATCCCGGCCAACAGGCTGCCGGCGTCGGAATAGCCCATGTAGCGCTTCTTGCGGGCGACGGCGTCCAGGCGCGGGATCACCGCATCAGCGATGCGGCACGAGCCGTAGCCGCCGCGCGCGAACCAGATGGCGTCGATGCGGGGGTCGTTGGCGAACTCAACGAAGGCGTCGGCGCGCGCCCGGTCATCGCCGGCGAAATGACCGTGTTTCAAAAAACAGGCGGGGTGAAAAACGACGGCGACATTGCGGTCGGGATGGTTCTGCGCCATCCAGGCCTCGACCGCCTCGGCGCGCTCTTTGGAGAAGCGCGAACTGGCGCAGACGACGCCGATCTTGAAGCTGCCCATTTTATCGCTCTTTGGGGTCACGTCCGTCTTCTTCGTCGTTTTTGCGATCCCCTACTGGCGGACCGGCCCGATCCCCTGTTCTAAGGGGGCATGAACCAAGACGCCTCCTATTTCTTCTGCGGCATCGGCGGGTCGGGCATGCTGCCCCTGGCCATGATCGTCCAGGCGCGCGGCGCTGTGATCGAAGGATCGGACCGGGCGCTGGACCAGGGCCGCACGCCCGAGAAGTTCGACTGGCTGCGCGCCCACGGCGTGACCCTGCACCCCCAGGACGGATCGGGCGTGACCCGCGCCGATCAGACCGTCATCGCCACCGGCGCCATCGAGGAGACGGTGCCCGACATCGGCGCGGCCAGGCGCGCGGGCGCGACGATCAAGACCCGGCCCGAACTGCTCAGTGAACTGTTCAACACCGCCCCGACCTCGGTCGGGGTCGCGGGCACCAGCGGCAAGTCCACCATCACAGGCATGATCGCCTGGATCCTGAACCAGACGGGCCGCGAGCCGACCGTGATGAACGGGGCGGTGATGAAGAACTTCGCCGACGCCGACCATCCGTTCGCCAGCGCCCTGATCGGCGGGCCGGACCTGTTCGTGTCCGAGGTGGACGAAAGCGACGGCTCCATCGCCCGCTACGACCCGACGGTGGCGGTGGTGTCCAACATCTCGCTGGACCACAAGTCGATGGAAGAGTTGCGCGACCTGTTCGGGGGCTTCACCGCGCGGGCGACGACGGCCGTGCTGAACCTGGACAATCCCGAGACGGCGGCCCTGGCCCAGACCCTGCCATTCGGCAAGGCGATCACCTTCGGCCTGGGCGAAGAGAAGGCCGACCTGTCCGCCCATGATCTTCAGCCTCTGCCGACAGGCATGCGGTTCCGGCTGATCGAGGGCTGGAGCGAGCACGACGTGGTCCTGAACGTGCCCGGCGCCCACAATGTCGCCAACGCCCTGGCCGCGCTGGGTGCGACCCGGGCGCTGGGCGTGCCCACGGCCGAGGCGGTGAAGGCGCTGGAGACCTTCGCCGGCATCCGTCGCCGGATGGAGGTGGTAGGGACGGCCGGCGACATCACCGTCATCGACGACTTCGCCCATAATCCGGACAAGATCGCCGCCACGCTAAAGACCCTGCACGCCTTCGACGGGCGGCTGCTGATCCTGTTCCAGCCGCATGGGTTCGGCCCGCTGAAGCTGATGAAGTCGGAGTTCATCGACGGTTTCGCCGGCCTGATGCGCGAGGACGACGTGCTACTGATGCCCGAGCCGGTCTATTATGGCGGCACCACCGACCGCAGCGTGGGATCGGAAGACATCGCCTCCGGCGTCCGCGCCGCCGGCCGTCAGGCTGATGCGCTGGCGACGCGCGCCGCCTGCGGCGACCGGATCGTCGAGATCGCCAAGCCGGGCGACCGGATCGTCGTCATGGGCGCGCGCGACGACACCCTGTCGACCTTCGCGGCGGAACTGTTGGGGCGTCTAGGCCGGTAACCGACATCGGCAAGCACGGTGTTCAGTAAACGTCCCGCCGATAGCGCCCGTCTTCCAGAAGGGTCAGCACCACGTCCGCGCCCAGCGCGCTTTCCAGCGCGGCATGCACGCCTTGCGACATGCCTTCCAGACTGCCGCAGACGTAGATCGCCGCGCCGCGCGCGACCCAGTCGCGCAAGTCATCAACCGCCGCCGCGACAAGATCCTGCACATATCGGCCGTCGCCCGTATCGCGCGAGAAGCTCCGATCCAGCCGCCGCAGCACGCCCGACGCCAGCCAGGCCTGCAACTCCGCATCGAAGAAGGCGTCATGCGCCTGCGTGCGTTCTCCGAACAGCAGCCAGGCCCCGCCCGCGTCGGTGCGCGCCTTCAAATGCGCGCGCAGGCCGGCGATGCCCGTGCCGTTGCCGATCAGGATCATCGGCGTCTCGTCCGCCGGGCCGTGGAAGCTGCGGTTGGTGCGCAGGCGCATTCCGACCTGATCGCCCCGCGCCAGATCCTGCGTCAGCCAGCCCGACGCCAGGCCCGGGGCGCCGTCGGGATGGCGCATCAGGCGGATCAGAAACTCGACCCGGCCATCCGACGGCAGGGAGGCGATGGAATATTCACGTGAACCCGGCGTGACGCCGTCACGCTCAGGCAGGCCGACCTCGGCGATGTCGCCGGCCGACCAGTCGGGCGCCGCGCCCACGGCCTCGAACGCCAGATGCCAGGCCTCGCCGCCGGGACTGCCCGGATTGACCAGGGTGCGTTCGACCAGCCGCCACGGGTCGTAGGCGGGCGGGGTCCAGTCGGGGGCCGTCACGCTGCCCGTGATCTGGTTCAACTGGTGCTGCCAGTGGCGAAGGGCGCCGGCCTCGCCGTTGTCGACCTCGACCATATCGAACAGGGGCTTGGCGCCGGCGCGTCGCAGCCAGCCGTCCACAGCGTGACCGAAGCCGCAGAACTGATCATAGCTGCGGTCGCCCAGCGCCAGAAGACCGAAACGGAGTTCCGACAGGTCGGTCGTCTCGCCCATGACCTTGCGCACGAACCGGGCCGCGCTGTCGGGCGGATCGCCCTCGCCCGTCGTCGAGACGATCAGCAATGCACGGTCCGTCGACTTGAGCGTCTGCACATCCAGATCGGCGAAGGACAGCACTCGCGCGCCCACGCCGCCATCGCCCAGAGACCGCGCCGTCATCCACGCCAGTTCCTCGGCGAAGCCCGTCTGGCTGGCGAAGGCGATTAGCAGCGGCCGGCCCTCGCCTGCGCCCGCCAGAGCATCAGACCGCGCACGGGCCGCCGCCTTGGCCCTGCGTTCACGCCAGAAGATGACGGCGATCAGGGTCAGCCAAAGCGCCAAGGCCCCGACCGCCCACAGCCAGCGCTGCGGATCGGCTGTCACCCCGGACGATCTCCGTCGTCGTCCATCAGGGCGGCGAAGGCCGGCGACATCCGCTCGACCGGCCCGCGCTCGGTACGCTCGACGAAATGGGCCATCAGGCCGACGGCCTCGGCATAGTCCGGTCCGTCGAACGGCCCCATGACGGTCAGGGCCGTGGCGTAGGCGTCGGCCATCATGGCGGAGGGGTGCAGGACGGTGACCGAACTCAGATTGTTGCTGACCGGACGACCGGTCGATCCGTCGATGGTGTGGGGATAAAGGCGCCCCTCATGGTGGAATGCGCGGCGATAGTCGCCGCTGGTCGCTACGGCCAGATCGAACAACGCCGCCACGGTGTGGGGCGCAGGCGAACCCTCGACCCGCTCGATCTCGACCCACCAGGGCTGGGCGTCCGGCTTGACGCCGCGTCCTTTCAACTCGCCGCCGATCTCGATCAGGTGCGAGGTCGCGCCCATGGCCATCAGGCGGTCGGACACGCGATCCACCGCATGACCCTTGGCGATGCCGGAGAAGTCCAGCTTCATCCCGCCCATCTGCATGACCGCCCGCGCATCGCCGTTCAGCCGCAGCTTCTGCCAACCCGACACGGCCGCAGCCGCCGCAATCTCGTCTTCGGACGGGACGGGCAGCAAGGCCGAACGCGGTCCTGGCGGGCCGAAGCCCCACATATCGACCAGGGCGCCCAGGGTCGGATCGACCGCGCCGTTGGTTTCGTCGCCCAGGGTCATCGCCGAATCCAGCAGATCCCAGAACGGCTGGGACACCGCCCAGACGCCGGCGGGCGCGGTGTTGAAGCGGCTGATCTCGCTGGACGGCTCCCACGGGCTGAACAGACCGACGACGGTCGCCAGTTCCTCTTCGATCGCGGACCGGATCTCGACCTCGCCCACGCCGGGCGGGGCGATGACGCGCGCGCTCCAGGTCGTGCCCATGGTCTGGCCGCCCAGCGCGCGGATCAGGTCGCTGGGCGGACGGGGCGGCGCGCCTTCGATCGTCGGCACGAGGACGCGGTTGTCGGCGCGGTCGCCCAGAGGGGCGGCGTCGCCGATGTTGACCGTGGGCGGGGCGGCGCGTGAACCGCGCGAGGGGGGAATGTCGGACATGGCCCTTCGCTTAGGGCAGGACTTCCATCGCCGCCACATAGCTGGCGTTGGAACCCAGCGTTTCGCCTTGGCCTTCGGTGCGGACCGAGGCGTTCAGCCAGTACATGCCCGCTTCCGGCCAGGTGATGGTGAAGGCGCCCTCGGCGTTCGTTTTGAGCGTCGATTCTTCGGGGTTGTCGCGGTAACGCAGACCGCCGCGCGCCACGGTGACGGCGATGTCAGCGGCCGGCTGGCCGTTGTTCAGCAGTTTGAAGGTGGCGGGTTCGCCCACGACCAGGTCGTTCGGGTGGGTGACGGGAACCAGCTCTAGCCCCTCGCCGGTCGTCTTGAAGACGGTGTCGGTGGGGTTGTTCAGGGTGACGAAGGTCTCAATGCGGCTGGCGGTGCGGGTCGCCTGAACATTGGTCGCGCCCTCGGGCAGGCCCGCCGGATAGTCCGAGGCCGCGCCGCGCCAGCGCTTCTGTTCGCCGTTCAGGGTGTAGCTGGCCATGACCCCGTTCATGACGTTGGCGATCTTGTAGGTGCCGTTCTGGGTCAGATGGGCGTCGAAGGTCGAGCGATAGCGGCCCTGCATGGCGTTCTCGGGCTGGACCGCCGAGCCGTCCGGCGCGGTGATGGTCAGGCCGGTCAGGCGCATAGCGGCGTGGTCGGGGTTGAACACCTGGTTCGACATGCCGGCGTCGAATCCGACCCAGGCGTCCGTGCCCGACAGGGTCGTGGCGGTGGGCGCCAACCAGGCGCGGTGGGCCTGGGCGGCCATGGGGGCGGCCAGTGCTGCAGCCAGCGTGAGCAGGCCGATCGTTCTCTTCACGGTCATGATCCTCAGCGAGAGACGGCGACGCGCACGGCGCCCAGTTCGGTGGAGCCGGTTCCGGCGCTTGTATTGGCCGCGCCCCAGCGGAAGGGCACGCGCACGACCTCGCGCCCGCCCAGTTCGCGGGCCGCCTCGACGACGATGTTGTACTGGCCGGGCTGAAGGTTGCGCAGGCGGGCGGCGGGTACGGTGACGGTCTGGCGGCCCGGCGCGCGCGTGGCGCCGGATACGCCGTCGGCCGGCAGGCTCATGGCCCGACCGCCCTTGCGCCACCAGGTGCGCAGATCCTTCAGCCAGTCCTTGCCGTCGCCCTCGTTGTTGCGGGTCTGCTGATACCAGACGGCCAGGGTGCGTTCGGCCGACTGATCCGGCTTTTCGATCCACACCGCGACATAGGGGCGGTGATAGGAGGCGGTGTTCAGGCGCGGAATCTCGACCGACACCGTCAGGTCGGCGGCCATGGCGGGCGCAGCGGCGGCGAGGCCGGCGGTGGTGATGACGACGGGAAGAAGGCGCATCGGAAAACTCGTCAGTGAATGAAGATCAGGGCGATGACGACGGGGATCAGAAGGCCCAAGGCCGCCAGCGGCCAGGTCGAGGGCCGACCCTTGGCGTGCAGGAGCATCAGACCCAGACCCGTGACGGCGAAGATGACGCAGGCCGCCGCGAAGACGTCGATGAACCAGAACCAGACCACGCCGGCGTTGCGACCCTTGTGCAGGTCGTTGAGGTAGGCGATCCAGCCGCGCGTCGTCTTCTCGTGCAGGGTCTCGCCGGTCGAACGGTCGATGGTGACCCAGCCGTCGCCGCCAGGCATGGCCAGGGCGACATAGACCTCTTCCGCCGTCGTCTCGGTCGGCTTGTCGGCGATCTCGACCTTTAGAGCCTCGGACGCCCAGCGTGCGACCGCGTCGGGGACAGGATCGGTCGTCTCCTGCGGGAAGCCCGCCAGCCGCTGCAACAGGGGCGCCGGCAAGGTTGCAGTCTGTTCAACCGTCACCGGATCGCCGGGGATCGAGGCCGCATGGTTGAGGGTGATGCCGGTGACCGCGAACAGGATCATGCCGACCAGGCTGACCGCCGCCGAAATCCAGTGCCAGCTATGCAGCTGTTTCAGCCAGAACGACCGCGCGCCATTCAGCGCCGCCTTGGTTTTGGGGCCCTTGGCTGCGATTTCGGCTTGACGCTGTGTGGCGAGTTCGGTCACGGGCCCGCTGTGCCATTGTTGCGAACGGGTTGCAATAGCATTTAGCGGCGTTGCGGCGCCTTGGGCGTCAGACCTCGGTCCAGCGCCGCAGCAGATTGTGATAGACGCCGGTCAGTTCGATCACCGACTGATCCTTGGGCCCCTTTTCGGACGCCACGCGCTGAGTGGCGATGTCCAGGCGGAACAGGGTTTCGCGATCGGCGTCGTCGCGCACCAGGCTCTGCATCCACATGAAGGACGACACCCGCGCCCCGCGTGTCACCGGCGTGACCCGGTGCAGGCTCTTGGATGGATAGAGGACCAGATCGCCCGCTGGCAGCTTGATCGCCTGCGACCCGTACATCTCCTCGATGATCAGTTCGCCGCCGTCGTAGTCCTCGGGCTCGGACAGAAACAGGGTCGCCGAGAGGTCGCTGCGAATGCGGATCGCCCCGCCGTTGCGGGACTGGCGGATGGCGTTGTCGACGTGCATGCCGAACTGGTCTCCGCCTTCGTAGCGGTTGAACAGGGGCGGGAAGATCGTGTGCGGCAGGGCCGCCGCCACAAACATCGGATTGGCGTTCAGCGCCTGGACGACCAGGGCCGAGACCTCCTTCGCCACGTCCGACTCTTCGGGCAGTTGCAGGTTCTTCTTCGCCGTCGCCGATTGATGGCCCGAGGTGGCGTTGCCGTCCGCCCACGGGCCGGCGTCCAGCCGCGCGCGCAAAGCCTTGACCTCGGCCTTGGAGAAGACTTCCGGAATCTGCAGCAGCACGGGCGTTCTCGCTGAAAGACGAAACGGCCCCGCGGGGGGATCGCGGGGCCGTCAGACTAGGCCGGGGAAGCGGCCTTTAGAAGCGCAGGTTCAGGGCCAGAATGGCCTGGCGACCTGCGGCCACGTCGGCGTGGTGAATGCCGTTGGTGCGCATGATGAACTCCTCGTCCGTCGCATTCTTGACGTTCAGCTGAAGCGTCGCGCGATCCGTCAGATCATAGGCGGCGAAAGCGTCCACGCGGGTCCACTCGGGCGCATAGATGCGGTTGTTCCCGCCGCCCGCGCCGCCCTGGTTCCCGCCCAGAGATTTGGACATGTAGTAGACGCCGCCGCCGACCGTCAGCCGGGGCAGGACGCGATAGGTGGTGAACAGGCTGGCGCTGTGCTTGGGCGTATTGGCCAGCCGGTCACCTTCAAAGGCGCTGGGCCTGCACACAGGCGGCGTCACCGTGGCATCGACCGTGCAGGCGCCCTTCACCAGTTCGGAGTCCATGTAGGTATAGCCGCCGAACACGGTCCACTTCGGCGTGATGCTGCCTGACACGCCCAGCTCGAAGCCGTTGACCTCGACCTCGCCCTCCTGACGGAAGATGTTGGGCTGAACCAGGATCAGGGCGTTCTTGCGTGTGAGATGGAACGCGGCCGCCGACAGGGCGAGACGGTCGTTCAAGACATTGGCCTTGGCGCCGATCTCGAAGCTTTCGGTGTCTTCCGGATCCAGAACGGTGTTGGCGACGCCATCGACGGTGCCCGTGCCGCCCGAGGCGTTCTGATCGCCCGCCGAGATGGTCGGCGGCGTCGAAGAGGTGGACCAGGAGGCATAGACGCTGCTGTTCTGCGTCGGCTTGAACACCAGACCGACCTGATAGTTGGTGAACTCCCATTTCTGTTCCGGAACGGCCGTATAGCCCGTGACATTCCAGACGCCAGCCGTGGACGAAGGCGAACCCAAAACGGCATTCACGCCCTTGACCGAATACTGGTCCCAGCGAACGCCCAGGTTCAGGATCAGTCGCTTGGTCAGGGTGATGCTGTCGTTGGCGTAGACGCCGATGGCTTCCGTCGTGTTCGAGCTGGTCGGGCCGCGATTGATTACACCGGTCCAGGCGTCGTCGGGGTTGGGGTTGTAGACCGGCGTGCAGTCTCCAGCGCCCAACGCCCCGGCCGCGGTCGGATACGACCCGCTGACGGTCGTCAGACCCGTCGGACAGGCCGAGCCCGAAGTGGTGTAGGTCGAATAGGAGGCGTTCTTGTTGTGCTCGCGCGACAGTTCCACGCCGACGTCATAGCTGTGTTTGATCGAACCGGTGGCGAACTGGCCGAAGACATCCGTCACATTGGCCAGGGTGGTGACCGGGTTCCAGCGGGTCTTGGTGCCCCGCTTCATCCAGTATGTCCCGTCCGCCGCGCGTCCGACATAGCCGCCGTCGCCGGGATTGGTGACGATGTAGTCATTCAGCGTCTGCGAATAGCGGCTGACGTTGCGGATCGTGGCGAAGTCGTTGAGGCGATGCTCGGCCTTGAAGGTGAAGGCGTCCACCTCATTGGTCAGGTAGTCGCGCGCCTTCAGCCCATAGAAGCTGTCATAGGGCACATCCAGAACGCCGCTGTCGGTCGTGCGTGACTGAATCTTGGTGAACAACGGAATGCCGTAATCCGGCATCTGATCGCTGGTCAGGTGATAGTAGCTGAAGACCATCGAGGACGGCGTGCTTAGACCGGCGCCCAGGCTGATGGCCGCACCCCATCTGTCGTAATCGACGGCGTCGCGGCCGCGCACGTCGCCCTGGGCGCCCATCAGATTGATGCGCAGGGCGGCGGTCTCGCCCAGCGGCAGGTTCGCATCGACCGTGCCGCGCAAATAGCCGTCGGTGCCCGCGCCCGCGCTGACATTGGTGAAGGCGTTCAGCTTGGGCGATTTGGAGGCCAGGTTGATGCTGCCGCCGCCCGAACCGCGTCCCGAATAAACGGCGTCCGGCCCCTTGATGACCTCGACCTGTTCCAGGTTGAAGACCTCGCGCTGCTGGCCGCCCGTGTCGCGAATGCCGTCCACGAAGATGTTGTTGCCCGACGACTGGCCCCGGATGAAGGGACGATCGGCCAGGGGCTGACCGCCCTCGCCTGCTCCGAAGGTGATGCCGGGGGAGTTGGACAGCAGGTCCTGCAAGGACGAGGCCGAGGTCTGTTCGATGATGGCCTGGGGGATGACCGTCACGGCGCGCGGGATATCCACCAGGGGCGCGACGAACTCGGGATTGACGGGCGCCGGCTTCTTGAACTGACCGTTGACGTCGATCGTGCCCAGATTGGCGGGCTGGGACTGGTCGGCCGTGACGACCACGCCGTCCTCGGCGATCACATCAGCGGCTATGGCGGGGGCGGCGACCAGCATGCCGGCGGCGCTGGAGGCGAACAGAAGCGAGCGGAGCGCGGCGGCGCGGGATTCGGACATACTCTTGCGACCTTTTGGTCTGATTTTGCGATGCGCTCGCAATAACCAGCTCCACAGGAAGGCACAAGACAATTGCGAACAAATCGCAATCTTAATTAGCCGACGGCGCTGATGCTCCTCTGAGGCGCCGACGTGTCGATATCCAACCAGGTCGGATCGGGCATGGCGCGGTGGGCGGCGGCCAAGGCTTCGGACCAGCGCCGACCCAGATCGCGGAAATAGGGATCGTCCGCCTCGATGCGCCGCGCCGTGCCCGTCAGCTGGTCGCGCGGCATGACGATCAGGTCCAGCGGCGGGCCGACGGCGATGTTCGAGCGGATGGTCGAATCGAACGAGATCAGCCCAAGCTTCACCGCCTCGGACAGGGAGGTGGAGCTGTGCAGGGCGCGATCCAGAATGGGCTTGCCGTATTTCAGCTCGCCGATCTGCAGATAGGGCGTATCGGGCCCGCACTCGATAAAGTTGCCCTGGCCGTAGATCAGATACAGCCCCATCTTGCCGCCGGCGATCTGACCGCCCAGCAGCATGGAGGCGGTGACGTTCAGCCCATCGGCGGTCGGCGTCGGCGGCGTATTGATGCTGGCGCGCACGCTGGCCATCGCATGACCCAGAAGCTGGGCGGCGCGGAAAAGGGTCGGGGCGGTCTGGAGGGTTTCAAGCTCGGTGGAGTCCGGCAGTTTGACCCCGGCTGCGACCATGGCCAGCGCCGTCTGGGTGACCGACAGATTGCCCGCCGTCGCGACCGCCAGGATCCGCTCGCCCGGCGACTGGTAGATGTGGAGTTTGCGATAGGACGAGATGTTGTCCACGCCCGCATTGGTGCGCGTGTCGGCGATCATCGCCAACCCGTCGTCCACCAGCATGCCTACGCAATAGGTCACTTCGCTCTATTCGCTCCCCGCGTTGCGAATCCCTGAACGCTAACAGATTCGCGCGTCATGCCTATCGGGGCCATCCACTGGATTGCAGTTGTTGCTGGCTCTGTTGCACCGGCCGCACATTCAGGGCGACGGTCAGTTGCTCCTGGCCGCCGCCATAGCTGGTGCCCCGGATCGGGGTGGCGCCGCGCGCGTCCAGGCCGACCGCGACCCGGACATAGTGTTCGGTCGGACAGATGCCGTTGGCGGGATCGAACCCGACCCAGCCCAGATCTTCGACCCAGGCCTCGGCCCAGGCATGGGCGGCGTCCTGATCGTGGCGTCCGTCCTGACGGCTGAGATGACCCGAGACATAGCGGGCCGGCACGCCCAGCAGGCGCGCGGCCGAGATGAAGATCTGCGAATGGTCCTGACAGACGCCGCGCTTCTGGGCGAAGGCGTCGGCGGCGGTGTGGGAGGCCGAGGTCGAGCCGACCTCGAACGCCACCGTATCCTTCAGCGCGCTCATCAAGCGGTGCATCCGATGGAGCGTCGGGCCATCGGGGATCGAGCGGGCGAAGTCGACGATGCCGGCGTCGGCCTTCGTCATCGGGGTTTCGCGCAGATAGACCAAGGGAGACAGCCGCTCGGCCTGGCCCTTCACGACGCCGCCCGTCTCGACGGTTGAGACCTCGCCGGTGACGCGGATGGTCAGGGCGTCGGTCGGCCGCTCGGTGTAGAGGCTGTGAACGATGTTGCCGAAGGCGTCCTCACTGCGCCGCAGCCGGGCGTCCACGTCGGTCTCGATGCGCCAGTCGCGGACCTGCTGGCTTTCGCACGACTTGGGCGTCAGGCGCAGCATCTGGACGATGAACCGCGCGGGCCTGGCGTAGGCGTAGCGGGTGGAGTGATCGATCCGGATCCGCATGGTCAGACCAGATACTGTTCGTGGACGGCCGCGGCCAGGGCGTTGTTCTCGTTCAGGAAGCTCTGGATGTATTCGTGCAGGCCGGACTGGAAAATGTCTTCGATCTTGGCCTCGTTGAACTGGCTGAGGCGATTGGAGGCCAGCCGTTGCGCCGGGCCGCGCCGGCCGTAATCGGTGGCAAGCTTCTCCAGATAACTGACGATCATGCCCTGACACGAGGCCAGCGAACGCGGCATCTGGCGGTTCAGCACCAACAGGTCCGCCACCAGCCAGGGCCGCACGCTTTCACGGTAGACCCAGCGATAGGCGGTCAGGGCCGAAACCTCGCGCAGCAGGGTCGTCCACTGGAAATAGTCCAACTGCCCCCCGACCCGTTCGCCGGGCGGCAGAAGCAGGTGATATTTAACGTCCAGCAGACGCGCGGTGTTGTCGGCCCGCTCGATCGCCATGCCCAGTCGCAGGAACCAGTAGGCGTCATTGCGCAGCATGGTCCGCGACGAGGCGCCCTCCACAGCCAGGGATGTCGATTTCACGAAGTCGAGGAAGTTGGTGAAGTCGTCGCGCTTGGTCGGTTCGCCCAGCTCGTTCAGACCGTTCCAGGCGCCGTTGATCGCCTCCCACAGTTCGATGGTCAGGGCGGTGCGCACCGAACGCGCATTGGTCCGCGCCTTGGTGATGCAGGCCTTGATCGAGGTCGGATTGTCGAAGCCGAAGGCCAGATATTCCCGCACGGACTTTTCCGACACGGTCCGCCCGGTCGCATCGAAGCCGGCCTTGACCCCCGACGAGGCGATGGCCCCGGCCCAGGCGGTGACGGCGGCCTGATCTTTCGCCGGCAGGGCAGCCAGACGGATCGCCGCCTCCAGAATTCGGGCCAGGAAGTCCGCCCGCTCCATGTAGCGGCCGGTCCAGTAGAGGCTGTCTGCGGTGCGTGAAAGCATCAGTTGTCCAGCACCCAGGTGTCCTTGGTTCCGCCGCCCTGGCTGGAGTTCACCACCAGCGACCCTTCCTTCAGCGCCACTCGCGTCAGGCCGCCGGGCGCGACGCGCACGCCGGCCGGGCTGGACAGGACGAACGGCCTGAGATCGACGTGGCGGGGCGACAGGGCGCCGCCGTTCAGCGTGGGGGCCGTCGACAGGCTCAGCGTCGGCTGGGCGATGAAGTCGTCGGGATCGGCGATCAGCTTGGCGCGGAAATCCTCGATCTCGGCCTTGGTCGAGGTCGGCCCGACCAGCATGCCGTAGCCGCCCGATCCGCCGACTTCCTTGACCACCAGTTCCGGCAGCTTATCCAGCACTTCCTTCAGGGCGTCCGGCTCGCGACAGCGCCAGGTCGGCACGTTCTGCAGGATGGCGTCCTCGCCCGTGAAGAAGCGGATGATCTCGGGCATGTAGGTATAGACGGCCTTGTCGTCGGCCACGCCCGTGCCGACCGCATTAGCCAGGGTCACGCGCCCGGCGAAATAGGCCGACATCAGCCCCGGCACCCCGATTGTGGAGTTTGGCATGAAGGTCAGGGGATCGAGGAAGTCGTCATCGATGCGGCGATAGATGACGTCGACGCGCTTGGGCCCTTCTGTCGTGCGCATGAAGACCGTGTCGTCATTGACGAACAGGTCCGTGCCCTGAACCAGCTCGACGCCCAGCTTATCGGCCAGGAAGCTATGCTCGTAGTAGGCCGAGTTGAAGGGGCCGGGCGTCAGCACGACGATCGTCGGATCCGCCCCTGCACCCGCCGGCGCCGAAGCCTGCAGCGAGCGCAGCAGCATGTCGGTGTAGATCTCGACGGGACGCACGGCGTGTTCCGCGAACAGGTCGGGGAACAGCCGCATCATCATCTCGCGGTTCTCCAGCATATAGGAGACGCCCGACGGCGTGCGGCAGTTGTCTTCGAGAACATAGAAGCCGTCCTCGCCCGTGCGCACCAGATCAACGCCCGAGATATGGCACCAGACGTCGCCCGGTGGACGACGCCCCTGCATCTCCGGCCGATAATGCGGATTGGTCAGGATCAGATCGGCCGGGACGATGCCCGCCTTGATGCAGTCCTGCGGTCCATAGATGTCTTTCAGGAAGGCGTTGATGGCGGTGACCCGCTGCTTCAGCCCCTTTTCCAGACCACCCCATTCGTCCGCGCCGATGATGCGCGGCACGACATCGAAAGGGATCAGCCGTTCATTGGATTCCTCGTCGCCGTAGACGGCGAAGGTCACGCCCATGCGGCGGAAGAACAGCTCCGCCTGGCGCGAGCGCGCTTGCAGCAAATCGGCCGGCGCGTTTTCCAGCCACGCCGCCAGCGTCTTGTAGCTGTCGCGGATCGCACCCGATCCGCCGCCATTCATTTCGTCGAAAGCTCTCGTCATCCGCCCCCGCCGCGTTGAAGTCGCAGCTTGAACGGTCACGAACGTAAAGCGCAACAGTTTTGTTGCACTGCGGCGACGCCTTATCCGACGGCCACCGCCTTCATCGACACCGCCGGATCGGCCAGCTTGTCCATGTCCACAGGCGTCGCCTTGGCGATCAACTGCTTGCCGGCCATGAACTCGGGCGGCGCGTTGACGGCCTCGACGCAGACGATGCGGTCGCCGTTCAGATGGAAGACCGCAAAGCCCGACGCCGTCGGGTCGCCGCGCACCACCTGTCGGTCGGCGTCAAACGGCAGGCCGGCGATCTGAAGTTTGACGTCATACTGGTCAGACCAGAACCACGGCACTTCGGGCGTGGGTCCGGCCCGTCCGACGATGGCCGCGGCCGCCTGTTTGGCCTGCTCCAGGGCGTTGGGCACGCTTTCCAGCCGATGATGCACGCCGCCGTGGACCGGAATGGGTCGTCGGGTCATGTCGCCGATGGCGAAGATCGCCGGGTCGCTGGTGCGCGCCTCAGCGTCCACCACCAAGCCGTCGTCGCAGGTCAGGCCGGCCGATCGCGCCAGGGCGTCGCAAGCCAGGGCGCCGACCCCCACCAACACCGCATCCGCCGACACCACCGATCCGTCGGCCAGGCTCACGCCGTCGCGGGCCACAGCGACTACCTCAGCGTCGGTCAGGATTTCGACGCCGTGCGCCCGGTGCTGCGCCGTGAAGAAGGTCGATAAGGTCTCGGACGCCACCCGGGCCAAAACGCGCGGCGCGCGCTCGATCACCACCGCCTCGGCGCCCAGGGCCCGCGCCGACGCCGCCGCCTCCAGCCCCACATAGCCGCCGCCGACGACCGCCAGACGCTTGCCGGGCCCGAGGACAGCCTTCAGTCGCTCGGCGTCCTTCATCGTGCGGAGTTCCAGCAGATCGGGATGGTCCCCGCCCGGAACCGGCAGCTTGCGCGCCGTCGATCCGGTCGCCAGCACGAGAATGTCGTAGGTTTCCGACGACCCGTCGTGGAAGGCTACCGTCTTCGCTGCCGGATCCACCGACACGGCGACCGTCGAGGGTCGGAAGTCGATGTTCTGCTCGGCGTAGAAACTCAGAGGCCGCAGCAGCAGCGCCTCCAGATCCGCCTCTCCTTTGAGCCAAGCCTTGGACAGCGGCGGCCGCTGATACGGCGGCGCATCCTCCTCGCCCGCCAGCACGATGGGGCCTTCATGCCCATACTGCCGCAGGAAGGCCGCGACGGAGCCGCCGGCGTGTCCGGCGCCGATGATGAGAACCTTGGTCATGGGACGCATTTAGAGTGGCGAGTGGCGAGTGACGAGTGGCGAGCAAGCGACGGATGCCCAAATTTTATCGCCACTCATCACGCGCCACTCGCCACTCGCCACTAGACATCCCCTTGACCGTTCCACCGTTACAGCATAGTGGAACGCGCATGACGACCCCGCCCGCCCGTGACGACCTGCATGACGCCCTGCTGTCGATGCAGACGCGCGCCGAGATCGACGCCTTTCTGGCCGATCTTTGCACGCCTGCGGAACTGCGCGCCTTCTCCGAGCGCTGGCAGGTGGCGCGCCTGCTCGACGCCGGCGGCAAATCCTATCGCGAGATCGCCGCAGAGGCCCATGCCAGCCCCACCACCGTCGTTCGCGTCGCCCGCTATCTGAAAGACATGCCGCATCAGGGCTATCGCCTCGCCCTGGACCGCCTGAAGACCAAGAACTGAGTATCCGAACATGAGCACCGTGCAGGGCCGGCTTCGCATCGCCGTCCAGAAATCCGGCCGTCTGGCCGACCGCAGCCTCGACCTGATCCGCGACGCGGGCCTGAAATGGGTCAAGGGTCACAACGACTTGCTGTACCGGGTCGAGAACTATCCGATCGACCTGCTGCGCGTCCGCGACGACGACATCCCCACCTTCGTGGCGGACGGCGTGTGCGATCTGGGCATCGTCGGCGAGAATGTGCTGGAGGAAGGCCGCAACGGCGGACCGAACGCCTCGGTCGTCATGCCGCTGGGCTTTGGTCGCTGCACGCTCAAGATCGCCACGCCTCCGACGCTGGCCTATGACGGTCCGGCCTCGCTCGACGGTCTGCGTATCGCCACCTCTTACCCGAAGATCCTGCGCCGCTTCCTCGACGAACGCGGGGTCAAGGCCGACATTGTGGTCATGCGCGGGGCCGTCGAGGTCGCGCCCCGGCTTAAGCTGGCCGCCGCCATCTGCGACCTGGTCTCGACCGGCGCGACGCTGGAGGCCAACGGCCTGGGGGCCAAGGATACGGTTCTGGAAAGCCAGGCCGTGCTGATCCAGTCGCCCGTCGCGCCCGAGCCCGCGCTGCAGCAGTTGTTGGACAGCGTCATCGAGCGGATGGCGGGCGTGGTGTCCTCGCAAGGCGCAAAATACGTCATGCTGAACGCCCCGCGCTCGGCGCTGGACGAGATCACCGCCATCCTGCCCGGCGCAGGCTCGCCCACCGTCATGCCCTTGATGGGTCGCGACGATGCGGTCGCCGTCCACGCCGTCTGTCAGGAGGCGGTCTTCTGGGAAACGCTTGAAAAGCTGAAGGCCGCCGGCGCCTCGGCCATCCTGGTCCTGCCGATCGAGAAGATGATGTGATGAAACGCATCGACTGGTCTTCCCTCGATGCGGCCGGCAAGACGGCCGCCCTGGCCCGCCCGGCCCAACGCACCGCCGGCGACGTGACCGAGGTGGTGCGCGCCATCCTGGACGACGTGCGCCAGCGCGGCGGCGAGGCCGTAACCGACTGGTGCCTGAAGCTGGACAAGGCGCCGCCCCGTCGCATCGCCATCACGCCCGAGACTGTGGCCGAGGCGCGCAACGCCCTGCCGCCCGGCGACGTGCGCGCCCTGCGCATGGCGGCCGACAATGTGCGGGTCTTCCACCAGGCGACCCGGCCCGAGGACACCCCCTTTGTCGAGACGACGCCCGGCGTGCGGTCGAAACTGGCTTGGCGTCCCCTCGCCTCAGCCGGCCTCTACATTCCCGGCGGCACCGCGCCGCTGTTTTCGTCCCTGCTGATGCTGGCCATTCCGGCCGGGGTCGCGGGTGTGGGCCAGCGCGTCGCCGTCACGCCGCCGAACAAGGATGGCGGCATCCACCCCGCCATGATCCTGGCCGCCGCAGAGGCGGAGTTGGACGCCGTCTGGCTGATGGGCGGGGCCCAGGCCATCGCCGCCCTGACATTCGGCGTCGAACTGGAGGACGGGGTCATTCCCGCCTGCGACAAGCTGTTCGGACCCGGAAACGCCTATGTGGCCGAGGCCAAGAAGCAGGCCTCGGCCCTTCCCGGCGGCCCCGCCGTGGACATGCCCGCCGGCCCGTCGGAGTTGATGGTCATCGTCGATCGCGACGCCGCGCCCGAGATCGCCGCCGCCGACCTGCTCAGCCAGGCCGAACACGATGCGGATGCGCAGGTTCTGCTGGTCTCCACCAGCCGCGCCACCATCGACTACATCCTGAGCGAGGTCGAGGTGCAGGTCGCAACCCTGCCCCGCGAAGCCATCGCCCGCGCCTCTCTGAACGAGGCCCGCGCCATCCTGGTCCGCGACCTCGACGCCGCCGCAGAAGTCGTCAACCTCTATGGCCCCGAACACCTGGCGATCCAGATCGACGATCCCGAGCCTCTGGTCGATTCGATCAAGGCTGCCGGGGCCGTCTTCGTCGGCCGGTTCGCCGCCGAGACGCTGGGGGATTATGCCGCCGGTCCCAGCCACGTCCTGCCGACCGATGGCGGCGCCCGCACCTTGGGCGGCGTCACCACCGCCAGCTTCATGACCACCATGTCGGTCCAGCTGGTGACCGAGGCCGGCGCACGTCAGCTGGCGCCCATCGCCGCCCGCCTGGCCCGGATGGAGGGCCTGGAAGCCCACGCCCGCGCCGCCGATCTGAGGAGCGAGGGATGACCCTGCCCGCTCCCTATCCGCCGCTGGTTTCCGGCGGCGAAGGTCTGGATCGCTATCCCGGCGACGCCTCCGTCCTCGCCGCTCGGATGGCCGCCGTCTATGGCGTGCCTGCCGAACAGGTTCTGCCGGTGCGCGGCCTGACCCACGGGCTGGAGTTGACCTGGCGCCTCGCCGCCCGCGACGGCGGATCGGTCGAGGCCCCGAAGGCCGAGCCCTATGACAGCCTAGCCGCGATCTATCCGGCCAAGGGCGAAACGGCCCCAGAGAAAAATATCGTCGTCATCCGCGCCCTGGGCTCGCCCGAAGCCGTCGCCGAGATGGCCGCCCGCGTCGCCCCCGCCCTGCTGGTGGTGGACGAGGGACTGATCGAGTTCTCCGACAGCGTCTCGGCCGTGACCGTTGTCGCCGATCAGCCGAACCTGGTCGTGCTGCGCAGCCTGTCCCTGGCCTATGGTCTCGCCGGCGCCCGCGTCGGCGCGGTGATCGCGCAAACACAGACCCTGGCGCGTCTGGCGTCGGTGCTGGAACCCTATGCCCTGCCAGAACCGCTGGTGCGGCTGGCGATGCAGGCGCTCGATCCGTCGCGGATGATCGAGACCGCCGAGCGGATCGCCTCGGTCCGGCGCGAGCGCGAACGGGTCGTGCGCGAACTGGGTCGTCAGATGCCGGTCGAACCAGGCGTCGGTCCCATCATCATGGCCCGCCCCGAGGAGCCCGCCGCGGCCCTGGCCGGTCTGAAAGCCTACGGCGTCGAGGCCGATCTGTCTGGCGAGCGTCTGCGCCTGCCGATCTCGATCAAGTCCGAGGTCAACGACCGGCTGCTCGCCGCCTTCGGCCTGACGCCCGCCAAGCGCCGCCCGGCGCGCGTTGGTCAGGCGGTGCGCGACACCAAGGAAACCCGGATCGTCTGCGCCGTCGATCTGGATGCGCCCGGTCCGGTGAAAATCGAGACCGGCGTCGGCTTTTTCGATCACATGCTGGAGCAGATCGCGGCCCACGGCGGCTTCTCGCTGCGCCTGCAATGCGAAGGCGACCTTCACACCGATCCGCACCACACGATCGAGGACAGCGCCATCGCCCTGGGCCAGGCGTTGAAACAGGCGCTGGGCGAGCGCAAGGGCATCGCCCGCTATGGCTTCGTCCTGCCGATGGATGAGGCCAACGCCACGGTCTCGATCGATCTTTCCGGCCGCCCGTATCCGCTGTTCGAGGGAGCGTTCGAGACGCCGTTCATCGGCGACTACCGCACCGACCTGACCGCCCACGTCTTCCGGTCGCTGGCCGAGGCCATGGGCGCGGCCGTGCACGTCAAGGTCACGGGCCGGGACGACCACCACAAGACCGAAGCCGTCTACAAGGCCTTCGGCCGCGCCCTGCGCCAGGCCATCCGCGTCGAAGGCGACGCCGTGCCGTCCACCAAGGGGGTTCTGTGACCGAGGTCGCAATCATCGCCTACGGCGCCGGCAATGTCGCCTCGGTCCAGTTCGCGCTGGAGCGGCTGGGCGCGACCGTGCGCCTGACCGACGATCCCGCCGTCATCGCCGAGGCTGAACGGGTCATCCTGCCTGGTGTTGGCGCCGCCGGCTACGCCATGAAGCGCCTGTCGGACCTGGGTCTGATCGCGCCGATCCGCGCCTTCACGCGCCCGCTGCTGGGTGTCTGCCTGGGTCAGCAACTGCTGTTCGGATCAAGCGACGAGGGCGACGGCTTCGATCTGCTGGGCCTCATTCCCGGCGCGGTGACCCGGCTGACGCCTGCGGGCGATCTGCCCGTGCCGCACATGGGCTGGAGCCGGTTGACGCGCGACCGCGACGACCCCTTGCTGGAGGGCGTCGCCGACGGCGCCTATGCCTATTTCGTCCATGGCTTCGTCTGTCCCGACGGACCGGCGACCCTGGCGCGCGCCGACTATGGCGGCGTCGTTCCAGCTGTGGTTCGATCCGCCAACCGCTGGGGCTGCCAGTTCCACCCCGAACGCTCTGCCGAGGCCGGGGCGACCATCCTCAAGAACTTCCTGGGCCTGCCATGCTGATCTACCCCGCCATCGACCTGAAGGACGGCGTCTGCGTGCGCCTGATGCACGGCGACTTCGCCCAGGTGACGCATTACGACCAGCAGCCGGCCGCGCGCCTGACGACCTTCGCGGCCGAGGGCGCGGAGTGGATTCATGTCGTCGATCTGGACGGGGCCGAGGCGGGCGAGGCGCGCCAGCACGCCCTGATCGGCGAACTGACCCAGGCCATCGACGTCAAGGTTCAGTCGGGCGGCGGCGTGCGCAGCGCCGACGATGTGAAAAAGCTGCTGGACGCCGGCGTGTCACGCGTCGTGGTCGGATCGCTGGCGGTCACCCAACCCGAGGCGGTGGCGATTTGGTTGGAGACCTTCGGCGTCGAGCGCATCACCCTGGCCCTGGACGTCAAGATCGAGGACGACGTGCCGGTCCCCGCGTTGAAGGGCTGGACCCAGTCCTCGGGCATGACGCTTTGGGAGGCGTTGGATCGGTATCCCAAGGGGACGGCCAAACACCTGCTGGTGACCGATGTCGGTCGCGACGGCGCCCTGACCGGGCCGAACCTGGACCTGCTGGCCGAGATCCGCAGCCGTCGGCCGGATCTGGTGCTGCAGGCCTCGGGCGGCGTTTCCTCGCTGGACGACATCGCGGCGGTCAAGGCGCTGGGCTGTCACGGGGCCATTGTCGGACGCGCGCTCTACGAGAATTGCTTCACCCTGCCCGAAGCCATCGCGGCAGCCAAACGCTCATGACCGTCCATCCTGCATCAAGCGGGGCGGTCAGATGACCGCTCGGCGGATCATCCCCTGCCTGGACGTAAAGGACGGCCGGGTGATCAAGGGCGTGAAGTTCGTCGGTCACACCGACATGGGCGACGCGGCCGAGCTGGCCGCCCGCTATCGCGATGCGGGTGCCGACGAACTGGTCTTCTACGACATCACCGCCAGTCCCGAAGGGCGGACGCTGGACTACGGCTGGATCAAGGACATCGCCCGACTGCTGGACATTCCTTTCTGCGTCGCCGGCGGCATTCGCACCGTGGAGCAGGCGGCGCGCTGCCTGGACCACGGGGCGGACAAGGTCTCGATCAACTCTCCCGCCTTGGAACGGCCCGAACTGATCGCCGACATGGCTGCGCGGCTGGGCAGCCAATGCGTCGTCGTCGGCGTCGACAGCCGGTTCGAAGACGGCGACTGGGTGGTCCACCAATACACCGGCGACGCGTCCGCGCGCCGCCTCGCCGGCAAACGCACCCTGGACTGGCTGGACGAGGCGCAGAGCCTGGGCGCCGGAGAGATCGTGCTGAACTGCATCGATCAGGACGGGGTTCGGCGCGGCTATGACATCGAGCAACTGTCCGCCGCGCGAGCACGCCTGACCATTCCCCTGATCGCCTCGGGCGGCGCCGGCGCGCCCGAGCATTTCAAGGCTGTGTTCGAACAGGCCGACGTCTCCGGCGCCCTGGCCGCCAGCGTGTTCCACACCGGCGCCATCGCCATTCCCGACCTGAAGATCTATCTGGCGCAGCAAGGGTTGGAGATGCGCACATGATCCTCCCCCGAGAAGCGCAGCGGAACGGGGGAGGGGGACCGCGAAGCGGTGGAGGGGGCGACCTCAGACACTGTCTCGCGACATTCAGCACCTTGCCCGATTTCGCCCCCTCCACCGCGCTGCGCGCGGTCCCCCTCCCCCGCTTCGCGGTGGAGGATCAGGAACAACGACCATGATCGACCCGAACACCATCGACTTCGCCAAGGGCGACGGCCTGGTCCCTGTCGTGGTTCAGGACTCCGCGACGCTGCAGGTCCTGACCCTGGCCTATATGGATCGCGCGGCGCTGGACGAGACGATCGCCTCCGGCGAAGCTACCTTCTTCTCACGCTCGCGCGGGGGGCGTTGGAGAAAAGGCGAGACCTCGGGCGACCGGCTTTACGTCGTCTCCATCACGGCCGACTGCGACGCCGACGCCATCGTGTTGGGCGTCAGGCCGGTCGGAAACGCCTGCCACCTGAACCGAACGAGCTGTTTCGGAGAGGCCGACGCGCCGGGCTTGGGTCGGATCGCCCGGCTGGAGCGAACCATCGCCAAACGGGCCGCTGCCGATCCGTCCGAAAGCTGGACCGCCCGACTGGTCGCGCAGGGGCCCAAACGCATCGCCCAGAAGGTCGGCGAAGAGGGCGTGGAGACCGCTCTGGCCGGCGTCGCCGGCCCGGACGAGGAACTCGCCAGCGAGGCTGCGGATTTGATCTATCACCTGCTCGTTCTTCTCCATGCCCGTAACATGGTGTTTCAGGACGTGCTGGACGTGTTGGCCTCGCGAGCGGAAGCGGCCAAAGACAGCGGCTAGACCGTAAAGGCGTGCGTCCCGACAAATGGGATCATCGAGGGACAAGACATGGCGGCTCTCATTCTGTTTGGCGGTGGCGGCGATCTGGCGATGCGCATGCTCCTGCCGTCGCTCTACTTCCTCGAACACGACGGCCTTCTGCCTGAAGGACTGAAGATCATCGGCGCCGCGCGTTCGGAAGAGAGCGCCTACGACTATATCGCCAAGGTGCACGAGGCGGTGAAGGCGCGCGCCGAGGCGGACAAGGTTTGGGACGAAGCCAGCTGGTCGCGGATGAAGGCCCGCCTGGACTATCTGGCGGTGGACGCCACCTCGCCCGAAAGCCTGAAGCCGCTGAAGGACAAGGTCGGCGACGGCGAGGTCACCTCCTTCCTGGCCGTATCCCCTTCGCTCTATGCCCGCATCGTCACGGCGATGAAGGCGGCGGGCCTTGCCGAAAAGAACTGCCGCATCGTGCTGGAAAAGCCGGTCGGGCGCGACCTGAAGTCCTTCCTCGAAATCGACGACGCCGTGGCCCACGCCTTCAGCGAGAACCAGGTGTTCCGCATCGACCACTATCTGGGCAAGGAGACGGTCCAGAACCTGATCGCGCTGCGGTTCGGCAACACGATCTTCGAGCCGCTGTGGAACAACCTGTCCATCGACCACGTGCAGATCACGATCGGTGAGACGGTGGGGGTCGGCGACCGCTGGCCCTACTATGACGAATACGGCGCCCTGCGCGACATGCTGCAGAACCACATGCTGCAGCTGCTGTGCCTGGTGGCGATGGAGCCGCCCAGCGACCTGGACCCGGACTCGGTGCGCAACGAGAAGGTCAAGGTGCTGCGCTCCCTGCGCCCGATCACGCCTGACGAAGCCGAGCGCGTGACCGTGCGGGGTCAGTATGTGGCGGGCGTCTCGGAGGGCAAGCCGGCCAAGGGCTATGACGAGGAACGCGGCCAGCCGTCCGACACCGAAACCTTCGTCGCCGTTCGCGCCGACATCGACAACTGGCGCTGGGCAGGCGTGCCCTTCTTTATGCGGACCGGCAAGCGCCTGCCCGAGAAGCGCACCGAGATCGTCATCCAGTTCAAGCCGGTGCCCCACTCGATCTTCGACCGCGACGATCGCGGCGAGGTTCAGGCCAACCGGATGATCATCGAGCTGCAGCCCGAGGAAGACATCTCTCTGACGGTGATGAACAAGCGTCCGGGCCTGGATCAGCGCATGCAATTGCAGCCGATCAAGATGAGCCTGTCGTGGGGGGTGGACGGCAAGTCCGCCGCCCCGCCGCGTCGCCGCATCGCCTATGAGCGCCTGCTGCTGGACGCGATGGCGGGGGACTCGACCCTGTTCGTGCGGCGCGACGAGGCCGAGCAGGCCTGGAAATGGGTGGACGAGGTGTCTGAGGCCTGGGCCGAATCCGGTCTGAAGCCCGACGACTACGTCGCCGGAACCTGGGGCCCCGACAGCGCCGACATGCTGATGGCCCGCACCGGCCGCGACTGGAATACCACCGATGTCTGAGACCCCCGCCATCGAAGCCTTCGCCTCCGTCGAGGCTTGGGCCGAAGCCATCGCCGCGCGTCTGGCCGAAACGCTTGGCGCGTCCGTCCGTGATCACGGCCAGGCCCTGTTCGCCGGTCCCGGCGGTTCGACGCCCGCACCCGTTTATCGCCGCCTGGCGGCGACCGATCTGAAATGGTTTAAAATCGCCGTGACCCTGGTGGACGAGCGGTATGTGCCCGAGACCTCGCCGGACTCGAACGCCCGTCTGATCCGCGACGTGCTTCTTCAGGACAAGGCGGCGACGGCCCGCTTCATCCCGCTCTATACGCCCGAGGTCACCGTGGACCGCGCGGCCATCGTGGCGGCCAAGGCCCTGGCCGATGCCGGCGGGCGGTTCGATGCGGTGCTGCTGGGCATGGGCGAGGACGGCCATATTTGCTCCATGTTCCCCGAAAGCCCGACGCTGAAGACCCTGCTGACGCCGACGTTGAAGCCCACGGTGCTGGGCGTGCCGCATGGGCGCGACGGCATGGCGCCGACACTCGAACGGCTGTCGATTAACCTGCCCTATCTGATGTCTGCGGGCCGGGTGATCCTGGGCCTGAAGGGCGCCGCCAAGCGTCGTGTCTTCGAAGAACAGGCCCAGGGCGATCCCAATATCCAGCCCATCGCCGCCCTGATCGCCGCAGGCGTTCCCCTTGAAGTTCTGTGGACGGAGGAAGGCTGAAATGGCGCTTCATCCTACGGTCGCCGCGGTCACCGCCCGCATCGTCGAGAAAAGCCGCGAGACCCGCGCCGACTACATCCGTCGCATGGACGCCGCCCGCGACAGCGGCGCCGGACGCGCCAAACTGTCCTGCGCCAACTGGGCCCACGCCTTCGCCGGCCAGACCATCGCCGACAAGCTGACCGCGATGGACGGGTCCAAGCCCAATCTGGGCATTGTCACCGCCTATAACGACATGCTCTCGGCCCACCAGCCGTTCGAGCGCTTCCCCGACGTGGTGCGCAAGGCCGTGCGCGAGGTCGGCGCCACGGCCCAGGTCGCCGGCGGCACCCCGGCCATGTGCGATGGCGTCACCCAGGGTCGTCCGGGCATGGAGCTGTCGCTGTTCAGCCGCGACCTGATCGCCATGTCGGCGGGCATCGCCCTGACCCACGACGCCTTCGACGCCGGTCTAATGCTGGGCGTGTGCGACAAGATCGTACCGGGCCTGTTCATGGGCGCCCTGGCCTTCGGCCATCTGCCGGTCGTCTTCGCACCCGCAGGCCCGATGCCATCGGGCATTCCGAACGCGGAAAAGGCTCGGGTTCGCGCCGAATATGCGCAGAACAAGGTGGATCGTCAGACCTTGCTGGAAAGCGAGATCGGCAGCTATCACTCGCCCGGCACCTGCACCTTCTATGGCACGGCCAACTCCAACCAGATGATGATGGAGCTGGGCGGCCTGCACATGCCCTCCACCGCCTTCGTCCATCCCGACACCGGCCTGCGCGACGCCCTGACGGCGGCGGCGGCGAAACGGGCGGTCGAACTGGCCCGCAGCGGCGAGTGCCGCATGGCCGACGTCATCGACGAGAAATCCATCGTCAACATGATCGTGGCCCTGCTGGCCACCGGCGGCTCGACCAATCACGCCATTCACCTGGTCGCTATGGCGCGGGCGGCAGGCGTGCTGATCGACTGGACCGACATGGACGAGCTGTCGTCGGTCACGCCGCTGCTGGCGCGGGTCTATCCGAACGGTTCGGCGGATGTGAACGCCTTCCAGGCCGCCGGCGGCGTCGCCTTCATCGCTCGTGAGCTGGCGATGGCGGGCAATATCCACACCGACGTCACGACCATCATGGGTCAGGGCATCCAGGCCTATTTCCAGGAACCGTCGATGGTGGACGGCGAACTGGTCTGGCGCGACGGGGTCAAGGAAAGCCTCGATCTCGACATCCTGCGCCCGGCGTCCAATCCCTTCGACAAGGAGGGGGGCCTGCGTCTGGTTCAGGGCGACTTGGGTCGCGCGGTCATCAAGATTTCTGCGGTCAAACCCGAGAACCGCATCGTCGAGGCGCCCGCCGCCGTGTTCGAGACCCAGGAAGACGCACTCCAGGCCTTCCGGGACGGCAAACTGTTCCGCGACGTGGTCGTGGTCCTACGCTTCCAGGGACCCAAGGCGAACGGCATGCCGGAACTGCACAGCCTGTCGCCGGCCCTGTCGGTCATTCAGGACAAGGGGTTCAAGGTCGCCTTCGTCACCGACGGCCGCATGTCGGGCGCCAGCGGCAAGACGCCCGCCGCTATCCACGTCTCGCCCGAGGCCCTGGCCGGCGGCCCGCTGGCCCATGTTCAGGACGGCGACATCATCCGCCTGGACGCCGAGGCCGGGGTTCTGACCACCGTCGGCGTATCCGACCTGACGGCTCGTCCGCTGGCCGCCCGGTCGGCGGTCAACGCCGAGGGTTCGTCCTGGGGCTATGGCCGTGAACTGTTCGGCGCCTTCCGCCATGTGGTCACCACCGCCGAACAGGGAGCGACGGTCTGTTTCGCCCTGCCGACCGGTTCGCGCGGGAACGACGACACCCCGCCCAATCCCAACTTCGTCGATCGGACCGTGGACGCCTGATCCACCGAACCGAGCGCAGGAAACGCCCAATGAATGACAAGACCCTTCTCGTCGGCGATGTCGGCGGCACGAACGCCCGCTTCGCCGTGGCCCGCATAGTGGACGGCAAGCCCGTGCTGGACCACCACGAGAGCTTCCCGGCCGAGACCTATCCGACCTTCTTGGAAGGCGTCGCCGCCTTCATCGACGGCTGCGAGGTCAAGCCGACGGGCGGCGTGATCGCTGTCGCCGGTCCGGTCACGGACGGCGCCATCGACCTGACCAACTCGCCCTGGCAGGTGTCGGAGGCGGAGCTTCAGACCCTGGGGCTGAAGCCGGTCAAGCTGATCAACGATTTCGAGGCCCTGGCCTGGGGCGCGCCCATCGTGCCGGAAGACCAGCTGGAAAGCTTGGGCGGCCCGGTCGACGGCGATCCGCACTGCACCGTCGCGGTGCTCGGCCCCGGCACAGGCTTCGGCGTCTCGGCCCTGGTGCGCGATGCGGCCGGCAAGGAGATGGCCATGCCGTCCGAGGGCGGGCACGCCTGTTTCCCCCCCGGCGATCCGGTCGAGGACGAAATCCTGCGCATCCTGCGTCGCCGCTATGACCGGGTGTCGATCGAGCGTCTGATCTGTGGGCCGGGCCTGCTGAACATGCACCGGGCGCTGGCCGAGATCGACGGACGCGAGACCCATATCGACGATCCCGCTCAGATCACCGCAACGGCCCTGGCCGATCCGAACAGCCCATGCGGCGCGACCCTGGCCCGCTTCTGCGCCATCCTGGGCGCGGTCGCCGGCGACATCGCCCTGACCACCGGCGCGCGCGGCGGCGTCTATATCGCCGGCGGCATCGTTCCGCGCATCCTGCCCTTCATCAAGACCAGCCCTTTCCGCCAGCGTTTCGAGCGCAAGGGCCGGTTCAAGGAATATATGCAGGACATTCCGACCAAGGTGATCATGCACAAACACGCCGCCCTGCTGGGAGCTGCGCGGGTCGCCTTCGCCCAGTCGGAGGGCTGACGCGACGGGCGATCACGAAAATCTCACGGGGGCGTGAACCGAACCGTCACCGTAGCGTTTGTGTGTTTCCATCTAGGAGAGGAAACTCAAATGAAGAAGTTCGCCATCGCCGCCGCTTCGGTCTTCATGCTGGCCGGCGTCGCCGCCTGCGGTGAAAGCGCCGCCGACAAGGCCGCTGAAAAGCAAGCCGACGCCATCGAAGCGACGGGTGAAGCCCGCGCCGACCAACTGGAATCGCAGGCCGCGACCGCTCCGACCGCCGCTCAGGCCGACGCCCTGAACGCCCAGGCCGATCAGGTCGAGAAGAACGCCGACCGCAAGGCCGACATGGTCGAGCAGCAAGCCGGCAACGCCGACGGCGGCATGACCACCGCCAACACGCCTTCGACCCACTAAGGTCTGGCGACCGACTAAATCCGTTTACGGATGGATCAGCCCCCGTCGTTCGCGACGGGGGCTTTTTCGTGCCTGCGACCTCAGTCGATGCACAGGGTCGGGCCGGCCTTGCCGTCCTCGACCGTCGTGTTGCAGCCGAAACGGTCGCTGGTCGCCTGGCAGACGCCGGTCGCCGCCGTCCCCGGCGCCACGCCGCTGTTGCCCTCGATGCGGCAATCGCCCTGGCACTGATCGCCGTCGGTGCAGCGCTTGCCGGCGTCGGCGTAAGAGATGACGCACTGCCAGGACTGCATCCGCCCGACCTGTTTCATCGTGCCGCCGCGCGTGGCGCAGGACGCGGCGTCGGCGCTCTGCATCGGCGCATCCGACGCCGCGCCTGTGGTCTGTGGCGAGCAGGCGGCGGCAAAAAGCGCGACGGCGGCGATGAGGGATGTGCGGATCATGAGATCTGTCCTTTGATGAAGCCTGACCAGCAATCGTCGTAGTCGAGCTGCATCTGCGGTGATTCCGACGCCCATTTCGTGACGCGTATCGGCATGCGCGTCTCGAACATGAAGGCCAGGGTGTTTTCGATCTTGTGCGGCTTCAGCTCGGCCTTGATCGCGCCGTCATAGCTGGCCTGATCCGGGCCGTGGCCGCTCATGCGGTTGTGCAGCGATGCGCCGCCCGGCGCGAAGCCGCCGGCCTTGGCGTCGTAGGCGCCGGTCACCAGACCCATGAACTCGCTCATGACGTTGCGGTGGAACCAGGGCGGGCGGAAGGTGTCCTCGGCCACCATCCAGCGCGGCGGGAAGATGACGAAGTCGATATTGGCGGTCCCCGGCGTCTCGGACGGACTGGTCAGGACGGTGAAGATCGACGGATCGGGGTGGTCGTAGCTGACGGTGTTGATCGTGTTGAACCGCGCCGTGGCATAGCGGCAGGGCGCCAGATTGCCGTGCCAGGCGACGACGTCCAACGGGCTGTGATCGAAGGTCGTGGCCCACAGGCGGCCGCCGTATTTCTGGACGCACTCGGTCGGGCGATCCACGTCCTCATAGGCCGCGATCGGGGTCTCGAAGTCGCGCGGATTGGCCAGGCCGTTCGCGCCGATGGGGCCGAGATCCGGCAGGCGGAACGGGCTGCCGTAGTTCTCGCAGACATAGCCGCGCACCGGCCCATCGACCTCGACGCGGAAGCGCACGCCGCGCGGGATCAGCACGATGTGACCCGGCTGGGCCTCGATCACACCGAATTCGGTGACGAAGCGATGGTCGCCTTCCTGAGGCACGATCAGCAGTTCGCCGTCGGCGTCATAGAAGACCCGGTCGGTCATCGATCGGTTGGCGACATACAGGTGAATGCCCGCCCCGGCGCCGCCGTCCGGTTCGCCGTTGCCGCCATAGGTCGTCAGCCCCTCGACCCAGTCGGTCGCAGCCTGCGGCATCGGCAGCGGGTCCCAGCGCATCCGGTTGGGATTTGGCGGCGTCTCGTCGAACGGACCGGAGCGGACCCGCCCCTGATCGAAGGGCGTGTAAGGCCCATGCTGGGCCGAGGGACGCAGGCGATAGAGCCAGCTGCGCCGGTTCTCGGCGCGCGGGGCGGTGAAGGCCGTGCCGGACAGCTGTTCGGCATACAGGCCCATCGGCGTCTTCTGCGGCGAGTTTCGACCCACCGGCAGGGCGCCGGGCGCGGCTTCGGTCGCGAAATGATTGCCGAAACCGGTCATGTAGGCGGGCGCGTTGGATCGCGTCATGTCGTGTCTCCCTATGCCCCTCGTTTAGCCGTCCCCGGCGCCAGCGTCACCCTTTGCCCGTCAGGCAACAGCTTGGCGGTTGGCGCGTTGCTGTGGCCTCGCGGAGAGATTTCCATGACCTATCTGACACGGGCGGTGTTCGCCTTCGCCAGCCTGCTGCTGTTGCTGGCGGCCATGGCCCTGATCGGGTTCGGTGTGAAGGATGCGCTGGTGGGCATCGGCTCGCCCGACAAGTCCGGCGCAGACGCGGTTCTGGACGTGCTGGGCTATGTCATCGTCGCCATCGCCGTCTTCGACGTGGCCAAATACATCTTCGAGGACGAGGTCCGGCGCGGCAACGAAAAGCGCAGCGCCGCCGAGGCCCGGCGCAGCCTGACCAAGTTCCTGTCGACCATCGTCATCGCCCTGTTTCTCGAAGCCCTGGTCGTCGTGTTCAAGACGGCGCGCGAGGACGTGGCGCAGTTGCTCTATCCCACCGCCCTGCTGATCGCCTCGGTGCTGGTGCTGGTGGGCCTGGGCGTCTTCCAGCGCCTGTCGGCCACGGTCGAGGAAAAGGTCGGCGACGACGACGAGGCCGAGGACCGCAAGGACAAGGTCAGGCGAAAGGCCGCGCCCTAAACCTTCGAAGGCAGGAAGGGCGAGAAGGTGATGACCGTGAAGGTGTCGCGCACGTGCGGCCGCGTCTGGACCTGTTTCGTCACGAAGGTGCCGATGTCGGCGTCGCGGGGCAGGTTGAACTTGGCCAGCAGATCGTGCTGACCCGAGGTGGAATAGACCTCCGAGACGTTCTCGACATTGTCCACGATATCGGCCGCCACGTCGTTGGCGTAGCCCAGCTCGCATTTGATGAAGACAAAGATGGCGGTCATCATGGCGGATCAGTCCTCTGGTTCGAGGGCGCTTCTAGCGGACGAAGACGTGACGGGTAAGCCGCAAGACACAGACGCCGTGCTGGAGGCGCAATACAACAACCGCGCCCTGGTCCCCGACCATCCCGCCGTGATGGCGCGCTGGAAGGCGGGATCAGAGACCGCCCGCGCCGCTCATCCGCCGCAGGTCCTGAAATACGGCCCGGGCGAGCGCGAGCGGATCGACTGGTTCGACGCCGGAGACGGCGCGCCGGTCGTGGTCTTCCTGCACGGCGGCTACTGGCAGGCGCTGGATGCGGGCTGGTTCAGCTTCGTCGCGCCCCCCCTGCTGACCCACGGCGTCAGCGTCGCCATCCCGACCTATGACCTGGCGCCCAGCGTGCGGCTGGGCCGGATCGTCGATCAGGCACGGGCGGCGGTCGATCTGATCCGCGACCGCACCGGCGCCGCGCCCATCGTCAGCGGCCATTCGGCGGGCGGGCATATGGCGGCCTGCCTGCTGGCGGACGGGCGGGCCTCGGCGGCGGTCGCCCTCTCGGGCGTGTTCGATCTGGAGCCGCTGCTCCCCACCTCGCTCAACATCGCCCTGGACCTGAGTACGGCCGAGGCTGAGGCCCTGTCGCCGATCCGCTGGCCGGCGCCCGCCGGAGCGGTTCTGGACTGCATCGTGGGCGGTGCGGAAAGCGAGGCCTTTGTTGATCAAAGCCGCGACATGGCCGCGCGCTGGGCCGACGCCGGAGCCGAGACGCGGTTCGAGGCCCTGCCCGGCCTAAACCATTTCACGGTTCTGGATCCGCTGTTCGATACCGACAGCGCCTTGGTCAGTCGGCTGGCCGACCTGGCCCATCGACGCTGACCGTCAATCAGACCCGACGGCGAAAAATAGAGTCTAATTCGTCTAATTCGTATGAAATCCCCCGCTCCCTTCCCTGACAGATGGGCTAGAGCGGCGAGGCTTCAAGAGGGTCTTTCGGCGCGCCAGATGAAGACGAAGTTGCGGTGTTCAGCCCAGGTCTGACCCTCGACATGATCGCCCGCAAGACACGCCGCCGTATGATAGGGGCCTGCGCCGTCGGTCGTTCGGAACGAGACGCACAGCCGGCCGTGCTGGCGCTTCCATCGGCCCGCCTCAATGCGGCTGTTGTAGAAGTCGCCCGTCACGACGCCATCGGGTTGGAGCGTCAGGTTCATGGGCTGGTGATAGGGCTGGGCCGGATCGGTCGCCAGATCGACGGACCAGGCGCCGTCCATGTCGGCGGCGGGCGGCGGATCCTGGACGGTCAGAAGGGCGACGACGGCGAGGGCGGCGAACATCCTGCTTCTCCCACAGGCGATTGACCGAACAACGGTCCGCCTTTCGCCACATGCCGTCAAGAGAACGTCCGCGCTAACGCGGTTTGACTTGACCTCGCGTTCGCGACAGCGGAGGTCGGACGCGAACCTATCGCAGAGGAACCCGTCCATGGCCCATGATCGCGTCAGCGTGCTTCAGGCGCTTCAGACCCAGGGCGTGTGCCCGGTCTTCTATCATCCCGACGCCGAGGTCAGCCTGAACGTCATCCGCGCCTGCGCGCGCGGCGGGGCGCCGGTGGTCGAGTTCACCAATCGCGGCGACTTCGCCTGCGACCTGTTCGGCGAGATCAATCGCGAACTGATCAAGACCGACCCGAACGTAGTGCTGGGCATCGGTTCGGTGGTCGATGCGGGCACGGCGTCGCTGTATCTGAACCGGGGCGCGCGGTTCGTGGTCAGCCCCTGCCTGATCCCCGACGTGGCCAAGGTCTGCAACCGTCGCATGGTCGCCTATTTCCCCGGCTGCGGGTCGGTGACCGACATCGGCGAGGCGCACGAACTGGGCTGCGACATCGTCAAACTGTTCCCCGGCTCGTCGGTCGGCGGACCGGACTTCGTCAAGGCGGTCAAGGGCCCGATGCCCTGGGTCAAGGCCATGCCCACGGGCGGCGTCGATCCGGACGAGGCGTCGATCGCCAAATGGTTCGGCGCGGGCATCGTCGCGGCGGGCATGGGCTCCAAACTGGTAACCGATGACGCCGTGAAATCGGGCGACTGGGCCGCCATCGAGGCGTCGGTGCGCTCGGCGGTGGACGCCGTCGCCGCCTTCCGCGCGTCCAAGAAAGGCTAAGTGTTGAAGCGCCGTCAGCGGGGCGCGGGGTCGTCCGGCTGACGGTGATCCGGCCCGCGGGCTGCGGCGCGACGAGCATTGCCCTTACGCTGAAGGATCGGGGCCAGGGCCTTGCGCTCCTCGGGCGTCAGCGTCGCCAGCACGGCGACCGCGCCGTTTTCCAGGCGCGTGCGGCCCCGCATCTCAACGGCTCTGGACTGTTCCAGCAGGCTTTCGACCCGGGCCGCGTCCAGGGTCGGCTGACCGGCGACGTCGATGGCCTCGCGCCGGGCGGCGCGGGCCGCCTCGAAATCAGGACGCGCCGCCAGGGCCGATTCGCGCAGCGCGGTGCGCACGCGCTGGCGCACGGCCGGATCCAGATCGGCCAGCACCTCGGCCAGCGGTCCCTCACGGCCTGGACGGCGTTGATCCTCGATCCGGCGTTCGATCCGGTCGCGGTTGACGACATAGGTGACCCCGCCCGCCACGGCGAACAGGTTCAGGGCCACCGAGACGGCCAGGGCGATCTTCAGGCTCTTGGACGTCATCCCAGCAATTCCGTGTCATCCACGCCCGTCAGCGAGGATTGATAAAGCACCGCATCGGCGCGCGCGTCGGCGGTCAGGTGTGTCGTCAGGCCCACGCCGGCGACCACGCCCGCACAGGCTGCGGCGGCCCAACCGGCGCCCAGATACCAGATCGCCTTGCCCAGACGGCTTCTCGCCCGGGGCGCAGCCGCAAGGATGCGCGCGGTCAGGGCGGCGGACGGGACAGGTTCGGGCGCAGCGTCGAGCAGCGCGTCCAGCGCGGCCGCCTGATCCAGCACCGCCTTTAACGACGGATCGGCGGCGATCAGGCTTTCGGCGAAGGCGCGCTCGGACGCGGGCCACCGACGCAGGTCGGCGCCATAGGCGTCCGCCAGTTCGTGCAACCGTTCCGCCTTCATCGTCCGTCTCCTCTAATCGACCCCGGACCGATGTCCGAAAGGGCCAGACGCAATGCGCGACGACCGCGCGACAACAAACTCTCCAGCGCCTCGACGCTGATCTCCATCAGGGCCGCCGCATCGATATTCGACAGCTCCTGATAATGGCACAGGACGATGGCCTCGCGCTGTCGGTCCGGCAGCCGTTTCAGGGCCGCCGTGACCCGTACGCCCGTCTCGGCCGCCAGCAGACCGCGATCCGGCGCCGGGCCTTCGTCGGGACGATCTGGCGGCGTGTCGGTCGGGATTTCGCGCCGACGCCTCAGCCGATCGTAACAGAGGTTCAGCGCGACCCGGTGCAGCCAAGTGTCGAACCGGGCCTTGCCGGGCGTCCACCTTGGCGCCTGACGCCAGGCCTTGAGCATCGTCTCCTGGGCCACGTCCTCGGCCTCGACGGCGTCGCCCAGCATCCGCTGGGCCAGCGACAGGATGCGCGGCAGCTTGCGCGAGACAAGCGTCTGCGCCGCCGCCGGGTCGCCCTGCCCCACGCGCCGCACCAGATCCTCGTCGGGGTCGACGATCGCGACCAAACCTGCCTCTTCCGCTGCTGACGAAAGGAACCGGTGCGTTCACGACGGCCGACCCCGACACCGTCTTACTCCGAAGCCGGGACGGGGGAAGCGGGTTGTTGCGCCGGACGCTGCGCCTGGCGGGCCGCGCGGCGTTCCTGCCGTTGCTCACGCTGCGCGGACATGGCCGCCCGGCGCTCGTCGGCGGAGATCACGCCGTCGCGGTCAGCGTCCATCTTGTCGAAACGCTCGCCGAGCTTGGCGGAGGCTTCGGCGATCACCACCGGCCCGCGTTCGCGGCCTTGTCCGCGCATGGCGTGATGTGCGCCGCCGCGACGATCCTCACGATGACCGGCACGCTCCGCGCGTGGACCGCGATCCGGGCGTGCGGCATGGCCGGCGTCGAACTCGGCCCGGCTGATGGAACCGTCGCCGTTCGCGTCCAGCTTGGCGAAGCGGTCGCCCGCCCGTTCGGCGCGACGGGCCTGCATGGCGGCGGCGCGTTCCTCGGGGCTGACTGAGCCGTCTCGGTTCGTGTCGAGCGCCGTCAGACGCGCGATGCGCGCATCGACGAACTCGGCGCGGGTGATCTGGCGGTTCGGATCCGCGCGCGCATGATGCGGCGCGGGAGCATGCTCGGCGGGAGCCGGCGGAACCTGTGCGGTCGCGGCGCCGGCGGCGGCGGCCAGAGCGATGACGCCCAGGCCGGTCAGAAAGGTGTTTCTCATCTCGATCATCTCCACGGGCGCGTTTGGCGCCCTTTGACATTGCCCTGTCAGGAGATTGAACGCGGCGTTGCGGATTCTCCGTCGCGGCCTGCTGGAACCGCACGCTCGAAGGCCTTTCGCGCCCGCGCGCGCAGGTCGGTCAGCTCGGTCTTCAGCGTGTCGAAGTCCGGCGCGCCGGCGGCCTCGGCCAGGCGCAGCTGGAAGACGCCGGGTTCGCCCTCCGGATCGACCCGCCCCTCGAAGGCGGCGGCCAGAAGGTGGGCCAGCCGCTGCTGCACACGCCAGGCCTCGGCCAGGACCGGGTCGTCGTGCAAGGCCTCAAGCGTCGACAGGATCAAGGGCTCGCCGATGGCGGCGGCCTGAAGCTGGCGGAACTGGGCGGCGAACTCGGCGTCCACCTGCCCGCCCGGCGACAGCTTCAAGTCCCAGAAGCCGTGCGGGCGACGCTCGCGATCCATCAGGGCGCGCATCTTTCGGACATCGGCGGCGACATCGACGCCGGGACGCGGGCGACGCAGGGCGGCCTCGATAGCCGCCGAAACCTGAGCGCCGAACTTGGGATCGCTGGCCCAGACCACGCGGGCGCGGGTCAGGACCATGAACTCCCACGTCTCCGCCTCCTTTTCGTAATAGGCGTCGAACGCCTTCAGCCGCACCGACACCGGCCCCTTGGAGCCGGTGGGGCGCAGGCGCATGTCCACCTCATAGAGGCCGCCTTCCGCCGTATGCGCCGACAGGGCCGCGATCAGCCGCTGCGTGAAGCGGGCGTAGAAGACGTCGGCGGTCCAGCCCTTGATCTCGGAGGTCGCCTCGGGCGGCGCCTCGTACAGGGTCATCAGATCCAGGTCCGATCCGGCCGTCATCTCGCGCGAGCCGGCCTTGCCCAAGGCGACCACCGCGACCGCGCCGGGGAAGGCGCCGCCCAGCCGTTCGGTCTCGGCCAGGGCGGCGGGCGACAGGGTGCGCATGGCGGCGTCGGCCAGGGCGGCATAGGCGCGGCCCGCCGCCTCGGCCCCCGCCCGGCCGGTCAGGGCGTGGATGCCGATGCGGAACATCTGCTCGCGATGCAGGCGGCGCACGGCGTTCATGGCCCCTTCGAAATCCTCGGTCTCGCCGGCCTCACGCAGCATCTGTTCGGTCAGACCGGTCTCTTCGGACAGATCGACCAGGAAGCGGGCGTCCAGCACGCCATCCAGCGCCGCCGGTTGCCGGCCGAGCGTCCGGGCGAGACGCGGCGCGAAGGCCATGACGCCCAGCACCATCTCGAACAGTTTGGGCTGGTTCAGGAACAGGGCCTGGACCTGCACGCCCGCCGCCAGGCCGGAGAAGAAGACCGCGAAACGCCGGAACGCCTCGTCCGGCGCACCGGACCGGGCCAGGGCCTCCAGCAGGCGCGGCGCCAGGCGGGTGAACAGTTCGCGCCCCCGCGCCGTGCGTGTCGCGGGGATGCGTCCGTGGTGCCAGCTGCGGATCGTGTCGGCGACCGACGGCGCCTCGGAAAAGCCCATGCGGCGCAGGGTTTCCAGCGTCTCGGGATCATTCTCGACCCCGGTGAAGACCAGGCTGCCGTAGCTGGAATCCAGATCTTCGCCGCCCTCGAACAGTTCGCCATACCGGGCGTTGACCCGCGCCAGGAGGGCCTCGACCTTGGCGTCGAAGGCGGCCAGATCGTTCGAACCGGCCAGGGCGGCGACGGCGACGCGGCGCTCGGCGTCCTCGGGCAGGCGGTGGGTCTGCTCGTCGTCGAGCATCTGCACCCGGTGCTCCAGCCCGCGCAGCGCGACATAGGCGGCCGACAGCTCCTCGCAGACCGCCTGGGGCACATGGCGCGCGTCGGCCAGTGCCTTCAGCGCCTCCAGCGTGCGGGGCTTGCGCAAAGTCGGATCGCGGCCGCCCAGGATCAGCTGCTGGGTCTGGGCGTAGAATTCGATCTCGCGGATGCCGCCGCGACCCAGCTTCAGATTGGCCCCGGCGGCCTGCAGCCCCTCGCCCGTCTTGTGGACATGGATCTGTTTCTTGATCGACTGGATGTCGAGCACGGCCGCATAATCCAGGCTGCGTCGCCAGATGAAGGGGATCATGGCCTTCAGGAACCGGCCCGCCGCGCGCATGTCGCCCAGCACCGGCCGCGCCTTGATAAAGGCCGCCCGCTCCCAGTTCTGGCCGACGCTTTCATAGTAGGCCAGGGCCATCGGCCCGGCGACGACCGGCGGGGTCGAGGACGGGTCCGGCCGCAGCCGCAGATCGACGCGGAAGACATAGCCGTCGCCTGTCCGCTCGGTCAGCAGGGTGGCGATCCCCTTGCCGACGCGATTGGCGAAGTCCTGCATCTCCTCGCCCTCGCGCAGGGCCAAACCCATCAGGCGCGGCTCGAAGAAGAGGGAGATGTCGATGTCGGACGAATAGTTCAGTTCGTTGGCGCCATGTTTGCCCATGGCCAGGCCGAACAGGCCGGGGATGGGGCCGCGCGGATCGCCGGGCGGCGAGATCAGTCGGCCGCGCGCCCTCTGTTCGGCGGCGACGGCGCGCAGGGCCGCGCGGCAAGAGGCGTCGGCGAACCGGGACAGGGCGTCGGTGACCTGATCCAGATCCCAAACCCCGCCCAGATCGGCCAGGGCGGTCAGCAGATGCAGGTCGGCCTTCAGCACGCGTAGCGGAGCACGCACCGCGTCCGGTTCGGCGTCCAGCGCGTCCGTATCGCGAATGATCCGCTCCAGCGTCTCGACCGGATCGGCTTCCAGCAGGTTTCTCAGATGGGCGGGGCGACGCCGCATCAGACCGGCGAGATAGGGCGAGGCGCCGGCGACGGGGGCCAGGGCGGGCCAGGCGGGGTCCAGAGTCTCGCGCCAGCCGCCGGCGTCGGCGGCTTGGATCAGGGTTTCGTGCAGACGGTCGGCGGCAGCGATGTTTGTGACCGGACCGGCGGGCGTGAGACTGTCAGCCAACGGGATCAAGGTTTCTGGATGGGCCATCACATCATCCGCTCATCCCGGTCGAGGCGGGCGGCAGCACCAACGCCACCCGCAACCCCGGTCCGTAATCGCCGTAGGCGCCGGGGCCTTCGTCCAGCACCACCCGCCCCCCGTGCGCCTCGGCGACCGCCGTCACCAGTGAAAGCCCCAGGCCCGAGCCGGGTTCGGTGCGGCTGTTGTCCAGGCGCACGAACCGCTGGACCACCCGCTCGCGGTCCTCTTCCGGGACGCCCGGTCCGGTGTCGGTGACGGAATATTCGATCTCGCCCGACGAGCGGCGGCGCGCACGCAGCTTCACCGCCCCGCCGGCGGGGGTGTATTTGATGGCGTTGTCGATCAGGTTGGCCAGGGCCTGGGCCAGGAAGGGCTGGTTGCCCTCGATCATCAGCCCCTTTTCGACCTCGGACGAGAAGTCGATGGCCTTGTCCTCGGCCGCCGGTTCGTAAAGTTCGGCCATGTCGGCGGCGAGGTCGGCGGCGTCCATGACCTTGGGATCCGGCGCCCCGCCCGCCTGAAGTCGCGCGATGGCCAGGACGGTGTTGAACGTCTTCAGCAGATGGTCGGCCTCATCCAGGGCGATGCCCAGGGCGTCGACGCCGTCGATCTTGCCGGCTTCGGCGTCGATCAGAGCGACCTCAAGCTTGGCCCGCATCCGCGTCAGGGGCGAGCGCAGGTCGTGGGCGATGGCGTCGCCGGCGTGGCGGATCGAGGACATGGACGCCTCCAGCCGATCCAGCATGGTGTTCAGCCCCTGGCCCAGTTCGTCCAGTTCGTCGCCGGTGTGGCGCACGGGCGCACGGACCTTGAGGTCGCCGTCCTGCACCGACTGCACGACGCGGTTCAGCCCGGCCATGGCGTTTTCGACCCGCCGGCTGATGTAGAGACCGCCCGCCAGGCCCAGCAGCATGACCAGGGCCATGGCGCCCCACAGGGCCTGGGTCAGGCGCGCCAGATAGGCCTCGATGTCGCCGATGTCCTGACCGACGAACAGATGTTCGCCGCCGGCCAGGGTGGTGATCACCCCAATGGAGCGCCGCCGCTGGACCTTGCCTTGGGCGTCCGTGTCGGTCAGGCGGAAGGTTTCCCAGTCGCTGGCGCCGGCCGGCAGGCTGAGGTCGATGTCGATCGGGGATTCGGTGATGTTGCCGGTGATCGTCTTTCCGGCCTTGTCGGTCAGCAGATACAGATACGGTCCGCCCCGGATGGAGCGTTCCACCAGGGCCTGGTTCAGGGCGTCGATGCCGCGCGTGCGGTGGATCGCCGTCAGGGCGCCCAGTTCGATCTCCACATCCGCCCTGGCCCGGCCTTGGGCCTCCGACGCCGAGGCGAAATAGACATAGGCCAGGATCGCGCCCGCCGCCGCCACGAACAGCGCCAGAAACAGCAGCGTCAGCCGGAAGGGCGTACGGCGTAGGAGGGAGGGAAGGCGCACCCTAACATCCTCCCCCGTTCACGGGGGAGGGGGACCACGAAGTGGTGGAGGGGGCGGCTTCAGCGCCGGTGTCTAGGGTCGCCCCCTCCACCGCCGTGCCGGCGGTCCCCCTCCCCCGCATTGCGGGGGAGGATCTCAAGTCACGCCTCCAACCGATATCCCGCCCCGCGCACGGTCTGCAGCATGGCGCGGTCGAAGCCCTTGTCGATCTTGGAGCGCAGGCGGCTGATGTGGACGTCGATGACGTTGGTCTGGGGGTCGAAATGGTATTCCCAGACCTTTTCCAGCAGCATGGTGCGCGTCACCGACTGGCCGGCGTGGCGCATCAGGAACTCCAGCAGCTGGAACTCGCGCGGCTGAAGATCGATCTCGGTCGTTCCGCGATGCACGGTGCGGCCGATCAGGTTCATCTCCAGGTCGCCGACCTTGAGCACGGTCTGCACCCCGCCGGTCTCGCGACGACGGGCCAGGGCCTCGACCCGCGCGATCAGTTCGGCGAAGGCGTAGGGCTTGACCAGATAGTCGTCGGCGCCGGCCTTCAGGCCCGTGACCCGGTCCTCGACCTCGCCCAGGGCCGACAGGAACAGGACCGGCGTCTGATCGCCGCCCTTGCGCACCGTCTCGACCATGCCGACGCCGTCCAGGCGCGGCATCATCCGGTCCACCACATAGACGTCGTAGCCGCCTTTTTGCGACTCCAGCAGGCCAAAGGCGCCGTCCACGGCGTGGGTGACCTCATGTCCGGCTTCGGACAGGCCCCGCACCATGGCGGTCGCCGCCTCGGCGTCATCCTCGACCACCAGAATCCGCATCGAAACCCCTCCCGGAATCAAAATCGCCGCCGATGGTAGCGCATCGGCGGCGATTGACGAGTTAAGGCTTGGTCAGAATGCCGATCAGTTCTTGTCCTGAAGCGGCAGAACGATCGGACTGTTGCCACGCGGTGTCCGCACGAGCAGCAGAACGCCAGGACGACCGGCGCTCTTGACCGCCTCTACCGCGCCCTTGAAATCGGCGGTCGAGCCGACGCTCCGCCCATTGGCCTGAAGAATCACCATGCCCGGCTGGAATCCGAGGCGACCGGCGCGAGATTGCTGGCTTACAGCCGTCACCACCAGCCCCTGAACACCCTCCGGAATGTCAAAGCGACTGCGCAGCGCCGCGCTGACAGGCGCGATGGTCAGGCCCTCCACGACTTCGCCAGCAGCAGCACCCGGATTATTGGGCATACCGGATCCGTCGTTATCGTTGGTCACCGCGGTTTCGAGGTTGGCCGGGCGCGTTCCCGCACGAACGTTGACGGTTTGACGACGTCCTTCACGCAGCAGTTCAAGGCGCAGCGTGTCGCCCGGCTTGGCCGAACCGACAGCTCGCGTCAGTTCACTGGAACCTTCGATGGCGCGGCCGTTCAGGCTGACCACGACATCGCCGGGTTGGAGGCCGGCCCGCGCCGCCGGCGCGTCAGGCGTCACCTCGACCACGAAGGCGCCCTTCGTCGTCGTCGGCAGTCCCAGGCTTTCCTTGTACTCGTCAGTCAGATTGCCGATCTGTACGCCCAGATAGCCACGCTCGATCGCTTCGCCGCGCATCAGACGTTCGGTGATCGTCTTGGCGGTGTCCGCCGGAATGGCGAAGCCGATGCCGACTGAGCCGCCCGTGGGCGAATAGATGGCCGAGTTCACGCCGATGACGCGGCCGTGGATGTCGAAGGTCGGGCCGCCCGAGTTGCCCCGGTTGATGGCGGCGTCGATCTGGATGTAGTCGTTGTAGCCCGACGGATCGATGTCGCGGGCCTTGGCCGAGACGATGCCCGCCGTGGCGGTGCCGCCCAGGCCGAAGGGGTTGCCGATGGCGATGACCCAGTCGCCCACGCGCGGCTCGGCCGTTTCTTCGAAGCTGACGTATTTGAAGTCGCTGCCCTCGACCTTGATCACCGCCAGGTCGGTGCCGGGATCGCGGCCGATCAGACGGGCCGGCAGTTCGCGGCCGTCCGACATCTTTACCTTGATCTCGGTCGCGTCGGCGACGACGTGGTTGTTGGTGACGATGAAGCCGTCCTGCGAGATGAAGAAGCCCGAACCGGCGCCCTGGGTCGTCTGCGGCTCATCATTGCCCTGACCGCCGCGGCCTTGCGGCGGCACGAACTGGAACGGCAGGCCGGGGATCTGGAAGGCGCCGCCCTGAGGCTGGTCCACCTTGACCGTCACGTCGATCTGAACGACGGCGGGCGAGACCTGGTCGAAGATGGTCGCGAAGCTGCTGGGCGCACCCGGCGGGGGCGTGAAGGCGTCGCCGTTGGCCGGGACCGGGGTGATCCGGTTCACCGCCTGCGGTTCCGCATGCGCGCCGGGCCAGGTGATGACGCCGCCGGCGGTCGCCGCCGCCGCCAGGGTCAGGCCGGCCGCGGCCCCGAGAATGAACTCCTTGCGCTTCAGCATCGTGGTCCTTGCGATCCTCTTGTCCAGCGCCAGACGGGCGTCGGTTTCGCGATTGATATAGGCCGAACCGGCTTTGCGCCAAGCCCGACCGCCGATCGTTGATCTCGACTAGCGCCCGTCGTGAGGCGAGGTTGCGTCAGGATCGCGGCGAAGCTTCTCATTTCGTAGAACTTCGTCCAGCCGGCGTTCTTCTTCGGGCGTCAGGGGAACGGCCTCGGCCGGACGACGGCGCGCGCGCAGGGCCAGAACGGCGACGGCCAGCAGCACAAGGGCGAACGGGCCGAACCACAGCAGCCAGGTCCCCGCCCGAACCGGCGGGGTGAACAGCACATAGTCGCCGAAGCGCCGCACCAGATCGTCGCGCACGGCCTGATCCGACGCGCCGGCCGCGATCTCCTCTCGGATCAGGCGGCGCATGTCGCCGGCTACGCCCGCCGGGCTGTCGGCGATGGCCTCGTGCTGGCAGACGACGCAGCGCACATCCTTGAACAGGGCCTGGGCCCGGGCCTCCTGGGTCGCATCGGCCAAGGGGCGGTCCGGTGCGGCGGGCGGCTCGGCCGCCGTCAGCATCAGCGCCAGGACCGGCGCGGCCAGCAGGATCGCCAGGCGCCTCATGCGGTCTTGCGCCGGCGCGCGCCGATCCCGAGCCGGAGCCGGCGATCCAGCAGCGACAGCACCCCGCCCAAGGCCATGATCATCGGCCCGAGGAAGATCAGTCGCGCCCAGGGGTTCCAATAAAGACGCACGACCCAAGCCGGCTGTTCGGGACTGCCCGCGCGTTCACCGATCACGACATAGACGTCGTCCAGGCCCCGGAAATCCAGCCCGACTTCGGTGGTGGTCTGACCGCCGGCGGGGAAGAAGCGGCGCTCGGCGGTCACGGTGCTGGCGCGGCCCTGATCGTTCGTGGCGCGCACGGTCAGTCGGCCCTGCTCGGCCAGATAGTTCGGCCCCTCGACGACGCGCACGTCGTCAAGCGTGACGGTCCAGGGGCCGGCGGACACGCTCTGGCCCAGAGAGACGGCGCGGGCGGCCTCGGCCTTGAAACCGGTCTCGACCACCGCCCCAAGGATGAAGACGCCCAGACCCAGATGCGCCAGGGTCATGCCCCAGGCGCCCAGCGGCAGCCCTTTCAGTCGGCGCAGCGTCTCGGCCATCGCGGCGCGGAACAGGCGGGCGCGCTCGGCGACTTCCGACAGCGATCCCAGGATGAGCCACAGGCCCAGGCCGATGCCGGCGGCGGCGAAGGCCTTCCTGGGCTCCCACAGGGCGTAGGCCGCCAGGGCGCCGACGATCGCCAGACCCCCCGCGACCGCCAGGCGCTGCATCGCGCCGGGCAGGTCGCCCCGCTTCCAGGCCAGCAGCGGACCGGCCGGCAGGATCAGGAAGGCGACCATCATCAGCGGGGTGAAGGTGGCGGCGAAATAGGGCGGACCGACCGAGATGGTCGCGCCGGACGCCGCTTCCAGGATCAGCGGATAGAGGGTGCCCAGCAGCACCGTCGCGGCCGCCGCCGTCAGGAACAGATTGTTCAGCACCAGCGCCCCCTCGCGGCTGACCGGCGCAAACAGGCCGCCGCCCTTCAGCTGGGGCGCGCGCCAGGCGAACAGGGCGAAGGCGGCGCCGGCCGTGATCCCGAGAATGGCCAGCAGCATCAGCCCGCGCTGGGGATCGACGGCGAAGGCGTGGACGGATGTCAGCACGCCCGAGCGCACCAAAAAGGCGCCCAGCATGGAGAAGGTGAAGGCCAGCAAAGCGAGGAACACGGTCCAGCCGGCCAGCGCGCCGCGCCGCTCGGTCACAACCGCGCTGTGCAAAAGGGCCGCGCCCGCAAGCCAGGGCATGAAGGAGGCGTTCTCGACCGGGTCCCAAAACCACCAGCCGCCCCAGCCCAGCTCATAATAGGCCCAGAAGGAGCCCAGGGTGATGCCGACGGTCAGGAAGGCCCAGCTGGCCAGCGCCCAGGGTCGGACCCAGCGTCCCCAGGCGGGCCAGAAGGCGGTCTGCGCCCGTCCCTCGATCAGGGCCGCGACGGCCAGGGAGAAGCAGATCGAGAACCCGACATAGCCGGCGTAAAGCAGCGGCGGATGCACGGCCAACGCCGGGTCCTGCAACAAGGGGTTCAGCGACGCGCCCTGGAACGGCGCGGGGTCCAGGCGGGTGAACGGGCTGGAGGTGAAGACGGCGAAGGCCAGGAACAGCGAGCCCAGCGCACCCTGCACCGCCACGGCCGAGGCCTTCAGCCCGAACGGCAGGCCGCGCGCTCGCGCCAGCGCCCCGCCGAAGACGGTCAGCACCAGACACCAGAGCAGAAGCGACCCCTCGTGGCTGCCCCAGGCGCCGGCGACCTTGTAGAGCATCGGCTTGTCGGTGTGGCTGTTGGCCGCGACGTTGGAGACCGAGAAGTCGGAGACGACGAAGGCGTAGATCAGGGCTGCGAAACTGAGCGCGACCGCCGCCGCCGCCGCCAAAGCCGCGTCCTGGGCGGCCCCGGCCAGGACCGGGCTGCGCCGCGCGCGCCCGGCCGCCGAAAGGCCCGTCTGCAAGATCGACAGCGCCAGCGCCAGCGCCAGGGCGAAGGCCCCAAGCTCGGCGATCATAAGCGCGTCGGAGCGCTATCGGCCTGCGGCCTGCTTGAGCGCGCTTCGGGGCCGTCCGGCCGCCACTCGCCCTTTTCCTTCAGACGGTCGGCGACCTCGCGCGGCATATAGTTCTCGTCGTGCTTGGCCAGGACCTGGCTGGCGTGGAAGGTGCGATCGGCGCCGAAGGCCCCTTGCGCCACGATCCCCTGCCCTTCGCGGAACAGGTCGGGCAGGTCGCCGTGATAGACGACACGGGTCGTGGCGGCGTTGTCGGTGACGACGAAGGCGACCACGCCGTCGCCGGTCTTTTGCACGCTGCCGGCCTCGACCAGGCCGCCCAGACGGATGTTGCGGCCCTCCGGCGCCTTGTCGGCGGTGGCCTCGGACGGCGAATAGAAGAAGGTCACGCTGTCCTGCATCGCCCACAGCGACAGGCCGACCGCCAGCGCCAGGATCGGCGCCACGGCGGCGACGACCCACAGGCGGCGACGCGCCTTCGGCGATTTGGGCAGCCAGCTCATGCGATGGACATTCCGGATTCCAGGGACGGACGGGCGGCATATACCGCCGTCGTCGCGCAGGACCAACGCGTCATTGCGCGCCGCCCTTCGGCAGTCGGCGTTCCAGATCCAGACGACGCGGATCGGCCGGGTCGAGCGCGGCGATCAGGGGCGTCCACAGGGTGCGCGCCCCGGCGGCGTCGCCCCGCCGCAGGGCGGCCTCACCCAGGAAGAAGCGCGCGCCGAGCTGGTCGGGGTCCAGTTTCAAGGCCTCACGGAAGGCGGCCTCGGCGTCGCCGCCGATCTGGTTGTCATTGGCGACGACAAGGCTTTCGCCCAGCCGCGCCCAGGCCTGGGCGTCACGGGGGTCCAGGGCGATCAGACGGCGAAAGGCGGAGGCGGCGCCCAGCGGATCGCCGGCGGCGAACCGGGCCGCGCCCAGCATGGCCAGCGCCTGCCGATCCTTGGGCCGCTCCTGAACGACCCGCGCGGTCACCGCCGCCAGTTGCGCCGGCTCCAGCCGATCCAGATTGGCCGCCCAATCGTCGACGCGCCGCTCATAGGCCTGATCCGGCAGGCCGGGCGAGCCGGTGAACACATACAGGCCCAGGGCGGCCGCGACGGTCACGCCGATTCCGCCCAGCACCCAGAACCGATCGCGGGCGCCGGCCACCGGGGTCGTGGCCGCCGAAACGGCCAGAAGCCGCCGCCCCGCCTCGGCGCGCGCGCTCGCGTAGGCCGCCTCGTCCAGCAGGCCGCGCGCCTTCAGCCGATCCAGTTCCTCGATCTCGCGCGAGCCGGCCTGGGTTTCGGCGCCGGCCGCCGGATCCGCGCCGCGTCGCGCGCCGGTCAGCACCAGCAGGGCGGCCAGGGCCGCCGCCAGTCCCGTCATTGTCCAGAAGACGATCATCCTCGCCGTCTAACCCATCCGCGAACGTCGGGCGAGGCGTCGTTTCAGCCCAGCCGCGCCAGTTCCGCCGAGGCCGCGCGTCGCCTGACCGCGCGCGCCGCCTCCAGCGCCTCGATCACGGTCAGGAACCGCGCCGCGACCCCGATCAGACGCAGCACATGGTCGGGATTTTCGGCCTCGCCATCCGACAGACTGTTCAGCGCCTCGTCGGACCAGGTGGAGAGGTAGTCGGTCAGGTCGGCCTTCAACCCGAGCGATCGGCTTCACAGCCGAAGGTGACGGCGGCGCCGCGCAGGGCCGCCACTGCCGCCAGCAAGGCCGCCGCCGCCTCGATCGGTTCGCCCTCGGCCGGCGCCTCCAGCCAGGGCGACATACGCGTCATGCGGCCGGTGATGACCTGACGCTTCATCGGCAGGGCGGCGTGGACGGCGCTGGAAGCGGACTTCATCAGACCCGAAAGCTGGCCCGACACCTGGACCCGCGCCATCCGCGCCGTCTTGCCCCAGCTTGAATCGGGCCGCACCTGCAAACTGAGGTCCATCTCGGCCAGCACGCCCGCGCACCAGTTGACGTCGTCCACCACGCCCAGCATCGCGGTCTCGCCCAGCGACGATCGGACCACGACGGCGATTTTCTGCACCCGCGCCTGAACGGAGGTCAGCAGCCGCTCGACGAAGACGCCCATATCGGAATGGCTGAGGGTGATTTCACGGTCGGCCAGGCGGCTGGTCCGCGTCACGACCCGCAGCATCCGCTCGGCGTCGGCCACATGGGCGAACAGGATGTCGATCATGCGCCGCCCTCCGTCCGGCGACATCGCCAGACAGTCCTGGATCAGCAGCCTGAGCCCCGCCAGTTGGTTGTCGTCGGGGCGTTCCAGCCAGACGGGCAGGCGCGGCAGGGCGCTGCGGGCCAGAGGCGTCAGGTCGAAACAGCCGGCCAGTTCCACCGGAGTGGATGGGGGCTGGTCGTCGGCGGGGCGCTGAAACTCCGGCCAGACGTCGCGCGGCCGGTCGCGCAGCACGGCGGCCGCCTTGGCGCACAGCCGATCGGCGGCCAGGGTCCATTCGCCGTCCACGGCCACGGCCCCGTCCAGCAGCGGCAGGAAATCCTCCTCGCCCTTGACCGCCTCGCGCCAGACCCGTTTCAGGACCAGAGGCGGAAAGACCAGGGCCGGCACGCCGTCGGCGCGCGGCTGAAAGAGCGGCAGCAGGGGAGCGAAGGCCGTGCCGCGACGGGCGCGATCGCGCGCCTCGGCGGCGACGATGTTCGCCAGTTCGGCCGCCTTGTCGCCCTTCAGCGCCGCCACGGCCGCCCCCAGCATCCCCAGCGATGCGTCGGGGCAGGCCTCGACGATCGCCGTCAGAGCGGCGTGGTGGGCGGCGGACAGGGACGGCACGAAAGCTCCTGCCAAAACTCAACTCAGGCCGGCACCGTGCGACAATCGGGTTAACAACGACTTGGCGTCCATTGAGCGCCGCCCGCCACTTGAGTCAGGCGTCAGGCACGCCATATTGCCGCCACACCCGGCCCGCGCCGCCGTGCGCGCCGGAAAGGAAAGCCCATGCCCGTAATCGAGATCGACGGCCTGACCAAGACCTACAAGTCGGGGCATCAGGCGCTGAAGCGCATCGACCTGACGATCGACAAGGGCGAGATTTTCGCCCTGCTGGGTCCGAACGGCGCGGGCAAGACCACACTGATCTCCATCGTCTGCGGCATCGTCACGCCGACGACCGGAACCGTGGTCGCCGACGGCCATGACATCCAGTCCGATTTCCGCGCCGCCCGCACCAAGATCGGTCTGGTGCCGCAGGAGCTGACCACTGACGCCTTCGAGACCGTGCTGGCCACCGTCACCTTCAGTCGGGGCCTGTTCGGCAAGGCGCCAAACCCCGCGTTCATCGAAGGCGTGCTGAAGGACCTGTCGCTTTGGGACAAGCGCGACGCCAAGATCATGACCCTGTCGGGCGGGATGAAGCGGCGGGTGATGATCGCCAAGGCCCTGAGCCACGAACCGGACATCCTGTTCCTGGACGAGCCGACCGCCGGGGTCGATGTCGAGCTGCGCCGCGACATGTGGGCGATGGTCAGAAAGCTGCGCGAGCGCGGCGTGACCATCATCCTGACGACCCATTACATCGAGGAGGCCGAGGAAATGGCCGACCGGGTGGGCGTGATCCTGAAGGGCGAGCTGATCCTAGTCGAGGAGAAGTCGGCCCTGATGAAGAAGCTGGGCAAGAAGACCCTGACGCTGAACCTGATCGAGCCGTTGGGCGCCCTGCCCGCCGACCTGTCCGACTGGGACCTGACGCTGAAGAACGAGGGGGGCGAGCTGGAGTACAGTTTCGACGCCAACGCCGACGATACGGGCGTGCCCTCGCTGATCCGCCGGCTTGAGGCGCTGAACATCGGCTTCAAGGACTTGAACACCCGCCAGAGCTCGCTGGAAGACATCTTCGTCAGCCTGGTCCACCAGAACGGAGCCGCGGCATGACCTTCAACGGATACGGCGCCAATCCTCGCGGGGTATGGGCCATCTATCGCTTCGAGATGGCGCGTGCGCTGCGCACCCTGTGGCAGAGCGTGGTCACGCCGGTGATCACCACGGCCCTGTATTTCGTCGTCTTCGGCGGCGCGATCGGCAGCCGGATGCAACAGGTGGACGGCGTACCCTACGGCGCCTTCATCGTGCCGGGCCTGATCATGCTCAGCCTGTTCACACAGTCGATCTTCAACGCCTCGTTCGGCATCTACTTCCCCAAGTTCACGGGGACGATCTACGAAATCCTGTCGGCGCCGGTGTCGTCGCTGGAGATCGTGCTGGCCTATGTCGGTGCAGCGGCGACCAAGTCGGCGGTGCTGGGGCTGATCATCCTGGCGACGGCGGCCTTCTTCGTGCCGCTGCAGATCTTGCATCCGGTCTGGATGATGGCCTTCTTGATCCTGATTTCGGTGACCTTCAGCCTGTTCGGTTTCATCATCGGGGTCTGGGCTAATGGGTTCGAGCAGCTTCAGATGATCCCGATGCTGGTCGTGACGCCCCTGACCTTCCTGGGCGGCGCCTTCTATTCCATCGACATGCTGCCGGACGGCTGGCGCACGGTGACCCTGTTCAATCCTGTGGTCTATCTGATCTCGGGCTTCCGCTGGGCCTTCTATGGCCAGGGCGATGTGGCCATCGGCGTCAGCGTCGCCGCCACCCTGGCCTTCTTCGCCGTCTGCCTGGGCATCGTCATGTGGATGTTCAAGACCGGCTACCGGCTCAAGAACTGATCCGTCACGAAACGGGCCAGATCGCCAGCGATTGAGAAGACCATGTCCGACGACCAGAAGACCCCGCCCCAGCCCTTCGCCCGCAAGCCGGTGACCTGGGGGCGCATGCCCGCGACGACCTTCCACGTCGGGCCGGTGCCGGTCGCGCCCAATCCGCTGGACCGCATTCCCAATCCGCCGCCGCGCAAGCCCACGCCGCAACAACAGCAGGCCTCGATCCACACCCAGAGCCTGGCCTCCGGCGTCGCGCCGGCCAAGGGTCAGACGACGCCCGCCAATCCGGCGCCGCGTCCCGCGCCCCGTCCGCAGGGGGCAAGCATCCTGGGCGGTTCGCTGATCCCGACGGCGCGCCCGGCCCAGGCCCAGCCGCAGCCCCAGGCTTCGATGCCGCCGCAGCCCAGGCCGCAGCCGGCGCCGGCCGCTCAACCCGATCTGACCGTGCGGCCCCTACCCGCGCCCGAGACGACGCCCGCCCCTGCGCCGAAGCCGGTCGCGGCCGAACCCGTCGCCGCCGCCCCAACGGTTGCGGCCAGACCCGCCATCGCGCTGGCGGCTGCGCCGATCACGCCTAGCTTCGCCCGTGCGCCCGCCAAGACCTCGCGCCTGCCGCTCTATGTTGGGGTCGGGATGGTCGCCCTGTTGATCGCCGGAGGGGGCCTGTGGTTCGCGATGCGTCCCGGCTCGACCCCGGCGGCGTCCAAGCCCGCCGTCGCCGCCGATGCGCCTCTGACGGCCCCGCCGGCCGATACGATCCCCGCCGAAGCCGCCCCTGTCGTCGCGACCGAACAGCCCGCGCCCGCCGCGACGACCACAACGACGCCGCCCGCCCCCGCCGCTTCTACGCCGGCAACGACGACGCCGCGCGCGACGACGGCCACGCCCCGCACGCAGACCCCGGCCCAGAACCAGACGCCGGCCGCAACGACGCAACCGACGACGCGTGCGCCCACGACCACCACTCCAGCGCCGTCCACGCCGGCTCCGACCGTCACGACGGAGCCGCTGGTGATCGTCCCGACGGCGCCGACGCCCGCCCCGACCGCGGCACGCCCGTCGAGCAGCGATCCCGATGGCCCGGTGGTGACGCGGCCCCAGCCGCTGGACTGATCGGCGGTTTCGCGCGCCGGGGCAGGTGACGAAACGGCCTTCAGCCCCTACCTACAGGCCATGACCGTTCACGCCTCCCCGCCGCCCATCCTCGACGCCGCCGGCGTCGACACCGATGAAGCCCTGTCGATCCTGAAAACGGCCCTGGCCGGCGCCGACGACGGCGAACTGTTCCTGGAGCGGTCCGCGAGCGAGAGCCTGGTGTTCGACGACGGCCGGCTGAAGTCCGCCGCCTATGACGCCACCGAGGGCTTCGGCCTGCGGGTCGTCGCGGGCGAGACGGCCGGTTACGCCCACGCCAACGAAATCTCGGCCGACGCCCTGCGTCGCGCCGCCGACAGCGCCGCCCTGGCCAAACAAGGGCATGAGGCGCGGGTCGCCGAAGGGCCGCGCGCCACCAATCAGAAACTGTATGGCGAGGTCGATCCGCTCGCCTCGCCCGCCTTCTCCGACAAGATCGCCCTGCTGGCCGAGATCGACGCCTGGGCGCGCGCCCGCGATCCGCGCGTGGTTCAGGTGTCCGCCTCTCTGATCGGCGAACGTCGCGCCATCGAGATCCTGCGCGCCGACGAGCGGGCGGTGCGCGATGTTCGCCCCCTCGTCCGTCTGAACGTCTCGGTCACCGTCGAGCAGAACGGCAAGCGCGAGAGCGCGTCGTCCGGCGCCGGCGGTCGGGCCGGCTTCGAGGCCTGGGTCGCGCCCGAACGCTGGCAGGCCAAGGTGGACGAGGCCTTGCGTCAGGCTCTGGTCAATCTGGACGCCGTCGATTGCCCGGCGGGCGAGATGGACGTGGTCCTGGGCGCCGGCTGGCCCGGCGTGCTCCTGCACGAGGCCATCGGACACGGCTTCGAGGGCGACTTCCACCGTAAGGGCTCGTCGGTCTTCAACGGCATGATGGGCCAGCGGGTCGCCGCCCCCGGCGTCACCGTGGTCGATGACGGCTCGATCGCCGGACGGCGCGGCTCCCTGTCGGTCGATGACGAGGGCACGCCCACCTCGCGCACCGTGCTGATCGAGGACGGGATCATGGTCGGGTTGATGCACGACCGGCTGTCGGCGCGTCAGCTGGGCGTCGCCGCAACCGGCAACGGCCGGCGCCAGTCCTTCGCCCATATGCCCATGCCGCGCATGACCAACACCTTCATGGAGGCTGGCCGGGACTCCAAGGCCGACATGATCGCCAATACGAAGCGCGGCCTCTACGCCGCCAACTTCTCGGGCGGCCAGGTGGACATCACCAACGGCAAGTTCGTGTTCCAGTGCAACGAGGCCTATCTGATCGAGGACGGGGTGATCACCGCACCCGTCCGCGGCGCGACCCTGATCGGCGACGGGGCCACGGCCCTGACTAGGATCCAGATGGTCGGCGACGACTTCGCCTTCGATCCGGGCGTCGGCGTCTGCGGCAAGGCCGGACAGGGCGTGCCGGTCGGCATCGGCCAACCCAGCCTCAAGATCGGCGGCCTGACGGTCGGCGGCACCGCCGTCTGAGCGAGCGGAACCGTATCGCTGCAAAGGGTGTTTCCCCGCCACACTGGAGAGGAAACACCATGCCTACCGAACGCGAAGTCCAACATCCCGACGGCCGGGTCGAACGCATCACTGAAACCAGCGCGGTGCCCACCACCGTCGTCGAGCGTCGCGGCAGCGGCATGGGCGCCATCGTCGCCCTGATCGTCGGCCTGCTGGCCGTGCTGGTGATCGGCTACTTCCTGATGAACATGAACCGCAGCGACGCGGTGAAGGACAACGCCATCGCCGGCGCCGCCGAGAGCGTCGGCAACGCCGCCGACAACATCGGCGAAGCCGCCCGCGACGCCGTTCCGGAACGCAAGTAAGCTCTAGCGCGCCGATTGAGCGGGGGCGGAGGGGCGCCATTCGGGACCAATCGGTTCCAGCCCCTCCGCCTCCAGCCGATCCAATACGCCGTTCGGCTCGGCCAATAGCCGCAAGGGCGCGATGGCGACGGTGACTCCGTCCTCTTCCAGCGCCTTGTCCACCGCCGTGTTCCATATCCGACGCAGATCGTCCGCCTGGGCCATCACCGACCAGTAGGAACAGGCCGTCGCCGCCTTTTCCAGGGGCGAGTCCAACACCGCCGGGATCCGGCGAAGACGCCAGTTCTCCGCACGTTGCGCGCCCGCCTCGACCCCGGCCTCCGCCGCCGTCGCCGCAGCGTCGATACAGTCGAGATAGCGTTCCGGCGGCGTCGTCAGAACCTTTTCGATCAGTTCGTCACCCCTGAAGATGCCGACGGGTTCAGCCGGCGTGCGATTGGCGCGCGTCGCCTGACGAACCAGGCCGGACACCGGACGCCCGCCGCTGCTGTAGCCGCCTAGTTCCATCAGATCGCCCGACAGGATCAGCATGCTGTCGCGGGTCGGGCCTTCGCCTGTCAGGCGCTCGACGCGGGCCTCAAGGTCCGGGGACAGATAGTCGGCGCTGGTGCGCCCGTTCGGCAAACGGGTCAGTGTCCGAAACCGCCAGATCAGCCGGCCCACGTCGGCCAGCGACGCCCGCCCCTCGACGGGAAACAGAACGCGGTCGGCACGATCAACCGCAGAGACGAGCGCGTCGGTGCGCCACTCCATCTTTCTGGGCAAACCGTCGATCGATCCGACCAGAATCAGCACGCTGTCGCCGCGCCGCACCTCCCACATCGGCGCCTCGATCCGGCGGGCGGTGACGACGATATCCTCGACGGCGTCCGAGGGCGCGTCCTGCGCGACGGCAGGCGCGGTCGTCAGCGTCATCGCGGCAAGTAAAAGCAATAGAGAAGATGAACGTCTGATCATTACATCGCTGTAAACATCATTACTGTCATTGTTGTAATGAAATCGCTGTAATGATGTCGTCGATTTAATCCACCTTGCGGCCTTGTAACTGGAGATGAACGCGCCGGATCGGCACACCTCTCGCCAACACCCGAGGGGAAGACCAATGACAAAGACCCTGCTGCTGGCCAGCACCGCCCTGCTTTTCACCGCCGGCGCCGCATTCGCCGCCGACGCCTCCAACGCAGACAAGCCCCAAGTCGCCGAGGCCCCGGTGCCGACCGGCCCGACCAACCAGGCGCCCCTGGCCGACGCCAGCCAGCGCGGCGTGCTGGTCTTCACGCCGGACTTCTTCGCCGCCCAGCGCCCCAATACGGCGCTCGACATGGTCAACCGCGTCCCCGGCTTCTCCATCGACAACGGATCGGGCGCGCGCGGTTTCGAAGGGGCGGTCGGCAATGTGCTGATCAACAACAACCGCCCCGCCTCAAAGAACGACTCGGGTTCGAACGTCCTGGGCCGGACCCTGGCCAATCAGGTCGAGCGTATCGAACTGATCCGGGGCGGCAGGCCGGGCATCGACATGCAGGGCTATTCCGTCGTCGTGAACGTCATCCTGAAGACGACCGACAGCCGCCAGTCGATCCTGACCTGGAACGCCATGCTGTTCGAAGGCGGCCATGACATCTATGGCGGCTCCTATCAGTTCACGCAGAACAAGGGCGATCGCAGCTGGGGCGTGACCCTGTCGGACGGCATGGGATCCAGCGATTCCAACGGCGTCGGCCGGTCGATCCGTCGCAACGCCGCCGGCGACGTCATCCGCGACGAGCGTTTTGAAAACGACGGATGGGGCGGCGGTCAGAGCATTCGCGGCAACTACACCGGCCCCGTGTTCGGCGGAAAGCTGGAAGGCACCGCCCGCTATGGTCTGAACGACTATCAGAATTGGACCGAGCTTTCGTCGCCCACGTCGCTGCGGCGCAGCGACTATGCCGAAGACGGCGATTCCGGCGAGCTGGGCCTGACCTGGACCCGCACCCTGAACCCGCGCTGGACCGTGGAGACGCGTCTGATCCACGAGTTCTCAAGCTTCGACAGCGTGTCGGGCAGCAACGAGACCCTGAACGGCACGGCGGCGCCGGAGCAGCTGTTCAAATCCAATGGCGACTCGTCGGAATCCATCCTGCGCGCCCTGTTGCGTCACGAACGCTCCCCGGCCCTGACGATCGAGGCCGGCGCCGAGATCGCCTACAATATGCTGGACGTGAACCAGGCCTTCACCATCGGCGGCGTCGGCGTGCCCCTGCCCAGCGCCTCGGTCAAGGTCGAGGAGACGCGCGGTGAAGCCTTCAGCAAGGCGACCTGGCGGATCAATCCGAAACTGACGCTGGAAGGCGGCGTGCGCCTGGAAGCCTCCACCATCAGCCAGTCGGGCGATGCGGACCAGGAAAAGAGCTTCTTCTTCGCCAAGCCGCGCCTGCTGGCGACCTGGACGCCGATGGCGAACAACCAACTGCGTTTCCGCTTCGAACGGGAACTGGGTCAGCTGGACTTCGGCGACTTCGCCGCCTCGGCTGAACTGAGCGACGGCACGGTGTTCGGCGGCAACGTCGATCTGGAGCCGGAACAGCGCTGGATTTCCGAGCTGTCCTATGAGCGCCGCTTTTGGGGCGAGGGCGTGGTCTCGATCGGCTATCGCCACGACCGCATCATCGACGTGATCGACCGGCTGCCCCTGCCCGGCGGCCTGTCGGCGACCGGCAACATCGGCGACGGAACGCTGGATCAGCTGTCGCTGAACGTGGTGGTGCCGCTGGACAAGGTCGGGATTTCGGGCGCCCGCTTCACCTTCCAAAACGACTGGAACAAGACCAGTGTCACCGACCCGACCACGGGCGAGGACCGCCGCATCTCGGGCGTGCGCCCCAGCCAGGCCAATGTCGGCTTCCAGCAGGACATCACTTCGTGGAAGACCCAGTGGGGGATCAACTGGCTGCCGCGTCTGGGCCAGGCGACCTACGATCCGGACCAGACCTTCGCTTGGCGCGGCGCGGACTATCTGGAGGCCTTCGTCGAATATAAGCCCAGCCCGACCCTGTCGCTGCGCGCCCAGCTGAACCTGTGGGATGACTTCACCCAGCAGCGCACGGTCTACGCCACGCGCAACCCGCGCACGGTCGCTTTCGTCGAGGAGCGCTCCATCGACCCGCGCACCTTCGTCTCGTTGCGGGTCCGCAAGACCTTCTAAGGTCGCGCTTCACGCAGCAAAAAGCCCCGGCGGATCGCTCCGCCGGGGCTTTTCCTTGATCAGGCGTCGATCAATGGATGCCGGCCATGCCTTTTTTAAGCAGGGGCGAGATCAACAGCAGGAAGATGCCGACGCCCACGCCTGTCCAACCGATGGTGCCGAAGATGGAGCCATAGGTCTCCAGCGCCAGGGCCGGGCTGGTGACGACGCCAGCCACCGTGTCCGTCGCCGTCGCCTTGGCGATCAGGCCGGCGACGATGTGGGCCACCGAGCTGGACAGGAACCAGACGCCCATCATCATGCCGACCACGCGCGCCACCGACAGTTTGGTGATCATCGAAAGGCCGACCGGCGATAGGCACAGCTCGCCGATCGTGTGGAAGAAGTAGGTCAGGAACAGGAACAGCAACGGCACGCGGAAGGCGTCATTCGCCTGACTTGCCGCCGCCCAGGTCAGGACCAGGAAGCCGAAGCCGACGAAGACGAGACCGAACGAGAACTTGACCGGCGTGGACGGCTCGAGCTTGCGCTTGGCCAGCCAGACCCACAGTGCGGCCATGATCGGGCCGCCGATGACGATGATACCCGGGTTGAACATCTGGGTGTAGCCAGCGTTGAACCAGCTCGGCATCTGGGTCGATTGGTCCGCGAACAACGTCAACGAGGAGCCGGCCTGTTCAAACAGGGCCCAGAACAGCACCGAGAAGAAGATCAGCACCTGGGCGACCAGCATCCGGGTCCTTTCGGAACCCTTCAGACGGAACACGGTGAAGCCGACAACGGCGGCGAAAATAACGCCGGCGATCCACGGAAGCGCCGTCTCGATGATCTCGTGGCGCTGCATCAGCATCCAGGTCGGGATGACGGCGATCAGGCCGGCGATCCAGAAGAAGGGCACCAGCGGCACACCCAGAATCGAACGCCCCTGGAGCGGAACCGGCGGTCCGCCGCGTCCTTCGAGCCAGGACTGACCCAGAACGAAGGTGAGCAGGCCCAACAGCATGCCGATGCCGGCAAGGCCGAAGCCGTAAGCCCAGCCGTAGTTGAAGCCCAGATAGGAGCAGGCGGCCGTTGCCAGGAACGATCCGAGGTTGATGCCGACGTAGAAGATCGTGAATCCGCCGTCGCGACGGGGATCATTCTCGTCGTAAAGAGCGCCGACGACGGTCGAGATGTTGGCCTTCAGGAAGCCGACGCCCACGATGATGAGGGCCAAAGCGAGGAAGAGGACGGGTTCGCCGACTTTCAGATCGCGCTCGGTTTCCAGCGTGTAGCCGCCGGTCGCGGTGAAGGCAGGGAAGCCGGCGGCGGCGGCGGCTTGCGGCGCAGCCTGTGTCGCGGGATCCAAGGCGCCGGTCGGGGGCGTGCCCATACCCGTGCCCACGGCTGCAGCGGCGGCGTCGGCGGCGTTCGCGGCAGACGGTTCGGCACCGACGGTGGAGACGCCCTCGGGAGAAATCGCGATCTGCACACGCTCATCGCCGTTCACCGCAAACATCTTGCGGTTCTGGTCGCGACCTTCGACCTGGATTTGATAGGTGGTGTCGCCGATGGTCAGGCTTTCACGTCCGCCCGTGCCCTCGAAGGCCATGGTGAAGTGACCCAGAACCAAAAGCACGGCGCCAATGATGACCGCCTTGCGCGAGCCCAGATAACGGTCGGCGATCATCCCGCCGACGACCGGCATCAGATACACCAGCGCGGCGTAGGCGGCGTAGATGCCTTGAGCCTCGGCCGGTCCGAACAGGAAATGCTGCGTCAGATACAGCACCAGCAGGGCGCGCATGCCGTAGTAGGAAAACCGCTCCCACATCTCGGTGAAGAACAGGATCACCAGCCCCCGAGGGTGTCCCAAGAAAGTCTTGCGAGGCGCGAGCGCCCCCCCATCCGTCGCTGTCAACGGCTCACTCCCAACTGCCGCGCCGCTTATCGGGCGCGCGAAAGGCGCATACCCAGCACAGCGGGCGAATCCGAACAAGTGTTAAGGCTGTCGCGGGGGGGAGCCGGGCGACGCGCGAGAAAGGCGAAAAACAACCTTGGGTGATGTCTGTGGCGCACATCCTGCTACGGCGTTTGTCGGAAACGCACACGGTTTCATAATGGGAAGGCGCGCCAGATGTCTGTCAGACCGATCGCCGCTCTCGACCATGAGGCGCTGAACCGGCTGCATCGTCAGGTCGGCTGGCCCGAGCGGTCGCCGGCCGGTTGGCGCTGGCTCGAAGCCAATCCGGCGCGGTTGGCGCTGGGCGCGCCCGCCGGATGGGTGGTCGCCGACTCGGATGACAACGCCGTCGCCATGCTGGGCAACTTCATCCAGCGGTTTCGCCAGGGCGCCCAGGACCACTTCGGCGCCACTGGCTTTTCGATCATTGTGCCGCCCTGCCAGAAGGGCGCCAGCCGGCCGCTGATCCGCACCTTTTTGAAACAGCCCGGCCTGTTCGCTCGCTACACCTTCAACGCCAATGCGCGCTCGGCGCCGCTGTACGGCCTGTTCGACATGAAGCCCTGGCCGGCGCAAACCCACGGCCTGAAGCTGTCATGGATCACCGATCGTCTGGCCTGCGCTCAGGGTCGAGGTCTGCGCCTGCTGCTGGGCCGCACCTCCGCCGAGACCGCCGCGCGTCTGGGCGAGCGGCTGATGAACGGGCGCGTGTTTCGCCAGACGCCGCTGGCGCTGCCGGCTGGGGTGATCATGCTGCGCGATCTGTCGGACGCCTCGCCCTATGCGGACTTCTGGCGCCGGCTGTCGCAGGAAGATCGCCTGCTGGCGGACCGCAGTCCGGAAATCCTGCGCTGGCGGTTGGCGGACCCCGACCTGACCCTGCCGCCGGTCATGCTGGCCTGCGTAAGCGACAACCGCATCGTCGGGATGGCGATGGCGCAGATGACCAAGACCAGCCTGATCGAGCCGCCCTATCTGGATATTGTCGATCTGATCGCGCTGGAGACGGCGCCCGATGCGATCCCGCTTCTGACCCAGGCCTTGATCGACAACGCCCGTGCGCTGGGCGCCGCCAAGGTGCGGCTGCAGATGGTGACGCCGCGTCTGTTGGCGCAGTTGGGCGATCTGGCGAAGACGGCGCGGCGCGAAGGCGGCTGGGGACATTGCCACGCCATCATCGACGATCCCGCACTGGCGGCCGCCTGGGCGCCGACGCCGTTCGACGGCGACTATGGCATCTGTTCGCGCACGCCGCCGATGCCCAAAACCTTGGCTGTTGCCGCGATCACGCGCCCGACCTTGGGCGGGCGCGCATCCAAGGCCTGATCAGGCCTTGGGGCGGGCCTTCAGCTCGTCGCGGATCTCGGCCAGCAGAGCTTCGGTCGCCGTCGGCGCGGCCGGCGCCGGATCGGGCTTGGCGGCTTCCTGACGTCGCAGGGCGTTGATGCCCTTGACCACAAGGAAGACGACCCAGGCGACGATCAGGAACTGGACCACCGTGTTCAGGAAGGCGCCATACTGGATCGACACCTTCTCGATCGCTTCCGTCGCCGGGTTTTCGGCCCTGAGCACCCATTCCAGTTCCGAGAAGTCGATGCCGCCGGTCAGCAGGCCGATGGGCGGCATCACCACCTGATCGACCAAGCTTTTGACGATGCCGTTGAAGGCCGCGCCGATGATCACGCCGACCGCCAGGTCCACGACGTTGCCCTTGACCGCGAACTCGCGAAACTCCGACAGCAGGCTCATGAGATTTCCTTGAGAAAGTGAGATCAGGCGTCGCCCGAGGCGTTCAGCCGCTCGCGCAGTTCCTTGCCGCTCTTGAAGAAGGGAACGGCCTTGGCGGGCACCTCGACTGTTTCGCCGGTACGCGGATTGCGGCCCGCCCGCGCCGGGCGCGACCGCACCGACAGGGCGCCAAAACCGCGCAGCTCGACTCGGCCGCCTTCGGACAGGGCCGAGGTCATGGTGTTGAGGATCACATTGACCAGCCGCTCGACCTCGGCGTGAGTCAGGTGGGTGTTTTCCGCTGCAAGCTTCTCGATCAGTTCGGACTTGATCATCTGCGCCCCCGCCAGCTCGTTTAGACAGGCCGTCTCGCCTGCCGTCGATCCAGAGGGACACCCTAACCTTCGATAGGCTCTCGAAAAAGCCCTTATCCGACAATGATGCGCGCCATTCGCAAGAAATATGTCCGGAAGTGCACACAGCGGTGCGCCAGACAGAGAAAAGGGCGACGGGATTGCTCCCGCCGCCCTCATTCTTCGTCGCTATCGCAGAGCGCGCGGCGCTCCGCTGCTTGAGCGAAGCGCCTGACGCTCTTTGGGTGAGCGCTTAGTCCTTGGTGCCGGCGTTCTTCAGCGCGGCGCCCAGGATGTCGCCCAGCGAAGCGCCCGAATCGGACGATCCGAACTGTTCGATGGCTTCCTGCTCGTCCTTCATTTCCAGCGCCTTGATCGACACCGAGACGCGGCGCGAGGCCTTGTCCACGGCGGTGATCATGGCGTCGACGCGGTCGCCGACGGCGAAGCGTTCCGGACGTTGCTCGTTGCGGTCGCGCGACAGGTCCGACTTGCGAACGAAGGCCGTGACCGGCGCGTCGTCTTCACCGAACTTGACCTCGATGCCGCCCGACTCGATCGCCGTCACGGTGACGGTGATCTGCTGGCCGCGACGATAGGTGTCGCCCTCGCCGATCGGATCGCCGCCCAGCTGCTTGATGCCCAGCGAGACGCGTTCCTTCTCGACGTCGACGTCCAGGACCTTGGCCTTGACCATCTCGCCCTTGCGGTAGCGCTGGATGGCTTCTTCACCCGACACCGACCAGTCGAGGTCGGACAGGTGGACCATGCCGTCGATGTCGTTGTCCAGGCCGATGAACAGGCCGAACTCGGTGGCGTTCTTGACTTCGCCCTCGACGGTCGAACCGATCGGGTTGTTGGCGACGAAGGCGTCCCACGGATTGTCCTGAGCCTGCTTCAGGCCCAGCGAGATGCGGCGCTTGGAGGCGTCGACATCCAGAACCACGACGTCGACTTCCTGCGAGGTCGAGACGATCTTGCCGGGGTGGACGTTCTTTTTGGTCCAGGACATTTCCGAGACGTGCACCAGGCCCTCGACACCGGCTTCCAGCTCCACGAAGGCGCCGTAGTCGGTGATGTTGGTGATGCGGCCCGTATACTTGGCGCCGACCGGATACTTGGCTTCCACGCCGTCCCAGGGGTCCGACTGCAGTTGCTTCATGCCCAGCGAGATACGCTGGGTGTCCGGGTTGATCTTGACGATCTGGACCTTGACGGTGTCGCCGACGGCCAGAACCTGGCTCGGGTGCGAAACGCGCTTCCACGACATGTCGGTGACGTGCAGCAGGCCGTCGATGCCGCCCAGGTCGACGAACGCGCCGTAGTCGGTGATGTTCTTGACGACGCCTTCGCGGACTTCACCCTCGGCCAGCTGACCGACCAGTTCCGTGCGCTGTTCGGCGCGGGCTTCTTCCAGGATGGCGCGACGCGACACGACGATGTTGCCGCGCGGACGGTCCATCTTCAGGATGGCGAAGGGCTGTTCCTTGCCCATCAGCGGGCCGACGTCGCGGACCGGACGGATGTCGACTTGCGAACCGGGCAGGAAGGCCGAGGCGCCGCCCAGGTCGACGGTGAAGCCGCCCTTGACGCGACCGACGATGGCGCCGTTGACCGGCTGGCCTTCGGCGAACACGACTTCCAGACGGGTCCAGGCTTCTTCGCGACGGGCCTTGTCGCGGCTGATGACGGCTTCGCCCAAGGCGTTCTCGACGCGCTCCAGATAAACCTCGACGTTGTCGCCGACCTTGGGCAGGGCGCCGTCGTCGCCTTGGCCGAATTCGCGCATGGCGATGCGGCCTTCGGTCTTCAGACCAACGTCGATGATGACGATGTCTTTTTCGATGCCGACGACGCGGCCGTGGACGACCTGGCCTTCGCCGAAGTCGCGACCCGACAGTTGTTCGTCGAGCAGCGCCGAGAAGTCGTCGCGCGTGGGGTTGAGAGTATCAGACATGAAGCTCTGGTGTTTCCAGTGGGGCTGTGGCGCGTGACCGAGGGACGATCTCGCGCGAGGTGGACCCCTGACGCAGCGAAAGGCGGCGCGCGGGGCGATGGGAAAAGATGGAATCAGGTCGTCGGGATGCGAGACCGTTCAGAACGATCAAAACGCCCGCGGAGGCCGAGGGTGGGAGCGTTGGATTTGCGAGATAGGTCAGAGACCGTGTTTCGCGCGCGCCGCCTCGACGATACGGCGGGCCGCATCGAAGGCGGCCTCTATACCCAGATCGGTCGTATCCAGCAAGACCGCGTCGTCGGCCTGGACCATCGGGGCCGCCCCGCGCCCGGCGTCGCGCTCGTCGCGGCGCTGAATGTCGGCCAGCATGGCGTCGAAGGCGATGTCCGATCCGCGCGCCGTCAGCTGCTTCCAGCGGCGCGTGGCCCGCACTTCGGGCGTCGCGGTGACAAACAATTTGGCCTGAGCGTTCGGCGCAATCACCGTGCCGATGTCGCGTCCGTCGAGAACCGCGCCGCCCGCCTGGGCCGCGAACGCCTGCTGCAGTTCCAGCAGAGCCGCCCGCACGCCGGCGAAGCTGGCGACACGGCTGGCGGCCTCGCCCGCCTCGCCCGTCGTCAGGCGCGGATCGTCCGACAGGCCCGCCGCATCCAGCCCTCGCGCCGCCTGCGTGGCCGCAGCCTCGTCATCCAGAGATCCGCCGTCCGCCAGCACCTTTGCGCCCACGGCCCGATACAGCAGCCCCGTATCCAGATGCGGCAGGCCATAGGTGTGGGCCAGGCGCGCGGCGATGGTCCCCTTGCCAGAGGCGGCCGGTCCGTCGACGGCGATGATCAGGGTCAAGCAGGTCTCCGCAGCGCGTGGCGCATTTCAATCTCGATCCCAAACGCACGGGAGGCGGAACCTGATAGCGAGGATCGCCCGACCAATCCAGCCGAAGCCCTCAGTCCCGGCGTCCGACCAAGTCACGAATTGCAAGGCCAGCCAGCAAAACTGCAAGCCCCACACCCGTCACGACCGACGCCACATAGAAGCCGAAGACGCTCCAGAACAGCAGGGGTCGGTCGGCCAACAGCACGTCCGGTTCCTTTCGGTTGTTCAGCACCCCGGCATCCAGGCTTTGGACGATCTCTCGGGCGCCGATCACGCAGAACCAGCCGATCAGAATCGCGATCGCCAGCGTCAGGATCGGCTTGATCCAGCCCGACGGCCCCGGCCGGTTCACGACCATGCCTTCCAACGCGCCAGCACCACGACCGCTGAGGCCGCCAGACCCAGCCACACCAGACAGGCGACGCCGTTCAGCGCCACAGTCGAATAGAAGAAGGCGTCGCCCTCGGCCCTCAGATGCACGGCGCCATGCTTGCCCGAGACCCGGCCTGTCGTCACCCCTTGCCAGACGATCCAAGCCGTCCAGCCAGCTCCGCCCAGACAGGTCAGAAGACCGAGGACCGCGATGCCTCGACCGAGGACGTCGCGCGCGGACTTCACGCGATCCGCCCGCCCAGCCCGTTGATCATCTCGACGAAGCCGGGGAAGCTGGTTGCGATCATGCCGGGCTCGTCGACCGAGACCGGCTGTTCGGCGGTCAGGCCCAGGACCAGATGGCTCATGGCGATGCGGTGGTCGTGGGCGGTGTGGACCAGGCCGCCGCCGCGCACCGACCTGCCCTGGCCGGCGCCGGTGACGATGAAGCCTTCCGGCTCCTCCTCGACCTGAACGCCGCAGGCGCGCAGCCCCTCGACCATCAGCGAGATCCGGTCGCTTTCCTTGACCCGCATCTCGCCCACGCCGCGCATGACGGTGACGCCGTTCGCAAAGGCCGCCGTCGCCGCCAGGATCGGATATTCGTCGATCATCGAGGCGGCCCGATCCTCAGGCACGACCACGCCCTTCAAGGACGAATGGCGGGCGGTGATGTCGCCGACCTCTTCGCCCCCGGCCTCACGCCGGTTGGTGATGGTCAGGTCGGCGCCCATCTCGATCCAAGTGTCGAACAGGCCGGTGCGAAGCGGGTTCAGCATCACCCCCTCGACCGTGACCTCAGATCCCGGAACGATCAGCCCCGCCGCCAGGGGAAACGCCGCCGAGGACGGATCGCCCGGCACGGCGACGACCGTCCCGGTCAAGGCCTGACCGCCCTTCAACGTCACCTTCCAGCCCTCGCCCCTCTCCTCGACGTCCACCTCGGCGCCGAAGGCCCGCAGCATCCGCTCGGTGTGGTCCCGGCTCTTTTCCGGCTCGACCACCGAGGTGACGCCCTCGGCGTTCAGCCCCGCCAGCAGGATGGCCGACTTCACCTGGGCCGAGGCCACCGTCTGCACATAGTCGATGGCCTTCAGCGCGCCGCCGGTCAGGGCCACCGGAAGCCGATCCTCTGCCGCCTTCCAATCGAACGCCGCGCCCATGTCGGCCAGCGGTCCCGTGACCCGCTTCATCGGCCGCTTTCTCAGCGAGCCGTCGCCGTCGAAGCTCGCCGTCAGCGGATAGCCCGCCGCCGCCCCCATCAGCAGGCGCACCCCGGTTCCGGCGTTGCCGCAGTCGATCACCGACAAAGGCGTCTTAAAGCCGCCCGCCCCCTCGATCCGCCATGTCCCATCACCGAGCCGCTCGACCTTGGCGCCGAAGGCCTCGACCGCGCGGGCGGTGGCCAGGACGTCGTCGCCCTCAAGGAGACCCTCGACCTCGGTCACGCCGGACGCCATTCCACCCAGGATCATCGACCGGTGCGACATCGACTTGTCGCCCGGCGCGCGGACCTTTCCGGTCAGGGCGGATGTGCGGCGCGAAGTCAGTTGGGACGGCATGATCACCCGCTTCAGGCTGTATTGTGCGAAGGGCCGCGCGGGCGGCGCGAAAGACAGCTTTTGACAGCGGGTCAAAGGGGTGGCAAGGGACCGCCCCGAATTCAACCCGTTGAAAGCATCCAAACGTGGCCAATCCCGAACTGGGCGCCAAACAGGTCTGCCCCAACTGCCAGGCGAAGTTTTACGACCTGAACCGTCGCCCCGCGCACTGCCCCAAATGCGGAACCGACTTCGATCCCGAAGAGGCGATGAAGCTGCGCAGCCGCCGCGCCCGTCCCGGTTATCCGTCCGACGATGAGGACACGGACGATCAGGTCACGGACAAGAAGGTCGACGGCGACGAGGATGAGGAAGACGACGTCAAGACGCCGGAAATCGACGAGGAAGGCCACGAGCCGATCCTGACGCCGGACGACGAGGACGAAGACTCCCCGGCCGACGCCTCGGAAGAAGCCGGCATGGGCTCGACCGACGGCGACGACGATCTGCTGGCTGACGACGATGACGACTCCGTGCCGTTCATCGAAGACGAAGACGACGACTCGATCGACGACGAGATCGCCAAGCCGTCGCGCGACGACGACTGATCTTTTTTGGGCCTATCGCGCTTCGCGCGACTTGAGGCCCGACCTAATCGAGGCCTGTGGATAGGCTCAGAAACTTGTTGCACCCGCCGCATTTCCCGTTAGGGAGACGCGGCGGGACAGCAGGCCTTTCAATCCTTCCGGTTTGAAAAACCTGCGTATTTTCACCCTTGGGAACGCGGTGAAAATAAATCTCGAAACGGGCTTGATCGCAGAAAAAGCCTGACCTAGTTTCCGCCGCCTCGCCGGGGGCCATCGCAAGATGAACCGGGCGATCCAGACCGACAGGTCCGGGGCTTTAGCTCAGCTGGTAGAGCGCTTGCATGGCATGCAAGAGGTCAGCGGTTCGACTCCGCTAAGCTCCACCAATTTTCAAGGGGTTAGCAGTTCCGCTGCTAACCCCTTTTGCTTTGGGGTAACATCGGGGTAACGAACGGCGTTATTATTTTAGTTGTCTCAGGGCGTTTCGCCGGGTCGCTTCGGGTTCCGAAAAGCGGAGTGGCATTTCGAAGATCCTCGGATCGCCGTCTCGTCGTCAGTGCTCCGCAGCATCCCCTAGAGCGCGCCTAGCGCGACATCGACGATCACGGGCGTTGAAGGGTCGGCTGATCGTGAAGTGCATCAGAGGCCTTTCCATGCCGAAGCCGCGCTGATGGGCGGCTGGAAGCCTTACCGACCACCCTTTTCTGCCTACCACCTCACTCCATCTATAGGGCTCACTCCGGAAACCTCCTGCGGACCGGAACCCGAGGCGCGCGATGAAAGTCTTTTGGTCCTGGCAAAGCGACACCCACCAGGCCTCCGGCCGCCACTTCGTGCGTGCCGCGCTGGAGGCGGCCGTTGAACGACTGGTCGATCATCCCGGACTCGAGGACGCCGAGCGCCCCAGCGTGGATTCCGACACCAGCAATGTGCCGGGATCCCCTCCGATCGCGGAGACCATCCTGCGCAAGATTCGCGAATGCGCGGTCTTCGTCGCCGATGTGACCCCGATCGAGACGACGGTGGGGGGCAAGAAGCTTCCTAATCCGAACGTGATGCTGGAACTGGGTTACGCCTTGGCAAATCTCGGTCTCGAGCGGATCATACTCGTGATGAATCAAGCAGAGGGCGCGTCCCTACGGGCTCTGCCGTTCGATCTGCGCCATTGGCGCGCCCCGCTGACATACGCCCTGAGACGGGACGCCCCGGACGATCAGAAGCAGGAGGTCCTCGCTACCCTGGTGGACGATCTAGTGGCCAGTGTCGGCCCCTGCCTCGCCTTCGTCGCCGCCAACCAAACGGCGCCCCTCCACCCGGAAGGAGTTCCTGCCGATCCGGGAGATCCGGCGATCTGGGATGGCGCAATGCCGACGGTCCGGGTCCGATCCTCGCCGATGCAGCAGGAATCCGACCTGCCTGTGGTCGCGGGCCCGAAGCTGTGGTGCCGGATCATTCCCGCAGGGCCCGTGGAGGCGAGCCGGCAGGACGTCTCGCGACCCCGGAATGGATCCCTCAGCCTCGCGCCGCTCGGCGACTACGCCAACCTCTGGACGGGCGTCTCGCAGGACGGAGCCGCAGCTTGGGTCTGGGAAGCCGGTCAGCAGAAGCTGAACGCCCTCACCCAGTGGTTCCAGGAAACGGGGGAGATCTGGGGTTTCTGGCCAGACGTCCTCACCGACTGGCAGGAGGCTTCGATGTTCAGCGACGTCTACGCCGCTAGAGGCTTGGTGCGCTCTCTCGACGTCCATGCCGCGACCTTGCAGCATTTCGGCGCCGCCTTCCCCTGGCGAATCAAGGTCGGTGTGCGAGGCCTGCACGGCAGCGTCCTGCCCACCTCCGGACGCATGGGGCGCTTGCAGGCCTTGAGCGACCGCGCGGTAGTTGAACGGATGATCCCGGCCTGGTCGGAAACCCTCTCCGGGGACATCGCCTTCGAGTTCATCGGCCGCGTCCACGATGCCTATGGCGCAACGAATCTGACACGGGAGGCATTTGATCGCATGCTGACGAACGGCTGAGGCTGACGCGGCGGCCGCGGCACCTCGCCCTCCCCGGCAGACGATCTTTCCCATCAGTGACGAGGGAAAAGCGCCTCCAGCCGGTCCGTCATCCAATCGAAAGCCGCCACGGGCGCCATATCGCCCGGCATCGGTCCGGCAGGATCGAAGATGGCCTTGAGAAGATAGACGCTGCGCTCAAGGGCCACGCTGTCGTCTCCCAGATCGAACTGGGAGGTCGCCTCACGGAACCGAAGGATGGCCGACGGATGGTCACCGCCGCCCCGTTTCGCCTGCTCGAACACGAACAACCAGGCTAGGGCGACGACGATGGCCAAGGCCCGAAACTCCCTCTCCTCACCCGCAGCCGTTTTCAACGCCCATTGGGTCGCGAAATTATCAGCGTCCCACTCCTGCCGAACCATCAAGTCGCGCCCAAACAGCTTCGTATGATTTTTGGTGATGTGTCCCAGTTCGTGGAGCATGATCCAGCTCACGGCGCCGAGCGCTAGGCTGGTGACCAGGCCGGGCTCGGTCCTCAGCGGCGCCTTGACATCAGGCATGTCCAAGCTTTCCGGCCAGGGTTCGTCCTCCCCCATCAGCCGGCGGGCGTAGTCGACATAGTCGCCGAGCCGGAATTCCGCCCATAGGCGGCCCACATCGACCGACCCGGCTCCCCGCAGTTCCGGATGGCTGGCGAGCCAGGACCCGGCGTCGCTTACATGGAAGGCGGCGTGTGCGAGACACCAGATCCCGCCGAGGCCGGAAGGAGAGACGTACAGATGGCGATCTTCGACGACAGCCGCGAAGAAGGAGGCAAGGTCGCTACGTCGCATCTCGACCGGCGTGTCACCAAACACCTGAGCGGCAAGATCGTCGGCGCGTTCCGGCGCGATCGCAAAGGGCGCGGATGCCGCCATTCGCGCCAGACCCTCGGTCGCCTCTGAGGTGGTCACCATAGTCTGTCTCCCGGTGTCGGCGGCTGCATGTGTTCACGCGGTCAGGCTCACACGGCACGAGCGGCTCGTAGCGCCTTCCAGAAGGGGCCGGCGAGACGGACCGGCGTCCGGTCTATCAGGGCATCGAGGATGTCCCGAATCGCGGGCGCGGTGTCCGGACAAGTGTCGACCAATCGCGCGATGGCCTCGGAGAAACGCTCCGGGCCGCTTCCCTCATAAGATCGCGCCGCAGCCGCGAAGGCCTCCACAAGGCCTTCGAGACGACCTGGGGCCTCCGAGGGCGCCTTCAGCCAAGTGGGGGCGAACGCCGACAATCGGGCGAGAAAGGCCTCGCTAACCTCTTCACTCGTGAACCGGCCGGCCGCCTCCGCGGCGTATCTCAAGGTTTCGACGGGCCTGTCGCGGGCCACGAGCGCCGCGGGATCGACCCGGTCGATCACGCCGTTCAATCGGCCTGCCGCCGCCTCGGGCAGAACCGGCAGGCCGACATTGAAGAGGAAGGCCCAAGCGTTTTCGTTGTCGACGGTCTCCTCCAGAACCTCCACGGCTTGGTTGAGCATCGCGTCAAGGTCGTGCCCGACCAGGATCGCTTCCGGGGTCGGGCGGTCCATCCATGTCGGCCCGACTTCGGGACGGGGGGCGAAGACGCGAATGGAGGGCCGAGGGTCCGATGCGTCCGGAGGCACCGCGAGACCACGCGCCACAGTCTCGACCGTTTCCTTCGGGAGGGCCAACATATGCCCATCGTCGCCCAAGGCATATTCCAGACCCGCCATCAGAAGGGCCGGGCCGTTCACGGCCGTGGGATGGAGGGACGAGTCGCTATGGCCATGTTCCAGGCGCAGGAGATCAACGCCGTCGAGCCGTGGCTTCTGGTTGCGGAAGAACGCGACCACTTCCTCGCCGTCCAGCCCTAGCGTCCCGAGAAGATCCGTCAGCCGGTCGGCGAAGCACCAGGTCACGACATGCTTCTGCAGCGGGGACAGATCATCCCAGTCTTCCTGGCCGGCGAACGCCTGCATCCCCCAGTGCAGAAGCGCGATAAAGAGGCCCCCGAGGCGTGTGACAGCCTCGGCGGTCGCCAGAATTTCGCCGCCTAGATCCGCTTCCACTGAAGAAACAAGGCCAAGGCGCAGCGCGCGAAGACGCTGGATGCGAGCCATTGGCGTGATCGCACGCAACCGACCCAGGTCCACGCCCGTCCATAGGGCGTCCGGCGGCGTAAAGGGCAGGCCCGCTATTCGGCCCAAGGCGGCGATCGACGGAAGATCTTTGCTGAGCCAGTCGACCGCCTGATCCATCCGCGTCTCGGGATCCCGCCAACGGACATAGGTCAGCCAATCCCGGGCTGCGGGCGGTTCGAACGCCTCCACCCCGACGTCGTCGCCCGCCTGCAGAGCAGCCGCCACCCCGTCTAGGTATAGGCGCACCGAACGGTCACGAACTTTGCGGGCGAGCTGGATGCGGCGGTCCGGCTCGGCTTCGCCGAGGAGGGCGGCCTCGAGCTCGGACCGGTCCTCGGGGAGGATGTCGCACTCCTCGAACAGCGCCGCCAGGCTGCTCTCGCGTACCTCGGGATCCCGGCTGAGCAGGCCGAAGTTCGAATCCCTCAGACTGATGTGGAGATCGCCCGAGAGATCGATCCTCCAAGGCTCGTCCTGCGCCCGCCGAATCGTGACCCGCCCCTTTTCGTCGCTGAAGGGCGCCGCCCCGCTCTCGCCATTCATGGCATCGGCGACGGCGGACCAGAAGACGCTGGCCGCGAAGGTCTTGTCCTCGACCGTGATCGCCGTCGTCTCCCCGAAGCCCAGATCCTGCATGAAGCCCAGATCGGCAGACATGGCGTCACGCAAAGAGTCCGGTAGTTGGGTAAGCACCGCCCGAGTCAGAGCGCGCACGCTCTCACGCGCCTCGGCGCTCAAGGTCTGGCCTTCCATATCGTCCAGTCGGAAGAGATCGCGGGCCCAGTCGATCGTACGGGCCGCCGTAGCCGGATCTCTCTCAAGGCGATCCATCAGCACACTGTCATTCAGCCAGGCGAGGTAGTGTTCCCGACGCTTCCAGGAAGGGTCGCCATAAGCGCTACTGAGCTGGAACGCCGCTGCGACGAGACCGGCGAAGTTCAGGGCGGCGACAGTCTCCGCCCCGTCGGCGATCGCATTGTCCTCAGCGCCGGCCCCGGGCCGAGGCAGCGTCTCGGCGCGTAGGCACCGCCAGATCCAGTCGCAGTGCGCCCGGGCGGTGTCCACGGAGATCTGCGCGTTCCATCGCGCGATCACGGCCCCTTCACAGATGCGCCGAAGATGCAGCAAGAAGGGCAGTTCGAGGGGGCGCTCGTCAGGTTCGCCCGTGGGCGTGAGCCGCAGCTTGTCGGCTAGGGTTTGGGCCAGGGCCACGTTCCTGCGCAGGACCGATAGGCCCTGCGTCTCGACCACCACGCCGTCCCGCACCTCCGCCGCCGCGAGATGATAATCGATCTCGGCCGTCTCGATTGGCAAGAAGAGGGCGCCGCCCTGTCGCAACTTGGTCAGGCGGTCGAAATAGCCAGCGTCATCGATCCGTTCGGCCCGTCGGAGTTCACCGAGGATGTCGAGCACCCCGACGATCGGCGCCTGTCCCGCGTGGGCAAAGCTGCTGAGGTAGCGATCTTCCACCCAAAGCCGGTTTTCCGTAGCCTCCCCGGCGGCGCTCATGACCTCGGCCAGGGACCGGCCGACGGCGCTCCTGGAGAAGGCGTCGTCGTTGGGATCAATCTCCAGCGCCCCACGACCGACGAAAGCGTAATGCGCTTCCGCCTGTCTTGCGATCCGACGCCGCAACCGGGAAATTGAGAGGACCAGATTGGCGGTTCGCTGGAGCGTGTCCACGAGCGCACGGGTCCGCGCCAATGACGCCGCGTCCATAAAGACTGCATACGTCGAGGCCACGGCGTCGAAAGCACCCATCTCGAAGAGGCTGTCCAGCACGTCGTCGGTGAAGACCAGCATCACGCCGGGCAAGGGCCAGCTCGACGCGGCCGCGGGCGCGGAGCACGGCAGGGCCTCACGCCACCGTTCGAGCTGTTCAGACGAGGCCGCGCCGGCCGCTTCGATTCCGAAAAGGACCTGCCCGAGCGCGAAGCCATCCTGCGGCGTTTCACCATCGGAGCCAACCGTCCGGGCGTCCGGCGGCGGCTCCAGACCGATGCGGCGGCCAACCTCCGCAAGGATCCGCCGCGCCGCCGTGCCTCGCCTTGGTTGATGATGGCGGGTGGTTCGCTCGATCTCCATCAGGGCATGCGAGGTCGCCGCTCCAATGTGCAGCCGTGGCCCGAGGGCCTCCAGCACCGGCAGCAGATCGAGCTGATGTGCAATCAACAGGGCGCTGATGTCGAGATGGTAGCGGCGTTCCCCCAGAGGCGCGGGGTCGATCCCGGCGTCCTCGCGCGAACCGGCGCGCAGGAACAGGGGGCGAGGCGCGTGCGGCGTCAAATTATAGATTTCGGCCAAGCTGGCGCCGGAGGCTTCGGCCAGAAAGTGAGTCGGCGCGATCGCCCGCTTCCACTTGTCGTCCAGTTCCGCGGCCCGCTCGCGTCCTCGCCCCAGTTCCTCGACCAGCTCATCGATCGAGACCTTCCAGACGCCTTTGCCCTCATCCGCCAGTCGACCCACGGCGACGAGCAGGTCCGGCTTCTCTCCCTCGACTCCCAAGTTGAAGCTCAGACCGTACGCCTGCAGCGCCATGGCGTCGTCGAGGTCGCGGTTGACTGCGTGGCGCCAGAGATCGCGCGCGAGCTCCGGGTCCTGGGACACGAGGTTCTGGGACCAGACCAAGGCGTCCATTGGCTCCAAGGCGCCGCCTTCGAGCGCGGCCTTCACCTTCGGAATGGCGCCCTCCAGATCGCCGAGGTTCAACCGCAAACGGGCTTCCCGCAGCCCGTCCGTCACCGTCCGGCTATCGGCCGCTAGGGCGGCGGCGCGGCTGACCGCCTGTAGAGGATCGCCGACCTGGGCCAGAGCTTCGGCCTCCACCCGGCGCAGATCGAACGGGAGGCGGCCGCCGGGGAAGAGGCTCACGTCAGAGCTGAGGATGTCCAGCGCGCCAAGCGGATCGCCATCGTTGTAGGCGGCGATCGCCGCGATACGGCTTGCGGCTGCGGTGGCGAAGCGCTGAAGGCCGGCGCGATGACGGGCGAGGACGCTCCACCGCTCGCCGTTGCTAAGGGCCGCAGCCTGGGTCAGGGCGGTGAACGGCGGCGGATCGGCGCTGATAGCCGATTCAAACTGCGACTCCGCCTGCGCCCAGTCGCCTGTCCTGTGGGCCGCTGCGAGCGTAGCGGGCACGATCTCGTCGCCGGAGGGCGCGGGGCCTAAGCGATCGCGGACATTCTCGACTTCCGCACGGACAGCCTGCGCCACACCGGTCGTCAGGGCCGTCTCGACAAGCGCCAGCAAGGCGGGTTCGTCAGCTTCCTCGGTCAACCAGTCCAGCGTCTGCGCTTCGCCGGGCGCCAGGTCGCCCTCCTTGAGGGCCCGGGTCAAGGCGGCGCGCGATGAGGTCAAATCGACCTCCAAATCACGCATCAGCACCCAGCCAATAACCTGTGTGTCGCGCGGATCGGCGGCGAGCATCCGGGCCGCCTGGTCGGCCGCCTCCTCACGCCGGGCGGGCAGATTGCCGAGGCAAGCCAGCACCCAGGCCTCGTCCGCCCACCGGCTCTGACGTAGCGGATCGCCGGCCGCCAGACGTCTGAAGCGTTCCAACGCCTGCTCCAGCCGACCCGTTGACGTATCGTCGCGACGGACCAGCATCCAGTTGAGAGGATTGGGGTTGAGAACCGTCGGAGGCGGCGCCAGCGGGGAGAGGGCCTGGGCGTAGAGGGCGGTCGCCAGGGTCCTGGAAATAGCCGTGTTGTCGGGGTCGATCATCTCGGCCCGTTCGACCGCGGCCAGACCGGCAGACCGCTCCCCACGCTGCAGATGAAGATAGGCGCGCAGCCGCAGCGCTTCGGGATCGTCCGCCTCCAGGGCGTCGAGATCGGCCTCCGCCTCCTGGGGTTTGCCGGTCACGAGCAGGAGACTCGCGCGTAGCGCCCGGCCTTTCGCCGTGGTCGGTTCGCCCAGCGCCGACAAGCCCGCCGCCGCCCCATGCGCATGCATGGCGATCAGGGCCGCCAGACGCGGCTCCACGCTCGGCGCATACCCGTCGGCTTCGGCGCTGAAAGTCCGAGCGCCGTCGATATCGCCCCGGCTCAGCGCTGCCGATCCCTGGAGCCTGACGATGCGCGATCTGAGATCATCGGGCATGCTGTCCCAGCCAACGCCGGTCCTGAGGTCCGCCAAGACGGCTTCGACCTCCGCGATGTCGCCCCGCTCAAGGCTTTTCGACGCGACAGCGAGGGTCTTCTCCGCCTCGCCCGTGAGCGCCATGGCGAAACTGTCCAGACGGTCCCTGAGATCGGTTCGGGCCGCGTCTTCCGTCCGCGCCGCCTCCGCATCCGTATCGTCGCAGATCCTGTCGACCCAGTCCCGACCGCCGAGATACTGAGACACCATTCCGGGCTGACGCCGCAGCTTCTCCTGGAGCTGCCGGGGCGACCAGACCTCGAACTCCAGGCCAAAGGTGGCGAACCGAGCCTTTGCCGCCTCGATGTCCGCAATTCGAACGCGATGATGGGTGTCGGCGGTGACGGCGAGAACGAACCGTTTCACCGATTCCGCCTTCCACCGGGAATCCCAATGCCGAAGGAAGTCATCGCACCAACCGGCGATCTCCCCTTTGACGATCTTCTGGTAGCGTTTGCAGGAAACGACGATCAATCCCTGCGGCGTCTCGCCGAACGCATCGATACCATACTGAGCATCGAAGCGGGTGTGGTAGAGGTCCGCCCGTGTGACGCCCGGCTCCTTGTCCAGCAGCGAACAACACAGCTCCTCGAAATCCTCCGAGGTCAGCTCGGCGAACTTCGGCGGATCCGCACGGCGCAGGCTCGGCGTCACGCTCTTGCGAGGTCGCGAATCACTCTCCTTGGACGTCTCAGGCCGCTTCATGCATGAAGGGTAGGAGTTTCAATCGCGAAGTCGAACAACGGAATGCGTGAAGCGGACGCCCCGTCCACAGGCGGATGGGGGCCGGTCCGCGGTTCGACCAATCCGTCAATATTCCCTGACGATCGCCCACCCTCGTGTCCATCAGCGCGGCGGCGAGACCACCACCTTGATCTCCTTCAGCCCGGTTCGCGACCCGGACAGGTCGGACTGGAAACCGGTGGCGTTCTTAAGGTGATTTCCCGGGTCGTAGACAAGGCAGACCAGCCGATCGACTTCCTGGTTGGCGCCGTAGTCAACGAAGTCGTTCGCCAGCTCTTTCTTGATCTTGCCGGTATCGGATGTCTTCCTCACATACTTCAACTCGATCATGGTCCGGAGCGGCTTGATGAAGAACTCGCACCGGGAAGCGCTACCGCCTACGGACGGGCTCCATTCCTCTTCTCGGACATCAGGGAAGTAGGCCGCCAGGATCGATCGGAAGAGATACTGACAGTCCCATTCGTCGTTGATTGCATAGGTCGCGCCGCCATGAGGATGGGTCTTGAGCGCCAGCACGCTCTCGTGGAACCGGCGTGTCAGCGCAACGACCAGATCGAGCGCGGTCTGTTCGGGATCGATCGCGGCGGCGGGCGGCGCGGGCCTGCGTGACAGGGCATGATCGATGGCACCCATAACATGAAAAACCTGGCGGCGCGCGACGTCGACGATGTGCGGCGCACCGACTAGGTTGTGCTTCTTTTCGTAATCGGCCTGCTCCTTGTCCAGGTCGTCGGCCATGGCCTGAACGAAGGCGCGGTACGTGACTAGGCCCTGCTCGAACTGTTCCGGCGACGCAAACATCTCGTTCGGGATCCGGATATCGGCGACGAATTCCTCGGAATAGTGATAAAGGTTGGAGATCACGTCGCGCGACGCGCCATGCCAAGGATCCTTCCAGGACCCTGGATAGCCCTTGGCGTCCTGCATGGCGTTGCGGAACTCTTCATCGATCGCTATCCGAGCCTTGCGGAGATACTCAAGGCTCTCCAACGCCCATTCCATCCTGTCCATATGTCGGCATCTCTTGTAGGAGCGCCGCCGTTCCGGCGACAACGCCGTCACTTGGGGATCCCTAGCTGCTACGACCAGTTCGTAAGCCGCTGGCGCATTCGAATTTCGGTTCTGGCACCCGAAAGCTGAGAGCGAGATCGAGCGTGAATCCGGGCCAGCCTGCGCCAGTTCCTCCGGATCCATTGCAGTCAGCGAAATCGGTGAAGAGTTGCGACCTCGGGACGAATGCCGTGAGGTCGCGACAAAAAGCGGACCAGGCTTCGAGCCACAAGACAGCGGACTGCGTGGAGACTGAATGGGCAAGCGAGCGACGGGCAGACGTCGGAAAAGGCCGTTTGCGCGTCCGACGCAGGAAGCCCGGCTCCAGGTCGAATCCTTCGGCAATCCGCCCGAGGACCATGAGGCTTTCAAGACGGCGATCCTTGAGGCTGCGACGGCGAACGTGGGCGCCTTCCATCCCGACGTCGCCACTGATGGCGGGCGCTAATCGCGCGCCAGGCCCGCGCCTCGCTGAGCGCCCTGGATAACCTGCGCGAGACCGCGCGCGTCCAGGGCCAGGGTGACGGTCTTGCCGACGGCGGGCGGCGTCTTTCCAACACCCAGCCGCCCGTAGTGCTCCTGACCGTCGCCGGTCCGAACGACGACATAGGGCGAGCCGCCCAGTTCGTCGTGGAAGCCGGACTTCATGACCCGCCCCCGCACGGGACCGCGGTCGAGTTGCTGGACCTTCCCGGCCCCTTCAAGCCGTCTCTGATTGAGCGTTCGGATCACGTCCTTCGACAGTTGCAGCCGGCGCAGCTTCGCTTCCAGATCGGGCGACAGCCGGAACCGGCGTCCCGAACGCTGCGCCAAGCCCAGCCTTTCAAGGTGACGCAAACGACCCCTCGTCAACGCGGTCCAGGCGTCCGTGCCGCCGACCCCGTCCTCGACCCGCCCATCGGCGTCGGCCGCAGCCATCAGTCGCCTGTCGAAGGCGGTGAAACGATCGGCCTCGGTCTCGCGCCAAACCCGCCGCTCGGCATCCTGGCGGCTGAGGTCTCCAAGGCGTTCCTGCGCCACTTCCTGAGCCCGGGCGCGAAAGCCGTAGGCGATGTAGTCGCGCGGGATGACGAGGTCCCGGCCATCACCGCGACGCCCGCGAACCAGCACATGGGCGTGCGGCTGGTCCGTGTCGAAATGGCAGACTGCGAGCCAGTTCAGACCCGGCTCTCCGAGGTCGTCGGCGACTCGTGACAGAACCTCTCTCGTATACCCCTTGAGATCCGCGATCCGATCGCCGTGTTCAGGCGAGATAATGAAACGGAAGTGGTGTCGGTCTTTGGCCCAGCCCTCTGTCGCGGCGCCCGCGTCCACGCCGTCGTGGACCGGTCCGAAGAAGGCGGCCTGCTCGCCGTCCTCGCCAGCGCCCATCCGGCCGAGGTAGCTGATGTGCGCGGCCAGGGCCGCACCGCGCGCGAACCCCTTGCCCATGTGTCGGGATACGAGCGCCTTCACCATCACCCGCTGGCGAACGTCGAGCCGGAAGGGTCGGCCGGACCGGTTCTGGGCGGCGCGCAGGCATCCCGCCCGATCCCCGTAGGCGAACAGACGCGACGCCGCGAGGCGCTGGAACATCGCCACACGCACGCTGGTCTTGTCGGATTTCAGGCGCTGCGGCAGGCGGACACGCAGGGTCGAGACGTCGTCCCTTGACGCTGCGGTAAGCCGCACCTCGATGGCGGTTCGGACCTGCATGGCTGGCGTCCAGCTGTATGACGCGGTTCCGGACCGCCAACTCAGCGCAAGTCGACGACCGTCTCCGCAAGGCCTGCAAGTGTCTGTCAGGGCAGGAGAAAGCAGAAGCCCAAAACCCCTCTTTTATCTTGCCCTAAGCCCCTCATCTGACGATTCCGCACCATAAGCCTCAACCGTGATCATCAGCCGTCAACACAGCCCAATGCCTCTACGGCGGCCACGACAGGGAAGGTGACCGCAGGCCCGACGCTCCCGGATGACAAAGAAAAACCCGCCCGGCCGAAGCCGAGCGGGTCGTTGATGTCAGTGTCGATGTGTCAGGCTGCGCGCGCCCTGATGGACACGTGCCGCAGCCCGGTCTCCATCGCCTTCTGTCCGAGATTGAGCGCCGGTCCGAACGGCCGTTGATCCGCCCGCGCCCGATCTACCGAATGGACCAGGGTCAGGCAGATCTCCGGCTCGAGCGCGATCAGCTCGTCGTTCGCCCGGAAGGGAGCCGCCTTGCCGTGGGTGTCGAAATCCGCGCGGGCGAGGATCAGTTTCACTCCCTTCTGCTGGGCCCATTTGATCGCCAGCTTCTCGGAGCCCTTCGCCCCGGTCGTCGCCAGAGCCATGTCCGGCCATTCCTGTTTCGCCCAGTTGAGGGCGTCGAAAATTCTCCCGGCATCCTCCGAAGTGTCGGCCGTCGGCGCGCCCCGGAAGGCGACCACCGGACCGCCCGGGTCAGCCTCTCCCGTCTTCCGATTGCGGATCGCCCGGATCGCCTGTTTCGCTTCGAGCTGGGCCGCCGTCAGGTGCGTGCCGCGCCGCGTTCCCCGCCAGGCCGTTCAGACCTCCCCGGTCGCGACCGTCCAGGTCTCGGAGGCCGCGTCCCGGATCAGTTCGCAGGCCTGGGTGGCCGCATCGCCCGCCCGGGCCTTGGCCGTGGCTTCCTGGAGCTCGACGTCGGCCGCTTCCGATCCGTCGAAATCCCGGTCGAGCGCGCGCATCGTATCGCGCGCCCGGTCCGCGTCCCGTTCGATCCGCCCAGCCGCCGAATGGAACGCGCCGATCAGGGCCTCTCCCAGGATCGTCTGGTAGTCCTCCAGCGCGGTGTCCGAGATCACGTCCACCAGCTCGGTCATGATCGCGCGCCCGAGCTGGATCAGAGCGTCTTCGGTCGGGTGCGGACGCCCGTCGCCCAGGGACGCGGTCAGGTCATCGAAGGCGGAGTCGGACTTCGACGAGGCGAAGAAGGGAGCATTGGAGTGGGTCATTGGAACATTCCTTGAGAATGCCGTGCGCCCCATGCGCAACGACCCCGGTCTTGGCCACAGCGGGGTCCCCGGCAGTCACCGGAGCGGAGGGCTCTTTGCCCTCCGTGGAGGGGAACGGCGCAGCCGTTGACTTCCGGGGTGCTGTGACAAGTTCGGAGGGCGTTGTGTGGGGGCAAGTCGTCGTCGCCCTTCGCGACGACGACACAACTCGGCGCATCGCTTGCGCCGATGCGGACGAGGAAGCGTCGATCTTCCTGTCCGTCGACGCCGGCGGGCCGGCGGCGCTCCCCAGGATGGTGAGCCGTCCTCAAGGCGTAACGCCCGCTAGGCGCATAAGGCCCTCGACCGACATCGGAGCGGGCCTGTAGGCGATGGTCGCGTGGGCCGTGCAGAAGGCTCCGCGTGCAGCGGGACGTCCGCAAAGGCTGAAGGCGGCATCGCCGGGTTCGCCGTAAGGCCAGCGGCACTCCGTCCGCTTCACCGACAGGATCGTTGCGGCGCCATCCGGCGGCGGCTCCGGAGCTTTCAGATCCGCTGCCTCTCGCCGAGGGCGGCCGCCAGAGCGCGCTTGCGAGAGGCCAAGGCGCGAGACCTTTCCGAGGACGGCATTGCGGGTGAGACCGCCGCCCAGCTCTCGGGCTATGGCTTCGGCGCTTCGCCCCTCGGGCCACAGGCGTTTCAGTTGATCGATCCGGTCTTCGGTCCAGGCGGACATGGCGGTCTCCTTCATCGAGCCCCGATGGCTCGCCCGGCCGCGCCCTTCCTCCCGTCTCCGCCGCCAACATGAAGAGGGCCCGGGGCGCGACGCGCTCCGGGCCCTCCAGTCCTCGCTCCGATCAGAACGGAATGTCGTCGTTCAGGTCGTAGCCGCCACCCGCCTCCACGCCGCGGTCGGCGACGCCTGAGCCGCTCGCGGCCGGTTCGCTGGCGGCACGCCGGTTCTTCAACCGAATGTCGCTGACGACGAGGCGCAGGTCGTAATGTTCGACCCCGTCCTTGCCCGTCCAGGTGTCGTTCTCGACATGGCCCTGGATGACGACGCGGCTGCCCTTGCGGGCATAGGGCTGGATGTAGTTCGCAGCCGTCGCCTCGTTGAAGCAGATGCAGTTGAAGCCGGTGGTGCGCTCGCCGGGCTCGCCATTGGCGCGCCGGAAGCGTGTCGTTTCCAGGACGCGGAAGCTCGCGCGCTTCTTGCCTGAGCCCTGCGCCGCCAGGATCGAGGGATCGGCGGCCAGATAGCCTTCGAGGGTGAGGGTTTGCATGATCAGTCTCCTTGATGATGAGTGGAAGGGAGGGTCAGGCGGCGACCCGGTCGTCCGCCGCTTCGGCCTGGCGGTCCTCGGCCCAGTCGAGGACGGTGAGCCGGTTGATCACCAGCTCCTTGGCCGTCCGTTCCGACCCGTCCCGTGCCGTGTAGGCGGTGTCGATGAAGGCGCCGATGACGACGGCCTCGCATCCTTGCGCCAGCCCACGGGCGATGACCTTCTCGTTGAGGCCCTTCGACCAGCTGACGCAGTTGACGCCAACCAGCCGGGGCTTGCCGGCATTGTCGGTCCCGCGCTGCTCGAGCAGGCGGAAGACCGCCTTGCCGAAGTCGTCACTGATCTGGGGATCGGCCGCGAGGCGGCCCGTGAACACCATGGTCTGCATGTCAGTCTCCTGTTGATCCGAAGCCGCCGGGGAGCCGATCTCCCCAATCCCGCTTCGCCCGAGACCTCCCTTCCTCTCATCCTCCACGTGAGGGCTTCTGCCCGAGCGTTCGCCGGATCTCCCGACATCGAAGAGAGTTTGCGACCTGGCGTCAGATTTCTGCAGCCCCTGCCTCGACCCTGGCCCGCACCCACTCCACATAATCCGCCACCGCATCCTCGACCCCGTAGCCCGGGGGGCGATCCCGGCCCCAGGGGTCGACCATCGCCATCTTTTCCCCAATGCTCTGGATGCGGTTGGACCCGAAGCCGGCAATTACGGCGGCAGCCTCTCTCGTGTCCTGGCCGTAGACGAAGCGGCGGGCGCGTTCGATGACTCGAGCATTGGCGAAGCGGGCGAGCTTCACGAGGCCAAGGCCGCCGACCAGCCGTCCAGCGAAGAGGCGGGAGTGGGTCGCCAGAAACATGCGGCGAGGCCCTATCGGGAGGAAGAGATAGCTGTCTTTCGCCTCGAGACCATTGGTGGTGATCATGGGGTGATCGCTCGTTAGCAAAGGGGGCGCACCGTCTGGCAGTTTCAGGACCTGCCAGGTCATTCCCGCCAAGAAGTTCGTGATGCGCGGATGGGTTAGGACGGAGGTCAGAGTTTCGGCCAGGAAGGCCTGAACCTGTTCGGGCGTGTCGGTCTCAGCGTACTGGTCCGACGCCTTTGTGGGCATCCCGGGCCGCCAGACAAACCGTTCATAGATCGCCTGGACGTCGGGCCGATCCTTGCGCCGCCATTCCTCCAGCTTCTGTTTGAGTATCTCGATTGACGCGGGCGTGCGTGTCAGCAGCGTGGTCAGCAAGGCGGCGAAGGCGCGCCGGGCCGCGTCGTCGAGGGCCTCGTCACTCCGCATCCGATCGAGAGCCGTTGCGGCCGCTGAGTCGATCATAGCCATCAGCTGCTTTTCGAGGGCGTCGGAACGGGCACCTAGGGCCGGCATGGCATAGAGGTCGAGCCCGTACCCTGTGCCGCCCGGCGCAGTCCACCGAGGGGCGACACCCTGATAGCGCACTGCATATTCGACCAGTCTCCCGTCCGAGCCAGCCCAACCCTTCAGATAGCACTCCGGGAGGAAGTGGTGCTTGCGCGCCTTGTTGGAGGGATGCCGTGTCGTCATCCCGTAACACTACTCCAGATCCGCCTCGCCTTAAGCTACGGCACCCTCCAAGACGGATTGCACGGGGTGGCGTCGCAGGACAGCCTCCACGACCTCAGGTCTGTCGATGGGACTGAACAGGCGTGGCGCGTAGGCGATGATCTCAACGAAGCAGCCAAGCGCGACCAGGGCGTCACGGTCGGTGCGGCCCCCGACCACTTCCAGCCGCCAGCGGTCCATGACCCTTGATCGCTTGAGCCAAAGCCCCCCCGAGAGGGCGAGCTGCACATTGCGGTCAAGCACGGCCGCAGCGGTGCGACCGCCGTCGGCCCAGGCGTCGCCGACCTCGGTCAGGCCCAGCGCCGTCTTCAGGCTGGCGGCCTGCACCTCGTCCAGCACGCGGCCCAGCCAACGCCGACCGTCCGGCGCGCGCACACGGCGAACCGAACATCCCTTGGACGGCAGCTTTCCCCAGATCGGCAGCAGAAGCCCGGTCGCCAGGGTCAAGCGCCGCGCCCGCCAGGGATCGGTCCCGGCGACCTCGCCTTCCCAGGCGGCGCGCCATCCGGCCTCGTCGATCTCGGACCAGGCCGATTCCTCGAAGACCTTCTCCGGCGTCACCTGATGCTGGTCGGGCCGCAACAGGCGGACAGCAGGCACCAGACGGTCGTCGTCGGTGGTGGTGGTCAGGCCGAACTCGGCCAGGGCGGCCCGCCCCGAACGCGCGTTGACCACAAGGCGGAAGGCTGCGCCCTCCGCGCCGCTCAGCGCCGCGTCCGAGCTGACGATCTCGCGCCGGACCTTCAGTTCGAACGTGACCAAGGCCGTTTCGGCCCCGGTGGAGACGTCCGTTCGGATCACCTCCTCCTCCACGACGGCCAGTTGCGCAGCTTCGATATCCTCCAGCCCGCGATCCAGATCGCCCGAGGCAGAGGCGCGCTCGAGGAGGCCTGACAGGATGGCGTCGAACTCGGCGAACAGCGCATTCTGGTCTGCGATGCGCAGAGCGAGCAGGCGGTTCAGGAAGGTATGGATCGGCGGCAGGTCGTCCGACGGCTTCAGGACTCCGTCGGCGTCGCGTAGCTTCAGGCCGGTCTTCATCTCGAAGTCCTCCAGAGTCATGGCCGACAGTTCGCCGAAGCCGAGGGCGCCGTAGAAGACCAGCAGGGCCCGGCGCGCCCACGGGCTCTCCAGATTGTCCTCGGCCCGGAACAGACCCGCGCCCGCCGTGCGGCGTTCCCCGCGTGTCAGTGCTCCGAGAGAGTCGAGCCGTCGCGCGATGGTCGAAGTGAACCGCTTCTCGCCGTGGATGTCGGTCGTCACCGGCCGAAACAGCGGCGGGCTGGCCTGATGCGTTCGATGGCTGCGGCCAAGCCCCTGGATGGCGGTGTCGGCTCGCCAGCCGGGTTCAACCAGATAGTGGGAACGACGTTGCTGGTTCTGGGCCGACAGGTCGGCATGATAGCTGCGTCCCGTTCCCCCGGCGTCGGAGAAGACCAGGATGCGTTTGCGACCGGACATGAAGGCGTCGGTCTCCGAGCGCGCGGCCGAGGCGCCGCGTCGTTCGACCAGCCGGCGACCGTCGCGCACCACAACCCGCCGCGCCCGCCCGGTGATCTCGGCGACCGCCTCCGTGCCAAAGGTTTCCAGCAGTGCGTCCAGCACGCCGGGGACGGCCGGCAGCAAGGCCATCCGTTCGATCAGGTCCTCGCGACGCCGCAAAGCCTCCTGACTGACCGCCGGCCGACCATCGACCATGACCGGGACCAGGGTGACGGCGCCGTCGTCACCCTCGATCGCTTCCATCAGGTTCACCGGGAAGGCCTCGCGCAGATAGTCGAGCACATACTCGCGCGGGGTCAGGTCAATGGAGAGGTTGTTCCACTCCTCCGGCGGGATGGAGGCCAGCCGGCGTTCCATCACCGCTTCGTTTGTGGAAACGATCTGGACCACGGCGGAACGCCCTTCGGCCAAATCGGTGCGAATAGAAGCCGCCAAGGTCGGCGCCTTCAGTCCCGAGAGAAGGTGACCGAAGAAGCGCAGCTTGGCGCCCTCGAAGGCGGAATGGACGGCCGAGGCGGCCAGGCCGCTCTTCGCCTTGCCTTCCTCGTCGCTGAAGCCGGTGGCCTTCAACGCCTCGGCCAGGTTGGCGTGGATCAGCTGGAAGGCGTCGGCCCAGGCGTCCCAGGTCCCGATGTCGTCCTCGGTCAGGGCGTGGAACAGCGGCTCGTACTCGACGCCCTCGAACGAGAGCGATCGCGCCACATACAGCCCGAGCGCCTTCAGCTCGCGCGCCACCAGCTCCATGGCCGCCACCCCGCCCTTGTCCATCGCGTCCAGGAAGTCGTCGCGGGTGACGAAGGGCGCCTCCGGCCCGCCCCACAGGCCCAGACGCACTGCGTAGGCCAGGTTTTCCGCCGTGGTCGCCCCGGTCGCCGAGACATAGAGGACGCGCGCGTTTGGCAGCCGGTTCTGAAGCGCCAGACCCGCCATCCCCTGAAGCGACGCCTTCTTCGTCCCCCGCGCCCCCTTTCCGCCGCCAGCGGCGTTGGCCATGGCGTGAGCCTCGTCGAAGGCGATGATCCCGTCGAAGTCTTCGCCCAGCCAGGCGACGATCTGGTCGAGCCGCGACGCCTTCTGGCCGCGCGCGGGCTGACGCAAGGTCGCGTAGGTGGTGAACACGATCCCCCGGTCGAGTCGGACGCCTTCTCCCAGCTTCCAGCTGTTGAGCGGCACGAGATTGTGGGGGCCCCCGCCGATCGCGCTCCAGTCGCGCCGGGCGTCGTCCAGAAGGGCGTCGTTCTTTGACAGCCAAAGGGCCTTGGTCCGCCCCTGGGCCATGTTGTCGGCGATGACCGCGGCGATCTCCCGCCCCTTGCCGCAGCCCGTGCCGTCGCCCAGGAAGAAGCCTCGCCGCAACTGGACCGCGCCCTCGGCCTCCTCCCGCGAGAGTCTCAGCTGATGCGCCGCGTCGCCCGGCGTCCACCAGGCCGGCAGAAGGCCTGCGTGGGCCTCGCCCGCGTAGATGACGGTCTCCAGCTGGGCGTCTGAGATCCGGCCCTCGTCGCGCACTGCGGGCGGCAGGACCGGTCGGTAAGACGGGGCAGGCGGGGCCACCGAAGCCATTGGACCGGACTCGACCAGGGCCGACGGATGAGGCGTCTCCACGGGCAAGGCGATCCGTGCGAGCCGGTGCGCCTGATAGAGGCCGACGTCACGACCCTCGCCGCTCCACGGCCGGGTCTCGTAGGCGACCGGCGAAGCCCCTGCGAGGAAGCCGAGCCGTCCAGAAGGGAGTGCCAGCGACCGGTCTCGGGGCGCGAGCAAGGTCCGGGCGGCGAGCTCAAGCCGAACCCGAGGTTTGGCGGTCGCCCGCTCCGGTACGGCGGCGGCCAGGGCGGCGCAGGCAGCGAGGTCCTCGCCGTTCGTCAGAAACGCGATCTCCGCGCCTGCCTCGCGCCGATCCAAGACCAGCAGCCCCGTCTCCACACTGGTCCCGTGTTTGGCGAAGGCACGCGGCGGGAAGCCGCTACGGGCAAGGACGCGCCCCCTGGCGCTCAGCCGCCGCATCAGGCCTTCGTCGGTCAGGGCCGTCATCGGCAAGACGGCGGCCAGGCGTCCGCCATCGGCCAAGGCCGCGAAGGCCGCCGTCAAATGCGCCTCAAGATCCGAGAATGGTGGATTGCAGACCGCCACGTCGAACCCGCCGGCGCCCGGCAGCAGATCCTGGACGTGGCGTCCGTCCACGCGAGACCGCGCCGCCGAAGCAAACAGGCCGTCGAGCAGCGCCGCACGGCCATCGGCCAGTTCGTTCAACGTCAGAACCCCGCCGCAGGCCTCGGCCACGACGGCGACCAGACCCGTGCCCGCCGAGGGCTCCAGCACCTTGTCGCCGGGTCGGACCTGGGCAGCCAGCACCACGAGCGCCGCCAGCTCCGGCGGGGTGGAGAATTGATCCAGCGCGAGCTGATCCTCGGTCCGTCGGCTATGGGTCAGACCCAGGCTCCCGACCGTCGCCAGGAGGGCGGTGATGCCGGCGGGCGCGTCCTCGAGCCGCGAGATTTGGGGGGTCAGCCGCCGGATCTGCAGCACGGTCGCCGCCTCGATCGCCTCATAGGCGTCCCGCCAGGCCCACAGTCCTTCGGCGTCCGACCCGCCGAAGGCTGTGGTCATGACGCTGGAGACCATCCTGCGGTCCAGCGGACGGGACCGGGCCAGATTGGCGGCGAGCGCCCGGGCGGCGGCCAGAAGGTTGGCGGCGCGGTCACAAGCGCGCGGCGTGGTGAAAAGGAAGAGGCTGGCTGCCCGAGGGGGCGTCTGGACGGCGGTCATGGGATGGGCTCCGGTCGCCCGGAGCGGCGGGCGCATCCCTCCGGTCCTCCAGGCTCGTCCCGGCCGCCCTTCCTCCCGCTCCCATGACGAAGGCCCGCCGCGACGATGTCGCGACGGGCCTCGCCCGCTTCGAGCCCGGATCAGGCGGCCGTGTCGAGCGCCGCCTCGCCTTGGGGGGTCACCTCGAAGGCGCCGACGCCGTCGTCCGGCTCACATCCGTTGTCTTCGGTCGCCTCGCCATCCCGATCGTCAACCTCGAACGCCGCAAACGCATCGGTCTCTGGGGCCGTGGTCCAGGACAGGCTCGCCGGCGCCCATCCCTTTTCGGCGGCGTTCTCCTCGACCCAGGGGATCAGGTCGGCCTTCTTCAGCAGCGCCGCCCTGACGTCGGCCCGGTCCATCTCTTCCAACATCTTCAGGAGGAGGGTCTTGGAATGCGGCTTCAGGAACTCGGCGTCGGGGGTCCAGTGCAGGGTGATGTCCGCGCCGCAAAGCTCGGCGAGTTCGGCGGCCTCGGCCCGAGCCGACTTGCGGATCAGGGTCGTCCGCTCCTCCCGGATGTCGAGCGTCAGGGCGGTCAGCTCGGCGAGGAGACCCATCTTGTCGCCATGGGCGAGGCCATTCACCCAGGCGATGACCGTCTGGCCCGACGCCTCCCAAGCGGCGCGCCGGTCATCGAGCCTCTGGCGAACGTCGCCGTCCAGCGCCTCGATGACGCGACCGCCGGCCGGCTTGAAGGCCGATGCGGTCAAGGCGAGGGCGGATTCTGACCGCTGGCCGAAACTGCGCACCGCCAGCTGATTGAACAATCGCGCAATCAACGCCGTGAAGGCGGCGCCGGGGTCGTCGGCCAGGGCGCGGATCAGGCCGCGGGTCGCCACATCCGTCCGCACGGCGTGGAGAGCGTGGTTCACGCCTTCCGTCTCCGGTTCAGGCGTGTCCACCTCCGGCGGTTGGTAGGTCCGCGCTAGGGCGACGCTCGACAAGTCGGGACCGACCTCGTCCCCAACCGGGGCCTCGATCTCCGGCTCCACAGGCGTGAAGCACTGGACGTCGATCCCGGTGCGCGCAGCAGGCCGCAGGACCATGGTGGTCGCCACGCGCCCGCGCCAGCCTGCCTGATCCATGGCCAGGCGGGCGCGGATCAGGACGTCGATCGCGGCGTCGACCGGCCCGGCGTCGGTCGTCCGGGCGAGGACCTCCTCGACAGCCTCAACGGCTGCGTTGAAGGCGTCGCGTTTGTCGCGATAGTCCGCCATCTCCGCAGCCGAGAGCTGGCCGCCGTAGACGTAGCCGGCGGCTTCCAGATCGTCCGGCAGGTCCGGTTCGGGACCTGCCGTGACTTGAACCGTCAAGCCTTCGGCCTCGTAGATCAGGGCGACCTCGCGGGCGCGTCTGGTCCAGACCTCGGTCAGAATGGCAGGGTCCAACAGAACCGGCGGCAGTTCGCCGAAGAGGTCGGTCTCGGTGCGGCCGCCGGCCAGGGCGTAGCGCTCCGGGCCGATGAGCGCGCAGCGGGCGTCGCGCGCGGTGACCCGACCCTCGTCGAGCCTCTCGGTCACGCGCCAGTCCTGGAAGCAGTGACCCTCAAGGGTCATACGGGCGATCTCAGCCTGCTCGTCCATATCGGAAAGCCGCGCGAGCAAACGCGCCTGCCGCAGGTTCAACCGCCCAAGCCGCAGCGCCTGAAGCGCAACATCCGGCAGGCCGGAAAGCGCCGCCAGACGTTTGACGTCGATCTCCGCATAGCCGAGCGCTTTGGCGATGGCGGGCACGCCGAGCTTGCCCTTCAGCATCCGGCCGATCGCCGCGATGATGTCGGCGACATGGACCGGAACCGCGGTGTTGGTCAGCAGGACCGCGGCGGCCTGACGCGCCGGATCGGTTTCGACGAAGACGTCAACGAGAAATCCGTCGTCGATGCGGCCCTGTTCGACCAGAAGGCGCAGAGCCAGTAGCCGCCGCCTTCCGTCGAGCGCCATATTGGCGGCCTCCTTCTTTCGGCCCGGGCGCACCGTGAGCGGCTGAAGCTGGCCGGCGGCGAACAGGGTTTCCGCGAGAAGCGGAATGTCGTCGTCCGGCGGCTCGCCGAAGCGAAGATTCTCCGGAGCGATGTCGAGATCTCGCAGGTGGACCAGCGGGCGATCCCGGGTGGCGGCGACCTGGAACGGCGTCGAGACGACGGCGACGGCGGTGGAACGGGGCATGAGAAGTCTCCTGCCGACGGCGGGGCCTATCCCCGCCCTTCCGGCGCCCGGCCGTCCCCTTCCTTTCCCTCCGTCCGACCGCCTTGGAGCGCCTCGTTCCAGTCGCCCCACGGGGCTGGAGGAAAGGCGAGGCTCGCCTTCACGCCATCGCCCTCCAGCCGCCTCGCCAATCGCATCGCCGCCCTCTCCCCGGCTGCGCCGCGATCCCCTGCGATCACGACGGCCGCGACGCTCTCAGGCGCCTGCCACCGCGAGAGGTTTCCCGCTGACAGGAGCGCCCAGCCCGGCAGGTCGAAGCGCATCATGGCTGACAGGGTGGTAACGACACCCTCCCCGACCAGCATCCGTGCTGCGGGGGCGCACAGGCGCACGGCCGACCCCGGAGGAACCTGGCCCACGGTCTTGCGGGGAACCCGTAGGCCCGTCGCCACCAGACCATTGGGAGCGAGATAGGTGAGTTCGACCGCAGTGAGGTCGCCCGAAGGCGCCCGGATCCCCGACATCATCGCGCGCCCGGTGTGTGGACCCTGGCGATATACGGACAAGGGCGCAGACGGATGCTCGAGCAGGTCGTCAAGGTCGGCTCTCCAGGTCACGCCGCGTCTCGTCAGGTGACGTCCGACCACACCGGTCTCGGCCGGCCGGATTCCGCCTTGCCAAAGCACACGCGCGACAGCCCGTCGTCGGGGTTGATCGATCACGAGCGCATCCGGTGATGTGACGCCGCCCAGGATGCGGCCGCTGTGGTCGATCAGGCCCCGCCGCAGGAGGTCGTCCCGCACTTCCCGCCACTCCGCCGCGCCAAAGGTGTGGATGACGACGCGGCCTGCGCTCAGGAGCAGAGAGACCGACCTGTCGGCCTTCCTGTGCCCGGGCGCCGGCACATTGGCGCGAAGACCGCTCTGGTAGAGCTCTCCGCCGAGGGCCGCCACGATCTGGCGCAGGCTCACCGGAAATGTCCGAGCGCGCGCAGGCTGGCGGTACCGTCTCGTCCGACGACGAGATGATCGTGAACCTGGATCTCGAACACCTTGGCGGCCTCGACGATCTTGCGCGTCATTTCGATGTCGGCGCGAGACGGCTCGGGATCGCCCGAAGGGTGATTGTGCACGAGGATGATCGCTGCAGCCGAAACCTCCAGAGCCCGGCGAACTACCTCGCGTGGATAGACGGGCGCATGGTCAATCGTGCCGTGGGCCACGAGTTCGTCGCGCAGGAGCCGGTTACGCTTGTCCAGAAACAGGGCGCGGAACTGCTCACGAGGCTCTTCAGCCAGCGCGACGCGAACGTAGGCGAGCAAGGCCGTCCAACTGGTGATCACCGGCCGTTTCGAGGCTTCAGCCCGGACAAGACGTTCGCTGAGAACGCGGAGCAACTTCAGATCGGTCAGCGCCACGGGCCCCAGGCCGCTGACGCGGGCCAGTTCCGGTACATCGGCGGAAGCGATGGCGGCGATGTCGCCGAACCGGTCGAACAGGGCATTCACGGCGGGGGCGGACACCTGTCTCAGGCTCCGGCCGAGCAGAAGCGCCAGAAGGGCGCGGTCGTCGAGGTGCGCAAGCGAACTCGTGTCAGGCGAACGCCCCACTGGGTCAATCGCGGGTTCGAGGTCAGGAAGCGGTCGCATGGCGGTCTCCAGCAAGGCTCCCAATCGGAGCGTTCCCGGCCGCCCTTCCTTTCTCCCCGGCAACCCGCTTCACGATCACAACGGATCGGGCCAAGCTGGACAGATGAAATGGTGGCTCATCCTCCTCGCTCTCGCCTTGCCCACGATCGCCCATGCCGATCCCTGCGAGGGGTGGCTGCCCGACCGCCCGGGACAGGCCTTCTCAGGGCAGGTCCGCTACGTCGGTGATGGCGACGGGCTTTGCGTCGGCGACCGCACGAACCCCTCCACCTGGATCGAAGTCCGGCTGGCCGATTTTGATGCGCCCGAGCTCAACGCCTCAGGCGGTCGTGCCGCGCGGGATCAGCTGCGTCAGCTGGTCATGGGACGACGGCTCGACTGTGTCGCAACGCGGGGGCGCAACGGCCGGGTGGTCGTCTACGATCGCGTGATCGCGACCTGCCGTGTCAACGGTCGTCGAGTTGGAGACCTCATGCGAGCCGCCGGGGTGCGCGAAGGCGGCAACTGATCCTTCTCGGGTCAGCAGCGAGCCGATAGCGACAATATATTGCGGGCCGCGCCGATGAGGCAAAGCCGCTCACGTGCAGGATGGCCCTCTATATCCGCGGCGTCAGCGCCCGGCATGCAGATTTGCGGCCAGAAAGTCGCCGCAAACGGCGCTCTCCCTCGAAGGATCGAAGGTCTTCGAAGAGATGGTCGTCATGCCCCTGGCGCGCCTCGCCAGCCTCGCCGCCGCGATCCTCGTCGCACTCCAGGCGGCCACCCAAACTTTCGCCTGGCTCTACCACTACCACCCGACACTTGGATCCGCGTTGCGCCTGGACAAGACGGGGATTTATTGGCCGTGGATGATCCTGGTCTGGCGCCAGAGGTTCGGCGCGGCCGAGGCGGACGCTTTCGCCCTGCCGCTCTCGGTCTTCATGCTTTTGATGGCCGCAGGCGCCGGGGCGATGCTCCTGTTCGACGGCGGCACGGTGAAACGCACCCGGGGTTGGGGCGGTCTCGCGGAGGCCGACCGAGCGGGCTTGAGGCATAACGCCGGATGTGTGCTGGGCCGGCTGCAGGGCCGGCTCCTGGCGACAACGGACCTCCGCCCGACACTCGTGACAGGAGGCACCCGCGCCGGAAAGGGACGCGGGCATGTCGTGCCCACTCTCCTGAGCTGGACCGACAGCGTTCTCGTGCACGACCCGAAAGGCGAACTCTGGCGGGTGACGGCAGGCTGGCGTGCCGGACACAGCCACACGCTCTACTTCAACCCGCGAGACCCGGCATCCGCCCGCTTCAATCCGCTGGCGGAAATCCGGCCCGGTCCGCAGGAGCTGGCCCAGGTCCAAAGGTTGGTGGCCATCCTGAGCGATCCGGGCGGCGCTCGCGACGACGAGGCGATCTGGGACAAAGCGGCGTCGGAAATCCTCGAGGCCGTCATCCTCCACGTGCTCTACACCGCGCCGGATGAAGACAAGACGCTCCTGACCGTCCGAACCATCCTGGCCGATCTCGACGCCGCCGCCGACGTCATGGTGCGGACGCTCCATCGGCTGGGCCCCGACGGCGCTCCGGAGGTCCACCCTTTCATTTCCACGGCGGTGAAAGGATACGCCGCGATGCACGACCGCTTCCGGACGTCGGTCCAGGGCACGGCGCGTAGCTATCTGAAATGGCTGGCCGGCGATGATCTTGTGCGCGCGCTTTCGGCGTCGGATTTCGCGCTCGGAGACCTGATGTGCGCCGAGACGCCGGTCTCCCTCTACGTCCAGGTCGCGCCCGCCGACGCCGTGGCCCTCCGCCCGGTCATCCGTCTTCTCTTCTATGCGGCGGCGCAGGCCCTGACGACCGATGAGCGGGCCGATGACACCGGCCGCGCGAAGCGGCGGCATCTCCTGATGCTCATGGACGAATTCCCGCTGCTCGGCCGCCTGGCCTTCTTCGAGAAATCGCTTCGCCTTATGAGCGGCTACGGGATCAAGACCATGTTCGTCGCCCAGTCGGTTAACGACATCGTCGAGACCTACGGGGCCAACAACACCATCCTCGACAACTGCCACGTCTACACCGCCTTCAGCGCGCTCGACCCCTTGACCCAAGACAAGGTCTCGAAGCTCACCGGTACGGTGCTTGAGCGCAAGACCAGCCGCAGCGGTCCGGCCGGCCTGGGAGCTGGTCGCAACTCTGTGTCGCGATCAGAGGTGGAGCGCCCGCTTCTGGAACCCGGTGAGGTGCGCGCCTTGCCTGACGAGGTGCAGCTGACCTTCGCCGCCGGGCATCGACCCCTGCGGACAAGGAAGGTCCGGTATGACAAGGAGCGGCCCTTCCGGGCGCGCGCCGACCGGGCGCCGCCCGACCAGACGGCCGGCATCGATACCCCCGGCGCGCCAATCCACCCGTGGGGGGGACGCCGTAGTCTGGGCGAAGATCCGGAAGCCGCCCTGCCCCTGTTCAAGGAGGTGGAAGCGGCGATCCATGATCGCCGGGTCGCGGCCAAAGCGGCCGAGACCTATGAGCGGATTTCGACGGCCTTCGCGGCGGAGCAGGCGGTGCTTGACGGTCTGCAGGGAGACGGCGATGCGCGGGCGTGAAACGGCGGCGACGCGGATCCAGGTCTATCTCACCGATCCGCGCGTGGTAGCGGCGCTCCAGCGTGAAGCGCGCGCGGCCAATATCCCGATCAGCCAAGCGGCGGGCCGGTCTCTTGCGAAGGGATTGGCCAGAAGCCTCCCGGCCGATCCGGACGACCGGTTGCTTCAACTCGACCGGGCCCTGAGAGACCACATGCGGTCCACGGCGCGGGATGTCCAGATCATCCAGGAACTGGTCATTGAAGTTGCCCGCGCCTTCTTCATGCGCCTGCCGGACGCCATCACCGACCAGGATCCCGTCGCCCGGGCCGCGGTCGATCGGCGGATCGAACGGTTGCTGGACGACACCGCCGCGCGGTTGATCTCGGGCGTGAGACCGCAGCGCGAGGATATCACGGCCGGGTCTTTGGGCCGCGCCGAATGAGTGTTCACCCCATCGTCGGCGAACGGAAGCTGGAGGCGCTTCGCCACGCCCTCGGGGCCGACGTCCTCGCTGCGCTGACGGATCCCCAGGTCGTCGAGATTCTCGCCAATCCCGACGGACGCCTTGTCCTGGATCGTGTCGGTTCCGGACGCGCGGATACCGGTCGCCGGCTTGAGCCGGAGGCTCGCGAGCGCGTTGTCCGGCTGATCGCGGACTATGTCGGCGACCCCGTGACCCGGGAGAACCCGCGTCTCGCCGGCGTGCTGCCCGTCACCGGGGAGCGGTTTCAGGGGTTTCTCCCGCCGGTCACCGCCGGGCCTGCGTTCTCGATCCGGAAGCGCCCGACCGTCATCTGGACGCTGGAGGACTACGTCCGCGACGGCGTGATGACGGAGGCCCAGGCTGAGCTCCTGCGCGGCGCCGTGCGGGAGCGCAGGAACCTCTTGATCTCCGGCGGCACCGGTTCGGGGAAGACGACGCTTGCCAATGCGCTGCTCGCGGAGCCGGCGTTCGCGAACGATCGTGTCTTCCTGATCGAAGACACGCCCGAACTTCAATGCTCTGCGTGGGATCTCGTCGCCACGCTCACACGCCGCCACCCTGTCCCGATCGGCGTCGTCGATCTGGTTCGCGACGCCCTGCGGATGCGGCCCGATCGGATCGTGGTCGGCGAGATGCGCGAGGGGTCAGCCGCGCTGGAAACCCTCAAGGCTTGGAACACCGGCCACCCGGGCGGTCTCTCGACGATCCACGCCAACTCGGCGCGTGAGGCCCTGTCGCGGATAGAGAATCTTCTCGCCGAGGTCGGCGTGTCAATGCCGCGTAGCGTGATCGTCGAGGCCATCGGCGTCATCGCGCACATCGGTCGCACGCGTGATGGACGCCGTCTCGACGAGGTGATTCATCCGCAAGACCTAGGCTGACGAAGTCAGCGCTCGTCACGCCCAAGTTGAAACCTAGATTAACGCCAAGACTCAACGTGTGCATAGTCGCGCCTTCAATGGTCTGGATCGACACGTGCCACAATCTCCCGAACTCGCCGGTGGCGCCGGTTTCAAATTCGAGGACGAGGTCAGTGGGGCCTACCTCGCCTCGCTCCTGACGCGTACGGCCGCGCCCGGGACCGGCGATCGCGTGGTCACGCGCGTGGCCCTGCAACAGCGCGACTTCGGCGAGCCCCTTGATGACCTGATCGTCGACTCGATCGGTCTCGACGGGGGCGAAGCCCGACTCAGCGTGCAGGTTAAGAGCAGCCTGACGATCAGCGCGGCGACGTCGAACTCGGATTTCCGCGAGATCGTCCGGGACGCTCTGGCCACCCTGCGCAAGACAGACTTCCGCGAAGGCGCGGATCGCTTCGGCGTGGTCACCGGATATGTCGCGACCCAGAAGGCCAAGACACTCAACCAGCTGATCGATTTCGCGAGGAACAGCGTCGAGGCGGTCCACTTCTTTGATCGGTTCAGCAGCAGGGGCCATGCGAGCCAGGAAGCGCGGATCCTGCTCACCGACCTGAGAGCGCTGGCAGACGCCTACAGTCCGGCGCCGATCTCCGATGGGGAACTCCACCGGCTTATCAGCCACTTCGCGCTGATCGAGTTCGACTTCCAGTCGTCGGCGTCTCGCGCGCGCTCGGACGGCGTCGCGCGCGCTGCACAAGCTTTGACGGATGAGGCGGCGGGTCAGGCTTCGCTCCTTTGGTCGCGGCTGTGCCATATGGGCGGCCTCGCGGCCAAGGCCGCTGGCGTGTTCGACCGACCGAGACTGCTCAGGGAGGTCAAGGCGGTCGCTCCCCTCCAGGGGTTGGGCGCCCTTAGACCCGATCTGCTGCGACTGTCCGAACTCTCACAGGCCTGGGTCTCCGATATCGAAAAGGATGTGAGCGGCGTCACCGTGCCACGCGCCGCCTTGCGCAAAGCGCTGATTGAAAAGATGGCCGCGGGTCGACTGGTCCAGATCACCGGCCTGCCGGGCAGTGGCAAATCCGTGCTCCTGAGGATGGAGATCGAGGACGCGCTCGCGCAAGGGCCGGTTCTTTTCCTGAAACATGACCGTCTGTCCGGGACCAGCTGGACGTCCTTCGCCACCGCCAACGGCCTGACCGCGGCATCGCTCGACGACGTGATGGCTGAAGTCGGCTCCGTCGGCACCCCGACCCTGTTCATTGACGGTGTGGACCGGATCGAGAAGGAGCATCGGGGGGTCGTGCTCGACGTCGTCCGGGCCGTTGCGACGGTCGAGGGGTTGAAAGACTGGCGCATCGTGATGACGCTGCGCGACACCGGGATCGGCCCCTTGCGCAACTGGCTGGGCAGCGCTTTGTCGGCGCTCGGCGTCCAGACACTCGAGGCGCCTGAGCTAGACGATTCCGAAGCGGCTGCGTTGGCCTCGGACATCCCCTCTCTGCAACCGGTCCTGACCTCGAAGGGGGCTGTTCGGGAAATCGCCAGACGTCCCTTCTTCGCCAAGATCCTGCAACAGGCCAGCATGGCGGGCGGCGACGCGACCGTTCTCCATTCAGAGGTGGATCTGATCCGGAACTGGTGGCTCAATGGCGGGTACGCCGCGGACGGCAAGGACGCTCTTCTTCGCCAACGCGCGATCGTTGATCTGGGACGCAGGCGGGCCCGGGCGCTCAGCAAGCCGATCGCGATCGCCGGACTGCAGACCAGCACCGTTGAGCAAATCCCTGATCTCGTTTCCGACGGAATCCTCAAGTTCGTCGTTCCGGGCGTCTCCCTGCGCTTCGCCCATGACATCTTCTTCGAATGGGCCTTCTTCCAGACCCTCGTCGACTGCGCTGATGACTGGCCGGATGAACTGGTTGAGGCAGGCCAGCCGCCAGCGTTTGCACGGGTCGTGGAACTCTTCTCCCAATCCCTGTTCCCGTCAGAAAAGTGGGCGATCACCCTTGGAAACCTTTCGACCCAGCAGATCCGCAGTCAGTGGATCAGGGCTTGGCTCCTAGGCCCAATCGGCTCGACGGTCTTTCCGAACGAAGCGAAAGCCTACGAGGATGTGGTCTTCGTGAACGAGGGCGCGTGGCTCTACAAGGCGCTGGTCTGGTTCCAGGCCGAGAGAACCACGCCGAACCCCGTCGTCATCGGCGGCGACCTGCCCCCGGAAACCCGGATCCGGATGGCGGACTCCCTGGGTTGGCCGTCGGATGTTGAGAGCTGGGCCCGCCTGATCTGGTTCCTGGTCGAGCGGATCGACCGGGTTCCGATCCGGCTACAGCCCCAGGTCATGGCCGTCTTCACCGTCTGGCAGAACATGTTCGCCGACATGAAGAACCCTGTTTCCGACGTCCTGCTCACCGTGGTCGGTCGGTGGCTTTCCAATTTGGGCGACGGCCCTGACGACAGCATCTCGAGATGGCGCCGGCGACAGGACGGCAGCTCTCGCCGTACCGCGTATGTCACCCTCATCCTGCGTGCCGCTCGCGCCTATCCCGATCACGCCACCGCCTATCTGAGCACGCTTGTCGCGTCCGAAGACATCGATGAGCCTGAGTTCGAGGAAGTGGTCGCCTTCTCGCCGATCCTGGCCGAAACACATGGATCGCTCCTCGTTGAGGTGACCCTGAAGCATCTGAAGGAGGAGCTGCCGGCCGACCAGAAGGAGCGTGAATTTCGTGAGAACGAACGCGCCGCCCGGCGACGCCAGGCGGCGATGGCCATTCCGGAAGCGGAACGGACGGTCGATCAGCAGCGGGTGGCGGACGGTCTGGGCATGTCGTTCGGTGGCCGGTCCTTCTCGTACCACGACTGGAAACGGCTCGCCCTCGACCGCGATCTGAAGACATTCTTCCCCGCCTCTCCACTGAGGCAGCCCTATCCCGCCCTGTTTCAGCATGCGCCGGACGAGGCCATTCGCTTGGTGACCGACCTGTCCAACCACGCCATCACCGCGTGGCGACAGCTACACACCCTCGACTACGAAACGCCGGGCACGCCGATCCCGATCGTGCTGGATTTCCCGTGGGGACGTCAGACCTTCTGGGGCGGTGAGCGCGAATATCTCTGGTCGCGCGGATTGCAGGGACCCAAGGCGCTCGGCTCCGGCTATCTGGCGCTCGAAGACTGGGCCGTCGACCAGCTTTCCAAAGGCGCGGACCTCGACACGCTGATCCGGCGGATCATCGACGGCAATACCTGCGTCGCGGTCCTTGGTGTCGCCGTAGCCCTCGCGCTGCAAAGCGGGACCCTGTCCGCCGCTTCCGCCGTGCTTGTTCAGTCCCAGCGTCTCTGGGCCGCGGATCAGGCCCGATTCCACAAGGATCTCGTGGAGTCGCGCGCGGCCCTAATCGGCTTCAAGGCCGATCGCGACCGGGCGCATGTCGAGGCGATCGAACGGGCCCTGGCCCGTCCGATCCGTCGTATGGAGCTCCGCAACCTCGGCCAGCGCTTCGTCATCGGCGGGGGCCCGCTGTCAGACGCGGTGCGTGCGGTGATCGAGGCTTTCCCGACCACTCTACCCTTCTTCTACGAAGAGCACCGTACGAACAACGAAGCGGTGGCCTACCACACGGAACGAGCGGTGAAATTCGCGGAGGTTGCGGATCTCAAGACCTACGCCATCCAGCCGACAGACAATCCCGGCGAGGTGGCGGTCTTCCACACCCCGCCCTCGCTCGACAGCGACGAGGCGGTTGTGGCGCGGGCGGCTGCGGCCAGGACCCTTCTGGAATCGAGCCTCTGGTCGTGGGCGGCCGGGGCCTTCGAAACCGGAACCTTGGGAGAGCGTTTCACGCTGACTTCAGCGGCCGTGGCCGCACGGACGATCGATGCTCCCGGCCTATTCCAAGACGTTGGAGAGCTGGACGAGCTGGTGGGCATGCGCAGAGGAGCCGTCGCCGCCGTCGCGGCCCTCCTGCTGAAGCACCGGCACGACACCGTTGAAGACGATCTCGTCTGGGCGCGCGACGTGACCTTGCGGGCCCTCCAGACCCCGGAACGCCAGGACGCGCTGTGGACCGCAGGAATGATCGTGCCTTGGCATCAGACCATTTTCGCTTGCCGGGCCATCGCTTCCGACTTGAGAGCAGGGACGGGCGATGACGCCTTGGCCGAAGCCTTGCTCGGTCTGATCGCCCATCCGTTACAGGCTGTCGCCCTGTCCGCCTTCGCAGAAGCCGTGGCGCTGATCGACGTCCGACCGCCGCTCGGCTGGGCCGCGCTCGGCCTTGCGTTCGATCTTTGCGACATCAAACCCAGACGCGGCCGTAACGGTTACAACGATCCTCTTCACACCCCCGCCGATCTCCGGGCGGCGGTGACCCGGGCGACGACCGCCTATCGAAAGGGCGAATTCGGCACGGCCTTGCCTACCCCGCCGGCGCCTTGGCTCGAGGCGGCGGGCCCGAACCGTCGTCGGCTGGAGGCCATGGCCGAGCCTGAGGACGAGTCGGAGGACGGCGTAAAATGGGTGATGAATCCCCGCTCCTGGGACCATCACCTGGCGGCGGAACTGCTTCGCCACATCCCGGTCGAAGCGATCACTCGAACGGATGGTCGCGAGGCCTTCCTGCTCTTCGTGGATCAGATGCTGGAGTGGACCATCCAGAAGATCGCGCCCTCCTGGAGCCGCGACCAACGCCGCCAACGTCCCGACACCTATGACTGGGACCCCGAGCTGGGCCGTCTGCTCAGCCGTGTAGCGGGCGTGCTGGAGATGGACGCGGTCCGGGACCGGGTTCTGACGCCAATCACCACCTTGGGCGGGTCGGACCCTTACACCCTCTTGGCGCCGTTCACCGATACCTTCGTCTGTCGCTATGTCTTCGACGCCCCCGTGCCGCCCGCCCACGTGATGGAGGTTCTCGATGTTTGTCTTGATCGGCTGCTGAAGGATTCCGTCTTCTCTCGAACCAGCTACCGCGCCGGAGAACTCCACGGGTTCGACCAACCCGCGCTGGTGAAAGCTCTGTTGTTCGTCCAGATCGATGAATTCGCTGGCGGAGCCGCCCGGTTCGTCAACCGGGATTGGCGAGATGTCGGCATGGTGCTGGGCCACGTCGCGAAATTCGTAGCGGCGGCGGGCTGGTCTCCGTTCGTGATGACCCAGTTTCTGACGCTCTGCGAACGCGCCAGGGATCACTATCCGCCAGAGCATTTCGCCGACCTGACGCTGGCCGTCCTTAGGCTCGGCGATGGCGAGGAACTGCCGGGCTGGCATGGAACCACCCTTGCCGCCAGGATTGCCGGTCTGGTGCAGATTTTCTCGGAGCGGGCGGCGCCGTTGTCTCAAGACCTAGCGCTCAAGCTGCTCCAGATTCTCGATCAGTTGGTCGATCTCGGTGATCGCCGCAGCGCCGCGCTGCAGCAAGGCGAGATCTTCCGCGAGATTCAGCTCACGTCCTGACTGAGCTGAGGGTCGCGGAAGAGGCTGATCGTCTCGGCGTCAATATTCTGCAGGCGCCGGAAACCGTGCTGACCGGCTCACGCCCGGTCAAATCTTGCGGCGGCATCGCCCGGAAACCCAGGCGATAGTCTGGCGAAATCGGCCGAAACCCTTGCCCGGCAGGCAAACGGCGTCGTTACCGGCAAGTCGTCTGCAAGTCGAAATACATGCAACCAGTATGAAACTCGAATCGTCCAGGATCCAAACTCCATCGCTCGGATAATATATTCACAGGACGCGTTGACGGCCTGTGGATACTTTGGCTTCCTGATGACCGTCAGCGCAAACCATTGCGCATCGGCTTCAGGAACTTAAATCATGCGACGTTTACTTCAACGTGGCCTTTCGGCCGCGACGGTGACTTGCGGCCTTCTCATCGCTGGCCAGGCAATGGCGGGCGGATCCGGGATGCCTTGGGAAGGCCCGCTTCAGCAGATCGTGGAATCCATCACCGGCCCGGTCGTCCAGGCCGCCGCCGTCGTGGCGGTGGTGCTCTTCGGAGCCGGCGTGGCCATGAGCGAGAACGGCTCATCCATGCGGCGGGGGCTGGGCATCCTGTTCGGCCTGTCGATCGCCTTCGCCGCCTCGACCTTCTTCCTGCAGTTCTTCGGATTCGCCGGCGGCGCGGAGATCGCCTGATGCCTGAAACGCTGTCCGATCACCGTCCGGCCGGCTGGGATCTGCCGGTCGCCGGCGCCCTGACCGAGCCCGTGACCCTGGCGGGCATGCCGCGGGACTACGCCATCCTGATGGGCACCGTCGCTGTGGTGCTTGGGCTGGCTTTGCGGATCTGGTGGCTGGGCCTGCTGTGGTGGGCGGTCGCCCATGCCATCGGCCTCTATGCCGCCCGGGCCGACAAGCGGTTCTTCGACGTGCTTCGCCGCCACCTGGCCCTCCCCGGCCATCTCGATGCGTGAGACTGATCATGCGCTTTCTGGATGAACATCGCCGCCGGCCTGCGCTCCTGGCTGATCATCTGCCCTGGGCGGCCATGGTCGCGCCGGGGGTCGTGCTGAACAAGGACGGCTCCTTCACCTGCGGCCTGCGATTCCGGGGGCCCGATCTCGAGTCGGCCTCGGATCTGGAGCTGATGTCGGTCCGGGCGCGGCTCAACAACGCCCTCAAACGTCTGGGCAGCGGATGGTGTCTGCATGTGGAGGCGCGTCGCCGTCCCGCCCAGGCCTATCCCAAGAGCGAGTTCGAGATCGCCGCCGCCTGGCTCGTCGACGCCGAGCGCCGCACCCTCTTCGAGACCAGCGAGCCGGCTTACGAGACCGACTACCGGGCCGCGTTGACCTGGCTTCCACCGGCGGACCAGACCCGCCGGGTCGAGCGGGTTCTGTTCGACGGAGCCGATCCCGCGAGCCGGGACTGGCGCACCGCGCTGGACGCCTTTTCGCGCGAAACTGCACAGATCGTCGACCTTCTGGCCGACGCCCTTCCGGACGTCGCCATGCTGGACGATGCGGCGATCCTGACCTGGCTCCACGACTGCGTTTCGCCCCGAACGGTCCATCTCGAACTGCCCGCGACGCCGATGTTCCTAGACGCTTGGCTCGCCGATGCGCCGCTTCTGGGCGGGGTGGCGCCGACGCTCGACGGTCAGACGCTGAAGGTGGTCTCGGTGCGGGGTCTGCCGGCGAGCACGCGGCCAGGGCTGCTCGACGCCCTCGGCGCCTTGCCCTTCCCCTATCGCTGGAGCGCTCGCTGGATCGGCCTCGACAAGGCGGATGCCGAGGTCGAGCTGGTCAAACTGCGCAAACGCTGGTTCGCCAAGCGCAAGGGCGTCGGCGTGCTGCTGCGCGAAGCCATCACCAAGGAGGAGGTCCCGCTCCTCGACACGGATGCCGCCGCCAAGACCGACGAATGCGACGGCGCCCTGGAGGCGCTCGGCTCGGACGCCTGCGCCTATGGCTATCTGACGACGACGATCACGGTGATGGCGCGCGACCCCGACCGGGCGTCGGAGCAGGCCCGGGCGATCGAGGCGACGCTGAACGCCCAGGGCTTTGTCGCCCGGACGGAGGATCTGAATGCGGTCGAGGCCTGGCTCGGCTCCCTGCCGGGCGAGCCCTATGCGGACGTCCGCCGCCCGCTGGTCTCCACCCTGAACCTCGCCGACCTTCTTCCAGTCTCCGCCGTCTGGGCCGGACCGACCGCAGACCCGCGCCTGCAGGGGCCGCCGCTGGCGGTCGCGCGAACCAGCGGGTCCACGCCTTTCCGACTCTCCCTGCATGTCGGCGACGTCGGCCACGCCATGGTCGTGGGGCCGACCGGCTCTGGAAAGAGCGCCTTGCTCGCCTTTCTGGCTCTCCAGTGGTTCCGCTACCCGAAGGCCCGCGTCGTCGTCTTCGACAAGGGCCGCAGCGCGCGCGCCGCGACCCTGGCCGCCGGCGGGCGCTGGCACCCACTGCAGCCGGGCGGAGACTTCACCCTCCAGCCGCTCGCCCGGATCGAGGACGAAGGCGAACGCGCCTGGGCCTCGGAGTGGCTCGCCGACGCTGTCCGCCTCGCAGGCCTGGACCCGACGCCGCGCGTCCGCGAAGAGATCTGGGCCGCGCTCGGCGCCCTGGCCCAGGCCCCCGTCGCACAGCGCACGCTGACCGTTTTCACGGCCCTGGTCCAGGACAGGGCGGTGGCGGCCGCCCTGGAGCCCCTGACGCTCAAGGGACCTCACGGCGCCCTGATCGACGGCGTCGCCCCGCAGGACGAAACGCTCGCCGCCTTCGAGTGCTTTGAGCTCGAGAGCCTGATGGCGACGCCATCGGCGGTCGCCTCCGTGCTCGCCGCCCTGTTCCATGAGATCGAGCGCGGCTTCGACGGCCGGCCCACGCTCCTGATCCTCGACGAGGCCTGGCTGTTTCTCGGCGAGACAGCCTTCGCGGCCCGCATCCGCGAATGGCTCAAGACCCTGCGCAAGAAGGGCGTGGCGGTGGTGTTCGCCACCCAGTCGCTCGACGACGTCGTGCGCTCGTCCATTGCGGCGGCCCTGATCGAGAGTTGCCCGACACAGATCTTCCTGCCCAACCCTCGCGCGCTCGAGCCGGCCTCGGCCGACCTCTACCGGATGTTCGGCCTGAACCGTCGCCAGCTGGAGCTGATCGCCTGGGCGACGCCCAAGCGCACCTACTATTGGCGACAGCCCGATGGGCGGCGGCTGTTCGATCTGAAGCTGACCGGAGCCGGCCTCGCGCTCTGCGGCGCCTCGTCTCCGGCTGACCAGACCCTCATCGAGAGCGTGCTGGCGGCTCTCGACCCGGCCGATCTGCGGCCGGACCGCTTCGCCCGCGAATTCCTCAAAGCCAAAGGAGTCCAGCATGTCGACAATGTCTTCGACAGCTTCGATCCGCCCGCCCCGGAACCCGTCCGGTACGCGGCGGAGTAGGTCCTCGGTCCTGGCGGCGACCGCCCTGGTGCTCGCCGCAGTCGCAGGCTTCCCGCCGCCCTCCGCCGCCCAGCAGATCGTCTACGATCCCCGCGCCCATGTGCAGACCAGCCTCCAGGCGGCTCGGCAGTTGGAAAGCCTCGCCAATGACGCGCGGGCGCTGGCCAATCAGGCGCGCAGCCTCGCCGCCTCGCCCTACAGTCATCTCGCCGGGTCATCGGAGACCCTGCGCGACATCGGCGAGCTGGCGCGGACCGTCCGGGGCACGGCATCGACCCTCGACGGTGTCCAGCGGCAGTTTGCCGATCTGTACCCGGACGACCTGTCTCTCTCGGATCTCACGGCGCTCGGCGCCGACCGGTCCACGACCGCCCGACGGACCGCCGAGGATCTGGCGCGGACGGCGGCCGAACTGGAGCGGCTGGCCCAGAGCCGGGACGGGCGTGTCCGGGGCGCCATGGCCGCCAGCGAGGCGGCGGAGGGCGAAACGGCCGCGATCCAGTCCTCGACCCAGATGTTGTCCGTCCTCGCGGAGGATCTGGCCAGCATGCGGACCCTGCTTCTGGCCCAGTCCCGGCTGATGGCCGAGGGCGCGGCGCGCCAGGCCGCCGAAAGGGACGCCGCGATCGAGGCCCGGCGCCGCTTCTGGGCGCGGGGCGCGTCCACGCCGACCGCCCCGTCCTTCAACCCCTTGCCCCACGCTCGGGACTGAGGAGCGCGATGATGGCTGGCCCCGGAATGGAGACCCCGAACGAGCTGATGGTGGTGTTTTCCGACACCGTCACCGCCGGCTTCGACGCCCTGTCCGGCTCGGTCAATGGGGTGTTCGGACTGCTGATCGCGCTCGTGGTGGCGCTGACGGGCATCCAGTGGGCGCTCTCGCCCAACCGCGACGTCCTCGCCTCAGGCTTCGGCAAGGTGCTGCTGATCGGGGCCTTCGCCTGGCTCATCAATGACTGGCAGGCCCTGTCGGAAACGATCTACGCCGGCTTCCTAGAGCTCGGCCTCACCGCCGGCGGAGGCTCCCTGTCGCGCGCGGAGTTTCTCAATCCGGGCGCCATCCTCCAGCAGGGCTGGGAGATCGTGAAGGCGCTGGGCGAAACGCCCGCACCGGTCGAGAACCCGCTCGACGTCATGGGAAACATGGCCGACGCCCTCATCCTCGGGCTGGCCATGATCGGCATCATGCTGGCCTTCGCGATCCTGGCCCTGCAGATCATCGTCTCCCTGCTGGAGTTCAAGATCGTCACCCTGGGCGGCTTCGTCCTCCTGCCGTTCGGCATCTGGAACAAGACCGCCTTTCTGGCCGAGCGGCCGCTCGGCTACGTCGTCTCCTCCGGGCTCAAGGTATTGGCGCTGGCCATCGTCGTCTCGGGCGCGCGGACGATCTTCGACCAGCTCCAGCCCTCGGCCAATCCTGACATCTACGAGGCCCTGACCATTCTGGTCGCCGCCCTGCTGCTGGCCATGCTGGCGATCTTCATCCCGAACCTCGCCTCGGCCCTCGTGACCGGTGGGCCAGCCCTGGGGGCGGGCGCAGCCCTGACGAGCGGATTGGCTGTCGCCGGCGCCGGGGCCCTCGTGGCGGGCGGCGTGGCGGGGGCCGGAGCCATGGCCGGGCGGGCCGCCGCCGTCAGCGGGTCGTCCAAAGCCGCCGCAGGCGCGGCCTCCGGGGCGCGCTCCTCCGGAAGCGGACCGTCGTCCGGGAGCTTTCCGCCGGGCGGCGGACCTCGACCTTCGCCAAGACCCGCGCCGGGCTCCGGCGGCGCTGCGGCGGCCTCAACCCCCTCCCGCGCGTCCGCCTCTCCGCCCGCAGGATCGGGACCATCGCGGTCGACCTCGGCGTCGCCGGCCGAAGAGTCGGCCGATCGGCCGGCCTCGGCGCCGTCCCTCGGCAAGCCGGCGCCTGACGCCGAGCGCCGCGACCGGCCTTCCCTGTCGGAGGAGAGACCGCCGGGTGCAGGCAGCGGTCGCACCGCCGGCCGATCCGCCGCCCTCCAGGCCTTCTTCATCGCCAACTCGGCTCGCGCCCTGATGCCGGCCGGCGAGAACAGCGGCGCCCTCAAACCCACCGTCAGACCCGAGGATTGAGCATGCATCCCTTCTTCAAGCCCAAACGCCCCCTGACCGCGTCCCCTGAAGCCACCCCCTATCAGCGCGCCGGTCAGGTCTGGGACGACCGGATGGGTCTTTCCATCGCCCATGCCCGCAACTGGCGCCGCATCGCCCTGGCCAATCTCGGTCTGGCGGCCTTTCTCGGCGCGGGCTGGTGGGTCCAGGCGGATCGCGCCGTGGTCCGACCTTTCGTCGTGGAGGTGTCCGACTGGGGACAGACGCAGAGGATCACCGCCCTGGACGGCCGTTACGAGCCGACCGAGGCCCAGACCGGCTATGCGCTCGCCCAGTGGATCCGGGACGTCCGCTCTAAGTCGATCGATCCGATCGTGATCCGTCAGAACTGGCTGCGCGCCTACGACCTCCTGAGCCCCAAGGCCTCCGCCTTCCTGAACGACTGGGCCCAGGCCAACGACCCGTTCGCCGACGCCGGCCGGGAAGCGGTCAATGTCGAGGTGCTCAACGTCGTCCGCCGCAGCGAGCGAACCTTCGATCTGCAGTGGCGAGAGACCCGCTTCGTCAACGGTCAGCAAGCGGGGGCCGAGCGCTGGCGCGCCCTCATCACCGTCGCCCATCAGCCGCCCCGCAACGAGGCGGAGCTGATGCGCAATCCCCTTGGCCTCAAGATCGAGGATGTCTCATGGACCCCCGACGCTTCCTGAGCGGGACGGCTGTCCCGATCGCCGCCGCCCTTGCGCTTTCCGGCTGCGCCCTGGTTCATGGCGCCGACGGCGGTGTGGAACCGATCGCGCTCTCCACCCCGATCGGCCTCGCGGAGCCGCCGGCGGTCGCGCGTCCCGAGCCGGCCCTGGAGACCAGGCCCGATCCGGTCACGGCGGCCGCTGATCTCGGCTCCACGGCACGGCCCTATCTCGAGACGGTTGCAGCCTCCGCGTCGCCACGCCGACGTCGGGACGCGGCCGCTCCAACCGACAGCCTGCCTTCCGGACGCGCGGCCATTGCGGCGGCCAACCGGTCGGCGCGCGCCGCCTCCAGCGCGGACGCCTTCGTCGGCGGGGTCCAGGTGTTCGCCTGGTTCGACGGGCGGGTCTACGAGGTCTGGACCGCTCCCTTGCGGGTCACCACCCTGACCCTTGCCCCGGGAGAAACCGTGTCGGCCAAGGCGGCCGGGGACACGGTCCGCTGGCAGATCGGCGAGAGCCAGTCCGGCTCCGGCGTCTCGGCGCGAACCCATGTCCTGATCAAGCCGCTGCAGGCCGGGCTCGAGACCAACCTGGTCCTGACGACGAGCCAGAGGGTCTATCTCCTGATCCTTCGCAGCGGGTCGGCCGACGCCTTCAACGCCGCCATCGCCTGGGACTACGGGTTTGCGTCGCACGGCCCCGAGGCCGCCGAGGGGCAGTCCGGCCTGCCGCCGGTCGATGTCGCAGCGGCAACGCCCCAGGGGCCGATCGATGCCCGCTACAGGATCGACCCGCGTGGGCGGGCGCCGCGCTGGGCGCCGACCGCCGTGTTCAATGACGGCACACGGACCTTCATCACCCTGTCGCCGGACGCCGACATCGATGAGGCGCCGGCCCTCTTCATCAGGGCCGACGGAGACCTCCAGCTGGTCAACTACCGGCAGGCCGACGGCGTCCTGATCGTTGATCGGATCTTCGATGAAGCGGAGCTGCGGCTCGGCGATCGTCGACCGCAGATCGTCCATATCCGCCGTCTTCCGGGAGCCGCCCGATGATCGATCCCCACAGCGCTGAAACCGCCGGAACTCAACCCGGCATGCAGACACCGGCGCCCCCGCCGCCCGTCACGGCTCCCAAGGCCCCGCCGCCGCCCTTGATGGGACGGGCGCCGCGTCCCGGGGCCGTCCGCATCCGCAAGTCTGTCGTCCAGGGGGCGGTGTTGGTTGCGGCCCTGCTCGTGTCCGGATCTCTCGCCTGGGCCTTCGTGGTCCAGCCGCAGATGACGCGCCAGGCTCGCGACGCTGCGGACGCCGAGGGCGCAGGCGAGGCGCGAGGCAGCGTCAGGCCTTCGGACCGCGTGACCGACCAGCCGGCGAGCTATGACCGCCTCGCCCAGACTGACGCCCTGCCGGAGCGCCGGGGCGCGCCGCCCGAGGCAAGAGAGACCGCGACACCCCCACAGCCCGCGCGCATACTTGCGCCCCCGTACAGCACGGCTCCCCGCGCGCCGCGGCCGGCGGACCAGGCGGCCGCCTCGGGGCTCTTCTTCGAGGGGGCACCGCGAAGCGGAACCGTCCAGGCCGCCGGCCGATCAGACCCGGGTCCCTCGCCCGAGATGCGGGACTATGGGGCGATCTACAGCCCGCACGGCCTCCTGGCGCCCGTGTCCCCCTACGAGCTGAAGGCCGGGGCCGTCATCCCGGGCGTCTTGCTGACAGCGGTCGATACGTCCCGTCCCGGTCCCGTCGTGGCCACGGTCAGCCAGAATGTGTTCGATTCCATCACCGGACGTCATCTCGTCGTTCCGCAGGGGACGCGGCTGATCGGACGCCACGAAGGCGAGAGCGCCCATGGCGATCGCCGGGCCTTCCTGGTCTGGGACCGGCTGATCCTTCCCAACGGCAAGAGCCTGATCCTCTCGGAGGAGCCCGGCGTCGATGCGCAGGGCTCCGTCGGGGTCCGCGGCGAGGTCGATCGGCGTCTCTGGCCGCTCGGCGTCGCGACGCTCTTCGCCGGCGCCATCACCACCCTCGGCGAGCTGGCGCGGGGCGGATCAGATGATCGATCGTTCGCCGCCAGTGCCGGGAGCGCCGCGTCCATTGAGGCCTCCCAGGTCGGGGGACGGCTCATCGACCGCGAGCTCACGGTTCAGCCGTCCATCCGCGTCCGGGCGGGCGCGCCGGTCCGGGTGATGATCACCCGCGATCTCATTCTGGAGCCCTATCGCCGATGACCCGTCTCCCTCGCCTTCTCACGGCGGCCATGGTGCCCGCCGTCGGCCTCCTGGCGTTCGGCGCGATCGGGGGACAACGGCCCGCGCTCGCGCTGATCAATGAAAGCCCGAGCCTGCCCAAGGGCGTCTATGTCCGCACGGCGGCCGCCGAAATCTCCCGGGGCGAAGTCGTCGCCATTCGCCAGCCAGCCGTCGTGCGTCCCTATCTGGCGCGTCAGGGCATGCCGCCCGAGGTGCGCCTGATCAAACGGGTGGCGGCGACGGGGGGCGATGCCGTCTGCTCGGACGGCCGCTGGATGATCGCCCCGATGCGCACCGTCCGGATCCACGACAGGGACCGCAACGGCGCGCCTCTCCCGGCCTGGCGGGGCTGCCGCAGGCTCGCCGCCGACGAACGACTGCTGCTCGGCGACACGCCGTCCAGCCTGGACAGTCGGTACTTCGGGCCGGTCACGACCGCCCAGATCGAGGGCGTCTATCGGGAGGCCCTGACATGGTGAAACGCAGCCTTCCGATCGCCGCCCTCGCCGTCCTCGCGGCGACGTCGCCGGCCGCCGCCCAGACACGCATCGACTGGCGTCCCGCCGGCGGGGACCTGTTCGTCGGCGCCGCCGTGGACGCGACGACGCCCGACGTCGCCGGTGTGGAAGCGGTCCGTCTCGCGGATCTGGACCAGCCTTTCGCCGAGGCCATCGCTGAAGCGGCCGACCGACACGGCCTGGACCGCAAGCTGCTCCACGCCCTGGTCGTGGTGGAAAGCGCCTACCGCCCCCAGGCCTGCTCCCACGCGGGCGCCTGCGGCCTGACCCAGCTGATGCCGGGCACCGCCGCCGACCTTGGCGTTCGGGACCGGTTCGATCCCTATGAGAACCTGCGCGGCGGCGCCGACTACCTCGCCCGCCAGATCCTCCGCTTCGGCGATCTGCGCCTGGCCCTCGCGGCCTATAACTCCGGTCCCGATCGGGTCGCCAGACTGGGCCGGATCCCGAACATCACCGAAACGCAGAACTACGTCGTGACCGTGATCAACTGCTACCTGGCGCTAACGGCGGGTCGCGGGGTCCGGTCGTCGCGGGAATGCACTCCGGCGGAGGCCGCGCTATGACCTTCGCGACGGAGCCCCGCGACGGCGCGGATCAAGCGCCCGAGACGGCGGAGACCTTGCTGACGCGGGCGGAGGCCTCGGCCTTTCTGGAGGGCAGGGGCATCCGGATGAAGCCGACGACCCTGGCGCGGGCCTATTCGACCGGCTCGGGCGGACCGCCCTGCCGTCACATCCGGAACAAGCCCTTCTACCCTCTCGACCTGCTCGAAGCCTGGGCCCGGTCCCAGATCACAGCGCCGGTCGCGTCCTCCAGCGAACGTCAGCGCCTTCGGCGCGAGGCCCGCAGCCGGGAGGCCGCATCATGACCTCCCAACGCCCCAGCCTGGAGGCCCTGCTGAACGACCCCTCGGTCAGCTACCCGCTCAAGGCCGTCCTGCTGGTCTGGTGGAGTCGCGACCCGCTCGATGCGGCGAACGACGCCGCGGCCCTCGCCACGGTCATGGGCGACCGCGCGGTCTCGCTCCTGGAGCAGCGTCATGGCCCATGAGCGAGGGCTGGACCGGTTTCTCGGCTGGCGTCAGGTCCGCGACCTCACGGGGCTCGGCCGCACGACGGCGTGGCGGATGCGTCAGGCCGGGGATTTCCCCGACCCGGTGCCGATTTCACCCGGCCGGGTGGCCTGGCGAGAACGCGACATCGCCGCCTGGAACGAGAGCCGGGGCGCCCCGATCCCGACCCGGCGGGCCGCGGCCAAGCCGCGCCCTTCGGAAGTCCGCGTCATCGATACGGCGACCCCTGAACCGGCGCCCTCTGCGGCGATGGCGTCGCCCCATCCCAGACACCGTCCCGCGCGGCGACCGCGATCAACCCTTGCCGAGGGTCAGCTCGGCTTCGACTTCTAGGACTGATGCGGGCAGTCAGCACGGTTTCGATGTGTGGTGTCCCGCCATTTCCCGATTTACCGGCCTACTCTCGCATTGGCGCTGACAGCTCGGCTTGAAAGGCCTAACTATCGCGTATGTGAAATACGGGAAAGTTATGGCGCTACATCTGGTAGGAGAGACGATTGACCGGGCGCGTGCCCACGCCGCCGCTCGCTCGGGCAACCTCGTGGCCCTGGTCCGTGGCGTTTATGTGGACGCAGCCGACGACGTCGATGCCGTGATCATGGCGCACGCGGTGCGGATCGCCGCCTATCTTTATCCCCGCGCCTATCTGTCCGGCGCCTCGGCTCTCCTGTTGGCGCCCACATTGGACGGCCGCCTGTTTTTGAGCGGGCGTCGCAACCAGCGAACACGGATTCGGGGTCTGGAGATTATCCAGAACCAAGGGCCGGATGCTCCGTCCACGGTTCCCGCCATCGTCGCTGACGCGATGGGCGAAATTCACATGACGGCCTCGTCCCCCCGCCAGCGTTTTCTGGAGGCCTTCCGCATCCGCAGCGAGCATGCCGGTGCGATCGACCCCCTCATGCGTCGCCGGATGGCGGAGCGTCTGATCGAAGAATACGGCGACGCGCGCCAGGCTGCGGACGCCGTATGGGTGCTTGGGCGTCTAATCCGCTGGACTCGCGAAGCCGAGGCCGCCGAACGCTTTCTCGACGCCGCCCATCCGGCCCAGGCCCCCGCGAATGCGGCCCGGGTGGGTCTGACGGTGGCCTGGCACGGCGCGCCCGTCGGCGAGCTGACCCACGACGGTGTCGAGTGGCGCTGGGCCGCCACCGCCAAGGGCCAGCCGCCCCTGGTGCGGCCGACCCGCCCCGGCAGCCTTCCCCCCTTCATCGAATCCCTGCTGCCGGAAGGCTGGCTGGCCGAGATTCTGGACGCTCGCGACGAGCGTGAGCTCCTGCGAACGGGCCGGCGCTACATGTCGAACATCGCCATCGTCTCCGACCCGGCCGAGCTGGCTGAAGTAACCCCGGACGTGCTTCAGGGCCGTCTGGCGCAGCACATCGACGACGGGGTCTTCACCGGCCGCTACGAGGGCCCGACACGTCGATCCCTCGAAGAGAGCTTCCAGGCCAATCTGGCCAAGCTGTTCGCCTCCCGCGACACGCCGCGTCTCTCCGGAATCCAGATCAAGGCGCCGATGTGCCTGACGACGGGCGGCGAGCTCATCCCGTCAACGGGGGCGCCCTTCACCCATATCCTGAAGCCGGCGGGCACCAACGGCTTCGAAGACCTGCCGATCGTCGAATGGATGGGGTTGGCGCTCGCCCGCGCCGCCGGTTTCGAAACACCCGACGCCGCTCTTGTCCCCATGCCGGACGGCATGCGCCCGGCCCTTGTGGTCGAGCGGTTCGACATCCGCCGCACGGACAACGACGCGCGCCGATATGCGCTGGAGGATTTCTGCTCAATCCTCGAACTGCCGCCCCTGCGCAAGTACGAGGGCTCCATCGAACGCACGGCGCGTGGACTGCGCCCCCTGTCGACACAACCGGCCCAGGACCTGGAAATCCTTTACCGGCGGGCGGTTTTCGCCTGGCTCATCGCAGACGGAGATATGCACCTGAAGAACCTGGCCCTGCTGAAGATCGCCGACCCCGGCAGCGAGCATTTCGACGAGGTGCGCTTCGCCCCGGTCTATGACGCCGTCACCACGCGGATCTTCCCTGGCCTGGACAACGATCAGATGGCCCTGACCCTCAACGGCAAACGGGACCGTCTGACCCCCGAGGATTTCCAGGCGCTCGCCCGAACCATAGACCTTCCGGTCGCTCGGGCCGCGCAACTGACCGCCGACTGCGCCCGGCGCACGGTGGACGGACTGCAAGCCCTGCCGGTGCCGGAACGGATCGCCCCCGGCGCGGATCGTATCCGAGACCGGATTTCCGACATCGTCCGCCAGCGCGCGGAGCCTTTCGTTTAGGGCCCAGCTAAACCAATGGCGTCGCGCTGCAGGAGACGACGCCAGATTCCGGTTCGCCATGAAAGGCCCGTCGCCTAAGCTGCGGTAGCCCGGTGCGGCCCACGCGTATGTCCAGGCTTCGGCTAAAGGCGTGGGCGCATGCGAATCTCACATGTTCTCAACGCCCGGCGCACATTTCAGCGGCAGCTTTGTAGTGACCGGCTTTACCGGTATGGACACGTCATGGCGTTATCCTAATTCGCACCTGAGCCAATCTTGGTGGAAGTGCACGGGACTGAGAGGGGATCATAACTCTCTCGCCGTCGCCGAGGATCTTGGATCCGTTGAAACCGGGCACTGGGGACATGGGGCCTTGGAGCCTTGGGGCCGACGCAGTTGAGCCCTCAACTCCGTCGGCGGTAAACGAAGATGACGCGACTATGTATCGGGCTGGTGCGCGCTGCATCCGCCCCTTATCCGTGCCGGGAGCTCAGCCGATGAAATCCTTCGCGCAGGCGCTTCATTCGGACGACCGATACAGGATCATGATGATCGACGATCCCGTTGCTGGGCTCCGACCGATCACCTTCGAAGATCACCACGGGATGGTCGCGCGTCTCCGACTTCCGATCACGGCCCCCGAAGCCATCCAGCGCCTCTACGGCCGCGCGCTTCATGCCCTTCTGTATGGCTGGTTCGACTATGAGTTGATGGTAGTGGCCTGCGGACAGGCGCTGGCCACGCTCGAGTTCTCACTCAAGATGCGGTTGGGCAAGTCCGCCTTGAAGCTGAGCGGCTTGAAGCCAAGGCTGGACCATGCGGTGAAACACGGCCTCATCGCTGCGCCAAGCCCAAGCGCTTGGGGAGACGACCATGCCCTGTTGGCCTCGATCCGCAACGAGATCGCTCACGGAAGCGATCATGTTTACCCGCCGAACATGGCGGAGGTCATTTTCGATAGGTGTCGCGTTCTGATATGCGAGGTCTACGGGCTCCCTGAATCCGCGGAAGGGTCGACCCTTATTGACGCCTCCGCGCCATAAGTTCGATCTAGATCTCAATGTCATTCGGCATGATGTTGTCGCAAGGTGCCTCGACAAATCCACTTTCGGATAAAGCGCAGATACGCCTCGCCTTCGAAATCCCGGGAGCTGGAAGTTGGGTCAAGGGGCAGGATCACGACACCGTTGTCGTGTGAGAGCGCTTTGATCCGCGTCATCAACGCCAAGGCGACCGACTTCGCTCAGCACAGATCGGGATATGTCTTTCCCTGAAGGAGATTGGCCGATTGAGAGACAGAACCGGCCCAGCTGCTCAAACAGCCGACCGCGCCCTTATGTCGTCGCGCCCAAAGTCTGCGCAACAACGAGGGAGGGGCGAACATGTCGTACTTGGCCTTCTGCAGGTTTGCGACGAACTCACTGAGATCATCCGCTGCCACGTCTCCCGGCAACTTTTTGATAAAAGCCGCCACCTCCAACGGGGTGGCGTCGGAGACCGTCACGCCCAAGTCGTGGGCCTCGCAGTCGAGTCCGGCCGCCGTCAGACAGACCGCGAGGACATCGTTCATCGCTGTGCCCCTCCACGTGAAGATGTGGGTGTCGGCACCGCTGGCGACCAGTGCGTTTTCCGCCAGATCGAGCGCGTGGAATACTGCCCGCCCTTCCTGCAAAAGCTGCACGGCCGTCTCGTCCAGGAAGGCAGGGAGATCGTCGTCCAGATAGACGGCGCGGATTTCCGCCGCGAGCCTGTCGTCGATCGGCTCGACCGACTGCCGGTCGAACTTCGGCAATCGCCCGGCGGGATGCGGCGTGACCGTGAGCACCTTGGCTCGATCATCGACGTCCGCGACCCGCCAACGGCGTCCCGCGAAGGCCAGAAGACTGCCCACTGCCAGGACATTGGAGATTGGGATGGAGCCAAGGGCGCGTGTACCGTGGATCAGCCTCCACTCCTGGTCCGTCTCGAACACGGCATAGAAGTCGCGGGCAGCGGTAAGCTCCTCGCCTGTTGCGGCGAGCATCAGCGTTCCATCCGGAGCCTGTTCGATCAATCCAACCTCCGGTGCCGCGATCCATCGCAGCAACTCGACGAAATCGCCGGGCGTCAGAGCCGCCAGAGGTCCAGCTGCGCAGAGGGTTTTATAGAGGGCGTCAGCCCGCGCACCGCCCTGCTCAGTGATGATTGAGAGTATCTGATGGATCGCTACAGTAACGACCGCCGGATCGTCGCCGGGCGTCTCGACGAAGCGACTGAGGAGAAGGCGGACAGCCGCGACCGCCCGGACGACCTGGGGCCTAAGGCGGTCGATTGGGTCCGAGACACGACCGAGGTGTCGCTCCCGCGTATAGATGCGGAGAATCGCAGGTGTGTCCTTGCGCCGCCCGCTTCGGCCGAGCCTTTGGCGCAGCGAGGCCAGGGATCGAGGCGCGCCGAGCTGAGCCACCGATTTGACAGATCCGAGGTCGATGCCGAGTTCCAAGGTCGTGGTGGCGATCGCCGTCGTCGGCAGGGTTCCCGCCTTCAGGCGGGTTTCGAGCTCCTCACGCAGTTCCTTGGACAGGCTGCCGTGGTGGGGGAAGAACTCATTGGGCACGCCCGCCCTCTCGGACCGGCGCAGGAGGCGGTCCGAGAGGGCCTCGACGTTGCGGCGCGAGCCTCCGAAGAACAGGGCGTTGTCGCCCCGAAGAACGGAGAAGGCATGGTCCGCGATCCGGTCGAGGGCCTCGTCGCCGCCATCGATTTCCAGATTGTCGCCTGACGGGCTGCTTTCGGCTGGCTCGAGATAACCCCGGACCTGAAGCCTCAATTCGGGCGCGGCGCCTTCCGGCTGGATAATCTCCACCGACGTGGGGGCCTGCGCGTTCAGCCAGGCGGCCGCGACGCCCATGTCGCCCAAGGTAGCGGACAGGCCGATCCGCCTGGGCCGGCGCGCCGACATGAGCTCGAGCCGACGCAGCAGGCTAAACAGATGGAGGCCGCGCGGCCCCTGAAGAAAGGCATGCAGTTCGTCGACGATGATGGCGTCCAGAGATCCCAGAAGCCGGCGCGCATCCGTCGAGCGGCGAAGAAGAAGCGCCTCGATCGATTCTGGCGTGATCATCACTACGCCGCGAGGCTGTTTCAACACTCGTTGCTTGGGGCCTTGGGGCGCATCACCATGCCAGCGAACGAGGCCGATGCCCATGCGCTCGCACAGAAGGTCCAGCCGCCGGTGCTGATCGTTGATCAGGGCCTTTAGCGGCGCAACATAGAGGACCGATACACCGGTCTCCTCTCGCGCGGCCGCCTGCGTGAGGAGTGGCAGGAAGGCGGCTTCCGTCTTGCCGGCCGCAGTCGCCGCCGCGATCACGACGTCCCTATCGTTTCCAAGGATCGTCCGGATCGCCTCGTCCTGCACCGGCCGCAGTTCGCTCCAACCTTCGTCGCGTATCCAGCGGCGAACGTCGGGATGCAGCCGATCGAAACTCGTCTCGGTCAAAGCCGCAGCGTCGCCAGTTCGTCGTCCCCATCGCCCTCGACCTCAAGGTCCGCGCCGCCATCGGTGTCGTTGGCGATATCGACGCCGCCGATCAGCTCAACCCAACCCTTTCCGGGGTTCTGCTCCAGCACTGATAGAAACTGGACGAACGCCTTGATGGTGTTGCGCGGCGTCCGGAAATAGGCCTCGCCGATCCGCTTGTTACAGTGGTTCATGAACAACGGCAGGGCCTCGTCGGGGACGAGGTGCTTTTCCGCGTCGCCCATGGCGAAGACGGTTCGCAGGTTGAACAAGAGGATCAGCAGATCTTCCGGGGTCAAGCTCTGAAGCCTAATGACGGGTCCGGACAGATCGATCAGACCATTGGTCGCAAAGGCGTTCTCCACCAAGCGGCTCTGTAGGGCCTGGTAGCTGTACAGGCCGCGCCGGCTGTCCATAAGGAACTCCGGGGTTCCCCCAAAGACGAAGCCTATGCCAGACGCATTGCCCTGCAGGACGTCGTTCACGATCCGCAGGATTTGCTCGAAATTCTGGTTCCGGGCCTGGGCGCTCTGGAGTTTGTACAGGTTGACCATCTCATCGAAGACTATGACCAGCCCGGCGTATCCGGCCAGCCGGACGAAGGCCGCGAGCAGTTTGAGGCTGTCGTAGACGTCGCCGTCGTCGATGATGTTGCGCACGCCCAGTGCCTGCCGGGCCTCGGTCTTGGTGGTGTATTCGCCTCGTAACCAACGCAGCGCCGCCGCCTTGCCCCCAGCGTCACCGTCCTCGCTCGCGCGCCAGTAAGCCTTGAGCACCGCCGCGAAATCATAGCCGCCATTATGATCCTGCAGCGGGGCCAAGCGTTCGTCGATGACCCCCTCGACCCCAGCTCCGCGCCCCTCGGCGTCGCGCACGCATTCGGTGACAAATTTCTCGACGATCGAGGCGAGAGCATTGCCGTCGGGCTTGGTCCGGGTCGCCATGTTGCGGACGGCCTCCGCATAGAGTCCCCTCGCCTGGCCGCCGGTCGCGTGGATCCGCCTGTCGGGTGCCAAGTCGGCATGGATAGTCACGCATCGCCGTTCGAGAGCAATCAATCGGACGAGATTGAGGAAGAAGGTCTTGCCGGCGCCGTACTCTCCGATGACGAACCGGACAGCCGAACCTCCGTCGGCGATCCGGTCCACGTCGCGCACGAGAGCATTTATCTCAGCGGATCGGCCGACTTGGATATGTGGGAGGCCCGACCTCGGAACGACGCCGGCTGCAAGGGCCTGGAGGATGATGTCGCGATCACGCGGCTTGAGCGTCGGTGTGGAGGTCATGCAGCCAGATCCAGAGCGAGAAGTTGAAGTCGGAGATGTTCGGGTGAGGTCAGATCCTCGTCGCCTTCGAGGACTGGCTCGTCGAAGCGGTCAAAGCCCCAGTCGTTGATCGTCTCGATCGCGCCGTCTGGGAGAAGCTTCAGAGCCTTGGCGCGAGCCTCGAATGTCCAGCGGTCAAGCCCGCCGCCATCGACGACGGCCCCAAGCAATTCGGCATGAGCGACATCCAGGCCTTCGAAGCGCGCCGACGTCGTTGCGACAACCACCGGTGAAGCGATAGGGCCCTCATCCTCCGCGAAGATACCGGCCAAGAGACTGGACACCTCAGCCGTTTCCAGACGCAGCCGCGCCAGGCGGGTGGGATCGATTTGCACGCTGGTCGGAACGACAGGTTCTTGGGGGATAGCGAGACCGTCTTTGGCAGCGGGCGTGGCCTCGGCCACGATGACCGGTTCGTCGCGCGATGCCGGGGCCCGGTGGAGGGCCGCGTAGACCTCGTCTTGCGGCAGGCCCAAGGCCTTGTAGAGTTTCTCGAGAAAGCGGACTTCAGCCGGCTGTACCCGGCTGTCGGATAGCACCGACGCCACGGCGGCGCGTGCCGCTTCGGTCCTGAGCGGAAGAGGCAGTTTGGACAGTTTTGCGATCGCCGCCAGTTGGCGCGGCCGATCCTGAAGCAGCCACATCGCATAGGCCGAAAGTCGTGTCCGCTCTTCAGGCCGCAGATCCTTGACCGCGCGGATCTCGGCCTCAATATGGTCCAGCTCAGCCGCGACCACTTCGCCGTCAGAACTGGCCGCGATCGCCGAGATCTCCGCAATCGTGCGGCCTGATCGGTACGCGGGCCGTTCGGCGTCGATCTGACCGCCGCCCGCCGCTCGATAAAGCACCACTTGGCTATCCGACGTAAGGCTGGCGTCTCCGTATCGGCGATCCGGTTCGAGCGCGATCTGCAAGCGATCCAGGACGATGCCAAACTGGCGATGAACGCCCACCGGCACCTTGCCCTGGACCTGATCCAATCCGATGAGGTCGCAGAGCCGGGTGACCGCCATCGGGACGATCGCGTGTTCTGCTAGGATGGCGTCGAACTCAGCCTTCAAGGCCCGCGCGCTCAGCCCCCATTCCGTCTCGACAAGGTCGTCAGGCAGGCACAGCGCAGCCTCTAGTGTGTCTCTAGCCTCGGGCTTCCGACCGAGTAGCCGACTGTAGGCCTCGAGATCAGTCTGGCATTCCGACAGGAGGTCGCGAAGACTGCTTAACGGCGCCGCGACAGCCGCGATGTCGGGCAGATCCCCAAGATCGAGGGTCACCTCGAATGCGCTGCTGGCGCTGCGATATCGGCCGCTTAGTCTACGCTTGGGAGCGCGGACTTTGAGTCCTTCAGGATAGCGCCTGTCAAAGCGGAGGCGCCACAGTACCGCGAGTTCCTCGAAACATCTTGAACCAGGAGTGCGTAGATAGGTGTCAGGCAGACAGAGCGTCCACACGAGGCAGTCGTCGGCGTCGAACGGAATCTGTTCCGCGAGGCGCGCGCCGAGATAACGCCTGGCCGGAAGTGGAATCTCGAACTCCCCATTGCCCATCCTCGGAGACAGGGTTGGTCGTTGAACAACGTCTGAGCGCACCAGCTCGGCAGCTTCGAGAAAACGGCGCGCGTAGCCATCGAAGGAATAGTTGTCGCTGTAGGCGGCCCTGAGCCGGGTGACCTCCGCAATGATGGCTTCGGCGTCGTGGAACGCCCTGTCGATGAACAGGCGGCGTTCCAGGCCGTAGAAGAACAGGAAGACATAGCCGATGCCGACCGGATCGGTCCGTCCACCCGCAAGCCAGTCTAAGTAAGACCGACGTGCGTTCGGCGTGAGGTCCCTGTACGATGGCCAGTAAGGCAAACTCGACCCGAGTGGGTCGGCGCCCGAAAGGCTGACCTGCAATGAAGGGTCGGCTAGACTCCGTTCGTTAAGCCACTCCACAGACGCACCAGCATGACCTGCGTAGATCATGCCCCCCGGCACGAACACGGGCCCGATCTGCACACCACGACCGTCGGCGATCCATCCCGGTAACAGCCTTGCGGAAGGCGCTGACGGCACCGCAGACTGTGCGGACGCCACAGCGCGGGTCGCTGCTGGGGGTGATGGGTTCGGCCGCCCCTCGCCTTTCCGGCTCGCAAAAGCGACAGCCTGGTCGAGGGTCGAAAACCCATAGGTCCCCGCAACGTAGCGGCCGTCGTGATAAGTGATGCCGTGTGCGGTCATACGCGTTGCTTCAAGCGATGGCTCGACGGACTTAGCGGGAGCCGTTTCGACCGGTGGAGTAGAGCGCAAGGGCTTCGAAATCTCCGAGACGGCGGCTTCTCTTCCGGGTTCGGCGGCACCTTGGGCGGCAAGCCTCCGGGCGTAGTTGACCGCCTGCGACAGTTCCGAAAAGCCGTAACCCTTCACGACGTAGCGCCCGGCGGTCAGGGCAATGCCGTGGGCCATCATCAGTTCAGCGCGCGGATCGGGCGCGGCGTCCCGAGCCCTGAGCGCGGAGCTCGGAGAGGCTGACAACCCAGGCGAGTCGGCCTGCAACTGACCGACCGGCAACTCCAGCCGGATATGCTGGGTCCGGGAGACCTGCTCATCCTCATATCGTGGCACCCGCGGCGGCGGACTTGTGGCACTGCGTTTTCGCTTTTTTGCCTGAGCATTCATCGCCAGCCAGACGACCGCGACGAAAATGCAAATTGTGATCAGTGCCAACGGCCCGCCCCCCGGATGGATCGACGCTACGTCAAGTGTGGTCCGCGATCTAGTCAAACGGGAATGACGCGCGGCAGCCGTGTGCCAAGTGGTCATCCCCAACTTCCACTGGGATTTCGAAGCAGCATCTGGAGGCCGCCGGTTCGGTTGTTCTAGATTGAGCGGCCCCTCATGCATGGCCCCAAGCCTGAAAACAGATGCGCAAAGCATGGTTTTCTCGCTAGACTTGTCGTGATGAAAACCAGCGTCGATCACCTTCCAGAACCCCAGCAGCAGGAGCTTGCGCACGTCCGCACGACTCTGCTCACCGAGTTCGAGGCCGCCCTCCGCAAGGGGGCCGGCGGAACCTCGGAGTGGCGCAAGGGCGGGCAGGTCCTGAAGATCATCCTGTTCGGCAGCTATGCCCGCAACGATTGGGTCGACGAGCCCGAAAACGGCTATCTCTCCGACTTCGATCTGCTCATCATTGTCAGCCACCCCAAGCTGACCGACATCGCCGACTACTGGTGGGAAGCCGAAAACCGGATCCTGCGCGACTCTTCCGTTGGTCGCATCGTCAACATCATCGTTCACGACTTGGCCGAGGTGAACCGGGCGCTCGGCCGCGGCGAGTACTTCTGGACCGACATCGCTCGCGACGGCGTCATGCTTTACGAGCTGCCCGGTCACCCGCTTGCAGTGCCCAAGCCGATGACATCCCGCGACGCCTTGCAGATGGCGCAGCGCTACTTCGCTCATTGGATGCCGAAAATAGTCGACTCTCTTGAGATCGCAAAGTTCTGCATGACTGCGGGGAAGAGAAACGATGCCGCTTACAACCTCCACCAAGCGGTAGAGCGAGCTTACATCTGCTTCCTGCTCGTCCACACCTTCTACTTCCCGCGGTCCCACAATATCAAATTCCTTCGCTCCCTCGCGGAAGACGTCGATAAGCGTCTGGTCGAGGCGTGGCCGCGCGAGCAGCGCATCGACAAACGTCGGTTCGAAACCCTCAAGCGCGCCTATGTCGAGGCCCGTTACTCAGACCAGTACGACGTGAGCGTCGAAGATCTGAACGCTTTGGCGAGCTGCGCGCGTCGTCTTCGCGATCTGGTGAGTGAAACCTGCGAAGAGCGCTTGGCGACGCTTCGGGCCGCGGCGGCGCCGGGCGTGTAATACGCACTTTAAGGTTTCGTAAACTCCATTGCGATTACACTGCGCGCATGAAAACGCGGGTGGTCTCATTTCGTCTGGGGTTGGAGCTTGTGGCCGAGATTGATCGGATCGCGGCGTTCTACGGCCGCAATCGCAATCAGCTCGTGAACGACCTTCTCGAAACCGCAGTCCGCAACGAAGCGACCACCGACAACGTCGTTCTGACAAAGGGCATAGGGAGAGATCCCGGTGTCCCATAATCCGTCGGACTCCTTCGCCTTCTTTGATCGTGTGGGCGAAGCCTATGTTCGCAAGGCGCTCGTCAACGGAGAGTTCAAGGCGCCGTTGGATCGGCGGGCGGTCCTCTGGCTGGAACAGGTGAAGGAAACCGCGAGCCGATCTTCACAGCGTCGCGTGATCGGGTGGATGATCGCCACGGCAGTCGTGACTTTGGCGACAGGAACAGGCGCCGCTGTCGCGACTCTGCTGGCGCGTTAGGGCCTCCAGAAACCTATTCTCTGAGTCCCGCTCCGGTTGCCGACCCCGACAAACGACGCAATAAGCTGTGCCGCAGTTTCCTGCTGGCATGGCGCTGAGCCTCGGCGCTTTTCACTTGAACTTAACCGCCGGTCGGTTATTTAGAAGGGGTCACGGGCCGCCACACGATCCGCCTTCGGGAGGAGTGCAAAAGGGCGGTCCTTCTCGTTTTGAGATGGCGCTACCTCCTTACACCAAGCCGCACGCGACCCCCAATGACTGGGTAAGGCATTTGCGCGCCCGCGGCCTTGTCGTGACCCGTCCCAATGTGGCGGCGCGCAAGATCGACCGCATCGGCTACGAGCGGCTGCGGATCTATTTCATCGCCAGACGCCAGGTTCACCTGCCCAACAAGCCGTTTCGGGCTGGAACAACCTACGCTCAGATCCTCAACCTCTATGCGTTCGACCGGCTGTTGCGGTCGATCTGTTTCGATGTCTGCGGCGACTTCGAGATCGCCTTCCGAAACAGCATGTCCGAGGCCCTGAGCCAGGCCTACGGCAGCCATCCCCACAAGGCGGAAGGCGCGTTCATCAGCGCCGCCGCCCGCATGAATGCTCTCAACCAGTTGTCGACCGTCTACGCCAAATCCAAGGATGGGCGGGCGCACAACTACATGCGCAAATACGGCGACCCCGTCCTGCCGCCCTTCTGGATGATGAAGGAGTTTCTGACCTTTGGGGCCTCGGTCAAATTCTTCAAGCTGCTCTCAAACCCCGTAAAGACGACCATCGCGGCGTCCTTTGGCGTGCCGACCCATGAACTTTTCACCAACTGGCTCGAATGCCTCGTGGACCTGCGCAACATCTGCGCGCACCACGACCGGCTGTTCAATCGAACCTTCCAGAAGCAGCCCCAGCGCCTGCGCAGCGCCGCAGTGCCGACCGCTCCGGTCAACAAGCTCAAGGCCATCCTTCAGTGCCTCGACTATCTTCTGAACCAGCGCGGCATAACGAGCGACTCCGTCGCGGCAGCGCAGGCCCTCATAAATCGTCATCCTGACGTTTCTCCGGCAGAGATGGGCTTCTAGCCGTACGGCGCGTCGCCCTTTTGGCGGGCTCGGTCGTCGCCTGCACAGCGCGGTGACGCCTCGCCTCGAACCTCTAATAAGGCCTCGAAAGTCGCAGCCATATTATATGGTTGTGAGCTGCCCTCACGAAGCCATCCCTGTCCCGGTCCTGCTGCCGGCGAAGGTCAGGTTGCACGTCCATGGATCGACCCGTGGGCAGGGCTCCGCAACGTCGGTGACGGGGACAAGGCCGTTCGTTCACCCCGCTTGCAAACCCCGCGCCCTTGATTCAGACTTTCGGTGCGTCGCTCTCGGGCGGCGTCGAGGCGTGAGAACCTCGCTTGAGACGATCATTTGAAATCTTCGCTCCGCGGCAGCGGCGTGGCCGGCGCGTATGTCCAGGCCTCCGGGACAAGCACTTGGGGGCTAAAGGCGTCGGCGCATGCCTCAAGCATGGTCTCAACACCCGGTGCTTCGGCCGGGCTCGCCTCATCATCTGGAGGCGAGCCCGTGTCGGATCGAACTGGAGGTGTGGGAGACAAGGCGGCCGACGCCGGCCTCCATGACCTCTATCGCGCCTATTCCGGCTGGCTGAAGGGACGGCTGCGCAAGCGCTTCGGGGACGAGACCGAGGATCTCGCCCAGGAAGCCTGGCTGCGCGCGGCGCCCTACAGTCGCGACGGGCGGATCGAACACCCCAAGGCGCTACTGCTCAGGATCGTCGACAATCTCGTCATCGACCGGGCCCGCCGCCGAGGGCCGCGTCCCCTGGAGTCGAGCGACCGGGTCGGCGCGGATTCGGGGGCGGATCCGGCCGCCCAGATCGATGCGGTCCTCCTCAAACAGATCGTCCTGTCGATGCCGCCCAACCTGCAGGAGGTCTTTGTCTTGAGCCGTTTCGCCCATCTGGAGTATCAGGAGATAGGCGAGCGTCTGAACCTCCCCGTCACCACGGTCCAGTGGCGGATGCGCAAGGCCCTCGAACACTGCGCCGCCCAGTTGCGGCTGTAGCCGATGGGGAACGCCATGAGCGACCCGCAAAGCGCCGCCGGCGCTGCGGACCGTGAAGCCGCCGAATGGCACGTCCGCCTCGGGGAGCGCCCCGTGTCGGCCGAGACGCTCCATGCGTTCAAGATCTGGCGCGAAACCGCGGGCAACGCCGAGGCCTATCGCAAGGTCGAGGCGCTGTGGCGAACCACCGGATCCCTGTCATCGGACCCCGACATCCAGGCCCTGACCCAGGCCACGCTCCGGGCCTCGAAGCCCCAGGCGCGTCGCGCGGGCTCACGACGCCTGGTCCCTGCTGCACTGGCGCTCGTCTCCGTCGCGGCGATGGCCGTCGCCCTTCTCTTCTGGCTGCCCACCCGCGGCGTCTACGAGACCGAGGTCGGGGGCCGGCGGACCGTCGCCCTGGATGACGGCACCCGCGTACAGCTGGATACTGACACACGGCTGCGCGTGCGGTTCGCCGCCGGGGAACGCCGGATCGTGCTCGAACAGGGCCAGGCCCTGTTCACCGTCGCCCACGACGCCACGCGGCCCTTCCGGGTCGAGGCGGGCGGCACGGAGGTCACCGCCCTTGGGACGGTGTTCGACGTGCGGCGCGAGGCCGTCGGAGCCCAGGTCACCCTGGTTCAGGGCGTGGTCGCGGTCACCGACGCACGAACCGAAGCGGGCCAGTGGCGCCTGGCTCCCGGTCAGCAGGTGCGGACGGTCCGTCCAGACGCCGCGCCCGTCACGGTGGATCCCACCGTCGAGACCAGCTGGTCCGAGGGGCGTCTGGTCTTCCGGGACACGCCGCTCGGCGAGGCGATCGCCGAGGTCAACCGCTATCTGCCGGACAAGATCGTACTGGCGGACCGGCGCATCTCCGCGGTCCCGGTCAACGGCGTCTTCGCCACCGGCGACCGCGAGGCGTTCGTGGCGGCCGTGGCGGACCTGTTCGACCTGACGGCCCAAGCGGAGGCCGACGGCCGCGTCAGACTGACGGCGCGCTCCGTCGGCGGATAAAAATTTCGGCCTCCCACTCAGATGAGCCGGCGACCCTGCGTCTCCTGTTCGACGCGCGCTTGCGTCGGAGGGGACCTTGCTCATGACTATCCACACCCGCAGCCTGCTCGCCGGCGTCGCGCTCCTGCCAATGGCCGCCACAGCCTTCGCGCCGGACGCGTGCGCCCAGACGGCTCAACCCCCGCAACCCCAGATCCAGGCCGATCCGGCCGGTGCGGCCCGCGATTTCGAGATCGCCGGCGGGGCGCTGGACGCCGCCCTCGTCGCCTACGCCCGGCAGGCCAATGTTCAGCTGCTCTACACGGCCGATCTCGTCGCTGGCCTGCGCACGCAGGGCGTCGTGGGACGTCACCCGCCCGAGGCCGCGCTGCGGCGGCTGCTGGCGGGCACCGGCATCCGCTGGTCGCGCAGTCGTCCCGGCGTGATCGTGCTGCGCCGATCGTCGAACGCCCAGGCGGACCTTGGGGAGGCGACCGAGATCGACGAGGTGATCGTGACCGGCACGCTGTTGCGGGGGCCGGGCGAGTCCCCGTCTCCAGTCACGGTCATCTCGCGCGGGGAGCTCGACCGACGCGGGGACGCCACGGTCGCCGATGCGCTCGTCCGACTGCCGCAGTCCTATTCCGGCAACGCCACGCCCAACAGCCTGCTGCTCGGCGCCGACTCCCTCGGCAGCAACACGGCGACGGCGACGGGCGTCAATCTGAGGGGGTTGGGAGCCGACGCGACGCTGGTGCTGGTCAACGGGCGGCGTCTCGCCGGTACGGGGATGAAGGGTGAGTTCGCCGACGTTTCCGCGCTCCCCGGCGGTGCGGTCGAGCGCGTCGACGTCCTGCTCGACGGCGCCTCGGCCCTCTATGGATCCGACGCCGTCGCCGGCGTGGTCAACGTCATCCTGCGGCGGACCTACGAGGGGCAGGAGACGCGACTGCGGGCCTCGGCGGCCCAGGGCGGAGGCGAAGACCTTCTGGCGTCCCATCTCGTGGGGACGCGGTGGCAGGGCGGGTCCGCGCTCCTGTCCTATGAGTATCAGCATCAGTCTCCCCTGAACTCTGCTGACCGGGACTACGCCGCGACAGGCGATCTCACGCCCTGGGGTGGGACAGACCGGCGCAGCTTCTACGGACCGCCCGGCAGTATCGTGGTCTTCGATGCGGCCCGCGGCGCCTATCGCAGCTCCTATGCGATCCGGCCCGGGCCGGACGGAACAGCGCGAAGCCCGGCCGACTTCGAGGCCGGCGGCGCCAATCTCGGCAACCGGCGGGCAGGCGTCGATATCCTCCCCCTGCAGGAGCGACACAGCGCCTACGCCAGCGTCCGACAGACGCTTGGGTCTCATGTGGAGGTCTCGGCCGACGCGCGCTTCAGTCGCCGGGCCTATGAGTATGCGAACCTCGCCCCCGTCAGCATCCTCACCGTCGGCAGCGCCAACCCCTTCTTCGTTTCGCCGACGGGGGCCGCCTCTCACCTGATCGCCTACAACTTCATCGGCGACCTCGGCCCGACGGAAAGCTATGGCGTCTCGCGAAGCCTGGGCGGCACCGCCGGGATCGAGATCGCCCTGCCCCGAGACTGGACGCTGGAAGCCTACGGCGCCTTCGCCGAAGAGCTGAGCGAGGGCGGCACGAACAATCAGCTGAACAGCACCTTCCTGTCCGAGGCGCTCGGAAACACCGCCGACAATCCCGCCACGCCCTACAGCCCGATGCGGGACGGCTACTTCAATCCCTTCGGATCCGGCGCCGCGAACGGCGAGGCGGTGCTCGACTTCATCTCTCAGGGCTACACCTGGTCCCGCTATCGGAGTCGGATCAGCTCGGCCAACCTGATGCTGGACGGATCGCCCCTGACCCTGCCCGGCGGAGATCTGCGGATCGCGGTGGGGGCGGCGTTCCGGCGCGAAGCGTTCAACCGGCGCAGTCGCAACTTCGCCTCGGGCCTCGCCCCGATCGTCACCATCGGCGATCCCCAGGTGCGTGACATCGGCGCGGTCTTCGCCGAAGCGCGAATTCCCCTGGTCGGCTCCGCAAACGCCCTGCCGGGGATCGAGCGTCTTGAGCTCACCCTCGCCGGCCGCGCCGAGCACTATGACGACGTCGGCTCGACGACCAACCCCAAGATCGGGCTGATCTGGCAGCCGTCCGAGCCGGTCACGGTTCGCGCGAGCTGGGGGACGTCGTTTCGGGCGCCCGCGCTCACCGAGGTGTTCGATCGTGTGCAGGTCGGTCCTCTGACGGTCGCCGACGCGGGCGTCAGCCGCGTGGCCATCCTGCAGTCCGGCGGCAATACGGATCTGGAGCCGGAGACGGCCGAAAGCCTGACCGTCGGCCTGGAGTGGGCGCCGCGCCCCGGGCTGCGCTTCAGCGCCGGCTATTTCGATATCCGGTTCGAGAACAAGATCGGCCGACCGGCGCTTGAGAACATCACCAGCATCCTCGTCGACCCCAGCCTGGCCCCTTTCGTCACCCGTCTGACGCCGGGCGACCCCGCCGATCTGGCGCGGGTCCAGGCCTTCCTAGCGGATCCGCGCTTCACCTCGCCGACCCTCTACCCGGCCTCAGCCTATTCGGTGATCCTGGACGGCCGCTGGGCGAACACGGGCGAACTCTCCGTCGAGGGTCTCGATCTCGGGGCGACCTACGACTTCAGCCTGGGCGACAACGCCTTTGGTCTCTCCGTCTCGACCTCCTATCTGCTGGATTACAGCCGGCGTGTGACGCCCGTGGCGGCCCGCGAGGATGTCCTGGGTGTGGTCGGCTTCCCCGTCGATCTTAGAGCTCAGGCCGCCGCGACCTGGACACGGGGGGACTGGTCGACCCGGATCGGCCTCAACCACGCCTCGGACTATCGCGACCTCGCCGGTCGGACGATCGACGCCTTCACCACGACGGACGTGCAGCTGCGGTGGGCTGGCGTCGGCCGCGGCCTGGCCGAAGGGGTCGAGGTCGCCTTGACGGTCCAGAACCTGTTCGATGCGGACCCGCCCTTCTACGACTCGCCGCAGGGCTTCGGTTTCGATCCGGGTCAGGCCGGGCCGCTGGGCCGCGTCGCCGCCTTCCAGCTGATCAAGCGCTGGTAGGTCGCCATGTCAAACTCGACTGTGAGCGGACGCCCGACGGCGTCCGCGAGGCGGCGTGCGCCTGTCCGGATCGCCTTCGCCGCCGCGTTCGCCGCAGCGTCGGCGGGCCTGGCCCTGCCGACATCAGCCCGAACCCTGGTGCAGGACGGCGCGACGGTCGCGGCTGAAGCCGGATCCTCGACGGCGGCGCAGCCCCGGGGCCGACCCTATCGGACCGACGACATGCTGGCCGCCGAATCCTTCGGCAATGCGACCCTCGACCCCACGGGGCGATGGGCGATCTTCGAGCATCGTCCCGCCTATGAGTCTGCGACATCGTTCGCGTTCGGCCTTCGCAATCCCTGGACCGTCAGTCGTCTGGAGATCGTCGATCTCACCGGGGATCGGCCGGCCGAGCGCCTCCTGGCGGCAAGCGAAGGCGACGGCCTCGTCCTCGGCCCCTGGTCGCCGTCCGGCCACAGGCTCCTGGTCTTCCGGCTGCGCGACCGCCGCTGGCAGGCCGGCGTCGTCGAGATGCCGGCGCGGACCGTCCGATGGTTCGCCCCGTCTCCGGAGTTGTCGACCTTCGGCCAGGCGGCGCAGTGGCGCTCGGACGACGAGCTCGTCCTGCTGGTCAGACCTGACGGGTCCCTCCCCCAATGGCTCGACAGCGGCGGACGCGGTGTGAGGGCTCTCCCAACCCGCTGGCGCGCGACGGAGGCCGGCGGGCCAGCGCAACGGACCACGCTCGGCAGCGGCGCCTTCGCTGCGGACATGCCCGACATGCCCGAAAACCAGGCGGTCCGCCTGGATGTGGCGACCGGCCGGTTCACGACCTTGGCGGCCGGCCGGTTCTACGACCTCGAACTTGCCCCGGACGGCGACCGCCTGGCCCTGGTCGAGACCGCCGCCGCCGCCCCCTTCGATCCCGCCGGACCCTTCGAGCCCCAGGCGATCGACCGCGAAAGGCGTCTGCGCCTTGTCGACCTGAGGACCGGCGACCTGTCCTCGCCCCTGGGCGAGGCGGACGTCGCGCCGAGCCTCCTCAGCTGGTCCCCTCGCTCGAACCGACTGCTGGTCTGGACGCGGGGTCCGGCCGGTTGGGCGGCAGGCGATCTCGTCGCCGTCGATCCGGCGACCGGCGCGGCGGAGCGATATGCGCGGGGCGACCTCCAGCCCTATGCCGGCGGCGGCGTCGCCGCCTTCAATGCGGTCTATGCGGACTGGCTCGGGGACCGTCCGATCCTCTTTGGACGATCGTCGACGGCGGCGCGCGACGACTGGCACCGGCTGGACCTCAACGGACCGGTCAACCTGACAGCGGCTCTGGCCCCACCCTCGTCCAGGATCGGCGCGATCGACGGCGAGCGCCTGCTCCTCCTCGCCGGCGGCCGGCCCTGGGCGGTGACCGCATCAGGCGAAGCCGCCTCTTTGACGGCGCCGCCGGGTTCCTTGAGCGGCTTCGATGGCGTGGGCTATCTGGAGTCGCAGCGGCGCCAACGGAACTCGCCGCCCCGCCAATCCTGGTTCGCGGCGCGGACCCCGGCCGGAGCCGTCCTGCGGCCCGGCCTCGATCCCGCGGTCGAGGTCGTCGAAGAAGACGCGCGGTTCGGAGTCTACGCGGGAGCCTTGGGCGTCATCACACGCTCGGTCGAGAACGGGGTGCAGCGCTTGCAGCTGGAGCAGCCAGGCCGTCCCTCACGAACCCTCGCGACGATCAACGACTACTTGGCGGAGGTCGATTTCCCTCCGCCCGAGCCGGTGCGTCACCTCGGCCCGGACGGTCGCGAGCGCACGAGCTGGCTCTACCGACCCCGCAGCTGGCGAGGCGAGAAAATCCCTCTCGTGGTCCTGTCCTATCCCGGCGGGCCCGCCGCGCCGCCGGCTGAGCCCGCCGCGCTCAACGCCTGGGCCAATCCCCAGCTCGTCGTCGGAGGGGGGTATGCGGTGCTGATCCCTGTCCTCGCCCTCGACCGGGATAAGGAGCCTGCGGAGGACTACGCGAGGGATGTCCTGACGGTGGTCGACGCCGCACTGGCGCAGTACCCGGTTCTGGATCCCGGCCGGGTCGCCCATTGGGGCCACAGTTTCGGCGGCTATGTGGGGTTGGTCGCGGCGACCCAGACGGATCGGTTCAAGGCCATCATCTCCGTGGCGGGCCTTTCGGATCTCGCAACCGCCTGGGGCGAATTCTCGCCCTCCAATCGTGACAATCCCGAGTTCGGCCTGTCGCTGCGCCAGCGCATCGGCTGGGCCGAGGAGAGCCAGGGGCGCATGCGCGCGCCGCCGTGGGCCGCGCCCGACCGCTATGTCCGTAACAGTCCCCTGTTCGCCGCGGACCGGATCACCGCGCCCGTGCTCCTTGTTCATGGAGACCGTGACCTCCTGCCCAGCACCCAGTCGGAGATCATGTTCTCGGCGCTGTGGCGACAGAACAAGGATGCCCGGCTTCTCACCTATTGGGGCGAAGGCCATCACCTCTGGAGTCCCGACAACATCCGCGACCTCTACGCCCAGATCGTAATCTTCCTCGACCGGACGCTCGGCGCGGGTGAGGCGGGGCCGGCCGTCACGCCGCCGCCCCGATCGCCTCCCAGCGTCGAACCCAGCTCTCCGTCACCGCCGCCATCGTGAAATCCGGCACGCTGCCCTTCCAGAGCAGGCGATCGACGTCGAGCAAGGCTTCGGTCCTGCCCCGGTCGATGATCCCGCGCGACGCCAGGCGACCGTCGAGCAAATGCGCGCGCAGGAAGGGGAGGCTGGCGGCGGCCTGGCGTCCAAAATAGGCGGTCATCTCACCCTTGGACCGACGATGAAGGATCTCCGGCGGCAGGCGGTCAGCGAAAGCGGCGCGCGCCAGTCTCCGGTCGGCCTCACCGTCGTCGGTCAGCATGGGCACGGACAGTCCCAGAGCCAGTTCGACGACGGGCTGGGCCAGCAGGGGATGGATCAGATCGGCGGCCTCGGTCCGTCGGCACTGGCTCTGGTAGGCCAGACCGGCGGCCACGGACTCGACCTGGAGGCGCTTGGCCGGCGGGACGGTCTCCAGATTGCGGAGCCAGGGGTGCAAGGCCTCATCGGCGTCAAACGGCCCGACGCTGTCCGGATTGAAGATCGACAAGGCCCGGGCCGACCGGTCCAGGGGCGCGCGGCGGGGCGTCGTCAAGGCGGTCTTCAGCAGGGCCCAGGTCGAGCGCCTTGTCCACCTCGCCAGCTTCGGCAGCGCGGGGCTGAACACGGCGCGAAGTCCGCGCTCTCGGAGCACATCGGTGAAGATCTCCGGCACGCCCATCTGGAAGAAGACCCCGTCTCCGCCTTTTCCGGTCAACAGCCCGTCGACCCCGTGTTCCCGACAGGCCGAGGCGACGGCCGCGTCGAAGGCGTAGTCCCGGCCGTTCACGCCGGGCCTGGGTCCCTTGGCGGTGATCTGGAACCCGTCCTCCGTCATGGGCTGAACCGCTCTCTGAACGCAGTGCGGCTCGAACCCCAGGCGATCCCCGAGGGTGCGGACGAACCGGCGCTCGTCGCCCTCCGCGAACGGTCCGTACATGTTGAACCAGAGCCGGGGCCCGGCGCCGGCGGCCCTGAAGGCTCCCGCGACGATGGCTGAATCCAGGCCGCCGGACACCTCCACGCCGGGCCGGGCGACGGCCTGGGCGAACGCCGCGAGGCAGCCGTCGATCCGTTGACGCAGAAGCGACGCGCCTTCTCTGGGGTCCGAGGTGATAGAGCCGGTGAAGTCGACCGGACGCCAGACCGGTGTGACACGCCGGGCGTTGAGATCGGTCAGATCGCCCGCTTCGGCGACGCGGATGCCCACGAGCGGACTGGCGGCGGTCGCATTGATCGGATCGCGCAGCAGGCCGCCGACCCGATCCCAGTCGATCTGGATCGGGGGCGCCGCGAGCGCCATAAGCCAGTCGGACAGTTCCGAGGTGACGATCTGGACGCCTTCGCGCCGCCAGGCCACGCATTCGTGGGCCCCGCTCGGATCCCTGAGGATCTGCCTCACCTGACCCCGCGGCGTTCTGAACAGGGCGACGTAGCGCCCCCAGTATCGCCGGACCAGCGCGCGGGCGCGATCGGCGTCTTCGCCGAGCGTGGGAATGGGGCGGCGATCGCCATCGAGCGCATCAAACAGATCGCCCAGCACGAGAAGATGATCTCCCGCCGGTCGATGGACCCTCGGCGGTCGGGGTCCGCGCACGCCGACCCAGGCCTGGTCCAGGGCCTGGACCGGGGCGAAGCCATGGGCCTGGGCCCTTGCGACGAGGGTCTCGGCCAGATCGAGGCGGCTCGTGTCCGTCCAGGCGAGATGCAGGAAATGCCCCATCTCAGACCACCATGATCGGGGTGTAGACCCCGACCCGGTCCGGCTCGTCGTCAAGCACCGTATCGCCGACCTGAAGCCAGCAGTGCGCCGAGAACGGCCAGGTGCGCACCCCGAACACCCACTGCACCTCTCCGCCGGCGTCCCGGATGAGGGCGCGCAAAAGATGGGCCCGATACAGGCAGGCGCCCTGCCCCGGAGCCCAGGGCAAGAGACGAACGAAGGTCGAGGTCAGCCGGGCAAGCTCCGCGTCTGACACGGTCGCGGCCGAGGGCCGCCGACGGGCGGTCGCGAGAAGGTCGGCCAGGGACCGGGTCTCGAAATTCCGTCCCTCGCGCCACCAGGCCCACCAGAACCGGCCCGCCGCGAACACATCGGTTGCGGATGAGCCGGGCAGGCTCAGCGACCGTCTCGGCGCGGGCGGGGCTGCGGCCCGCTTCGGGCCTGGATCGCCCAGAAAGCCGGCTTGCCCGAGCTGGGCGATGACGTCTGCGGGCGCGACGATCCGGGCGCCGTCGACCTGGATGACGGCTCCCGCGCCCGGCAGGCAGCTATAGGCGTCGGTCCGCGCGTCAAGCACGATGACGTCCTCATCGACGACGGCGAAATGGAGATGTTCCGACAGGTGGGCGATGACGCCTTCCGAAACGGGGGAGGTCGAATCTGTCGGATCGAGGGACGGGTTCAGCATCGGGACACGCGCGTGGCGGCAAGGGACGAGCGCCGGAACGACGATCGTCCCCCTGGCCATCAGGCCCCGCCGTCGTAGGGCATTTCTTCTTGCTCCAGCGGCGGGCCGATGAGCGCGCCTCTCGTGAGCCTGCTGACGGGACCAAGATCGATCAGTCGGATGCGGGTGATGCCAGTCATGAGAGCCTCCTGGTTTGTGACGCCGCAGGATCGCGGCCCTTCATGGAGCCGCTCGCGGGCCTCGGGCCGCAATCTATATCTGTCGTGTATTTGGGGTGGCGGCCTGGGCTTCGGCTCAGCGCCTCAGTCGCAAGAAAGCCGCCGCGACGGAGGTCGGGCGGCGGCGCCGCGTGGGGGCGGATATGGACGGAAGACGAGCGCCGCAAGCGGCGCCCGTCCCTGCCGTCAGGCTACGCCGTCAAACGGCGTCTCTTCGATCTCCAGCGGCGGCCCGACGATCGCGCCCCGGGTGAGGGCGGTGACGGGTCCAAGGCCGATCAGTCGAATCTGAACGGTGCTGGTCATAGTAGCCTCCATTCGCTTGTCGCCGCGGAATGCGGCAGGTCATGGAGCGCCCGGCCAGGGCAGGGCGGCAATCTATATCTGTCGTGTATTTCAACCGCAGCGGGTCAACCCTCCTCTTCCGGCGGCTTGCCCGCCAGACGGTCGCGGCCTGCGTCGAGCCAGGCCTCGGTCTCCTCGTTTTTCGTCCGGTTCTCGTCCTCGAGCCTGCGGAAGGTGGCGGTGAAGGCCTCGATGAGCGCCCGCGGATCCAGGGTCATGAGGCGATCGCCCATGGCTCCGACGAACTCGCCCAAGGCGATGAGGAAGATCAGCATCAGCTTGCTGTCGGCCGTCTGACGCGCGAACTCCGTCGAGCCCAGCGACGGTCCGAGCAGCAGGGACCAGGGATCGCAGTTAGTCGCCAGGGCGAAGCGGTGGACGTAATCGAGGTTCACCCGGCCCGATCCCGCCTCGAAATATTCGTAGGTTCGAAGCGGCAGGTTCATCGCCGTCGCCACCTGCTGGGCCGTCATGTTCCGCGCGCGGCGCACCGCCCGCGCAGCCAGGCCGATCAGTCGTGCATCACTCAACTTTTCCGGTGGATCGGGCGGCATAGGCGTTCGACCTTTCTCCACCAAAGGTGCTGTGTTCGGTGAGTCCGATCAATGCAGGCGTGTGCGACTTTTTTGGATGATTTCGGAACCACGAGACCAACCCGCAAGAAAACGGCGGGGCCGATGCAATCCCATGGCGGCCTTCCCGACGAAGATTTTCGCAGACGATTTCGCCCCTTTGGGGAACGATAGAGCGACGGACGATCAGGAGCCGGCGGGGGCGCCGGGAAGATCGGGATCGGGTCATGGCGCGTAACCGCGACCCGTTCACCCAGGCGCTGACATCGCTGCGTGAACGGATTCATTCGGGAACCCTGGCCGGCGGCGCGCCGGTGATCGTACAGGACGAAGCCGCACGGCTGCGCCTGTCCACCACGCCGGTGCGGGAGGCCCTGGCGCGGCTCAGCGGAGAGGGTCTCGTCGAGCGCGCCGCCTCGGGCGGATACGTCACCCTGCGGCTCGACGCCGCCGCGGCGCGCGATCGCTATGTCATGCAGGCGCATTACGTGCGCATCGCCGTCGACGCCAATGTCCGGGCGCTCGGATCGTTGCGGCCACCCGCCCCGCCGTTCGAGGCGCACGCGCCGCCCATCGCCGTGGAGCGGCTGTTCGCCGCCATCATCTGCAGCGCGGGCAACCAAGTGCTCTGGGAGGCTTACCGGAAGGTCAGCAGCCAACTCGATCTCGTCAGGCGGATCGAGGCGGTCCTGTTTGACGATCTCGCCGTTGAGGCCACATCGCTTTATGCGGCCTACGCCGACGCGGCTTCGCCCAGATTCGCCCTCGCCCTGGACCGCTACCACGAGCGCCGGATCAGCGCGGCCGGCGCCCTGGCCGCGCTGGTGGTCGGTGGCGTGCAGACCGGCCCGGTCGAGGCGGACGCGGACCACGTGCGCGGAGATCAACCGGCCTCGGCCACGAGCGCAGGGACACGCGCGCAACGCCGCTCATGATAGGCCTCGAGCAAGCCCAGAAGGTCAGGGATGCGTCCCTCGACGATCTTCGAGACCATCGTCCGGACCGTCGCTCCGTCGCTCGCGTCGAGGCGGCGCTCAACCGTGAGCACCGCCTTCAACCGATCAACGACGCGCCGGTGCGCCAGGATCAGGGCGGCGTTCGAGGACTGGGTGATGACGGCGTCGAAGAGAGTCTGCACCCCGGCGAGCGGATCGACCGCGACGGCCGCCTTGCGCAGCGGCGTCAGCCCGCGCGGATAGAGGGTCAGGGCGGCGTTCAGATAGGCGAGCTGGAGCTCGAACAGATCGATAATCTCGGAGGGACCGAGAGCGGGATAGAAATAACCGCGGCCACGACGGCGCTCGATCAGGCCCTGGCCGGCCAGGCACGCCAGGGCTTCCCGCACGGGCGTGGCGCTGAGACCGACCTCGGCCGCCAGTTCCGTCACCACGATCGGCTCGCCCGGGACGAACCGGCCTGCGGCGGCAAATCGTTGTACAGCACCCAGAGCGGCCCCATAAGGATCGCGCGGTTCCAAAGCCTGCATCACGCCCTCAACACTGTCTTGGGCGGACCGGGAAACGGGGGGAGCCGGTCCGATTGCTCAGAATACTGCAAATATTTTTCGCACAATGCAAGGTTATATTTTATAGGCGACAAAGTTGCGGAGAGCCCGCAATTTTCTTGCGGTTGATATCTGAAGATCTTCAAATCGGCCTATTTTTCCCTTCTCGATTACTCTCGGCGTGCTCGACTTGTGGTGTCCTCCAATTGCTAACAAACGGCTGACACACGTCCGCGCCTTGACGTGGCAAATCTTTTCGCTGGGCCAAGCGTCGCAATTCTTTTTCAAGGGCCGCCTGCCGCCGTCTTCCTCGTTCCGAGGCGCGCCTTGACCGACAAGCCCGCCACCGTCTACCGAACTTGAACTGCAAGCACAGGATCAGCCTTCAGTTCGCCAGACCTGCGTCCCTCCAGCCTGCGCCAAGGGCCAACTGAGCCGCGGCCCAGGCCTGGGCTTCCTGCGCCTGGGCCTGCAGCGTGTCGAGGCGTGCGGAAAGGGCGTCTGCCTGAGACCGGGAAAGGTCGATCCTTGAAATCTGCCCCGCCTGTTCCTGCGCCCCGGCAAGGGCGGACAGACGCTCTGATGCAACCAAGGCGCGGTGTGCGGCGGACGCCGCGGCGCGAGAGCCGGTCCAGGCGTCGAGCGCGTCGTCGGCTTCCTTGAGCGCCGTCAGCACCGTCCCTTCCCATCTGGACATCGCCGCATCCGCGCCGGCGTCGGCGGCGACGAGGCGGGCGCGGATCCGATCCAGATCGAACACGCCCCAGCTCAGGGTGGGACCGAACGCGAACCCGAACGCGCCACGGTCTCCCAAGCGATCAGGCTCGGCGGTCAGGCCGGCGCTTCCCGACAGGCTGATCCGTGGATAGAGATCGGCGCGGGCCACCCCGGCCCGGGCGGCGGCGGCGGCGAAGCGGCGTTCGGCGGCGGCGACATCAGGCCGCCGGCGGATCATGTCGGTCGGGCTTCCAGCGATCAGCGTCTGGGGAATCGTGAGAGAACCGGTAAAAGGCGCCTCTGTGACCGGCGCGTCTCCGGTGAGCACCGCCAAACGACGGGCGGCGTTGCGTTTCTCCGCGGACAGACGGGGCAGGTCTGCACGCGCCGCCTCCACCGCAGCGACGGCCTCCGTCACATCCAAAGACGATGCGCCCCCCTGGCCTTCCGCGACGCGCAGTCGCGCCTCCACGGATTCCAGCGCGGCGAGTCTTTGCTGCGCCGTCTCTTCCAGCCCGGCCAGAGACCGATAATCCAGCCAGGCGCGCACGACGCCTGCGGCGACGGCCGCTTCGGTCTGACGACGGAGCCAGAGCGCCTCCCCCGCGTCGGCCCGGGCCGCCTCGATGTTGGCTGAGAGCCCTCCGAACAGATCGATCTCCCAGGAGAGGGCGGCGCCGACATCAGCCAGCGTCTGGGTCGGCAGGCGGTCGGGCGTGCCGGGGATGGGCGGCTGTGACAGGCCCGCCGTTCGCGTTCGCGCGAGGCGAGCGCTTGCGTCGCCCAAAGGACGCGCCGCAGCCCTCGCTTCTCCGGCCAGGGCGTCGGCGGCCTTCAGATTGGCGCTTGCGGCTCGCAGGTCGGCGTTTCGAACAAGCGCCCGTTCGACAAGCCGGTCCAGAGCCGGGTCTTGGAACGCGCGCCACCAGTCCAGCACAACCACGCCCTCGTCTTCCGCCTGCGGCGTAGTCCAGGCCGCCAAGTCCGGGGCTGAAAAGGTCCGTTGCGGCGCCGTGGCGCATCCGGCCAAGGCGACGATCATGAGCGCGGGAACGATGATTTGGACTTTCATGACGGGGTCTCCGTGGCGGGGGCCCGGTTTCGCTTCAGGGCCGGCAGCCGTTCGAACAACAGGGCGTACAAGGCGGGAATGAGCACCAGGGTGATGAGAGTCCCCAGAGCCAGCCCCCCGATCATGGCGGCGGCGAGCGGTCGCCAAAGGTCGCCGCCGAAGACGAACAGCGGCACCAGTCCGACGATGCAGGTCAGTTTGGTCATGACGATCGGACGCAGTCTGACCTCAGCGGCGCGCGCGACGGCTTCGGCGTGATCCGCACCTGCGGCGCGCTCTTCGACGATCCGCTCCAGCAAGAGGACGGCGTTGTTGACGATGATGCCGCCCAGCGCGAGCAGCCCCAAGGTTGCGGTGAAGTTCATTTCCTGGCCGGTCACGAAAAGTCCGAGCGTGGCGCCGATGATCACGAAGGGGATGGACGCCAGAACGATCACGGTCTTCCGCACGCTTCCGAACTGCCACAGGAACAGCGCGGCCATGCCGAGGATCGCCAGCGGCAGATACTGGTTCAGACCTGCGTTGGCTTCCTTCGACTCCTCGATCTCGCCTCCGAACTCGAGCGTGTGGCCGGGCGGCAGATCGAGCTTGGCCAGAGCAGGCCCGATCCTGTCCGTGATCGCCTGGGCGGTGAGGTCCGGGTGACGCGCGGTGATCGTGATGGCGGGTCGCTGATCGCGCCGGTTCAGCAGGCTGTTCTGATCGGCTAGACGCACGGTTGCGATGTCGGCCAGCGCCACTCCCTCGGCGACGGGCGTCATGCCGATCGTCTCGGGCGAAAGGCGCATCTCCGGCCGCGCTCTCAGAATGACCGGCGTGAGCAGATCGCCGCGCCGCAAGGTGGTGACGGCGGCGCCCGAGTAGACGGCCTGCAGGGCGTGCGAGACCTGGGCGGACGTGACGCCCGCCGCCTCCGCCCGTGCGTTGTCGATGTCGATGACCAGGCTCGGTATCAAGGCTTCAGCGTTGTCGCGCACGTCTCGAATGCCGGGTACGGCCCGCAGATCCGCCATCACGGCGTCGGCGGCGACCTCGAGCACGCGGCGATCCGGGCCGGTCAGCCGGAAAACGGCCTGGCCGGATTCGGACGCGCCCAGCGAGAAGCGTTTGGGCTCGGTCCGCGCTTGTGGGAAGCGGGCTGCCAGGTCCGTGCGCAGGCGTTCGACAGCCGTATCGATATCGGCGTGCTTGTCGAGGTTGACGATGGCGTAGGCGCGGTTTGCGGCTGGTGTCGGCGGGTTCAGCCCCAGGATGAAGCGCGGTCCGCCGTCGCCGACATAGACGACGTTGCTGACGGCTTCGGGGTGAGCGGTCTTGTCGCTGAGCCTCGCCGAGATCGCCCGAGCGACGGCCAGCGTGGTCCGGGTCGATGTGCCGGGAGCCAGCTCAATCGGGATCTGGACCTGGGCTCTGGCCGACGGCGACAGCAGTCCCGTCGGCAGCAGCCCGTTGAGCAAGATGGCCGCTGTCAGAAGCGCGACCATGGCGGAGACGATCGTCACGGGACGTTTCACGATCCGACGAACCCGACCGGCATACCATTTGCGCAGTCTGCCGATCCAGCCGCCGTGTTCGTGGTCTGGATCGGGCGCCGCGACGAACATCTTGCTCAACAAGGCGATGATCGTCAGCGACAGGAAGAGCGAGAGGAGCAGGGTGATCCCCAGGACCACCGCGAGACTGCGCATATACTCTGCGGTGTCGCTGGCGCCCGCGACCAAGGGCGCAAAGGCCAGGATGATGGCGAGCGAGGATATCAGCAACGGCGCGGTCATCGTCCGGCCTGCGGCGACAGCCGCCTCGAGAGCGGGCTCGCCGTCTCCGATGCGCCGCTGGTAATCCTCGACGATGACGATGCCGTTGTCGACGAAGATGCCCAGGGCGATGATGATGGCGGCGATCGAGACCTGGTGCAATTCGATGTTGAGGGCGCGCATCGCCAGCAATGTGCCGAGGACTGTGAGCGGCACGATCACGCCGGTCACCAGGCCGGCGCGCCAACCCAGAAACACCACAACCACCCCCATGACGATCGCGACGGTCTCGAGGAAGATCTTCCCGACTTTCAGCAGGTCGTGCGCGACCACTTCGGCCTGATCGGTAACGACCGACAAGGTCATGCCAACCGGCAACTCGGCCTGAACCTCCTCCGCACGCGCCTCGAGTCTTGAGGCGAGGTCGACCACGTTCAGTCCGCGCTGCATCGAAACACCCAGAACCACCGCGGGCTTGCCGTCGAAGACGACCGCTGACACCGGCGGATCCTGCGGACGCTGTTGGATGGTCGCCAGGGCCGACAGGGGCAACGAGCCGCGCTGCGGAAGGGCGATGGGAACGGAGCCGACGGCGCCGGCGCTGGTCAGTTCGCCGCTGGTCTGCAAGGTCAGCGTGCGGCCCGAGATGTCGATCTCGCCGGCGGGCGTGACCCCGTTCCGTTCGGCGATCGCCTTGGCGATCGCCTCCATCGAAACGCCAGCGCTCGCCAGTTTGGCAGGGTCGACGTCGATGTAGATCTGGTCCTCCTGCGCTCCGTGAAGCGACACCTGCTCCACGCCTTCGACGTTCTGCAGACGCAGGCGGGCCACGCGGGCGAACTCGTGCAACTGACCCGGCGTGTAGGCTGGCCCGGTCAGGGCCAGGGTCATCACCGAGACCCGACCCCAGGAATCATTCAGGATGGGGCCGGTCGTGCCTTGGGGAAACTGGGAGGCGGCCTCGTTCGCTCTGGCGCGCAGCTGTTGCCAGACCTCCCCCACCCGTCTCGGCTCCGTGGCGTCGTGAAGGGCGACGGTCATGAAGATCGATCCGGGCCGAACCGCCGTTTCGATCGTATCGACATCGGCGAGGGTGCGAATCCGCTCCTCGAGCGGTTTGGCGATGAGACTTTCCATCCGTTCGGGCGACGCGCCCGGGAGATAGGCTTCTATAGTGGCGGCGCGGAACGGAACGGTGGGTTCTTCAGTGGCGGGGAAGCCGACCAAGGCGCCGATCCCCGCGACCAGAAGCGCCAGTGCGCCGATGAGGGTGAAACGCGACCGTTTCACCGCGATAGCGGTCAGAGACATGATCGAAGCGCCGGTCAGGAGGTGAAGGGAATCGGGCGGACGGTCTGGCCGACCCTGAGCAGTTCGGCGCCATCCGCGACGATCCGCTGGCCAGGAACGAGCGGACCGCGGATTCTCGCGCCGTCCGGCGTCACGGCGATGAGCGTGACGGGGACCGCAGACAACCGATTGCGATCGTCGAGACGAAGCACGCGCCGTTCGCCGGACCGCGCAGCGACAAGCGCGGACAAGGGCGCCGTGACAGCATCCGCGTTGACTGCGCCGCCCGCCAGTCTGAGCTCGACCGCGGCGCCGCTCGGCGGCGCGCCGTCCAGGATCGCAAACCGCGCCATGCGGGCATCCACCCCGGCGGCTTGTGACGATACGCCGACCAGTCGGGCGGATCCGGACCCGTTTCCGTAGCGGAAGACGGCGACATCGCCGATTTTGGCTGTGTCGAGAACATCTCCAGAAAGCGCCGCCAAGATTTCACGCCGGTTTCCGGATTCGAGCGCGAACATCGGAGCGCCGGCCGCGAGCACGGCCGAGAGTTCGACATGGCGGGTTGCGATCACGCCGTCGGCGGGCGCGCGGATGACGGCCGTGCGGGCGAGGCGCGCCGCCTGGGCGGCCTGGGCGCTCGCCCCGCGGTCCTGCTGCTCGGCTTCGGATGCGGCCGTTCTGGCCTGGTCGAGATCGCGCTGCGGCGCGGCGCCGGCGGCGACCAAGGCTTCCAGACGACGGACTTCGCGCCGGGCCCCGTCCAGACCGACCTTGGCGGCTTGGGCTCCGGCGGCGGCGCGAGCCGCTTCCAGCCTGAGCGGTTCGGGGTCGAGCTCGGCGAGGATCTGACCCTGACGGACTTGATCGCCGACATTGACGTAAAGTCTCACGACACGACCGCCGGTCTCCGTCGCCACTTCATGGACTCCGAGGGAGCGGACCGTCCCGACGGCCGCGAAATGTTCGCCGTCCGCCGCCCTCACTCGCACCGTCAGAGCGGGCTTCGGCGCATCCATTCGAGAGGTCGCGTCCGGCGCGCAGCCGACAAGGAAGACAGAAGCGCTCGCGACCAAGGACGTAAACGTCAGGAGAGCCGCCCCAGATATAAGTGAGGCCTTGCTTACGTTTTGCGCAGAGCGATTTGCGGGAGACGTCATGGCGTGTCGGATCCGGTTTGGGTGAGTGGGTGGCTGGGACTAGCGCGCGGAGTCTGGCGCGATCGTGCGCCTGATCATGGCGAGGGACGCCGCCACGAACGGCCCGCGCGCCGCATTCGGCAGACAGAGCCGGCCATAGATGCCATCACAAAGACAACTGACGGCCAGCGCGACCTCTTCAGGATCGACATTCGGATCGATCTGGCCGCGGGCTTGAGCGGACGCGATCACATGGGTCAATGCTGCGGTCATGCGAACGTCGGACGCCACCAGCATCTCGGCGACCGCGGGGGATCGGGACGCTTCAGCCACGATTTCAACGCGCAGGCGGGCCATGGATTCGATAATAGGATCCGTCGCGAGAGCGCCAAGAACCTGCTCGACCACAAAGAGGAAATCCTCAGCGTCGCGCAAGCGATCGATCAGAGCGATGCCCAGCTCCAGATCCTTTTCGACGAGCGCCAGGACCAGCGCTTCCTTGTTCTCGAAATACTGGTACAGGCCGGCGATGCTGATGCCCGCCTCGGCGCTGATTTCCGCCGTGGTCGTCGCGTGGAAACCCCGCCGCAGGAAGCAGGCATGCGCGGCGTCGAGAATCTGCGCCTGGCGCTCGGCGCGGGCGACGGGATCGGCGGGACGTCCACGACGGTTGGGGGCGGAAGCGGTCATAGGTGATATTTATAAGTGATCATTTATTTAAGTCAACCCGTTGCCTTCGATGTTGGCGAGAGGTAGATTTCCTTCATGAAATATCTGCTTCTCACCATTGCGATCCTCGCCGAAGTGGCCGCCACCTCGTCCATGAAATTGTCGGAAGGCTTCACGCGTCCTTTGTGGGCCGGAGCCACAATCGTCGGCTACGGCGTCGCCTTCTACTTCCTGTCACTGACGCTCAAGTCGATGCCGACAGGCATCGCCTATGCAATTTGGGCTGGCGCGGGGATTGTCCTCATCTCCCTGATCGCCTGGCTTTTTCAGGGCCAGAAGCTCGACACCCCCGCTATTGCCGGCATGACCTTTATCGTTGTGGGCGTCGTAGTGATGAACGTCTTCTCCAAAGTCGCTGCGCACTAGGTTTCGGTCCGGAGATGAAGGGGATCGTCTGTGAAACGGTCTGGCCCGTCAGCCCGAGCCTTGCAGACGCCTTTGTTGGGCGTGAGACCCTTTGAAGTCTTGAACCGCTTGGCGAAATCGCACGCGTCGAGGACGCTGACGAAGGACTGCCCAGCTGTTGATGGCTGACGTAATGATGACGGCGGATGGTGGCTTCCCTCTGCGGTAGGTCGATCGGTTCGGGCTGACCGTCAGTGCGCCTGCCGACGCTTCCAACTGGCTGTGACGCTGCGGTCTGGGTGTAGGTACACAAAAGAGAAGTATCTTGCCGAGATCCGGGCGTTCCCTACGTTGGAGGGGTACTGCCCTTTTTCGGACTGTAGGAAGGCTCGATGCCCAAGCGCAGAAATTACGATATCCTGCCCGCCTGCTCGATGGAGGCGGCGCTGAACCTCATCAATGGACGCTGGAAAGGCGTCATCCTTTACCATTTGCTCACTGACGGGACCACGCGGTTCAATGAGCTGCATCGCCGCCTGCCAGGCTCCACGCCACGCCTGCTGACCAAGCAGCTGCGCGAATTGGAAGAGGACGGTTTCATCAACCGCACGATCTACCCGGTCGTGCCGCCCAAGGTGGAATACTCGCTCACGGACGAAGGCCGAACCATTGGCCCGATCCTGCTTCAGCTTCGCGGTTGGGGGCATGGCTGGCTGCGCCGCCGGGGCCTGACCACGCTGGCCGACGATGTCGAGACGAATGCCGCCGACACCGGCCGGTTTGCCGATGGGCCTGGTGCGCCGGATATGGCAAGCGCCGCCTGATCTGTGTTGGGCTGAGAGGGCGAGCGCCGTCGCGCAATCGCCGATCTGCTTTCTCGTCACAACCGATCGAATCCTGGCATGACGAGCCTGACGACTTGATGGCTCAGCGACGTGTCGCAAGGTCAGAGCCTGCGTTTCCCGATCATCAATCGAACAGGTGCGAGCCTCGTCCAGATCAACCTTGGCGGCGAGTGCGCGCTCAGCCGCCAAGGCGTGTTTAAGCGATCCTGATCAAATCAGGTCGGGCGCACGATCGGTTTCAGGACAAGGCCGGACTCGGAGTCTGCGATGGCCTGGTTAATGTCGGCGAGGTCGTAGAATTTGACCAGTCTGTCGAAGGGGAACTTGCCTAGGCGCCACAGCTCTATCAACTGAGGAATGAACACCTGCGGCACGCTATCCCCCTCGATGATTCCGCGGACCGTGCGCCCGAACAGCAAGGTGTTCATATCCAGGTTGACGCGTGCGCCTGCCGCCGGTGCGCCGACAAGACCACAGACACCCGGTATGCGGAGGGCGTCGATGGCCTGAACCAGCACCTTGTCGTTGCCCGTGCATTCGAGCGAGAAATCCACGCCGCCCGTTTCGCTCAGCTCCCGGATCCGAGCGACGGCGTCTTCCCTGAGGGCGTTGATGACGTGGGTCGCGCCGAGTTCCGTAGCGAGGGCAAGCCTGTCGTCGTGGAGATCGACCATCATGATTTTCGCGCAGCCGGTGGCGGCCGCCGCCATCGCGGCGGACAGTCCGACCGACCCAGCGCCGAAGATGGCGATGCTGGACCCTGCATGCGGTTTAAGCGCGTTGAGCACTGCGCCCACGCCGGTAGACACGCCGCAACCGAGCGGCCCCATCAGTTCGAGCGGGACGTCCTTGCGGATCTTGATCGCATTGCGCTCGGTGGCCACCGCATAGGCGCCGAAGCTCGACTGCGAAAAGAAGGCGCTTCCCACCGGATGGTCGTGGACGTCACACATCGTCTGTGAGCCGTCCAGGCGGGCGCCCTTGAAGTTGCGGTCGTAGAATTCGACGCAATACCCCGACCGGCCTGCCTTGCACGAACCGCAGACGCCGCAATGGCCGAAGGCGAGCACGACGTGGTCTCCGGGCTGCAGCGATCTCACACCGTCGCCGACCGCTTCTACGACACCGGCGCCTTCATGGCCCAGCACAAGCGGCAGCGGCACGGGATATCCCTGATCCCGCACGACTATGTCTGTATGGCACACGCCCGTCCCAACGATTCTTACGACCACCTCGTCGTGTCTCGGTTCCCCTAACTTAACGTCCTCGATGACCAGAGGACCGGCCTTCTCCCGAACGACCGCTGCCTTGCCTTCAAACATCCTATGCTCCTTGAACAACACGGCCGCCGGCGACCGTGATTTGCCTTCCATCCACGGAATCGGATGTCGCGAGATCGACGCCGCGTCTGCGACATCGTCAGCCCGCGAAAGCGATCCAACGAAAGGAAGGAGAGAAATTTCACTCGGCGTTCCGAACGCCCGCGACACGCGCCGACGCCTTGAGCTGTCGGCTCCTCAGACCTCGTCACTCAAAGCCGGACAGCGTAATCTTGCCGATCGCCTCGCCCCTTTCGATCCGGCGGTGGGCCGCACGCAGATTCTCGGCCGTGATCGCGCCGGCGTCTTCGGTCATCGTCGTGACCAGCACGCCGGCGTCGATGAGCTCGGAAACAGCGTTGAGGATTTGGTGCTGGGCGATCATGTCGTCCGTCTCGAAGAGCGACCGGGTGAAGACCATTTCCCAGGTCACGCTGACGCTCTTGGGCTTTAGAATGGCGATGTCGAGCGCCACGTCATCGATCAGCGACAGATGGCCTTGGGGCGCGATGATCTCGGCGATCTCCGCCAGATGCACGTCCGTGCCGGTGAGTCCCGCGACATAATCGACATGATCGAGGCCGAGCGCCCTGACCGCACCATCGAGGGGTGCGTGATGATCCACGACGTGATGGGCTCCCATCTTTTTGACCCAGGCGATGGTCTCGGGGCGTGAGGCCGACGCGATGACTTCCAGCCCCGTCAGTCGACGCGCCAGCTGGATCAGGATGGAGCCCACGCCCCCCGCGCCGTTGATGATGAGCAACGCGCCGCCACCCGTTTTGACGCCGTATGGCACCCGCAGACGATCAAACAACAGTTCCCAGGCCGTGAGGGCGGTCAACGGCAGCGCGGCGGACTCGGCGAAGCTCAGCGAGCGAGGTTTGCGCCCCGCAAGGCGTTCATCGACCAGATGATACTCCGCGTTTGTTCCCGGTCGATCGATCGCGCCGCTGTAGAAGACTTCGTCGCCGACCTCGAACAGGGAGACGTCCGATCCGACGGCCTCCACAACGCCGGCCGCGTCATAGCCCAGAATCTTGGGCGAGCCGGACGTGGCGCCGGTGTTCATACGAACCTTGCAGTCGACCGGGTTGACGGACACCGCCTTGACGGAAACCCGAAGATCCCTTGGGCCGGGCGCAGCGGCGTCGATGGTAAGGTCAAACAGACCGTCGGCGTCGCCTGCTTTCAGGTAGCCGATAGCTTTCATGGAAAAGTTCCTTCTGGGAGGACAGGTCGTCGGCGGTTCGGCTGACGAAGATCGCGTTGACGGCGCGCCGGGGCGGTCAGGCTTCGGTGAGCGCTGCAGCCGGTCGGGGCGGCTGACTGCGCTGCCAGTTCGAGCCATAGCGTGTGTACTGCGGCGGAACCGGCAGGGGCGTGCGCAAGTCGTCCGCAGCCGCCCGGGCCCAGAACGGCTCCTTGAGGATCTCGCGTCCGATCAGGACGATATCCGCACGGCCATTCTGGAGGATTTCCTCGGCCTGCCGACCCGTTTCGATCAGACCGACGGCGCCGGTCTTGATGCCGACCTCGCGTCGGATCTTCTCTGCGGCGGGTACCTGATAGTTGGGGTAGCTCTCGACCTTGATCATCGCCGTGCCGCCCGATGAGCAGTCGATGAGGTCTATGCCGCGTTCCTTCATCCATTTTCCATAGATGACGAAATCGTCCGGAGTATTGCCGCCTTCGACATAGTCGGTGGACGAGATGCGCAGGAACAGAGGACCGTCCCACTGCGAGCGCACCGCGTCGATCACTTCGCCGACAATGCGGAAGCGGTTTTCATGGTTGCCGCCGTATTCGTCAGTGCGGTGATTTGTAAGCGGCGACAGGAATCCATTGAGCAGATAACCATGCGCGGTGTGGATCTCGATGACGTCGAACCCGGCTTCCTTGGCGCGGCGAGCGCCCTGGCCGAAGGCTTCGACGACTTCCTTGATGCCTTCAGTCGTCAGCGCCTCGGGAACGCGCGACTCGGGCGTGAACGGAATAGCAGAGGCCGCGACAGCGCGGCCGTCAACGCCGAGTTGACGACCAGCATGGCCCAGCTGGCATCCTGCCTTGGCGTCGAAACGGTGAATGATCTCGACCATGCGGGACAGACCCGGCACCTGATCCTCATTCCAGATACCAATATCTCCAGGACCGATGAGGCCATTGTCCATTATGGCGGTCGTCTCGAGGAATATCAGGCCTGCTCCGCCCAGCGCTCGTGCCCCGTAATGGACGAGATGGAAGTCGCTGATGCATCCGTCTTCGCCGGCCGAGTGCATGCACATCGGCGACATGGCGATCCGGTTCTTGAACTCGGCGCCTCGGATCGTGATGGGGGAGAAAAGTTTAGCGGACATTCGACTGATCTTCCTTGCGACACTGTGTCGGATGCGAAGGAAGTAAAGCCCAGCCCAAATGAAACAATACGACAAAAAATCGCCAGTACTTCACTAAGAGATAGTGTCCTTTCGCGCTTCGAAGAACTGCCGCACGCTCCCTGACCCTTTTACCGCACCGGATCGCTACGACGGGTCCGCCAAGGCCTGGGTGAGAGCGACGCCCGAAGGCTCAGGCGATCAGGCGTGGATCAAGGAGGATCAGAATCGAGCCGGACCTCATTGACATCAGGCCGCGCTGGACACTGGCTCCAGACCGAGTTCCTCAAGAATCGCCCGATTATGTTCGCCCACGGCAGGCACGGGGTCCATGCGGGGCGCGTCAGCCTGCGATTGACCTGGCGGCAGCAGGGCCGGGATCGGCCCGGCGGGCGTCTCGACCAGGGTCCAGCGGCTGCGCGCCTTCAGCTGCGGATGATCCCAGACCTGTTTCATATCGTTGACGCGCGCATTGGCGATTCCAGCCGCATCAAGCCGCGCTACGACCTCGTCGGCGGTCAGGCGCGCGAACACCGCCTCGATGATGGCCTTCAGCACATCGCGGTTGGCGCTACGCTGCGAGTTGCGTGCGAAGCGTGGATCATCGGTCAACTCGGGGCGCTCCAGTACGGTCGCGCAGAAAGCCGCCCATTCGCGGTCGTTCTGGATGCCCAACATGACCGAAAGGCCGTCGCCCGCCGGAAAGGGCCCATAAGGGAAGATGGTCGCATGGGCCGCGCCGACCCGCGGCGGCGCCTCCGCGCCCTCAAAGGCGTAGTAAAGTGGAAAACTCATCCACTCGACCATGCATTCGAGCATGGAGACGTCGATCTGCTTGCCCTTGCCCGTCTGTCCCCGGGCGATCAGCGCCGCCAGGATATTGGAGTAGGCGTACATGCCTGCCGAAATGTCGGCGATGGAGCAACCGGCTTTTGCGGGTTGATCGCCCTCTCCCGTCACGGACAGGAAGCCGGCCTCACTCTGGATGAGCAGATCGTAGGCCTTCTTGTCCCGGTAAGGCCCATCCGGACCATAGCCGGAGATGTTGCAGACAATCAGCCGCGGAAGCCGCTCTCGCAGAGCCGCATACGACAGGCCCAGTCGATCGGCGGCGCCCGGCGCCAAGTTCTGGATAAGAACGTCCGCCTTCTCCAACAGGGCCATAAGCACCGCCTGGCCGTCCGGCGTCTTGACGTCTAGGGCCAGGCTCTCCTTGGAACGGTTTGTCCAGACGAAGTGCGACGCCTGTCCGCGGACACGCTCGTCATAGCCCCGCGCGAAGTCGCCGGCGCCCGGGCGCTCGATTTTAATGACCCGCGCGCCCAGGTCGGCGAGTTGGCGGGTGCAGAAGGGCGCGGCGATCGCATGTTCGAGCGATACGACGGTGACGCCATCCAAGGGACGCATGGACAACCCTCTTACTCGAGCACGCCGACGACGGAATCCTGAGACGCCTGTTTGACCAGGGTCGCCAGAATCCCAGCCACGACGAGCGGAACGGTGAAGATGATGAAGACGATGAAGAGGCCGGTGTCGGCACCGAGAAGCGCGCCGCCGAGCAAGGGGCCCAGCACGGCCCCGGCGCGTCCGACACCGATGCACCAACCAATGCCGGTGGAGCGAATCTGAGCGGGATAAGCGGCCGCGACCAACGGATAGAGACCGTTGAAACCGCCTTGGACCGCGAAGCCGATGCCAAAGGCGACGGCAAGGGTGACCGTGACCGTCATCGGCGCGGAGAAGCCGACGAGGGCGACGGCGCCGACCAGCATCATGATCAGGACCAGCGGCCGGACATCGAACTTGAACAGAAGCCAGCAGAGGGCCAGACCGCCGATGAAGGCGCCGAGATTGTAGGTGACGCCCGCGAAGATGGCCTGATCCGGATTGAGCCCCGCCTCGATGGCCAGTTTCGGCACCCAGGCGATCACGAAGTACAAGGTCATGTAGCAGGCGAAAAAGGCCGACCAAAGGATGAGGGTCTGCTTCCACTGGCCGTTCTTGAATAGAAGCGCCGCACTGGCGGAGCGGCGTTCTCCGACGTCAGCAAGCGTCGCCAACAGGGGGCGCCCCATCTTTCCGCGAATGCGATTGATGCGGGCAAGGGCGTTCCTGGGCTGCCGCTTCTCCAGAAACTCCAACGACTCTGGCATCAGCACATAGGCCAGCGGAAGGAGCAGCAGAGTCGCGACGCCCGCCCCGGACATGAACCAATGCCAAGTCGATTGCGGCAGAAGGAAATAGACCGCCAGACCGGCGAGCATGGCGCCGATCGAATAGCCAGCCTGAAGGAGGGCGACGGCGATCGTGCGGTGCCGCGCCGGCGAATATTCCGAGGTGATCGCGGCCATACTGGCCAGAATGGCGCCGATGCCCAGCCCGACGATGAAGCGCAGCACGATGAGCGTGGTGACATTGGTCGCAAAGCCGCAGGCGATCATCGACAGGCCCATCAGGGCGACGGCGCCGAGGATGACCGGACGACGTCCGAGGTGATCGGCGAACGGCGCCAGAGCCAAGGCGCCGATCATCATGCCGAAGATGGCGGCGCTGAACACGACGCCGAGCGCGGCGGCGCCGACCGACCATTCCGTGGCGATCGACTGGGCGAGATAGGACATCATCAGGATGTCCATGCCGTCGAGCATGTTGAGGATGAAGCACGTCGCCACAGCTCCGATCTGGAGACGGCTCCATCTGACGCCGAGGCCTTGGGCTTCGGAGCTCGCAAGCGCGGATGCGTCGAGCCCCTTCGCATTCGGATCAGTGGTCGCCATCTGCGCCTCCTGCAGGCCGACGACGGAGCGTCGCGGCACGTTTCCAAGGGCCGGATCTGCGTCCGACTTCGGCCCGGAGACTAGGGCTCGAGACCGTCCGGGGTCGAATAGGTCCGGCCCCTGCGATCGATAACCGCCACTTATGGATTAAGGCCATGCGAACCGAACTGCGCTATCAGAAGGCGCGCGCAAGGCGGAACTGAACACGACGATCCTCGCGCACGCCGTTCTCGACCGAGAGATCCCGGCCCACCTGGGCGAACAGATTGATCCCGGGCGTCACATTGCGCCGCCAGGTCAACAGGGCAGACAGCGTCGAGGCGCGATCGTCGCGACGAACCCCGTCGAGGGTCGTGCGTCCGCCATGCGCGTAGGCGAGACGAAGACTGCCCTCGTTTGCAGGATTGAAACGGACCCTCCCCCAGACCTGGACCCGATAGAGCGGCGCGGTTTCGAGCCGCCGCCCCCCGGCCGGATCGTCATTGTCGCCAAACACCATCGCGTCGACGGCGCCCTCGATGACATAACGGGACGAAAGCTGCCTGGAGCCGCCAACCTGCAGTGACGCGCGCCAACGGTTCTCGCCGATATTCAGCCCCCGGTCGGCGTCGTAGTCGCCAACCGGCACGAGCAGATACGGCTCGATGGCCAGGAAGACGCCCTTGTCGCGGTCCTCGTGAAGGAACAGCTGCCCCGTCAGGATGGTGTCGCCGAGGCCGGACGACGAGCCCAGGTTCGCGCTTGGTCCCGCGCCTTCGGCGCGACCGAAGGGCTGGAAGACCTGAAGATTATAGGTGCGGCCGGCGAGCTGACCGTAGCGAATGTAGCGCGCCATGACGGTGTAGCGGTCGATGTCGATCGCCGCAGTCTTCTCGCCGCGGACATAGCGTGCGTCTGCATGACCGTATTGGACATGCAGTAGGGCGACCTTCGCGCCCGCCGGCGCGGGAATGAAGGCGCCGGCGTCGACGGCCTGCGCCCAAGCGCCCCCGGCCAAGCCGCAGCCAAGCGCCAACGCGCCCGCGAATGCGGAGATCAATCTCATAGGCGAGTAAGCTCTGTTCCTGTTACCCACGCGGCCGTCTGAGGGGCCTGTTGATGGCGAGGGTAGGCCGCATACCGAGGGTGTAAATCGACGATCCGGCAAGTCTGACTTCGCCAATGGCGAAATCTCAGGCTCTGGCCAGAATCACGCGGCGCTGGTCGTGATCACCGGACGCCGCCACCGAGACGGACCGAGCGTATGGATGCTCTGTCCGTCCGGAGTCACCGCCACGGTGACCGGCATGTCGTGGACCTCGAATTCGTAGATGGCTTCCATTCCCAGATCTTCGAAGGCGATCACGCGGCTTTGACGTATCGCGCGCGAGACGAGATAGGCTGCGCCGCCGACCGCCGAAAGATAAGCCCGACCATGCGCCTCGATAGCGGCGATGGCCGCCGGCCCTCGCTCCGCTTTTCCAACCATGGCCACCAACCCCAGGTCGAGCATCATGTCGGTGAACTTGTCCATACGGGTCGCGGTCGTGGGCCCCGCCGGGCCGACCACCTCGTCACCGACGGGATCGACGGGCCCGACGTAGTAGATCACCCGGTCCTTGAAGCTGACAGGCAAGGACTCGCCTTTGGCCAGCATCTCGGCGATCCGCTTGTGGGCCGCGTCGCGCCCCGTCAGCATCTTGCCGGACAGAAGCAGTCGGTCGCCGGGCTTCCAGTCGGACATGGCGTCGGGCGTGAGGCTGTCCAGGTCGATCCGTCGCGCCTGCTCGTCCGGTGACCAGGCCACATCGGGCCAGGCGTTCAGATCGGGAGGCGGCAGATAGGCGGGATCGGAGCCGTCCAGGGTGAAGTGCGCGTGCCGGGTGGCCGCGCAGTTGGGGATCAGGGCGACGGGCTTTGAGGCGGCATGGGTGGGCCAGTCGAGGATCTTGACATCCAGCACCGTCGTCAGACCGCCGAGCCCCTGGGCGCCGATGCCCAAGGCGTTGACCTTGTCGTGCAACTCGATCCGGAGCGCCTCGATCGGAGTTTGGGCGCCCCTCGCCTTCAGCTGGGCCATGTCGATCGGCGCCATCAAAGCCTCCTTGGCCATCACCATGGCTTTCTCGGCCGTACCGCCGACGCCGATGCCCAGCATGCCCGGCGGGCACCAACCGGCGCCCATAGTCGGCACAGTCTCGATCACCCAGTCGACGAGGGAGTCTGACGGGTTCAGCATCTTGAACCTGGCCTTGTTCTCCGACCCGCCGCCCTTGGCCGCAACCGTCACCTCCACCCGGTCGCCGGGGACGAGTTCGACATGGGTGACGCTCGGGGTGTTGTCGCGCGTATTCCGCCGCCCGAAGACAGGATCGGAGACGATCGAAGCCCGCAGCGGATTCTCCGGATCGAGATAGGCGCGCCTGACCCCCTGGTCGATAACGGCCTGAAGGCTTTCATCGCCCGCGAGCGTGCAGGCCTGTCCCCATTTGACGAAGACGGTGACAATGCCCGTGTCCTGACAGACCGGTCGTTTGCCCTCGGCCGACATGCGGCTGTTGGTCAGGATCTGGGCGATAGCGTCGCGGGCAGCCGGCGACTCCTCCAGCGCATAGGCCTCGGCCAGGGCGTCGATATAGTCGAGCGGGTGATAAACACTGATGTGCTGCAACGCATCCGCGACGCTGTCGGCTAGATCCTGCGGCTGAATGAGGGTCATGACGGATCTCCTGGTCCTGCGAAGACCGGGACGCGTCTCCAAGGCGAGACCACGTCGATAAGGCTCAGATGGTGCGTCCGCCGTCCACAGGCAGCTCCACCCCGGTGATATAGTCAGCGGCCGCCAGATAGAGGGCCGCTTGGGCGACGTCCTCCGGTTCGCAAAAACGACCCAACGGAATCCCGCCCAAGAATTTGGCGCGATTTTCGGGCGTATCGGGCATGCCCATGAAATCCTCGAGCATGCCGGTCACACCCATGACCGGGCAAATGGCGTTGACGCGAATTTTCCACGGCGCGAGTTCGACCGCCAGCGACTTGGACAGCATGTTGGCCGCCCCTTTGGAGCCGTTGTACCAGGTCAAACCTGGCCGCGGCCGGATGCCGGCGACCGAACCCACGTTGAGCATCACGCCGCCGCCGTTGTCGCGCATCGCCGGCACGACGGCGTGGACCATGTGGTAGAGCGACTTCACATTGACGGCGAAGACCCGGTCGAAAGTGTCCTCGTCGACTTCCAGCAACGGCCTATTCTTGTGAGTGAAACCGGCGTTGTTGACGACAATGTCCGGCACGCCGAAGGATTGGATGGTCGTCGAGATAAGGGCGTCGATGTCGGCGCGCTTCGAGACATCGGCGCGCACTGCGATAGCCTTGCCGTCCAGAGACGAGGCCACGGCTTCAGCCTTGTCCAGATTGAGGTCTGCGATCACGACGCGGGCGCCGTGCTCGACGAAGCGCCGCGCGATGGCTTCGCCGAAGCCGCTGGCCGCACCGGTGACGATGGCGATCTTGTTGTCGAGGGTCATCTGTCGGTCCTTTTCCTGATGCGCCGGATCAGCCGTGATTGAACACGGTCGTCTTGGTTTTGCTGAAATCGTGCAGGGCGGCGAAGCCCTTCTCCCGGCCGTGGCCGCTCTTGCCGGCGCCGCCGAACGGCAGCTCGATTCCGGCGCCGGCGCCGTAGCAGTTCACGAACAGCTGGCCTGTGCGAACCTTGCGGCCCAGCCGCATCTGACGTGCGCCGTCGCGGGTCCAGACGGCGGCGACCAAGCCGTAGTCCGTGTCGTTGGCCAAGCGGATGGCGTCGTCCTCTTCATCGAACGGAAGGGCCACGAGCACGGGGCCGAAAACCTCTTCCCTGGCGATCTCGCTGTCGCGCGGAGTCGGGCCGAACAGGGTAGGCTTGACGTAGAAGCCTTCGGCCGGCGCGCCCTCGGCGATCTGGCCTTCGGCCAGAACCGGGACCCCGGCGGCCTTCGCACGCTCGATAAAGCCGAGCACACGGGTCTTCTGCTTGGCGGTAATAATGGGGCCGCAGTCGAGGTCGGCTTCCGGCGCGCCGACGCGCACCTTTCCGAAGGCCTCGGACAGCCGGGCGACAACAGCGTCGTAGATGGACCGTTCGACGAGGAGGCGGCTCCCCGCTGAACAGGTCTGGCCGCTGTTCTGGGTGATCGCCTTGACGATGACCGGCACGGCCGCATCGAGGTCCGCGTCAGCGAAGACGATCTGGGGCGACTTTCCGCCGAGCTCCAGGGTGCAGGTGATATAGTGGTCGGCGCAGAGCTTCTGAATGATCTGGCCGACTTCCGGCGAACCCGTGAAGGACATGAAGTCGACGCCGGGATGGGCGGCCAGGGCCGCGCCCGAGGCCGCGCCCCGCCCGGTGATGACATTGATCGCGCCTGCGGGGAACCCGGCTTCGGTGGCCAGTTCCACCAGCAACAGAGCTGTGGCGCAGGCGTCCTCGGCCGGCTTCAACACCGTGGCGTTGCCAACCGCGAGCGCCGGAGCCAGCGTGCGGCCGAACATCTGGGCCGGGTAGTTCCACGGCAGGATATGGCCGGTGACCCCGTGCGGCTCGGGAATGACGGTGACCGTATAGCCGGCCAGATAGGGCACCGTCTCGCCGTGCAGCTTGTCGGCCGCACCGCCGTAGAACTCGAAATAGCGCGCCAGGGCGATGATGTCGTTCCGCGCCACGGTGACGGGCTTGCCGGTGTCGCGCGCTTCGCATTCGGCTAGCCGGTCGGCGTCCCGCAGGATCAGGTCGCCGAACCGTTGCAGGATGCGACCGCGCTCGATCGCCGTGGTCTTGCCCCAGGCTCCGGTGTCGAATGCGTCCCGCGCCGCCTTTACCGCCGCATCCACGTCCGCCTGCGAACTATCCACGATCTGGCCGATCACCGCGCCGGTCGCCGGCTCGAAGACGTCCAGCGTCCCGCCGTCCACGGAGCTGGTCCAGGCGCCGTTGATGAAGTTCTTGGGATCGCTCATGTCGCTTCTCCTGACTGATCGCCGGAGGAAGACCGCACAGCGCGGCCGCCCCAGGGGGCGGCGTCCTGTCGATATCCTCCCGGCGGCTTCACGCTGCTCTCGTCGATGAGGACGTAGCGTCTCGCCGTGATAGCGTCTAATAACCGATATGCGCTGAACTGATGCATTGCGGTTATGGACCTTCGCCACCTTCGCTATGTGCTCGCGGCCGGAGAGGAGCTCCACTTCACGCGCGCGGCCCACCGGCTCAATGTCGCCCAGCCGGCGCTAAGCCAACAAATTCGTCAGCTCGAGGACGAGATCGGCGCCCAATTGTTCCACCGCCTGACCCGCGGCGTAGAGCTCACCGAGGCCGGCCGCGCCTTCCTGCCCTATGCCCGCACATCTCTGGCAGCGGCCGACGAAGCGATCGCGGCCGCCCGTCGCGCCGCCAAGGGCGAACTCGGCCGCCTCGGGATCGGCTTCACAAGTTCGGCTTCCTTCAACCCCTTGGTGACCCAGGTCATCGGCCGATTCAGGGACGCCTATCCCGACATCGAAGTCGAGTTGCGCGAACAAGCGACGACGCCCTTGCTCAGGGCGTTGAAGCAAGGCGATCTTCAGCTGGCCTTCATACGCGCCGCCGACGACGAGCTTGAGGGTCTACGCCGGGTCGCCCTCCCGGATGAGCCTTTGTGGGCCGCCTTGCCGACCCGGCATCGTCTGGCCTCGCATGACCGGATCAGCCTGTCCGAACTGGCCGCTGATCCCTTCATACTCTACCCACGCGACAATGGTCGCCTCCTCTACGACGCGATCATCGCCGCGTGCGGCCGTGCCGGCTTCAGCCCGCGTATCGCCCAGGAGGCGCCGCAGATGGCTTCCACGGTCAATCTGGTGGCCGCCGGCGTGGGGATCGCCCTCGTCCCGGCGTCCATGCGCCAGATCCGCTCGCCAGGCGTCGCCTACGCCCAGCTGACGGGGACGCCGCCGGTCGCCGTCCTCAGCCTGGTCCAGGGACCGGACGCCGCCCTGACCCCCGCTGTACGCAATTTCGTGCGTTGTTTGGATGAGCTGCGGATAGAGGTCGCGCCTTGAGTGTCTGGACCTAGGTCGGCGCCCTGACTGAGCTGCGCCGATGCCGTGGCTTGTCGCTTTGGGCCAGGCCGAATCCGAGGTGCATGGGTCTGGCCGGGTCCTGCCGCCTGGCGTCCGGTCCAGGCGCGCGCGGCGACCTACGTCTGAACTGCGATAAGCCGTAGCTATCGATTGCGGGCCGACCGATATTGGACCCGAACACCAATCGCTCTCTAAGTCGGAGCATGAGCTTGAAGACGCATTCCTCGTTGAGACAGACCGTCGAAGCCACAAGCCTCCTGTTCGTCCCGGGAGATCGACCCGAGCGGTTCGCCAAGGCGGCGGCGGCTGGCGCGGATCAGGTCATCATCGATCTTGAGGACGCCGTGCGGCCGGACGCGAAGAGCGAAGCCAGGTCCGCTGCGGCCCGGTGGTTCTCCGGCGGCGGCGGCGGGGTCATGAGGATCAATGCGGCCGACACCCAATGGCATCTCGATGATATCGCGCTCGCCCGTCTGCCCGCTGTCGATGCGATCATGCTGCCGAAGGCTGAGGATCCCGCTCGCATCGCCGCGCTTTACGAGGCCACCGGCAAACCGATCGTCGCGCTGATCGAGACGGCGCGCGGTCTTGATGCGGTCAAAGCCGTCGCGGCCAGTCCGGGCGTGACACGGTTGGCCTTCGGTTCGATCGACCTCTGCCTCGACCTCGGCCTCGATGTCGCCGATCCGCAGTTGGACGGCTTCCGTCTCGCGCTCGTCCTGGCGTCGCGGTTGGCGGACCTGCCTGGACCGATCGACGGGGTGCAAGCCGACTTTCGCGACACGGCAGGCCTCTCCGAGCTCGTTTCGCGCGTGCGCGGCCTGGGCTACACCGCCAAACTCTGCATCCACCCGAACCAGGTGACTGTAATATCGGCCGGGTTTTCGCCGACGGCCGATGAGATCGACTGGGCCCGACGCGTTGTGGCCATGGGAGAAGGCGCCGCCGCGCTTGAGGGCCAGATGATCGACCGGCCGGTGCGGGAGCGGGCGATACGTCTTCTTGACCGGGCGAACGCGCGGGCTGATGAGCCTCCGTCCGTCTCCGCCTGAGGTCGGCCTTGCTGCGCCAGTCCCGCCTCAACCTGGCCATGCTGATTGCGGGGCTCGGCAGCTTCTCCCTGATGTATAGCCCCCAACCGGTCCTGCCGATGCTGGCGCAGGACTTCCGTCTCGACGCCGCCACCGCCAGCCTGGCCGTGACTCTGACCACGGGTCCGCTCGCGATCTTCATTCTGGCGGCCGGTCTCGTTTCCGACAGGCTCGACAAGCCCCGACTGATGATCGCCTCGATCGGACTCGCCGCGCTCTTCACCATCGCCTGTGGCTTGGCGCCGAACTGGCCGAGCCTTTTGGCGCTTCGCATCATGGTCGGCTTGTGCATCGCCGGCGTGCCTGCGGTGGCCATGACCTACCTGACCCAGGAGAGCGGATCGGCCTCGCTCGGATCCGCCATGGGACTCTATGTAGCCGGCACCGCCGTGGGCGGCATGAGCGGTCGCCTCGGCACAGGGCTCGCCGCCGAACTGTTCGGGTGGCGCTGGGGTATCGGCCTCCTGGGTCTCGCCGCCCTGATCCTCGCGGTCGCCTTCGCCTTCGTCCTTCCGCGCCCCCTGAAACCGATCGTTCCGAGGTCGACGCCCGTCTCCGGGGAGGTGGCGCGTATCCGTCGGCTGGTCGCCGACCGGGGCCTGCGGCTGCTTTTCCTGCAAGCCTTTCTGTTCATGGGGGGCTTCGTGACTGTCTACAACTACGCCGGTTTCCGACTTGAGACGTCGCCGTTCGACTTTTCTCCAGCTCAGATCGGCTTGATCTTCTCCCTCTATCTGCTGGGGAGCGTGAGTTCGGCGGGCGTAGGCTGGCTGTCCAATCACTATCCACGGCCGGCCCTGTCCGCTCTGTCATTGACGATTATGGCGATTGGCGCCCTGACCACGCTGACGACTTCGACACCGGTATTCATCGTGGGCATCGGCCTTGTCACCCTGGGCTTCTTCGGGGCTCATTCCCTGGCGTCGGCCTGGGTCGGCGTTCGGTCTGCCGTGATGGGCGGTGGCGCAGCCTCTCTCTATCTGTTCGCCTACTATCTCGGCGCGTCCGTGCTTAGCACCCTGGGCGGCTATGCCTGGGAACAGGCAGGATGGACGGGCGTCATCGTGTACGTCGGCACCCTTGTCCTCATTGCGATCGGGGTGGCCTGTGCGCTCGACCGGTGTCCGGCGCGCGTGGATCCGACGCGCCCGTCTCGGCCCTCGTAAACTTGCGGGCGCCTCTCTCTGGAAGCCTCCGGGATCGCCAAGGTATTGGCCTGTGCCGTCGCAGAATTTTCGCGCGGGCCAGGACCCGAACGTCGGGCCGTCCAGGCGCGAGACAGCGGCGCCCAATCCCCTGATCGCCGCAACCCAGGTCCGGCTTCGGCTTCAGCCCCCAACACAGCATGAAGCTAGGCGTTCGAGGTGGAGCCTAGCGGCGTGTCATCCCGCAAGGGGCTGTCGCACCAGATCGATCACGGAGCCATCGCGATATTCGACCACGGCGACAATCCGGCCCTGCGGCCGGCACGCAGGCGCATCCCGCCCTGCAGCCTGGGCGGAGAGTCGGCGCAGCGTCTCTATGCTCACAAGCGGCAGACCCGCTCGGCCCAGCACCTCGATGAGGTCCTTACGCCGTGGATTCACGGCGATACCGGCTTCTGTGACGACGACATCGATACTTTCGCCTGGGGTGGATATGCATTCGACACGGTCGACGATCTTGGGATTATCCCGCGAGGCAAGCTTGGTGGTGACGATGGCCAGCTTGGCGCCGGCGGCCGTGTCTGCATGTCCGCCGGACCCGCCGATGATCCGACCGCCGCCCACGGCCGTCACATTTACATTGAAGCGCGTGTCGATTTCGGCCGCCCCGAGGATCATCACGTCAAGACGATCGACGACAGCGCCCTTGCCCCCCGGACTGGCGTAGAGGGAGGCCGACATCGGCAAGTGCCCGACATCGTCACGATAAGACGCGACCGCCGCGAGATCGAAACACTGGACATCGAACAGGACCCTGAAGAGGCCTTCGCGAAACATCGAGACGATGCCTTGGGTGATTCCGCCGGCGGCGAAACCGCCGACGATTCCCCGGCGGCGCATCAGATCAGCGACGCTGTCGGCGACCGCCAACGAAATGCCTCCGGCCCCGGTCTGGAATGAAAACCCGTCGATCAGCAGTCCAGAGGCGTCGATCACCTCCGCCGCTAGCCGGGCGATGGCCAGCCCATCGGGGTCTTCCGTGACACGGGTCGTCCCGGACACGATGCGGGCCGGATCACCGATCGTGTCCACGACCACGACAAGATCGACAAGATCCTGGGCGATATCGATTCGCGAGAGTGGATAGTCCAGCAAGGTGTCCGTGACGGCCACCACATGACCGGCGAAACGCACATCGACCATCGGATAACCCAGAGGTCCGCAGGCCGATTTGCCGTCCACGCCGTTGAGGTTTCCACCGCTATCGGCGGCGGGCGCGGCCACAAACGCAACGTCGATCGCGAGGACTCCGCTCTCGATCGCCCAGGCTCGTCCGCCATGGGTCTGCAGCACAGCAGGCGTCGGCAAGGCCCCCGCGGAGATCGCTTCGGCGACGGGCCCGGTGATGTAGCTTGATACGATCCGATCGACGACGCCGGAGCGGATATAGTCCACAAGGCACGCGTGCGCCGGAAAGATCGAACTGGCCGCGACCCTAAGCCCCTTGAAGCCTAGATCGGCGAGTTCGGCCATGACCCGGCGCAGGACATCGTCGCCGTCTCGCAGGTGATGATGAAAGGAGATGGTGCCGCCGTTCCGAAGCCCCGTCTCGAGGATAGCGGCCCGGAGCGTCTCGCGCAGCTTTTCGCTCGAACCGCGCCTTGGGGTCGTCTCCGGCCCGCGTCCGGCGCCCATGGACTTCGCCACCGTTCGGGCGTCCACGGCGGCGAACGCCTGAACGGGACCATAGCCGTCGATATGATCGGGAAGTGTCACCGGGCGGCTCCGAGGTTCGAGGCCGCTCAAAGTCGCAGCGCGGCGCGCTCGCGTCCAATAGGACCGAACCTTGCGGTCCATAGGCCTGCGCTATGACGCCGGCCTGACTTCGGCAAGCGTCGATGCGGCGGCGCGGCTGACGAGGTGATCCGTCAAAGTCCGCACGAGGCCGGCCTGTCGCGCCGAAGGCGAGAGGCACACCAGCATGCGTCGCGTCGCCCAGTCATCAGACAGTATTCTGAACTCGACCTCCATGGTGGCGGCGAAACGGCGTGCGGCGCCCTCCGGCAGCACCCCCAGACCGAAGCCGGCCTCGACCATGCGACACACCCCGTCGAAACTGCGCACCTGGACGCGAAGGCGCAGGGCGAGATCGATGGCGGCGGCCTCGGCATGCATCGAGCGCGTAATCGCCGTCGCTTCGAGAAGCCCCACGAAGTCGTGGTTCAGATAATCGACGAACCGCGCCTCCGCCTCGCCCGGCGGGAAGACGCCATGGGGGGCCAGCAAGGCCAGCCGATCCGTCCGGTAGGGATAGGTGGCCAAGCCCTTCGCTGCCGTCCCCTCCACGATGACGCCCAGATCCGCACGGTCAGCCTGCACCGCCGCGACGATTTCCGCACTCCAGGCTTCCTCGATGTCAACGCGAATGTCTGGCGCCTGGGCGGCGAATGCAGCCAGATCGGCGGGTAGGAACTGGGTGATTGCGGAGGTATTCGCCTGGAGTCGGATCTGCCCCTTGAGGCCGCCGGCGTAGTCCGCCATCTCGCCATCTATGGCGCGCGCCTGATCGAGAAGGACCCGCGCGCTGATCAGCAAGGCCTCGCCGGCTGGCGTAAGCCGCACCCCATGACGGCTGCGATAGAAGAGCCGGACGCCGAAACGATCCTCAAGGAGGGTTATGCGACGCGATGCGGCGGCCACGGCCAGGTTGGACTGCCGGGCGGCGTCGCCGAGCTTGCCGCTCTCGGCCGCGCGGACGAACAGGCGAAGGGACGTCAGATCCTGAAACATGACGCCTTGTCACTCGCAACGATTGAATTCGCAATCCGCGAAATGAAACTTGTCGTATCGGCGATTTACACCCCGGCTCATCAGCCTATCGGTGTGCAATGACGCTCCCTCAAGAGAGCGCAGGAAACATCATACAGGGAGGGGTCGGATGATCTCGGCACAGAAGTTCGCGTGGCGCGCGGCGGGCGCCCTTGGGGCGCTAGGCATGGCGTCAACCGCCCAGGCGCAGGCGATTGACGCGGGCGACTACGTCCCGGCGCCGTCCGGCACGCAGCTAGGCCTCGTCTATACTCAGTACAGCCACGCCAACGCCCTCTACGCCGACGGCGACAAGGTGGACGGCGACGCGGAGCTCGACGTCGCCCTGATCATGGCGCGCTACGTGGGCTTTACCAAAATCGGCGGGAAGACGCTCGACTATCAGGTTCTTCTCCCCGTGGTCGACATTCAAGCCGGCGGGTCGGTGGACGGACTGGGCTCCACACGGGGCTTGGCTGATGTCATTCTGGTCAGCACCCTTTGGCTTCATGAGGACGCCGCCAACCGATCCTATTTCGGCATAACGCCCTACGTCTATGTGCCGGTCGGCGAATACGACGGCGACAAGGCGCTGAATCCCGGCGAAAATCGCTGGAAAGGTTCGCTCCAGGCTGTCTGGTCCAAGGGACTTACCGAACATTGGGTCGGCGAGATCGCAGGCGACGTCATGGTCTATGGCGAGAACGACGACTTCGCCGGCGGCCGGACGCTTCAGCAAGACCCCACCTGGCGGGTGCAGGCTTTCGCGCGTTACATGATCGATGACGCCAACGAGGCCAATCTTCGCCTGATGTATGTCGGCGGCGGCGAGACGCAGATCGATGGCGTCGATCAGAACAACGAGTCCGGCACGGTCTCGGCCCTGGCGACCTGGCGCCATACCTTCAGCCCCCACTGGCAGTTGCTCAGTCAGGTCGGAACCGATCTCGCCGTGGAGAACGGCTTCCGCGAAGCGGCCCGCGTTCAATTCCGCATTCTCAAAGTTTTCTGAGAAAGGCTCGACCATGACCGACAACATTAATCAGCCCCGCCTCGCCCAAACTCTGGACGCTTACAACAAGGGCCGCCTTGACCGTCGAGGCTTCCTGCGCGGCGCGGCGCTCGCCGGCGTGGGCTTCGCGGCGGCCCAGGCCTTGTCGCTTGCGGGCGGCAAGGCTTGGGCGCAATCGACCAGGACGGTCGAGGCGCCACGCGGCGCCGATTACATCGTGATCGGCGCCGGTTCGGCCGGCGCGACTGTCGCGGGCCAGCTTGCCCGCACGACCGGCGCTTCGGTTCTCGTGCTCGAAGGCGGCCTTTCGGACGACCAGGCCGACATCTCGGATCCCGCAGGATGGCCCTCGGCGCTCGGTTCGGCTTTCACCAAGACCTACGCCACCACGCCGCAGACGCACGCCGACAACCGGGTCATCCCCTATCCGCGCGGGGAAGGCCTCGGCGGATGCAGCAGCGTCAACTGCATGATCTACAACCGCGGCGCCGCCCAGGATTATGACGACTGGGCCTATGACGGCGCGTCCGGGTGGGACTGGAAATCGGTTCTTCCGGACTACAAGGCTCTGGAAGACTGGCAGGACGGCGAAAGCGATCTGCGCGGCGCGGGAGGACCGCTTCACGTTACCCGTCCGGACCCGGCGCTCGGGCACGAGGGCGCCCGCGCTTTCATGGAAGGCGCCAAGTCGCTCGGCTATCCGGAAGTGTATGACTTCAACGCCGGCACGCTCGAGGGGCCGGCCTGGGTGAACTTCACAATCCAGGCCGGAAAGCGACAATCCTCCTCGGTCGCCTTCCTGCGTCCGGCGCTCGAAGCCGGCGCCAAGCTGACGGTCCTGACGGAGGCGCCTGTCCTTCGCCTGATCCTGGAGCGAGGTCGCTGCGTCGGCGTCGAGTATCTGCACAACGGCCGGGCCACAATCGTTCGCGCCGGCAAGGAAGTCATCCTATCCGCGGGCGCGCTGATCACGCCCAAACTGCTGATGCTGTCGGGCATCGGCGATCCCGTCGCCCTGCGCGCGCTGGGCCTGACGCCGGCCGTATCGCTGTCCGGAGTCGGCTCTAATCTGCAGGATCACGTCCTCGGCGCAGGCGTAAACTATGAGGCCAAACGGCCCGTTCCGCCGACGAACTACAACGCGTCGGAAGTCTATATGTGGTGGAAATCGGATCCATCGCAGCCCGTGGCGGACATCAACGCCCTCTACATCAACCTGCCCTTCGCCACCAAGGAGTTGAACCTTGAGCAACAGCACGGCTACGCCATGCTCTGCGGCGTCATGCGGCCCAAATCCCGCGGCAGCGTCACGCTCTCCTCTGCCGACCCGCGCGCTGATCCGCTTGTCGATCCCAACTACCTCGCCGTCGATCAAGACCTGATCGCGCTCAAGGCAGCGACAGATCTGGCTCGCGCGATCGGCAACAGCGACGCCTACAAGGACATCCGCAAGGCGGAACTCATGCCCGCCCGCGCCGCCCTGTCGCCCACTGAGTATCGAGACTATCTCCGCAAATCCGCGTCGACCTATTTCCATCCGGTCGGCACCGCCAAGATGGGCACAGACGCGCGTTCGGTCGTCGATCCGCAGTTGCGGGTGTACGGCGTCCAAGGCCTGAGGGTCGCGGACGCTTCGGTCATGCCCACCATCACGACGGGCAACACAAACGCCCCGTCCATCCTGATCGGGTGGAAGGCGGCGAAGATGATCGCGGCCGCCGCGTGATCCGCCCTCCCCTGACCTGAGTCTCTTCGACGCCCGGCGACCCTCGCTGGGCGTCGTCGCCGTTTTCGCTAAAGGAGTTCTCCCATGAACATCGCCTCCGCAATCAAGCCCGACGTCCACATCGACTTCGACGGTCCCTACGCCCTGGCGATCAATGGCAGGCTGGTCGAGACCAACAAGTCGTTCCAGGTCCTGAATCCCGCAACGAACGCCGTCCTCGCCGATGCGCCGGAAGGCACAACCGAGCACATGGAGGCCGCCATCGCCGCCGCAAAGACGGCTTTCCCGGCCTGGTCATCGCTCGGCTGGGACGAGCGCGCGGACTATGTCGCGCGCTATGCTGACGCCCTGGAAGCGCACCGCGAGGAGTTGATCACTCTTCTGACGCTGGAACAGGGCAAGCCCCGCCACTCGATGGCCACGGGCGAGGTGGACGCGGCGATTTTCTGGGTGCGAGAAACCGCGAAGCGCCGCCTCGATGTCCAGACCATCGAGGACACAGCCGACCATACGGTTGAGATCCATCATACGCCTCTCGGCGTCGTCGGCGCCATCACGCCGTGGAATTTCCCGGTTCTCCTGGGCCTCTGGAAGGTCGCGCCCTGCCTGATTACCGGCAATACGATGGTGATGAAGCCGTCGCCCTACACCCCACTGTGTACGCTCCGTTTCGGTCAGATCGCTCAGTCCGTCTTTCCTGCCGGCGTTTTGAACATCGTGTCCGGCGGCAACGAACTCGGCCAGCAGATGACCGAGCACCCAGACGTCGCCAAAATCAGCTTCACCGGCTCCACCGCGACCGGCAAGAAGGTCATGGCCAGCGGCTCGAGCAATCTGAAGCGGATCACTCTGGAACTTGGGGGCAATGACGCGGCCATCGTTCTCGAAGGCGCCGACTGGCGACCTCTCGTCCCGATCCTGTTCTGGGCCGCCTTCGGAAACTCAGGCCAGTGGTGCATCGCCTCCAAACGGCTCTACGTCCACTCCAGTATCCATTCGGATTTTGTGGCGGCCTTCGTCGACTTCGCCAAGCAGCAGAAGATCGGCGACGGCATGGATCCCGACACCAACTTGGGGCCGATCCAGAACCGGATGCAGTTCGGTAAGCTGCTGGACCTCTTCGCGGACGTCAAAGCCAAAGGCTACAAGGTGCCGCTGGGCGGTGTGATCGACGAAAGCCTTGCCGGGAACTTCGTCCCTGTGACCGTCGTCGACAATCCGCCGGAAGACAGCCGGATCGTCGTCGAGGAGCCGTTCGGCCCGATCCTGCCGATCCTCTCGTTCGACACGGTCGATGAAGTGGTCGCGAAGGCCAACAACTCCCATTTCGGACTGGCGGGGTCCGTTTGGGGAGCGGATCGCGATGCGGCCATCGCCGTGGCGAAGCGGCTCGAGACAGGGACCGTCTGGGTCAACGAAATCCATATTCATGGTGTCGACATCCCATTCGGAGGCCACAAGCAGTCGGGCATGGGCGTCGAGAATGGCCAGGAAGGTCTTTCCGAGTTCACGAACACCAAAACCTATATGTTTCATAAGTAGGCCGGTACCGCTCACCCGCGCCATCGCCGTGGGTGAGCGGTACCCGACTCTGCGCGCTCAACCTACCGCCATAACTGTCATCTAATAGTCATGGCAGGGAAGGTCGGACATGCGCCGATTCTGTTGAAAAAGTCGGAAGCGCCGCTTGGCGGGGGTATGGCCGTGCGACCTCAGGTTCTCTCGCGACAGAATTTGCCGCGCCAGGTACGCTAGCCGGCAAGCTCATTGCCGAAAATCGGGGCCCGTTTCCGACCCGCCGACTTTTCAACACAATCCGCCACAAGCAGACATTCGGGTAACAGGCAGCGCCCGGCCCACTTGTAGCCTGCCACTGTTTATTCAGGCGTGATAGCGCTATCGGTGCCAGAGACGGGAGACGCATACCTGCGGAGATAACCAGTGGATTTGAGATCACTAGGCCGCGCAGGTCGAATATCACGGCGCCAACTGATGCTCACCGCCGCGATGGCCGCCGTCGCTCCACGGGCCCTTGCCCAAACTCAATCGGGTAAAATTACCCCGGTCGCCGCCCGCCTTGTGGCGCTGAAGCCCTCGATCTTCGCCTCCGCCCAATCCGCCAATCGCGCCTATCTCACCTTCCTGTCACCCGACCGGTTGCTGCATAATTTCCACAAGGCCGCTGGGTTGCAGCCTAAAGGCGCGGTGTACGGCGGCTGGGAGGCTCAGAGCATCGCCGGCCATACGCTGGGCCACTATCTAAGCGGCTGCTCACTGATCGTGGCGAACACCGGCGATCTGCTGCTCAGCCAGCGCCTGATCGACACCGTCGCAGAGATGGCGCGGATCCAAGCCGCGCATGGAGACGGCTACGTCGGGGGAACGACCCTTTGGGGACAGACGGACGCGGTTGATGGCGCGTAAGTAAGATCTGAGCGAAACGGAATGGCGGCTGATCGAGCCGCCGCTGCCAAACAAACCGCGAGGGGCGCCTCGGGTGCACAATGGTTGCCTGTGGTAATCAACGGGCGGATATGATGCCATTCGTGCTGTGGAGCTCGTTGATCGTCCTCGTCTACGTCCTCTCCTATGCGGTCGGGATCGGGACGGCTCGACATTCGCTCCAGCGCGCTACAACCTGACAGCTGCCGTTCGGTCGTCAAACCTTGCGCGGTAGTAGAAGGAACACGATCCCGATCAGGAAAAGGCCGCTGCAGATCCAGCTGGCTTCCGGGCCTTGCGAGCCGCCTGTCAGAAGGTCAGGACCTTGCGGGATCAGGTGGACCAGCAGGGCCGGCAAATCGACTACAAAGCCGGTGACTGGAACCCCGAACCCGATCGACAGCAACCAGTTCCAGCCGATGTGCCAGCCCATCACCCCCCAGATGTTTCCCGCCCGGATGGCCCATAGGCAGGCGAAAACCGAAAACAGGGCTGAGCCTAACATGTCCTGCCAGGCCTGCCCCGGGGACCAATGCAGGAAGGTGAAGACCAGGGTCGTGGCTACGACGGCTGCCAGCTGGCCCCACTTGCGGGTTACGACCGACAACAGCCAGCCTCGGAAAATGAACTCCTCGACTCCGGCCTGGATTGCGAAGCACAGCAGCAGGATGGCCATGCTGCCGAGCGGTGCTGGCGAGGATAGAGCCGGCCCGAATTCGCCCACCTGATAGCCACCAGCGAACCCGATGGAGGCGACGACCGTAGAGATGGTCACCCATCCGATCAAAAGGCCCCGAAACAGGGTCGTGAGGGGTGCCGGGCCGGTCAGGCCGACGGTCGACAGCGGACGCCGCTCGACCAGCCAAATCCAGGCAAGAACCATCAGGCCATTGAGGGCAAACGCGACCACGAGGTAGGCGTACATGCCGTTGAGGCCGATCGGACCGCCCTCGGCATCTTCTAGCCCGAGACTTCTCAGCCAGGGCGAGGGTATCAGAACGGAGGCGATTACAAAGGCGATGAACAGAAAGGGTGCGAGGATTCCCCAGGGAAGCCAGCCTTTGTGGGGTTCGGTTGAGAAGATCGTTTTTGAGGTCATGGGCCTGAGTAGGCCAACCGCTTCAAATGCGGATAGAATGATCGTGCGCGGCCGTGATGGCGTTCAGCCAAGCCATCGGCGCAAGGCCGTAAGCTTTCCGGAACTGGCGGCCGAAATGACTCTGGTCGGCGAATCCGCAGATGGCCGCCACCTGCGCGCCAGGTCGCCCCTGGATCAGAAGTCCGCGCGCCTTTTCCAAGCGGCGCAGGGTCAGGTACCTGTAGGGGCTGGAGCCGAACATGGCGCGAAAGTCTCGCGATAGCTGCCAACGGTCATGGCCCGTCGCCTGCTCCAGTTCCCGCAGGGAAAAGGTCTCGTCCAAGCAAGAGTCTATATACTCTCGGGCCAACCTCGCGGCCTCCCGGTTGGTGCGCCGGATCGGGTCGATACCGCCGGAAGCGGCTTCGAGCGCGCCCGCAATCTGAACGAGGGCATCCTGGTATTCGAGTTGGGACAACAGACTGTCATAGTCCGCCAATAGGTTATTGACGGCCGCCGCGAGCCTCGGATCGGCCGAGAGTCCTCCTTCGATGAACGGCAGTGTCCGGCCGCCCAGGACATCCTGGATATCCATCGGTCGGATATAAGCCGTCCGATAGCGAAAGGTCCGGCCATCACCTGCGCGACCATCGTGACGCTCGTCCGGATGAATCACAACCAACTGTCCCGGCAACGAGTGACGGGTCTCGCCGCGGTAGTCGAAACTCTGAACACCCCCGAGAGTCACGCCGACGGCATAGATGTCGTGGCGGTGCGGTCCGAACGCCGCGCCCGTAAAACAGGCCTCGATCCGGTCGATGTACCCCGGCGCCCTGAACAGCCAGTTTTCCGAAGCCGCAGCCAAATCCGGTTCTTTCCCGTCTGTCCGTTTTCGACATCAAAGCACAGCCAGGACGGAAAAGAGCATGAATACGCCTTCACCTTCTGACCACTCACCTGAGAAAGGCTGGATCGGCAGTCCGGAGCGTGAAGGGCGGCGGAGTTATGCGACTCTAACCACGGGGCGGGGCCCGGAGTGGCAAGTCATGAAGAAGCTCCGGTGAGCTGGCCCATCGGTTTGGGCTGATAAGACCGACAACACCAGCACGCCCAATAGCGGACGTTGCCAACCGCCGCCTTGAGTCAGGCCCAGCCATTCCACGACGGCGCAAATGCGCCATCAGCGGACTCTGGCTCAAGGCCGGGAAGCGGACCTTCGGCCTGATGCCGCTAAGACGTCCGCTTACGACCGAGGCTGTGTGAAAACGCCTCCAGCTCGAGCGAATTAGCTTATTCTCCCGAGGTCAGCAGGAGGTGGGTATGGGCCGCTTCGTTCAGGGTGCAGA
>NZ_JABBJE010000006.1 GCF_014218725.1 Brevundimonas huaxiensis
TCTGCACCCTGAACGAAGCGGCCCATACCCACCTCCTGCTGACCTCGGGAGAATAAGCTAATTCGCTCGAGCTGGAGGCGTTTTCACACAGCCTCAGTCTGTAGCGGGTGCTGGACGCACCGTCAGCGATTGCCGATCGACAAACTGCTGCCGACACGCCGTCACCACGCCCGAGTTCCTGGGCAGTTTTTGGCCAGCGGCTCTGGCCGAGGACCAGCTAAATCATTGAAGGAAATGGTGGACGCGACAGGGATTGAACCTGTGACCCCCTCGATGTCAACGAGGTGCTCTCCCGCTGAGCTACGCATCCGCCGTAGGGCTCCGAAAAACGTCTTCGGAGCGGGAAGAGCGGTCGTATAGCGGCGAGGCCGGTCGGCATCAAGCCGATTTAGCGGCAAGAATGCGATTTCTCGCCGAACACCGCTCGGCCCAGTCGCAGCGAAGGGTCAGGCGGCGACCATCCGCTCGACCTCATTGACCAGATCGCGCAGGTGGACGGGCTTGGACAACACCTTGGCGTCCGGCGTGGCTTGGGCGGCGGTCAGGGCGACGGCGGCGAAGCCGGTGATGAACATGATGCGCAGCCCGGGCTGGCGGGCGGCGGCGACGCGAGCGACCTCGATCCCGTCAGCGCCCGGCATGACGATGTCGGTCAGCAGCAGGTCGTAGGGACCGTGTTCCAGGGCGTCGATCGCGTCGTCGCCGTTCTCGCAGTCGATGACCTGGTGGCCTGCCCGCTCCAGCGCGCGCGTCAGAAATCCGCGCAGCGAACCGTCGTCTTCGGCCAGGAGAATACGCGCCATTCGAAAAACACCTTTGAAACAGACCGCAAACCTAGAGCCCGAACGGTAAACCGCCGATGAAATTCACCGCTCAGCCGACTTCCTTCCACAGCGAAACGCGCTAAGCGGGGGCATGACCGACGGCGGCGACAGCTTTTCGATCACCGCCCCTGCGGCGGACGCGCCCGCGACGGCGCTGGTGTTCGCCTCGCCCCACTCCGGCGACCTCTATCCCGACGACATGGGCGCCGCGCCGGGTCTGTCGCGCGCCAGCCTGAAAAGCGCCGAGGACGCCCTGGTCGGGCACTTGGTCGCAGAAGGACCGCACAGAGGCGCCGCGCTGATCGAAGGCCGGATCGGCCGGGCCTATGTCGATCTGAACCGCGATCCGTCCGAGTTGGACCCGGCCCTGATCGCGGATCTGAATGGACCGGTCGGGGCCAAGACGGCCGCCGGTTATGGCGTGATCCCCCGCCTGGCCGGCGACGGGACGCCGCTCTATGCGCGCCGGCTGACGCTGGCGGAGGCCAGACACCGCATCGCCAGGGTTCACGCCCCCTATCACCAGGCCCTGGGCGAACGGATGCAGGCGACGCGCGCAACGCACGGACGCGCGGTGCTGGTCGACTGGCATTCGATGCCGGCGCGCGCCGTCGGGGCCGACGTCGTGCTGGGCGACCGTTACGGCTCGGCCTGCAGTGCGCGACTCAGCCGGCGTTTGCGCGATTTGTTCGAGGGCTTGGGCTGGCGCGTGGCGCAGAACCATCCCTACGCCGGCGGCTGGTCGACCCAGAGCTGGGGCCGTCCTGACGAGGGCTATGAGGCCATCCAGATCGAGCTGAGCCGCAAACTCTATCTGGACGAGACGACGCTGGCCACCAACGCGGCGTACGCCAAGACGCAGAAGGCCCTGTCGCGCGTGATCGCCGCCCTGTGCGCAGACGACTGGTCGGCCTGACTGATCGCTGATCAGATCAAAAAAAAGCCGCACCCGAGGGTGCGGCATTAAAAGTCTATAGGGAGGAAACGCCCAGGAAGGGCAAGACGCCCGGAGGCGTCAGAGGTCAACTTAGGTTGCGATGCACAATGGGTCAAGGCCGATGCGCGCCCGGTCGGTCACGCCTTGTTACGCAAATATGGCGGATCGCCTGACAAGACGGCGCTCTTTCGACCAAAGTCGGACGGGCGTTCGATTTCGCAACTGCGAAGGGATGGATCAGTTGTCCAGCAGCCGCCGTGCGTTGCGGATGGCGCGGGCGGCGGGCGAGGCCTCCTGGCGATAGATCAACAGGCCGAATGAGGATGCGACGCCCAGCGCCAGCCACAGCGGTCCGAACAGCCAGGCCGCCGCCGCCAGGGCGAAATAATAGCCGCGCACACCCTGACTGAAGGAACTGAGCGCCGGGTTCAAAAGCTGGCCCGCCGCCTCGCTGAAGGCCTTGCGGTCGGTCTTGGTGTGGATCTCCGGCGCCGCGCCGATCAGCGCCAGAGCGTAGTTCATCTGGCGCAGCGCCCAGATGAAATCCAGAAAACCGCGCGCCAGACAGATCAGCACCAGCGCCAGCTTGGCCTCCAGAATCTTCATCGGCACGTTTTCGGCCCCGACGGCGGCGAACCCCTGGAGCGCGCTTTCGCCGCCGAACAGGATGCCCGCGACCGCCGCGATCAACAGCAGGTTGGTGGAGGCGAAGAAGGAGGCGGAGTTGATCGAATGGCCCATCAGCTGGCTATCGATCAGCTTCATCTCGCGATGCGTCATGGACTGCATCCAGGCCGCCCGGACATGCTCCATGTCCTGGTTCAGCGAGCCGCCCTTCCGGCTGATGAAGGCCAGGATGGGGCTGTATCCCAGCCAGCAGATGAAGAAGAGGGCCAGCGCCGCCCAATCGGTCCAGGTCATGATCCAGATGTCCGCGATGATGCGCCGCGACGCAAGCCCGCCCGCGCGGGCCTTCGCCACAGGTCGCCCTTGCCGTGACGGGCCGGGGAGCCTATCACCCTTCGCCTTTCAAAGTTTCGCAGTCGCAGCAAAGACCCCGCCATGAACCTCGACGCCATTCCCGTCGGCCCGAACGCTCCCTGGGACATCAACGTCATCATCGAAATCCCGCAAGGCGGCCTGCCGGTGAAATACGAGATGGACAAGGAATCGGGGGCCCTGTTCGTCGACCGCTTCCTGCACACGGCCATGTACTATCCGGGCAACTACGGCTTCGTGCCGCACACCCTGTCGGACGACGGCGACCCCTGCGACGTGATCGTGCTGAACCCGACGCCGGTCGTTCCGGGCTGCGTCATCCGTTCGCGCCCCATCGGCGTGCTGAAGATGGTGGACGAAGCCGGCGGCGACGAGAAGATCCTGGCCGTGCCGGTCGACAAGCTGAACCCCTATTACACCGAGATCGCCAGCTATCGTCAGCTGCCCGCCATCCTGATCGAGCAGATCGAGCACTTCTTCACCCGCTACAAGGACCTGGAGAAGGGCAAGTCGGTTAAGGTTGAGGGCTGGGGCGACGCCGGCGAAGCCGCCGACCTGATCGCCAAGGGCATGCAGGCCCACCAGGACAAGCTGGCCAAGAACAAGGCCGCCAACGCCGCCTGATACTAGCGACGAGCGCTTGAAGCCTTAAGGCGTCCTCCGATCGGGGGACGCCTTTTCGCTGGGCGATCTGCTATCGCCGCCGCGCCGAGCCCGGAGGAGGCATAGTCGGCAGCCCCGGCTTCAAAATCACGCTGCGACGCCCCGCCCCTCTCCCGCAACGGTTCGGCCTCTCCTATCTGCGTCGCATGACTGAACTGACCCCCCGCGAGATCGTCTCCGAACTGGATCGCTACATCGTCGGCCAGAACGACGCCAAGCGCGCCGTCGCCGTGGCCCTGCGGAACCGCTGGCGCAGGAAGCGCGTGCCGGCGGACCTGCGCGACGAGGTGACGCCCAAGAACATCCTGATGATCGGCCCCACCGGCGTCGGCAAGACCGAGATCGCGCGCCGGCTGGCGCGGCTGGCCGGCTCGCCTTTCCTGAAGGTCGAGGCCACCAAGTTCACCGAGGTCGGCTATGTCGGCCGCGACGTGGATCAGATCGTGCGCGACCTGGTCGAAAGCGCCCTGATCATGGTGCGCGAGCGCCGGCGCGGCGACGTGCGGGCCAAGGCCGAGGCCGCCGCCGAGGACCGGATTTTGGACGCCCTGGTCGGACCCGGCGCGGGGCCGGCGACGCGCGACAGTTTCCGAAAGAAGCTTCGCGCCGGCGAACTGGACGACAAGGAGATCGAGATCTCGCTGGCCGACACCGCTTCGCCGATCCAGGGGCTGGACATTCCGGGCGGCGGCAACGTCGGCCTGCTGAACCTGTCGGAGATGCTGGGCAAGATGGGCGGCGGGCGCAGCAAGACCGTCAAGCTGGCCGTGCGCGATGCGACGACGCCCCTGATCGCCGAAGAGGGCGACAAGCTGCTGGATCAGGACAGCCTGACGCAGGAGGCGCTGAAACTGGCCGAGAACGAAGGCATCGTCTTCCTCGACGAAATCGACAAGGTGGCGGCTCGTCAGGGCGCGTCCGGCGCGGACGTGTCGCGCGAGGGGGTGCAGCGCGACCTCCTGCCCCTGATCGAAGGCACCACCGTCTCGACCAAATACGGGCCGGTGAAGACCGACCATGTGCTGTTCATTGCCTCGGGCGCCTTCCACGTCGCCAAGCCCTCAGACCTGCTGCCCGAGCTTCAGGGGCGGCTTCCGATCCGGGTCGAGCTGAAGGCCCTGACTCGCGACGACTTCAAGCGCATCCTGACCGAGCCGGAAGCCAATCTGATCCGTCAGAACCAGGCCCTGCTGGCGACCGAGGACGTGACCCTGACCTTCACCGACGATGCGGTCGAGGCGATGGCCGATGCAGCGGTGGCGGCCAACAGCGCGGTCGAGAACATCGGCGCGCGCCGGCTTCAGACCGTGATGGAGCGGGTGCTCGAGGAAACCAGCTTCAAGGCCTCGGACCTGTCGGGCCAGACCGTGACCTTCGACGGCGATGCGGTGCGTGAGAAGATGGACGCCCTGACCAAGGACGTCGATCTGAGCCGCTTCATTCTGTAGCAGTCGGCGCCCCGGCGGCGTGGCGGTTGGGGCGGCGCATGATCCGGTCGGCCATCATCTCCGCATGACGCTGGGTGAAGGCTAGGGCGGCGGGGTTGCCGCGTCGCGGACCGATGCTGTCGGCGACCTTGGCGCCCCGCTCGCCGATCGGCAGGGGCTTGCCGGTTGTCGTGTCCACGGCGGTCTGGTGCTCGATCTCGGCGTTCAGCTCGGCGCCCATCAGGATCACCTGCACCGACAGCCAGGTCCACAGCAGGAAACCCATCATGGCCGCCAGCGGGCCGTAGCTGTCGGTCCGCACGAAGTTGGACAGATACCAGCTGAACAGGAAGGACACGGTCAGGCTGAGGATCGCCGCGAAGATCGCGCCCGGCGTGACCCAGCGCCAGCGCGCGCGCTGACGGCAAGGGCCATAGCGGTAGATGACGGTCAGGGCGGCGACATAGCCGACGAGCAACAGCGGCCAGCGCAGCGGCGCGATCAGGCCCCACTCCTCCTCCAGCCCGAACAGCCGCACCACCACCGGGACGCCGACCACCAGCGCCGAGGTCAGCAGGACCGCAAGGATGGCGCCTACGGTGAAGACCATGCAGATCAGGTTGTAGCGCACGATATTGCGGCGCTCGACCTCATGGTAGGCGACGTTCAGCCCGTAGAACAGCACCTTGACCGCCCCGTTGGCGGTCCACAGCGACAGGGCCAGGGTCCAGGCCAGGGTGAAGGTCAGCTGGCTGTTGGAGTTCTCGGCCAGCCGCTGCATCTCCCCGCCCAGGAACTCGGCGATGCTGTCGGGCAGCAGGGCGTAGAGGAACTGCAGCCGCCCCCACGCGTCGGTCGGATCGGCGAACAGGCCGTAGAGGGTGACGAACGTCCCCAAGAGCGGAAACAGCGACAGCAGGGTGAAGAAGGTCACGCCGCCGGCGACGAAGCCGACCCGGTCGCCGAAGTAGGACCCGCCGGTGCGCCAGACGATGTCGGACCAGCCCTTGTGCGGAATGTGCTCGGGCCGTTTGGCCATGCGGCCGCGACCGGGCTCCTGGGCCTCATAGTCCTCGGGCGTGGGGACCTTGGGCGGCAAGGGTTCGGGGCGGGGGGCGCGCAGCTCGACCCCGACCTTGTGCCCCTGGCTGTAAAGCAGGTGGGCGGCGCCGGCCCCGGCGGCCAGACCTCCGGCGGCGGCGGCCAGGAACTTCCACACCCGGCCGCGCTCGACCGGCCTGGGCGTCCGGGCGAACAGGTTGCGAAGCGGGGCGAGGCGGGAGGGGCGGCGCGCAGTCATCCCGACGCGAACGGTCAAGCTGGCCTGACGTTCCCTGCCGTCGCGCTTGAAATCGGCACCGGGGCGGGCCAATCAACGCCCATGACCGACCCCATCACGCCCAAGTCCGACACCGACGCCCCGACCCTGCTGACCGCCTGGAAGGCGGCGCAGGCCCGGCTGAAGACCGGCCGCATCGACAGCCCCGCCATCGACGCCCGCCTGCTGCTGGAGGCCGCCGCCGGCGCCAGCCGCATGGACATCCTGACCGACCCCTATCGGCCCATCACCGCCGACCAGCTGAGCGCCTATGAGGCCATGGTCGAGCGCCGACTGAAGCGCGAGCCCGTCTCGCGCATCGTCGGCAAGAAAGGCTTCTGGAAGATCATGCTGAACGTCACCCCCGACGTCCTCAGCCCCCGCCCCGATACCGAGACCCTGATGGACGTGTCCATGCTGGCCTTCGGCAAGAACGAGGCCTTCGACGCCATCGACCTGGGCACCGGATCGGGCGCGATCCTGCTGGCGCTTCTGGCCGAGCGCCCGGCCGCGCGCGGGGTCGGCACCGACATCTCGTCCGAGGCCCTGGCGGTGGCCAAGGAGAACGCCGCCAACCTGGACCTGAACGAGCGCGCGACCTTCCTGCGCACCGAATGGGCCGCGGGCTTCGGCGACGCCAGCTTCGACCTGGTGCTGTCCAACCCGCCCTATATCCCGACCGACCATATCGCGACCCTGGACCCGGAGGTCCGCGACCACGACCCGCACCTGGCCCTGGACGGCGGGCCGGACGGATTGCAGGCCTATCGCGATCTGGCGCCCGAGGTGAAACGCATCCTGAAGCCGCTGGGCGTCTTCGCCGTCGAGATCGGCTTCGATCAGGGCCCGCAGGTCAAGGCGCTGTTCGAGGCCGCCGGCTTCACCGACGTCAAGATCATCAAGGACCTGGGCGAACGCGACCGCGTCGTCACCAACGGCCCGGACCCGCGCACCAATCCCATCCCGCAGGACTGACTGAGATCAGACGGTCGGCGGACAAAAACACCGTCTAATTCGTCTAATTCGTCTGAATTGCCCCTCCCCGGCCGTGCACTGCGTCCCCTGCGGACGAACCGAGACAGGATCGCACGGTTTTGGGAGCGTGGGCAGGAGGATGACGCTGGCGGGCGGCAGGGTGTTGAAATCGTTGACGGGACCCATCTCGATTAAGACGGCTACCTCTTCTTTCGTCATCCTCCGGCCAGCCGCGCCTTCGCGGCGCAGACCGGGGGACCCAGCGGCGCCGAAGGCGATCCATCCGACTCGTGATGTTTCGACACCGCGTCCGCGACAGGTTCGCGCTCACGCGCGCCGCTGGGTCCCCCGGTCTCCCCTCGCTTTCGCGAGGGCGCCGGAGGATGACGAAAGTTAATCTTCAACCGGCGGTCGCCAGTTCGGATCGTTCACCGGAAACCAGTCGTCGGCCAAATCCCGCCATTCCGGGTTTTCCGCCTCGATCAGCTTCAGCTTCCAGTCCCGCAGCCACTTCTTGATCCGCTTCTCGCGCGCGATGGCCTCGACCACCCAGGCGTGCCGCTCAAACCAGACCAGCCGCGAGCATCCATGCGCAGCGGAGAAGCCGTCGAACACGCCGCTGCGATGCTTCCAGACCCGCGCCTCCAGGTTCGCCGTCATGCCGGTATAGAGCGTGCCGTTGCGCCCGCTGGCCATGATGTAGGTCGCGATGAACGTCCGATGCGTCGGCATCCGCACAACCTATGCCATACGCCCTCTTTCGTCATCCAGCACGCCGCTCTCTCCTTTCGTCATCCTCCGGGCCGCGCAGCGGAACCGGGGGACCCAGCGGCGCGCGAGAGCGCGACCCTGTCGCGGACGTGCCTTCCTGCATCGTGCGGCGGAAAGATTTCGCCTGACGGCGCCGCTGGGTCCCCCGGTCTGCGCCGCGAAGACGCGGCTTGCCGGAGGATGACGAAAGGATGGTCCTAATGCACCCGCATCTTACCGATCTCCAGCCCGCCCTCGCCCGCTGTTACCGCGATCACCCCGCCGTCCTCGATCTCGCCGGCCAGGAGTTTGCGCGCGATAGGGTCGACCAGATCCTTCTGGATGACGCGTTTCAGGGGTCGCGCGCCGTAGGCGGGGTCGTAGCCGCGGTCGGCGAGCCAGGCCAGGGCGCTGTCGTCCAAGTCCAGGGTCAGGCGGCGGTCGGCCAGCAGCTTCTCGAAGCGTGACAGCTGGATGCGGACGATGCCGCCCATCTGGTCGCGACCCAGGCGGTGGAACAGGATGATCTCGTCGATCCGGTTCAGGAACTCGGGCCGGAAGTGGGCGCGCACGGCGTCCATGACGAAGGGGCGCACGGCCTCCACATCGTCCCCCTCGCCCTGATCGGCCAGATACTGGCTGCCCAGGTTGGAGGTCATGATGATCAGGGTGTTCCTGAAATCGATGGTGCGACCCTGCCCGTCCGTCAGGCGGCCGTCGTCGAGCACCTGCAACAGCACGTTGAAGACGTCGGGGTGGGCCTTTTCGACCTCGTCGAACAGGACGACCTGATAGGGGCGACGACGCACGGCCTCGGTCAGGGCGCCGCCCTCGTCATAGCCGACATAGCCGGGAGGGGCGCCGATCAGGCGCGAGACGCTGTGTTTCTCCATATATTCCGACATATCCAGGCGGGTGATGGCCGCCTCGTCGTCGAACAGGAAGTCGGCCAGCGCTTTGGTCAGTTCGGTCTTGCCCACGCCGGTCGGGCCCAGGAACAGGAAGCTGCCCAGCGGACGGTTGGGGTCGTTCAGGCCGGCGCGGGCGCGGCGCACGGCGTCGGACACGGCGGCCAAAGCCTCGTCCTGACCCACGACGCGACCGCCGAGCGCGGTCTCCATCTGGAGCAGTTTCTCGCGTTCGCCCTCCAGCATCTTGTCGACGGGCACGCCGGTCCAGCGGCTGACGACGGCGGCGATCTGTTCGGCGTCGACGACCTCGGGCGTCAGGGGGCCCTTGCCGCTGGTCTCGTTGGCCTCGGCTTCTTCGAGCTGCTTTTCGATCTGGGGGATCTGGCCATAGGCGATCTCTGACGCCCGGCCCAAATCGCCGGCGCGCTGGGCGTTGGCGAGTTCCAGGCGCAGGCGGTCCAGGGTTTCACGCAGTTGCGCGCCTTGGCCGACCTTGTCCTTTTCGGCCTTCCACTGGGTGGTCAGGTCGTCGGACTGGCCTTCCAGATCGGCGATCTCGTCCTCCAGCTTTTCCAGACGGTGTTGGGAGGCTTGGTCGGTCTCCTTCTTCAGGGCCTCGCGTTCGATCTTGAGCTGCACCAGGCGGCGATCGATCTCGTCCAGGGCCTCGGGCTTGGAATCCACGGCCATGCGCACGCGGCTGGCGGCCTCGTCGATCAGGTCGATGGCCTTGTCCGGCAGGAAGCGGTCGGTGATGTAGCGGTTGGACAAAGTGGCTGCGGCCACAATCGCGCTGTCAGAAATGCGCACTCCGTGGTGGACCTCGTACTTCTCCTTCAGGCCACGCAGGATGGAGACGGTGTCCTCCACCGTCGGCTCCTCGACCATGACCGGCTGGAAGCGGCGGGCCAGGGCGGCGTCCTTTTCGACGTGCTTTCTGTATTCATCCAGGGTCGTTGCGCCCACGCAATGCAACTCGCCGCGCGCCAGCGCGGGCTTCAGCAGGTTGGACGCATCCATCGCCCCGTCGCCCTTTCCGGCGCCGACCAGGGTGTGCATCTCGTCGATGAACAGGATGATGCCGCCTTCGGCTGCAGAGACCTCGGACAGGACGGATTTCAGACGCTCCTCGAACTCGCCGCGGTATTTCGCGCCGGCGATAAGGCTGCCCATGTCCAGCGCCATGACGGTCTTGTCGCGCAGGGACTCGGGCACGTCGCCGTTGACGATGCGCAGGGCCAGGCCCTCGACGATGGCGGTCTTGCCGACGCCGGGCTCGCCGATCAGGACGGGGTTGTTCTTGGTGCGCCTAGCCAAGACCTGGATGGTGCGGCGGATCTCTTCGTCGCGGCCGATGACCGGGTCGATCTTGCCGTCGCGGGCGGCCAGGGTCAGGTCGCGGGCGTAGCGTTTCAGGGCGTCATAGCCGTCTTCGGCGCCGGCGCTGTCGGCGGTCTTGCCCTTCCTCACCTCGGCGATGGCGGCCTCCAGCTTGTCGGCCGTGACGCCCGAGGCCTTCAGCACCTCGGCGGCGACCCCGCCTTCCTTGGCCAGCGCGGCCAGCAGCCGTTCGGTGGTGACGAAGGCGTCGCCGGCGGTCTTGGAGGCTTCCTCGGCGGCGGCGAAGACGCGCGCGGTGTCGCCGTCCAGATAGAGCTGGCCCGAGCCGCCGGTGACCTGGGTGCGCTTCTTCAGCGCGGTTTCGACATCGGCCTCGGCGCGTCGGGCGTCGCCGCCGGCGGCGGTGATCAGATTGCGGGCCAGGCCGTCGCGCTCCTCAAGCAGCACCTTGAGCAGATGCTCGGGCGCGAACTGCTGGTGACGGCGGGCGAGCGCCAGCGACTGGGCGGATTGGACGGCCTGTTTGGCGCGGTCGGAATAGAGTTCGAGATTCATGGTGTCGGTCCCCTCGGGAGGCGGATGGATTTCAGCGCACCCTCTGCTAAGCAGCACGCCGTTGAGATCGAGGTGGGTGTGACGATCGGGTCACACAAGGGGTCCGCAAGGCGGCTTTCGGGGCTGTCCGTTTCGCCGCCGCGCGCCTAGGCTCGGGCGAACAGGAGCGCGTCGTGATCGCCCATTCCGCCTGGCCCGTCGATCCCGCCGTCGTCGGCCCCTTTCTGATCGCCGTGGGGCTGATCGAGCTGACGCCGGGGCCGAACATGGGCTGGCTGGCGCTGGTCGCCCTAGCGCGGGGACGGCTGGCCGGGTTCGCGGCGGTAGCGGGGGTGACCCTGGGGCTGGCGGTGTGGATGCTGGCGGCCGCCTATGGGCTGACGGAGGTCTTTTCCGTCTGGCCGCCGCTGTATCAGGGCCTGCGCTGGGCGGGCGTGCTGTTTCTGCTGTGGCTGGCGTGGGAAGCCTGGCGCGCGCCGACGATCGAGGCGGCGCCCACGCCGGACGCGCGCTCGCTGCGCGGCCTGTTCGTGCGCGGCCTGATGGGCAATCTGCTGAACCCCAAGGCCGCGGTCTTCTATGTGGCGCTGCTGCCGACCTTCATGCGGCCCGACTACGGCGCGCCGCTGAGCCAGGCCCTGACGCTGGGGAGCCTGCATCTGGCGGTCGCCGTCCTGGTGCACAGTTTGATCGTGATCGGTGGCGCGGGCGCGGCGCGGCTGGCGCCCCGGATGCAGGGTCGCGCCCTGCGCATGATGATGGCCGGCGGCCTGGTCGTGGTCGCCGCCTGGCTGGCCTGGGAGACGCGGACCTGAGCCCGCGTCCCCGTCAGGCCGTCAGCCCCCGGTCGGGCCGGTCGAGAAGTCGAACTGCTCCGGCTGGCGGCGCGGACCGCCGAAGTTCCAGGTCAGGCCGATGTAGAAGGCCCGCAGCTTGATGTCCTGCTCCGAGCGTTCGCGGAACTGCGGCGTCTCGTAGATGGTCGTAGTGTTGAAGGTGTTGAACAGGTCCCGTGCGGTGAAGTTGAACGACAGCTGCTCGCTCAGCTTTCTGCGATAGCCCAGATTGACCATGCCGCCGGCCTCGCGCCGGCCCTGCGCCAACAGGCTGTCGCCCTGCCAGAAGCTGGAGACCTGGACGAAGTCCTTGGCTGTCGGCTGCCAGTTCAGGCTGAGACGGCCGCTGGCCAGGGTCGCTTCGCGGTCGCCGCCGCCGACGACAGCGCCCGGGTCGATCTCCTGACGGAAGACGTTGACGCTGGCGCTGTAGCGCAGGGTCGGATGCAGACGCCCGTTCGCCGTCGCCTCCACGCCCAGGTCGCGACGCGAGCCCAGGTTTTCCGGACGGGTCAGGAAGACGCCGCCTCCGATGTCGGAGGCCACGTCGGTGAAGGCCTTGTCGGTGTTCCGCAGATAGGCGGTGGCCTGATAGAAGCTCTGGCCTTTTCGCATCTGCCACATGGCCTCGAAGCTGTCGGTCTCCTGCGGCTCCAGATCCGGATTGCCCGAGCGGACGTTCAGCGGGTCCTGATAGACGACGAAAGGATTCAGCTGGCTGGGCTGGGGCCGCTGGATGCGGCGCGAATAGCTGGCGCGCAGGGTCTGTTCGGGCGTCAGCTGATACTGGACGTGGGCGGTCGGATAGGCGCGGAAATAGTCCTGGGATGCCGAGGCGCCGCCGGTCAGATCCTTGATCTCGATGTCCGCCTGTTCCAGCCGCAGCCCCAGCTGGGCCGACAGCTTCTCGCCCAGCGGCCGCTCATAGGTGGTGTAGAGGGCATGCACCGTCTGGGTCGCTTCGAAGCGGTTGTTCAGGGCCGGGACCGGCGCCAGGGCCGCCTGCGAGGGACCGCGCAGGAACTCGGCGTCCTGCTCGGGCCGCTGGGCGTTCAGCTCATAGCCCAGGCGCAGCTTGCCGCCGTCGGACATCGGGCGAGTGTAGGCGCTGGTGAAGCCCCAGGTGACCTGATCGACCTCCGTGTTGGTCCGTTCGTACAGGGCCGCACCCGCCGGGGTCAGGAAGGTGGTCAGGGTCTGGCTGGTGGTGTCGTTGGCGTTGGAATCGTAGCGCAGCTCGTTGGACCACTCGTGGCCGTCGCCGTCGAAGCGGCGCAGCACACGCGCCGTGGCGCCCCAGTTGTTGAAGCTGAAATCGGAATCGCCGACCCGACGATAGGCGCTGGTCACCGCGCCGGCGGCGTTGCGGGTTTCATAAAGGCCGTCGCCCGACCCTGTGCCGTCGAAGGCCACGCCGCGCAGTTCGCCGGTCAGCTGGGTCTTGTCGTCCAGCTTGTATTCGGCGGTGAAGCGGGCGAAGGCGCCGTTCTGCTCGGACTCGACCGGCTGTTCGACGGTCGTGGTCGAAACCACCGCGCCGGTGACCGGGTCCAGCTGTTCGCGGACGCGGTTGAAGGTCAGTTCTGTCGGATCAGAGCGATAGCTGGCGTCGCCCGACAGGGTCAGGCGATCCTTCTGGTACGAGCCGCTGAGGCCCGCGTTCCAGCGTCCGTTGTCGCCGACGTTGACGCGCAGCGAGCCGGTCGTCTGGGTGCCCGGCTTGGGCGCCGTGGGCTTTGTGATCAGGTTGATGACCCCGCCCGAACCCTCGGGGCTATAGGCGGCGGACGGATTGGTCATGACCTCGATGCGGGCGTACTGGCTGGCCGGCAGCTGGATCAGGGCCTGGCCGCGACCGGGACCGGTCAGGATGCCCGACGGGCGGCCGTCGACCAGGATAGTGACATTGGCGTCGCCGCGAAGCGACACATTGCCCTCCGGGTCCACGTCCACCGACGGCACGTTGCGCAGCGCGTCGGCCAGACTGCCCGTCGTCGCCTGAAGGTCGTTGGCCAGGCTGTAGCTGACCGAGTCGATCGAGGTGCGCACGTCATTGGCGCGGGCGTTGACGACCACGTCGCCGACGCTGGCGGGCTGCTGTTGCTGGGCCGGTTCGGCCGTCTGAGTGCGCGGCGCGGGCGTCTGCGCCGTCGTCGCCGGGGTCTGGGCGGCCGGCTGGCTGGTCGTGGCGGGCGGCGGGGTTTGAGACGGCGTCTGGTTCTGGGCCAGAGCGGCGCCGGGCAGGGCGACGGCGGCCGCACCCAGCATGAGAACGAGTTTGGAAGAGGTCATGCCCCGGCGATCCTGAAAGAGTGCGCGGGCGTCTGTTTGCGCCCGTCGATAAGGCTGACTATCGGCGTTACTTTGAATCGCAAAGTTACATCTTCTTCATCGAGACGGCGCGGTTGTGGCCAAGCTGGGAACTGTCAGCTTCGCCATACGCTTTGACCCGATGCTGACCACGAAGATGAACCCCCGCGTGTTCTGGGGCGCGAGCGCCATCATCGCGCTGCTGCTCCTCGTCGCCATCGTCGCGCCGGGAGAATCCGACCGCCTGTTCCAGAGCGTTCAGGCCTGGGTGATCGACACCTTCGGCTGGCTCTATATCGCCTCGGTCGCCGCCTTCGTGGGGCTGGTGCTGGTGCTGGCGATCGGCCCGACCGGCGCGCTGAAGCTGGGGCCGGACGACGCCGAGCCAGACTTTCCCTATCTGTCCTGGCTGGCCATGCTGTTCGCCGCCGGCATGGGGATCGGCCTGATGTATTTCGGCGTCGCTGAGCCGATCCAGCACTATATCAATCCGCCCGAAGGCGCCGGCCGCACCTTCGACGCCGCGCGTCAGGCCATGGGCATCACCTTCTTCCACTATGGGGCGCATGCCTGGTCGATCTATGCGCTGGTGGGCCTCAGCCTGGCCTTCTTCGCGCACCGCAAGGGTCTGCCGCTGACGCTGAGGTCGGGGCTGTCGCCCTTGCTGGGCAGGCGCGTCAACGGGCGCATCGGCGATGCGGTCGACATCTTCGCCATCTGGGGCACGGCGTTCGGCATCGCCACGTCTCTGGGTTTCGGCGTGTCGCAGATGAACAGCGGCCTGACCTATCTGCTGGGCATTCCCAACACCGCCTGGGTTCAGGTCGGGCTGATCGTCGTGGTCATGGCGGCGGCGACCGCCTCGGTCATGAGCGGGGTCGGCAAGGGGGTGCGCCGTCTGTCGGAGCTGAACCTGGTTCTGGCGGTGCTGCTGATGCTGTTCGTGCTGGTGGTCGGGCCGACCGGCTTTTTGTTCAAGGCATTGGTCCAGAACTTCGGCTTCTATCTCAGCCATTTCGTCGAGCGAACCTTCACCCTCTACGCCTATGAGCCGCGCGCCTGGATGGCGGACTGGACCCTGTTCTACTGGGCCTGGTGGATCGCCTGGTCGCCGTTCGTGGGGATGTTCATCGCCCGGATCTCGCGCGGGCGAACGGTGCGGGAGTTCCTGCTGAACGTTCTGCTGGCGCCGGCCGGCTTCACCTTCCTGTGGATGACCGTTTTCGGCAATACGGCGATCAGCCTGGACATGGGGCAGGCGGCGGGCGCGATTTCCAACGCCGTCTCGGCCAACCTGTCGACCGCCCTGTTCTACTTCCTGGAGCAGCTGCCGGGCGCAGCCTTTACCTCGGGTCTGGCCATCCTGCTGGTGGCGGTCTTCTTCGTCACCTCGGCCGATTCCGGCGCCCTGGTGATCGACACCATCGCCTCTGGCGGCGCCGAAGACACGCCGCGCTGGCAGCGGATTTTTTGGTGCCTGCTGCTGGGCCTGGTCGCCGCGACCCTGTTGCTGGCGGGCGGGCTGGGCGCGCTGCAGGCGGCGACCCTGGCCGCCGCCCTGCCCTTCGTCCTGATCATGATCCTGCTGTCGATAGGCCTGGTGCGCCAGATGAACGCCGACGTCGCGGGCCGCAGCCTCGAGACCGAAGGCGCGCCCCTGGCGCAACAGCTGAAACGCATCCTGGCCCCGGCCAGCCGCAACGACATCGACGATGAGATCGAGCGCCACGGCCTGCCCGCGCTGGAAACGGTTCACGCCGCCATGGAGGCCGAGGCGGCGGAGTCCGAGATCGGGCGTGACGACGGCGTCGCCTGGCTGACGGTCAAGCAGGGCGAGCGCACCTTCATCTATCGCCTGGGCGCCCGCTCGCGTCCGCGTCCCGCCGTGACCCAGCGCGAGACGCCCGAAGGCCGCCGCCTGCTGGAATGGCGACTGACCGCCCAGACCGGCCAAGGCGAACGCCCCCACGACATCACCGGCTTCACCCGCGACCAGATCGTCGCCGACGTGCTGGAAAAGCTGCAACGCTGGCGACTGGCCTAAGGACCTCAGGTCCTTGGGATGATGCGCGGCGCGGGCTCGTCCTTCCACCACAGTTGCATGGCGCCGTCCTTGAAGCCGATGCGCAGGACGTCGAGACCCTCGACCGCAAACAGGCCGTCTGCGGTCAGCGCTTGCAGCTTGCGCGGCGCGGGCCACAGCGGGTGGCCGGGCCGGGCGACGACCAGGGCGCCGTCCTGCATCGTGACCACGTAGTTGCGATAGGCGCCGGGCGCGGATTGCAGCAGGGCGGCGTCGGTCACGGGCGGGTTCAGGCGCGCCTCGACCGCAGTCAGGGCCCAGGCGTAGTCCGTCTTGGCGGCGTCGGACGTCGTCGTCGACAGCAAGCCGCGCAGGGCCTCGGCCTGGGCGGCGTCCAGCGCCTGGACGGAGGAAGTCGGGGTGTCCGGCGCCACGCCGACGCCCTCCCAGTTGCCGCCGCTGACCGCGTGAACGGGCCGGCCGACCGACAGGCTGAGCATAAAGCCCGGCGCGATGGGGAAGAAGTCATTGTTGTTGGCGGCGCCCGCCGTCTTGGCTCCCACCAGCCGGCCGAGTTTGAACTGCTGAACGTCATAAGCGAAGGATTCCGCCGCAGAGGCCGAGGCCTGGTCGATCAGCACATACAGGGGCGTACCGGTCAGTCGCCCGGCGGGCAGATTGTCGAGCGCGCGCGTCTGCACGGGCTCCTGCCCGGCCTTCAGGAAGGTGATTTCCAGCGTCCCGGCCTTTAGGAAGTGGCTGACCAGATACTGGACCGCCTCGGACGCTCCGCCGCTATTTCCCCGCAGGTCGATTATGACCGCGTCGCCGCCCTTCAGGAACCGCATGGCGTCGTCATAGGCGCGGCCCGTTTCGTCCGAGACCCAATAGCAGGCGTCGATCTTCAGATAGCGGACGTTGCCGGGCAGGATTTCCAAGGCGCTGAGACCGTGGTTGTCGCGACGGGCGGCGGCGGCGTCGATCTCTGAAAGGGCTTGGGTCGCGTCGGCGCCGGCCGAGGCGGCGGCGAAGCGATCAGGCGCATATTCCAGATAGACGTGACCGTCCTGGCTGGCGTCGCGCAGGTCGCCGCTGATCAGCCCCGCCAATTCCTTTGGCGAGGACACCTCATAGCGCCCGGAGGCCTGGGCGGCGTCGAGCCGGGCGAGGATCGCCGGCGCCCGGTCGGGAAAGACGTAGGAGGACTGAACCGCCTGTCGGATCGCGCTCAGGACCGCCGCCCGCTGGGCTGCGGACAGTTCGGTTTGGGCGGCGGCCGCGACGGGCTGCCGGGCCTGGGCATGAGCGACGCCTTGGCCGCCCATCAGGGCGAGCGCCATCGCAGCGGCGGAAAGCAGCTTGGAACGCATGATAGATTCCGTTGGAGAGGTTAAGGGTTTAGGGCGCGGACTGCGTTTTTGCAGCCGCCTGTATGCGTTGGCGGAAGGGTTGATCCGTCAGGGCGGCGATGGCCTCCTTGACCACGCCGGAGAGGGGCGCCGACAGCTCTTGGTCCAGCGTCTCGGCCGCCTGGTTCACCGCCGACCATTGACGTTGCAGACGCGGGATCATCGCTTCGGTCTTGGCGGTCAGCATCACGATCCGCTCGCGCGCGACGGCGCCGGGCTTCAGCAGAACCAGCTCGTCTTTGACCATCTGGGTCACGGTTTGGCTGACGGCCGAATGGCTGATGCCGATCTGCTGCGCGATGGTCTTGATCGACTGCCCGCCGTCGCGCATCAGAACGCGCAGGATCGGCGTGTAGCGGGGACGCCAATGCAGGCCAGAGGCCGCATAGGCCGCCTCGACCTCTCCGTCCAGAAGATCGATCAGATGGCGCAAGAGCGTTCCGAGGGTGGGCGATGCAGACAACATGAGGACTTATATATATAAGTGCTTATATTTATCGTCAATCTCCTTTTGTCAGCAGCGCTTGGCCTTGGGCTGGCGGGGCGCTAGCGTCCGGCGGTCTTCGCTGGAGTTCGCCATGTCCCTTCGTTTGTCGCGCCGCACCCTGTTCGCTTCCGGAGGCGCGGTGGCGCTGGCGGCGGGGCCGGTGCTCGCCCAAACGACAGCTCAGAGCGCGCCGGCGAACGATGATGCGTCGCTGGCGGCGGCGGTGGACGCCTATGTGGCCAAGTGCATGGCGGCCTGGCCGGATCAGCCGGCGCTGGGCGTCGCGGTGGTCAAGGACGGGGCGACCGTTCTGGCGCGCGGTTATGGCGTCAAGGTTCAAGGCAAGCCCGCGCGGGCCGATGAGCACACCCTGTTCGCCATCGCCTCCAACACCAAGAATGTCACCGCCGCCGCCCTGGCCATCCTGGTCGACGAGGGCAAGGTGAAGTGGGACGCGCCGGTTCGGACCTATCTGCCCGGCTTCACCCTGTCCGATCCCTATATCGGCGCGCACATCACGGTGCGCGATACGCTGAGCCACCGGGCCGGATTCGGTCTGGGCGCCGGCGACCTGCTGTTCTGGCCCAACTCGGACCGCACCCGCGCCGAGGTGCTGGCCCAGGCCGCCTTCGTGCCGATCGAGGACGGATTCCGGGCGCGCTACCACTACTGCAACCTGATGTTCGTGGTGGCAGGCGCGGTGCTTGAGGCCGTGTCGGGGATGAGCTGGGAGGCCTTCATCCAGACGCGCATCCTGGACAAGGTCGGGATGACCGAAACCGTGCCGCTGGCGCGTCTGGCCGATGCGTCCAGGTCCGCCCTGCCCCACGGCCGGGTCGGGCCGCCGCTGCGCTATCAAGGCGCGATGACCCAGATCGCCAAGTCCATCGTCGAGGTGTGGAACTGGGATTCGGCGGCGGCGGCAGGCGGCATCTGCACCACCCCGACCGACTGGGCCAAATGGATCGCCTTGCGGCTGAACGACGGCAAGCTGCCCGACGGGACGCGGCTGTATTCCGAGGATGCGGCGCGCGAGATGTATCGCCCCAACATCATCGTTGGATCCTCGGCCGGACCAACGGCGGAACTGCCCAACCGATCCATCGCCTCGACCTACGCCATGGGTCTGCAGGTTCAGGACTATCGCGGCGAGCGGATCGCCAGCCACGGCGGCGGCTCGCCCGGCGGGATTTCCGCCACGGTGCTGATCCCCGGCCGCAAGACCGGCTTTAGCGTCTTCTCCAACGCCGAGGAGAGCTTCCTGCTGCGCGCCTTGAGGTCTGGCATCACCGACATCTGCATGGGCAAGGTCGATGTGGACTGGATCGCGGACTCCAAGACGCTGGAGGTCCAGGGCAATGCAAAATCCATCGCCGCCGCGGCCGATATCGACGCCAAACAGGCGGCGGGCGCGCCCCCGTCCATGCCGCTGGACGCCTACGCCGGGACCTGGCGTGATCCGTGGTACGGCGACATCGTCATTGCGCCCAAGACCGAGGGGCGCGGTCGCAATCGCAAGAGCGGCCTGTGGCTGAGTTTCACCCACACGCCCGCCCTGCAAGGCTGGCTGGAGCCGTATGACGGCGAGACCTTCCGCACACGTTTCCCGGACAAGCGCGAGGAGGACGCCTTCGTCACCTTCTCGATCCTGACCGCCAAGCCGGCGACCGCGACGGTGAAGGGGGTCAGCCCCGACATCGACTTCAGCTATGACTATCAGGACCTGAGACTGACGCGGGTTTGACCTCGGACGACCCTGTGACCCAGGGTCGCAAACCGGAACAGCCCCGGCGTCCTGACGCTGTCTTCCCATCAATCGAAAGGGAGACCGTCATGTCAAAGACCCCAAACCCGCGCGCGCTGGATCGCGATGAGGCGGATATGGTCGAACAGACGAAGGCGCTGGCCGAGCGTTCGCCGGCGGAGCTGCGAGATCTGATCGGGCGGCTGCGCGCGCGGCGCGATCGGGTTCAGCGCCAGATCCGGACGCGCGTTCGTGCGGGAAAGAGCGGCCCGGATGCGGGCGCGCGTGAAAAGAAGGCGCTGCTGACCGAGGCCATCGCCCGCGTCGCCAATGAGATGGACCGGCGCAAATCCGGCTCTAAATCCGGCGGGGCATCCGCGACGGCGACCGACAATCTGCGCGAGGCCGTCCGTCGCAAGGCCGAAAGCCCGAGCTGGACCGGGCCGGAGGATCGCACCGCCGATCTGGGACCCAGCGAAACGCCGAACACCAAGATCGCCCCGTCAGGCGCGCTTCACGCCGAGGGCATGCGCGCCGCGATCGCCCGCTCGACCGGCGCGCGCTAGCCGGTGATCTCCAGCAGCTCCAGCTTGGCCTCTTGCTTGGGCCACGGCAGGACCAGGCGCCAGCGGTTCTGGCCGATGCGTTCGATGACGCCGACCTGATCGCGTTCGGCCTTGTCGCCATAGGCGGGGAAGGTCTTCTCGTCGGCGCCCCAGGCCTGGGCGCCGACATAGACGGCGCGGCGGTCGGTGTCGGGATAGATCAGGCCGCGCGTGCGCTGCGATCCCGTCGTCTTGGTCAGGACCAGATCGCCGCCGGGCGTCAGCGCGACCGAACAGGCGAACCAGGGATATTCCACATAGGCCAGTCCCTGGCCCTCGACACGGCGACCCATCTTGATGGTGCGGCAGCGATAGGTTCCGGGGCCGGGTTGGTTGCGGCCCGTCTGGGCGGCGTTGGGATCGGCGAGCGGCCCCAGAGCCTCGACCTGACGCGAGAAGCCGCCGTCTTCGGCCTCGGCGCGGGCCATGCGCCAAGCCTGATCCAGCCGGCCAAGTAGGCTGGCGTCGGCGGCCTTCGCGACCTGACGCCAGTCGTCGGTTCCGCCCTGCATGCCGCCTGCGGGCGTCGCGGGCTGCTGCGGCGTTGTTCCTGAAGCGGGCGTGGCGGGATCGGCCGGAGAGGCGTGGGCCGCCGGAGAAGCGGGAGCGGCCGGCGTCGCGGGAGAAGCCGGGCTTGCGGGACGGTCGTCGCCACAGGCCGCCAGGGCTGTCGTGGTCATCAGGGCCAGAACGGCCAGAGGGGTGCGGCGCATCAGCGTCTCCATCGGTTGCCCTGACCGAACGTGACAGGGCGCCCGAGGTTCAGGCGAACCTTAGCCGCGCGGCGCCGGGACCAGCTCGATCAGGTCCAGATTCGATTCGGTGTTGGGCCACGGAAGGACCAGCCGCCAGCGCGCCTCGCCGATGCGTTGCAGGATGGCGACCAGATCGCGGTCGGGATTTCGGCCATAGGTGTTGGCGGCGGGCTCCTGCGCCAAGGCCAGTGAGCCGAGCATCACCATATGGCGGTCGTCTTCGGGGAAGAGCAGACCGGAGGGGCGCTGCGAGCCGGTCAGCTTGGAGAACTTCAGGCCTTTCGGCGTCTGTTCGATGCGGCAGGCGAACCAGCCATAGACGACATAGCCCAGCCCGTCCTCGCCCCCCTGGGTACCCAGTTTGACGGTGCGGCAGCGATAGTCGCCGGGCGGCGGGGCGACGCCGGGACGGTCGGCCTTGGGGTCGATCAGATCGCCCAGGCTGTTCAGATCGCCGGAGCCGCGCTGACGCTTGGCCTGTTGCAGGGCCAAGGTCCAGGCGGCGTCGACGCGGCGATAGCGATCCCGGTCGCCGGAGGTGATGACGCCGCGCCAGTCCATCAGCGCGCCCGATGCGCCGGACGGCGGCGGGGGCGGCGGCGGCGGCGTCGAAGCGCAGGCGGCGACGGCGCACACGACGGCCAGCGGCGCCAGACGACGCGTCAGCGAGCGGAACGGGATGAAAGGGGACATCGACGCTTCCCTTGGGGCGACCAGGCGAACTTGAGCCTCTTAGGCCCTCTCGCGACCGTCGGCGTCAACCTCCGGGCCGCCCAGGGCCGTATTCAGGGCCGTATTCAGCGCCGCAGCCAGGGCCGCCAGATCCAGCGGCTTGGCCAGCCAGGCGTCGAAGCCGGCGGCGCGGCCGCGCGCCCGGTCCGGCGCCGAGACGGCCGCCGTCAGCGCCAGGACCGGCACATGGCGCGTCAGGGGGTCGACGTCCAGCCGCGCCTTGACCTCATAGCCGTCCATGTCCGGCAGGCCGATGTCGAGCAGGATGATGTCGGGTCTGAGCGCGCGCGCCAGATCCAGCCCCTCCGGCCCCGTCGTCGCGGCATGCAGGGTCAGGCCCAGCCCGCTCGCCGCCTGGCGCATCAGGGCGATGTTGGCGGGATTGTCCTCGATGTAGAGCACCACCGCCTGACGCGATGACGCCAGACCCGGCGCGGGGGCTGCCGGCAGGCTGAGCGAGAAGACGGCGCCCGCGCCGGGGTTGCGCGCCATAGTCAGGGCGCCGCCCATCCGCTCGGTCAACCGCTGGACCGAGGCGACGCCAAGGGCGGTGCCGCCTCTGGCGTCGCGACCATCCAGCGGGCGGAACGGTCGGTCGTCGCCCGCGCCGGCCGGGATCATCCCGGCGTCATGGATGGCGATGACGATCCGGTCCTCAGCGCGCGACATCTCCATGCGCACCGTGCCTCCGCTGGGCGAATGGCGCAGGGCGTTCTCGACCAATCGGCGCAGGATGCGGCGAATCTGGCCCGGGTCGGCCATGACGCACAGGCCGTGGGCAGGCGGCGGACAGGCCAGCGTCACCCCCGCCTCTCGCGCCTGCGCCTCCAGCCCATCGCAGACCTGGCGCAGCGCCAGACGCAGATCCACGCGGTGCAACGAAGGCGAACCGCCGCCGTCGCCGCTCATGAAGGCTTCAGTTTCCTCGATCACAGCCAACAGGACGCCGGCCGCGGCCTCGATCTGACGCACGAACTGAGCCTGGCGCGCGGTCAGAGGGTCGGCCTGGTCGTTGGCGCGCAGCAACTGGGCGAAGCCCATGATCGTGGTCAGGGGGTTGCGCAGTTCTCGCCCCAGGGCCTGCATGATCTCGTCCCGCGTCCGCAGCTCGGCGGTCAGACGGTCGACCTCGCCCTCGGCCGTCGTCAGGGCGCGGCGCAGGCCTTCGGCCTGCTGGACGGCGCGGGCTTCGAGCCGGGCGTTCTCACGACGCAGGCGCTCGGCGACCCCGTGCGCCTGAAGCCAGAGCCAGATCCCGGCGCAGGTCCCCGCCAGCGCCAGGGACAAGACAAGCAAGACGAAATCCATGACGCCCCTCCGACGCGCCATATTGACGCGTTAGAGTTGCATTCAGGTAAACGTGCCCGCCTAGGTTGTTATCAGTCTTCGCTGGCCGCGGCGGCTTCGGGCTTGCGGCGCGGCGCACGGCGACGCGGGGCCGCCTCGCCTTCGGCCTGCTCGACCGGACCCGACGATGCCGGCGCGCGCGTCAGAAAGCCCGGCAGGGCGGTCGGGGCGTCGCCCTCGTCCGCCGCGACAGCGGCGGCGGTGCGGCGCGGACGGCGTGCGGGCCGTTCGTCGGCGGCCGGCGCCTCGACGCTCGGCGTTTCAGCGACAGGGGCTTCAGCGGTGGGCGCTTCGCTGACGGCTTCGGCGCGCTCGGCCTCGGCATAGGCAGGAGCTACGCCCTCAGCACCGTCTTGGGAGCCGTCCTGATTATCGAAGCGGCGATTACGTTCCTCGCGGCGACGCTCCCAGCGTTCGCGGCGGCTTTCGCGACGACCGCCGCCCTCGCCCTCGGCGCGGACCTCGTCGCCCTCGCGCGGCTCGCGCGGCTCGCGGGGTTCGCGAGACTGCTGACCGTCGCGGTTCTCGTCACGGTCACGATCGCGGTTCTGATCGCGGTCGCGGTCGCGGTTGTCACGATCCCGGTCCCGGTCGCGATTGTAGTCGCGGTCGCGGTTCTGATCGCGGTTCTGGTTCTGCTCGGCGCGTTCGGCGGCCTCTGCGGCCTGACGGTCGGCGGCCTGCTGGGCGGCGACGAAGGCGGCGGCCTGAGCGCCGGATTCGTCCTCGAAGTCGATGTCGAAGCCCTGGTTGGACTGTTCGCGCGCGGCGATGTCCGAGAAGGACCGCTGCGGCTGGAGCGCGCGCAGGACCCGGTAATAGTGCTCGGCGTGCTGCTGATAGTTTTCGGCCAGCACCCGGTCGCCGCTGGAGGCCGCATCGCGGGCCAGCTGCTGATAGCGCTCGTACACCGTCTGGGCGTTGCCCCGGACCTTGATGTTCTCGGGGCCTTGCGAATCCCACGAACGATTCGGATTGGCGTTGTTGGCGTTATTGGCGCCCGCCTTGTTCCGATTGCGTCCGCGCTGACGCTTCATGCCCTTGAAATCTCTCATTCGCGCTACCGTGTGCAGGGGCGGACCAAAGCCTGAAGGCCGGTTCCGTCCGTTTCGTGGTTCCGTCTCGCTCGGGGCCGATCCCCGATTGTCGAACTGTCGGAATGCCTTGTCGCCCGCATGGTGCGCCGGTCCTTTGGGGACCGACCGTCATGGCCGGCTCAAGCCGCGAACAGCCGGGTATGCGCCCGTAAAGCTGCGATTGAGTGGGAGACGGCAGAGACTTAACCCGAGTGGGCGGCCTTTCCAAGCAATATTCGTCAATGCGTCGCACCGAACCCTGCACAGCGCCGCTTTGCCAAGCCCGCCGGCTGGGCTAGGCATGACCTTTGAGACGACGACGAGGCGATCCCATGCGCGTGCTGGTTCTGGGCGGCGACGGTTTTTGCGGCTGGCCCACGGCCCTGCATCTGTCGGCCGAAGGGTGGGACGTGACCATCGTCGACAACCTGAGCCGCCGCAACATCGACAACGAGCTGGAGGTCCAGTCCCTGACGCCGATCCGCACCATGGGCGAGCGGATCAAGGCGTGGAAAGACGTGTCCGGCCGCGACATCGGCTTCGTCAACATGACGGTGGGCAAGGAGTTTGACCGCCTGGTCGCCCTGATCCGCGACCTCGCCCCCGACAGCGTGGTGCATTTCGCCGAGCAGCGGGCCGCCCCCTATTCGATGAAGTCGGCGCGGCACAAGCTGTACACCGTCGACAACAACATCAACGCCACCAACCATCTGCTGGCCGCCATCGTCGAAAGCGGCCTGGACGTTCACCTGGCGCACCTGGGGACAATGGGCGTCTATGGCTACGGCACGGCGGGTCTTCGTATCCCCGAGGGTTATCTGAAGGTGACGGTGGAGACCGACAACGGTCCCGCCGAGCAGGAAATCCTGTTCCCGCCCAATCCTGGCAGCATCTATCACATGACCAAGACGCAGGACGCCCTGCTGTTCCAATTCTATGCCCGCAACGACAATCTGCGCATCACCGACCTGCACCAGGGCATCGTCTGGGGCACCCAGACCGAACAGACCAAACAGGACGAACGACTGATCAACCGCTTCGATTATGACGGCGATTACGGCACGGTGCTGAACCGCTTTCTGATGCAGGCGGCGGTCGGTTATCCGCTGACGGTGCATGGATCGGGCGGCCAGACGCGGGCCTTCATCCATATTCAGGACACGGTGCGCTGCGTCGAGCTGGCGCTAAAGAACCCGCCCAAGCGGGGCGACCGGGTCAAGATCCTGAACCAAATGACCGAGAGCCGCCGCGTGCGCGATCTGGCAGGCATGATCGCCGACAAGACCGGCGCCGAAGTCCACAATGTCGCCAATCCGCGTCAGGAGGCCGACGAGAACGATCTGGTCGTCGCCAACGATCAGTTCCGCGATCTGGGGCTGAAGCCGATCACCCTGGCGCAGGGTCTGATGGACGAGGTGACGGACATCGCCCGCCGCTATGCCGACCGGGCCGATCTGGGTCGGGTGCCGTGCGTCTCCGCCTGGAACCAACGCCGGGCGGAGGCGCTGGAAAATGAGGCGCGACCGGCAGTCAACGCGCCGCCTTCCCAAGTTCTGACGGCCTGAGTTTCGTAATGCCTATCGCCTCCCCTTCCCTCGATCTGCTGCTCTTCGGCGGCGGCTATCTGGGGCGGGCGGCGGCGCTGGAGGCCATACGGCGCGGCGGACGCGCGACCGCCACGTCGCGCGACCCCGAGCGGCGCCGCGCCCTGGCGGCCGACGGGATCATGGCCATCGATCCCGGCGATACGGCGGCCCTGAAGACGGCGCTGGAGGCGGCGACCGCCGTGCTGATCACCGCCGCGCCGGACGCGCAGGGGTGCCCCGGTCTGCGGGCCCTGGGTCCGTTGGCGGGCGACGCCTGGCCCGACTGGATCGGTTATGTCTCCTCCACCTCCGTCTATGGCGACCGCGCCGGCGGATGGGTGTTCGAGGACGGGCCGCTGAACGCCGCCAATCTGGAGGGCGCACGCCGCGTCCGGGCCGAACGCGACTGGCTGGATGGGGCGCAGGGGATGGGGCTGACGGTCCAGATCTTCCGCCTGCCCGGTTTTTACGGACCGGGGCGCAGCGTGGTCGAGCGGCTGAGGGAAGGCACGGCGAAACTGGTCAGAAAGCCCGGCCAGGTCTTCAATCGCATCCATGTGGACGACATCGTCTCGGGCCTGTTCGCCTCGATGGCGCGGCCGCGACCGGGCGCCGCCTACAATCTGACCGACGACGAACCGTCGCCGGCCGACGTGGTGATGGAATGGGCGGCGGGTCGGATGGGCCTGCCCCGCCCGCCCCAGGTCGACTGGACCGACGACAGCGTCAGCGAGGCGATGCGCCGCTTCTATCTGGACTCCAAGCGCGTCTCGAACGCCCTGGCCAAGGCCGAGTTGGGCTGGCGGCCCGTCTATCCCAGTTGGCGCGAGGGGCTGGCGACGCTGATGGATGCGCCGCCGCCGCTGCGATTGGTGAGCTAGGGCGCAGTCACGCGCTCAAGCCGCGAGCGACCGCGTCGCGAGCCTAGCGCGCTCAGAACGGCAACAGATTGCGCTGGCGGCTGTAGCTCATGGTGCCGACGTTGGCGCCCAGGCGCAGGCCGACGCCGGTGCGGATGGGGGCCAGGACGATGCCGTCAGCGCGCTGATAGTTTACGCCCAGGCCGGCGACCAGATAGGCCGAGCCCTCGATGCCGGGATAGCGGCGATAGATCATGTCGGGGTGGTACAGGCCGTAAACCAGGGTGAAGACGCGGCTTGCGTTGCCGCCCCAGTCCCAGCCCACCGACGCGCCCTGCCAGAACACTTCCTGAGAGGCCGACAGGTCCTTCATGTGCAGGGCGCCGCGGCCGTAACGGGCGCCGACGACCACGGCGCCGGAGCCTTCCTCGCCTGCGATATAGGCGGTCGGACGGTCGCCCTGGTCGGCGAAGACCCGCTCGATCGCGCCGCCCACGACCTCAGCCGCGATGCCCAGCTCGCGCGAGCCGGCCGCCACCAGTTCGTCGAAGCTGTAGGCCTGGGCCGTCTGGTCCGAGCGGATCGGATAGTTCGGATCGCGCGGCGGCGCCGAGGCGCAGGCGCCCAGCGACGAGGCGCCGGCGGCGGTGGCGAGGCCCGAAAGGATCAGTTGGCGGCGATGCATGGAGGGCGCTCCGAAAGGCGACGAGAGGACGGCCGGCTGGCGCGCCGGTCTTCGTTGCACCGTCCCCGACCTTTGCGGCAGCCTTGCGGCTTCAAGGTTAACGGGGTCTTACCGGGCGCGCCGATCAGGCCGTAGCGCGCTTTCGCCGGACCAGCAGCCAGGCCAGGCCGATCAGGACCGCCAGCATTCCGAAGGCCTTTCCAGCCGTCAAAGGATCCTCGACCACGAAGATCACGAACAGGGTCGTATTGATCGCCAAGGCGACTATGGCCGGCAGGGGGTAGAGCGGCATCTTCCACGGCCGCTCCAGATTGGGCTCGCGCACGCGCAGAACGATGACGGCGGCGTTTACCAGCACGCTCATCAGCGCCAGCAGCGACGTCGAGAAAGTCAGCAGGGTCTCGTAGACCCCGATGGTCGCCAGCAGCCCGCCGGCCAGCACGGTCGCGATCAGGGCCAGACGCGGCGTGCCGTTTGCGGCGACCCGGGTCAGGGCGGATATCTGATACTCGCGCGCCATGGCGAACAGGACGCGCGGGAACACCATGACCATCGCATTGATGATCGTCACCAGCGACACCAGCGAGATGGCCGTGACGATAGGGCCGGCGACATCGCCGAACACTCGACCGGCCGCATCCGCCGCGACGAGGTTCGAGCCGGCCATCTCGGCCGGCGTCAGGACGTTCAGATAGGCCAGGTTGGCCAGCACATAGATCACCGTCACCACGGCGATGCCCGAGAAGGTGGCCCGCGCGATCGTCCGGCCCGGATCGACGACCTCTTCGCAGAAATAGGAGGCGCTGTTCCAGCCGTAGTAGGTGCCAGAGATCGCCCGCAGGGCCATGACGATGCCACCGAAGGTCAGGGCCGCCGCCGTCGCTGGCGCGATCTCGGTCGCGACGGGCGCGCCGCGCGGCGCCAGGAACAGGCCGATGATCAGCACGGTGAACAGGGCCGCCTTGACCGCGCTGCCGATCTCCTGCGACCGGCCGCCGACCTTGGTGCCCAGCCATTGGACGCTGCCCACTACGACCACGATCAACAGGGCGAGGACGCCGATCGGCACGCTGGTCGCGACGCCCAACCGATGCAGATATTCGCCGAAGACCACGGCGATGAAGGCGATGCCGCCCATATTGCCCAACCAGTCGCAAACGCCGACGGCGAGGCCGGTCAACGACCCGAAGGCGCGCCGTGCGAAGATATAGGGGCCGCCCGTCTTGCGGATCGAGGCGGCCAGTTCGACCGTCGACATGGCGTCGATCCAGGCGACCAGACCCGCGACACACCACAGGGCGATGATGATCGTGGGGTTCTGAACCCCCTCGGCGACGACGCCCGGCGTGCGCAATATACCCTGACCGATGACGCCGCCGACCACGACGGCGACGCCGAAGGTCACGCCCAGGACGCGCAGCAGATGGCCGCGATCCGGTTGGGCCGCCTGAGGTTCCGTCGTCATCGCCTATGTTCCCCCGCGCCGCCCGAAAGGCGGCGCTGCGCCCCTCAAGCCCGCAGCTTTCCGCCCTGCTTTTCTACCGCCGCCACGACCTTGGCGGTCAGGGCCTCGATCTCGGCTTCGGTCAGGGTGGCTTCGCGCGGTTGGACCACGACTTCCAGCGCCACGGACTTGAAGCCCTCGTCCACGCCCTTGCCGCGATAGACGTCGAAGACCCGCACGTCGGCGATCAGGGCCTTATCGGCGCCCGTCGCGGCCCGGACCAGGTCGCCCACCGGCTTGGCGTCTTCGACCACGAAGGCGAAGTCGCGCGTCAGGGGCATGAAGGCCGACAGGTCCGTCGACCCCCGCGCCTTGCCGCTCTTGCCGCGCGGTTCCGGCACATTGTCCAGCACGATCTCGAAAGCCAGGATCGGACCGTCGGCGTCCAGCGCCTTCAGGACGCGCGGATGCAGTTCGCCGAACTCGACCATCACATTCTTGGGACCCAGTTGCAGCCGGGCCGAACGGCCGGGGTGCCACCAGTCGCGGTTTTGGCCCTGGACCAGCTGCAGCGAGGCGACCGGGGCGCCGATCTCTTCCAGCAAGGTGGTCAGGTCGCCCTTGAGCGTGAACAGGGCGTCCTCGCCGGCGCCGGCCCAGTGACGGGCGGCGTGCGGGGCGACCAGGCCGGCGATGACCGTGCGCTGATCCGCCGGACCGTCGCCCAGATAGATGGGGCCGATCTCGAACAGGGCGGCGTCGGCGAAACCACGAGCGGCGTTCCTCGCCGCCGCCTGGATCAGGTTCGGCAGGGCCGAGGGCCGCATGCAGTCCAGATCGGCCGCGATCGGGTTCTCCAGCACCAGCCGATCATCCCCGCCGCCGAACAGAGCAGCGGTCGATTGTTTGGTGAAGGACCAGGTGACGGCCTCGGCATAGCCCAACGCCGCCAGCGCCCGACGCGCGGTGCGGACGCGGGCCTGGCGCGGGCTCAGCACCCCGCCGGCGGGGCGGGCGACCTCGGGCAGGGGCGTATCGGGCAAGCTGTCGAAGCCCTCGATGCGCGCAACCTCTTCCACCAGATCGGCCGGACCTTCGACGTCGCGACGCCACGACGGCGGGGTGACGATCCAGGGCTCGGCCTGACCGGCGGGCGCGGCCTGAACCAGGAAACCGAGCTGGCCCAGGATGGTGCCGATCCGGTCATCGGCCAGGTCCATGCCGCTGAGCCGCTTCACATAGGCAGGGTCAAAGGCGAAGGGCGCCGGGCTGGCCGGCGGTTCGCCGACGAAGACGATGTCCGACGGCTCGCCGCCGCACAGGTCCAGGATCAGGCGCGTGGCCAGTTCCAGACCCGGCGTGACCGAGACCGGATCGACGCCGCGCGCGAACCGGTACTGGGCGTCGGAGTGGATGCCCCGCGCACGGCCGGTCTGGGCGATGACCAGCGGGTCGAACCAGGCGCTTTCCAGGAAGACGTCGGTGGTGGTCTCGTCGCAGCCAGTGCTCTCGCCGCCAATGACGCCGCCCAGACCGATGGGCCGCTCGCCCCCGGCGTCGGCGATGACGCAGTCGGCTGCGGACGCGGCATAGGTTTTGCCGTCCAGGGCGATCAGATGTTCGTGCTCGCCGGTTGCGGCCGAAACCTGCCCCGCTCGCACCACGACCTCCGTTCCCGACAGCTTGGCGACGTCATAGACGTGCAGCGGCCGGGCGCGGTCATAGGCGATCAGATTGGTCACATCGACCAGACGGTTGATCGAGCGCAGGCCGATGGCCGTCAGACGCTTCTGCAGCCAGGCCGGCGACGGGCCGTTCTTGACGCCGCGAATGACGCGACCGGCGAAGACCGGGCACATCTCGGGCGCGTCCAGCCGCACGCTGATCGGCGAGGGGAAGCCCCCGCGCACCACGGCGATGTCGAAATGCTTCAGCTTGCCGACGCTGGCGGCGGCCAGATCGCGGGCGATGCCGGCCACGCCCAGCCAGTCGGGCCGGTTCGGCGTGACCTCGAAATCGATGACCGGCTCGGCGCCGAACAGGCCGGCGACCGGCGTGCCGACGGGGATTTCCGGCGGCAGTTCCTGAATGCCGTCGCTCTCGTCCGACAGTTCAAGCTCGGAGGCCGAGCACAGCATGCCGTTCGACACCACGCCACGCACCGGCTTCTCGACCAGGGTCACGCCCAGACCCGGCACATAGGCGCCGACGGGGGCGTAGATGGTGGTCAGGCCCGCCCGCGCGTTCGGCGCGCCGCAGACGATCTCTTTCATCCCATCGACCGTTTCGACCTGGCAGACCTGCAACCGGTCGGCGTTGGGATGTCGCTCGGCCGAGACGATCTTGGCCACGGTGAAGGGCGCCAGTTTGGCGGCGGGGTCGAGCACTTCCTCGACCTCCAGCCCGGCCATCGTCATCGCCTCGGCGATCTGCTGAACATCCGCCTCGGTCTCGAGGTGGTCCTTCAGCCAGGACAGGGTGAACTTCATGCCGCCGGTCCCGCCACCGTCGGAACAGCCGCCAGTTGCTCTAGAATCTCGGCGGCTCCAGTGAAGCCCACATTGTAGAACTCGCAGCCCACGAAGGTGCAGTCATGCATCGGGATGGTGCCCAGCGCCTTGTCCCCCATCGGCTGAAGCAGAAGATTTTTCATACCGCCGCGGGAGTCGCCGAAGTTCGTCTCATCGAACGTCGTGCCGGGTCCGACCAAAACGATCGCCGGGCCATCCAGCCGGCAACCGGTGAAGGTGCGCCCCACGACCGCGCCCTTGTCACGGCAATGCTGATAAAGATCGTGCAGGTTCAGATCGACGTTCTCGAACCTGGTCTGGGTCAGGTCGCGCGCAAGATTGACGGGACGGTTGATCGGAAGCCGGCTCATGCTTGCACCGCTCGTGCGCTGAGAAGGTCGGCCTCGATCTGCTCAAGCAGATCCGGGGCGCCGGTGAAGCCCACCTGAACGAAGCGGCAGCGAACAAAGCGGCAGTTGGACATGCCCACGACGCCCGCGATCATATCGCCCATCGGCTGAAGCAGCAGCGTGCGGGGGTTGGTCGCCACGCCCATGTTGCAGCTGTCGAACGTCGTGCCGTTCATGACAGCCATGACCGCCGGTCCTTCGATTAGACAGTTCGTGAACGTCTTGTCCTCGATGAATGTCTTGCCCGCGTTCATATGATGAACGGCCAACGACGGCAGCCAGACGGCTTCCTTTTCGAAGGTCGTGCGGGCCACCAGTTCTCGGCCGAACTTTTCTTCGGCCGACATCGGCGTTTCAGTTTGATCGGTCATCTTGAAACTCGTTCAGCTCAGGCCCGAGGCCGGGTTGGGGGCGGCGAAGGCCGAGAAGCCGTAGTGGGACAGCCAGCGGGTGTCGGCGTCGAACATGGGGCGCAGGTCGGGCACGCCGTATTTCAGCATGGCCAGGCGATCGACCCCCATGCCGAAGGCGAAGCCCTGATATTCATCGGGGTCGATGCCGCAGTTCCTGAGCACATTGGGATGCACCATCCCGCAGCCCAGGATCTCCAGCCAGTCGTCGCCGGTGTTGAACACCAGTTTCCCGCCAGAGCGATCGCAGCGGATGTCCATTTCGGCCGACGGTTCGGTGAAGGGGAAGTGGTGCGGACGGAAGCGCGCCTGGACCGCGTCCAGTTCGAAGAAGCGGGCGATGAAGGTCTGAAGCGTGGTCTTCAGGTGGCCCATGTGAATGTCACGGTCGATCACCAGACCCTCGATCTGGTGGAACATCGGCGTGTGGGTGGCGTCGGAGTCCTTGCGGAAGGTCCGGCCGGGCGCAACGATGCGGATCGGCGGCTTCTGGCTCATCATGGTGCGGACCTGCACCGGGCTGGTGTGGGTGCGCAGCACCTTGCGCTCGCCCGTCTCGGGGTCCGGCTTCAGGAAGAAGGTGTCGTGCATTTCCCGCGCCGGATGTTTGGGCGGGAAGTTCAGGGCGGTGAAGTTGTGGAAGTCGTCCTCGATGTCGGGACCTTCGGCCACGGCGAAGCCCATCTCGGCGAACAGGGCGATCATCTCGTCCATCACCTGCATGGTGGGATGAACCCCGCCCTTCCTGCGCGGACGCGCCGGCAGGGTCAGGTCGATGCGTTCCGACAGAAGGCGGGCGTCTAGTTCGGCGGCTTCCAGCGCGGTCTTCTTCGCGGCGATGGCGGCGGCGACGCGGTCACGCAGACCGTTGATCATCGGCCCCTGTTCGCGGCGTTCGTCGGGGCTCATGGCGCCCATGCCCTTCAGCAGGCCGGAGACGGAGCCGGACTTGCCCAGGGCGGCGACGCGCACCTCTTCCAGGGCGGCGACGGTTTCCGCGCCGCCAATGGCGTTGATCAGGTCGAGTTCGAGTGTGGCGAGATCGGTCATTTGCGCTGTGCCTTAGCGTTCTCGCGCGCGTTCGTCACCCTTCAAGGGGCCGATGCGATGGCCTGAAGTTCCGACGCCGGCGCCTTGTTGGCCGCAACGATCCAGGCGGGCGGTTCCGGCTCCCAGCGGATGGGCCGGCCGTCGGTCTGCATCCAGCGATGCAGCCAGGAGATTCCGTTGGCGCGGACATAGGTGTCAGGGTGCTGATAGATCGGATCGGCCAGCGCCTCTTCCAGCGGCACGAAGCGATAGCCGCGCGCCAGATAAAGGGCGTGGATCTGCGGATACCAGGCCTGGTTCAGGGTGTTGGCGTGCAGCAGCAGCACCTGCGCCGGTTCACGCCCGCCCGCCACCTCGGCGCTGTAGGGTTCGAAGAAATCCAGCACCGTCGCCATATGCGCCACATAGGCCTGACCGATGCGCTGCATCAGCGCCTGATCGCCGATCTGCTCGGCCTTGCGATAGACGTCGGCGAACATCCAGTCGTTGTTGTCGAGGGTCACAGGCGCGACCGTATAGCCGCGCTGGGCCAGGCCGGCGGCGATGGCGTCGTGCTTCGCCTGCGTCTCGCCGGTGAACAGATAGGGGTGGCGGAACCAACGCAGGGTCTTGCCGCGCGCCTCAAGCGCCTGCCGAACGATCGGCGCCCCGGCGTCCACGTCGGCCAGATAGGCCTCAACCGTCGTCGCGTGGATGTTCAGATGGGTGTTGGTGTGGTTGCCCAGGTCCAGACCAGCGTCCAGCCAGACGTTCAGCACGCGCGGCAGGATCGTGGCGCGCTCGGCCTCGCACACCTTGCCCGCGTTGACGAAGGCTGTGCCGTGCGTATCCAGCGGCTTCAGCATGGCGACGAAATCCTGGGTGATCGTCATCAGGCGGGCCGGATCGCACAGGGTCGCCGCATCGGTCTGGAACGGCAGGTCGTCGAAGGTCACGGCGACGCGTCGGTCCTGCGCGGCGGCGGGAGTGACAAGAACGAGGGCGGCAACCAGGCCGCAGATCAGGGTGCGCATCATGCGGCAAGGCTATCGAAGCCGCGGCCGCGAGGGAATATGCGGCGCGACAGCGACTTTCCATCCGCCCACGGATCGACTGTCGAAAACCCGCCGCGAAAGGTTCATGAACGGCAAAGCTGGCGTTAAATATCACCGTCTAATCAGGCCTCCGGACTAGCGAGGACCTTGATGCCGCTGATCGGTGATTTCGTCGACTTGATCGCGCCCGTGGCGCCATCCACGCCGGGCGCAGATGTGTTCGAGCGCTTCCAGACCGAGCCGAACACCCTGGCCCTGGCTGTCGTCGACGACGATGGCCGACCCCTCGGCATCATTGAACGCAACGCCTTCACCCTGAGGATGGCGGCCGAGTTCGGACGCGCCCTGTATGCCCGCAGGCCCGCCGAAAGCCTGATGGACCGCAATGCGCCGGTGGCGGAAGCGGCGACCAGCGCCGAGGCCTTCTTCCAGGCTTACGGGGCCGCCGAACTGGGCGCCCTGCTGACCGGCTTCATCGTGGTGGCGGGCGGCCGCTACGTCGGCGTCGGCACAGCGTTGCAGGTGGTTCAGGCGGGCGCGGCCCTGCACCGCCAGCGGGCCGAGGAAATGAGCGCCCTGGCCCGCGACCTGGCGCTGGCCGAGGCCGAGGCCGTCGCCTCCAGCCGGGCCAAGTCCGAGTTTCTGGCGGTGATGAGCCACGAGATCCGCACGCCCCTGAACGGGGTGCTGGGCGTCGCGGCCCTGATGGACAAGAAGCTGGAGCAGGAAGAGCTGCGCCCCTACGTCCGCACCGTGATCGATTCGGGCCAGAGCCTGCTACGGCTGCTGACCGACGCGCTGGACATGTCACGCGCCTCGGCCGGCATGCTGACGCTGGAGGAAGAGCCGCTGGACCTGTCGGCCGTCGCCTTCGACATCGACGCCCTGTGGCGCGCGCGGGCCGACGAGAAATCGCTCGGTCTGACCATCCGCACAGACCTGGCCGTTCCCTGCGTTCAGGCCGACGGGATGCGGCTGAAGCAGCTGTTGAACAACCTGATCGGCAATGCGCTGAAGTTCACCCTGAAAGGCGAGGTCGTCGCCCTGATCGAAAGCCACGCCGACGGCGAGGTGATCTTCACCGTGGACGACAGCGGCCCCGGCGTGCCCGAGGCGGCGGCCGCGACCATCTTTGATCCCTTCAACACCGGAAAGGCCGGGCGTGAGGGCGCGGGCGCGGGCCTGGGCCTGGCCATCTGCCGACAGATCGCCGAACGGATGGGCGGCGCGATCTCGCTGGGCGCCTCGCCCCAGGGCGGCGCGCGCTTTCAGGTGCGCCTGCCGTTGCGCGTCGCGACCGAGAGCGCGGCGCCCGCCCCCGCCATGGCCGAGCCGACCCCGCACGACACCCTGCATGTGCTGGTGGTGGACGACAACGCCACCAACCGCTTCGTCGCCGGCAAGCTGCTGGAGACGTTCGGCTGCACCTGCGAGATGGCCGAGAACGGGCGGGAGGCGGTGGACGCCGTAATGGCCCGTCCGTTCGACCTGGCCCTGATGGACATCAAGATGCCGGTGATGGACGGGGTCGCCGCGACGCGGGCTATCCGCGCCCTGCCCGATCCGGCCGGCGCCCTGCCGATCCTGGCCCTGACGGCGAACGCCGACGAGCGCGACGAGCTGGACTATATCGCCGCCGGCATGAACGGCGTGGCGCAAAAGCCGATCCAGCCCGACGCCCTGCTGAACGCCATCCGCATGGTGCTGGCGCAGAGCCAGGCATCGCAGGTCCTCAAGGCAGCCTGAAGCGAAGAACGCCCGCCCCGGAAACCGGAGCGGGCGTCATTCTTGTTGCGCTACGCTCGCGACGCGATCGCTCGCGGCTTGAGCGCGGCCCTTAAGCCAGGGCGGCGCGGACCTTGTCGGCGACGGCCTTGAAGCCGGTCGCGTCAGCGGCGATCGCGGCCAGAACCTTGCGGTCCAGTTCGATGCCGGCCTTGTTCAGGCCGTTGATGAACTGGCTGTAGGTGAAGCCTTCCAGACGGGCGGCGGCGTTGATGCGCTGAATCCACAGGGCGCGGAAGTTGCGCTTCTTGGCGCGACGGTCGCGATAGGCGTATTGCCCGGCGCGGTCGACGGCGGCCTTGGCCGTACGGATGGTATTCTTGCGGCGGCCGGAGAAGCCCTTGGCCTGCTCCAGAACCTTCTTGTGCTTGGCGTGCGAGGTTACGCCACGTTTAACGCGAGCCATGATGTTTTTCCCTTCGGGAAGTCCCTATCGCGCGCCGCGCGGCGGCTTGCTGCTTGAGGGACTGTGGTTCAAATTCAGTGCGAAAAGATCGTCTGCGTGCAGTGCGCCGATCAGGCGTACGGCATGTAGGATTTGATCTTCTTGGCGTCGGCGTCGGCCATGACCGAGGTGCCGCGGTTCTGGCGGATGTATTTCGAGTTGTGGCTGATCAAGCGGTGACGCTTGCCCGCAACGCCGGCCTTAACCTTGCCAGTGGCCGTGAATTTGAAGCGCTTCTTGGCGCCCGACTTCGTCTTCAGTTTCGGCATTTCAGTCTCCTTTTTGGAGGGCGACCGGCCCTTGGACTGCTTGAGCCCGTGGGAGGTATCTCTCCAGAGTTTAAGAACCGCCCAGGCATGCCTGTTCGCCTGGCGGTTCGGTACGCGAAGGCGCGGCTTCTACGTGAAGAGCGCCGCCATTGCAAGACGAGTCAGGCCGGGGTTTTGACGCCGCCCTCGCTGCTGCGAATGACGCGTCCAGCGTTGATCGCCATCAGGGCCGCCGGGAGGGTCAGCAGCGCCCCGATCACGAAGGGCCAGTCATGCCCCAGCCCCGAGAACAGCGCGCCCGCGATCATCGGCCCGAAGATGCGCGCCACCGAGCTGGAGGCCATGTTCAGGCCCAGCATGGCCCCCTGCCGATCCGGCGGCGAGGCGCGGCTGATCATGGCCGAGATGTTGGGCATGGCCAGCGACATGCCGCACGCGCCGATCGCCATCACGATCGGGATGATCCAGCCCTGGACGACCGGGATCGTCAGGGCGCCCAGCTCGAGCCGCGTCGCGGGAAACCACGCGACCGGCGCCAGCACCTGCAACACCAGCGAGGTTCCAAACAGCAGCATGCCGGTGGCCAGCACGCGCGATTCGCCGAACCGCCGCGCCAGCCGCCCGGCGAAGAACCCCTGATTCAGCGTCGAGACGATGCCCACGATCATGAAGCTGAGCCCCACCTCGCGCGCCCCCCAATGATAGCGGCTCTCGGACCACAGGCCGAACACGCTCTCCATCGCCGAAAACCCGGCCATATAGATCAGGGTCACGACCAGCACGCGCGACACCACCGCGTTGTCGCGCGCCGCCTTCAGCCCCGCCAGGAAGGCTGGCCGTGGGGCGGCGGGATCGGCCTTGGCCCGGCTCTCCCGCAGGAAGACGACGACGCCGACCGCCGCGACCGCCGCCAACGCCGCCGCCAGGAAGATCGGCAGCTGATAGCCCAGCCGCCCCAGTTGCGGCTGCGTCAGCAATCCGCCCAGCCCTGGCCCGACGATGAAGCCCAGGCCGAACGCGGCGCCGATCAGACCCATCCGCCCGGCCCTCTGCTCGGGCGGGGTCACATCGGCCACATACCCCTGAACCGTCGAGATATTGCCCGCGCCCAGGCCGGTGAACAGCCTGACCGCGATCGCCAGCCAGATGTTGGGCACGAAGGCCAGCATCAGATAGCCCAGCGCATTGGCGATCAGGGTCATCAACAGCACGGGCTTTCGTCCGATCCGGTCCGACAGCCGCCCCCAGAACGGCTCGGCGAAGAACTGCCCCAGCGAATAGGCCGAGAACATCAACGTGATCTGCCATGCCTCGGCCTTCAGGCTCTGGGCGAAGAACGGCAGCAACGGCACCACCAGCCCGAACCCGACCAGGTTGATGAACACCGTCGCAAACAGCACAGCCAGCGCCGGTGTTTTCAGCTTGGGCGGTTGGGTGCGCGCAGCGACCGTATCGGCGTTCGTCATCGCCTACGCTTAGCCGTTTCTCCAGCAAAGAAAAACGCCCCGGTCGCGGGACCAGGGCGTTTGGTTTTCAGCGATGGATCGCGATCAGCGCGGAGCCAGGATCATGATCATCTGGCGGCCTTCCATCTTGGGCGCGAACTCGACCTTGGCGATTTCGTCGAAGTCGGCCTGGACCTTGTTCAGCAACTTCATGCCCAGTTCGGGGTGCGCCATTTCGCGGCCGCGGAAGCGCAGGGTGACCTTGACCTTGTCGCCCTCGTCGAAGAAGCGGTGCATGGCCTTGGCCTTCACCTCGTAGTCGTGGGTGTCGATGTTCGGACGGAGTTTGATCTCCTTCAGCTCGACGACCTTCTGGCGCTTACGCTGCTCGGCCTTCTTCTTCTGCTCCTGGAAACGGTGCTTGCCGTAATCGAGGATCTTGGCCACCGGCGGCTCGGAGGTGGAGACGATCTCGACCAGGTCCATCCCGGCTTCCTCGGCGGCTTCCAGAGCGGCGGAAGTGGGCATGACGCCCTGTTTTTCGCCGTTCTGGTCGATGAGCAGAACGCGAGGGGCGCGGATATCCTGGTTCATACGCGGCCCGTCTTTCACGGGTGGCGCTTGCATGGGACGGCGAATGGGCGTCGTTTCCTTATGTGGTCAGAGAAGGCGTATGTCGTGATGAGCGAATGCACGCGGCGATCGCCACGTTCCCCTCAAGGCCGGCAATATGCTCCGCGAGCCCCGATTTTTCAAGGGTTCGCAGGCGTTTCGCCGATATAGGCGTCATGTAGCGCCAACACTGCGTCGAAGACGTGATCCACCGTGAGATCCTCGATCGGCGCGAACTGGCCGCGGGTCTCGTTGGACGCTGCGGTTCGCGTCTTGGGGCCCCACGGTCCATACAGCCACCACTCCGTCGGACCGAACAGGCCCAGGGTCGGACGGCCCAGCGCGGCCGAGACGTGCATCAGGCCGGAGTCGTTGCCGACGAACAGATCGGCCCGATCAATGGCGGCGGCAGAGGCCATGATGTCGCCCTTGCCGACAAAATCGATTCCACGCGGCCCTGCAGCTTCCAAGGCCGGGGTCGCGGGCGGCCGGTCGCCCGATCCGCCCACCGGCATAAAGCGCCAGCCATCAAAGCGCGGCTCGGCCTTCAGCTTTTCGACCAGCGCGCCCCAGCGATCGGCGGGCCAGCTCTTGCCCGGTTGGTGCGCGATGGGCGCAAGCGCAATGATCCGACCGGGACCGGCGCCGCCCGCCAACTGCGGATCGATCACGGCTGCGGCCTCGGCCCGCGCCTGATCGTCCAGGAAGATTTCGGGGTCCAGCGGCGTCGGCGACCCCATCAGGCGCGACACCATCTCGACCTTGCGCAGGCCGGTTTCCCACGAGCGGTTATAGACGATGCGCCGCTTCGCCGGGATCAGATAGCTGAGCGCCGAACCCCGGATGTCGATCACCAGATCCCAGCGCGTGCCGACGACCTGTTTCCACAGATCGAGCCAGTGGCCGGACAGCTTCTTCTTGTCGAGCACGATGGTGCGCACCACGCCGGGCGCATTGCGGAAGAAGGGCGCAGGCGGCCGGCCGCAGGCGACGGTGATCTCGGCCCCCGGGACCTGACGCGCGATCTCGCGGATCACGCCCGACGAAATGACGCAGTCGCCGATGCGGTTGGAGGTGACGAACAGGACCTGGGGTGCGGACATGGGTCTGTGTTCCGCCATCGCGCGTCGCGGTCAAGGGTGACGACGGCGGAAAGTCCGGGCAGAACGGCGCCATGACCGACATCCAGCACCTGTCCCGCCCCGATGGCGAAACTTTGGCCTTCAAACGCGTCGAAGGCGACGGCCCGACCGTGATCTGGGTCGGCGGCTTTCGTTCGGACATGGAGGGGACCAAGGCCCTGGCCCTGGACGTCGCCGCGCGCGAACGCGGCTGGAACTTCGTGCGCTACGATCACTTCGCCCATGGCCAGTCATCAGGCGACTGGAGACAGGCCACTATCGGCCGCTGGCGCGAGGACGCCGTCGCCCTGATCGACAGCCTGTCGGGGCCGGTCATTCCGGTTGGATCGTCGATGGGCGGCTGGGTCTCGCTGCTGGCGACGCTGGCGCGACCGGATCGGATCAAGGGCCTGGTGCTGGTCAATCCGGCCCAGGACTTCACCGAACGGCTGATGTGGCCCGGCCTGGCGGACCACGAGCGGCAGGCCATCCTGCGCGAGGGCGAAACCCTGATCGTCGAGGAGGGTCTGGGCGAATATGTCCTGACGCGGCGCATGTTCGAGGAAGCGCGCGACTGGCTGCTGCTGGACGGCGCGATCGACATCGCCGCGCCGGTTCATGTCCTGCAAGGCCGCGCCGACGACGTCGTGCCATGGCGACATCAGGTCGAACTGGTCGAACGGCTGACCGGCGGCGACGTGCGCCTGGACCTGATCGAGGGCGGCGATCACCGGCTTTCGACGCCGGCGGACCTCGACCGACTGGTCGCGGCGGTCGAGGCTATGCGGGGCTAGGTCAGCCCTTACCCGTCAGCGCCCCATACAGGTCCGTCCGGCGATCGCGGAAGAAGCCCCAGGCCGCGCGATATTTGTCCAGTTCGTCCAGATCGAAGCGGTGCACCAGCACCCCTTCCTCCTCGGCGCCCAGTTGCTCAACCAGTTCGCCCTGCTGGTCGGCGATAAAGGAATGGCCGTAGAAGGTCTGGCCGACCTCGGTCACGCGCTCATGGCCGATCCGGTTGGCGCCGACGACCGGCACGGCGTTCGACACCGCATGGCCCTGCATGGCGCGCCGCCACGGCTCGGCCGTATGCAGGGTCGCGTCATGCGGCTCGGTGCCGATGGCGGTCGGATACATCAGCACATCGGCGCCCATCAGCATCATCGCCCGCGCCGCTTCCGGGAACCACTGGTCCCAGCAGATGCCGACCCCGACCTTGCCGAAGCGCGTCTTCCAGACCTTGAAGCCCGTGTCGCCCGGCCGGAAATAGTATTTCTCCTGATAGCCGGGGCCGTCGGGAATATGGCTCTTGCGATAGACGCCCAGCGCCTCGCCGTCGGCGTCCAGCATGACCAGCGAGTTATAATACTGCGGCCCGTCCTTCTCGAAGATCGAGACCGGAATGGCCACGCCCAAGTCCTTGGCCACCGGCGCCATGGCCACAACACACGGATGCTCGCGCCACTCATAAGCCTGGCTGAACCAGTGCTCTTCCTGCGACACGCAGAAATAGGGCCCCTGGAACAGCTCCGACGGCAGGATCACCTGCGCGCCCCGCCCCGCCGCCTCGCGCACGAGGGCGATGGTCTTGTCGATGTTCGCCTGCATGTCCTCGCCGTACGAGGTCTGGATGCCGGCGACGGTGAGGGTGCGGGTCATGCGGGCTCCTGCTGGGAGATGCAGTGGAACGAGCCGCCGCCGGTCAGGATGGCGTTGGACGGCAGCGGGATGATCTCGCGATCGGGGAAGGCGTCCTTCAACGCCTGACAGGCCATGTCGGCCGCACGCGCATCGCCATAGGTGGGAACGATCACCGCGCCGTTGGCGATCAGGAAGTTCATGTGGCTGGCCGGGATCGGGCGTTCGTCCTCGTCAAACACCAGGCCCGGCGACGGGATGCGCACCACCTTCAGCCGCCGGCCCGCCGCATCGGTCACGGCGGCCAGATCGCGCGCCGTCGCGTCATAGACGTCGGCGTTGACATCGTTCGTCCCCCAGGCGACCGGGCAGGCGACAACCCCCGGCGCGACGAACCGCGCCAGATTATCGACGTGCCCATCAGTGTGGTCGTTCAACAAACCGTCGCCCAGCCACACCACCACCTTGGCGCCGACCGCCTTCTCCAGCGCCGCCGCCGCGACGGTCTCATCCTGGTTCCAGGCCGGATTGCGGTTCGGGTTCAGCAGGCATTGGCGCGTGGTCAGCACGGTCCCCTCCCCGTCGTGATCCAGCGACCCGCCCTCCATGACAAAGTCGTTCCAGGTCAGGTCCACGCCCGCATGTCGGCCGATCTGGCCCGCGACTAGGTCGTCGCCCGGCATGTCGTATTTCCCGCCCCAGCCGTTGAATTTGAAGGCGGCGGCCGTCCTGGATCCCGCGCCGAAGATCGGCCCGGTGTCGCGTAGCCAGACGTCGCCGAACTCGCCGGGAACGACCTCGACATTGGCCACGCCCGCAAAGCGCGCCTGGGCGTCGGCCAGGACCTCGGCCTTGCCGACCATCAGCTTGACCTGCTCGCGCCCCGGTCCGGCCAGGGCCCGCACCAGACCCTCGACCTCGTCCTGCGCCTGCTCCAGCGCCTCGAACCAATATTCCGCATGGCTGGGCCAGCCCACCCACATGGCGCGGTGCGGCGCCCATTCGGCGGGGATGGCGGCAGCAGTCGGATCGGTCATGCGGGCGTCCTCAACAAGGGCCGAACTGGGAGCCGCGCCATATGGCCCCAAGCGCCCCCGACTTCAACGTCAGCCACGAAAAAGGGCGGCCCCCGAACGGACCGCCCTTCGTCGTTTCAGTCTGGCTTAAGCCTTAGAAGGCGTAGCGCAGGGTCGCCATCATGGTGCGCGGCGCGCCGACGCCGGCGAACGAGCGGCTATAACCCAGCTGGCCAGGGGTGCCCGACGCGCGGGTGCCCAGGGTGCTGTAGTACTGCTCGTCGAACAGGTTGGTGACGTTGAACTGCAGATAGGTGCCTTCGAAGCCCAGCGGAGCAAAGTCGAATCGGGCGTCCAGATCGACCACGGTGTAGGCGTCGACCTTCAGATCGTTGACGTCGGTGACCCAACGCTCGCCGGTGTACTTGCCCTGAATGCCCGCCGAGAAGACGTCGTTGAACTGGTACGACGCACGCAGCGAATACATCTGCTCAGGGGTTTCGACCTGTTTCTTGCCCTTGGTCTGCAGACGGTTGCCCGCACGGTCATAGACATAGTCGTCCTGCAGTTCGCTATCCAGGAACGAGGCCGAACCGTACAGGCTCAGCGCCTGGATCGGCGACCAACCCACCGAGATTTCAACACCCTTGGATTCAACCGAACCAACGTTGCGATCGACGAACTGGTCCAGGTCCGGCTCGAAGGTGCTGACAATGCGGTTGTCGAACTGGTTGAAGAAGCCCGACGCTTGGGCAATCAGGGTGCCGGACGTGTAGCGGTAGCCGAAATCGACGTTCTTGGACGTCTCCGGCTGCACCGTCGGGTTGCCGATCGAACCATCGGCCAGACGCGTCGTCGCATACAGGCTGTCCGTGCGCGGGGCCGACAGCGATTCCGAGTAGCTGGCGTATATCGATTGGGCGCCGCCGAACTTGTAGGTCGCGCCGACGTTGGGCAGCACGTCGTCGTACTTCACCGTGCGTTGGAACGGCGTGATGTACTGGGTGGTCCCGCGTCCTGCAAAGGTCACATTGCCGTTGGCCAGCGTCGCGTTCGGCACTTCGGACGTGCAGAGCACGTTCGAAGAGGCGTTCTGGGTATAGCAGAACTGGTTCAGTTCACGCTTGAAGAAGGGCGCACGAACGCCAAGGTTGATCGTCAGTGCCTCGTCCAGGAAACGACCGATGTATTCGACCGAAAACTGGTTCAGTTCGGCATAGGACAGCCGGTCACGCGAACGCAGGGCGAAACCATCCAGGTTCACGACCCGGTTTCCTTCTTCCTTCAGGCCGCCGAACTCATCGACGAAGCTCGGGTTGGTCGGGTTGGAGAAGTCGATGCGACCGAACAGGCCTGTCTGGCGGTGGCGACCCCAGTCCAGCGCATAGGCGGCGCGCAGGCGGTGATGGTCATTCAGATCCCAGATCAGCGAGCTGTTCAGCGTATAGCGCTGGGTGTGAGTGTTGGAAGGCGACATGACGCGAACGCGGTCCAGGATGTCGCCGTCGCCATTCAGGTCGACGCCGCCCGTCGTACGGGTGCCACGCAGCAACAGGTCGTTCTCGGCCAGCACCGTTTGTTGCGAGCCGCCATTGGCCAGTGTGTAGGAGAACGAGGGATCGATCGTCAGGATCAGGCCGTCAGCCAAGGTGAAGCGCGACTGACCGCGGATGTTGCCGGTGTTGGACGGGTTGATACGCAGACCCCAGTAGTTGGCGCCGTTGCTGTCCAAATCCGCCGCTCCCGGACGAACCGTCGGTGCAGTGTAGGTGCGATCGAAATCGACGCCCCAGCGGAACGGGCTGGTTTCAACGTCGCTGACGCAGACCTGGGTGCGCGCAACGTCGCAGAAGCCGGTTGCGGTGGCCAGGTTCGGGCCATTGTAGTTGTTGTTGCGGTTTTCATTCCAGTGCGCGGCCAGCGACAGGAAGTCGCCGTTGTCGCCCAGCGGCTGATAGATGCGGGCGTTGTACTGGGTCTTCTCAAGTTCACCGATGCCTTTGAACTTGTCATACTTCTGGTGCGAAGCGGCGAACCAGGCCGAGGTGCCCCACGGACCGACTGCTCCGGTGTCGATCAAGCCCATGATGCGATTGTAGCTGAAGTCGCCCAACGAACCTTGCAGCCAGCCGCCGAAATCGGCAGCCGGGCGGCGCGTGACGTAGTTGATGGTGCCGCCGGTCGCCGAGGCGGTGGGGCTATCGACGTCGGTCGAGCCCGTGTTGATCGAGGCGCGTTCGATCAGCTCCGGGTCCAATTGTTGGTTGGTGTAGGTGGCGTAGTTGCCGGTGTCGTTCAGCGGGATGCCGTCAAACGTCAACGACACGCGGTTGCCGTCGAAGCCGCGCAGACGGATGTTGCCGCCCGACGAACCATAGGGGTCGGCGTTGGTGAAGCTGAGACCCGGGGTCAGATTGAGGGTCTGAAGGATCGTTTGGCCGGCCGACTGGGTCGCGATGAATTCCTGACCAATGGTGTTGCGCGTCTTGGCGACAGTCTCGGCGGTTGCAAGACCTTCAATGGTGCGCTGTCCGCGAACCCCGGTGACGACGACTTCGCCAACTTCGGTCGCTTCGGTGCCGGTCGATTGGGCGGAGGCGGCGCCGGCGAAGGCCAGCGAGCCGGCAAGGGCGGTAGTCGCCCAAATCAGGCTTTTACGAGTAATCATTACATCTATCCCCAGATGGACGGCGCCGATGGCCTATGGGCGGCAGACGTCCATCGCCTGTCGCAATCCAGCCCCCTCTAGGGCCGATGTTGAAATCTTGGGCGACAGTTATGTAACAGCAATGTGACAGAGGTGGAGGGTGGTCTGGGCGCCACACCCTGCGACGGCTGAGCTAGGCTGACGCCCGCTCAAAAATGTCCGCGACGCCGTTCGCCGTCGGCACGATGGCGTGCGGCTCATGATAGTTGCCGTTCACCTGGCTTTGGGCGATCACGTGCGCACGGAAGCGTGTGAACAGGTCGCTATCCGGCGCCTCCGGCGCGCGCCAGAAATCATCCAGCGGCTTCTGATCGGTCAATCCCTCGAAATCGAAGAAGGCGTCTCCCAGCACCTTGACCGGCGTATGGAAACCCAGCGCCGACAAGGCGGCGCTGGAGTTGTTGACCACCATGCCTTGCGAGGCGCGGCACAGGGCCGCAAGGTTGCCGCCATCGATGAAATCGACACGGCCGGCGACGCCATACCGCTCAGCAAGACGCAGCGTAATGGCGCGCAGATTGACCAGGCCGGGATCAAGCGGATGGTTCTTCACGACCAGACGCGTCTTCGGCAGCGCCTTGGCGGCGAAACTGGCGATCACCGCCGTGAGGAAGGCGCGGTTGTCGCAATAGCGCGAATAGCGCAGCAGCTGCGCGTCGCCCTCGCGCTGCAGACACGCGATGAAGAAGTCGCCCCTGGCCTTTATGACGTCGGCGTCACAGTTTTCAGCCCGTCTGAACGCCAGGCTCAAATAGCGCCGGATGTGACCGAGGCACTGGTCGAGCGGCGAGAACACGTAAGGCGCCGTGTAGTTCGGGAACAGGGCTTTTCCCGCTACCTGCACCGTATGGTAGGCGCTGATATTGGCGACGTGATGCGGCAGGATTTTTCCGACCGTAAAGGGTTCGGGCAGCAGCGGCGCAGGCTCGGGATAGCCGCCCTTGAAGCGCGGCAGGGCGCTCGAACCATTGACGCCGTTTCGCTCGACCGTGATCCAGTCGGGACGGAAATAGCCGTTTTCCAAAACCCAGACGCGCGCTTGCAAACGGTCGGACGCCGCTAGGACCGCTCGGTTGTACTCTCCGGCCTCGCCAAACAGGATTATGTCGGTGAACGCCGAGGCGAACTCGATCAACCCTTCGGTCCATGCCTTCGCCGTGTCCTTGAACACAATGCCCCCGGACCGACGCCAGTTCATCGCGTCGCCGGCATTGAAGATCATGCGGTTCACATTGGCGCCCCGCGCCTCAAGAACCGAGGCCATCACCGCACCGAATCGCCCAAACGGCGCCGAAACGATCAGGAAGCGACGACCCGCCAAGGCGGTCGGACCGAACTTTCTTTTGGCCGGGAAAGCGGAAATCGTCGCCGAGTGCGAAGGCCGCGACGCCTGCAATCTCGGACGGACCTCGGGACGCACCGCATCGCCGCGAAGCCGATATCTGCGCCGACGTCTTGCCGACAGAAGTCTGGAGGATGATCGCAAATCCACCATCACGCCTATCCTCTATCCGCCACCGAGGCGTGCATTGCTGCGCTCCGGTTGCGACCGAGATGTCTGTGATTACGGATCATCGCCATGCTTGTGTCCCGCAGTTTGGACGCGATCAATTGAAATCGCTCAAGTCCCGGGGATTTTGAAACGCAGGACGGTTGGCGTTGCTTTACGGCACCAAAACCGCCGCCGCCCAAAGGGCGACGGCGGCATGATGTTGTCAAATCGACGAACTTCATGACCTCGGGAGCGCCGGGCCGGATGAACCGCACCGGCGCGCCTTCGGGTCTTAGAAGTTAATGTCGATGGTCGCGCGGCGGTTGAGCGGTTCGCGCACACCGTCGGCGGTCGGCTTGGCCAGGTTGGTTTCGCCCTTGCCGTCGAGGGCGATCACGCCGCCGTTGACGCCTTGAGCAACCAGGGCGTCCGCGACGGTGCGCGAACGACGGTTGGACAGACCCAGGTTATAGGCGGCCGAACCCGAGGTGTCGGTGTAGCCGACGATCAGGACGCGCGTCGGACGACCCGACTTGGCGTAGTTGGCGGCCTGCGTCACCACCGAACGGGCTTCCGCAGTCAGGTCCGAGCGATCCCAGTCGAAGTAGACGACGAACTGGCGAGGCATCGGGGTCTGAGCGACCGGCGGCGGGGGCGGCGGGGGCGGAGGAGGCGGCGGCGGGGGCGGAGGCGGCGGAGGCGGCGGCGGCGGAGCGTCTTCCGCACCGAAGCTGTAGCGCAGACCCAGGGTCACGGTGTGCGACTGATCGTAGTCGCCGTCCCATTCGCCGAACTGCGTGGCGCCCACGCCCGTGCCGACCGTCGTCGAGGCGAAGTTGGCGTCGCCCGTCAGGTAGCGGTAGGTCAGGTCGATGTTGGCGCGGTCGCCCACGGCCCAAGCCAGACCGGCGATCGCCTGAGCAGCGAACTTGGTCGAGGTGTCGTCCGCGGTGAAGACGGCGCCGCGGTTGGCGCGCAAGTTGCCGGTGATGTCCGTCTTGACGTGGTTCACACCAGCGCCAAGGCCGACGAAAGGACGGATACCCCAAGCTTCGTAACCGAAGTCGTAGATGATGTTCGCCATCAGGGTCATCGATTCGATGTCGCCTTCAGGAGAGAAGCAACCGCCCGTCGCAGGGGTGAAGTTGCAGACGCCCTGAGTGCCCGAAACGGCCCGAACGGTGCCGACGTCGCCCGAGCGATAGCCGCCTTCGAGTTCCGCACGCCAGTTGGGGTTGAAACGATAACCGAGGCGAGCGAACGCCGCCCAGCCATCGTTCACTTCGTAGTTCCAGTTGGCATTGGTAGTCGACGATTCGGCGTTGATCTCGTCGATCCATTGATAACCGGCGTCGATCGCCCCGTACCAACCATTGGGTTCTGCCGATGCGGCTCCGGCTGCGAACAGCCCAGCTGCGGCGACAGAGGCGAGAAGTTTGAGCTTCATAGCTTCCTCACTGTGTGAATGCGCGAAGCTGCACAATAGCACAGCATTCACGGGACCGAACGGCGTGGCTGGCGCACGGTTCCGCGCTTGAGCTACGATTGTGTCGACTGTGGCGCCGTTTCAACACATTGGGCGCCTGCGAAAGGAGACGGATTATGGCGATGCGGTTTGACGGACAGGTGGCGATTGTAACGGGGGCCGGCGGCGGCTTGGGGCGCGAACACGCTCTGGCTCTGGCGGCGCGCGGGGCCAAGGTGGTGGTCAACGACCTGGGTGGCGCCCGCGACGGTTCGGGCGGCTCGGCGACGGCGGCGGAATCGGTCGTCGCCGAAATCGAGGCGGCCGGCGGCGAGGCCATGGCCAATGCGGCCTCGGTGACGGACTTCGCCGCAGTCCAGGCCATGGTCGATCAGGCCATGACCAAATGGGGCCGGATCGACATCCTGGTGAACAACGCCGGCGTCCTGCGCGACAAGACCTTCGCCAAGATGGAGATCGAGGACTTCCGCTTCGTCGTCGACGTTCACCTGATGGGGGCGGTCAACTGCACCAAGGCCGTGTGGGAGATCATGCGCGGGCAGAACTACGGCCGGATCGTGATGACGACCTCGTCGTCTGGCCTGTACGGCAACTTCGGCCAGTCGAACTATGGCGCGGCCAAGATGGCGCTGGTCGGCCTGATGCAGACCCTGTCGATCGAGGGGGCCAAGAACGACATCCGCGTCAACTGCCTGGCGCCCACCGCCCACACCCGCATGACCGAGGATCTGGGCGCCGCCCTGCCGCTGGAGGCGCTGTCCCCGGCCTTGGTCACGCCGGGCCTGCTTTATCTGGTCAGCAAAGATGCGCCGAGCCGCGCCATCCTGGCCGCCGGCGCCGGCGGATTCGAGCGCGCCTATGTCACCCTGACGCAAGGCGACTTCGTCACCGGCGACGATGCGCCAGAACAGATCGCCGCCCGCTTCAACGCCATCTCGGACCGCGCGGGCGAGATTGTGCCGGACATGGGCGCCGCCCAGGGCATGATCGAACTGACCAAGGCGCAGAAGGCGCACGGCGGCTGACCAAATAAGGCGCCTTGCGTTGACGCGACGTGAGGCGCCTAACTTGGCTTCAGAGGAAACCGGCCTCAAGCAGCGCGAACGCGCGTAGGCCAAACAGGAACGGCCTCAAGCAGCGCCAAGCGCGATAGGCCAAACAGGAACGGCCTCAAGCAGCGCCAAGCGCGATAGGCCAAACAAGAATGGGCTCAAGTAGCCCGAAGGGCGATAGCCCCAGGAGGAAAGCCCATGCGCGAAGCCGTCATCGTCTCCACCGCCCGTACGCCCATCGGGCGCGCCTACCGCGGCGCCTTCAACGACACCCAGGCGCAGCAGCTCGGCGCCCATGCGGTCAAGCACGCGGTCCAGCGCGCCGGGGTCGATCCGGCCGAGATCGAGGACGTGATCATGGGCGCGGCCCTGCAGCAGGGTTCGACCGGCACCAACGTCGCGCGCCAGATCGCGCTCGCCGCCGGCCTGCCCTCCTCCGTTCCCGGCATGAGCCTGGACCGTCAGTGCGCCTCGGGCCTGATGGGCATCGCCACGGCGGCGAAACAGGTCGTCTTCGATCAGCAGAAGATGGCGGTCGGCGGCGGGCTGGAAAGCATCTCCCTGGTCCAGAACCAGAATATGAACCTGTACCGGATGAAGGACGAGGCCCTGCTGAAGCTGTCGCCCCACATCTATATGTCGATGCTGGAGACGGCCGAGGTGGTGTCGCGCCGCTACGGCGTCAGCCGCGACCGCCAGGACGAATATGCGCTGAAATCCCAGCAGCGCACCGCCGCCGCTCAGGACGCCGGTCGCTTCGACGCCGAGATCGTGCCCATGACCACCACGATGCTGGTCATGGACAAGGCCACCGGCCAGACCTCATCGAAAGAGGTCACCCTGTCCAAGGACGAGGGCAACCGTCCCGACACGACGCTGGAAGGGCTGAAGGCGCTGAAGCCCGTTTTCGGGGGCGGCGAGGAGATCCAGACGGGTGAATTCATCACCGCCGGCAACGCCTCGCAGCTGTCGGACGGCGCCTCGGCCTGCGTCGTCATGGAGGCCGGCGAGGCGGTGAAGCGCAATCTGCAACCGCTCGGCGCCTATCGCGGCATGGCGGTCGCCGGCTGTGAGCCGGACGAAATGGGCATCGGCCCGGTCTATGCCGTGCCCAAACTGCTGAAGCGCCACGGCCTGACGATGGACGACATCGGCATCTGGGAGCTGAACGAGGCCTTTGCCGCCCAAGTCCTGTATTGCCAGGACACGCTGGGCATTCCCGACGACCGCCTGAACGTCTCGGGCGGCGCCATCTCCATCGGCCACCCCTACGGCATGTCCGGCGCCCGCATGACCGGCCACGTCCTGATCGAGGGCAAGCGTCGCGGCGCCAAATACGGCGTCGTCACCATGTGCATCGGCGGCGGCATGGGGGCTGCGGGATTGTTCGAGATCTTCTGATTTCGTCATCCTCCGGGCCGCGAAGCGGAACCGGGGGACCCAGCGGCGCCGAAGGCGATCAGTCCATCGCACCAGGCTGAAAACCGCGCCTTTACAGGTTCGCGCTCACGCGCGCCGCTGGGTCCCCCGGTCTGCGCCGCTGCGCGGCTTGCCGGAGGATGACGAAAGAAGGCTAAACCCGTTCGCTGATCTTGATCGCCGCCTTGCAGCCGACCTTGATCACGCCGGACAGCAGCCGATACGCCGGCGCTTCGCGGCTGCCGTGTTCGATGGCGTGGTCATGGTGGGCCAGTTCCTCGTCGCGGAACTGCTTCAACTCAGCGGCAAGAGCCGGATCGCGGTCGCCGATCTCGGCGATCTGGTCGGCATAGTGTTTCTCGATCACGCTCTCGACCGCCTCGGTGCAGGCGTGCGCCGCCTTTTCACCCATCAGGGCCGTGCCGGCGCCCAGGGCCGAGGCAGCGATGCGCCACAAGGGCGTCATGACCGTGGGCCGCACCCGCCGCTCGTTCAGCAGCCGCTCGAAGCGCGCCAGATGCACCGCCTCCTGGTCCTGCATCTCCGACAGGTCGCGGGCGATGCCGTCACGCCCCTTTCGCCCTTCGAACACCGCCTTCTGGGCGCGATAGATCAGGACGGCCGCATATTCCCCGGCGTGGTCGACGCGCAGGATTTCGTCCATCCGCGCCTTGTCTGCGCCTTGGCCGGGACGAGGGAGGGGAATGGAATGGCTCATCGCATCAGGCCTTTTCGATCCGGGGCGCGCGGGCGTCCTTGGGACGTTTCGCCGCCAACAGGCTGAACACCGCAAGCGCCGAGGCGATGACCGCGTTCCATCCTGCCATCGACAAACCCAGCCAGCTCCAGGCCACATCGCCGCAGCCGATCACCTTGGTCACCGGCCCCGTGCCCATGGCCAAGGCCGTCAGACTGTCCATATCGACCGAGCCGCCGACGGACGAACAGGTCGCAGGCAGGGCCCACCATTTATATTCGCCGCCCATGTGGAAGATGGCCGTAATGGCGCCCGTGGCGAACACGGCCGCCAGCAGGAAGGCGGCGATGCGCGGCGTGCCCCGGCGTCCGCCGCTGAACAGGGTCCAGCCCGTGGCCAGCACCGCGACGACGACCGCTCCCCAATAGACCTCGCGCTGCTTCAGACACAGGTTGCAGGGCGCAAGGCCGCCGAACCGTTCGAACGCATGGGCCGCGCCCAGCATGGCCAGCGACGCGGCCAGGGCGAAGGCGGTCCACCAACGGGTCAGAAGGCGATAGACATCGATCATCTTGAAACGGTCTTACCCCGCCCCGAACGCGCCGTCGACTTACAGAAGCTTCAGGACGACGATCAGCCCGACCAGCGGGACCAGGCCGATCACGCTCCACATCGCCAGCCGCTTTTCCACCTGCGCCAGCATGGCCGGCCCCCAGCGCTGCAGGATCCACGCCTCCAGGAAGAACCGTCCGCCCCGCGTCACGACCGACGCGGCGATGAAGATCGGAAAGCTGAACGCCGCCAAGCCCGAGGCGATGGTCACCAGCTTGTAGGGAATGGGCGTCAGCCCCTTGATCAATATGACCCACAGCCCCCACTGATCGAACCAGGCGCGGAACTGCTCCAGCCCGTCCGAGTGTCCCAGCACCCGCATGATCGCCAGGCCCAGATCGGTCAGGAAATAGCCGATCGCGTAACCGAGAATCCCGCCCAGCACCGACGCCACAGTGCAGATCGCAGCGTAGACATACGCCTTCTGCGGCCGCGCCAGGATCATGGGCGCCAGCATCACATCGGGCGGGATCGGAAAGAACGAACTCTCAGCGAAGGAGACGACCGCCAGGGCCTTGGTCGCATGGCGGCTGCGCGCCAGGTCGAAGACGCGGTCATAGAGTTTGCGCAGCATGGCGATCCTTAAGGCGGCACGGCGCGTTAGCACCCCTGCGGCGTTGCGTCATCCTCGGCCGTCACGTCCACCTGCTAGAGCGCCTGAATGACGACCCCCGCCTCTTCCCCATCCACGGTCCAGCAGGACGACGTCAGCCATAATGTCACCCGCCTGCTGCGGCGGCTGGCCGACGACGGCGGCGACGCGGGCCTGACCCTGCACGAGATCCGCGACCGGTTGGACGAGCGCGCCTATGGGCTGTTGATCCTGCTGCTCTCCATCCCCTGCCTGGTGCCGGGCCTTTACGGCGTGCCGCAGGTGGTCGGGCTGATCGTCATCCTGCTGGCCGGCCAGATGCTGGTCGGGCGCGAGGAACCCTGGCTGCCGCGCTGGTTCCTGAACCTGCGGTGCAAGGGATCCTGGCTGAAGGCCATGGCCGATTTCGCCGAAACCAAACTGGGCTGGATCGACCGGCTGTCGCGCCCCCGCCTGCGCCGCTTCGCCGATGGCCCGGGCGAAAAGCTGGCCGCCGTCTTCATGATCCTGGCGACCGTGACCATCGTCATGCCTCTGACCAACACCATCCCGTCGATCGCCCTGGCCCTGCTGTCGGTCGGCCTGATCCAGCGCGACGGCCTGTTCGTCCTCGCCGGCTGCGCCGTCACCACCGTCTGGCTGACCCTTCTGGGCGCGCTCGGGACAGGCCTTCTGATGGGCGCCGAATGGGCCACGCGCTGGCTGCCGGGCTGACGCAACCGTAAGGTACCGGTCGTCAAATCGCCTCAGTTGTTTTAGTCAGTATGCTCACGCTTGGCGGTGGGGGCCCGAAGACTTGACCTCGAAACTGATCGGCCTCGTCGCCGCACTCGGCCTCGCTTTCGCAGCCGCCGCCCCCGCCTCTGCTCAACAGGCCGCCAAGATCGAGGCGCGCACCGCGCCGGGCGGCGTTCTGGTGACCTGGAAGCTGGCCCAGCCGACCACCGAGGTCGCCTTCCTTGATCAGAACACCGTCCGCACGCTCTGGAAGATGCAAACGTCCGGCCCGTCCCTGTCGGACGGCGTCGTGACGTCCGACCAGCCGTTCGATGCCTTCGACATCCTGATCGCGCCTGACGCGGCTGAGGTGGACCGCGTCTATATCGGCCTGGTGCGGGTGGGGTCGGGCCAGAGCCTTTATGGACCCGCGCTGGCGCTGAAGGACATGGACGCCGAACTGACCGTCAGAGCGGCCGCAGGTGAAACCGTCACGCCCCAATCCAACGCGATCCAAAGCTACGTCTATGTCGGACCGACCTCGGCCGTGACGCATGACGACGGCGGCGTGGTCGTCGTCGGGGACACCGTTCCCGCATCCCTGCGCACCGCGATGAGCGAAGGCTTTCTCGCTGCCCAGGGTTTCTATGGCGCTCGCCTCGGCCGCGACCTGCCCTATGCGCCGACCCTGATCGTCACCACTGACAGTCCCGGTCCGACGACATATCGGGGCGATGTGACCGACAACGGCGTCATCTCCCTGCGCTTTCATGGCTCGGACTGGTCCGCGCCCCCGCCCGATGTGATCGAACAGCTGTCCACCTTCGTTTGGCACGAGACGTTGCACCTGTGGAACAGCCATGCGGTGACGACCAAGGACGGCGCCAGCGCGCCTTGGCTGCATGAGGGCGGGGCCGAATACGGCGCATTGGTCGCCGCCCTGTCCACGGGAACGATCGACGAGGCCCAGTTGAAGACCTCGCTGGCGCGACGGCTGAACGGTTGTCGCGCCGCCTTGGGCGACCGCCCTGACGCGGAACAGCGCCTGCGCACCGGAAACGCCATCTACCACTGCGGCGTCGTCCTGCAGTGGATCGCGGACCTGGAGAGCCGCCGCGCCTCCGACGGCCGCACGGACATCTTCGACATCTGGAAGGCCATGCTTCAGGCCGGTCGCGCGGGAGACGGCTATGGGGTGGCGGACTTCCGCAGTCGCCTGACGCCAGACACTGCTGTCGCCGTCCTGCTGGACGGTCCGGGTCCGGAACGCTGGACCGGCATACAGACCCGCCTCTCCGCGCTGGGCGTCACCCTGGTCAATCGGCCAAGCCCGCGCGACCTTCGCCAGGCCGCTCTGTTCCACATGGTCGATCAGAACTGCGGCGGCGAGGGCGGCTTTTCCATCGACAACGGCCGGATCAAGCTGGACTCCGGCGACCGATGCGGCGCCCTGTCCGGCGATCCCGTCGTCGTCGCGATCGAAGATCTGGACCCGATGTCGAACGGTCAGGGCGTCTTCCAGGCCGTCCAGGCCCGTTGCGCCGAAAACCTGCCCATCCGCTACACCCTGGCGGACGGCAAGACGGTCGAGGCGGTCTGCAAGGCCCCGCTTCGGGCCCCCGATCTCTGGGCCGTGGATGCGATGCCGGACCTCAGGGCGCGACGCACCTGAGTTCTTGATAATTTGGCTTTAACGTTACTCGCACGCTCGCCCGTCATCACGACCCCCTGGCTTCGTCTTGGCTCCGTCGTCTTCTGTGACTAGGTTCCGCGCCAATCGGCGGCCCCTTTCGGTTAAGCCCGCCTCAAAAATCCGTGCGGGAGACGCGCCATGAACGACATGACCCAGGCCCAAGATCTGGCCACGCCACAGCAGATCGACCAGGAAAACCCCCTCGGCGTCGACGGTTTCGAGTTCGTCGAATTCACCGGCCCCGAGCCCGAGGCGATGATTTCGCGCCTGGAGCTGATGGGCTTCACCCAGACGCACGTGAATCCCAAGACTGACGTGGTGCGCCTGAAACAGGGCGACATCAGCTTCCTGGTCCAACGCTCGCCCAAGGGTCAGGCCGCCGACTTCGCCAGGGATCACGGCCCGTCCGCCAACGGCATGGCCTTCCGCACCACCGACGCCAAGGCCGCCTATGAGGGCGCGCTGGCCCGCGGCGCCGTCGCCGCGACGGACGCCGCCGGCGGCGCGCTAGGCGACGACTACCCCTACATCCTGCAAGGCATTGGCGGCTCGCTGCTCTATGTCATCGACCAGTACGGCGACGCCGGCTCGCTCTATGACGCCTGGGACGAGATCGAAGGCTGGGAAGAGGCCGAGCGCAAGAACTCGATGGGCCTGGAGATCCTGGACCACCTGACCCACAACGTCCGTCGCGGCCAGATGCGCACCTGGTCGGGCTTCTACAACTCGATCTTCAACTTCGAAGAGCAGAAGTATTTCGACATCAAGGGCAAGGCGACGGGCCTGTTCTCCCAGGCCATGATCGCGCCCGACCGCGCCATCCGCATCCCGCTGAACGAAAGCCAGGACGAGAACTCCCAGATCGAGGAGTTCATTCGTCGCTACAACGGCGAAGGCATCCAGCACATCGCCCTGACGACCGAGAACATCTTCGAGACGGTCGAAGCGATGAAGGAACGCGGCGTCGCCTTCCAGGACACGATCGAAACCTATTTCGAACTGATCGACAAACGCCTGCCCAACCATGGCGAGGACGTGGAGCGGATGCGCAAGAACCGCATCCTGATCGACGGGTCGGACGAGGAAGGCCTGCTGCTGCAGATCTTCACCCAGGACACTTTCGGCCCGATCTTCTTCGAGATCATCCAGCGCAAGGGCAACGAAGGCTTCGGCAACGGCAACTTCCAGGCTCTTTTCGACTCGATCGAACTGGACCAGATCCGTCGCGGCGTCATTAAGGTCGACGCCTGAATGAAGATGCGGCCGCCGACCTGGCTGCCCTGGCTCGGCCCGGTCCTGGCGGCCGGCGCCGGGGCCCTGGCCGGCGAAGTCTGGCTGGGCGGCGGCTTCTGGATGGTCCTGATCGCAGCCCTCCTCTGCGGCTTCGCCCCCATCGTCGGCTATCAGGTGTGGAAAAGGCTGCACCACCGGGGGTGAGGCGGGCCAGACATCGGCCCTCTACGGGGAGGGGGTTTTTACTCCGAGTGCACAGGCCTTTTGGTGGACAACTGCAAGAAAGTTTGGTCAGACTTCAGGCGCAACCTTGGATAGCTTCAGATGACCCGCGATCCAGTCCTACTTGTCGCCTACGCCACCCTTTCGCTCTGGACGCTGGCGACAATCATCGTGGCCTTGCTCGTCCATTATGGGAATAGCGGCGAACAATATCAGCCTTGGATTTTGCCCATGTGCTTATTGACCTCTAGCGGAGCGATGCTTGTGGACCGCTTGAAAAAGACGCGCAGCCGCCGCTGAGTCCCTCGGCCGATGAGGCCCGAGCGTGGTTGATTAGCGCCTCATCCGTTTGTCCGTAAGCGGCCCTGCGGCACAGCAAGGCTCCGTCCCTCATATGCAAACATCCTATCGCCGCGAACCAACCCTCTGATCTTTCGGCATTTCCGATTTTCTTCGGCCAATCGACCTGACATGACCGAACGCGGCGTTACACTGCGACCGACCGGCGTCTCTGAGGAAAGTGCACCGATTGCACTGCGTTTTCGGCGCGGAGGAGGTTCACGATGCGCATCGCCTGTTCCGGATTGATTGCACTCTTTGCACTGTGTTTTTCCTCGGCCCACGCCCAGGACGTCGGGCCGCAGTGGTCGCTGGCGATCCACGGCGGGGCGGGCGTGATCGAGCGGTCCAGCCTGACGCCCGAGCAGGACGCGGCCTATCGCGCGGCGCTGCAAGGCGCGCTGGACGCCGGTTCCGCCGTGCTGGAAAGCGGCGGCTCGGCGCTGGATGCGGTCCAGGCCGCCGTTCAGCTCATGGAGGACGATCCCCTGTTCAACGCCGGGCGCGGAGCGGTCTTCACCGCAGCCGGTCGTAACGAGCTGGACGCCGCCGTCATGAACGGCTCGGACCTGACCGCCGGGTCGGTCGCCGGCCTGACCACCACGCGTCACCCCGTCGCCGCCGCCCGCGCGGTGATGGAGCGGTCGCCCCACGTCATGCTGATCGGCTCCGGCGCCGACGCCTTCGCCGCCTCGGTCGGGCTGGAGCAGGTCGATCCGGGATTCTTCTTCACCGAGCGCCGCTGGCAGGGTCTGGTCAAGGCCCTGACCGAGGCTGGACAGCCGATCCCCGAGCGTCCCGCTGGCGCGCCTCTACCGGGCGCGCAGGCCGAAGTCGCCCCACCCCTGAACGAGAAGAAGTTCGGCACGGTCGGCGCCGTGGCGCTGGACAACCAAGGGCGCCTCGCCGCCGCCACCTCCACCGGCGGCATGACCGCCAAACGCTGGGGACGGGTCGGGGACGTGCCGATCATCGGCGCCGGCACCTACGCCTCCAACGCCGACGGCTGCGCGGTGTCCGCCACCGGCGACGGCGAATATTTCATTCGCGCCACCGTCGCCCGCGACATCTGCGCGCGGATTGCGGGAGGCGCGGCGACGCAGGCCGCGGGTCAGGCGGAGATCGCCGACGCCGATCGTCTGGGCGGCAAGGGCGGCGTCATCGTCATGGGCCTGGATGGCCGCCCGGCCTTCGCCATGTCCACATCGGGCATGTATCGCGGCGCGGTCTCCTCGACCGACCCCGCCCGCGTCGCCATCTACGCCGACGAACCCTGAGCGCCCGTTCAGACCAATTAGACGAATTAGACTCTCTTTTTCCCAGACCGAGACCCATGCCTGCATCCGATGACGAACTGACCGTGATGGCCAACGAGGAGTTGGACGCCGCCTGCGCCATGCCCTTCGTCGAGGTCAGGAAGATCACCCCCTGGGGCGACAGCTATGAGGGTTTCGCCCCCTCCGGCCGCACGGTCGAGGTCGAGCGCCGCTATCTGTGGGCCGTCGAGCCCGAGGGCGGCGTCATCGTCGAGGTCGAGGTCCGCGACCGCGCCGCCCGCACTGGAGCGGAAGCCCGCGCCCTGCTGACGGCCGCCGACTGATTCCGCCGTTCCCAACATCGCAAATCCGGTCTAGGCCTTGATCATGAAACTCGCCTCGCTCAAGCACGGCCGCGACGGCCGCCTCGTTGTCGTCTCTCAGGACCTGAACTGGTTCACCGACGCCTTCCTGATCGCCCCGACGCTGCAGGCGGCGCTGGATGACTGGGACCGTTGCGGGCCCCGCCTCGAGGCCTTGTCCGAAAGCCTGGAGCATGAGGCCGTGCCGCGCGGGCGCTTCCACGAGCGCGACGCCGCGTCGCCCCTGCCCCGCGCCTATCAGTGGGCGGACGGCTCGGCCTATGTGAACCACGTCGAACTGGTGCGGAAGGCGCGCGGCGCCGAAATGCCCGAGAGCTTCTGGACCGACCCGCTGATGTATCAGGGCGGCTCCGACAGCTTCCTGTCGCCGCGCGATCCGATCCCGCTGGCCGACGAAGCCTGGGGCTGCGACCTGGAGGCCGAGATCGTCGTGGTCGTCGGCGACGTGCCGCAGGGCGCGACGCGCGAACAGGCGCTCGACGCCATTCGCCTGATCGGCCTGGTCAACGACGTGAGCCTGCGCAACCTGATCCCGGCCGAACTGGCCAAGGGGTTCGGTTTCGTCCAGTCCAAGCCCGCCAGCGCCCTGTCGCCCGTTCTGGTCACGCCCGCCGCGCTGGGCGACCGATGGAAGGACGGCAAGCTGCACGGCGCCCTTTCGGTGCAACTGAACGGCCGGGACTTCGGCAAGGCCGACGCCGGCGTCGACATGACCTTCGACTTCGGAACCCTGATCGCCCATCTGGCCAAGACCCGGGCGCTGGGCGCCGGGACCATCATCGGTTCGGGCACGGTGTCGAACAAGGACGCCGACGGCGGCCCCGGCAAGCCGGTCTCGGAAGGCGGCCTGGGCTATTCCTGCATCGCCGAGGTCCGCACCGTCGAGACGATCCTACGCGGCGCCGCCGAGACGCCCTTCCTGAAACACGGCGACACGGTGCGGATCGAAATGCTGGACGACCGTCATCATTCGATCTTCGGCGCCATCGAACAGACGGTCACGCCGCTATCCAGCGCGGATTGACGCCGCTAGGGTGCCGACAGCGGCCTCGGGGGAGGCCGCATCCTGTCTTTGGGGAGAGACGACGTGCCGCCTGAAAAACTGATCCCGCTGCTCACGATCCCGATCATGCTGGTGGTCGTGCTGCTGAAGAACCGCAGGAAGCGCGTGCTGAAGCCGCAGCTGCTATGGGTCATGCCGGCCATCGTCCTGCCGCTGATCAGCCTGGGCATCTGGGGGTCGGCGCAGAACCCGAACATGGCCCATGCGCCGTTCGGCCCCGACGCCTGGGCGGTGCTGGCCATCGGCGGCCTCCTGGGCGGCGTCGCCGGCTGGTATCGCGGCAAGACCGTCACCATCGAAAAAGAGCCGGACGGCTCCCTCATGGCCCAGGCCTCGCCGCTGGGGCTTATCCTGCTGGTCGTGCTGTTCGCCGGTCGGTCGCTGCTGCGCGACCTGATCGAAAGCCACGCCGCCGCCTGGCATCTGAACGCCCTGGCCGTCACCGACGCCTTCCTGGTCTTCGCCATGGGCCTGATCGTCATGCAGCGCGTCGAAATGTTTATCCGCGCCCGCCGCATCCAGTCCGGCGGCACGGACAGCCATATGGAGGTCGTCGCATGAAGAACGCCGTAGTCGCTCTCGCTGTCGCCTTGTCGGCCGGCTCAGCCGTCTCGCAGGATGTGCCGAACACCGGCGAAGACTGGGATCTGGTTAAGGACGCCCGAAAGAAGTCCACGATCGCATACGTCACGACCACACCGGGGCTGTCGATCGCGACCCGCTGCATGGACGGCGCCTATTCGGCGCTGCTGGTCGGATTGCCGGAAGTGACCCGGCGGACAAAAACGCGCCCGATCACGATCATTTTCCGCGACGAAGAGGCCAAGGAATGGCGCTGGAACGTCACGACAGACCGAACGGGCGCCGTCGCCGATTTCCCTGCGCCCTTTGCGCGCGAACTTCGCCAGGGCGGGCGTATTCAGATCATCGTGCCCGATGGCGGCGGGGCGGGCAGAAATCTCCGCTACGACCTGGAGCTGCCGGCGTCCGGTTCGGCGATCGATGAAACCCTGACGGCATGCGGCCGCCCGCTTGTTGACCCTCGCGACCAGGAACTCGACGCCATCTCCGAGGAAGGTCTGCAGGTTGGAATGCGATGGGCGCGCCAGATTCGTCCGCGCTATCCCTCCACCAACTATTCAGAAGGTTTCGCCGTCGCCACATGCGTCGCCCAGCCTGACGGCCGCCTGCGCGACTGCGTCATCGAAACCGAACATCCCGGCGACGGTCGTTTCGGCGAAGCGGTGCTCAAGGCGGCCCGCGACGCTACCGTCGCTTACGACGGCGACCAACCGACCGCGCCCCGCATGATGGCCTTCCGCGTCAACTTCATCATGCAGTGACACAAAGGCTGGACCCGCCTTATCCCTCTGTGGCATGAGGCGGTCCTTCCGCTGCGGGCGTGGTGGAATTGGTAGACGCGCTGGACTCAAAATCCAGTTCCGAAAGGAGTGCCGGTTCGACCCCGGCCGCCCGCACCATTCTTCTTCGGTTCAGCCCAGCTGCCGGTGGAAGAAGTCCGTCACATCGGCCAGCACCGTCGCCTTCTTGCGGAACAGGGGCGAGAAGGTCGCGATCAGGTCGGCGTGGTCCAGACCTGGATAAAGCTTGGCCTCCGAGCGCCCGCCAACCGCGCGCATCCGCTCGTCCAGAATGACCGTGTCCTCGTCGTGGACCACCGTGTCGGCCGTGCCGTGGCCCAGCCAGATCGGCGGGGCGTCACGGCGCACGAAGGTCACGGGCTGGGTCAGGGTCGGATCGGGCGCACGGCCGAAGGCGTTCTGCGACGCCGCCACGTCGAACGGCAGGAAGTCGTAGGGGCCCGCGAGACCCGCGGCCGCCTTGATCAGATCGGGCCGGCCGACGGCGGCCATATAGCGTCGGTCCAGAGCGATCATCATCGCCAGATGCGCGCCCGCCGAATGGCCCAGCACGCCAAGCCGCGCCGGATCGCCGCCATATTGACCGACCACCTCGGCCGCCTTGGCCGTGGCGGCGGCGGCGTCCTCGATGAAGGCCGGGAAGACGACCTGGGGAACGATGCGGTAGTCCGGCAGGGCGACCACGAACCCGCGCGCCGCCAAAGCTTGCGCCGCCCAGCCATACTGGCTGCGCGAGCCCGAATCCCAGCCGCCGCCATAGAAGAAGACCAGGGTCGGATAGGGGCCGGGCGCCGTCGGCGCATAGAGATCCATCTGCTGGCGCGGATCGTCGCCATAGGGGATGTCGCGCGCGACGCGGCGCACCCCGCCATCCCTCGGTCCCAGGGTGTTCAGCAGGCTCAGCGGCGAGCAAGCGGCGGCGAGAAGCCCAAGGGCAGGCGCGAACAGTCCACGGCGTGTCATGCGAAAGGCTCCATCACCCACAATACGCTCGGATCGCCGGATCGGTCGTCGTCATCAACGATCAGCGGGCGTTGGCGATCAGCCGGCCGCAGTCGGCGTCCTCGGCCAGCCCCGGATCGACGAAGGCGAACAGGGCCGTCACCGGCGCCACCACCGCGCCCAGCAGGCCCGCCAGACCGCCCTGCGACACGACCGAACCGACATCGACCCCAACCTTGGGTGCGGTCAGCGGGCCGGACACGGTGATCGGCGCCCACAGGCGCAACAGTCGCGGCTTCTTGGATTCCCCCTCGATCCGCAGGTTCATCGTTTCGGCGCCCAGGTTGATGCTGCCCTTGCCCTGGGCCAGCACCACATCGGTGTCGATGACGAAGGTGCGGGCGGTCGCCGTGCCGCCGCTGACGTTGAAATCGGCGACGGCGCAGCGGATCTGGCTTTCGGCCTGGTCGCCGCTCAACAGCTTCAGCAGGCCCGCGCTGGCGTTGATGCCCAGCAGTTCGGCGAAGGCCGCCCGCATCTTGCCGTTCGGCACCACCAGGCTGAGCGAGCCTTTCGACGCGGCGGCGAAATCATGAATCGAGGCGCCCGGTCCCTCCAGCTTGGCCCGGCCCAGCGCCCTTCCCGTGACGGGCGCCGAGCCGTTGCGGGCCGGGATGATGGACTCCAGCGGATAGCCCGCCAGACGCAGATCGACGGTGCTGTAGGGGGTGTCCTTGGTCGCATCGATCCGCGCCGTGCCGTTCAGCGCGCCGCGATTGAAGTCAAAGCTGATCGGGTCCAGCTTCAGGATGCCGTCCTTCAGGTCGGCGCCCAGGTTCACCTGACGCACGTCGAAGGCGTTCGCCTTCACCGATCCGGCCCGATAGGACAGGGTGCCGTCCATGGTCTGCAGCCGTTCGGTCTGCAGCTTGGCGTCCGGCAGCAGCTTGCCGCCGACCACGACCGGCGCCTCGGTGTCGGTGCCCGCCGCATTGGTCCGGGTCGGCGCGCCCAGGACAGCGGCCAGGTCGTCGATGTCCAGGCGACGCGAGGTTAGGTCGGCGTCCACGCGCAGCCGCTGGCCCGACTGGACCTTCACCTCGCCCGACAGATCGGACGCGCCGACGCGTCCGTCGAAATCCTTGAAGGTCCAGATCCGCCGATCACGATTCAGCGCGCCCGACAGCCGGTACGGCGGCGTATTGGGCAGGGCGACGCCGGTCAGCAGATAGAGGTCTGACATATTGCGGCCCTGGATCGTCATGGTCGCATCAAACCGCCCCAGATCGAACGGTCGAGTAATCGCCCCCTTGGCGACCAGGGACGAGTCCGCGCCGGTCACATCCGCCTCGAACCGATAGGGACGGACGCGCCGGATGTTGATGAAGGGACCGCCCTCGATCCTGACGGTCATGGGCGCGCCGCGGACATCGCCGCGCCCGTCCAGCACGAAACCGGCCTGGCCGCTGGACGCCTCGCGCGCATTGACCGCCGCCTCCAGCGTCAGTCCGCGCCGCTGTTCCTCAAAGGTCAGCTGGCCGTCCTTGATGACCAGTTGCTGGATGACCGGCAGGTTCAGCCCTTCGCCGTCATCGGGCTTGTTGGGATTCAACTGCCAGCTCTTGCGACCGTCCTTGGTGGAGATCAGCACGACCCGGGGCCGGGTGAAGCTCAGCAGGGGCATCTCCACCTGACCGGCCAGCAGCTTTCTCAGCCGAACCGAGGCCTGGACCTCATCGACGTCGGCCGTGTCGCGATCGCGCGCCCAGTCGGGGCCGCCGATTTTCAGCCCCCGCACCACGGCGGACGGCGTCCAGCTGAACAGATTGACGTCCAGATCGCCGGTCAAAGCGATTTCGCGATCGTATTTGACGGAGGCCCAGCGGCCGATGGGTCCGCGCAGCATGTTCCAGTCGAACAGGGCCAGGAAAAGAACCACGGCCGCCACGACGACCAAGACCACGCCCGCCGCCCATTTTTCCGCCGCCCCCGGCCGCCGGGCCGCCGCATAGACAGGATCGTTGTCGCGCACCCAGTCGCGCCAGGTGCGCAAACGCGCCCCGGCCGGCGCCCATGCCCGCTGATTCAGGTCGGCCCGAAAAGTGCGCCAATTCCGTGGGTTCGACAATCGCTCGTCTCCGTCAGCCAGAGGAAACGCACCAGCTTCGGTTTGGCGCCGCAGGGTCAGCTTGTCGTCGATTTGACGCGAAGTTGTCGCATAATCTTTACAAATCTCAGGATTGGCGCATAATTCGTCAGAGTCCTGATCTTAATGCAGGCCGTGGAGGACTGCCGATGACCCGTTTTCTGACCCCCGCCCTGATCGCCGCCGCTCTGGCGGCCGCAACGACGCCGGCGCTGGCGCAAAGTCCGCGCCCCGCCGAGCGCGCAGCCGTGCTGCAAACCGTCAGGGTATGCGGAACCGATGTGGCCTCGCGCACGGCCTACCAGCGCGACCACGGTGCGACGCCGACCTTCGTCACCGCGCAACAGGCCGTCGCCGCCTATCAGTCGGGCCAGCGCTGGGCCGCGCCGCGCTGCATGACCGCGCACCAGTATGACCGCCTGGCCGGGGCGCCGATGCAGCGCGCGGCGTTCTGATCCTGAACAAACGGGCATGAAGAAGGGGCGCGGTCGTCGGACCGCGCCCCTTTTTTTTGTCTCTGGACGGACGCCTGTTACTGCGCCGGCGTCAGATATTTGTTCAGCCAGCCGAACACCTCATTATGCCATTGCAGGCTGTTGGCCGGCTTCAGCACCCAGTGGTTTTCGTTGGGGAAGACGATCAGGCGGCTGTCGATGCCGCGCCGTTGCAGGGCGGTGAAGGTCGACAACCCTTGCGCGGTCGGGATGCGGAAGTCGCGGTCGCCCTGAACCACCAGCATCGGCGTCTTCCAGTTATCGACGTGGTTGGCCGGGTTGAACTTCTGATAGCCCTCAGGCTTGTCCCACGGCGTGCCGCCGTATTCCCACTCGGTGAACCACAGCTCTTCGGTGGAATAGCCCATGCCGAAGGTGTCGAAGACGCCGTCGTGGTTGACCAGGCATTTGAATTCGTTGGACCAGTTGCCGGCGATCCAGTTGATCATATAGCCGCCGTAGGAGGCGCCCAGCGCACAGGCGTTGTCGCCGTCCAGGAAGCTGTATTTCGCTTGAGCCGCCGCCCAGCCCTTCTGCAGGTCTTCCAGCGGGCGGTCGCCCCAGTGCTGGCTGATCGCGTCGGTGAAGGCCTGGCCGTAGCCGGTCGAGCCGTGGAAATCGATCATCACCACCGCATAGCCCGCGCCCGCATAGGTTTCGGGGTTCCAGCGATAGGACCAGCCGTCCCCGAACGAACCTTGCGGCCCGCCGTGGATCAGGAAGGCGACCGGATATTTGCGGCCCTCGACGTAGCCAGCCGGCTTGATGACATAGCCGTGGACCGTCTCGTTGTTCCAGCCGGCGAAGCTGAACTGCTCATACTCGCCGAACTGTTTGGCGGCGAAGGCGGGGTTGGACTGCGTCAGACGACGCGGCATTTCGCGACCCAGATAGGTCTTGAAATACAGGTCGCCCGGCTCGCGCAGGCTGTCCTGGGCGAAGACGAAGCCCGACGGCGTCTGCTGGAAGGCCGAGACGTGGCCCGCGCCCGTGATCGGCGTCACCACGCCGTTGCGCGTATCCACCGAAAACAGCTTGGTAGAGCCGACGTCGCCCGCCGTCGTGTACAGCGTCTGGCCGTCGCGCGACCATTGCAGCGTGTCGGCCGAGCGATCCCAGTTCGAAGCGATCTCGCGCTTCTGGCCCGTTTCGACGTCCATCAGCACGATCTGATAGCGATCGGCCTCGAAGCCTGGCCGCGCCATAGCGCGATAGGCCAGGGTCCGGCCGTCCGGCGAGAAGACCGGCCCGGTATCCCAGGCGTCGTTGCCGTCGGTCAGGTTGGTGAAGGTGCCGTCGCCCGACAGGCCGTTGGTCTTCCACAGGTCGAAGTTGGTGCTCCACGGCTCGGTCTGACCGGCGAGACGCGCCGAGAAGACCACGGCGTCGCCCGCCGGCGTGAAGACGAACTCGCTTTCGTCGCCGAAGGGTTTGGAGGGCGTGTCGCCGTCAAAGCCCTTGGTGATCCAGACCGGCGTGCCCGTGGCCTTGCCGTCGCGGCCGATCGACTGGACGAACAGATGGTTCTGGGTGTGGTCGTTCCAGGTGTCCCAGTGGCGCACGAACATGCGGTCATAGACCTGGCCCGTCGACTTCTGATCGGCGATCGCCTTGCCCATCTCGACCGAGGCGTTCAGGTCGGCCGCATTGGGATAGACGGCCAGCGACACCGCCACCTTGTCGCCCGACGGACTGATCCGATAGGCGTTCACGTCGGTCGGCAGGTTCGTCACCTGAACCGGCGCCGACGTGGGCGAGGCCACGCGCCAGACCTGGCTCGCGCCCGACTTGCTGGATAGGAAGTACAGATTGCCGTCCCCGCCCCAACGCGCGGTGTTGGCGCCCTGATCCGAGATGGCCAGGCGGCGCGGCGCGGCGTCCGGTGCGTTCAGGTCCAGGATCCACAGGCTGCCAGCGCGGCTGTTGGCCTGAACATCGGTGGTCGTGACCGAATAGACGACATAGCGGCCGTCCGGCGACACCTGCGGATCGCCCAGCCGGTTGGCCGAGATCATGTCCTGATAGGTGAAGGCGTCAGGCGTCGCGGGCGCGGCCGGAACCGGCGCGGGCGGCACCTGGGCCAGGGTCGGCGCGGCGCTCATCAGCGCAACAGCCGCGCAGGCGGCGGACAGAAGGGAACGGTGACGCATCAAGATCTTCCTCGCGAAGCTTTCTGGCCGCGAGGCGTAGCACCCTGCCAAGGCGCGTCAATGGGTCGCTCAGCCCGCCGGCGCCGTATAGCGGCCCACCCAATCCAGGATTTCCTGCTGCCAGTCGACCCAGGTGCGGGGCTTCAGCACCCAGTGGTTCTCGTCCGGCACATGGACGAAGCGGCTGGGCACGCCCTGACGCTGAAGCGCCGAGAAGGTCGCCAGCCCCTGCTCCATCGGCACGCGGAAGTCCTTGGAGCCATGCAGCACCAGCATCGGCTTGTTCCAGTCGCCGGCGTAGGTCTCAGGGTTGAAGGCGTCATAGACGGCCTTGCGCTCCCAGCTCGGTCCGCCGAACTCCCAGATGAAGTTGCCGATATCCATGGCGTTCATCAGCTGCGGAACGTCGAACACCCCGGCGTGGTTGACCAGGCAGCGCCACGGCCCGTTCCACTTGCCGGCGATCATATTGACCATATAGCCGCCGTAGGAGGCGCCCAGCGCACAGGCCCGGTCGCCGTCGATCCACGGATTGTTCGACAGCGCCGCCGCCCAGCCCTTCTGCAGATCCTCCAGCGGCCGGTCGCCCCAGTGATCGTTGATCGCGTCGGTGAAGGCCTGGCCGTAACCGGGCGAGCCGTGGAAGTTGACCATCACCACCGCATAGCCCGCCGCCGTATAGACCTGCGGGTTCCAGCGGTAGGACCAGTTCTCGGTCCAGGGCGATTTCGGGCCGCCGTGGATCAGATAGACCGCCGGATAGCGCCGCCCCTCGACCGCGCCCGCCGGCTTGAACACCCAGCCCTGCACCGGCTCATTGTTCCAACCGGCGAAGGTGAAGGCCTCGCCTTTCGGCAGGTCCAGCTGCGCCAGCACCTCGGCGTTCTGGCGGCTGATCTGGCGGGGTTCGCCGCGCGTCTGAACAAAGATCTGGGTCGGGGCGACGAAGCTTTCGTGGGCGTAGGCCAGGACCCCGGCCTTCTCCTCATAGGCGCCGACCGTGCCGTTGCCGGTCAGGGGCGTAATCCGGCCGGTGCGGGCGTCGACCGAGAACAGCCGGTTCTGGCCCTCGTCCGCCGCCGAGACCAGCAGCGACCGGCCGTCGGTGCGCCATTGCAGGCCGCCCGCGCCGCGATCCCAGTCGGTCAGCTTCCTCGCGCCGGAGCCGTCGGCGTCAGCCACCCAGACCGCCGCCTGATCCCCGCCGACGTTTTCGCGCGGCGCCGACAGCCAGGCCAGCTGGCGACCGTTCGAAGAGAAGACCGGATTGCCGTCCGATCCCTTGTTGCCTTCCGTCAGATTGACCGGCGCGCCGCCGTCGAGGCTGACGCGGAAGACGTCGCTGTTGCTGGTGAAGGCCTCGCCCGCCCCTTGCGTCTGGGTTCCGTAGACCAGGGTCCGGCCGTCCGGAGAAATGTCGAAGCTGGAATCGCCGGCCGAGACATCGGCATCCAGGCCCGCCATCAGATCGCGCGGTTCGCCGCCACTCAAACCCGACCCGTTCAGCGGCTGGACGAACAGATGGGTGCGGCGCGTATCGACCCAGTGGTCGAAGTCGCGCAGCGGCAGACGGTCATAGGTCTGGAGCGTCGACTTGCCTCGGGCGTCCAGCCGGGTCTTGGTGCAGGCCAGGGTGTCGCAATCGACGAAGACCGAGACGGCCAGGACCAACGACTTGCCGTCCGGCGCGATGCGGAAGCCCGACACGTCGAAAGGCAGGGTCGTCACCTGGGCCGCCGCCATGCCGGCCGCATCCGTGCGCCAGACCTGGTTCGATCCGCCCCGCGACGACAGGAAATAGATCGCACCGCCGTCCGGCGCCCAGCGCGCGCCCGAGGCGCCGCCTTCGGAAATCGCCAGCCGACGCGGCTCGCCGCCCGACACGTCCGCCAGCCACAGGCCGTTGACGCCCTTGTTGCCGTCCCAGTCGGTGGTGCGCACGGCGTAGAGGATTTGGCGGCCGTCCGGCGAGACGCGCGGCTCGCTGACCCGCTCCATCATCGCCAGATCTTTCAGCGACAGGCCGCGCGATGCGGGCGCTTGGGCGGCGGGGGCGGCGGCCGGCGCGGACGAGGCCTGCTGCGCCAGGCTGGGCGCCGCGGCCAGGATCAGGCTTCCAAAGGCGACCGCCGCCATCCAGCGTGAACGCGTCATGTCTTCATTCCCCACAGCTTTTCTCCAGTGATAGGGGCCGCCCGCCCGATCGCCAAGCGTCTAGGACGCCGCGCATCTTGCCCCCTCCGACCGAACCGGCGACAAGCGATCTTTCATGACCGCCGCCACCCTTCCTGCCCGCCGTCAGCCCCACATCGTCGATGTGCTGATCGCCGAACGCGCGCCGCGCCTGACCGCCTCGCCGTTGTGGCCGGTCGTGCGGCCGGCGCTTTACGGCGTGCTGGGCTATGGGGCGGCGGTGCGAATGGCCGACGCCATCCGCGACCTGTCGGGGACCGAGACCTTCGATTACGTCTCGGACCTGCTGAGGCTGAAGGTGACGACGACAAACCTGGACCGTCTGCCGGCGACCGGCCGCTGCGTCGTCGTCTGCAACCACCCCACCGGCATCGCCGACGGGGTCGCCGTGTTCGACGCGATCAAACAACGACGCACAGACATGATCTTTTTCGCCAACGCCGACGCCATCCGCGTCTCGCCCCGGCTGAACGAGACCATCATCCCCGTCGAATGGGTCCACGACAAACGCACCCGCGAGAAGACCCGCGCCACCCTGAACGCCGCCAAGGAAGCGTTCGAGGCCGAACGCTGCGTCGTCATGTTCCCCGCCGGCCGTCTGGCGCGCGAGAAGAACGGCGTCCTGACCGATCCCGAATGGGCCCCGACCGCCGCCTCGATGGCGCGCAAGTATGACGCGCCGGTCGTACCCATTCACGTCACCGGCCCGTACAGCCGGCTGTTTCACCTGTTCGACAAGGTCTCGCAGGAGCTGCGCGACGTGACCCTGTTCCACGAGTTGCTGAACAAGGAAGGCAAGCCGTTCGGCGTCGATGTCGGCTTGCCCATTCCGTCCGAGCGGCTGGACGTGGACGCGGCCAAGGCCACCGAGGCGCTGAAAACCTTCACCGAACGCACCCTGGCCGCCGATCGTGACGCGGTGTTCCCATGAAGATCGAACTGCCCGACGCCGAGGCCACCACCGCCCTGGGCCAGGCCATCGCCCCCCTGCTGGCGGCGGGCGACAGTCTGCTGCTCTACGGTCCGCTGGGCATGGGCAAGTCGACCCTGGCGCGCGGCCTGATCCGCGCCCTGACCACGCCGGACGAGGACGTGCCCAGCCCGACCTTCACCCTGGTTCAGTTCTACGAAAGCGACCCGCCCGTCGCCCATTTCGACCTCTATCGCCTGACCCGGCCGGAAGAGGCGTTCGAGATCGGCTTGGACGAGGCGCTGGACGAGGGATGCGCCGTCATCGAATGGCCCGAGCGTCTTGGCGACGATCCCGGCCGGTTTCTGGGGCCGGACCAGCTCATCATTCATCTGTCCGAGATCACGCTCGACGCGGCCTCGGAACGCCCTCAAGCAGACGGGCTCCGCGAGCCCGTCGATAGGGCTCTGCAAGGAAGGCTTGCGACCGTTTCCGGCGTAGGCCGATGGGAGACGGGGCTGAAGGATCTGCATGTCTGACCGCGAAACCCTCCGTCTCGACTTCCTGAAGGCCGCCGGCCTGGCCGACGCCGTGCGCGCCCCCCTGCCCGGCGACGCCTCGACGCGGCGGTATGAGCGGCTGACGCCGACGACCGGCCCAACCCTGATGCTGATGGATCAGGCGCCCGCCGCCGAAAGCCGGCCGTGCGATCCGCGCTGGACGCCCGAGCAGCGTCACGCCGCCGGCTGGAACGCCGTCGCCCGCCTGTCCGCCGGCCGGATCGAGGCCTTCGCCGCCGTCGCCGCCCATCTGAAGTCCCTTGGCCTGTCCGCCCCTGAGATCCCGGCCCTGGACGCCGCCAACGGCCTGGCCGTGCTTGAGGATTTCGGCGACGACCTGTTCGCCCGCGTGATCGCGGACGGCGCCGACGAGACGCCGCTTTATCTGGCCGCCATCGAGGCCCTGGCCGTTCTGCACGACGCCGGGACGCCGCCCGAGACCCTGCACGGCCCCGGCGGCGACTGGCCGCTGCTGACGTATGACGAGACGGCGCTTCAAGGCGGGGCCGATCTGTTCGTCGAATGGTTGCCGAAGCTCGACGATCGGGTCCGCTTCGACGCCGCCGCCATCGCCGACTGGCGCACCGCCTGGGCGCCGATCGTCGCCTCGGGCGCGGCCGGGGCGTCGGTCATGGCCCACCGCGACTATCACGCGGAAAACCTGATCTGGCTGCCCCAGCGCGACGGCGCCGCCCGCGTCGGCATGATCGACTTCCAGGACGCCGTGCGCGCCCACCCGAGCTGGGACCTGCACTCGCTGTTGCAAGATGCCCGCCGCGACGTCTCCCCCACGCTGGAAGCGCAAGCGCTGGATCATTATTTCGACCTGCGTCCCAGCGTGGATCGCGCGGCCTTCATGGCCGACTATGCGGGTCTGGCGGCGCTGAACGAGACGCGCATCATCGGCATCTTCGCCCGGTTGATCGCACGCGACGGCAAGCCCCGTTACCGCCAGTTCCTGCCGCGCATGTGGCGGCACCTGAACGCCAATCTGAACCAGCCGGCCCTGGCGCCCGTCGCCCGCTGGTTCGACCGCCACGTCCCTGCCGAGGTGCGCGCATGACCGCCCCCAAGACGGCTCCCAAGACCGCAATGGTGCTCGCCGCCGGCCTGGGCACCCGAATGCGCCCCCTGACCGACGACCGGCCCAAGGCCCTGGTCGAGGTGCAGGGCCGCGCCCTGATCGACCATGTGCTGGACCGGCTGGCCGAGGCCGGGGTCGAGAAGGCGGTGGTCAACGTCCACTGGTTCGCCGACCGGCTGGAAGGCCATCTGACCGCGCGCGGACGCCGGCCGCAGATCGTCATTTCCGACGAACGCGCCGAACTGCTGGAGACCGGCGGCGGGCTGAAGAAGGCCCGCGCCCTGCTGGGCGACGATCCCGTCTTCGTCGCCAATATCGACAGCGTCTGGATCGATCACGGCGATGCGCTTGCCGACATCGTCCGCCTGTGGAATCCCGAGACAATGGACGCCGCCCTGCTGCTGGCCCGCCGCGAAGGCTCCATCGGCTTTGAGGGCGACGGCGATTTCTTCATGGCCGACGACGGGACGCTGACGTTCCGTGGCGACGCCCCCTCCGCGCCGTTCGCCTATATGGGCGTCCACATCACCCGGCCCGGCTATGCCGATCACGGCCCCGACGGGCCCTTCTCCCTCAGCCCCCTTTGGCGCAAGTCCGCCGCCGAGGGCCGTCTGTTCGGCTGCGTCCTGGACGGCGACTGGATGCACGTCGGCGACCCGCAGGCGCGCGATGACGCCGAGGCGAAACTGGCGGGAGACGCGTGAGCGCCTTCGATCCCTTCTTTGGCGACACGCCGCGCTGGTACGCCATCCCTGCGCACCGGCCGTTCCTTGAGGACCTGTCCGCCGGGGTGCTGGCCTGGCTGGGCGATCTGCCGCCCGAAACCCTGTCGGACGCCACCATCCTGTTGCCCAACCGCAGGGCCGCGCGCGCGTTCACCGGCGCCCTGTCCAAGCTGTCGCAGGGTCGCCCCATCCTGCTGCCCCAGGTGCGGCCGCTGGGTGATCTGGAGGAAGACGAGCCGCCCTTCACGCCCGGAGCCCTGGGTCTGGACCTGCCGCCCGCCATCCCCGCCCTGACGCGCCGTTTCGAGATGGCGCGGATGATCGTCGAACAGTTCGATGCGTCCCTGAGCCCGATGCGCGCGCTGGATCTGGCCGATGCGCTGGGCGGCTTCCTCAATTCCTGTCAACTGGAAGAGATTCAGAACCCCGAGCGGATCGCGACCCTGGTCGACGGCGAAATGGCCGAACACTGGGAACAGTCGGCCGAGTTCCTGGGTCTGGCGGTCGAGGCCTGGCCGAAGCGTCTGGCCGAGCTGGGTCTGGTCGATCCGGCCTGGCGCCGCGCGACCCTGCTGCGCCGCCTCGCTGAGTTGTGGGACCGCGAGCCGCCGCGCCAGCCCGTCATCGCCGCCGGTTCGACCGGCACGGTTCCCGCCGCCGGCGACGTGCTGAAGGCCGTGGCGCGGGCGCCGCTGGGCTGCGTCGTCCTGCCCGGCCTCGACCTGGATCTGGACGCCGGCGTCTGGGACCGGCTGGACGAACAACATCCGCAAAGCGCGATGAAGCGGCTGCTGGACCGCTGCGAGATCGCGCGCGAGAGCGTCCGCCCCTGGTTCCGGCCCGCCGTCTCCCCGGCCGTCGAGGCGCGCGGACTGGCGCGCCAGCGGCTCGTCAACGAGGCCCTGCGCCCCGCCGAGGCCACCGATGACTGGCGCCGCGCCATCCGCGACATCCGCTCGGCGGCCGCCGCGCGCAGTGAGGCGCGCGACCCCATCGCCGAAGGGCTGCAGGGCCTGTCACTGCTGAGCGTGCGCGCCGAGGAAGAGGCCGCCGCCGCCATCGCCCTGATGATGCGCGAGACGCTGGAGACACCCGGCAAGACCTGCGCCCTGGTCACGCCGGATCAGGCCCTGGGTCGCCGCGTCGCCGCCCGGTTGGAACGCTGGGGCGTCATCTCAGATTCGTCCGCCGGCGCCCCCCTGTCGCGCCTGCCCGCCGGCGCCCTGGTCGATCTGTGTGCGCGCTGGATCGCCGATCCGGTCCAGCCGCATCTGCTGCTCGCTGTGGTCAAACATCCGCTGGTCCGGTTCGACCTGGGCGACGCCTCTCAAGCGGCAGCCGTCGCCGCGCTGGAAGAACACGCCCTGCGCGGCCCCCGCCCGCGCGACTTCGCCGCCATCCATCGCCGCCTGCTGGAGGCGGTTCAGCCCGACCGGCGCGGCAAGGCCCCGCCCGAGTGGAAACAGGCCCGGCTGTCGGCCGCGACCCGCCTGGTCGATCAGCTTCAGGCCGCCATCGAGACCGCGACTGCCGCCTTCACGCCCGGCGCGGATCTGAACGTCGCCGCCTCGGTCCTGACCCGGCTGATCGAAACCCTGGCCGGCCAGAACGCCTGGGCCGGTCCCGACGGCGAGGCCGCCGCCGCCCTGTTGTCCGGCCTGATCGAGGGCGGGGCGTCGCTCGGTCGTATCCGCCGCGCGGAACTGGCCGAACTGGTCACGTCCGTGGTTAAGGAAAACGTCGTGCGGACCGGCGGGGCGACCCATCCGTCGCTGCGCATTCTGGGGGCCATCGAGGCGCGCTTGGTCAGGGCGGACCGGATGATCCTGGCCGGGCTGGAGGAAGGCGTCTGGCCCCAGGCGGCGCCGACCGACCCCTTTCTGTCGCGCCCGATGCGAAAGGCGCTGGGTCTGCCGCCGCCCGAACGTCGCCTGGGCCAGACGGCGCAGGATTTCGTCCAGGCCGCATGCGCCGACGAGGTCATCCTGATCCACAGCGAGCGGCGCGGCGGCCAGCCCGCCGTCCGCTCGCGCTGGCTGTGGCGGCTGGAGATGCTGACGCGCGGGGCCGGCGTGGCCTTGCCGCGTCCCACGATCGTGCTGGACTGGGCCCGCGCCCTGGACGCGCCCCCGCCCGGCCCGCCCCGGTTCGCCAAACGACCGGAGCCGCGCCCGCCGGTGCATCGCCGTCCGCGCAGCCTGTATGTCACCCGCATCGAACGCTGGGTGCGCGATCCCTACGCCATCTACGCCCTGTGGGTGCTGGGGCTGGAGGCGATGAAGCGGCCCGGCGCGTCCGCCGAAGCGCTGGCTCGCGGCAACGCCGTCCACGCCGCCATCGAACGGCTGACGCTGGACTGGCCGAACGCCCTGCCTGACGACTGCGAGGCCATCCTGCACGACCATCTGCTGCGCGAACTGGGCGCGCGCGGGTTCGAGGACGCGGCCATGGCGCGCGAGGCGCCGCTGGCCCGCAACTGCGCCCGCTGGCTGACCGAGTTCGAGCGTCGACGTCGGGCGCGCGGCGTCGACATCCTGGTGGAACAGCAGGGGACGATGACCTTCGACGCCCCGGCCGGCCCCTTCACCGTCAAGGCCTTCGCCGACCGCATCGAACTGGCATCGGACGGCGCGGCGGTCCTGGACTTCAAGACCGGGGCGGCGCCGTCCGCCAAACAGGTCAAGTCCGGCTTCGCGCCGCAGCTGACCCTGACCGCCGCCATCCTGACCGACGGGGGGTTCAAGGACACCAACGGTCCGGTCACGCCCGACGAACTGACCTATGTCCGCGTGGTGGGGCGCAAGATGGCGGGCGAAGTCGTCACCCGCGCCTCGGGCCTCGAGGCCGCCGACCTGGCCCAGGCGGCGCTGGAAGGTCTGAAGCGCCGGGTCGCGCGTTTCGACGACGAGAACACGCCTTACGTTTCCTGGGCCGCGCCCCAGTTCATGGGCAATCAGGGCGGCAACTACGATCATCTGGCCCGCGTCTGGGAATGGTCGGTGATCGGCGACGGGGACGAAGAATGAGCATCGCCCCCCAGATCGTCGCCGCCGACCCGCGCCTGACCGTCTTCGTCACCGCCAACGCCGGTTCGGGCAAGACCACCACCCTGGTCAACCGGGTGGCGCGACTGCTGCTGGATCAGGTCGATCCCGGCGCCATCCTGTGCGTCACCTACACCAAGGCCGCCGCCGCCGAGATGCAGGCCCGGCTGTTCGACCAACTGGGCGGCTGGGCCGTGCTGGACGACGAAGAGCTGTCCAAAAAGGTCGCGAAACTGGACGACGGCGACCCAAAAACTCTCGACGGCCAAGCCCTTTCCCGCGCGCGCAAGCTGTTCGCCCGCGCGCTGGAAACGCCCGGCGGACTGAAGATTCAGACCATCCACGCCTTCTGCGAAAAACTGCTGCGCCGGTTCCCGCTGGAGGCTGGGGTCTCGCCCCGCTTCACCGTGCTGGAAGACCAGGCCGCGACCGCGCTCAGCCATGCCGCGCGCGAAGATCTGGCCCGCGCCGCCGTCGCCGATCCGGACGGCCCCATCGGCCAGGCCTACAGCCATTTCGCCGTCGAGCTGGACTGGCCGCGGTTCCAGGCCCTGCTGTCGATGATCGAGGCCAGACGCGCCGATCTGCTGGACTATATCGACCGGGCCGAGGCCGGGACTGCGCCCGATCCCTGGGCCCTAACCGGCGCCGAGCGTGACCGTAGCCCGGAGGATCTGGAGCGCGACTTCGTCGCCTTCATCGATCCCGGCGAGTGGAACCGCATGGCCGAGGCCATGGAAACCGGCTCGGCCAATGACAAGAAGATCGCCGACGCCATGAGCGTCGCCGCCCCGCCCTACGCCGGGTTCGCAGCCCTTGCCGGGGTCTTCTGCACCCAGGCGGGCGAACCGCGAAAGAGCATGGGCACAAAGTCGGGGCCGCAGGGGGCGGTCGGCTGGCTGCTGGACCTCCAGACCAAATTCCTCGCCACGCGCGAGGCCTTGCGCAAGGCCAAGGTCGCCGACGATACGGTCAAGGTCCTGACCCTGGCCCGCGCCCACGCCGCCTTTTACGAAGCGGCCAAGGCCCAGCGCGGGGCGCTGGACTTCCCCGACCTAGTCGCGCGCGCCGCCGCCCTGCTGACCCAAAGCGGCGCCGCCGCCTGGGTGCTGTACAAGCTGGACGGCGGGGTCGATCATGTTCTGATCGACGAGGCCCAGGATACCGCCCCCGAACAATGGGCCATCGTGCGCGCCCTGACCGGCGAGTTCTACTCCGGCGAAAAGTCCGGCCGCACCGTCTTCGCCGTCGGCGACGAGAAACAGTCGATCTATTCCTTCCAGGGCGCGCGACCCGAACGGCTGCGCCAGGAACGCGGCGCCTTCCTCGCTCTGGCCGAGGGCGCCGGCGAACCGTTCGCCGGGCCGGAACTGAACACCTCCTACCGTTCGACCGAAGAGGTGCTGGCCTTCGTCGACGCCGTCTTCGCCGACCCCGACCGCACTCGCGCCCTGACCGGCCCGCAGGGCGATATCGCTCGACACCTGCCCGCCCGCATCGGACAGCACGGCGCAATCGACCTGTGGCCCCTGTTCCTCGACGAGCCCGCGCCCGAAACCGACGCCTGGGACGATCCGGTCGATCAGGAAGGCGCCGGCAGCGCCAGGAAACGCCTGGCCCGCGACCTGGCCCGCGAGATCCGCCGCCAGGTCGAAAGCGGCGTCGCCGTCTTCGATCGCAGCACCCGCGACCTGCGCCCAGCCGGCTATGGCGACTACATCGTCCTGGTCCGCCGCCGCGACGCGACGTTCGAGGAGATCATCAGGGCGCTGAAGACCGAAGGGCTGCCCGTCGCCGGCGCGGACCGGCTGAAGCTGTCCAGCCATATCGTTTTCGACGACCTGATCTCGCTGGCACGTTTCGCCCTCTTCCCCGACGACGACCTGTCCCTGGCCGAGGTGCTGCGCAGCCCGCTGTGCGATGTGGACGAGGACGGCCTGTATGCGCTGGCCGGGCGCGAGAACCGCAAGGCCGGCCAGCTGTGGCGCGACCTGCGCGACCGGGCGCACGAACGCCCTGAATGGGCCCGCGCCCGTGATGCGTTGCAGGCCGCCATCGACGCGCGCGACGGCGATCCCTTCGCCTTCTTCTCTCAGGCCCTGAACCGGGTGGACGATACGGGGCGGTCGGGCCGCGCCCGCATCCTGGCCCGGCTGGGGCGCGAGGCCGAAGAAGCCATAGACGAGACCCTGAACCAGGCTCTGGCCGCTGAAAATCGTGGCGCGATCGATCTGGAAACCTGTCTGGCGCAGCTGGAGGCCGCCGACGTCGAGGTGAAGCGCGAACTGGAGGGCGCCCGCGGCGAGGTCCGCGTCATGACCGTCCACGGCGCCAAGGGTCTGGAGGCGCCCATCGTCATCCTGCCCGACACCACCATGAAGGCGAAGGCGCAAGGTCCGTCCCTGATGCCTGCGGTCACGCCGGAGGGCGAAGGGGAGGCCTGGCTGATGGCGCCCGGCTCGGCGAAGGACGACTGCCCGGCCTCGGCCGACGCCCGCGCCGCGCGCCAGGCCCGCACCGACGACGAGACCCTGCGCCTGCTCTATGTCGCCCTGACCCGCGCGCGCGACCGCGTCATCGTCATGGGCCGCGCCTCCAGCCGGGGCGCCGAGGCCGGCAGCTGGTGGTCGATCCTTGAGGAAACCTTCGACCGCCTGGGCGATCAGGTGCGCGAGGTCGAGAACGGCGTGCGTCGCTATGGCGTCGACCCCGAGCGTCGCCCGGTCGCCGCCGATGAAGTGCAGCCCGTCTCCGCCCTGCCCGCCTGGGCCGCCTCGCCGCCGCCGGCCGACGCCGCCGCCCGCTTCGCCTCGCCGTCGCGGATGGAGGGCCAGGTCCGCATACCCGCCCCCTCGCCCCTCGCCCGCAGCGCGGCCGGCGGCGCCGCGCTGGGCCGGTTCCGGCGCGGCGACCTGATCCACCGGCTGCTGGAACGCTTGCCCGAGATCGCGCCCGCCGACCGCCCCGACGCCGCCCGACGCCTGCTGGCCCGCGAGACCGATCTGGACGAGGCCCAGCGCGCCGAGATGATCGCCGCCGCCTTCTCCGTGCTGGACGACGCCCGCTTTGCCCCCGTCTTCGGTCCCGGCTCCCGCGCCGAAGTCGCCCTGACGGGGTCCGCGCCCGACCTGCCGCCCGGCGTCGCCATCAACGGCCGCATCGATCGGCTGGTGGTCACGCCGGAACGGGTTCTGGTCGTCGATTACAAGACCAACCGCCCTGCGCCAGACGCCGTCGAGGCGGTCGATCCCGCCTATGTGCTGCAGGCCGCCGTCTATGTCGCCGTGCTGAAGCGCCTCTATCCCGATCGCCCGGTCGAGGCCGCCCTGGTCTGGACCGACGGGCCCAAGCTGATGCCCATTCCCGAAACCCTGCTGGCGGCGGCGCTCGCGGGCAGTTGAATTGCCCGCGATTCGCTCCCACATCTGCGACCGAACCCGGACGCTCCGGCCAACATCAACCTGCGCTCAAGCAGCGAGGCGCCGCGCGCCGAGCGATAGCGCCCAAGGAGCCATTCATGGCGACAGTGAAAGTCACCGACGAAAGCTTTGACGCCGACGTCCTGAAATCCTCGACCCCGGTCCTGGTCGATTTCTGGGCCGAATGGTGCGGCCCCTGCAAACAGATCGGCCCGGCGTTGGAACAGATCGCCGACGAACTGGGCGGTCAGGTCACCGTGGCCAAGATCAACATCGACGACAGCCCCATTACCCCGTCCAAGCTGGGCGTGAAGGGCATTCCGACCCTGATGCTGTTCAAGGACGGCCAGATGGCTTCGATGAAGGTCGGCGCCATGCCCAAGGGCAAGATCGTCGAATGGCTGGCCGAGGCCGGCGTCAAGGCCTGAGCCTTTTCGACCCTGTCAGATCAAACGCCCGCCGGTCCGACCGGCGGGCGTTTTTCATGCTAGGATGGCGCCATGAGCGACGAAGACACCCCGAACCCGGCTGACGACATCCCCGGCGAGACCCCGGTCCAGAAGGCTCTGCGCCTGAAGACCGCCAAGCTGGATGCGCGCGCCAAGCTGCCGCGCGGCGGTCGCTTCCAGCGCGAACAGGCCGCCCGCATCGCCGCCGGCAAGTCCAAGCCCTGGATGACGCGCTAGATCGGCCAGGTCTCCTCGCTGGCGCCCAGGACCTCGCCGGCCAGATACAACGAGCCGCAGATGGCGACCCGGCCCGCTCCCAGGCGCAGCGCCAGGTCCAGCGCCTCGGAAACCGAACCCGCCGGGGTCGCCGCCAGCCCATGCCCGCGCGCCACGGCCGCCAGCGCCGTCGGCTCGGCTGCGGCCCCGTCGAAGCCGACGGTGAAGACGGTGGCGTGGCTGTCCTTCAGCGCGGCGAAGAACCCGCCCGCGTCCTTGTTTGACAGCATTCCGCAGATCAGCGCCAGGGGACGCGGCGCCCGCGCCTGACGCTCGGCCAGAAACGCCGCCAGCGCCCGCGCCGCATGGGGATTGTGCCCCCCGTCCAGCCATAGCTCCGCCTCCGCCGCCTTGGCCGCAGCGCCATAGGGGCCGCCCGAAATCCGTTGCAGCCGTGCGGGCCAGCGCACGCGTTTCAGCCCTTCGGCGATCGCGGCCTCGGGCAGGTCCAGTTCGACCGCCGCCGCCACGGCCAGGGCCGCATTGTCGATCTGGTGCGCGCCTGCCAGGGCCGGCGCCGGCAGGTCCATGAACAGTTCGGCCGTCTGGAACGCCAGACCGCCCCGCTCGGCCCAGGCGTCGAAGTCCACGCCCAGAACGGTCAGCCGCGCATGGACGTCCGTCGCCCGTCGTTCGATGGCGGCCATCGCTTCTTCCTTCTGGCGCGCGATCACGGCCGGCGCTCCAGCCTTCAGCACCCCTGCCTTTTCCGAGGCGATGGCGGCCAGATCCGTGCCCAGGAACTCCGCATGGTCGTAATCGACCGGCGCGATGACGCTGAGCAGCGGCCGTTCGATGACGTTTGTGGCGTCCAGCACCCCGCCCAGACCCACTTCGATGATGGCCAGATCGGCGGGCGTCTCGGACATGGCCAGGAAGGCGGCGGCGGTGGTGCTTTCGAACACCGTGGCCTCGCTGTCCGTCTCGGCCATGACCGCCTCGATCCGGTCCAGGATCGCGTTCAGATGGTCGTCCTCGATCAGCGTTCCGGCCAGCCGGATCCGTTCATTAAACCGCACCAGATGGGGCGAGGTGTAGGCGTGCACCTTCAACCCCGCCGCCTCGGCGATGGCGCGGATCAGCGCTACGGTCGATCCCTTGCCGTTGGTGCCCGCCACATGGATCACCGGCGGCAGCTTGTGCTGCGGATCGCCAAGGGCCGCGCACAGCACGCGCATTCTTTCCAACGAAAGGTCGATCCGCTGGGGGTGGCGCGCGCGTAATCGTTCGGAGACGGGATCCATCCGCCTCCTTTACCTCCTGATTTCGAGAACCGCGACATGACTTCCAGGCCGCAGATCAGAACCGCGGCGCGCCTCGTCCTCGCGGCCGTCTTCCTGGGCGCCGGCGTGCTGCATCTGATGGTCCCCGGCCCTTTCGTGCGGATCACGCCGGCGTGGGTTCCGCAGCCGGCCCTGGTCGTGGCCCTGACAGGGATCGCCGAACTGCTGGGCGCGGCGGGTCTGATGATCCCGCGCCTGCGCGTCGCCGCAGGCTGGGCGCTGGCCGCCTACGCCGTCTGCGTCTATCCGGCCAACATCCAGCATGCCGTGAACTTTATGACGTCGGGCGCAGGGCTAGATTGGGCCTATCACGGCCCGCGCCTGCTGTTTCAGCCGGTCATCGTCTGGTGGTGCCTGTGGGCCTCGACCGCGATCGACTGGCCCTTCAGACGGTCTCAGGCGGCGGCGCGCGTGCCGCCCATCAGCATGGACAGGATTTGACCCAAGGTGCGCGGCAGGTCGGCGCGGGTCACGACCCGGTCCACCATGCCCTTGTCCTGCAGATATTCGGCGCGCTGGAAGCCGGGCGGCAGTTTCTCGCGGATGGTCGCCTCGATCACGCGCGGTCCAGCGAAGCCGATCAGGGCGCCGGGCTCGGCCAGATGCACATCGCCCAGCATGGCGTAGGAGGCCGTCACCCCGCCCGTCGTCGGATCCGTCAGGACCACGGCGTAAGGCAGTCTGGCGTCCTTCAGCTCTTCGATGGCCAAGGTGGTGCGCGCCATCTGCATCAGCGACAGGGCGCCCTCCTGCATCCGCGCGCCGCCGGCGGCGGTGAAACAGACCAGCGGAACCTTGCGGCTCACCGCTTCGCGCGCCGCCTTGATGAAGGCTTCGCCCGCCGCCATGCCCAGCGACCCGCCCATGAAGGTGAAGTCCTGAACGATCACGACCGCGTCCTGACCGCCGACCGAACCATAGCCGATGGCCATGGTGTCCTTTCGGCCCGCGGCCTTGCGCGCGGCGTTCAGGCGATCCTTGTAGGATTTGCCGTCCGAGAATTTCAGAGGATCTTCCGGCACGTCCGGCGTGTCGATGGACTGGAAGACACCCCCGTCGAAGGTGGCCTTCAAGCGCGTCGGCGCGTCGATGCGCATATGCCGGCCCGACGGCGTCACCCAAAGGGCGGCCTCCAGGTCCGAGCGATACAGCATCTCGCCGCTGTCGGGATCCTTGACCCAGAGATTGTCCGGGGTGTCGCGCCGCGACACGATCTTGCGCACGCCGGGCGCAAAGCGGCTCAGCCAGCCGCCGCGCTTTTCCTGAGGCTTGGTCTTGTCGTTCATCCGCGCGCTCTTAGACGGTTTCCGCCACGGAAGCACTAGCGGCGACGGATCGAACCGCATCGCCCAGCGTCTTCACCCGAGCCAGAACGCGCGGCGCGACGGGTGCGTTCGCCTCCAGCGCCGCCGCCACCTCGTCCACCAGGGCCGAGCCCACGACCACCGCATCGGCGACGCGGGCGATCTCGGCGGCCCGTTCCGGCGTCTTGACCCCGAAGCCGACCGCGACCGGCAGGCCCGAGGCCTTGCGCACTCGCTCGACGGCCGGCGCCACCACGTCGGCGTTCGCTTCCTTGACGCCCGTCACACCCGCGACGGCGACGTAATAGACGAAGCCCGAGGTGCCCTGGACCACGATCTTCAGCCGCTCGTCGTCCGAGGTCGGCGTCGCCAGGCGGATCAGCGAGATCGAAACCTTGTCCAGCGCCTCGATCAGCGGCCCGGCCTCTTCCGGCGGGCAGTCCACCACGATCAGACCGTCGATGCCGCAGTCGGCGGCATAGGCGGCGAAGGCGTCATAGCCCAGGCTCTCGATCGGGTTCAGATAACCCATCAGCACGATGGGCGTGGCGTCGTCGCCCTGACGGAATTCCCTGGCCAGATCCATCGTCGAGCGAAGGCCGAAACCCGCCGCCATGCCCCGGATCGCCGCCCTCTGGATCGGCGGCCCCTCGGCCATCGGATCGCTGAACGGAAAGCCCAGTTCGATGATGTCGGCGCCCGCAGCCGGCAGGCCGTTCAGGATCGCCAACGCCTCTTCACGCGACGGATCGCCGCCCATCACATAGGGAATGAAGGCCGCACGGCCCTCGGCCTTCAGCGCCTTGAAGCGCGCATCGATACGGGCGGTGGTCATTGTTGCGGCGATCCGGCGGCGGCAGGCGGTGTCGCGGCCGCAGCAGCGGCGCACACGTCGCCCGGAATGGTGGCGAAGCCCAGATAGCCGGGCAGTTCGGCGACGGCGGTCTTGGTGGTGTCGTAGAAGGCGACCATCTGCATGCCGTCGCAGCCGCCGGCCTCGCGGCGCTTGATGAAGACGACGCGGTTGTCGTCGCCGCCGGCGGCCAGCCAGTTCTTGGTTTCCAGATCGGCGATATAGGCGTCGGCCAGGGCGCCGATCTGGCCCAGCTGTGCGGTCACGCACCAGGCCCGTCCCGTCAGATTGTTCAGTCCCCCGCAATCGGGTGACAACTCGGCGCCGGGCAGCAGCCCGACGTCGGCCGGACCGCCCTGCTGCGCCGACTGCGGCGCGACGGAGGCCGGCGTCCGGCTAGAAGTCTGGGCCTGCGCAACGGCGGCGGACAGGCTCAGGACGGCGGTCGCCGCAAGAAGGGTACGGATCACAGGTTCACTCCCAGATGTTTGGCGACCTGGAAGATGTCCTTGTCGCCGCGCCCCGACATCAGCAAAACGACGTCGCCGCCCTTGCCGACTTCGCGCGCCACTTCGCCCGTCCGCGCCAGGGCGTGGGCGGGCTCCAGCGCCGGAATGATGCCTTCCAGCTTCGAGCACAGCTGGAAGGCTTCCAGCGCCTCATTGTCCGTCGCCGAGCGATATTCGGCCCGGCCGATGTCGTGCAGCCAGGCGTGTTCCGGCCCGATGCCGGGATAGTCCAGCCCGGCCGAGATCGAGTGCCCCTCGACGATGTTGCCGTCCTCGTCCTGAAGCAAGTACGTCCGGTTGCCGTGCAGCACGCCAGATCGCCCGCCCTTCAGCGAGGCCGCGTGATCCGGCGTATCCAGACCATGGCCGGCGGCTTCTACGCCGATCAGCCGCACGCCCTCGTCCTCGATGAAGGGGTGGAAGGCGCCGATGGCGTTCGACCCGCCGCCGATGCAGGCGACCACCGCTTCGGGCAGCTTGCCCATCCGGGCCATCGACTGGCTCTTGATCTCCTTGCCGATCACCGACTGGAAATCGCGGACCATGGCTGGATAGGGGTGCGGACCCGCCGCCGTGCCGATGATGTAATAGGTGTCCGAGACATTGGTGACCCAGTCGCGCATCGCCTCATTCATCGCGTCCTTCAGCGTCGCGGCGCCGGCCGTGACCGAGAAGACTTCCGAACCCAGCAGACGCATGCGGAACACGTTCGGCTGCTGCCGCTCCACGTCCACCGCGCCCATATAGACGGTGCAGGGCAGGCCGAACCGCGCCGACACGGTCGCCGAGGCCACGCCGTGCTGCCCCGCGCCGGTCTCGGCGATGATGCGCGTCTTGCCCATGCGACGGGCCAGCAGGATCTGGCCCATGCAGTTGTTGATCTTGTGCGCGCCCGTATGGTTCAGGTCCTCGCGCTTCAGCCAGATGTTCGCCCCGCCGAAATGTTCGGTCAAGCGTTCGGCGAAATACAGCGGGCTCTCGCGACCGACGTAATGCTCCAGATAACCGTCCAGCTCGGCCTGGAAACTGGGGTCCGCCTTGGCCGCCTTGTAGGCCGCGTCGAGCTCATGGATCAGCGGCATCAGGGTCTCGGCCACAAACTGACCGCCATACGGACCGAAGCGACCCTGCGCGTCCGGCCAGGCATAGGCGTTCGACAGCGGCTGGGTGGAATCGGCGGCTTGAATGGAGGTTTGGGCGTTCACGGTTTCGACTTTCACGCGGAGAGGCGTCGCAATTACGACCGGCGCGCGTTTTGGATGAAGGCCGCGATCCGGTCGGCGTCCTTAACACCCGGCGCGCTTTCCACGCCAGAGGACACATCGACCATGGGCGCGCCCGTGATCCTCAGCGCCTCGGCCACATTATCCGGGTTCAGCCCCCCCGCCAGGAACCACGGATGGCGAAAGGCGCGGCCGGACAGCAGGGTCCAGTCGAAACTGTGCCCCACCCCGCCGGGCAGCGCCGACCCCTCCGGCGGCTTGGCGTCGAACATCAGATGATCGGCATGATCATCCCACGCATCGGCGGCCGCGAAGTCGTCCGCCTGGCGGATGGGCAAGGCTTTGATCACCCCCGCCCCCGTAAGCGCCCGCACCTGTTCTGCCCGCTGCGCCGTCTCAGACCCGTGCAACTGGATGAAGTCGGGCCTCAGCGTCCGGGCGATCTGTTGGAGCAGGGCGTGGTCGGGATCGACCGTCACCGCCACGATCTTGGCCCGCCCCCGCGCCCGCTCGAACAAAGCGGCGGCGGTTTGGGGATCCAGATGGCGCGGGCTTTTGGGGAACACCACCGCCCCAACGAAATCCGTCCCGCCCTCCAGGGCGACGTCCAGCGTGTCGGGCGTGGTCACTCCGCAGATCTTGATCTTGGTGGTCATCCCTCGACCTGCGCGTCCGATCCCGCAGGCGTCAAGAGCCTCAACCCACGCTCTCGGGCGCCGTGAAGATCGAGGCGACCTCGTCCGCCGTCGCGAGGCGCCACTGACCGGGCGCCAGATCGGCGGGTAGGACCAGCCCGCCCAGCCGTTCGCGATGCAGGGTCTCGACATGGTTGCCGGCTGCGGCGAACATCCGGCGCACCTGATGATAGCGGCCTTCCGTCACCGTCAGCAGGGCCTCGGTCGGCGACACCACGTCCAGCACCGCCGGCGCCAACGGCTTGTCCTCGCCCTCCAGCACCAGCTCGCCCGAAGCGAACAGCGCGCCTTCGGTTCCGGTCAACGGCCGCGCCAGACCCGCCCGATAAACCTTTGTCACATGGCGCTTGGGACTGATCACCCGGTGCAGAAGATCGCCGTCGTCGGTCAGCAGCAGCAGACCCGTCGTCTGCTTGTCCAGCCGTCCGATGGTCGAGATGGCGGGATCGCGCGCCCGCCAGCGCCCCGGCAGGATGTCATAGACCAGCGCCCCTTCTTCCTTGTGCGAACAGGTCATGCCCAGCGGCTTGTTCAGCAGGATCACCAACCCCTGCACCGGATCCAGCGGCTCGCCGTCGATCTCCATTCGGGTGGGCAGATCGGGCGTCACGGCGATGCGTTTGGACACGTCCGTCAGGTCCGCCCCGTCCAGCACGATGCCGCCCGCCTTGGCCATCCGCGCCATTTCGGCGCGTGATCCATAGCCCATCGAGCCCAGCAGACGATCGACCCTCGACGTCGGGACTTTCTTCATGCGTTACCGCCCTTCGAACTGCTTGAGCGCGGTCACTTCACCGCCTCGAACAGCTTGTAGCCGCCCGCCTCGGCGACCAGCCGCACCCGCTTGAACGCCGCGTTCAGCTCGGCCTCATACGGCAGGTGCCGGTTGGCCACGACCCAGGCGACGCCGCCCTTTTTCAGAAGCTCCGCCGCCTTGCGGATGAAGGCCTGACCCAGCCGCCGGTCCTCGGCGCCGCCGTCGTGGAAGGGCGGATTGCTGACGACGAAATCCTTGTCGCCTTGGGCCTCCAGGATGCGGGCGTCCGACCACCACACCTTGGCGCGGTCGTCGTCGATATTGCGGCGAGCGGCCTGGATGGCGCGGCGATCCAGATCGACCATCTTCAGCTTGGTCACGGCGGTCGAGCGCAGCACCACGATCGACAGCGCGCCATAGCCGCAGCCCAGATCGACCCCCTCGCCCTTCATTGCCGGCAGATGTTCGGCCAGCAGCGCCGAGCCCGGATCGATCCGGTCCCAGGCGAATACGCCGGGCTGGGACCAGGCTTCCAGTCCCGGCACGATCTGCGGCCCGCCCGCGGCGATGGCCTCGTCCAGCCCCTCGACCGTTTCGGGCCGAATGACGATGCAGCGGCGATGGTGCGCCTTGGCGGTCTCGGCGACCTCCAGGCCGAACGTCTTCAGCTCCTTGCCCAGGCGCGATCCGCCCTTGTCCTTGGGCGCCATGACATCCAGCCGTCCGCCGACCTTCAGCGCCTTCAGCGCCAGGGCCAGCACATAGCGCCGCTCCAGCACGCCGGGCGGGGCGTAGATCGTGACGCTGTCGGCCGAGCCAGGGTCCTGCGCCTCCAGCGCAGCCGAGTCCGGAATCAGGGGCGAGGTTTGGATTGCGTCGCCGGGCGGATCGAAAACGACCGGCGGACGGCCATACAATAGCGTGGTCATGATCTCAGAACCCCGCCTGCAACAGCGCCAACCCAACGACGCCGACCACGATCCGCCACCAGGCGAAGACGCCGAAGCCCCGCTTGGATACGAAATCCAGCAGGAACCGCACCACCGCCAGGGCCGAGATGAAGGCCACGACGAAACCCACGGCGATCAGGCCGATGTCGCTGAAATCCAGCGTCTTGTGGTTCTTCAGCAGGTCATAGGCCACCGCTGCCCCCATGGTGGGCAGGGCCAGAAAGAAGCTGAACTCGGCCGCCGACCGCTTGTCTGTTTTCAGCAGCAAGCCGCCGGCGATGGTGGCGCCGGACCGCGACACGCCGGGGATCATGGCCAGGCACTGGAACAGGCCGATCAGGAAATAGATGCGCATCGGATAGGCCTCGGCGTCCAGCCACCTGGGCTTCTTGTCCATCCGATCCAGCAGCAGCAGGATCACCCCGCCGACGATCAGGGCGATGCACACCACCTGGGGCGTCTCGAACAGCACCGTCTTGATGAAGTCATAGGCCAGGAATCCGATCACGACGGCCGGCGCGAAGGCGACCAGCAGCCCGATCAGGAATCGGCGCGCCTCGGCGTCGAAGGGCCAGCGCGTCGCCAAGGTCCACAGCTTCTTGAAATAGACGCTGACGATGGCCAGCAGAGCGCCCAGCTGGATCACGATCTCGAACGTCTTGCCCGCGCTCTCGAAGCCCATGAAGTGGCCCAAGAGCAGCATATGGCCGGTGGACGAGACGGGAATGAACTCGGTCAGCCCCTCGACCAGACCCAGAATGATGGCGGCAAGCCAGTCCGACATGAGACCCTCGAAAACCAATGCGCCCGGAACGCGCCGCGCCCGGATGCCTTCCCCCTAGAGCATGATCGTTTCGGACGGAACGACCCGTTTGGGCCAGCGGTTGGCTTTCAGCCACGATTGCGCGAGAAGAAGCCGACAATGACGACCCCCGCCCCCGCCCCCGCCTCGCTTGACGACGCCCATCTGGCCACGCGCCGCATCACCCGCCTGTCGGTCGGGGTCGCGGTGGCGCTGATAGCGATGAAGGCCTTTGCGCTCGGCGCTTCAGGCTCGGTCTCCATCCTGGCGACCCTGGCGGATTCGGTGCTGGATCTGGCGGCGTCCCTGACCACCTTCTTCGCCGTGCGCTGGGCCGCCGCCCCGGCCGACGAAAACCATCGCTATGGCCATGGCAAGGGCGAGGCCCTGTCCGCCCTGGTCCAGGCCGGACTGGTCTTCGCCTCGGCCCTCTTCATCGCGTGGGAGGGTGTGCAGCGCATCTTCGATCCCCGTCCCGTCACCGCCGGCCTTTGGGCCACGGGGGTCATGGTCGCGGCCATCGCCATCACCGCCTGGCTGGTGTGGATGCAGACCCAGACGCTGAAGAAGACCGGCTCCCTCGCCGTCGCCGGCGACCGCGCCCACTATGCGGCGGACCTCGCCGCCAACGTCGTGGTGCTGATCGGCGTGATTTCGGGCGCCTTCCTGGGCGCGCCGGGACTGGATGCGGCCGCCGGCATCGTCGTCGCCGTCTGGCTGTTCTGGGGCGCGACGGGGATGTTGAAGGCCGCCGCCGATCACCTGCTGGATCGCGCCGTGCCCGAGGCCGACCGCGCCGCCATCACCAAGGCCGTCCTGGCCGACCCCCAGGTCTTTGGCGTGCACCAGCTGCGCACCCGCATGTCCGGTCAGGTGATGATGATCCAGATGCATGTCGACCTGGACGCGCACCAGACGCTGGACGCCGCCCACGCCATCGTCGTCGCCGCCGAAAACCGGGTGCTGGCCCAGTATCCCGCCGCCGACATCCTGATCCACGCCGACCCGCGCGGCCACGCCCGTCCGCAGCCCGCGCTCCCGGCCGCCGCTCCAGCCGAGCCGCAAGCCGCCCCCGCCTCGACCGGCCCCGCGCCCAAGGGGCCGTGGTCCTGACCTTGCGTCCAATTTCAATGCAGTAAACGCGCATTAACGGGTCCGGGCGCATCAACCCCTGATGGCCGACCCTTGCGTTCTCTTCCACTTCGCCTTCCAGCCCGCCTCGCGCGCCGCGCGACTGGCGCTGGGAGAGGCGCGGATCGAATGGACGGATGCGCCGGTCCGTCCGTGGGAAGACGATTGCCCGGTCAATGACTTCAACCCGTCCGGTCTGCCGCCGGTGATCCAGACGATGGATCGCGGCCGTCCGTTGGTGCTGTGCGAACTGCCCGCCATCCTGGGCTGGATAGAGGATCAGCAGAAGGGCCCTCTGCTGCTGCCCGCCGACCTCGCCGAACGGGCCGAGGCGCGCCGACTGACCGGCTGGTTCGAGCGCCGCTTCATGGACGAGGTCGACGCCGTCCTGCTGCACGAGCGGATGGAAAAACCCCTGCTCAAGCTGGGCCCGCCCGAAGCCCGCGCCCTGCGTGACGGCCGCGACGCCCTGAAATCCCACCTCGCCATGCTGGAGGACCTGGTCGCCGCGCGCGACTGGCTGGCCGGCCGCCGCCTGTCCCAGGCCGATCTGATCGCCGCCGCCCACCTGTCGGTGCTGGACTATTTCGGCGAGATCCAGTGGAAGACCTGGCCCGGCCTGAAGACCTGGTACTCCAAGGTCAAATCCCGCCCCTGCTTCCGCCCCCTGCTCGCCGACCGCTTCGTCGGCGTGCCGCCGTCGGCGTGGTATGCGGACCTGGATTTCTAGACTCAAAGCCGACGTGCTTGATGACCGCTTAGGGTGGGAAGCGGACATTACCAAACGCAGTTTTACAATCCTTGACTGCTCATCCTAAGCACCATCTGATTGGGTGTTCTAAGGAGGGCGTCATGATCCATAATCTTGCAGCGCTTACGCTTGTGGTCGCGCAGGCGACGGCGCCCGATCCCCTAACTGAAGCGGCCCTGAACGCGCTACGCGCCAGCATCGCGGAGGCAAAAGAAGCACAGAGCGCATTGCCTCCGCCACAGACGGATCAAGAACGCCTGGAGCGCATGGGGGCTATCGACCAGGCCGCTCGACAAGGTCTTTGGAAGGCTCTGGCGAACGTGCCGCCGCCCGAACGCGCGCGAGTTCGACGCGCGCTTTGGCCCGAGGTACGGGCGGTCGATGTCGAAAACCAGCAGCAGTTGTTGGCGATGGTGCCCGAGGACGGCTGGTTCAGAAAAAGTCGCTACGGCGACAACGCAGCCGCGTCGGCGTTCCTCGTTGTGCAGCATGGCGATGAGACGCTGTGGGAGCGCTTTCTGCCTATTCTCGCCGACCTTGTGCCTAGCGGGGAAGTCGCAGGTTCGGAGTACGCCATGATGTATGACCGGCTGCAGATGACGAGGGATCAACCTCAGAGATACGGGACACAGATGACCTGCCCTTACGGCACCGGTCAGTGGACGCTTTGGCGGCTTGAGGATGCGGAGCGCGTCGACGAATTTCGAGCTTTGGTCGGTCTCGGGCCGGTTGCAGAATATGTCGACAGCTTCAAAACGCGGGCTCCTCCGACCTGCTGATAAGCTCGCCGACGAAGGTCCTCTAAGGGTCGAAGGCAGACTCGAGCACAGTCTTCAAGTCGCTCCTCTCAAGACGCGTCCGCGCTCTCATGCTATCCCCGCCCCGTGTCCGACCGCCTGAAAACCTTCATCCGCCAGCGCGCGACCGAGCTGGGCTTCGATGTCTGCCGGTTCGCCTCGGCGGCCGACGCCTGGCCGGCGGGCGAGCGGCTGCGGCGTTTCGTGGACGAAGGCCGGCATGGCGACATGGAATGGATGGAGACGACGCTGGCTCGCCGCCAGCATCCGACCGCCATGTGGGACGAGGCCCGGACCGCCATCGTCCTGGGCATGAACTACGGCCCGGAGCAGAACCCGCTGGATCAGCTGGCTGACCGTTCGGCCGGCTACATCTCGGTCTATGCGCGCGGCGACGACTATCACGAGGTCATCAAGGGCCGGCTGAAACAATTGGCGGGCCAGATCGCGGCCCGCAACGGCGCGGACATCAAGGTCTTCGTCGACACCGCCCCCCTGATGGAAAAGCCCTTGGCCCAGCGCGCCGGCCTGGGCTGGCAGGGCAAGCACACCAATCTGCTCAGCCGCACCCACGGCAACTGGCTGTTCCTCGGGACCATACTGACCGCCGCCGAGATCGCGCCCGACGCGGCCGAGACCGAACATTGCGGCCGCTGCACCGCCTGTCTCGACGCCTGTCCGACCAAGGCCTTTCCCGCCCCGTTCCAGCTCGACGCCCGGCGCTGCCTGTCCTACCTGACCATCGAGTTCGCCGGTCCCTGGCCGGTCGAGTTCCGCACCCTGACCGGATCGCGCCTCTATGGCTGCGACGATTGCCTGGCGGTCTGCCCGTGGAACAAGTTCGCACAGGAAGCGCGCGAGATCCGGCTGGCGCCCCGCCCGGCCTTTGAAAGCCCGCGTCTGCACGACCTGCTGGCGCTGGACGACGCCGCCTTCCGCGCCCTGTTCACCAAGAGCCCCGTCAAGCGGATCGGCCGCGACCGCTTCCTGCGGAATGTCCTCTACGCCGTCGGCAACTCGGGCGACGCGACCCTCGTCGCCCCGACGAAAGCCCTGCTGGACGACCCCTCAGCCCTTGTGCGCGGCGCCGCCGTCTGGGCCTTGTCGCAGTTGATGCCGGCTGGCGCGTTCGCGGCCCTGGCCGAGGCGACGACCGAGACCGACTCCCGGGTTCTGGTGGAGTGGCGGCGCGCTTAAGGTCTCCTCCCTGCGAAGCGGAGAGGGGGACCGCGCGTAGCGTGGTGGAGGGGCTCTTGAAGTCCCACAGGCGCCTGTGATGCGGCACAGAACCCCTCCGTCACGGCGCTGAAGACGCGCCGCGCCACCTCCCCACAAAGTGGGGAGGAGACGGATCACGCGGCCTCACCCCATCGCCGTGCCGACGCCCGATCCGCCGCCGGGCACCTTGGCGACGTCCAGCAGTTTCAGGCGGAAGATCAGTACGGAGTTGGCGGGGATCTTGGGATTGCCCTGCTCGCCATAGCCCAGCTCGGGCGGGACATAGAGCAGCCATTCGTCGCCGACGCGCATCATCTGCAAGGCTTCGGTCCAACCCTTGACCACTTCCTCGGGCGTGAACACCGCCGGCGCGCCGCGCGCGAAGGAGCTGTCGAACACGCTGTTGTCGACCAGCTTGCCCTCGTAGTCGACCTTGACCAGGTCGTTGCGGTCGGGGCTGACGCCGTCGGCCGGTCCCGCCTGCACCACCTTGTATTGCAGGCCGCTGGGCAGGGTCTGAACGCCCGCTTCCTTGGCGTTCTTGGCCATGAAGGCGGCCGCCTCGACCTTGCCCGCGTTCGGATCGACCGGCGCGGCCTGGCCGCAGCCCGCCAGCAAGAAGGTCGCGACGATTGCCGCCTTACCCCATCCGAAGTTCATAGCCGCGTTCCTTCAAGGCTTCGCCGATCTCGTCGGCGTGGGCGCTATCGCGCGTTTCGACCATGATGTCGAACTCGGCGCCCTTGGCCGGCACGTCCAGCGCCAGACGGTTGTGGACCACGTCGATGATATTGCCGCCCAGGCCGCCGATCACCGCCGCCATGGCCGACAACATGCCCGGCCGATCGTCGCCCAGGATGCGATAGACGATCAATCTGCGCTCACGGACCATCTCGCGGTTCAAGACGACCGCCAGCATCCGCGCATCGATGTTTCCGCCGCACAGCTCCAGCCCGACCTTCATCCCCTTGAACCGGTCGGGATAGGCCAGAAGCGCGGCCAGCCCCCCCGCGCCCGCGCCCTCGGACACGGTCTTCTCATAGGTGACATAGGTGGCGACGGCCCGTTCGAAGTCGGCTTCCTGGCAGACGAAGACCTCGTCCACCAGCGGATCGGCCAGGGCGAAGGGGATGTCGCCCACCGCCTTGATGGCGATACCCTCGGCGATGGTTTGTCCGGTGCAGACCGGCGGCTTGCCCGCCCGTTTGGCGGTGAACGAGGGATAGCGCGCGGCCTCGACGCCGAAGACTTTGATGTCCGGCTTCATCGCCTTTGCAGCTATCGCGCAGCCGGCGATCAGCCCGCCGCCGCCGATGGGGATGATCAGGGCCTCGACCTCGGGCGCATCCTCCAGAAGCTCGATCGCGCAGACGCCCTGGCCCGCCACGATGCCTTCGTCATCGAAGGCCGAGACGAAGACGTAGCCCTTCTCGGCCTCCAGCCGCTTGGCCGCCTCGGTCGAGCCGGTGAAATCCAGCCCCTCGATCACCACGGTCGCCCCGTGCGAGCGGGTGCCGTTGATCTTGGCGAAGGGCGTGCCTTCGGGCATCACGATGGTCACCGGCACGCCCAGCCGTCCGCCGTGATAGGCCAGGGCCTGGGCGTGGTTGCCGGCGCTGGCGGCCACCACGCCGCGCTTCATCTCCTCGGGACTCAGCATCAGCAGCCGGTTCAAGGCGCCGCGCTCCTTGAAGCTGCCGGTGAATTGCAGATTGTCGAACTTCACCCAGACCTCGGCGCCCGTCAGCTGCGACAGCTTTCTGGAATAGCGGGTCGGGGTGCGGTCGACCGCGCCGGCGATCCGGGTGCGCGCGGCTTGAATATCGGCGAAGGTGACGGTCATGCAGGGCGTTTCCGAGCTGTCGCGCCTCGACGACTGGGCGCGTTGTCGGGCCTGTTTCGCGCGTTGTGGGGTCCGGGTCCAGAGGGGGAATCTTGAGCGTGGAAGTCGCCCGGCCTGTCGTGCGATAGTGGGGAACGTCGTCCCCCACGACCCCGAAATCCCGGAGGAAGCCCCATGTCGATCCGTTCGTTCGCCGCCCCTGGCCTGGCTCTCGCCCTGACCGCCGCAGCCCTCTCCGCCTGTGCGCCCACCGCCGGCGGCGGCCTGCCGTACGGGGGACCGGCCGCCTTCAACGAGGCGGATTTCGGCTGGTCCCAAATGCCCGGCCGCAACAGCATTCAGGGCCAGATCGCCTTCGCCCGGGACGGCAAGGCCTTCGACTGCGTCGCCAGCGTCGGCCTGACGCCGGACACCCCCTATACGCGCGCGCGCATTCGCACCCTGTACGGCTCGACCCAGCGCGCGGCCGTGCCCGCCGCGGTCGTTCGCGCCCGGACCGTCGCCGACGCCAACGCCGACTATCGCAACTATGTCCGCTCCGAGCGGTGCGAGAACGGCCGTTTCCGCTTCGACGGTCTGCCCGACGGCGGCTGGTTCCTGATCGTGCCGGTCACCTCGGGCGATGCACCCCTGGTGCTGATGCAGTCGGTGCAGACGCGCGGCGGCCGGGTCGTCTCCGTCACCCTGTGACCCGCACGCCCCGTCTCACGAAGATGCGACCCCGGTAACGCGGATCGCCATCTTCTGACCACGAGCGCCCCGGACTGATCGCGGCTTCTGTGCGAGAGTTCGGGGAGCTTTTTTCTTGTCCCAACACAACATCATAGGATCCGAGGCCTTTACGCGAGGGCCGTCGGTCATCATCCGTAAGTACAAGGCGGGCGGCATGCGGCGTCGCCGGTCCAAGACCATCGCCACCTTCATCGCCGGCGCGGGCGCCATGCTGGTGGTGGGCGCCGTCGCCGTCGCGGCCGTCTATGGCCCCGCCCTGGCGGGCGGCTGACCCTGCGGGCTGGCCGTCAGGCCAGCCACACCATCATGCGGGTATCGGCCTCGGCACGACGCGCCCGGCTCCACGCCCGGCGCGTCTCGCCGGTGTAGAGGAAGCCCGCCTTTTCCAGCACGCGGCCAGAGGCCGGATTGTCGGCGAAATGCCCGGCGACCAGAGCCCGGCGCTTCCACTTGCGGCTGGCCCAGACCAGGGCGGCGTCCAGCGCCTCGGTGGCGAAGCCCCGACCCCAGTATTCACGCCCGATCCAATAGCCGGTTTCCGGCACCCGATCCTCGCCCTCGAACAGGCCGATGACGCCGATGGGCCCCACGTCCTCATGGTCGATGACGAAGGTGTTGGCTCGTCTTGGGTCCTGCGAGGCGACCTGCAACACGAAGTCGTCGGCGTCGCGCATCTGGAACGGATGCGGCATCCGCTTGGTCATGCGCGCGATGTCCAGGTCGTTGGCCAGGGCGGCGATGCGCGGCGCATCCTGGGGCGCGGGCGCGCGCAGGATCAGGCGCCGGGTCTCGACGACAGGAGAGGTTTCGATGACGCACATGGGCGTTGCCTCGGATTGTCGACCATCTCCTTGAAGGGCTCGGACGGTCTTCGAGGCGGGGAAACGCAAACGGGGAGCCTGGTGATCCAGACTCCCCGCGGATTATAATCCCTGGTCCGGATCGGCTGCTGGCAGGAGCAACGCGATCCGGGAAGGTCCAGACTGCGTTACTCGGCGGCCATCGCCTGAGCGGCGTCGTCGTTGGCCGCGAGGATCGACACATAACAACGGCCACCACGTTTGGTGGTGAATTTCACAGCGCCGTTCGTCAGAGCGAACAGGGTGTGGTCGCGGCCCATGCCCATGTTCTCACCGGCGTGGAAGGTGGTGCCGCGTTGGCGCACGATGATGTTGCCGGCCAGCACGCGCTCGCCGCCATACTTCTTCACGCCAAGGCGCTTCGACTCGGAGTCGCGACCGTTACGCGACGAACCACCGGATTTCTTGTGAGCCATCTTGCCGCTCCGTACTTTCTTGGTGCGCTACCGGCCTTTCGGCCTATTTGAGCGCGTCCGTAACTCAGGTCTGGCGCCGAGGCGCCGGTGAATGTCTTAGGCTTCGTCGCCGGCGGCTTCAGCCTTGGGCGCAGCCTTCTTCTTGGCCGGGGCCTTCTTGGCGGGAGCCGAGCTCTCGACCACGACGCCCTTGACCTCGGCGCCGTCCACGTCGGTCACGACCGTCTCGGTCGAACCCAGCGAGGACGCAGCGTCACGAGCGGCCAGGTTGCGAGCGCGCAGATTGATCTCGGCCTTGGTGGTCAGATCGACCTTGCCTTCCCACTTGGCGGTCTCGCCGGCGCCTTCGATGCCGGTGATGCGCAGGACCGATTCCATCTGGCGATGGCCGTTCGTGCGGCGATAGCCCTGGCGACGGGTCTTCTTGAAGATCTTGATCTTCTCACCCTTGCGGGTCTCGACCAGGGTCGCGCCGACGAAGGCGCCGTCGATCAGGGGGGCGCCCAGGGTCACGCCCTTGTCGCCGCCCAGCATCAGGACGCTGTCGAACTTCAGCTCAGCGCCGGCGTCGCCGTCGAGCTTTTCGACGACGATGGTGTCGCCCGGTTGGACCCGGTACTGCTTGCCGCCGGTCTTGATCACCGCGTACATGTTGAAGCCTCAGCGCAAACGCAAAAAAAGATACGCCCCCGGAGAGGGCCCCGGCGGCGAAGAGCGGCGACATATACGGAAGGGTGTCGGAGAGTCAACGCCGAACCGGGCGGAAATTCAGCCCCGGACGGATTATCCCCGCTGTCGCCGCGCCTTGAACTCAGTCCAGGGCGCAGATGTCCGGCAGGCCCCTCAGCGTGCCGGCGTGGTCCAGGCCATAGCCGACCAGGAAGCGGTTCGGCGCCTCCCAGCCGACGAAGTCCGGCTCGGGCGCGCGGGGCTTGGGCCAGGGCTTCCTGGCGAAGACGCAGGTCAGGACTTCGGACGCACCGGCGTCCTTGGCGATGCGCACGGCCTCGGCCAGCGACAGCCCGGTGTCGAACACGTCGTCCAGGATCAGGACGCGGCGTCCCGCGATCGGGCGCTGGAACGGCGCATAGACGTCGATCCGGCCCCGGCTGGTCTGCTCGTCGCCATAGGAGGCCAGCCACAGGGCGTCGAAACGGACGTTGCGGCCGACGCGCGACAGGGCGCGGGTCAGGTCGGCGGCGAACCACAGGCCGCCGGTCAGCAGCACGGCGGCGACCGTGTCGTCGTCGATGACGGGCGCGATGCGCTGGGCCAGGTCGGCGACGATGCGCGCCACCTCGGCCTCGGACAGAAGAACGGTCGGCGTCGGGGAGGGATCAGCCATGATGCGAGGCCGATACCGCCTCACCATGCCCCTTGTCCACAGCCCCGACCGGCCGCGCGTCGATCGGCGCGGCCGTGTTCGGCGCCTCGGCGCCGGGCGCCGTCGCCGAGCGCAGTCCTTGAGAGGTTTCGGCGGCGGGCTGCGTCGCGTGCGCGGGCGCGGCCTTCGCATCATGTCCGCCGTGTTCGGCTGGGGGTTTGGCCGGCGAAGGGCTGGCCGGCGCGAAGTCGACGCCGATCCCGGCCCCGTGGCCGCCCGGATCGGGGATCAGGGCGGCGAAGCCTTGGACCTTGCCCGGCAGGACAGGCGCCGCGTCGATCTTTACGATCTTGAACCCGACCTCGGCGCCGGCGGCGTCCAGCAGGGCCACGCGAATCGGCGGCGAGACGATCTCGACGTCGCGCACATTGCGGATGGCGCCGGACACCACGACCATGCCGGGATGGTTCGGCGCGGCCTTGGCCGTCAGGGCCTCGAAGTCCAGCCCGACCGGATTGACCGGCGCGCCGAAGAATTTGTAGGCCGAGGCCGCCCGAGGGAAGGCCTGGACGATCTCGACGCGGAACAGGAAGGCCGAAACGATCAGGCCGATAAATACGCTGGCCAGACCCGCCCAGATCACCCCCTGGGTGGCGGCGCGGCGCAGCTTCTTCTGGCGATCGGCGCGGGCGCGGAAGGCGCGAGGCAGCTCCGGCGCCGGCGTTTCAGCCAGGCTGGCCGCCGTCGGCGCGGGATCGGGTTCGGGCGGCGCTGCGGGCGCGACGGCGGCGACCGCCGGCTCGGGCGTCAGGGTCAGCTCCAGCGGCTCGTCAGGGGTCGCGCGCCAGACTTCGCCGCACGATTGGCAGCGCACCTTGCGACCTTCGGGGCCTATGGCTTCGTCACGGATGAAATAGCTGGTGGCGCAGGCGGGGCAGGTCAGTATCATGTGGCTGACTGCGAGGCTGTCGCCCCCTCCCGTAAGGCGCGACGCCGCGCCCTGTTCCTGAAACACATACCATGCCGTCCTCGCCCGCCGAACCCGCCGCTATGACCGAGACCGTTCGCCTGTCTGGCGTCGGCTTCGGCTATGTCGGCGCGCCCGACGTGCTGCGGGACGTTAACCTCATTTTGCCGCGCGGCTCTTTCCACTTTCTTACCGGGCCGTCGGGGGCCGGAAAGTCCTCGTTGCTGCGTCTGCTGACGCTGGCGGACCAACCCCGGACGGGAACCCTCCGCCTGTTCGGATCGGATGTCACGCGCATCGATCGGCGCGACATCCCGGCCTTTCGGCGGCGGATGGGGGTAGTGTTCCAGGATTTCCGCCTGCTGGATCATCTGTCGGCCTTCGACAATGTCGCCCTGCCGCTGCGCCTCACGGGCTTATCCGAGGCCGAGTACGCCGACGACGTGCGCGAGATGCTGAAGTGGGTCGGCCTGGGTCGCCGGATGGAGACCCGTCCCCCCGCCCTGTCCGGTGGCGAGAAGCAGCGGCTGGCCATCGCCCGCGCCGTCATCACCCGCCCCGGCCTGATCGTGGCCGACGAACCGACCGGCAGCGTGGACGCCGTCATGGCCGACAAGCTGCTGCGGCTGTTCCAGTCGCTGAACAAACTGGGCGCCACCGTCCTGATCGCCAGCCATGACAAGGCTCTGGCCCAGCGATCCGGCGCGCGCGTCTTGAGGCTGGAGGCTGGACGGCTCAGCGAACCCTCGCGGGCCGCCGCATGATCCGTCTGTCAGACTTCAGCCTCTCCAGCCGCCGGCCCGGCCTGCTGCCGCCCGCCGCGGCCGGCGAGCCCTGGCTGATGACGGTCATCGCGGTCCTGTGCTTTCTGGCCTGCCTCGCCGCCGTCGCCGCCTCGGCCGCCGACCGCGCCGCGCACGGCTGGGCCCGACAGCTGGGCGCCGAGGCCACCGTGCAGGTCCGTCCCCGCGTCGGCGAAACCGGCGACACCGCCGCCGCCCGCGCGGCCGAGACCCTGTCCGGCGTGGATGGCGTGGAGGAGGCCGCCGCCCTGAGCCGCAAGGCGGCGGAGGATCTGCTGCGCCCCTGGCTGGGCGACGCGGTCCTGCCCGACCTGCCCCTGCCCCATCTGGTAACGGTGCGGCTGAACGCCCAGGCGCCGGCCAGCGCCGTGACCCTGAGCCGCGCCCTGGCCGAGGCTGGGCTGGACGCCACGGTGGACGATCACAGCCTGTGGCGCGGCGAGGTCGAGCGGTCCGCCGGCATGATCACGGTCCTGGCCGGCGCCGCCTTCCTGGCCGTCGCCTTCGCTGCAGCCGCCGCCATCGCCTATGCGACCCGCGCGGGGTTGGCGGCCGGTCAAGGCGTGATCGAAACCCTGAGCCTGAACGGCGCGACCGACGGGGCCATCGCCTGGCTGTTCCAGCGGCGGTTCGGCCTGATGGCGGCCGGCGCCGGCGCGATCGGCGCCGGGCTGGCGGCGGTCCTTCTGATCCTCCTGCGGTTCATCGGCGGATCGGGCGGCCTCACGGCGGCCCTGCCCATCAGCTGGAGCGACCTGGCGTTGCTCTCGCCTTGCCCGCTGCTCGCGGCTACGGTTGCCTTTCTCGCGGCGAGATTCGCCGCCATGCGAATGCTGGCTTCAGGACGGCCGACACAGGGAGGGGGCGCATGAGACTGTTGAGCGTCATCTTCATCGCCGGTCTGATCTGGCTGGTCGGCCTGTTCGCCTTCGCCCACCGGGTGCGCGAGCTGACGCCGGCCGACGATCCCGCGCGCGCCGACGCCATCGTGGCCCTGACCGGTCCGTCGTCCGAGCGGGTCAACACCGCCATCCGCCTGTTGGAACAGGGCAAGGGCGAGCGGGTGCTGATCTCCGGCGTCAATCGCGAGGTGCGCCGTCAGGAGCTGCGCGAGCTGACGCCCGGCTCCAGCCGTCTGTTCAACTGCTGCGTCGACCTGGGCTTCGAGGCCGAGGACACTGTCGGAAACGCCCAGGAGATCGCCGCCTGGACCCGCGCCAAGGGCTATCGCAGCCTGATCGTCGTCACCTCCGACTATCATATGCCGCGATCGCTGGTGGAAATCCGGGGCCAGCTGCCGGGCGTGAAACTGACGCCCTACGCCATCTCCACCCCGTCGCTGGACAATGCGCGCTGGTGGCGGGCCGCGGTGACCGCGCGGCGGATGACGCTGGAATATATGAAATACCTCGCCGTCCTGGGCCGTGAGGGCGTGCGTCGCATCACCCGCGACCGGCCCGCCGCCGTCACGGCCGAGACCGAAACCGCCCCTGACGAAAAGGCCGCGTCCTAAGTGAACACCCTGCGTTCCCTGATCTTCACCGCCTGGCTCTATCTGTCTATGCCGATCATCGCCATCGGCCTGTCGCCGGTCCTGCTGCTGCCGCATCGCTATGTTCAGGGCGTGTGCAAGCTGTGGGCGAAGATCGTCCTGTTCGGCCTGCGCTGGATCGCGGGGGTCAAGGTCGAGGTGCGCGGGCTGGAGCACGCCCCGTCCGGCGCCGCCCTGATCGCGTCCAAACACCAGGGGATGCTGGACATCGTGGCCCTGCTGGCCGTCCTGCCCGACGCCTGTTTCGTGATGAAGAAGGAGCTGATGCCCCTGCCCTTCTTCGGCTGGTTCGCCTGGAAGTCGAAGATGATCGCCGTGGATCGCGCGGGCCACGCCAAGGCGCTGAAGGACATGACGCGACAGGCGCGCGACCGCCTGTCCGAAGGCCGCCAGATCGTCATCTTCCCCGAGGGCACGCGCAACGATCCGGGGGTGCCCGGCGACTACAAGCCCGGCGTCGCCGCCATCTATCGCGACTTGGAAGGCCCCTGCTGGCCCGTCGCCACGAACTCCGGCGTCCACTGGCCGGCCCACGGCTTCCGCCGCTATCCCGGGACGGTCGTGTTCGAATTCCTTGAGCCGATCCCGGCCCAGCTGAAGCGCGGCGCGATGATGGCGTTGCTGGAAAGTCGCATAGAGACGGCGTCGTTGGCGCTGCTGGAGCCAAAGGCCCAGCTTGAGCATTCTGGACCGGCCTGACCTCCCCGCTCGGGCGCCATTCATGGAAACGCCCGATGCTTCGTCCCCTTCTGCTCTCCGTCGCCTTCGCCGCCGTCGCCGGCTCCGCCCTGGCCCAGTCGCAACCCTATGAGCAGATCAGACCCGCCCCCCAGAATTGGACCGTCGATCTCGGCGCGGGCGTTCTCTATCGCAACGATTCCAACGGCGACACGGGCTCCAAGACGACAATAGCCCCGTGGGTGTCGGCCAATTATCGCGACCTAGTCTACCTGAACCCGATCGAAGGCCTGACGCTGGATCGTCCGGGCTTCGGCGCGGACCTGGCCGCCTACGCCTACAAGCGTCTGCCCGGCAATGTGGTGGTCGGCGGCCGGATCAGCCGCGACGTGTCCGACGTCAGTGAGGGCACGGAATACTACGCCTCGATCGGCCATCAGCGCGTGACGTCCGTCGGCCTGCTGAACGCCTCGGCCTATGTGCGTGGCGGCGATTCCAAACTGGCCGACGCCTACTATGGCGTCAGCACCGCCGAGGCGGCCGCCAACGGCATCGGCGCCTATTCCCCCGGCGGCGGGCTTCAGGGCGCGGGCGCCAGCCTGGTCCTGCTGGTCCCGGTCGGCGACAAATGGGGCGCCGGGGCCTTGCTCAACTACGAACGCCGCTTGGGCGACGTGGCCGACAGCCCCCTGTCGCAGAGCGACGACGCGGTCCGCACCGGCGTCTTCATCGCCCGTCGCTTCGGCGGCTGATAGCAAGGCGGCGGCTGCTGATGCGGCCGCCGCTTTTTCCCTTCAATCAGGTTGCCGCGAACTCGCTCAGCGCGTCGATGACGGCGCGGTTCTGGTCTTCGGTGCCGATGGTGATGCGCAGAGCCTGGGGCAGGCCGTAGCCGCCGACCGGGCGGACGATGATGCCCTTGCTGTTCAGATAATCGTTGGCGGCGGCGGCGCGCTCGGCGCCGTCGAACAGCACCAGCACGAAGTTGCCGGCGCTGGGCAGGACGTTCAGCCCAAAGCCGCGCAGGGCCTGGGTCAGGCGCGGCTTCCAGTTAGAGATCAGATCGCGCGACGCCGTCTGGTGCGCCTCGTCCGACAGGGCGGCCGTTGCGGCTTCCAGCCCCGGCACCGAGACGTTGAAGGGCAGGCGAATGCGGTCGATGGCCTCGGCGACCTTCAGCGGCGCATAGCCGAAGCCGATGCGCAGGCCGCCCAGGCCGTGGATCTTCGAGAAGGTGCGGGTGACGACGATATTCTCGGCATCCTTGGCCAGCGGGAAGGCGGTCTCCCAGTCGGCCTCGGTCACATATTCCGCATAGGCCTCGTCCACGACCAGGATGATGTGGGCCGGCAGAGCGGCGTGAAGGCGGCGCATTTCCTCGCCCGTGTTGTAGCTGCCGGTGGGGTTGGACGGATTGGAGACATAGACGATCCTGGTGCGGTCATCGACCTGGGCCAGTAGGGCGTCGACCTCGGCCTTGAAGTTCGGCTCGGGCGCCAGCTTGACTTGGGCCTCGCAACCCAGGGCGCTGATGCGGTAGGCGAGGAAACCGTACTGGCCGCAGACGATGTTGTCGCCCGCCGTCAGATAGGTCTGGTTCAACAGGGCGAACACCTCGTCCGAGCCGTTGCCGAAGATCAGCCGCTCAGGCTCCAACCCGTGCAGTTCCGACACCGCATTCCGCAACTTGGTCGCCCGGCCGTCGGGATAGATGTGAATGTTCTTGATCGCCGCCTCATAGGCCGCACGCGCCTTTTCGCCCGCGCCCAGCATGTTCTCGTTGGAGGACAGCTTCATCGGCTCCGCGACGCCGGCGATGGACGACTTGCCGCCGACATAGGGGGCGATGTCGAGGATGCCGGGCTTGGGGGCAGGGCCGTGTGGCGCGGTCGCGTCGGTCATGGAAAGCCTTGATCTCAGAAGATGGGGGCGGCGCCGATCACGCCGCTCATTCGGCCGGGCGCGCTCTTCAGCCGCCCGTCGTCGATCTGCACATAGCCCGTCAGCATAAACAGCTTCAACCCGCCCGCCGCCGCCAGCGGATCGGCGATCAGTCCCGCGTCGCCCAAGGCGTCCACGATCTTGGTCTCGGACCAGCCGCTGTCGGTGACCCAGAAGCTGCGGTCGTCGCCCGTAGGGCCGGATGTCTCTTTGGACACGACGAAGGCCTGGGGCCGTCCGCGCCGGTTGTCCGGCAGGGCGGCGACGATCTTCAGTTCGGGCCGCGCCAGCAGGCGGCCCCACCACGGCCGGTCGGGCGACAGGTCGATCACGGCGCGCGAGCCCGCCTCAGCCGCCTTCAGCGCTTCGTCGGCAAACAAGGGTCGCGACCGCAGGCCGTAGCGGTCCGTGGCCAGGGCTTGGGCCACGCCGCCACAGACGACCAGCGCGGGTCCGGTTGCCGCCTCGATCCGGCCCCACACCGCCTTGACCGTCGCAGCCTCATCCGCCGAGGCGCCGTCTAGCAGTTGACGCAGGGCGATGGCCGAGGCGTCGGCTCGGTCGCACGGACCGGCGGCGACCCGCGCCCGCACCGCCTCGGCCAGGGCGCGATCCAGCGCCAGCAGGGCGTCGTCGGCTTCGGGTTCGTTCAGCAGCGCCATCAGAACAGCTTGGGCGCCGGGGCCAGCGGGAAGGGGCCGAGCCAGGTGCGGCCGTCGCGGAAGACCAGCGTCAGGGGCAGTTGCTCCTGTCCCGTCGCCTCGGCCGCGCCCGCTGCTGCGGCGGCCCCGGCCGCGCCGATGCGGTTCACCGGCCCCTGTCGGGTCGCCATCAAACCAGCAAGGGCGGGCAAAGGCTTTTGCGCCTGAAGTTGCACCTGGCCGGTCAGCCGGCCGTTCGCATCGGCTCGCAAGACATCGCTGGAGAGGGTCGCACGGCTGTCGCCCGCCTGCAGATCGCCGCGCACATTGCGGAACGTCCCGCCCGCCTTTGTCCAGGCGGAGAAGACACCCGCCGCATCGCCGCCGGTCTTCAGTAGGCTGGCGTGGCCGATCTCGGCCTCCAGCTGGGTCGTCAGGCGGCCGTCCTGGGCGAAGCCCTCGACGGGGCCGTCCGCCCGCCCCTGCCCATCCACCAGACGGAACATGACATCGACGTCGTCGGTCGGCGCGGTCGAGCCCTCCAGATGCGGCCGAGCATAGAATTCGATCCGCGCGGCCCGGGCGATGGGGAAGGGTTCGGCGCCGGTCTGGGCCGTGAAGACCGGATTGACCATCTCCAGCGCCAGATTGGGCCAACGCTGATCGATGCCGCTGGCGCTCATGCGGATGGCGTCGCCCTTGACCGCGACCTCGCCCTTGCCTGCGCGGGTCAGCATCAGGCCTTGCGGGGCCACCACCACCCATTTGGTCGGCTGATAGGCGTTGGCCTCTGCGGTCAGATCGGACGCCTTGATCGCATGGCCCGACGGCGCCTGAACGATCAGGTTCGTCAAGGCCACACGGGTGCGAAACGGCCAGCCATTTATAGATTTGTCGGCGAAGCGGATGTCCCAGCGGTCCTGACGCAGGGTCTGGACCTGAGCCTCAAGCCGCGTGTCGATCTGGCGCGTCAGGAAGATCCACCATCCCGTCCAGGCCGCCAGCGCGATCAGCACCAGGATGAAGGGCGCATACAGGCCCTTGCGGCTGTGTCGCTTGGTCGTCGAGACTTCGGTCATGCCGGACCTATAGCGCGCCGCACCCCGACCTTCTAGGCGGTCAGGTCGGCCAGCACCGCCTTCGCCGCCCGCCGCGCATCGTCCGGCGCCAGGCCCAGCAGAAGCCCCCGCTGACCGCCGTTGATCAGGACCTGATCGAACAGGATGGCGGTTTCGTCGATCGCAGTAGGCACGGCCTTTCGCTGGCCGAACGGGCTGACCCCGCCGACCTTGTAGCCGGTCAGACGTTCGGCGTCGGCCGGCTTCATCATCTGGGCCGACTTAGCCCCCAGCACCGCCGCCAGCTTCTTCATGCTGACCTCGCAGTCGGACGGCACGATGACGCAAGCCGGAGCGCCGTCGATCAGGACCATGAGGGTCTTGAACACCTGCTCTGGCGCCACGCCCAACGCCTCGGCGGCCTGCAATCCCACGCGCGGCGCGTCGGGATCATAGTCGTAGGGAAACAGATCGAAGGCGACGCCGGCCTTGGTCAGGGCGACGGTGGCAGGCGTGGTCTTGGACATCCTACGTCGTCTCGGGGTTCAGGAAAGTGCGGGTCAGTTCGACCGCATCGGCCAGGCCCATGCGCTGGACCTCGGTCCCGGGCGGCAGGCTGGCGAACAGGCGGATGGGGGTGGCGGCGTCCAGCATCAGAAAGACACCCTTGTCGTCGCCGCGCCGGATCAGCCGGCCGAACGCCTGGGCGATGCGGGCGCGGGCCAGGGCATCGTCATAGCCCTTGCCGCCCAACCGTTCGCGCCGCGCCTTGTGCAGCAAATCCGGGCGCGGCCACGGCACACGGTCGAAGGCGAGCACCCGCAGCGACCGTCCCGGCACGTCAACCCCGTCGCGCACGGCGTCGGTGCCCAAAAGGCAGGAATTCTCCTCGACCCGGAACATGTCCACCAGCGCCCCGACCTCCAGCGGATCGACGTGCTGGGCATACAGAGGCACGCCCGACTTCGCCAGATCCGGCCCCAGCCGCTCATAGACCGCCTTCAATCGGCGAATGGCGGTGAACAGGCCCAGCCCCCCGCCGCCCGCCGCCAGGAACAGTTCGCGCATCGCCGCCGCCGTCTGGCGCGGATCGTCCTTGACCAGATCGTTGACGACGATGACCCGGCTGTTGGCCGCATAGTCGAACGGGCTCTCGACCTTCAGGGTGCGAGGCGGCTCGATCAAACGCGCCGAGCCGGTCCGCATCCGCGCCAGATCGAACGGGTCTTCCTGCAAGGGATCGGAGAGGGTGGCCGACGTCACCAGCACCCCGTGCGACGGCACGATCACGGCGGCCTCCAGCGGAACCGTCGGGTCGATCCAGTGGCGACGCAGCGCCACGTCGTGGATACGGCCGAACGCCGTCTCGGCCGACAGCCAATCGACGAAATCAGGATCGGGCTGATCGCCCCCGTCCTCCAGCGCCGCCAGCATCGACCGCCACCCCGGCAGGGTCATGCGCGCGCGCCGATCCAGTCCGCGCAGCGCCCCTTCGATGCGCGACCGTTGCGACCCGTCCAGCTCTGCCGCCTCGTCGTCAAGGATGTCTTCCAGATGTCGCGACAGCGCCAGCAGCGGCGCCTCGATGGCGGCCAGGGCCTGGGCCGCCGCGCGCGCCGTCTCGGCGACCGGATCGGTCACCGGCTTCAGCGCGCACTCCATGCCGAACTCGGGGCCGCCGTACGTATTGGTCTCCGCCGTGCGGGCGCGCAGCTGATCCAGCGCGGCGGCCAGGAAGGCCTCGATCGGTCCGATCGGATTGACCTCGCCTGAGGCGGGGGCGACGCGGCCCGACACGCCTTCGCCCGGCAGGGCGGCGGAGGCGCGGATGGCGTCCTGAAGCGATTTCAGCGCCGCGTCATTGTCGCCGACCATGTCGCCCAGCCGCTGCTGAAGCCCGCGCCCGCGACGCCCCCGCCCTTCCGGCCCACGAATCCAGCGACGCAGCTCGGCCGCCTCCTGGCCCGACAGACAGGCGGAAAAGGCGCTGTCGGCGGCGTCGAACAGGTGGTGGCCCTCGTCGAAAACGATCCGCTTCAGCGCCGCCGTCTCACCGTCCGACTTCTGGCCCCGCGCCGAGCGCGCGCCGTCGAATGCCGCCTGGGTCAGGACCAGGGCGTGATTGGCGATCACCAGATCCGCGCGGCGGCTGGCGCGGATCGTCTTTTCCACGAAACAGGTGCGGTAGTGCGGACAGGCGGCGTGGACGCACTCGCCGCGCCGGTCCACCAGATTGGCCGCTCCCGCCGCATGAGCCGCCGGCATGGCGAACAGGCCGGGCAGCCAGCCGGGAAAGTCCCCGCCCGTCATGTCGCCGTCGCGCGTATGCAGCGCCCATCGCCCGGCCAGCGCCAGGCCGATCAGGTCGCCATTCCCCAGCTGGGCCGCCTGGACCATGTCCTGCAGGTTCAGGACGCACAGATAGTTCTCGCGCCCCTTGCGGATCACCGCCTTCTTCTTGCGCTCGGCCGGATCGGGCCACAGCGAATGGCTTTCGCGGTCGATCTGCCGTTGCAGCGCGCGGGTATAGGTCGAGATCCACGCCGCTCCCTGGTTCCGTTCGGCCCAAAGCGAGGCGGGCGCCAGATAGCCCAGGGTCTTGCCGGTGCCGGTTCCCGCCTCGGCCAGCAGCATGCGGGGCCGCCCCTCCTCATTCCTCGGCGAAAAGGCGAAGGCGGCTTCGGCGGCGTAGTCCGATTGCGTCGGCCGCGTCTCGTCCAGGCCCGAGGCCTGAAGCAGTTTCTCCAGCCGGATGCGGGCGCTCTCGCTGTCGACCGGGGCCGATCCCGCCTCGCCGCGCGGCGCCTCGTCCTCCCATTCGGTCAGGCGCGACCAGACATCCAGCCCCGACCCGCGATGCTGGCGCGCCCTTACGCCGCCGGCCTCCAGCGCCTGAACCACCCGCTCGCCCCAGGCCCAGCCCGCCCGCTGCATTGTCAGCGCCAGGACATAGGCCGCCTCGCGCTCCCGGTAGGCCGGATCGGCCAGTTCGCGCAGCAGCAGCCCCGCCGCCTCACGCAGGCCCGCCGCCTGTTCCTCCGCCGACTTCGGCTGGGCCAGACCCAGCGACAGCGCCAAGCCCGTCGGTGACGGCGCACAAAAGCGCGCCGGTCGCACGAAGGCGTAAAGCTCCAGCACATCCATCAGATCAGTCGATCGCGGCGGCGGCGTCAGCCCCAGCCGGCGCGCCGTCAGCGAGGCATGGGCGACCAGCACCGGCCCGGTGCTGAAGAACCCCTCGGCCGCCCCGCGCCCGATCTTCCGGGTCCCCGCCTCGTCGCACACCGCCCCTGCGCCCGGCGGCGTGGCGAGCGCCGGCGGCAAGTCCGCCCACGGCTGGGCGCCGGCCAGGCGGATTTCGGAAATGACGGATTCGTCGGACACGTCCGATAGATAGCGAGCCTGGGGCTGAAACGGAACGGGAACATGCTATATCCCGTCCGTGACGACCGCCGCCGCTCCCGCAACGCTTCCGCCCCTGTTCGCCGACTGGTTCGCGTCGCGCGGCTGGGCGCCCCGGCGGCATCAGCTGGAGATGGTGGCGGCGGGGGAGGCCGGCCGCCACGCTTTGCTGGTCGCGCCGACCGGCGGGGGCAAGACGCTGGCGGGGTTTCTGCCCAGCCTGATCGACCTGGCCGAGCGCGGACCGAAGCCGGCGACCGGGCCGGGGTCGGGCGTGCATACGCTTTATCTGTCGCCGCTGAAGGCCCTGACGACGGACGTCGAGCGCAATCTGATGACCCCGATCCGCGAGATCGGGCTGAACATCCACGTCGAGACGCGCAACGGCGACACCAAACAGTCCAAACGCCAGCGACAGCGCGACTTTCCGCCCGACATCCTGCTGACCACGCCCGAGCAGCTGGCCCTGTTCTGCGCCTGGGAAGGCGCCCGGTCCTATTTCGCCGATCTGAAATGCGTCGTGCTGGACGAGGTCCATGCGATCTGGAGCGGCAAGCGCGGGGACCTATTGTCTCTAGGTCTGGGTCGATTGCAGAGTTTCGCCCCCGACATGCGCCGGGTGGGTCTGAGCGCGACCATCGAGGATCCCGATCTGATCCGGGGGTGGTTGGCTCCGGGCGGAGGGGCTCTTGATGTGGTGACTCTGGTCAAGGGCGACCCCGGCGCGCCCGCCGTCATCGACGTGCTGATCTCCGAGGGCAAGGTGCCGTGGGCGGGCCACACGGGCCAGCACGCGATCCCGGAGGTCTATGCCGCCATCCAGCGTTCGACCCTGGCCCTGATCTTCGTCAACACCCGCTGGCAGTCGGAGTTCGTGTTCCAGCAGCTCTGGGCCATAAACGACGAGAACCTGCCCATCGGCCTGCACCACGGCTCGCTGGCGGCCGAGCAGCGGCGCAAGATCGAGGCCGCCATGGCGCGCGGCGACCTCAGGGCCGTGGTCTGCACCTCGACGCTGGATCTGGGCATCGACTGGGGCGACGTGGATCTGGTCATCCAGATGGCGGCGCCCAAGGGCTCCAGCCGCCTGGTCCAGCGGATCGGCCGCGCCAACCACCGGCTGGACGAGCCGTCGCGCGCGCTTCTGGTGCCCGCCAGCCGGTTCGAGATGCTGGAGTGTCAGGCGGCGCGCGAGGCCGTCGCGGACAACGCCTTCGACTGGGAGCCAGTCCATATCGGCACGCTCGACACCCTGGCCCAGCACGTCATGGGCGTCGCCTGTTCCGAGCCGTTCGACATGCAGGTCCTGTATGACGAGATCATCGGCTGCGGCCCCTATCGCGCCCTGACGTGGGAGCAGTTCGAGGAGGTGGTCGATTTCGTCGCCACCGGCGGCTATGCGCTGCGCACCTACGACCGGTTCGCCCGGATCGTGCGCACGCCGAATGGCCGCTGGAAGGTCCGCAACCAGCACATCGCCCAGCGGCACCGCATGAACGTCGGCGCCATCGTCTCAGCCGGCACGCTGAACGTCCGCGTCGCCAGCCGTCGCGGCGGCGCCTCGCGCCAGCTGATCGGCGGCCGCAAGGTCGGCGAGGCCGAGGAGTGGTATTTCGAACAGCTGACGCCCGGCGACACCTTCCAGTTCGCCGGCCAGACCTGGGCGTTCCAGGGCATCACCGGCACCGACGCCCTGGTCACCCACGCCAATGACAGCGACCCCAAGATTCCGTCGTGGGGCGGATCGAAGTTCCCGCTGTCCACGTCGCTGGCCGACCGGGTGCGCACCATGATCCATGATCGCGATCACTGGCGCGTCCTGCCGCCCGACGTGCAGGAATGGCTGGAGTTGCAGGAAAACCGCTCGGTCATTCCCGACGCCGAATCCATGCTGGTCGAAACCTTCCCGCGCGGCAGCCGGCATTTCCTGGTGGCCTATCCGTTCGAGGGCAATCTGGCCCACACCACTCTGTGCATGCTGCTGACGCGGCGGCTGGACCGGATGGGCGTCGGGCCGCTGGGGTTTGTCGTGACCGACTATTCGCTGGCGATCTGGTCGATCAAGCCGATGGACACGATCGATCTGGACGCCCTGTTCCAGCCGGACATGCTGGGTGACGATCTGGAAGCCTGGCTGGAGGAAAGCTTCATGATGAAGCGGTCCTTCCGCAATTGCGCCCTGATCTCGGGCTTGATCGAACGCCGCCAGCCCGGCGCCGAAAAGACCGGCCGGCAGGTGACCTTCTCCACCGACCTGATCTACGACGTGCTGCGCCGCCACCAACCTGACCATCTGCTGCTGAAGACCGCCCGCGCCGACGCCGCCTCGGGCCTGCTGGACGTGGCGCGCCTGGGCCAGATGCTGGCGCGCATCGAGGGGCGCATCCGCCACCAACCCCTGAACCGCGCCTCGCCCTTCTGCGTGCCCGTGCTGGTCCAGATCGGACGCGAACGGGTCAGCGGAGACGCCGCCGAAATGATCTTGGACGAAAGCGCCGACCTGCTGATCGCCGAAGTCATGGACGACGCCGAGCCAGAAGCCGCCGCATGAACGCCGCCCTGCGCCAGACCCTGTCCCCGGCCCGCAAGGTCTGCGGTTCGCTGAGCGTGCGGATCGCGGGCGAGGCCTGCGTATTGCGCTGTTCCGGCGCGATGTGGGTTCCGGCCCACGGCGCCCTGATCGTCGCGGATCTGCATCTGGAAAAGGGGTCAGCCTTCGCCGTGCGTGGTCAGTTGCTGCCGCCCTATGACAGCCGCGCCACGCTGGACAAACTGGAAGCCGAGATCGTCGAACTGAACCCGGCCGTGGTCGTGCTGCTGGGCGACAGCTTCCATGATGGCAAGGCCATTCCCCGTATGGCGGCCGACGACCGGGCGCGGCTGGACCGGCTGGCGGCGGGGCGCGACTGGCTGTGGCTGGAAGGCAATCACGACCGCGAGGCCCTGAACCGCAGCCTGGCGCGCGATGCGGAGGCGACCGCCCGCCTGCCCGGCCGGATCGTCGGCGACATGACCCTCGGCGCGTTGCGCCTGACCCACGAGCCGGAGGCGCTGACGGCCGACGACGACCGGCGCGGCGAGGTCGCGGGCCACCTGCACCCCGCCGCCAAGATCGCCGCCTACGGACGCGGCGTGCGCCGTCCTTGCTTCGTCACCGACGGATCGCGCATCGTCCTGCCGGCCTTCGGCGCCTTCACCGGCGGGCTAAACGTGCGCGATCCCGCCATCGCCGACCTGTTCGCAGCCCCGCCGTTGGCCGCCGCCCTGGGACGAGACCGTGTCCACGCCCTGGATTGGGCGATCCTGCGATAGTCTGTTCGTAAAGCGTTCAGCACGTCGCTTCACCGCATCTTGGCGGACGGCGATGCAGGATGACGGCGGATTAAGGTCACGGACACCCGCCTCATGCTCACGCCCCGCCGCATCGTCATGGCCGCCCGCCTCGGCTTCGCCCTTGCGGCGCTGGGCATGGCCGTCCTGATGCTGGGACCATTCCAGGGTCTGGAACAGGTTTTCGGTCTGAACGACAAGGCCGCCCACGTCATCGCCTTCTATGGCGTGGCCAGCGGCCTGTTCCTGATCGCGCCGAACCAGCGCCGCGACGACCTGGCCCTCTATGTCATCGCCGCCGCCTTCGGCGCCGAACTGCTTCAGGCCCTGACCGGCCGCAGCGTCTCGGTCATCGATTTCCTGGCGGGCGCGGCCGGCGTCGCCGCCGCCTGGGCGCCCGGACGGATCGAACAGTTGCGCCAGGCCTTCCGCCGCCATCCGGACATGACCCTGGCCGAGATCGATCGTCTGGATCGCCGACTGCGCCGTCGCCGCGTCGAAACCAGCCGCCCGGGCGTCGCCGTCCTGCGCCCCTAGGGCTCCAGCTCGATGTCCCAATAAAGATAGTCCAGCCAGCTCTGATGCAGATAGTGCGGCGGGAAGCGCCGGCCGGCGTCCTGAAGCTGCCAGGCGTTGGGGCGATAGGGTTCGCGGCGGATCGGCATCATCGCCTGGCGCGGCGTTCGCCCGCCCTTGGCCAGATTGCAGGGGCTGCAGGCCGCGACGATATTGTCCCAGGTCGTGCGTCCGCCCTGTGAGCGCGGGATGACGTGGTCGAAGGTCAGTTCGGCCGACTGACCGCAGTACTGACAGGCGAAACCGTCGCGCAGAAAGACGTTGAAGCGAGTGAAGGCGGGGCTGCGGTCCTGATCCACATAGCTGCGCAGCGCGATCACGCTGGGCAGCTGCATCTCCATCGATGGCGAGCGGACGACCTTGTCATACAGGGACACCACGTCCACGCGGTCCTGATAGACAGCCTTGACCGCCTCCTCCCACGGCCACAGCGACAGCGGATAATAGGACAGCGGCCGGAAGTCGGCGTTCAGCACCAACGCGGGAAAACCGGAGGGCGGTCGATGGAGAACCTGCATCAGGCCCTCCCGCTCAGACGGGGGGATTTTGAGGCGACAGAGGTGAGGACACGTCTCCTTCCCTAGTCTTGGCCTTGGTCTTGTCGATTTAACCTAACCCTGATTCCCGCTCATCGCCATGACCAGTGTGCAGCGTTTTCGTGACGTCTTGTCTCAGACCCCGCGCGCGTGGGTTGGAAACCCCGGCAGGGTCCAGCCCCAGCGCAGGGCGGCCGCGCGCAGCAGGAAGCCGGACAGCGCCGCGACGATGGCGGCGGGCCAGACGCCGACGCCCGGCGCCCTCAGCACCATATAGACCGTCGCCGCCAGGATCGCGGCTGTGACGTTGATCTCTCGCCGCAGCAGGATCGACGGCTGGCCCGCCAGGGTGTCGCGCACCACCCCGCCGAAACAGGCCGTCAGCGTGCCCATGACGATGCAGATCAGGGCCGGCGCCCCGGCCGCCTCGGCCTTGGCCGCGCCCATCACGCCATAGGCCGCCAGCCCCACCGCATCCAGCCACAGCAGGGCGCGGAACCGCCAGTCGCGCTGCCCCACCAGCCACAGGGCCGTCGAGGCGAACAGGCAGACCGCCAGATAGCGCCAGTCCTGCACCCAGAAGACCGGAAGGCCCAGCAACAGGTCACGCAGCGTCCCGCCGCCCACGCCGGTGATGGCGCCGAAGAAGGCGAAGGTGACCACATCGTGCTTCTCGCGCGCGGCGGCCAAGGCGCCGGTGGCGGCGAAGACCGCCACGCCGGCGAAATCCAGCGCGGTCAGCACGGTCTGCGGATTGCGCAGCGGTTCGGTCAGAGCCGGATCGAGCGGGGTCATGCCTGCGCATCCAGCGCGATCTCGCCGCGCTTCACGCCCGTGTACCAGGCCCACAGCAGGTGCGTGGCGACCGCACGATAAGGCCGCCAGACCTCGGCGCGGGCATAGGCGCCCTTCTGATCGGGTCGCACCTCTGCGCCGTCCGCCCAGCGGATCGCCTCCTGCAAGGCCACGTCGCCGCCGGGAAAGACATCCAACCGCCCCTCGCACATCATCAGATAGGCCTCGGCCGTCCACAGGCCCACGCCCTTCAGCGCCGTCAGGGACGCAATCGCCGCCTCGTCATCGAGGTTGGCCAGATGCTCCAGATCGATCTCGCCCGCGATCTGCGCCCGCGCGATCCCCTGACCATAGGTCGCCTTCTGTCGCGACAGGCCCATGCCGCGCAGTTGGTCCAGATCGTGCGCCAGCAACAGCTCGGGCGTGATCCCGCCCATGCCTTCGCGCAGTCGCGCCCAGACCGAAGCGGCCGAGGCCACCGACACCTGCTGCTCCACGATCATGCGGAACAAGCCTTCGAACCCGCCCACTCTCAGCCGCCATTCCAGCGGCGGCGTCTGCGCGTCCACGCGCACGAGCGCCGGATCGGCGGCGACCAGCGCGCGACGCGCGGCGGCGATGTCATCAGGCGTGGGGGCGAACGGCATTCGCCATGCTTACGGCCCGTCGCGCTTGTCGGAAAGAGCGGGGGCGCCGTTGAGGGCCGCAAACCGCTAAGGAGCGTCTTGATGTTCGCCACCCGCTTCGCCCCCTCGCCGACCGGCCGCCTGCACAAGGGCCACGCTTTCTCGGCCCTGACCGCCTGGACGGCGGCGAAGACGGCGGGCGGGCGGTTCGTGCTGCGCATTGAGGATATCGATCCGACGCGATGCCGACTGGAACATGAGGCGGGCATTCTGGAAGATTTGGCCTGGTTGGGTCTGGACTGGGACACGCCGGTCCGGCGCCAGTCGGATCATCTGGACGACTACGCCGCCGTGATCGAGGGCCTGCGGGCGCGCGGCTTGCTCTATCGGTGTTTCCGCACGCGCAAGGATATCCTGAACGCCATCGGCGGCGCGCCACACGGGGCGATGGAGGCGGCGAGGCCCGGCCCGCATTCAGCGGACGAGGAGGCGCGTCTGCTGGCCGCGGGTGCGGCCTTCGCCTGGCGGCTGTCGCTGGACCGGGCGCGGGAGGCCTTGGGCGAGGCGACCTGGAACGGCCTGAGTTTCGTCGAGGAGGGCGAGGGCCCGAACGGCGAAACCGGCGTCATCGCCGTCGATCCCGAGGCGGCGGGTGATGTCGTCCTGGCGCGCAAGGATACGGGCGTCGCCTATCATCTGGCCGTGGCCCACGACGACGCATTGCAGGGGATCACCCATGTCATCCGGGGCCAGGACCTGTTCCAGGCGACCCATGTGCAGCGGCTGATACAGACCCTGATGGGCTGGCCGGCGCCGACCTATCGTCACCACGCCTTGCTGACAGGGCCGGACGGGCGGCGCTACGCCAAGCGCGATCGCTCGATCACTCTTGCCGAGCTGAGAGCCAGCGGACTAACGGCCGAAGGCCTGCGCGCCGAGTTGGGATTCAGCTCCGCCGGCTGAAGATGCGCGAGGCGCCGTAGCCGGTCAGGGCGGCCAGCACGACGCAAAGCACGCCGTACAGCCACGGCCGACGGTGGGCGAACTCATAGATGTCGCGCTCCAGCCCGACCTTTTCGACCGTCAGGGTCAGGTTCGACACCGACTGCGGCTCGCCGTCCTGAAACAGCCAGACCTCGGCGTAGTATTTGCCGGTGGGCGCCACGGTCGGCAGTTTGACCTCGGCGCGGAACAGGCCCCGGTCGACGAACTCGACCCCTTGGGAATCGGTGTCATAGAGGGCGGCGGCCTCCTTCAGCCGGATCACGGCGCGGCGCCAGTCCAGATAGTCGTCGCCCAGACGGCTGACGACCACGTCGCGCACGCCGTAGCGGGTGACGGTGCGGCTTTCCTCCGGCGCATCGATGCGCAGGTGATCGACGCCGACACCCAGGCGGCGCAGCTGGCCGAAGTCGGCGATGTCGCTGAGCGGGCGGGTCGAGGCCGTCATGTAGAAGCCGGGCGCGCCCTCGAACAGCACGGGCCGGCTGTTCAGCCAGACACCCGAGGTGCGCGTCTTCTTGACCAGGCGGATCGGCGCGTCCGGCCCCCGCACCACGACCACCACATCCGCCGGTTCAGGCGTCGGATTGAATACGGCGCCGTAGAGGACGATCGACGCGCCCCGGAAACTGCTGTCGACCCGGACCTGGGCGTCGGTCAGGGCGGCGGCGACGCGCAGGTCGCCGGTCGTCGCTTCGGACCGATCGAGCGGCGGGGCCGCAACAGCGGGCGGAGGGGGAGGAAGCGCCTGCATCAGTCGGCGATCCCCGGCGCGATCATGAAGATGTCGTTGGGCCGCACGAACAGATCCAGCCCCATCTGGATCCCGACCAGAAGCACGATCAAGCCCAGCGCCGCGCGCAGTTCCTCGGCGCGGAACCGCCCGGCGAACCGCGCGCCGACCTGGGCGCCGACGACGCCGCCGAGCAGCAGGATGGTGGACAGGACGATGTCGACCGTTTGGTTCCGCCCGGCCTGAAGGATGGTGGTGATGGCGGTGGTGATGATGATCTGGAACAGACTGGTGCCCACCACCGCGCCCGCCCGCATGCGCAGGATATAGAGCATGGCCGGCACCAGGATGAAGCCGCCGCCCACCCCCATGATGGCCGAAAGCACGCCCGCAAAGACGCCCAGGCCGAACGGCGGCAGGGCGCTGATATAGAGGCCTGACTTGGGGAACTTCATCTTCAGCGGCAGGCCATACAGCCACATCGGCCGCCGACGCTGCTTGTGCGGCGCGGGCAGCCCCCGGCGGCGGCGCAGGATTTCCGTCAGGCTCTCGTTCAGCATCAGAATGCCGATGGCGCCCAGGAAGACGAGATAGGACAGGGCCACGACCAGATCGGCCTGGCCCAGCAGGCGCAGGTAGCGAAACAGCTCGACCCCCGCCAGGGCGCCGGCCGCGCCGCCGGCCGCCATCACCGACCCCATCTTGAAATCGACCGAACCCGCCCCGGCATAGCGGATGACGCCCGACGTCGAGGAGGCCACGACATGGCTGGCCTGGCTGGCGACGGCGACGGTCGGCGGGATGCCCAGGAACACCAGGATCGGCGCCATCAGGAAGCCGCCGCCGATGCCGAACAGGCCGGACACGAATCCGACCACCGCCCCCAGAATCACCAGGGTCGGCCAGTTCACCGAAACCTCGGCGATCGGCAGATAGATGTCCAAAGGACGCGCCTTCGGCTGGAGCGGACACAAGAATCGCCGTCAGGCGGGCGAGGTCGGGGACGACCGGGCGACCGATAGCCGCCCGGCGCCTGGGAATCTAGCCTGTCGCTTGAGTCTGGGCCTGCGACTGGGCCACGAAGGCGTCGGCGGCGGTGCGGGCTGCGCGCTGGGCCGTGGCGCTGGCCGTCGGGCGCAGGCGCGTCACGGCGGCCTGGGCCTCCGCATCGCCGCCGCGTGCGGCGATCATGTACCACTTCAGCGCTTCGGTCGGATTCTTGGCCACGCCGTCGGCGCCGGTCTCATAGATGCGCGCGACGTTGTACTGGCTGTCCGGCAGGCCGCGCTCGGCCGCGTTCAGCAGCCAGGTCAGGGCCTCGGCCTGATTGGTCGCGCCGCCGTCGCCTTCATAGAGCTGCATCCCATACAGATGCATTCCGCGCGGATCGCCGCCCTCGGCCGCGCGACGGCCCCACTGACGGCTTTGGACTGGATCGGCGGGCACGCCATTGGCGCCGTCCAGATACAGCTGACCCAGATAGGTCTGGGCAGGGGCGTAACCCAGGTTGGCGGCGCGCTTCATCCCTTCCAGGCCTGAGTTGTCGCCGGCCTCCAGCTTGCCGATCGCCGCCTCATAGTCCGCCGCACCGGGGCCGCCGATGTCGAAGGTCGCCTTCGGGCCGGTCGGCGTCACAGCCGACGCGGCCAGCGGCACTGCGCCGTTTGTCGTCGAGCCGCCGCCGAAGCTGGGCATCTCGAAGTCCGGGGCGCCGCCGTCGGTCAGGGACAGATAGCCATAGACGCCCCCGGTCAGGGCGACCGCCGTGACCGAAGCCAGAAAGGTCTTCTTGACCGTCGAGCCGTCTTTTGACGCCTGCCGGTCCAACCGCTCCTGCAGCTTGGACTTGCCGCCGCGCTTCAGGCCGAAGCCCGACCGGGGCGCAGGTTCCGGCTCGGACGGCGCGGTGATCGCGGCGCGGGCGGCGTCGATGGTGCTGCGGGTCGAGGCGGCGCGGCCGGCGGCGGCGGCGGCTTCCATGCTGGAGCGCAGCCGGCGCGGATCCACGAACTCGGTCTCGCCGCCGAAATCGTCATCGTCCGCGTCCAGGGCAGCCGCGCTGCGCTTTTCGGCCGGTGCGGTCGAGAAACCCGGCGACGTGGCCTCCAGCGCATCCTCGACGTCGGCGCCGCCGAAACCGCTGAAGGGCTGGATGATGGGCTCGACGCCGTCGGGATCGACCTGGCGCATCGGCATGTCGTCGGCCAGCGCCTCGACGGGCTCGGCCTCGGTCTGGGCGACGGGCGACGAGGGGAAGGGCGCGGCGGTCGCGACTTCGGGCGTCACCGGATCGCTGGACCAGGCGTCCTGGTCGGTGAAGGTTTCATCGGGGAAGGCGGCGGCGCGCCAGTCGCCTTCGATGGATGCGGACTGGATCGGCGCCGAGGCGGCGCGTTCCAGCACCTGTCGCGCCGGGGTCCACGCGGGCTCATTGTCCAGCGGCTTGTCGCGGATCGGCGTGGGCGCGCGGGCGTCGATGCTTTCGCGGGCCTCGGCCAGCAGACGGGCGGTGCGCTCCTCGCTCAGACGCATCCGCTCGGCCAGTTCGCCGGAGGCGCGGTCGTAGCGCTGCTCGATCTTGTCCGAGCTTTCCGACAGGCGTCGGCCGATGTCTTCCAGCGCCTGCTGCGAGCGGCGCTCGGACTGGGCGATGCGATCGCTCAGCTGGTCCGAGATGCGCGTGATCTCGCCGCCCAGCTTCTCCAGGGCGATGGCGTGGCGATCGTCGCTCGCGGTCAGGCGTTGGTCGACGCGGTCGACGTGGCGGGCGAACTCCTGGTCCAGACGCGCGGCGCGGCGGGCGACCTCGGTTTCGATAGTCTGGCTGACGACGTCGGCGGCGGCGCGGGCGACGGCTTCGGTGCGACCGTCGTTGTCCGTCTCGACCTTCTTGACCCGCGCATTCAGGTTGCGGGCAATGCGCAGGACCTCGCGGCCCATGGCCTCAAGGCCAATGGCGCCCTTCTCTTCGGACGCCTTCAACTGATCGCCGACGGCCTGGACGGCGCGTTCGATACGGTCGATGCGCGCGCCCGTTTCGGCGGCGTCCAGGCGCTGCATCATCTCGGCGCGATTGTTGTCGATCTGACGCGACAGGCTTTCGGCCAGTTTCTCGAAACGGGCCAGGTCGCGCGTGCCTTCCGGCTCGACGCGGCTTTCGGCCGTCCGCATGCGCTGGTCCAGGGCGGCGAACGAGCGTTCCAGCGTCTTCAGGGCTTCGGTCGTGCGGTTCTGGGCCTCGTCCAGACGCGCGCTGACCTGGGCCAGCATTTCCGTGCCGACGCCGGGGCCGGCGGCCTTCTCGACCGCCTCCATCCGCTCGCGCAGATCGCTGACGCCCAGACGCTGGCGTTCCTCGATGTCGTACAGGCGCCCGGTCAGCGCGCCCAGGGAAGTCTCGATCTTGCCGAAGGCTTCCCGGGTCGATGGGCCGGTGTCGCGTTCGAAGGCGCGCAGGCGGCGATGCCCTTCGCGCAGTTCCTCGGCGATGTCGTCGATGCGGCGGGCGGCGCCCTGGGCCTCGGCCTCCTGGCCGTCCAGCCGGCGCATCAGGCCCGCGACGGCCTGATCCACGCCCTGAATGGCCACGGTCGAGCGACGTTCGGCGGCTTCCAGCCGCGCGGCGATCACGTCGATGGAGGCGCTGATCCGCTGCTGGCTGTCTTCGACCTCATAGGCGTCGTCCAGACGGCGGCTGCGGTTGCGGCGTTCGTATTCGGCGGCCTGGGAGCGACGCGGCAGGGTGGCGTAGCCCTCCTCCTCGTCTTCCATGATCATGGAGTTGAGCCATTCGCCCAGAGTCATGCCGGACCGGCGCGCCAGATCCTTGGCGACCTCGCGTGCTTTGGGATCGATTCCCTTAACGCTCCACGGCGCTGCAGCGCTCACTGATTCGTCTCCCAGCCCATGCGACGAAGGCTATACCGTCAATATCGAGGGTGTAAACTGATGGTTAACCGCAATATCTAGCAGCGATATTCCAATCCTGTGGACATCGCGCCAGACAGCGGGATTTGTGAATCATCTCGGTTAACGCGGCATGAAGATTAACCTCCCGGCAAGGGTTCGCTTGCCAAGCGGCGCGGCTTTCGCCACCTGCGGCGCATGAGCCTGACCACCACCCTCGTCCTGCTGGGCGTCGCCCTCGCCGTCATGGTCTTTTGCGGATGGCGCGGCGCCCGGCCGCCGGATCCGTTCAAGGGGCCGCGCCTGATGCCGTGGCGGTTCCTGATGGTCGGCGCGGCGGCGATCGCCATGCTGCTGCTGATCCACCTGGCGACGCTGTTCGGCGCCGAGCGTGCGCCCTGGATACCTGGCGCCTAGAGACGGGAACCCGATGACGGCCGGTCGGTTGAACCTTGCGAACCACTCAAGGAGAGACCGCGTGTCCGACAAACTGACCCCCGCCGAGGCCGAGAAGGAATTCTGGAAGAGCCTGAAGGAGTCCAACACCGGCATGCTGGGCATCGATCGCCCCGGCTATCACCACCAGCCCATGACCGGTTTCGGCGAGGACGAGACGGGGACTATCTGGTTCTTCACCCGCGATGATACCGATTTCGCCCGTGACATCGCCGGCGGCGGCCAGAACGGCATGTTCTGTTACCAGGCCAAGGACGGCAAGGTTCAGGCTTGCATCCACGGCCGTCTGGCGATCGATCAGGACCGCAGCCGCATCGAGAAATACTGGAACCCCGTCGTCGCCGCCTGGTATCCGGACGGCAAGGACGATCCCCACCTGACCCTGATCCGCTTCGACGCCGACGACGGCCGCGTCTGGGTCTCCGACAAGGGCGCTCTCGGCTTCGGCTATGAAGTTCTCAAGGCCAACCTGACCAAGAGCGTCCCGGATGTCGGCGGCGTGTCGGACGTGAAGCTCTAGCAGACTGATCACTAGTCCGTGGTGATCTGGAAAGGCCGGGGAGCGATCCCCGGCCTTTTACAGTCAGCAGCCAGATACCCGCTCGACTCTGGATATTCGCGAGCGGTCCACTCCCAACGCATTGAGCCGATCGGCACACTCAAGAAATACATGATCGTTCGAGGCCAAGCGGACGATCGCGTCTTCGGCTAACGGCCAGAACTTGGCTCTTATAAATCCGACGCTGACCTGCTGGCCTTGGCGCAGCCCTCTGACCAGCGCCAAATCAACGCAGGCCTGGTCACGAGCATAAGGGTTGCATCGCGACGCATGATTGCGGCCCACTCCGTCAGTGATCACGAGCACCGGCAGCGCCTTGTAAGACGATATGCTGACGCGACCTTCGATGGTGACGGCTTCATACGAGAACTTGCCGGGATCAAGCGTCGGCGCCGCCGCGGTGAAGAGCGCGAAGGCGCCAACCGAAACAGCCAGCAGCATTACAACGACAAACCAGAAGCGCGACGCGGTCGACATCGCCTTCCAGTCATCCAACGTCATCCCCCGAAGCACCAGGCCAGGACGGCCTTCTGGGCGTGGATGCGGTTTTCGGCCTCGTCCCAGACCAGAGAGCGCGGCCCGTCGATGACGGCGTCGGTGACTTCCTCGCCACGGTGGGCGGGAAGGCAATGCAGGAAGACCGCTTCGGGATCGGCGAGATTCATAAGGGCTTCGTCGACGCCGTAGTGTTCGAACGCCGCCAGCCGCGCCTCATAGTCCTGGTCCCCCATGGAGACCCAGGTGTCGGTGACGACGACGTCGGCGCCCTTGACCGCCTCGCGCGGATCGCTGGTCAGGGTGACGGCGTCGCCGCCCTTGGCCAGGTCGCGAAGGTCGGGGTGGTATTCCGCCGGGCAGGCGACGTTCAGATGGAAGCCGAACTTGGGCGCCGCGTGCATGAAGCTGTGGCAGACGTTGTTGCCGTCGCCGATCCAGGCGATCGTCTTGCCGGCGATCGGCCCGCGATGCTCCTCGATCGTCTGCAGATCGGCCAGGATCTGACACGGGTGCGACCGGTCGGTCAGGCCGTTGACCACCGGCACGGTGGAGACGCGGGCGAACCGCTCGACATCCTCGTGATCGTTGGCGCGGATCATCACCGCATCGACCATGCGTGACAGAACGCGGGCGGTGTCCTCCACCGGCTCGCCGCGCCCCAACTGCATGTCCGAGGCCGTGGCGATGATGGACGAGCCGCCCAACTGGCGGATCGCCGCGTCGAAGCTGAAACGGGTGCGCGTCGAGTTCTTCTCGAAGATCATCGCCAGAACGCGGTCCTTGCCGGGCGCATCGGCGTCGGCGCGACCCTGGGGCCAGCCCTTTCGGGCGGCCTTGCGGGCATGGGCGTCGTCCAGGATGGCGCGCAGATCCGCCGCGTCCAGCCGGTGGATGTCGAGGAAGTGCCGGACCATATGTCTAGCTCCGCTCATCCCCGCGAAGGCGGGGATCTAGTGCTGTGGGCGACACCCGCCCGTCGGGTGGTTCATCCGCCGACCCCGCGTTCTCGAAAGAACTGGGTCCCCGCTTTCGCGGGGATGAGCGGATGTCGGGCTCAGGCCGCCAGCTTTTCGCGGGCGACCTCGCAGGCCGCTTCGAAACGGGCCACGGCTTCGCGGGCTTCGTCCAGCGTCAGGTTCAACGGCGGCAGCAGGCGCACGCAGTTGTCGCCGCCGCCGGCGATCAGCAGCCGTTGCGTGTCGCGCGCCAGGGCCATGAACTCGCGATTGTTCGGCACCATCTTGATGCCGATCAGCAGACCCTTGCCGCGGACGTCGGCGATCACATCGGGGAAGCGTTCCTGAAGGCCGGCGAACTGCTGCTTCAGATAGCCGGCGACCTCGTTGACGTTGTTCAGCGTCTCGGGACTGTTGATCAGGCTCAGCGCCTTTTGACCGACGGCCATGGCCAGGGGGTTGCCGCCGAAGGTCGAGCCGTGCGCACCGACCGTCATGCCCTTGGCCGCCTTGGCCGAGGCCAGGCAGGCGCCGATGGGAAAGCCCCCGCCGAGGGCCTTGGCCACCGCCATGATGTCCGGCGCCATGCCCGCCCATTCATGGGCCCACAGCTTGCCGGTCCGGCCCATGCCGCACTGGACCTCGTCGAAGATGATCAGGACGCCGTGTTCGTCGCACAGTTCGCGCAGACCCCGCAGGCACTGTTCGGGCATGGCGCGGCAGCCGCCCTCGCCCTGCACGGGCTCGACGATGATGGCGGCGGTCGTGGGCTTGGCGATGGCGGCCTTGATCGCCTCGTGGTCGCCCCACTTCAGCTGGTGGAAGCCCTGCATCGGCGGGCCGAAGCCCTCGGTGTAGCTGGGGTTGGCGGCGGCGTTGATCGCGCCATAGGTCCGACCGTGGAACGAGCCGTCGAAGCCGTAGATGTCGATCCGCTCAGGCGCGCCGTTGGCAGAGTGATATTTGCGCGCCGTCTTCAGCGCGCATTCGACGGCTTCGGTGCCCGAGTTGGTGAAGAACACCACGTCGGCGAAGCTGGATTCGCACAGGGCGTCAGCCAACGCTTCCTGACCCGGAATGCGGAAGATGTTGGAGACGTGCCACAGCTTCTCGGCCTGATCCTTGACCGCCTGGACCAGTTCGGGGTGGGCGTGGCCCAAGCCGTTGGTCGAGATGCCGGCGACGCAGTCCAGATATTCGGTCCCGTCGGTCGCCCACAGACGCGCGCCTCGGCCGCGTTCCACTTCCAGCGGCGCGCGATTGTAGACACCCATCAAATGCTCAGTGGACACGGGACCAAGACCTCCAAAAGCGAGACGGCCCCGCCGCGTGTGCGACGGAGCCGGATCAATACGGTCAGGCGTTGTCGGATTAGTGACGGTGTTAGTCAACACCGAGCACCAAGCCGCTTAAGGGTTGCCGGCGTCCGGCGCGGGCGTGCTGGCCGCAGGGGCGTCCGGCGCCGTTTCGGCGGCGACCGCTTCGTCCTTGGCCTGGATTTCGACCAGCTTCTTGTCCAGGGCCAGGCCCAGGTCGGCGATGAACAGGCCGAAACGAGCGACGTCGACGCCCTTCAGATAGGACAGCTTGTCGTCAGTCGTATGGATGCGCTGGAAGACGGGCGGGACGAAGCCCTCCTTCAGGCCGTTGTCCTTGCCGCCGTTGAAGGCCAGCCACATCTGGTGGGCGCCGACCGCATCCTGGGTGCCCATCGACACCACCGTCACGCCTGCGGCCGAGAAGGCGCGGTCGTCGCTGGGCGGATAGGTCGGATAGGGCATGCAGTCGAAGCCGCGTTCGGCGCACAGGCTGCGCAGCGTCTCCAGCACGAAGGCCGATTGCGGCCCGTTGTTCTCGCCATACATGACCGTCTGGCCATAGGCGGCGACATCGGCGTTGATGACGGCGGCGATCCGGTCCTTGCCGTGTTTCGCCAGGAAGGCCTTGACGCCCAGAAGGCCCAGCTCTTCCTGGTCGGTGAAGACGAAGACGAAGCGGTGAGCGACCGGCTGGCCTTCCAGCGCCATGTCCAGCGTCTTGGCCGCCTCCATCATCGCCATGACCGAGCCGACGTTGTCGACGATGCCCTGGGACAGCGTCCCGTCGCGCAGTTTCACCGCGTCATAATGGGCGGTCAGGACGATGTCCTTGTCGCCCTCGCCCGCCGTAACGACGACATTGGCGCCTTCCATCGGGCCGGTGGCCTGGTTGCCGCCTTCAAAGGTCTGGATTTCGGGCGTGAAGCCCAACGTCCTCAGGAAACCGACCAGAACCTGGGTCCGTTCGGCGTTGGTGGGCTTGATGAACTGGGCGGCGCCGGCGGCGATGTCGGGGCGATCGCCGGCCTGGGGCGTCGCTTCCTGAGCGAAGGCGGGACCAAAAGCGGATGTGGCGGCGAACAGGGCCGTGGCGGCGACGAGCGAACGAAACAGCATGAAGCGGACCTCTCGGGGGAGCGATCCGCAACAGGTAGCGATCTAGCTCTTAAGACGCCAGCCCGAGCGGAACACCAGCCAGCAGACCACGCCCATGACCGCCATCAGCACGGCCGACCCTATGACGCCGACCGTCAGATTGCTCTCGGCATGGCCGATGAAGCCGTAGCGGAAGCCGTCGATCAGATAGAAGAAGGGGTTGTATCGGCTCAGCGCCCGGAACGGCTCGGGCAGGTTCTCGACCAGATAGAAGGTCCCCGACAGGAAGGTCATCGGCATGACGATGAAGTTCTGGACCGCCGACAGGTGGTCGAACTTCTCGCTCCACAGCCCCGCCAGCACCCCGGTCATGCCCATGATGAAACAGGCGGCCAGGGCGAACCAGACGATGGCGAAGATATTGGCGATGCCCAGCGGCGCGAACGGCAGCACGCAGATCGCCGTCACCAGACCGACCGCCAGGCCGCGCGTCGCGGCGCCCAGCGTAAAGCCCAGCGTCAGCTCCAGCGGGCTGAGCGGCGGGGTCAGGAAGTCGGTCGCCGTGCCCATGATCTTGGCCTGGATCAGGCTGGACGAGGCGTTGGCGAAGGCGTTGTTCAACATGGCCATCATGATCAGGCCGGGCGCGACGAACAGGGCGAACGGCGTGCCGTGCAGCGGCGGCCGCGCGTTCTGAAGCGCCACCACGAACACCAGCATATAGAGCAGCGTCGTGACCACCGGCGCCGCCACCGTCTGTGCGCCCACCTTCCAGAAGCGACGCACCTCGCGCAGATACAGGGTCTGCACCCCGATCCAGTTGATCCCCGGATAGCGACGCGGCTGCGGCAGGCCGGCAGGCCGGGTGGAGATCAGATCGGGCGTATCGGTCATGGCCCGCCAGATGCGCTCGACCGCCGCGCTTCGCAAGGCCGAGGTGATTGATGAATCGTGACTGTCCTGCGCAGTCGTCCTGACTCACCAGTCACGCGTCGCCATTCACCAATCCGCCTTAACCTTAACGATGATTCAATATCTGGTTTCTGTGGACAGGATGATTCGCACATCTTGCGTCTCTTAACGGCTGGTTTACGATTAGTTGTAGGTCAAGACCCCGGAGGGGGAGCCTGGACCTAGATATTGAATCCAAACTCGCTGGAGGGTGGCATGACCGCAGGCTGGACCGACGACCGCGTAGGCGCGCTAAAGAAGCTCTGGCTTGAGGGCCAGTCCGCGAGCCAGATCGCCAAACAACTGGGCGGCGGGGTCACCCGCAACGCCGTGATCGGCAAGGTGCACCGTCTGGGCCTGTCGGGCCGGGCCGCCCCGTCGCAACCGGCGCGCACCGTCGCCGCGACCTTCCGCACCGCGCGTCCGCGCCCGGCGCCGGCCGCTCCGGCGCAGCAACCTTCGGCCCCGCGCCGTCTGGAAGCCGTCCAGCCCAAGCCGGTCGAACCCGCAGCCCCCGTCCCCGCCCCGATCCCGGATTTGCCGGGCACGGCGACCGTGATGACCCTGGGCGCCCACATGTGCAAATGGCCGATCGGCGACCCATCGTCGCGCGAGTTCAGCTTCTGCGGCCGCCGCTCGTCGGAAGGCGTCTATTGCGTCGAACACGCCCGCGTCGCCTACCAGCCGCAAGTCCGTCGCGGCTCCAAGGAAAGCGGTTCCGACCTGGCCCGCAGCCTGCGGCGTTACATCTAAAGAGCGCTACGCTCACGACGCGGTCGCTCGCGACTTGAGCGCGGCGCTTCGCGCGGGTCATGCCCGCGTCACAGATGCTCTCCATTGAGCTCACTTCCCCCTCGCCGGTTCGCGCAAGCGGCCGGCGAGATTTCAGGGGCGGGGCTGCGGTTCATCCGGGTTGACGCAGCCCCATCCGCCCTTCGATCAGTTCAGCACCCGCCGCGCATCCGGCGTATCCAGCGAAAACGCCGGGATCTGCGCCTTGAAACTGCGCCCGTCCGCATCCGTCATATAATAGGCGCCCACCATCGACCCGCTGTCGGTGCCCAGCGGACAGCCCGAGGCGTAAGCGTAGCTGCCGCCCGGTTCGATCACCGGCTGTTCGCCGACCACGCCGGGACCGCGCACCTCCTCGACATGGCCGTGGCCGTCGGTGATGGTCCAGCGTCGCGCCATCAACTGCACCGTCGATCCCGTCAGGTTCACGATCTCGATCTGATAGGCCCAGACCCAGCGCCCTTCGTCGGGATCGGACTGGCCCGCCAGATAGCTGGGCCGGACCCGGATCAGGATGCCGTTCGTCTCGGCGGTATAGGCAGGACCCTCGTGCATGGGCTATATGCTCGCCCCGCCGCGCGCGGGCTGCAAGCGCGACTTGGAGATAAGTCGTGAAAACCGTGTGAGACAGACGCCATGAGCTCCTTCCAAGCGCCCCGTCCCGGCATCCTGCCCGCCCAGTCCATCGAGACGTTGATCGCCGCCGGCGCCGTCACGTCCGACACGCCCTTCGACCACGACCAGGTCCAGCCGGCCAGCCTGGACCTGCGGCTCTCGGATCAGGCCTGGCGGGTCCGCGCCTCCTTCCTGCCCGGCCGGCGCAAGGTCGAGGACCGCATCGCCGACGTGGCCATGCACGCCATCGAGATCACCGAGGCCGGCGTCGTGCTGGAAAAGGGCTGCGTCTATATCGTGCGCCTTCAGGAGCGGCTGAAATTGCCGAAAGGGTTGATCGCCCGCGCCAATCCGAAAAGCTCGACCGGCCGCGTCGATGTCTTCGTGCGTCTGCTGACCGATCAGGGCGCCAGTTTCGATGATGTGGCCGAGGGTTATGACGGCCCTCTCTATATGGAGGTCGCGCCCCAGACCTTCTCCATCCTGGTCCGCCCCGGCACGCGCCTGAACCAGCTACGGCTCAAGGCCGGCGATCCGCCCAAGCTGGAGACCCGCTCGGTCGGCGTCGATCTGCAGGGCGGCGACATCGTCGGCTTCCGCGGGCGTCGCCATGCGGGCGTGGTCGATCTGGACCACATCGACGGCCACGACCCGCGCGACTTCTGGGAGCCGTTGAGCCTCCGCCGTGGCGAACTGCTGCTGGATCCGGGCGAGTTCTATATCCTGGCCTCGTCCGACGACGTCGAGATCCCGGTCGATCAGGCCGCCGAAATGACCCCCATCGATCCGTCGGTGGGCGAGTTCCGCGTCCACTACGCCGGCTTCTTCGACCCCGGCTTCGGCACCGACGAGGCGCATGGCGCCGGCTCGAAAGGCGTGCTGGAAGTCCGCACCCACGACACGCCATTCCTGCTGGAACACGGCCAGATCGTCGCCCGCCTGGTCTATGAACCCCTGACCGAACGCCCCAGCCGTCTGTATGGCGAAAGCGGCAGCCACTATCAAAACCAGGGCCTGAAGCTGTCGAAGCATTTCAAGGCGTGGTGACTGGCGTGAGTTGTGAATCGTGATTGGCGAACTCACGATTCACCGCTCACGAGTCACGTCAACTTGTCCGCCTTCCTCAGCCCCGGGAACATCGTCGCCCAGGCCCCGGTCGCGGCCAAGGCGCCGAACCCGCCGAACACCGCCGCGCCGACCGCGCCCAGCAGCCGGACCATGACGCCGGAATAGGCCTCGCCCAGTTCGTTCGAGGCGCCAATGAACAGCATGGACACCGACGACACCCGCCCGCGCATGTGATCGGGCGTGGCCAGTTGGATCAGGGTCTGGCGCACATTGACGCTGATCATGTCCGCCGCCCCGCCGACGAACAGCGCCAGACCCGACAGCCAGACGATGCGCGACAGGCCGAAGGTGATGGTGCACAGGCCGAACACCGCCACCGCCGCGAACATCCAGCGCCCGCCGTTCTGGCGGATCGGATAGCGGCTCAGGTAGATGGCCATGACCATGGCCCCCACGCCGAACGACGCCCGCAACAGGCCGAACCCTTGGGGCCCGACATGCAGGATGTCGCGCGCGAAGATCGGCGTCAGCAGGGCCACCCCCGCCAGCAGCACCACCACCAGATCCAGCGAAATGGCGCCCAGCACGATCTTGGTCTTCCAGACATAGGCCAGCCCCTCCTTGACCGAATCCACCGGCGACAGCGGATTGGCCTGGGGCGCAGGTCTCCCGCTGGTGCGGATCAGGATGAAGGCCGCGACGGCCAGCAGGAACATGCCCAGCGACACCGCATAGGCCAGGGGCACGTTCACCCCCACGATCACCCCGCCCAGGGCCGGGCCGGCGATGGCCCCGGTCTGAAACGCGATGGACTGGGCCGCGATGGCCGGCGGCAGGGCCTTGCGCCCCACCACCATCGGCAGGAAGGCCTGGCTGGCCGGCGCCAGAAACGCCCGCGCCGCGCCGAACAGGGCGGCCACCGCCAGCAGCCCCCACAGCGGCGGGTTGCCATGCAGGGCCATGGCCAGGAACGATCCCGCGCAGGCCGCCTCGACCAGGATGGAGATCCACACCGTGCGCTTCCTGTCGCGCCGGTCCGCCATCGCCCCGGCGGGCAGGGTGAAGGCCAGCAGCGGCAGGAACTGACACAGCCCCACCAGCCCCAGATACAGACTGGCCTCCTCGATCGGATGATCGCGCCGGGCGATCTCATAGACCTGCCACAACAGGGCCGACGACTGGATCTGGATCGCCAGCACCGCCACCACCCGCCCGAACCACAGCAGGCGGAAGTCGCGAATGCCCCACGGGCTGGACGGCCCTTCCGGCGGCGCAGGCGGAACGGGCGGGGCGGCGGGGCCGGCAGCGATGGATTCTGTGGTCAAGGTCTCGGCTTCAGCAGGGGCGCACCGTCTTCTCGCAGACGCGGATTATCCCTAAAGCATAGCCGCATGAGCCGCGCATCAACTCCCGTTATCGATCCTGTCGAACTGACCCGCGACCTGATCCGCATTCCCTCCGTCACGCCCGCCGACGAGGGGGCAATGGATGTGCTGGAACGGCACCTGACGGCGCTGGGCTTCACCTGCCGCCGCCTGGCCTTCGAGGGACCGGGGGGCGAGGGCGTCCATGCGCGGATTGAGAACCTATATGCTCGTCGCGGGACCGCCTCGCCCAACCTGTGTTTCGCCGGCCATACGGATGTGGTCCCGACCGGCCCGTCGGAGCAGTGGTCGTCGCAACCCTTTAACGCCGAGGTCAAGGACGGCGTTCTGTACGGTCGCGGCGCGGTGGACATGAAGGGCGGGATCGCCGCCTGGGTCGCCGCCGTGTCCCAGGTGCTGGCGGACGGCGAACCCGCCGGCTCCCTCTCCTTCCTGATCACCGGCGACGAGGAAGGCCCGGCGCTGCACGGCACCAAACGGGTGGTCGAGGCCCTGGCGGCCGAGGGCGAGGTCATCGACGCCTGCGTGGTCGGCGAACCCTCGTCGTCGCAACTGCTGGGCGACATGATCAAGGTCGGGCGGCGCGGCTCGCTGAACACCTGGATCACCGTCCAAGGCAAACAGGGCCACGTCGCCTATCCCGAACGCGCCGCCAACCCGGCCCCGGTGATCGCGAAGCTGATGGCCCGCCTGAACGATTACGTCCTCGACCAAGGCTACGAGAACTTCCCCCCGTCGAACCTCGAAATCACCACCATCGACATCGGCAATCCGGCGACCAACATCATCCCGGCCCAGGCGACGGCGCGGCTGAACATCCGCTTCAACCCCAGCCATACCGGCGACGTCCTGATCGACTGGCTGAACCGCGAGGCCGGCGCCATGCAGGCCGAGACCGGGCTGCAGATCACCTTGGAGCACCTGTGCTCGGGCGAGGCCTTCCTGACCGAGCCCGGCGCCTTCGTGGAGGCGGTTCAGGATGCGGTCGAGGCCGTGGCGGGCCGCCGCCCCGAGGCCTCCACCACCGGCGGCACCTCCGACGCCCGCTTCATCCGCGCCCTGTGCCCCGTGCTGGAACTGGGCCTGGTCGGCCAGACCATGCACCAGATCGACGAACGGGTGCCAACGGCGGAGTTGGAGACGCTGACGGCCGTCTATCGCCGGGTGATCGAGACGGTGTTCGAGCGGTTGTAGGTGCGGTCGTGGATACTCAATCTAGCCCATTTGGCTCACCTCAAACCGGACCCGCCGATAAGCCCGAAATGGGTGGATAGCTGACCTCCCGGATGCAAATCTATCAGCATGTGGAAAGCACAACGCACACCGCAAGACGTTGCCCGATATCTACGGGACTTCATCGAAGGCACTGGCGGCGATTGGGATTGGGACGACTTCACAAGCGTCACGATCAAAGATCGAGCGCTTGAAAGCATCCGCCAGCGGGCCACTCGAACTGAGCCGATGAAAGCTGACATTCAGCAGCTTCGGCAACTATTGGCTGAAGCTGAGGCGCTCTGTGAGAGGCCTTCTGATGTCCAATAAAGGTCGGTTTTCGACATCTCCGGACGCTGCAATCGCCATCGCCTAACTCCGCTCCAAGAACCGCAATGCCGTCAGCACATGCGTCTTCACGCCCAGCGGCAAGACCTTCTCGTTCGGCGAGAATTCCGGCGAATGGTTGGGCGCCGACTGGGCCGGGTCCACGCCGTCGGGACTGGCGCCGAGATGGTAGAAGACGCCGGGGACGACCTGCTGGAAATAGCTGAAGTCCTCGGCCACCGTGGTTGGGGGCGTGGCGGGGTTGACGTTGCCCTCGCCCGCCGCCTCGGTCAGGACCGGGGCCAGCCAGACGGACAGGCCGGGGTCGTTGAACACCAGGGCCGCATTCTGTTTGACGCCGAACTCGGCGGTGGCGCCGTAGGCTTCGGCGACATGGTCGATGGCGGTCTCGGCGCGGGCGACCAGGGCGTCGCGCTGGGCCGTATCGAAGGTGCGCAGCGTGCCCGACAACGTCGCACTGTCGGGAATGATGTTGTAGCGGACGCCGGCGTTGATCGTGGCGATGGTGAAGACGGTCGGGGTCGTGGTCGGATCGACCGTGCGGGCCGTCAGGGTGTTGACCGTCTCGACCACCTGGCCCGCCACCGCGATCACATCGACCCCGCGCCAGGGCCAGGCGCCATGCGTCTGCTTGCCCTTCAGGCGGATGTCAACGCGGTCGGAGGCGGCCATGAAACCCTCGGGCCGATAGAAGACGCTGCCCGGACGGCCCGGCACGACGTGCAGGCCGAAGATGGCCTCGGGCTTGGGATCATTCAGCGCCCCTTCGGCGATCATCAGGGCCGCGCCGCCCTTGGGCTCTCCCGGAGGCGCGCCCTCCTCGGCCGGCTGGAAGACGAAGACCACCGTGCCGGCGATCCGGTCCTTCATCCCCGCCAGCACCTCGGCCGCGCCCATCAGCATGGCCATGTGCATGTCGTGGCCGCAGGCGTGGGCCACCGGCACGGTGTTGCCCATATAGGTCCCGGTCGCGCTCGAGGCGAAGTCGAGGCCCGTCGCCTCCTGCACCGGCAGGGCGTCCATGTCGGCGCGCAGGGCCACCGTCCGACCCGGCCGTGCGCCGCGCAGCACGCCGATCACGCCCGTCTTGCCGACTCCGGTGCGGACCTCCAGTCCCAGCGACCGCAGATGCTCGGCGATCACGCCGGCCGAGCGGGTCTCGGCGAAGCCCAGTTCGGGATGCTGGTGAAAGTCGCGTCGCCAGGCGACGACCTCGGGCAGGACGCGCTGGACGGCGGCGTCCACGCTGGCCGTATCGACCTGAGCCTGAGCGGCGCCGGCGGCGAGCAACAGCGCCAGTGTGGAGGCGGCGAACAATCGGCGCATGTGAAGGTCCCGTGAAATTTTCAGCCCGACGACAGGTGACGGCGCCGCACCCGCTTGTGCAAGCCGTCGCGAACGCCGATTTCTGTCCGCATGGGTGAGAAGGCCTTCAAGAGCGCAAAGACCGAATGGCGCGACGTCGTTCTGGTCTGCCGCAAATGTTCGAAAAAGCTGGACGGCGGCTTTGGCCCCGGCGGCGATCTGACGCTGAAGAAGGCGTTGCGAAAATATCTGCACCTGAAGAAGGGCAAACAGGGTCGCAAGGGCGAGCTGACGGTCGTCGGCGCCGACTGTTTCGACATCTGTCCCAAGGGCGCCGTCGTCGCCGTCAACACGGCCCAGCCCAAGAAGCTGCTGATCATTCCGGCCGGCGCCGACCTGTTCGAGGTCAAGACGCGGCTGGCGCTGGATGACGGGCGGCGGCTGAAGCGGATCGACGCCGCCGACTGAGCCTCGGCGCCTTTCTTCCGGCGGCCAGCCGTGTCAGAGCAAAATCATGGATGACACTCGCATCGAAAAACGCGTCGGCGTTCAGGCGACCTCGGACCGCATCTGGGATCTGGTCGCCGACCTGTCCGGCTGGGGCGCCTGGAACCCGATCGACAGAGACGTCGAGGGCGCCATCGCCTATGGCGGCCGTCTGAGCATGACCGAGGCGTGGCCCGATATGACCGAACGCCAGTCGGCGGCCCAGGTGGTGGAATGGCAGCCGCGCGCGCGGCTGGTCTGGGCCGAACGGCGCGGATTCCTGTTCCAGAGCCTGCGCTACATCCAGATCGAGGAGCTTGCCCCCGGCAACTGCATCGTCGCCATCGGCATCCGCTTTTCGGGCATTCGCGGCGAGCTGTTCCACGACAAGCACCGCCCGTCGATCAAGGCGGCATTCGAAAGCGCCGCCCATGGACTGAAGGCGGCGGCGGAGCGCGCCTAACGCCCGTCCTTCATCATGTCGATGACGTTCAGGATCGCCGGTCCCAGGATGACGATGAACAGCACCGGCAGGAAGAACAGGATCATCGGCACGGTCAGTTTGGCCGGCAGCGCCGAGGCCTTTTTCTCTGCGGCGGACAACCGCAGATCGCGATTTTCCTTCGCCATGACGCGCAGAGCGGTGGCCAGCGGCGTGCCATAGGTCTCGGCCTGCGTCATGGCGGTCGCGACCGACTTCACACCCGGATGGTTGGTGCGTTTGCCCAGATTTTCGTAGGCCATGCGACGGTCCGGAAGATACGAGAGCTCTGCGGACAGCAGCGACAGTTCCTCGGCCAGATCGATCGAGGACGGCCCCATTTCCTGGCTCACCTTGGCGATCGCCGCCTCGATTGACATGCCCGCCTCGACACAGATCAGCAGAAGGTCCAGCGCGTCGGGGAACGCCTGCATGATCGAGGCGCGGCGCTTGTCGATCCGATTTTTTAAATAGATGTTCGGCGCATAGAAGCCGGCCACCGCCGCCGCCATCGTCGCGGTCACCTTGTTCATCGTGGGCCAGTCCACGACCTTGATCACGAACAGATAAAACGCCGCCACGATCATGAAGATGAAGGGCGAGGTGAAGCGGAAGAAGTAGAAGGTCGTCAGCGGACGCGGCCCGCGATAGCCCGCCTGCACCATCTGACCCGCGACCTTGGGATCTTCCAGAAGCTTGGACAGATTCAGCCGATCCACAATCCGCTTCTTGAATCCGTCGTCGGTGTGACGCAGCGCCCCCTGACCGCCGGCCATGTTCGCGCGTGACCGGCGTTTCAGGTCGTCGCGGCGTTCCGCGACGGCCTTCATTCGCTTGTCCAGCGCAACCCCGCCCGTCATCGACGACAACAGGGTGACGACTGTGGCGAAGACCAGCACACCCACGCCGATGCTGAGCAGGTTCTGCGGGTCGGTGATGAAACGGATGAAGCTTTCCATGATCCCGGCCTCAGAACTTGAACGAGATCATGCGTTTCATCACGAAGATGCCGGTCGCCATCAGCAGCGCCGCCATCAGCAGCATGAAGTTGCCCCGGAAATCGGTGAACAGCGGCATCATGTAAGAGGGGGTGGTGAACATGACCATCGTCATGACCGCAGGCGGCAAAGAGGCGATGATGCCCGCCGAGGCCAGCGCTTCGGACGACAACGCCTTGATCTTCTCGCCCATCATGCGACGGGCGCGCAGCACGGCCGACAGATTGCCCAGCGCCTCGGCCAGGTTGCCGCCGGTCTTCTGCTGGATGGCGATGACGATCGTGAAGAAGCGCAGTTCGGAGGTCGGCATCCGGCCGTACATCTTCTCCAGCGCCTGCTCCAGGGTCAGGCCGACGCCCAACCCCTCGACCAGCGTCTGAAACTCAGGCCCCAGCGGCGCCGGGCTCTCGCGGGCGATGATCTTGAAACATTCGTGGACCGGCAGGCCCGACTTGATGCCGCGCACGATCACGTCGACGGCGTTGGGGAACTCCAGCGAGAACTTCTTCATTCGTGACTTGCCGAGGAAGCCCACGATCCAGCGCGGCAGCCCCAGACCGAAGATCAACGCGATGCCGATGACCACCAGGATCGGCAATCCGAAGATCAGCGCGCCCAGGCCGGTCACCAGCCCGACCACGGCCGAGATGATGTAGAAGGTCGTCACGCTCAGGTTCAGGCCGGCCTGTTTCAGGCGCGACGCCAGCGTCGTGCGCGCCTTGCGCTCGCGCCGGTCGGCGTCCTGCAACTGAACCAGAATCTGCTTGCGACGCGCCTCGGGCGTATTGGCGGCGGCGGCCTTGCGGGCGAGCGCAGGGTTCTTCTTGCCCTCACCCATGCTCTGGGCGCGCTTGACGGCCTGGGCCGAGGAATCGTCTCCGCCGACGAAGACCCAGCCCAAGCCGCCAATGGTGATGAAGGCCAGAACGGCGGCAAGAATCGGAAGCATCGTCCTACTCCGCCGCGTCCAGGGCGTCGGCCAGCTCGCGCTCCAGCCCGTAGTATCGGGCGCGGTCCCAGAAGCGGGGACGGGCGATGCCGGTCGAGCGGTGCCGGCCGATGATCTTGCCGTTCTCGTCCTCGCCGGTGATGTCGTAGACGAACAGATCCTGCGTCACGATCACATCGCCTTCCAGGCCCACGACCTCGGTGATGTGGGTGATGCGGCGCGAACCGTCGCGCAGGCGGGCGGCCTGGATGATGACATCGACCGAGCCGACGATCATCTCGCGAATCGTCTTGGACGGCAGGCCGTAGCCGCCCATGGTGATCATGGACTCCATCCGGCTGATGGCTTCGCGCGGGCTGTTGGCGTGCAGCGTGCCCATCGAGCCGTCGTGGCCCGTGTTCATGGCCTGCAACAGGTCGAATGCCTCGGGTCCGCGCACCTCGCCGACGATGATCCGCTCGGGACGCATCCGCAGGCAGTTCTTGACCAGATCCCGCATCGTGATCGTGCCCTGGCCTTCCAGGTTCGGCGGGCGGGTTTCCAGACGCACCACGTGCGGCTGCTGCAGTTGCAGTTCCGCGGCGTCCTCGCAGGTGATGACGCGTTCGGTCGGGTCGATGAAGGCCGTCAGGGTGTTCAGCAAGGTCGTCTTGCCCGAGCCGGTGCCGCCCGAGATGACCAGATTGCATCGCGACGCGCCGATGACGCCCAGGACGCGCGCGCCCTCGGGACTGATGGAGGCGTACTCCACCAGGTTCTTCATCGTCAGCTTGTCTTTCTTGAACTTCCGGATCGTCAGCGTCGGGCCGTCGATGGCCAGCGGCGGGGCGATGACGTTGACGCGCGAACCGTCCGGCAAACGGGCGTCGCAGATGGGGCTGCTTTCGTCCACGCGCCGGCCGACCTGGCTCACGATCCGCTGGCAGATGTTCATCAGCTGGGTGTTGTCGCGGAAACGGACATTGGTCAGCTGGACCTTGCCCGCGACCTCGATGAAGACGCGTCCGGCGCCATTGACCATGATGTCGGCGATGTCATCGCGGCTCAGCAGCGGCTCCAGCGGACCATAGCCCAGGACGTCGTTGACGATGTCCTGAACCAGATGCTCCTGTTCGGCGACCGACATGGAGACGTTCTTAATCGCCACCAGTTCGGCGACGATGTCGCGGATTTCTTCCGATGCCGCCTTCTGGTCCAGATGCGCCAGCTGGGCCAGGTCGATGGTGTTCATCAACGCGTTGAAGATCGTCGTCTTCGTGGCGTGATAGTAGTCGCTCTGTTCGCGGACGATCTCGGCGACCGCCTGAGCCTTCTTCAGCTGCTCGAGACCCGCCGTGGCCTTCGGGCCCGTGCCGGCGACGTTGCCGGTGGGACGCGGCGCTTCAGGCGCCGGCTTGGGCTTGGGACGCGAGGCCAGGGCATCCAGACGATCGGCCGGAGCGGGCTGGGTCGGGGCAGACGCGCGGTCGAAGGCGTCGGCCGCCGGTTCCAGATCCTCGTCGGCATAGGCAAAGGCCGATGCGTTGGTCGTCGTCGCCATCGGCGCGGCGGCCGCCTGCGTGCTGAACACGGACACAGGTTCGCCGCCGGGCGCAGAGGCCGGCGCGGGGGCCGGGGCCGGCCGCAGCGGCGCAGGGGCGGCGCCGGGCTGACCTGTGCGTTTGCCGAACATGCGTCAGCGCTTCTTGAACATATTGGCGAACAGGGATTTCGACGCACCGTCCGCCGGCTTGGTCTTCTCGGCCTTGCCCGCCTTGGCGGGTTTGGCCTTGGGTCCCGCCACCATCGGCAGCTCGCGGCGCGACACGATCTGGGCCAGGGTCTGGAAGGCTTCGGCCGACTTGGTCTTCGCGCCGGCGTCCAGGATCATCTGGCCATTGTTGGCGGCCGCGCCAAAGGTCTTGGCGTCGAACGGAATGATCAGGCTGGGATGCACGCCCAGCGCCGCGCCGAAGTCCTTGGCCGGGATCTCGGGGCGACCCGGCACCCCGACCTGGTTCAGCACCAGGCGCGGCGGCGCGTCATTGGGGCGGCCCTGACGGATCAGGTCGATCATGTTCTTGGCGTTGCGCAGAGACGCCAGGTCCGGCGTCGCCACGACCACCACCTCGTCGGCGCTGATCAGGGTGCGGCGCATCCACGGCGACCACAGATGCGGAAGGTCCAGCACGACGAAGGGGGCCGTGGCGCGGATCTGGTTGGTGACCTCCTCGAACGCCTCGGTCGAGATGTCCCAGTCCGTGTCCAAGCTGGCGGGCGCCGCAAACAGGCTCAGCTTGTCGGTGCAGCGGACCATCATCCGGTCCAGCAGCGTCGAATCCAGCCGGTCGGGCTGGCCCAAGGCGTCAGCGACGCCGTTCAGCGGATCCTGATTGAAGTCCAGACCGGCGGTGCCGAACGGCAGGTCGTAGTCGACGATGACCGTATTGGCGCCGATCCGCTCGGAAATCGCATAGGCGGTGTTGTGCGCAACGGCCGAAGCGCCGGCCCCGCCCCGCGCGCCGACAAAGGCGATGGTGCGCCCAACGAAAGGCTGGGCCGGATCGTTGAACAGGCCGCCTATGGCCGCGATCAGCTGCAGCGGCTGTACCGGCGCGACCAGATATTCACTGACCCCGCGCCGCATCAGTTCGCGGAACAGGATGATGTCGTTCGTCGCGCCGATCACCACGACCTTGGTGCCGGCGTCGCAGACTTCGGCCAACTGATCGACTTCCCACAGCAGAGTCTGGGGGTCTTTCAGGCACTCGACGATGATCAGCGGCGGCGTCGGCTCATGCTGATAGGTCTCGACGGCCGCGGCGACGCCGCCGACACGAATCTGGGTCGTGGCGCGCGACAGGCGCCGGTCCTGGGCCGCTCGCTCGGCCGAGGCCAGGGTGTCCTGCCGTTCGGCGAAGACATGGATGGCGATGCGCGGCACCGACACTTCGCCGATGTTGCTGGCGGGGGCCAGACCGGTGAAGGCCAGACCCGTGTCCATCAGACTGGCCTGCGCCTGGGCGACCACGTCACCGACCGGATTGAAGCCGGCGGCGTCGGGCGCATAGGCCGGGGCGGCCGGGACCGGCGCCAAGGGCGCAGCATGAAGCGGCGATTGGGGCTGAGGCGCCGCCCCGGCCGGTTGCGCCGAAGCCGCAGGCGTGAACTGAAGCGGGCTGCGCGGCGCGGCGACGTCGTCAACCGGAGGCGCGAACTCCATATCGACATCGAACGCGTCGTCGAAGGTGTCGAACTCGCGGGGGGCGGGGGCTGTGCTCATGGGTCAGTTCACCGCACGGGATACCGAGTTATCCCTGATCAGTTCCTCACGCTCGGCCGACGTCGGCTTGCCGGTGCGATAGAGATCGAACACCACGGTACGGCGCCCGGCATCCGCCGGCGTCATGGCGCGTGGGCGCTGGATATCGCGAGGATCCTCGATCTGGGCCGCCAGATTGGCCGTGACGGCGCATCCGAAGTTCGAAGCGGACTGATTGTCGCCCGTCCGGCTCAGATTGCCCCAGTTCGCGCCGCACCGCGGCACCGCCGCGCGGATCGTTTGATAGCCCACGACCACAGGCGCGCGCGGATCCGGCGCGGCGTAGCTGACAAGCGTGATCCGGTCCGGCGATACGCCATAGGCTGCCAAGGCCGATTGAACGTCATAGGCGGTCTTCAGCGCCACCGGATCGTTTCCGGCCGGGGCTTCGATCACCATCGGCACGGCATCGACGTAACGATAGCGTCTGACCAACTCTTGCAGTGCGCCATTCTGCGCTGGGGACAGACCGGTTTCGTGAACCGCGAGCGCGATCCGGTCGAGATCCGGCTCGACCTGAAGCTGGTAGCGTGAGGTCGGCGTCAGCGGCGGCTCGCCGCCCAGGCTGGCGGGCCCGCCGACGCAGGCGCCCAACGCCAGGGCCGTGGTCGTCAGAAGCGTGGCAATCAGGGTGCGAGTCATGGATGTGCTCACTCGATCACATAGCCCACTGAACCCGCCGGGGGCGCATTCGGCAGCCCATAGACCTGGTTCAACTGGCCAAAGAGAATGGTCTGGCTGTCCTCGGCGATCCGCAGGCCATCGGCCGGGGTCTGCATCCGCGACGGCGAGGTCGGGCTGACGATATAGGGCTCGACGATGACGACCAGTTCGGTCTCGCCCATGAGGTAGTCGCGCGAGCGGAACAGCGATCCAAGCACCGGCAGGTTCGTGACGCCCGGTAGGGAGTCCACCGTCTGGCGGCTATTTTCCTGAAGCAGGCCTGCGATCATCATCGATCCGCCCGAGGGGATTTCGATCGTGTTCTCGCTGCGGCGAACCGTCAGACCCGGCAGGGTGATCGACGAAGGCGTCCCCGCGCCAATCGTCAGCCCGCCTTGCGACGACAGTTCGGACACCTCCACCTTGACCTGCAGGCTGATGCGCCCCCCGGACAGAACCACCGGGCGGAAAGACAGGCCAACCCCATAGGGTTTGTACTGGACGGTGATCTGACCCTGCGAGTCGCGGCTGGCCGGCACAGGGAACTCGCCCCCGGCCAGGAAGCTGGCGGCTTCGCCGTTGACGGAAGTAAGGTTTGGCTCGGCCAGGGTGCGCAGCAGGCCCACACGCTCAAACGCCTTGAGGGTAGCCTCGCCCTTGTTCAGGCCATCCGATCCAGGCCCCGTGCCAGGTTGAGCGGTATCCCAGTTCACAGAATCCTCCGGGCCTCTGACCGTGAACGGGCACAGGGCTCCGGGCTGCCAGCCCGCTCCAACGCATGGACGCTGCATCTGATAGTTTTTCGTCGTGTCTATCGACGTTCCGGCGCTGATGCCGCCTAGCAGGGCGCCGTTGACGCCCCAGGTCGCCGCATTGCCCAAGAGCCACTGTGCATCACCCAACTGCCCCAGCACCGCCGAGGTATTGAAGCCCAGTTGCTTGATGACATTGCGCTGCACCTCGACCACACGCACATTCAAGGTCACCTGATCCGAGCCCGGCACGGTAATCAGGTTCAGAACCTTTTCCGGCGCCGAAACGAAGGCGGCGGCGATGCGGCTGGCCTGGGTCGATTGGGCCGGATTTTCGGCGACCCCGCTCAGGATGATGCTGTCGTTGACGGCCTCGGCCCTAACGCCGCCCCCTGGGATCATGCGATCCAGAGTGTCCTGGAGCGCGCTGGTGCCGGCGTCCACCCGAACCCGCAGGCTCAGGATGGTGCGGCCGGCTGCGTCCAAGAAGACGGCGTCGGTTTCTCCTGGCGCGATGCCGATGACGGTGATGCGGCGCGGCGAGTGCAGCATGGCCTCGGCCACCTGCGGATTGGACACGATCACGTCGCGCGCGTCAGCGGGCAGATCCACCGCGAACGAGGTGCCGCGCGGCAGATTGATCAGACGCTGCGCCGCACCCGTCGATACGGCGGCGCGGGTCTGGGCGACGCCGACCGGGGCGGCGGCCAAGGTGGCGAGCAGGGCGCAGGCGGCTGCGGCGGCGGCCTTGCGCATCGTGGATCGGCGCATCGGTTGGGTCCTCATGGCACGGCCACCACTTCCGGCGCGCCGCCGCGATAGATGCGCACGGCCTGGGGTTGGGAAACGGCTGCAACGGGGCGGCGCGTGGCGCCGGACGGTCCGGCGGTGTCGGCATAGGATCGCAGTGACAGCGACAATTCGCCCTCGGACTTGGCCTGGGCCAGCAGCACCGAGTCCTGCGGTCGGACTTCCAGGGTCGCGGTGGCGCCCACGACGGCCTGGGCGTCGTCGCCGACGCGGGTGGCCTGGTCGATGGCCAGGACCTTGATGTTCTGCAGCACAACGCCCGAGGCGAACTTGGACTTGGTGGCCCCCTCGACGGCGCCGTCGCGGTTGGTTTCGGCGGTCAGCACCACATCGACGCGGTCGCCCGGCAGGATGAACCCGCCGGCGGCGGATTCCACCGTCACGGCGATGGCCATCGCCCGCATGCCCGGCTCCAGATAGGCGGCCAGATAGCCGCTGTCGCCGGCCCGCACGATCTTGCGCGACACGATCGGTTCTCCGGCCAGAATGGGTTCGCGGACCACCGAGCCGATATAGTCGGACTTGGCGCCGGTCGTGGCCAGCTCCGTCGCCGCTTTGGTCACGCGGTTCACGGCGTCCGTCGCCTTCTCTGCCGCGCTTTCCGCAGCGGGCTTGGCCGGAACCGGGGTGGAGCCATCGGTGATGAAGACGGGATTCACTTCATCGACGGGCCAATCTTTCCATTCGAGGTCAGCCTCAACCAGACGCTTGCCGGGTTCCAGGTCTTTGGCGGCGACCAGCACCTTGGCCATCGGACGGACTTCGACGGGCGCGGCGGCGGCGGGTGCAGCGGGTTCGTTCGACGACGACCCCATGGCCCGGACCACCAGGGCCAGACCAATGGCCGAGACGGCGGCGATGCAGATGACGACGATGCGGGCGGGCTTCATCCAGGATGTCTCCAGCAGGCGCTGTGTTTCGGATTCATCCCCCGACGCCTACCGTTAACGATCATGGGCCTTGCGGGTTAACGCTTCCTAAGCGCCGCGAACGCCGGTCAACGGGGTGTCAGCGACCCGAGGCGAAGGTCAGCAGCAGCCCGCTCTCGGGCAGGGCCAGCAGGGCGCCGATGGCGATGGCGACGCCGTAAGGAATATCGCCCTTGGGCTGCATCAGAGTGATGACCCAGCCCTGCGACACCGACGGGGCGACCATTGGAAAATACTGACGCGCGGTCATCAGCAGCAGGCAGAAGGCGCCGCCCGCGATGCCGGTGTAGACCAAGAACGGCGCGACGCCGCTCATCCCCATCCACAGACAGCTCGCGGCCAACAGCTTGGCGTCGCCTCCGCCGATCCAGCCGGCGGCGAACATGCCCATGCCGACCAGCAAGGCCGCGAACCCGATGCCGACATGGACGGCGACATCGATCGGCGCGGCGCCGATCAGAAAGGCGATGGGGAAGAAGGCGCCGATCAGAGCCAGCGAAATCCAGTTTGGGATCTTCATGGTGATCAGGTCGTGCAGACCGCCGACGATGACCAGGGCCGGAAAGACGCCGAGCAGGGTGAGCAGCAGAATATCCATGACCGGCATCTTATTCGACAGGACTTAAGGTTGGGTTTCCACAATGCAAGAAGGGCCGGGACTTGCGTCCCGGCCCTCGCAATGTCGCAGTATTCGCTGTTATGCAGCGTTGTTTGCGTCGTTCAGCTTGGTCGAAACCTTCGTAAAGGTGTTCTTCAGGCTGCCACTCATGGTGCCAAGGACGCTGATCAGGGCGACGGCGATCAGAGCAGCGATCAGGCCGTATTCGATGGCGGTGGCACCCGATTCGTCTTTGGCGAAGCGCGAGATGAACTTGGTCATGGGTTGTTCCTTTTTCAAATGGTCTAGCGAGCAACTTGGCGGGGGGAGCCGGTAGCCCGCTTGACCCCCAAACGCAGGATCAAAATGCACGAGGCCCGTTAAATCTGAGTCACGAGGTTTGGTTACGCGCAGATTTACCAAAGAAAATTCTCATACCTGCGCTTCAGCCTTTGTTGAGGATCACGGCTGCATCATGCGCGCGTTCGCGTTAACACGCGCCACTATCAAGAGCCGCCGATGTCTCGCATCCCGTCCTTCCTGATCGCCGCCGCCCTCATCGTCGCTCCCGTCGTCGCCAGCGCCCAGGACGGCGCGCTGAATGTCGAGATCGATCGCTCGACGCGTGTCCAGCTTCGCGGGGCCGCCGCCTCTATCATTGTCGGTAACTCTCAGATCGCCGATGTGTCACTGGTGGACGCAAACACCATGTTCATCGTCGGCAAAGGTTATGGCGTCACCGAGGTGGTCGCTGTCGACGGCGTGGGCCGCACCCTGTTTAAACGCGAAATCGTAGTGACCGGCGGCTCGACCGGTTCGGTTCGGGTCTGGCGCGGAGCCCAGGCGACCGAAATGGCCTGCGGCGCCTCCTGCACGACCAGCGTCCGATCCTCATCCTCGTCGGCCGCCGCCGCTTCGACCGCGCCCTGACTTCTGTCATGCCGGCCTGGAGATCATCGACATCGCATCCGGCGCGCTCGAAGCGCAAACGCGAAGGCGCGGCTGCGGTCGAGTTCGCCATGGTCGCCATTCCCTTCTTCCTCATGATCTTTTCGATCCTGGAACTGGGCGTCGTCTTCATTCTGGATTCCGTTCTGGAAACGGCGACGATGGAGAGCGGTCGCCTGATCCGAACGGGACAGGCCGAGGCGAAGGGGTTCGACAAGGCGGCGTTCAAGACCGAACTTTGCAATCGCATGATCCTGTTCAAAAACGATTGCACCAGCCGCGCCACCGTCGATGTGCGGGTCATCCCGGCGTTCTCGAAGCCGGACACCACCGATCCGGTTGCGAATGGCGGCCTGGACGACACCAAAACTATCTACAATGGCGGCAAACCAGGAAACATCGTTCTGGTGCGAGTCTGGTATGTGCATCCCCTCGCCACACCCTTCGTTAGCCAAGCCGTGTCGCGCGTTGGCACCGGCAAAGTTTTGCTGACGGCTGCTACCGCTTTCCAGAACGAGCCGTGGAATGCGTCCTAAACCCAGCAGGCAGTTTGGCTGGCGTATGCTAGCGCTCGATACCCGCGGTGTCGCTGCAACCGAATTCGCCTTCCTCGCCCCGATCCTGATCATCATGTATTTCAGCATGGTCGAATACTGTCAGGCCTATATGGCGCTGAAACGTACTGACCACGTCGCGGCGATGGTCGCCGATCTGACATCGCAGAATGACAGGATTACTAAGGCCCAGATGGGTGACGTCTTCGCCATCGGCAATGTGATTATGTCGCCCTTTGCTGCAACGACCCTGAGGCAGAGGGTGAGCAGCGTCACCCGCGTAGACACTAACAGCTACCGTGTCGATTGGAGCATTGGGGACGGGATTGCGAACAAATTGACAGTGGCGGAGGCGAAGATCCCCGCCGACATGCTGGCCGCCAACGAGTCGGTCATCATCGCCGAGGCCAACTACGATTTCGACTCGCCCTTCGATCAAATCGCGCCCTCAGCCACTCGCTTCAAGCGAATGGCCTATTTGCGTCCTCGCACCACAGATTTGATCGTCTGCACTGACTGCTAGGCTCAAAAGCCGACCAGCGCCTGTCGCATCGCTGACATCTTGACGTCCGTCTCAGCCTCCTCGGCGGCCGGATCGCTGTCCGCGACGATGCCGGCGCCGGCGAGCGTGCGATAGTTCCAGACGCCGTTTTTCCGTTCGAAACCGGCGGTTCGGATCAAGACCGATGCGGTCAGGGCGCCGTTGTCGCCGATCAGGAACAGCGACCCGCACCAGGGTCCGCGCGGCGGCTCGTGCGCGGCGATCACCTTCATCGCCTGGTGTTTCGGCGCGCCGGTGATCGAGCCGGGCGGAAAGGTCGCCTCCAGCAAGTCGGCCGGCCCCATCGCGGGCTGGGCCTCGCCCGTCACGGTCGAAACCAGATGATGCACCGTCGGGTGGTGTTCGACGTCGAACAGCGCCTCCACCTGGACCGATCCGGGCCGTGACACGCGCGCCAGATCGTTGCGCATCAGATCCACGATCATCAGATTTTCCGCCCGATCCTTCGGGCTGGCCCGAAGCTCGCTCGCCAAGGCCTGGTCCTGATTAGCGTCGTCCCCACGCGGGCGCGTGCCCTTGATCGGGCGGGCTTCGATGCGGCGGCTGGCGGGATCGAAGGCGAGGAACAGTTCGGGGGAGTTCGACACCAGCGCCCGATCCCCGACCCGCCAATTGGCGCCGAACGGCGACGCCCGCTCCTTTTGCAGCCGCAGGAAGACCTCGAACGGATCGCGGCCAGGGCTCAACTCCCCGGACCAGGCCCGCGCGAGATTGGCCTGAAACAGCTCCCCCGCCCCGATGCGCTGAACCACATCCGCGACCGCGTCGCGATAGGCGCTCGCCGGCGCCTCGGCCTCGAACCGGTCGGCCGGGGCGGATGGGATCACGACCGGTGCGGCCGTCGCCAGCCAAGCCAGAGCCCGCTCGGCCGCCGCCGTCGCCTGCTCCGCCGTCGCACCTCTTCCTGTGGCGCTCACCAAGCGCTCAAGATGATCGAAACTCAGCATGGCGGGATAGCGCGCCAGCATAAGGTCGGGCCAGACCATCTCGCGCGGTCCGGTGGCCGGCCGGGCGCCCGCGTCATAGGCGGCCAGGCCTACAACACCGGCGGCAAACAGCGGATCCCGCAGCGCCTCGAACGGCGCGGCGTCATCTACCGGGCCAATCCGCACCACGTCCGGCGCCTGGGCGACGTGGGACCACCGGCCGCCCGGCCCGCCGTCAGACAGCAGGGCCAAGGCGCCGTCGCCGCCGCCGAGACCCGCCGCCACTTCGACCGGATCGACCCATAGCGCGTCGCGCGTGACGGTGTGGCTGAAAACCTCGCTCACGCGGTCAGCTGCTCCACGATCCGATCGCGACGCGCCGTATCGACGCCCAGCGCCTCGCTCAGATAGGCGTCCACCGAGCCATGCCGCGCCTCGACCTCGGCGAAGGCGGCGTCCATATAGGCGGCCTCGACCCCCAGGAAGGCGACGATCGCGTCGTCCGACGCGACCCGACCCGTCATCTTGTGCAACTGTTTGGCGATGCCGGGCGCCCGGCCCGCCAGATCGACGGCGGTGTTGGTCAGCAGATAGTCCTCGACCATGTCGTCGCGCGACACGCCCAGCAGGTGGTGGGTCAGGGCGGCGAGAAAACCCGTCCGATCCTTGCCCGCCGCGCAATGGATCACCACCGTCCGGTCCTGATCCGCCAGGGCCTGGAAATAGCGGCCGAACACGTCCTGATGCGAGGCGTCGAACGGCAGGCTGCGATAGGTCTGGGTCATGAAGCGCCGCCCGGAGTCCGGCGTCAGGTCGGCGGTCTTCAGAAAGGTGATGTGCGGCGCCTCGGCGCCGTCGTCCACGCCGCCTTCGATGATCTGCCCGCTGAAGCCGTCGGGCCGGCGTGATGGCTGGTCGCGGCGCTCGCCGGGGCGGCGCAGATCGACCACGGCTCCGATGTCCAGCGCCTTCAGCCGCTCCAGGTCCGCCTCGCTGGCCCGGGCGTGGTGGGCCGAACGCAGCAGTCGACCGGGCTTTATGCGCCGCCCGGCCGCCGTGGCGTAGTCGCCATAGTCCCGAAAGTTGTCGATGGCCTCGAAGGCGTGAAGGCGGTCGGTCATGACCGCGCTTCTAGCCTATGTTCACCGCTGTGGCAGCAGGCCTGCCATCGCGTCCAGATAGGCGACGAAGGCGTCGCGTCCCTGATCGGTCAGACTGGCCTCCGTCAGCGGCTTGCGACCGTTGAAACTTTTGGAGACGGCGACGAACCCCGCCTCTTCCAGCTTTCGCAGGTGGACCGACAGATTGCCGTCCGTGGTCTGCAACCGGGTCTTCAGGGTGGTGAAGTCGGCCGATCCGGCCCCGGACAGATAGGCCATGATCCCCAGCCGGATGCGCCCGTGAATGACGTCGTCGATCCGGCTGATGTCGAAGTCGTCGGCCATGCTCAGACCACCTCCGACGGTTCCTGACGCATCAGGACGATGCCGGGGACCAGGGCCACGGCCAACAGGATCACGGCGAAGACCGGATAGATCGTGGCGCTGCCCATGAACCAGGCGACGGCGACGGCGCCGACGTAGGAAGCCAAGGCCGTGTAGGACATCCAGCGCGTTTTGGTCATGGCCGCGCCGATCATCCAGGCCGAACCATAGGCGACCAGAACCACTGTGGGCATCACCGCCATCCAGGACCACTGGCCGGTCTTTAGGGATAGAGCGACAAGCGCCAGCCAGGTGACGAAGATCCCGTAACCCACGCCCTCCCACGCCGCTCCGACCGCCTTGTTGCCGGCGGAGTTGACGCCGGGCTTGGACTTGATGCGGCCGATCAGGACGGTCAGGGCGATGGCGAACACCACGCCGGCGACGATCCAAACCCACAGTTGGGACCAGGGGTTCAGCCGAATGAGGCCCGACTGGATGGCCCATTGGATCAGACTGGTCGCTCCGAACACGATGCCGGCCGTCACCAGGATCGGGCCGGCCAAAAGCGGTGCGTGCCGCCCTTCGTGGGCCAGGCTGCGCATATAGGCGATGTCGTCCTGAATGGCTTGGGTCTCGCGGGTCATGATGCTCTCCTCCTCGAACCGTTGAGACAGGATCGCCCATTTGCTTTGTGTTGTAAAGTTCTTTCTTTCGCGTCCACGCTGCGCATGAAAAAGGGGCGAAGCCTTCGGCTCCGCCCCTCATTCGACTTCGTGTCTGCAGCCTAAAGTCGTGGTGCGCCGCGTCCACGCAGTCCGCCGGCCACCAGGGCGATGACGAACAGGATAATGGCCACGACGGCGACGAACTTGGCGATCTCGAACGAGAAGTTCGCAATGCCGCCAAAGCCGAGAACGGCCGCGACTAGGGCCACGACGAGGAAGATAATTGCCCAGCGCATCATGGGTTTAGCTCTCCTGAGTTGATGTTGCCGTCGGCGACCCGGGAGCCGTTCGTCGGTCTGTATCATCAACGCCAGGGTCGCCCCACCGTTCCATCGCCTATCGACGGCGACGCCGCGAATAGCCGCCCTGATCCATCTTGCGATCCGCGACCATGCTGGCGACGATCGCCGCCAAGGCCGGGTTGCGTAGCAGCAGGAAGGCCGCGCCCAAACCGCCCACGGCGCCCACGACCGGACGCTCGCGCACGATGTGGATGATCTTGCCTAGCAGACCTTCCGGCTCGTCCTCTTCGTCCGCCTCGTCGCGCTTGTCGCCCTTCAGGAAGACCAGCGCCACGATCAGGGCGACCAGGGCGAACAGACCGAATGTCACCGCCGCCGCGCCGAGCGGCGTCAGCGCCAGGCTGAGCGCATAGAAGATAGCCACGCCCAGAAACACGACGGCCAGAAACACGCTGGCGGCGACGACAGCCGTCGCCACCAGCTTTTTGACGATGCTCTTGAACATCAGCGGCGGCGGCCGGCCAGCAGCATGCCGAGGATGACGCCGACGCCGAGCGCCACGGCGGTCGATTGCAGCGGACGCTCCTGCACGCGTTCGACGACATAGCGTTGCGCCTCGTCGAAGCGTTCGGCCGCGTCGTCGTAATACTCGCGACCCTTCACGCGGGCCTCGTCGTAATAGCTGCGGGCCTGCTCGCGGACTTCGTCGCTCTTGGCGCGCAGCTTGGCTTCAGCCTCGGCGGCCTTGTCGCGCAGGCGTTGGGTCTCTTCGCGGGCGCCGGTCTTCAGATCCTCCTTGAGGGTCTTCAGGTCGGCCTTGATATCTTCTCGGGCCTTGGTGGTGGCCATGGTGCGCGCTCCGTTGAAAGCTTGGCGGTAGAATAGAGAACCCCGTGTTGCAACGCCACATGCGCAACGAGGTTCCTTTAGTTGGGTCGGACGTGCGCCTCTCGCCACGGGCTTTTCGCCGCACTAGAACGGTCGCCATGACCAAATGGCTGTTCGCGCCCCGCCCCGCCCCGTCCTTGCCGATCGTCGGATCGGACCAGCGCTTCCCCGTTCGCCGCATCCTGTGCGTGGGCCAGAACTACGCCGCCCATGCGCGCGAAATGGGGTCGGACCCCGACAAGCAGACGCCCTTCTTCTTCACCAAGCCGGGCGACGCCATCGTCTCGGACGGCGCAAACCCGTCCTATCCGTCTGCGACCGCAAACCTGCACTACGAGGCCGAACTGGTCGCCGCGATCGGGCCGAGTGAAGACGGCGGAGTCGCCATTATCGGCTGGGCCGTCGGCTGCGACCTGACCCGCCGTGATCTTCAGGCCGAGGCCAAAAAGACCGGCCGGCCCTGGGACGCCGCCAAGGGGTTCGATCAGTCCGCGCCCTGCGGGTCCATCACCCTGGGCGCCCTGCCGTCGCCCGACGGCGCCATCCGCCTGAGCGTCAATGGCGAAACCAGACAGGACAGCGTCCTGAACGACATGATTCTGAACCCCGACCGGATCGTCGCGGCCGCCGCCGCCCTGTGGTCGCTGCAACCCGGGGACCTGATCTTCACCGGCACGCCGTCCGGCGTCGGCCCGGTTCAGGCGGGCGACCGCGTCGTTGTCACCATCGACGGTCTGGAGACGCTCAATTTCGAGATCCAGCCATGATCCTGCACGGCTATTGGCGGTCGGGGGCCAGCTACCGCGTTCGCATCGCCCTGAACCTTAAGGGGCTGGCCTTGGACAACGCCGCTCACGACCTGCGCAAGGGCGAGCAGAAGGCGGCCGACTATGTGGCGCTGAACCCGCAGGGCATGGTCCCCGCGCTTCAGGATGGCGATCTGATTTTGACCCAAAGCCCGGCCATTCTGGAATGGCTGGAGGAAACCCACCCCGCACCGGCCCTGCTGCCGAAGGGGGCGAACGACCGGGCGACCGTGCGCGCCATGGCCGCGCTGATCGGCTGCGACATTCATCCGCTCAACAATCTGCGCGTGTTGAAGGCCATTCGGTCTGAGTTCAACGCCGATCAGGCCGCCGTGGACGCCTGGGCCGCAGGATGGATCGCACCGGGCTTCGACGCACTGGAGGCGCTGGTCGCGCGTCACGGCGCCGGCTGGAGCTTCGGCGACGCCCCGACCCTGGTCGATTGCTATCTGATTCCACAGATGTATTCGGCGCGGCGCTTCAACATGGACCTGTCGCCTTGGCCGCGCCTGCTGGCGGTCGAACAGACCGCCTTGGCTCACCGCGCCTTCGCCTCGGCCCACCCGGACGTGCAGCCTGACGCCGACGCCTGATTTTCGCCTCAGTGCGCATATCAGCGGTGGATAAGTAGGGTTCGCTTAAGGTCTCGCTCAGCGTCCCTTAAGCATTGGCGATCATAGTGTCGGGCGTGTCGTATTCCCCCGCCACACCTTCGGCGTCGTCGCCCATCCATCGCCTGGCCCTCGCCGTGGTGACCGAGCCCGAACGCGCGCCCGGCGCCTTCATGAGCGCGCCCTCCGGCGCCCGCGAGGAAGCCATGCGTTTTCTGCTGCAAACCGGAGCCGACGCCGGGGTCAAGCTGATCGCCACCCGGCCCGAGGGCGACGGCGAACGCCTGCTGGGCCAGGCCTGGCCCTTCCCCTCGCCTTTCCAGGTCACGGTCCGCACCGTTGCGCTCAGCGAAGGTCTGGACCGGGTCGAGGCCCGCGCTCGCCGCTCGCTGGAGCGGATGGGCCTGCCGCGCGGCGATGTTCTGCTGATTTCCAACGCCGCCGATCTGGCCGGCGCCGAGGGCCGCGCCCTGTGGGACCGGGCCCGCAGCCTGAAGGATCGCGGCCTGTTCCGCCGCATTGGCTTCTGCGCCACGATCGAGGACGGCCCCGCGCTTCTGGCCCGCCGTCTGGAAGCCGATGTGGTCCAGGTACCGTGCAGTCTGCTGGACCAGCGCGCGGCGCAGGACGGCGTGCTGGAAGCCATCGCCGACACGGGCGCCTCGGTCCACCTGTCTTCGGTCTTCGCCGGCGGCCTGCTGTTCGCCGGCGGCGACGATCTGCCGGCCGAACTGGCCAGCTATGCCCAGGCCCTGTCTCGCACGCGCCGGCGTCTGGCCGAGCAGCGTTGCGATCCGATGCAGGCGGCCTTGGGTTACGCCCTGGCCCTGCCCGGTGTCGACAAGGTCGTGGCCAGCGTCGCCTCCGCCGCCGAACTGCGCGCCATCCTGGCCGCCGCCCACGCCCCCTGTCCGAATCTGGACTGGGCGGCTCTGGCGCTCGAGGCGCCGGCGGCCTTCACCGCCGACGCCCGCGCCCGGATCAGTAGCGCAGCCTGATCCCGACATAGCCGGACCGTCCCGGCTCGCCGTATCCGAACACCTGCTGATAGTGTTCGTCGCCCAGGTTCTCGATCCGCGCCGTCAGGGTGACCTTGTCGGTCAGTTCATAGGCCGCGTTCAGATTGGCGGTGACGAAACCGTCGCGCGCCACGGTCGAGAAGCCGCCCGAATCGTCCTGATCGCCTTCCGCCCGCACGGTCAGGGCGCCGGACAGACGGTCGCCCGTCCAGCCCAGGGTCGCCGAACCGGCGTGTTCCGGCACGCGCAGCAGGCGCGCGCCTGTCGTGCGGTCCGTCGCGTCCGTCCAGGCATAGGCCAGCGTCAGGTCGAACCCGCCGCCCAGCAAAGCGCGGCCTTCCAGCTCGAACCCGTCCGAGCGCGTCTTGGCGACGTTGATGTAGCGACCGGCCGAATAGGTGATCTGGTCCTCGACGTTCAGGCGATAGAGGGTCGCCCGCCCATCGAACCGACCGCCGGCCGACGCCCAGCCCAGGGCGATCTCGACGCTGTCGGCCGTTTCCGGCTTCAGCTCGGGATAGGGCCGCGGCGCAAAGCAGAAGTCGCAGACCGCCTGGCTCACCGTCGGCGACTTGAAGCCCGTGCCGTAGGCGCCCGACAGGATGAAGCCCCCGGCCAGATCATAGGCCGCTGACACCCGCCCCGTCGTCTTCGAGCCGAAATCGTCGGTGTCGTCATAACGCAGTCCGCCGGTCAGGTTCAGCGCGCCGACATCGTATTGGGCCACGCCGAACACCGAGGTGATCGACAGATCGCGCGACAGGCCCGACGACAGGGCCGCCGAGGCTTCGTTCCGCTCCACGCCGAACGCATAGTCGATGTCCTGCGCCTGGCCGTTCGCCTGCCAGCGATAAGCCTGACGGTCGCCGGCGAAGGTCGAGCCGAAGCCGCCGCTGACCGAGCTGCGATCCAGATCCGACGCCGAGACGCTGAACTGATGCGTCAGGCCGAACGCCTTGGCCGTCACCCGGCCAAAGCCCGACCATTGCTCGCTCTCCTGGGTGTCGTCAGTGTCGGCCAGAGTAAAGTTCGGCGCCGGGAAGCCGTCGATATCGGCCTTGGACTTGTTCCAGCGCACCGATCCATCGACCTTGACCGCATCGGACAGGACATAGCGACCCTTGGCGCCGAGCGTCGTGCTGCGGAAACCGTCGGCTTCGGTGTTGCCGTCCGCCTCGTCCGCCGCCGAAATCCCGTCAGTGTCGAACCGCGAGGCATAGGCGCTGAAGGCGTAGGTCTCGTTGGCGACGCCCGCCGATACGCGGCCGCGCACGGTGTCGAAGCTGCCGGCCTCGGCCTCGGCGCGCAGGCCGTCGATCTCTTGGGTCGTGAAGGAAATCACCCCGCCGATGGCGTCGGAGCCCCACAGCGACGACTGCGGGCCGCTCAGCACTTCGATCCGCGCGATATCGGCCAGTTCGAAGCTGGAGAAGTCATAGGCGCCGTTCGGCTCGGCCGCGTCGTTGACCGGGGCGCCGTCGACCAGGACCAGGGTCTTGCCGGGCGTCGCGCCGCGCATCCGCACCTGGGCCACGCCGCCGAAAGCGCCCGAACGCGTCACCGACAGACCCGGCACATCGGCCAGGATGTCGGCCGCGAAGATCGCGCCGCGCTGTTCGATGGTCTTGCCGTCGATGACGCGGGCGCCGGGCGTGTCGGCGACAATGGCCGGGATGCGGGTGGCGGTGACGATCACCTCGTCCAGCTGGGTCGCGTCCTCGGCGAAGGCAGGCGCGGCGAAGGCGGCCGCAATCGCGGCCGTCGAAAGAAGAATGGAACGCTTCATTGAGCGATACCCCCGTGTTCGGTCCCGCGAATGCGCGCGAGAGACCGTCATGAGCGAACCGACCCGCCAGACCGCTTGAGGGTCTGGACGGCGCAAGGTCGGGTCGCTTCCACGGAGAAACCGCGCTGCTGTCTGGTCCCGGACAGGAGCGAGCGACGTCGGCGGCCAGGTCTCCTGGCTTGCGGGTCGTAAACCGCCGTCCTCGCCTTCCCAGCTTCCCAGTGGCGCCGGGATTGAAACCCCGGACGGACGACGCTCTCGCCGCCTACAGTTGCGGGCACAGCCACGGCGTCACACCGTGTTCCCTTAACCGCCTGACGCGGCCTATCGCAGGGCCGACAAGTCTGTGCAAGAGCCGGTCAACGGCCTTGAGCCGCCGGGCGCGATCCGTCACCCTGCCGCCACATGAATGCGCCCGTCTCCCACCCCCCTGAAATCGCCGCCTCGCTGGAGGGCGCGACGCCGTTCATGGCGCAATATCTGACGGCCAAGGCGGGCCAGCCGGACGCCATCCTGTTCTTCCGCATGGGCGACTTCTACGAGCTGTTCTTCAAGGACGCGGAGGTCGCGGCGGCGGCGCTCGGCATCACCCTGACCAAGCGCGGCAAGCATCAGGGCGAGGATATTCCGATGGCCGGCGTGCCGGTCCATGCGATGGAGGGCTATCTCGCCCGCCTGATCCGCATCGGCCACAAGGTCGCCATCTGCGAACAGCTGGAAGACCCCGCCGAGGCCAAGAAGCGCGGCGGCAAGGCCGTGGTGCATCGCGGCGTGGTCCGGGTCTTCACCCCCGGCACCCTGACCGAAGACAGCCTGCTGGACGCGCGCGGCGCCAATCGTCTCGCGGCGGTCGCGGTGCGTAAAGGTCGGGCGGCCGTCGCCGTGGTCGAGCTGTCGTCCGGCGCGGTCGATAGCGTCGCCTGCTCTATCGAAGATCTGGGCGCGGCCCTGGCCGCCTTCCGCCCGTCCGAAGTCCTAGTCACCGACCGGATGTATTCCGACGAGACCACCCGCGACGCCCTGGACGGCTCGGGCGGCGTGGTCCAGGCGCTGGCCTCGGCCATCGCCGAAGTCCAGGCGGCGCGCGCCCGCGTCGAACGGCTGTACGGCGTCTCGGCGCTCGACGGCTTCGGCGCCTTCGAGGAGGCCGAGGTCTCGGCGCTGGGTCTGATCGCCGCCTATCTGGAGACGACCCAGGCCGGCAAGGTTCCCGCCCTGGCCCCACCCCGCCGTCTGGGCGAAAGCGGCTTTCTGGCCATCGACCCGGCGACCCGCGCCAGCCTTGAGATCGACCGCACTCAGCGCGGCGAGCGCGAGGGCAGCCTGCTCGCCTGCATCGACCGCACCGTCACCTCGGGCGGCGCTCGGGCCCTGGCCGAACGGATCGCACGGCCCTTGCGCGATCCGCTGGCGATCAACGAACAGCTCGACGCCGTCGAATGGCTCTTGGAGCGCCGCGACCTGCGCCGCGACCTGCGTGAGGCGCTGAAAGCCTCCTCCGACATCGCCCGCGCCGTCGGACGATTGGCGCTGGGTCGGGGCGGCCCGCGCGACCTGGCCGCCGTGCGCACTGGCCTGTCGATCGCCGAGGGTGTCGCCGGGCTGTTCGTGGGCCAGGTCGATCCCCTGACCGGCCAGCCGCGCCGCATCGCCTCGGCGCTGGACCGCCTGACCCTGTCGCCCGACGTCTCACGGCTGAAGGCCGACCTGATCGCCGGCCTGGTGGACGAGCCGTCCCATCTGGCGCGCGACGGCGGCTATGTGCGCCCCGACTATCGCCCCGAACTGGACGCCGCCCGCACCCTGCGCGACGACAGCCGCCGCGTCGTCGCCGATCTGGAAGCCCGCGCCGTCGCCGAGTCAGGCGTGCCGTTCAAGATCAAGCACAACGCCGTCCTGGGCTATTTCCTCGAAACCAGCGCCAAGGCCGCCGAATCCTTGCTCCGCGCCGGGCCCGACAGCCCCTTCATCCATCGCCAGACCCTGGCGACCCAGGTCCGTTTCACCACCGTCGAACTGTCGGAACTGGATGCGAAGATCAGCCAGGCCGGTCACCGGGCGCTCGCTATCGAAGGCGAGACCTTTGAGGGCTGGCGACGCGAGGCCGCCCGCTTGGCCCAGCCGCTGCAGGCCGTCGCCGAGGCGCTCGCCGAACTGGACGCCCACGCCGCCCTCGCCGAATGGGCCCAGGAAGTCGGCGCGACCCGCCCGATCGTGGACGACACCCTGACCTTCTGCGTCGAGGCCGGCCGCCATCCGGTGGTCGAGGCGGCGGTCAAGGCGGGCGGCGATCCCTACACCCCCAACAACGCCCGGCTGGACGGGTCGGGACAGGACGGCTCGCGTCTGGCCATCGTCACCGGGCCAAACATGGCGGGTAAATCGACCTTCCTGCGCCAGAACGCGCTTCTGGTGATCCTGGCCCAGGCCGGCGCCTTCGTCCCCGCCCGTTCGATGCGGCTGGGCGTCGTGGACCGGCTGTTCAGCCGCGTCGGCGCCGGCGACGACTTGGCCCGCGGCCGCTCCACCTTTATGATGGAGATGGTCGAGACCGCCGCCATCCTGACCCAGGCCACGCCGCACAGTTTCGTCGTTCTGGACGAGATCGGGCGCGGCACCGCCACCTATGATGGTCTGGCCATCGCCTGGGCGACGGCCGAGGCCCTGCACGAGACCAACCGGGCACGCACCCTGTTCGCCACCCACTATCACGAGCTGGCCCAGCTGGAGACGCGGCTGGACCACGTCTGCAACCTGTCCATGGTCGCGCGCGAGTGGAACGGCGAACTGGTCTTCCTGCACGAGGCGGCGCCCGGCGCGGCCGATCGCTCCTACGGCGTTCAGGTCGCGAAACTGGCCGGCGTCCCCGCCTCCGTCGTCGCCCGCGCCCGCTCGGTGCTGAACCGGCTGGAAGGCGAAAAGGCCGCCGCCGCCCGCCTGGACGACCTGCCCCTGTTCGCCGTCGCCGAACCGGAACCGATGCGCGGCCCCTCGCCCGTAGAACTGGCCCTTCGCGACGTCGATCCTGACGACCTGACCCCGCGTGAGGCGCTGGAGGCGCTTTATCGGCTGAAGGGTCTGGCCTGATGTGACGAAGGCCCGGACGTCGCCGTCCGGGCCTCGCTCAGAGTGTTGATCCGTTTCGGATCAGGCCTGCATCATCCAGCCTTCAACATCCATGGCCGCCTGGCGGACGGCTTCCGAACGGGTCGGGTGGGCGTGGCAGGTGCGGGCGATGTCTTCCGACGCGCCGCCGAAGCTCATGGTGATGGCCGCCTCGTGGATCATTTCGCCGGCCTGCGGGCCCATGATGTGGACGCCCAGCACCTTGTCGGTCGCCGCGTCGGCCAGAACCTTCACGAAGCCGTCGGTCTCGTGATTGATCTTGGCGCGGCTGTTGGCGGTGAAGGGGAATTTGCCCTTCTTGTACTGAACGCCGGCCGCCTTCAGCTGGTCCTCGGTCTGACCGATCCAGGCCACTTCGGGGAAGGTGTAGACGACGCTCGGCACCAGGGCATAGTCGACGTGGCCGTATTTGCCGGCGATCGTGTCGATCACGGCGACCGCGTCTTCTTCCGCCTTGTGCGCCAGCATCGGGCCGTGGGTCACGTCGCCGATCACCCATACGCCGTCCGCGACCTTGAAGTGGTCATGGTCGATGAAGCCGCGCTTGTCCGGCGTCACGCCGACGCTCTCCAAGCCCAGACCGTTCGTGTACGGACGACGACCGATAGCGACCAGCACCACGTCGCCTTTGATCGTCTCGGCGGGGCCGCCGGCCGACGGCTCGACGGTCAGTTCCACCCCGTCCTTGCCCGACTTGGCGCCGGTGACCTTGGCGCCCAGTTTGAAGCTCATGCCCTGTTTGGTCAGGGTGCGCTGGAAGGCGGTGGCGACCTCGGTGTCCATGCCGGGCGTGATCCGGTCCAGGAACTCCACCACCGTGACCTCGGCGCCCAGACGACGCCAGACCGAACCCAGCTCCAGGCCGATGATGCCCGCGCCGACCACGATCAGCTTCTTGGGCACGGCCGGCAGCGACAGGGCGCCGGTGGAATCGATGACCTTGCCGTCCTCGAAGGCGACGCCGGGCAGCGGGGTCGGCTCCGAGCCGGTGGCGATGACGATGTTCTTGGCGTCCAGCGTCTGGACCGAACCGTCGACGGCGGTCACCTCGACCTTGCCTTTGCCGACGATCTTGCCCTTGCCCTTGATCCAGTCGGCCTTGTTCTTCTTGAACAGGAACTCGATCCCCTTGGTCAGGGCCGTGACGCTGTCGTCCTTGGCCTTGTGCATCTGGTCCAGGTGCAGCTTGGGCTGGACCTCGATGCCGATCTTGGCGAATTCGGTATTGGCGGCGTTCCACAGTTCCGAGGCGTGCAGCAGGGCCTTGGACGGCATGCAGCCGACGTTCAGGCAGGTGCCGCCCAGCGTCGAACGCATCTCCACGCAGGCGACCTTCAGGCCCAACTGGCCCGCCCGGATCGCGGCGTTATAGCCGCCAGGGCCTCCGCCGATGATGACGACGTCGTAGGCGGCGGTGGCTTCGGCCATGGTATCCTCTGGTCTTCTGGCGCGCGGGGAAAGGCGCGCGGACACTAGCGCCGACCCCGCACGGGTCAACCGCTGGAGCCCATATGGGGCCGCGTTTCGACCATTTGCAGAGGCGGAAACCACGAAAAAGGGCCGGACGTCGCCGCCCGGCCCCTTCGATCACGTCTTATCGCCGCGATCAGAGCTTGAAGCGCACGCCCAGGAAGACGTTGTAGCCGAACTTCTCGTATTCGTAGGTCCGCTCCTTGACGCCGTAGTAGCGCACGCCCGCGCTGTCGGTCAGGTTCTTGGCCTCGCCGAACACTTCCACCCCATTGCCGAAGTCGTAGCTTGCGGTGAAGTCCAGCTGGCCGCGCCCCTCGACATAAAGATCCTTGCCGGGGTTGGTCGCGTCGATCGCTTCCAGGAAGTCGCTGCGGTGCGTGTAGGAGACGCGCGCGCTGAAGCCGTACCGTTCGTAGAACAGGGCGGCGTTATAGGTCTCGTCCGACTGACCCGGCAGCACGAAGGTGTCGCGACCGGCGAAGGCGCGGCTGGTTTTGATCTCCGCGTCCGTCAGCGTGTAGTTGGCGAAGACGCCGAAGCCCGAAGCCCAGCCCGGGAGGAAGTCGAACGTCTGCTGCCAGTTAAACTCGATGCCGGCGATATGGCCGTCACGGGCGTTGCGGGCCTCAGTGACCTGGGCGATCGTGGTGGTCGGGGTGACATAGGGCACGCCGTCCGTCACCAGGGTGAAGCGGTAGTTCGACAGGTCCTTGTAGAAGGCGTTGGCCGAAATGACGCCCAGCGGACGCAGATAGTATTCCAAGCCCAGATCGACGTTGTTCGACAGGGTCGGCTTCAGATCGGGATTGCCGCGCGTCACCGTCGTGCGGCCGCTGTCGGTGGTTTCCAGAACGCGCGGCACGATGTCGGTATAGTCCGGGCGCGAAATGGCGCGGGTCAGGGCGAAACGACCGACCAGCTGATCACTGAAGCTGTGGCGCAGCGTCAGGTTCGGGAAGAAGTCGGTCTGGTCGCGATCGACCTTGACCGGGCTCTGGGCGCCCGACAGGGCCACACTGATCGCCGCCCCTTCGAAGTCGGTCTTCTCGACACGCAGGCCGACCAGCACATTGGTCGCGCCGATATCGAACCGGGCCTGGCCGTAACCCGCCAGAATGTCTTCCTGCGCCGTATAGTCGGCGGTGATCGATTGCGGAATGCGGCGCACGCCGGCGGCCGGGTCGGGATTGGTCGAGCCCGCGCGGACGCGGTCGAAATAGTCCGTCACCAGACCCGCATCGAACTTGAGACCCAGATTGTAGTCGTAGTTCTGCGACGGACGATCGCTCAGCAGCGGCGCCAGGGCGCCGGCGCTGGCAGCCGCGCTCCGGTCGCGGAACCGCTCTTCATCCGCCGTGACGTCGCGGGTGCTGTATTTGGCGCCGAACTTCAGCTCGACCTCGCGGCCGCCGATCACGGTCGGCAGCGACAGATTGGTCTTGAACGCCACATCGTCCTGCTCGGTCGTGTTCGAGCGGAAGGTGTTTTCCCGGAAGCTGTAGTTATTGGGGTTCAGATAGAAGCCCGTCGGCTCGCTGAAGGCCGAATAGGTCGGATGATAGTGGTCGGCCGTGTTGTAGGACAGGGTCGTCGCATTCGAGCGATAGACCAGCTCGTCGCGATGCGGATAGGTCTGTTTGCTGTTGGCGAACGACAGGGCGCCGTCCCAGACCGCCCCATTGCCGAACGTCTGCTCGCCGCCCAGCACCAGGGTGGAGATGTCGTTCTCCTGGGTGCGGTGACGCAGCTGCTTGTAGATGCGGGCGTTGGTGAAGGTCGCGCTTGTGTCGGTCGACCCCGGCTGCAGCGTTCCGTCGCTATAGGTGAAGTTCAGCGTGTTGCGGAACTCGTCGTCGCGGAACTGGGCGTAGGAGCCCTTGACCCACAGACGGATCGCGTCGCTGGGCCGCCATTCAAGCGCGCCGGTCACGGCCTTGCGGGTTCATTCGGTCTCGTAATCCTTGAACAGGGTGTTCTCCAGACCCCAGATCTGGCCGCCGCCCTGCGCGGCGTTGCGATTGATCAGGACCCAGCCATTCTCGACGTTGTCCGGCCGGCGGTTAGTCTCGGAGAAGCTGACCGACACCAGGGCGCCGAAGGTCTGATCCGGGCCGAAGACGTTGGAGACGTTCGCGCCCGCACGATAGTCCTGGCCGCCGTAGTCGTTGTAGCTGCCGCCGGCGTAGCCGCTGACAGCCAGGCGGCGCTTGTCGAAGGGCGAACGGGTCTTGATGTCCACGGCGCCGGCGATGGAATCGGCGTCCTGGGCGGGCGTCAGGGTCTTGGACACCTCGACGCTGGAGACGATGTCCGAAGGCAGGGTGTCCAGATCGACCGCGCGGGTCGTGGGCGACACGGCCGGAATGGCGACCCCGTCCACCGACACGGCGGTGAAGGCGGCCGGCGCGCCGCGCACATTGATATATCGACCTTCGCCCTGGTCGCGTTGGATGGCGATGCCCTGAACGCGCTGCAGCGATTCCGCCACATTGGGGTCGGGGTAGCGGCCGATGGCGTCGGCCGACAGGACGTTGACCGTGCCGTCGGCGTTCTTCTGCTGGTTCAGCGAGCGGGCGACGCCGTCGGTGATCACGCCGGTCACGATCACGTCGGCCACGTCGGTCGCAGACTGGGTGCCCAGGACGATGGCGACATTGGCGTCTTCGCCCGGCGTCGTCACGACCGTCTGGCTGGTCGAGGGCAGGCCCAGATAGTTGACGTCCAGCACCATGGAGCCGCTGGCGGTCGGCAGGGTGAACTCGCCCTGGGTGTTGGTCACGGCCCGCTGGCTTGTGCCGCGCACCAGAACCTCGGCGCCCGGCAGGGGCGCGCCGGCGGCGTTGGTCACCCGGCCGTAGATCACGTCGCCGGCGACCGCAGTTGAGGCCGAGGCCACGGCGTCGACATCGGCATGGGCGGGCATGGCCAGCGGCGCCAGGATCATCGGCGCCAAGGCGGCGCCCATCAGCAGGTTCAGTTTCATGTCAGGTCCCCTTCGGCGAGCGACGTTTCGCCTCAGCCGATGGAGGGGCCGCTTAACCTTCGGCGGCGACGCGACCGCGACGATTCCACGACGCGCAGTTCGCGGTTTTCCGACGAAACGGCGACGCTTGATCCCTTGACGGAACATCAGTCATCGAACCGACGCCGAACCGTCACGCCCGCGCCGTTGACCCACACGCGGCTTGGCCACAGGGACGCGTCCAGATCGTACGGAGACCGACATGCGCCCTTCCCTCGCCCGCTCGCTGAGCGCCTGCGCCGCCTTGGCCCTGCTCGCCGCCTGCGCCACGCACGAGGTCGATTATCAGGGCGAGGGCGCGGGCCTCGTCGGTCCGGGCGCCCCGGTCCAGGCCGTGCTGGAAACCCCCTCAGTCGGCACGGCGGGTCAGGACGCCGCCGACGACCCCGCCGTCTGGGCCAGCGCGACGCCGGTCACGATCATGGGCCAATCCACGCCCGGCTTCGTCGCCGGCACGGACAAGAAGTCCGGCCTCTATATCTACGGCTTCGACGGCCAAATCCTGCAGTTCCTGCCCGAGGGCCTTCTGAACAACGTCGATGTGGTAGAGGGCCTGTCGGTCGGCGGCCGTCCGCAGGTGGTGCTGGGCGCCAGCGACCGCACGCCGGGCAAGACCGGCATCTCCCTCTATACCTTTGACCCGGCCGGGACCGGCCAGAACGGCGTGCGCTATTGGGGCGCCGTCGCCACCGATGTGGTCGAACCCTACGGCTTCTGCCTCGCGCGTCGCGGGGCTGAGGTTCACGCCATCCTGGTCGGGCACGAGGGCGAGCTGCGCCAGTTCGTCCTGGGCGTGGACGCCGCTGGCCAGCCCACGGCGCGTCTGGTCCGCCGCGCCGAGATCGGAACCATCTCCGAAGGCTGCGCCGCCGACGAGGCCACAGACGCCCTCTATATCAATGAGGAAAACGTCGGCCTGTGGCGCTATGGCCTGAACCCGGCGTCGGGCGGGACCCGCACCCTGATCCAGCCCATCGCCAAGGACATTCTGGTCGCCGACGCCGAAGGCCTGACCACGATCAACGACGCCTCGGGACGCTACCTGATCGCCTCCAGCCAGGGCGATTCCACCTTCCCCGTCTGGCGCATCGACGGCGCAGCGCCCGCATACAAGGGCCGGTTCAAGATCGTGGACGGCGCGGTCGACGGCGTCACCGGCACCGACGGCCTGGCGGCCGCCAGCGGTCAGGTCGGCCCCTTCCCCGACGGCCTCGTCGTCATCCAGGACGACGTCAACGATATCGGCACGCAGAACTTCAAATACGTCGACTGGCGCGACATCCGACGGGCGCTGGGGCTGTAGCGGCTCGGCGGCGGTCGCCCTCGATCACGTCTCTTTCATCAAGACCCTGCGGCGTTCAACGCCGTGCGCGTGCAGTCGGCCATGTCCCTGACGACGTGTCGGCCGATGCAGAACATGTCTTCATAGCTGGGCTTGGCGGCGGCCAGACACTGAAACAGGTTCAGCTTGGACATCTGCAGGCAGAAGGTGGCGTTCGGATCCTGCAGGACACCGTCGCTTCCATCGTCCTTAACGCTCTCGCCCAGCAGCGCCCGCGCGGCGACGGACAGGGACCGGGCGACCGCCGGTTTATAGGGAGCCGCCAGAGGCGACCTCGGGACCCGAGAGGGTTCGGCGTGGGCAGCCTTCAGAAGCGTCTCGCTCTCGACGTCCGACGCCAGCTGCATTCCGGCGGAGGCGGCCTTCGCACGCTCCAGCCGCCCCTGTCGGTCCGCGACGGGCTGGCCCGCCCATCGACGGCGCGGATCGCTACGCGCCTGGATCGTATAGGCGTCCGCCTCCACCCGATCCGCTGCGGCCTCGATGGCTGCGGCGCCCTCCTCCATGACCTCGGCGATCAGCCCGGCCGCCGCGTCTGCGCCAGGCAGGGTCACGGCATAGGCGGGGTCGGCCGCCAGACGGTCCAGGATTTCGCGTCGCTGCGCGGGATCGGCGGCATAGGCCCGCACCCCCGCCACGAAGTCTGGCGACTGCATCGCCAGCACCGCGCCATAGGCCACCAGACCCCGCGCCAACTGCTCGGCGTTGGAGGTCGCGCCGCGTTGCAACGCCGCCTGCACCGCCTCCGCATCGACGAAGCCGCCCCCGAATGCGGCGACGTCCCGCATGAAGACCAGATAGACCGACGCCGTCCGCGCCACACTGTCGTCCAGCTGAATCGAAGGTGGCGGCGGCGGGGGCGGCGCAGGCGGTTCGACCGGCTTGGCGCACCCCGCGATCAGCGCGATCAGGCTCGCGGCCGCCGCAACCCGCGCCCGATGCCTATCCCTGCGCTTCACAGCATCGCCAGGATGAACACGCCACAGGCGGCCAGCACGGCGACGTTTACGGCGGTCATGGCGGCGACGAAGATCTGGTGGGCGCTGAACTTCATTGGATCCTGGAGGCGGTTTCGGTTTGGGGCCGCTTCGCATGGGACCATGGGGCCTGGGTGTGGACTTGATGGAGAAATCGTGGAGACACCCCATCTGGTCTGGATCGCCGTCCATCGCTGGGCGATGTCGTGGAGACACCATGAGCGCCCTGGTCATCATCGCCGAAGACGAACCCGAGATCGCCGCCGTGCTTGACGCCTATCTCGTGCGCGAGGGGTTTCGCACCGTCCGCGCCATGGATGGCCAGATCGCGCTGGACCTGCACGCCGCCCTTCGGCCCGATCTGGTCCTGCTGGACGTACGCATGCCGCGCGTCGATGGCTGGGGCGTGCTGGGCGAACTGAGGCGCCGAGGCGAGACGCCCGTCATCATGCTCACCGCGCTGGATCAGGACATCGACAAGCTTCAGGCGTTGCGCATCGGCGCGGACGACTATGTCGTCAAACCGTTCAATCCGGTCGAGGTCGTGGCGCGCGCCCACGTCATATTGCGACGCAGCGGCGGCTCGGGCCAAGGCGGCGTGATCCGGCTGGGTCCGCTCGAGATCGATCTGGAGGCGCACATCGTCCAGTGGTGCGGGCTGGACAAGCCGCAGCGCCTGCCCCTGACCCTGACCGAGTTCCGCATGCTGGCCCACATGGCGCGCTATCCGATGCGGGTCTTTTCTCGCGCCGAGCTGGCCGACGCCTGTTTGAAGGGCGATGAGGTGCTCGATCGCACGGTGGACAGCCATCTCAGCAAGCTGCGGCTCAAGTTACGAAACGCCGGCGCCGATGGCGTCCTCGTCGGCGTTCGTGGCGTGGGTTATCGCCTCGAGGTCCTGACGTGAGGGCCGCCCGCGCGCTCGGCCGTCGCATCGCCGTGCGCACGGCTCTGGTCATCCTGGGCGTGCTTGGACTGAGCGCCGCCGGCGCATTCGCCCTGTACGGCTGGGTCTTCGAGAATTACCCCGATGCGGTGGCCTCGCCCCAAGCCTGGCGACCGCAGTCGGTGGATTATGTCGCTCTGGCGTCCGCCGCCGTCGTGGCCCTGATCGGCGCGACCGTGGCCGGGCTGCAGTTGGCCCGACGCATTGTCATGCCTCTCACCTCCTTGTCCGGCGCCGCGCGTGCGATCGCCGACGGCGACCTGTCCGCGCGCGCCATGGCTGGCGATCGGTCTTTTTCGGAGACCGCCGACCTGGTGGACGACTTCAACCTGATGGCTGCGCGGCTTGAGACGCTCGCCGCCGACATGACGACGTGGAACGCCTCGATCGCGCACGAACTGCGAACGCCCGTCACGATCGTGAAAGGCCGTCTGCAAGCGGCCGCCGATGGCGTCCTGCCGCTGGACCGCGAGATGATCCTGACCCTGCTCAAGCCGGTCGACGCCCTGGGCCGCCTGATCGAGGATTTGCGCGTCGTCAGTCTGGCCGACAGCGGTCGTTTGCAACTGCGCCTGACGCCCCAGGACCTGGCTCAGCGATTGGACGATGTCCGCGCCCTCGTCGGCGCGGAAGCCGAGGCGGAGGGCTATCCGATCACCTGGACGACGCCGGCCACTGTGGTCGTTTGCGACGGCGACCGCATTCAGCAGGCTGTTCTGGCTTTGATCGACAATGTGCGCCGCCACGCCGATCCCGGCCCTGTCTCGGTCAGCTTGACGGCCGATGAACGCTTCGCCGTCATCGCCGTGGAGGACAGCGGTCCAGGCCTGCCCGACGCCATGACCCAATCCGTTTTCACCGCCTTCAAACACGGTTCAGGCGAGAATGGCGGGACCGGCCTGGGCTTGGCCGCCGTGCGCGCAATCGCCGAGGCCCACGGCGGATCGGCGCGTTACTTGACCGGCGCGCGCCTGGGATCCCGTATTGAGATCCGTATCCCCGCCGTCTCGTAGGTGCGTTTTCAGATCACCCGCGCGGCGATGGACCTCTCAAAAATCGAAGCGGTTCCAAGTCCGGGGCTGACGACGCCCTACTGATCCTCGTCGAACTTGCGCGCGACCAGGTCGGTCAGGGCTTCCATCGCCTCTTCCGCGTCCGGCCCTTCGGCGGACACGTCGATGCTGCAGCCGATGCCGGCGCCCAGCATCAGCAGGCCCATGATCGAGCGGGCGTCCACCGTCACGCCGTCGCGGGTGACGTGGATCTCGCTTTCGAAGCTGGAGGCCAGTTTGACGAACTTGGCCGAGGCGCGGGCGTGCAGGCCGCGCGTGTTGCAGATGTTCAGGGTCGCGGTGACGGTCATTTTTCGCCTGCGAGCACCCAAGACGCGACGGAGATGTATTTGCGCCCGGCGTCCTGCGCATGGGCCACGCAGGATTCCAGCGTCTCGCGCCCGCGCACGCTTGCCAATTTGATCAGCATGGGCAGGTTCAGCCCGGCGATGACCTCGGCGCGCGTCTGTTCCATGACAGAGATGGCCAGATTCGACGGCGTGCCGCCGAACATGTCGGTCAGCAGGATGACCCCTTCGCCGTCGTCCACGGCCGCGGCCGCATCGACGATGTCGCGACGTCGACGCTCCATGTCGTCGTCGGGCCCGATGCAGATGGCCGCGACGCCGCGCTGCGGGCCGACCACATGCTCCATGGCGGAGAGAAACTCGGACGCCAACCCGCCGTGGGTGACGATCACCAGACCGATCATGAGGACTTCACTCGCATCCCGCCCCGAACCGTCCCAGGCATTCCCCCGCCCGGCAAGGGAGGCCGGACGCCGCCCTCTATGGACCGCAAGGGGCGTGTCATAGACCCGTCTTTCGGGGTTTCAAAGCGTCTCCAACGCCGATGCGACCACATCGACGGCCGAAGCCGGTCGGGGATCCAGCGCCAGCAGGGGCAGATCGACCCCCGCGAAAGCCCGTGTCTGCGGCTCCGGAAGCCGTTCGACCCCTTCCGCCAAACAAACGACGGCCAGCACCACGCGACAGACCGGGCGTGTTCTGGCCGCCACGATTCCGAGGCCGCGCACCTCGATCCGACCGACGATGGAGGCCGGCGCTGACGCATGAACGGCCCCGTCGGAGGCCCAGACCTGGGTGTAGTCGTCGCTGACCAGCAGCCAGCCGCGCCCGATCAGCCGCAGCGCCAGATCGCTCTTGCCCGCGCCCGACGGGCCCAGGATCATCACCCCCTGCCAGGCCCCGCGCCGGCGCACGGCGACGGTGGTGGCATGGATCGGTTGGCCGGGGCTCACGACCAGCGGCCGACCGCCGGGAAGACGATCTCGAACCGCGCCCCGCCTTCGGCCTTGTTTTCGGCGTGGACGCGACCGCCATGCGCCTCGACGATCTGACGCACGATGGACAGCCCAAGGCCCGAGTTGGAGCCGAACACCGCCCCCTTGGGCCGCGAGGTGTAGAACCGCTCGAACACCGTCTCCAGGTTCTCGGCCGGAATGCCCGGCCCCTGGTCCTCGACCCGCACGCGGATCGGCAGATCGTCCCCGATGTCCTCCAGCGTCACCCGCACCACGCCGCCTGGGGGGCTGAACGAGCGGGCGTTGTCGATCAGGTTGCGGAACACCTGCCCCAACGGCCCGTCGCGCCCCATGACCCGCAGGGCCTGTTCGGGCGCCGTCAGCACGACCGGAATGTCGCCCGGCTTGGCCGTGGTCTCATAGACGCCGACGATATCGACCAGCAGCCGGTTCAGATCGACCGGCCGCGGCCGATCGCGCGAAAGCTCCGCATCCAGCCGCGAGGCGTTGGAGATGTCGGTGATCAGCCGGTCCAGCCGACGCACATCCTGCTGCAACAGCGCCGTCAGCTTCTCGCGGTGCGCATCGGTCTTGACCAGCGGCAGGGTCTCCAGCGCCGACCGGATCGAGGTCAGGGGGTTCTTGATCTCGTGCGACACATCGGCCGCGAATCGTTCGATGGCGTCCATCCGCGTGGACAGGGTGTCGGTCATGGATTCCAGCGACCGCGCCAGATCGCCGATCTCGTCCTTGCGATCCTCCAGATCCGGCAGAGAAATGGCCCGCGCACGTTGCAGCTTCACCTGATCCGCAGCCGCCGACAGGCGCATGATCGGCCGCGCCACGAACAGATGCAGCAGCAGCGATCCCAGCAGATTGACCCCCAGCGCCACCAGGGCGAACGGGAACAGGGCCTGCCTCTGAGCGCCCAGGATTTCGTCCACGTCCCCGGATTCGACGGTCAGCACGCCCAGCACCTGGCGCACATGGCGAACGGGAATGGAGACGGAGACGACGCGGTCGCCGGATTCATTGCGACGCAGAGTCGATTGGGGCGAGCCGTCCAGCGCCGCGGCGACCTCGGCCGCCAGTTCGCTGTCGGCGCGGGCGACGCGGCGCTCTGACAGCAGATTGGCCTTGGCGGCGTCCTCGGTCGCCGCCCCCGCCGGCTGCGCGTCGGGCAGGGGCCGCCCGCCGATGGCCTCGGTCACCTGATAGCTGTCGACCAGCGGCAGGCCGTTCCCATCATACAGTCGCACCCGCTGGCCTGCCGGGATGAACCGGTCGGTCAGCCAGATCGATGCACGGATGGGGTCCAGTTCAGGCGTCGGTTCGCCCCGCGTGACGCCTTCTTCGCGCAACACATTGGCCAGCAGCTCGGCCTGGACCGTCAGCGATTCCTGACGCGCCTCGATCAGGCCGGGACGCCATTCGTTGATCGCCAGCGCCCCGCCGAACAGGATCAGCAGGCTGAGCAGATTGAGCACCAGGATGAAGCCGCCCAGCCGCGATCCGCCGAAGCGTAACAACGGCCGGCGCTGGGGCTCCTCGTCGGACTCGCGCCCGCCCGGTTCAGCTCTCGCGGTAGCGGTAGCCGACGCCATACAGGGTCTCGATCGCGTCGAACTCATTGTCCACAGCGCGGAACTTCTTGCGCATCCGCTTCACGTGGCTGTCGATGGTGCGGTCGTCGACATAGACCTGATCGTCGTAGGCGGCGTCCATCAGGTTGTCGCGGCTCTTCACGAAGCCGGGACGCTGGGCCAGGGCCTGCAGCAGCAGGAACTCGGTCACCGTCAGCTTGACGGGCTTGCCGTCCCAGGTCGACTCGTGGCGCGCCGGATCCATCGACAGCTTGCCGCGCTTGATCGCCCGGCCCGAGACTTCGGCGGCCGATTCCGGTTCGCCGCCGTCGGCGCCCGTGCGGCGCAGCAGCGCCTTGACCCGCTCGATCAGCAGACGCTGGCTGAAGGGTTTGTGGATATAGTCGTCGGCGCCCAGGTTGAAGCCCAGGATCTCGTCGATCTCCTCGTCCTTGGACGTCAGCATGATCACCGGAATCTGGGAGGTCTGGCGCAGGCGACGCAGCACCTCCATCCCGTCCATGCGCGGCATCTTCACGTCCAGGATCGCCAGATCGGGCGGCGAGGATTCGAGCGCGGCCAGACCCGAGGCCCCGTCGTGATAGGCGGTGATCTTGTGGCCATGGCTTTCCAGCGCCAGCGAAACGGACGCCACGATGTTCTCGTCGTCATCGACCAGAGTGATGTTGGCCAAGGGTGTCTTCTCCTGAACTTTACGTTCCCGCGAGCAAGAACGCACAGCAAGCGTAACCGTTCGATCTCGGTCACATTAGGGCTAAGGCGTTTCGGGTCGAATGAAAATCGCCGGCAACCCGAAAGCGGTTCGGTGACAGCCAAATGGTCACGGCGGCGCCTCTTTTCAACGCGCACTTGCCGTCCTTCCGGCGTGCACAGAAACATTCCGGCTTCGAAAACCTCGCCTTAAAGGCTTGGGATGCAGGATCGGCCCATGGCGGGTCCGATCCATTACGAAGTCTATGTCCGCAAGAGCGCCCCGTCGTCGTGGACGCTGCTGATCGCGACCGAAGACCGCAAACACGCCATCGAGACCGCCGAGGAGCAGCTTCGGGACCGTCTCGCCATCGCCTCGCGCGTGACCAAGGAGACGCTGGATCCCGAGACGATGGAGTTCAGCTCCCTGACCATCCTGACGCTGGGCGCGCCGGAGGAGCGAAAGAAGAAGGTCGCCGACAAGGCGGTCCCGCCGGCCTGCAGCAGTCCGGCCGAACTCTATTCGCCCCATGCTCGCACCCTGATCGGCCGGGTGCTGGAGGACTGGCTGAAACGCGAGGGCGTGACCGCCTTCGAACTGCTGCATCGCCCCGATGTGGCCGAACGGCTGGAGGCGGCCGGGGTCGAGCTTCAGCACGCCATCCAGAAGGTCGCGGTCCCCGAAAGCCAGGCCACGGGCCAGGAGGTGCACGGCGTCGTGCGCCACTACCAAAAGCTGACCGAACAGGCGATGGCGCGGCTGCGCAAAGCCGGGCGCGACGGCCTGTTCCCCACGCTGGACGACCGTTCCATCGCCGATCTGGCGCATCGGCTGACCGGCGCGCCGGATCGGGCGCTGCGCATGGGCGGGGTGGTCGCCGGCGCGCTGAAGGATCGGCGCGGCGCCCGTGATCGCCTGACCGTGCTGATGGATTTGATGGACGCCGCGCCCGCCGACGGCCCGCCGCGCGCCCTGGTCGTGGTGGTGGTCGAGCAGATCGTCGCCGAAATGCTGGCCGTGCGCACCAACCTGACCGAGATTCTGGGCCCGTCGCTGGACCAGGGCGCCAATCTGGCGGCCATCGTCCGCATGGTCGCGCCGGAGGAGATGGACGCCCTGTTGCGGATGGACCCGCGCCTCGCCCTGATGATGCCCCAGGTCGAGGGACCGGCCGCGCGCCTGGGCCTGCATCTGGCCTCGGGCGAGTTTCCGCTTCTGGCCGCGTCCCTGGCCCGTCTCGTCACCCGCGAACTGACCAGCCAGCGCCGCCTTCGGCCCCACGATCCGGTCGGAGAGATCGACATCCTGCGTCTTCTGGCCATGGCTCTGACCGCCTCGGCCGGCCGTTTGCTGACGCTGGAAGAGGTCCAGACCGCCTTCGTCGAACGCTCCAAGAGCCTGGTCACGGCCGATTTCGTCGGCGCCTACGTCAACCCCTGCCCCACGGTTCTGGCCGAGGCCGAGCAGCTGACCCGCCTGTGCGAGAACGTCACCGGCGGAGCCAACAAGCGCGCCGCCGCGCGCTGGCTCAGCGCCTGTATCGGCTCGCTGCGTTTCGAAACCGAAATCCGCCAGTCCGTCCCGGGCGGCCCGACCGCCTCGCACAAGCTCGCGACCCTGGCCCGTCTTCAACGCTCGGTTCAGGCCGCGCATCTGGCCGATCACGACCAGACCCAGATCATGGACGCCATCGGCGCGGTCGGCGCCAATCTGGAGGCCGACGCCCATCTGATCGCGCAGATCGTCCGCGCCCAGGCGGCTGCGCCTCAGAAGCTGACAGCCCTGCTGAAACTGGCCACCGGTGAAGCCGGCCCGCTCGGCCCCGTCGCCGACCGTGCCCGCGCCGAGGCCATCAAGCTGCTGCGCTCGCCCGACGTCCGCACCGCCCTGACCGCCGCCCCGCAAAACGTCGCGGCGTTGAGAGGCCTGATGCAGCAGGCGGGCCTGGCGGCCTAGCCGACCTCAGTCGAAGATATCGAAGATGCTGTCGCGCTTCTTTTTCTTGTAGCGATAGTCGTCGTCGCGATGCCGGTCGTCGCGATATTTGTCGCTCCGGTAGCCCCGATCGTCGCGATACGGCTGCGACGCCCCGCCGCCCCACGGTTGGGCCTGAGGGTGAGCATGAGGCTGGGCATAGGGCTGAGGCGGCGGCGCATAGGCCTGCGGCGCGGGCACGACCGGGGCCGTGGCGTGGCCCTCCTCGACTGCGGCGGCCATCAGCTTTTCCAGCTCGCCACGATCCAGCCAGACGCCCCGGCAGTCGGGGCACATGTCGAACTGAACGCCGTTGCGCTCCAGCGTCTGCATGGCGGCGTTGTCGTTTGGGCACATCAGAAGAGGCATGTCGGGCTCCGATCGAAAAAGAATGGGCGGTCGATGCGACAGGCCAGGAGGGGAAAGCTTCGCCGCATCGACACGCCCGTGCGGTCCGACATCGCGTCACACGATCCGGCGCAAGGAAGGGGGACGCCGGACCGCGAGAACGCCAGAGGGGCCCGTTCCGCCTCATCAAGCTAGGCGCCGTCGCCGCCCGCCGCCATGCGTCGCGGGGCCGCAGGGGCTTGGGCCGCCCCTGCCATCCTATCGACGATGACGATTGCGCGCCTTTACCGGGCCTTACGATCGACCAGCGACCCTTTGCCGGTCATGGTCGCAAACCGTGTTAGAGTGGCGCCCCGGTCTTTGACATCTTCGCGCGCCGCCAGAACCCGCGCCGAATTAGACAGATTAGACGAATTAGACGGTGTTTTTGTCAGCGGACCCGCTGGCCGAAGTGCACGGATTGCACTCGAAAATTCTAGCAGACCTGCCCGGCGGCCCAGCCCGACGACCAGGCCCACTGGAAATTATAGCCGCCCAGCCAGCCGGTCACATCGACCGCCTCGCCGATGAAATACAGCCCCGGCACGGTCTTGGCCTGCATCGTCTGCTGGTCCAGCGCGGCCGTATCGACCCCGCCCAGCGTCACCTCGGCGGTCCTGTAACCTTCGGACCCCACCGGCTTGACCGCCCAGGCGTTGACCGCCTGATCCAGTCGCCGCAGCACCTTGTCCGACAGGTCCGCCAGATTGCCCGCCGCCCCTTCGCGCTGGCACAGGCTCTCGGCCAGACGACGCGGCACGATATGGCCCAGCGCGGTGTGGACGGCCTGTTTTCCGTTCGACGCCTTGGCCGCCTTCAACTCCTCGAACACGTCGCGGCCCGGCGCCATCGAGGCCACCACCGCCTCGCCCTCGCGCCAGTAGGAGCTGATCTGAAGAATGGCCGGACCCGACAGGCCGCGGTGGGTGAACAGCATGGCCTCGTGGAAGCTGGCCTTGCGCGCCTTGGCCCCTTCGGGCGCCGAGGCGACCGAGGCGTCCACCGCCACCCCCGCCAACGGCGTCAGCGTCTCCAGCAGTCCCGCCTCGAATGTCAGGGGGACCAGCGCCGGCCGGGTCTCGGTGACGCGAATGTCGAACTGGCGCGCGACCTCATAGGCCCAGCCGGTCGCCCCCATCTTGGGGATCGACTTGCCGCCGGTCGCCACGACCAGCGACGCCGCCGTGACCTGTGATCCGTCCGACAGGATCGCCGTGAAGCCCTCGCCGGATCTTGCGATCCGCTCCACCCCGGTCTTCAGGCTCAGGGTCACGCCCGCCGCCGCCATGTCGTCGGTCAGCATACGGACGATCTGCTTGGCGCTGTCGTCGCAGAACAGCTGGCCCAGCGTCTTCTCGTGCCAGGCGATCCCGGCCCTATCGATGCGCTTGACGAAATCGTGCTGGGTGTAGCGGCGCAGGGCCGAGGTCGCGAACCGGGGGTTCTCGCCCAGAAAGTTCGCCGGTCCGCAGCCCAGATTGGTGAAGTTGCAGCGTCCGCCGCCCGAGATGCGGATCTTCTCGCCGGGCCGGTCGGCATGGTCCACGACCCTGACCCGGCGCCCGCGTCGCCCGGCCTCGATGGCGGCCATCATCCCGGCCGCGCCGGCCCCGACCACCAGGACGTCGACGAGGGCGTCCGAAGACGCCCTCGTCACTTGGAACCTCGCGGTTCCAGCCTCGGGGAGAGCTTAGTAACGGTAGTGATCCGCCTTGAACGGGCCTTCGACCGGCACGTTGATGTAGTCGGCCTGGTCCTTGGTTAGGACGGTCAGCTTGGCGCCCAGCTTGGCCAGGTGCAGCATGGCGACCTTCTCGTCCAGGTGTTTGGGCAGGGTGTAGACCTTGTTCTCGTACTTGTCGGCGTTGGTCCACAGTTCGATCTGGGCCAGCGTCTGGTTGGTGAAGGACGCCGACATCACGAAGGACGGGTGGCCCGTGGCGTTGCCCAGGTTCACCAGGCGGCCTTCCGACAGCAGGATGATCTTCTTGCCGTCCGGGAACTCGACGTGGTGGACCTGCGGCTTGATCTCGTCCCACTTGAAGTTCTTCAGGCCGGCGACCTGAATCTCGGAGTCGAAGTGGCCGATGTTGCAGACGATGGCGTTGTTCTTCATCTGCCGCATGTGGTCGACAGTGATGACGTCCTTGTTGCCGGTCGTCGTCACATAGATGTCGGCGCGGCCGGCGGTGTCGTCCAGCGTCTGGACCTCATAGCCTTCCATCGCGGCCTGCAGGGCGCAGATCGGGTCGATCTCGGTCACGATCACGCGGGCGCCGCCCTGGCGCAGCGAGGCGGCCGAGCCCTTGCCCACGTCGCCGTAGCCGCAGACCACCGCGACTTTTCCCGACAGCATGACGTCGGTGCCGCGACGGATCGCGTCGACCAGCGATTCCCGGCAGCCGTACAGGTTGTCGAACTTGGACTTGGTGACGCTGTCGTTGACGTTGATGGCGGGGAAGGGCAGCTCGCCCTTTTCGGCCATCTGATACAGGCGATGAACGCCCGTGGTCGTCTCTTCCGAAACGCCGCCGATGGCGTCGCGGATGGCCGAATAGAAGCCCGGCTTCTCAGCCAGATAGCGCTTCATGACCTTGAAGAGAGCCTCTTCCTCTTCGTTCTGCGGGTTGGCCAGGACCGAGATGTCCTTCTCGGCCTTCGGACCCAGCACGCACAGCAGGGTCGCATCGCCGCCGTCGTCCAGGATCAGGTTCGGATAGCCGCCGTCGGCCCATTCGAAGATCTTGTGGGCGTAGTCCCAGTACTCTTCCAGCGTCTCGCCCTTGGTGGCGAAGACCGGCGTGCCGTTGGCGGCGATGGCGGCGGCGGCGTGGTCCTGGGTCGAGAAGATGTTGCACGAGGCCCAGCGCACTTCGGCGCCCAGGGCTTCCAGCGTCTGGATCAGGACCGCCGTCTGGATGGTCATGTGCAGGCTGCCGGCGATGCGGGCGCCCTTCAGCGGCTGGCTGGCGCCGAACTCGTCACGCAGGGACATCAGGCCCGGCATTTCGGTTTCCGCGATCTCGATTTCCTTGTTGCCCCAATCGGCCAGGGTGATGTCGCGAACGATGTAGTCGGTCATGGCTTGGGCTCCTGGCCGCAATGAGTTTGGGCCCTCATAGCCCGGCGCGCGCCGAGTATCAACAAACACATAAAGATATCCTTATGCGATCTAGGCTCAGCAGTTTCTTAAATCCTGGCCGGTAGAGAGTTCGCCATGGAACGCCGCGCTCTTCTCGGTCTCGCCGTCGTCGCGACGGCCGCCGCCTCGACCTCCGCCCGCGCTTCGAGCGGCGGCGCGGCGCCGTCGGCCGACACCTATATCCGCCTGCCGGTCATCACCGCCTCGATCCTTCAGGCGAACGGACGTCGGGGCGTGCTGACCATCGAAACCGGGGTCGACGTGCCCGATGCGGCCCTGCGCACCCGCGCCCAGCAGTCTGCGCCGCGCCTGCGCGCCGCCTACAACACCGCCGCCCAGCGCTTCGCCAACGGCCTGCGCCCCGGCGTCGTGCCCGACATCGACCAGCTGTCGGCCGCGCTTCAGGCGGCGACCAACGCCACCCTGGGCCGCCCGGGAGCCCGTCTGCTGCTCGGCACAGTGATGGCCGTCTGAGACTTCACAAGAACGAATAGGGGTCCACGTCCACCGTCAGGCGGACGGAGCCCGGCACCTTCACCCGCTGGAGCCAGGAGCGCAGGAAGGCCTGGAGGTTCACGTCCCGGTCGGCCCGCACCAGCAGCCGCTTGCGCCGCCTCCCCCGCACCAAAGCGAGCGGCGCATCGGCGGGGCCATAGACCTCCAGCCGTTCGGCGTTGGGAATAGCCTGGGCCAAGTCGTTCGCCGTCTTCTCGACCGCAGCCGCATTCTCGCTGGAGAGGATGATCGCCGCCAGCCGGCCATAGGGCGGCAGGGACGCGGCTTCGCGCTCGGCCATCTCGGCTTCCACGAAGGCGTCACGATCGCCGGCCGCCAGCGCCATCAGCACCGGATGCTCGGGCGTCCAGGTCTGAAGCAGCGCCCGCCCCGGCCGATCCGCCCGACCCGCCCGGCCCGTCGCCTGGGCCAAAAGCTGATAGGTCCGCTCGGCCGCGCGCAGATCGCCGCCGCGCAGGCCCAGATCCGCATCCACCACGCCCACCAGCGTCAGGCGCGGGAAGTTATGGCCCTTGGCCGCGGCCTGCGTCGCCACCAGAATATCGATTTCCCCGTCCGTCATTTTCTGGATCAGGGCGCGGGCCGACCGGGCGTCCGGCGCGGTGTCGGAACTGAAGACCGCGGTGCGCGCCTCGGAGAACAGTTGGCGCACCTCTTCCTCGACCCGCTCGACCCCCGGCCCGACCGAGACCAGCGAATCCTCGGCCCCGCACGAGGGACACAGCTTGGGCCGAGCCATCGAGAAGCCGGTCAGGTGACAGACCAGCCGCCCGGTATAGCGATGCTCGACCAGCCAGCTGTCGGTGTCCGGCGCCGTCAGCCGATGGCCGCAAACGCGGCACAGGACCACGGGCGCATAGCCGCGCCGGTTCAGGAACAGCAGGGTCTGCTCGCCCCGCAGCAGGGTTTCGCCGATGGCCAAGCGCAGCGGCTGCGACAGCCAGGTCTGCGGATCGGGCGTGTTCTGCCGCAAATCCAGCAGGGCGATGTCCGGCAGCACCGCCGTCCCGTGCCGCGCGCCCAGCTTCAGCCAGTCGTAGCGCCCGCTCTGCGCGTTCCACAGCGTCTCCAGCGACGGCGTCGCCGAGGCCAGGACCACCGCCGCCCCCTCGATCCGCGCCCGCGCCACGGCCAGGTCGCGGCCGTGATAGACCAGTCCTTCCTCCTGCTTGAACGAGCCGTCGTGCTCCTCGTCCACGACGATCAGGCGCAGATTGACGAAGGGCAGAAACAGGGCCGAGCGCGCCCCGACCACGATGTTGCAGCGGCCGACGACGACCGCTTCCCACACCTGACGACGGCGCGGCGGGGCGACGCCGGAATGCCATTCGGCCGGGGCGGCGCCGAACCGCGCCGTGATCCGCTCGATCAGGGCCTGGGTCAGGGCGATTTCGGGCAGCAGGATGAGGATTTGCGCGGCCGGATCGGCCCGCAGCACCCGCGCGATGGCCTCCAGATAGGCTTCGGTCTTGCCCGACCCCGTCACCCCATCCAGCAGGAAGGGGCGGAAGCCGCCGCCCGCCACGCCATCCGCCATCGCCGACGCCGACGCCGCCTGGTCGCCGTTCAGCGCGGCGGGGGCGTGGTCGGGATCGGGCCGGTCGAACGCCGCCTCGGCAGCGATCTCGATGATCTCCAGCACGCCCTCGTCGATCAGGCCCTTGACCACGCCCGATGACACGCCCGCCGCCCGCGCTAGGTCGGCCGGCGGCAGGGCGCGATCGCCCAGGGCCTCCAGCACGCCCGTCCGGGCCGGGGTGGCGCGCGACGGCGACCGCTCGCCCACCCGACGCACTCGCCGTTCCGGCCGGGGCCGAGGCGCGCGCAAGCCCTTCAGCGCCGTCGCCGCCATTTCGCCGGGCGCCGACAGGGTCCAGCGTCCGGCCCATTCGACGAAATCAATGACGCCCGCCGGCAGGGGCGGATCGTCCAGGCGGCTGTCGATCGCCTTCAGGCGCCGGTTCGATCCCGTCGTCTCGAACACCTCGGACACCACGCCCCGGATCAGGCGCGGCCCCAGCGGCACGGCGACCTGATCGCCCCGCGCCAGCGTCATGCCTTCGGGCGCCTCGTAGTCGAAGGCCTCCGGCACCGGCAGGGGAATGAGGACCGAGGCGACTTTCACCGAACTGCGCCCTCGGCTATGAAGCCGCCCATGAAACTCTTTCTCGATACCGCCGACGTCGCCGTCATCAAGGACATGGTCCCCACCGGAATGGTGGATGGCGTCACCACCAATCCGTCGCTGATCGCCAAGTCGGGTCGGAACATCGCCGAGGTCATCGCCGAAATCTGCGCCCTGGTCGAGGGGCCGATTTCCGCCGAGGCCGTCTCGCTCGATTTCGAGACCATGGTCAAGGAAGGCGACAAGCTGGCCGCCATCGCCCCGAACGTGGTGGTGAAACTGCCCCTGACCTGGGATGGCCTGCGCGCCTGCCGCGTCTTCACCGACAAGGGCATCAAGACCAACGTCACCCTGTGCTTCTCGGCCGCCCAGGCGCTGCTGGCCGCCAAGGCCGGCGCCACCTTCGTCTCGCCCTTCGTGGGCCGGCTGGAAGACAACGGCGCCGACGGCATCGGCCTGCTGGAAGAAATCCGCGTCCTGTATGACGTGCACGGTTTCGAGACCCAGATCCTGGCCGCGTCCCTGCGCAATGTGGGCCACGTGGCCGCCGCCGCCGTCGCAGGATCGGACGCCGCCACCTTCGGCGCCGACACATTCAAGGCCTTGGTGAACCACCCGTTAACCGACAAGGGTCTTGATGCCTTCGTGGCGGACTGGGCCAAGACGGGTCAGTCTATTCTGTAGCATCGCGGTTCCCGGAGAGGTCTGTTTGAGCGGCTCATTGGACCTTTTCGAAACGTCGGAATCGGACGTAACGCCCCATATCGGCGACGGCTTGCATTGGCCCGACGTGCGCGGCTGGCTGCAGACCCATCCCCAGACGCTGCTGGACGACCGCTCCCTGCTGGAAGAGATCGGCCTGCGTCCGCACGGCCGCAACGTGGTCGAGTTCGGCGCCGCGGCCCTGACGCGGCTGGAGGCCGTGGTCGAGCGCGAGACCGGCGCACGGCGTGAGATCGAACTGGTCGCCCGCGCCAACTTCGCCGCCCAGACCCAGACGCACGTCGCGACCCTGGACCTGATGGAGGCCAAGAACCATTCCGACCTGGCGCGTCGTCTGGATGCGGCGGCGCAGGGACGGTTCGGCTTGGCCGGCGCCGCCATCGCCCTGGAAAAACCGGGCGGCGTGCCCTTCGGCTGGCGCGCTCTGGAAGAAGGCGACGTCGACAACCTGCTGGGCGAGCACGGCCTGACCTGGCTGGGCCCGATGATACAAGGACTGAATTTCTTCGGCGCGGCCGAGGAACAGGTGCGGTCCATCGCCCTGGTCCGCATGGCCCCGCACCTGACGCCGGGCGGGCCGCCACGCCCCTGCATCTGCGCCTTCGGCTCGCCGGAGCCCGAAGGCTTCACCCCCAACATGGGCTGCGAACTGGCCGCCTTCCTGGCGCGGGTGACGGAGCGGATGGCCGAGCGATGGCCGGTTCTCAACTGACCGCCTCCGACGCCCTGCGCGCCTGGCTCGATCACCTGGCGCATGAACGTCGCCTGTCGCCACGCACGCTGGAGGCCTATGGCCACATAGGCCGGCTCTATGTCGCCTTCCTCGAACGCCATCGCGGCGAGGCGCTGTCGCTCAAGGACATGGGGACGATCACCGCCGCCGAGGTCCGCGCCCACATGGCCGAGCGACGATCCGGAGATCACCCGCTGGCGGCCCGGTCACTGAGCCAGAGCCTGTCGGCCATTCGCGGCTTTCATGCCTTCCTCGACCGGCGGTTGGACACGCCCGCCCCGCAGTTGGCCCTGGTGCGCGGCCCAAAGGTCAAGCCGTCCCTGCCCCGTCCGGTGACAGAGGACCAGGCGCGCGGGCTATTGGCCGAGCCGGACGCCGATCCCGATATCGAACCGTGGGAGGCCGCGCGTGACAGAGCTGTCCTGACCCTGCTCTACGGCTGCGGCCTGCGGATCTCCGAGGCCATGTCCCTGACCCGCGCCGATGCCCCGCTGGGCGAGACCCTGCGTATCGTCGGCAAGGGGTCCAAGACGCGGATCGCGCCGATCCTGCCCGCCGTACGTGACGCGGTGGACGCCTATCTGGCTCTACTGCCCTTCCCGCTCCAGCCCGCCGACGCCCTGTTCCGCGCGCGCCGCGGCGGCCCCTTAAGTCCCCGTCACGTCCAGACCTCGGTCCAGAAGCTGCGCGGGCGGCTGGGCCTGCCCGAGCGCACCACGCCTCACGCTCTCCGCCACAGTTTCGCGACCCACCTGCTGGGCGCCGGCGCCGACCTGCGGTCGATCCAGGAACTACTGGGCCACGCCAGCCTGTCGACGACCCAGAAATACACCGGCGTCGATGCCGATCGCCTCTTGAACGCCTATGCGGCCGCCCATCCCCGCGCCTAGCGACGCGGCGCGGGCGGAGCGGGTGTCACGCCGACATCGGGCTGGGCCGGCATCAGGTTTCGACCCAGCGCCCGTCGATCCGGCACGGCGTAGCTGATCGGCACGGGACAGTTATTCTGGTCGCGCCGGTCCAGCAGCAGATAGCGCCGGACCTGTCCGTCATCGAGCGAGCGATCCAGCGTCATGGCGCCGGCGCCGCCTTGCCGAGCCTGCATCAGCGGATCGCCGCAACGCAGCGCGTCCGCCCTTGCTGCGGAAACAGTAAGATCACGGCTGGTGATCGCGCTGGAAGACGCCGCCGCAGGGTCGGACAGGGCCAGCATAAGCAAGGTCAGCATCGCATCCTCCTGTTTCGGCTGGGACGATACGCCGACAACCTCCGATTAGCCAGACAGCGCCGACTGCCGGCGGGAAGGCGCAGCCGCGCTGAGACACGACGGACAAGAATATGTCTCAGGCTCTTCGCCGAATGAGCGTAGCGTGCCCAGCCCTGGCGAAGGCTTGAGGAGGACAGGCAAGTGCGGCCAGGGATTGGCGAAGGATCGAGCGTGAAAACGTCACGGCGCAAGACGCTGGGCCTGCTGGCGGCTGTTTCTTTTGTATCCGCCCAGACCGCCGTCCCGGCGGACCCGCCCGATCAGGTCCGGCTCTTGCAAAATCTCCTGACGCGGATGGGCGTCGGCGTGCGGCTGAACGGAAGCGTCCAGCAGATCTTCGTCATCGACACCGGCGCCGAGCAAAGCGCGGTCTCGGCCGAGTTGGCCCGGGCCTTGGCCCTTCCGCCCGGCCGCCCCGTCGTGGTGCACGGGATCACGGCGGCCGAGGTCACGCCGACCGTACAACTGGCGCAGATCGAGATCGGACGCCGACGCTTCACCGACCTGACCCTGCCGGTCTTTCCGCGCGACGCCCTGGGCGCCGACGGCCTGCTCGGTCTGGACTTGCTGTCCCGCTTTCGCCTGACGCTGGACGTCAACGCCCGCCAGGTCGCCCTGTCTCAGTCAGGCTCGACCAGCATCGCGCTGACGACCAGCCCCGACGCCACGCGGCCCCAGCAACAGGACGTATTGGTCGCCGGTCGTCGCGGTCGCTTCGGTCAGCTGATCCTGACCCGGATCGAGGTCGCGGGCGTAGAGGTCGCCGCCTTCATCGACAGCGGCGCGGAATATTCGATCGGCAATCTGGCCCTGATGCAGGCGATCGACATCGGCCAGGCCGCCGCCCCGTCCGAGCCTGTGCGCATGGTCGGCATCGTCGGCGGCGCGGTGACGGCCCGCACCGGCACGACGCCCGCCCTGCACATCGCGGGACGATCGCTGGGACCGACCCCGCTGCTGTTCGCCGACCTGCATGTGTTTCAGGTCATGGACCTGATCGACAAGCCGGCCCTGCTGCTGGGCGCCGATATCCTGAGCCGGTTCAGCCGCATCACCCTGGATTACGGCCGCAGCCGGGTGGCCTTCGGCGGCGTGCTGCGCCGTCGTGCGCCCAGCTGATCAGATCGCCTTGATCGCCCCGCCGTCCAGCCGGATCAGAGAGCCGGTGACATAGGCCGCCAGCGGACTGCACAGGAAAGCGGCGGTGGCGCCGAACTCCTCGGTCGTGCCGATGCGGCCGACGGGGATGGATTTGACGGATTCGGCCCGCGCCTCTTGCGGCGTCGTGCCGGTGCGCTCGGCGGTCGCCTGGTCCAGCCTTTCGATCCGCGGCGTATCGATCCGCCCCGGCAGCAGGGTGTTGACCGTGACACCGTCCGGTCCGACCTCGTTGGCGAGCGTCTTGGCCCAGGCCGCGACCGAGGCCCGCAAGGTGTTGGACACGCCCAGCGCCGCCGACGGCTCGACCACCGTGATCGAGGCGACGTTCAGAATCCGCCCCCAGCCGGCCGCCCGCATGCCCGGCAGCACCCGATCGGTCAGGCGGAAGATCGACAGCACCATCGACTCGAAATGATCGCGCCACACCGCCGCCTCTAGCCCCGACACGCCCGACGGCGGCGGCCCCCCGGTGTTGTTCAGCAGGATTTCGATCGGCCCGCCCAACAGATTCTCGGCTCGATCCACCGCCTTCAGCAGCGCCTCATGATCCGCCAGGTCCGCCGCCGCCACGACCGCCTTGCCCGGTCCGGTCGCGTTCAGCGCATCCGCCACGGCCTGAAGCTTTTCCGCATCGCGCGACAGCAGGGCGACATGCGCGCCCTCGGCGACCAGGGCCGTCGCCACGGCGCGACCGAGGCCGGATGAGCCGCCGCAGATCAGGGCGCGCTTGCCGTTCAGTTTCAGGTCCATGGTCGATCTCCGGCTCCGGTTTCCAGCTTCGCATATCGGACGCCGGCCCGTCCGGCGCAACGCGGCGTTAACCGACGCGGCGCACCTTCGTGTCCGAGCGGCCGCCAGCACCCGTTTGGACAGGCCGGGAAGGGCCCGCCCATGCCGACCAAGATGACCTCCAGCATCCGCCGCCACAGCGATCATTTCGAACCACAGGACACCGATCCGCACGAGCAGCGTCGCCTGCGCGGCCAGTTGGAGCAGATCGACTACGCCGCCTATGTCGCCAACAAGGAGGTGATCGGTCACGCCCTGAACGGGGTGGACGCCGCATCGCTGCAAAAGCTGGCGGTCATGACGGCGACGGCCCGCGCCAAATGGGTCGCGGAATCGCTGCGTCTGGCTCATTCTGGCTCGGCCGTCACGCCCGATCAGGTCGCCCGCCTGACCGCCGCCCGCACCGCCTTCGACGAGCTGGCCGAGGCTTATGAGGCGCTGCGCCGCATCATCGAACGGGGATACGTCGCCCTGAGGTGACCGCGTCGCCGGCATGTGCGGAACCGGGCGCCCTCGTCCTCGTTCTGCGGCCATGAAAATCGCTCGCATCGCTTCCATCGCCCTGATCGCCGGCGCCGCCCTGACGCTGGGCGCCTGCGCCACCCTGCAACGCGGTCCCGTCGGCAACGCCGCCGTGCCCCAACCCGCCAAGCCGGTCGATCTGAACCGCTACGCCGGCCTGTGGTATGAGATCGGGCGCTACGAGAACGGGTTCGAGCGCGGCTGCGAAGGGGTGACCGCTCAATATACGGTGCGCGATGACGGCCTGGTCGGGGTGTTGAACACCTGCCGCCAGGGTGCGGTCGACGGTCCGGAAAAGACCTCCGAGGGCAAGGCGAAGATCGTCGAGGGCAGCGAAAACGCCAAGCTGAAGGTGTCCTTCTTCGGCCCCTTCTATGTCGGCGACTATTGGGTGCTGGACCGCGCCGACGACTATTCCTGGTCCATCGTCGGCGAGCCGTCGGGCCGCTACCTCTGGCTGCTCAGCCGCACGGCGCAACCTTCGGCCCAGACCCGCGAGACCATTCTCAACCGCACCCGCGCCCTTGGCTATGACCTGACGCTGGTCCGGCCGACCCAGCACTGATCGCCCGCCTCACGCCGCCCCGTCGCCACCTTCAAGGATCATCCATGCGTATTGCAACGCTCGCCGCCCTGTCGGCCCTTCTGGTGTCCGCAGGATCGGCCTCGGCCGAGACCATTTCGACCCACGTCCTGGATTTGGCGCGCGGCGTCGGCGGCCGCGACGTGCCCGTCACCCTGGCGATCAAGGACGGCGACGGCGGCTGGCGACAACTGGCGACCGCGCGCACCGACGAGAACGGTCGCGTCCGCTCGTTCGGCGATCAGATCACGACCCAAGCGGCAACCTACAAGCTGACGTTCGACATGTCGCAATACGGCGACAAGGACGCCCAGCCCTTCTTCCCAGAGATCGACGTGGTGTTCCAGGTCCGCGACCCCAGCATCCACTATCACGTCCCTGTCGTCGTCAGCCCCTACGGCTACAGCACCTACCGCGGCAATTGAGCCAGGGAGCGGGCCGATCGGCTTGTATCTCGGGTCTGACTAGGAACGCCTGGTGGAGCCGAGGGGATCGCATTGGGGTCGGATTCGTCGGTCATGAGGATGCTCTGCGACTCGTAGGGTCGAAGCGGCAGCAGAGTCCGATGTCAGGCAGGGGTCAACGTCTTCCACGGCCCTCTATGACCGTCCCTGACGTCAGGAGGCAACGCTCTTCAGACGGCCTTCCTCGACCGCGAGCATGGAGCGTTTGATGCGCTGGACCGATGCCGTGGAAGTGCCGGTCGCCTTCGCTACCGCTCGGATGCTCTGACCGTCCTTCAGGGCCTTCTCGACCCTCTCCACACGGTCAGGCGACAGGCTGGGCCGACCGAACTGGACGCCCTTGGCACGAGCGCGAGCGACTCCGGCTCGGACCCTACCCCTAATTAATTCGCGCTCGAATTCGCTGAACACGGCCAGCATCTGGAAGAGCATCCTGCCCGAGGGCGTCGATGTATCGACCGACTGCTGGTGCAGATAGAGGTCGCAGCCACGGGCTTGGATGTCGGACAGGAAGGCTACCAGATCGCTTAGGGAGCGTCCCAGACGGTCCACCGCATAGGCAGCGCAGATGTCGATCTCTCTGCGATGGATCGCTTTCAGCAAGGCGTCATAGCCCGGTCGCTGATCCCGGCCCTTGGCGCCCGAGATCGCTTGGTCCTCGAACACCCGCACGATGGTCCAGCCCGCCTTTTCGCCGACGTCGGTGAGGATGCGTATCTGGTTCTCGACCGTTTGCTGGTCGGTCGAACATCTGACGTAGAGGCCGCATCGCTTCATCCATCAGAAGGTCTCATGGATCGGCGGGGCGTCAATCAGATCGGCGCGGAGAGGGCCTTGGCCATGCGGTAGTTGCGGAAGGTCTCTCCCCGGAGTTCGACGTCCTGCGCCTCGATAACCTCGAAGCCGTTGCGTTCGAAGAACGGGCGGGCGGTGATGCTGGCCTCGGTGAACAGCCGGTCGATGCCGTGTCGGTTCGCATGGTCGTGGATGTGATCCAGCAGGGCACGCGCGACGCCTCGGCCTTGGTGGTGTGCGTGGACGAACATCATGTCGATGTGGCCGTCTGGCTCCAGATCGCTGAAGCCCGCGATTTCTCCGGCGACTTCCGCCACGAAGGTCGGTCGGCCGCCGAGGCGCGTCGCCCACTGCTCTCGGTTCACAGCGACCGGCGCCCATGCGTCGATCTGGGTCGGGCTGTAGTCCCGGCTGGCCACATGCCTCACTGATCCAGCGAACAGGTCGATCAGCACATCGAGGTCTTCCGCGCGGTAGGCGCGGATGTGGATGGTCTCGTTCATGGCGTCGCCTGATGTCAGAGGGGCGGCGCCTTTAGCTGGGCGAGCGGATGTCGTCCAGCGGTATGACGAACATCTGGCTGTAGCCTTTGTGCCCGTCACTGGTGGTGAAGACGACGAACTCCTCGCCCGCGTGATCGGCCGCCTCTCGCACCAGATCGCTGAACTCGTCGATGTGGCCGAGGCGCCCGGTCAGCACGAAGCCGTCCTCATCCCGCCGCATGTCGTAGGCAGGGTGATCGTTCAACAGCTTGTCGAGGAGCCGTCCCATGCCCGAAGCAGAACACCGGTTTCCGTAATGGTCAAGCCGGGCCGTCCGCTCTGGGCTTACTCGGGTGGTAGATGGTCCCACTGCTTCAGCGTGGCGAGGATGGCCTCTGCGACCATGTTCCTGACCTCGCGCGTCTGCTGGGCGGCGGGGGCATGAAGCATCAATGCCGCCCATACGAAGTCAGCCGCATCGAAGGCGAGAGCCGATGCGAGAGAATGTTCGGCGAACTCGCCGACGCCCTGTTCCCGCTCTTTGATCAGCCGCTCGATGGCGGCGCCATGTCGGATCGCTTTTTCCAAGGCGTAGGGCGGCAACGGAAAGCTGTCGATGTCCACGGGTAGGTCTCCAGTTCGCGACGATCATAGCCGATCCCACGCCAGTCGCGGTCGCCATGTGGTTTTCAGAGGTATCTTTCAGCACAGCGAAAACGGGGGGTGGAACGCCCGGATTTGCTGGGTTCTGGAAGGCCAGATTCAAAGGGGTTTTTGGAACACCTCAATCCTCCTTTTAGAAGCCCTCGGACACACCCTTTCGGTAGTCCTCGACCTCCTTGATCTGGGCGGGGTTCTTCATCTTGGGATCGACCTTCACCCCGAGCTTGTCGAGGAAGGCGAGAGCGTTGTCGCGCTTAACAGGATCGACCGGCGGCGGTGGAGGCGGCGCGGGAGGCCAAGGCTGACCGCCTTCCACATAGCCGCTCTCCCCCTTCACTTTGCCTGTGGCCAGATACTCATCAACCCATGCCAAAGGATACAGTCCGCTATGTCCGTGTCCCTTGATGAAAAAGGGCGGGTAGCCCTTGGGGTTCTTCGACATCGCGTTCTTGGTCGGCGACGGTTCGATCATCTCGATGACTTGATCGATGTTCAGTATGTGCCCAACCGGCACGCCCAGTCGAGCAGCTAAATCCTGCTTCGCCTGATCCTTTTTCGATGTTCGGGCCAATGCCGCCTCCCACTTTCTGTGAGGAAAAAAGGTGGCAGACCGGTCGTTAAGATCAGCAGAATCGTCGGCGCGATCCCGCCTTGGACGGCAGATTGCACACCTTCGGCAGCAGATCGGCATCTCGGCCGATCATCGGACGACAGATCGGCGGCAGATCGTCGAGCAATGGAAATTCTGATGCTGCCCAACGCTTTACGAGATCGCAGATTTCGAGATGATGTCGGTGCTTGGCCAAGTCGAGGCGGGTTATCACGCCCTCCCGTAGAGACCTCATCCGGGTCTCATAACACCCGAGGCGAGGGATCGTCCTCACCTCTGACGGGACTTCTATCCCGATACGACGACTACCGCTTCGAACACCGCTTCGGGGCAGCGATAAACTGTGGGCGCCCACCAACCAACCGAATGCGACGTGCGTGAACATCAACCCATCGGCCCAACGGCCAGAGACATTAAGGACGACGACAATGACGAAAACAGCGACCGTTAGCGCAACCGACAAATACGGAACCGAGCGCACCCACACCAATCTCAGCCGTGAATGGTTCAAGGTCTCAGGACCGTCCGCTGACGACACCTTCATCGGCACGAACGCCGAAGGCGACCGCGAGAACATCAACCGCTACAGGAGCGACTTCGACCGCGAGACGTGGGATGCGCTGACCGCTGACCTGCATGCTAAGGCCCCGCTTGAGGATACGGGGGCATGATCAATGATACCGCGCGAGAGGAGTTTGATCGCATCGTTGAGCGGATGAGCGCGCCTTCAGGTGCCTAGCCGCCTGTCGCCTGCGTGCTTGATCGGCCAGCGGCCCGCCATCTTGGAATGTCTGGCTATCGACCGGGATGAATCTTCTTCATGTCAGCAGGTCGAGGAACGACGCGACGTCAGTCGGGTCGTTCACGGCCATGCTGAACGCCGGGACCGGAGCGGCTTCGCGACGGACGCGGCCGATCAGTTTGCTCATATGACCTATCGCCGGGACGGCCAACCGCCGAGGCGGTCGTCCGCTCCTGACGATGATGGCCATGGATCGCATCTGCCGCCGTCAACGGTCGGCCTCCTCGATCCACGCCAATCAATCGCCCGTCGTGGTTCAATTCTGGCGTTATCGATGTCGAAGAGCCAAGGCCCGGAAATGTCGCCTATGTCTTATAAGAGATGACGTGCCCCTGAGTTTTCATCCAGCGGCGACCAGAGTCCTTGGGTTAGTTACGCCTCGCAGCGTGGGGTGAGCAACAGGCCGGGCCGCGCAGC
>NZ_JABBJE010000007.1 GCF_014218725.1 Brevundimonas huaxiensis
CTGCTCTTCCGTGAATCTCGCTCGTTTCATTCCGTCCGTCCTTTCAAGGGCCGGACTCTAGCTCCGCGTGGAGGAAATTCTCAGGGGCACGTCAATCCGTCCCAACTAACTCTCGGTTCCCGCCAAAGGCCCCTGGCGAGGCCAATCCGCCTTTTGGAAGGCCTTATCCAAGAACCCCGCGACCTTGGACCATTCCTCCCCTGTACGTCCGGGCATTTCAGCCTTGGCCCGCACCTCGGCCAGCAGGAGTTCCCGATCGAGATATTCAGCCAGGCGAGCGTAGTCCTTGCGCCGTTCTGCGACAGAGGCGACGGCGCGTTGGATCAGACCTTCGACATCGAGCGCGCCCTTCAGGCGGTTCGCCTTATCGGAGATCACCCGCGTATTTCCACGAACATAGCCAAGGTTAGGACGGATGCGGTCCAGGGACGGCGAAAAGGGCGAGCGGCTCTCGCCGATGACGATCGGCACGCCCAATGCCGGGCAGACCGTGGGGACGATGACGTCGCTGACAGTCAAATTGAAGGGAAGACCACGACGGGCGGCGCGTTGACGTGCGCGGCTATGGAGCGCGACGGCCGGCCGCAAACGACGCTGGGCCTTCAAGTAGGTGCGCATATAGGCCGCGTTGCACGAAGTGCAGGTCGACCGCTGAAGCCGATCGCCATGGATGATGCAGATGGCGTTGGGAGGATCGTAAATGGACATGTAAGACTCCTTCATCAGAATGAGTCCACAAGCTCAAACTTGGTCTTAAGAGTCAAATTGAATCATGAGCACGCTCCGTATCAAGCCGGATAGCCACCCGACCGGAGCGCAACTCCGAGCCGCGCGCGGACTGGTGAACATGTCCGTCCTGGACCTGGCGGAGCGCACCGGACTGGCGCCGAACACGATCAAACGGGCCGAGAGCGACAATGGACCTGCGCCGGTCAACGCAGCGAACGCCAAGCTGATGGTGGCAACGCTTCAAGCCCTGGGCGTCATCTTCATCCCAGCCCAGGACGACATGGGCTCCGGCGTGCGGTTAGCGTCGCCCGAGCAGCCTGCCTTGGCGCGTAGGCGGGCGGGTCGGAAGGTCCGAACCGCGCCCCCCTAAAAGGAGTCACGATACCCATCCATGGCGCTCAAACCCGTTCGCAGCCTGGATTCTGGAGTCACGATAGGTGTGAACGATGACTCACCGCCTGTTTTGTCGAGTCATGATTGCCCGGCTGTCATGACAGGGCGGCGCGCTGTCCGCAATCCATGGACACAGGACAGGTGTGCCGGAATGATACGCATTGTGGCGAGATTTACAGCGTCAGCGCAAAATCGCTGGAGTCATGATTGCCGGACGGGCGGTTTCGGGCGGGTATTGAAATCGTTGAGGATTTTTCCAGATCAGGGCGATTTTGGAGTCATGATTGCCGTTGTGCGCTGCAACATAATACTGGATTTTGGGTCGGTCGTTGGGGCTGAAACGGAGTCACGATTGCCGAAGCCATTGTAGTTGCTGAGGATTTTTGGGCGTCGATCGGTGTGAGTCACGTTAGCCACCAACGATGACTCTAATCGCCTCATGAGGGGCCGGCTGGGGCTGGGAGGTTCACCCCCAGCCGGCCCCTCCGCGCGCGCATGGACCGCAGGTTCGCCGGCGGCGAGGCTGGAGGGATTACAATGCCCCTTGGTCGGGGGTTGCCGAGCAGTTTGGGGGGGCGTTCAAGCCGCTTCTCGCAGGAGGGTTTCCGCCTGCGCCAGCACCGTCTGAACCGCTAGGTCCGACAGGTCCGGCGGGTAGCCGAACTCGCGAAGGATGCGTTTCACCAACCGGCGCATATTGGCCCGCGCGCTCTCGCGGTGGTGCCAATCGACGGTGACGTTGCTGCGCAGATCGGTGACGAGGCGCGCCGCGATGATCCGGAGTTGCTCACTCCCCAGCACCTCGACCGCCCGCTCGTGTTCGGCAAGGGCGTCGTAGAAGGCCAGTTCCTCTGGCGACAGGCCACTGTCCTCGCCGCGTGCGTGAGCGGCTTTGAGGTCCTTGGCTAGGCCGATCAACTCCTGGATCATCTCCAGCGCCGAGATCGCTCCGGCGTGATAGCGGGCCACGGCGTCCTCAAGCCGCTGCGAGAAGGCTCGGCTCTCGACAACGTTGGTCCGTTCGTGGCCCTTAATTTCGCCGGCCAACAGCTTCTTGAGCGCCTCCAGAGCCAGGTTCTTCTTCTCCATCCCCGCCACTTCCAGCAGGAACTCGTCCGACAGGATGGAGATGTCGGGCGACTGCATTCCGGCCGCCTGGAGGATGTCGACGATCTCGGCGGACGCGACAGCGCGGTCGATCAACTGCTGGACCGCAAGCTGTTTGTCCGCCGCGCTCAGTTTGCCGGTCGTCGTGCTCTTGACCATGCAGGCGCGGATCGCCTGGAAGAAGCCGATCTCGTCCTTGATTTCGCGCGCGGGGTCGCTCGCCGCCGCCAGGGCGTAGGCCTTGCCCAACTCCAACACGAGATCCTGAAAGCGCCGATGGGCGCGCTTCTTGTCCTCCGGCGTCTTAGCCTTGGCGGCTTCCGCCTCACCCCACTTCAGGGCCCAGTCATAGGCGCCAGCGAGGCACTTCAGACGCTCTTGCGGGGACGCCGAAATGCCAGAATGGTAGTCGAAGCCATGGAAGATTTCGCGGATGATCTCATATCGCTCCAGAAGCGCGGCGACGGCCGCATCCTCGTCGATCCCGGTCTTGTCCCGATCCGATTGGGTGTATTGGCCCAGCGCCGCCTTCAGGTTCTGGGCGATGCCGATGTAGTCCACCACAAGGCCGCCGGGCTTGTCGCGGAACACCCGGTTCACCCGCGCGATGGCCTGCATCAGGCCGTGTCCACGCATCGGCTTGTCGATATACATCGTCGTCATGCAGGGGGCGTCGAAGCCGGTGAGCCACATGTCCCGGACGAGGACCAGCTTCAGGGGGTCGTTCGGATCGCGCGCACGCTTCGCGAGATCGTCGCGGCGCTTCTTGCTTCCGATGTGCTTCTGCCAGCCTATCGGATCGGAGGCCGCCCCGGTTATGACGATCTTGATCGCGCCTTCGGCATCGCTGTCCGAGTGCCAGGTCGGCCTCAGGGCGATGATCTCGTCATACAGATCGACACAGATGCGCCGGCTCATGCACACGGCCATCGCCTTGCCCGCCATCGCCTCGGTGCGCGCCTCCAGGTGTTGCACGAGGTCGGCGGCGATCTGCTTCAGGCGGACGCGTGAGCCGACCAACGCCTCGATGGTGGACCATTTGGCCTTGGCCTTTTCGGCCTCGGTCAGGGTTTCGTCCTCGACCAGCGCCTCGATCTCGGCATCGATCTTTGGCTTCTCGTCCTCGTCCAAATCGATGCGCGCCAGCCGGCTCGCTGACCCCCGTTTCGTGCGCGATCGCTGACCATTCGCTCGTCACCACCTGCTCCACCTCGTCCACCACGGCGGCGGCCTAATCAGGGGCAGCAGGAACCGCCCGCTTTCGCTGAGCAGGTTCGCGGCATTGGCGAAGCGGCCCTGGTCGCCGCAGGCCATGGCCAGGTCGCGTCGGTCTTCGCTGACTGACGGGGTGGGAGAGAGCTCACAGGCCGGTGACTGGAGCCAGTCCGGAGGTGCGATGGCGGCATGGTTGCGGAAGTGGCCTGCTCCATGCGCGCCATGTTCCAGCGGTCGTCGGATCGATCGAAAGTGGCTAACCACACGACGCCGTCGTGCTCGACCAGGCCGGGTCCGCCCATGGAGGTGCCCAGCAGCAGTTCCTCGACCGTCTCCGCGTCCTTGAGGCATGGTAGGCGATCAGGGCGTCGGGCAGCGCCTGAAGCTTCTCAAGGTCCCACGTCTTGTTGAAATCGGGGATGGGCGAGAGCGCGCGACGCCCAGACCGAAAGCGAGGGCTCCCGCGCGGTCCTCGGGCGAATGCAGCAGCTATCCGTGCTCATCGCAGCCGATGCGTCGACGATCTGACACGATCCCGCTCATGAATACGCCTGCTCCTCATGCGACGAACCCAGTCCTGCCATGGCGCGGAAGAAGCCGACGAGCATCTCGGCGCGCGGCATGGCGCCTTCGACATCGCCCTGCACCGCCAGTCCCATCCAGAGCGCGTAAAGACCGATACCGGTCTGCATCGGCGGCAAGGTCGGACGAAGTGCGAAGCGTTGCGTCAGATCGGCGACGAGCTCACCGAACATCCGATAGCAGGCCGCCTTGCCCTCCCGGTGCCGCTCGGCGAAAGCCGGATCGCGCCGGGCGTGGAGCTGCAATTCGATCGAGAGCAGTGACCATTGTGCCTCGTCGGCCAACTTCGCGAGCCGCGCGGCCAGCACCTGCAGCGTCGCCTCGATATCGTCGCCGGAGCAGTGCGCGACCAGGTCGCGAAGCAGCGTGACCTCGTCCTGGATATGGCTTTGCAGGATCTCGACCAGCAGATCATCCTTGCTGGCGAAGTTCGAGTAGAAGGCGCCCTGCGAATGCCCTGCGGCGCTGCAGATGTTGCGAATCGACATCGCAGCGACCCCCTCCTCGATAATCGAGGAATGCGCGGCCGCGATCAGCCGGTCCCGCGTCTGGCGCTGCGTGTCCTTGCGCGTAAGCGGCATGGGTTCATTCTCCAACCAACGGGTGAGACGTGCGAAACCTTTTCGGAGGTTCCGCATTTTCAGTGAAACCAGATATCAACTGATATCCGAAATCAACGGCGATTTCGTCCCGAAATCGTTCCTGGGCAACGAAATCTCACTGTGAAGGAGCGCTCTTGGCTCAAACTTACATTGACTATTCCCCGGACGTGGAGGTTCTCGGCGAGGACGAAGAGCGGCTGACCGCCGAGATCCTCGAAATCATGGCCACCACCAACCGGCGGGCCTTCGAGCGGCATCGCCACGCCGTGCGCGACGCCCATGCCAAAAGCCATGGGTTCCTGAAGGGCGAACTGATCGTTCACGAACTGCCCTCGCATCTGAGCCAGGGCTTGTTCGCCCGACCCGCCAACTATCCGGTGGTGATCCGCCTCTCTTCGGCGCCGGGCGACATCCACTCCGATACCATTCCCGCGCCGCGTGGCATGGCGATCAAGGTGATCGGTGTCGATGGCGAGCGGCTTCTCCCCGAAGACCAGGGCCACAACCAGGATTTCCTGCTCGTCAACATCCCGACCTTGAGCTTCGGCACGATCGGTAAATATCGCCAGCTCATCAGCCTTCTGGAGAAGAATGCCGATAACCCGGCCTTTCTCCAGCGAGCGATGGCTGGGGTCGCGCGCGGCGTGGAGGCGGCAGTCGAAGCGGTCGGCGTCGAACCCGGCGCCACGCTGCGCGGGCTCGCTCGCGACAATAACCATCTGCTGGGCGAAACCTATCATTCGATGGCGGCGATCCGCTTCGGCGACCATATCGCCAAGATCAGTGCCGCGCCGTTCTCCGACAACGTCCGTGCACTGACCGGCAAGGATGTCGGCGCGGTTGAGGATTCCACCATGCGCGATCTGGTGGTTGAACATTTCCGCGAGCAAGGCGCAGAGTATCAGCTCCGTGCTCAGCTCTGTGCCGATCTCGACAGGATGCCGGTCGAGGACGCCGCCGTGCTCTGGCCGGAAGACCTTTCGCCGCACCAGCCGATCGCGACCCTGCGCATCCCGCCACAGGAGGCCTATTCGCCGGCGCGGCGCGTCTACGGCGATGATGTGCTGTCGTTCAATCCCTGGCACGGTATCCGCGATCATCAGCCACTCGGCTCGATCATGCGCGTGCGCATCGCCGCCTATGAACGATCCACCCGCTACCGCCACGAAATGAACGCGCAACCGCGCGTCGAGCCGGCGAGCATCGACGTCATTCCGGACTGACGATCCGATCGTCACACGCAATCACGAAAGGAGGCCAGCCATGGCCGAGACCGAAGAAACCCCGCAGATCGATGATACCCGCTTGCAGGCCATCCGCCGCCGCATCGAGGAAGTGGTTGGCGATGCGCCACAGCTCGCCAAGCTCGCCCTCGAGCAGATGGTGACGAAGCATAATCCCGACCTCAAGGGCACAGCAGGCTCGGCCGGTCGCGTCGGCGCGCAGTCCGGCAATGTCTCCGAGCTCACCGCCATCGCCAACCTCAAGCCCGGCGGCGCGGATCGGCTGAAACGCATATTCGGGCTGGTGAACGGCAATTTCGACGGGGCGCAGAAGGTCGGCACGCTGCACAACATGCGGTTCGTGTTCTTCGACAACGACACCCGCATCCTGTTCGCCACCGCCTATGACGGCGACTGGGACACCTATATCAACGACTTCGCCACCAAGATCCCCGATCTGATGGACCTGATCTTCGCCTCAGTCGAGGGCTGGCCGGGCATCGCCAGCCCCGAGGTCAAGGACTTCATCGCCGAGCATCAGATCACCGCCGCCGGCTGGTTCGTCGCCAATCCGCAGGTCACCGTCGTCGATGTGCGCCGGCTCCAACGGCTCGAACATGCCGTCAACGAATTCCTGGACAAGGTGGGCTGAGCCATGGCGATCCTTCAGAAACTAAAAGAACACTTCTCGCGGGGTAGCGTCACGCTCGACCTGCAGGACATCCAGGCGCTGATCCTCAGAAGCCGGCCGGAACCCTATGTCGGCGTTCACGCCATGCTCCATTTCGACGAGGCCGCGGGAGCCCGCAATCTTCTCGGCCGGCTGGCACCGCATATCGCTTCGGCCGAAAATTGGAGCGAGGATCTCGATTTCTGGATCGGCGCTGCGCTCAGCTTCGAGGGTCTGAAGGCGCTCGGCGTTCCCGACGCCCAGCTCAAGACCTTTCCGCTCCCGTTCCAGCAGGGCATGGCCGCACGCGCGGAGCAGCTTCGCGACTTCGGACCCAACGCGCCGGAAAACTGGGAAGACGCGTTCAAGCCGGGCAACTGCCATCTCGCGCTGACCATCTACGCGGTCGACGATGATGCGCTCGACAAGGCGCTGGCGACGGCGCGCACCGAACTCGACCGGAGCAGCGGCGTCACCTTGCTCGGCGAGCATCGCTTCGGCGCGCCGGACGGCGCGAAAAACCCGTTCGGTTTCCGGGATTCGATCTCCCAGCCCGCAGTGGAGGGCAGCGGCGTTGATCCGCTGCCAGGCGAGGAGCGGCCGATCAAGGCCGGCGAATTCATCCTCGGCTATGAGAGCGAGAACGGCCAGCCGCTCGGCATGCCCGAGCCTGCGGTTCTCGGAAGGAACGGCACCTTCGTCGTAATGCGCAAGTATAACAGCCGGGTCGGTTGCTTCAACGCCTTCCTCAAGGCACATGGCGACACGCCGGAGGAACGCGAGCGCCTTGCCGCCAAGATGTTCGGGCGCTGGCGCTCCGGCGCACCCTTGACGCTGGCGCACGATCACGACGATCCCGACCTCGGCGCCGATCCGCAGCGCAACAACGACTTCACCTTCAAGGACGATCCCAAAGGCCGCGTCGTGCCGCTCGGCTGCCATATGCGACGGCTCAATCCCCGCGATTCCGAGTTGACGCTGCTCACCGACGTCAACATCCACCGCATCATTCGCCGTTCCTCGACCTTCGGGCCGGTTTATTCCGAGGATGTGGGGCCTGAGGACGATGCCAACGGCGATCGCGGCCTGTTCTTCATCTTCATCAGCGCGCGTGCCTACGACACGATCGAGTTCATTCAGCAGGAGTGGATCAACCGAGGCAATTTCGTCGACCTTGGCGAAGAGCGCGATCCGATCGTTGGCTTGCATGAGGATGATGGCCGGTTCACGATCCCGCAGGCGCCGGCGCGCAAGCGCATCGACGGTGTGCAGACTTTCAATGTCATGAAGGGCGGCGAATATCTGTTCATGCCAAGCCTGTCCGCGCTCAAATGGCTGGCGGCCGGGAGCTGGGGTTAGGAACCCGCCGGTCAGTCGTTGGCCTTTGTGAAGATGAACGTGCAATTCATCAGGATCGCTGCGCTCGGCCTCACCATGATCTTTACCAGTCGCGTCTGGCCCGATCGGTAATCCTGACGTCTGCAAAAACTGCCTCTAACGCATGATCGGCGAGGACGCTTCGGTCATCCGGACCGCTTGAGCGCAGGCGTTTCGGATCCCGGGTGGCTTTTGCTCTTCATAAGAGCTTGTCCTTCAGCAGCGTCTCAAGCCAATCGGCAAATACCTGCAGCCGGTGTGAAAGGTGCTGGCGGTGGGGATAGAGTAACGTCATAGGCATCAGCTCGGCTCGATGGCCGGGCATCACCTCGACCAATTCTCCCGCCTCAAGATGCTGTTTCACGTCATAGGCTGGGATCTGGATTGTGCAGCGGCGTGGAAGAAGGACCCCCTTAGCGGGGTGATAGGCGCCTAAAGGGGACCCCTCATTCCGATGGTTTAGGCACGGCGGCTTGGTACAACCGGGCGGTCGAGATCGGGATGTTGGTGGTGGAGACAGTGGTGCGGCTTCGCCGTGAGTATGCGGCGGGCAAGCCGATCAAGGCGATCTGTCGGGATTCGAGACTGTCGCGGAAGGTCGTGCGCAAGGCGATCCGGGCGGAGGAAGGCGCGTTCAGCTATCAGCGGACGACGCAGCCGTTTCCGAAGATCGGGCCGGTGCGTGATCGGCTTGTGCAACTTCTGACGGAGAACGAGGCGCGGCCCCGGCGGGACCGTTTGCGACTGACGCGGGTCTGGGACCTGTTGGTCCAGGAAGGCTACGACGGCTCCTATGACTCGGTCCGTCGTTACGCGGCCCGCTGGCGCGAGGAGACCAAGACGGCGCCCGGCGATGGCGGGACTGACCGCATCCGGCTTGAACTTCAGGACGAGCGGCGCGCCTTCGTTGTTGACGCCCCGAAATCCCTCGATTTCGAGCTGTTCGAGAAACCAGCCCTATCTGCGCGGGAACAGGCTTCAGCGGCGCTGCGGGTGGTTCGTCTTGGACCGCTGACGTGGAGGGCGGTGCGTCTTCCGCAAGTGGGTTCGAAGCTTTCGACGCCGCCTTGGTTTCGGCTGCAAGCAGCGCTGCCATCAGGTTGTCTAGGACCTCCTCGCGCTTCATCGCAGTCTCCGACGGGCCGGAGAGCAAAGGGGTCGCCGCTTCGGCAAGATCGGCGTCGAGTCCAGCGAGATAGGCGGCGAAGATCGCCAGGTTCGCGTCGAAGGGAGCAGTGTCCTGGAACGCGAGAGTCGGTTTTGTCTTGGCCATGGTGCAGCTTCTCCCCAAGGCCTTCTATCGTGACTATCTGAAAGGGCCACCGTTGATTGTGGGCGGCGCTGGCTACAAGCGAACAAGGACCTTTCGTTGCCGTAAAACTCAGTTCGGTCGAGTCCAAGGGACGCCCGATTGAAAGATGGCGTCGGTCAGACTCGCCCGATCAATTGCCCAGACAATTCCGCATGGGCTATATTGTTTGGCTTCAGATGCTGCCAATGACCGCTCATGGCGCATTGTCATTGTGGGTCGAATAATGGCCGTCAATGCGCTCGATAGCTCACTCCAATCCGAGGCCCATGAAACGCCCGCGAAACGTGGGCAGGCTGCCTGAGTTCCTTGGGTTTTCGCCAAGCTAAAAAACTCTATCTATCTGGTTTAATTGAGAATCGTGGCGTTGACATCGTAGGAGTCACAGCATCAATCCCTGTCGCGTCCACCACCTCTTTCATCAACTCGTCTAACGAGCAGCCTTTCCTGCTGTGTGATCGGCCCAGGGGACGCAGATTTGGGCGACGTCTGCACACACACATCACCACATTGGTTGTGGAGGGTGAGCGGCTTGATCGGAACATCGGCAGAAGGCGCTGATCTGCGAGTCCTTTCGCCTCACGGCGAAGCGTAAGAGGTTGAAGGGTGTCGATCGAATGCCCCCCCAACTGTTATGTGATTTCGGAGTCACCCGCTGGCGCGGGCTTCGGCCAAGCCGCCCTCCGTTCGCTTCGTTCAGCAAGGTTCTCGCCATCCACCGGGGATGCCGGCGGTAGCCATAGTTTCACCGTCAGCTACGGCAGACATTAGGGCCGAAATGACCCCCGAACGGTTTGACATTGTCTTGCATCCCCCAATGGTGACGGGACCGACCGTGAGCCGGTTTGACCGCCTAACCGATTGATCTAGCCCGGAAGGTCAATCCCTCCGGGCCTACCAAATCTGTCTGTCGAGACCGCTCAAAAACGGCTCAAGACCGCTTCACGGCAGTATCGCGCAAAACACACTCACCAGCGGAAGGTGAAACGACCCAAAGCAGCGCCAAGGGCTGCGACAAGGCTTATGCCCAAGGTGTACCAGACCGCCACAAAGGCGGCCGTATGCTCGGGGCAATGCAGGCCATAGACGGTGGCGGCCAGCCCTGCGGCCAGAAGACCGGCGGCGGCGCCGGCGGAAGCGGGCTTCACAGGAGCGAATCGTCTCGCGGCGAAGAAGATGAACGGCGCCGCCACAGCGCCGAGCGACAGGTTGTTCGTCGGACAGACCCTGGCGCAGCACCCATGATCCAGAGGGCTGGCTGCCTTCTAGCATTGAGCCTACGCTGCACGCTGATCATGCAAGGGCGCTAGGCGAGTGACGTTTCAACAGGGACTGGCCGTTGGCCTTGTCGGGCTGACAATCGGCGCCTTCATCTGGGGTCGGTTTCGTTACGACCTGGTCGCGGTCGTCGCATTGGTTGCAGGATTGGCGATCGGCATCATCCCCGCCGAGGCTGCATTTGACGGTTTCAAAAACGACGTCACCGTCATCATCGCCTGCGCGCTGATCGTTTCGTCCGCCTTCGCCCGATCGGGGGTAATTGAGCTCGCGATGCGGCGGGTGATGCCGCTGCTAAAGACTGAGCGCTCCCAGGTCCCGGTTCTGACCGGTGCCGTGACGTTGCTTTCCATGGCGACGAAGAATGTCGGAGCCTTGGCGATCATGATGCCGGTGGCGCTTCAGGTGGCGCGCCAGACGAAGTCGTCTCCCTCCCGGCTCCTGATGCCGATGGCTTTCGGCGCCATGGCGGGCGGCATGGTCACCCTTGTCGGGACCGCCCCGAACATCATCGTCGCCGAAGTGCGCCAGGGCATCGTCGGCGAACCCTTCGCCATGTTTGACTACGCACCCGTGGGCCTGGCGCTCACGCTGATCGCCTTGGCGTTTTTGGCGTTCGGCTATCGCCTGTTGCCCCGCGATCGACAGGGCGCAACGTCCATGAGCGCGGCCTTGGCCGCCAACGCCTATGCCACGGAAGTCAGGGCGCCTGAAGGCTGGGCTCCGGGGTCTATGACCGTGTCCGCTCTTGCCGCCCTCGGCGACGACGAGGTCAAGATCATGGCGCTGATCCGTTCAGGGAAACGGCGGCTGAGTCCCAGAGGCAATGTCGTCGTCAAGGCGGGTGACGCGTTGCTGATCGAAGGCGAGCAGCAGGCGCTGGAGGGCTTCGTCAGTCGGGCTCAGATGAATCTCATCCGCGATGATCGCCCGGTTCCCATAGCGACCGCATCCGAGGAGATTGCGATCGTGGAGGCGGTCATCGGCCGAAACTCGCCGCTGCAAGGGCAGTCTGTTCGAAGCTCGGATCTGTACGGCAAGCACGGGATCAATCTGTTGGGCGTGTCGCGAAGCGGCTTTCAACTCACCCAGCATCTGCGGACGGCGAAACTGGCCCCCGGCGATATCATCCTGCTTCAAGGCGCCGAACAGGCGCTGCCGGTCGCGCTGAGGGCGCTGGATTTACTCCCCCTGGCGGAGCGTCAGGTTCAACTCGGAAGCGTGCGCAGGCGCTTCATGCCAGCCGTTGTTCTTGCGTGCGCCATGACGCTCGTCGGCCTTGGCCTGCTTCCAGTCGCCGTCGCCTTCTTCGGCGCCGCCGTCGTCATCGTCGCATTGGGCGGCTTGAAGATGCGTGAGGCCTACGCCGCCCTCGATGGACCCCTGCTCGTTCTGATCGCAGCCCTCATTCCCGTCTCGGACGCGATACAATCCACGGGAGGGTCCGACCTGATCGCGGGACTGCTTCGCCACGTGTTCACAGGTTTGCCGGGCGTTGTCGCGATTACAGGCGTCATGCTCGCCTCAATGGCGGTTACGCCCTTCCTGAACAATGCGGCGACCGTTCTGATCGTCGCCCCGATCGGAGCGACGCTGGCCAAGCAGCTTGGCTACAATCCAGACCCGTTCCTGATGGCGGTCGCGGTCGGCGCCGCGTGCGACTTCCTGACGCCCATCGGTCACCAGTGCAACACGCTGGTTATGGGACCTGGCGGCTATGAGTTTTCTGATTACCCCAGGTTGGGCGCGCCTTTGAGCGCGCTCGTTCTGGTCACGGGGCCCTCGCTCATCTTGCTGTTTTGGCCTCTGTGATTGGCTCGAGGTCAGAAGATAGCGTTGGAACAGACAGGTCAGGATCACCGTTTCCGGCTGTTCGCCGGCTCGACATCCCGAGCCGCTTATGAGGGCCTGACAGCCTCATGGTGCGGCTTCGAAGAGGCCGAAGTGTCGCGCGGCTGCATCAAAACGGCCAAGCGTTCGATAGCTTGAGCCATTGCCAGTCGCTCGCCGTGTGGAAGTTCCGCCAAGGCGGCAAGGAAGCCGTCGCCGAGCAGGCCCGGGGACGTATTCAACGCCTGCCGCCCCGCGTCAGTCAAACGCACATGGACGACGCGGCGATCGACGGTCGAGCGATAGCGGGCGGCCATGCCCTTGGCTTCGAGCTTGTCCAGTACGGCGACGACGGTCGGCGCCGACATGGAAACGTCCCGCGATATGGCGCTGGTGCTGACTTCACCCAATGCGCGGACGGATTGCAGCACGAGGAGTTGCGGCAGCGTCAGCCCGGTCAGTCGTGAAATTTCTCGAGACCGAACATCAATCGCCTGGGCGATGCGTCGGACCGACCGGACGAGGGATGCGGTGGCGTCAACCGCCACGTCAGGGCCTGGCTCATGGGAAATATCGGCCATTCGGGTTGAACTCTTTCGTGTCCTAACCATTTGTACCCGCTGCTTCCACAATTCAAGGAGGATCCATGTGCGGTCTTAGCGGCGAGATCAATTTCGACGGACGACCGGCCGATGCCGACGCCGTTCAACGCATGACCGATGCGCTCTCGCCCCGTGGACCGGATGGCTTGGGCATTGTTGTGCGCGGCCCGGTGGGGCTGGGTCACCGACGCCTGAAGATCATCGACCTGTCGGAGAAGGCGCAGCAGCCGATGGTGGACGCCGACCTGGGCGTGACCCTGGCGTTCAACGGCTGCATCTACAACTATCCCGAACTGCGCGAAGAACTGCAGGGGATGGGTTTCCGCTTCTTCTCGCACGGCGACACCGAGGTCATCATCAAGGCCTGGAAGGCGTGGGGCGAAGCCTGCGTCGAGCGGTTCAAGGGCATGTTCGCCTTCGTGCTGCATGAGCGCGACACCGGCCGCACCGTGATCGCCCGCGACCGCTTCGGCATCAAGCCGCTGTATCTGGCCGAACACGGCAAGCGTCTGCGGTTTGCCTCAACCCTGCCGGCCCTGCTGGCGGCGGGCGATATCGACAAGACCATCGATCCCGTCGGCCTTCACCACTACATGACCTTCCACGCGGTCGTGCCGCCGCCGCACACCATCCTGAAGGGTGTCAAGAAGTTCCCGCCGGCGACCATACGCGTGATCGAGGCGGATGGACGGGCCAAGGACCGCCTCTACTGGCAGCCCGACATGACCCGCCATCCCGAGGATGCGGCCCTGACGGCCGAGGATTGGCGCGACCGGGTCCTCGACGGTGTGCGCGAAGCGGTGAAGCGCCGCATGGTCGCCGACGTGCCGGTGGGCGTGCTGTTGTCAGGCGGGGTGGATTCCAGCCTGATTGTCGGTCTGCTGGCCGAACTGGGTCAGAAGGGCCTGATGACCTTCTCGGTCGGTTTCGAAGAGGCCAATGGCGAGAAGGGCGACGAGTTCGTCTATTCCGATCTGATCGCCAAACATCACGGGACCAAGCATCACCAGATCTTCGTGCCGCACCAGCGGCTGATGGAGGCCCTGCCGGGCGCCATCGGCGCCATGTCGGAACCGATGGTCTCCTACGACAATGTCGGCTTCTACCTGCTGAGCCAGGAAGTTTCCAAACACATCAAGGTGGTGCAGTCGGGACAGGGCGCGGACGAGGTGTTCGCCGGTTATCACTGGTATCCGCCGATGCTGGGCGCGACCGATCCGGTCGGAACCTACGCCAAGGCCTTCTTCGACCGCAGTCACGACACGCTGAAGACCCAGTTGAACGGCGCCTATATGGCCGACACCGACGTCAGCCGCGCTTTGGTCGAGGCCCATTTTGCGCGAGGCCGCGCAGCGACGCCGGTCGACCAGGCCCTGCGTCTGGACAGCCAGGTGATGCTGGTCGACGACCCGGTGAAGCGGGTCGACAACATGACCATGGCCTGGGGCCTGGAGGCGCGCGTGCCCTTCCTCGACCACGAACTGGTCGAACTGGCGGGCCGCATCCCGCCCGAGCACAAGCTGGCGCAAGGCGGCAAGGGCGTGCTGAAAGAGGCGGCGCGTCTGGTGATCCCCTCCGAGGTCATTGACCGCAAGAAGGGCTATTTCCCCGTGCCCGCGCTGAAATACATCCTGGGTCCATATCTGGAGATGGTGCGCGAGGCCCTGACCAATCAGGCGGCGCGCGACCGCGGCCTGTTCGACTGGGGCTATCTGGACACCCTGTTCGCCAATCCCACCGAGCACATCACACCCCTTCGCGGCTCCGAACTCTGGCAGGTCGCCGTCCTGGAAATGTGGATGCAGCAGCATGGCGTCTGATATCCGCCCCAAGCGATCAAAGGCGCATCGGCTGAAACGTCTGCGGCACGAGGGCCTGAAGCCCCCGGTGCAGTCGGGCGACGGACCGACCCCGGATGCCGTGCTGGACTGCGGCTGGGGCCGACTGTTGTTCGCCCAGACCTTCGAGACGGCCGAGCCATTGGTCGAGGCCCTGCGCGCCGAAGGGCCGGACCGGCGCGACATCGCCTTCTACGTTCGCAATCCGCACGTCCTGCTAGCCTCGGCGCCGCAGGAGTTGTTCCTGGATCCGTCGCACACCTATCGGCTAGAGTTGGCGACCTATCGCAACAGCCGACGCCAGCCCCGAGGCTTCACCGTGCGTCGTCTGACGTCGGAAACGGATGCGCAGGCGGTCAACGACATCTACGCCAAGCGCAAGATGGTGCCGGTTCCGCCAGACTTCTTCTGGTCGCATCGGGACGACCGGACCCTGACCTATTTCGTCGCCGAGGACACTGTGACGGGGGCTGTGATCGGCACCGTGACGGGCGTCAACCACGCCCGCGCCTTTCAGGATCCGGAATGCGGGGCTTCGCTATGGTGCCTGGCGGTCGATCCCCAGGCGACCCAACCGGGCGTCGGCGAAGCCCTGGTTCGGCGTCTGGCCGAGCACTTCAAAACCCAAGGTCTGGCGCACATGGACCTGTCGGTCATGCACGACAACGAACAGGCCATCGCCCTGTACGAAAAGCTGGGTTTCCGTCGCGTCTCCTTCTTCGGGGTCAAACGCAAGAACCCGATCAACGAGGCCCTATTCGTCGGCCCGACCGACGACCACGACCTGAACCCCTATGCCCGGATCATCGTCGACGAGGCGCGTCGGCGCGGCATCCATACCGAGATCATCGACGGTGAGGGCGGGCTGTTTCGCCTGAACTGGGGCGGCCGCTCGGTCCGATGTCGCGAAAGTCTGTCGGAGTTGACCTCTGCCGTCGCGCTCAGCATCTGCGACGACAAGCGGATGACGCGACGCATCGTCGAGGCGGCCGGCGTGCGCGTTCCCGAGAGGATCGATCCCGAAAGCCCGTCGGCCATCGATGCAGCGCTGAGCAAGTTCGGCGCCCTGGTCGTCAAACCGGCGCGCGGCGAACAGGGGCAAGGCGTCGCGGTCGGCCTGACGACGATGAGCGAGGTCCAGACGGCTCTGGTTCGGGCGCGCCGCATCTGTTCCGAGGTTCTGGTCGAGGAACAGGTTCAGGGCGAGGACCTTCGGCTGGTGGTGATCGACTACAAGGTCGTCGCCTGCGCCCTGCGTCGTCCGCCGCGCGTCTTCGGCGACGGCCGCTCGACCTTGCGCGCCCTCGTCGAACACCAAAGTCGTCGTCGCGCCGCCGCCACCGGTGGGGAATCCACCATCCCGATCGACGCCGAGACCGAACGCACCCTGGCCGAGGCCGGCTATCGTCTCGACGACGTGGCGGCGGAAGGGGCCGAGATCTTGGTGCGCAAGGCGGCCAACCTGCACCTGGGCGGCACCATCCATGATGTGACGGATGAGGTGCATCCCGCCCTGATCCGCGCCGCCGTCGCCGCCGCGCGCGCCATCGACATTCCGGTCACCGGCATCGATCTGATGGTGAAGTCGCCGCGCGAACCCGACTACGCCTTCATCGAAGCCAATGAGCGCCCCGGCCTGGCCAACCACGAACCCCAACCGACTGCCGAGCGTTTCGTGGATCTGCTCTTTCCACTGTCCGCACCGGCCGCTGCGCGGACATTTTCGCGACCCGAAGCCTGAAGGAGGCCCCTTGGCCCGCCCCGCGATAGACCTCGACTACCTGAAGGCCCGCTTGGCCGACCTGCTGAACACCCCCAGCCCGACCGGCTATACGGACGAGGCCGTCTGGCACTTGTGCCGAGAACTCGAGCGGCTGGGCCTCGACTATGAGATGACCCGCCGCGGCGCCCTTCGCGCACGCCTGCCGGGCCGGACGCCAAAACCGGCGCGCGCCATCGTCGCCCACGTCGACACCCTGGGCGCGCAGGTCAAACAGGTGAAGGCGAACGGCCGACTGGAACTGGTCGCGATCGGTCACTGGTCGTCGCGTTTCGCCGAGGGCGCGCGGGCGACGATCTTCTCCGAGGGCGGCGCCTATCGCGGCACCATCCTGCCGTTGAAGGCGTCGGGCCATACTTTCAACGAAGAGGTCGACACCCAGCCGGTGAACTGGGCCCAGGTCGAACTGCGCATCGACGCCGTGACCCACGGCCGCGAAGACACCCTGGCCCTGGGCGTGGATGTCGGCGACATCGTCGCCATCGATCCGCAGCCCGAGTTCATCGATACCGGCTTCGTCGTCTCGCGCCATCTGGACGACAAGGCGGGCGTCGCCACCCTTTTGGCCGCGCTGGAATGCATGATCCGCGAAGATCGCACGCCGACGGTCGATACCTGGTGGCTGTTCACGATCGCCGAGGAGGTCGGGCTGGGCGCCTCGTCCGTGCTGATCCCGGATGTCGCCGCCATGGTGACGGTCGACAACGGCACGACCGCACCTGGCCAGAACTCGTCGGAGTTCGGCGTCACCATCGCCATGGCCGACCAGACCGGCCCCTTCGACTGGCACCTGTCACGCAAATTGGTTCAACTGGCCCGCGACCACGACATCCCGCACCAGAAGGACGTCTTCCGATACTATCGCTCGGACTCGGCTTCGGCTCTGGAAGCCGGCGCCGACATCCGGACCGCCCTGGTCACCTTCGGCATCGACGCCAGCCACGGCTATGAACGCATTCACGAAAGCGCGCTGGAAGACCTGTCGCGCCTGCTGATCGCCTATGCCGAAAGCGACGTCGAAATCAGCCGTGACGCCAAGTCCTTGAGCGGGACAAAGGGCTTCACCCACCAGCCTGTCGGCGACGAGGTGGGTTAGCGCGTAGGGGATCGCATTCGCCTAGCCGCCTAAACTCAGCCAATGCATGTCAGACTGAGGCAGCCTTCGAGTCGTTCCCTCTCTTGGCGCCGCGCCGCACTACAGCCGACCCAGATCCAAAACCGGTTGAGGCATTGTCCGGTGATCAGCGGAGTTTTGGTCGCAGAAAGTCTGTGCAAATTCGTTCAGCGCTCGATCCGGTTTCAAGTGGTCCCGAAACCCATATCGAGGCACGCCTTGACAGATCAGTCGGTCGTGAACGTGATGGCCTATGGCGATCTCTCGACGGTCTGCGGCGCTTGTGGCGCTGATTGCGCTGGGTCAGGCGTCCTGCGCTGCGGCTCAGTCCGTGCGGACGGATCGGCAAAGCATAGATCAAGCCTATGCGATCGTGGATTTCCAGACGTCGCGCAGCGGTCGTGAAATCGCGCAAGCCCTGCAGCGCCATCTCGATCGTCTGCCGATGCAAGCGACCTATCGTCAGCTAAACATGGCCGATGCGCCGCGGTCGGCTGGCCGCTTCACCCTGGTCGATCCGACAGCGCAGAGCGCCTTTGGCTTGCAAGGGCCGGCGACACGCGCCCCCGCCGGTTGGTTGAGCGCGCCGCGAACGGTGATGTGCACGAGCGCGAGCTGGCGCGCGGAGGCGGTTCAGCGTGTGCAGGCGCGGATCGAGCAGCACTACACCCTGTGCCTGTTTCCGTATCGCGATGGACGGCGCCGGGGGCATCAGTTGAACGTCTATGCCTCGACCCTGCTGGAGGGCGATCCGGCGATACCCGTTCGACGCTCCAATGAAGCGGAAAGCCCGGCCGTCTTTATTCGCAGCGCGGTGGAGGCGGTCGAGCGGGTGACGGGGCACCGGGGTGTCTGGATCGAAAACCGCACGGCCGAGCGGGATCGACCGTTCACCCAGGACAACGACGCCCTGTCCGCCCAGACCAACTAGGCGCAAACAACAACGGCCCCGATCGAAGATCGGGGCCGCCGCCGTCTTATCCTGACTTCAGATCAGAACTTGACGCTGAACCGACCATAGATGCGGTTGTCGCGATACTCGTCCTTATACAGGCCGGTATAGCCCAGCTCGATCGCGGTGCGTTCGGTCGCCTGGATGTTGAAGCCCAGACCGCCCGAGATGACGTCGTCGCCAGGATTGGCTCCGTCGATCAGGAAGCGCGGGCCGTCGGCGAAGGCGGCGTCGAAGACCGGCCCGTCGCCGTTCAGGTCATGGGTGTAGGCCAGGTGGGTCACGGCCGACAGACGCGCACGCCCCTCGCCGCCCGCCAGCACGGTGCGGGTGCGGAAGCCGGCGGTCAACAGATCGGCCTTTTGCTTCACATTGCCCGACAGCGCGGCGTCGCCGCCCGTCTCAACAACGTCGGCGTCGTATTCGACGTGGCTGTAGCCGGCGTAGGGCTCGAACATCGTGCCGCCGACAGCGCGGCTCCACGCCACCTCGCCATAGGCCTGCCAGACGTCGCCGTCGTAGTCGCCGACCAGGGCGTTGGTGAAGGCGTTCAGTTGGGCCGTGCGATCCGTGCGGACATCGGCGCTGGCCCACGATCCGCCGACGCGGATCTGGAAGTCGCCGACGCCGGCGCCGCCATACACGCCGATCTGCTCGCTGGTGACCCGGCCGGTCGAGCTGAGACGCGGCGAGCGCAGTTCCGAGCGGGTTTCACCCAGCGCCACGCCGACATGGACGTCGTTCGCCAGCGCCTTTTCGGCCCCGACCAGATAGCCGGAGGCTTCGTTGCGGAAGCCCGCGAGGCCGTCACGCGCCGAGCCCTGGCCGTTGCCGAAGACGCCGCTGCCCCAGACCGACACGCCGTTGCCGACGTAGGTGGCCGCGCCCTGGCTGCGTCCGCGCTCGGACATGGCGTCGCGGATGACGCGGGTGTCCGAAACGGCCAGGCCGCCCAGGGTGGCGTGGACCTCGCCCGTCAGGCCGCTGAGCGCGCCCTGAACCGCAGGCACGCTGGCGTCCAGCAGGGCGTTTTCAAGCGACAGATCGTGGTTGGTCCCGGTCGCGGTGTTGTTGATCATGACGTCAAGCGCGCCGCCGACCGACTGCTGGTTGTCCGTCCGACCCAGCGAAGCCACGGTCACATCGTTGCGCCGGACCGTCAGGACCACGCCGTTGGTCGAATAGGTCAGCACCGGGGCCAGGAAGGCCAGATCGCTCTGGGCGCCGCTGAACGTGCCCGTCACCGCGCCTGTCGAGTTGATGATGTTCATCCGCGTGCGCAGATTCCATTCACCATTGTCGGCCTTCAGGATGACCTGGCCGCCGTCGATCTTGGTCGTGCCGCCCACGTTCAGGCGAGAATAGGCCGCGCCGTTCACGCTGGAGCGGATCCACAGGAAGGAGCCCGGCTTGAAATTCAGGTTGCCGGCGACCGTCAGGGTTCCGAACGGATTGACGCCGTCGCCGGGCGACACCACGCCGCCGCTTTCCGCTGTCAGGTTCGCCAGACGACCGGTGCCGCCGATCATGCCGACGCCGCCGACGGTGGCGCTGGATCGCAGCAGGCTGCCGTTGACCGTCAGAAGGCCGCCCTCGACCCGGGTCGGGCCGCTGTAGTCGTTGGCGCCCGTCATGATCAGCTGACCGCCGCCCTTCTTGACCAGACCGCCGATGTCATTGCCGAAGTTGGCCTTGACCTCGGCCGAATAGCGGTCGCGCGCATCGCCGATGTTGTTGCTCCAGATATCGACTGTGCCCACGGCGACGGTGACGTCGCGGGTGTCGCGCAACGCCGTCGGTCCGCGAAGGGCCACGTCCATCTGCGGCGCGCCCCACCCCGAGCGCAGATCGACACCCGGCGCGTCCAGATCCTTGGAGCTGGACACCAGAATGTCCGAGATCAGCGCCGTCGAATATTCGGGGAAGTTTTCCATCAGCAGGGCCGCGAAGCCCGAGATGTTTGGCGCCGCCATCGACGTGCCGGTGTAGGCCGCATAACCGCCGCCCGTATATTTGATGTACTGGTTCAGCACGCGCTGAAGCTCGTCATTGGCGTACTGCAAAACCGCGCCCGAGAAGGCCGGGGTCAGCAGCGCCATGTTGTTGGTCGAGGTCAGTAGCCCTGCCAGAACGGAGGTGAAGCCGTCCGGATCACCCAGCCGCGCCCCCGAAACCAAGGTGATGGCAGCCGCCTGACGTCCGACTTCGCGGCGCCATGCGTCTTCATTGTAGGTCGGGCCACCAGCGGCGCGAGCGGCCAAATAGGCGTTTAGAACGCCGATGAACTGGTTCACCGACGCGGTTTGAAGGGCGGTAACCGTAGTTGCGGAATACAGGCTGGCGTAGTTGGCGCGCGGATAGAGGGCCAGGATGCCCGCCCGGTCCATCGTATAAGCGGGCACCGACGAGACGACGGCCGAACCCGGTCCAGCGACGCACCAGGTCGCCGTCTGACCGCAGAAGCTGGTCGAGGGGTCGGCGGCGGTGAAGCTGGAATAGTTGGCGACCGACAGCCAGTTGGAGCGCAGGCGCGGATCATTCAGCGGTGCGGCCGCATCGATCCCGGCGTGGACGCCATAGCCGTTGCCGGCCGAGAAGACGACCAGAACGTCCTTGTCCAAAACCGGTTTGTAGAAGTCGCCGTAGTTGCGATTGAACGACGCCAGCACGGTCGGCAGCGAGGCGTTGAACGGCAGGGAGTTGCCGCTGCCCCAGCTGTTGTTGATGATGCGCACCTGGCCGGTATTGGCCAGGTCGACGATGTTCTGGTTCTGGGTGGCGACGATCTTTCCGTCGATTATCGCGTCCTTGTACCAAAGGAAGTCGCCGGCCGAGAAGTTGGCGGTGGCGGCGTAAAGCTTGGCGTTGAAGGCGTTGCCGAACATCGGCTGGCCCGCCACGCGATCGCCGGCGATGGTGCCGGACACGTGGGTGCCGTGACCTTCCCACTGGCGACGCGGATTGATCATGCCGTCGTTGCCATAGCCGGCGACCGCCTGGCTGCGCAGGCCTGTCACTTTGCCGGCCGATCCGAACAGGGGGTGGGCCATGTAAACGCCGGCGTCATTGACCCCCACGGTCTGTCCGCGCCCGCTCAGGCCCATGGCGTAGGCGTGTTCCAGCCCCAGGAAGCCCTTGGAATAATCGACCGCGAACTGGCTGTCCGCGCGCCAGGACGCGATGGCCGTCTGATAGTTCGTCGTGCGCGTGCCGTTGGCCATGTAGAAGCCGCCGGCCGGGGCCGTGGGCGCCGGAGCGGTCTGCGCCGCCGCCGTCGTGCCCACCATGATCGCGACGCCCGCCGCTGCGGCCAGCAGACCGCCCTTAAAACTGAAACTCAAAACCTACCCCTGCGGCCTGCGGCCGACGACTCTACTGCGCCCCCGCGACGCAACTCCGACGCACAAATCGAAGGTGTTTCGCGTTGTCGTCAACCACATTTTAGCCTTGGGACGTTTCGTCCCAGCCGGATTGTTTGGGATAAACCAATCTCTTGCGCTCAAGCTTGAGGCGCCGTGCGCGCCTTTGGCAGGTGGCGTGGCGCGTGATTACCGCACGCAGATGCGCGCGCGGTCGTTGATCCAGCAGTCGCCGTCTAGGCGCACGGTCCCCAAGCGATCGCCGGCCTTGTCGTCGTCGGGGTCGGCGTTCCAGGTGGCGTCGGCCGTGCCGTCGGCCATCAGGACGACGACGGCGAAATGGGAGTTCTTGGGCTTGCCCTCGGACCAGGCGTTCATCGTATAGCCGCCGTCGCCGAACGGATAGACGAGGCACGGCTCGTCGAGCAGAACCTTGCCATCGACCGAAAGATAACAGGACTTGCGCGAGGCCGTGGGGGTCGTGGGTTCTGATGACGAAGCGGCGGGGCTTGCGCCGGCCTTCGCCGGTTCCGGAGGCGGCGCCATCGGCTCTGGCGCGGACGGCGCGAGGGTCTGCGTCGCGTCAGCGGGCCCAGGCGCGCCGGCGTCCTGACCGCAGGCGGCCGCGGCGGCCGACAGCATCAGGGCGGCGATCAGGCTGAGCGATCGTGAAGGGGCGGATGTCACGCGAGCCTCCGTCGTTGTCTCCCAGCGCCAACACGGGGGCGCATGCAAGCGTTCCCGGCCAAGCGGCGGCGAATGACGGCGCCCCTCCCCTTCGGCCGGCCGCTCGCCTATATCGCCAGCCTGTCCCGCTCCGGAGGTTTTCCATGGCCTATGTCGCCCGCAACGATCGTCCCGCCGACAAGGCGGCGCGCTATCTGGAGGTCGAGGCGGAAGTCCTGGCCGTGCTGGACGGCGAGCCGAATGTGACGGCGCGAATGGCGACGGTGGCGTCAATGCTGGCCGATGCGTTCGAGCACTATTTCTGGACCGGCTTCTATGTCGTCGCGCCGGACAAGGCGGACGAACTGGTGGTCGGGCCCTACCAGGGCACGCTGGGGTGCCTGCGTATCGCGTTCGGGCGCGGAGTGTGCGGGGCGGCGGCGGCGACGGGCCAGACGCAGCTGGTCGAGGACGTGCACGCCTTCCCCGGCCACATCGCCTGCGACAGCCGTTCGGCCAGCGAGATCGTGGTGCCCGTGCGCGACGCCTCGGGCGCGCTGATCGCGGTGTTCGACGTGGATGCGACGACGCCGGCCGCCTTCGATACGGACGATCAGGAGGCGCTGGAGCGGTTGATGGCGAAGGTGTTCGCCGACGCTTGATCGGGGCCGGTTGATCCGGCCGCAGCCGGCTCTATGGTCCCCGGCGACATGGAGGATCGGATGACGCAGCGAACAATCGCAATCACGGGCGGACACGGCGTCCTAGGCCGGGCGGTGCTGGAGGCGGCGCTGAAAGCCGGTTGGCAGGTCGCGGTGATCGACCACGCCTCGGGCCATGCCGTCCCTGAAGGCGTACTGGAGGTCGGCGGGGTCGACCTGACGGACGCCGGCCAGGCGCAGAAGGCCGTCGACGCCGTGATCGCGCGGTTCGGACGGCTGGACGCCCTGCTGAACATCGCCGGCGGCTTCGTCTGGCAGACGACCGACGATGCGGAACCGGCGTGGGACCGGATGCACGCGCTGAACGTCGCGACCGCCGTCAACGCCAGCCGCGCGGCGCTGGATGCGCTGAAGGCCTCGCCCGAGGGTCGGATCGTCAACGTCGGCTCGGCCGCCGCGTTGAAGGCCGGGGCCGGCATGGGGGCCTATGGGGCGGCCAAGGCCGGGGTCCACGCCCTGACCCAGGCGTTGGCGGAGGAGTTGAAGACGACAAAGGTGACGGTCAACGCCGTCCTGCCGTCGATCATCGACACGCCGACGAACCGCAAGGACATGCCCGACGCCGACCCGGCGGCCTGGGTCGCGCCGGCCGATCTGGCCGCGGTGATCCTGTTCCTGGCCTCGCCCGAAAGCCGGGCCATGACCGGCGCCCTGGTGCCCGTGACGGGCCGCGTTTGATGCGCAACGACCGGGTCCGCAGCGTCCTTTATCTGCCCGCCTCCAATGCGCGGGCGATCGAGAAGGCGCGGACGCTGGATTGCGATGTCGCCGTGCTGGATCTGGAAGACGCTGTGGCGCCCGAGGCCAAGGCCGACGCGCGTGACGCCGCCGTCGCGGCGGTTCGGGGTGGCGGGTTCGGGCCGCGCCTGGGCGTGCGGATCAATGGGCTGGACACCGACTGGGGGCTGGACGACCTGACGGCGATGAAGGCGGCGGGGGCCACGCTGGTCGTCGCGCCCAAGGTGGAGACACCCGAGGCCGTGCACGCCCTGTCCGCCGGCCTGGCCAAGGGTTGCGCCCTGTGGGCCATGATCGAAACGCCGCGCGCCTTGATGGCCCTAGCCGATATCGCGACGGCGGACGGGGCGCTGGACGGGCTGATGCTGGGGGTCAACGACCTGGCCAAGGCGCTGGGGACAAGGGCGTCGCCGGATCGCGAGCCGTTCAAGCCGTGGCTGGCCATGCTGGTCGCCGCCGCGCGCGCCAATGGCTTGCTGGCCATCGACGGGGTGTTCAACCGGATCGAGGATGCCGAAGGCCTGGCGGCCGAGGCATTGCAGGGGCGACTGTATGGGTTCGACGGCAAGAGCCTGATCCACCCGTCGCAGATCGCGACCGCCAACGCCGCCTTCTCGCCGTCCGAAGCCGAAATCGCTGATGCGCAAGCGATCATCGCCGCCTTCGACGCCCCAGACGCCGAGCGGCGAGGCGCGATCCGCGTGAACGGGGCGATGGTCGAACGGCTGCATCTGGAGCAGGCCAAGGCCTTGCTGGCGCGGGCGGATCGGGCCTAGTCGCGTCGATGCAACCGCCGTAAAGCTCGCGGCGAACCACAGCGGACCCGCCTTGCCCCTACCCTCCGACACGCCTTCGAAAATTCCGGCCTGGGTCTGTGCGCCCGGCGTGCTGAAGGTGCCTTTCCTCGACGTGTTTCTGGCCGACTACGACCTGCGTCGCCTGCCGGGGGACGAAGTTCAGGCCGTGCTGGGCTGGGGGATGAAGCCGACGGCGGCGGCGGGGCGACAGTGGGCCGAGAAGACCGGGCGGCCCTATGTGGCGCTGGAGGACGGCTTCCTACGCTCGGTCGGGATCGGCGAGGCGGGGGCGACGAGCCTGAGCCTGATCGTCGACGATCTGGGCGTCTATTACGATGCGACGCGGCCGAGCCGGCTGGAGCATCTGATCCAGACGGCCGGCGACTGGTGCGACGCGGCCCTGACGGCGCGGGCGCGAGGACTGATCGACCGGATCGTGGCGTCGGGCGTGTCCAAGACCAATATGGGCGGGCCGCTGGATCCGGGCCTGCTGAAGCCCGGTCGGCGCGTGCTGATTGTGGACCAGACGTTCGGCGACGCCTCCATCGCCTGTGGGCTCGCCACGGCTCAGAGCTTTGACGACATGATCGCCGCCGCCCGGCGCGACGAACCGGACGCCCAGTTGATCGTCAAACGCCATCCGGCCGTGGCGGCGGGTCGGAAGCGCGGCTGCGTGACGGACCTGAGGGGCGTCACCCTGGTCGATACGGATGTGAGGCCGGCCGAACTGCTGGCGGCGGTGGATGCGGTCTATTGCGTCACCTCGGCCCTGGGGTTCGAGGCGCTGTTGCGCGGCCTGCCGGTGCGGTGTTTCGGGGCGCCCTTCTATTCCGGCTGGGGTCTGACGACCGATGCGGTCCAGACGGGACGGCGCGGCGTCTCGCGGTCGATCGAACAGGTCGCGGCGACCGCCCTGATCGCCTACAGCCGCTATGTCGATCCGGTGACGGGCGAACGGTGCGAGGCCGAACAGGCGCTGGAGCGGTTGATCGCCCTGCGCGACCGGGCCGACCGACTGGCGGGTTCGTGGTCGGCGGTGGGGTTCGCGCCGGCCAAACGCCCGCCGGTGCGCCGCCTTCTGAATTCGCCCAAGGCGTCGATGCGCTATTTCATGTCGCCGTCGCGCGCCGCCGCCCATGCGACCGCGACCAACGGCCGGCTGATCTGGTGGGCGGGCAAGGAGAGCGAGGCGACGCGTCAGGCGGCGGCCGATTTCGACGGTCCGACCGTGCGGATGGAGGACGGCTTCATCCGTTCGCGGGGCCTGGGGTCCGATTTCGTCGGCGCCCTGTCGGTCGCCCTGGACGATCAGGGCGTCTATTACGATCCGTCGCGGTCCTCGCGGCTGGAGACGCTGATCGAGACCTCGGACCTGTCGCCGATGCAGTTGGCGCGGGCCGCCGCCCTGCGGACGCGCGTGGTCGATGCCGGCCTGTCGAAATACAATCTGAGGGGTCAGGCGCCGACGGACTGGCCCGTTGATCGCGACATCCTGCTGGTCGTCGGCCAGGTCGAGAACGACAAGTCGATCCTGCTGGGCTGTGCGCCGGATCTGAACACCAACTCGGCCCTGGTAGAGGCGGCGCGGCGCGATCATCCCGACGCTTTTCTGGTCTATCGCAATCACCCCGACGTGCTGGCGGGCAACCGGCCGGGGCGGCTGGACGCCGGGGCCATGGCCTCGGTCGACGCCGTGGGCGACGGGCTGGATATCGTCGACTGTCTGAACGCCTGTCGCCGGGTGGCGACCCTGACCTCCCTGACGGGCTTCGAGGCCCTGATGCGGGGCAAGGCGGTGTCGGTCTATGGCCGGCCCTTCTATGCCGGATGGGGACTGACCGATGACCGGCTGACGTTTGAGCGCCGCAGCCGCCGCGCCGGCGTCGATCACCTGGTCCACGCCGCATTGATCGCCTATCCCCTGTATGTCACGCCCGAGGGCTGGCCCTGCGAGGCCGAGGATCTGGTGGACCGGCTGATCGCCGCGCGCGACCAGCCCACGCCCAAGGCGCCGCGCGGCCAGGTGCAGCGCTGGGCCGCCGGGATCATCGCCAGTCTCGACCGCAGGCCGCCGCCGTCCTATTGACGCGTTCTGATAGGAAACGGACTGTCCTCAAGCAGCGAGGCTTCAAGGGCCGAGCGATAGGAACAAAAACCAAAGTGACCCACGCCGTCATCGCCTCAACCGGCCTCTTCACCCCCGAACAATCGGTCTCCAACGCCGAACTGGTCGACAGCTACAACACCTGGGCCGACGGCTGGAACGCGCGCCACGCCGCCCAGATCGAGGCCGGCGAACTGGAGGCCAAGTCGCACTCCTCGCCCGAGTTCATCGAGAAGGCGTCGGGCATCAAGAGCCGGTTCGTGCTGGACAAGGCCGGGATCATCGACCCCGAGCGGATGGCCCCGAACCTGGCCGAACGCTCCAACGACGAAATCTCGATCCTGGCCGAGATGGCGGTCAAGGCGGCGCGTCAGGCGATCGAGGCGTGGGGCAAGCCGGCCTCGGAAATCGGCGCCGTCCTGTGCGCCGCATCAAACATGCAGCGCGCCTATCCGGCCATGGCCATCGAGGTTCAGCAGGCCCTGGGCATCGAGGGCTTCGCCTTCGACATGAATGTGGCGTGCAGCTCGGCGACCTTCGGCATCAAGACGGCGGCGGACTTCATCGCCGGCGGCTCGGTCAAGGCGGTGCTGATGGTCAATCCGGAGGTCTGCTCGGCCCACCTGAACTTCACCGATCGCGACAGCCATTTCATCTTCGGCGACGTGGCCACCGCGGTGATCGTGGAGTCGTCGGATACGGCGGGACCCGGCGGCTGGGACGTGCTGGGCACGCGGCTGAAGACGACCTTCTCGAACAACATCCGCAACAACTTCGGCTTCTTGAACCGAAACGCGCGCGACACCGCGCATCTGGACAGCCCCGAGGCCGACGACAGCGTCCAGAACGACAAGCTGTTCATCCAGCAGGGCCGCAAGGTTTTCCGCGACGTGGTGCCGATGGTGTCGGACATGATCGTGGATCACGCCGGCGAACTGGGCCTGGATCCGCATGAGCTAAAGCGGCTGTGGCTGCACCAGGCCAACATCAACATGAACACGATGATCGGCAAGAAGGTGCTGGGTCGCGAACCCTCGGCGGATGAGAACGTCATCATCCTGGACGAATACGCCAACACCTCCTCGGCCGGGTCAATCATCGCCTTCCACCTGCACAACGACGGGTTCGAGGCGGGCGATACGGGGTTGATCTGCAGCTTCGGCGCCGGCTATTCGGCCGGGACGGTGTTCGTCAGGAAGCGCGCCGCCTGAAGCCCTAAAGCCGGGGCAGGAACAGGACGAAGTCCAGGCTCCACAGCCCCGGTCCATTGGCGATCAGCCAGATCAGAATGACCATCAGCAGGGTCTCGGGCAGATCGAAATAGCTGGAGAGGCGATAGCCGAGGCTGGTCCCCTCCACCGACTTTGACGCCACGGTCACCAGGGCGACCAGGCTGATAATCAGCAGCACCAGGGCCGCGAAGCTGGTGAACAGACCCATGATCAGCAGGGCGCCGAAGGCGAACTCGCACACGGACACGAACTTGGCGGTCTGGCGAGGGGCGGCGATGCCGGCTTTGACCATCGTCTTCTGCATCTTCTCGGCCTGGGCCGGGGTGAAGAGCTTGTAGAAGCCGGACAGGAAGAACATTCCCCCGACCACGACCCGCGCGATCAGGGGCGCGATGTCCATCAGGGCCGGAACGCCCAGGCCGAGGCCGCGATAAAGGTCGTTCATGGGGCGAAGGCTCCGCTTGGAATGGCGAAGCCTTCAATGCCCTAGCGACGCGTCGGTTGCCCTGCTGCGGCTTGGGCGGGATGCGTCGCCTTCCATTCCATGGCGCGGCGGATGCGGTTCTCCACGCTGGGGTGATCGTAGAACAGGAACTCTTCGATCGCCGACGGCGACGGGGCGCGGTATTCGGCGGTCTTGATCAGGGCCTTGGACAGACCGTCCGGTTCATTGGCGTGAACCAGCGAGAAGTGGTCGGCGTCCTCCTCCATCGTGCGGGTCATGGTGGCGAAGACCGGCGTGCCCAGCACGCCCAGGAAGGCCAATACCAAGGCCAGGACCGGCAAGCCCGCAGGGTCGGAGATGTCGCCCACGCGATCCGCCCTCAAAAGACGATGCGCCACGGGATACAGCCGGTCGGTCAGCCAGAAGGCCAGCACCGACAACAGGACCAGAATGCCGACGGTCCAGAGAATGTGCGCCCGGACATAGTGGCCCATCTCGTGGCCGACCACGCCGCGCACCTCGGCCAGATCCGCGCCCTGTTTGAACATGGTGTCGCTCATCGCCACCCGCGCCGTGCCGAAAAGGCCCGAGACATTGGCGGTGTAGCGGTCGGACTGTTTGGAGCCGTCGTAGATGAAGATCTTGTCCGACGGCGTGCCGGTCTGTTTGGCCAGGGTCACCACGGCGTCGCGCACCGGCCCGTTCGGCGCGGGCGTATAGGTGTTGAAGATCGGCTCGATCACCAGGGGCGCGAGCACCAGGCCGATGACGATGAAGGCCGCCGTCACGCCGGCCGCCCAGGCCCACCAGAACCGACGCGCCCGCCGGATCAGGGCATAGATCGCCACCAGCAGCAGCGAGGTCGCCACGACCGAGATGGCTGCGCCGATCACGGCCTCGCCCAGCCAGCCGCCCAGGGCCTGTCTGGTCAGCCCATACTGTTTTTCTCGCCACCAGCCCTGATAGATCGACCACGGCAGCGTCAGCGCCCAACTCATGGCTGAATAGACCGCGGCGACGACGAAACTGGCCAGGATCGGCCGACGACGGCGACGCTCGATCCGGCTGCGGATCGCGACCAGCAGACCAGTGCGCACGATGATCCAGGCGACCAGGGCCGAGACCAGGAAACTCCACAGGATCAGCCAGTGCGAACCTTGGGTATAGGCGATGGCCCAGGCCGTTTCCTGGGGCGACAAGGTCGCCAGCCACTGGGCCGTCGCGGCCGCCGGCTCGAAATTCGTCATGGTTTTCTCCCTTGCGAGAACCAAACCGCGCGACCCGCGTTATGTCAGGTTAATTCGCATCCATGATGATTCTCGCCCGGCCACGCTTGAATCTTTCACGACTTTTTGTCACCCATTCTCCTGTCGAGAACAGGGGATGTCCCAGATGGCTCACAAGACGCCCAAGCAGGTCCTGGAAAGCTTGGCTCATGATATCGCCACCGTGTTGAAGAGCATGGGTGGCTCGGCGCATCAGAACATGGTGGTCGATTGCGTGGCGGCGATGAAGCGCCAGCGCGGCGAGGCGGTCAATCCGCCCGATCTTCGCCAGAAGATCATCGAGACCTTCGAATACTATCGCGACTGGTTCGTCCGCCCGTTCGGCGAAGGCTCGCAGCGCTGGGCCCTGGCCGGCGACTTCGGCTGATTTCCCTATCCTGAACGAAAAAGGCGCGCTCCTCGCGGAGCGCGCCTTCGTTGTTAGGACTGATCGATCCGATCAGAAGCGACGGATGTAGCTGACCGAATAGGCGTCGGCTTCACCACCGTTGTCGCGGTAGTCGCGACGGGTCCAGTCGGCGCGCACGCCGTTGACGCCGTCCAGGTAGTAGTTGGCGCCGGCGCCGTAGTTCCAGCTGTCACCGCCCACGTCGGTGTTGGCGCCGGGGAACTTCTGCTTCAGCTCGGTGTGGCCGTAGCCGCCGCGTGCGAACAGTTCCAGCTTGTCAGAGACCGGCACCTTGCCGACCACGTAACCGGCGGCGTCCCACTCGTGTTTGATCTCGCCATCGACGCCCGCGACGGTGAAGTCGTCATGCTTCACGCCGACCGAGGCTTCGGTTTCCACAGCGATGTAACGGTTGAGGTTGACGCCGAGACGACCGGTGACGGCGCCCGTCGTTGCATTGTCGCCTTCAAGATGAGTGTAGCCCAACGAGCCGTAACCACGCGGCTCAGGATTGGTTTGAGCAAAGGCCGGAGCGGCGATTGCGGAAACGGCGACAGCAGCGAGAAGAATGTTACGCATTGTTTCTTATTAACTCCTAGATGTGATGACCGAGCCGATCATCAGCCCCATCCAGCGAGTGCTTAAATAGGTCAGCGCCTCATCTGTTCCAGAGGCGCGAAAACACGACGAATGCCTGTGGACGCCGGGACACATACAGCGTTCCGTCAAGATCGGCGACTTTGTGGCGCCGCAGCATAAAGGGCGGCCTCGACCGAGACCGCCCTTCTTGGGTTCGTCCTGCAGAGAAGGCCTAGCGGTCCTTCTCGCGCTCCACGTTCAGCGCGGCTTGGGCCGCCGCCAGACGGGCGATCGGCACGCGATAGGGCGAGCAGGAGACGTAATCCAGACCGGCCTGTTCGCAGAAGGCGATCGAGGACGGGTCGCCGCCATGCTCGCCGCAGATGCCCAGCTTGACCTCGGGCCGGACCTTGCGCCCGCGCTCAGCGGCGATCTCGATCAGGCCGCCCACGCCGTCCTGGTCCAACCGCACGAAGGGGTCGGTCTCGAAGATGCCCTTGTCCAGATAGGCCTGCAGGAACCGGCCGGAATCGTCGCGCGAAATGCCGAACGTCGTCTGGGTCAGATCGTTGGTGCCGAAGCTGAAGAACTGGGCGTATTCGGCCAGGTCGCCTGCACGGATGGCGGCGCGGGGCAGTTCGATCATCGTGCCGACTAGATAGTCGAGGCTCTGGCCCGTCTCCTCGAACACCGCCTTGGCCGTGCGGTCGGTCAGCTCGCGCAGATATTTCATCTCCAGGCCCAGGGCGACCAGCGGGTGCATGATCTCCGGCAGGGGCGCGGCGCCCGACTTCTGCTTGACCTCCAGCGCCGCCTCGATGATGGCGCGGACCTGCATCTCGTAGATTTCGGGATAGGCGACGCCCAGGCGGCAGCCGCGGTGGCCCAGCATCGGGTTGGTCTCGTGCAGTTCCTTGGCGCGGCGCTTCAGCTTTTCGGCGTCAATGCCCGACGAGGCGGCCAGGGCGTCGATATCTTCCTCGGTGTGGGGAATGAACTCGTGCAGCGGCGGGTCCAGCAAGCGCACTGTCACCGGCAGTCCGGCCATGATCTCGAACAGTTCGACGAAGTCCGACTTCTGGAACGGCGCGATCTTGGCCAGCGCTGCACGACGGCCCTTCTCGTCGTCGGCCAGGATCATCTCGCGCACGGCGGCGATCCGGGTGTCGTCGAAGAACATATGCTCGGTGCGGCACAGGCCGATGCCCTCTGCGCCGAAGCCGCGCGCGGTCTTGGCGTCCAGCGGGGTCTCGGCGTTGGCGCGGACCTTCAGGCGGCGCACCTTGTCGGCCCAGCCCATCAGGGTCTGGAAGTCGCCGGTCAGTTCGGGCTCGATCATCGGCACGGCCCCGTCCAGCACCTCGCCCTTGGAGCCGTCGATGGTGATGACCTCGCCGGCCTTGAAGGTGCGGCCGCGCGCGGTGAACACGCCCTTGGCCTCGTCGATGTGGATCTCGCCGGCGCCGGAGACGCAGGCCCGGCCCATGCCGCGCGCCACGACGGCGGCGTGGCTGGTCATGCCGCCGCGGGCGGTGACGATGCCGCGCGCCGCATGCATGCCGTGGATGTCTTCGGGGCTGGTCTCTTCGCGCACCAGGATGACCGCTTCGCCCAGACCCGACATGCGCTCGGCCTCGTCGGCGTCGAAGACGATCTTGCCGGTCGCAGCGCCGGGCGAGGCCGGCAGGCCGGCGGCGACGACGGTGCGCGCCGCATCGGGGTCCAGCGTCGGGTGCAGCAGCTGGTCCAGCGCCGACGGCTCGACCCGGCTGATGGCCTCTTCCTCAGAGATCACGCCCTCGGCGGCGAGGTCCACGGCGACCTTCAACGCCGACTTGGCCGTGCGTTTGCCGTTGCGCGTCTGCAGCATCCATAGGCGGCCCTGTTCGACCGTGAACTCGATGTCCTGCATGTCGCGGTAGTGGCTTTCCAGCTTGCCGACGACGTCGACGAACTGGGCGAACACCTCAGGCATGGCCTCTTCCATCGAGGGGGCGGTCTCGCCCATCTCCTCGCGGCCGATCTTGGTCAGGGACTGCGGCGTGCGGATGCCGGCGACCACGTCCTCGCCCTGGGCGTTGATTAGGAACTCGCCGTACAGGCGCGCCTCGCCGGTCGAGGGGTTGCGGGTGAAGGCCACGCCGGTCGCCGACGTCTCGCCCATATTGCCGAACACCATCGACTGGACGTTGACGGCCGTGCCCCAGCTTTCGGGAATGTCGTGCATCCGGCGATAGAATTTCGCCCGGTCGTTCATCCAGCTTTCGAACACGGCGCCCACGGCGCCCCACAGCTGGTCCTTGGGATCCTGCGGGAAGGCGTGACCCAGTTCACGCTCGACCACGGCCTTGTAGTCGGCGACCACCTTCTCCCAGTCGGCGGCGGTTAGGTCGGTGTCGACCGTGACGCCCAGGCGATCCTTGTGCTGGTCCAGCACCTCTTCGAAATCGTCGTGGCTGAGGCCCAGCACGACGTTGGAATACATGGTGATGAAGCGGCGATAGCTATCGAAGGCGAAGCGACGGTCGCCCGACAGCTTGGCCAGACCCTCGACCGTCTGGTCGTTCAGGCCCAGGTTCAGCACCGTGTCCATCATGCCCGGCATGGACGCCCGCGCGCCCGACCGCACCGACACCAGCAGCGGGTTATCGACATCGCCGAAGGTCTTGCCGACCACGCCCTCGACCTTGGCCAAGGCGGCCTGGACCTGGGCGTCCAGATCGGCCGGATAGGTCTCGTTGTTGGCGTAATAGTGGGTGCAGACCTCGGTGGTGACGGTGAAGCCCGGAGGAACCGGCAGACCCAGCGACGACATTTCCGCCAGATTGGCGCCCTTGCCGCCAAGAAGGTTCTTCATCGACGCGTCGCCGTCGGCGGAGCCTCCGCCGAAGCCGTACACCCACTGAGTCATCATGCAATCCCTGAGCTTTTCGGATCGTCCGGCGGGTTGGCCCCGCTCGCACATGCAGCATGATCTAGCGCGTGAGAGCGGCCTTGACCATTGCGGATGTAACAATGCGTGAGCGGATGCGCGGTTTCCTTGACGCCTGCGTCTCCTCCCCATTTCATGGGGAGGGGGCTCGTAGCGCAGCGGAGAGACCGAGGGGCTCTTGACGCACGAAGGCTCCGTCTCGCGCGCCCGCATCCTGCGCCGCGCAATGACTCCGCCCGAGGCCCGACTGTGGGTCCACCTGCGCCGCCGCGCGCTGGGTGGGCTGAAATTTCGCCGTCAGCATCCGGCGGGTGTCTATGTGCTCGACTTCTATTGCGCCGAGGCGATGCTCGCCGTCGAGGTGGATGGCGAAAGCCATGAAGGCCGAGGCGAACACGACGCCCGGCGCACGCGCTGGCTTGCGACCCAGGGCATTGCGGTCATCCGCGTCTCAGCCGAACAGGTGCGAACGGACCTGGGTGACGTGGTCGCTTTCATCGCCGACAGGCGGAGAGACCGAATCCAAGGCTGAAACACCCTGTCTCCTCCCCATGAAATGGGGAGGTGGCGCGGCGCGCTTGCGCCGTGACGGAGGGGTTCTTCACCGTGTCGCAGCCGTGTGACGTCAGGAGCCCCTCCACCGCTACGCGGTCCCCCTCCCCACAAGTGGGGAGGAGACGATGCGGCCCCTACCCCGCGATCTGCCCGAAGTCGGCGACCTGGCCCATGACGTCGCGGACCTGGCCCAGCAGCTTCAGGCGGTTTTCGCGTTCGGCGGGGATGTCGGAGTTGACCAGAACGTCTTCGAAGAAGCGGTCCACGGGCGCACGCAGGCGCGCCAGGGCCGTCATGGCGGCGGCGAAGTCCTCGGCCTCCAGCGCGGCCTCGACGGCGGTGCGGGCGGCGCCAACGGCGAAGGCCAGGGTGGTCTCGGCCTCGGGCTGGTTCGGCAGGCCGGTCTGGACCATGCCGGTCGGCAGCGGGCCCTTCTTCTCCTCGGCGCGCAGGATGTTGGAGGCGCGCTTAAAGCCGGCCAGCAAATTGGCCCCGTCATCCGTGGCGAGGAAGGCGGCCAGCGCCTCAACCCGACGCACGATGCGGACGAGGTCGTCGTCTACTAAGCCTTCGCTGCCTTTGCGTGTCTCGATAACAGCGTCGACCAAATCGTGTCTGGCTCCGCTGTCTCGCAAGATCACCTTCAAGCGATCAACAAGGAAGCGGATCAGCTCAAACCCTGGCCAAACGAAACCCCACGGATCAGCGCCAGGTTTCGAAAGATCAAAGAGACGGTCGAGCGACACCCGCACCCCATTCTCCAGCACCAACCGGATCACACCCAGCGCTGCTCTGCGCAGGGCGAACGGGTCCTTCGACCCCGTAGGCTTTTCGTCGATGGCGAAGAAGCCGACCAGGGTGTCCAGCTTGTCGGCCAGGGCGACGGCGACCGTGACGGGCGCGGTCGGGACCGTGTCGGCGGGGCCCTGCGGTTTGTAGTGGTCGCGCACGGCGTCGGCGATCGCGTCGGAATGGCCGGCGAGACGGGCGTAATAGCCGCCCATGATCCCCTGCAGTTCCGGGAATTCGCTGACCATGCCTGACACGAGGTCGGCCTTGGACAGGCGGGCGGCGGTTTCGGCCTCGTCGGCGTCGGCGCCGACCAGCGGCGCGATTTCGCGCGCCAGGGCGGCGATGCGCTCGACGCGCTCGGCCAGGGTGCCCAATTTGGCGTGGAAGGTGACGCCAGACAGTTTGGCGTTCCAGGCGTCGAAGCCGACCTTCTGGTCCTCGTCCCAGAAGAAGCGGGCGTCGTTCAGGCGGGCGGACAGGACGCGGCTGTTGCCGGCGGCCAGGGCCTTGCCGCCGTCGGTCGCCTCGACATTGGCGACGACCAGGAAGTTGGGAGCCAGGCCATCCTTGGACGGATCGCGGACGGCGAAATACTTCTGGTGCACCTTCATCGACAGGCGCACGACCTCGGGCGGCAGGGCCAGGAACTGCGGGTCCATGTCGCCCAGGATCGGGGTCGGCCATTCGGCCAGACCCGCCACCTCGTCCAGCAGGCCGTCGTCGTCGACCAGGGCCAGGCCGCGTGCGGCGCAGGCGGCCTTGGCCTGTTCCAGAATCCGCAGCTTGCGATCGGCGACGTCCAGCAGGACGAAGTTCTTTTCCAGTTGGGTGCGATAGTCGACGAAGTCGCTGACGCGCAGCAGCTCGCCCGAGCCGAGGAAGCGGTGCCCCTCGGTGATCGCGTCGCTCTGAATCCCGTCGATCTCGAACGGGACTACGTTGCCGTCGAACAGGCAGAGGATGCGCTTGATCGGACGCACCCAGCGCAGGGTTCCGGAACCCCAGCGCATCGATTTGGGCCAGGGGAAGGTGCGGACGACCTGATCGACCGCCTCGGCGACCAGATCGGTCGTGGCGCGGCCCTTGGACGACAGGACGGCGAACAGGACGCCGTCGCGCTCGGTCAGTTGATCGCGTGTCAGGCCGGTCTTGCGCAGAAAGCCTTCCAGCGCCTGTTCCGGGGCGGAGGCGCGCGGCCCCTTGACCTCTTCCTCGCGGTCCGGCGTGGCCGTGGGCAAGCCGTCGATGACCAGGGTCAGACGGCGCGGACCGGCATAGGTCGTCAGCGCCTCCCACGTCAGGCCGGCGGCCTTCAACCGGTCGGAGATCATCCGCTCCAGGTCGCGCGCGGCGCCCTGCTGCATCCGGGCGGGGATTTCTTCGGAGAAGATTTCGAGAAGAAGTTGGGGCATCAGGCGGTTTTCCGCTCTTGTTCGACATAGGCGAGGGCGCAGGCTTTGCAGAGTTCGCGGATGCGGCCGATGTAGCTCTGGCGTTCGGCGACGGCGATGGCGCCGCGGGCGTCCATGAGGTTGAACAGGTGGCTGGCTTTCAGCACCTGATCGTAGGCGGGCAGGACCAGCGGCTGATCCTGCGGCCCGCGCATGTCCAGCAGGCGCTGGACCTCGCCCACCATGTCCTCGAACCGCCGCTTCAAACCGTCGACGTCATAGCCGTGGAAGTTGGCTTCCGACTGTTGCCGCTCGTTCTCCAGGAAGACCTCGCCATAGGTCAGCCCCTCCTTGGTGAACTTCAGATCATAGACGTTGTCCACGCCCTGCACATACATGGCCAGACGCTCCAGCCCGTAGGTCAGCTCGCCCGACACCACATCGACCTCGATGCCGCCGACGCCCTGGAAATAGGTGAACTGCGTCACCTCCATCCCGTCGCACCAGACCTCCCAGCCCAGGCCCCAGGCGCCGACGGTGGGGTTTTCCCAGTCGTCCTCGACGAAGCGGATGTCGTGCAGTTTCGGGTCGATGCCAATCGCCGCCAGCGAGCCGAGATACAGCTCCTGAAGGTCAGCCGGGTTCGGTTTGAGCAGAACCTGGTATTGGTAATAGTGTTGGAGGCGGTTGGGGTTTTCGCCATAGCGGCCGTCGCCGGGGCGGCGGCTGGGCTGGACATAGGCGGCCTTCCACGGCTTGGAGCCGAGCGCGCGCAGGACGGTGGCGGGGTGCAGCGTGCCGGCCCCGACCTCGATGTCATAGGGCTGCAGGATGGCGCAGCCCTGCTCGCCCCAATAGCGGTGGAGCGTCAGGATCAGGTCCTGAAACGCGAGCGGCTCGGTCGAGGTGGTCAAATCGGGCTCGTGGGGAGGGCTGCAAAAAAGACGGCGGACCATAGGGCCCGCCGCCTTCCGCTTCAACACGCTACCGAGCGAGCGCGTGGATGACCCTGATCAGTTCGGGGTCGGCTTGGCTTCGGCCGCGCCGTCGGCGGCGGGATCAGCCGCATCGACCGGCGGGGTGGCAGGAGTATCGACCTGACCATCGGTACCATCGGTCGGGTTGACGACCGGCGACGAGGACGTGGTCGTCGTCATCGCGGCGGGCTGACCGTTCGGCGCCGTCGGAGCCGGGGTCGCTTCAGCAGCCGGGGTCGCCTCGGCGGCCGGAGCGGCCTCGGCGGGCGCGGCGGCCTCTTCATCGCCCATGGCGGCCATGGAATTCGCCGGGTTCAGGACCTTGTCGATCGGGAAGATGGCGCCGTTCGAGGCATCCAGTTCCGCGCTGACGACGGTCGCGCCGTCAGCCTTGATGGCCGAACCCGTGCCGTCCAGCAGGACCTGGCTCTCGGCGGCCGTCTCTACGCCGCCCTTCTTGCCCATGATCTGGTCGGGCGTCACGTCGGCCACGATCACGTGATACAGCAGCAGTTGGCGCAGTTCGGCGGCGTTGGCCGGGTCCATCAGACGGGTACGCTCGGCCTCCGGCACGGCGGCGAAGGCGGCGTCGGTCGGGGCGAAGATCGAGATGGCCGGGCGGCTGGCCAGGGTGTCGGTCAGCTGGGCGGCGTCCAGCGCGGCCAGCAGGGTGGTGAACTGACCGCTGGCCTTCAGCTTGTCGACAACGGTTTCGCCAGCCACCGGCGTGGTGGCCTCGGCAGTCGTGGTCGTGGCGGCGGCGGCCTCAGCCGTCGGGGCCGGCGTCTGCGGCATGGCCGGATCGGTTTGCGGCATGGTCGCCGGGGCGGGCGTCGTCGTGGTGGCCGGGGCGGTCATGTCCTGAGCGAATGCGGGGGCGGCCATCAGGCTGACGACGGCGGTGGCGGCAAGCAGTTTTGCACGAAGCATGGCGATTTCCTTTTTCCTGTTTGAGGATCGCCACGGGGGAGACAGCGACCCGTTCCAGACATCGGAACTGCCGACTCAAATCAGAACGCCGTGATCTGGTTCCGAGATTTCGAAACAATGCGTAACGTTTGTGATGATCTGGGCGAGACCAGGGCGAAATCGCCGGTTTCGCAACCTGATCGCCGGTATTCGGCCACAAAGCTTCAGCGTTGCTGTACGGACAGCCTTGTTGCTTTGACCCAGGCCTCGGGATGTGCAGTAGACAAGGCGTGCGCAGCGGATCGGGCCGCGTCGTCGCTGGGATACAAACCGAACAAAGTCGCGCCTGAGCCGGACATTCGCGTCAGGGCGATCTGGTCGGTCGCGGCCACCACCGACAGGGCCGCGCCGATCGCCGGCGTCAGGGCCAGCGCAGGCGCTTCAAGATCGTTGCGCTGGGCCGACAGCCAGTCGATGACGGCGCCGATCGACCAGTCCCGGGGCGGCGCGGGTCTGTCGGCCGCTCGCACCAGCCCTGCGTCGTAGGCCCGGTAGACGGCTCCGGTCGGCGAGGGGACGCCAGGGTTGAACAGCACGGCCGGCAGCGGCGGCAGGCGGGGTTCGTCGGTCAGCACGTCTCCCCTTCCCTCGGCCCAGGCCGTGCGCGTGCGCAGACACATCGGCCCGTCCGCGCCGACGACGCCCGCGACCGTCTCCAGCGCGGCGTCGTCGAGATCGAGCGCCAGGACGTCGCGCGCCAGCTTCAGCGCCGCGCCCGCATCGGACGATCCGCCGCCCAGCCCGGCCGCAATGGGCAGGCGCTTGTCCAGCGTGACCTTGAGCTTCGGCTCCGCGACGCCGCAGGCCTCGCCCAATCGACGCAGCGCGCGCAGGATCAGGTTGTCGCCCGTCGCGCCCAGCCTGGCGCCGAAAGGCCCGGCGACCGTCAGCGACAGACGATCCGCCGGCTCGACCGACACGCGATCTCCGACATCGGCGAACGCGACCAGGCTGGACAGCGGATGATAGCCGTCAGCGTCCACCGCCCCGACGTGCAGGAACAGATTGATCTTGGCCGGCGCCAGGGCGGTCAGGGCGGGCATGACCTATTGCGCGACGCCCTGAGCGCTCGGCGCGTTGTCCAGCCCATTGGCGATCTTGCGTTCGACCTCGGCCCGGCGTTCGGGTTCGGGCTCCAGCACCAGGACGCGGTTCCACAGCCAGACGGCTTCGCGTTGACGGCCGACCTTCCAGTAGGCGTCGCCGAGGTGATCGTTGATCTCGGCGTTGGACGGCTCCTTGTCGACAGCCTCTTCCAGCGTGTTGACGGCGGTTTCGTACTGGCCCTGTTTGAACTGCGCCCAGCCCAGCGAATCCTGGATGTTGCCGTTGTCGGGCTCCAGCGCATGGGCGCGGGCGATCATTTCGGCGCCTTCCTGCACCCGCAGTCCCTTATCGACCCAGAGATAGCCGAGGTAATTCAGCATATCGGCGTCGTTCGGCGCGGTCTGAAGCGCGGCCCACAGTTCGGCCTCGGCCTCGGGAACACGACCCAACGCCTCATAGGCGGCGCCGCGCAGGAAGTGAACGCTGGCGCCCTGATCGGCGGTGTTCAGAAGCGGCCCGTCCAGCAGCGCAAGCGCCTCGTCATGCTGTTTCAGCTGCATCAGTTGACCGGCCAAGACCAAGGCGATCTGCCGATCATCGGGGCTGGCGGCGGCGGCGCGGCGCAGTTCGGTGAGCGCCTCTTGCGACTGGCCGTCCTCTTCCAGCGCCACGGCCAGCTGAGCGCGAGCGGCGGCGTAGAGTTTTGGATCGGTGGTCCCGACCCGCGACAGGGCGTTGCGGGCGGCGGATTTCAGACCGGCGCGAGAGAGCACCTGGGCCAGCTGATATTCCGTCTCGTCATCGTCGTGCAGGTTCTGGGCGAGGCGCAGATAGACGGCGGCGAACTCGTTGCCGCGCTCGGCCGAGGCCTGGGCGGCGGCGGTGATCAGGCCTTGGGCGGCGCCTTCGCGGAAGTCGGGCAAGGCAGGCGGGCGGCCGCCGTCCTTCAGCCGCTGCAACGCGCGGGCCACGCCCGGATCAACGGGCTGCACCGCCATGGCGGCTTCATACAAGACGACAGCGTCGTCGCGGCGACCGCGCCGTTCCAGAAACTCGCCATAGGGGCGTTTGAACAGGGCGCCGACGCCGGCGGCTTCGGAAGCGGTCTTCAGCTCGACCTCGGCCTCGGCATAGTCGCGACGTTTTTCCAGCAGGGCGGCGCGATTGATGCGGGCGAAGGCCAAGGTCAGGGGATCGCCGGCGGTCGGGACCGACTGAAGCGCCCGGGTCCAGTCGCCGGCTGCGGCAGCGATCCACGGCGCGACCAGCAGACCGGCGCGGGTGTGCGGGGCGCCGATGGGCTGACGGGCCAGTTCGGCGTTCGGCGTCCTGGCGTCGCCGCGCACGAAGTCCTGCACCAGACGCACCAGCCGTCCGCCCTCGACGAACGCCGGAGACGCTGTTGCATCCGTGGGGGCCAGGGCGGCGGCCACATCCAGATCGCCGGTCAGCAGGGCGGAGGTGAAGGCCTGTTCGCGCACGCGCGGCTGTTCCGGCGTCAGTCGTTCCGCCTGGGCCAGATAGTCCGAGCCGGTCGCCCCCTCGCCCTGCATCAGGGCCAGCTTGCCGGCCAGATACAGACCATAGGCGCTGCGGCCTTCGGCGTTCGTCGGGATCGGCGCCCAGACGGACGGGATCGCCGGCGTCGCGGACGTGTCGGTGATGATGATGCGAGGATCGGGCGCGGCCTCGGTCGGCGCCTGAGCCGTTGCAGTCTGGCCCGGCGCCGTCTGGCCCGGCTCCAGGATGACGGCCGGCGGATGGGTCTCCGGCGTCGGGGCGGGCGGGGTCGTTTCCTGAGCCGAGGCGTGGCCGGCAAGCGCCACGGCGAGGACGGTCAGGGAGGCGGCGAACAGACGAGAACGGGAGGCGATCATGCCCGGACCCTTCACGCTTTTGCAGCGGCGGGCAAGGGCGGAACACCGCCCCTGCCCCGTTCCGTCACATGTTCGGATAGTTGGGACCGCCGCCACCCTCGGGCGTGGTCCAGACGATGTTCTGCGACGGATCCTTGATGTCGCAGGTTTTGCAGTGGACGCAGTTCTGGGCGTTGATGACGAAGCGCGGATCGGCCTTGGCCGCCTCGTCGCCATAGACGACCTCGTACACGCCCGCCGGGCAGTACAGCCTCGCCGGCTCGCCGTATTTGGGCAGGTTGACCCGGATCGGGATCGACGGATCCAGCAGCTTCAGGTGGGCCGGTTGGTCCTCGGCATGGTTGGTGTTGGAGATGAACACCGACGACAGCTTGTCGAACGACAGCTTGCCGTCCGGCTTCGGATAGGCGATCGCCTTGTGGTCGGCGGCCAGGCCGGTCGAGGCGGCGTCGGTCTTTTCGTGCTTCAGCGTCGGGATCGGCGACAGGCCGCCCAAGAGGGTGCGGCACCACATGTCGAACATGCCCAGCGCCCCGCCCAGCGTCGTGCCGAACTTGGACAGCAGGGGCTTGGCGTTGCGGACGACCGACAGCTCCTTATAGACCCAGCTCTTTTCGAAGGCGGTCTGGTATTCGACCAGTTCGTCGCCCGCGCGTCCGGCCTGAACGGCCTCGTAAGCGGCGTCGGCGGCCAGCATGCCGGTTTTCATGGCGTTGTGGCTGCCCTTGATGCGGGGCACGTTCACGAAGCCGGCCGAACAGCCGATCAGCACGCCGCCGGGGAAGCTCAGCTTCGGGATCGACTGCAGGCCGCCTTCGGTGATGGCGCGCGCACCGTAGGAGATGCGTGTTCCGCCCTCCAGGTGCTGGGCGATCTCGGGGTGGTGCTTGAAGCGCTGGAATTCGTCGAACGGCGACAGGAACGGGTTCTTGTAGTTCAGGTGAACCACATAGCCGACGGCCACATAGCGATCGCCGAAGTGATACAGGAAGCTGCCGCCGCCCGTCTTGTCGTCCAGCGGCCAGCCGGTCGTGTGCTGGACCAGGCCGGGCTGGTGCTTGTCGGCCGGAACCTGCCACAACTCTTTCAGACCGATGCCGTATTTCTGGGGCGACTTGCCGTCCTGAAGCTTGTGCTTGGCGATGATGGTCTTGGCCAGGGAGCCGCGCACGCCCTCGGCGATGAAGACATATTTGCCGTGCAGTTCGATGCCGGGCTGGAAGTCGCCGGTCGGCTTGCCCTCGCGGTCGATGCCGAAGACGCCGGCGACGACGCCCTTCACCTGACCCGTCTCTTCTTCCCAGACGACGTGGCTGGCGGCCATGCCGGGATAGACCTCGACACCCAGGGCCTCCGCCTGCTCGCCCAGCCAGCGCGTGACGTTGCCCAGCGAAGCGATGTAGCAGCCGTGATTGTGCATGAAGGGCGGCATCAGCGGCATCGGCAACGACGCCGACCCTTGCGGGCCCAACAGCAGGAACTTGTCCTTCGTGACCGGCGTCTCCAGCGGCGCGCCGCGTTCCTTCCAGTCGGGGAACAGTTCGTTCAGCGCCTTGGGATCGATGACCGCGCCCGACAGGATGTGACCGCCGACCTCGGCCGCCTTCTCCAAAACGGCGACGGTGATTTCCTTGCCGTCCTTTTCCGCGCGCTGCTTCAGGCGGATGGCCGCCGACAGGCCGGCCGGGCCGCCGCCGACGATCACGACATCATATTCCATGATCTCGCGTTCGACGCCGTTCAGCGCCTCCAGCGGCGGCAGATTGTCGATGATGGCTTCCTGACGGGCGTTCTCCGCGCCGCCTTCGATGGCGTCTTCGGCCATGGTTTCCCCTGAATCCCGGTTATCTGTGTGGTTATGCCGCTTATCGGAAGGTGACGCGAGGGCGGTCAAGGCTTATCGGTGGTTCGAGACATGAACGCGCAACCCCATGACATCGCTGCAGTCGAAAGCCTGCTCGCCTTCTGGCGGGATGCGGGGGTCGACGCCTGCTATGGCGATGCGCCCGTCGATCACACCCACATCGCCCCGCCGCCGGCCGTCAAGGCGGTGCAGAGGGCGACGGCCTCGGTCGTCATGCCCCTGGCCGGCGTCAACGCCGATGACGCCCTGGCCGAGGCGCGGCGGCTGGCCGCCGGCGCCGCGACGCTTCAGGATCTGGCGGCGGCGGTCGCGGCGTTCGAGGGTTGCCCGCTGCGCGGCATGGGCGCGACGCAATCGGTGTTCGGACGCGGCAACCCCAACGCCTCGGTCCTGATTATCGGCGAAGGGCCCGGCGGGGACGAGGATCGGGCGGGGCAACCCTTCGTCGGCAAGGGCGGGCAATTGCTGGACCGGATGCTGGCGGCGGCGGGCCTGACCGACAAGGTCTTCATCACCAACACCGTCTTCTGGCGCCCGCCCGGCAACCGCACCCCCAGCCCGCAGGAACAGGCGGTGTGCGCGCCCTTCGTCGAGCGCGCCTTCGCCCTGCTGAAGCCGAGGGCCGTGCTGCTGCTGGGCGCAGCCTCGGCCAAGTCGGTGCTCGGCGCCGAGGAAGGCATCATGAAGCTGCGCGGCGCCTGGAAGGAATGGCGCCTGCTGGAGGGGGCGGTGTCGGCACCCGTCATGCCGACCCTGCATCCCGCCTTTTTGCTACGTCAGCCGCAAGCCAAGCGGCAGGTGTGGAGCGATCTGCTTTCGCTGGCCGTTCGCCTTGAAACGGACTCGGTTGAAGAACAAGGCTAATCGCGGCATGTTCGCATGCTGACGACCGATCGCCATACGCGCGCCCGTAGCTTACGCGCGTCGCCAACGAGGGGGCCGCCGCTTATGTTTCTGTTCCGCCGCGCGATCCTCGCGTCGACGCTTGTCCTTGCGTTCTGCGCCGCCACGACGGCTGCAACCGCCGAGACGCCCTACGGATCAACCGCCGAGGCCGGAGCCGGTTCCGGGCGCCCCACCGCGCTGAGTTCGGCCGACAGAATCTCCTACACCACCGCCTTCGACGCCCTGCGACGCGGCGACATCGAGACGGCCCGCACGGCGGCCCGTCAGGCGCAAGACCGCGTGCTGCTGGGTCAGGTCGAGTTCGAAAGCCTGTTCCATCCCGATCATGTCGCCACCTACGAAGAGCTGACGGCCTGGCTTGAGACCTATTCGGATCTGCCGTGCGCGGACCGGGTCTATACGCTGGCGCTGCGTCGTCGCCCCGACGGCGCGCCCGAGCCGGTGCGTCCTGGCGGCGTGCTGGGCCGCACCTGGAACAGCCTGGTCAGCGCCGTGTCCGGCGACGGCGGCGTCACCGATCCGGCCAAGGCGGCGCGCGTCGCCTACAACAACGACGACCTGACCGGCGCATCGGCCCTGGGGCGCCAGATCGGCGACTGGTGGACGGTCGGCCTGGCGGAATGGCGTCTGGGCCAGTTCCACGAATCCTTCGCCGCCTTCGAACGCGTCGCCAACGATCCGACCGAGGATGCCTGGGTGCGCGCCGGCGCCGCCTTCTGGACCGCACGCGCCGCCGCCCAGTCGGGGCGTCAGGATCGCGTCACCGACTATCTGCGCCTGTCGGCCCAGTGGCCCGCCACCTTCTATGGCCAGATCGCCCTGCGTCAGCTCGGAGAAGAGCCGACGATCGAGAATATGGGCCCTCGCCCCTATGAGGCCGAGCCCCGCCTACGCCGGGCCGCCTATGTGCCCCAGAGCGCCGCCGTCGAACCGACCGCCCTGGAAGCCTTCGTTCAGGCCGACGCCCGCGCCAAACGCACCGTCGCCTTCTATGAGGTCGGGCGCAACGCCGATGCCGAGACGGAACTGCGGTCCGGCCTGCGCACCGCCGTCGGCGATGCGGCCAAGATGTGGACGGCCCTGGCGCGCGCCATCCTGCCGGTCAACAACGGCGACGCCACCCGCATCGACGCGACGCGCTATCCCATCCCGGACCTGGCCCCCGAAGGCGGCTTCGTCATCGAGCGGGCGCTGGTCTACGCCCTGGCGCGCAAGGAAACCGATTTCAATCCCAATGCCCGCTCCAGCGTCGGCGCCTATGGGCTGATGCAGGTCATGCCGACGACGGCGGCCGAGATGACCGGCGATCGCACATTCGTTTCGGACCCGACCAAGCTGCTGGTCCCTGCGGTCAACATGCGTCTGGGCCAGGCCTACATCAACAAGATGCTGGCCCTGCCGGCCTTCCAAGGCGATCTGCTGCGGGCCGTGGCCTCCTACAACGCCGGTCCCGGGCCGATGCTGGCGGCCGTCAGGAAACTGGGCGCGGACGCCGATCCCCTGCTGCTGATCGAGACGATCGACGTGCCCCAGGCGCGCGACTACGTCGAAAAGGTCATGGCCAGCTACTGGATCTATCAGCGGCTGTTCGGCGGCCCGCTGAAGACCCTGGACGCCGTCGCGTCGGGCGCGCGCGCCCTGCCGATGGCGCTGGATTACGTCGCCCCGCCGCCGCAGGCCGAGCCGGTCCTGATCGCTGAGACGACACCCATCGCTGGCGCGCGCTGACTCCTTAGAAGACCGCGAACAGCAGACTGGCCCAAAAGGCCGCCCCGACCAGGGCCGCCAGCCCATAGGCCATGACCGGATTGAGGCCGCGCACAGCGGCTTGGGTCTGAGGGCTGGGCAGGACCGGGCTCGTCATCCCCATAGAGATAACAGCGTCCGTTTAACGCGGCGTCAGCCGGGATGGTTGTCGTGCGTTAAGCCCAGCGCGTCCGCTTCCCACTCAAGAAAATGCGGATGAGCCAGCAAGGTCTCGGCATAGGCGCGGGCCGTGCCGTCGTCTCCGTGCGCTGAGAGGTCCAGCTGGAAATGGCGGATGCGGGCGGCGACCGGCGTGAAGAAGGCGTCCGGCACGGACCAGTCGCCGAACAGATAGGGGCCGCCCGCGCCGAACCGCTCACGCAGGCTCCGCCACAGTTCGACGATCCGGCGCAAATCCTTGGCCAAGCCCGGATGATCCGGCGCGGGCGCGCGACTGGGGCCGACCATCCAGTGATCCGGGCCGGTCGAACAGGCCGTGCGCAAGGCGGTGAAGCCGCCATGCATCTCGCACGCCGCGGAACGCGCCAGCCAGCGCGCATGGGCGTCTGACGGCCAGAGGCGCGCTTCGGGATAGCGTTCGACCGCCCAGACGGCGATGGCCATCGAATCCCAGATCACCTCGCCCTCGACCTTCAGCACCGGGACGAGGCCGGACGGCGAATGCTCACGGATGCGCTGATCGGTGTCGGGCTGGTTCAGCGGCACGAGGATTTCGTCGAAGGCCGCGCCGCAATGTTTCAGCACCAGCCACGGCCGCAGCGACCACGTCGAATAGGCCTTGTCGCCGATCACCAGTTCCATCACGCGTCTCCTGTCGCCGCCATCAATGGCTTGCCGCCAGCTTCAGCACAACCAGGCCCGATGCGACCAGGGCGACGCCCGCGATCCTGAGCGTCGTCAGCGGCTCGCCCAGAAAGACCGCGCCGACCACAAAGGCGCCGACTGCGCCGATGCCGGTCCAGATGGCGTAGGCGGTGCCCAGCGGCAGGGTCTTCATCGCCAGCGACAGCAGACCGAACGAACCGATCATGAAGACGATCATCCCCACCGCCGGCCACGGTCGCGTAAAACCAGCCGACGCCTTCATCAGAAACGCCCAGACGACTTCGAGCAGGCCGGCGAAAAGAAGGAATACCCAGGCCATGACATTCTCCCTGCATGGCGTCGGGTCGTCCCGGCGTTTGTCCCATGTGGGGGAGGTCGTCCTCCTGAAAGCGCGCTGAATCTGGGACAACGGCTGGCAAAGTCAACCGCGCCGTCCCGCAAACCTTGACTCCGCGCCGCCCACGACCGACACGACCCGCCCATGATCACGCGCTACTCCCGCCCCGTCGCCGCCGCCATCTGGTCCCAGGAAACCAAGTACAAGATCTGGTTCGAGATCGAGGCCCACGCCGCCACGAAGATGGCCGAGCTGGGCGTGATCCCCAAGGAATCGGCTGAGGCCATCTGGGCCAAGGGCAAGGATGCGACCTTCGACGCCGACCGCATCGACGAGATCGAGCGCACCACAAAACACGACGTCATCGCCTTCCTGACGCACGTCGCCGAGATCGTCGGCGAGGAAGCGCGCTTCCTGCACCAGGGCATGACCTCTTCGGACGTGCTGGACACCTGTTTCGCGGTTCAGCTGGCGCGGTCTTCGGACCTGCTGATCGAGGGCGTCGACCGGGTTCTGGCCGCGCTGGAGACCCGCGCCAAGGAGCATAAATACACCCCGACCGTGGGCCGTTCGCACGGCATCCACGCCGAACCCGTCACCTTCGGCCTGAAGCTGGCCGGCTATCACGCCGAATTCCAGCGCGCCAAACGCCGCCTGATCACCGCCAAGGAAGAGATCGCCACCTGCGCCATTTCGGGCGCCGTCGGCACCTTCGCCAATGTCGACCCGGCCGTCGAACAGTACGTGGCCGACCAGATGGGCCTGACCGTCGAGCCGGTCTCGACCCAGGTCATCCCGCGCGACCGTCATGCCGCCTTCTTCGCCGCCCTGGGCGTCGTCGCCAGCTCGGTCGAGCGCCTCGCCGTCGAGATCCGCCACCTGCAACGCACCGAAGTCCTCGAGGCCGAGGAATTCTTCGACAAGGGTCAGAAGGGCTCGTCGGCCATGCCGCACAAGCGCAATCCGATCCTGACCGAAAACCTGACCGGCCTGGCCCGTCTGGTCCGCTCGGCCGTCACCCCAGCGATGGAAAACGTCGCCCTGTGGCATGAGCGGGACATCAGCCATTCCTCGGTCGAGCGCGGCATCGGCCCGGACGCCACCATCCATCTGGACTTCGCCCTGCACCGTCTGGCCAATGTGGTCGAGCGGCTGAACGTCTACCCGGAGAACATGCAGAAGAACATCGACCGCCTGGGCGGTTTGGTGCACTCGCAGCGGGTGATGCTGGCCCTGACCCAGGCCGGCGTGTCGCGCGAAGACGCCTATGCCGCCGTTCAGGAAAACGCCATGAAGGTCTGGCGCGGCGAAGGCGCCTTCCTGGATTTCCTGAAGGCCGACGACCGCGTCACCCTGCCCGCCGACCAGCTCGAGGCCCTGTTTGACCTGGGCTACCACACCAAGAACGTGGACGTGGTGTTCAAGCGGGTGTTCAATGAGGCATGATCGCCGCGCTGCTCGCTCTGTTCATTCAGGCCAACACGCCTGAGATCAGCTACATCGGCTGGTCGGTGTATGCACCTAACGCTCTGCTGTCTGATGACGCCCGGGCTGAAGTCTGCCTGCGGCGTCACAAGGGTTCGCGCTCGATCAAGACAGACATGCGGTGCGTGGTGAGTGAGGGCAGGCAGTTGGGCGGCTGCGACTTGACTGACGACCGTCATATGAGCGTGCGCGATCTGGAAACTCTGCGCTGTATCGCCCAAACACAATCGGCTCCATCCGCATCTTCAGTCGGCAGGACGATGGTCGTGACAATCACGGTCAACGCGCGTTGAACAAGACAATCCGGCTCAATCCCCGGCTCGATCCCCGCGACTATGCGGCGGCCTATGCGCGCGATGGGATGGTGCAGGTGCCCGATCTGTTGGACGCCGCGAGCGCCGAATGGCTGGAGCTTGCGCTCGAACACGACACGGCTTGGCATCTGTCCTTGAAGACGCCGGAGGGCGGCAAGCTGCTGTCGCCGCAAGACATGCAGGCCATGGGCCGCGATGCGATCGGGGCCCAGATACAGCGCGCGCTGGCGGAGGGTCGCGACGGCTTCTCCTTCATCTATCTGGCCTATCCGATCATCACGACCTTGCTGACCGGCAAGGACGAAGGCCATGCGACGCACGCCCTGGTGCAGTTTTTCAACGACACGCCCTTCACCACATTCGCCAAGGCCGTGACCGGCGAAGCGAGCGTGACCAAGATCGACGCGCAAGCCACCTGGTTCCGACCCGGCGACTTCCTGACCCAGCACGACGACACGGGCGTTGGCGAACGACGGGCGGCCTATACTTTGGGCCTGTCTCGCGATTGGCGGCCGGACTGGGGCGGCCAGTTGCTGTTTCACGACGCCAACGGCGATATCGAGCGCGGCTTCAAGCCGGGTTTCAACGTCTGGACGGTGTTCAAGACGCCCCGCCAGCATTCTGTCGCACCAGTCGCCGCCTACGCCGACGGCAAGCGCCGCTCGATCACCGGCTGGCTGCGCGACGACCCGCCGGTCAAGTGACGGACCATACCGGCGATCGCAGGCTGGGGTTCGCACCCGTTGTCGATACGGAAACCCGGCTGCTGATCCTGGGCAGCTTGCCCGGCGACGCCTCGCTGAGGGCGGCGCAGTACTACGCCCATCCGCGCAACGCCTTTTGGCCCCTGATCGGCGGCGTGTTGGGCGAGGACCTTCTAGCCCTCCGCTATGAGCAGCGGCTGGATCGATTGACGGCGCGCGGCGTGGGGCTGTGGGATGTGATTGCGTCGGCGGAGCGGTCGGGCAGTCTGGATGCGGCGATCCGCTCGCCGGAGGCGGCTGATCTGCGCGGCCTGATCGGCAGCTTGCCGCGGTTGAGAGCGGTCGCCTTCAACGGCAAGCTGGCGGCCAAGCTGGGACGGCGCATTATCGGCGACGTCGCATGGGTTCGCCTTATCGACCTGCCTTCATCCAGCCCGGCTCATGCGATTCCACTGGCAGGCAAGGCGAACATCTGGAGTTCGTTGACTGATCTGATCGAACGATAGGTTTCTTGCTGCAAAGCAGCATAGAACTGCGACTGAAAACTCAATGGTGAAGCTGCGATGTCTTGTCGCGCGGCATGCATCCATTGTGCGGTGTCGCGCGTAACGTTCCCGTTACCGCCTTGAGAGCGGCCCAAAGGGAACGAAACACATGACCAAACTTCGCAATCTTATGCTCGTCGCTGTCTCCGGCGGCGCGCTGATGGCGCTCGGCGCCTGCGGCAACAACGAGCCGGCCGCCACGACGCCAGCGGAATCGACCGCCATGGCCCCGGCCAACGGCGCCGCCATGGCCCCCGCGACCGACCTGATGGTGGGCGGCGCGGCCATGAGCCCAAACGAAACGATCGTCGCCAACGCTTCCAAGGCTTCCAACCTGACGACCTTGGTCGCCGCCGTGAAGGCCGCCGGCCTGGTCGACACCCTGCAAGGCGCGGGTCCGTTCACGGTCTTCGCCCCTGACAACGCCGCCTTCGAGAAGATCCCCGAGGCGACGCGCACCAGCCTGATGCAGCCGGCGATGAAGGCTGATCTGACCAAGATCCTGACCTACCACGTGGTCGCCGGTCGTCTGACGGCCGCCGATATCGCCGCCCAGGCCGAGGCCAACGGCGGCACCGCCACGCTGAAGACGGTTCAAGGTGAAGAACTGAAGGTTTCGGCCGGCCCGAACAACACCTGGGTCATCACCGACGCCAAAGGCGGCAAGTCCACGATCACGCAAGCCGACGTGGGCCAATCGAACGGCGTCGTCCACGTCGTCGACACGGTTCTGATGCCGTAAAAAATATTTGGTTTCGGGCGGCGACGCCTGAAACCAAATCTCGGCCCTGGTGTTCTTCAGGGGCGCGAGACGCACAGTACGCCGGGTGAGACATCCCCCAACGTCCCCGGCAAGAAGAAAGGGCCGCACTTTCCCCCGGGTGCGGCCCTTTCGAATTTTCAGATCAGTCGAAAGACCGAGGCGATTACTCGCCGGCGCGGATCTGCTCGCGGGCGATCGAGGCCAGCTCGTCGATCTTGGAGCGAATCTCGCCCTCCGACACCGACAGGCCCGAGGCCTTGAAGTCGCCGGCGACCTTGCGGAACACGTCCTCGTCTCCCGGCTGCTCGAAATCGGCGCGCACCACGGCGGCGGCGTACTGGTCCGCGCTTTCGCTCGACAGGCCCATCTTTTCCGCAGCCCAAAGGCCCAGCATCCGGTTGCGCCGGGCGATGGCCTTGAACTCCTGCTCCTGATCGAGGGCGTATTTGGCTTCGAAGGCCTTTTCCCGATCGTCGAAGGTCGTCATTTCGCTCAGCAAAGCTCCGTCCACCCCGGTAACGTCGGGGCAAGCGCCGTCTATAGACCGACCGCCCGCGAACGCAACCTGACTTCCGTCGCATGGACATCCTGTCCCCAATGAATGCGCCGCCGGCCATCCTCATTTGTATCGAGGGCCGCCTTCGGCTAAGGAGACCCCGAACGAGATTGACTGCCCGAACGATTCCGAAACGCGCCGCCAGGACCGGGTCTTCCCCTTCCACATATGGCCGCGCGATTTTTGTTTCTGGAGGGCGCCCGTAAGCCGGGACCGGACCATGAACAGCAAGCGCAAGAAGATCTACGAAGGCAAGGCCAAGATCCTGTACGAAGGACCCGAGCCCGGCACCCTGATCCAGTATTTCAAGGACGACGCCACCGCCTTCAACGCGCAGAAGAAGGCCGTCCTCGAAGGCAAGGGCGTGGTGAACAACCAGATCAGCGAGTTCATCATGTCGCGCCTGAACGGCATCGGCGTGACCAACCACTTCATCAAGCGTCTGAATCTGCGCGAACAGCTGATCCGTGAAGTCGAGATCATTCCGCTAGAAGTCGTGTGCCGCAACATCGTCGCCGGTTCGATGAGCCAGCGCCTGGGCATCGAGGAAGGCACGCCCCTGCCCCGCTCGATCATCGAATTCTACTACAAGAAGGACGAGCTCAACGACCCGATGGTCACCGAGGAGCACATCACCGCCTTCAACTGGGCCTCGACCCAGGAGCTGGACGACATGCTGGCGATGACGGTGCGGGTGAACGACTATCTGTCGGGCCTGTTCAGCGCCGTCGGCATCACCCTGGTGGACTTCAAGATCGAGTTCGGCCGGGTGTGGGAAAACGACTTCAGCCGGGTCCTGCTGGCCGACGAGATCAGCCCCGACAGCTGCCGCCTGTGGGACGCCTCGACCGGCGAAAAGCTGGATAAGGACCGCTTCCGCCGCGACCTGGGCAATGTCATTGAAAGCTATACCGAAGTCGCGCGTCGCCTGGGCATCATGAAGGGCATGCCGACGGTGATCCAGGGAGGACTGCACTGATGGCCCCAACCGCTTCAAGCAAGGTCAAGGTTCACGTCTTCCTCAAGCCGGGCGTTCTGGACGTTCAGGGCAAGGCCGTCGAAGGCGCATTGCAGGGTCTGGGTTGGTCGGGCGTCTCCAGTGCCCGCGTCGGCAAGCTGATCGAGTTCGACCTCGCCGGCGCCGAAGACCCGCAAGGCGAAGCCAAGAAGATGTGCGAGCAGCTGCTCGCCAATACGGTGATCGAAAGCTACCGCATCGAGACGGCGTAAAGTCTGCCGTCTCCTCTCCCATGTCGCGGGAGGAGACGGTTGCATCCTTCGGCATCGACGCCAGTTTAGCAGACGGCTTTATTGACGGAGCGCCCATGACCTTCACCCTCACCTCCACCGACATCCAAGACGGCGGCGTGCTTCCGGACGCCCAGGTGCACGCCAAGGGCAACCAATCGCCCCAACTGTCATGGTCCGGTGCGCCGGAGGGGACCAAGAGCTATGCGATCACCTGCTTTGATCCCGATGCGCCGACCGGCTCGGGCTTCTGGCACTGGACGGTGGCCAATATTCCGGCGGATGTGACAGAGCTGCCGGCCGGCGCCGGCTCGCCCGGCGGGCATTTGCCCCACAGCGCCATCCAGGGCCGCACCGACTATGGTCAGCCCGGTTTCGGCGGCGCCGCCCCGCCGCCTGGCCACGGCCCGCACCGCTACATCTTCACCGTCTTCGCCGTGGATGTTGAGAGCCTGGACGTGACGGCCGACAACTCCGGCGCCGTGTTCGGCTTCAATCTGCATTTCCACACCCTGGCCAAGGCGTCGATCACGGCGACCTACGAAAACAAAGCGTGATCGGTGCGGGGCGGCGTCGCCCTTGTGGCGTCATGAACGCTGATTAGTTTGCAGCGCAACATGACCGACGCCACCCTAGACACCCCCCTTCCCGTCCGCTCGCGCGGGGCGGTCGCCCTCGTGCTGATCACCCTGGCCATGGGCGGGTTCGCCATCGGCGTGACCGAGTTCGCGGCCATGAGCATCCTGCCGGACTTCGCCGCCGGGCTTGGCGTCGATGCGCCGACCGCCGGTCATGTCATCAGCGCCTATGCCGCCGGGGTCGTGGTCGGCGCGCCGATCCTGGCCGTGCTAGGCGCGCGCTACCCACGCTGGCTGCTGCTGATCGCCTTCATGGCCCTGTTCGCCATCGGCAATGTGGCCAGCGCCCTGGCCCCGACCTATCACTGGATGCTGGTCTTCCGCTTCCTCAGCGGCCTGCCGCACGGGGCCTATTTCGGCGTGGCGGCCCTGGTCGCGGCGTCGATCGTGCCGCTGCATTTCCGAACCCGCGCAGTTTCGACCATCCTGATGGGGCTGACGGTGGGGACCGTTCTGGGCGTGCCCGTCGTCAACATCATCAGCCATGCCCACGGCTGGCGCTGGACCTTCGCCATCGTCGGCGTGCTGGCGGTTCTCACCATGGCCCTGGTCGCTCTGTTCGCACCGCGCGATCCGGCCCACCCCGACGCCAGTCCCTGGCGCGAGTTGGGCGCCTTGAAGCGCAGCCAGGTCTGGCTGACGCTGGGCGTGGGCGCCATCGGCTTTGGCGGCATGTTCGCGGTCTACGCCTATCTGGCCTCGACGCTTGAGGCGGTGACGGGCGCCAGCCCCGTCGTGCTGCCCTGGGTCTTCGCCGTGTTCGGGATCGGCATGTTCCTGGGCAATATCCTGGGCGCCTGGGCGGCGGATCATCTCGGGTTCAAGGCGGCGGGCGGCCTGTTGCTATGGAGCGCGGCGGCGCTGGCGCTGTATCCGCTGGCGGCGCCCCACCTGTGGGCCGTGATGGTCGTGGTCTTCCTGATCGGCGGCGGAGGCGGCCTGGGGTCGATCCTGCAGACGCGGCTGATGGACGTCGCCGGCGACGCCCAGACCCTGGCGGCGGCGCTCAACCATTCGGCGTTCAACACGGCCAACGCCATCGGCCCGCTCTTGGGCGGAATGGCGATCGCGGCCGGCTACGGCTGGGCCTCGACCGGCTGGGTCGGCATGGGCCTGTCGCTGGGCGGCTTCGTGATCTTCATGATCGCCTGGCTGACCGGTCGGGCGCGCGCGACGGCCTGACAAGGCGAAAGAACCCTGCTAAAGGCCCGCGCCATGAGCGCAGCCGTCATCGTCTTCCCCGGTTCCAACTGTGATCGCGACTGCAAGGTCGCCGTCGAACGCTCCACCGGCGAGCCGGTCTCGATGGTGTGGCACGCCGAGACCGAACTGCCCCAGGGCCTGGACCTGATCGTCATTCCCGGCGGCTTCTCCTACGGCGACTATCTGCGCTGCGGCGCCATGGCGGCCCAGTCCCCGGTGATGCAGGCCGTCAAGAAGGCTGCGGACGACGGCGTCGCCGTGGTCGGCATCTGCAACGGCTTCCAGATCCTGTGCGAGGCCGGAATGCTGCCCGGCGCCCTGCTGCGCAACAAGGGACTGAAATACGTCTGCAAGCCCATCGCCCTGACCGTAGCCAATGGCCAGACGCGCTTCACCGCCGGCTATCAGGGCCAGCGCGAAGTAACGATGACACAGGGCAACGGCGACGGAAACTTCTTCGCCGACGCCGAAACCCTGGCCCGGATCGAGGGCGAGGGTCAGGTCGTCTTCCGCTACGTCGACAACCCCAACGGCTCGGTCAACGATATCGCCGGCATCCAGAACGCGCGCGGCAATATCCTCGGCATGATGCCCCACCCGGACCGCGCCTTCGAAGCCGAGCTCGGCTCGGCCGACGGCGCGACCCTGTTCCAGAGCATCTACGCCGCCGCCTGATCAGTCGGCGTCGTCGACGCCCTGAACGGCCAGGCTTTCGTCCAGTTCGTCAGCGTCAGTCGATACGCCGTCTTCAGAACCTTCGTCCTCGTCCGGCGTGATCACGCCGCCCGGCTCGCGCTGGGCGGCCAGTTCGCGGGCGCCGACGCCGAGGCCTTGTTCGATAGCGCGGTTGGCGGCGACTTCGTCTTCGAGCGAGGGCTGGGTGTTTTCGGTATCGGCCATGATGGGCTCCTGCGTGTGGATTGCCCCTGACAACCACGCGGTGGGGCCGATTGTTCCTAACGGCCGAAAAACGGCTCCAGACTGGAGCGCGACAGCGGGCGGAAGATCAGGAACTGACCGTCCACCGTCACCGTGACCTCATGCGCCTGAGGGCGCTGCAGCAGGGCCGGATCGTCCAGCGACACGGCGCGGCCCGAGGCGATATCGCGCGCATCCAGCGCCGGCGTTGTCGGCCGTCGGTTTTCGTTGGCGAGCGCCGAAAGGAAACCCCGCACCTCATGGGCCTGCTGCTGGGGCGTCAGGGCCGCGCGAACGCGGGACCAGGCGGTCTGGACCGAGGCCGGCAGAGGCGCTCCGCTTGTCTGGGCGGACGCCTGGCCCGCTGCCACGATTATCGCGATCAACAGAGCCGGCAGGGAGGCTTTGAGCGTCATGCCGGGCAGGATGAAGCCGCCGGCGGCCAATGCAAGCTTCACTTTTCTGCCGCTCGCGGTGAACCTTCTGGCGTAGCGAGGCGTAAAGGCGGGAACACGCGTCGCACTGGAAATCGAATGTCCTCCATAATCCGTCCCACGCCCCGCCAACGCACCCGTCGTCTGGTCGTCCTGGCCGCCGCGCTCTTCGCCATCATCGTGCCCCTGGTTCAGAACCTGGCGGGCCTGGGTCTGAACCAGGCCGAGTTCGCCGCCGACGGCAACAGCACCCTGCGCGTTGCGGGCTATGCCTTCTCGATATGGGGCCTGATCTATATCGGCATTCTGGCCTATGCGATCCGTCAGGCCCTGCCGCAGACGGGTGAAAGTCCGCTGCTGGGCCGAATGGGCCTGCCGTCCGCCGTCGCCTTCTTCGGCATCGGGTTCTGGATCATCGTCGCGGCCCTGAACCTGAAGGCCGCCAGCGTGGGCGTGATCTTCGCCTCGCTGATCGCGCTGCTGCTGCCGATGCTGGCCGTATCCGGCCATATCCGAGCGCTGCGGATGTTCGATCGCGAGCGCATCCTGCTGGTCTGGCCTCTGGCGGCCCTGGCGGGCTGGCTGACGGTGGCTGCGCCGTTGAACCTGATCACGACGGCGACTGCGTTCAACGCCCTGCCCGCCGCCCTGTCGCCTGATCTGTGGGCCATCGTCGCCGTGGTCGCCGTCACGGTCGTAGCCCTGGCGGTGACCGCTGTGCTGCGCACCCTCGCCTATCCGCTGCCGACCGCCTGGGGTCTTCTGGGCGCCTTCGTCGCCGAACAGGCGGACAAGCCGGCCGTCGCCTTCACGGCCCTGGCCGGCGCGATCGTCCTGCTGATCGGCGGCCTGCTGCTGACCTTCCGCCTGCGACCCGGCGTCGAGCGGGCTCGCTAAGCCTCAAGGCTCGTCGGTGACCGCGTCGTCCTGAGGCGCGTGGTCATCGGCGCCCACATCGAAGGCGCCGGCCTCGTCGAAGCCGACGCTGCCGACCCCGACGGCCGAGCCGGTCAGCCGCTGACGACGGCTGGCAAGCGCGGCTTCGGGCGCTGCGGCGTCCATCTCTGCGGTGGTTTCAGGATCGTTCGAACGGTCCATCTGCTGGCCTTCGGCCGGGACGATGCGGTCGGTGTGCGGCTTGCTCACGCCTCGTCCTCCTCGGCGTCTTCGGCCTGTTTCTGAGCCCGTTCGGCCAGGGCGGAAGCGCCGGCGTCGTCGGCGGCGATCTCTGGCAGGTCGTCGTCTTCGGGGGTGGCGGCGGGGTCGATGGGGGTATCGGTCATGGCGGCTCCTTTGACTGTCGCCGGGATCAACCACCTGCGATAGACGATGTTCCCCGATGTTGCGCCGCGCGGGCTGACATTCGGCCCATCTGCGGCTAGAAGCGCCGCCCATGAGCGCTCCGCAAAAGACCATGGCTGAATTGGCCGCCGAATACGGCCTGGCCCCTAATGAATATCAGGTCGTCCTCGATCGACTGGGGCGCGAGCCGAACCACGTCGAGCTGGGCGTCTTCTCGGTCATGTGGTCCGAGCACTGCTCCTACAAGTCGTCCAAAATCCACCTGGGCAAGTTCCCCACGACCGGCGAGCGCGTCATCTGCGGGCCGGGTGAGAACGCCGGGGTGATCGACATCGACGACGGCGACGCCTGCATCTTCAAGATGGAGAGCCACAACCACCCCTCCTACATCGAACCCTATCAGGGCGCGGCGACGGGCGTGGGCGGCATCATGCGCGACGTCTTCACCATGGGCGCGCGTCCGGTCGCCCTATTGAACGCCCTGCGTTTCGGCGATCCCGGCCATGAGAAGACCAGGCGTCTGGTCAAGGGCGTCGTCTCCGGCATCGGAGGCTATGGCAACTGCGTCGGCGTGCCCACGGTCGCCGGCGAGACCAACTTCCACAAGGGTTACAACGGCAACATCCTGGTCAACGCCATGTGCGTCGGCCTGGCCCGCGCCGACGAGATTTATTATTCGGCCGCGCCCGAGGCGGGCCATGACGTGGTCTATTTCGGCTCCAAGACCGGCCGCGACGGCATCCACGGCGCCACCATGTCCTCGACCGAGTTCGACGACGAGTCGGAGGCCAAACGCCCCACTGTTCAGGTCGGCGACCCCTTCGCCGAAAAGCTGCTGATCGAGGCCACGCTGGAGCTGATGGCCTCGGGCGCCGTCGCAGCCATTCAGGACATGGGCGCGGCGGGCCTGACCTCCTCCTCCGTCGAAATGGCGGGCAAGGGCGGCGTCGGCATCGAACTGAACCTGGACAAGGTGCCGCAGCGCGAAACCGGCATGACGGCCTATGAGATGATGCTGTCGGAAAGCCAGGAGCGGATGCTGGCGGTGCTGAAGCCCGGCTATGAAGATGTCGGCTATCGCATCTTCCAGAAGTGGGGCCTGGACTTCGCCATCATCGGCAAGACGACCGACACCGGCCATCTGGTGCTGAAGCATCACGGCGAAACCGTCTGCGACGTGCCGCTGGCGCCGCTTTTCGACGACGCGCCCCTGTATGACCGCCCCTGGGTCCAACCGGAGCTTCAGCCCAAACTGAATCACGCCGACATTCCCGCCCCCGAAAACTGGGCCGATGCGGTGATGAAGGTCGTCGCCTGCCCCGACATGGCCTCCAAGCGCTGGATCTGGGAACAGTATGACCGCCACGTCATGGCCGACACGCTGCAGGACTCCTCAACGGGAGCCGACGCCGGCGTGGTGCGCGTGCACGGTACGAACAAGGGTCTGGCCGTCACTTCGGACTGCACCCCGCGCTACGTCCAGAACGACCCCTATGAGGGCGGCAAGCAAGCTGTGGCCGAGGCCTGGCGCAACCTGACCGCCGTGGGTTCGCGCCCCATCGCCATTACCGACAATCTGAACTTCGGCAACCCGCAGCGCCCGGAGATCATGGGCCAGATCGTTCGCGCCATCGACGGCATGGCCGAGGCCTGCCGCGAGCTGGTCTTCCCGGTCGTGAGCGGAAACGTGTCGCTCTATAACGAGACCAACGGCGTCGCCATTCCGCCGACCCCGACCGTCGGCGCCGTCGGCCTGCTGCCCAACTACGACGTGGTGACCGGCTTCTCGACCTTGGCCGAGGGCGATGCGCTGGTCCTGATCGGCCAGACCCAAGGCGAACTGGGCGCCTCCATCTATCTGCGCGAGGTTCTGGGCCGCGAGGACGGCGCCCCGCCGCCCGTCGATCTACCGCTGGAAAAGAAGACTGGCGATTTCGTGCGCGACCGGATCGAGGCCGGCGAGTTGACCGTGGTTCACGACCTCTCGGACGGCGGCCTGATCGGCGCCGCCGCCGATCTGGCGCTGGCCTCCGACGTCGGGGTCACCCTGGACGCCTCCAGCGCCGCCCACGCCCACATCTTCCTGTTCGCCGAGGACCAGGCCCGTTACCTGGTCGCTGTGCCTGACGCCGACGCCATCATCGCCAAGGCGCGTGAGGCGGGTCTGCACGCTTCGGTCGTCGGCCATGCGGGCGGCGCCGCCTTCGCCTCCAAGGGCGACAAGGGCGAACTGTTCAGCATCCCCGTCGCCCACCTGCGCGAATGGCACGAAGGCTGGATGCCGGGCTGGCTGGGCGACGCCGCATGATCCGTGTTCTGGCGCCGCTCGCGCTGCTGGGCTTGCTGAGCGCCTGCGACGGCGGCGGCGATCCGGTGGAGCAGGCGCTGCGTGATGCGTCGGCCGCCCATCAGGCCGCAGCGGCGCGCACGACCGAACAGATGCAGGCCGGTCACGCCGGTCACGACATGGGCGGCCCCACGCCCGGCGTCACCCCTGGAGATCGGGCCTTCGCCGCCTCCGAGGCCGAGATGCACCGCAAGATGGCCGCCGCCTCTGGTCAGACGATCGACCAGGCCTATGTCGCCAAGATGATCGCCCACCACGAAGGCACCGTCTCCATGGCCAAGGTCGCCCTGCGCGACAGCCGCGACCCGGAAATCCGCCGCATGGCCCAGAGCGTCGTCGACAGCCAGACGCGCGAGATCGCCGAGATGAAGGCCTGGGCGCCGACGGCGCAATAGTGCGCTAAAGGTCTTTCGAAGGCTGCATACAGCGCCTAACTGTTGCGCATGGCCGACGGAACGACACCCTTCCGCCCTGCGATACCGCCCCGGCGCGCGGGCAAGCCGCTGTCGCTGCTGCCCTTCCTGTGGATCAGCTGGCGCGATCCGATCCAGATGTGGTCCGAGCGGCATTTCACCGAGCCGCAACTGTATGGATCCTCGGCCTTTGGCGAAATTCTGGTGGTCAGCCATCCCGAGGGCGTGCGGCACGTCCTGACCGAGAACGCCGCCAACTATGTGAAGGGCGATCTGCAACGGCGTGTGCTGGGGCCGATGCTGGCTGAGGGCCTGCTGCTGACCGAGGGCGAGGTCTGGCGTCGCGCCCGGCGTATCCTCGCGCCCCTGTTCACCCCCGCCAAGATGGCGACGCTGAACGCAAGGATGGCCGAGGTCTGTCACGCGCGTGTGGCCGCATGGTCGCTGTCGGCGCGGGGGCGGGTGCTGGATATCGACAGCGAGATGTCTGGCCTGACCTTCGACATTCTGTCGGCGACCATGTTCTCGGACGAGTTGGGCGGCGAGGCGCGCGGGTTCGAGCGGGCGCTGAACCAGTTTCTGGCCAACGGCGCGCGGATCGATCCGCTTGACGTGCTGGGCGCACCGGACTGGGCCCCGCGCCTGGGCCGCCTGGCCAGCTTCCGCTCGGCCCGCTTCTTCGAGCAGCGCGTGACGAAGCTGGTCGAGGCCCGCCGCGCCAAGATCGAGAGCGGCGACGCGCCGCCCGACGACCTGCTCAGCGCGCTTCTGCTGGCCCGCGACGAAAACGGCGGTCCGGGCCTGAGCGACGAAGAGGTCGCGGCCAACATCCTGACCTTCATCCTGGCGGGACACGAGACGACGGCCCGCGCCTTGGGCTGGACCCTGCATCTGCTGTCGCGCCAGCCGGATTATCTGGCTTGGCTCCAGGCCGAGGCCGACGCCTTCGACGTCTCCGATCCAAAATGGGCCGAGGCCCTGCCTTGGACCCGCGCCGTGCTGGAGGAGACGATGCGCCTGTTTCCGCCCGCCCCGACCATGGCCCGCAAGGCGCTGGCCGACGACGAGATCGGCGGGCAGACGATCAAGGCCGGCGCCACCGTCATCATCTCGCCGTGGATCCTCCAGCGCCACCAGCTGCTGTGGGACGACCCCGACGCCTTCAAGCCCGAGCGCTTCCTGCCCGAGAACCGCAAGGCCATCGATCGCTACGCCTACATCCCCTTCAGCGCCGGACCCCGCGTCTGCATCGGCGCCGCCTTCGCCCTGCAGGAAGCGATGATCGCGCTCGCCGCCATCCTTCGCGTCGCCGATGTCGAAGCCCTGACCACGGTCGAACCCCGTCCGGTCCACCAGATCACCCTGCGCAGCCGCGATCCCATGCGACTGCGGCTGAGGGCGCGCCGAAAGGGCTGACCGAGCGGCTCCGTCGCCGTTCCGCCACGAACCGACTATAGGTCGCGCCGTCCTTTCCACCGGATGCCGACCGTTGCGCACCGCCATCCTGCTCCCTCCCGGCTGCCTGTTTTCCGAAGCCCAGCCGAACTCGATGGAGACGGTGGTGCGGACGATGGCGGGCGTCGATCGGGGTGGCGAGACGCGCATCTTCTGTTGTCAGGGCGCGGACGACGGAGTTTCAACGAGCGTGGACGCCCTGCCGGCGGGACGCATCCGCATGCCGACCCTGATCGAGCGGCTGCGCGCCTTTCGGCCTGATGTGATCGAACATCATCAGCAGGTGAAGCAGGCGCTGGCCGTGCGGCAGGCCCTGCCCGAGACGCCACACCTGCTCTATCGCCACAACGCCTTGCGCCCGCCGCGCCACCCCATCGACCGATGGCGTTATCGGGCGCGTTACGAGCGGCTGGACGGCCTGGTCTTCGTCAGCGTGGCGGAGCGGGACGCCTTCGTGCGCACCTTCCCTGATCTGCACGACCGGGCGTTCGCGGTGCCCAACCCCATCGACGCCGGCGCCTGGCTGGCCTCGCCCGATGATCGACAGCCGGTCATCGCCTTCGCCGGGCGCGCCATGCCGGAGAAGGGCGTCGATGTGCTGTGCGCCGCCCTGCCCCGCGTTTTGGACGCCCACCCCGACTGGCGCGCCGTGCTGATGCTGAACGACTGGAACGACCACGCGCGCTGGGCGGCCCGGCACGTCGCGCCGTTGGCGAGGTATGGAGACCGGGTGGAGGTGCTGAAGTCCGCGCCCTTGGGCGAGGTGCGGCGACGGATGCAGACGGCCGCCATCGCCCTGACGCCCTCGGTCTGGGACGAGCCGTTCGGACTGACGGCGATCGAGGCCCATGCGGCCGGCGCAGCCCTGATCTCGTCCGGGCGCGGCGGCCTGCGCGAAGCCAGCGGGGCGCACGCCCTCTATGTCGATGCGGTGACCCCGAAAACATTGGCGGCGGCGATGGACCGGCTGATCTCGTCACCTGAGGAACGATTGGCGCTGGCGCGATCCGCACAGGCCTATGTGCTGACAACCCATACGCCCGAGCGTCGTGCGGCCGAGCTGAAGGCCGTGCGCCAGACCGCGATCGACCGTCGCCGGGCGCGTCAGACGACTGGGATCGCCTGAGACAACCGCCCGCCGACGCGGATCGGCTCGACCCGCACGGCCAGCCCAGTCCGGTCGTCCGTCTCGACGAAGACCCCGCATACCGTCGCCGGGCCGGACGCGGGCATGTAGCGGCCGCCGGAAATCCGGGTGGTGAAGCGGCGCAGCGGCTCTTCCTTCTCGTTGCCGATCACGCTGTCGTAGTCGCAGCAGCCGCCGGCGTCGGTCTGATAGGCCGTGCCGCCGGGCAGGATTTGGCAGTCGGCGGTGGGCACATGGGTGTGTGTGCCGACCACCAGTGACGCGCGCCCGTCGCAGAAATGGCCCATCGCCATCTTCTCGGACGTGACCTCGGCATGCATGTCCACGATCACGGCGTCCGCCACCGCGCCGAGCGGCGCCGCGGCCAGCTCGCGCTCCACCGCCCCGAACGGGTCGTCCATCGGGTCCATGTGCACCCGGCCCAGCACGTTCATGACCAGGACCGTTCGGCCCGAATGGGTCTCGAACAGATTGGCCCCGGCGCCCGGCGCATCCATGAGACGCGGATAGTTGGCCGGCCGGATCAGGCGCGGCTCACGCACAATATAGGTCAGGGCCTCGCGCTGGTCCCAGCTGTGGTTGCCCAGCGTCAGGCAGTCGGCGCCGGCCATGAACAGCTCGCGCGCCGTGTTCTCGGTGATGCCGAAGCCGCCCGCGGCGTTCTCCGCATTCACGACCACGAAGTCGAGTTTCAGGTCCCGCTTCAGGCCCGGAAGATGATCGCTGATGCCGTCACGGCCGGATTTGCCGATGACGTCGCCGAAAAATGCCAGTCTCATGCGAAAAGTCTCATTCGAAAGCCGTATAGCCGGTCTCGGTCAGAACGCCATGCAGTCGAATGTCGTGCGGCTCCAGCGCTAGCCGCTCGACCCTTTGGCCGGCGTAGGCGAAACCGATGCGGATGGCGTCGGGTCGCGCGGCGAAGGTCCGGTCATAATAGCCGCCGCCCTGCCCCAGGCGCCCGCCCTGATAGTCAAAGGCCAGCAGCGGCGTCAGGATCAGGTCCGGCAGGACGACCTCCGCCAGCGGCAGCGGCGCGGGGCATCCGGCGGCGTCCATCTCCAGCGGTTCGCCGGGCGACCAGGCGCGGAACGCCATCGGCGCGTCGCGCTGGACCACGACCGGCAGGCACAGCCGGCGGCCCGCCGCCTCCAGCGCGGCGGCCAGGGCGTCGGTGTCCAGCTCCGACCCCATGGCGCGATAGAGCGCGACGATCCGAACGGCGGGAAGCGCTTCGGCATGGTCCGCCGCCCGGCGGGCGGCCAGCGGATCGACCTGGGCTAGACGCTTGCGCAAGGCGCGGGCGGCCGATCGAAGTTCATGTTTGTCCTGGATCATCGAACCGCCCCTACGCGTGCTCATGCAGGGAGCCGCCGCGCGGCGAGCGATAGCACACCACAGAGAGAGGGTGGCGGCGCCGCGCGAACCGTGAAGAACGTTTAAATCCTCTCGACCTGGGTAGCCAGGTGGGCTCCGTATGCCCAAGCCCTCGAGCCCGGACAGGGACAGATCCCGTAGAGTGAATTAAGGTCAGAAGGATATGTTGTCTTCGACGTGAGCCGCAGCATGACCCGCCGTCGATCAAGATAGGCCTTCACCGGCCCCGACGCCAGCATCCGCAGCGGAATAATCGCCTAGAGGTTCTGGGCGATCTTTTCGATTCGCGCGGCGACCGCGTTCAGCGCCTCGGCGACCCCGTCCGTCGAAGCCGCCGCCGGCGCTGTCGCTGACGAAGGCCCCGCCCTGCCGGCGTTCAGCCGCGCCTCGTGCAGTTCGTCGGCCAGGATCAGCGCGGACATCAGAAACAGCCGCAGATCGCCGACATGGCCCACGTCGCCTGCGACCTGACGCACCTGATTGTCGAACTGTTTGGCCAGGATGCGGACCCGCTCTTCCTGCCCGTCGGCGCAGCCCACCGCATAGGGGCGACCGTTGACCTCGACCGTCACCGTCGCCATCAGCCGGCCTCGCTTTCGGCCAGGACTTCGCGCACGGCCTGGGCGGCGCGGCCCAGCGCCTCGGACGCCTCGCGCCCGGCGGCCTCCAGTTCGGCCACGCGCTGATCTGTGGCGCGCGGGGCGAACAGATCGTCGTCCGCGATCGCGGGCGCCGAGGCGGGCCGCGCCTTCAGCTCCAGAATCTTGCGTTCCAGTTCGGCCAGGGCGCGGTCGATACGCGCCCGTGCGGCCGTGGTGGCGTCTGCCATCGGTCGCTCCTTTAGATTCCGTATAGAAGCCGAGGACGCGCCGGGGTAAAGGGGCGCGCCCCCTTTTTCCGCCTTCCCAACAGAGGTCTCCACAGTGACCGACGCCAAAACCGCACCAAAGGCCACGCCCGAGCAGATGGCGAACGCCATCCGCGTCCTCGCCATGGACGGCGTTGAAAAGGCCAAGTCCGGCCACCCCGGCATGCCGATGGGCATGGCCGACGTCGCCACGGTGCTGTTTTCCCGCTTCCTGAAGTTTGACGCCTCGCGCCCCGACTGGGCTGACCGCGACCGCTTCATCCTGTCGGCCGGCCACGGCTCGATGCTGATCTACGCCCTGCTGCACCTGACGGGCTATAAGGGCGCGACGAAGGAAGAACTGTCGAACTTCCGTCAGTGGGGCTCCAAGACCGCCGGTCACCCGGAATACGGCCATATGCCGGGCGTCGAGGTCACGACCGGCCCGCTGGGCCAGGGCCTGGCCACTTCGGTCGGTTTCGCCATGGCCGAGCGCCATCTGGCGGCGAAGTATGGCGACGATCTGGTCGATCACCGCACCTGGGTCATCGCCGGCGACGGCTGCCTGATGGAAGGCGTGTCGCAGGAAGCCATCGCGCTCGCCGGCCGCTACAAGCTGAACAAGCTGCACGTCCTGTGGGACGACAACGAGATCACCATCGACGGCAAGGTCTCCCTGTCGGATGCGACCGACCAGAAGGCCCGCTTCAAGGCGGCCGGTTGGGCGGTCAAGGCGATCGACGGCCACGACATGAACGCCATCAAGGGCGCGATGAAGTGGGCCATGCGTCAGGACAAGCCCACCCTGATCGCCTGCAAGACCAAGATCGGCAAGGGCGCCGCCACGATGGAAGGCAGCCACAAGACGCACGGTGCGGCCCTGGGCGCCGCCGAGATCGCCGCCACGCGCCTGGGCCTGGCTTGGGATCACGATCCGTTCGAAATGCCCCAGACCATCGCCGACGCTTGGAAGAAGGTCGGCCGTCGCGGCGCCAAGGACCGCAAGAAGTGGGAGGCCCGCCTCGACGCCTCGTCCCAGGCCGCCGATTTCACCCGCGCCATGAAGGGCGACTTGCCCGAGGCCGCCTTCGACGCCCTGAACGCCAAGATCGCCGAACTGGTCGAGACCCAGCCGGCCCAGGCGACGCGCCAGTCGTCGGGCGCGGCGCTGGACGAACTGTTCGCCGCCATTCCCGAACTGGTCGGCGGCTCGGCCGACCTGACCGGCTCGAACAACACCTTCGTCAAGGGTACGCCGATCCTGGATGCGCCGACCTATGAAGGTCGCTACGTCAACTGGGGCATCCGCGAGTTCGGCATGGCCGCAGCCATGAACGGACTGGCCCTGCACGGCGGGGTCATTCCCTACGGCGGCACCTTCATGGTGTTTTCGGACTATAGCCGCCCGGCCATCCGCCTGGGCGCCCTGATGGGCGTGCGCGCCATCCATGTCCTGACCCACGACTCGATCGGCCTGGGCGAAGACGGCCCGACGCACCAACCGGTCGAACATCTGGCGGCCCTGCGCGCCATCCCCAACCTGATGGTCTTCCGCCCCGCCGACACCATCGAGGCCATGGAATGCTGGCAGGTCGCCCTGCAGACCAAGACCGCGCCGTCGGCCCTGGCCCTGTCGCGCCAGAAGACCCCGGCCGTCCGCACCGTCGCCACGACCGAAAACCTGTCCGCCAAGGGCGCCTATGAGATCAAGGCCGCCAATGGCGAGGCCCAGGCCACACTGTTCGGCGCAGGCACCGAACTGGCCCTGGCGCTGAAGGCCGCCGAGACGCTGGAAGCCGAAGGCGTGGCCACCCGCGTCGTCTCGGCGCCCTCGTTCGAACTGTTCGAACAGCAGGACGCCGCCTACCAGGCCTCGGTCATCGGTCGCGGCACGGTCCGCGTCGCCGTGGAAGCCGCGATCAAGCAAGGCTGGGAACGCTTCATCGGCGAAGACGGCGCCTTCATCGGCATGACCGGCTTTGGCGCCTCCGCCCCGGCCGAGGTTCTGTACGAGAAGTTCGGCATCACCTCGGACGCCATCGTCGCGGCGGTCAAGGCGCGGCTGTAAAACCCGAATCACTCCCCCGTGCGCGACGCTTCACGGGGGAGATTTTTTGAAAGCAGAAGCCATGAGCCGCATCGGCGCGATCAGCCTGCTTGTTCACGACTATGACGCGGCCATCGCCTTCTATGTCGGAAAGCTGGGTTTCGATCTTAGCGAAGACACCGACATGGGCGGGGGCAAACGCTGGGTGCGCGTCACCCCCAAAGGCGGCGAGACCAGCCTGCTGCTGGCGCGCGCCACGACCGACGCCCAGAAGGCTCAGGTCGGGAACCAGGCTGGCGGCCGCGTCTGGCTGTTCCTCGAAACCGATGACCTGATGCGCGACCACGACGCCTGGCTTGCCGCCGGCGTCCGCTTCCGCGAAACCCCGCGACATGAGACCTATGGCAAGGTGGTGGTCTTTGAAGACCTCTATGGCAACGCCTGGGACCTGATCGAACCCGCTACCGGAGCCTGACGCCCATGAAACTCGGCACCCCGCTTTCCGACACCGCCGTGCGCGTGATGCTGCTGGGCTCGGGCGAACTGGGCAAGGAAGTCGCCATCGAGCTTCAGCGGCTCGGCGTCGAAGTCATCGCCGTCGATCGCTATCCCAACGCCCCGGCCATGCAGGTGGCGCACCGCAGCCACGTGATCCCCATGACCGACGCCCAGGTGCTGAACGGCGTCATCCTTGCCGAGGCCCCGCACTTCATCGTGCCCGAGATCGAGGCCATCGCCACCGAGGTCCTGGCCGATATCGAGGCCGCCGGCATGGCGACGGTGATCCCGACGGCTCGCGCGGTGCAACTGACGATGAACCGGGAGGGTATTCGTAAACTGGCCGCCGAAGAACTGGGCCTGCCCACCAGCCCCTACGCCTTCGCCGGCTCGGCCGAGGAACTGGCCGCCGGCGCCGAGGCCGTCGGCTATCCCAACTTCGTCAAGCCGGTCATGTCCTCGTCGGGCAAAGGGCAATCCTTTGTCGAAAGCGCCGATGAAATCGCCGACGCCTGGACCTACGCCCAGGACAGCGGCCGCGTCGCCGGCGCCCGCGTCATCGTCGAGGGCCGGATCGACTTCGACTTCGAGATCACGCTTTTGACCGTCCGTTCGCGCGACGCCGACGGCTCGACCCGCACGGACTTCTGCGCGCCCATCGGCCACCGCCAGGTCAAGGGCGACTATGTCGAAAGCTGGCAGCCGCAGGCCATGACGCCCGCTGCGCTGGCCGCCTCTCAGGACATCGCCGCCAAGGTCACAGAGGCCCTGGGCGGTTACGGCGTCTTCGGCGTCGAACTGTTCGTCAAGGGCGATCAGGTCTGGTTCTCCGAGGTCTCACCCCGCCCACACGACACCGGTCTGGTCACCCTGGCCAGCCAGACCATGAGCGAGTTCGCGCTGCACGCCCGCGCCATCCTGGGCCTGCCCGTCGACGTGACCCAGCGCGAGCCCGCCGCCAGCGCGGTCATCTATGGCGGCATGGACGCGCAAGGAATCGCCTTTGAGGGCGTCGCGGAGGCCCTGTCGGTCCCGACCGCCGACCTGCGTCTGTTCGGAAAGCCCGAAGCTTTCGAGCGCCGCCGCATGGGCGTGGCGACCGCGCGCGGCGCCGACGTCGACCAGGCCCGCGACCGCGCGCGTGAAGCCGCAGGCTGTGTGAAGGTGGTTCGGGGCTGAACACCACCGTCTCCTCCCCACCTGTGGGGAGGGGGACCGCGAAGCGGTGGAGGGGTTCTGGAATCCCCACGGGCGCCCGCGATGCGGTGAAGACCCCCTCCGTCTCTCCGCTGCGCTTCGAGCCACCTCCCCATGAATGGGGAGGAGACTTCTGATCCCTCATTTCTACGACTTTAGTCGATTGGCCTTGTCCCGCGTTGTGGTGCAAACCAAGGGCGAGGGTCGCAGTCAGCCGGCCGGGAGGGATCTGTCGTGGGCAAACTCAGCACACCCATAATCTTCGGCGCCATCGCCATCCTGGGGGCGGTGTCCCTCGGCGTCATCGCCCTGCATCAGGGCGAGAGCATCAGCGCGGTCTGGATGGTGGTCGCCGCCGTCTGCACCTACGCCATCGCCTATCGGTTCTACAGCCGCTACCTGGCCAACAAGGTCATGCAGCTGAACCCCGCACGCCTGACGCCGGCGATGCGGCGCAACGACGGGCTGGACTATGTGCCGACCCCCAAGAACGTGCTGTTCGGCCACCACTTCGCCGCCATCGCCGGCGCAGGCCCGCTGGTCGGGCCGGTGCTGGCCGCCCAGATGGGCTATCTGCCGGGCGTCCTGTGGATCCTGGTCGGCGCCGTGCTGGCCGGGGCGGTGCAGGACATGATGGTCCTGTTCATGTCCACGCGTCGCGACGGCAAGTCGCTGGGCGACATGATCCGCACCGAAATGGGCAACATCCCCGGCATCATCGCCCAGGTCGGCGTCCTGATGATCATGGTCATCATCCTGGCGGTTCTGGCCCTGGTCGTGGTCAAGGCTCTGGCCGAAAGCCCGTGGGGCACGTTCACCGTCGCCGCCACCATTCCCATCGCCATCTTCATGGGCCTTTACACCCGCTTCCTGCGGCCGGGCCGCGTGGGCGAGGTGTCGGTGATCGGCGTCGTCCTGCTGATCCTGGCCATCATCGGCGGCGGCCATATCGCGGCGGATCCGTTCTGGGGCCCGGCCTTCACCCTGACCGGCCCGACCCTGGCGATCCTGATGATGGTCTATGGCTTCATCGCCTCGGTCATTCCGGTGTGGCTGCTGCTGGCGCCGCGCGACTATCTGTCGACCTTCCTGAAGATCGGCGCGATCGTGGCCCTGGCCGTCGGCATCCTGATCGTGCGTCCGCATCTGCAGATGCCGGCCATCACCCCCTTCATCGACGGCACCGGCCCGGTTTTCGCCGGCGCCCTTTTCCCCTTCCTGTTCATCACCATCGCCTGCGGCGCCGTGTCAGGCTTCCACGCCCTGATCTCGTCGGGCACCACGCCCAAACTGCTGGAGAACGAAGCCCAGATCCCGATGATCGGCTACGGCGCCATGCTGTGCGAAAGCTTCGTCGCCGTCATGGCCCTGATCGCCGCCACGGTTCTGGACCCGGCCGTCTATTTCGCCATGAACAGCCCGGTCGCCGTCATCGGCAAGGATGCGGCCTCCGCCGCCGCCGCCGTGGCCCAGTGGGGCTTCCACATCACGCCTGGAGAGCTTGAACAGTTGGCGCGCGATGTGGGCGAACATTCCATCCTGTCGCGCGCAGGCGGCGCCCCGACCCTGGCGGTCGGCATGGCGCACATCCTGTCCGGCGTGATCGGCGGCAAGGCCATGATGGCCTTCTGGTATCACTTCGCCATCCTGTTCGAGGCCTTGTTCATCCTGACCACCGTGGACGCCGGCACGCGCGTCTGCCGCTTCATGATCCAGGACCTGCTGGGCGTCGCCGTGCCCAAGATGCGCGAGACCAAGTCCTGGGGCGCCAATGTCGTCGCCACGGCGCTGACGGTCGGGCTGTGGGGCTATTTCCTCTATACCGGCGTGGTCGATCCGCTGGGCGGGATCAACAGCCTGTGGCCCCTGTTCGGCATCGCCAACCAGATGCTGGCCGCCGTCGCCCTGATCCTGGGGACCGTCGTCCTGTTCAAGATGAAGCGCGAGAAATTCGCCTGGGTCATGATCGTTCCCGCGACCTGGCTGCTGATCTGCACCCTGACGGCGGGCTTCCAGAAGCTGTTCCACCCGGACGTCCGGATCGGCTTCCTGTCCCACGCCCGGAAGTATCAGGAGGCGCTGGGCGCCGGCGAGCTGATCGCTCCGGCCAAGAGCATCGGCGACATGCACCGCATCGTGGTCAACGACTACGTCAACTCGACGCTGACGGCGGGCTTCCTGTTCGTGGTCGTCACCATGGTCGTCTATGGCGTCCTGGCGTGCCGCAAGGCCTATGCGAACAACCGCCCGACGGTGCGCGAATATCCGGAAAGCCACCAACTGACGGCGGCCGACGAGGCGGCGGATGCGGCCCGTGCCTAACCCGTCGCAAGACGACCTGTTGTGCCTGTGTCGCGACACCGCCCTGCGGTGGGGTCGCGGCGTCCGGCGCACGGCCGGCGCCATGATCGGTCAGCCGGACTATCAGGCCTATGTCGAGCACGCGGCGGCGACCCATCCCGACCAGCCGCCGCTGGACAAGACCGCCTTCTTCCGCCTGCACGAGCAGCGCCGCTTCGGCGGCGCCGGCGGGTTCAAATGCTGCTGATCTAGAGGCCGCTGGCGGGGGTCGAAGCCCTCGCCCGCTCCTCCGCTCGAAGCGCGGCGATCGCCGCCTCCAGCGTCGGGTCGTCGCCCGCGCGGCGCTGGGCCACGGTGCGCGGCGCGGCGATGTCCGGCGTGACCCCCCGCTTCTCCAGCCGAACCCCGCCCGAGGTCACGAAGTCCGCCCGGCTTAGCGTCAGCCGCCCGCCGTCCGGCAGATTGGTCTCCTGCGCGATCAGCACCGATCCGCCGGTCTTCTCGCCCACCACGATGCCGCGCCGCGCCTCCTGCAAGGCGGCCGGCGTCAGTTCGGCGGCGCTGCGGCTGCCCTGATCCACCAGAACCGCCACATCATTGGCCAGGGGATCGCGCCGATCGCCGCAGTCGCCCGCCGCCCTCAGCACCACCGGCCGGCCGCTGCGTCCCGTCCGCGTCGCCCAGACATGATCGCGCGGCAGGAAACAGGTCAGGACCGATTCCGCCTCCATCAGCCGCCCGCCGGGATTGCCGCGCAGGTCCAGCACCACGTCGACATCCGGCGGCAGACCTTCCAGTTCGCTGCCCATCCAGGCGCCCAGGCCCTTGTCGAACTGCTCGACACGCAGCACCAGCACCCCCGGCCGCGATTTGTCAGCGGTGAACGGCTCGATGGCTTCCATCACCCGCGGCGTCAGGGCGATCTCGCGCCGCTGTCCCGCATCGTCGGTCAGGACCAGTTGCACCGGAACCCCGTCATAGGTCTCGACGTCCGGTCCCCAGGGCTTGCCATCGACCGAGTTCAGGGCCCAGCCCATCTGCACCCCCGCCGCCTCGGCCGGCGAGCCCGGCCGGACACGTTCGACGGTCCAGTCGTCCGGCGTCTCGCCCCGCATCAGGGTCAGGCCCATCACGGCGCGCCGGGCGAACTGCGCCTCCTGACGCCGCACCGCCGCCGGCGGACTGGCCGCCGCATGACCGTCGTCCAGCAGGTCCAGCATCGCATTGATGACGCGGTACAGACCCCGCTCGTCGCTCGCCGCCAGGGCCTGGGGCCGGAACGTCGCCCGCGCGGCGTTCCAGTCCACACCGTGCAGGGTCGGATCATAATAGCCGCGCCGCACCTCGCTCCACACCCGATCGAACACCCGCTGGTTCAGCCGCGCGCGGTCACGCGAGGGCGCTGCCGCGACGACCGTATCGACAGCGGGCGAATTAACCGGTTGGGCCACGGCCGGAACGCTCAACGGCAGGCCGAGCAACAAGAGGCTGAAAAGCCGGGCGGAAACGCTCTGACGCATGCCCACCATCTGACGCCAGTCGCCCGTCTCGCTCAAGTCACGACTGCGCGCGCTATTCCGGCACCCGCGCCCCGTCCCAGGCGAAGACGCCGCCGCTGTCGGCCGGGGTCAGGTTCGACAGCACAGACAGCAGCCGCTCGGCGGAATAGTCGGCTGGGAACAACTTGCCCTCCGCCATCCCCTTCTGGAACGGCGCGCTCAGGTCCGTCGCCACCGTGCCCGGATGCAGACCGGCGATCACCGCCTGCGGATGGCTGCGCGCCATCTCGATCGACAGATTGCGCAGGATCATGTTCAGCGCCGCCTTGGACGCGCGATAGGCGTGCCAGCCGCCCAGCCGGTTGTCGGCGATCGACCCCACCCGCGCCGACAGTGCCGCGAACACCGCCCGCCGATCGCGCGGCATCAGCGGCAGCAGATGTTTCGCCGCCAGCGCCGGCCCCACCGCATTGACGCGGTAGTCCCTCAACAGGTGTTCCGCATCCAACTGGCGAAGCGACCGCTCCGGCTGAAGTCCGTCATGCAGCACTCCGGTCGCCACGACGATCAACGTCGGCGCCGGCCCCTGGCTGAGCCGTTCGGCGGCGGACGCCAGGCTGGCCTCATCCTCCAGATCGGCGCTCAGCCCTTGCGAACCCGCCACATCTGCGCCGGACCGCGACACGGCCCACACCGTATCGAACGCGCCGTCCGTCACGATCCGCTCGACCATCGCCCGGCCGATGCCGCCCGTCGCCCCGATCACCACCGCCGATCCGTTCATCGCGTCTCCCTTCCGCGTTCATCCCATGATAGGGGCGCGGCATGAGTATCACCACGGTCGGCCTCGATGCCGACGACACCCTCTGGCACAATGAGACGATCTTCCGCCTGACCCACGCGCGGTTCGTCGATCTTCTGGCCGACCACGGCGACGAGGCGACCATCGAGGCGCACCTGGCCGAAACCGAGCAACGCAACCTGCGCATCTACGGCTACGGCATCAAGGGCTTCACCCTGTCGATGATCGAGACGGCGATGGAGCTGACGAACGGCGCCGCCCCGCCCCATGTCGTGCGCGAGATTTTGGCCGCCGGTCGCGAGATGCTGGCCCACCCGGTCGAAACCCTGCCCGGCGTGGATGCGGTCGTCGCCGAACTGTCCGAGGAATACCGCCTTGTCCTGATCACCAAGGGCGACCTGCTGGACCAGGAGCGCAAGCTGGCGGCCTCAGGCCTGGGCGACCTGTTCAGCGCCGTCGAGATCATCTCAGAAAAGGATCGCGCCACCTACGAGCGGGTCTTCACCCGCCACGGCACGGGCCCGGCCGAAGCCGTCATGGCCGGCAACTCCATGAAGTCCGACGTCCTGCCCGCCATCGCCGCCGGCGCCTTCGGCGTCCACATCCCCTATCACGTCACTTGGGCCCACGAACTGGCCGACGCCCCGGTGGACGAGCCGCGCTATACTTCCCTCTCCAGCATTTCGGAGCTAAAGGGCGCAATCGATAGTTGGTATACTGAATAGATTCCATCCAACATCAGATCAATATTAGCTCAATAAACGAACGCCTTTACAGCTCATTCTTGGACCCGAAAACGAGATCTGACTGAAAATCAATGCGGCAAATAGGGCGTTGCATTGAGACCACATTATAGCAATACCGACGTTATATTGACACGAAAGTCCAAAGCGACGCTTGAACCCTATGGATGTGTCCGGTCTGTGGCACGCCTGCGGCAGTTCAGCGACGGCTCTACTAGCACTCCTGATCCCCCCTGCTGCGATCATTGGAGAGTAAATGCGCAACTTCCTTCTGACTTCGACGGTCCTTGCGGGCGCCTTGGCGGCCTCTAGCGCCTTCGCCCAGACTGCAGACCAGCCCATCAGCACCGCCCCCGTTGCTGAAAGCCAACAAGCCGCCGAGCTTGGTGAAATCGTGGTGACCGGGTCGCGTATCCGTCGCGACGCCACCAACGCCCCCACCCCCCCTAATCCAAGTATCGCGCGACGAGCTGCTGTCGACCGGTCAAACTACGGTCATCGACTATCTGGCGACCATTCCCGCCCTGTCGAACTCGGTCGTGCCGTCGGATACGACGGGCTCCAACCTGGGCGACGGCGGCCTGTCGCTGCCGAACCTGCGTTCGCTGGGCTCCAACCGCACGCTGACCTTGGTCGACGGTCGCCGCCATGTCGGTTCGTCGGGCGGTTCGCTTTCGGTGGATATCGACACCATTCCGCGCCTGCTGATCCAGAACATCGAAATCGTCACGGGCGGCGCGTCGTCGGTGTACGGCGCGGATGCCGTCTCCGGCGTTTTGAACTTCATCCTGCGCAAGGACTTCGAAGGTCTGGAGATCGACGCCAACTACGGCCAGATCAACCAGGACGGCGAAGCCAATCAGCGTGTCTCGGCGCTGATCGGCAAGAATTTCTTCGACAATCGACTGAACGTCTACGCTCATGCCGAATATGAGAAGGTCGACGAAGTCACCTCGATGGACATCGACTGGATCCGTCGCGCGCCGGTCCGCATCGGCGTCGACGCCGATCCGACCTCGGCGCCCTTCGACGGCCGTCAGGACGCCTTCCTGTTCACGGGCGTTCGTCGCCTCGACATCCCGCGCTGGGGTCAGACCACGCTCGCCAATGTGCAGCAGCCGAGCGACCTGACGAACCCGAACGTCCCGTACGAAAACTGCTTCCCGGGCGGCAATGCCGCCGGAAACTTCAGCTACAGCGCCAACTGCTTCGGCGTGACGCCGGGCAAGACGTACTGGTATGACGGCACGACCGCGCGCCTGGCCGACTTCGGCCAACGGGTCGGCAACACCGGCATCAACCGTCCGTACAACATCGGCGGCGACGGCGAAAACCCGGCCGACTTCTCGACCGGCTCGCGCGTTCCGCGCTCGGAATCGCAACGCTATCAGGTCGGAAGCACCTTCAAGGTCACCGACTCGATCGAGGCGTACGCCGAAGCGAAGTACGTCACCGAAGACACCTTCGACGTGGGTCAACCGACCTTCTTCGACATCGATCTGGTGAACTCTTACGGCGCGAACGCCGTCAACCCGATCTATGCCGTCAACAACTTCGACCTGCGCTGGTCGGACAACGCCTTCCTGCCGCAGAACATCAAGGATGCGATCCGCACGAACGTCGTCACGCCTTACGCGCCGCCGACCGCGACCAACCCGGGCGCCGCGCAAACGGGCGTCCTGCTTCAGAATGCGCGCCACACCCTGTTCGGCCCGGATCGTACGCAAGACAACACGCGTGAACTGCAGCGTTACGTCCTGGGCCTCCGCGGCAACCATGACCAGATTTCGTTCGTCAAGGACGTCAGCTGGGACATCGGCTATACCTACGGCAAGGTCGAAATCGAAAACCGTGAACGCGCGGTGGATGGTCAACGCTTCGCGCTCGCAGCGGACGCGGTTGTCGACACCCTGGGTGTTGTGAATGGCCGAGCCGGCGAGATCGTCTGCCGTTCGCAACTGCTGCTGAAGCAGGGCGCCGCCCTAGACGACTATCAGCGCGGCGGCGATCTGCGTGACACGCAGTATGGTCGTGACTCGGTGGCGCAATGCGCCCCGCTGAACGTGTTTGGCAAGGGCAATCAGAGCGCCGCAGCGCTTGACTATGTCGGCGCCGAAATCGGCATCACCGAGCGTAATGAGCAGCAGCAGGCGATCGCGTCGGTCTCCGGCAGCCTCTGGGACTTCTGGGGCGCTGGCCCGATCGGCGTCGCTCTGGGTGGTGAGTATCGCAAGGAAACGACGGAAGCCACGGGTCGCGACCGCGACACCGATGGGCGCCTGCTGTTCCTGAACTCGGGGCCCGATTTCCCCGAAGCCAGCTACGAGTCCAAGGAAGTCTTCACGGAAGTCTCGCTTCCGCTCTTCCGCGACAGCGTGCTCGGCGAATATGCCGAACTCAGCGGTTCGTATCGCTACGCCGACTATACGACGGTCGGCAATGTCGACGTCTACGGCGTGAACCTGGTCTACCGTCCGATCCAGGACATCACCTTCAAGACCAGCTACAACACGTCGGTTCGTGTTCCCGACTTGGCCGAAAACTTCGCTCCGAACAGCGAGACCTTCCTCAACTCGTTCACCGATCCCTGCACCACGGCTGCGATCGCTGCGGTCAACGACAATGAAACGAAGGCGAACCGCATCCGGAACTGCACGGCCTTGGCCGCGCAGCAAGGTCTGACATTCGATTTCGCCGGCGCTACCCCGCAAAACACCGACGACTTCAACCCGACCTACACCTCGGGCATCTCGGGCGTCTCCGGCGGCAACCCGAACCTTCAGCCTGAAGAGTCGAACAGCTTCACCTTCTCGACGGTGCTGCGTCCCCGCTTCATGCCCAACTTCAGCCTTGCGCTCGACTATTACGAGATCAAGATTGACCGCGTCATCGCGGCTGTCACCGCCGACACGGCTGCGGCGAACTGCGTTAATGGTGCGGAACTGAACGTCGACGCCTGCTCGACAATCTTCCGCAACAATCCGAACATTCCGTTCGGCATTGGCGCGCCGGCTAGCGATCCGATCGGCGGCTTCATCGAGCGTTCGTTCAACTATGCGTCGTTGGAAACCCGCGGTCTGGACTTCACGGGTCGTTATCGCCTCGACACCAGCGACAGCTTCGGCCGTAACTGGGGTGTGTTCGATTACTCACTCGCCGGCTCGTGGCTGATCGAACAGAAGCAGTTCCTGAATGAAGCCGATCCCGGCGATTTCGATGAACTGGCCAGCACGCTGCAATACCCGCGCGTTCGCTTCACCTCCTCGTTGACCTGGACCCCCAACGAAACTTGGAGCGTGAACTGGACGGCGGACTGGCAATCGGCTCAGAATATCGTCTTCCGCCGCGACTTCGTGAACAACGCGGATGCCCGTTCGGCCGATCAGCTGGACACGGGTAACTTCGTGCGCAACGACTTCACCGTCCGCTACAACGTCAACCAAGATCTGACGCTGCGCGCCGGCGTCGTGAACGCCTTCGATTCGGAACAAGCCCCGTACCTCGGCACGACGCTGTATTCGAACTTCGATCCTTATGGCCGCCGCTTCTTCATCGGCCTGAACTACAAGGTGTTCTAAGACTCACAGATCCTGTGATCTTGAAACGAGGGGCGACCGGCGACGGTCGCCCCTTTCCTTTTGCCCAATCCGGACCGAGACCGAACACGCGGAATTCCGCTTTCCTTCTTGCCCCCTCGCCCCACCCTCTTTAAACGGGCCGCTTAACCGACAAGCAGACGTGAGCGTCGCAGGGCCTGGCTCTGCGGGGGCTTCTCGCGCGCGTAGAGAACGACAGAGAACGAAGGACCACGCACTCCCTTGGACGCCTCGGACATCCGTCATGACGAACGCGACGCCATGGTGCGCGCGGCGCTGGCCGAACAGGGCGACAGCGGCGTGACGCCGCGCCATACGTTGTTCTACTTCTATGGCGAGGGCGACCACGGCGACTTGAACGAGGTCGCACGGCGCGCCGGCTTCCTGACGCGCGGCGCCGACGACATGACGGTGCTCGAAACGACCATGGCGGTGGACGAGGCGTCGTTTGCGGCGACCTCGGCCATGATGCAGACCTGGGCTGCGGCCTTCCAGCTGGAGTATGACGGCTGGGAATGCGCGGTCGTGACCCACTAGCGTTCAATAAGAAGAAGAGCTGGCGATGCCCAAGCGCACAGACATCAAGTCCATCCTCATCATCGGCGCAGGCCCGATCGTCATCGGCCAGGCGTGCGAGTTCGACTATTCCGGCGTTCAGGCCTGCAAGGCGCTGAAGGCGGAAGGCTACCGGGTCATCCTGGTTAACTCGAACCCCGCCACCATCATGACCGACCCGGAGGTGGCCGACGCCACCTATATCGAGCCGATCACGCCCGAGATGGTCGAGAAGATCATCGTCAAGGAAAAGCCCGACGCCCTGCTGCCGACCATGGGCGGCCAGACGGCGCTGAACACTGCCCTGGCCCTGCATGAATCTGGCGCTCTGGCCAGGCACGGCGTCGAGATGATCGGCGCAAAGGCCGAGGTGATCGACAAGGCCGAGGACCGCCAGAAGTTCCGCGACGCGATGGACAAGCTGGGCCTGGAATCGCCCCGCTCCAAGGCCGCCCATTCGATGGAAGAGGCGCTGGAGGGGCTGGAGTTCGTCGGCCTGCCCGCCGTCATCCGCCCGTCCTTCACCCTGGCCGGCACCGGCGGCGGCATCGCCTTCAACCGCGAGGAGTTCGAGGAGATCGTCCTGCGCGGCCTGGACCTGTCGCCGACCACCGAGGTGCTGATCGAGGAGTCGGTGCTGGGCTGGAAGGAATATGAGATGGAGGTCGTCCGCGACACGGCGGACAACTGCATCATCATCTGCTCCATCGAGAACGTCGATCCGATGGGGGTCCACACCGGCGACAGCATCACCGTCGCCCCCGCCCTCACGCTGACGGATAAAGAATACCAGCGGATGCGGACCGGCTCGATCAATGTGCTGCGCGAAATCGGCGTCGAGACGGGCGGCTCGAACGTGCAGTGGGCGATCAACCCCGCCGACGGCCGCATGGTCGTGATCGAGATGAACCCGCGCGTGTCGCGCTCGTCGGCCCTGGCGTCCAAGGCCACCGGCTTCCCCATCGCCAAGGTCGCGGCGCGTCTGGCGGTCGGCTACACCCTGGACGAACTGACCAACGACATCACCCAGGTCACGCCGGCGTCGTTCGAGCCGTCGATCGACTATGTCGTCACCAAGATCCCGCGCTTCGCCTTCGAGAAATATCCGGGATCCGAGCCCCTCTTGGGCACCTCGATGAAGTCGGTGGGCGAGGTCATGGCCATCGGCCGCACCTTCCAGGAATCGATGCAGAAGGCCCTGCGCGGCCTTGAGACCGGCCTGTCGGGCTTTGACGAGGTCGAGATCGAAGGCGTCGCCGGCGCCGAGGACGACGCCACGGCCCGCGGCGCCATCGTGCGGGCGCTGGGCGTTCCGACCCCCGACCGCATCCGCGTCATCGCCCAGGCCTTCCGCCACGGGCTGACGGTCGAAGAGGTCAACGCCGCCTGCGCCTACGAGCCCTGGTTCCTGCGCCAGATCGCCGACATTGTTCGCGAGGAAGGCCACGTCCGGGTCAAGGGCCTGCCGACCGACCCGACCGAGTTCCGCCGTCTGAAGTCCAAGGGCTTCTCCGACGCCCGTCTGGCGCAGCTGACCGGCCAAAGCGAAAAATCCGTCCGGACCGCCCGTCGCGGCCTGAACGTCCGCCCGGTGTTCAAGCGGATCGACACCTGCGCCGCCGAGTTCGCCAGCGCCACCGCCTATATGTATTCGACGTATGAGACCGGCGCGCTCGGCCAGATCCCTGAGTGCGAGAGCGAACCGTCGGACAAGAAGAAGGCCATCATCCTGGGCGGCGGTCCGAACCGGATCGGCCAGGGCATCGAGTTCGACTACTGCTGCTGCCACGCGGCCTTCGCCTTCGACCAGATCGGCGTCGAGTCGATCATGGTCAACTGCAACCCCGAGACCGTCTCGACCGATTACGACACCTCCGACCGCCTGTATTTCGAGCCGCTTACGGCCGAGGACGTGCTGGAGCTGATCGAGGTCGAGCGCTCGAACGGCGAGCTGATCGGCTGCGTCGTCCAGTTCGGGGGCCAGACCCCGCTGAAGCTGGCCCACGCCCTGCAAGAGGATGACATCCCCGTCCTGGGCACCAGCGTCGACTCCATCGACCTGGCCGAGGACCGCGAGCGCTTCCAGCAGATGCTGGAAGGCATCGGCCTGCGCCAGCCGCCCAACGGCCTGGCCCGTTCGGCCGAGGAAGCCGCGCAGAAGGCCGAAGAGGTCGGCTATCCCGTCGTGCTACGTCCCTCCTACGTTCTGGGCGGTCGCGGCATGATGATCGTCCACGACCGCGAGCAGCTGGACCGCTACGTCCACGAGGCCATGCGCGTCTCGGGCGACGATCCGGTCCTGATCGACCACTCTCTGAACCGCGCCACCGAGGTGGACGTCGATGCCCTGTGCGACGACGAGACGGTCTTTGTGGCCGGCGTGCTGGAACATATCGAGGAGGCTGGCGTCCACTCGGGCGACAGCGCCTGCTCCATGCCGCCCTTCTCGCTGCGGCCCGAGATCGTGGACGAGCTGAAGCGCCAGACCACGGAAATGGCCAAGGCCCTGAAGGTGCGCGGCCTGATGAACGTGCAGTTCGCCATCGAGGAGCCGCACAGCGAAAACCCGCGCATCTTCGTGCTGGAGGTCAATCCGCGCGCCAGCCGCACGGCGCCCTTCGTGGCCAAGACCATCGGCCAACCGATCGCCTCCATTGCCGCCAAGGTCATGGCCGGCGTGCCGCTGAAATCCTTCGGTCTGACGGACAAGCCCTACGACCATATCGCGGTCAAGGAAGCCGTCTTCCCGTTCGCCCGCTTCGCCGGGGTGGACACCGTCCTGGGCCCGGAAATGCGCTCGACCGGCGAGGTCATGGGCCTGGACTTCAAGCGGTCGGGAGAGGCCGACATGGCCCCCGCCTTCGCCCGCGCCTTCGCCAAGTCCCAGATCGGCGGCGGCGCCAAACTGCCGACCTCGGGCTGCGCCTTCATCTCGGTCAAGGACGAGGACAAGCCCTTCATCGTCGACGCCGCCAGGACGTTGCTGGCCGAAGGCTTCAGCCTGATGGCCACCGGCGGCACCCATGCCTATCTGGTCGAACAGGGGCTGGAGGTGAAGCTGGTCAAGAAGGTGCTTGAGGGCCGCCCGCACATCGTGGACGCCATGAAGAACGGCGAGGTTCAGCTGGTTTTCAACACCACATCAGGCAAGCAGTCGCTGCAGGACAGCTTCTCGCTGCGCCGGACCGCCCTGATGATGAAGATGCCCTACTACACCACCACCGCCGGCGCCCTGGCGGTTGCCCAGGCCATCGGCGCGATCAAGGCCGGCGACCTGGATGTGCGGGCGATCCAGGACTACGCCTGACGTTGACGAAATCTCCGGTTTTCGGCCGCACGCTGCGAGGCTGTAGCGGCCGAACACCGGAGACACGCCGATGTCCAATCTCGACCTCGCCCTGATCGCCATCCTGGGGGCGAAGTGCTGGGGTTTCTCGCCTTCGCCAGGGACAAGCGGCGCGCCAAGGCCGGCCTGTGGCGCACGCCGGAATCGACGCTCTTGCTGTTCGGCCTGATCGGCGGGCTGGGCGCCTGGATGGGTCAGCACATCCTGCGCCACAAGACGCGCAAGGAGCCGTTTAGGACCCAGTTCGGCCTGATCGTCCTGCTTCACCTGATCCTGCTGGCGGGCGCCGCCGCCTGGGTCATTCTATAACGCGATCGCCCTCGCCCGCCCCATCCTCACCCGCCACGATCCGCGTCGCGGCCAGGTCGGCGGTGACGTTGCCGACGGTGCGGAAGATGTCGGGGATGACCTCGACCGCCAGCAGCAGCGGCAGCACGCCCAGCGGCAGGCCCATGGCCAGGCAGATGGGGCCGATGGCGGCGAAGAAGCTGACCTGGCCCGGTAGGCCCACCGAGGCGATGGACACGGCGATGGCCGTCAGACCGCCGGCGATCAGCACGCCGAGTCCCAACTCCACCCCGTGCAACTGCGCCACATAGAGGCAGACCGCCAGATTGGCGACCGGGCTGGTGATGCGGAACACCGCGACCGCCAGCGGCAGAACGAGGCCGGCGGAGGTCTGTGGCACGCCCAGCCAGTCGCGCGCGCGCTCGATCATGACCGGCAGGCTGGCCAGCGACGACTGGGTCGAGACGGCGACGACCTGGGCCGGGGCCACGGCGCGCGCGAACCGGCCCAGCGAAATCTGCCCCCACACGACCGCCACGACATAGATGATCAGGATCAGGCCGATCTGGCTGAGGCAGACGATGGCGACATAATGGGCCAGCGTCCCCGCCACCCCCAGGCCCGCGCGCAAACCCACGCCCAGCGCCAGGGCGAACACCCCGAACGGCGCCGCCAGCAGCACCCAGTGGACGATGACCACCATGGTCTCGGCCACCGCCTCGAAGAAGCCGGCCAGGGGCCGCCGCAGCTCGGCCTTGATCCGCGTCGCGGCGAAGCCGAAGGCGACGGCGAAGACCACCACCGCCAGCACCCCGTCGTCGGACGCCGCCTTGATGACATTGGCCGGCGCCAGACTGGCCAGGAAGGCGCGCAGGCCGTCGGTGCGCGCCGCCTCGCCCACGGTCGCCAGCGATTCGGCGCTGACGCCGGCCAGCAGCCCACGCCCCGCCTCCGGATCGATCGGCCAGACCGCCAGCAGGCCCAGACCCGCCAGGATCGCATAGAGCGTCGCCCCGACCAGCAGCACGCCGAACACCACCAGCGACCGCACCGCGATCCGGCCCGTCGCCGCCGCATCGGCGATGGAGACGATGCCGGTCACCAGCAGGCTGAACACCAGGGGAATGACCGTCATGCGCAGGGCGTTCAGCCACACCTGGCCCAGGCTCTCGACCACGCCCAAAGCGCCGGTCAGCCAAGCGGCCTGCGACCCTTGCGCCAGGGCGCCGACGACGACGCCGGCGACCAGGGCCGCGATGACGAAAAAGCTCAGGGAGGTGAAGAAGGCGGCGATGCGGGATTGGCTCATACCCTAGCGCTAGCACCGCTTGACGCATCGCGCGCGTCAAACCTTCTGTCGGTCGCTGACAGTTCATGTCGTCGCAGGGCGAACCCCGGTCGCATAAAGCGCGTTGATGCGACGAAAGGAACTCCATCATGTCCCGTCTGCACAAACTCGTCCCATTGATCGGCAGCCTACTGCTCTCTAAGGGCGGCCGTCGCGTCGCCGGACGCCACGCCGGCAAACTGGCCCTGGCGACCCTGGCTTATGAGGTGTGGCGCAGCCGGCGCGAGGGCGCCAAGCCCAAGGTCACTCCGCAACCGCGCGGACGCTGGAGCGGTCGCCGTCCGCGCTGAGGCCGCAATCGCCGCTCGACTTCTGGGGCGGCGTTGCGAATAGTCACGCCTCGCCCCCACCCCGGAGCCGACCCATGATCAAAGTCCACCATCTGAACGACAGCCGCTCGCAACGCGTCCTGTGGCTGCTCGAAGAGCTGGGCCTCGACTATGAGGTCGTGCGCTACGAACGAAACCCCGGCAACCGACTGGCCCCGCCCGAACTGCTGGCGATACAGCCGCTGGGCAAGTCGCCGGTCATCGAGGACGGCGCGGTCAAGGTCGCAGAGACCGGGGCCATCGTCGAATATCTGCTCGATACCTACGGCCAAGGCCGCCTGCGTCCGGCGATGGGAACCGAGGACGGCCGTCGGTTCACCTATTGGCTGCACTATGCCGAGGGGTCGGCCATGCCGCCCCTGCTGCTGAAGCTGGTCTTCAGCATGTTGCCGCGCCGCGCCCCCGCTCTGCTGAAACCCATCGTCAATGGCGTCGCCAACAAGGCGATCGCCAGTTTCGTCGACCCGCAACTGCGCACCCATGTCGGCTTTTGGGAAGACGAACTGGGCCGCTCGGAATGGTTCGCGGGCGATCAGTTCACCGCCGCCGACATCATGATGAGCTTTCCGGTCGAGGCGGGCGCCGACCGCGCCTTCGATGCCGAGACCAAGCCCCGCCTGAAGGCCTTCCTGAACCGCATCCATGCACGGCCCGCCTATCAGCGCGCGCTCGAACGCGGCGGTCCCTACAGCTACGCGTGATCGGATCGTGATCGCGACGGCGCAACCCGCCGTGGTCGAGGGCGTTAAGGTCTCATGCGCCTTCAAACCATTCAGATCGTGGCCGGACTGGCTGCGGCCGTCGCCTTCGTCCTCGCCTTCATGGCGGCGGGAGCCGCCTTGATTTCCGGCGTCTTCATGCTCGCCGGCCTCGCCGCCGTGGGTTGGCTGGCCTACAGCCTCATCAAGGGTGTCCTGCGGCGCGACCACAAGCCCGAACCGCCGGCCCGCGCCTGAGGGGTCAACCGGGGCGGGCGTTACGCTCTTGAATTGCTGAGCGAGAAACCCTAGTCTTGATGCCCGGCCGCGCCCGCCCCGCGGCCTTTTGTGTGCTTATCTCGCGTCTTTCCAGTCTCCGGGCGAACCAGAAAAATCACGACACAATGGAAAAAGTGCCGATGACGGCCGAGGGCTACCGCGTCCTCGACGATCAACTGAAGCAATTGAAGTCGGTCGAAAGGCCGAGCGTGATCGCCGCCATTTCCGAGGCGCGTGAGCACGGCGACCTGTCCGAAAACGCCGAATACCATGCCGCCAAGGAGCGTCAGGGCTGGATCGAAGGCCAGATCGCCGAGATCGAGGACAAGATCAGCCGCGCCCAGGTCATCGACGTGTCCAAACTGTCGGGCAGCCAGGTCAAGTTCGGCGCCACAGTCACCGTGGTGGACGAGGACACCGAGGAAGAGGCCACCTATCAGATCGTCGGCGAACACGAGGCCGATGTGAAGAAGGGCAAGATCTCGATCGCCTCGCCGATCGCGCGCGCCATGATTTCCAAGGAGGTCGGCGACGTCGTGGAGGTCAACACCCCCGGCGGCGTGAAGGCCTACGAGATCCTTAAGGTCGAGTGGAAGTAAAAGTGATGGCGGGGGCAGCGTCCGCGCGCCCCCTCTCTCCCGATCCTTTGGCCATCTGGGTCGTCTCCGACGGCCGCGCCGGCATCGAGAATCAGGCGCTGGGTCTCGCCGAGGCCGTTCAGCGCCTGACCCCGGCCGAAATCACGATTAAACCTATCCGCTGGCGGCCGATCTTCGACCGCCTGCCGTCGGCGTTGAAAACCCCGGCCATGCTGGCGTCCGCGCCGCTGACCGGCCCCTGGCCCGATCTGTGGATCGCCACGGGTCGCGCGACCCTGCCGCTGTCGACCCGCATCAAGGCCTGGAGCGGCGGCAAGACCTTCGTCGTTCAGACCCAGGACCCCCGCTGGGCCAACGACCGCTACGACCTGATCGTCGCCCCCGCCCATGACGGTCTGTCGGGCGACAATGTCTTTGAAATCACCGGCTCGCCGCACCGCATCACGCCCCAGCGCATCGCCCAGGCCGCACCCGCCTTCGCCGACCGGATCGCCCCCCTGCCCCATCCGCGCATCGCGGTGCTGATCGGCGGCAAGTCCAAGGCCTTCGACCTGCCCCCCGCCCATGCGGCCGACCTGGCCGACCAGATCGCGGAGGCCGTGCGAGCATCTGGCGGCGCACTGATGCTGACCTTCTCACGCCGCACGCCCGATGCGGCCAGGGCCGTCATGACCGCGCGCCTTTCGGACCTGCCGGGCTGGATCTGGGATGGGACAGGCGAAAATCCCCTGTTCGGCTTCCTGCATTTCGCCGACCACATCTTGGTCACCGAGGACAGCGCCAACATGGCGGCCGAGGCCGCCTCCACCGGCAAGCCGGTCCATGTCCTGCCGATGATCCCGCTGAAGGCGGGCGACAAGTTCGCTCGCCTGCACGACGACCTGCAATCGCGCGGCGCCACCCGTCCGTTCGACGGCGCGCTGGACGGGTGGACCTACGAGCCGCTGAACGAAACCGACCGCGCCGCGCGCTCCGTTCTGGAAGCGATGCGGACCCGATAGCGAAACCCACGTCCGTTCCTGACGCAGCCAGGCCCCATGGTGGCGGCCGCCATCGGGAGAATTCCTAAGAACGGCTCGCAAAAATCTGCACGAAAGTGCACTAAAAAAATCTGGAGTGGCCTTTTCAGTCGCCGCCACCCCCGCCGCCGCCGTCACAGCCGCTGTCCGCGCTGCAGTCTGGGGCGCTGTGCTGCGACGTATCCGACGGCGGCGTGACCGCGCCCCCGTCCGACCCGCCGCCCTTTTTGGACTTGATGTTCGCCGCCCCCATCAGAGCCACGCCGAACCCTGACCCCATCGCCGTGCCCAGGGCGAGACCCAGGCCGACACTGTCCAATGCGACGCCCAGCGCCACGCCGATCGACAGGCCCAGACCGATCCCGATCGGCAGGAAGGCCACGCTCTTGTTCGTCATCCCCATCTCCCTCGTGGTCCGATGAGACTAGCATCGCGCAAACGGGAATCACCGCCTAAATAGGAGCCATGACCCAAGCTCGTACCGTTCGCGTCGCCATCATCGGCTCCGGCCCCGCCGGCTGGACCGCCGCCATCTACGCCGCCCGCGCCTCGCTGAACCCCGTCGTCATCGCCGGCATCCAGCCCGGCGGTCAGCTGACCATAACCACCGATGTCGAGAACTATCCCGGCTTCGCCGACACCATCCAGGGCCCGTGGCTGATGGAGCAGATGCAGGCCCAGGCCCTGCATGTCGGGACCGAGGTCATCCACGACATCGTGGTTTCCGCCGACCTGTCGCAACGCCCGTTCCGGCTGACGCTGGACAGCGGCGAGGAAATGCTGGCCGAGACGGTGATCATCTCCACCGGCGCCCAGGCCAAATGGCTGGGGCTTGAGAGCGAGGCCGCCTATCAGGGCTTCGGCGTCTCGGCCTGCGCGACCTGCGACGGCTTCTTCTATCGCGGCAAGGAAGTCGTGGTCGTCGGCGGCGGCAACACCGCCGTCGAAGAGGCGCTGTTCCTGACCAACTTCGCCTCCAAGGTCACGGTCGTTCACCGCCGCGACGAGTTCCGCGCCGAGAAGATCCTGCAGGACCGGCTGTTCGCCCACCCGAAGGTCGAGGTGATCTGGAACTCGGCGATCGAGGAGATCGTCGGCGTGGTGGACGGCATGGCCAAGAACGTCACCGGCGTTCGGCTCAAGAACGTGCAGGACGGCTCGACCCGGGAAATCCCCGCCGACGGCGTCTTTATCGCCATCGGCCACGCCCCGTCGTCGGAACTGTTCAAGGGCCAGCTGGAGACGAACGCCGGCGGCTATCTGCGGGTGAAGCCCGGCACGGCCTCGACCGAGATCGAAGGCGTCTGGGCCGCCGGCGACGTGACGGACGACGTCTATCGCCAGGCGGTGACCGCCGCCGGCATGGGCTGCATGGCCGCACTGGAAGTCAGCCGCTTCCTCGCCGAAGAGGACCACGCCAAGGCGCACCACCCCATCAGCCACGCCGAGGCGGAGAAGATCGGGGTCTGGTGACCCCGATCTTGCGCGATCAGTAGGCCGAGGCCTCCGTCAGTTCCGCCAGATTCTCATCTGACAGCTTAAGCGTCGCCGCCTTCAGCGTGTCGGCCAGTTGTTCGGTCGAGGTGGCGCTGACGATCGGGGCCGTCACGCCCGGCTGGGCCAGCAGCCAGGCCAAGGCGACCTGGGCGGACGTGGCCTCGTTCTTCTGCGCCACGGCGTCCAGGACAGCCAGAATACGTACGCCGCGCTCGTCGAACTTGTCCTTCAGCATTCCCTCGCGCTTGGTCCCGGCGATCTGATCGACGGTCGTGTATTTGCCGGTCAGGAAGCCGCTCTCCAGGCTGAAATAGGTGATGACGCCCAGGCCCTTCTGGACGGCCAAGTCCTGCAATCCGCCCTCGAAGGTGTCGCGGCTGTAGAGGTTGTAGTGCGGCTGGATCGTCGCATAGGCGGCCAGCCCCTCGCGCTGCGAGATGTCCAAAGCCTCGGACACCTGCTCGACCGAATGGTTGGACGTGCCGATGGCGCGCACCTTGCCGGCCTGCACCAGCTTGTCCAGCGCGCGCAGCGTCTCCTCCTGCGGCGTCTTCGGATCGGGCCAGTGGGTTTGATACAGGTCGATATAGTCGGTCTGGAGCCGACGCAGCGACGCCTCGACCGCCGTCTCGATCCAGGCCGGCGACAGGTCGTTGTGGCCCTGCCCCATGTCCGATCCGACCTTGGTCAGGATTTTGACGTCGTCGCGCCGACCGCGCGCCTTCAGCCACTTGCCGATGATCGTCTCGCTTTCGCCGCCGGAATGGCCCGGTACCCAGCGCGAATAGGCGTCGGCGGTATCGATGGCGTCAAAGCCGGCCTCGACGAAGGCGTCCAGCAGGGCGAATGACGTCGCCTCATCCGCCGTCCAGCCAAAGACGTTGCCGCCGAACACCAGTGGGGCGATATCCAGGCCGCTCGAGCCGAGCTTGCGTTTGGAAAGGGTCGTCATGGGGAGGTCTCCTTGCAGGGAGCCCTCGACATATGCCGCATCACTGCGACCGCAACCGCCTCGGCGGCGGTTAGCCGAAGAGTTGAAGACCCGGAGGCGCGTAATCGACCGGTTGGCCCTGACGCCGACGCAGCGCGTAGTCCACAGCCGTCTGCACCGCATGTTCGTCTGTCGGTTTGGACAGGACGCCGATGGTGCCGGCCACACCCTCGCGCACCATGCCGGGATTGGCCGTCATGAACAGGACGGAGACGCCCATATCCTGGCCCAGTTCCCGACCCAGGTTGATCCCGGTAGGACCATCGGAGAGGTGGATATCAACCAACGCCAGATCGACGTCGTTCTCGCGCACCAGATCGCGCGCGGCCTGTGCGGTCGCGGCGACGCCCAGAACCTCGTGACCGAGATCTTCCAGGACGAACCTGAGCTCCATCGCAACGAGAGCTTCGTCTTCGATGATGAGGATACGCGCAGTCATGGCTCGGTCGGGGGTTCGGGAACGTACGTAACGTCAGTGTGAGGGATAGGTTTCAATAGAGGACTAATTTGAATATCCGCCCGCCGCGCGCCGCCTGGACAAGGCCGTCGCCGGCAGATCCACGATGACCTGAAGGCCCTCGGGTCGCCATTCGCGCGACAACCGACCGCCCAGCTGTCCCTCGACCGACAGACTGGCCAGGGACGATCCGAAGCCGGTGCGCTGCGGCGTGCCCTGGATAACCGGACCGCCCGTTTCCGACCAGGTCAGGACGAAGCGATCCTCCTGTCGCTCTGTGTCGAGCGTCACGACGCCTCCGCGCTCGGACAGGGCGCCGTATTTGGCGGCGTTGGTCGCCAGCTCATGAAACAGCAGAGCCACTGAAGTCGCCGCCTGGTCGTCGAAAACGGCGTCCTCGCCCCGGATGACGACGCGCGCGCCGCCCGTCTCGTCCGCATAGGCCTTGAACAGGTCGGACAGGAAGGAATGCAGCGTCGTCGCACCGATCGTGGTCTTGGACGTCTCGGTATGCGGCCGCACGAACTCATGCGCCCGGGCCAGGGCGGCGATGCGTGTGCGCAGCGAGGCCGCAAACGCCTTGGCCTCCGGATACTGGCGCGCCGACAAGGCGACCAGAGCGGTGACCACGGCGAAGATGTTCTTGATCCGGTGGCTCAGCTCCTGGCTGACCAGCTCGCGCCCCTGCTCCAGCCGCTTCAACTCGTCGATATCGGTGCAGGTGCCGAACCACCGCGTGATCTGCCCGTCTTCGTCACGGATCGCCACCGCACGTCCCAGCGTCCAGCGATAGACGCCGCTATTATGCTTCAGGCGGTATTCGATTTCGTAGGGCTCGCCCGTCTCAAGCGAGTGACGCCAGGCTGTCCAAGCCCGCTCCTGATCGTCCTTGTGGAACATATCGTTCCAACCTTCGCCGTCCGTGGAGCCGACCGGTACGCCGGTGAACTCATACCAACGCGCGTTGTAGTAATCGTGGAAACCGTCGGGCTGGGTGGACCATACCATCTGCGGCATGGCGTCGGCCAAAACCCGAAACCGGGTCTCGCTTTCACTGAGAGCACGAGCGGTTTCGGCCAAATCCGTCTCGATGGTCTTGCGTTCGGTGATGTCCACCGCGACGCCGGGGAAGCGGATCGGCTTGCCCTCCGTGTCGAAATAGACCTGACCGCGCGCCAGGACCCAACGCACGTCATCGCCCTGGCCCAGACGATATTCGCTGACGAAGGCGCCGTCGCCCGTCATGGCCCGGTCGATCTCGTCGGCGACGCGCTGGGCGTCGTCGGGATGGACGTTGCTGGTGAAAACCTCGATGGCCGCGCCCTCGCGCGCCGCTTCGGGATCCACGCCATACATGCGAGCAAAGCGTTCGTCGGCGATCACGCGGTTCTGGGGAATGTCCCAGTCCCAGGCCCCGACATAGGCCGAGGCCTCTATCGCCAGCCGCGCGGTGCGGTCGCTGAGGTCCCGGTCCAACAGGGCGCGACGCAGCTCCAGTTGCGTCATCACCTGATGCGCCAGGGTCTTGAGCGCCATCAGCTGAAGCTCGGTCAGACCTTGCGGGCGCGACTTGTCATCCAGAACGCATAGGGCGCCCAGCGGCACGCCGTCGGGCGTCCTCAGCGGATAGCCGGCATAGAAGCGGATGTGCGGCGGGCCCGCCACCAGATCATTGTCGATGAAGCGGTCATCCTGCATCGCGTCGGGGATGACCATGACGTCGTCGCCCAGCATGGCGTGGGCGCAGAACGACAGCGGGCGCGGCGTTTCGCGCACGCCCAGACCGACCTCGGACTTGAACCACTGACGCTGGGAATCGACCAGACTGACGGCGGCCATCGGCGCTTCGCAGATGCGCGCAGCGAGAGACGCCAGATCATCGAACGACCCTTCAGGCGTCGTGTCCAGCACGCCGTAGCTCGTGAGGGCTTTCAGACGGTCGGCTTCGTCCCACCTCGGACAATCGACTTCGGGGTGGGTCAAGCAGGCGTCCTCGCGGAGCCGGTCAGGCCCGGCCATCGACATCAATGCTCGGAGTGACGAAGCGTTGCAATGCTGGATGTCAGTTCGCGGGGCGACCGACTTCCTCCACATCCATTGTCGTGACGCCTGCGGGCGCCGGGGCGGCCGGCTTTGTGGCGGCTGCGGGCCGCTCCAGGGCGTTCAAGCGCGCGTTGATGGCGGCGACTTCGTCACGCGTCGGAAGGCGACGACCGCCCAGGCTGACCACGCCGACGACCCGCTGCTGGCCATCGATCTCGACCGTCTTCAACGGCGCGTCCTTGACCGGCGCATCGGGATCGGCGCCGCCGGTTGCCGAGCCTGCCGCGATCGTCATCCGCGGACGCGAGAAGCGCGCCTCGTCGATGGCCGGCTCGCGCCCATTGTAGGTTTTGCGGAAGGCGGCCGTTTCGCCATAGACGCCTTTCCAACGATAGAAGATGTGCGCGCCGATCTGCGTCACCTTGGCCACCGTCGGCGCCCACCAGGGATGCACATAGTCCGCGTGATAGTGGGTGGCCGTACCGACGTCCTGAGCCACGGCGCCGTTCAGCGCGCGCTCCGCCACCTTGCGCGCCCGGTCCCACGCCCAGCCGACGGGCGCTTGGCCCAGCGAGCCGTCGCAGGTGAAGCTGAACTGACAGCCAGTGACGCGTTCGGCGCCTTCGAACACCACGCCGCAGACGGTGTTGGCGTAGTTCGGATCGCGCACGCGGTTCAGGACCACCTGCGCCACGCCCGCCTGGCCGTTGTCCGGCTCCAGCGCCGCTTCGTAATAAACCGCCTGGGTCAGGCAGCGCAAAGCCCGCCTGCGATCCTCGGCGCTGCCCTTGAACACGAACGGCAAGGCGGGACGCAGCGCGCCGGACGCCGGCGCCATGGCGGCATTCAGCCGCTGGGCCTCAAGGCCGCTCTTGCCCGGTTCCAGTCCCGGCTTGCCAGCCAAGGTCAGGCTTTCCCAGCCCGGCGTCAGCCCATAGAGGGCCGGTTGCAGCTGGTTCGGATCGTGCCGCATCGCCAAGGCCAGTTGCGACGGCGTCAGACGCCCCTTGATCGCCGCCAGACCGCCCGCGCCCAGGTCGCCCCCGGTGATGCGCGAGACCGCCTCAGCGGTTCGATCCATATCGGGCCGCACGCTGGACCCCGCCGCCATGGCGACGCCCAGCACCGCGCCGGCTGCGGGCAAGGCCGCCGCCGAACGCCGCAGCGCCTTCCACATCGTCTTCCAGGGCAACCGGGTCATTCAGGGTCCAATAGCCGCGATCGGCGCACCGGCCTTTCGCTGAGATCGCGCGTCTAGTCCGACTTATAGGCCATTTTCCGGCGTCACGACGACCGCCGTTATCAAACCCCCTGCGCGTCAGGGGTGGTCGCCCCAAGCGCAAGGTGTAAAACTATGTTCCAGCGAGGCAAACGCGTCGCTGGTGGGGCGAACCGACGATATGAGCGCAGGCGGATCGAAACGGCGGATCGCGGTCATGGATCGCTGGCTGATCGGCCTGGCGCGCTTATCGACGGCCTCGCCGACGCATCGCCTTTTGATCGGGATCGGCATCGCTCTCGCGGGTCTGGCGATTCGGGCGGCAGCGTCGCCGCTGTATGGCGAGGTGACCGGCTTCACCATCCTGTTGCCGGCGGTGACCTTGGCGGCGCTGGCGGCCGGCTGGACCGGCGCCCTGGCGGCGCTTGCGGTCTGCACCAGCGGCGGCTGGGCGATCGTCGCGCTGACGGCCACCGGTCGCGATGGCGTGCTTGACGCCATCGGCGGTGCGGCGACCTGGAACTTCGTTCTCGTCGGCCTGTTCATCGCGGCGGTGGGGGCATCGCTGCGCAAGGCCCTGTCGCGGCTGAGCGAAAGCGAGACCCGATTCCGCGAACTGGCCGATACCGCCCCCTCGCCGATCTGGCTGCTGGACGCCAAGGGCGAGTTCGAGTTCGTCAACGCCGCCGTCTTCACCCTGCACGGGCTGGACATCGAGGCGTTGCGCGAAGGCGGCTGGAAGACAGCCGTGCACCCCGACGATCTGGAAACCGTAAAGGCGGCCGAGAAGGCCGGCGCGGCTGATCGCAAACCGTTCCAGATGGAGGCGCGCGTTCAGGGACAGGATGGCGTCTGGCGCTGGATGCGGGCCGTCGTCCGTCCACGCTTCGATGGCCAAGGCGCCTTCGTCGGCTATGCCGGCATTTCGTTCGACGTGACCGAAACCCGTGAGGCGCTGGATGCGGCGGCGCGCGCCGCCCGACGTCAGGCCTTCCTGCTGGATCTCAGCGACCGACTGCGCGACCTGACCGATCCCGAAGACATCATGGCCGATGTGGAGAGCACGCTCGGCGCCCTGCTGGATGTCGACCGGGTGGGCTACGGCGAGGTGGATCAGGCGGCGGGCGTCGTGTCTATGAGCCGCGACTGGACCGCCGGCGTCGAAAGCGCTCAGGGTCAGTTCAGCCTGAACGCCTTTGGCGAAGATCTGATCGCGGACCTGAACGCAGGCCGCACCATCCAGATTTCAGATGTGCGCGAGGACCCTCGCACGGCTGCGGTCGCCGACGCCTTCGACGCCATCCAGACCCGCGCCCTGGTGCGCGCACCGCTGATCCGCACCGGACGCCTGCGCGCTTTCCTCTATGTCCATTCGGCGACGCCGCGCGACTGGACCGAGGCCGAGGTCAGCCTTGTCGAGGAAGTCGCCGCGCGCACCTGGGCCGAGGTCGAACGCGCCCGCGCGGAAAACGAGACCCGTGAGAGCGAACAGCGGTTCCGCGCCATCGCCGACACCGCGCCGGTGCTGATCTGGGTCACCAAACAGGATCGCACGCGCGCCTTCGTGAACCGCGCCTATGTCGATTTCCATGGCTCGGACTATCAGACCGTCCTTAACCTGGATTGGCGCAGCGCGCTGCATCCCGAGGATCAGGCGCGGATCCTGGCGGAATCGCTGAGCGGCGAGGCGACGCGCGAGCCCTTTTCGATGGAGGCGCGCTATCGCCGCCACGATGGCGAATGGCGCTGGCTGAAGTCCTTCTCCCGACCCCGGCTGGCGGGTCAGGAGGTCGTCGGCTTCGTGGGCGTGGCGTTCGACGTGACGGACATGCGCACGGCCCAGGCGCGACTGGAGGAATCCGAGAACCGCTTCCGCACCGTCGCCGACAGCGCGCCCGCCCTGATCTGGATGAGCGACGATGCCGCCCAGATGGTGTTCGCCAACAGGCGCTACCGCACCTTCTTCGGCGTCGAGGCGGACGCGCATCTGCCCGACAGCTGGCGACGCCTGATCCACCCGGATGACGAAGGCGTGTTCGCCGCCGCCTTCATGCGCGCCTTCGAGGCCCGGGATCGGTTCGAGGCGCTGACGCGGATCAACCACCCGACGCTCGGCCCGCGCTGGCTGCGAACCGAAGGCGTGCCGCGTTTCGACGCCTCGGGCCTATTCCAGGGTTATGTGGGCGCCTGTCTGGATGTGACCGACGCGAAGCGGGCCGAAGACGATCTGAAACGCATCAATGAACTGCTGGAAGAACGGGTCGACGAGGCCCTGGTCGAAAAGGCCCAGGCCGAGGCGCAACTGGTCCACGCCCAGCGGATGGAGGCGGTGGGGCGGCTGACCGGCGGGGTCGCGCACGACTTCAACAATCTGCTGACCGTCGTGATCGGGGCGTTGGACATCATCCTGCGCAGCGAGGATGCGGCCAAGCGCAAGAAGCTGGGCGAAGCGGCGCTGGCGGCGGCGCGACGAGGTGAGAGCCTGACGCATCAGTTGCTGGCCTTCTCGCGTCGTCAGGCGCTGCGGCCCGAGCCGATCGATCTCAACGCCCTTATCCGCGAGAGCGAACCGCTGCTGCGTCGGGCCGTCGGCGAGGCCGTGGACTTCAAGGTCAAGCTGAAGCGCGGCGGCGCGCCCGCCAATGTCGATCCGGCCCAGTTCGAAGCCGCGTTGCTGAACCTGATCGTCAATGCGCGTGACGCCTTGGGCGATGTGACCGGGGCCAAGGGCCGCCAGGCCCGCATCACCGTGCAGACGCGGGCCTGCACCGTCGAAGCCGGACAGATCGCCGAACTGTCGGCCGGCGACTATGTCTGCGTCAGCGTCGCCGACAACGGCGAAGGCATGTCGCCGGACATCCGCGACCGGGTGTTCGAACCCTTCTTCACCACCAAGGGCGTCGGCAAGGGGACGGGCCTGGGCTTGAGCCAGGTCTATGGGTTCGCGCGGCAGTCGGGCGGTGGGGTCCAGATCATCTCCGAGCCGGGGCGCGGGGCCGAAATCTGCATCTTCCTGGCCCCGCTGTCGGCGGAAGACGCCGCAGTGACGTCGAGCCTGGTCGCCGCGGATGGCGCCGGCTTGGTCGAGGGCGGGCGGATGTTGCTGGTCGAGGACGACGCGGGCGTGGCCGCCATCGCGCTGGAAATCCTGGAAGGCTTCGGGCTGGAGGTCGACTGGGCCGAGACGGGCGACGATGCGTTGAAGTTCCTTCAGGCCGACGACTTCGATCTGATGCTGACCGACGTGGTGATGCCCGGCGGCATGAGCGGGATCGAACTGGCGCGCGAGGCGGCGGCGCGCTGGCCGGATCTGCGGATCGCCCTGACCTCGGGCTACGTCGGCGAAGACGTGGATGCGGTGCTGGCCGACACGGTCTGGCCGCTGCTGAGAAAACCCTATTCGTCGGACCAGTTGCGCGCCCTGCTGGAACGCCTAAGCGCTGCTCCGGCGATCTGACAGCCAAAGAAAAACGCGCCGCAGCGATGCGACGCGTCGATCTGTCTGGAGCTGCAGCTGGATTTAGCGGCGGGCCTTGCGGGCGGCGTAGCGTGCGTCGCGCTTGGCCTTCTGCTCTTCCTTGGTCAGTTGCTTGCGCGCCTTGCGGTCGGCGCGCTTCTCGGCGTCGATCTCTTCCTGGGCGGCGAGTTCGGCGGCCAGACGCGCGGCTTCCTTTTCAGCCTTCTCGCGACGCAGCTCGGCCTTGGCCAGTTCGTGCTGTTGACGCAGGGCTTCCTTTTCGGCGGCGCGCTTTTCGGCCAGCAGCTCGAACTCGGGATCGGGCGCGGCGGCCTTGGGCTTGAATTTGGCGAGCAGGGCCTTCTTGGCCTCTTGCTGGGCGGTAATGCGGTCGGAGAATCCGGTCTTCAGATCTTTCATGCGAAAGCGTCAGGGTTCCTTGTGAGCGACCAGGGCGGTCGTCGGGGGTCAGGCTGCGCCACGCACGGCCCGAAGCGGGGCGCACAAAGCCGATAAGCGCGCGAAAATCAAGGTTCGCAGCCCGCAAATCGGCCTGATGCGTCATTTGAAGCGTCGCGGCGGCGCGGCCGCAACACCTCAATCAGATAAGCGACGCGGCCCGTATCGCAAGCGCGGCGATAAGAGCGTGCGTCGATCAAGGCGGTCTTAGTTCGGCTTTTGCGCCTGACCGACAGCCGTTCCGGCCGCGCCGCCAACGGCGGCCCCGACCGGCCCGCCGACGACCGCGCCGGCGATGGCGCCGCTGGCGGCCTTCTGCTCGATGGTGGTGCCGCAGGCGGACAGGGCGAGCGCCGCCGCAGCGGCTGCGGTCAGGGTTATGATTTTTGTCATGGGCTTCTCTCCAAAGGCCACGCTTCAACGCAAACGCCGCACAGCGGTTCCTGGCTTGGGTTCTAGTTGCGTGGACACTCCAGGCCACATTTCTAAACAGATTTGATATGTACGTTTTAGTCTGTCGCGCTGCAACATATCTACAGATAACAAGTCTCACTGTAGTCGGATACAGTATTCAAGCGATAGATTTATCCGACCTTGCCGGTTTGCAGCCACACAGGGCGCCGAGACTAAAAAATGCCCACCGAAATCGACGCGTTAACCATAGGATTGCGAATCGAACACATTGAGGCCATAAAAGGCTGGCTAAAGGCCCGTCCTCGACGCCCGGGCCAGTGAGCCGAGCGCCGGAATTTGCAGGCTGGACCGCGACCGCAATGGGTCGCCTTGCCGGCAAGACTACCCCGGGGGCCGCGTTTCTCGCCCTGCTGAACAGGACTACCTCGTTGTCGCATTCCTCGCAGACGCGCGCCATTTTGCGCGCCGATCGTGTGGCCAAGATCAAGCCCATGACGGCGGCTGCAGCCTTTGGCGGTCTGTTGGGACTGGCGATCGGATGCGCCTATCTGGGCGGCACGACGGCGCGCGCGACGACGCTGCGCGCCCAGGCCGAACGGATTCAGGGCGCCACCGCCGCCGGTTTCACGGAAGAAGCCCTTGCCGCCGCCGCCGGCGGCCTCGACGCCAGCGCCCTGACCATCGCGCGCCGTCATGATCCCTACACCAGCGCGGGCTCGGCCCAGCGCGATCGACAGGCCGAACTGCTGGCCGCTCGTCTCGAACAACTCCGCGCGCCGGGCGATCCCAATCTTCGCCGCGCCAGCCTGACCGCACCGACCGCCGCGCCCGCCTTCCGCGTGGCCAACGCCCTGGACGCCAGCCGCGATCTCGATTGCCTGACCCAGGCCGTCTATTACGAAGCCCGTGGCGAAGGCGCCGACGGCATGAAGGCCGTGGCTCAGGTGGTCCTGAACCGCGTGCGCCACCCCGCCTTCCCCAAGACCGTCTGCGGCGTCGTCTTCCAGGGCGCGGCGCGCAGCACCGGTTGCCAGTTCTCCTTCACCTGCTCCGGCGCGATGCGCGGCCGGGTCAATCAGGCCGCCTGGAACCGCGCCAGGACCGTGGCCTCGAACGCCATGTCGGGGTCGGTCTTCTCGCGCGTCGGCAATGCGACCCATTTCCACACCACCGCCGTGACGCCGGGCTGGCGTTCGTCGCTGGTGCAGGTCAGCCAGGTCGGCAGCCATCTGTTCTATCGCTTCGGCGGCCGTTCGAGCAGCGGCGGCACCTTCACCTATGCCGCCCGTCGCGCGGCGCCGGCGGACCAGCCGCGCCTGATCCAGGCCGGCCTGAACCCGGTCGAGACCGCGCGTCAGGCCGGACAGGCGGTCGCCTATTCGATGGTGCTCGCGCAGGAAGGTCGCGCCCTGCCCGCGCCGGCGGCCCAGTCGACGACGTCTTCGCCTGCCGCCACACGCGCCGCCGCGTCCCAGCCGGCTTCCCGCCCCGCACGGGCGAACGACACGCCGGCCAAGACCGACGTCGCCGAGACGGCCTCCAGCCCCGCTTGATCGGCGGAGGCCTGCAAGCGGTCAGAGCGCGTCCAGGCCAATATCGAGAACCGGCGCCGAATGGGTCAGGGCGCCCACCGAGATGACGTCCACGCCCGTTTCGGCGATGCCGCGCACCGCTGTCAGATCGACCCCGCCCGAAGCCTCCAGCACGATCCGCCCTGCGACGCGCGCAACGGCGGCGCGCAGGTCGTCGAGGCTGAAGTTGTCCAGCATGATGACATCGGGCGCCGCGCCCTCTTCGATCAGGGCCAATACGGCGTCCAGCTGATCCAGCCCATCGACCTCGACCTCCACCTTCATCAGATGCGGCGCAAAGGCCCTGGCCCGGCGCACCGCCTCGGCGACCCCGCCGCAGACGGCGACGTGATTGTCCTTGATCAGGATGGCGTCATCCAGACCGAAGCGATGATTAATCCCGCCGCCGCAGGCCACGGCGTGCTTCTCCAGCGCGCGCAGCCCCGGCGTGGTCTTCCTCGTGTCCGCGATCCGCGCATTCGTCCCGGCGACGGCCTCGACATAGGTGCGCGTCAAGGTCGCCACGCCGCTGAGCCGTCCGACCAGATTGAGCGCCGTTCGCTCGGCCGAGAGGAAGGCGCGCGCGTCGGCCTCGACAACAGCCAGCACGGCGCCCGCGTCAAAGGCGTCGCCGTCTCTCAATCTCAAATCGACCGATGCCCTGGGGTCCATGGCCAGAACGGCCAGACGCACGCAGTCGATGCCCGCCAGAACACCGGGCTTCCTGGCTGCAAAGGCCGCCTTCATCCACGCACCCTCTGGGATGCAGGCCATGGCGGTCACATCGCCGGCTCGACCCAGATCCTCGGTCAGCGCCAGCCGCACGACAGGCTCGATCAGAACTTCTGGAAGTCGTCTCATTCCGCCGCCTCCAGCGCCGCCGGGTGGGGAATCCGCACTCGCGTATGCACCGCCGCCCCATCCGTCTGCGGATAGTCCGACCGGTAGTGCCCGCCCCGGCTCTCGCGCCGGTCCAAAGCCGCCTTGGCGATCAGCCTCGCCGCCAACAGGACGGCCGCCGGCCCGTGCCGGCTCTCCAGCCGGTCGATAAGGGCGATCAGGGTCTGCAGTCCCTGCGCATCACGCACGACACCCGCATGAGCCGTCATGGCGGTCCGCAGTTCGGCCATCGCCGCATCCGGCAGGTCGGGCGAGATGTCAGCCGCCAAGGGGCGGCCGCCGCCGACTTCCTGGGCCGCCGACCGGCCCGCGCGTCGACCGAAGGCTGCCGCTTCCAGCAGGGAGTTGGACGCAAGCCGGTTGGCGCCGTGGACGCCGGTCACCGCGCACTCTCCGACCGCATAAAGGCCCGCGACCGTCGTGCGGCCGTCGGCATCGGCGGCGATCCCGCCCATGTGATAGTGGCATGCCGCCATCACCGGGATCGGGCTGACGCGCGGGTCCAGACCGGCGCGCATACAGGCACCGAAGACGGCGGGAAACGCATGAGGAAACTCGTCCCCGATCGCCGTGCGTGCATCCAGAAAGGCTCCTCGCCCGTCGGCGCACGCCGCATGAACTGCGCGCGCCACCACGTCGCGCGGTTTCAGATCGGCGTCGTCCGCCTCGCCCAATAGAAAGCGCCCCTGACCATCGATCAGTCGCGCGCCCTCACCCCGCAAAGCCTCGGTCGCCAGCGGCGCGGGGTCCAGTCCAACGTCGATAGCCGTGGGGTGAAACTGCACGAACTCGGGATCGAGGATTTCCGCGCCGGCGCGCGCGGCCAGGGCCATCCCCTCGCCCTTCAACGCCGCCGGGGTCGTGGTCGCTGCGAACAGACCGCCCGCCCCGCCCGTGGCCAGCACCACCGCCGTCGCCGTGATCTCGACCAGGCGGTCGCCGCGCACGACCACCGCCCCGACCACTCGGCCGTGGGCGTCCTGCGACAGGGCCTTCAGCCGCGCGTCGTCCCAGACCTCGATCAACTTTTCGGCCCGCACCGCCGCAACGACGGCCGACAGGATGGCCCGGCCCGCCCCGTCGCCGCCGACCCGGGCCACGCGGGGAACGGAATGGGCCGCCTCCAGGCTGACGACGAAGCCGCCGTCCGCATTCCGGTCGAACGGCGCGCCCAGGGCCGCCAGCCACTCGACCGTCTCGCGCCCGGCGTCGGTCAGGGCGCGCGCCGCGACCGGCTCGACCAGACCTGCGCCCGCCGCCTCGGTATCCCTGGCGTGCAATGCGGCCGAGTCCTGTCCTGTTAGCGCCGCCGCCATCCCGCCCTGCGCCCAGGCGGACGAACAGGCGTTCAGCAAAGGCTCGGGCGTCACGACCAGAACCTTGGCCCCAGCCTTCGCCGACTCCAGCGCGGCCGACAGCCCCGCCAGGCCCGCCCCGACGATCAGAGGTCCGTCATGCCGCGTTCGGTTCATCGTCCAAAGCCCAGGTAGTTGAGGCCCAACTGCACTGCGCCGGACGGATCGCCCGCGGTCATCGGCATTAGGGCGCCGACGGCCGCCGCCGCGCACACCGCCAGGGTCAGCAGATAGAGGGCCAGGCTCTTGCCCGCCTCGGACCAGCTCAGCGTGCCCCAGGCCGCACGCCAGACGCCGCGCTTCAGATGACTAAACACCGACAGGGCCAGGAAGGCGGCCAGGATGAACCGCCCGGTCGTCAGCCCCCACCAGACCACCGCGACACCGATGACCAGCAGCACGATCTGCTCCAGACGCGGATGCACACGCGTTAGGATCGGCCCTAGAGCCTTGGATCCATCCAGAGGCGGCGCCGGCACGAGGTTCACCAGATTGAGCATGGCGATGAAGAAGGCGCCCATCAGCCATTCGCCCTGCCCCAGAACCATCCAGACCCCGACGAAGGGAATCATCGCCAGCAGGCCGAACGCCGGTCCGGCCAACGACACCAGAACCCCGTCCCACTCGCTCTTCGGCTCACGCCGCGCCTTGGCCAGGCCGCCGAGGAACGGGATGATGTAGATGCGGGCCGGCCCCATGCCGAGCTTGTTCATCGCCAGGGCGTGGCCCGCCTCATGGACGAACAGGCCGATCAGCACCGCGCCCGCCACGATGGCGCTGCCCGTGATCCACCACAGGAAGCCGCCCATCAGCGCCGTGGACAGTATCGCCCAGACCAGGCTCTGGTCCTTATCGATCGGCGCTTCGGCTGCGGGCGCCGGCGCAGTCTCACGCGCCCGTGTCGTTTCAGGCCTGGCGTCCCACGGTCCCGGCGTGCGGCCAAGAGTACGGTCAGGCGTCTGATCTGTCGTGTCTGTGTTGCTCATGGCGTCCAGATGGGCGCAAGGATCCGCCCCGTCGCCGGGACCGATCGCCGCGTCACGCTCAGATCAGCTCCACATCGACGTGGTGGCGCGCCTTGACCAGGTCGTAGCGCGCGGGAATGGCGGGCGGCGGCAGGTCGATCATTCGCTGCACCGCCAGGCGTCCACGCTCGATCATGTCGGCCGGCACCGTGACCTCGAACTGCATGTTCAGCAGGCAGTCGTGGATGTTCTGCAGCGTGATCCGCTTCATGTGCGGGCACAGGTTGCACGGGCCGATGAACTGCACGCCCGGCACGTCGCCGGCCACGTTCGAGGCCATCGAACATTCGGTGATCATCACCACCTGTCTGGTCCGGCGCGCCTCGACATAGTCGGTCATCGCCGCCGTCGATCCGGCGAAGTCCGCCGCCGCCAGCACATCTTCCGGGCATTCGGGGTGCGCCAGGATTTCCGCGCCCGGATAGGCGGCGCGCATCTCGGCGATATCGTCCACCGTGAACCGCTCATGCACCTCGCAACGGCCTTTCCAGGCGATGATGCCGACTGTCGTCTGGGCCGCGACGTTGCGCGCCAGGAACTCGTCGGGGATCAGGATGACGCGGTCCACGCCCCATTCCTTCGCCGCCCATTCCACCACCTGAACGGCGTTGGCGCTGGTGCAGCAGATGTCGGTCTCGGCCTTCACATCGGCGGTGGTGTTTACGTAAGTCACGACCGGCAGACCCGGATAGCGCTGCTTGATCAGCCGCACATCCGCTCCGGTGATGGAGGACGCCAGCGAGCACCCGGCGCGCAGGTCGGGGATCAGCACGGTCTTTTCCGGCGACAGAATCTTGGACGTCTCGGCCATGAAGTGAACGCCCGCTTGGACGATCACCCTCGCATCCGACCGCGCGGCCTCCTTGGCCAGCCCCAGGCTGTCGCCGACATAGTCGCCGACCCCGTGGAAGATCTCGGGCGTCATATAGTTATGGGCCAGGATCACGGCGTCGCGCTCGCGCTTCAGCCGGTTGATCTCGCTGATCAGCCGCGCCTGCGCAGGCCATTCCAGCGGCGTGACGTGGTCCTTGACCTTGGCCCACACCCCGGCGGTTTCCCGCTCCAACTCTTTCGTCAGACCAAAGGCGCCGTCAGCCATGATCATCTCCATACCCTTATGCTCACATTTAGCATAAGCAGGCGCAATGTAGGCCGATGCGGGCGCTGTGCAAGAGGAAATGCATTCCTATTTCCGCAACTCACCGACGACTGCGATGTGCAAAAACCGTTCCCAACAGTGCGGATATCGCCTAGACGGCAGCCTACTTCTTTGCCTTTAAGCGCCTATTCACGACATTTCCATGCAGGACACCATCCGCCGCATCCTCACCGCCCGCGTCTATGATGTGGCGGAGGAAACGCCTCTCGACCCGCTGCGCCGCCTGTCGGCCCGGCTCGAGCGGCCCGTTCTGCTAAAGCGGGAAGACTTGCAGCCGGTCTTCTCGTTCAAGATCCGCGGCGCCTATAACAAGATCGCCGGCCTGTCGGAGGATCAGTTGTCCAAGGGCGTCATCTGCGCCTCGGCCGGCAATCATGCGCAAGGCGTGGCCCTGGCGGCCGCACGTCGCGACATTCCCGCCACCATCGTCATGCCCACCACCACGCCCGGCATCAAGGTCGCGGCTGTCCGGGCCCTGGGCGGCGACGTGGTTCTGCAAGGCGACAGCTTCGACGAGGCCTACGCCCACGCCCGTGAACTGGAGAGCCGGACCGGCGCGGCCTTCATCCACCCCTTCGACGACCCCGACGTCATCGCAGGCCAGGGCACGGTGGGGCTCGAGATCGCCCGTCAGCACGCCGACCCGATCGAAGCCATCTTCGTGCCCATTGGCGGCGGGGGTCTGGCCGCAGGCGTCGCCGCCATCGTCAAATTTCTGCGTCCGGAGACCCGGATCATTGGCGTCGAGCCGGTGGATGCGCCAACGATGAAGTCCGCCATCGACGCGGGTCAGGTCGTGACCCTGAACGAGGTCGGTCTGTTCGCCGACGGCGTCGCCGTGCGTCGAGCCGGGACCGAAACCTTCCGCCTGTGCAAGGATCTGTTGGACGAGATCGTGCTGGTGGACACCGATGCGATCTGCGCCGCGATCAAGGACATCTTCGACGACAGCCGCGCCATCGCCGAACCCTCGGGCGCTGTCGCACTGGCGGGGCTGAAGGCCTGGGCCGCCGCCCATCCAGGTAGCGGCAGCCTGATCGCCATCAACTCGGGCGCCAATCTGAACTTCGACCGCTTGCGCCATGTCGCCGAACGGGCCGAGATCGGAGAGGGCGCTGAGGCCCTGCTGGCCGTGGCGATGAAGGACGACCGCGACGACTACCGCCGCTTCCTGGATAGTCTGGACGGTCGTTCGGTCACCGAGTTCAACTATCGCTGGTCCGGCGACGGGCAGGCGCAAATCTTCGTCGGCGTGGCTCTGCGCAACGGCCCTCACGAGCGCGACGATCTGATCGCCCGCCTCCGCACCGGCGGCTACGCCGTCGAGGACATGAGCGACAATGAGACCGCCAAGCTGCATGTCCGCTACATGGTGGGCGGCCGCACTGTCGGCCTGCCCCACGAACGCATCCTGCGCTTCCAGTTCCCCGAACGCCCCGGCGCCTTCCTGCGATTCCTGAACAGCCTCCAGCCCGCCTGGGCCCTGACGCTGTTTCACTATCGCAACCACGGCGACGACGTCGGTCGTGTGCTGGCGGGCATCAGCGTTCCGCCCCAGGAGCAGGCCCAGCTGACCGCCGCCCTGGCCGATCTGGGCTACCCCTACGTCGACGAGACCGCCAATCCGGCGTGCCGCCTGTTTCTGGACGGCGCGTAACTACGTAGTACGCCCTTAACCGAGCGTTTGCGGGCGGCGGCGCATGAGTACAGGCCTACGGAGCCCGTCATGTTCTCGTTCAATCGCCTGTCCATCGCCCTGAAGCTCGCCGTCGTGGCGGGGCTCGCCATCGGCGCCTTGATGATCGTCGCCGCTATCGGCGTGACGGCCTATTCCGGCGCGATCGTCCGCGACATGGCCGGCCGATACGCCGAAAGCGCTGCGCTAGAAGCCTCGCAAGAGATCCGCAACGAGATCGTCTCGGCCGGCACGGGCGCCAAAACCCTGGCCGCGACCTTGGGCGCCGCCCGACAGACGGGGCTGACCGACCGCGCCGCCTATATGGCGCTGGTCAAGCCGAACGCCGAAGCCACCGATCAGGTGATGGGCGCCTGGTTCATGGCCGCCCCGGACGCTGTCGGCGCCGACGCCGCCCACATCGGTGATGCGGCGAGCAGTTCGAACGTCAACGGACGACTTTCAATCTACTGGGTGCGCCGTGACGGTCAGAGTTCCCTGGAGCCTGAGGCTGACGGCTCCGACTTCGAACAGGCCTATTACACCGAGCCCATGGCCAGCGGCGCGCCGGTCGTAGTCGAGCCGTACGAAGAGAACATTGGCGGCGGCAAGGTCGCGATGACCTCGGTCGCCTATCCGGTGCGCGCCAACGGCCGCATCATCGGCGTCGCGGGCCTGGATATCACCTTGGCCAACCTGTCGCAGCGCTTGGCGGCGATGAAGCCGCTGGGCACGGGCCGCGTCACCCTGGTGTCGAACAAGGGCGTCTGGGTCGCCCATCCGGACGCCGCCGTGCGAGGCCAAGCCTATGCGGACGCTGGCGCGGACATCGTGCGCAACGTGATCGCCAAACGTCAGGCCCGGGCGGTCGAGGGCGTCAGCGTGAACGGCGAGCCGGTTCGACGTCTGGTCCAGCCTGTGATCCTGCCCGGCCAAAAGGCGACCTGGGCCGTCGTACTGGACATTCCTGTCGCGACGATCGAGGCCCCGGCGCGGCAGTTGGCCTTGATGCTTCTGGTCGGCGGCGTTCTGATCATCGCCGCCATCATCGTCGCCCTTCTGATCACCAGCGACCGTCTGATCCGGCGCCCGCTTGCGCGTCTGACCGCCCATGTTCGGACCATGAGCGACGGACGCTATGACATCCCCGTCGCCGGTGCGGACAAGGCCGACGAACTGGGCCAGATCGCGCGGGCGCTCGAAGGGTTCCGGCTCGAGCTTGCGGACGGTCTGGCGCGGCGCGACCAGCAGCAGCGAGAACGTGCGGCCGCCGAAACCGATCGTCGCCGGCACGCCGAGGAGACGGAGCTTTTCGCCGCCTCGCAAACGCGCGCCGTCGAGACGTTGGGCGAAGGTCTGTCGCGCCTCGCCGCCGGCGACCTGGCCTGGCGGATGCCGGAGGCGGGCTTCACCGCCGACACGCGTCGCATCCCGGAAGATTACAACGCCGCTTTGCATCAGTTGCACACGACGATGACCGGCATCTGGACCACGGCCCAGTCGATGCGCGGCGGATGTCAGGACATCGCCGCCGCCGCCGACAGCCTGTCGCGCCGCACCGAGCAGCAGGCCGCCGGTCTGGAACAGACCGCCGCCGCGCTGGACGAGCTGACGCAGACGGTACGCAGCAGCGCCGAAAACGCCGAGCGCGCCCGAGACATCACTCAGGCCGCTCAGGCGGCGGCGGACAGGGGCGAGGCCGTCGTGCAGGACGCAATCGGCGCCATGTCGGAGATCGAGCAGTCCTCGACCCAGATCAATCAGATCGTCGGCGTCATCGACGAGATCGCCTTCCAGACCAGCCTTCTGGCCCTGAACGCCGGCGTCGAGGCCGCCCGGGCCGGGGAAGCCGGACGCGGCTTCGCCGTCGTCGCCTCCGAGGTGAGGGGCCTGGCCGAACGGTCGGCCAGCGCCGCCAAGGAGATCAAGGCGCTGATCGCCCTGTCGCAAAGCAATGTGCAGCGCGGATCCGATCAGGTGTCGCTGACGCGCGACAGCCTCAGCGCCATCGCTGTCCAGGTGGCGGAGGCCAACGCCCTGGTTCGCACCATCGCCGCCGCGACGCGCGAACAGTCGGTCGGCATCGGCGAGATCAATGTGGCGATCAATCAGATGGACCAGTTCACCCAGCAGAACGCCGCCATGGTCGAGGAATCCACCGCCGCCAGCCACGCCCTGACGAGCGAGGCCGGCGAACTGGAGGGTCTGATCAGTCGCTTTGATCTGGGTCAGACGACGCAGTCGAGACGCGCCGCCTGATCCGGGAACGGGCGCCACGCACAGCGCCCGTCTGTCTTCACGCCTTGTCGATGGCGGCGGCGATCTGATCGCTGGAATGGCCCGTCAGGTCCTTGGCGATCTCGCCCACCAGCTTGGCTTGAAGGTCCTTGCGCCAATGCTTGCGCAGCTCGCCCAGCGTCTTGGGCGCTGCGATCACCAGCAGTTCGTCGATCTTGTTGGTGACCGACCATTTGTTCAGCACCTCGGCGACGCCCATGGCGAAACCGTCCTCGGCCTGGGTGTCATTGTCGGGGTTCGCCTCATTGGATCGGCGGCCGGCCGAACCCGACACCCGATCCGCTATGGCCGGGGTTTCCAGCGGCGTCAGCTTGATGTCCGAAGCGTTCGTATTCTTGAATAGGGCCAGCTTCTCGCCATCGACCACCGCCACCAGCGCGCCATTGGAAAGTTTCATCGTCGATACTCCAGTGTGTAGGGACCTGGACAACGAACCGGGACGCAGGCCGTTGCCTCACGCCGCCGATCCCATAGTGTCGCGCGACAAAACCACCGGGAGATGAACCATGCCTGACGTCCTGCCGCTGGACCGCCGCCGCATGATGGCCCTGGGCGCATCAGGCGCCGCGGCTGCGATTCTGCCGGGATGCGCGACCATGACGGCTGCGTCGCCGCGCCAAACGGTATGGACCTTCGATCGCCTGACCGACATCGGGGGGATCCAAACCCACGTCGAGGGCGCTCCGGGCCTGATCGACAGTCCCTTTGGCCGAGCGGTTCAGTTCGACGGCGTGGACGACGCCCTGTTCATCGACCAGCATCCGTTGGCCGGGGCCGAGACCTTCACTTTCGAGGCCCTGTTCCGACCCGACGGCGGCGCCTTCGAGCAACGCTGGTTTCATCTCGCCGAAGAGGCGCCGGCCGGTCAGCCGCCGTCGCAGACGCGATTCCTGTTCGAGATCCGCGTGGTTCGGGACCGCTGGTATCTGGATGCCTTCACGCGCGGCCCCGGCTACAACCACACCCTGATCTTCCCCGAGCGGCTCCATCCGTGCGGACAGTGGTTCCACGTCGCGCAGACTTTCGACGGCGTCCTGTACCGGGCCTATGTCGACGGGGTCCTGCAGGGCGAGCAGCCGGTGCCGTTCAAGCCGCAAGGGCCAGGCCGCGCCTCGGTCGGTTGCCGCATCAACCGCGTGAACTACTTCAAGGGGGCGGTGCGTCAGGCCCGCTTCACCCACACCGCCCTGCCGCCTGAGCGCTTCACTCGAAGCTAAAGCAGCCGGCCGCCCGCTTCATGCGCCAGCAGCCAGCGTTTGCGCTCCAGTCCGCCCGCATAGCCGGTCAGCGTCCCGTTCGCGCCGATCACGCGATGGCAGGGCACAATGACGCCGACTGGATTGGCGCCGTTGGCCAGACCCACGGCGCGGACGGCCTTGGGCGCGCCGATGGCCGCAGCGAGCTGACCATAGGTGCGCGTCTCGCCGGTCGGGATGTCGCGCAACGCCTTCCACACCGCGCGTTGGAAATCCGTACCGCCGGTGCGGACCGTGATGGCGTCGAAGGCGGTCAGGTCGCCGCCGAACCACGCCTCGACCGCCCGACGCACCGGCTCCGGCGCGCGGCCTTCGGTCAGCACAACCTCACCGTAGTGTCGGCGCAGCAGCAGGCGCAGACGGGCTTCGTAGTCGTTGAAGTCCAAGGCCCGCACCGCGCCGTCGGCGTCGGTGACGACCAGCACCTCCCCTACCGGGGACGGGATGCGATCCAGGCTCAGATGCATGTCAGGCTGCTTGGTCATTTCGCCGTTCCTCGCTCAGACCCCAATAAAGTGCGCCATAGGCCCGCCACGGCCGCCACCGCTCGGCGCGCGCCAGCAGCGCGGCGTCCGGCGTCGTCAGCCGGTCGCTGGGCGCATCCTCGCCGGCGTCGATCCAGCCGCCTGCAAGTCTCAACCCCGGCCTGGCCATGAGTGCGGCGTGCAGAACGGGATCGGCCGACAGGTCGCGCGTGATCGCCTCGGGATCGGCGGCGAGGTCGAACACGCGCCGCACCCGCGCCAGCACGCCCGGCAAGGCTTTCAGATTGTCGATCCGCGCCTCAACCGCCGCTTCGCCCGGTTGAGCGGGGCGCACCGTCACCGCACCCTCTGTGCCATCCACGTCGGAGCGCAGCCGCCGAGTCCAGACGCCATCGACAACCGCCTCGCCCGCGACGCCGCGCGTCGCCAAGGTCGTCATCATGACGGGCCAGTCATAGGGCGGGCGGTAGGACAGACCGATCTTGATCACCCCGCCCGCTTCGGCCTCGACCTTGCGACGCCGCAAGTCCGACGGCGCGCGACCATACAGGGCCTGAAACGTCTCGTTGAAGCGCCGGACGCTGCCGAAACCCGACGCCATCGCCACCTCGGCCATCGACAGGTCGGTCTCGTGGATCAACTGTTTGGCCAGAAGGACGCGCCGTGTCTGGGCCACGCTGACCGGGGCCGCGCCCAGATGCTGACGGAACAGGCGGCGCAGTTGTCGCTCGCCCAAGCCCAGCCGTGTCGCCAAGGCGTCCGTGTCGCCAGTATCCAACGCGCCCGCCTCGATCAGGGCCAAGGCGCGGCTGACGGTGTTGGACGTGCCGCGCCAGGCGCCCATTTCCGGCGCTGTTTCGGGTCGGCACCGCAGACAGGCCCGCAAGCCCGCCGCCTCGGCCGTTGCGGCGCTGGGGTGAAAGACCACATTCTCGCGCTTTGGCGTCCGCGCCGGGCAGATGGGCCGACAATAGATGCCGGTCGAGGTCACGCCGGTGAAGAAACGCCCGTCGAAACGGGCGTCCCGCGCCACGACGGCGCGCCAGCAAGCCTCCTGATCCAACAGCTGATCCATGTCCGAAGGATGCGCCGCCCGCCCGACGATGTCTCGCGGTTTTCGGACATGGATCGGATCAGTCTCTCAGGAAGAACAAGGCCTCGACCGTCGTATCTAAGGCCCGGGCGAGTTCCAGCGCCAGAACTGTCGAGGGCACGAAGACGCCGTTCTCGACCGTGTTGATGGTCTTGCGCGAGACGCTGGCCTTGTCGGCCAGCCCCTGCTGAGTCAGGCCCGCGGCGGTGCGCGCCTCCTTCAGCCGCGAGCCGAGCCTGGGATCACCCATCGCGACCGGCCTCGCGATCCAGCCAGGCGAACCGCAGGCCCGCCGACGCCCCGCCCAGCGCCAGCACATAAGGCAGGGCCAGCACGCCATAGTCCGCGCGCCACAGGCCCAGACCCAGCGCCACGGTAACCCCGCCCATCAGCACGACGAAGGCCAGGATCATCGACCGCGCCCGTAGAACCTGGGTCAGCTCATCTTCCATCAGACGGCGGTTCTTCTGCGCGTTCCAATCCCAGCCCATGACGAGCACAGGGATCAGCCAGCCGTACAGAACCGGCAGCAGGATCTGCACATAGGCGCCCAGGTTGTGGTCGCCGCCCAGAACCCGCTGCATGGCCAGATGCGCCTGAGCCATGAACAGCAGCAGCACAAGAGGAAAGAGCACCAGCTGTCGGGTGCGCTCCCGCTGCAGCTTTTCGCGGCGGGCGCCGTCCCGGCTCTCCGCAACATCGATGGGCTGACCGGGGCGGCCGCACCACGCCATCATGGCCCCGATGATCATCAGCCCGAAGCCGAAGCCCGCCGCCACGCCCGCCGTCGTCGCCTGGTCGCCCTCGGTTCCATGCATGAGCGCGAAGCCCGCGCCGCCCGTTAGGGCGGCGGCGCCGATGACGAGCATGGCGACGCCGCCCCACCAGTATCGACGCCGGCTCGACTGCACCCGCAGAACCGCGGCGTTTTCATCCTTGTTCACGACGTCCTCCCGAAGTAACCTTGAGGTGACATATCACCTATAGGTTACACGTCGTCAAGAGAGGACGTCGCCTTTATCGACCGACGACCAGACGCGCCGCCGCGCGGATGACCCGCACCACCTCGGCAGAGAAGGCCCAAACCACCACGACCATCAGGATCGTCGCCACCCCGCCAACATCGTCGCCGGAGCGGCCGATCAGAACCCGAGTACGATCCACGAACTCGGTGATGCTGCCGACCCAGATCAGCGGCGACAGCGCCGACCAGAACCAGACCCACAGCAGGCCCCAGGCGGCGGCGATACCGAACGACAGGTCGCCCAGCGCCGTGACCCGCGCGTTGCCGCCCGACGCCGCCCGCATCAGGTCGAAGCCGATGCGGCAGGCGGCGAACAGGGCGACCGGCCAATAGGCGACCCGCACCATGTCGGCCAGAATGCGCCCGTAATCGACGCCGTCGACGACTCCAGCCAGCTCTTCCGGCCGGATCGGCGCCACCTGCAAAAGACCCGTCCACCACAGCAGCACCACGGTCCAGCCGATGGCGCTCGCCACCGCACGCGCCACGGGCGACATCTCGGCGCTCTTGCGCACGGCGCGGCCCGACTTGGCCTGCCCCATGCTCCGGCCGGACCAATCTCCGTTCGCCAGCTTCTGTCCCCACTGCTCGGCGTCGAAGTCGCCGCCCAGCTCGAACAGGCCCAGGTCCTTGACGCGCCATTTGGCGATGAAGTCCGGCTTCTTCGACTGACGCTCCAGCACGAAGCCGACGGTGGTGAGCAAGCCGACGACCGTGATCGCGCCGCTGATCAGGCTGGAAATGCCCTGCCCGATCGCCTGGCCCACATAGACGTCGCCGACCAGGACCCGCACGGCCAAGCCGATCAGGGTGACGGCGGCCATCACCGTCAGCCCGACCTTCAACCCGAACATCCACCACGGATAAAGCTCAGGCCCGATCAGCGCCTGCGGTCCTGCGCGATAGCGCGCCGCCACGCTCAGCGGATGACCGACCTCGCGCAGCAGGATTTCGGCCTCGTCGTCGGTCGGCGCCCGGCCCAGACGCGCCTCCAGCGCCTCCAGACGGCCCATGATCTCGTCACGCAGCTCGGCGACGATGTCGTCGCGGCTCTCCTTCGGCAGCTGGGCCGCCACGGCCTTCAGATAACGTTCGACCAGGTCCATGCCGGTCTCTCCCTCTTTCCCGGTGTTCACAGCATCTTCTCCAGCGAGGCCGACAGGCCGCGCCATTCCACGGCGAGCCGTTCCAGCATCGCCTCCCCGCGCGACGACAGGCGGTAGAACCGCTTCTTGCGCCGCTCCTCCTCGCGCCATTCGCTGTCCAGCAGCCCCTGGCTCTCCAGCCGACGCAGCAGCGGATAGAGGGTGCTCTCCTCCATCTCGACCCCGACCTCGCCCAAGGCGACCCGCAGCGAATAGCCGTATTGCTCGCGCCGCAAGCTCGCCAGCACGGCCAGGATCAACGACCCCCGCCGCAGCTCCAGCCGCAGACTCTCGAACAGCAACGCCTCGTCGTTCTCGCTCACCCGCCACCTCCGTGCGCCGCATAGTGTGTGATACACAGTGTATGGGGCATACTGTGTGAGGATGTCAAGCTAGGCCGACCGCAACTAGGCGGAGGTCAGCGCGCTATGGCGGGAGACATCCTCACGCACTAAGTTCTGTTCATGAACCGTTCTTCGACGCCGAAGCCCGCCGCCGCCAAGCCGGCCAAGCCCGTTCACGTGCCAAATCCGGGGGTGCAGGAGGCGTCGGCCGCCTTCCTGCGCGACACCGGAAAAATGCCGATGTTCGCTCCGGTCGCCGGGCCGCGCCTGACGCCGGAGGAGCCGGTCGCCGCGCCCGCCGACTGGGTGCCGCACCGCCCCTCGCACGAGGGCAAGAAGAAGGGCGGCCGCTTCCGCTTGGAAACCAAATACACGCCCGCCGGCGACCAGCCCGCCGCCATCGCCGAACTAGTGGCCCAGGCACAGGCTGGGGATCGCGACCAGGTGCTGCTGGGCGTCACCGGCTCGGGCAAGACCTTCACCATGGCCAAGGTGATCGAGGAAACCCAGCGCCCTGCCCTGATCCTGGCGCCGAACAAGACGCTGGCGGCCCAGCTCTATTCCGAGTTCAAATCGTTCTTTCCCGACAACGCGGTCGAATACTTCGTCAGCTACTACGACTACTACCAGCCAGAAGCTTATGTTCCGCGTACGGATACGTACATTGAGAAAGATTCAAGCATCAATGAGCAGATTGACCGGATGCGGCACTCTGCGACGCGAGCTATACTAGAACGGGAAGACGTCATTGTTGTGGCGTCAGTGTCCTGTATTTACGGGATCGGGTCGGTTGAGACCTATACGGCGATGACGTTCACGCTGAAGGTGGGGGACCAGATCGACGAGGCGAAGCTGCGGGCGGATCTGATCGCGCTGCAGTACAAGCGCAACGACCTGAACTTCGACCGGGGGATGTTCAGGAAGCGTGGCGATGTGATCGAAATCTTCCCGGTCCACCTGGAGGATCGGGCCTGGCGGATCAGCCTGTTTGGGGACGAGCTGGAGGCGATCCAGGAGTTCGATCCGCTGACGGGCAAGAAGACGGCCGATCTGAACGAGATCACCGTCTATGCGGCCAGCCACTATGTGACCCCGCGCCCGACGCTGAACCAGGCCGCCGCTGGCATCAAGGCGGAGCTGAAGGAGACGCTGGACTGGATGGTCGAGAACGGCAAGCTGCTGGAGGCGCAACGCCTGGAGCAACGCACCCGCTTCGACCTGGAGATGATGGAGGCCACCGGCAGCTGCGCCGGCATCGAGAACTACAGCCGCTGGCTGACCGGCCGCGCGCCGGGCGAGCCGCCGCCGACCTTCTTCGAATACATCCCCGACAACGCCCTGCTGTTCGTGGACGAGAGCCACGTCACCATCGGCCAGATCAACGGCATGTTCCGGGGCGACTACCGCCGCAAATCGACGCTGGCGGAATACGGCTTCCGCCTGCCCTCCTGCATCGACAACCGCCCGCTGAAGTTCGAGGAGTGGGAGGCCATGCGCCCCCAGACGGTACACGTCAGCGCCACCCCCGGCCCGTGGGAGATGGAACAGGCGGGCGGCGTCTTCGTCGAGCAGGTGATCCGCCCCACCGGGCTGATCGACCCGCCGGTCGAGATCCGCCCCGTCTCGGGCAAGACCCGCAACCAGGTCGACGACGTCATCGACGAGGTCAAGGCGACGACGGCCAAGGGCTATCGCAGCCTGGTCACCACCCTGACCAAGAAGATGGCCGAGGACCTGACCGAATATATGCACGAGCAGGGCATCCGGGTTCGCTACATGCACTCCGACGTCGACACGCTGGAGCGGATCGAGATCCTGCGCGACCTGCGGCTGGGGACGTTTGACTGCCTGATCGGGATCAACCTGCTGCGCGAGGGCCTGGACATCCCCGAGTGCGGCCTGGTCGCCATCCTGGATGCGGACAAGGAGGGCTTCCTGCGCTCGGAAACCTCATTGATCCAGACCATCGGCCGCGCCGCGCGCAACGTGGACGGCCGCGTCATCCTGTACGCCGACCGCATGACCGGCAGCATGGAGCGGTCCATCGCCGAGACGGACCGCCGTCGCGAACGGCAGATGGCCTACAACGCCGAACACGGCATCACGCCCGAAACGGTCAAGCGCGACATCAAGGAGATCATGGACAGCCCCTATGAGTCGCGCGAGATGGATCGCCTGACCAAGCCGGGCGTGGCCGAAGCCTCCAAACCCTTCGTCGGCTCCAACTTCCAGGCCGCCCTGCGCGACCTGGAAGGCCGCATGCGCGAGGCCGCCTCCAACCTGGAGTTCGAGGAAGCCGGCCGCCTGCGCGACGAGATCAAGCGCATGAAGCTGATGGACCTGGAGTTCGCCAACGAAGCCCTGACCGGCGCGGGGGAAGCGGTGGACAAGTCGGCGCCCAAACGCTGGCGCGCCGAGGCGGCGGCGGAGGCGCAGGAGCGGTTCAGGAAGGGGCGATAAAGAGCATTTCGAAGCCTCATTCGACGCCAAATATAGATGCCATCTTCACAGTGTTCTGGGTTGCGATAGCTAGCTCCTTATTAGCATACGACGCGGCATTTTTCATTATTCCGCCAACATAACCGTACAAAAAGCTATCAGTCATAGCGTCGATAAGATTTTCCTTCATCAAATCCGAGAAATTTACAACTTTACCACCCTTTGCCCTCATTAGATCAACCCGTAATGTTGACTCTTTAGCACTAAAGACAATTCTATCTGCGTTTGCCAGTCGCATGCCGCTGTAAACGTCCGATACTACGGACTCCAGATTATCTCTCGTCCCCCTTGGACTTACAGAGCGACCTTTGGCGTCCTTACCAGAAAGGCGCTCAAACGCTTTTGCGACATATTCCAGCTCACCGCCCTCGTGCAGCAAGATGTGAAGAGTCCGGTCTTTCTTTCCAGCAATACTCACATACGCAATCTCAAACCTAATGTCGGCGACTTCCATAAACGCCGCGATATTCTTTTTATTGGCTACATTTTTTAACACTGATTGGTATTTCACTGCCATTGGAACTACGAACTCATCACGCAGAAGCTCTGGATTCATATCCCTTAGCATTATGACCGCCTGTTCATGCGGCCTCTTCACCAATTCCGTTACAATATTTTTAAAGTTCTTTTTTGTAACGAACGCGAGACAATACGCCGCAAAATATTCTTGAAAAGAGCGGTGGGGAAATACGTAATCATTTCCCTCTTTGATCATTATGCAAACCGCACTACATAGATCATCTATATATGGCGAAGTTCCGAACTTTGATTGATTCAGTTCTATAGCAGAGCGAATGTACTTTTCCGCCGTAGAAGATGAGAATGCAAATTTTTGCTCATAAAATGTTAGTAGTCAAAAATATGAGAACACTCTTTTAAATTCGTCTTCGTCTTTAGTAGACTGGAATTGTCTCTTAAATCCTCCTGGCTTATATCTATCGTGTCGCTTATAAAGGGCATCGTAAGCTAACTCATAAAACTGATGCATTTTGTCTGGTATTTCGTAGTTTTGACTAAATGCCAATAACATCATTGATGCCAGTAGTGGATTAGATAAAAAACTACTGTTAGAACTATAGAACGCATCTTCTTTTATTTTATCTATAAATTTGGACTTGATTGTGTCGTCAAAGTCTACTTTTTGTATCAACTCTACTGTATCAAGTCTCGTAAGAGGCGCAACTTCAGCAACATCAAAATTCTGCCAAGACGCGAACTGCTGATCTGGACGGCTTGAGACTATGACGCTGGTTAACGGGTAATCTTCTGTCAGCTCTAGTACTGCTTGTTGTACCTTGTCCTTTATGGACTCTGTTAACTCGTCATATCCATCAAGAATGACGACGAACTCGCCCTTCTCCAGACCACGTCGAAACGACTGTATGGATAGCTTGGACTTTCCACGGGTGAGAGTATGAAATAGGTAAGGCGATATATCCGCCTGTGTTATTTTATTTAGGTTTCTTAGCTCTATGAAGATAGGTATGCGTCCTCCGCTGTCCACAAAAAGTGACAACCAGAGGTAACGCATGAACATACTTTCCCAGCGCCTCCCGTCCCGGTAATTATGATGCGCTGGACAGAGTTTTTAATTAGTTCAACCGCCTCGTACTGATCGAACTTATTCTGCCTAAATGAGAATCTTTGAGTAGAATATATTGAAAGAAAGTCAGATTGAGTTGCTGGATTTATTAGCGTCTTTATCTTTATACACTTATTAAATGTTGCTTCCAGATGTGGCGAAAGGTCAGTTTTCACCCGTTCTTGCTTACCAAAATCAAACGCCCTGCTAACGTGGTCGGCAAACAGTTTTGTTAGTGCCGCTTGAAAAGCGGGTTTCGCCAGCGCGCCTGCTGTCGCAATATCCAGCATACTTAGACCCTCCAAAATCAATCCAAGATTGCGGGGATTTCGCAATATGCGCAAGGGCTTGTAGGGAATCCAGCGGGGCTAGCACCTCATGGATGCGCGCAATGTATCTGGTGGCCGAGCACCCATGAGGCGCGAGCACATTTACGTGGGAATCGTCAGTTTGACGGCGGCGGTCTATATACGAGACGTATCGCTCGCTACGCGCACGGCTTCCGACGACACCTGCCCTCACAACTCGTCCAGCGTCTTCTCCCATTCTTCCATCGTCACTCTCCCACGCAGGGGGCCGAGGAAGAGGTCGAGGCCTTGGGAGATACGGCGGTCCTGTTCGCGTTCGATGACGGGGTCGAGGCCGGCGGCGCGGAGCTGGTCCTCAAGGGCGGCGATGCGGCGCTCCAGCTGGACGCGGCGGGCCAGTTGGGCGTGGCCCCATTCGGTGTTGGCGCGCTCCAGCTTCTGCTTCGCCTGCCAGTACTGGCCGCGCAGTTCCCAGTCGCTCCTGTCGCTGGTGTTCATGGCAAAGCGGCGCTCGGCCTCGGCCTCGTTGGTCAGGATGTCGAAGACCAGTTGCAGGGGGGCGTTCTTCACCGTCAGGCGGGCGGCGCGGCCGGGGCCGTCGCGGTCGGCCAGTTTGCGATAGGTCTCGGCCAGAGCCGCCAGGGCGCGGGCCTGGGCGAAGTCCTGGGCGTGCAGGGCGCGGCCCGAGGCCTGGGCGGCGGCGCGGGCCAGGGCGGCCGGGTCATTGGGGTCGTCAGGCGACAGGTCGGCGGCCTCCTGAGGCGAAAGGGGCTGGGGCGCAGGCGTCGCGGCCTCGCTGCGCGGATGGCGGGACCAGCCCTCCTTCGTCGCGCGGGCGCGGATGGAGGCCTCGGTCACGTCGTGGCGGGCGGCGACGGTCTTGGCGTCGAGGCCGGACAGATAGTCCTTTCGGACCTGGGTCCAGACCTCGGGCGGTTTGATCTTGTAGCGGCGTTTTTCCATGCGGGCATTATGGGGCGGTCTCTACCCCAGGCCGGGAGAAGGCCGATTTTCGAGGCTAGAGACTTGATTTTCCACATCGCGAGATGTCAGGGGTCACGCGCCAGCTGTGCATGAGGCGCGGGTGCGACCGATGATGACGCAGGGGCGTGCGACACCCCCGTCCCATGAGCCAGGGCATACATCGCAAGATCCGGCCGGACGCCGTCTGGGCCGAGGTTCGCAAGGCGTGGGAGGACGGCGAGACCGCGCGGTCCGTGGCCGCACGCTATGACGTCGGGGTGCCCGCCCTGTGGAAGCGGCGCGAGGCGGAGGGCTGGAAACGGCCCGAACCGACGCTGGCGCCGATCGAGCCGGCCGAGGGCTGGGACCGGCATATCCAGGCGCGGCGCGACGCCTTCAACGCCCAGCTGGAGGACGCGCGGGCGCTGGCGGAATGTCTGGCGGCGGCGATGACGGACGAGCGGCTGACGCAGGCGCCGCACTGGCATATTCCGTGGCTGTATCACTGGCGCGCGACGCATCTGGGGCCCGAGGCGACGGCGCGGGACCGGGAGCGGGCGATCGAGACGGGCCAGCCGTGGGCCGAGCGGTTCTGGGACGACGACGGGGCGTTGAAGCCGCTGGCGTGGCTGGATCTGGAGATGGCGCGGCTGCATCCCGAGGACTGGCGCGCGGCCATCGGCCTGCCCGACGGATTGCCCGAGGCGGCGACGCGATACGCGCCCTGAGGGGCGCCGCAGTTGACTTATCGGCGATAAGCGCCCATTTGCGCGGCGTCGCACACTCGCGATCTCCGGCGTCTCCAGCGCGTGTGGGTCCCCTTCGGACCTGTCTGTAGAAGCCGCCGGCCCCTCATATCCATTCGCTGCCCGGACACGCGGGGCGGCGCCCGATCCACCCCGCAGGCCTCCTCCCCGAGGCCCCGTCGGGACTGGCGGTGCGCGGCCCGACGGCGTCATGCCATGGCTGATCGCGCCCTGCCGCTACGCGAAAGATACATTGCTGTGAGCACCACATTCGAATCCATGGGCCTGAACAAGGCCCTGCTGCAGGCCCTGGCCTCGACCGGCTATACCAAGCCGACCCCGATCCAGGAAAAGGCCATCCCCGACGTCATGGCCGGCAAGGACCTGCTGGGCATCGCCCAGACCGGCACCGGCAAGACCGCCGCCTTCGCCCTGCCGATCCTGCATCGCTTGGCCGAAAACCGCATTCCGCCCAAGCCGCGCACCACGCGCGTGCTGGTCCTGAGCCCCACGCGCGAGCTGGCCACCCAGATCGGCGACAGCTTCAAGGCCTACGGCGCACACCTGGGCTTTAGGGTCGCGGTGATCTTCGGCGGCGTGAAATACGGCGCCCAGGAGCGGGCCCTGCAACAGGGTCTGGACATCCTGATCGCCGCGCCCGGCCGCCTGCTGGACCACATCCAGCAGAAGAACCTGGACCTGTCCTCGACCGAGATCTTCGTGCTGGACGAAGCCGACCAGATGCTGGACCTGGGCTTCATCAAGCCGATCCGCCAGATCGTGTCCAAGATCCCGGCCAAGCGCCAGAACCTGTTCTTCTCGGCGACCATGCCGTCCGAGATCGGCAAGCTGGCCGGCGAACTGCTGAAGGATCCGGTCAAGGTCCAGGTCACGCCGCAGTCGACCACCGTTCAGCGCATCAGCCAGTCGGTCGTCTATATCGAACAGGGCAGGAAGCGCGCCCTGCTGACCGAGATGTTCTCGGATCCCGAATACACGCGCTGCCTGGTCTTCACCAAGACCAAGCACGGCGCCGACAAGGTCGCGGCCTATCTGGAAGCCGGCGGCGTCGAGGCCGGCGCCATCCACGGCAACAAGAGCCAACCCCAGCGTGAACGCACCCTGGAAGTCTTCAAGAAGGGCAAGCTGCGCGTCCTGGTCGCCACCGACATCGCCGCGCGCGGCATCGACGTGGACGGCGTCTCGCACGTCGTGAACTTCGAACTGCCGCACGTGCCGGAAAGCTATGTCCACCGCATCGGCCGCACCGCGCGGGCGGGCAAGGACGGCACCGCCGTCAGCTTCGTCGCCGGCGACGAGATGAAGCTGCTGCGCGACATCGAAAAGGTCACGCGCCAGAAGATCCCCGCCATCGACCGCCGCAACGACAAGTCCCTGGGCCAGCTGGACGCCACCATCATGGCCACCGGCGTCGGCAAGAAGGCGACCCTGCCCGAGCGCGAAGGCGGCGAGCGCAACGAAGGCGGACGGGGTGGTCGCGGCCGTCGCAATCCCCACCGCGACGGCGTGCGTCCGGAAGGCGGCGGCCAGCCGCACCGCCAGCGTCGCAACCGTCCGGGCGAAACCCCGGCGGCCCCGCGTCCCGAGCGCGTCTACAACCCCCTGGCCGGCGAGCGCGTGCCCTCCATCAATGACAACGCCAAGCCGGCGGAAGGTCAGATGAAGCGCCGCCCCCGTCGCCGTCCCTCGAACGGCGGCAAGGGCTACGGCGGCGCCGCCAAGGGCTGACCTAGATCCTCCCCCGTTTGCGGGGGAGGGGGACCGCGAAGCGGTGGAGGGGGCGAACGTCGCACGGCACCAAATGTCGGAGATCGAGCCCGTTTCCGCCCCCTCCACCCCGCTTCGCGCGGTCCCCCTCCCCCGCTGCGCGGTGGAGGAATAAAAAAACGGCGGCTCCTGCGAAGGAGCCGCCGTTCTCATGTCAGCCGGGGCTGAGCGGACCTCAGAAGTTCCAGGTCGCGCCCAGGGAGAAGCCGACGCCCGAGCCTTGGGCTTCGCCGCGCAGGTTCGAGATGACCAGGCCGTTGCCATAGACGTCGCGGGTGTCGTTGATCGTCGCGGTGTCGATGTCGATGTAGGTCACGGCGCCGTCGAAGGTCATGTTGCCGATCGTCTTGGATAGACCGGCGGCGTAGAGCCAGCGATCGCCGTCCGGGATACGGGCGGTGCGGTGATCGTCCGGCGTCGGGGTCGGGTCGTAGCCTAGGCCGGCGCGGAAGGTCATGGACGGATCGATCTTGTAGTCGAAGCCGATCGCGCCGGTGGTGACATCGTCATAGTCCTGAACGATGGTGGAGCCGCCGCCGGTGTAGGCGACGCGGATGGCGTCGAACTCGCTCCAGCCGATCTGATTGACCTGGGCGTTCAGGGTCAGGCGATCGTTGACGGCGTAGCGGGCCGAGACGGTGGCGTACCAAGGCGTGGTGAACGACGCGCCGCCATCGGTCGAGACGTTGGCGCCGGCCAGGACGCCAGTCAGGCCCGAGATGTTCACCGAACCTTCCAGCTCGTGCTCGATCTTGGAGCGGTAGGACAGACCCAGGTCCAGCTTGCCGAAGTGCATCTGGGCGCCGGCGTTCCATCCGTAATCCCAGCCGTCGCCTTCCAACTGGTTGCGACCGTCGGTCGACGGCGAAACGACATAGGCCGGCGACAGGACGGCCGGGATCGGCACGTTCGGCAGGGCGGACGACAGGGTCGCCTTGGCGTACTGGGCGTCGAAGCCGACGCCGAGGTCCAGCCAGTCGGTGACCGTCATGGCGGCGACCAGGCTGACGTTGGCCGAGCGCAGTTCCGACGTCAGCGCGTCGTAACGGGCGAAGTCGTCGGGCAGATATTTGGTGGTGAAGTTGTAGGGCGCCTGGACGGCCAGGCCGACATTGAAGCGGTCGCCGATCGGCATGGAGACGGCGAAGTTCGGCACAATGCCGCTTTCGACCACGTCATGCACGTGCGGGTCGCCGTTGACGGGGGCCGAACGGCTGACGACGCCGACGCCCGGAACCGGGACGTTGTAGGTCAGGGTCGAACCGGTGTTGTCGACGTCGGAGTCCAAGATCAGGCCGTGGGCGCCGAGGTAGACTTCACGCTGGGTTCCGGCGATGGCGGCGGGGTTCCACCACAGCGACTGGACGCCCTTGTCGGCGCCGACGCCGGCGTTGGCGCGACCCTGGCCGCGGGTCGATTGTTCCTGGACATAGAAGGAGCCGGCCATGGCCGGGGCGGCGACGCCGGCCAGCAGGGCGGTCGTCATGGCGATCCCGCCCATGCGGGCGAAGTTCCTGGAGGTCATTTCATACACCTAAGTCAACGTCGGCCGCATTACGCGCGGTCGATCAGGGGAGGAGCCCTCTCAGCGTTCGCGGCGCGAAAGCGTTGCGGGCAAGGCCCCCATCGGACCGGAAACAGGCGAAACCGTGGCGCCTGAGCCGCACACGATCACGGCTTTGCGAGGTTACGCAGCGGCAACATCGATGCCCAGATTACGCAGTTCTGCGATCAAATCATGCGCCGCCGCATCGACCTGATCGGCATCGCGGCCACGAATGACCAGCTGGGTTCCGATCTCGCCGATGCTGCCATGGCCAAACGGATAGCTGCCGAAGGACAGCTCCCGACGCTGATTGGCCGCCGCCCGCAGCACATCGGCCACCGCCCCCTCGCCTACCCCGCTGACCTTCAGGGTCTGGACATGAACGATGGCGCCGGTGCGCAGGCGCGGGGCCACATCCTCCAGCATGGCCTGCATGATCTTGGGCACGCCGGCCATGACGAAGACATTGCCGATCTGGAAGCCGGGCGCGTCGGTGACCGGATTGGCGATCAGAACGCTGTCTTCCGGGATGCGCGCCATGCGACGGCGCGCGGCGTTGAACTCGTCGCCATAGCGGCGCGACAGAATGGCCAGCGCCTCGGGATGTTCAGGCAGGGCCACGCCGAAGGCGGCCGCCACGGCGTCGGCGGTGATGTCGTCATGGGTCGGACCGATGCCGCCGGTGGTGAAGACATAGTCCCAGCGTGAGCGCAGCGCGTCCAACGCCTCGACGATCCGGCCGTGATCGTCGCTGACGACCCGCGCCTCCATCAGATCGATCCCCAACGCCGCCAGAAACCGGGCGATAGTGTTGGTGTTCGCATCCTGGGTCCGGCCCGACAGGATTTCGTCGCCGATCACCAGGACGGCGGCGGTCGGCGCAGAGGCGATTGGTGCGGCGTCGGTCATACGGGAATCCGGGGGCAGGCTTGAGGTTTCATGCTATAACGCCCATCTGCGGCGAACGGATTGCGCCGTATCCCGCCTTTTGCAGACCGATCGCCCCCATGTACGAAACGCCCGAACTCGAAACCGACGTCCTGGTCCGCTCCAGCGCCATCCGCATCCATGAGGCGGAAGACTTCGAGGGCATGCGCAAGGCCGGACGTCTGGTCGCCGAGGCGCTGGACATGATCGCGGCGCATGTGAAGCCGGGCGTCCTGACCAGCACGATCGACGATCTGGTGCGCGAGTTCACCCTGGACAACGGCGGCCTGCCCGCCTGCCTGGGCTACAAGGGTTACGAGAAGACCGTCTGCACCTCGATCAACCACGTCGTCTGCCACGGCATTCCCGGCGACCGGGTGCTGAAGGACGGCGACATCGTCAACATCGACCACACCGTGATCGTGGACGGCTGGCACGGCGATTCCAGCCGCATGTATGCGGTGGGCGAGATCAATGCGCGGGCCAGAAAGCTGATCGACGTGACCTATCAGTCGCTGGATCTGGGCCTGGAGCAGGTCAAGCCGGGCAATACGTTCGGCGACATCGGCTATGCGATCCAGAAGTTCGTCGAGGCCCAGCGCATGAGCGTGGTGCGCGACTTCTGCGGCCACGGCATCGGCCGCGTCTTCCACGACAGCCCCAATGTCCTGCACTATGGCCGTCGCGGCGAGGGCGCGGTGCTGAAACCCGGCATGTTCTTCACCGTCGAGCCGATGGTGAACCTGGGCAAGCCGCACGTGAAGGTGTTGTCCGACGGCTGGACCGCCGTGACGCGCGACAAGTCCCTGTCGGCCCAGTGCGAGCACACCATCGGGGTGACCGAAGACGGGCTGGAAATCTTTACGGCGTCTCCGGCGGGGCTGTTCCGACCGAACTGAACCCTTGATCCCCAATCGCAATACGCACAGGTTGCGTTGAGCGGGAGGGATCATGCTCGACGACAAGGCGTCCGAAGTCGGGGACAAGCCCAAGCCGCGCCACAGCGGTCATCGAGACCGGCTGCGTGAGCGGGCGGCGAAAGGAGGCCTGGGCGCCCTGCCCGACTATGAGCTGCTGGAGTTGCTGCTGTTTCGCAGCGTGCCCTACAAGGACACCAAGCCGCTGGCCAAGGATCTGCTGGCGCGGTTCGGAGGGCTGGAGGGGATCGGCGCGGCAAGCCATGAGGCGATCGAGGATCAGGTGGCGCGGTCGATGGGATATGCTGTCGGCAAGGCGACGCGGGCGGTGGCGCTGGACCTTCAGTTGATCTTCGACGTGACGCGGCGGATCGCGAAGGAGCCGACGGCCAAGCGGCCGGTGATCTCGTCCTGGACGGCGCTGCTGGCCTATGTCCGCGTCGCCTTGCAGCACGAGCCGCGCGAGCAATTCCGGGTGCTGTATCTGGACAAGAAGAACCAGCTGATCCTGGACGAGGTGCAGAACCGCGGCACGGTCGATCATGCGCCGGTCTATCCGCGCGAGGTCGTGCGGCGCGCGCTGGAGCTGTCGGCCAGCGCCCTGATCCTGGTGCACAACCATCCGTCGGGCGATCCCACCCCCAGCCGCCCCGACATCGAGATCACGAAACAGGTTGTGCAGGCCGGCCGCGCCCTTAACGTCGAGGTTCACGACCATCTGGTCGTCGGCCGCGACGGGGTGGCCAGCTTCAAGCAACTGGGCCTGATGTGAACGACAGGATTCTGACGACCGAGCGGCTGGTGATGAGCCCCGTCTCGACACAGGATTTCGACGATCTGCTGACGCTGTGGTCCGATGAGGATTTCACGCGCCACATCATGGGCCGGGCGCTGGGCCGCGAGGAGGTGTGGTTCCGGCTGCTGCGCGATCTCGGCCATTGGGCGGCGACGGGCCATGGCAACTGGACGATCCGGCTGCGGGACGACGGAACCTATCTGGGCAGCGTCGGGGTGTTCGACTATCGCCGCGAGCTGGAGCCGCCGTTCGACGCGCCGGAGCTGGGTTGGGGCGTGGCGCCGGGGTTTCAGGGGCGGGGCTATGCGGCCGAGGCGCTAACGGCGGCCCTGGACTGGACCGACCGGAGGCTGGAGGGGCGAACCGTCTGCATGATCGCGCCCGAGAACCTGGCCTCGCTGAAGCTGGCGGCGCGGGTCGGTTATCGCCCCTATGCGAGTGCGACCTACAAAGATCATCCGGTGCAGCTGTTCGAACGGCAGCGCTACGGAGCGTAGGCCGCCATTAAGGATTACCGGGCAAACTGGCGTCCAACGAAGTGTGAGTGCCCGCCATGCCCATGTCCGTGGAAACGCTGCGCCAGCATCTGGTCGACGCCTTCGCCGACGCCGAGATCGAGATCGAGGATCTGGCGGGCGACGGCGACCACTATCGCGCGCGGATCGTGTCCAGCGCCTTCGCCGGTCTGCCGCGCGTGCGTCAGCACCAGATGGTCTATGCCGCGCTGAAGGGTCAGATGGGCGGCGAACTGCACGCCCTGGCGCTGGAGACCTCCGCGCCGGCCAAGGAGGGCTGAAGGCCATGCGCTATCGCCCCTTCGGCGTCTCCGGCTCCGCCATCTCGAACCTGACGCTGAGTTTCGGCGCCGGCGTGCTGAAGCGCGGGCGCGAGGCCGGGCTGGACCTGCTGTATTCGGCGCTGGAAGCGGGGGTGAACAGCTATCGGCTGGAGACCGCCGACCCGGTGGCGGCCGAAGTGCTGGGCGAGGCCCTGTCGCATGTGGATCGCAAGCTGGTCTATGTCAGCCTGACGCTGGGCGCCGGCGACGGTCGCGACCAGCAGCGCGACTTCTCCGCACAAGGCATGACGGCGGCCATCGATCGGGTGCTGCACTTCTCGGGCCTGGGCTGGATCGACGTTGCGGTGCTGCACGAGCCGGGCGAGACCGAACTGGCGCAATCGTCGCTCAGCGCGCTGAAGGCCATGCGCGCCACCGGACGGATCAAGCTTTTGGGCATCGCCGGCGGCGGCGACGTGATGGACGCCTATGTGTCGACAGGGGCGTTCGACGCCCTGCTGACGCCGTTCGACATCAACGCCGACTGGAAGATCCGAAACCGCATCCGCTCGGCGCGCGAGCAGGACATGGCGGTCTTCGCCTATGACTTCTACGCCGACCGGCGCGCGCGGGCGCCCGATGCGCCGATCTTCAAAAAGGGGCTGTTCGGCTTCGGCAAGGACAAGCGTCCCGTCGATACGCCCAAGAAGGACGCCTTCGGTTTCCTGTACCGCACCCAGAACTGGACGGCCGAGGCGATCTGCCTGTCCTACGTGCTGACAGACCCGTCGGTGTCCAGCGTGATCGTCACTCCGACCGACACCGATCGGCTGGCGACACTGGCCGCGGCGCCCGAGAGGGACATGCCGCCGGGCCTGGCCGCGCAGATCGAGATGGCGCGCGTCTTGGCCAATCAGGCGGCCTGACCGTCCTTCCCGGCTGTGCAGAACGTCGAGGACGCCTTGACCGCGACCGTTCGGCTCCCTAGCTGACGGGCTTCACGAAAGGCCCGCATCCGTGACCGACACCGCCCAAGCCGCCGATCCCGTCCACGCCTTCATCGGCGAAACCGTCGCCCAGAACGACGTGGTTCTGTTCATGAAGGGCACGCCGGACCAGCCGCGCTGCGGCTTCTCCTCCCTGGCGGTGCAGATCCTGGATCATGTCGGCGCCGGCTTCGTGGGCGTGGACGTGCTGCAGGACGAAGCCCTGCGCGAAGGCATCAAGAGCTTCACCGACTGGCCCACCATTCCGCAGCTGTATGTGAAGGGCGAGTTCGTGGGCGGATCGGACATCATCCGCGAGATGTTCCAGGCCGGCGAACTTCAGGCCCTGATGGTCGAGAAGGGCGTGCCGCTCGGCGAGACCTGATGGCCAGGAAGACCCTCACGCCGCGCGAAGACCGCGAGGTCTTCGTCGTGCCGCTGGACGTGCGGCCCGAGCACATCGACGCCAACGGCCACGTCAACAACGTCGTCTATGTCGGCTGGCTGCAAGATGCGGGCACGGCCCACTGGAACGCGCGCTTCGACGAGGCGACGCGGGCGAAATGGTCGTGGGTCGCGACCCGGCATGAGATCGACTATCTGCGCGGCATCGCGCCGGGCGCCGAGGGCGTGGTCGCCCGCACCTGGGTCGGCGATCCGCAGGGACCGCGCTTCACCCGCTACGTCCGCATCGAGGACGCCCAAGGTCGCGTCTGCGCCCAGGGCGTCACCGAATGGGTGCTGGTGGACGCTGCGACCCTGAGGCCGCAGCGCATTCCGCCAGACATGCTGGTCGTATTCGAGACGCCTACTTCAGCGGATTGAGGATGCGGGCCGCCGTGCCGGGCTCCAGGCCCAGGTCGGCATAGGTCCAGCGCAGTTCGACGCCGTCCGGGACCAGGGCCTTGCACAGGTCCTGTTTGGTGCGGCGAAGCGTGATCTCGACCGGCGCGCCATCCGATACCGACACCTCGAAATCCGACGCCTGGGTGCAGCCGTTGGAATCGACGCGCGCGACCAAGGCGCCGTCGGCGAACCGGGCTTCGCGGATGGCCTCGGCCGGCGGGGCGTCGTCGCGGCGCAGGTTCACCGAGACGTTCTCGCCCGCATCGCTGTCATAGATGACGCAGGCCGACAGCAGCGGTGCGACCAGGGCCGCGACCACCAGACCTTTGACCAGGCCGCGCATCACTGGCCCGAGGCCGGCGCGGTGATGACGCGCGTGGTCGGCTTTTCGGTCGAGACGATGATGCAGCCCGACAGCAGCGGCGCGGCGATGGCGATGGCGAGAGCGAGACGAAGCATTGGTGTGTTCCCCAGTTGAAGCTTGACCCTTTTGTGCCGCGTGGGCCGGGCGCGCACACGTGAATAATCGGAAAGCTGGGTGAACAATCGGAAAGGATCGGGGTTGAACGTGACCGCAACCGCCATAGCTACAGGCCCCCTCCCCTCCCACGGATCACCTTTCATGAGCCAACTGTTCTCGCCCCGCGCCGTCGGCCCCCTGACGCTGAAGAACCGCGTCGCCATCGCGCCCATGTGCCAGTATTCGGCCATCGACGGCGTGCCCCAGCCCTGGCACGTGCAGCATCTGGGACGACTGGCGATCTCCGGCGCGGGACTGGTCATCGTCGAGGCGACGGGGGTCGAGGCGGCGGGACGGATCACGCCGGACGACACCGGCCTGTGGAACGACGCCCAGGAAGAGGCCTTCGCCCGGATCATCCGCGACATCCGCACCTACAGCGACACACCCATCGGCATCCAACTGGCCCACGCCGGACGCAAGGCCTCAACCAGCGCGCCGTGGAAGGGCGGCGGCGCCCTGGAGGCCGAAGACGGCGCGTGGGAAACCTTCAGCGCCTCGGCCGAACCGTTCAAGGATGACTGGCACACGCCGACCGCCATGACCCCGGCCGACATGGACCGCGTGGTCGCTACGTTCGAAGACGCCGCGCGGCGGGCGGATCGGGCCGGGTTCGACCTGGTCGAACTGCACGCCGCCCACGGCTATCTGCTGACCCAGTTCCTGTCGCCGGCATCCAACCACCGCACCGACGAGTTCGGCGGATCCTATGAGAACCGGGCACGCTTCCCGCTGCGGGTCGCCCAGGCCCTGCGCGACGCCTGGCCCCGGACCAAGGCGTTGGGCGTGCGCTTCAACGGCTCGGACTGGGTCGAGGGCGGCATCGCCTTGGACGAGGTGACGGCCTTTGGTCAGGCGCTGCACGACATGGGCTATGACTATCTGCACCTGACGTCGGGCGGAAACGTCGCCCAGGCGAAGATTCCGGGCGGCGAGCCGGGCTATCAGTTGCGGTTCGCCCAGGCCGTGAAGGCGGCGACGCCTGAGGCCAATGTTATGGCCGTCGGCATGATCTTCGATCCGCAGCAGGCCGAGGACATCGTGGCGTCCGGTCAGGCGGACTTCATCGCCATCGCACGCGCGGCGCTGGACGACCCGCACTGGGCGCACCATGCGGCCGTCGCCTTGGGAGAGGATGAAGGCCTGCCGGTCCAGTATCGCGGCGCCGGCAAGGGCGTTTGGCCCGCCTATGATCGCGTCAACAGCCCGGCCTGATCAGGCGGCCTTTTCCATCGACGGATCGACGGCCCACAAAACGCGTGCGGCGGCTTGAACTTCGGCATCGGCCGTCTTTTGCGGGCGGCCGAGCAGATAGCCCTGAACCTCGTCACAGCCCTGGTCACGCAGGAAGGACAGCTGCTCCAGCGTCTCGACGCCCTCAGCCAACACGGGGATGTGCAGGCTCTCGCCCAGGGCCAGAACGGCGCGAATGATGGCGGCTGACTGAGGTCCGCCGTCCAGTTCGGACATGAAGGAGCGATCCAGCTTGATCTTGTCGAACGGGAAGGCGCGCAGGGTCGATAGCGACGAATAGCCGGTGCCGAAGTCGTCCATGGCGATCGAGACGCCCAGCAGCTTCAGCTGGCGCAGGACGTGGGTCGTGCGCTCCATGTCGGTGATCATGGCCGTCTCGGTGATCTCCAGCTCCAGCCGCGACGGCGACAGGCCGGTCTCGACCAAGACCTGATGCACCAGGCGCGGCAGGTCGACGTGACCCAGCTGCACCGGCGACAGGTTGACGGCGATCTTGTGCGGTTCGGTCCAGCTGGCGGCCTCGGCGCAGGCGGTGCGCAGCACCCATTCGCCGATCGGCAGGATCAGGCCGTTCTCTTCGGCCAGAGGGATGAAAACGGCCGGCGAGATGAAGGTCCCGTCCGGCTGGATCCAGCGCAGCAGCACCTCATAGCCGGTGATGTCGCCGGTATCGACGGCGGCCTGCAGCTGCCAGTTCAGGCTGAACTGGCCCTGATCCAAGGCCTCGCGCATCTGTTGAGCCATGCGACGACGATTGCGCACCGCCTCGTCCATCTCCTCCTCGTAGAAGCAGACGTCGGTCCCCAGCGAGGCCTTGGCCCGGTACATGGCCAGGTCCGCGTCATTGATCAGGGCGGACGGGTCGTGGGCGTCGTCAGGCCAGATCGCGATGCCGGTGCTTAGGCCGCAGGCGACCTCGGCATGGTCCAGCACGACCGGCGTGGTGACGGCGTCGCGCAAGCGCGCGACCAGATCCAGAGCGTCGTCCTTGTGCTGGATCGGCACGACGGCGACGAACTCGTCCCCGCCCAGGCGCGCGATGAACTCGTCGTGGCGCAGACAGCCGCGCATCCGTTCGGCGATCTGGATCAGAAGCTGGTCGCCGGCGGCATGGCCGTGAACGTCGTTGACCTCCTTGAACCGGTCCAGGTCCATGGCCAAGAGGGCCACCTTGTTCGGAACCGTCAGGTCGGCCGTCTGGCGCGTCAGCCATTCCAGGAAGGACGAGCGGTTGGGCAGGCCGGTCAGGCCGTCGTTGCGCGCCAGATGGGCGATGCGACGCTCCTGCGCCTGACGCATGCGCAGATCGCGCACGGCGTAGATCATGACGTGATCCACACCGCAGTCGCGGCGCACGGCGATCTCGACGGGGATGTCCGCCCCGCCCTCGGCGACCAGTTTGGACTGGCTGAGGCCGTTGACCGCCAGATCCGCGACGCCGGCGATCCAGCGCGACAGCGGCTCGCCGACCAGGGCGTGGTGGGCGACGCCCGCCAGATCGGCGAAGGCGGCGTTGGCGGCCAGGATGACGCCGTCCTGTTCGACCACCATGCCATCGACGCTGCCCTCGATCAGATGATCCAGGCGCGCCTTGGCCTGAAGCCGGGACTGGACGTCCAGGGCGTGGCTGGCGACGCCGGTGCCCAGCATCATCAGGCCGACGGCGGCGACGGCGAAGGCCAGGACCAGGTTGGTCGATCCGACAGCGCCCATATCCCTCAGCGCGCCGACCGGCACGATCGTCATGGCGGCCATGCCGGTGAAGTGCAGGGCGACGATGCCCAGGACCATCAGCACCACAGGGACGACCTTGCCGGACTGCCGGGCGCGATTGAACGCCAGGGCGCCCAAGACGACCGCCCCTGCCACAGAAGCCGCGACGTAGGCGGTCGACCAGTGGATGACGGCGTCGGTCGCAAAGGCCGCCATGCCGGTATAGTGCATGGCCACCACGGTCAGGCCGAACAGCACGCCGCCGATCTCGGCCGAGGCGGGCATCCGGCGCGAGGCCACCCACAACGCCAGCGCGCTGCCGGCGATGGCGACACCCAAGGACAAGCCGGTCAGGACGGGGCCGTAGCTGATGGTGACGCCGGGCTCATAGGCGATCATCGCCACGAAATGGGTGCACCAGATCGTCGCCCCGGTCGCCACCGCACCCATAAAGGCCCAGGCCAGACGCGTGCCCTTTTCGGCGGCGCGCAGGCGGCGGTACAGGCGGAAGGTGATGATCGAACCGATCAGGCACAGGCCGGCGGCTAACGCGACGAGCCAGAGATTATGGTCGTCGGTCAGGCAGGTGAGAAAGCGCATGAAGCTACAGACCTTGGGGGGACGGTCTGTCGTCGTAGCGGACGTTGCTTAATCAGACGCGCTCGAACAGGCTTAACGAAACGCTACGGCCGTTTTCAGGAGCGGGGCATCTGATAGGGGTTGTTGACGCTGACGGGTGAGCCGGGCGTCAGGCCCAGCTCCTCGAACGACCACTTCAGCTCGACGCCCTGGACCAGGTCCTGCTTGCACTTGTCCTCGTCGATGCGGCGCAGGGTGATGACGGCGCTGCCGCCCTGCAGGCTGACGATCGGGATCAGGTCTTCCTTGGCCGTGCAGCCGTTCGAACTGACCCAGAAGACGGCCTGATCCTTGGTGAAGGTGGCGGCGTGGATCGGCTCCAGCGCGCCGGGCATGCCCGCGGTGGAGACGGTGGGCTCGCCGCGGCTGGCGCAGGCGGCCAGGCCCGCCGATGCGGCGGCGATCAAAGCCAAGCGTTTCATGATGGAGTCGCGCAACTGACGACCTCCCCTGCCTCAAAGCCTGAACCGGCCGAGAATGCGCCTGTTCGCCCCTGGAGGGAACAGGATAAAAAACGAAAGGCCCCGGACGAATCCGAGGCCCTCCAAACTGAACACTTCAAAGGGACCGCCACGGGGCTCAAGCAGCCCGAAGGGCGATAGCCCCCTTGAAGAACGCTTCGTAAGCTTCGCTTACGAAGCGTAGTATTCGACGACCAGGTTCGGTTCCATCTTCACGGCGTACGGCACGTCCGACAGTTCCGGCACGCGGACGTAGCGAACCGAGAACGAGCGGTCCGACAGTTCCAGGTAATCCGGCACGTCGCGTTCCGACGACTGCTGGGCTTCGAGCACCAGAGCCATGTTGCGCGACTTTTCCTTCACGGTGACGACGTCTTCCGGCTTCACGCGGTAGGAGGCGATGTCGACCTTCTTGCCGTTGACCAGGACGTGGCCGTGGCTGACGAACTGGCGGGCGGCCCAGACGGTCGGGACGAACTTGGCGCGGTAGACGATGGCGTCCAGGCGCGATTCCAGCAGACCGATCAGGTTTTCCGAGGTGTTGCCCTTGCGACGGGCGGCCTCATCATAGGTCTTGGCGAACTGCTTTTCGGTGATGTTGCCGTAGTAGCCCTTCAGCTTCTGCTTGGCCTTCAGTTGCAGACCGAAGTCCGAAACCTTGGACTTGCGACGCTGGCCGTGCTGGCCGGGACCGTAAGAACGCTTGTTGACCGGCGACTTGGAGCGGCCCCACAGGTTCTCACCCATGGCCCGGTCGATCTTGTACTTGGCGCTGTGGCGCTTGGACATTCTATTCTCTTTTCGACGATACGGCCCGGCATCCCCTGGATTGGGAATGCGATCTCAACGGCGGTCCACGCATCTTCCGTCATTCATCCCGGCTCCGCCGAAGCGGACCCATGGAAGGCGGCGCTTATGGCCAGCGAGGGCGGCGGAGTCAAGCACGGCGGGCTGTTAAGCACGATGGCATGGAACGATCCCGTCGCCCCGCCCTTCCTTCGACGCAACCAAACCACGCATGAGGACAAGGAGGAGTGGAATGCAGACCGAACCCAACAGCTTTCAGACCGGCCTGTCCGACGAGGCCATGCAGACGCTGAAAACGCAGCTGGTCGATCTGGTCGAGCCTTTGAGCGACCACCAGCTGCTGGATCTCGCCGACGGCATCCATGAGATGCTGCGCCAGCGCCGCATGGTCCGCCAGCACCATGCCGAGCGCATGAACGCACGGACCCGGCACGGCGTGGACCTTCGCATCTAGTCCTTCGCAGACTGCGCTTCTGAGATGAACATGGCGCGGCCTTCGCGGGTCGCCACCTTGCCCAGGCCCGGGAACGGAAAGTGATAGGCGTAGATGTGGGCGCCGGAGTTGCGCAACGCCGTCACCTCGTCCAGCCGCGCCTTTAGGCCCGCCGCCTGATCGTCGTCATAGCCGACCTTCCAGTCCGGATGTTCGACCGATAGGATCCAGTGGTGCATCAGGTCGCCGGTGTAGAGCAGCTGGTTCTGGCCGTCGGCGATCAGATAGGCGACGTGGCCCGGCGTATGGCCAGCCGTGTCCTGAGACTGGACGCCCGGCGCGACCTCGCCGCCCGGCTCGAAAGCCTGGACCTTGGGCGTGATGATCCGCACAAGATCGGCAAGCTCAGGATTGGCGCGGATGGACGCCCATTCCGCCTGCGACATCCGGATCGCTGCATTGGGGAAGGCCAGGCCGCCGTTGCGGATCAGGCCGCCGACATGGTCCGGGTGGCCGTGCGAGATCAGCACGTCGGTGATCGAGGCCGGATCGACGCCCGCCTTTTGCAGGCTGTCCATCAACTGGCCCTTGCCCTCTCCCAAGCCCGTGTCGAACAGCATCGTGCGGGCGCCGTTCCTGACCAGAAGCGGATGGATTTCCAGCATGATCGGATCGGCCGGCTGTCCGGCGGCGGTGAGCGGCGCGGCGACCGCCTGCGGCGTCAGGCCGACGCCGAAGGTCTGGTTGTCGTTCTTGACCGGGTTCTCACCGTCGAACAGGGCGATGGCGTCCAGCGCGCCGATCTTGAAGCGATAGACCGGCTTCTCGGCTGGGGCGGCGACGGTCTGGGTGGGATTGGGCGGCGCGGGATCGCCGGGCTTCTGCCCGTTCGCCTGAGGGTTACAGGCCGCCAGCATCAGGGCCGCGAAAGCAGCCCCCGTCATCATCATCCGCATCGCTTCGATCTCCGTTTGCGATGACGCAATCGAAAACGCCCGCCGGAGGTTCCGGCGGGCGTCGTCATCTCTCGATCTCTGGGCTGGACCGGCCTTATTTGGCGGCGGCGTAGAGTTCGTTGACCTTGTTCCAGTTCACCACCGTCCAGAACGACTTCAGATAGTCGGCGCGGCGGTTCTGATATTTCAGATAGTAGGCGTGCTCCCACACGTCGGCGCCCAGGATGACCTCGCCGCGCTCGTCCACGACGTCCATCAGCGGATTGTCCTGGTTCGGGGTCGAGGTGATCTTCAGCTTGCCGTTCTGCACGATCAGCCAGGCCCAGCCCGAACCGAACTGCGCGGCGCCGGCGGCGTTGAAGTCTTCCTTGAACTTGTCCATGCCGCCCAGATCGGCGTCGATGGCGGCCTTCAGCTCGGCCGAGGGCTCACCCGCCTGATCGGCCGGGGCCAACAGTTCCCAGAACAGGCTGTGGTTCCAGTGACCGCCGCCGTTGTTGCGCACGGCCTTGGGCGCGGTGGAGATGCTGGTGAAGATTTCCTCCAGCGACTTGCCCTTTAGGTTTTCGTCGGCGTCGACGGCCTTGTTCAGGTTGTCGACATAGGTCTGGTGGTGCTTGTCGTGGTGGAAGGTCATCGTCTCCTTGTCGATGGCCGGCTCCAGCGCGTCATAGGCGTAGGGCAGCGGGGGCAGGGTGAAGGCCATGTCAGTCTCCTGAAGACGGGTTTGTTCCTGAACCCCATTTAGGGGCTATGGCGTATGACCCAAGCGATTTCGTCGCGTTTTTGTTCAGCTTTGCCATTTGCATTGACCCATGATGCGCGCGATTGTCCACCCGTCAATCGGAGGCTGTCATGTCGCGTATCGAATTAATCGCCCTGCTGGCGCTGGCCTTTTCAGGAAGCGGTTGCGCCGGCTTCAAGGCGCTGGACGAGGCGGCGGCGGATATGGCTAGGCAAACGCCGACCTGCACCCAAGACCCCGCGATCGGCGCGGACAATTATGGCGGTAAGACCTGCCGCGTCAGTCACACGGTTTGGTCTTCGACGACGACGACCGTCGAGGAGACTGGCAAGGCGCCCATCACCATCCGCACCGTCACGACGCCCTCGGGAAGCACGACCGAGCTTGTGCCGACGCCCTGACCAGACCAGGCTAGGCGGTTGGCAAGTTCGCCTTCAAGCAATCGCGAACGGCGCGCTTCACATCGCCCGGCGCATTGGGCTCGTCCACGCCCTCCGCCGCGAAGACGGCGCGCACGGCGGCGTCCAGCCCTTTGGGCAGGGCCTCGATCACCCGCTTCTGCCCCTTGGCATGCAGGCAATAACCCACCTCGCGGCAAAGGGCGGAAAACATCGGTTCGTAGGGATCAGAAGCGCTCATCCCGGCCCCTTAGCATCAGGGGAGCAGACGCGACAGCCAGTGCATCAGGTTCAGCACGAACTGCTGATCGTCATGACCGGCTGTGTTCAAACCCATGCGAACGGGCTCGCGATCCGGCTGTTCGGTAAAACGCACGACCTGGGCCGTGAGCATCCCCGCCTCTCCCAGCACGACGACCCGCCCCGCGCCAAAGCGCAAAGCCAGACCTTGCGCGGGTAAGGCGGGCCGCGACAGCTCGGCAAGGACGACGGCTGGATCCTGGCCGGCCCGAAACTGCGTTCGGATCGTTTGCAAGGCTCCGAGATCGGGAGCCTCTCGCGCATCTGCGCTCATCGCCAGCAATACCGTTGCGTCTGCCGGCCCCGACAGTGACTGCCCGGTGAAGCTCTTGACGACCTTCAAATGCTCGCTTTGATTGCGGCCCTCGATGATCGGATGATCCGCAAGCGCCGCGCTCGGAAAGACCAGATTGGCCGTAACGTCGTCGCCCACGGGCTGGAAGGCGTAACCCGTGCCCATCGTCACCCCGAACTTGGCAGCCAGGGCTTCGGCGGCGGAACCATGGGGCGCGTGATCGGCGGCCAGAAGCAACGCCCCGCCCTGCTCCACCCATCGACGGATCGCCTCGATCTCGTCGTCGTCGAAAGCCGAGGCACGCGAGCCGTCCGCCGGTCGCGCCGGATTGGCGATGACCAACACCGCCACGCCATCAAGCGCACCGGGCGCATCGAGACGCCTCCGGCTGGCTTCGATCCGATATCCATCGGCCCGCAACAGCGCGGCGAAGGCGGCATAACGACCTTCGATGGTCTGCTCGCTGCCGTGGCCCTGATCGACAAGCACGACAGGCCCATCCGTCGCATAGGCTGGCGAGGCCACCTTTGGCCGCCAATCCAGATCGCCAGCCTGCTCTTGCGCCAAGGCCGGGCCTGCCAACAGCAGGACTGCGACGGCGATCCAACCCCGGCGTCCCATCTGGCGCTTAGATCTTCAAGCGTTCGGCGTGGAAGGCGATGTGGTCGGCGATGAAGCTGGCCATGAAGAAGTAGGAGTGGTCGTAGCCGGGCTGCATCCGCAGGGTGATTGTCTGGCCGGCGGCGTCGGCGGCGGCTTGGAGAAGTTCCGGCTTCAGCTGGTCGGTCAGGAAGCTGTCGGCGTCACCCTGGTCGATCAGGATGTCATCGAAGACGCCCTTCGCCGCGCCGCCTGCGATCAGCTTGGCGGCGTCGTGGCGGTCCCACGTCGCACGGTCGTCGCCCAGATAGGCGGTGAAGGCCTTTTCGCCCCAGGCGCATTGGGTGGGCGAGCAGATGGGCGCGAAGGCCGACACGGAGCGGAACAGGTCAGGATGGTTCAGCGCCAGGGTCAGGGCGCCGTGGCCGCCCATCGAATGGCCGCTGATCGACCGGACGCCCGTGGTCGCAAACTTGGCGTCGATCAGGGCGATCAGCTCCTCGGTGACATAGGTCTCCATGCTGAAATGCGGCGCCCAGGGCGCCTGCGTCGCATCCAGATAGAAACCCGCGCCCTGACCCAGGTCATAGGCGGAATCGTCGGCGACGTCTTCTCCGCGCGGGCTGGTGTCGGGCGCCACGATGATGACGCCGTGTTCGGCCGCCGCCTGGTAGGCCCCCGCCTTGGTGGTGAAATTATCCTCGGTGCAGGTCAGGCCCGACAGCCAGATCAGCACCGGGAAAGGCCCCTCGCCCGCCGGCGTGAAGACCGACAGCGTCATCGGCGTGCCAGTCGCTGTGCTGTCGTGCTTCAGATAGCGCAGGGTTCCGCCGTGGACGGCGTGGGTCTTGGTGGTCTGCAAGGTCATGACATCTGGCTAGTGCAACCGGCCAATGTCCGCAACGCGCGAAGCTCGTGATAGAGTCGGCGAGCGACCGACCATGAGGATCAAAAGATGATCACCGTCACCGCCTTCAAATGGGTTCCGCCCTTCGCCGCCGGACAAGTTCGGGATCACCGCGTGCGATGGATTCTGAACGAGGCGGGCTGGCCCTACGAAATCCGGTTGCTGGATGCAGTCGATCAGAAGTCGGCGGAATACCGCGCGCTTCAGCCGTTCGGTCAGGTGCCGACGCTGGAGGAGGACGGCCGCGCTCCGACGTTCGAGAGCGGCGCCATCGTCTGGGATATCGCCGAACGGGCGGGCGTGCTGATGCCGTCCGATCCGGTGATGCGCGCCCAGGTTCTGACCTGGTATTTCGCTGCCCTGAACAGTGTCGAAGGCGCGCTGAACAATGTCGCCGAGGCTGAGTTCTTCCTGCCCGACGAAGCGGCCAAGGCGGTGCGACGACCGCAGGTCATGCCCTTCGCGGAGCGGCGCCTGGGCGAGCTTCAGACGGCGCTGGGCGAACGGAACTGGCTGGTCGGCGAAGACTTTACGGTCGCCGACCTGATGATGAGTTCAGTGCTGAAGATCGCCGCGTCTCTGGACCTGCTCCAAGGCTATCCGGCGCTACAGGCCTATTTCGACCGCTGCCTGGATCGCCCGGCCTATCGGAAGGCCGTCGCGGACCAGTGTGCGACCATCGCCGCCCATGGCCCGCGCGACATGCGATACCGCGAGGCCCAAGCCGCCGGCTGACGCCTTCAGCCCGGCCTGTGCATGGCGCAGATCTTGTTGCCCGACGGATCGCGCAGATAGGCCAGGATCATGGGGCCGAAGGGGCCCTTGCGTTCGCCGGGCGGGTCCTCGATGGCGCGACCGCCGGCCGCGACGCCGGCGTCGTGGAAGGCCTGGACCATCTCGGCCGTCTTGGCGTGAAAGCCGATTGTGCCGCCGTTGGCGTGGCAGGCCGGCTCGCCGTCGATGGGCGCGCCAATCGCAAAGGCGCCCATGCGGGTGCGCCACCAGTAGCGGCCCTTGGGGTCCGGCCCCTGGCCCGGCTCGACGCCCAAGGCGCCGAGCGCGGCGTCGTAGAACCGGCGCGACGCCTCGATGTCATTGGCGCCGACGGTGACGTGGGTGAACATGGCGAGCCCTCCTGATCTATGGTCGACAGACGATAGCCATGACCGTCTCTTTTGGCAACGAACCCGTCACCACGGGACGGGCCGGCCGTCGCGGTCCAGATAACGCAGTCCCGGCCGCCCCCTCTGCGCCAGGATCACCTCGACCAGTTTGGGGATGCTGTCCTCGATCGTATGGGGCGCGTCCGGCCCGCCCAGATCGGTGCGAATCCAGCCCGGCGCCAGCAACAACATGCCGCGGGGGTCATCGGTGTGTCGCGCGGCATAGCCGCGCATCAGCATATTCAAGGCCGCCTTGGAGGCGCGATAGGCGTCGACGCCGCCGCCGTTGTTGTTGGCGATGCTGCCCTGGCCCGACGACATGACGCCGATCACGCCGCTTGGCGCGACCCGGTCGCCCAGCGCCTCCACCACCTGAAGCGGCGCCCAGGCGTTGGTGGCCATCAGCCGGGTGAAATCGTCCAGCGACGTATCGGCGATAGAAGCCGGCGCATCGGCCACGCCCGCATTGATGAACAGACAATCGAAGCGTCGATCCGACAGCCTATCTGCAAGCGCCCGCACCTGCTCGCCATCCGTGATGTCCAGCATCTCGATCTCTAGCGTCGGATGGTCGGACGCCAGGGCGTGCAGGGGCGACACGGCGGATCGGGCGGTAGCGACGACAGACCAGTCCCTCTCCAGGAAGGCCTCGGCCAAGGCCAGGCCCAGGCCTCTCGACGCCCCGATCAGCAAGATGGAGCCGGGGGCCCGTGTGGCCATGATCAGAACACCACGACCGAACGGATGCTCTTGCCCTCGTGCATCACGTCGAAGGCCTTGTTGATGTCGTCCAGGGCGAAGGTGTGGGTGATCATGGGGTCGATCTCGATCTTGCCGTCCATGTACCAGTCGACGATCTTGGGCGTGTCGGTGCGGCCGCGCGCGCCGCCGAAGGCCGAACCGCGCCAGACGCGGCCGGTCACCAGCTGGAACGGGCGGGTGGCGATCTCCTTGCCGGATTCGGCGACGCCGATGACGACGCTCTCGCCCCAGCCGCGGTGGCAGGCCTCAAGCGCCTGGCGCATGACGACGGTGTTGCCGGTGCAGTCGAAGGTGTAGTCCGCGCCGCCGCCGGTCAGTTCGACCAGATGGGCGACCACGTCGGAGACTTCCTTCGGGTTGACGAAATGGGTCATGCCGAAGCGACGGCCCCAGTCTTCCTTGTCGCCATTGATGTCCACACCGACGATCATGTCGGCGCCGACCATCTTCAGCCCCTGGATGACGTTCAGGCCGATGCCGCCCAAGCCGAAGACGACGCAGTTGGCGCCGGGCTCGACCTTGGCCGTGTTGACCACGGCGCCGACGCCGGTGGTCACGCCGCAGCCGACGTAGCAGGCCTTGTCAAAGGGCGCGTCCTTGCGGATCTTGGCCACCGCGATCTCGGGCAGGACGGTGAAGTTTGAGAAGGTGGAGCAGCCCATGTAGTGGGCGATGGCCTGGCCCTTGTAGCTGAAGCGCGACGTGCCGTCGGGCATGACGCCCTTGCCCTGGGTGCCGCGAATGGCGGTGCACAGATTGGTCTTGCGGCTGAGGCACGACTTACACTGGCGGCATTCCGGCGTGTACAGCGGGATGACGTGATCGCCGACCGCGACCGAGGTCACGCCCGGCCCCACCTCGACCACCACGCCCGCGCCCTCGTGCCCCAGGATCGAGGGGAAGACGCCCTCGGAGTCCAGCCCGTCCAGCGTATAGGCGTCGGTGTGGCAGATGCCGGTGGCCTTGATCTCGATCAGCACCTCGCCGGCGCGCGGCCCCTCCAGATCGACCTCGACGATCTCCAACGGACGTTTGGCCTCGAAAGCGACGGCGGCGCGGGTTTTCATGGCAGGGGCTCCTGAACGATTCCCTCCTCTTCTAGGGCAGGCGCAGGATGGTATGAAGCCGTCATGTCACAACCAAACCTCGTCGTCCTGACCGGGGCCGGCATATCGGCCGAGAGCGGCGTGCCGACGTTTCGGGCGTCGGATGGGCTGTGGTGCGGGCATCGGGTGGAGGATGTGGCGACGCCTGAGGGCTATGCGGCCGATCCGGCGCTGGTGCAGGACTTCTACAATCAGCGGCGGCGACAGTTGGCCGAGGTCCAGCCGAATGCGGCGCACCAGGCGCTGGCGGCGTTGGCGGCGCGGTGGCGGGGCGACTTCCTGCTGGTGACGCAGAACGTCGATGATCTGCACGACCGGGCGCATGAAGAGACGCCGCCGGCCGCCGGGTTCGAGCTGATCCATATGCACGGCGAACTGCTGAAAGGCCGCTGCACTGGCTCGGGCGCAGTGATGGACTGGGCCGGGGACATGGCGGCGGACGAGGCCTCGCCGCATCATCCCGACGGCCTCATGCGGCCGCACATCGTCTGGTTCGGGGAGATGCCGCTTCAGATGGAGCGGATCGAGCGGGCGCTGGAGCGGTGCGACCTGTTCGTGTCCATCGGCACCTCGGGCGCGGTCTATCCGGCGGCAGGGTTCGTGCAGGCGGCGCGGTATGCCGGGGCGCGGACGGTCGAGATCAACCTGCAGCCGACGTCGGGGCGCGCCTGTTCGACGAAGGCGTTTACGGACCGGCTACGCAGGCCGTGCCGGCCTTCTTCGACACGCTGTAGAGACGAAAACGGCGGCCGCTGCGAAGGCGGCCGCCGTTCCGGTGTCCGAGGTCGAGGCGGCTTAGGCCAGGACGACGATGGTCACGCGGCGGTTCTGCGAACGCCCCTCGGGCGTGTCGTTCGAGGCCACCGGCTGTTCCTGGCCATAGGAGATGGTGGCCATGCGGTTCAGGGCGACGCCCTGGCGGTTCAGGAAGCGACGCACGGCCTCGGCGCGTTGCTCGCCCAGCTGGTCGTTATGCTCGGGCGTGCCGGTCGAGTCGGTGTAGCCCTGGATTTCCAGATAGACGTTCTTGTTCTCGCCCTGCAGACGCTGGGCGAACTGGGCCAGGCGCTGCTCGGCCTCGGGCGACAGGGCCGCCGCGTCGGTGGGGAATTTCACGGAATCGTCCGACAGCACGACCTGATAGAGGAACTTGCCCTCGGCCAGTTTGTGCGCGTCGTTGGCGCGTTGCAGGGCCTGGCCTGCGGTGCCTTCGACGGTGGTCACGCGGTTGTCGACGACTTCGACCTGATCACGCACGAAACGATGGCTGGCGCAGCCGCTGGCCGCAAAGCCGAGGGCGATGAGGGCGCCGCCGACGACCGCCGTCCTGAGTTTCGATCTGCTCAAGTTCTGTCTCCTTCTTGCCGGGAGCGCCACACCCAGTTCATGCGCAAGATGAAAATGGCGTATGAGACAAGGCGGAGTAATGACGCGCTTTGGGCGGCATCGTGTCAGCTTGACCATAAGCAGACCGAATATTCGCGTTATTCTTGCATGAGCATGGAACCACCGCCTCAGTGAAGACGTTGCGCCGCCGACGGCCGATGCCGGAGGGCGGACACGCTCATCTATCGCCGCCCTGCGCAGTCGCACGGTTGTATTCACGCCGACGCCACTTTCCTGACGCGACCGAATGTTTTCAACGGGGCCTGTTGGTTTTTTACAGGCGTTTTGTCCCGATGACCATGCGGCGGCGTGTTCAACTCCCATCACGGATCGGCGATTGAGCGCGGCGCGCACACGGCGCTGGGCGCTGGCGGCGACGCCGATCCTGGCCGCGCATCTGGGGCTGGCGCTGCTGATGCGCGGCGGTGCGGAGCCGATCGTCGAGGCGCCGCAGTCGTCGCCGATGATGGTCGAACTGGTCGAGCCGCCCCCGCCGCCTCCCCCGCCCGCGCGCGTGATCGCGCCCGATCCCTCGCCCAAGCCCGACGCGCCGGCCGCCGCCGCCCAGGCGGCCGCGCCGCCCAAACCTGCGCCCCAGCGGCGACCGCCGGCCGTGGCGGCGGCGCGACCGCGACTGGTGGTCAGCAAACGCCCGCCCGACGTCGAACCCCTGCCCGCCGCGCCCGCCCCGCCGGGTCCGCCCCTGCCCTTGCTGGGCGCGGCACAGATCGCCGGCGCCATGACGGTCGGCTCAGGTCCGGGCGGCGGCGGCGGAAAGGGCGTCGGCGGATCGGGCGGCTCGGGCGGGACCGGCGCGGGTTCAGGCTCGGGCGGCGGGTCGTGCGACATGGTGCGCTGGGTCCAGGACGCCGTTCGCGACGACCAGGCCGTGCGCCGCGCCGTCATCGCCGCATCCCAGGACATGGAGGCGAACGGCCGCGCCATTCTGGTCTGGAACGGCGACTGGCTGCAAAGCCGCAACCAGGCCGGCAAGGGTCTGGCGGGCGTGCGCCAGGCCATCGCCCTCGAAGTCGCCTTCGCCCCGGCCGAGTGCAAAAGCCAACGCATGACGGGCCTGGCGGTCCTGAAGCTGGAAGACCGCCCCGGCGGCGCGCAACTGGCCCTCGGCAAGGGCAGCTGGCGCTGGTCGGACCTGCTGGGCGCGGGCTGACGGGCCGACGCCCATTCAGACGGTCGCCCGCAAAAAACACCGTCTAATTCGTCTAATTCGTCTGATCTCTCCCTCTCCAAGCCTGCGGCGCCTCACCTGCGGAAGAACCGATACAGGATCGCACGGCTTAGAAGCGTGGGCAGGAAGATGACGCCGGCGGCCGATAGAAGATTGAAAATATTGGACTGACCTCAGGCGAATAGGATGGCCGGCCTCTTGGTGATCGTGCGTCGAGCGGAGCGAAACTGGAGGATCACGAAAGAAAGACGCGCGCGCGGTTGCGCTCCCCTCGCCGGACACGCACCTAGCCTGCCATGCCCGTCTCTCCTGACTATCGCCCCGAACCGCGCTTCTTCGATTTGGGCGCGGACTATGCCGATGCGGTTCAGGCCGCGGATTTTCCGCAGACGATCCTGCGGTTTCGCAACGACCGCGCGGCGGCCGAGGTCGGGCTGGAGGGGCTGAGCGAGGCGGAATGGATCGCGGCGTTCAAGCGGTTCGAACCCCTGCCGGGCCAGCCCGGTCCGATCGCCATGCGCTATCACGGGCATCAGTTCCGGCACTACAATCCCGATCTGGGCGACGGGCGCGGGTTTCTGGCGGCGCAGATGCGCGCTCAAGCAACGAGCGACCGCGTCGCGAGTGATAGCGCTCAAGGCCGGCTGCTCGACCTGGGAACCAAAGGCACCGGCCAGACGCCCTGGTCGCGCGGCGGCGATGGGCGGCTGACGCTGAAGGGCGGGGTGCGCGAGGTTCTGGCGGCGACGATGCTGGAGGCGCAGGGCGTCCCGACCAGCCGCGCCTTTTCGCTGATCGAGACCGGCGAAGCGCTGGAGCGCGGAGACGAGCCGTCGCCGACGCGGTCGGCTGTTCTGGTGCGGCTGTCGCACAGCCATGTGCGGTTCGGGACGTTCCAGCGCGCCGCCTATCTGGGGCGCAAGGACCAGATCGAAGCGCTGATCGAACACGTGCGCAGCCTGTATCATCCGGGCGTCGCCGCCGGCGATGCGCCCGGTCTGCTGCGAGCCGTCGTCGAGGCCTCGGCGAAACTGACGGCGCGGTGGATCGCCGCCGGCTTCGTGCACGGGGTTCTGAACACCGACAATCTGAACGTCACGGGCGAGAGCTTCGACTACGGCCCCTGGCGGTTCCTGCCTGAATACGACCCGGCCTTCACCGCCGCCTATTTCGACCAGACGGGCCTGTACGCCTTCGCGCGTCAGCCCGAGGCGGTGTTCTGGAACCTGACGCAGTTGGCCGGGTGCCTGAAACTGGTCGCCGAGGTCGAACCGTTGGCGGATGCGCTGAACGGCTTCGGTCCCGCCTATATCCGCGAACTGCGGGCCGCCTTCCTGATGCGGCTGGGCGTCCACAGCCTGGGCGAGGCGGCGGATCAGCGGCTGGTCGATACGACGCTGGCCCTGCTGCGGGAGGGCGGCGCGGCGCTGCGGTGGGAGCCGCTGTTCTTCGACTGGTTCGGCGGCTTCGCCTCCTCGGCCCGCGCCCTGTCGGGACCGCGCGCGAAACTGTACCAGGGCGAGGCCTTCGACGCCTTCCGCTTTGCGTTGATGGAACACGAACCCGACCGGATCGAACGACTGGAGCATCCGATGTTCGCCGCGCGCGAACCGGAGGAGATGCTGATCGGCGAGGTCGAGGCGATCTGGGCCGCCATCGCCGACGCCGACGACTGGGCGCCCTTCCAGGCCAAGCTGGATCGACTGGAGGCGGCGCGTCTGGCTTGGGGTTTTACGGCCTGACGCCGAACCTTACGAAAGCTTCATCTCGTTTATCGATAATCTTCTTGCCCGTTTATCGATAAATCCATATCGATAGTCACCAAGGCGGTCGCGGAGGGCGACCCGAAGGGAAGGACTTTTGAGATGAAACTGATCGGCAAATATTCAATCGCAAGCGCTCTGCGCTGGTGCCTGGGGTTCGCAAACGTCTTCGTCATGCTGGCGACGATCGTCATGGCGATCTGCCTCTTGGGCAGCGTCGTATCGGCCGACTTCGCCGCAGGTTTCATCGACGGACTGAAGGACATGAACAGCAGCACGGGCCGTGAGCTGCAATGGCCGGAGCGTCTGACCTTGCTCGGCGCCTTCATGGCCTGCGGCTTCACCTGGTGGATCATCAACCGGCTGCGGCGCATCCTGCTGTCGGTCAATCAGGGCGACGCCTTCGAGTTCGCCAACGTCAAACGGTTGCAAGGCGTGGGTCTGGGCCTGATCGGCATCCAGCTGACGGCGCTGTTGCTGGTCTTCGTCGCCCCGCAGAGCATCGGCCAGTCGCCGTCCGACTACGACTTCGACCTGGGGTCCTGGCTGGGCATTCTGGTGGTCTTCATCCTGGCCGAGGTGTTCCGGCAGGGGTCGGCCATGCGCGACGAACAGCTGACCACGATCTGAGGAGCGCGCGCCATGATCATGATCCAACTGGACCGGCTGCTGCTCGAACGCCGGATGTCCCTGACCGAACTGTCCGACCGCGTCGGCGTCACCCTGGCCAATCTGTCGATCCTGAAGACCGGCAAGGCCCGCGCGGTGCGCTTCTCGACCCTGGACGCCCTGTGTCGCGAACTGGATTGCCAGCCCGGCGACCTGATCGTCCAGATGCCGGGGCCGCAGCCCGAAGACTGAAGTCGCGCGTCGCAAATCCTTGTGGGGCATTGGGAATCGGCCCAATGCCCCCGGCCCGTAACAGAAAGTCATCAACTGATGTCATCAGTTGATGTCATCGCATGATGACAACGCTCTGAAGCGCCGCTATATAGGCTTCAGCGAACGGCTCCCCGGGGAATGCCCCAAGGCCGGATCGCAGCCGTTCATGACCTTCAGGCGTCCTCCCCGATGACCACCTCGACCTTCACCACCGCGCCGTCGCGCAACCGCGCCGCCTACGCCAACATCGCCCTTTGGACGCTGCAGGGCTGGATCGCGATGTTCTTCATCGCCGCCGGCTACGCCAAGCTGACCGAGCCGATGACCAATCTGATCAATCTGATGGGCTGGCCCGCCGTCGCGCCCGAGAACATGGTGCGCGGCCTGGGCGTGGTCGAGATCGTTCTGGCCATGGGCGTGTTGAGCCCGCTGATCTCGTGGCGGGTGGGTCGCCCGCTGCTGCTGACGGCGACGGTCGGCCTGATCGTCATGGAAGCGACCATGATGATAATCCACGCGTTGAGCCAGGACTTCGGCCTGGCGGCGGTAAACGCCGTCCTGCTGGCCATCACCGTCCCGGTGCTGCTAGGCCGCCGTAAGGCCTGACTGAAAGAGATCGAACGCCGGACCCCTCTCCCCCCTGCAGTCCGGCGTTTGCGCCCGGAGCTTCCCCCCAGGCTCCGGGCTTTTTCGTGCCTGATCGTCGGCGCGAGAGAAAAGCTTACCCTTACGTGCGCGTAAGCCTCTTCCCTTTACGCGCACGTCAAGTTATGAAGGCCTATGGCCACCGCCGACGACCACCGCACCTATTCCATTCGCCAGCTGTGCCGCGAGTTCGGCGCCACGGCGCGCGCCCTTCGATTCTATGAGGACAAGGGCCTGCTGACGCCCGCGCGCAAGGGCCAGACCCGCGTCTATGACGCGCGCGACCGCGCCCGGCTGAAACTGATCCTGAGGGGCCGCCGCATCGGCTTTACCCTTCAGGAGATCCAGGACATGATGGATCTCTATGATCAGAAGGATCACAACGTCCACCAGATGGCCGTGGCCCTGGTGCGGCACCGCGCCCAGATCGCGGCGCTGAAACAGCAGCTGGAAGACATCGAAGGCGCCATCGAGACGGCCGAACAGGCCTGCGCCTGGATGGAATCCAAACTGTCCGAACACCGCCCCGACCTGCTGCCGGGCGCCGAAGACTACGAGAAGCTGCTGCGCGCGCGTCTCAACCACGACCACCACCACCCCTTCAAAGCAAGAGCGTAATCCATGGCCTACAAGGCGCCTGTCCGCGACTTCACCTTCATCCTGAATGAAGTGCTGGAGATCGACCGCTACACCAACCAGCCGGGCTTCCAGGACGTCTCTTCGGATCTGGTCAGCCAGATTCTGGAAGAAGGCGCCAAGTTCGCCGAGGAGGTCATCGCCCCGATCAACAATCCGGGCGACAAGGAAGGCTGCCACTGGGCCGAGGGCGGCGTGGTGACGGGACCCAAGGGCTGGAAGGAAGCCTACAAGGCCATGTCCGAAGCCGGCTGGATGGCGCTGGCCGCCGACCCGGCCTACGGCGGTCAGGGCATGCCCAGCGTGGTGGCCTCGGCCTTCGGTCAGATGACGGCCGGCGCCTCGGCCGCCTTTTCGATGTATCCGGGCCTGACGGCGGGCGCCTATGCCGGCATCCACGCCAATGCCTCCGAAGAGTTGAAGCAGAAATATCTGCCCAAGATGGCGACCGGCGAATGGTCGGGCACGATGAACCTGACCGAGCCGCAATGCGGCACGGACCTTGGCATGGTGCGCACCAAGGCCGTGCCCAACGGCGATGGGTCGTATTCGATCACCGGCCAGAAGATCTGGATCTCGGCGGGCGAGCATGACTTCGCCGACAACATCATCCACACGGTGCTGGCCCGCGTCGAAGGCGCGGTTCCGGGCATCAAGGGCCTGTCGCTGTTCGTCGTGCCCAAGTTCCTGGTCAATGAGGACGGGTCGCTGGGCGAGCGCAACAGCCTGGAATGCGCCGGCCTCGAGCACAAGATGGGCATCCACGGCAACGCCACGGCGGTCATGCAATATGACGGCGCCAAGGGCTGGCTGATCGGCGAAGAAGGCCGCGGCATGAACAATATGTTCGTGGTGATGAACGAGGCCCGCCTCGGCACCGGCCTGCAGGGCCTGGCCATCGGCACCGCCGCCTATCAGGCCGCCGTCGAGTTCGCCAAGGATCGCCTGCAAGGCCGTTCGCTGACCGGACCGAAGAACCCGGACGGCCCAGCGGACAGCATCATGGTCCACCCCGACGTGCGCCGCATGCTGCTGGAATCCAAGGCCTTCGTCGAAGGCGGCCAGGCCTTCATCCTGTGGACTGCGCTTCACGCCGATCTGGAGAAGTCCGAGGACGCCGCCGTGGCCCAGAAGGCCAAGGATTACATGGGCCTGCTGACGCCGGTGCTGAAGGCCTATCTGACCGACAAGGGCTTCCACGTCGCGTCGCTGGGCATGCAGGTGCATGGCGGTTCGGGCTACACCGAACACTTCACCGCCTCGCAGTATCTGCGCGACGCCCGCATCACCATGATCTACGAAGGCACCAACGGCATCCAGGCGCTGGATCTGGTCGGCCGCAAACTGCCCGCCAACGGCGGCCGCGCCATCATGACCTGGTTCGGCGAAATCGACGCCTTCGTCGCCGAGAACAGCGGCAATGAGGCCATCAAGCCCTTCGTCGACGGCCTGGCCGATGTGAAGGCCAAGCTGCAGGACGGCACCATGTGGCTGATGCAGAACGGCATGGCCAATCCGGACAACGCCGGCGCCGCCTCGACCGACTATCTGAACGTCTTCGGCCTGACGGCCCTGGCCTATATGTGGGCGCAGATGGCCAAGGTCGCTCAAGCCCAGGTCGAGGCCGGTTCGACCGACCCCTACTACGCCGCCAAGCTCCAGACCGGCCGCTACTTCGTCGAGCGCATCCTGCCCGACGCGGAAGCCCATCTGAAGAAGATGAAGACCGGCGCCGACGTGCTGATGGCGATGCCGGCCGAGTCGTTCTGATCAATCGACTGGCCTTGCCTTCGGCAAGGCCAGTCGTAACTGCTCAAGTTCGAACTCTTGAAGGGAAAAGGGGCCTTTAACGGAAACCGACGGATCCACCAGCGGCCCATCGAGAGACCGTAAAATATAATAGTAGCTCAGATGACTGCCGTCGTTGTCCTCATCAACGCTGGCGACAACGTAGCGATTGTCGTAGCCCACCTCGAACACCGTGGCGGGAACTCGCTCAACGCAGTTTCCATCTGGAAGCGAATAGCAGAGCATCTGCTCCGCTTGGGCATCGGTGGCGACCAGTCGATAGGGACCTACGACACCCTGATCTATCACCGGCCCGTTGCAGGCCGCCAAGGCCAACGTCGCCGACAGTAGAAAACGCCGCATAGCTTAGTATCCATCTCCAAGGTCCGGCGACAATGACCGGCGCCGCATATTTCGGGAAGACGCCATGAACGTGCTCAACAGCCCAGACCCCGACTTCATGAAGGAAGAAGAGATCACCCTCTTCTCCGACAGCGTCGGCAAATGGATCGACGAGCACGCGCCGCTCGAGAAGGTGCAGCAATGGATCGCCGACTCCTCGGTGCCGCGTCAGCTGTGGAACGACGCCGGTGAGGCGGGTCTGCTGGGCCTGTCGCTGCCGGAAGAGGACGGCGGTTTCGGCGGCGACTATCGGCACGAGGTCGTGCTGATGCGTCAGCTGGGCTGGAAGGGCGCGGACCACTTCGGCATCTCGCTGCACAATGCGATCGTCATGCCCTACATCTGGCATTACGGCACCGAGGAGCAGAAGCAGCGCTGGCTGCCGCGCCTGCAATCGGGCGAACTGGTCGGCGCCATCGCCATGACCGAACCGGGCGCCGGCTCGGACCTGCAAGGCGTCAAGACCACGGCGGTCAAGTCGGGCAACGGCTATGTCGTCAACGGGTCCAAGACCTTCATCACCAACGGCCAGCTGGCCAACTTCCTGATCGTGGTCGCCAAGACCGATCCGGCCGAGGGCGCCAAGGGCACCTCGCTGATCGTGGTCGAGACCGACGGCGCGGAAGGGTTCGAGCGTGGTCGCAACCTGCACAAGATCGGCATGGAGGCCAACGACACCTCCGAACTGTTTTTCAACGACGTGAAGGTTCCCGGCGACAACATCATCGGCGGGACCGAGGGCCAGGGCTTCGTCCAGCTGATGCAGCAGCTGCCCCAGGAGCGGCTGAACATCGCCGTCCAGGGCGTCGCCGCCGCCGAGCGCGGCCTTGAGGCGACGCTGGCCTATGTCAAGGAGCGCAAGGCGTTCGGCAAACGCGTCATCGACTTCCAGAACACCCAGTTCAAACTGGCCGAGGTCAAGACCAAGCTGACCGTCGCCAAGGTCTTCACCGACCACTGCATCGGCCTGCACCTGCAAGGCAAACTCGACGCCGCCACCGCCTCCATGGCCAAATACTGGGTCACCGACATCCAGGGCGAGACCATCGACGAGATGCTCCAGCTGCACGGCGGCTACGGCTATATGAACGAATATCCGATCGCCCAGCTGTACAAAGACGCCCGCGTCCAGCGCATCTACGGCGGCACCAACGAGATCATGAAGCTGCTGATCGCGCGGACGCTGTAAGGATATCGATCCGTCCCTTGTGATCCAGGGCTTTCGCTTCGCTGCGGCCGGGATGACAAGCGGTTTGCGTCAGGTCATGTAGGGGGATGATCCGCCTTCACGTTACATCGCCGCTGGCCCCCGCCGCCCCCGTCGCGCCCACGCTGGACCAGTCGCGCTATCTGACCCAGGTCATGCGGCTGAAGGCCGGGGATGAGCTGCTGGTGTTCAACGGGCGCGACGGGGAGTGGCGCTGCACGGTCGCGGAAGTGCTGAAGAAGGGCGTGATCCTGCGCGCCGAGGAACAGGTGCGATCCCAGACCTTCGGCCCCGATCTGGAACTTATCGTGGCGGTGGTGAAGAAGGCGCGCGTCGAGACCATCGTGGAGAAGGCCGCCGAACTGGGCGCACGCCGGGTACGGCTGGTCCTGACGAAACGCACCAACGCCGACCGCATCCGCCTGGACCGGCTGGACGCCATCGCCGAGGAAGCCGCCGAACAGACCGGGCGGATGGACGTGCCCGCCGTCGATGATCCGATCAAGCTGGACGCCCTGCTGGACGGCTGGGAAACCGGACGCCGGCTAATGTTCTGCGACGAGACGGGCGGGGCGCCCGCCGTCTCGTCCCTGCGCGACGCAGGCGAAGGCCCGTGGTCCATCCTGATCGGGCCGGAGGGCGGGTTCTCGCCGGAAGAGGGCGAGCGGCTGCGGTCCCTGCCCTTCACCACCGCCGTGTCGCTGGGCCCGCGCATCCTGCGCGCCGACACCGCCGCCATCGCCGCCATGACCCTGTGGCAGGCGGCCGTCGGTGATTGGGCGCGATAGAATACTCTGCCCCACCCCTTGAGGAACTTGGCTTTAGCCGCCATCTAGCCGCGACAGCAGGGGTTACAGATGGCCGAGAACGCGCCGCTTTCCAGAGACGCTCTGATCGAGGCCATGTCCAAGGGGATCAAGCCCAAGGACCAGTGGCGCATCGGCGCCGAGCACGAGAAGTTCGGCTTCGACAAGACCACCCTGGCGCGCCCCGCCTATGAGGGCCCGAACGGCATCAAGGCCATGCTGGAGGGGCTACAACGCTTCGGCTGGTCGCCCGTCGAGGAAAACGGCTTTCTGATCGGACTGGAGCGCAGAAACAGCGAAGGCTTTGTCGCCTCCGTCAGCCTGGAGCCGGGCGGTCAGTTCGAGCTGTCCGGTGCGCCGCTTCTGACCATCCATGACATCTGCAACGAGACCGGCCAGCATCTGATGGAGGTCAAGCAGGTCGCCGACCAGATCGGCGTCGGCTTCCTGGGCGCCGGTTTCGACCCGCTGTGGACGCGCGAACAGGTGCCGGTCATGCCCAAGGGCCGCTACGACATCATGCGCGCCTATATGCCCAAGGTCGGCACCCTGGGCCTGGACATGATGCTGCGCACCTGCACCATCCAGGCCAACCTCGACTTCGATTCAGAAGCCGACATGGTGATGAAGTTCCGCACCTCCCTGGCGCTGCAACCCATCGCCACCGCCCTGTTCGCCTGTTCGCCCTTCACCGAGGGCCGCCCCAACGGCTTCCTGTCGGCCCGCGCCAACGTCTGGACCGACACCGACGCCGACCGCACGGGCATGCTGGGCTTCGTGTTCGAGGACGGGTTCGGCTTCGAGCGCTACGCCGACTATGCGCTGGACACGCCGATGTATTTCGCCAAGCGCGACGGCCGTTACATCGACGCCTCGGGCCAGTCGTTCCGCGATTTCCAGGCCGGCAAACTGCCCGCCCTGCCCGGCCAATATCCGACCCTGAAGGACTGGAACGACCACCTGACCACCCTCTTCCCCGAGGTGCGGCTGAAGGCCTATCTGGAAATGCGCGGCGCCGACGGCGGACCGTGGAGCCGGATCTGCGCCCTGCCCGCCCTGTGGGCCGGGGTTCTGTACGACGCGCCGTCGCTGGCCGCCGCCTGGGATCTGGTCAAGGACTGGGACATCGCCGACCACGAGCGTCTGCGCCGCGATGTGACCCGCCTGGGTCTGAAGGCCGAGGTGGCGGGCCGGTCGGTGCGCGACATCGCCGTCGACCTGGTGAACATCGCCAAACAGGGGCTGAAGAATCGCGCCAAATTCTCGGGCGGGATGGTGGACGAGCGCGGCTATCTGTCGGAACTGGAAGACATCGCCGACAGCGGCGTCACCCCGGCCGAGCGCCTGCTGGACCTGTATCACGGCGCCTGGCAGGGCGACGTGAAGCGCATCTACGCCGACTTCGCCTACTAGGGGACGGTGTAGTCCGAGCGGTCGGGTAGCGGGCTGTCCGGCCGGTATTCGCCGGCCTTAACGTCAAAGGTGAACCGGCGAATGACGCTGCATTTCGGATCGCGCGCGGCGATCAGGTCGGCAGGCTTCAGCGGCGGCTTCTCCAGCGAATCTTCGGATCGCGAGGCGCCGCGCGGATAGGCCGTCGCCGTCGTCTCATAGGTCAGGACCGGCATCGCATCCGCCGCGTCGCTCGCGGTCAGGGTCGCAGCGAAACTGTATTCGTCGTGACAGGCGCCGGCGGGCTGGGTCATGTCCTCCTCGCTGAAGCAGGCGCGGATCATCAGCGAACCCTGCATCGGCACGGTCAGCACCGGCGCGGCGCCGGCCTCGCCGTCGGCATCCAGCCGATAGAGCCGCAACTCCGTCGCCTGTCCCCCGCCGCCGGAATACATGGTGCGGCTCTCCCTCTCGACCCCGGCCAGAAACCCGCCGTCCGCCAGCCGGATCAGGCCATTCCAGGGTTTGTAATTGTCCACCTCGCCCGACGCTCCGTTCGGCGCGGCCGGCAGGGCGTCAGGCGCTCAGATAACCGGAGTGAAGACCGGCTCGCCGTCACGCGTCTGCGGGTGCAGACCGACGCACAGGGCCCCGTCGGCTGTGCAGGCCCGATCCTCAGCCAGGGTCAGGGGTTCGATCCCGTCCCCGGATGGCGGGGATTGGAGCATGGCGATCGCGGCGAGGAGCAAGATCATGCGCCGACCCTAACCCAGACCGCGCACAACGCCATCGGCTCTTTTCGACCCGCCGCAAAGGCGAGCTTAACGGATGCGCCGTAACATGGGTCTCAGTCCGAGAGAGTGCGCAATGACCTGTTCGCCCGTTGCGGCCCTGGCCTTCCCCACAGCCGATGTCGATCTGGACACCTTCTTCGATGTATCGCTGGATCTGCTGGTGGTGCGCGAGTTGGACGGGCGCGTGGTCAAGGCCAGCGCTTCGTGGTTTACGGTGCTGGGCTATCGCCCCGACGAGATCGAAGGCCAGGGCCTGCTGCGCCTGATTCACCCCGACGACCACGCCGCCACCCGCCAGAGCATCGTCGAGGTCGAAAACCGGCGGCCGGGCGATCCGGTCATCGGCCAGATCAACCGCTATCGCCACAAGGCCGGTCATTACGTCACCGTCGAATGGCGCGCCCATCGTCAGGGTGACCGCATCTATGGCATCGCGCGCGACGTGACCGAAAAGGTCGCCGCCGAACGCGCCCTGCGCGAGGCCACCGCCGCCGCCGAGGCCGCCAACCGCGCCAAGTCCGACTTCCTGGCCAATATGAGCCATGAAATCCGCACGCCCCTGAACGGCGTGATCGGCATCGTCGACGCCTTGTCGCGCACAGAGCTGACGCCCGGGCAGGCCGAGATGGTGGCCCTGATCGGACGATCCGGCGTGACGTTGGAACGGCTGGTGTCCGACATTCTGGACGTGTCCAAGATCGAGGCCGGGCATCTGGACCTGGAAAGCCGACCCTTTGATCTGGACGAGGCCGTCGCCGCCCCGCTGGATGTCATGCGCCTGAAGGCCGAGGCCAAGGGACTGACCTTCGACATCCGCCGCGACGCCGATGCGCGCGGCGTGTTCGTCGGCGACAGCACCCGCATCCGTCAGGTGCTCGACAATCTGCTGTCCAACGCCATCAAGTTCACCCACCAGGGCTCGGTCGCCGTCACCCTTGCGGTGGACGAGGATTCCGACGGCCTGACCCAGCTGACGCTGCGGGTCGAGGATACCGGCGTCGGCTTCTCCTCAGAACACGCGGCCCGTCTGTTCGATCGGTTCAGCCAGGCGGACAGCACCATCACGCGCCGGTTCGGCGGCACGGGCCTGGGCCTGTCGATCTGTCGTTCGCTGGTCGAGCTGATGGGCGGGCGGATTTCAGCCGCCTCCACGCCGGGCGTCGGCAGCCGGTTTACCGTCGAGATCCCCCTGACGCGCGCCGCCTCCCTGACCGAACACGATGCCCAACGACGCGCGCGTGCGGCCGAGGCCGACCGCCCCCTGGCGCCCCTGCGCGTGCTGCTGGCTGAGGATCACCCGGTCAATCAGCGCGTCGTTCAGCTGATCCTGGCGGCGCACGCCATGCAGGTCGTCACCGTCGCAGATGGCGAACAGGCCCTGGCCGCCTTCCAGTCCGAGACCTTTGACCTGATCCTGATGGACATGCAGATGCCGGGCATGGACGGCCTGACCGCCACCCGCGCCATTCGCCAGATCGAGGCCGCCCGCCCTGATTGGGTCCGCACGCCGATCATCATGCTAAGCGCCAACGCCATGAGCGAGCACCGCGACCAGGCGCGCGACGCCGGCGCCGACCTGCACGTCCCCAAGCCCATCACGGCCGCCAGCCTGCTGGCTGGCATCCAGGCGGCGACCGCGCCCTGATCCGACATTGACAAAGTTTGCCAAGCGGCCATTGTCGTTGATAGGAAGCTGACCATGGCGACGATGAACATCTCACTGCCCGATCCAATGAAGGCCTGGGTCGAGGAACAGGCGAAATCCGGGCGCTACGCAAACACGTCGGACGTGGTGCGCGACCTAATCCGCCGCGAGCAGGTCAAGGCCGAGAAGATTGCGCATTGGCAAAGGCTGATCGTAGAGGCCGACGCCTCCGGTGTTTCCGACCAGTCGCCACGTGAAGTGATCGAGGAACTGCGCGCCCAGTTGCGACGCGCCTCCTGATGCTCCGCCTAAGCCGCGCGGCGCGGGCGGACTTGCAGCAGGTCTATCTGCAAGGCCTCGAGCTGTTCGGGAGCTGTCAGGCCGATGACTATATCGAGGGTCTGTTCGCGAAACTGGACTTGCTTGCGGATTTTCCACGTCTTGGGGCGGCTCGACCAGAGTTGAGCGCGGACGCCCATGTGTTCTTCTACAAAAGCCACGCCATCCTCTATCGAATCGACGATGCGGACGTGTTCGTCCGACGCATTCGGCACGCGCTGGAAGACTGGCAGTCCGACGCAACTGGCGTCGGATCGAGCGACGAACGGAGCGAACCATGACCCACCCCATCCATGTCGGCATCGGCGGCTGGACGTTCGAGCCTTGGCGCGGGGTCTTTTATCCAGAGGGTTTGGTTCAGAAGCGCGAGCTGGAATATGCGGCGTCGAAACTGACCTCGATCGAAATCAACGGCACCTATTATTCGACCTTCAAGCCCGACAGTTGGCGCAAATGGCGCGACGAGACGCCGGACGGCTTCGTCTTTTCGGTCAAGGCCAGCCGCTATTGCACCAATCGCAAGGTGCTGTCCGAAGGCGCGGAAAGCTTCGACAAGTTCCTGAGCCAGGGCCTGACTGAACTGGGCGACAAACTGGGACCGATCAACTGGCAGTTCATAAAGTGCTTCACCTAAAACGACGGCGTGCTACACGCTCTCAATGACCGTAGCCTACAGCTACCTACGCTACTCTTCGAAGGCGCAGAGGCTTTCGCATTCGCTGAAGCGACAGCTTGAAGCTGCCGAACTCTGGGCAGCAAAGCGTCCTGATGTAATCCTCGACACAACGACGCGAGACCTCGGCGTCAGTGCATTCAAGGGCGAACATCGTGTTCGCGGTGCACTTTCGTCCTTTCTCGATAGGATCAAGACCGGCCAAATCGCGCCCGGCTCCTATCTCTTGGTGGAGACATTCGACCGCTTGTCTCGTGAGAGCGAAATGGTCGCTGTGAACCTTTTGTCGTCCATCGTTCTCGCTGGCGTCCGGGTCGTCACACTGCGGGACGGTCACGAGTATCATGAGGGTTCGGACGGCATGGACATCATGCGCGCGGTCATTGTCATGTCGAGGGCGCATAACGAGAATAAGGAACGCGGAGAGAAACTGGCTGCGAAGTGGGCCGAGAAAAAACAACTCGCCCGCCAAGGCGTGAAGGTAAGCCGTAGAGGTCCGTCATGGACTATCTGGAACCCCGATAGGAAGGACTTCGACCTCGACGGGAAGAAGGCCGAGGTGGTTTGCCGCATCTTCCAAGACTGCATCGACGGCCTCGGGATCACGGCGATATCATCGCGCCTCAACCGCGAGAAGGTGGAGCCGTTCGTGACCGGGACGGATGGCTGGCACCAACATCGCGTCTTGACGATTCTTCGGTCGCCCTCCGTCTGCGGCTACTATCAACCGACCCTAACAACAAACCGGCCGGGCCAGCGGATGCTTCGGGTGGCCGAAGGCGACGCTATCGCGGACTACTATCCGCGAATCATATCCGACGATGTTTTTAATCTTGCTCAAGACCGGATCGCTCGCCGAAATAAGAGAGGCGGCGGTAAGGGCAAGCGCGGCAAGCTTTTTCCGAACTTGTTGATCGGTGTTGGACGCTGCGAAGAGTGTTTTGGCACCCTCATCCTCGGCTCTCGTCACAACAGCCAGAAAGTGCGTCACTACCGATGCTACCAGCAGAGCCGAGCGCACCGGTGCAACAACATTTCGCGCTACTTGACGTCTGATGTGGAAGACCGGCTGCGGTTCTTCTTGATAAAAGGACGGCTCGAAGAGCACGTCCAAGAGGCCGACCTCTACGCTCTGCGAGTGAAACTGGCCGAGATCGAAGGCATCAAGCGGGCGATCAAGAATCTGGTGGACGCGATTGAGAAGGGTGGACTTGCTCTCGCTGAACGGGCGCACGAGCGGCAGATTGAGTTGAAAGGGCTGGAGCGAGAGGCGGATGAACTCCGGGCTTCGGCGACCGTGCGTCAAAAGCGGGGCACCGAAGCCACTCTTCGCGAGGCGGCGGAATGGCTTACCAAGGTTCAGGACGAAACTGATGCGACCGAAACCTTCAAGCACCGTTCCAAGGCCAACGCATTGCTGAATGACCTATTCGACTGGATTATCCCGACCGCTAACGGCCTATGGCTGGGAAGCAGCACCACGGCCCGCTGGGTCGGCGACAACGCGATGAGCCTTCCGTTCGATATCCCGGCGGATTTGAAACCGACTGCAAAGGCTCTGGCCAACTACCGTGGAGAGACGATGCTAACCCATGGCGAAGCCATGACCGTCGTAGAAGCCGAAGCCTTCAAAAGAGAACTTCAAAGAGCTTCGGCGTGCGCCGAGAACGTGGGCAGTTTCGAACAGTAGGAAATGCTGCGGCGAATAGAGTGCTTTTGCAGTGACAATCCGGCGATGTGCGAGAGAATGACGCAACGCAACTCGGAGGTCATTTGAGCCAGCACACCATCGTCTTCGATCTCGAAACTGTGCCCTGCACCGACACGCTCGCGCGCCTTCACGGACGCGATGTTCTCACCGACGATGAGGCGGTAGAAATCCTTGGAGAGAAATTCCCCAAGCTTCCGCTCCACAAGGTCGCTGTGCTCGCTGCCCTCGTGGCAGAGCGTGTCGAGGGAGTCTGGCGCGTAAGGTCGCTGGGTGCACCGCACATCGGTGACCGAACAGAAGTCGATTTGATCTCCGCGTTCGCCGCCCGCGTGGACAGCCTTCGACCGACTTTGGTGACCTTCAACGGCAATGGGTTCGACATGCCGGTCCTGCGCTACCGGGCGATGGTCAACGGCATCGCCGCTCCCGGCCTGACCGCTCGCCCCTACTTCAAGCGCTACGATCAGGCGCACGTCGATCTGTGCGACGAACTCGCCAGCTTCCAATCGAACGCGAAGGCATCGTTGGACGACCTGTGCAAGATGATGGGCCTTCCGGGGAAACCGGAGGGAATCGACGGCTCGAAGGTCTGGGAGCACGTTCGAGCCGGTCGCATCCAAGAGTGCGCCAACTACGGGGAGACCGATGTTGTGAACACCTACCGGGTGTGGCTGCGCCACGAACTTTTCCGAGGCGCAATCACGGAGGAACAGATGGTTGGAAGCGAGGCTGACCTGACCGCCTTCATCACGGCCCGGCTCGGCGAACGTCCGCATCTTGCGTTTCTCGTTGCCCCACCTGCGGAGGGCGACGGCGGTGTGCGGACGCTTTGAGACCACAGGCAAGTTCAGTTGGGCCGAAATCCACGCGGCCCTTTCCACCTATGCACCGGTGACGACAGCCCCTCTGAATTTCGAACCCAATGACGATGTGCGGCCGACGACCAGTCAGGCCACCGCAAGGCTCGGCGAAGACGGTTGGATCGTGGAGAAGATGCGATGGGGCCTCGTGCCCTTCTGGCGCAACGGCAAGCCGCTCAAGGACACCGAGAAGGGCAAAGGCGACGGCTTCAAGCTGACCACCTTCAACGCCCGATCAGAGACCTGTGCGGGCACATCCACCTTCCGCGAAGCCTTCGGCAAGCGACGTTGCATCGTCCCCGCCTCGGCATGGTTCGAATGGACCGGCGACAAGGGTTCGAAGACCAAGCATCGCTTCGCCCGCGCAGACGGTGACCTCCTCTGGTTCGCCGGTATCTGGGATCGCGTGATCACACCCGACGCGGGCGAGTTCGGGAGCTTCACGATCATCACGGCAGAGTCGTCCGGTTGGCTCGGCGAGTATCACTCTCGCGCGCCGGTGATCCTTGAGCGCGACGATTGGGGCCTATGGCTGGACCCGTCCGCCGACGCTCGCGAATTGTTCGCGGCGGTGCGTCCCGAACGGTTTGGGCTGGATTAAGCTCGAACTTCCATCAGATCGCTGATCCGCGTCGTGTAGCGAGGCGACCGGTTGTTCGCTCGCGTGGACCACGATGATGTTTTGCCAATCCCGCCCGGCCGGAGTGTCCCTCGACCGAACCGAGCGTTCACCGCGTCCAGCGCCGTCATCAGTTTCTCGGATCGCACTGGGTCCACAGTCGGTAGCAGATCGCGCGGTGCGTCCTTCGCAAGCTGGAGGTCCAGCAGGATCACGCCGCACTTGGCGTAGCGCGTATCTGATCGCCACATCCACCGCCCGGCGGCGACCGCTTGTCGGATGATCGCGAAGCTGTCGGCTGTCGGCTCGATCTCGAACGACCGCTGACCATGATACCAAGGGTCGCCGTTGTGCGGATGGGTATGGAAGAACACCTGCATCGCATTGGCTTCCAGTCCATGCTTTCGACACTTCTCCGCAGCGCGTGAAGCGTGAGCCGCCAGTGCCTCGCGCATGTCCTCCCAAGTCTCGACCAGCCGTCCAAACATCCGCGTGACGGCGACGGTTTGCTTCTGATCTGGAGCGAGGGTCAGCGGCATGCAGGACACCCCATTCAGTTCGGCATGGGTTCGCTGGCCTGTGACGGTCATGAGCTTCCTGACGGACGCGCTCGGCAACGCCGCGAACTGCTCGACGGTGAAGATGCCCTGATTGTTGAGCTTGGTCTGACTGGCCCCGCCGACGCCCCATATCTCGCTGATCGGCATTTGTGCGAACGCCTGACGCCGGGCGTCGAGGTCGCTGAAATCGGACACGCCGGTCGGCCCGCCCTTCGCGTGCTTGTTCGCCAGCTTCGCCAGCGTCTTCGTCGGCCCGATGCCGATGCAGGTTGGAATCTTGGTGATCTGACGCACCCGATCCCGAACCCGGCGGCAGTAGGCGACCCCCGCGAACTGCGTCAGGTCCAGAAACATTTCATCTATCGAGTATGGTTCGACGCGCTGGAAGCTGTCGGACAAAACCTCGAACACCCGGCGGCTCATATCGCCGTAGAGGGCGTAGTTCGACGATTTCGCGATGACTGCCCGATACTCCGGCTTGCGCTTCGACAGGTGCCAGACCTCGCCCATCTTGATCCCAAGTGCCTTCGCCTCGGCTGAACGGGCTATGGCGCAGCCGTCGTTGTTCGACAGCACGATCACCGGCTTGCCAATGAGCGTCGGGTCAAAGGCCCGCTCGCAGGAGACGTAGAAGTTGTTGCCGTCGATTAGGCCGAACATCAGACATCCGTCCGAACCAGCGCGGCGATCATGGCCCAGACCTCGGTGTCGTCGGACAAGGGCTGGGGCGTTTGGTTCGAAGGCTCCAGCCACCATTGGCCGTCCTTCTCCATCAGCACCGCCAGCACCACGTCGCCATGCAGGAAGGCCACGCAGACCTTGCCGGTGATCGGCGGGGCGTCGGTTGTCACCACGAGGATGTCGCCTCCGTGAATGCCGCGCCTTCGCAGCCCTTCGCCCTTCACTCTTACGGCGTATCGTTGCGGGCGCCGAAGCTGCAAAAGGTCAGCGAGATCGGGCACGCCTTCGATGTGATCCTGCGCCGGGCTTTGGAAGCCCGTCGTGTCATCGCCCTTGTAAGCGGCTACTCCCATACGAGAACGTATGGAGAACATTTAATCGGCTGGGAAGTGAGATTGATCGCCCTACTGTGGGCAAAACGTGGATGATGTGGTGGTCATGTGTGGCGACATCCTCTGAATGCATCTTCAGATCGGTTCGAAGGAAACACCAGCGACCTTCCCGGTGGGGAAACTCGTCATCAACCGATGTCGATTAAAGGGTCTGAGAAGCAAGGAGTGGACTATGGATCGGGCAGAGTTCGAAGCCATACGAGAAAAGGTCAGGGCACGGCGAGAAGCGAGGGAGGCAGAAGCCGACGCGACATGGGCGGAAAACTACGCGGCGATGGTCGAGCGCAATGGTGGACCTGAAGCCTATTTTGGACCGCTGACCACTTACGACACCGCTGACCAATTCTTGGCCGCTCTCACGAAGAAGACACGCGGCTAGACCTGCGACGATTCCAGCAGCATGCCCCGACCGCCCGGCAACGTCCGATAAAGCGTGCTGGGCGCCACGCCCACCTGCCGAGCAATCTCGGACATCGAAAGCTGATCGTCGGCCATCAGCGCCTTGGCGATCTTAAGCTTCGTGTCATCCATCGCCTTGGGACGGCCACCGAGACGACCACGGGCAATCGCGGCCTTCCGCCCGGCTTCACAGGCGAGACGTTTCTGTTCGACTTCATACTGTCCGAGCGCTGCCAAGGTATGGACTGCCAGCCGACCGCTCGGCGTCGTGCTGTCGATGGCCTCGCTCAAGGACTTCAGTCCGATGTCGCGGCGGGTAAACTGATCAACGAGATCGAGGATTTGACGGACTTCTCGTGCAAGCCGGTCAAGCCGCAAAACCACCACGGTGTCCCCGGCTCTGGCGAACTGGAGAAGTTCGGTTAGCTGTGGCCGATCAGATCGTGTGCCGGAAGCTGTCTCGATGAATATGCGTTCGCACCCGGCTCGCTCCAGCGCGTCGATCTGGGACTCGTGGTTTTGACCGCGAGCCGAGCACCTCGAATATCCGATCAGCATACGTTTCCGAAAACCCCTGAAAGCCCCGCGTTGTCGGAGATAGATTTCAGGATACGGTATTCGGAGAGTCTGTCACCCATATTGGATGATTAACGAGAGACTTCCACAGCCTCTGACCGACATCTCCCAGAAGTATACCTTTTGAGATCGCGTTTTTTTGAGCGAAGTCTGCGGCCAGTGGCGGTGACCGCCGGGTCGTTCAGGGATCGGCTCGACCGTCCAGCGGCAGGACGAACATCCGGCTGTAGCGATAACCGCCGTCACTTGTCGGGAACACCACGAAGTCCTCGCCAGCGTGGTCTACGGCCTCTCGCACCAGATCGCTGAACTCGTCCAGACGGTCGGGCTTGCCGACCAGAGTGAAACCGTGCGTCTCGGACTTTACCTCGCAGGCCGGGGAACCTTGGATCAGTTTATCCAGTAGCCTTCCCATGGCGGAAGGAAAACACCGGTCGTTGGAGCGGTCAAGCTGGGAGACTTGCAGGATCGTCACGGGCGCACCCTCCGGCCGCTTCGCGACCGTCAGAAGGGCTGGGCTTTCGAGCCGACGAGATGTGAACTGCTCTGGCCAAGCCAAGCGACATTGCGCCCGGTTGAAGAAGGCATGTGGTGCCGACGCCGGATGGCGTCGCCAGCAACTTCGAGATCGGCGGAAGAGGCCGATCTCTTTGTTGCAATGCATTCGCTTTGATGGGGGAGGAGCCGGATTCCTCGACCCCATCCAGTTCACGACGTAGCGACACGGCTCTCGATAGGCCGAGCGGCTCGCCGGGAGGCCGTGATCGAAGGCGTGGAGCCGTCGCGTGTAGCGCGGCGCAATGTCTCGGCAGTCGAGGATCAGGCAACGCCCCAGCGCGTCACGCCAATCCTCTAAAGACTATTAGACCAATGGCGTGACGGGATGCGCTCGTGACGACTGTAATAAGAATCAACTGTCACGAAGTTTATAGTCAGCACGATTATCTGCGTGGTAAATACTGATTATGTCGCACGCATAGGGGCTGCGACCACAATCAACGATAAAATGAACACGCAGACTATTTACTACAGCAGCGCAGCTTGCGGTGCTGGGAAGACCAGATGGGCCGTCGAACGCATCGGCCGCACGCCCGGACGCTACATCTACGCGGTGGACCGCACAGAAGAGTTCGCCGTCCGCCAGAGCCTTATCATCAACAATGCCATCCAGTCGGGTGCTTCGGTGAGGGTTTGCTCGCTGTCCAGCGAGGCTGGCAACGTCGTTTCCCGCGACTTCCCGCTGATGATTGAGCGTTGCAGCGACGAAGAGCACGTCGTCCTGATCATGACCCACGAGGCGGTCAAGAGGGTGGATCACTCGGCCGTCGAGGGTCGGGGTTGGACGATCATCATCGACGAAGACCCCAAGGTCTGGACATCGGGATCGTTCGATCTTGGTGCGTCCACTCCGTTCTGGGAAGCAACCTACAATCTGGAGCCATTCGCCAAGGGCTACTCCAAACTCCTTCCGAAGGCCGACGCGCCCTCCTGCCGTGCTCTTGCTGCTGACGACCTCACCCGCCCGGTCGCAGCGCTTCACAACCGGGTTCAGCGGGGGGGAGCCGTGATCAATCTGGAAGCTTGGGAGGAACTCCAGCACCGCCAGAGGCTGACTTACTTCAGCATCTGGGATGTCACCGAATTGGCCGTCTACGACCGGGCTGTCATCCTCGCTAACAGCTTTACCAGCCTCATCACCTATCGGCTCTGCACGACGCTTCATCCCGGCGTGATCTGGAAGCCGATTTCCCTCGGTCAGAACACTGTCTGGCAGGGTCGTGATCTGACGATCAGATACGTCGCGGAGGATCATCGTGCGGGTTCGACATTTTTCGAGACGACCGAGGCTGGCCAACGAGCCGTTCAGGCATGGTGCGCTTGGGTTCGAACGAACGTCACCTCCGGGCAACACTATTGGGCAGCAAACAAGAAGCGGGGTGACCTGAAGCTGCCGGGCGAGCAGGTCTCCCCGAAGATCGCCGGGTCCAACAAATATAGGCTGTTGACCGAGTGCTCGGTCCTCTACAGCGCCAAGGCCAGCGATGCGGAGAACAAGGTGTTCGCCGCCATGACCTGCGGGCTGCTCGACCACGAGGCTGTGCGCCGAGATCGTGAGTTTGAAGACCTGATCCAGATCGTCTTCCGGTCGTCGCTCCGCATGCCCGACGATGTGCGCCCGGTGACGGTGACCGTCTATGACAAGGAACAGGCGACTTTCCTCGCCGACTATTTCAAGTCGGCGGGCTTTCCTTTCCGCACGTCCTTGGAGTTCATCGACCTCGGGCTGACCTACACGAAGGCCAAACCCGGCCCGAAGCCTGATCCGCTGAAGCCGCCGAAGAGTGCCGCTCAACGTGCGGCTGATTACCGTGCACGAAAGGCAGCAGCGTGATGACTCAGGACGAGATCAACGGGATGTTGGCCGCAGCGCTGGACGATGCCCAAAAGCGCATCGACGTGCAGGAGAAGTGCATCGAGATGTTGGTGGATCAGATCGAGGACATGGCCCACCAGATGACCGGCGTGTTGGAAGAAGCAAGAGTTGCTCGCCTCCACTACGCGGAGCAGCGAAAGCGGCTGGGTCTGACCGTCGATGTGACGGGTGGAAGTCTGATCGGAGGAGGCTTCGGAATTCCGGGGGGATGATCTTGACCGCGAGAGCGGACTCTCATCCGGTGTTGCCTGTCGCTATTCCCCTTGGGTTATGCTCCCTTCACAGGGTGGGAGAAGACAATGAAACGCAGACAGATTTTGACGATCCTCGCGGCGGCGACGTTGGCCGGTTGCGCGTCCACTTCGTCAATGATCGTTCCAGAAGCCACGGGGGCGCGCGTCGCTATCGTCAGCTTGGAAGGACCGCTCGGTTCTCAAGCAGTTGATTTGATATCGCAAGAGTTAGCCACCAGAGGGATCGCGGTCGTAGAAGCGGTCCGAGCGAGAGAAGTCATCGGAATCGACACCGATCTGTCGAATGCCTCACCGGCATCAGTGCAAGCTCTGTCGTCCTACGGCGAGGAACTCGGTGTGAGGTATCTCTTTACCGGCACGGTTTCAGCGGTGGGTGGTCCGCTTTACTCGTTCGACCATGTGAACATGACCCTTCGCCTGATCGACGTTCAGTCAGGTTGACGTGCCCCTGAGAATTTCCTCCACGCGGAGCTAGAGTCCGGCCCTTGAAAGGACGGACGGAATGAAACGAGCGAGATTCACGGAAGAGCAG
>NZ_JABBJE010000008.1 GCF_014218725.1 Brevundimonas huaxiensis
GACGGCCCCGCCGAGCGATCAGCGCTGTCAGCTCTCGCGCGACGCGGCGTCCCGAGATCGAGGTGTCGGGGATCGCCGCCAGGCACTCGCGGGTGGACCAACGTCTCGACCATGGCCTTTGGCGTGTAATGCGCTCCAAGCTCGCCCCTCTCCTCGGCGAACAAGGCATTTTCCATCAGCGCGCCAAAGATCGCAGGCTCGACCTTCGCCCAGTCGCAGGCCGCAGCCTGACAAAGAATATCCAGCTCAATTTCCGAAACCGCGATCGCCGCGTCTTCGGCGTACAGACCGCCATTGTACCAGAGCATGTCGCATCGAAGGACCGGGCAGTAACCCCCCGTATCCATCGTGCGGAATACCTGACTGATCGCTTTGCTGAAGTTCTGCGCAGCTCCCTGATAGCTTTTCAGGAACTCGCCAAAGGCTCGATCCGGGATCAGTTGAACGCTATCGGCAAACATGGCGAAAACGCACTGCATCACAAAGACGGCCACGCGCCGTTCCCATGCTGCCCGATGAACCGGATCGTTCGCTGCCGCTGCTTCGCACGAGAAGCGTTTTCGGAAGGACTGAACGAGGCGTCCCAGAAGCACAGCAACTTCCGTCGTTGTCTCCTCCACACGCCTTGCAGGGTCCAGCGACATGGGATCGCTCCACACGGCCGCCAGGCGCTCCCTGATCTTGGGATCGCGTAGATCCGAAAGCGCAATCCGGTAGTTTTCGCGGTCGGGATACTGGAGGTAGGTCTTTCCCATGCGGCTGAAGTCGGACCAGAGTTCAATGCTCCGCCCCACGTCGACCATGATGAGAAACGGCGGCCATTCGTCCAGCGCTCGCGCATAGCCCTTTGCCTGGGCCCGAGCCTTCTCCATTTTTCGTTCGACAACGTCGGGCCCGACCAACTTCATCTGCTGCTTGTCAGGACTGTTGGCCAACCGCTTGGCTGTCTGCTTCGCTTCAAGCACGAAACATTCGCGACGATAGCAGTCGATGTAGCCCCAATGGGAGCTGAGGTCGTCGTGACGGAACCTTACGATCCGTTCGAACCCGTAATCGGGGTCGCCGACCTTTTCGTCATTAGGAGCGGCGACACCAAGAACCCTGCAGAGTTGAATAACAAAGGACTGTGCTGTCTGCCGCTCTGAAGCCGAAGCGTTCGTCCAAATCTTGATGAAGTCGTCCACATCCATAAGTCGCACCCCAGAACAAGAATGCGTCTTTCGCGTGTGTTTTAAGCGGCCACAACCGGTGATTACATTTGGCCAAGAAGGGTTGGCTTGCCTAACCAATAGGAGAGTTCAGCAGGCCGCGAGATGTCCCAAATCGCCAAATCAGCGGCTTTGCCATTTTCGATGGTGCCGATCTCACCCGACAGACCCAGCGCCCGCGCCGCCTCTCGGGTCGCGCCGGCTAAGGCCTCTTCGGGTGTCATGCGGAACTGAACGCAGGCGAGGTTGAGCGCGGTGGTCATCGAAGCGACGGGCGAGGTGCCGGGGTTGCAGTCGGTGGCGACGGCCATCCGCACGCCGTGGCGGCGCAGGAGATCGATGGGCGGCGGCTGGGTCTCGCGCAGCATCAAATAGGCGCCGGGCAACAGGACGGCGACCACGCCGGCTGCGGCCATGGCGGCGACGCCTTCCTCGGTCGCATGTTCGATGTGATCGGCGGACAGGGCTTCGTAACGCGCCGCCAGCGCCGCACCGCCGCCGTTCGACAACTGATCGGCGTGCAGCTTGACCGGCAGGCCCAGCGCACGCGCCTTGTCGAACAGGCGCGACACTTCCGCGGTCGAGAAGGCGATGGGCTCGCAATAGGCGTCGACCGCATCGACCAGACCTTCGGCATGGGCAGCAGGCAGGATGTGATCGATGGCCAGATCGACATAGGCGGCCCGGTCGTCGCGATATTCAGGCGGCACGGCATGCAGGCCCAGATAGCTGGTGCGGACACGCACTCCGCCCTCGCGCCCGATCCGACGCGCAACACGCAGCATCTTCAGCTCCGTCTCAAGGTCCAGACCATAGCCGGATTTGATCTCGACGGTGGTGACCCCTGTGGCCTTCAAACCCGCCAGACGTGTCATGGCCGAGGCGAACAGGTCATCCTCCGACTCGGCGCGCGTGGCCTTCACGGACGAGACGATGCCGCCGCCGGCCCGCGCGATCTCCTCATAGGGCGCGCCACCCAGCCGCTGTTCGAACTCGGCCGAACGGTCGCCGCCGAACACCAGGTGGGTGTGGCAGTCGATCAGGCCAGGCGTGATCCAGCGGCCGTCCAGCCGCTGGGTTTCAGCTGCCTCTACGGCCGGCAGGTCAGCGCGCGGTCCCACCCAGGCAATGCGGCCATCGGCGACGACCACGGCGGCGTCCTGTATCGCGCCGTAAGGAACCCGTCCCTCGACCATGGTGGCGACGTGGCAATCGATCAGCAGACGGTCGGCCTTCATCGGCGAGGTTCCTTGGCCAAAACGGGTGAACGGGCTGACGAGAAGCGCGCCACCAGATCGTAGCGGTCGCCGGGGAAGGTCTGCCACACCCGCGTCACCCCCTGCCCGTCCCGCCATGTCCGCCGCTCGACGCATAGACAGGCGGCGCCGGGCTTGAGTTCCAGCAGGCGGACAGCGCGGGCGTCCGCCGCGATCGCTGAGATGCGGTTCTCAGCCTCAGTCCAGGGCGCCGAGTCCAGCAGCCAGCTTCCCGGCGGAACCGTATGAAAATCGACATCTATGGCTTTAGGCGCCGCGCCGAGCGCGATGAGCCTGTGTTCCAAAGCCAGGGGCGCGCCGTCGGCGCTGTGCAGACAGGTCAGATCCAGCAGAAGACCACCCGACGCCAGTTCGATTTCGTCCTCACCATTTGGCTCGCGTTCGATCCGCTCCATCAGGACGTAGCCGTAAGCCTGCCCGCGCTCGATCACCTCGGCCCGCAGGTCGGGAATAGCCAGGACGGCAGCGTGGGCGTTGGGCTGGGCGACGAAGGTACCGGCTCTGCGTCGGCGCGTCACCAGCCCCCGCCCCGCCAGTTCCGAGATGGCCTTGGACACCGTCATGCGCGAACAGTTGTAGCGTTCAGTCAACTCATGCTCGAACGGAATGCGGTCGCCGGGCGATAGCTCGCCGGACAGGATGAGCCCCTCCAGATCGGCGTAGATGCGGCGATGAAGGCTCACCCCAACACCGCCGACAAGGACTTGCGATAACGCGCCTCGATGCCGTCCCGCGCGATGTGGCGGCCGTCTTTCACGACCTCCCGCCCCGCGCGCCACACCGAACGGATCGAGCCCGTCGGCGCGCCAAAGATCCAGCTGTCGAGCACCGCATCGCCCGACCGTCCCGCAAAGGCAGCGCCGCTCGTGTCCAGCGATATGATGTCCGCCGACGCCCCGACGCTCAGCCCCGATGCCGTGCCTGTCGCCTGGACGCCGCCCGCCAGCGCGCGATCGAACAAGGCGCGGCCCGTCGACCGTTCAGGGTCAGCCATGACGGCGCGACCGCGCCGCGCCAGCCGCTGGCTGTACTCCAGCATCCGGAGTTCCTCTGCGACGCCGATCTGCACGTTGGAATCCGTCCCGATGCCAAACCGCCCGCCGGCACGCGTGAAATCGACCGCCGGGAAGACGCCGTCGCCCAGATTGGCCTCCGTAATCGGGCACAGGCCGACGACGGCGCCGCGCGCGACGACGCCGCGCCATTCGGTCTCAGTCACATGGGTGGAGTGGATCAGGCACCAGCCCGAATCGACCGGCGTGTTGGCAAGCAGCCATTCGACCGGCCGCGCGCCAGACCAGGCCATGCAGTCCGCAACCTCCTTGGTCTGTTCGGCGACATGGATATGGATCGGACCGTCGCCCGCCAGCGCGGGCATAGCCGTCACCTCATCCGGGCTAACGGCGCGCAGGCTGTGCGGCGCCACCCCGACCACGGCGTCGGGCAGATCGGCGGTCAGGGTCCGGCATCGCGCGACCAGATCGGCGAAACCGTCCAGATCGTTGATGAAGCGCCGCTGTCCATGCGCCGGCGGCTGTCCGCCGAACCCGGCATGGGCGTAGAAGACCGGCAGCAAGGTCAGGGCAATGCCCGTCGCCTGCGCCGCCGCCACGATCCGCGCGGCGACCTCGGCCCGGTCCGAATAGGCCGCGCCCGACGGGTCGTTGTGCAGATAATGGAACTCGGCGACGCGGGTGAATCCGCCTTCCAGCATTTCCACGAAGGCCAGGGCGGTGATGGCCTCGATCTCTTCCGGCCCGCCCCCATCCAGGAAGCGGTACATCAACTCGCGCCACGTCCAGAAGTCGTCGTCCGAAGGCCCGCGCGCTTCGGTCAGGCCCGCCATGGCGCGCTGAAAGGCGTGGCTGTGGACATTGGCAACGCCCGGCAGGGCGACACCGCCCCCCTCGTCCGCAGGGCTGCGCGCCACGCCGGTTTCCAGACTGGCGATCCGCCCGCCCGCCACACCGATGCGGACATCGCGCGCCCAGCCGTTCGGCAAGAGAGCCGCCTCGAACCAGAGGGTGCGATCCACAGGCTGCGGCTGAAGGGTCACTGGACAGGTCCGTGTCGTTGCGATCAATATGTCTAGACATACCACGATGGATCGATTTGGCGAGGGAGGCCGAACGGATGCAGGACTGGCTGACCGTCCACGAAGGTTCGGCGCCGCTGGTGATCGGCCTGCCGCACACCGGAACGGATATTCCGGCTGCCATCGAGGCGCGGATGGCCTCGCCCTGGCTGGCCCGCAAGGATGCGGACTGGTGGGTGGATCGGCTGTACGACTTCGCGATCGATATGGGGGCCACCCTGGTGCGAACGGGCGTGTCTCGCAGCGTCATCGATGTGAATCGCGATCCGTCGGGCGTCTCCCTCTATCCCGGCATGACCACGACCGGCCTGTGCCCGACAGAAACCTTCGACGGAGAACCGCTGTATCAGGCAGGTCAGGAGCCCGACGCGGCCGAAACGGAGGAGCGACGTGCGACTTGGTTCGATCCCTACCACGCCGCCCTGCAGGGCCAGTTGGAGCGACTGCACAGCCGAGGTCCGGTCGTCCTCTACGACGCCCATTCGATCCGGTCTGTCGTGCCGCGCCTGTTCGAGGGCGAACTGCCGAAGTTCAACATCGGCGACAACGACGGCGCCACCTGCGCCAGCGAGCTGACGCAGGCTGTCGAAGAAGCCTGTGCCGTCAGCGGCAACAGCGTCGTCGTCAACGGCCGCTTCAAGGGTGGCTGGACCACGCGCCATTATGGCCGTCCGGAAATCGGCGTCCACGCCATTCAAATGGAACTGGCGGACCGGGGCTACATCCTCGATCCCGCCGGCCCGGTGTCGCCCGACAACTGGCCTAGCCCCTATGAGCCCGACCGCGCCGCGCCGATGCGCGGCCATCTGCGCCGCGTCCTGACCGCCTGCATCGCCTTCGCCGAGAGCTGACTATGAACACGCCCAACGCCCGGATCGTCCGCAGCCCGCGCGGCCCAGAAAAGACCGCCAAGACCTGGGCCGCCGAGGCGGCCATGCGCATGCTGATGAACAACTTGGATCCCGAGGTGGCCGAGCGGCCCCAGGACCTCGTCGTCTATGGCGGCATTGGCAAGGCGGCGCGGGATTGGGCGGCCTTCGACAGAATCGTCGAGACCCTGCAGGCGCTGGAGGTCGACGAGACCCTGCTGGTTCAATCCGGTAAGCCGGTCGGCGTCTTCCGCACCCATGCCGACGCCCCGCGCGTGCTGATCGCCAACTCCAATCTGGTGCCGAAATGGGCGACCTGGGAGCATTTCAACGAGCTCGATCGCAAGGGCCTGGCCATGTATGGCCAGATGACCGCCGGCTCGTGGATCTACATCGGCACCCAGGGCATCGTCCAAGGCACCTACGAGACCTTCATGGAGGCCGGCCGCCAACGCTACGGCGGCGACTGGTCCGGCAAATGGATCCTGACCGCAGGTCTTGGCGGCATGGGCGGGGCCCAGCCCCTGGCCGCGACCATGGCGGGCGCATCCTGCATCACGATCGAATGTCAACGCAGCCGCATCGAGTTCCGTCTGCGCACGCGCTACGTCGACGTCATGGCCGAAAGCCTGGACGAGGCCCTGGCGCTGCTGGAGCAATCGTTCCGCGACAAGAAACCCTTGTCGATCGGCCTGTTGGGCAATGCAGCCGATCTGTTGCCTGAAATGGTCCGGCGCGGCATCCGGCCCGATCTGGTCACCGACCAGACCAGCGCGCACGATCTGATCAACGGCTATCTCCCCTCGGGCTGGACCGTCGCGGAGTGGGAAGACAAGCGCGTCAGCGATCCAAACAGCGTCGCCGCCGCCGCGCGCACCTCCATCGTCGCGCATGTGAAGGCCATGCTGGACTTCCAGGCGATGGGCGTGCCGACCACCGACTACGGCAACAACATCCGTCAGGTCGCCTTCGACGCGGGCGTGACGAATGCTTTCGACTTCCCCGGCTTCGTGCCCGCCTACATCCGCCCGCTGTTCTGTCGGGGGATCGGTCCGTTCCGCTGGGCGGCGCTGACCGGCGATCCGGAAGATATCAGAAAGACAGACGCGGCGATGAAGCGCCTGTTCCCCGACAACGCGGGTTTGCATCGCTGGCTCGACATGGCGGGCGAGCGCATTGCCTTTCAAGGCCTTCCCGCCCGTATCTGCTGGATCGGATTGGGTGACCGCCACCGCGCCGGCCTGATGTTCAACAACATGGTGGCGTCGGGCGAACTGTCCGGCCCCATCGTCATCGGCCGCGATCACCTGGACAGCGGTTCGGTCGCCAGCCCGAACCGCGAGACCGAGGCCATGATGGACGGATCGGACGCCGTGTCCGACTGGCCTCTGCTGAACGCCCTGCTGAACACGGCCTCGGGCGCCAGTTGGGTGTCGCTGCACCACGGTGGCGGCGTCGGCATGGGCTATTCGCAGCATTCGGGCGTCGTCATCGTCGCGGACGGCACCCCGGAGGCCGCCCAACGGCTTGAGCGGGTGCTGTGGAACGACCCCGCCACGGGCGTCATGCGTCACGCCGACGCCGGCTATGAGATCGCCCGCGCTGCCGCGCGCGAGCACGAACTGAACCTTCCGAGCCTGAAGGCCTGAACCATGACCGCGATTACTCTCGGCCAGTCGCCTCTCACACTTACTCAGCTTCGTGCGGTGCTGGAGGGCCCTGCTATCGTCTCACTGACGCCCGCCGCCTGGGCCGATGTGGAAAGGGGCGCAGCGACCATCGCCGCCATCGTCGCCGAGGGGCGCACCGTCTATGGCGTCAACACCGGCTTCGGCCTGCTGGCCAACACGTCCATCGCGCCTGAAGACCTGGAGACGCTGCAGCGTAATCTGGTTCTCAGCCACGCCTGTGGCGTCGGGCCGCTGCTGCCGGATTCGGTGACGCGTCTTTTGATGGTGCTGAAGATCGCCAGTCTGTCGCGCGGCGCCTCGGGCATTCGGCGCGAGACGCTGGAGGCCCTGATTGCCCTGGTCAACGCGGACGTCCTGCCCTGCATTCCATCCAAGGGATCGGTCGGCGCCTCGGGCGACCTGGCGCCGCTGGCCCATATGTCCTGCGTCCTTATCGGCGTGGGCGAGGCGCGGCTGAACGGCGAGACCTTAGAGGCCGAAGCGGCTCTGGCGAAGGTCGGCCTGACGCCTCTGACGCTGGGCCCGAAAGAAGGCCTGGCGCTGCTGAACGGCACCCAGTGTTCGACGGCCCTAGCCCTGGCCGGTCTGTTCGCGGCCGAGGCGACGTTCGCGGCAGGCATCGCCGCCGGGGCTCTGTCGGTCGATGCCTTGAAGGGGTCCGACGCGCCGTTCGATCATCGCATCCACGCCCTGCGCGGTCAGCCCGGCCAGATCGCCGTCGCCGCACGCCTGCGCGAACTGATGGCGGGCTCCGCCATCCGCGACAGTCACCGCGACGACTGCTCCAAGGTCCAGGATCCCTACTCCCTGCGCTGCCAGCCCCAGGTGATGGGCGCAGTCCTCGACGTGCTGACCAGCGCCGCCGCCACGCTGGCGCGCGAGGCCAACGCCGTGACCGACAATCCGCTGGTCTTCATCGAGGATGGCGACGTCATCTCGGGCGGAAACTTCCACGCCGAACCCGTTGCTTTCGCTGCCGATCAGATCGCCATGGCTCTGTGCGAGATCGGCAATATCTCCGAACGCCGCACCTCGATCCTGGTCGATCCCAAGATGAGCGAACTGCCGGCCTTCCTGGTCAAGGAAAGCGGCCTGAACTCCGGCTTCATGATCGCCCAGGTGACGGCGGCCGCCCTGATCGCCGAAAACCGCATGGTCGCTCATCCGTGCAGCGTCGACACCGTGCCGACCAGCGCCAATCAGGAAGATCACGTCAGCATGGCCACCCACGGCGCCCGCCGCCTGTTGGACATGGCCGAGAACACGGCGACGGTGGTCGGCATCGAACTTCTGGCGGCGGCGCAGGGACTGGAATTCCATCGGCCGCTCACCAGCTCGCCGGCGCTGGAACAGGTCTTCGCCACCGTCCGCGAGGCCGCCGCCCCCTATGCCAGCGACCACTATTTCGCCCCGGACATCGCCCGAGCGACCGACGCCGTGCGCGCCGGTCGTTACCGAACCTTCGCGGCGGACCTGCTGCCCTCGGCCTGATCCGGCTCAGCCGCCGAGAACGCCCAGGTGTTCGAGCAGGATGGCCGTGCCCAGACCGATCAGGGCCACGCCGCCGATGATCTCGGCCGTCTTGCCGAATCGCGTGCCCACGGCCTTGCCGATCAGCATGCCGATGGTGGTCAACACGAAGGTGGTGAAGCCGATCGAGGCGGCGATCACCCAGATATTGGCCCCGATGAACGCCAGCCCAACGCCCACGGCCGCAGCGTCGATGCTGGTGCCGACCGCCGTCGCCACGAGCGCCCAGGGGCCGGACCGGCGCGGCGCCTCATCTTCGTCCGCGCCGCGAGGTTGAACGCCTTCCCAGATCATCTTGCCGCCGACGATCAGCAGCAGGGTGAAGGCGATCCAGTGATCGACCTTTTCGACCAGCCCGGCGGCGATGATGCCCAGTCCCCAGCCGATCAGGGGGGGTGATCGCCTCGATGACGCCGAAGACCAGGCCGGCCTTGACCGCGTCCTTGACGACAGGTCGATGCGACGCCCCGCGTCCGACGGCGGCCGCAAAGGCGTCCGTGGACATGCTGAGCGAGAGAATGGCGATGGCGCCTGGGGTCATGGAACAGCACTCGACCGGACGCGTGACAGCGGTCCTGCACCGGCCGGTCGCGGCGTCAGGACACGCTGGTCTCGCTAGGCGGTGGTTCCGCTGATCGCGCCACGCGCCGAAGCGCGAGTATGTTGACGCGATCCCGACGACGAACGCCGGAAGCTACTCCCCAACAGGAGGCGGCTCTCTACACGCCGCCTCCCGCGCTTGGCAACCTCACAGGTCGATCAGCCGCCCGACTTGGGAGCCATGACGACGGGCGCATCATCGCGGGCCGAGGTCGATGCGCCGGCCGGTTGGCGCTCGACCGTCAGGGCGTAGGCGCCCATCTGATTGGGTCCATAGGCGCGGGCGCGCACGACGTACCAGCCGTCGTCCGGCGCGGTCCAATCCAGCTTGGCGTGCGCGTCAGACAGGCTGTCGTCATCTGTGGCCAAGCTGGTGAAATCGCCGTCTTCGTCTTCCTTGCCCAGGTCGATGAAGGAGTCGAAGGCGTTGGACACCATCGTCAGACGCAGCTTCTCGTCCTTCTTGGCCTGGAAGCGGTAGGCGTCGAAAAAGGCGCCTTCGTCGCTGAGCGCGGCGCTGTTCGACAGGGTTCCGCGCACGGTCGACCCGATCAGCAGGCTGCCGGGCTTGGGCTCTGGCCCGCGATCCAGCAGTTCCAGCGAATAAAGGCCCTTGCCCTCCGCATCCAGCGGCATGGCGCGGACCACATAGTTCCCGGCCGAAGGCAGGGTGAAGTTCAGCCGCGAATCCGTGCCCTCGGCCAGGCCGTCGTCATCGCTGGCCAGGCCCTCGAACTCACCGTCGGCCTTGCCGATCTCCAGATAGGCGTCGAAGTCGCCGGACCGCAGGATCGCCTGGACACGCTGACCTTCCGTTCCAGCAAAGACATAGGCGTCATAGCGTTTGCCGTCGTCGGCCTGGGGGTCCTCGTCGGTGATCTCGCCTTCCACGGTTTGACCCAGGGTCGCCGTGGTCGGCGGCGGCGGCGGCGCGATTTCGGTCAGCTTCAGCGTATAGTCGCCCTCGGCCTCGTCGCTGAACCCTCGCGCCTCGATGATGTAGTCGTCATCGGCGTCCAAGGTGCGCGCGATGCGGGCGTCGGTGCCCGAGCCGGCGCCGTCATCATCCTCCGCCAAAACCGCATCATCCGAAGCGCGGCGAAGCGTCAGATAGGCGTCGAAGTCGCTCGACTTCATCTCGATGGCGACGCGCTGGCCGTTCGTTCCGGTGAAGCGATAGGTTTCTGCGCGCTGGCCGACGTCGTTCGTGGCGCTGTCCGAGCCCAGTTCACCCTTGATCTCGTCACCGATCGCGATGGGCTTCGACGGCGGGGCGGGCGGGGCCTCGGACAGGCCCAGTTCGTAGCGCCCCAGCCCGTCTTCCAACGACGTGGCCCGGATCACATATTCGCCGGCCGTCGGCGCCGTGAAGGTCAGCCGCGAGTTCAGCCCGCCGCCGGGCGCGTCGTCGTTCGAACTAATTTCCACGAAATCGGGACCGTTCATCCGCCCCACCCGCACGAGGGGATCGAAAGCCTCGGAATCCAGCGTCACCACGAACCGATCGCCGGCGTTGGCGCGGAAGGCGTAGGCGTCATAGCGGCCGCCGTCTTCCTGCTCGGGATCGCGCGCCGTCAGTTCGCCGCTCTGGGTCGCCCCGATACGAATGCCGCCGGGTCGCGGCGCGCGCGGCGGCGCCGGGCGTTCCTGCAACGATAGACGATAGTCGCCGCCGTCCAGTCCGCTCAGCGTCCGGGCTCTCAGGATATAGGTCCCCGCCTGCTCCGGCGTGAAACGCAACCGCGCATTCGTGCCGTCACCCAGTCCGTCGTCGTCGGACGCCAGCGGCTCGCCTGCCGCGCCGTCGGCATGGATTTCCAGATAGGCGTCGAAAGCGTCCGACCTCAGCGTGGCTTCCAGCCGCTGCCCCGCTCGCGCCTCGAACCGATAGTCGTCATAGCGATAGTCGTCATTCGCCGCCTTGGCGTCGCCGTCCGTCAGGGCGCCGTTCACGTCCGCGCCGATGCGCAACGGCTGCGCGTCCTGGGCGACGGCCGGCGCGACCGCCCACAAGAGGGCAAGGGTGCTGACAGCGGCGGCGAGCGACGGACGGTTCATGAATTCCTCCAGCATAGGCTGCGGATCATAGACGCCGAACCGTGACGCCTGTAAATCGCCGCCATCCTGATTTCCCGCCAGACGGAGCTGCCATGTCGGCCCAATCCACGCCTGCGACCCTGATCGACGGCAAGGCCTTCTCGGCCGCACTGGTGGAACGCGTCGCCACGGCCGTCGCCCGGCTGGAAGCCGCGCACGGCGTCAAACCCGGTCTGGCCGTCGTCATCGTCGGCGAGGACCCGGCCAGCCAGATCTACGTCCGCAACAAGGGTGAGACGACGCTGCGCGCCGGCATGCGCTCCGACACCCACCGTCTGGCCGAATCGACGCGCCAGGATGAACTGCTGTCCCTGATCGCCCAGTTGAATGCGGATGCCGGCATCCACGGCATCCTGGTGCAACTGCCTCTGCCCGCCCACATCGATGCGACGGTGGTTCTGGACGCCATTTTGCCGGACAAGGATGTGGACGGCTTCCACGTCGTGAACGCGGGTCGTCTGGCTGTCGGCCTGCCGGGTCTAATCCCCTGCACGCCCCTTGGCTGTCTGATGCTGCTGAAGGATCAGCTCGGCGATCTGTCGGGCCTGAACGCCGTCATCGTCGGCCGATCCAACATCGTCGGCAAGCCGATGGCGCAGTTGCTGCTCGGTGAAAGCTGCACCGTCACCATCGCCCATTCGCGCACGCGGAACCTGCCCGACGTCTGCCGTCGCGCCGATATTCTGGTCGCCGCCGTTGGTCGGCCCGAGATGATCAAGGGCGACTGGATCAAACCGGGCGCAACCGTCATCGATGTAGGCATCAACCGCGTTCCCTCGGCTGATCCCGTCAAGGCCGCCGAGGGCAAGACCCGCGTCGTCGGCGACGTGGCCTTCAAGGAGGCGATCGAGGTCGCCGGCCGCATCACGCCGGTGCCGGGCGGCGTCGGCCCCATGACCATCGCCTGTCTGCTGGCCAACACCTATTCGGCCGCCTGCCGCCTCAACAATCTCCAACCGGAGCCATTGGACGCTTGATGCATTCATTGGGCCGGTGAATAGTCCCGCTCAACGGCGCTGTCGCCGAACGGGAGATGTCATGGTCCGCTTCAACGCTCGCGCCGTCGCTCTGACCGGCGCTCTGATGATCGTCCCCGCCGTGGCGGGCTGCGGCTACAACACAATTCCAACCAAGCAGGAACGCGCCGAGGCGGCCTGGGCCGATGTGCAGAGCCAGTATCAGCGCCGCGCCGACCTGATCCCCAATCTGGTCGCGACGGTTCAAGGCGCCGCGATTCAGGAACGCACCACCCTGACGGACGTCATCAACGCCCGCGCCCGCGCCACCTCGGTCAACGTCTCGGCCGACGACCTCGATAATCCGCAGGCCTTCCAGCAGTATCAGGAAGCCCAGGGCCAGCTGTCCGGCGCCCTGTCGCGCCTGCTGGTGACGGTCGAAGCCTATCCGCAACTTCAGGCCAACCAGAACTTCCTGACCTTGCAGTCCCAACTGGAAGGCACCGAAAACCGCATTCAGATCGCGCGCCGCGACTACAATGAGGCCGTCCGCGACTACAACACGACGCTTCGCACCTTCCCGCAGGTGATCTGGGCCAAGACCCTGCACGGCGGGTCGCAGCCGATGCAGTTGTTCACCGCCACCGCCGCCGCCCAGTCGGCGCCCCAGGTCAACTTCAACCTGAACGCCCCGCCCGCCAACGCCTCGGCGCCCGGCGGCGGCGCTCCGGCCGTGGCGCCGGGCGCGCCCCCGCCCGCCCAGTGACAAATCTTCAAGCGGCGGCGCGGCGTTCGCCGGGCGTCGCCGCCTTCCTTGTCAGCCTTGTCATCGCCTTGCTGCTGGTCCTGCCGGCGGCGGCTCAGAGCAAGATCGACTTCCCGCCCCTGACCGGCCGCGTGGTCGATCAGGCCAATCTGCTTGATCCGGCGACGGAACAAGCCCTGACCGAAAAGCTCGCGGCGCTGGAAGCCAGTTCCACCGACCAGTTGGTCGTCGTGACGGTCAACAGCCTCCAGGATCAGGAGATCGAGGACTACGGCTATCAGCTGGGTCGCGCCTGGGGCATCGGTCAGAAGGAGAACGATAACGGCGCCCTGCTGATCGTCGCGCCGAACGAACGCAAGGTCCGCGTCGAGGTCGGCTATGGGCTGGAGCCCATTCTGACCGACGCCTTCTCGTCCCAGGTCATTCGCAACGACATTCTGCCGGCCTTCCGCGACGGCGATTACCAGGCGGGCGTGATCAAGGGCGTCGACGCCCTGATCGCCCAGCTGTCGCTCGACCCGGCGGAGGCGCAGGCGCGCGCCCAGGCCGCCGCAGCCGAGCAAGCCGACACCAAGGGCGACTCCATCATTCCGCTGGTCATCATCGCCGGGCTTTTCCTCTTCATCTTCTTGATCGCCATGCGGTCCGGACGCGGACGACGCAGCAATGTCAGCTCGGTCCTGCTGTGGGCGGCGTCCGAGGCGCTGCGGAACTCCGGCAGAGGCGGCGGCGGTTGGGGCGGCGGCGGCGGCTTCGGCGGGGGCGGGTTCGGCGGCGGAGGCGGCAGTTTCGGCGGCGGCGGCGCGTCGGGGGGATGGTGATGCAGATCACGGACAACGACCGCACCCGCATCGCCGAAGCCATAGCGGCCGCCGAGCGTCAGACATCGGGCGAAATCTTCTGCGTCGTCGCGCGCCGGGTCTCGACCTACGTGGACGTCAGCCTGGCCTGGGCGGCGGCGATGGCGCTTGTGGCCCCGATCGTCTTCGTACCTTTCGTGCTGGATCTTCGCTGGCCCAGCAATGGCTGGGAGGCGGCCCACCAGGCCGCGCAAGAGGCCACGACGGCGCAGGCTCTGGGCCTTTACGCCCTGTCGCAGGCCGTCGTTTTCGTCGGCGTCTTTCTGGTGACTCGTATCCCGGCCGTGCGCCGTCTCGTGACGCCTGCCGGCGTCAGGCGCGGCCGCGTCAGGGAGGCGGCCTTGCAGCAGTTCCTGGCCCAAGGCGTCCGTGTCACGCAGGAGCGCACGGGCGTGCTAATCTTCGCGGCCCTGGACGAACATCAGGTCGAACTGATCGCCGATGAAGGCATCTACGCCAAGGTCGATGAGGACGCCTGGGCGCAGGCCGTCGCCGTCCTGACCCGCGAGTTGCGCGCCGACCGACCCGTCGATGGATTCGCCGCCGCCATCGGTCTGTGCGGCGAGGTTCTGGCCCGCCACTTTCCGCCGCGCGCCGACAATCGCAATGAGTTGCCCGATCATCTGATCCTGCTCTGATCGTCGCATCGGGGTCGCAATCGCGCGCCAGAAGGCCTAGCCCACGGTCATCTTTCAAACAGCCGCCAGCTCATGCCTCGCCTTCTCACCTACAATGTCCACCGCTGCGTCGGCACGGATCGCCGTCTGGATGTCGGCCGGATCGTCGCCGTCATCGCCGAATTCGAGCCGGACATCGTCTGCCTGCAGGAACTGGATGTCGGCCGCGCGCGCACAGGCGGGGTCGATCAGGCCGAGGCGATCGCCGACTGTCTGGCCATGACCTCACGCTTTCACCCGGCGATGCGGGTCGAGGCCGAACAGTACGGCGACGCCATCCTGACCCCGCACCCCGAACGGCTGATCCGTGCCGGCGCCCTGCCGACCGTGAGCGGCATTCCGGGCCTGGAACCGCGCGGGGCGATCTGGTCGGAAATCGAGATCGACGGCACGGGCGTGAACGTCATGAACACCCACCTGGGTCTGGTCCCACGCGAACAGCGGCTTCAGGCCGCCGCTCTGGCCGGGTCCGGCTGGGTCGGCGCATGCGAGGGACCGATCCTGTTGGCCGGCGATTTCAACGCCACCTCCATCACTCGCCCCTATCAGACCCTGTGCCGCAGCCTACAGGACTGCCAGCGTCAGTTGGGCCAGAAGCCCAGCGTGAAGACCTTCCCGTCCGCCTTCCCCGCTATCCGCATCGACCACTGTTTCGTCAGCCCGCATATCCGCATCCGCGCAGTGCAATCCGCCTTCTCGCCCCTGGCGCGCGTGGCCTCGGACCACCTGCCGCTGATCGTCGATTTCGAGGTCGTTCAACCCGGCGCGTGACCGCCCTCGGACGCGGGGCGGGTGCGCTGCGAACGGTTCAGACGCTTCCACGGGCGCCAGGCGTCGCTGGACGACGTGGGGTCGCCCAACTGCCATTCCGCAAACATCCGCTGGATACGCGTCGGGGGCTCTGAACCCAACGGCTTCAGTCGATCGGTTTCGAAGTTGCAGATCGCCTGTCCCATTGAGCCGAAGACGCCCTCGACCGCGGCATAGTCCTCCGTCGCGACGCCCAGCCAATGGGCGATCGTCCGGTGACGGTACGCCGTAATGAAGGCCCGACCCGCCGCATCGACAGGCTCGGCGGCGATGTCGCATTCGGTATCCAAGCCCATCGACCGGTTGTTCAGATTGGTGGACCCGATCCTGAGCAACCGATCATCAATGATGGTCACCTTGGCGTGGACGATGATCCGGTCGCCGTCGGCGGTCAGCGGGGCGAAGGCGAAGAAGCGGTTGTATTTGTCCGCCTGCTCCAGCCGATGAAGCACCTCGGCCCGGGCCGTGTCCATGGTCATGCTGTCGAACCAGCTCGGGCTCTTGGCGGTCGAGATGACGATGACCTGCGGCCCCTCCACCTCGGCTAGTCGTTCGGCCAGCGCGGCGGCGATGACCGGCGAGGTGAAATACTGGTTTTCGATATAGATCAGCCGCTTGGCGCGCCGGATGGATTCCAGGTGCAAGGCCTCGCTCTCGCGCACCTCGTGACGCCCCGACCATTTCGGCTCTGTGCGGGCGATGCCGACGGGCACGTCGGTCATCTGCACCGGCACGCCGTCGGGCCAGGGATCGTCCTCGACCTCATCAGGGATAGTGCGCTCCCACGTCGCCTTGAACCAGCGTTCGCGCGCCAGATCGCCCAGGGCTCGCGCCGCAGGGCCGTCCATCACGCTCATCACCTCGTGACGCGCCTTGCAGATCAGGCCGCTAGGCAGGGCGCGGCGCGGGTCGCCGTCCAGATGTTCGTCGGAATCCCAGCGATCGGTCGAGATGTCGCCACCGCCGCAGAAGGCCACCTTGTCGTCGATGACCACCACCTTCTGGTGATGACAGGCGCCGATAGGACCGGGGGAATCGAGCCGGAACTCCACCATCCGCTTACGGAACCAGCGCTGCGCCTTGTGCGGATAGAAGCCCTGCGACGCGGCGATCAGCAGCGGCGATTTCCAGATGAGCAGTCGCACATCCAGGTCCGGCTTTTTCTTGACCAGCATCCGCAGCTGGCGACCGATTTCCGCCGACTTGTCGCCGGGCCGCGTTTCCGGATCCAGATGGGTGCGTGGATCGAACTGCCATCCCAGCAGCACGATGGAGCGTTGGGCCTTGTGAATCGCGGACGACAGGGCGTCGAAATAGGCCTCGTTTTCCATCAACACCGAAAAGCGGTGCGCGACGGCGGACGTCCACAGGGCTGGCCCCTGCTCCAGCAGACTGCCTTCGTAACTGTCGCCGGCTAAAGTCATGCGACCTATCTGTCTGATTCGCGTGACATGGTGTCGAAGCGCCTGCATCCTCCGTTCCACGCGCGTGTCCTTCGGTCAATCTTTCAGGGCGGGATTGTGACGTTCGCCGATTTGGCGCATAAGGAGCGTAGCCATACAGGCTGCGAGGGAGGGTAGAATGCAGGCGCTTGTCGAACTGATCGCTGGCTTCATCGCCCTGCTGGCCGCCGCCGTCCTGACGCAGTTCGGCGTCGACACCCACAACCCCAACCACGGCGACCGCGAAGTGCGCCGTGTGGTGGAGTGCCGTGACACCGGCTCCAACGCCACGCTGCTGTCCGAATCCAAGCGCGACTGCTGAACGCTGCGGCGCTTTGCGCGCTGCATGACGCGGTTCATCGACAGGTTGCGGACTTGAGTCGGTTTCGTCCGCATCGATCATGCTCTAGGGTTTCCTCGGCGCTGTCGGACGCCCGCGTAGAGATCGAGTTTTTGAGCTTATGAAGTCTCCCAAACGGCCGCCGCTGAAGCTGACCGACGACGAGGCCGCCGCGCCGGTCGATCTTTCGGCCTCCGATGAAATGTCGGTCCAGGAGGCGACACCGTCGCTCGATCCGATTCCCGAGCCTGACTTCGAGATCGTGCAGCCGACGTTCGAGCCGCCGATGTCGGAGCGCCGCCGCCGTCGCCTGCTGGAAGAGCAGCGGCAGGCCGAAGAACGCGCCCTTGCCGCCGAAAGGGGCGCCGCCCCTGTCAATGCGGAAGCGACGACAAAGACGCCTGTCGATATGGCGGTCACCGCCGGTCAGCCGCCCGCGCCGTTCGAGCTGTCCAAACCGCCGGCTGTGAAAACTGTTCAAGCCAAGGCCCAGGGCGAGCCGTCCGGCCGACACGCCTATGTGATCGCAGGCGTCGCCTCCGCCCTGTGGATCGGCGGTGTCGCCTCCTGGGCCGCTTACGAGTTCGGCGCCGGCGGGGCCGAACTGGACCCGCTCCGGATCGCCATCTACGCCCTGATCGCCCTGGCCCCTGCGGGTTTGGCCATCATGTTGGCCCATGCCGTCCGACAGGGCGCCGGTCTGGCCGCGGAGACGCGTCGCGCCCGGCAACTGGCCGAGGCCCTGGTGGCCCCGACCGCCCTGGCCGCCCAGCAAACCGGCGAGGTGCTTCAGACGCTGCGTTCCGACATCGATCACGCCACCCTGGCGGCGGAACGCGCACGCAACGACATGGCCCTGCTCCGAGAGGCGTTGGCCCAGGAGACAGCGCGCCTGAACGAGGCGGCCGAGAACGCCGGCCGCACCGCACGACGTCTCACCGAAAATCTGGGCCGCGAGCGTGACCAGATGCAGACCCTGGGCATCCACCTGGATACCCAGGCGTCGGGCGTCATCGACGCGGTCGAGCGTCAGTCGCGCATGGTCGCGGACGCCTCCGATCTGGCTCAGGCGCAACTCCGTGAAGCCGAGGCCGCCCTTGCTGCGCGCGCCGCCGACCTCGCCGCCGCCGCAGGCGAAGCCCAAGACGCCGCCCGCGTGGCCTCCGACGATCTGGCGCGCCAGACCATTCGACTGGAGAACGCCGGTTCGGGCGTCGCCGAGCAGATCCAGTCCGTCGAGGAAGGCCTCAGTCAGCAGCGCGCCGCCTTGGTCACCGCCGCCTACGCCCTGCGCACGGATCAGGAGGACTTCTCCGCCCAGGTCGAAAGCCAGCGCGCCCAGCTGATCGAACACCTGTCCGCCACGCGCAGCGCCGCGGGCGATCTGGATCGCACCACCCAGACCTCGGTCGAGTCCATGCGCGATCTGGTCGAGGCCGCCACCGACCAGTTCCGCGCTCTCGTCGACATGTCGCAACGCGAGGCCGACGGCTTCGATTCCGCCACCAAGCTCGCCCTGGATCGCTTCGAAGCGCTGGCCGCCGAGGCGCGCGACGCTCTGATGGAAGAGACGCGCCGCGCCCTGGAACAGATGCGCGCCACAGCCGAAGATTCCCGCGCCGCCGCAGCCGACGCCGCAGAACAGGCCCGTCTCCGCACCGACCGACTGGGTGAATCCCTGTTCGAAGCCGCCCAAAAGGCCGACACGGCCGCCGACGCTCGCATCGCCGACGCCCGCCGCATCGTCACCGAAACATCCGGCCTGGTCGAAGAGACCGGCGAGCGGATGGTCAGCCGGCTGGAAACCCTGGTCGCTCGTCTCAACAGCGCCTTGTCGGAAATCGACACCGCCGTCGCCGACATCGACGAACGCGCCGCGCGCCTGCCTCAGGAAGCCCGCGCCCGCGCCGACGCCGTGCGCGCCACGGTCGAGGAAGGCCTGGCCTCCCTTTCGGCCGCGTCGCGCAAGGCGGCCGAGGACACCGAGGCGTTGGATGTCGGCTTCCAGGATCGCGTGCGCCGGAACTACGACATGCTGACCGAGGCCGTGCGTCTGATGGGCGTGGTGTCGGGCGATACGACCCCGGTGCGGCGTCGCGAGCCGGCCGCAGAGATCGAAGCCCGGCCCGAACCTCGTCCCGAGCGCTGGATCGATCGCCCCACGCCCCCCGCCTCGCCGCCTGCCGAAGAGCGCCGGTTCGGTCTGCGCAGCCGCCTGCGCCTCGAGCCCGCAGAGACGCCGCCGCCGTCCACGGACAAGGGCCTGGACTGGAGCGATCTGATCGACGGCGACGACGACAACGAGGCCCCGCTGGAGCTGGACACGCCCTCCCCTTCGCCTGCCGAGGCCGAAGCCCTGTCCGACCGGGTCGCCGCCGCCATCCGGCGCATGGGGGTCGATCCCAACGCCCTCCTGCCCCGCTCGCGAGTCGAAGAAGCCGCCCGCGCCTTCAGCAACGGCGACCCCGACGCCGCGCGTCAGATCGTGCGTCGCGTCGCCCCGGCCGCCGTCCGCAGCGTGTCTCGCCGTGTCCTCAGCGACGCTGAACTGCGGGCTGACGCCGAACGCTATGTCCGCAACTTCGCGGTCATGCTGAACGCTTCGGCTCGCGCCGGAGACAGCGCGGCGGTGCAGTCCAGCCTGGCGTCCGACAGCGGTCGCGCCTTCATGTTGCTGGATGCGGCGGTCGGCGACCTGGGCTAAGACTTTTGCAGACTTGACGGCGTCGGGAAGTTACAGCCACTTGCACGTCACCGAACTGTCATGGATGGGGCTATGACTGGCACGATGAACGAAATCGACAGTCGGACGAGCGGCGATCGCCGCCCTGGCATCATCATATGCGCCTATGACGGCGACGATGACGGGTGGGATCTGGTCGAGGATCTGTCGGGCGAAATCTGGAGTCCCAGCGGGGCCCGCGCCGTGCCCATCGCCGCCGCCGATCCCGACGAACTCGCCTCCACCCTGGCCGCCCGTCTCGGGAGCGGAGAGTGCCGGGCTGTCCTCCTGGTCGGACGCACGCAAAAGGGCGCTGGCTTCCGGGTCCAGATGCGCGCCGAGAACCGCACTCTCGACTACAAGCACCGCCTGTCCAGCACCGGGCCGGGCGTGGCCCGCACCACGGCGCCCGTCGCCGACATGGTTCGCGCCCTGACCGCCGCCGGGCTGCAGGCCGACGCCTCGTCCGACATCGAGGAAGACGCCGGCTCCTATATTCTCTACCGCGTGCTCTCGGATTTGCCGGACGGCCCTCTGACGCCGTCGATCGGCCTGCTGCGCGCGCCCGCCCCAGCCAATGAGGCGGCCGTGCGAAAGGGCGTCAAGGCCGCCGCCTCGGCAATGGCCAGCCACCTGACGCCGCTGCCGCGTGTCGGTTAACCTTCCTGGGTCGCAGACATCGTCGAACTGGCGGTCTAGGGTTTTGAAATGACAGTGAGTCGCAACCTGATCGTATTCGCCGCCCTGAATGGCGCCCTGGCCGTGGCGCTGGGCGCCTTCGCCGCGCATGGCGCCGGGCCGCAGATCAAGACCCTGCTGACCACCGGCGCCCAGTATCAGATCGTCCACGCCGTCTTCGCCTTCGCCTGCGCCCGATGGACAGGGGGCGGCGGGCTAGCGCGCCTTGCGGGCTGGCTCGGATCGATCGGCGGCCTGATCTTCTGCCTCGCCCTGGCGGCGATCGCGTTTCTCGGCGTGCCGGCGTTCGGCGCCGTGGCCCCGATCGGCGGCCTACTGATGATCGCCGGCTGGCTCTGCCTGGCCTTTGCGGCCTTGCGCTCTCGCCCCTGATTTCCTCGTAGAAAGACCCAGCATCCATGGCCTTCCCCACGCCCGCCGAGCCGCGTCGTGTGCTCCACCCCGAGATCGAGGCCTACGCCTCGGGTTGGATGCCGACCGAAGGCGTGCATGAAATCTATTACGAGGAATCCGGCAATCCGCACGGCCTGCCGGTCCTGGTTCTACACGGGGGACCAGGCGGCGCGGTCAATCCGGGCATGCGCCGCTTCTTCGACCCGGCCGTCTATCGCATCATCATGTTCGACCAGCGCGGCTGTGGTCAGTCGCGGCCCCACGCCTCGCTGGAAAACAACACGACCTGGACCCTGATCGACGATATCGAGCGTCTGCGCGTCCTGTGCGGCGTCGACAAATGGGTGGTGTTCGGCGGGTCCTGGGGTTCGACCCTGTCGATGGCCTACGCCATCACCCATCCGGATCGGGTTCTGGCCCTGCTGCTGCGCGGCATCTTCCTGCTGACGAAGAAGGAGTTGCACTGGTTCTATCAGGACGGCGCCTCGATGATCTTCCCCGACGCCTGGGAGCGGTTCGTGGCCCCCATCCCCGAGGCCGAGCGCGGCGACCTGATGGCCGCCTATTACAAGCGGCTGATCGGCGATGATGTCGCCGAGCGCGAGCTCTGCGCCGTCGCTTGGTCCAGCTGGGAGGGCGAAACCGTCAGCGTCGAGGGCCCCAACGCCCGGCCGGACAAGTTCGCCGAGCCCGACTTCGCCGTCGCCTTCGCCCGGATCGAAAACTGGTTCTTCACCAACGCCGGCTTTTTCGAGGAGGACGGCTGGCTGCTGAAGAATGTTGACCGGATGCGGCATATCCCTTGCTGGATCGCGCAGGGCCGGTTCGATGTGGTGACGCCGATTTCAGGCGCCTGGGCGTTGCACCGCGCCTGGCCCGAGGCCCATCTGGACATCGTCGGCGACGCCGGCCACGCCTCGTCGGAACCCGGCATCGTCGATAGCCTGGTCCGCGCCGCCGACTGGGCCGCAAGCCTTCGGGCATGAAAAAACCGCCGCGCAGGACAGCGCGGCGGCCTTTCCATTTCCACAGATCAGAACCGCTTTGCGGTTCGATTGTCCATGCTCCACGCGCCCGGACCGGCGGTGAAGATGTACAGGAAGATGAAGCAGTACAGGATGGCCGCGTCGCCGCCGTTCACCGCCGGATACGGGCTGCTGGGGGAGTGGAACATCCAGTAGGCGACCGCCATCTGGCCCGAGGCGATGAAGGCGGCCGGACGCGTGAACAGGCCAAGAATCAGCAACAAGCCCGTGATCAGCTCGATCACCCCGCCGATGCCGAACAGCGACAGCAACTCCTGCTGACCGGGTTCGGCCCCGGCCGGAAAGCCGAAGACCTTGATGACGCCATGCGCCAGGAACAACAGACCGGCGACGATCCTGAGCGCCGCCAGGGCGCGGGAAGACCAGCCATTCGCTTGATTGAACATTCTCTTTCCTCGCCTTTTTGATGCGGTTGTTCACGGTCGGATCGGGTCCGACCGTGAAGCTTGTTCCGAAAATCAGGCGGCGTCCACCAGCACGACCTCGGCGTCCGACAGCGCCTTGACCGTCACGACATCCTCCTGAGCAATGGCCGCGCCGTCACGGGCGTTCAGTCGGACGCCATTGACCTCGACCTCGCCCTTCGCCGGGACCAGATAGGCCCGCCGCGCGCCGCCTAACGGATAGTCGGCGCTGTCGCCTGCCTTCAGCGTCGCCGCCACGATCCGCGCATCGGTGCGAATCGGCAGGGCGTCCCCACCGCTTTCAAGCGTATCGCCCTCAAAGCCCGACGCCAGGACCACGAACTGACCTGACCGCTCGCCCTTGGGGAAGGGCTTGGTGCCCCAACTCGGCGCGTCGCCGCGACGGGTCGGCTCGATCCAGATCTGGAAGATCCGCGTCAGGTCCGGCTCGGCGTTGTATTCGGCGTGCCGGATGCCGGTTCCGGCGCTCATCACCTGGACATCGCCCGCGACGGTGCGGCCCTTGTTGCCCAGACTGTCCTCATGGGTGATGGCCCCGTCGCGGACATAGGTGATGATCTCCATGTCGGCGTGCGGATGCGGCGGGAAACCGGTGCCGGCGGCGATCTCGTCGTCGTTCCAGACCCGCAGATTGCCCCAGCTCATCCGCTTGGGATCATAGTAGTTGGCGAAGGAGAAATGGTGTTTGGCGTTCAGCCAGCCGTGGTTGGCGCCGCCGAGGGATTCAAATGGTCTGCGCTCGATCATCGCACTCGTCCTTTCGCGTCGGAACCGTCCGACGCCTTTGCTTGACGGCAAGATAGAGATCGGCGACCGATCAGAAATAGAAACAACCGAAACTCATCGTTTCAGGACGCAACGCCGCCCATGTCCCGCCTGCCCGATCTGGAAGCCCTGGCCATCTTCGCCAAGGTCGCCGACAGCCAGTCCTTCTCCGGCGCGGCCGAGACGCTGGGCCTGTCCAAAGCGACCGTGTCCAAGGCGGTCACGCGTCTGGAACAACAGCTGAAGACCACACTGCTCCACCGCACGTCGCGGCGCTTCGCCCTTATCGATGCAGGCCGAACCCTGGCCGCCCGCGCCGCCCACATGCTGGCCGAGGCCGAGGGCGCGGTGTCGGAGGCGTTGGATATGTCCGTTACGCCGCGCGGCCTGGTGCGACTGGCGGCGCCCATGTCGTTCGGCATGGCCTATGTGGCCCCGGCCCTGCCCGAGTTCCTCGCCACGCACCCGGATGTGTCGGTCGATTTGCACCTGTCGGATGAGGTCATCGATCTGGTCGGCGGCGGCTTCGATTGCGCGCTGAGGATCGCCGCCCTGGCCGATTCCTCGCTGACGGCGCGCAAGCTGCGGCCTGTGGCCCGCGCCCTGGTGGCCTCGCCGTCCTATCTGGATCAGCGGGGTCGCCCCAACCATCCCGACGATCTGGCCCGTCACGCCTGCCTCGGCTACGCCTACATGCCCAGCCCCGACACATGGCGGTTCAGCAATGCGGCGGGTGAAGAAGTGGTCGTGCATCCGCGCGGGCCGCTGCGGGCCAACAACTCCGACGCCCTGACGGCGTCGTTGTGCGCGGGTCTGGGGCTCTTTCCCCAGCCGGACTTCATCTACTGGAAGGACGTCGCCGACGGCCATCTCGAGACGGTGATGACCGACTGGCGCCTGCCGCCCATCGCCCTGCATCTGGTGGCGCCCAGCGGCGGACCGCGCCCGGCCAGGGTCACGGCCTTCATGGACTATCTGGCGGAGAAGTTCAGCGGACCGCTGTGGCCGGGCGATACGGTGGGGCGCTAACCTTCAGCCGCACTTCACTTCGCGCACGATGTCGGTCGCCTCGTCATAGACGAAGTTCACCCGGTTCTCGCGATAGTCCATGGTCGCGGCGCAGGTGGTGCAAAGCACACGGAAGGTCTGGCCGGCGGGCGCGGTCGGGATGGCCGAACGGTTGCGGCCGACATAGCTCTGATAGTCCGAAACCTTGCACGCCTTGAAGGCGGTGTCCGATGCCGACGCAGGCTCGGCGGTCTGGACTGGCGCGCAGGCCGACACGGCCAATGCGCCGGCGGCCAACAGGGTGCTCACGATGATCTTCATGGTCGTCTCCTTGCATCGGGCTCAGCCGCAGCGGACCTGTTCGATGATGCCGGTCTGTTCGTTGTAGAAGATGTTCAGACGATAGGCGGAGAAGTCCTGCGTCACCGGGCAGGTGGTGCAGGTCACGCGCCGATTGACGACGTCCACCGGCACCGGGATTTCGGTCCGGGACTTGCCGACCAGATATTGCATCTCGCCGGCCTTGCAGACGTCCTCGGTCTGGGCGGTCGGCATTCGGCTGCCGACGGGCGGGTTGAGCTGAGCCTGCTCGACCGCACGCGGCGCGGGCGCCTCGGAAACCGGCGTCGAACAACCGGCCAGCAGAACCAGTCCGATCAGGCCGCCTTTTCCCAGCGCCCTTCGTCCGTTTGACGCCAATAGGCCAGGTTCGCGCCCTGCCCCTTCAGCGCCTTCCAACGTCCCCGCGCGTGTTGCAAAGCCGGCTCGTCGCGACCGTCGAAAATAATGAAGCATCGTTCGAACCCTTCCGTCCCGCCCAGTTCTGCGTCGTCGACTATGAACAGCGCCTGAGCGCCGTTCAGGTTCTCCCCTGTCTCGCTCAACAGCACAGGCTGGCGCTCGGCATGGGGCTGGTCGGCCCGGCCGTGCGGCAAAAAGCTGTCATCGCGAAACGTCCACAGCGTCTCGTCGACCTCGTCCAGCCGATGCGAATGCGACGATTTGATCATGGCCCGCCAACCCCGCTCGATCGTCTTTTCGAGCAGGGTTGGCAGCACCTGATCCAGCGATGAACGCTCCAAGTGATAGAACCAGATTTCGGGCTTGTCGCTCACCCGGCTCTACCTCCCAACCGATCAGCCTTCGTAGGAATCCGCGACCATCCGGTCCAGCGTCCGCACGGCGAAGCCGACGCCGCCTTCCGGCACGGTGGGGCTGGGGCTCTTGTTGGCCCAGGCCGTCGGCGCGATGTCCAGGTGCGCCCACGGCACGCCGTTGGTGAAGCGTTGCAGGAACAGGGCGGCGGTGATCGAGCCACCGGCGCGGCCGTTGCCGGTGTTCTTCACATCGGCGATCTTGGAATCGATGTGCTGCTCGTAGATGGCCGGGATCGGCATGCGCCAGAAGTTCTCGCCGACCTTCTTGGCCGCCGCCAGGATCGGATCGGCGACATCGTCAGAGTTCGAGAAGACGCCGGCGTAATCCAGGCCAAGGGCCACGATCATGGCGCCCGTCAGGGTGGCCAGGTCGATCATGAACTTCGGCTTGAAACGCTCTTGGGTGTACCAGAGGGCGTCGGCCAGAACGAGGCGACCTTCGGCGTCGGTGTTGATGACCTCCACCGTCTGACCCGACATGGACACGACCACATCGCCCGGACGCTGGGCGTTGCCGTCCGGCATGTTTTCGACCAGGCCCAGCACCCCGACGACGTTGACCTTGGCCTTGCGGCTGGCCAAGGCGATCATGGTGCCGGTCACGGCGGCCGCGCCGCCCATGTCCCACTTCATGTCTTCCATGCCTTCGGCCGGCTTGATCGAGATGCCGCCGGTGTCGAAGCAGACGCCTTTGCCGACGAAGGCCAGGGGCTGAGCGCCGGCTTCGCCGCCGTTCCACTTCATGATCGCCAGCTGGCTCTCGCGACGGCTGCCCTGGCCCACGCCCAACAGGGTGCGCATGCCCAGCTTCTCCATCTCGGCCTCGCCGAGGATTTCGACTTCAAGGCCCAGGCTCTCCAGCGCCTTCACCCGCTTGGCGAACTCGGCCGGATACAGGACGTTGGCGGGTTCGGACACCAGATCGCGCGCGAAGATCACGCCGTCGGCGACGGCCGACAGCGGCTCCAGCGCGGCTTCAGCGCCCCGCAGGTCGGTCGTGACCACGCGGATGGTGGTGATCGACGGAATCTTGTCGGCCTTTTGCGTCGTGCGATACTTGTCGAAGCGATAGGCGGCCAGACGCGCGGCGAAACCGACGCGGGCGGCCTGCTCAGGCGACAGGTCCGAAGCGTCGATCGTCAGCACCTCGGCGCCCGACAGCTTGACCGCCGCATAGGCGTTGCCGCCGAAGGCCTCGACCGCCAGGTCATCCAGCTTGTCCTTTGCGCCCGCGCCGACGAGCAGCACGGCGTCCGCCTCGACGCCCGCTGGCGCGGCGATGCTCAGGCTCTGTCCTGCCTTGCCCGTGAAACGACCCTTGCCCGCCGCCTTGGTCAGGGCGCCGTTGGCCTTGCCGTCCAGCGCGGTCCCGGCGGCGGTGAAGGTGCGATCTTCAAAAACCGGTACGGCCAGGATTTCGGCGGCGTCCACGGCGGCGACGAATTCGATCTTCATTCAATCAACTCCAGCCAGGCCCCACCCGGCGTCTGCAAACAGCAAAATGACAACGGCGCGTCTGCTTGTCGCGGACGCGCCCTGATGTGCTACTAGATGCGCCTCAATGTCGCCGCCTGCAACCGGGCGAAGTCCATCCGCCCATGACCCTGATTCAAAGATACCTTTTTCGCCAGATCCTGTTCCCTGTGATCGCCGCGTGCGCAGCGCTGGCGGGAATCGGGATTCTGAGCCAGAGCCTCGACCAACTCCAGGTCATCGTGGAGCGGGGCCAGAGCGTGTGGATCATGGTCAAGCTGACCCTGCTCGCCTTGCCGCAACTGCTGTCGGTGATTCTGCCGATTGGCCTTTTCGTCGGCGCCCTGATCGCCCTGACCCGTCTGCAACGCGAGCAGGAGCTGACGGCGGCCTTTGCGGGGGGCATGACCCGGTGGCAGGTCATATCGCCGGCCGCCCGCATCGCCGTGCTGGTCGCCCTGGTCACTCTGCTGGTCAATGTCTTCATTCTGCCTTGGGCGCAGCAGGAGGCGCGGCGTCAGGCGTTCGACATCCGCACCGACCTCGCCGCCCTGCTGGTCGAGGAAGGCCAGTTCGTTCAGGGGCCTGACGGCCTGACCGTCTATGTGCAGCAGATCGAGCAGAACGGTCTGTTGAAGAACCTGTTCGTCTATCTGGACGACAAGGACAAGGTCACGACCTGGAACGCGTCCGAGGCGCGCTTCAGCCGCGACGCCGGCGGCATTCCGATCCTGACCATGATCGACGGCTCGGCCCAGCGCTATTCGTCGGGCGGCGTGCTGGAGACGCTGTCGTTCGGGCGATACGATTTTTCTCTCGCACCCTTCGTCGGGGTGACCGACACCATTCGCTACAAGCCGACCGACCTCTATCTGCGGCAACTGCTGAACCCGACGGCCAAGGTGCTTGAGGTCGCAGGCTCGCGCGGCGAACTGCTGGCCGAGGCGCATTCGCGGCTGGCCTCGCCCCTCTACGCCATGGTCGCCATGGCGCTGGCGCTTTCGGCCATCCTGGGCGGCGCCTTCAGCCGCACCGGCTATACCTTGCGCATCGCCAAGGCGGCGGGCCTGTTCCTGGTCCTGCGCGTCATCGGCTACGGCCTCGTAGCCGCCAGCGCCTGGAACGGCTGGATGAACGTGCTCCAATACGTCGTGCCGATCGTGGCCATCGTCGTCGCCCTGCGGGTTCTGTTCCGCGCGCTGAAGCCGCGTCGCAGCCGGACCACCGCCGCCCTGCGCGATCTGAAGGCCAAGTTCGCATGACCGCCCTCGCCGCCTCCGCCCGTCGCTCGCCGCATATCCCCCGTCTCGGCGGCATCGAACGCTATGTGCTGGTCCAGCAGTTGAAGTCGCTGGGTGTAGCCCTGGCCGTGATTTCGGCCCTCGTCATGCTGATCGACTTCGTCGAGGTCTCGCGCGGCGTTGGCTCGGCCCAGGATTTGTCGGCCGTGCGCATTTTCGGCCTGGTGCTGCTGAAGTCGCCGTCGGTCATCGTGCAGTTGATGCCGTTCGTTTTCCTGTTCGGCACCCTGTCGGCCTTCATCAGCCTGAACCGACGCAGCGAACTGATCGCCATGCGCGCTGCCGGCGTCTCCGCCTGGCGTTTCGTCCTGCCGGCGGCCGGCATGGCCTTCGTCCTGGGCGTGCTCACCGTCACGGTCTTGGGTCCGATGGCCTCGGCCGGCGACGGTCTGTGGCAACGCGAGCGCGCACGGATTTCCGGTACGGCGCCCGGCGGCGACCCCAAGGAGGCGATCTGGCTGCGCGAGGGCGACGATCAGCGCCAGATGATCATCCGCGCCGGCCAGCAGGACCGCGCCAACGCGCGCCTGCTGAACGTCAGCTTCTTCATCTATACGACCGCGCCCGGCGGCGGTCGCACCTTCTCCGAGCGGATCGACGCCAAGTCGGCCTCTTTGAACGCCGGCAGCTGGCGCCTGACCGACGCCGTCGGCGCCCAGATCGGCCAGCGCGCCGTCACCTATTCCAGCCTGACCCTGGTCTCCAGCCTGGCCGACGACGAGGCCTTCGATCGTTTCGCCCGGCCGCAGGCCACGCCCTTCTGGTCGCTGCCCAACCAGATCAGCCGAATCGAGAACGCCGGCTTCACATCGACCGCCTATCGCCTGCGCTTCCAGCAACTTCTGGCCACGCCGCTGGTGTTCGCCGCCATGTCCATCCTAGCCGCCGCCTTCTCGCTGCGGCTAATGCGATTGGGCGACCTGGCGCGCATGAGCGTGGCGGCCGTGGTGCTGGGCTTCGCCTTCTTCTTCCTGAACCAGTTTTCGTCGGCGATGGGATCGGCCGAGGTCGTGGCGCCCTTCGTCGCCGCCTGGCTGCCGCCTGTTCTTACGGCGCTCGCAGCCTTGACCTTGCTGTTCTATACCGAAGACGGCTAATCGGGCGCTCGCTTCTCAGACTACGGATGGCCTATGCAGGGTGATCGGCGCTTCGACGCTTTCAAAGCAAGGCTTCTCGCCGGTGCGGCCCTGGTCGCCTGCGCGCCCTTGGCGACGCCTGCATGGGCGCAAACACCCCCTCCAGCCGCAGCCGCGCCTTCCGACGGCCTGCCGCCCGAAGCGGTCTATGTCGATGCCGACAATGCGCGTCGCGAAGGCGACAACATCATCGTCAGCGGCACGCCCGAGAACCGCGTCTATGTCCGCACGCGCGGCCATGTGCTGCGCGGCGAGAACCTATCGTATGATCTGAACGCCGGCTCGGCGACGGCCGAAGGCCGCGTCGAGGCCATCGCGCCCGACGGCACGGTGGTCTACGCCAGCCGTCTTGAGCTGGACGAAAACCTGGAGACCGGCGTCGCCGTGGATTTCGCCACGCGTCTGGCCAACGGCGCCAGTCTGATGGCCGCAACGGCTGTGCGTCGCAGCGAGAACGTCAGCGAACTGAACTACGCCCGCTTCACCCCCTGCCCGATATGCGACGATGGCGGTCCCAAGACGCCGACCATCTCGATCCAGGCGGAAAAGGTGACGCAGGACGAGCAGTTGCGCGCGATCCTGTATCGCAACGCCGTCTTCTACATCGGGCCGGTGCCCGTCTTCTACACGCCCTTCTTCGCCCACCCCGATCCCTCGGTCGAGCGCGCGTCGGGCTTTCTGGTGCCCATCGTCAACTATGACGAGGGTCGCGGCGTCTCCGTCGAGGTTCCCTATCTGCACGTCGTGTCGCCGTCCGAGGACTGGCTGATCAGCCCGCAGATCAACACCAGGGTCGCGCCGCTGCTGAATCTACAATGGCGTCGACGGTTCGCCAACGGCATGATCGTGGCGCGCGGCGGCTATACCTACGAGCGCGAGTTCGGCGACTTCGATCGGGACGGCGACGGCGACTTTGAAAGCAACGTCAAGTTCGGCGATCGCGAACACCGCAGCTATCTGTTGTCGCACGGCGAGTTCGATCCGGATGGCCCCTGGCGGTTCGGCTTCACGGCCGAGCGCACCTCGGACAAGACGCTGTTCGATCGCTACGATGTGCGCTCTCCGTATCAGGACAACGGCCTGTATTACGGCGACCGCCGTCGTCTGATCAGCCAGATCTACGCCGAACATCAGACCGATCGGTCCTATGTTTCGGTCGCGGCCTTCTCGATCCAGAGCCTGCGCCTAGATCCGGCCTTCGCCGCAACGGACTTCCGCGACGCCAACGGCTTTAAGGTGTTCGAGGACGACGACACCCTGCCTTTGGTCGCTCCGCTGATCGACGCCCGCTGGGAGCCGCGAGAACTGGTCTTCGGCGGCCGGCTGCGCTTGAAGGGCTCGGCCGTCTCTCTTTATCGCGACGCTTTCGTCGGCGCGCCGATCCTGAACCCGGAGATCGTTCCCCCCGTCACGACAGGTCTGGCCGGCGTCGACAGCCGCCGCATCACGGGTCAGATGGAATGGCGACGGGCGATCATCCTGCCGGTCGGCATGCGGGTGGAGCCGTTCGTCGATACGCGCGTCGATCTCTATTCCATGTCCGACCTGCCGCCGATGATGGGCGTCGATAGCGACGAGACGGTCAGTCGGTCCAGATTCAGCGCGGGCGTGGATGTCGCCTATCCGTTGATCAAGCGTATCGCAGACGCCGACATCATCCTGGAGCCGGTGGGTCAGGTCTCGGTCTCCAACAAGGTCAGCCTGGACCGCCGCATCCCCATCGAGGACTCCCAGGTTCTGGAACTGGACGAGTCGTCGCTGTTCCGCATGGATCGCTTCTCCGGCTACGATCTGCTGGAAGGCGGCGCGCGCGTGACGGCGGGCGGCCGGGCCACGATCCGCTGGGCTGAAGGTCGCAAGGCCAGCCTGTTCGTGGGACGCAGCTATCGTTTCGACCAGCAGGACGACTTCAAGACGTCGATTCCCGATGATCCTGCGCGTCTCTATGACCCCACGGGCCTGGCCTCAGAGACCTCCGACTGGGTGGTCCAGGGCGACTTCTCGCCGTCGGATCGCATTCGCAGCTGGTTCCACGCCACGGTCGACGGTTCGGGCGAGGTGCGCCGCGCCGAAGCGGCGCTGGACGGCCGCTGGGGTCGCCGCAACCTGGCGACCGTCAGCTACATTCTGGATCAGTCGAACCCCGTCGACGGGCCGCTGAACCGCAACTACGAGTTCGTCCAGTTGGCGGGTCAGCAGTTCGTCTTCCAGAACTGGGGCTTCACCGTCGCCGGCATCGCCGATCCGGACGAGAACGAGATCACGCGATCCGAAGTCGGCGTGCTGTTCGACGACGACTGCCTGCGGTTCGAACTGGGTTATCGGCGCGACAACACCCGCGCCCGGCCCGGCGGCCCGTCGGAAGGCATCTATGTGCGCCTAAACCTCGCCACTTTCGGAGGTTCAGGTTATGGACAGGGCGATATGCGTTGAGCATGACGCTTTACGGGGCGCGACCGCCTGCCGGCCTGGCTGGCGGACCGCTGTGAGGAATCAGGACGACCAATGGGTTTGATGCGTTATTCGACGGGGGCTGCGCTCGCGGCAGTCCTCCTCGCCGGTTCGGCCTATGCCCAGACGGCGCCCGCTCCGGCACAGACCCCCACGCCCCAGCCAGGTCCTGCGGCCGGCGCGCCGAATCCTGCGGCTGAAGAGGCGCCGACGACGGCGCGCGCCGAGCCTCAGTTCGAAATGGCCGACGGCATCGTCGCCACGGTCAATGACAAGATCATCACCGGCTTTGATCTGCGTCAGCGCATGCTGATGCTGATCGCCTCGTCTCAGGTTCAGCCGACCGAGCAGAACCTGCCCGCCATTCAGCAGGCCGCCCTGAACGCCCTGATCGAGGATCGCCTCAAGGATCAGGAGATGGCCAAGTTCGAGAGCCTGAAGGTCACGGACGAGGAAGTCGACGGCGAGATCGCCGAAATGGCCCGCGCCGCCGGCACGACGCCGCAGGCCTATATGCAGTTCCTGCAGCAGGGCGGCATCCAGCCCGCCGCCTTCCGCGACAACCTGCGCACCCAGATCGGCTGGAGCCAGCTGATCCCGGGCCGCTTCAACAGCCGCGCCCGCGCCAGCACCCTTCAGGTAGATCAGGAAGTCCGCCGTCTGAACGAGGCGGCCTCCAAGCCCCAGTTCCTGCTCGGCGAAATCTACATCGACGCCGCGCGCGTCGGCGGCGCGCAGGCGGCCCTGAACGGCGCCCGCCAGCTGGTTCAGCAGATCATTCAGGGCGCGCCGTTCCAGGCCGTCGCCCAGCAGTTCTCAGCCGCCCCTTCGGCCAGCGCCCGCGTGCCGGGCGATGCGGGCTGGGTGGTCAAGGATTCGCTTCAGCCGGCGGTGCAATCGGTGTTGGAACAGCTCCAGCCGGGACAACTGTCGAACCCCATCGTCGTCGATGGCGGCGTCTATATCCTCTACCTCCGCGACAAGCGTGACGGCGCCTCCACCAGCCTGGTTTCGCTGAAGCAGGTCATGGTCGAACTGCCCGAGACGGCGTCGGAAGCTGACGTGGCCGCTGCGACCGCCAAGCTGGAGGGTCTGCGCAACGGCCTGACGTGCGACAACATTATCTCCCAGGCGCGCGCGACTCAGGGCGTCCTGGGCGCAGATCTCGGCGAATCCGACGTCGCCAACCTGGCGCCCCAATTCCAGCAGTTCGCCCGCACCGGTGAAATCGGTTCGGTCTCGACGCCGATCCGCACCCCGCTGGGTCTACACTTGGTCGCCGTCTGCGGTCGTCGCGTCGGCGGGCCGGAAGCGCCGAACCGTCAGCAGGTCGAAAACCGTCTGCGCGCCCAGAACCTGGCCGTGCTGGAGCGCCGGTATCTGCGCGATCTGCGCAGCGACGCCCTGATCGAGTTCAAATGACCCCAGCGGTCGCGCCTTTGGTCCTGACGCTGGGCGAACCCGCCGGCGTCGGGCCGGAGATCGTGGCCGCCGCCTGGAAAGCGTTGCGCGCCGACCAGACGGCCTTCGCCGTCATCGGCGACGCGGCGCTGCTTCGCGCACAAGGCGTCGCCGTGGCCGAAGTCGGGACTCCCGGCGACGCCGGCGGCCTGTTCGGCTCAGCCCTTCCCGTCCTTCATCGCCCCCTGCCCGCACCGGTCCTGGTCGGGTCGCCCGATCCGGCCAATGCCTCACCCGTCGCGGACGGCATCGAAGAGGCGGTCAGCTTCGCCCTGTCGGGCGAGGCGTCCGGCGTCGTCACCGCCCCGATCGCCAAGGCGCCGATGTACGCCTCGGGCTTTCGCTTTCCCGGCCATACCGAGTTCATCGCCGAACTGACGGCCGATGCGCCCTATGCCGGCACGCGAGGGCCGGTGATGATGCTGACGGCCCAAGACCTGCGCGCCTGCCTCGTCACCATTCACGTCGCCCTGGATCAGGTGCCGGAACTGGTCACAGCCGAGCGCGTCGCCCGCACCGCCCGCGTCGTCCACGAAAGCCTGAAACGCGACTTCGCCATCGCCCGACCGCGTCTGGCCATGGCGGCCCTCAATCCCCATGCGGGCGAAGGCGGCGCTCTGGGTCTGCAGGAACGCGACATTCTGATTCCCGTCGCCGAACAGCTCCGCGCCGAGGGCATCGACATCACCGACCCCCGACCGGCCGACACCCTGTTCCACGACGAAGCCCGCGCGGCCTATGACGCCGCAATCTGCATGTATCACGACCAGGCTCTGATCCCGGTCAAGACCCTGGATTTCTGGGGCGGCGTCAATGTCTCCCTGGGCCTGCCCATCATTCGCACCTCGCCCGACCACGGCACAGGCTTCGACATCGCCGGCAAGGGCGTCGCGCGCGCAGACAGCCTGATCGCCGCCATTCGCCTGGCATCGGAGATGGCGGCGGCCCGCGCCGCGCGCTAACAGGGCGTGTGACCGACCTTCCCTCTCTCCGCGAAACCCTCGACGCCCACGGCCTTTCGGCCAAGAAGAGTTTCGGCCAGCATTTCCTGCTGGACCTGAACGTCACCCGCAAGATCGTGCGTCTGGCCGGTCCGTTCGACGGTCGCGGGGTGATCGAGGTCGGCCCCGGTCCAGGCGGCCTGACGCGCGCCCTGCTGGAATCCGACGCCGGCCCCGTGGTCCTGGTGGAAAAGGATCCGCGCTTCATCCCCCTGCTGACCGAACTGGACGACGGATCCGGCCGCCTGACCCTCGTCGAGGCCGATGCGCTGAAGGTGAAGGAGGCCGATCTGGTCTCCGGCCCGACCCATCTGGTGTCGAACCTGCCCTATAACGTCGGCACCGCCCTGCTGATCAAATGGCTGACTGGTCCGTGGCTGCCTCACAGCCTCACCCTGATGTTCCAGAAGGAAGTGGCCGAGCGCGTCGCCGCAGGGCCGGGCGAGGATGCCTACGGCCGTCTGGCGGTTATCGCCCAGGCCGTCTGCACCGCCCGCATCGTCATGCATCTGCCCGCCGCCGCCTTCACACCGCCGCCCAAGGTGGCTTCGGCCGTCGTCCATCTGGTTCCGCTGGATGAGCGGCCGTCGCCGGAACGCCTGAAGAAGCTGGAACGCGTCACCGCCGCCGCCTTTGGCCAGCGCCGCAAGATGCTGCGGTCCAGCCTGAAACAGCTGGGCGGCGCCGCCCTGTGCGAGGCCGCCGGCATCGAACCCGACGCCCGCGCCGAAACCATCGATGTCGCGGGCTTCCTGCGACTGGCGGACGCCCTTCCATGACCGTCGAACCCTTTCGCGCCATCTCCGTCAGCCGCCTGGCGCATCAGCTCAAGAGCGAAGGCCGCTCGATCATCCATATGGAGTCTGGCCAACCCTCGACCGGCGCGCCCGCCGCCGCGATCGCCCGCGCCCATCAGGTGCTGGACGCCGACGCCATGGGCTATTGGGAAAGTCCCGATCTGCGCGGCCGCATCGCGCGCCTGTACGACGAGAGGTACGGCGTCGCCGTCGATCCCAACCGCATCTTGCTGACCTGCGGCGCCTCCCCGGCCCTGGTCCTGGCGCTCAGCACCCTGTTCAAGCCCGGCGACCGGATCGCCCTGGCCCGGCCCGGCTATGTCGCCTATCGCAACACCCTGCGCGCCCTGCATCTTGAGCCGGTCGAAATCGCCTGCGGTCCCGACACCCGCTTCCAGCTCACCGCCGCCCAACTCCAGGCCTTGGACCCCGCCCCCGCCGGCGTCATCATCGCCAGCCCGGCCAATCCAACCGGCACCATCATCCCGGACGCCGAGCTGGCCGCCATCGCCGAGGTCTGCCGCGCGCGAAACATCGCCATCGTGTCGGACGAGATCTACCACGGCCTCAGCTACGTCGGCCCGACGCCCTCGATGCTCCAGTTTGCGCCCGACGCCGTGGTCATCAATAGCTTCTCCAAATACTGGAGCATGGCGGGCTGGCGCCTGGGCTGGCTGCTGGTCCCGGAGGACCGGATCGACGCCGCCCGCGCCTATATCGGCAATATGTTCCTGACGCCGCCCAGCCTCAGCCAGCATGCCGGTCTGGTCGCCATGGACGCGATCGATGAACTGGGGGGCCATATCCAGACCTACGCCCGCAACCGCCAGCTTATGCTGGAGGCCTTGCCCGCACTGGGTCTGCGCAAGATCGCGCCCCCTGACGGCGCCTTCTACATCTGGGCTGACATCGGCCATCTGACGAACGACAGCGTGGCCTTCTGCGAGCAGTTGTTGCGCGACACCGGCGTCGCCACCGCGCCCGGCGTCGACTTCGACCCTGTCGAAGGCCACCACTTCATCCGTTTCAGCTTCGCCGTCTCGACGCCGGAGATCGAAGACGCCTTGAGCCGCCTGCGCCCCTGGTTTGCAGCCTTGGCTTAGGCCGCCTTGGCCTGCGCCGCGGCCGATGTCGCCCGGTGCAAGGCGTCATAGAGCTTCTTCGGCTCCAACGGCTTGGCAAGCCAATCCGTCATGCCGGCCGCATAGCAGGCCTGCACCTGTTCGGATTCCGTGCCTGCGCTGAACCCGATCACAGGGGCGTCCGCATTGGGCCCGTCCGACGCGCGCAAGCGCCGTGTCGTCTCGTTGCCGTCGATGCCGGGCATATTCACATCCATCAGCACCACGTCGAACACCTTCTCCGACAGCAGCGCCAGCGCCAGATGGCCGTCCGAGGCCGTGGTCAGATCGACGTTCAAGGGTTGAAGCACGAGCGCGATGGTTCGGCGATTGATCTCGTGATCGTCCACGGCCAGCACGCGAAGACGCCGAGCCAGAACGGGCGCCGCCGCCTCGTGTCCGTCCAAGGCCTGCGTCGGCTGACCCGCCGGCAGATCGACACACAGGGTGAAGGCCGCCCCCTGTCCCGGCGTGCTCTCGACCGTCAGATCGCCACCCATCAACCGCGCCAGCTCCCGGCTGACGGTCAGGCCCAGGCCTGTCCCGCCATAGGTGCGCGCCACCTCGGCGGACCCCTGCGCGAAGGGGGTGAACAGCCGGCTCATCGCCTCGGGCGCAATGCCCGCGCCCTGGTCGATCACGGTCAGGGTCAGACAGTGCTTGCCGTCCCCGCCCGGCGCCGACGCCTCGAGACGGATCGCGCCCGACGGGGTGAACTTGATCGCGTTGGACACCAGGTTGTTGATGATCTGGCGCAGACGATAGGGGTCCCCGCGCAGCCACACCGCCTCGCTGCCCACGCCCGACATCTCCAGCGTCAGCCCCTTGTCGGCAGCCGGCGCCGCCCAGAACCGCACCGTATCGCGCATCAAATCACCCAGTTCGAAGTCGCGGCTTTCCATCGCCATGGCGCCGGCCTCCATCTTGGAGTGGTCCAGAAGGTCGTTGAGCATGCCGGTCATCAGTCGTCCGGCGTCGATGATCAGATCGGCCGTCTCTACGCGATGTTCCTTCAACTTGCCGTCACGAATCACATGGGCGCCGGCCAGGATGGCGCTGACGGGCGTGCGCAGTTCGTGGCTGACGATCGCCGCCATCGCCGCGCGATCAGCCATGGCCGCCTGCGCCTGCTCCAGCCGCGTTTCCGCCTCCGCCCGAGATTTCACCTCGGCTTCACGTGATCCGTGCACCCGCCAGTAGATGTTCAGCACCATGCCGACGAACAGAACGGCGGACAGGGTCATGACCACGACCCCACGCGTATCGCCCTGGATCACCTTGATCGCCGGCATAAGGGCCAGCGCCGCCAGATAGGGACTGCCGCCGATGAAGAAAATCGTTCGTGAAGCGATGCCGGATGCGACGTTGGTCAATAGACCGCCCGCCATCGTCAGGGCGGCGAGCGTGACAAGCGCTGGGTGATTGGTGGACCAGATCACCAAGGCGATGACGGCATAGGTCGTCGCCATCGCGGTGGTGGACGCCAAGGCGACGAACACGGACAGCGAGCTTTGTGACGGCTCGGCGCGTCTGAACGGCGCCATGGCCCACAGTTCGAATGCCTGAACCACAATCGCGACCGCCAGCCACAGCGGGACCCATCGCAGCATCCCGGCTTCGGTCATCGCCCAACCGACCAAGGCGGCCAGCAAAAGCCTGACGGGGACCTGCTTGACCCTCTCCCTGGCGCTGCTGGCCAAAAGAGGCGCGATCGAATGAAGAAAACCCATGATACCCCCGTTCACCGCCTGACGTTAGGTCAAGAGGGCGAACAGGTCGTAAACCTGCGATATCGAGCCGCTACGGAACATTCCCTATGGCCGCGTTTACCGTCCGAAATCTTCTGGGCGGCAAAACAGCGTCAGTAGCGTAGCGTTGAGTACCCCACAGCGCCGCAGGTCCCCACGGCCTGTGGCGCTGTTTTTTCAGACGGCTTCGTTCAGCAGGGCGGCCTTGTAGTCGCCGACCCACAGGTTCCTGAACCGGCGCGAACGCTCGGCGTGATAGATGTGGGCCAGTTCGGCATAGGACCGGTCGAAGTCCTCGTTCACCAGCACATAGTCGAAGGCGTCGCAGTGTTCGATCTCGCCCTTGGCATTGGCCACGCGGCGCTCGATCACGTCGTCGGCGTCCTGTGAGCGCGTGACGAGACGACGCCGCAGTTCTTCGAGGCTGGGCGGCAGGATGAAGACGCGTACGGCGTCCTCCGGGCATTTCTCGGCGACATCACGCGCGCCCTGCCAGTCGATGTCGAACAGCACGTCACGTCCCTCGGCCAGCGCCTTGTCCACCGGCCCGCGCGGGCTGCCGTAGCGATTGCCGTGGACGTCCGCCCATTCCAGGAAGGCGTCCTCGTCGATCAGGCGCTGAAACTCGTCATGGCCGACGAAGTTGTAGTCGCGCCCATGCACCTCACCCGGCCGGATGCCGCGCGTGGTCATGGAGACGGACAGCTCCAGCCCGCCATGATCGGCCATCAACCGGCGGCACAGCGAGGTCTTGCCGGCGCCCGAGGGACTGGCGACGATCAGGAGGACGCCCCGGCGGGGACTGCGTTCATTCGACATTCTGGACCTGCTCACGCAACTGTTCGATGACGGCCTTGAGCTCCAGGCCGATTCCGGTGAGCGCGGTCGTAGCGGATTTCGAGCACAGCGTGTTGGCCTCACGCATGAATTCTTGCATCAGAAAGTCGAGTTTCCGCCCGGCGGGCGCCGAGGCCACAAGCTGACGCGCCGAGGCGACATGGGCGGTCAGCCGATCCAGCTCCTCGCGCACATCGGCCTTGGTCGCCAGAGAGGCGGCTTCCAGGAAAATCCTGTCCTCAAGCCCCGGCGCATCGGGCGCCAGTTCGGAGATTCGGCGGGTGAAGCGATCACGAATGGCCTCGACCTGCGCGGTCGCCTCGCCTTCCGCCTGGGCGACCAGCGCCTCGATCCGAGCGATGAATTCGTCCAGCACCGGCGTCAGTTGCGCGCCCTCGTTCTGGCGTGACGCCTTCAGCGCATCCAGCGCCTCTTCGACCGTGCGGGTCATCGCCGCCTCCACCGCCGCCCGCGCCTCGGGATCGTCCGCCTCTTCGGGCGCCTCGATCACGCCGCGCAGGGCCAGAAGGCCGTCGGCGGACGGCGGCGTTGCGCCGTCTTCGGCCAGTTCGTTCGCCAGCGTCAGATAGCGCGCCAGCACGGCGGCGTTGATCGTGACCGCCGCCTCGCCGGCTTCGGCTCGCTTGGCCTGAACGCCGATGGTGACTTGGCCCCGCGCGAACCGCGCCTGGCCGGCCGCCTTGGCCGCGCGCTCCAGCCCGTCGAAACCGTTCGGCCCCCTAAACCGGACCTCCAGATTGCGCCCGTTGACCGAGCGCGCCTCGACCGACCAAGTCCAGCCTTCGCCGGCCCCGTCGGCCCGGCCGAAGCCGGTCATGCCAGAGAGGGTGCTCATCGGGGCCCCTGCGTCGCGCCGGCCGGAAGGGTGATCATCGCCTGACCGTTCTCGACCGATGCGGCGGCCGGCTCGCTCGTCATCGGCGCCGCACTGGTTCCCGGCGTGGCGGGCGGCGTCGCTTCCGGCGGCAAGCCCGCCTTCTGGCGCTCGATCTGACGCCACCGCGCGACGTTCTGCAGATGCTCGTCATAGGTCAGGGCGAAGGCGTGTCCGCCGGACCCATCGGCCACGAAGAACAGGGCCGGATCGCCCGGCGGATTCAACACCGCCTTGACCGCCTCCTTGCCCGGATTGGCGATCGGCGTCGGCGGCAGCCCATTGATCTGGTAGGTGTTCCACGGCGTCGGGGCCAGCAACTCCGAGCGCCGGATGCCCCGGCCCAGCGGCCGACCCTTGGTCACGCCGTAGACGATGGTCGGATCGCTCTCCAGCCGCATCCCCGCCCGCAGACGATTGGAGAACACCGCCGCCACGCGGGGCCGCTCCGCAGCCAGCGCCGTTTCCTTCTCCACGATGGAGGCCAGGATCACAGCCTCCTCAGGCGTGCGCGCCACGGTCGCGGGCGACCTCTGGCTCCACAGCAGACGCAGGTTCTCGGTCGCCGCACGCTGCATCCGATCGATCACCGACTGGCGGGTGTCGCCGCGCGAAACCTCATAGGTGTCGGGCCACAGGCTGCCTTCCTCGGGCGTTTCGACGACCGTCCCGGTCAGCACGGCCTCCTTGTTCAGGATGTCCACCGCCTGCAACGACGACCAACCCTCCGGCAGGGTCACGAAATGGCGCACCACCCGCCCCTCGACCAGCAGGTTCAGCACCCCGGCCAGCGACGTGCCGGACGGCACCTCGTACTCGCCGGCTCTCAGCCGCCGATCCGCGCCCGTCAAGGTGGCCGCCGCACGGAACAGGTCCGTCGAACGGATCACCCCCGCCGCCTTCATCCGCGCCGCGATGGCCGAGACACCGGACCCGCTGGGCAGGGTGACGACCGTCGTTTGGCCCTGCCGCGCGGACGGCCCCGGCGCATAATAGACCGCCCAGACGGCGATCAGCGCCACCAGCAGGAACAGGCCGAAGGTCGCAGACGCGGTCAGCAGCGAGACCGTAAAGCCCGACCGCCCGCTGGATTTCTCGACCCGCCCGCGCCCGAACATCTCAGTCGACCTTCTTGAAGATCACCGAGGCGTTGGTGCCCCCGAAGCCGAAGCTGTTGGACATGGCCACATCGATCTTCATCGGCTTGGCTTTGTTGGGGACCAGGTCGATGGGCGTTTCCATCTCGGGGTCGTCCAGATTGATCGTCGGCGGCGCGATCTGATCGCGGATCGCCAGCACGCAGAAGGCCGCCTCGATGGCGCCCGCCGCGCCCAGCAGGTGGCCGGTCATCGACTTGGTCGAGGAAACGGTCAGGTTCTGCGCGTGATCGCCGACCAGCCCCTCGATCCCCTTCAACTCGATCCAGTCAGCCATGGTCGAGGTGCCGTGGGCGTTGACATAGTCCAGGTCCGACGGCTGCAGACCGGCCCGCTTCAGCGCCGCCTTCATGGCCCGCACCCCGCCCTCGCCGTCCTCTGACGGGGCGGTGATGTGATAGGCGTCGCCGCTCATGCCGTAGCCCACGACCTCGGCATAGATCTTGGCCCCGCGCGCCTTGGCGTGTTCGTATTCTTCCAGCACCAGAATGCCGGCGCCATCGCCCATGACGAAGCCCGCATGGCCACGGTCATAGGGGCGCGACGCCTTCTCGGGCGTGTCGTTATAGGCGGTGCACAGCGCCTTGCAGGCCAGGAAGCCCGCGATGCCGATCGGCACGATCGAGCTTTCGGCTCCGCCCGCCACCATCACGTCAGCGTCATCCAGCGCGATCATCCGCGCCGCATCGCCGATGGCGTGGGCGCCGGTGGCGCAGGCGGTCACCGCCGCATGGTTCGGCCCCTTCAGGCCGTGGCGGATCGAAATCTGGCCACCAGCCAGATTGATCAGGGCGCTGGGGATGAAAAAGGGGCTGACGCGACGCACGCCCTGTTCCTTCAGCACGATCGCCGTGTCGGCGATGGGGCCCAGGCCGCCGATGCCGGAGCCGACCATCACGCCGGTGCGCTCCTTGTCCTCGTCCGTTTCGGGCTTCCAGTTCGCATCGGCCAAGGCCTCGTCCGCCGCCGCAATGGCGTACAGGATGAAGTCGTCGACACGCTTGCGGTCCTTGGCGGACATGATCTTGTCGGGGTCGAAGTCGCCCTCGCCGCCGCCGCCGCGTCCATCCACGCTCGGCACTTCGCCGGCGATGGTGCAGCCATAGCCCTCGGTGTCGAAGGCCGTGATCGGACCGATGCCCGATCGTCCCTCGACAATACCCTTCCAGCTCTTCTCGACGCCCCAACCCAGGGGGGTCAGCAGACCGATGCCCGTAACGACGACGCGGCGCATGGTGCGTGCTCCCTTATCTCCAACCCGACCCTTCGGAATCATCGCGGATTCGCGCGGGTCAGAAACAGTAAAGGCCGCCGGGCGTCTCCGCTAGGAGCGCCGGGCGGCCCTGTGAACCGTCAGCCTGTTCGGCCGATATCGGCGATTGAGATCAGCCGGCCGACTTTTCGTCGATGAACTTGACCGCATCGCCGACCGTCTGGATGTGCTCGGCGGCGTCATCCGGGATCTCGATGTCGAATTCTTCTTCGAAGGCCATCACCAGCTCGACGTTGTCGAGCGAGTCAGCGCCCAGGTCGTCGATGAAGCTGGCCTTTTCGGTGACCTTGTCCGGATCGGCGTCCAGATGGTCGATGACGATCTTGCGAACGCGCTCGAGGGTGTCGGACATGAGTGTCTCTCTGCCTGTTTGAAATCGCCGTAGAGGCGGGGGTAGCTCAGAAATCGCCGTCTCACGGCAGCGTTGGCGACGCAAGCCCGAAGGCTGTGATCGACAATGCATCCCTGCCCTTTAGCACAGCCTTTCGGGCAGGAAATAGTCTGTTGCGTGACGTGATGACGATCAGATCATCGCCATGCCGCCGTTCACGTGCAGGGTCTGGCCCGTCACATAGGCGGCTTCGTCGGACGACAGATAGACGGCGGCGGCGGCGATCTCGTCGCCCGTGCCCAGCCGGCCCGCCGGAATCTTGGTCAGAATGGTTTCCCGCTGCTGATCGTTCAGCACGTCGGTCATGGGCGAGGCGATGAAGCCCGGCGCGATGCAGTTGACGGTGATGCCGCGCGACCCAACCTCCTGGGCCAGCGACTTGGAAAAGCCGATCATCCCGGCCTTGGACGCCGAATAGTTGGTCTGACCCGGATTGCCGGTCACGCCGACGACCGAGGTCACGCCGATGATTCGCCCGGAACGGCGCTTCATCATGCCCTTCACCGCCGCGCGGGTCAGGCGGAAATAGCTTTCCAGATTGACGGTCAGGACGGACTGAAAGTCCTCGTCCTTCATCCGCATCAACAGGCCGTCCTTGGTGATGCCGGCATTGGCGACCAAGATGTCTAACGGCGCGCCCGCCGCCGTCTCGGCCGCAGCGACCAGATTGTCGACCGACTCGGGATCCGACAGGTTCGCGGTCGCGAAATGCGCCCGCTCGCCCAGCTCCTTGGTCAGATCGGCCAGCACGGCCTCGCGCGTGCCCGACAGCACCACGGTCGCGCCCTGGGCGTGCAGCGCGCGCGCCACCGCCCCGCCGATTCCGCCCGTTGCGCCGGTGACCAGCGCGGTCTTGCCTGCAAGATTGAACATTTATGTCTCTCCGAAGTGGCGAGTGATTAGTGTCGAGTGACGAGGAAAAGCAAAGTCGCGTGACGAAGCCGTCGCCACGCGCCCCGCGTCACCCCTTGGCGAAGGCTTCCAGCTCTTCCGGCGTGTTCAGAGGCAGGGCCTCCGCGTCTGGCGCGATTCGCTTGGCCATGCCGGTCAGCACCTTGCCCGAGCCGATCTCGACGAAGCGGGTCACGCCGCCTTCGGTCGCCATCCACTCCATGCTCTCACGCCAGCGCACCCGGCCGGTGACCTGCTCGACCAGCAGGCGGCGGATGACTTCCGGGTCGCTCTCGGGCCGCGCCAGGACGTTCGCCACCACCGGCACGACCGGCGCGACGATCTTCGCCTCGGCCAGGGCGGCGGCCATCTCGTCGGCGGCAGGCTGCATCAGCGGACAGTGGAAGGGCGCCGAGACGTTCAGCGGGATCGCCCGCGCGCCCAGTTCCTTGGCCTTTTCGATGGCCCGGTCCACAGCGGCCTTATCGCCGGAGATGACGATATTGCCGTTGTTGTTGTCATTGGCGACCACGCAGACGCCGACTTCCGAACCGGCCGCCGCAGCCGCTTCCGCCAGCGCGAGATCCGTCTTGGGTCCGATCAGCGAGGCCATCGCCCCCTGCCCCACCGGCACGGCGCGCTGCATGGCTTGGCCGCGCAGCTTCAGCAGCCGCGCCGTATCCGACAGCGAGATCGCGCCCGCCGCCGCCAGCGCCGAATATTCGCCCAGCGAGTGACCGGCCACATAGGCCGCGCTCGCCACATCAAAGCCGAACTCGGCCTTCAACGCCCGGATCGCCGCCACGGACACCGCCATCAATGCGGGCTGGGCGTTCTCGGTCAGGGTCAGTTGATCTTCGGGGCCGTCGCGCATCAGCACCGACAGCTTCTGGCCCAGCGCCTCGTCCACCTCGGCGAAGACGTCGCGGGCGGATTGGAAGGCGTCCGCCAGTTGCGCGCCCATGCCGACGGCCTGGCTGCCCTGTCCCGGAAACAGAAGTGCGAGGGTCATCGACCGCTCCCTGAATCATTGATCAAGAGCGCGGACCCGTAAGCCCAGACTTACCCGAGGGCAAGCGGAGGTGGTGGGTGCTTGTGTCTCGGACCGTTCCCATGACCGCAGGGATGCTGCCCTGAGAGCGCCTAGCGGCGCCGGTATTTTGCGAGAAGTCGATCGCGCGCGGCGTTGACGCGCGTCGCCAGCCCCTCCGTGCCGCCCTGATCGGGATGGGCGCGGGCCATGGCGCGTTTCCAGGCTGCGCGGATTTCGGCCTCGGTCGCGGCTGGCCCGACACCCAGCACGGCGCGGGCGTCCGCTTCGCTGATGGGTTCGGATCGGATGATCGGTCGCTGCCGGGACGACCAGGCCAGATAGAGCCCTGCCCCGGCCAGCGCCGCCGCCGTCAGCCACGACCCACGAAACGCCGCAAGCGCGCCGCCGGCCAACAGAACCGCACCCAGCAGGGTCGCCGTCACGCGCCAGTGAGCGCGTCCGCGTCGCTCGGTCTGTCGGCCCAGCAGCACCAGCGCCCAGACGGCGATCGCCGCCAGGGCCAGCCAGATCAAACCCATCAGGCGATCAGGCCGCCACGTCCAAAGGGCTGAGAACCTGCTCCAGACCCATGGCCATCATCAGATTGCGCATCTCCTGGCGCGCAGCGACGTGGGCCAGGGACACCGCAACCGGCCGGATGTCGTTCGACAGGTCCGCCACCGTCAGGCCGAAGGGGAACAGCTCGCGATAGATGACCCGGTCGCGCAGGCCCGGACCGACGCGGAAGCCGACGCGTTTGGCCAGCTTGGTCATCCGTTCTTCCAGACGCTTGCGGTTGCGGGCCTCCGCGACGGCGAGGCGATTGGTGACCACCAGCCAGTCGATCGTCGCGTGACGGCCCTGGGCGATGGCGCGCTGCTTGCGCGCCTCCCAGACGCTCTCGGAATAGATCGAGGGTTTCAGCAGTTCCAGAGTGACCGGATCGACGTCGCCCAGCAGGTCGAAATCGACGAAGCTGTCGTTCATCGGCGTCACGATCTGATCGGCGCGGGCGTGGGCGGCGTTCGACACGGCCGTGTCGCCGCCGGGCGTGTCGATCAGGATGCAATCGACGCCCCGCGCCACCGCCTCGTCGAAGGCGCGCTCGAAGGTCGCGATCTGATCGGCGACATCCGCCTTGGCCAGGGCCTTGCCGTCGCCCATGTCGGGCACGAAGGGTTGGGGAAGCTCGTGACCGTTCGCGGCCAGCCAGGCGGCGCGGTTCTGGAAGAAGCGCTGCATCGAACGCTGGCGCAGGTCCAGATCGATGATCGCCACCGAGCGCCCGGCGTGCAGCAGGCCGGTCACGATGTGGATGGCCAGGGTGGACTTGCCCGCCCCGCCCTTTTCGTTGCCGAGGACGATCACATGCGGCTGCGTCATTCGAGGGAATCCTCTGTGCCGACCGCGCGACTCAGACTGCGCGGTCCTAGGTCCACAGAGACTCGGCCTCAAAGCGCCAAACGTCAACGGAACCTTAACGCAGACCTGTGGACGGCGAACCGGGGTCGGTCAGCTGTTACGCGCGCACCAGGCGTCGCCGACAGCGGCGGAGCGGCAGACCGCAGCGGCGGTTTCGGTGGATACCGGCCCGACCTTCAGCCGCGTCAGCCGACGGCCGCCCACCTCGACCTCCTGATAGATCGGCGACAATCCCGACAGGTCTGACGTGGCCTTCATCCGATCCCAGGCCTGACGCGCGCCGGCCGCACTGGAATAGGCGCCCAGTTGGATCGTTCGCCCGGTTTCCGGCGCAGCCGTGAGACTGGCGGGACGCAAGACGGGGGCCTGCACCCGCGAGATCGCCTCATCCGCCACGGCTTTGACAACCGCGGGCGAGGCAGCCCGGACAATTGCGTCCCGCAGGCCTGCATCTTCACCGACGGGGCGAAGGCCTGCCTGGACGTCTCGGGCGTCCCACATGGCGTGCGGATCCATGACCGCCACCTTGACCGGCGTGAAGCGCACGGGCCGCAGTCCGGCCTTTTCAGCAACGGCATGCCGGGTTTCGCGATCGCGCGCCGAGAGCGGAATGTCGATCGCCGCGACGGTCTCGGCCATCGCGCTGAATCGATGGGGATCGCTGTCCACCGCGCCGCAGCCGGCGACGGCAAGGCTGCTGGCGATGGCCAGGGCGATCAGAACTGGACGGGTCGCTTCTGCGGGCGTCATAAGCACGACCCTAGAGCCCAGACTTTGCGGTCTGGTGCATCAACAGGCTTAAGCGGAAAGGTTAATCGCTTCATCATGATAGACGCCGCCCCCCCGTTCCCTTCTTTGGCCGTCGTCCGCACCGTCGCCGACCTGCGCGCGGTCGTCCGGGACTGGAAACGTCAAGGCCTGAGCGTCGGCATGGTTCCGACCATGGGCGCCCTGCATGAAGGCCACCTGACCCTGGTGCGCGAGGCCACGCGCCGCGCCGACCGCGTCGTCGCCTCCAACTTCGTCAATCCGACCCAGTTCGCGGCGCATGAGGATCTGGGCAAATACCCTCGCCAGCAGGAAGAAGACGCCCGTCTGCTGGCCGGCGCCGGCTGCCACCTGATGTTCGCGCCCTCAGCCGACGCGATGTATCCGGAAGGCTTTGCGACCAGTGTCGCCGTCGCCGGGCCGGCGCTGGGTCTCGAGGGTGATTTCCGGCCTCACATGTTCGGCGGGGTCGCCCTGGTCGTCACCAAGCTGTTCAACCAGGTGCAGCCTGATGTCGCGGTCTTTGGCGAGAAGGACTACCAACAGCTTATGGTCGTACGTCGGTTCGTGCGCGATCTGGACCTGCCGGTCGAGATCGTCGGCGCGCCGACGGAGCGGGACGGCTGGGGCCTGGCCCTGTCGTCACGCAACGCCTATCTGTCGGAGGCTGAGCTTGAGACCGCCCGCCGGCTGAACGGCATTCTGGCGGAGGCCGGCGTCTATGCGTCCAGCGGTCGCCCCCTGCCCGGCGTCGAGCGTGAAGCCTATGCCGCCCTTTTGAAAGCCGGGTTTGATCGGGTCGATTACGTCGCCATTCGCCACGCCGAGGACCTGACGCCGTTCCGCAACGACATCGTCGACGCCCCCGCCCGCATCCTGGCCGCCGCCTGGCTGGGCAAGACGCGACTAATCGACAATATGGCGGTCTGAAAAGATGGGCCGCATCCGTTCGCCGGACGCGGCCCTGTCAGATCAGCCGATCGCGCCGACGCAGCCCTCCGCGTCACCCGGCGCCAGATCGGCGTCGGTCAGGGCGATGGTCCAGCCGTGATGGGTGTTCAGGCCCCAGCGCCGCGCGCCGCCGCCATCGCCCGCATCGCCGCCCGCGGTGACCACTACGCGTCGGCCCTTGGGCAGAGCCGGCGGATCGATCTTGCCGACCGCCAGCGACGTCGGGGTCTCGCCGCCGTAGCCGTCGAAGACGCTCAGCATCGACCACTCGCGCCGCAGGCCCATCCACCAGGCGTCCTCGGTATTGATCGCCAGCACGGCGATCCCGTGGCTCTCGGCGGCGAAAGCCAGGGCCTTCTGCGGATCGCGCACCATCTTGATGTCGGCGGCGGCCCCGAAACGCAGGCGCGCGCCGTCATAGGCGCGGGTCGGTTCGATGGGCGCCCAGACCTGAACCTGAAGCCGGCCCTGGCGCGCCAGGCCCCAGCCAACGATCTCGCGCCACAGATGTTCGACCGCCTCGGCGTTCTCGGGCTTGGCCTGCTTGAGCATGCGCGAGAGGACGGTCTGCTCGCGATCGGGACGCAGCTTGGTGTGCGGGCCGGTGGGCGCGTCCTTTGCCCGGCCGACGGTGGCGGCGATGGCCAGGCGTTGCTCGAACAGCGCCAGGATCTGGTCGTCGATGCCGTCGATCTCGGCGCGCAGGGCGGCCAGCGCCTGCTGTTCGGGGGTCAGGTCGGCCATATTAGGCCAGACTTGCTGAAGGTTGGAATGGGGCATGGAAAAGGGCTTTCGGCATTCTGGGATTCGATATGTGCAGGAGCGAACAGCCGCTCTGGTCCAGAGCGGTCGCCGGTGAAGCAGTCAGGGACGGAGTGCGCCCGACGCCTCAGCCGGCGTATCGAAAGCCGTAAAAGCCGTAGCCGAAATAGAGGCCGGAAACCGCGCGCGAACGGTCGAAAGAAACAGAAAGAGCGCGCAGGCGGGACATGGTCCGGTTCCGGTTTATGCGGATCGTGTTGCGACCCGTAGGTGTCTTAAGGACGCAAAGACCGTGCGCCGTCAACCCTCAGGGAAGCTCAACAGGACAAAACGCGTCTGATTATCGCCGGAATCCTGCAAGTCGTTGCGCAGGATCGACAGGCCGTACACCTCGGCGGCGCCGACCGGGGCGATGGCCGCCCGTGTGGGATCGCCCGCTTCGGCGACATCGCGCGCCGCGCCTGCGGTATCGAAATGCTCGACCACCTCGACATTCAAACCGGCCAGCGTGTCCTTGCACTGGGCCAAGGCGATGGGATGGCTTTCCACCGTTCGAATATCGGACAGACGCGCGCCGTCGATCGCCATCAGCGCATGACGGATCGGCCGCCAGACCTGAGCGACCGGCTCCACGCCAAGCGCACCGACCAGCGTCGCCGCCGGCTCGACCACGCCGATGGTCGAGTTCTCGACAGGGATCAGGGCGCAACCGCAGTCGCCGGCGCGCAGCGCATCCAGGGCCTGGTCGAAGGTTTCGAACGCCACAGCCTCGTCCCACGGACGCAGGGCCAGACACGCCTCATGGCTGAACGATCCGGGCGCGCCCTGATAGGCGACCCGGCCGGGCCTCTCCTCAGTTGGAGCCGCTGATTGCATCGATCACTCCCTCGGTCTCAGATCGATCTGGCGCTGCCTCGGTGGCGTCACCATGACCGGATCGGCCCGCATTTGGGGCGCTGACGCCCGCTAGGCCGCCGCCGACTGCGCCACACGTCCGGCCTTCAGCCGCTCCGCGACCAGGAAGGCCAGCTCCAGCGCCTGATCGGCGTTCAGGCGCGGGTCGCAGTGGGTGTGATAGCGGTTGGACAGATCGTCCTCGGTCACCGCCTGGGCGCCGCCGATGCATTCGGTGACATTCTGGCCGGTCATTTCCAGGTGGACGCCGCCGGGGTGGACGCCTTCCGCCTCGGCCACATCGATGAAGGTCCGGACTTCGCCCAGGATGCGGTCGAACGGCCGGGTCTTGTAGCCGTTGCCGGCCTTGAGCGTATTGCCGTGCATCGGGTCGATGGACCAGATGACCTTGCGGCCCGAGGCCTTCACTTCGCGCATCAGCTTGGGCAGGCGCTCGCCCACCTTATCGTGACCGAAGCGTCCGATCAGCGTCAGACGACCCGAGACATTGTCCGGGTTCAAGGCGTCGATCAGGGGCAGCAGATCGTCGGCCGTCATCGTCGGCCCGCACTTTACGCCGATGGGGTTCTTGATCCCCTTCATGAACTCGACGTGGGCGCCGTCCAGCTGACGCGTGCGCTCGCCGATCCACAGCATATGGGCCGAGGTGTCGAACCATTCGCCCGATCCGCCATCCAGACGCGTCAGGGCGCTTTCGACGTTCAGCAGCAGGGCTTCGTGGCTGGTGAAAACCTCGACCCGGCTGAGGTCCGGATGGGTCTCGGGCGTGACGCCGACCGCCTCCATGAAGGCCAGGGCCTCGGTGATCTTGTCGGCCAGTTCGCGGTATTGGGCGCCGGCGGCGTTGTCGCCGGCAAAGCCCAGCGTCCAGCGATGGATGTTGTACAGATCGGCATAGCCGCCGCCCGCAAAGGCGCGCAGCAGGTTCAGCGTCGAGGCCGACTGGTTGTAGGCGCGGATCAGACGTTGCGGATCAGGCGCGCGATCTTCCGGCGTGAAGCCCATGCCGTTGATGATGTCGCCGCGATAGCTGGGCAGTTCGACGCCGTCGATCTCTTCCAGCGGCGACGAGCGAGGCTTGGCGAACTGGCCCGCGATCCGTCCCACCTTCACCACCGGCTTGCGTCCGGCGAAGGTCAGGACGACCGCCATTTGAAGGATCAGGCGGAAGGTGTCGCGGATATTGTCGGTCGAGAACTCCTTGAAGCTTTCGGCGCAGTCGCCGCCCTGGAGCAGGAAGGCGTCGCCCCGCTCGACCTGCGCCAGCTTCGACGTCAGGCGCCGCGCTTCGCCGGCGAAGACCAGCGGCGGCAAGGCGCGCAACTCGTCTTCCACCCGCGCGAGGGCGGCAGGATCCGGATAGTCCGCCGGCATGTGCAGGGCGGTCTTTGTTCTCCAGCTTTCGGGGGTCCAGCGTGTCATCGCGCAAGAATAGGACTTCACGCCTATTCAAACAACGAAAAGACAGGCGGATTTTGCCGCGAAATGTCAGTCTTCCGAAGAAGGCGACTTTTCCGCCGCAGCTTCGGCCTTGCGTTCAGCCTTGGCCGCCGCCTTCTCGGCCGCCTTCAGCGCCGCGGCGCGCTCGCGTTCCTGACGCTCGAAGCTGTAGTTGGGTTTGCGAGCCATCGGCGTCCTCGTCTTATCTCGTGTCCTGGCGGTGAAGGTGGCGATGCAGGGAGCCGGACGCAATCGCCAAATCCAGCACTCTGCAAAATCGGCTCACAGCAGTCTTTCCTTGCGCGTCAAAATCTTGGCGGCGGCGTCGAAGGCGATGAACAGACGGGCTAGAAGGGTCATGGGCTCTGAACGCTTGGCCCTGTTCGATGTTCAGTCCCGCGAACCTTCGTCGCACCCGAAAGGCAGGCGCCCATGTCGACCCAATCCATCCTCCTCGGCGGTGTCGAAGCCGGCGGCACCAAGTTCATCTGCGGCGTCGCCGCCGCCGACGGCGTGATCATCGACCAGATCCGCATCCCGACGACGTCGCCCGACGAGACGCTGGATGCGGTCGCGGCCTTCTTCGTCGACGCACAGTCGAAACACGACCGGCTTTCGGCTTTGGCGATCGTCAGTTTCGGCCCTCTGTCGTTGAAGCCCGACGCGCCGGATTTCGGCGCCATCACCAGCACGCCCAAGCCCGGCTGGAGCGACATCAACCTGTTGGCCCGTCTGCGCCGGCGCCTCGATGTTCCCATGACGCTGGACACCGATGTGAACGGCGCGGCCGTGGGCGAACGCCTGTTCGGCAGCGGGCAAGGACTGGAGAGCTTCTGCTACGTCACGGTCGGCACGGGCGTGGGTATCGGGGTGATGATCGACGGCGCACCGCATGGCGGGGCGAACCATCCCGAAGCCGGTCATATCCGGCTGCCCCGCGCCAAGGGCGACGAGACGTTCTCGGGCGTTTGTCCCTTCCACGGCGACTGCCTGGAAGGCCTGGCGAGCGGGCCGGCGCTGAAGGCGCGCTGGAGCGCGGCCGCCGAAACGTTTTCCCACGATCATCCGGCCTGGCCGATGGCAGCGGAGTATATCGCCGGTCTGTGCGCCAACCTGACCTACACGCTGCGGCCCGAGCGAATCATCATCGGCGGCGGCGTGATGCAGCCGCACATGTACGATCTGGTCAGACAGGCGTTGGTGAGACAGCTCGGCGGCTATGACGCCAGCCTGAAAGGTCTGGACATGCAGACCTACATCGCGGCGCCGAGCGCGGGCGTGTCCGCCGGCCTGATCGGCGCATTGGCCCTCGCCTACCGTTCCATCACGGGCGCGTGGCCCAAGGACTGGCGCACGCAAGGCCGGGATTAGATCGAAGTGGAGATGGTGGACGCGACAGGGATTGAACCTGTGACCCCCTCGGTGTGAACGAGGTGCTCTCCCGCTGAGCTACGCGTCCTTGCCTTGCGGAGGCGGCGACATAGCCCGGTCGCCGGCCCCGCGCAAGCGCCTGTTTCAGATTCCGGCGGCGCGAACGCCTTCGGGCGTATCGGCTTCCGGGTCGCCCGGCAGCCAGGCGACGTGACCGTTGTAGATGTCTTGGTTGAGGATGCCCTCTTCCTTGGCGACCAGCACCGGCACCAGCATCTGTCCGGTGACGTTGGTCGCGGTGCGCATCATGTCGATGATCCGGTCGATGGCGACGATATAGCCGATGCCTTCCAGCGGCAGGCCGGCGGTCGACAGGGTCAGGGTCAGCATGACGATGCTGGTGCCCGGCACGCCGGCCGTCCCCAGTGATCCGAGCACCGCCGTCAGGCCGATGAGGACGTATTGGGTCAGCGTCAGATCGATCTTGAAATACTGGGCGATGAAGATCGAGGCGATGGCCGGATAGATGGCCCCGCACCCGTCCATCTTCACATTGGCCCCCAGGGGCACGGCGAAGGCGGCGTAGGCCTGCGGCACGCCCAAACGCTCGACCGTCTGGCGAAGGGTGATCGGCAAAGTCCCCAGCGAGGAAGAGGTAGCGAACGCAGTCTGTTGGGCCGCGAAGGCGCCGCGGAAGAAGCTGGTCACCTTCAGCCCATGGACCTTCAGCAGGCCCGAATAGACGATCAGGATGTGGAACAGGCAGGCGGCGTAGATGGCCAGGATGAACTTCACCAGGGGCAGCAGCGCCTCCCAGCCGTAGCCGCCGACGACCGATCCGATCAGGCCGAACACGCCGATGGGCGTCAGCTGGATCACCCAGCGGGTGATGCGGAAAATGATGGCTGCCCCCTCATCCACCAGACGCCGAACGCCCTGCGCCCGGTCGCCCAGCGCCACCAAGGCCATGCCGACAAGGGCCGAGAAGAAGATGATCTGCAACACCTTGCCTTCGGCCAGGGCGGCGAACGGATTGGTCGGCACGACGCCGATCAAGACTTCCAGCGGGGTCGGGATTACGCGCTCTTTAACCTCGCCCAGCGGCAGGTTGGACAGGCCGACGCCCGGATTGATGATGTGACCGAAGGCGAAACCGACCAGCACCGCCAGCAGCGACGTGATGGCGAACCAGAGGATGGTTCGCACCCCCAGCCGCACAGCCCCCGCCCCTTCCCCCAGCTTGGCGATGGAACTGGCGATGGTGAACAGCACCAGCGGCGCCACCACCATGCGGATCAGGTTCAGATAGACGTCGCCGATCGGCTGAAGCCAGGTCTCGGCCCGCTCGCGCAGGATCAGCCCGGCGATGATGCCGAGGATGAAGCCGGCGGCGGTCCGCTGCCACAGCGGAATCTTGAAAAAGCGAGCGAGCATGACGGCACTTTCAACTGGGGTGCGCCAATCTGTCCATCGCCATGGCGATCCGCAACCGCAGCAGCGATCATTCAGCCAACAGATTTCCTGTCGGCTGGCTTCAGAATTTCAGCGCCCGCCGCACGTAGAAGTCGGAGAGAATGCCGTCGATCGCCTCTTCGACGTCTTCGAAGGCATCGATCAGCACGTCCCCGCCCAGGTCTTCAACAGGCGTCGGCGTAAAGCCGAAGGTCGTCAGAATGCAGGGCATGCTGGCGTCTTTGGCGGCGTCCGCGTCCGGCGAAGCGTCTCCCACCATAATGGCTCGTTCGGGATCGCCGCCTGCGATCACGACGGCCTCCTTCAAATGGGCGCCTGAGGGCTTGCGCGCGCTGACCCGATCCGGGCCGACGATGGCGGCGAAATGTCGGGTCAAGTCCAGTTTGCCCAACAACAACTCCGACAGGTCCGAACGCTTGTTGGTAGCCACGACCAGGATAGCGCCCCGCTCGCTGAGCCGCTCCAGCGTCTCGACTACGCCCTCGAAAGGCTGCGAGCCGTCGGCGATATGGGCGGCGTAATCGACCAGGAACCGCTCGAACAGTTCGTCGGACTTGGCCCGCTCGACCGGCGCGCCGGCGGCTTCGAAGCCGTGCACCAGCAGCGCCCGCGCGCCCGATCCGATCAGGCTCGAGGCGGACTCCATCGGCACGGGCGGCAGCCCCTCCTCGACCAGCATCCGGTTCAGCGTGCCGATCAGGTCCGGGGCGGAATCGACCAGCGTGCCGTCAAGGTCGAAGGCGATGGTCCAGCCTTCCAGGTCGCGATCGCTCATCCACATCTCCCGCTGGCCCGCATGATGGGCTAGATCGCAGGACGACTAGACTGCGAGACGATTCATGACCAGCCAGACGCGCGCCCGCGCCGCCATCATTCTCGCCGCCGGCCAGGGCACGCGGATGAAGTCGCCGCTGCCCAAGGTGCTGCACCCCGTCGCCCACCGCGCCATGCTGGACCACGCCATCGATGCGGCGGAAGGCCTGGGGTGCGAACGCATCGTCGTCGTGGTCGGCAATCACTCGCCCGAGGTCCGGGCCCATGTGGTGAAACGGCTGGGCGAGGCCGCCATTGCGGTCCAGGACCCGCCGCTCGGCACCGGCCACGCGGTGCGCGCCGCCGAACAGGCGCTGGCCGGTTTCGACGGCGAGGTGGTCGTCACCTATGGCGACGTCCCTTTGCTGAAAGCCGCCGACATCGAGCCCGTGTTCAATGCGGACGGCGTGACCGTCATCGGGTTCGAGGCTCGCGATCCGGGCGCCTATGGCCGTCTGATCGTCGAAGGCGACACCCTGACCGCCATCACCGAGGCCAAGGAGGCGTCGTCAGACGTTCTCGCCATCACCGCCTGCAACTCCGGCGTCATGGCCGCGCCTGCGGCCCTGCTCTTCTCGCTGCTGGCCGAGGTGAAGAACGAAAACGCCAAGGGCGAATACTATCTGACGGATGTCGTCGCTCTGGCGCGGAAGGGCGGCCACCCGACCCGCGCCGTCTTCGCCGCAGAGGACGCGGTGATGGGCGTCAACTCCCAGGCCGAACTGGCTCAGGCCGAGGCCCTGTTTCAGACCGTGCAACGCGACACCTTCCTGGCGGCCGGCGTGACGATGGCGGCGCCCGAAACCGTCCATTTCGCCTGGGACACCCAGATCGGCGCCGGAACCGTCATTGAACCTTTCGTGGTCTTCGGTCCCGGCGCGGTGATCAATGCCGGCGCGCGCATTCGCAGCTTCAGCCATATCGAGGGCGCGCGGGTCTCGGCCGGCGCCGAGGTCGGTCCTTACGCGCGCCTGCGTCCCGGCGCGGACCTGGCGAAGGGGGTCAAGGTCGGCAACTTCGTCGAGGTCAAGAACGTGAAGATGGCCGAAGGCGCCAAGGCCAATCATCTGGCCTATCTGGGCGACGGATCGGTCGGCGCCGGCGCCAACGTCGGCGCAGGGACCATCTTCTGCAACTATGACGGCTTCAACAAGGCTCAGACCCAGGTCGGCGCCGGCGCCTTCATCGGATCGAATTCCAGCCTGGTGGCCCCGGTGGTCATCGGCGACGGCGCCCTGATCGCCTCCGGCTCCGTCATCACCGAGGACGTGCCCGCCGACGCCATGGCCTTCGGCCGCGCGCGCCAGACTGTCAAACCCGAAGCGGCTGCGGCCTTCCGTGCCGAAGCCAAGGTCAGGAAGGCTGCGAAATCCAAATGAGCGACCTCCAGAAGAAGAACGCCGGCGAGGCCGCCGCCGCCCACGTCGAGGCGGGCATGATCGTCGGGTTGGGCACCGGCTCGACGGCCGCCTGGTTCGTCAAGGCGCTGGCGGCGCGCAACCTGCCCGACCTGCGCTGCGTGCCGACATCGGAGAAGACCGCAGATCTCGCGCGCGAACTCGGGCTGACGCTCTCGACGCTGGAGGACACGCCCCGTATCGATCTGACCGTGGACGGCGCCGACGAGATCGGGCCGGGCCTGGCGCTGATCAAGGGGGGCGGAGCGGCCCTGTTGCGCGAGAAGCTGGTGTGGGAGGCCTCGGCACGCTGCATCGTCATCGCCGACGCGGCAAAGGTGGTGCCAGTGCTGGGAACCTTCCCCCTGCCGATCGAGGTCGTCGCCTTCGGTCACAAGACGACAGCCAACCGCATCGCCGATGTGCTGATCGACCACGACATCAACCAGCCGGCGCGCGTGCGTCAGGCGGATCGCGGCCTGGTCCGCACGGACGGCGGCAATCTGATCTATGACGCGGTCTGCAAGGCGATCCACGATCCGGTCCGTCTGGCCGACGATCTGAAACTGATCACCGGCGTGGTGGAGCACGGCCTGTTCCTGGATCTCGCCGACCTCGCCATCATCGGCACGGACGACGGCTTTGAGGAGCGTCTTCCCTAGGACACGCCCCGTCGGCTCAGCACCGCCGGGATCGTGCGCGCCAGGATCGCCAGATAGACGCCGACGGTGCGGTTTCTGACCAGCCAGACATCCATCGCGACACGGCGCGGATAGGGCACGGCGTTTCGGCCCGAGACCTGCCACAGCCCCGTCAGCCCCGGCCGGACCGCGCAGTAGTCGGCCAGTCGCCGGCCATATCGTGCAGCCTCATCGATCACGATCGGTCGGGGGCCGACCAGCGACATCTCGCCCCTCAACACATTGATCAGCTGAGGCAGTTCATCCAGGCTGAACCGTCGCAACAGGCGGCCCAACGACGTAACGCGCGGATCGTGTGTCAGCTTTCGCATCGCCTGCCATTCCGGATCAGAGGCTGAGGGCAGCGCTTGCTCCGCGCCTATATGCATCGAGCGAAACTTGAGGCAGTCGAACATTCGGCCGTCGCACCCGATCCGCTGCTGGCGAAAGATCGCGGACCCTCCGTCCTGCGCCCTGACGCCCAGAGCGATGACAAGGAAGAGCGGCCAGGTCAGAAGCAGACCTGTCAGGGCGAAGAGGACATCCATGGCGCGGGTCGGGTCAAGACGAATGCGGCGTCGAGACGCAACGACGCCGCGTGTCGACGTCACATCGCAGCCGGCCAATTCCGATGTCGACATTCAGCGCCCCCCAAGCGTCACCATGACCTGGGATTGCGAGATTGGCAATCTTGGCGCGTCTTCAGCACAGATCGCTTAGATCAGTCGCCGCCCCACCAGCTTAGCGTGAACGGCGTGCGACGACCGTTGGCCGAAATCGTCCCGGTGACGACAGGCGTCTGATCTCCGAGATTGCGCCGCGCTGTCGCCAATGCGCCATGATCAATCCGCGCCGACAACTCCAACGGGCCCATGCCGGGTACGGAGCCGCGCATCTGGATCCGATCGTCGGTGACGACATAGGCGTCCGGCAGAACCCTGGCCTCGCCTTGCGGGCCGGTCAGCGACAGGATCAGCGGCGGCGAAGCGCGGGCCCCGCCGTCCCAGGCGGCGAAGGCCTCATCCTGACCGACAAACAGGGAAGCCACGAGCGGCATCTCCCCCTCACCTGTCGGGCGATAGTCGCCCGAAATATCACCGCTCAGACGATGCTGGAACGTCGCTTCCGGCATCGACGTCGGTGTCGCGGCGTCGCGCCGCTCGCATGCCGCCAAGCTCAGCACGGCCATGACCGCGACGATCACCCATGAAGATCTCATCGATCAAGCGCCTGATCCAAGGCGCGGAACCCGGCGATGGCGATCTCGGTCGCGCTAGTGAAGACCGACGGCGTGATCCGGTCGAAGGTGTCGCTCGGTCGATGGTAATCGGGATGATAATCGACGCCCATGTACAGGAAGGGCACGCCCGCCTCGTTGAAGGCGCCATGATCGGAGGCGTCGACCCAGTTGTTCTCGCCCGTATCCTGCGGGGTGTCCTTGCCAAAGGCGAAGGACACGGCCCCGTTCGGCACCACGGCCTCAAGCACGGGGCGCAGATTGGGGTGCTGATAGGTCCCGGTGACCCACAGATGGCCATCCGTTTCCGCCCGCGCCGTCATGTCGAAGTTCAGGTTCAGGCTGAGTGACGACAGGGGCACCGGCGGCGCCTTGACGAACTCGCGAGCCCCCAACAGCCCCCGCTCCTCGCCATCCAGCGCAACGATCAGCACGCTGTGTTCCGGCGGTTGGGCCTTCAGTCGCGCCGCCAACTCCAGCATCGTCGCCACGCCCGAGGCGTTGTCGTCGGCCCCGTGGAAGACCTGGCCGTCATTGACGCCGACATGGTCGTAGTGGGCAGTCACCACGATATAGCGGTCGGCGACGCGCGTTCCGGGAATCAGGCCGACGATGTTGACGCCGCTGAAGGTCTTCACGCCCTCGCGCGTGCGGCCCGGCGCCTCGAACCGCTGCAAACGCCCGAACGGCGCCGCCTGGACGCCCATAGCCTCCAGCCGCGACACGATATAGGCGCGCGCCCGCTCGCCGCCTTCCGAGCCCGTGTCGCGGCCCTGCATGTCGTCGGCCGACAGGATGCGCACGTCCTCCAGCAGTTGGCTCGTACCGGTCGCGACGGCGCTCGGCGCAATCGGCGCTGCCGGAGGAACGGCGGTGCAACCGCTGACGATCAGGGCGGCACCAGCTACGAAAAGGCAGAGGGTCGAACGAGTCATACAGGCTCCGATAGGGACGCGCGAACCTAGCGAAGAGCGGACGGCGCGTCAGCCTACGGTTCTGTCATCATCGGCTTTGCGCGATGCACGGGCGGCGCGTCAGATGATATGACGACGGCCATGGCCAACGCGATTCCTCTCGAAGTCCCCGTCGAAGACCTCACCGCCGAGACAGCCGCCGAGTCCCTGGCCTGGCTGGCCGCCGAAATGGCCCGTCACGACGCGCTGTACAACGAGGCGACGCCCGAGATTTCCGACGCCGACTACGACGCCCTGCGTGCGCGCAACCTGGCGATCGAGACCGCCTTTCCCGATCTGGTCCGCCCCGACTCGCCGTCGAGCAAGGTTGGAGCCGCCGCCTCAACCCAGTTCGCCGAGGTGCGCCACGGCGTGCCCATGCTGTCGCTGGACAACGCCTTCGACGAGGGCGAGGTGCGCGACTTCGTCGCCCGGATCGCCCGCTTCCTGAAACTGCCCGCCGACGAACCGATCGCCTTTGTCGCCGAGCCCAAGATCGACGGCCTGTCCGCCAATCTGCTCTATGTCGATGGAAGACTGACGATCGGCGCCACGCGGGGCGATGGCCGCGCAGGCGAGGACGTCACCGCCAATCTGAACACGATCGCCGATGTGCAACAGACTTTGGCCGGCGACGACTGGCCCGACCGGATCGAGGTGCGTGGCGAAGTCTATGCGCCCAACGACGCCTTCGCTGCCTTCAACGCAGCCGCCGAGGCCGAAGGGCGCCGGACCTACGCCAACCCTCGCAACTTCGCCGCCGGCTCCCTGCGCCAGAAGGACGCCCGGATCACCGCCAAACGTCCGCTCAACTTCTTCGCCTACGCCTGGGGCGAACACTCCAGCGACTTCGCCGAGACCCAGTGGGACGCCCTGCAAAAGCTCAAGGCCTGGGGGTTCCCCGTGAACGCCCGCTCGCGCCGGGTCGAGGGCGCCGAAGGCCTGATCGCCGCCTATCGCGAACTGGAACGTGACCGCGCGACCCTGGGCTATGACATCGACGGCGTGGTCTACAAGGTGGATCGCATCGACTGGCAACGCCGGCTGGGCTTCGTCGCCCGCAGCCCCCGGTGGGCCATCGCTCACAAATTTCCGGCCCAGCAGGCCACCACTGTGCTGGAGGGCATCGACATCCAGGTCGGCCGCACCGGCTCCCTGACCCCCGTCGCCCGGTTGCATCCGGTCACCGTCGGCGGTGTCGTGGTGCGCAACGCCACCCTGCACAATGAAGACGAGATCGAACGTCTGGATGTCCGCATCGGCGACACCGTCCGCCTGCAACGCGCCGGCGACGTCATCCCGCAGATCCTGGGCGTGGTCGCCGAGCTACGTCCCGCCGACGCCTTGCCCTATGTCTTCCCTGAACACTGCCCCGTCTGCGGCTCGGAAGCCGTGCGCGAAGGCGGCGAAGTCAAGCGCCGCTGCACCGGCGGCCTCATCTGCGACGCCCAGATCGTCGAACGGCTGAAACATTTCGTGGGCCGCCGCGCCTTTGACATCGAAGGATTGGGCGAAAAGCAGCTGGTCGCCTTCCATGCGCGCGGCTGGATCAAGGAGCCGGCCGACATCTTCCGACTGGCGCGCGACGAGACGCGGCTGAAGGAACTGGAGCGAGACGATGGTTATGGCGAGACCAGCATCCGCAACCTGGTCGCCGGCATCGACGCTCGTCGCATCATTTCGCTGGACCGGTTCCTGTTCGGCCTGGGCATCCGCGACATCGGCGAACAGACCTCCATCGTCCTGGCCCGCGCCTTCGAGAGCTGGTCCGCGCTGAAGGCCGCCTGCCTCCAGGCCGCTTCGGGTGTGCCGTCCGACGCCTGGACCGCTCTGGCCGCCGCCCACGCCATATCGCCCCGCGTCCTGACCCTGATGGCCGAGGCGAAGCAGCCCGCCGTTGATCCCTGGCCCGAGGCCACGATGGACATGAAGATCAGCCAGGCCTTTCCGGGTATGGCCGCCCCCGCCCGCCGGTCGTTGGCGACGATGGTTCACGACTGGTCCGGCCTGGTCGAACTGGCCCGAGTCGCGCGCGAGGACGGCCCGTCCGAAATCCTGAACCAGATCGCCGGCGTCACCGGCGTCGGCCCCGTCGCCGCTGAAGCCCTGGGCCACTTCTTCCACGAGCCGCACAATCTAAGGGTCGTGGAGGCTCTGGAAGCCGAACTGACCCAGATCCTCGACGCCGAACGCCCCAAGTCCGACACCCCGGTCGCCGGCAAGACCGTCGTCTTCACCGGCGCCCTGGAGCGCTTCACCCGCGACGAGGCCAAGGCCCGCGCCGAAAGCCTGGGCGCCAAGGTGTCGGGTTCGGTGTCGAAAAAGACCGACTACCTTGTCGCCGGCCCCGGCGCCGGCTCCAAGCTCAAGGACGCCGAAAAACATGGCGTCCAGGTGCTGACCGAGGACGAATGGCTGGCCCTGATCGGCGGCTGAAGTTGACCTAAGGGTCGGTTTTCGTTGGTGATCGCTGGGGTTTTGGCCTTGTTTTCAACCGAAACCGCGATCAACGTCCGCTTCAACGGGCGGCGCGACCGACCCGACGAAAGGGAACGACTATGAAGAACAAGATCATGCTGGCCGCAGCGACCCTGGCGGGCGCCCTCGCCTCTCCGGCCCTGGCGGGCGACCCGACGGGCCTGTGGCAGACGCCGACCAATGGCGGTCAGGTGCGGATCGCGCGCTGCGGACAGGCGCTGTGCGGCACGCTGGTGACCTCGGACCACATTCGCCGCGACGCGAATGCGCGCGACGCGAACAATCGCGACGCCTCGCTGCGGAACCGCACCCTGCGCAATCTGCCCATGCTGACCGGCTTCACCGGCGGTCCGACGGAATGGCGCAACGGCTCGGTCTATAACCCGGCCGACGGCGGCACCTATCGCGGCACCATTACCATGACAAACGACAACAGCCTGCGTCTGCGCGGCTGCATCGTGGCTCCGCTCTGCAAGACCCAGACCTGGACCCGCATCCAGTAGGATCAGGACCCCCCACATACGAAAGGCCCGGCCGGAGTGATCCGACCGGGCCTTTCTCATGTCTGCCCTAGTTTAACGGTTCAGCGCCGCCCGCGCCGCCTCGGCGTAGCGATGCCCCGTCGCCGCGCCCTTGGGGAAGACGTCCTCGATCCGGGCGAGATCCTCAGACGTCAGAACGACGTCCACGGCCGCCGCATTCTGCTCCAGGGTCGCGATGCGGCGCGTGCCGGGGATCGGGATCAGATCCTCGCCTTGCGCCAGCACCCAGGCCAGCGCCAGTTGCGCGGCGGTTATGCCCTTATCCGACGCAATGGCTTTCACGGCCTCGACCAGATCCAGGTTCTTCTGGAAGTTCTCGCCCATGAAGCGCGGATTGGTGCGGCGGAAGTCGTCTGCGTCCAGGTCATCGATCGAGGTGATGTCGCCCGACAGGAAGCCGCGGCCCAGCGGGCTGTAAGGCACGAAACCAATTCCCAGTTCGCGCACGACCGAGAACAGTTCGTCCTCCGGTTCGCGGCTCCACAGCGAGTATTCCGTCTGCAGCGCCGTGATCGGATGGGTCGCATGCGCCTTGCGCAGGGTGTCGGGCGCGGCCTCGGACAGGCCCAGGAAGCGGACCTTGCCCTCCTTCACCAGTTCCGCCATCGCCCCGACCGTGTCCTCGATCGGCGTGTCCGGATCGACGCGGTGCAGATAGTAGAGATCGACGTGATCGACGCCCAAGCGTTTCAGGCTGCCCTCGATGGCGCGCCGCACATTGGCCGGGCTGCCGTCGGTCATCAGTTTTGTGCGGTCGGCATTGTAGTTGATGCCGAATTTGCTGGCGATGAAGGCCTGATCGCGCCGGTCCTTCAGCGCCTTGCCGACCAGCACCTCGTTGGTGTGGGGGCCGTACATCTCTGCGGTGTCGAACAGGGTGATGCCCAGATCGAGCGCGCGATGAATGACGGAAATGGACTGGGCCTCGTCGGCGCCGCCGTAGAAGGCGCTCATCCCCATGCAGCCCAGGCCAATGGCCGAAACCTCGGGGCCGTTCGCACCCAGCTTACGCGTCTTCATGGGGCCTTCTCCTGTCGATGTGGGGATCGGCCTAAAAACAGATAGGACGGCCGACGATCAGGAGATGGTCGCGGCGACGGCGGGCTGCAAGCCCGGCCGTGCTTTGCGATGGTACCGCCTCTCAGGCTTGAACTGAGGACCTCCGGTTCCACAAACCGGCGCTCTAACCAACTGAGCTAAGGCGGCCCGCGCATCGCGAGGCGCGTTCTCTACCGGGCCTGCGGCAGGCGATCAAGCGCCTTCCTCATATTTCGTCAGGAGATTTCGCGGGTGACCGCCCAAACAAAAACGCCCCGGAGATTGCTCTCCGAGGCGTCTTGTCTGTTGCCGTGACGATCACCCGAGGGTGAAGGGCACCCGGACGCGGAAGGTCGCGTCTTGAGCGGCGCCGTCGACGGTCCGCGGAGACAGTTGTCCACGCTGAACCACCCGAATGGCGGCGCGGCCGAAGCCCATTCCGGCAGGCTCTTCGGACACCACGCGGCAGTTCGCCGGAGATCCGTTGGAGCGCGCCGTGCACTCGACCGTAGCCGAACCGCTGATTTCACGCTCCAGCGCACGCGCCGGGAAGTCATCAGCCGTCGGACGCGGTTGGCGCGACCACTGAACGTTCGTGATCGTCGACGGACGCGGCGGAGCCGGCGGTGCGGGCGGAGGCGGCGGTCCAGGAATATTGACGGGCGGACCCGTGTATTCAACCCGATCTTCCTTCTTCGTCGGCGTGATGTTGACCGGCGGAGGGGGAACGATGTTCGGGACCGGAGCCGGCACGCGCACCTGAAGCTTCGGCGGCGGAGGCGTATCCGTCGGCGGAGGCGGCGGGGGCGGAGGCGGCGGAGGCGGCGGAACCGGCTCGACCAACTCGACCTCGACGGACTCGTCGACGTAGTTGAACTCCTTCAGCTTGAACTTGGACTGCTGAACAAAGAAAATCAGCAACGCAAACAAGATGCTGACCACCATCAGGCAGACGATCAGCACGGGGTAGGACACCCCCATGAAGCCCTTCTTCTTGGGTACGTCGTAGCGACTGCGATGATATTCGACGTCTGTCATACTATCTCCGCATCCTAACTCGTCGCCTGGTCTTCGCCGACCAGCGCAACGCTATAGAAGCCGTTATCCTGCAGCGCATTCATCACCTGCATGAAGTCGCCGTAACGGGTGTTCTGGTCGCCCCGAATGAAGATCCGCTCATCGGCCGGGTTCCGGGATCCGATCTGTTTTTTCAGATCTTCACCCAGGGCTCCGACGTCGGTCCGGAAATCGCCCACATAGACGTCGCCGTCATTCTGGATCGAAATATAGACCGGCTTGGGCGGGTTCGGGGCCGCCTTGGCGACGGCGATTGGCAACTCAACAGGCACCGACACGGAGGCTAGCGGAGCCGCCACCATGAAGATGATGAGCAGGACCAGCATGATATCAACGAAAGGCGTAACGTTGATATCACTGTTGGCCTGAGGCAGGTTGCCAGCGCCGCCCGATTTAATCTTGGCGGCCATCCGTCTTACGCCCCCTTGTCGAGCTGACGCGAGATGCCGTTCAGCAGCTCAGCGGCGAAGCCGTCGGCGCGCGTGCCGTAAGCAGCGATGCGAGTGTTGAAGTAGTTGTAGAACACAACGGCCGGGATAGCGGCGAACAGACCGATGCCGGTGGCCAGCAGAGCCTCAGCGATACCCGGAGCCACGACGGCCAGGTTGGTCGTGTTCGACTGGGCGATACCGATGAAGGAGTTCATGATGCCGTAAACGGTGCCGAACAGACCGACGAACGGACCGATCGAGCCGACCGACGCCAGGAACTGCTGGCCGCCCGACAGGCGCAGGGCCAGACCGGATTGCACGGCGGCGACAGCCGACTGAGCGCGGGCCATGGCCGAGTCGAGGTGATCGCCGGTGACCGACAGACCCGATTGACGCGACAGTTCGATTTCCTCGGTGGCGGCGGCGGCCATGTCGGCCAGCGGGTTGCCGTCGAACTCTTCCTGAGTCGAGATGGCGCGCATGTCAGCGATGGTGCGGGCGCCGCGGAAGTTCTCAAGGAAGTTGTCGGTCTTGCGGTTCAGAGCGCCGAACTCGAACAGCTTGATGAGCAGCAGGGTCCACGACAGGATCGAGGCCAGCAGCAGGCCGGCCATGACGACCTTAACGACGACCGTGGCTTCCATGAACATGGAGATCGGGGTGATGTCGCCGTGACCGCCGCCGACGGCGTCGTTCACCGTTGCGGGGTCAGCTTCGCCGGCAGCCGGAGCGGCGGCTGCGGGAGCCGCAGTCGAGGCGGCCGGGGTGGGCTCGGCCGGGGCCTGGGCCAGGACCGGCGAGCTCGCCATCAGCGCGGCGGCGCCGGCCATGGCGAGAAGGATATTCGTCTTTTTGCTGTTCAGCATAATTCGCCAGTTCCTGCTTGGTCTGACTCGTGGAACCAAAGGTGCGGCCATAGTCAGCGACCGCCCCCCAACCTGAAATGTTTCCTTCAACGCGCCCGTCCTTTCGAGGATCAGAGCCCGCTGAAATCTTCGGTGGAGATCGAACCGGTCGCCCGCCTCGTCTCCGCTGGTCGAACCTTCGGAGACACGTCTCCGGCGATCCGCATTAACGTCTTCTTGCGAAGGCGCCTCAACCCTTTGACGAACCCTTACCGGAGCGTCAAGGGACAAGAGGGGCTTTTAACCCGTCGAGAGACATGGAGAAAAGTTCCACCAACCGGTGCATTAGAGTGCAGCCGCGCGACATTTTGATGATGATCCGACGTCAGATGGAGCAAGTTTGTTCAAAACGGCCATCCTGAGCGCGATCATTTCCCGATATGGCGAGTTGTAGGGCTGATCGCTGCAAGCCAGCTGAATCCCGAGGGCGGCGCGAAGGCCGCAGCGCAGGATCATGCGCTCAAAACAATCGATTTTCACGGTGTGGGAAAAGATGGTGCCTGGAGGCGGGTTCGAACCACCGACACGCGGATTTTCAATCCGCTGCTCTACCAGCTGAGCTATCCAGGCGCCGACGCGGCGTCGCGAGAGGCGGGTCTATAGGGGAGGCTTTTCCGCCTGTCCAGCGCCCAATCCGTCCTTTTCGTCATCATCTTCCGCGCCCTCGTCCAAGGCGACCGGAATGGCGTAGCCGCCTGTGAACCAGCGCTGCAGATCGACGTCGGAACAGCGGCGTGAGCAGAAGGGCTTGTACTTGGGATCGGCGTCGGCCTTGCGGCAGATGGGACAGGAAGCCACGGCTCAACCCTCTTCTATTCGTCCGCGCCCTGGCGGGATCGCGGCATCGGCCTGGATCACCGCTCGCGGTCCCAGACGCGCCGCCAGCGGATAAGCGATCAGGGCTTCGTCCAGTGCGCAGCGCCCGATGATGCGTGGCGACAAGGTATCCGCCAGCAGTTGCCGTCGCAAAGCGCGCACGACAGATATAGCCCGCGTCTGGACCGAGGGGCGTCGGCCGGCGTCGAGCAAGACCTCCTCGATCGGCGTGCGGCGCCAGGGAAGCGACATCTGCAACAGGCCGAATCGACTGACGGGTCCGAAGACGGCCTGGGGTTCATGACCGAACGCGGCCCGCACGACCTTGGACTGCGCCTCGGCGTCCTGACCGTCCCCGACCATGTCGATGACGACTAAACCACCCCAGTTACGCAAGCCGATCAGCCGCGCCGCCTGTTTCAACCCCTCGCGATTCGCAACCGCCCTTGCCTGTTTCGGATCACGACCGGGGGTGGAGGTGAAGTCGATGTCCACAGCCACCAAGGCGCGCGTGCGTTCGACGGCGAGATCGATTCCATGCGAGGCGAAACCGATCGATTGAGCCAAAGCCTCCTCCTCCGCCTCGACCACGGCGTCGATGGCGGCGATGCCGGTGACTGATTCCTCGCCGGGCGCGAGCTCGCGCAACTGTTCGGCGATGCTGGGTGCGGGCTGAATCAGGCGGGGCGTCCCCTCCCCCGGTCCTAGATACCGAACTGCCGCCCCTTTCCCGGCACGAGGTTCGGCGGCAACGACGACTTCCAGCCGTTGGCCTTGGGTGATTCGGTCATTTCTCGGGAACGGCAGAAAGGCGGCGGTCTGTGCGGCGATATCAACGAAGGCGCCGCGCAAGCCGGGGTTCACCTCGATGACACGCCCCACCGAGCGGGCGCCGAGCTGGGTCTGCGCCGCATCATCCTCGCGGTGGATCAGAAGATGAGTATAGCGGCCGTCGCGCATGATCGCGCCACGCGTCTCGCCAGGCGTCTCGTCGAGGAAGACCTCGACTGCGCCGCTCATGAACGCCAGCCGACGCCGTGCAAGAGCTGGACGGCCTCATAGACGGGCAGGCCCATCACGGAAGGATGGCTGCCGACGATGCGCTGGATGAAGGCGGCCGCTGGGCCCTGAATGCCATAGCCGCCGGCCTTGCCGCGCCAGTCGCCCGTGGCGACGTAGGATGCGATCTCGTGGTCGGACAGGGGTTTGAAGGTCACGCGGGTTTCGTTGACGCGCGACGATAGTTTTCCGTCGCGCCACACGGCGACGCCGGTGAAGACGCGGTGATTGCGGCCGGACAGCAGTTTCAGAAAACGCGTCGCCTCGGCCTCGTCCGCCGCCTTCTCCAGAAAACGACGCCCGACAGCGACAACCGTATCGGCGGCGATGACAACCGCGTCGGGACGGCGTTCTGCGACAACCAGGGCCTTCGAGGTGGCGAGCCGTTCGGCCAGACGCGGCGGGGTCTCGCCCTTCAGAGGCGTCTCGTCGATGTCGGCGGGATCGATATGGTCGGGCGTGATCCCGACCTGCGCCAGCAGTTCGATGCGGCGCGGGCTGGCCGAAGCCAGCACCAGTTCGGGGCGACCCGCAGCCACTTACTTGAAGCGATAGGTGATGCGACCCTTGGTCAGGTCGTAGGGGGTCATTTCGACCAGCACCTTGTCGCCGGCCAGGACTCGGATGCGGTTCTTGCGCATCTTGCCGGCGGTGTGGGCGATGATCTCGTGGTCGTTCTCGAGCGTCACGCGGAAGGTGGCGTTCGGCAGCAGTTCGCTGACGGTGCCGGGAAACTCGAGCAGTTCTTCCTTAGCCATGCGGCCTCTCACGCCCGTTGAATATGCGTTCGACCCCACGCCGGGCGGGCGCGAGGGGCGGAATGGACGGGCCTAATGCCCGAAATCACAGAGATAGTCGAGGTCAGCCGCGACGGTAGAGGGCGCAGAGCAATGTAAACAGGCGCCGTGACGTCTCGTGATCGACCACGATCTTGCCGTCCAACCGCGTCTTCAGCTGCTCGGCCCCTTCGTTGTGAAGGCCGCGCCGGCCCATGTCGACCGATTCGATCTGGCTGGCCGAGGATCCGCGCAGCGCCTCGTAGTAGCTGTCGCAGATCATCAGATAGTCCTTGATCACACCCTTCAGCGGCGTCAGGCTGATGGCGTAGGTGCGCGTGAAGTTGTCGCCGTCGATGTCGAACACTAGGCGATTGTCCTGAAGCGACAGTTTCAGCCTGTAGGGTCCGCCCTCGGCGCCGACGGGCTCGAAGCTGTTCTTCTCGACCAGATCAAAGATGGCGACGCGACGCTCGTGCTCGATCTCGGCCGTCGCCGCCGGCAGGGTCGCGGCGTCCAGTTCGACCGAGGCCAGCTTATGATCGGCGCTCATGCCGCAGTCCCTTCGTCCAGTTCGGGCGTGTCCAGATGGGTCGGCGCGATCCGTGCGGGCCAGCGGTCGGAAATGTCCGTGACCACGGCGTCCAGACATTCCACGTCGATTCGCAGATCACCGCCGCCGGCGAACATCAGGATGACGCGCCCGCTCAGGTCCTCGGTCGGAATGAATTCGAGCGCGAGCAGTTCGAGCGAGGCGTCGGGACTGCGCGACAGGCGACGGCTCTTGACCGCCAGAACGTCGCCGAACTGCATGGCGCACATCACGCGCGTCCCGCCGCACTCCCAGCAGAAGCGGCTGAAGGCGATGGTCAGGGTTCGGGCCGCCTTTTCCCAGACGATGTCGACGGGGCGCAGGATCGCGTCCTGAAGCGCGGCGGAGATGATCTGAAGATCGTCGGCGTCCTCGGCCAGCAGACGCAGCGGTTCGACCGGCGCCTTGGCTTCGGGGATGACGCTGTCGATCTCAGTGCTCATCACCTATTCCCCTTATGCGGCGGATGTCGGCTCCGCACGCGCCGAGCTTTTCTTCCAAACGCTCGAAACCGCGATCCAGATGATAGACGCGTCCGACCGTCGTTTCGCCCTCGGCGACGAGGCCTGCGATGACCAGGCACATCGAGGCCCGAAGATCTGTGGCCATCACCTGGGCGCCGTGCAGAACCTCGACGCCGGTGACGTGCGCCTCTCCGGCGTGGACCGAAATGTCGGCGCCCAGTCGCGCCAACTCCGGCACGTGCATGAAGCGGTTTTCGAAGATCGTCTCGCGAATCGTGCTGACGCCCTCCGCCGTCGTCATCAGCGCCATGAACTGGGCCTGAAGATCGGTGGCGAAGCCCGGATAGATGGCCGTCTCGACATCCACGGCCTTCAGGCGTTGCTTCGGGTCGCGCTTGATCAGCACGCCGTCGGCGGTCGGCGACACCTCGACGCCCGCCTCGACCATCTTGTCGGTCAGCGAACCGATCAGTTCAGCCCGCGCCTTGGTCAGCCGCACCTCGCCGCCCGCCATGGCGGCGGCGACGGCGTAGGAGCCCATCTCGATCCGGTCGGGAATCACCGACCAGGTCGTCCCGTTCAGCGACGAGACGCCGGTAATGGTCAGGACGTCCGTCTCGATGCCCTCGATCCTGGCGCCCATGGCCGTCAGACAGTGGGCCAGATCGCCGATCTCGGGTTCGCGCGCCGCACGACGCAGGACGGTCGTGCCCTCAGCCAGCACGGCGGCCAGAAGCGCATGTTCGGTGGCGCCGACCGAAACGAAGGGGAACTCGATCTCGGCGCCCTTCAGACCCTTGGGCGCGCGGGCGGTGACGTAGCCTTCGTCCAGCTCGATCTCGGCGCCCAGCGCCGTCAGCGCCTGCAGGTGCAGATCGACCGGACGCGCGCCGATGGTGCAGCCGCCCGGCAGCGAGACCTTGGCCTCGCCGGTGCGCGCCAGCAAAGGCCCAAGCACGTTGAACGAGGCCCGCATCTGGCGAACCAGATCATAGGGGGCGAAGGTCGAGGTCAGGTCCTTGGCGTGGAACAGGCTCTCCTGCCCGTCCGCGCCGTCACGCTCGGTCACTTCGATGCCGAACTGGCGCAGCAACTGACCCAGGAATCGGGTGTCGGCCAGGCGCGGCATATTGGTCAGCAGCAAGGGCTGATCCGTCAGGATCGAGGCGGCCATCAGCTTGATGGCGGAGTTCTTGGCGCCGCTGACGGGAATGTCCCCGAAAAGCTGGGCGCCGCCCTGAATGGCGATGCTGTCCATGACGTCCTTAAGCGCGCCCGGGGCCAACGCCTCGGGGGGAAGGTTCTCTAGCAAGCCGGCGGGCGCTTGCCAAAGGGCTGCGTGATCGCGAGCCGATGACTTTCAGTTGCTGTCGCGTGGCGCGGCCGGCGTTCGCGCCGGCGCCTTGCGTCGCCGCAGATTGGCCCGGAGCGCCGAGGCCAGCCGCATGGCCTTTTCCGCCTTCGCCCGCGCCTTTTCAAATTCGGGGCCCGATTCGACGACCGGCGTCGCCTGCGCGGCGGCGGAGGGCGTATCGGCGTCATGCGGCGTGCGAGTCATGGCGCGATGATGCCGTGATCACGGGCCATGTCCAAACTTTCTTTCAGATCGTCAAAAAGCCGCTTCCCTCCCCGGAAGGGTTTGGCTATACGGCCGCTTCCTCAGTCGGGGCCGCCGTAGCTCAGTGGTAGAGCGCATCCTTGGTAAGGCTGAGGTCGTGGGTTCGATTCCCCCCGGCGGCACCATCTGAGACCTTGTGTGGCGGGCTTTTAACAGCCCGCCCGCATCCTTCTCCCCAACATCGTGAACGTGAACGGGTGGAGAACACCCTGGCCAAATCCGGGGAAAATCCGGGAAGCCTGTTCGCGTCTCGTTCTCCCCATCTCTACCCCAGAACGAAAAACCCCGGCGGCCTGGCAGGGCGCACCGGGGTCAATCACAGTTCAGCTTGGGGGCACGAACGGGGGTCAGCCTACAGCATCCCGGTGGTGCTGTCATGACCGTTGTTCGAGACTACGACGCCGAGTTCGAGGAAGCGGCGCGGCTGATCCAGGTTAAGCGGGCAAAGCCATCTGTCGGCCAACGAGTGGGCGACGGCATGGGCGGACAGAAGGTTTGGACCGGCGATCGATATGTCGACAGTCGCTCCCAAGCGGGTCAGATCGCGGTGGCGCGGGCCAACGATGACGAGCCTTCCACGGAAGACCTCGACACGCCCCTGAACGCCTGGGTTCGCCCTTTCGTCTGGCGTGATCCGTCTAGCCTGCCGCGCCGGGATTGGCTTTATGGCCGCCACTACATCCGCAAGTTCATCTCCGCGACCTTTGCCCCAGGCGGTGTCGGCAAGTCGTCGCTGGTCGGTGTCGAAGGCATGGCTATGGCCAGTTGCAAGCCGCTTCTGGGCGTTCGACCCGATCAGCGCCTCAAGGTCGCTTATTGGAATGGCGAAGACCCGATGGAGGAAACCGAACGCCGGATCGGTGCGGCCTGCCTCAAGTATGATCTGGGCGCCAGCGACCTAGAAGACTGGCTTTTCGTTGGTAGCGGCCGGGAGATGCCCCTGCTGGTCGCTGAACAGACCGCCACGGGAACGACCATCCTCGCGCCGAACGTCGAGCGCGTGCTGGACACGGCCCGCGAGTTCGATCTGGACGTCATCATCATTGACCCGTTCGTCAGCTCCCATGCCGTCACCGAGAACGACAACAACGCCATCGGCCGTGTCGCGGCTGAATGGGCCAGGATCGCGGACAAGGCCAACGTCGCGGTTGAGCTGGTCCACCACGTCAGGAAGGCCCACGGGCCGGAAATCACAGTCGAGGACGGTCGCGGTGCTGGCGCGCTGCTGGCCGCTGTCCGCTCTGCGCGTGTCCTCAACCAGATGAGCAAAGAGGAAGCCGAGCGCGCCGGGGTGGAGCGTCACCGCTCCTACTTCCGGGTCGATAACGGCAAGGCCAACCTCGCGCCCCCTCCCGAGGGCTCCGACTGGTTTCAGATGGTCGGGGTCGATTTGGATAACGGCGACGCCTTCAACGAGAGCGATCAGGTCGGCGTCGTCACCCGCTGGCAATGGCCTGACCCGTTCGACGGGGTTCAGACGGCCGATCTGCTGGCCGTGCAGCGCAAGGTGGACGGTGGTTTGTGGCGCGAGAACAGCCAGGCGAAGGAATGGGTCGGGATCGCCGTCGCTGAGGTGCTGGGCCTCGACCTGGAGAACAAGGCCGCCAAGCAGAAGGTCAAGGGTTTGCTGGCCCGGTGGTTGAAAGAGGGCCTCCTCGTGAAGGTCATGGCCACTGACGAGCATCGGAAAGAGCGTCCGGTGATCGAGGTTGGCCGTTGGTCGGAGATGTCCTGATGCGCCACTGCGCCACCTTGCGCCACCTAGATGAAAAGGGTGGTGGCGCAACCCGTATGCGCCACTGCGCCACCTGCGCCACCACCTTTATAGGTGGGCGCAGTGGTGGTGACGCGAACCCGCTGCTGCTGATGGCCGAGAAGGTGCGCCACCTGTCACCCTCGCACCGTGACCCGGAACGCTTCCATGAAGACAAGAGCGAGATAGAGCGGGAGCTGCGCCGCCTGGCCGGGAGGATCGCCCGTGGCTGACTGGCCCTACACGACCGCCCGGTGGCAAAGGCTCCGCAAGGCCAAGCTGTCAGAAGCCCCTCTCTGTGAGACGTGCGAACACCGTGGCCGCAAAGTCGTATCCGAACACGTCGATCACGTCGTAGCCATCAAGCAGGGCGGCCCTGCCTTCCCGCCTATGGATGGCCTGCGCGCCCTCTGTGCGCCCTGTCACTCTATCAAGACCAACGCCCTCGACCGGGCAGGCGGCAAGGGCATCGCCATCAAGGGCTGTGGCGCCGACGGCTTGCCTCTCGATCCCAATCATCCGTTCCTGACGGGGGATAACCCCCTTCAAGGACGAGGGGCTGTCGATCAAAGACCGGCGGCCAAGACGACTTCGCACTTAGTTCGGGATTGGGGCGTCTGATGGGTCTGCGTGGACCTGGGGCCAAGCCCATCAAGAAGGCTGAAAAGCGGGCTGTGGAGGCGGTGGCAGCTCTTCCTTGGGAGGCGGAAGGGCTGAGCCGCGTGGATCGTGTGGTGGCGTTCCTGGAGTTCCTACCGGTTACGTCGGGCGCGCTGGCGGGTGAGCGGTTCGCCGTGCGTCCGTGGCAACGCCAGTTTCTTGAGACGGTCTATGCGGTGGAAGGCGACCGCCGGCCGGTGCGAACGGCGGTTTTAAGTCTCCCAAGGAAGAACGGTAAGACTGGACTGGCTGCTGGCCTGGCGCTGTGTCACCTGGCGGGACCGGAGGCCGAGGCGCGAGGTCAGGTCTATTCGGCCGCGAACGACCGGGCGCAAGCGGCGCTGATCTACAACGAGATGGCGGCGATCATCGAGAAGGTTCCGTTCCTGGATGACCGGATCAGCCTGCGTCGCCATGCGAAGGAAATGGAGGATCTAGGCGGAACGGGTTCGGTCTATGCGGCCCTATCTGCCGACGTGCCCGGCAAGCACGGCCTCTCGCCGTCATTCGTGATCTATGACGAGCTGGGCCAGGCGACCAAACGCGACTTGTTCGACGCGCTGGACACTGCGATGGGCGCGCGTGCCGATCCGCTGATGCTGGTGATTTCCACACAGGCTCCCGACGACCTGGCGCCCATGTCGGAACTGATCGACTACGGCTTGCGGGTGACGGCCGGTGAGATCGACGATCCGTCTTTCCACCTGACCCACTATGCCGCCCCCGAGGATGCGGACCCGTGGTCGCCCGAGACCTGGGCGCTGTCCAATCCGGCCTTGGGGGACTTCCGTTCGCTGGATGACGTGGCGCGCCAGGCGTCCCAAGCCCAGCGCATACCCTCGAAAGAGGCCGCGTTCCGAAACCTGATCCTCAATCAGCGAGTCGCGGCGGAAACCCGATTCCTGCCCCTGTCCGAATGGAAGGCGTGCGGCGCTCCGGTCACGCCCGACCTCGACGGCAAGTCGTGCTGGCTCGCCCTAGACATGGCCGCCACGCGCGACCTGACGGCCCTGGTCGCCGTATTCCCTCACGATGACGGTTCGATTGACGCAGTGTCGTGGTTCTATCTGCCTGGCGATGGGCTGGCGGATCGCGGGGAGCGGGACCGTGTGCCCTACACCGTCTGGCGAGATCAGGGGGCGTTGACGGCGACGCCAGGCGCGGCGACCGATCCCCGGTTCATCGCCGCGACCGTGGCCCAGCTATGCAGCCGCTTCAAGGTTCAAGCCCTCGCCTATGACCGCTGGCGCATCGAGACGTTCAAGATGGCCCTCGCAGACGAGGGCGTGACCGATCTGGACATGGTGGAACATGGCCAGGGGTATCGAGACATGGCCCCGGCGGTGGATGTGCTGGAGCGCGTGGTGGCCGAACGGAAACTGCGTCACGGCAACAACCCCATCCTGACCTGGTGCGTCTCCAATGCGGTGGTCACGACAGACCCGGCAGGAAACCGAAAGCTGGACAAGAGCCGGGCGACGGGCCGGATCGACGGCGCGGTGGCCCTGGCTATGGCGCTGCACGCGATGGAGATGCGCCCGGAGGCCGAGGCTTGGGAGCCGTGGGTGGATGCGGCCTAGGCTAGCGATATTTCATCCCAACTAAACTCTCGAAAAGGCTGGCGAGCATCTGTGGTCAATCCGAAATCTGCCCACTTTCTATCTGTCATCTCAAGGCCTGAGAGAAAGAAGTAGCGGAGGACGAATCCGGCCGCGATTTTAAAGTTCGGCTCGCGCTCATGATCAAATAGACGCTCGACGTCCATCGCGGACTTCACCGTCCCATCCAACAATCCATTTCTGACGCGGTTCATGCTTTCTCGAGAAACAGAAAACTGGTCGCTGAATTCCGCATGGTTGCCGTCGTGCATTACCGGATAGACCCCGTGGACTAACGCAAACGACACTGCCTCGTCGCCCGCTACACCCGCGCGCTGGACAGCAGTTAATCGTGCGACCGAATACTGAAGCTCACGAATCTTTTGATCAATCTGATCTGACATCGAGTTTTTCTCTCAAAATCGCGCGGATGGCGGCAGGACGGGTTTGATCACCGCGAATGGCGTCGAGCGCTGCCAGTTCTGAAGGCTGTAGGCGGACCATGACGGGCACCCCCTTCCCTGTAGCTGGTGGCCCAGGTTTCTTGCGCGTTAATCGTGATTGCACAGTCATGTTAATCATGATAGCACAATCAGCAGGACGGGGAAGCGCGCCAACGCTTCCCGCGCCCCTAACCGCAACGGATCAGGCAAGGATCACGTCATGGCTGCTCACGCCCATAGCATAGGTGCGCCTAACGCGCTCCCCCTCATCAGCCCGACAGACCGTGACCGCCTGGAGGCGGTGGTGGAGCATCTGGGCCGCTATCACGACCGCTTCGCCCGCCATGCCCGCCGCGCCGCCGCCGCGCTCGACCGCATCGACCGCCTGCGGCAATCCGCCATCAACGCGCTGGATCGCATCGACGCCGATTTAGAGGATCTGGAGCCGGATGGCTGCGACGAGCCCAACCTCGCGTTTCAAGAGGCGCGATCCTTCGACAATCAGGATCAGCTGATCCGGTGGTCTCCGACCGGCGGCGTCGCCTACACCGACCTTGAAGAGGCTTGCGAAGACGAAGGCGCTTTCGACGGCGACGCTGAGCATGATGGCCGCGAGCCGGAGGTGCATGACTGATGCCCGACCTCGATACACTGACGCCAGCCCAGCGGGACGCCTTGGAGGACCTGGAGCATAACCTCGACCTGATCGGAGCGCGCCCTCTGCCGTGTGAAATCGAATGGGCGCTATCGCGGGCCAGGGGCGGAACCTATCGGTTTTCCGATAGCACCTATTGACTTCCCCACTGGTTGACTCTAGCTATTGGGAAACCAATAGCGGAATAACCCCATGACCAAACTTCGCGCGACGATGGCACTTGCCGCCGAGATCGCTGACATCGACCGCCAGCGTTTCAATGAAGCCGTGGCGGAAGGCTTCTATCCCTGCGCCCCGGCCACGGTTCCCGGCCGGGCGCGCAGCTTCAACATCCTCGATCTGATGGCGCTCAAGCTCTACGGCCAACTTCTGAGCGAGGGCGTCACGCCTCGTTACGCCGGAAACTTGGCCTGCGAGTTCCTGGGCTTCCTCAAGTGCTACCCGGACACCGACCGCTTCGTTCACGTCCGCTCGCAGATGGGTTCGCCGGTCTGGATGCGGGCCGCAGAGTTCGACGCCAACGCTACGGAGATGAGCGGCACCGCAATCATCTCCGTGCGCGAATGGCGTCTGGAGCGTTGGCGCGCCTATGCCGTCGCCCGCCTGGAGGATGCCGCCCTAGAGGTTGGCCCGAAAGACGAGAGCGACGCCTGATGATCCGAACCGGCACCGCGACCGTGCCCGCCGCGCCTGGCAAAAGGGGGTCCGCCGCGCTTGGCAATGCCCCCAGGTCGTCGCTCAAGGGCCGCCATCCTTTGACGCTGACGCGACCCGGCGAACAACGAAAAGACACCTGCGTGGCGGTCCCCGGTTCGGTCCGGCTTCATGACGTTCAAGGTGTCGAGGTCGCATTCCCCATTGCCGTCGTGAGACGCCAGTTCCCCGCGCCCGTCCTGGGCCTGATGGAAAACCCCGCCGTCGAGAGACGCCCCTTCCGCGTGGCCTGCGTGGCCCAGATGGAGACTTTTTCCCATGCCTAACCTGCCTGCCCTGCAAGAGCGCCGCGCATCCGTCGCGGACAAACTGACCGAAATCCGCACCGCCGCCGCTGGACGCGAGTTCACCGACGCCGAGCTGTCGGAGATCGAAACCAAGCGCCCCGAGTTGGACGACCTGGACCGCCAAATCCGTTCGGCGCAGTTCCTGGCCGACGCCGAGCGCACCGCCCCGGCAATGCCGATCAATGACAACGTGGCCCCGGAAATCCGGTCGCAGTCGATCAGCGAAACGCTGCTCTACAAGGTCGATCCGGGCGCCCTGTCGTCCGAACAGCGAGCCAAGGTCGAACGCGAACAGGCGTTCCTTGAGCGCCGCGCCGGCCGCAAGGCGAACGGCGCCTTCATCGCCACCGAGGTTTTCGAGACCCGCGCCACCCAGACAACGGGGACGAGCGCCGCCATCGTCCCCGAGAGCTTCCGGCCTGACCTGTTCACGTCGGCCCTGACCGCCTCGACGGTGCTGCAAAGCCTGGGCGCAACCGTCCTAACTGGCCTGACCGGCAACGTCGTCATCCCGCGCGAGACCGGTTCTCCGAACGTCGGCTGGGTGGCCGAGGATCAGGCCCTGCCGACCGGCAACGCCACGTTCGACAACGTGACCCTGACCCCGCACCACGTCGGTGCGATCACCGAGCTGTCGCGTCAACTGCTGATGCAATCCAGCCCGGCGGTGGACGGGATCATCCGCCAGATGCTGTCGCGCAATATCGCGCTGGAGATCGACCGCGCCGCCCTGAACGGTTCCGGCGTTGGAGCCGAGCCGCGCGGGCTGCTGAACGATCCCGGCGTGGCCGCCGTGCCCTTCGCCACCGACCTGTTTACGACCACGGCAGACATGATCGCGGCGGCGGACCTGGCCAATGTTTCGGCCTCGCGTGGCTTCCTGGCCACGAACGGGATCAAGGCGTCCGCGATGAAGCTCCGCACGACGGATGGCTTGCCGATCCCCTGGGCCGCCACCTTCCACGGCGAGCCGGTGCAGTTCTCCAATCAAGCCCCGAACGACCTGGGCGCGGACGATGACGAACACGCCCTGGCCTATGGCGACTGGTCCGACTTCCTGGTGGGGATCTGGTCGCAGCTCGACATTCTGGTGAACCCCTACGCCGAGACCGCCTATTCCAAGGGGAACGTCCTGATCCGGGCCATGGCAACGGTGGACTTCGGCGTCCGCCGTCCCGCCTCGTTTGTGAAGGCTTCCGGGGTGACGGTGGCCTGATGATGCAGCCCGCACCCGAACGTCGCTCCCTTCCTGTCGAAATCCGCGCACGCGGGCGTCGGCTGGAGGGCTATGCGGCCACCTTCGGCGTGCGGGCTCGCGTCGGCGGCGTGGACGAGGAAATCAGGTCGGGGGCTTTCACCGGCTCCCTGGCCTCTGGCCGTGACGTTCTGGCCCTTGTCGATCACGACCCCGCCCGACTGCTGGCCCGCACCCGCTCCGGCTCCCTGCGCCTGTCGCAGGACTCAACCGGCCTGGCCTTCTCCATCGACGTTCCCGACACGACCGAGGGCCGCGACGTGCTGGCCCTGGCCGAGCGCAGCGACCTGGGCGGGATGAGCTTCGGCTTTGCCGTCGCCCCCGGCGGCGAGACCCGCGCCAACGGCGTGCGAACGCTGGAGGCTCTGACCCTATACGAGATCAGCGTGGTGAAGGCGTGGCCCGCCTATGGGGGCACGGTCATCAACGCCCGCTCCGCAACCGAAAACCGGCTGCTGCGCCTGGCGCAGGCCCGCCGTTATCTGGAGGCGCTGGCATGAACCTTTGGCCCTTCAAGCGCGAGACCCGCGCGGCGGACCCTGCGCCCGTCGATCCGTATCTGGCGGGCTGGGCGGGTTATCCGGGCGTCTATGGCGCCGTGACCCCCGACGCGCTGATGTCTAACAGCGCGGTCGCCGTGCGCTGCGTCAACATCCGTTCCGAAATGCTGGCCAGCGCGGGTCTGTTCGTATTCAGGCGGACGGCAGACGGCGGCAGAGAGCGGGCCGATGATCTGCCGCTCTATTCGGTCCTGCACGACATGGCCAATCCCCAGGCGACGGCCTTCGAGGCTCGCGAGTTCCTGATCCGGTCGCTGGACCTGCACGGCAACGCCTACGCACGTCTTGAGCGAGACAATCGCGGCCAGGTGACGGCGATCTATCCCCTGGAGCCGGGCCTTGTGTCCGTGGAGCGTCTGGCCAGCGGCCGTCTGCGGTATCGTCACACCGACCCGCGCGGTGGTCTGACGACCTATCTGCAGGAGGAAATCCTGCACGTTCGCGGGCCATCACGGGACGGCGTGATCGGGCTGTCCGCGATCCAGTATGGTCGTGGTGCGATGGCCCTGCGAGTCAGCCAGGCCGAGACGGCGCAAAACCTGATCGCCAACGGTCTGCGCCCCAGCGGCGTGATGTCTTATGACGAGCGCCTGACGGGTGACGCCCGGGTGAAAATCCGCGAAGCTGTGGCCGATCGGCTGCAAGGGTCCGCCAACGCCGGTCAGCTTCTCATCATGGACGGCGGTGCGAAATACACCTCTCTCGCCTGGACGGCTGAGGACGCCGAATTCCTAGCCAGTCAGAAGCTGTCGAATGAGGACGTGGCCCGCCTGTTCGGCGTTCCGCCGACGAGCGTGGGGATCACCGACAAAGCGACCTATTCCAACACCGAGCAAGAGGCTCGCGCCTTGGTGGCCAACTGCCTGGGACCGCTCGCCAGCCGCATTGAGGCGGCGATGATGCGTTGCCTTTTGACCGATGACGCTCGCCGCACCCTCTACATCGAGCATGACCTGGCCGCGCTGCTGAAAGGCGACGTTACGGCCCGGTTCGAGGCTTATCGGATCGGCCGCGAGATCGGCGCCCTGTCCCCGAACGACATCCGGCGGCGCGAGAACGAGACCCCGATTCCCGGCGGCGACGTGTATCACCAGCCCGCCAACTGGGTGGCGCTTGGGTCTGTTCCTGATGAGGTGGCCAATGGTTGAGCCAATCATCACCCTGGCCGAGGCCAAGGCGTTCCTGCGCCTTGACTACGACGACGAGGACGAGCTGATCGCTCAACTGATCCTGACGGCCTCTGAAACCGCACTCGCCCACGCTGACGGTCTGACGCCTGGAGACGCGATCCCCGAAAGCGTCCGCACGGCCGCACTGATCCACGTCGCGCGCCTATTCGATACCCGGCACAGCGAGGACCAGCCCGCCGCGTCCCTGACGCTCGCCAATCGCTACCGGAGGTGGGACGTCTGATGGTGGGTTGGCCGGAGATGAAGACTGCACGCCAGCTTGTGGCTGAGGGGCTTGTCCCGTTCAGCGAGCGGGCGCTTGTTGGAATGGCCCGCACCTACAGCGTGGGGCGAAAGCACGGCCGCACCTACGTCTTCACGCCTGCCGACATGGAAACACTTCTGGAGCGCCTCCCATGCCCCTCACCATCCAACGACGACACGGCTCGCCAAACTGGTATTTGCGCGGGACCGTCCGGCGCATCAGCGTTGACGAAAGCACTGGCACTCGCGACCGCAAAGCCGCCGAGGAAATCAGGGCGGTCAGGGAAGCCGAACTGCTCAAGCGATCGGTCCACGGTGATTCCGCTGTCCGCACATTCGCGGAGGCGGCCCTGAGCTACATGGAAGCCGGTGGTGAACGGTCACACCTGACGCCGATCCTCAACGCCATCGGGCGCAAGCCGCTCGCCGCTATCGGTCAGGCCGAGATCGAGGCCTTGGCCCGCAAGCTGAAACCGGGCGCGTCGGGCGCCACGATCAACCGGCACATCTACACCCCCGTCGCCGCTGTCCTGCACCATGCCGCCCGCAAGAAGTGGTGCGAAAAGCCCGTCCTGGCCCGGCCCAAGCAATCGGCTGGTCGCATCCGCTGGGTTACGCACGACGAAGCCGACAGATTGGTGGAGGCTGCTGCGCCTCACATCCGGCCGCTGGTCATCTTTCTTTTCTCGACCGGCGCCCGGATTGCCGAGGCCCTGTATCTGGACTGGCGCGACGTGGACCTTGCGCGCGCCCATGTCGTCTTTCCTGAAACGAAGAACGGGGAACCGCGAGGCGTTCCCCTACACCCGCGCGCTGTCGCTGCGCTGTCTGCCCTCCCCCATCGCACCGGAGCCGTGTTCCGACGCTCCCTGCCCCGTCTGACGGCAGGAGGTAAGCTGACGCCGCTGGGCGAAGCCTACGAGGTGCGCGCGGGAGGTGGCGGTCAAATCAAGACCGCATGGGCGGGAATGCTCAAGCGCGCCGAAATCGCAGATTTCAGCCCTCACGACTGCCGCCACACCTGGGCGACCTGGCACTATCAAGCCAACCGCGACCTGACAGCCCTGATGAAGCTGGGGGGCTGGAAGTCGGTCCAAATGGTGATGCGATACGCCCACGTGAACACGTCGGAGCTGGCCGGCACCATCAACGCAATCTGGGGAAAATCCGGGGACCAAACCCGCGCACGCCCCGTCAAACCCAAGCAACGAAAGGCTTAGAGCGTCAATGCAACCATCCTTGGTAAGGCTGAGGTCGTGGGTTCGATTCCCCCCGGCGGCACCATCTGAGACTTGAAAAGGCCCGGCTTTCGCCGGGCCTTTTTGATTTCCAGATCGGACGGAAAAGTCTTCAGTCGTAGCCGTACAGGCCCCGGCGATAGGGATCGCGGTCATCCGCATCGCCGTCCTTGCTCCAGCTGAACCCCATCGACATCGACTTGGTCGTGGTGTCGGCCCCATAGCCTCGACCGCGCCAGCCGCCGCCGTAGGGCGAGTAGAAGCCCGGTCCGCGCAGACCATAGCCGCCATAGCCGTATCCCCAAGGTTCGTTGCGGCCTTCGCGGTAGGCGAGGTCCAGGCGACCGTTCTCGCCGACCGGCAGGGAAACGGCCGCGCCATAGCTGCGATAGCCGCCGGTGCCGATTCCGGCCTCGACCATGCCATGCATCTTGCGCTCGGCCGGGGCGCCCGGCTCTGCGCTTTCGTCGAAGGTTGCGCCGGGCGTGCGCGCGCTGATCCAGTTCTGGATCTGCTGTTCGGTGGTCATGCCGTGCGGGGCGGCGTCCTGAGCCGTCGGCGCAGTCAACGACGCCTCAGGCGCCGCAGCCAGGGCCTGAGCGAGGGTGGGCGCGTTTGTCGGCGCCGTCGTGACCACGCCATCCGGATCACCGTCCGACGCCGCCAGCGCCACACCCGCCAAGAGACTTGCGATCAGCATAGGCCACCTCCGTTCGACATCATCCTAGCACAGCGATTGAGGCCAAGGTCAGGCGATGCCGTCGCCGCGGTTGAGGGGGTCCGGCAGAGGCTCACCCTCGGCTACGAAACTGAGCGCGACCGAGTTGATGCAATAGCGGTTTCCGGTCGGCGGCGGGCCATCGGGGAAGACGTGACCCTGGTGGCTGCCGCAACGGGCGCATTGGGTCTCGATCCGGATCATGCCGTAGCTGGTGTCGCGGATCGCGTGCACGTGCGCTTCATCAACCGGCTGGGTGAAGCTGGGCCAGCCCGTGCCGCTTTCGAACTTGGTTCCGCTCTTGAACAGCGGCAAGCCGCATTCGCGGCAGCAGAATACGCCGGCCCGCTTCTCGCCCAGCAGAGTGCCGCAGAAGGGCGCCTCCGTGCCATGGGAGAGCAGGACGCGCTTTTCCTCTGGGTTCAGATCGGCTTCGAGCCGGGCGCGTTCTTCGGCGTTCGGCGGCGTCAGGTCATAGCCCGACGGCGAACGGAGGGTTCCGGAGGTTTGGGCGAGATCGGTCATGGACTGCAAATAAGAAGGGCGGGCCAAGGGTTCCACCCCCTGCCCGCCCCTCGATCATTCGACCGGCTGTTTCCTTATTGGAACAGCGTGCCGACCCAGGCGCGCACGGCCGCTTCGTCCGTCGCCGACCCGGTGTAGGCAAGGCCTTGCGCCGGGGTGAAGGGCGCGTCGTTGCCGCGCTGACGCGTGGTCCAGGCCTTATGACCATAGGTCAGCTCGGCATAGTTCGACGGCAGGCGCAGAACGGTCGGCTCGATGAAGATCGAATCCTCCGCCGTCACCGATCCGGCCAGGCGCACGTTCGGCAGGCGCGTCAGCAGATCCAGTGTATCCAGGCACCCGCTGGTGCAGCCGCCGTCGACCAGGACCACGACCGGACCCGCCACGGGGTTTGCCGCGCCCGTGTCCGCCACCGAAGGACGGCCCGGCATGGTGAAGGTCGGCTGATTGGCGGCCAGGGCCGAATCGAAGGCGGCGACGATGGCCTGGGTCTGTTCGATGACCGGGCCGGATTCAGCGACGAAGCGCGGGTCGGCCTGCATGCGCGCCAGGGTGTCGGCGAACCACTGACGGTTTGCGGGCGTGGCGCGGTAGGTGATCGAGCCGGCTTCAGGCTGACGGCTGACGGTGAATTCGGGCGTCCAGATGCGGTTGGCCAGGCCATAGCCCTTGCCCGTCGCATTCAGCGAAGCGCCGTTTGCGCCGCGCAGATCGATGACCAGCCCCTGCGCGCCGCGAATAGCGGGCAGTTGGGCTTCGACAGCGGCGTAGAAGGCGTCCCATCCGGCGTCGTCAGCCAGGGTGTGAACGTTGATCCACGGACGGCCATCGACCGTCTCGACCGACAGCGGATTGGCGCCCGGCGTGTAGACGGTGGCGCGATAGGCGGCTTCCAGGCTGGCGGCGTCGGCCGGCTGGGGCTGCATCTGGAAGTCGCGATCACGACGCCCGACCTTGAAGGTGCACAGCGAGGGCACGCCGCCGGTGAACGGGTTGTTGCGGTTCCACAGCAGATAGGGGGCGGTGCGGACACGTCCGGCTTCCGTCGTCAGGTCGCCTTCCCAGCGGTCCAGCCGCTCTTCGGCCAACTGGGCGGCGGTCTTGTCGCCGCACTTGACCAGGGTCGCCCCGAGCGGCGGCACGTTGCGAACGCCGGGCTTCACATAGGAGACGACATATTCGCCGTTGCGCCACGCCGTGGTCACGCCCGGCCAGCTGGTCGCGAAGAAGGGACCGAGGCCTTCGTAGGTCGGGCGAATCGCGATGTTCGAATCGCGGAAGCCGTTGGCGTAGTAGCGCATCAGATAGGCGTGGCTGTCGCCGCTGTTCACGCGGCCAACCTTGCCTTGCGCATCGGTCAGGCCGGCATCGATCCAGCTGCGGAACGCTTCGCTGGGCGCGCCGGAAATCACGGCGGCGGGGTGGTTGGCGGCCAGGGCGTCATGCGCGGCCTGAAGGTCTTGCTGCGCCAGAGCGCGAAAATCCTGTGCGACAGCGGCGCCGGCGGCGACGGTCAGCGACAGAACGGCGGCCGATGCGGCGGCGATCATTCGGTTCATGGGGTTTCCTGCGGCCTTTGATTTCAAGCTCGTGGGAAAGGTTAAACCCCATGCGTCCAGCGCTTGCCAACCCCGCCGCGCGGGATTTCGCCCGATTGTCACATGGGCTGCGGCGATGCGGCGCGTATCAAAGCGGCGCCGACGCCTCGACCGCTGCGCCGAAGATCCGATCGAAGCTGCGCCTCAAGGCCTCGTCCGCCTCGTCCATCGTCGCCAGAACGCCGAGATCGACTAGGCTGGTGACGCCGTGTTCCTGAATGCCGCACGGGACGATGCCGCCGAAATGATCCAGATCCGGCTCCACGTTCAGGCTGATGCCGTGGAAGCTGACCCATTTGCGGACCTTGACGCCGATGGCGGCGATCTTGTCCTCGCGCGACCAGCCCGCCCCCTTGCGCTCGACCCACACGCCCACGCGACCGGGCCGGATGTCGGCCTTTACGCCGAGCGTATCCAGGGCGCCGATCAGCCACAGCTCAAGCCCGCGCACGAAACACCGGACGTCCTTGCCGCGCCGGTTCAGGTCCAGCATCACATAGGCCACGCGCTGTCCCGGCCCGTGATAGGTGAACTGCCCGCCCCGCCCTGTGCGATGCACCGGAAACCGTCCGGCATCCAGAAGGTCGTCGTCCTTGGCCGAGACGCCGGCGGTGTAGAGCGGCGGATGCTCCAGCAACCAGACCAGCTCATTCGCTTCGCCCGCCGCAATGGCCGCGACGCGCGCCTCCATGAAGGCCTCCGCGGCCGCATAGTCGACGTAGCCTTTCGAAACGGCCCATTCGACCGGTCGGTCATCGTCGAGACGCAGTTTCTGAAGGGACGGGCTTAACGGCTCAGCAAGCATGACGCTTCAATGTGATCGCCAGGGCGTTTCTGCAAGAGACGGCCCTCCAGTGAAGAGAGCTTTACGTGACCCAGATCAACGCCGTCGATGTCGAAATCTCAGTGGTTCTGGGTCGCTCGGTGCTGCCGATGTCGCAACTTCTGCGCATGGGTCGCGGCGCGGTGATTCCCCTCGATGCCGCAGAGGGCGACGAGGTCTGGATCCTGGCCAACAACTATCCGGTCGCGCGCGGCGAAATCGAGATCCGAGACGACCGTATCGCCATCACCGTCACCCGCCAGGCGGACGTGTACGACTTCATGGCCGGGTCGGCCTGAGGCTTTGATCCGCGACGTCTTTGCGTCGTTCATTTCGCCCCTTTCCTTTTCCAACGGCTTCGTCTATTCGCCGCCGCTCCGATGCGAGCGGTCGTGGCGGAATTGGTAGACGCGCAGCGTTGAGGTCGCTGTGGGGCAACCCGTGGAAGTTCGAGTCTTCTCGACCGCACCATCTGGCTAAACAGGGCGATTCATCGGCTAAGTACGGCTGGACATTCTACCAAGGGAGGCGACCACGTGAGCACCACGGACACCGCCTTTGCTCCAGATGAGACGCTCGATAACGAAGACCACGCCGCCCTGGACGAGGACTATGTCCTCACCCCTCAATTCGTCGAGAAAGTCGTGGACGCCGCCGACGACGGCGACGGGATGCGGCTGCGCTCCCTTCTCGAAGACCTGCACCCGGCCGACGTCGCCGACCTGATGGGCTTTCTGACGGCGGAACACCGCGCCGTCGTGGTGCTGTGGTTGCCGCCGGAGCTTCTGGCCGAAACCCTGCCCGAGCTGGACGACAATATCCGCGAGGAAGTGCTGGAGCGAGTTCCGCACGGCACCCTGGCCGAGGCGCTGCAGGAACTGGATTCCGACGACGCCGCCGCCGTCGTCGAGGATCTGGAGGACGACCAGCGCGAGCGCGTTCTGGCCGCCATGCCCGAGGTCGATCGCGCCGCCATCGAAAGCAGCCTGGGCTATGCGGAAGAGTCCGCCGGGCGCCTGATGCAGCGCGAGGTGATGGCCGCGCCCCAGTTCTGGAGCGTGGGCGACACCATCGACCACATCCGCAAACAGGGCGACGACCTGCCCGAGCTGTTCTTCGACATCTATGTGGTCGATCCGCTGAACCGCCCGGTCGGCGGCGTGCCGATCAGCGGCCTTCTCCGCGCCGCGCGCACCGTCGCCCTGACCGATCTGATGGAGCCGATCAACGAGATCGCCGTCGATCAGGATCAGGAAGAAGTCGCCTACATCTTCGAGAAATACCACCTGATCTCGGCGCCCGTCGTGGACGCGGCCGGTCGCCTGGTGGGGCAGATCACCGTCGATGACATCGTCAACATCATTCAGGAAGAGAACCGCGAGGACATCCTGCGTCTGGCCGGTGTCGCCGACGAGGACCGCGGTTCGTCCGTGCCCGAGATCGTTCGCGGCCGCGTGCCCTGGCTGGCGATCAATCTGGCGACGGCAGCCCTGGGCGCCAGCGTCATCGGCCTGTTCGAGGCCACCATCCAGCAGATCGTCGCTCTCGCCGTGCTGATGCCGATTGTCTCGGCCATCGGCGGCAACGCCGGCACCCAGGCCCTGACCGTGACCGTGCGCGCCCTGGCGACACGCGAGCTGAACAGTTCGAACGCCCCGCGCACCTTCTGGCGCGAGATGGTCGTCGGCCTGGCCAACGGCCTGATTCTGGCGCCCCTGATCGGCATCGCGGCCGGCTTCTGGTTCCGGGACGAAGACTGGAAGATCGGCCTGGTGATCGGCGCGGCCATGATCCTGAACCTGCTGGTCGCCGCATCGATCGGCGTCTTGACGCCCCTGACCCTGTCGAAGCTCAAGTTCGACCCGGCCGTGTCGTCCGCCGTGTTCGTCACAGCGACCACCGACTTCTTCGGTTTCCTGATCTTCCTTGGTCTGGCCACACTGGTGCTGCTCTAGACACGACGCGGACGATCCGGCGCGGCCCTTGCTGTGAGCGGTGCGAGCGCCGCGCGCCTGTTTCCAATTGGGTCAACTGTGTCTGACGTCTTCCCCAAACCCAGCAAGGTGTCCCGCGAAGGCGTCCTGCTCATCAAGAGTTTCGAAGGCTTCCGGCCTCGGGCCATGCAACGCAGCGACGGTCGCTGGGTCATCGGCTATGGCCACACCCAGTCGGCCCGCGAGGGCGCGAGGGTGTCCGAGGCCGAGGCCGAACTGCTGATGCAATACGACCTGATCCCGGTCGTGAAGGCTGTGACCAATCACGTCCGCGTTCCTCTCAACCAGCATCAGTTCGACGCCCTGGCCAGTTTCGCCTTTTCCATCGGCGCAGACAGGTTTGCCGCCTCCGACGTGGTCGAGCAGTTGAACGCGGGATCTGCGCGTCAGGCGTCCGCCTCTTTGAGCGCCTGGGCCGATGAAGCGGCCGCTGAAAAACCTACGCGTCGCCGATCTGCTGAACATGCGCTGTTCAACGCCGCACCGGGCGCGCCGGTCACCTTGGCGGATCTTCTCGCTGCACCCCTGCCGTCTCCTTTCGAGACGGACGAGCCGACCCTGCCCGCCGTCGACGGCGCCCTGGATGAAGCCGTCGCTCCCTTCCCGGCGCAGGACGGCGCAGCGCTGGCTCAAGCGACCACCGCGCCCCAGCCGCACGCCATCTATGCCGCGACGGCTGTCGGCCCGGTCCCGGACGTTATGCCGCTGACCGGACAATCGGAGACCGTCTCCGTCGCTGCGCCGATCATCGCCGCCAACGACATCCACGCGCCGGTTGAAGCCACGCAGCCGGAGCCGTCGTCGGGCTTCGCCGATGCGCAGAAGACCAGCGTGGTGCTGACCGCGCCAGGCCTGGCCGAAGCCGCGCCAGCCGACAGCCCCGTCGAACCGGCCATCGAGGGCGACGCAGCATCCGGTGAAGACGTGCTGAGCACGCGCGAGGCCGTGGCGCGCGCTCGGGCCAACCGGCGCTCGGGGCTGGGGGAAACCCTGACCTTCGTCATCATGGGCGGCTTGGGCGCTCTTTGCCTTGGCGTCGCCATGGCCGCCTTTCGCCGCGCGTCGCTATCGAACAGCAGCGACACCGCCACGGTCGCCTGGGTCCTGATCTTGGTCGCCGCAGCCTGCCTGGGGGTATCAGGCTACAACTGCTATCGGCGCTGGGGACGGGCTGACCGCGCCTGACAGCGCTTGGCGAAAGGCCGTGCGCGATGCTACGCCCTAGCGCATGAGCATTCCCTTCGCGCCCCAATCCATGGAATTCGGCCTTGGCGATAACGCCGACGCCATCCGCGACACCACCGCCCGCTGGGCCGCCGATCGCCTGGCGCCGCTGGCCGCCGAGATCGACGATAAGAACGCGTTCAAACGCGAACTCTGGCCCGAAATGGGCGAGCTGGGCCTGCACGGAATCACCGTCGAGGAAGAGTTCGGCGGCCTCGGCCTGGGCTATCTCGAACACGTCGTCGCGATGGAGGAAGTGTCGCGCGCCTCGGCCTCGATCGGCCTCAGCTACGGCGCCCACTCCAACCTGTGCGTCAATCAGATTCGCCGCTGGGGTACGGCCGAGCAGAAGCAGAAATATCTGCCCAAGCTGATCAGCGGGGAACACGTCGGTTCATTGGCCATGTCCGAGGCCGGATCAGGCTCCGACGTCATGTCGATGCGCACTCGCGCCGAAAAGAAGGGTGATCGCTACGTTCTGAACGGCACCAAATTCTGGATCACCAACGCGCCCCACGCCGACACCCTCGTCGTCTATGCCAAGACCGATCCGGACGCGGGATCAAAGGGTTGCACCGCCTTCCTGATCGAAAAGGGCATGAAGGGTTTCAGCGTCTCCAAGAAGCTGGACAAGATGGGCATGCGCGGCTCGGACACCGCCGAACTGGTGTTCGAGGATTGCGAAGTGCCCGAAGAGAACATCATGGGTCCGCTGGGCGGCGGCGCCGGCGTGCTGATGAGCGGCTTGGATTATGAGCGCGCCGTTCTGGCCGCCGGTCCGCTCGGCATCATGCAGGCCGCGCTGGACGTGGTTTTGCCCTACGTCCGCGACCGCAAGCAGTTCGGAAAGCCGATCGGCTCGTTCCAGCTGATGCAGGGCAAGATCGCCGACATGTACGTCGCCCTGAACAGCGCCCGCGCCTATGTCTACGCGGTCGCCCGTGCCTGCGACGCCGGCCTGACAACGCGCTACGACGCGGCGGGCGCCATCCTGCTGGCGTCCGAAAATGCGGTGAAGGTCACGATGGAGGCCGTTCAGGCCTTGGGCGGCGCCGGCTACACCAAGGAATGGCCGGTTGAACGACTGGTCCGCGACGCCAAGCTCTATGACATCGGCGCCGGCACCAACGAGATTCGCCGCTTCCTGATCGGACGGGAACTGCTGGGCGGCTGACGGCTTGTCTCCGCACAAGGAGACAGACCATGCCCGCCAAATCCGCCGCTCAGCAAAAGGCCGCCGGCGCCGCCCTGTCAGCCAAACGTGGAGATACGCCGAAGTCAAAGCTGAAGGGCGCGTCCAAGTCCATGGTCGAGTCCATGACGGAAAAGCAGCTGGAAGACCTGGCGGAGACCAAGCGCAAAGGCAAACCCGAGCACGTGCAGGACTGAGACACAGTCGATTTATCTGACCGCCTGTCCGTTCTGTAAGTGGCGATCCGCGCGCCGACCGCCTAGATGGGCGCAATCTCCAGCCGAGCGCCCCGTCTGATGCCCGCCCAACCGCCTCCTAACGACGACCTGCGGCGGTTCTCCGACGTTCTTGAAGACCTCGGCCACGCCCCAGAACCCAAGCTGACCATGGCCGAACTGGTCGCGTCGTTCGGCGAGCGCGGATTCGGGGCCATGATCCTGATCCTGTCGCTGCTGGCGCTTTTGCCCTGGCCGCCCGGCGGCAAGGCGGTCTTCGCCGTGCCGATCATCCTGATGTCGCTGGAACTGGCCTTCCAGAGACAGAGCGTCTGGCTGCCACGCTGGATGTTGAAGGCCTCGGTGTCCCGCGCCGCCTACACGTCCTTGATCGCCACGCCGTTCGCAGCCCCGGCCTGGCTGCGTCGCTGGGTGCTGTCTGCGAAGGTGCGGATCGCCGGGCGCCGTTACATCTTTTCCGACGGCGTGAGGCGCGCCGTTCGCAGACGGCCGAATGGCCTGAGCGTCCTGAAGATGGTCCGCGCCATCGAACGCTTGACCCGCCCACGCCTGCCGCTGCTGACCGGCGATGTCGCCGACACCTTCACCGGCCTGGTGTGCGTCGTGCTGGCCCTGATCATGGCCTTGCCCATTCCGTTCGGAGACGCCCTGCCCGGTATCGCTCTGGTTCTGTTCGCCTTGGGCATGATGCAGCGCGACGGGGTCGCCATCCTGCTCGGCGTCGTCGCGACCGCCGCCAGCGCCCTCTATCTGTTTTTGATCTGGGCGACGGTGGTCGAGGTGGCCGAGCACCTGACCGGCTGGTTCACCAAGCTGCTGCACTGACGGCGACAAAAAGGGCCGCCGGGTTTCCCCGACGACCCTTCATTGCCTGACCGCGAACGGTCCGGCCGCAACTCAGTCTGAAAGGCTCAGACCAGACCCTCTCCGAGGGCCAGGGTCGCGGTCGCCGCTCGCGATTGATGACAATGAGACACTGGATCACCTCCTTTCGACTGTTGAACAGGGAGGTGAAACATAAGACGGCTCAACGCCTTGCGCCAATGGGCTTCGCGCTTTCGTGAACGCGTGGCGATTACTGCGTCGGCGACGCCCCGCCGGACAGGCCCTGCATGATCATGCGATTGATATCGATCAGATCCTGAAAGCTCTCTTCACCCCGCATGATCGCCGAGGAATGCCGATTGATGAACAGGCTCAGGGAAATGATCTGCGCGCGCATCGGAGCGCCCAGGGCGTTGCTGGGGTCGCTGCACTCGCCGGCCAGCGTCGACCAGAGGCGCCGGTTCCAGTCCAGCGCGTCGATACGGGTGGCGATGTCGGATTCGTCGACGGTCGAGGCATGAACCAGAGCGCGCGTGACCTGACCGAACAGACGGTACTCCAGGTCGCGCGGGCTCTCAGCCCTCGCTGTCGCCGCTGTGTAGGCCTGAAGCGACATTCAGCACTCTCTCTTCATACTCGACAATCTTACGCGCCGACATCAGGGCCTTGTAGTATTCGCGCGCCAGCACATGACGCGAGGCCGAGACGCATTCGGCCAGGATGTCGGGGTTCTGCGTCGCGCCCATGAATTCGGTGATCCGCAGAGCCAGTTCGTCAAAGAATTTCGACGCCGAACTCTCGTCCAGATACATCATCATGATCGGGAAATAGATGCGGCGTGCGGGCGTGGTGACGTCCTCGGCCTGCATGATGTCCTTCTCGCGCAGGACGCTGGCGCGGTTCTGGAGGATCAGCACGCCGCGACGATCGCCGTTCTGGACCACTGCGCCATTCAAAACGAACTTCTCGCCGGGTTTCAGCGACAGCTTTAAGGCCATTGAGGACCGTACTCCAGTCGTGGTCGAGCCGGTCGCGCACGACAGCTCCGAGTGAATCAGACCCTACCCCGGCATCGGTTAACCATCCCTTGTGAGATCGATCCGCTGGAACGCGTATCGTCGCCGTTGCGTTGGCTTGTCGAACAGGAGACGACCATGCCGGACAACGACTACCAGGACGATCAGGAACAGTCTGAGACATTCGACGAAACCCATCTGGACGACGATGGCGACGGCGAATTTCTGCTGGATGAAGCCGACCAGGTGCTGGACGTGACCCAGGCCGATGGCGACGCCGACGACGAGGATTTCGACGAGGACGCCGAGATCGATCTGGATGACCAGCTGGCCCTCGACGGCATCGAACGTGAAGCCGACGCCCTGTTGGGCGTGGATGGTGAAAACCGTGATCAGATCGACGCCGAAGGCGGGCCTGCGACAGCGCAGGATGAAGTCGAGCTCGTCTATTCGGGCCTGATGGAAAATGAACGCGGCGCACAGGCCAGCGCCGCCCATTGGGAGGCCAAACGGCTCTCGGACGACGACATCACGGACCTGGGATACGGCCCGGACGGCGATCAAGACGCTCCGGCGCGATAAGGAGAGAATGACATGACCGACGACAAAGCCCGTCACGACGCCTCGACCGACGCTCCGCACGCCAAGCGGACGACCTCGCAGGACGGCGTGCCGGACCAACTCGACAAGATCGACAAGTCCGAAAGCCGCCAGGAGGCGCTGGTGGATGAGGGTCTGGAAGAAACCTTCCCCGCCAGTGATCCGGTCTCGGCCAAGCGCATCACCTGATCGCTGTTCACGACGCGGACGATCCGCTAACCCACTTCGTGGAAACACGGAGTGGGTTTTTCTATGAGCCGTTTCGAAGGCACGGACCGTTACATCGCCACGAGCGACCTCAAGGTCGCGGTGAATGCTGCGGTCGCGTTAGAGCGTCCCCTGCTGATCAAGGGCGAGCCCGGCACAGGCAAGACGGTCCTGGCCTATGAGATCGCCAAGGCCTTCGACGCGCCGTTGATCACCTGGCACGTCAAATCCACGACCAAGGCCCATAACGGCCTTTATGAATACGACGCCGTCAGCCGGCTGCGCGACAGCCAGCTGGGCGAGGAGCGCGTTCATGACGTGCGCAACTATCTGAAGAAGGGCAAGCTGTGGGAGGCCTTTACCGCCCCTGCCCGCTCCGTCCTGCTGATCGACGAGATCGACAAGGCCGACATCGAGTTCCCGAACGACCTGCTGCAGGAACTGGATCGGATGGAGTTCTACGTCCAGGAAACGGACGAGACGATCCGCGCCGAAGTGCGTCCCATCGTCATCATCACCTCGAACAATGAAAAGGAGTTGCCCGACGCCTTCCTGCGCCGTTGCTTCTTCCACTTCATTCGCTTCCCCGACGCAGAGACCCTGTCGGCTATCGTCGATGTGCACTTCCCCGGCATCAAGCCGCGCCTGGTTTCGGAGGCGTTGAAGACCTTCTACGAAATCCGCGATACGCCGGGCCTGAAGAAGAAGCCGTCCACCTCGGAGCTTCTGGATTGGCTGAAGCTGCTGCTGGTCGAGGATATCGACGCCGAGACCCTGCGTGAGAAGACGCCGAACAGGCTGATCCCGCCGCTGCACGGCGCGCTGCTGAAGAACGAGCAGGACGTGCATCTGTTCGAACGTCTGGCGTTCCTGAATCGACGCGAAGGCTCGCGCCCCGGCGGCTGACCCGGTGATTACCGCGATTTCACTGGATCACGCGGCCGCAGCGGGCAGAATGGAGGCCAAGAGAGGTTCGACCATGCGTCATATCCTGCTTTATCTAGCCCTCAGCGCCAGCCTTGCCGCCTGTGACGGCGACAACTCGGTCCGCATCACCACCACCTCCTCCAGCGAGGATCAAAGCGCGGGCGTATTGAAGGTGATCGACGCCCTGCAATGCCCCGACAGTCTTGGCGTCCTGACGCGAAAGGGCCTGGCGGCGGCGGGCGGCGCGAACTGCGTCTATGGCGGCCCCAAGGGCGCCGACGTCGTGCTGCATCTGGTCAAGCTGGATGGTCGCTCCGTCGATGACGTGCTGCGGGACTTCGAAGCGCGCGCCAGCGCCGATCTGCCCCATACGGTCGCGCGCCTTGCTCCCGGAGCCGGAGATGCGCCGCCGCCAGCGATCGAGGCAGGCGATACGACTTCGGTCCAGGCGCCTGGTGTCGACATCAAGACGCGCGGCGAAGACGCCTCGGTCCGCCTGCCAGGCCTGAAGATCGAGACCCAGGGCGATAACGCCAGCGTCCGCATCGGCGGCATAAACATCCAGTCCAAGGACGGACAAAACGTCCGCACCGAAACCTCGACGGTCAGCGTGGACGCCAACGACAATTCCACGCGCGTGCGCACCCGTGCGCCGGGCGCGGCGACGCGCATGACCTATATCCTGGCTGACGATCAGCCCGGCGATGCGGGCTGGCGACAGGTCGGCTTCGAAGCGCGCGGCCCCAGCGGCGGCCCGATCGTCATCGCCGTGGTCAGGTCCAAGGATCGCCGAAACGACGGCATTTTCGATGACGCCAAGGAACTGGTTACGCTGAACGTCGGACGCTGACGCGGCGATTTCCTGCGCCGTCTGGTCCCTCCCGCTTGATCCCGGCGTATCTTTGCGTCACCTGACCAGCCGACAAGCGATCAGGACACGCGATTTGGCCGAGCGCCCCAACAAGAAGAACGCCCCCCGCGCCTGGCAGCGCATGCTGTCCGGTCGTCGCCTGGATCTGCTGGACCCGTCGCCGTTCGACATCGAGATCGAGGACATCGCTCACGGCCTGGCGCGCGTCGCCCGCTGGAACGGTCAGACCATCGGCGAACACGCGTTTTCCGTCGCCCAGCACTCGTGCGTGGTCGAAGAGATCGCCGCCCACATCAAGCCCGGCCTGGATCCGAAATGGCGTCTGGCCGCCCTGTTGCATGACGCGTCGGAATACGTCATCGGCGACATGATCTCGCCGTTCAAGGCGGCGCTCGGGGCCGGTTACAAGGACTTCGAGGCCAAGCTGGAAGCCGCGATCCACCTGCGCTACGGCCTGCCACCCAAAACGCCGCAGACGATCAAGACGCTGATCAAGAAGGCCGACAAGGCCTGCGCCTTCTTCGAGGCGACGCAGTTGGCGGGCTTCACCGAAAAGGAATCGCTGGGCTTCTTCGGCAGCCCGCCCGAGGGCTACAGCCTGACGATCGAACCCCAACCCGCGCCGGTCGCCCAGGCCCGCTATCTGGAACGCTATCGCGTCCTGGCGGGCGCCGTTGGCCTGATCCCCGCCGACGACGCCTGGCACACGGAATAGCGCAATGACCGAAGGGGCGGAGGACGGCGTTCGCATCGGTCTGTCGGCGGTCGTGATGACCCTGAAAGATCGGCAGGCCGTCGTCCTGACCACCCCGACCGAGGACGGTTCGCGCGCCCTGCCCTTCGGGCCGTTCGATCCGGTGCGCGACCGAACCTTCGAGCGCGCCCTGCGGGACTTTGTGACCGCCCAGACCGGGTTCCGGCTCGGCTTTGTCGAACAACTCTACACCTTCGGCGACGCGGGCCGCGCCTCGCCGCGCGCCACCCCCGGTCCTGGCCGACACAGAGAGGTCTCCGTCGGCTATCTGGCCCTGACGCCCGACGCCGCGGAAGGCCAGACCCACGACGCCCGCTGGGACGCTGTGTTCGAATTCTTTCCTTGGGAAGACCGGCGCGGCGGTCAAGACGCGCGAATCACAGAAGGCTTGCACGCCTGGACCGATGGCGACGAGCACCGCCTGGCCCGCGCTCGCGCCCTGTTCGCCCTGACGCCCGATCATCGCTGGAACGAGGAGCGGGTCCTGGAGCGATATGAACTGCTCTACGAAGCGCGTCTGGTCGCCGAGGCCTGGCGCGACGCCGACCTGACGCCTACGCAGCCCATGCCGGGCCGCATTATGTCGTCCGATCACCGGCGCATCCTGGCGACAGCGCTCGGCCGGCTGCGCAGCAAGCTGAAATACCGCCCGGTCCTGTTCGATCTGACGCCTGGCGTCTTCACCCTGTCCCAACTCCAGGCGGGCGCTGAGGCCGTGTCGGGCCTCAGCCTGCACAAGCAGAATTTCCGTCGCGGCGTGGAGCGGACAGGCTTGGTCGAACCCACCGGACAGCTGTCTTCCACCACGGGCGGCCGGCCCGCCGAACTGTTTCGATTCAAGGGCGTGGACGCCCAGACCGGCGCCGCGCCGGGCCTGTCTTTGCCCGCTCAAAGATAGCGTCGGATTTCTTTCACAGACGGGTTGCGAAGCGCTGCGGCTCCGACTAGAGAAGCCCCTCGCTCGACCAAGCGATATCGGCGCCGCGGAGAGGTGGCAGAGTGGTCGAATGTACCGCACTCGAAATGCGGCGTGCCTGGAAGGGTACCGTGGGTTCGAATCCCACCCTCTCCGCCATTTCCGATTGAATTATTTATATAATTTACCCCGATAGGGCTTCCGGCCCACATCCCTCCCCTCAAAAGATGAGGCGGGTCTGTGCTGTCAGTCTGACCCCCGGTTGGTGCTGGCGCGGAGGTGCTGGCAGTCTAACGGGGGTGCTGTCAGTCTAACGCTAACTTGTCTCCACTCAGGCAGCCTTAAGGCCTGATCGGAGATCGCATTTCGTGAAGCCACTATCCTTCAAACGCCACCGCTACCCTGCCGACGTGATCCGCCATGCCGTCTGGCTTTACTTTCGCTTCAGCCTGAGCCTTCGCGACGTTGAAGAGCTTCTCGCGGCACGGGGCGTGGATGTCAGCTACGAGACCATCCGCTGCTGGACGATCAAGTTCGGACCGCTGATCGCTCGACGGCTGAAGAGGCGCCGGCCGACGCCGTCGCCACGCTGGCATCTTGACGAAATGGTCTGCTGGATCGGTGGCCGACGGATGTATCTGTGGCGCGCCGTCGATGACGAAGGCGAAGTTCTCGACCTCGTCGTTCAGCGACGAAGGAATACGGAAGCGGCGTTGGCACTGCTGGGGCGCCTGCTGCGCAACCAGCCCATTGAGCCGGAAAAGATCACGACCGATGGCCTGCTGTCCTACGGCGCGGCGCTTCGAGAGCTTGGTCTCGCTCAGATCCACCGACCGGGCTGCCTCAGAGAAAACAATCGGATCGAGAACTCACATCTGCCGATCCGACGACGAGAACGGCAACAACAGGGCTTCAAATCTCAAGCTTCAGCCCAGCGATTCCTCACCATCCACGCCGCGATCTACAATACCTTCAACGTCCAGCGTCATCTGATCAGCCGCCCGACCCTTCGCCGCTTCCGCGCCGAGGCGGACGCCGCTTGGGCGAGGGCGGTCGCTTAGATCGGCCAGAGTTAGGCGAACTTCATCCGCACCCGGTTAACCTGACAGCACCCCCTGCACGTCGTAGAAGTAGGTGTCTCTCTGCTGCGCCTGGGCCGAAGATCCAAGCCCCAGCACCGCCAGACATGCCCACCCCATCAGCCCCTGCCTCACCGCGATCCTCTCATCCCGTTTGACGAACAGTGGTTCAGAAAGCGACCCCAACGGTCAAGCTGACCCCCGATCACGTGCGCGTGAGAGTTGTTGGATTAACTCGTATAGGGAACGGCCCGTGCGCGACTTTCTCGTGCTGGCGCGCACGAACGAAACTGCGTCTAAGCTGGAGTTCCGTTTCGTTGAATGCCGCTTAGGCGCAAAGACCCCTGCCCTCCTTTGCTCACCGAAGTCTGCAATGCGCCAGGAGCGGTCATTCACTGGGTGCCGGAAACACGTCATTCATCGGTGCAGTCTGAGCCTGGGTACGTCCGCTTTTTGGTCCCATGCCTTTGGCCGCTTCCGACCGAGGCTGTGTGAAAACGCCTCCAGCTCGAGCGAATTAGCTTATTCTCCCGAGGTCAGCAGGAGGTGGGTATGGGCCGCTTCGTTCAGGGT
>NZ_JABBJE010000009.1 GCF_014218725.1 Brevundimonas huaxiensis
TCTGCTCTTCCGTGAATCTCGCTCGTTTCATTCCGTCCGTCCTTTCAAGGGCCGGACTCTAGCTCCGCGTGGAGGAAATTCTCAGGGGCACGTCAGTTATAGTGCCAGGTGGCGGAACCATCTGCGTCTGCGCTGAGCGGACTCTTGAGAAGGCGAACTTGTTCTGCGCGATCGCTTCGCCGATGCCCAAGTCAGAACCGGTCGACCTACCAGCATACGGATGGCGACCCATCGCGAGCAAATGGAAGATGGCGACGGCTAGTCCAAAACGATCGTGCGCGTGGATCCGAGCGACTGTTGCTAAGCTTCGACCGTGCAGCTCTGGTGGGGTGAAATCGGGAACGCCGACGACACAGGGATAGGATGTTCCTGCCGCCGTGAACTGAAAGCTATCAGCGTCGATCAGCGCCACCGTCGCGTCCGTCGACACGAGCACACCGGAGTGATTGAAGTCTCCGATGACGCAGTCGGTCGTGTGAATCTTCCCGACAGCGCTCGCCAGGTTCACCGCTGCCCGAACGACGAAACGATAGTCGGCACTGGGAAAATGTGAGCGGCGAGACTTCGGACTGTAGAGTTCGTGAAGCGGGCGGTACCCGCTCACGAGGCGCATCATGAACCCTAGGAAGCGACCTTTTGGATCTGTCACTACGTCAGAGGGAAACGCGACCAGCTCCGTCGATCTTGCGAGCGCGTGCGTGACCATCGCACGCACCTTCTCCTCCCGCGTTCCGGCAAGCGCCGCATTGTAGAGCTTGGCGGCCTGATCAGGTTTTCCAGCGACCGCGTAGACTTCGCCCTCGCCGCCCTTGCCGATCCTCTTACCTAACTGGTACGTCGTATTCCCGACGCGAATGGTCTTGGTCATGGCCGACGAGACAGCAGAATAAGCGTCTTGTCGTCGTCCGTGCGATCATTCACGCGATCGCTGTCTAGATAGCTGGCCAAATGCCCTGACAAGGGAGCGAGGCGTCCGCTGCCTGGTGCGTTGTCGATCGCCTTGATCATGGGGTCGAGAAAAGGCCGGTGCGCCTGTTGCTCACTATGATCGAGCGCAATCGTCTCAATGCCATCTGAGAATAACGCGAACCCATCGAAGCTGACGGCTTCTCGAGCGAGATTGAGGCGAGGAGACGGGCTGTCGGTCACGAAATAGGTTGTGGAGGCGTACTCGCCAGACTCCGGCCAAAGAGGGACTGTCCAACTTCCATCAGCTCTGCCAGCGACAACGCTATCCCCCACTTGAATGACCAGCGCTTCGCTATCGGTCGCAAAGACCGCCGCTAGTGTCGCCGCGAATTGGCGTGGCGCGGACGCGCGACGTTCTGCGGCCCGTGAGATCCGATCGCGGATGGCGTCGATCCAGTCGGAGATAATCTGATCTTCTGGAAGGCCTGGTGAATTAGTTGACCAGCTTTGAGCTTGCGCAAGGAACTCTCGGCAAACAATCCAAGCACCGGGGCCGCCATACGTGGCGCTGCCTGCGCCATCGGAGACGACGGCGCAAATGCGACCGTTACCCGTGCGGCGGACGCCGTACGCGTCCTGTCGGGGCGCTCCCGTTCTTAGATGCGACGTGCCGATGGTAGAGGCTGCCGCCCAACGCCATGCCGACACGGTTAGCCGGCCACTGCCCAGCCGTCAGGCCCTGTCGGATTCTCAAGGGGAACCTGATCGCCAGGGTTCGAGCGAGACATTGCGCTCAATGAGCTTGAGAGCCATGCGAACAACTCGCGGAACGCTAGACCTTTGAGCTTGAGGGGTTGGCGCGTAGCGATCTCGGAGAGGATGGACATATCAGCGCCTTCGACAGCCGCCGCGTAGAACATGAATTCCTTTTTCTCCTCGCCGTCGTGCACCAACCGTTTGGCCTCATGCCAATTATCTGTCGGTGCGCCGTCAGTGATAAGGAACACCCAAGGACGGTAGTATTTGACCCCGTTTTGTTTGTACCTGTCCTTGCGGTCGCGAAGCATCTGGAGACCGTGTGCAATCGCTTGCCCCATGGGAGTCGCTCCGGAAGCCACAAGGTTCTCTGGATAGAACGCGTCGACTGTCGAGAAGTCGGACACGGTGTTCACCGGGCCAAACGTCACAATTGCCAACTCGACGCGCTTGGCGGCTAGGCTATCTTCGAGCAGCTCTTGTTTGAACGAAAGGAGGCCCTCGTTGAGCTGCCGAATCGGCTCACCCGTCATCGAGTAAGAGGTATCCAGCAGGAGTAGGCAGGGGCACCGTTGTTCGGGGTTCTCAGCAAACTCTGCGTCGGCGAACGGTTGCTGTTCGAAATCGGTCATTATGAAACCCCCACAATCGGACGAGATTTGTAGCGGTCAACGTTTGGGGTAGCTAGGGCGGAATCGTCGCCTGGTTGCGTTTCATTGCTCGCTAGGATGAACGGCTGGAATTCTTTCGCAGTTGCGAGCCTTCAGTGCAGATCACGACAAACCCCCTGAGACCCTTTTCACGAATGCCGATGCTCCTGCTCGCGCTGGCGTCATTGGCGTTTTCCGCGTGCGACCAGATCGGGGTAGTGGCGCAGAAAACCAATGACCTCATTGGCATCAGTCCGCGTTCAGAGCCCGCCGTGACCTTTCGCGCGCGTGTTGTCGGCGTGACCGACGGCGACACGCTGACTGTGCTCGATGAGAGCAATCAGCAGCACACGATCAGGCTTGCCGAAATCGACGCGCCCGAACGTGGGCAGCCGTGGGGAGCGCGCGCGAAGCAGACGCTATCATCGCTAGTGTTCGGCAAAACAGTTTCGCTGCAGCAGACCGACACTGATCGCTACGACCGTGTCGTGGCGCGCATGTTTGCCGACGGGGAAGATGTCAATCGCGCGATGGTCGGGCAGGGCGCCGCGTGGGCTTACAGACGATACCTGAGTGACCAGACACTGATCGATGTCGAAGCGAGAGCTCGCCGGGACCGGCTGGGGCTGTGGTCGCTCAGCGATTCCGAGACAGTTGAGCCATGGGAATGGCGAAAGGGAAAGCGCGAGGGTGACGGAAACATCCCAACCGACGGCCCCCGCGAAGTTCGTTCACTCGTCGCCCCACGTCAGAGCGTGGTGACCGAACCGAAAGACGGTAGGTTTAGCTGCTCTGGCAAGCGCTATTGTCGCCAGATGAGTTCGTGCGCGGAAGCTCACTTCTATCTGCGGCAATGCGGGGTGGCTTCGCTGGACGGCAACAGCGACGGCGAACCGTGTGAAATGCTCTGTGGGACCGCCCACTAGAGCGAGCGAACAAGACAACCTCTCCGACCGCTTCTGACGTATCTTCGCGCTAGCCCTCGATTCGAAAACGTTAACGGTCGAAGGCCGATGGGAGGAATACGACGATGAACGAACCCACGATCACGTGCCCGAACTGCAAGTCAGACATCAAGCTTACCGAGTCTCTGGCAGGTCCGCTGGTCGAGCAAACCCGTCGCGCTTTCGCTGAGCAGCTTTCTGCGAAAGACAAGTTGGTTGCGCAGGCTCAAGCCGAGGTCGCCGCTGAAAAGAAGCGCATCGAACTTGAACGCCAAGCGATCGACGCGACGCTCAGCGACAAGTTGGATGAAGCTCGAAAGCAGATCGCCGCCGATGAGGCCGAGCGCGCAAAGCGCGTCGTGGCCGCCGACATGGAAGAGCGAGATCGCAAGTTCGTCGAGCTCCAGGAAACCCTGGCCAGCCGAGAAGAGAAGCTGAGGCTGTCACAGGCCGCAGAGGCTGAGATGCTGAAGAAGCAGCGTGAGCTCGATGACAAGCTCCGAGAGGTGGATCTCGCTGTGCAGCGGCAGGTCAATGAGGGGCTGGAGGTTGTTCGAGCGACAGCCAAACAGGAAGCCGAAGACGCGCTTTCGTTGAAGGTCAAAGAACGCGACACGCAGATCGCGTCGATGCAGCAGAAGATTGAAGAGCTGAAAAAGAAGGCCGAGCAAGGGTCTCAGCAGCTTCAGGGGGAAGCGCAAGAACTGATGCTCGAAGACATGCTGCGCGCACGTTTTCCGTTCGATCAGATCGAACCGATCGGGAAGGGCGAGTTCGGGGGCGATGTCCTTCAGCGGGTGGTTAATCCAGCCGGTCAGGTTTGCGGATCCATCCTGTGGGAAACCAAGCGCACGCGAACGTGGAGCGACGGCTGGCTCAGCAAGTTGAAGGGGGATCTGCGAGCGGCGAAGGCTGACCTCGCGCTGATCGTTTCACACGCGCTGCCAAAGGACATCGAGACGTTTGGGCAGATGGAGGGGGTTTGGATCACCGGGCCGAAGTGCGCCATGCCCGTCGCGATGAGCTTGCGCGAAAGTCTGGTGCTCATGAACGGGGTGCGGGCGGCAGGGGAGGGGCAACAGACCAAGTCTGCGTTGATGTATGACTATCTGACCGGCCCTCGTTTTCGTCACCGTATCGAAGCGGTCGTCGAGAAGTTTTCAGAGATGCAGGATGACCTCGCTAGCGAGCGCAAAGCAACGATGAAACGATGGGCTAAGCGCGAGCAACAGCTGCACACGGTGCTGGACTCGACGGCGGGGCTATATGGCGATTTGCAAGGGATCGCTGGCCGATCAATGCTGGAGATCGGCGCCCTAGAAGCGCCTCTGCTGGAAGGCCTGGACGACGAGGCCTGATCGGTTGATCGTCCCCATCGCGGGCGAAATCCTCGCGCCAGATCCCTCTCAGAGCAAATTCAGAAAATTGCCCAAGGCTATTTCAGGACGGATTCAAAAACGGGATGCCGTGAACGAGTCGTGCGTAGGAACATCACGTCCTCTCCGGACAGTCGAACTGCGCCTCTTATCGAATCACCGAGCCGCCCTACTGCCTGAAACGCGAGCTTCGGCAGGATACTTACTTATGAAGCGATCTATGAAGGCATAACGGCCGACGGACAATTCGCTTGTTACTCAACGGCTTGGCAAGAAAAATGGCGCACCCGACAGGATTCGAACCTGTGACCTCTGCCTTCGGAGGGCAGCACTCTATCCAGCTGAGCTACGGGTGCGTCGACCGGCGCGACGCCGGAACAGGCCGCTTACAGCATGGCGCAAGCGGCCTCAATCCCGAATGCGCGATGCTGCCGCATGATCGGTCAACATCTCTGCGAACGAGACGGCCTCAAGCAGCGCGAAGCGCGATAGGCCCAAAAAGAAAGCAATAGGGCGCTCGCGCCCTATTGCGCCGTCATGCCGCCGTCGATCTTAAACTCGGACCCCGTGACGAACTTGGATTCGTCGGACGCCAGGTAGAGAACGCAATAGGCGACGTCGTCGGGTTCGCCGATCCGCTTCAGGGGGATGCCCCGCGCGAGGCGCTCGTGCGCCTTGTTCTCGTCCCCGCCGGCCATGGCGATGAAGGGATCCAGGATCGGTGTCTTGATGAAGACAGGGTGGACCGAGTTGCAGCGCACGTTCCAATCGGCCTTGGCGGCCTCGAGCGCCAGCGTCTTGGTGTACATCCAGACCGCCGCCTTGGTGGCGTTATAGGCGCCCATGCCGGGGGCGGCCGCGAGCCCTGCGATCGAGGAGATGTTGATGATCGAGGCCGGCGCCGAGGCCCGCAGATGCGGCATGGCGTGTTTGGCGCCCAGCATGATGGAGCGCAGATTGATCTCGTACTGACGCTGCCAGTTCTCGATCGTGTCCTGTTCGACGAAGGCCAGCGGCCCGCCGACGCCGGCGTTGTTGACCAGCACCGACAGGCCGCCGAGATCGGCGACGGCGGCGGCGATCACGCCTTCCCACTCGGCCTCGCTGGCCACGTCGTGAGCATAGGCGAAGGCGGCGTCCGGAACTTCCGCATTGATCCGGCTCGCCAGGGCCTGAGCGCGAGCGGCGTCGATGTCGGTGACGGCGACGCGGGCGCCTTCGCGGGCCAGCATAAAGGCCATGGCTTCACCCAGACCGCCGGCTGCGCCGGTGATCAGGGCCGTCTTGCCGGCGACACGGCCGGGACGCGCGGCGCCGCTCACGACTTCACCCCCATGCCGGCCGCGGCGTCGTCAATGAAGCGGGCCAGGGTTACGTCCTTGTCCGTCACGCCACCGGCGTCGTGTGTGGTGAGCAGGATTTCGACACGGTCATAGACATTCGACCATTCGGGATGGTGGTCCATCTTGTCGGCCATCAGGGCGACGCGGGTCATAAAGCCGAAGGCGGCGTTGAAATCCGCGAATTTCAGCGTCCGCGTGATGGCCGGGCGATCGCCGTCATGCGCGCGCCAGGTGGGCAAATCCTTCAGCGTTTCCGCTACGTCAAGCCATGTGTCGGTCATCGCGTTTCCTCTTTTTCCATTTTGCGTAGGGCGCCTGATGGATGGCGGCAAGCGGCGAAGCCGTACGGATTTCGTCCAGGGAACCTATGGTCAAGCTTGTGCATTGATCGAGCAATGATCGTCGCTCTTCGGCGTCATTGGTCGCCAGCGGGGTTAGGATGGAAAATCTCTGGATCGCCGCCCTGGATGCGGCCGACCGCAAGCGGATCGAACCCCATTTGAAAGAGCGCGAGATCACACGCGGCCAGATGCTCTATGACGCCGGCGAGGCGGTCGATCAGGTCTGGTTTCCGATCAAGGGCGTGGTGTCGCTGATGACCATCCTGCCGGATGACAAGATGGTGGAGACGGCCGCCATCGGGCGCGAAGGCCTGATCGGCGTGACCTGCGGACCCTTCAATGCGCGCGCGGCCAGCCGCGCCATTTCCCAACGCGACGGGATCGCGGCCCATTGCTCGGCCGAGGTGTTCGGCGAGGCGCTGGAAGACAGCGAGACGCTACGCACGGCCCTGTCGCGCTTCACCGAAGGCTTGATGGCGCAGGTGCAGCAGGCGGCCGCCTGCAACGCCCAGCACCGGCTGGACGAACGCTTGGCCCGTTGGCTGTTGATGCTTCACGACCGGGCCGAGGATGACCGGATCGATCTGACCCAGGCCGATATCGCCGGCATGCTGGGCGTGCGTCGCGCCACGGTGTCGGAGGTCGGAACGGTGCTGGAGCGCAAGTCGCTGATCCAGCGGGGGCGGGGTTGGGTCAAGGTGCTGGATCGCGACGGCCTGGAGGCGGCGTCGTGCGGCTGTTACGGCCTGATGCGCGACGTGATGAAGGATTTGAAACTGCCGCAGCCCGAAGCGGCCTGATCGGGTGTCTCATCGGATGACGGGGACGCTGCGACGCGCTAGACGACGACTATGACCGACGCCTCCTCCCATGGCCCGCATTCGTCGGGCGATCGTTCCTCCTTCGGCTTTCGCGACGTGGATGCGCGCGAGAAGGTGAAGATGGTGCGCGGGGTCTTCGATTCCGTCGCCTCCAACTACGATGTGATGAACGACCTGATGAGCGTCGGCGTCCACCGCATCTGGAAGGACATCGCCGCCGCCAAGCTGAACCCGCGTCCGGGCGAGACCATTCTGGACGTCGCGGGCGGCACCGGCGACATGGCGCGGCGCTATTCCAAGATGGCGCGCGCAGCCCAGGAGCGGCGCGGGGGCGAGGACGCCAAGGTTATCGTGCTGGACTACAACGCCGAGATGATCCTGGCGGGCGTCCAAAAGGGCGGCGAGCCGGAGATGCAGTGGAGCGTCGGCGACGCCATGAATCTGCCGCTGCCTGACGCCTCGGTCGACGCCTATTCGATCAGTTTCGGCATCCGCAACGTGGCCCATATCGACAAGGCCCTGGCCGAGGCGCGCCGGGTGCTGAAGCCGGGCGGCCGATTCTTGTGCCTGGAGTTTTCGCGCCCCACCACGCCGATCCGCAAGGTCTATGACGCCTGGTCCTTCCACGCCATTCCGCGCATCGGCGGCTGGGTCGCCAAGGATCGCGACAGCTATCAGTATCTGGTCGAGAGCATCCGTCGCTTCCCCGATCAGAATATGTTCAAGGGGATGATCGAGGACGCCGGCTTCCGCCGCGTGTCCGTCACCAATCTGTTGGGCGGGATCGCCGCCATCCATCATGGGTGGGCGATCTGACCAGCCGGATCTATCGCACGGCTCCGCCGCCGCCCGCGACGGTCGCGGTCCAGAACCCGGTTGCGTCCTTCCTGCGCCTGCTGGGCTGGCTGTGGGTTCTGGCGCGTCATGACGCCCTGATCCCGCGGGAGGTCACGCCTCTTCTGCCGGCCTGGACGCGGCCGTTCGCTCGGTTCGTGCAACTGTTCGCCGGCCGCGCCGGGCGTCAGGGTCGGCCGGGCCAGAGGCTGGGCAAGGCGTTCGAACATCTGGGCCCCGTGGCGATCAAACTGGGTCAGGTTCTGGCCACGCGCGCCGACATCTTCGGGCTGGAGTTCGCGCGCGACCTTGGCCGGTTGAAGGACGCCTTGCCGCCGTTCTCTCTGGAAGAGGCGCGCCGCGAGATCGAGAAATCGCTGGGTCGGCCGGCCGAAAGCCTGTTCATCGACCTCAGCCCGCCGGTCGCCGCCGCCTCCCTGGCCCAGGCGCACCGCGCGACCCTGGCCGATGGGCGGGCCGTCGCGGTCAAGGTGCTGCGGCCTGGGGTTGAGCGCCGGGTCGCCAATGGCCTGGATTCGATGCGTCTGGCCGCGCGGCTGGTCTGGCGGCTCGTGCCGATGGCGCGGCGGCTGGAGCCGTCCGCCTTTGTCGAGACCATCGCCAACTCGCTGGATCTGGAGCTGGACATGCGGCTGGAGGCCGCAGCCGCCAGCGAGATGGCAGAGGTGCTGGCCAAGGACGGATATATGTCCGCCCCGGCCGTGATCTGGGACGGGGTGGGCAAGCGCGTGCTGACGCTGGAGTGGGCGCAAGGCGTGCCCATGACGGATCCGGCGCTTACGGACCTGCCGGGCATCGACACGGATCAGCTGGCCGACAATGTCGTGCGCGCCTTCCTGGTCCAGGCGTTGGACCACGGGGTGTTTCACGCCGATCTGCACGAGGGCAATCTGTTCGCCAGCGCGCCGGCCCATCTGACCGCAATCGACTTCGGCATCGTCGGGCGGCTGGGACCGGCCGAGCGGCGCTATCTGGCCGAGATCCTGTGGGGCTTCATCAGCCGCGACTACGACCGGATTTCGCGCGTGCATTTCGAAGCCGGCTACGTCCCGCCGCACCATTCGGTCGAAACCTTCGCCCAGGCGCTGCGCGCGGTCGGCGAACCGGTGATCGGCCGCGCCGCCAGCCAGGTGTCGATGGGCCGTCTGCTGGGCCAGCTGTTCGAGATCACCGCCCTGTTCGACATGCGGCTTCGGCCAGAACTTATCCTGCTGCAAAAGACCATGGTCTCGGTCGAGGGCGTGGCGCGCCGGCTGCAACCCGATCACGATCTGTGGAAGGCCGCTCAGCCGGTGGTCGAACGCTGGATCCGCCGCGAGCTGGGACCGCAGGCCCAGGCGCGTGATGCGATCAACGAAATGATCGCCGCCGCCCGCGCCATCTCGCGCCTGGTTCAGGAGCCGCCGCGCCCGGCGGCCGTGGTCATCGAAAAGTCGGGAACTCCGGCTTGGGTGGCGGCTTCAGTCACGGTCGCGGTAATCGCGGCCCTGGCGGCCCTGGGCCTTTCGCTCTGGCCCTATCTGACCTGACCGGAGCCTTCGCTATGAAGCCGACCCTGATGAAGACCGCTATCGCCGCCGCCGTGCTGCTGGCGCCCTTGCCCGCCCTGGCTCAGGCCGCCGCCGGCGCCGTGCCGAACGCCTTCGACCGCCCGGCTCAAACCGCAGCGCCTCAAGCCCGCCCCGCCGCTGCGCCCGCAACGGCGTCCCCCGCCCAAGCTCCCGATATCGCCCGTTCGGAAGAGGCCTTGCGCGCCGTGATCGCCGACGCCCAGGGGACCGGCTTCGACTATTCGGATTTCACGACAGGTCTCGGAACCCAAATCCGGCAGCAGGAGGCCCAGGTGGTCCCGCTGATCAAAGGCTTCGGCGCCGTCAAGACGGTCGAATACGTCAAGCAGGAAGGCGAGGCCCAGATGTTCAAGGTCACCTTCGACAATCAGGTCACCGAATGGCTGATCGGCTTCGACGCTGAGGACAAGATCGCCGCCCTGCTGTTCCGCCCGGCCCAGAGCTGATCGTCAGTCCAGCGAAGGCTTGCCGCGCCCGGACTTGATCGAGGCGCGGGTCGTCTTGGCCTTAAGGCGGCGTTCCTTCGACGCCTTGGTCGGCCGGGTGGGCACGCGGTAGACGGGGCGGATTGAGGCCTCGTCCACCATGGCCTGAAGCCGTTCGATGGCGTCGGCGCGATTGCGCTCCTGGGTGCGGTGACGCACGGCGGTGATCAGGATCACCCCTTCCAGCGTCAGCCGGCTGCCGGCCAGCTTCATCAGCCGCGCCTTGACCGGATCGGTCAGCGACGGCGAGTTCTTCACATCGAACCGCATCTGAACGGCGGTCGAGACCTTGTTGACGTTCTGCCCGCCCGGCCCGCCCGCGCGGTAGAAGTGAAACTCCAGCTCGTCCTCGGGGATAACGGTGGTCATGTCGCCGCCTTGCGCGCCTTGACCACGGCCCGATCCAACGCCTGCAGGAAGCGCGAACGGTCGGCGGCCGAGAACGGCGGCGGACCGGATGTGGCCACACCCATCGACCGCAGATGTTCGCCCACCATCCGTCCCGCCAGGGCCGATCCGATGGAGTCCGGGGTGAAGGGCTGGCCGTTCGACTTCAGCGCCTGGGCGCCCGACTTCAGGCAGCGGTCGGCCAACGGGATATCGGCGGTGATGACCACGTCGCCTACGCCCGCCCGCTCTGCGATCCAGTCGTCGGCGATGTCGGGGCCGGCGTCCACCACCACCTGTTCGATCAGCGCCTCGCGCGGAACCTGCATCCAGGTGTTGGAGACGACATAGGTCTTCAGCCCATAGCGGCGGGCGACGCGATACACCTCTTCCTTCACGGGGCAGGCGTCGGCGTCGATGTAGAGCACGGTGGGCATTCTTGGTTGGGCCTATCGCGCTTCGCGCTACTTGAGGCCCAGCATACTGAGTTCGCACAGCGCCCCAACCAAAAAGGGCGGGACCGTGCGGCCCCGCCCTTTCCGTTCAGACCAAAGCGGTCCTCAGTTGCGATAGGCCGGCGGCATCGGCGTCTGCTGGCGATAGCGGTCGCGCAGCATCAGCGGGCGGCTGGTCAGGGGCTGTTCGACGCCATTGACGAAGACGGCCGACGGCTGGCTAAGCGGCTCCAGCGGATCGCCGGACCAGACCACGACGTCACCCGCTGCGCCCGGCGCGATCTGGCCGAACTGCCCGGCCATGCCGAAGATCTTCGCCGGATTGACCGTCAGGGCGGCGATGGCGGCGCCATAGGGCAGGCCGTGCGAGACGGCGTTGCCGGCGTTGTAGCGGGCCTCGCGGGCGCGGTGGGTCGAGCCCTCATTGCCCTTGATGGCGATCAAGACGCCCGCCGCATTCAGGGCCGCCGCATTTTCCGCCCGCGCCGCCCGCATTTCGAAATCGCTGGGCAGGTTGGAGATGGGGTTCAGCAGCACCGGCACGCCGGCGGCGGCGATGTCGCCGGCGACCAACCAGCCCTCCTCGGCGCCGTCCAGGATCAGCTTGATCCCTTCCTCGCGCGCCAGGCGCAACACCTGCTGGATGTCCGAGGCGCGGTGGACGGTGACGATCAGCGGCAAGGTCCCGTTGGCGACGGGGATCAGAGCCTCGAGATCGGCGCGCGACAGGCTGAGGTCGCGCAGGCCCGCCCGCTCATAGGCCGACTTGTTGCGGGCATAGAGGCGGACCTCCGACAGCGTCTCCTTGAACAGGACGAACTGCGCCCCGCGCGCGCCGCCGGCGATGTCGGCGCCCGCTTCGCCGAAGGGGGCGACCATGGCCACGCGCGGCTTGACCAGGATGTTCGAGCCTTGACCCAGGTTTATGATCGCCGCCTGACCCGCGAACAGGCCCGGCGTCTGATAGCCGCCGTCGCCGGCGCCGGCCGTCTCGTCCTCATGGACATGGCCGCCGGACGAGCCGGGATGCTGGGGCACGACGATGGCGCGGGTGATGCCGCCCAGCCGCGCGACCGGCAGGGTGAAGGACCACGGGTCCAGACCATACGAGATGTCGAAGGCGGCGCTGAGGGTATTGGCGCTGTTACGCAGTTCGTTGGTGCCGCTGACCGAGCCGACCTCGGTCCCGGCCAGGCCGGAGTCCACGGCGACGAAACCGGGCGCAACCGTCCTGCCCGCCGCGTCGATGACGCGGGCGCCGGACGGCGCTGCACCTGAGCCCACCGAGATGATCTTGCCGTCGCGCATGACGACCGTGCCGTTTTCGATCACGGAGTTTCCGGTCAGGATGCGCCCGCCGACGATGGCGACGGTTTCCTGCGCCATCGCAGGAACGGCAAGAGACAGGGCCGCGACGGCGCCCGCGAGGATGTGAGACAGGCGCATCAGCGGGCTCCTTCCGTGACGTTGGCGGCGGTCAGGCCATAGCCCGGCTGACCCAGTTCGAAGTCGCTGGTCGGCTGATAGGCGGGATTGCTGCGATCAAAGGTCAGGGCGCCGTCGATGAAGACCTGATCGGCGCGGGCGTAGATCGAGAAGGGATCGGCGCTCCAGATCACCACGTCGGCGCGCTTGCCGGGCTCCAGCGACCCGGTCTGGTCGGCGATGCCGATGGCCTTTGCAGCGTTGGAGGTGATCCAGCCGATGGCGTGTTCCTCGGAAATGTTCAGCCCGGCGCGGCGACCGGCCGACAGGGCGGCGGCCGCTTCCTGGTTCAACCGCTGGGTCAGTTCGGCGTCGTCGGAGTGGATGACGGCGCACGATCCCTGTTGGGCGTCGACCAGGGCGGCGTTCTCCTCGATGGCGTCCAGGGCCTCCATCTTGAAGCCCCACCAGCCGGTCCACATGGCCGCGCAGATGCCGTTGGCGGCCAATTGCGGCGCCAGCTTGTAGGCCTCGGTCGCGTGGTGGAAGGTCGTGATGCGGTAGCCGAACTCCTTGGCCATATCCATCATCAAGGCCATCTCGTCGGCACGGTAGCAGTGGTTCTGGATCAAGATCGACCCGTCCAGAACGCCCATCAGGGTCTCGTTCTGCAGGTTGCGGGTCGGGGCGGCGCCTTCGCCGTCCTCACGCCACTTGTCCCATTTGGCCTTGTAGTCGCGCGCGGCGATGAAGGCGGCGCGATAGCCGGCCATATTGCCCATGCCCGTCGCCGGGCTCTGGTTGCGGCCGCCATAGACGCGCGACGGGTTCTCGCCGCAGGCCATCTTGACCGTATAGGGCGCAGCCGGGAACTTCAGCCCCTGCATGGTGATCGAGGGCACGTTGCGGATCGTGACGCCGCGTCCGCCGAACAGATTGGCCGAGCCGGGCAGGATGTGAAGCGTGGTCACGCCGCCGGCGCGGGCGGTGTTGAAACCAGGGTCCTGGGGCCACAGCGAATGTTCGGCCCAGACCTGGGCGGTGTTCGGGCTGGTCGCCTCGTTGCCGTCGCTCATGCCGCTGACGCCGGGCGACGGATAGACGCCCAGGTGGCTGTGCACGTCGATGACGCCGGGGGTGACATAGCGGCCGCGCGCCTCGACGACGCGATAGCCGGCCGGAACGGGGGTCGAGGCGTCGCCGACGGCGGCGATCTTGCCGTCCGTGACCACGACCACGCCGTTCTCGATCTTGCGATCCGTGCCGGTCAGGACGGTGGCGCCGACCACGGCGAAGTTCTCACGCGGCAGAGGCTGATAGGTGGAGGGATAGGGATCCAGCGTCGTCGCCGGATCCAGGCCGGCGGCCAAGGTCCGGTCCTTCGACGGCTTCGCGGCCGTATCGTCAGGGGTCGAGCCGGTGGTGGCGCAGGCCGACAGGCCCAGCACGGCGCATGTGATGGCCGCGAGGCTGGCGCCCCGCAGATGATGTCCGATCATCGAAATCCCTCTCCCGCGATGCGTCAGCCCCGACGCCGCTTGTGACGGGCATAGAAGGGCGTTCGGCCGCGACCGTCAAAAGGTTTCGGCGTTCGTCTTCTGGACGCCTGCATCCGCGACGGCTAACGGCAGGCGCATGAACGCCGATGACCGTCCCGAGGACGAAAACCCGCATCTCGACCGCCCGCTGCGATCGTTCGGCCGCATCAAGGCCCGCCCCATCAAGCCCCGCCAGGCGGCATTGATGGAGACCCTGCTGCCCGAAATCGCCGTGCCCGATCCCAAGGCCGGGCCGCTAGACCCCAAGACGATGATGCCCGAGGCGACCGAGGTCTGGCTGGAGATCGGCTTCGGCGGCGGCGAGCATATGGCCGCCCAGGCGGCGACGCGGCCCGACGCCCTGGTGATCGGCTGCGAGCCCTTCCTGAACGGCGTCGCCTCGGCCCTGCGCCATGTCGAAGAGGGCCGACTGAAGAACGTCCGCATCCATGCCGACGACGCGCGCGACCTGGTCGACGCCCTGCCGGACGCCTCGGTCGACCGGGTGCTGATCCTGTTCCCCGACCCCTGGCACAAGGCGCGCCACAACAAGCGCCGCCTGCTGCAGGACGAGACGGCCCAGGCCTTCGCGCGCATTTTGAAGCCCGGCGGGACCCTGCGCTTCGTCACCGACTGGCTGGACTACGCCGAATGGGCGCTGGAACGCCTGAACCGCACAGAGGGCCTCGAGCGAATGGGTCCAGCCGACCAGGACTGGTTCGTCCCGCCCGCCGATCACGTCGTGACGCGCTACGAAGAAAAGAAGCTGGGCGACACGACGCCCGTATTTCTGGAGTTCTGCCGCCTTCCATAAGGCGTCACGCTCGGCGTGGACCGAAAAAGGCTGACAAGCGGATGTGAAAGGCCTATATGGCCCTCCACATCGTTAGACCGGCGTCCAACGGCGTCGTTCCAAGCGGCGGCCCGGACGGACCGCCGCTTTTGTTTTGGATATTCGTCGCTTGCGCGCAAGAACCGCCCAGGATCGCCAGCTGCTGGACCTGATTGACCCCATCGCGGAGTCGTTGGGTCTGGATGTCGTGCGCGTGCGCCTGATGACCGGCTCCAAGCGCCAGCGCCTTCAGATCATGGCCGAGCGCCCGTCCGACCACGACATCTCGGTCGAACAATGCGCCAAGCTGAGCCGCGCGGTGTCGGAAGTGTTTGACGCCGCCGACCCCATCCCCGGCGAATATATGCTGGAGGTGTCGTCGCCCGGCATCGACCGGCCCCTGACCCGTCCCATCGACTTCGACCTGTTCGAGGGCGAAGAGGCGCGTCTGGAAACGGACCGGATGATCGAGGGCCGCAAGCGGTTCAAGGGCGTGCTGGCCGGCTATGAAGACGGCAACGTCCTGATCGACCTGGACGGCGAGGACGACACCGCCCTGATTCCCTTCGACTGGCTGAGCGACGCGAAGCTGGTCCTGACCGACGCCCTGGTGAAACGGGGCGCCGCCATTCGCGCCGCACGCGGCGAACCCGAAGACGACGGCCTTCCCGAAGGGGAAGCGTCCGACCTAACAACCGACACCACGACCCCTTCTGAGGACAACGCCTGATGGCCGTCACCGGTATTTCCGCCAACCGCCTCGAACTGCTGCAGATCGCCGACGCCGTCGCTCGCGAGAAGAACATCGAGCGCGAGATCGTTATCGAGGCGATCGAAGAAGCGATCCAGAAGGGCGCCAAGTCGCGCTACGGCGCACACCACGACATCCGCGCCAAAATCGACCACAAGACCGGCGAACTGTCGCTGACCCGTCACGTCACCATCGTCGAGGACGACTGGATGCCGGAAGACGAGCTGGAAGAGTTCAACGACAGCGCCATGGTGCGCCTGAAGGACGCCTCCAAGCGCGATCCGGAGGCGGTGGTCGGCAAGGAATACGTCGAGAACCTGCCGCCGTTCGAGTTCGGTCGCGTTCAGACCCAGATGGCCCGCCAGGTCGTGACCGGTAAGGTCCGCGAGGCCGAGCGCGCCAACCAGTACGAAGAGTTCAAGGATCGCGTCGGCGAGATCGTCAACGGCACGGTCAAGCGCGTCGAATACGGCAACACCATCGTCGACCTGGGTCGGGGCGAAGGCGTCATGCGCCGCGATCAGTCCATCCCGCGCGAAGTGTTCAACATCGGCGACCGCATCCGCACCTACATCTACGACGTCCGCCCCGAGGCCAAGGGCCCGCAGGTCATGCTGTCGCGCGCCCACCCCGGCTTCATGGCCAAGCTGTTCGCCCAGGAAGTGCCGGAAGTCTATGACGGCGTGATCGAGATCCGCGCCGCCGCCCGTGACTCGGGCTCGCGCGCCAAGATGGCCGTCCTGTCGAACGACAGCTCCATCGACCCCGTCGGCGCCTGCGTCGGCATGCGCGGCTCGCGCGTTCAGGCGGTCGTCGCCGAACTTCAGGGCGAGAAGATCGACATCATCCAGTGGAATCCGGACGAGCCGACCTTCATCGTCAACGCTCTGGCGCCCGCCGAAGTCTCCAAGGTTGTGCTGGACGAAGAAGCCGGCCGGGTCGAAGTGGTTGTGCCGGACGAGCAGCTGTCGCTGGCTATCGGCCGTCGCGGCCAGAACGTGCGTCTGGCCAGCCAACTGACCGGCTGGCAGATCGACATCATCACCGAAAGCCAGGACTCCGAGCGTCGTCAACGCGAGTTCGCCGAGCGCACCGGCCTGTTCCAGGAAGCCCTGGACGTCGACGAAGTCATCGCCCAGCTGCTGGTCACCGAAGGCTTCGCCACGGTCGAGGACTTGGCCTATGTCGACGCTTACGAAGTCTCGGAAATCGAAGGCTTCGACGAAGAGACCGCTGAAGAGCTTCAGGCCCGCGCCCGCGAATATCTGGATAAGAAGGCCGCCGAGCTGGACGCCAAGCGCGTCGAACTGGGCGTCGAGGACGGCGTGCTTCAGGTGCCGGGCGTGACCCTGCCCATGGCCGTCGCCCTGGGCGAAGGCGGCGTGAAGACGGTCGAGGATCTGGCCGACCTGGCCACCGACGAAATCCGCGGCGGCTATGAGGTGAAGAACGGCGAGCGGGTGAAGGTCCCCGGCGTGCTGGAAAGCTTCAACCTGGCGCAGGAAGACGCCGAGCTGCTGATCCTGCAGGCCCGCGTCGCCGCCGGCTGGATCGATGCGTCGGAACTGCCGCAGCCCGAGCCGGAAGAGTACGAAGACGAGGGCGATTACGCCGAGGGCGAATACGATCCGGACCAGGTGTTCGGCGACGCGCCCGCCGAAGACGACGCGGCCGAGGGCGAAGAGTCCGACGCCGAACCGTCGAACGCGTGATGGGAGACCTGGCCACATATGAGTTTGCGCGACGCAACGATCGATAGGGAACGCCGGGACCTCGTCTCTCACGAGGTCATGGACGAATCTCGCCTGATCCGTTTCGTCGCCGGGCCTGATGGCCAGGTGGTCCCCGACCTGGGCAGGAAACTGCCCGGACGCGGCCTGTGGGTCGAAGCCAGCCGCGCCTCGGTCGAGGCGGCGGTCAAGAAGAACGGCTTCACCCGCGCGGCCAAGACTAAATTGACCGCCCCGGCCGACCTGGCCGATGTCGTCGAACGGCTGCTGGCAAGGCGCTGTCTCGACCAGCTGGGTCTTGCCCGACGCGAAGGCGTTCTTATATCCGGCTTCGAAAAAACCGCGGCGAGCCTGCGCGCAGGCAAGGCCGCTTGGGTGCTGGAAGCCGCCGATGGCTCGGCCGACGGGCGCGGAAAGATCCTCGCCCTGGCCCGTCATCAGACCGCCAAGATCTGCGGCGCGTTCACGGCGGACGATTTGAGTTTGGCCCTTGGGCTGGAAAATGCGATACACGCCGTCCTGCTTGCGGGCGGACGCGCCGATCGGTGGACCATCGAGGTCGAACGACTGGCTGGATTTCGGCCGCTTCGCCCCCCTCACTGGGACGTTTCCAGTGTCGAGGACGGATCGGCGGGAGCACCCCCGACTGACCTTGATGAAGGTGGGGCGAGCTGAGGATTTTAGCGGCCGAGGGCCTGTCTCCAAGGGCGGAGACGGGCTCACGGTCGTTCATGGGTATTAGATGAGGACGGCGGGCCTTTCCGCCCCGAGTAAAGCGACCGGATGAGCGACGAAAACGACAAGACCAACCAAGGCCAGGGCAACACGGGCGGCACGCCGTCCCAGACGGGGCCGCGTGCTCCGCTGAGCCTGAAGCCGCGCGTTGTGGGATCGGTGCCGACCGGCACCGTGAAGCAGAGCTTCAGCCATGGCCGATCCAAGACGGTGGTGGTCGAGACCAAGCGCCGCGCCGGCGCCGGCGGACCGCAACGTCCGCAGGGCTTCGATGTCGCGCGTCCTCAACAGGCTGCGCAGTCCCCGCGTCCGCAAGGTCCGCGTCCGTCGCAACCCGCCGGCGGCGCCCTGTCGGCGGAGGAGCAGGAAGCGCGCCGCCGCGCCATCGCCCTGGCCACCCAAGCGAACGCCGCCAAGGCCGCAGCCGAAGCCGCCGCCAAGGCCGCCGCAGACGCCGCCGCCCGCGAGCAGGCCGCCGCCACCGAGCGCGCCGCACAGGCCGCCCGTGACGAAGCCGCCGCCGCCAAGGCCGCCGCAGAAGCCGCACGCGCCGAAGCCGCCAAGCTGACGGCTGCTGCGCCCGCCGCCCCGGCCAAGCCCGCGCCCAAGCCTGCCGCGCCGGTCGCGGCTGCGCCGACCCCCGCGCCCGCCGCGCCGGCTCCGACACCCGCTCCCGCCCGTCCGGCCGCTCCGGCCCGTCCGGTGGTCAACTTCGGCCAGCGCGTGCCCAAGCCCGGCAATCCCCAGCGCGCTGCGCCCGAGCGTCCGGCCTTCGGCGGTCGTTCGGCCCGCGAGCAGGCGATGGGCGGCGGCGATCGCGCCTATTCGGACCGTCCGCAGAGCGATCGCCCGCAAGGCGACCGTCCGCAGGGCGCCCGTTCGGGCCCTGGCGGCCAGCGTCCGCAAGGCGCCAAGCCGGCCGAGCCCGTTCGCTATTCGGCTCTGAACCCGCGTCCGGCGCCCGGCGCCGCGCGTCCTGGCGGTCCTCGCACCGGCCCCGGCGGTCGCGCCGCCCCGAACGCCCCGCCGGCCGAGGCCAATGTTCTGCGTCCGGCCCGTGCGCCCGGCGCCGGCTTCGGTCGTCCGGCCGGTCGTGACGACGATCGCGAGAAGCGTTTCTCCGACGCCGGCAAGGCGGTCAGCCGCACGCGCGGCGAGCCCAAGCGCCGTGAAGGCCGCATGACCATCCAGTCGGTGGTCGGCGACGGCGACGCCGCCGAGCGGATGCGCTCGCTGGCCTCGGTCCGCCGTGCCCGCGAACGCGAGAAGGAAAAGCGCAAGGGCGGCTCGACCGATGCGCCCAACCGTCCGCGCGAAGTCGTCATTCCCGACGTCATCACCGTGCAGGAGCTGTCCAACCGGATGGCCGTGCGCGGCGTCGACATCATCAAGTTCCTGATGAAGCAGGGCCTGATGATGAAGATCAACGATGTGATCGATTCCGACACCGCCGAACTGGTGGCCGAAGAGTTCGGCATGGCCGTCAAGCGCGTCTCGGAATCCGACATCGAAACCGGCTTCCTGGGCGAGGCCGACGATGCGGACGCCTCCGACACCCGCGCGCCGGTCGTGGCCATCATGGGCCACGTCGACCACGGCAAGACCTCGCTGCTCGACGCCCTGCGCACGACCGACGTCGCAGGCGGCGAAGCCGGCGGCATCACCCAGCACATCGGCGCCTATCAGGTTCGCCTGCCGGACGACCAGAAGGTCACCTTCCTGGACACCCCGGGCCACGCCGCCTTCTCGGCCATGCGGGCGCGCGGCGCCAATGTGACCGACATCGTGGTCCTGGTCGTCGCCGCCGACGACGGCGTCATGCCGCAGACCATCGAAGCCATCCAACACGCCAAGGCGGCCAACGCGCCCCTCATCGTGGCAGTCAACAAGATGGATAAGCCCGGCGCCACGTCGCAGAAGGTCGTCAACGAGCTGCTGCAGTACGAAGTCATCGCTGAAAGCCTGGGCGGCGACACCCAGATCATCGAGGTCTCGGCCAAGGAGCGGATGAACCTCGACGGCCTGCTGGAAGCCATCCTGATCCAGGCCGAGGTCATGGACCTGCGCGCCAACGCCGATCGTTCGGCCGAGGGCGTGGTCATCGAGGCCAAGCTAGACAAGGGTCGCGGTCCGGTCGGCACCGTGCTGGTCAAGCGCGGCACGCTGAAGCGCGGCGACATCGTCGTCGCCGGCGGTTCGTGGGGCAAGGTTCGCGCCCTGCTGAACGAACGCAACGAGCAGCTGACCGAAGCCGGTCCGTCGGTTCCGGTCGAGATCCTGGGTCTGGACGAGGCGCCGTCGCCCGGCGATGTCTTCGCCGTGGTGGATTCCGAGGCCCGCGCTCGCGAGCTGACCGAATACCGTCAGCGGGTGAAGCGCGAGAAGGCCCAGGTCTCGGGCGGCTCGGTGTCGCTGGTCGACATGATGGCCAAGCTCGGCTCCAAGAAGATCAGCGAACTGCCGGTGGTCATCAAGGCCGACGTGCAGGGCTCGGGCGAAGCCATCTCCGCCTCGCTGGAGAAGATGGGCAACGACGAGGTCCGCGCCCGGATCGTCTATTCCGGCGCCGGCGGCATCACCGAGAGCGACGTCAATCTGGCCAAGTCGGCCGGCGCGCCGATCCTCGGCTTCAACGTCCGCGCCTCGAAACAGGCGCGCGATCTGGCCGAGCGCGAAGGGGTCGAAATCCGCTACTACTCGATCATCTACGACCTGCTGGACGACATGAAGGGCGTGCTTTCGGGCATGCTGGCGCCGCTGCAACGCGAAACCTTCCTGGGCAACGCCCAGGTGCTTCAGGTCTTCGACATCTCCAAGATCGGCAAGATCGCGGGCTGCCGCGTCACCGAAGGCGTGGTTCGCAAGGGCGCGCGCGTCCGCATCATCCGCGACGACGTGGTGGTGCTGGAACTGGGCGTGCTCAACACGCTCAAGCGCTTCAAGGACGAGGTCAACGAGGTGCCTTCGGGCCAGGAGTGCGGCATGCAGTTCCAGGGCTTCCAGGACATCAAGGAAGGTGACTACATCGAGTGCTTCACGGTCGAAGAGATCAAGCGCACGCTGGACTAGTTCCTGTCGCGAGCACGAAGAGACCAAGGCCCGGAACTCAGGTTCCGGGCCTTTTCTTTTGCAGTCCGGACACGACGCGCTCGGCGGTGTGCGTTCGCGCTTCGCCAACGCCCATGCCTGTTCATTCGCGAACGGCGACCGTGCATCGCCGCAAGCGCGGTGGCGGAGGCCAGGGGATGGCGGCACGGTCTGGTCATCGAGGGCCGGTCGTCGGTCCTCTCGCTGACACAGGACACGCCGTCATGAAGACCGTCGCCGCCATCGCTCCAATTCTCGCTCTCGCCGCCGCCCTCACCGTTGCGGCGCCGGCCGCGCCCGCCTTCGCCGCCGACCTGACCGTCGCCTTCCCGAGTGCGGCGCCCCAGGGCCAGATCATGGTCGCCGTCTTCAACAGCGAGGCCAACTATGGCGGCGAGGGCCAGCCGGCCCAGGTCGCCATGCTGGATGTCGCCGGCGGCCAGACCAGCATCACCTTCGACGGCCTGCCTGACGGCGACTATGCGGTGCGCGCCTTCCACGACCTGAACGGCGACGGCAAGATGAACACCAATCCCTTCGGCATGCCGGTCGAGCCGTTCGCCTTCTCCAACAACGCTGTCGGCAACATGGGTCCGGCGTCTTGGGAGCGCGCCAAGTTCGCCGCCGCCGGCGCGACGACCCAGTCGATCGACCTGAAGTAAGCGACGAAAGCCGGAGTTCGATCATGATCCCTTCCCGCCGTTCCTTCCTGATGGGCGCCGCTGCGCTGTCCGCCGCCGTGGCTACGCCTGAAATGGTCCGCGCCGCCGCCGCCCTGGACGCCGTCGCCGCGACGAAGGCCGACTGGGCCCTGGCGACCCAGGACGTCGAAGGCGACATCGCGCGCCGGACGATGCGCCTGGTCCACGACCGGGCGCCGACCGGGCTGCAGGGCGCGCTGTATCGCAACGGACCGGCCAAGTTCCGGCGGCCGGGTGGATCGGCGACCCACTGGTTCGACGGCGACGGCATGATGCGCGCCTTCCGCATCCAGGACGGCCAGGCGACGCTGGAAGCGCGGTTCGCCGACACGCCCAAGCGCCGCACGGAGACGGAGTTGGGGGCCGTGGTCACGCCGGGTTTCGGCACCAAGGGCGACGCGCGCGCCCGCATCGGCTCGAACGACGACGCCAACGCCGCCAACACCGCCGTCATGGTCGCCGGCGATCAGGTCTGGGCGCTGTGGGAGGCGGGATCGCCCCTGGCCCTGTCGGCGTCTGACCTATCGACGCGCAATTTCATCACTCTGCGGGATGACCTGAAAGGCATGCCGTTCCAAGCCCATCCGCGCTACGCCCCCGATGGCTCGATCTGGAACGTGGGATCGGCGGGCGGTCAGGCCGTCATCTGGCATCTGCGCCCGGATCGCAGCCTGAGCGACGCCCAGGTCGTGCCCCTGCCGCGCGCCAGCTATATGCACGACTTCACCGCCACGGACAGGCACGTGATTCTGGTGCTCCAGCCCTGGGTGTTCGCGACCCACGCCATGCCGGTGACCGCAGGTCTGGCCTGGAGACCCGAGATGGGGACGCAGGTCCTGGTGCTGGACAAGGACGACCTGTCCAGGCGCCGCCTCTATGAACTGCCGGGCTTCTTCCACTTCCACCTCGGCGACGCCTGGGCCGAGCGCGACGGCACGATCCGCTTCGATGTCGCCGCCAGCGGCGATCCGCGCTTCGCGGTCGATGGTGCGCGGGTTCTGGTGGACGGGCATGGGGTCGTTCCGGGCGATCCGGCGAGACTGGCGCTGATCACCCTGCGGCCAGATGGGCGCGCCGACATGACTTACAGCGATGTCGTGGGTGAATTCCCGAAAGCCGATCCGCGCCGTGCGGGGCTGAAGCGCAGTTTGACCGCCCATACCTCCGGCGAGACGCGCGGCCGGCCCTTGCCGACAGGATTGGCGGTCCACGACTGGGACAGCGGTCGCTCGCACGCCTTCGAGTTCGGCGTGCATCAGGTGGTCGAGGAGGCGGTCTTCGTACCCAAGCCCGGCGCGACGGCGGAACGCGACGCCTGGCTGGTCGGACCGTCGGTCAATCTGAAGGATGGGCGCACCGAACTGCACGTCTTCGACGTGGCGCGGATCGAGGACGGCCCGGTCGCGACCTGGCAGGCGGACGTGGCCCTGCCGGCCGGCTTCCACGGGGTGTGGGCAGGGTAGAACCGCCCGGGCACAACCTTTGCGGGCCTTCACGGTTCGAAAAGGCTGACGTGCCAAGGTGAGACCATGACCCCCGTCCAGACGCCCGCCGATCTTCGCCCCATCACCGCCCTGCGCTTCGGCGCGGCCATGTGGGTCGCCGTCTACAGCTTCTGGGAAAACCTGGCGGGCGCGGGTCAGTCGGGCCTCGTCGCCAAGGGCTATCTGGGTGTCGAGCTGTTCTTTGTCCTGTCCGGCTTCATCCTCAGCCACGTCTATCTGGCGGCGGCGGGCGAGAAGCGGTTTTCGTACCGCGGCTTCCTGTGGGCGCGGATCGCGCGCGTTTATCCGCTGCACATCGCCACGCTGATCGGCGTGGGGCTGCTGGCGGCCGCCGCCCTTTTCGCCGGCATGAGCGTCGATGCAAATGTGCTGAGTTGGGCGTCGCTGCCCGCCAACCTCTTCATGGTCCACGCTTGGGGGCTGGCGCCGGTCGCGGGCTGGAACCATCCGTCCTGGTCCATTTCTGCGGAGTGGTTCGCCTATCTGTGCTTCCCGCTGTTCGCCTTCGTCTTCTGGCGCCTGCGTCATCGGCCGATCGCGGCGGTGGTCGGGGCGGCGGCCTTCCTCGTCATCCTGTATTTCGCGTTTGAGCAACTGGCCGGCTTCGCCTTGACCGAGGCGACGATCCGCTGGGGCGCGCTCAGGATCGTGCCGTGCTTCGCCTTGGGGTGCGCCCTCTATCTCATTTATCGCCGCGCGCCGTTGAAGGCGCCGTGGCTGTGCGCTGCTGTTTCATTCGGCCTGATGGTGCTCAGCGCCGCGCTCGGCCTATGGGATGGCGTTACGGTTCTGCTGGCCGGCGCCCTGATCCTGTCGCTGGCCTCGCTGCCGAACGAACGCGCCGGATGGCTGGCATCAAAGCCTGCCGTCTACCTCGGCGAGATCAGCTATTCGGTCTATATGGTCTGCGTGCCGTGGAAGCTTCTGGCGGTCGGTTTGGCCGCGAAACTGTTCGACGCGCCGGATAAGCAGCTTCAAATTTTCGTGTGGTTGGCGATCCTGGCCCTGCTGCCGGTTGTCGCCGCCGTCTCCTATCATCTGGTCGAACGCCCGGCGCGCAAGGCTCTCAGGGACATGGCCGACAAGCGCGCCAAGCGTCACGACAAGGTTTCAGAAGGAAATATGAAGCACGGCGATATGCCGAAACAACTTGCGACAGGGCGTGATCCCGTGGCCTAAAGGGCGCTTCCAAAGGCGGGTCGGGATACCCCAAGCATGCTGAAACGGCTCAAAGCCGCCGCAGTTGCGGCGACCCTCGGTTTTTTTGCGCTGGGCGCCGTTCCCTCCACCGCAAAGGCTGATGAGCCTTATTGGCAGTGCGTGACCTTCGCGCGCATGTTTTCCGGCATCAACATCTTCGGCGACGCCTGGACCTGGTGGCGTCAGGCCGCCGCCAACTTCCGAACCGGCAAGGCCCCGGAAACCGGCTCGGTTCTGGTCTTCCGTCCCGAGGGCCGCATGAGCCGGGGCCACGTCGCCGTCGTCTCCGACATCCTGACCGACCGCGTCGTGCGCGTGACCCACGCCAACTGGGGCGGCAGCCGCGGCAAGGTAGAAGAGAACGTCACCGTCGTCGACGTCTCGCCCTCCAACGACTGGTCGCAGGTCAAGGTCTGGTACAACCCGATCAACGATCTGGGCACGACGGTCTATCCGACCTACGGCTTCATCTACAAAGGCGCCCGCGACGCCTTCGACGCCGGCCGTCAGATCGCCGCCAACGTCTCGGCCCAAGGCCAGCACTAAGCTTGCACCGCCCGCCATCGCGGGCGATAGGCGGGCATGACCCAATCCAGCGACATTACCTACGCCGGCTATCTGGCGTTGGACGACCTGCTTTCGACCCAGCACCCACTGTCGGACCAGCACGACGAAATGCTGTTCGTCGTCATCCATCAGACCAAGGAACTGTGGCTCAAGCAGATCCTGCATGAGACGGCCCTGGCCCAGTCGATGGTGCGCGCCGGCGAACTGGTCCCGGCCTACAAGAGCTTGGCGCGCGTTTCCCGCATCCAGGCGGTGATGACTCACAGCTGGGACATTCTGTCGACGATGACGCCGTCGGACTATCTGCGGTTCCGAGGGTCGTTGGGATCGTCGTCCGGCTTCCAGAGCGACCAGTTCCGACGTTTCGAAACCATGCTGGGCCTGAAGGACGCCAGCTTCCTGAAGTTCCACGAAGACCGCCCCGAGGCCCTGGCCGCGCTTCAGGCCGCCATCGCCGCGCCCAGCCTTTACGATGACGCTCTGGCCCAACTGGCCAAGGCCGGTCTGCCGGTACCCGCCGAGGTGCTGAACCGCGACGTGACCCAACCCTATGCACCGTCCGAAGACGTCGAGGCGGCCTGGCTGGAGGTCTATCGCGACACGGAGCGGTGGTGGGTGCTGTATCAGCTGGCCGAGAAGCTGGTCGATCTGGACGACGCCCTGCTGACCTGGCGGCACAAGCATGTCGTCACGGTCGAACGCATCATCGGGCGGCGTCGCGGCACAGGCGGAACCGAAGGCGCCGCCTATCTGGCCTCGACCCTGACCAAGCGCTGCTTCCCCGAGCTGTGGTCGCTTCGCACCAAACTTTGATGTCGCAGGCGGCAACCATCGCCGCGCCGGGCCATTTCGCCGTTTGACCGCAACAGCGGAAGGAATGGACGAGATGAGCAACCCCAACGCCCACGACATCAAGGTTCTGAACGGCCTGATCGAAACGACGCTGGACAGCGCGGACGGCTATCGCGAAGCCGCCGAACAGACGCAAGACCCGCACTACCGCACCCTGTTCGAGCGCCGCAGCAGCGAACGCCAGCAGGTCGTCGACGATCTGTCGGCCGCCGTGCGCGGCCTGGGCGGCGATCCGGAATCCGATGGGTCGATCCTGGCCAAGGCGCATCGCGCATTTCTGGATGTGAAACACGCCCTGCTGCGCAACGACGATTCCGTCGTCGGTTCGATCAACTCGGGCGAGGGGTTCATCGCCAACAAATATGAAAAGGCGCTGGAGGACACCGGCATTTCCGCCACCACGCGCGAGACGATCCGGCGCGCCTATGCGGCGGTGAAGACCGAGCATGAGCAGATGGAGGCCCTGAAACACAGCCTCGAAGGCCAGCGCGACGCGGCCAATCCCTTGTTCCCGCAGTAATCCCGGACTGACGGAATAGAAAAAGGCCCCGGCGTCACCGCCGGGGCCTTCGTCATTTGATCATTTGGCCCACGCTCAAGAAGCGCGAAGCGCGTTAGCGCACCATAAAATGGCCTAGGCTTCTTCGGTCTTGGCGGCCGAACCGGTTTCCGGAACGACGACGCCCTTGGCGGGGCGAACCGTCTGGCGCTCGGCGATACGGGCCGACTTGCCGCGACGATCGCGCAGGTAATAGAGCTTGGCGCGACGCACGACGCCGCGGCGCTTCACTTCGATCGACTCGATGTTCGGCGACAGGATGGGGAAGCGGCGCTCGACGCCTTCGCCGAAGGAGATCTTGCGGACCGTGAAGGTTTCGCTGATGCCGCCGCCGTCACGGGCGATGCAAACGCCTTCGAAGGCCTGAACGCGCTCGCGCTCGCCTTCCTTGATCTTCACGTTGACGCGCAGGGTGTCGCCGGGCTGGAATTCCGGAATCTTGCGTTCGCCCAAGACGCGGGCTTTTTCTTCGGCGTCCAGCTGTTGAACGATATTCATGTCATTTCTCCTCGGGCTTTGCGCCCTTTAGCTGTGAGTTGGCGAGATGCGCCTGCCAGAGGTCCGGCCGTCGCTCCCGCGTAGTCGTCTCCCGCTGCGCCTCGCGCCATCCCGCGATCTTCTTGTGATCGCCCGACAGCAGCACCTCGGGTATCTCAAGCCCCTCGAACGTCCGCGGTCGCGTGTACTGCGGGTGTTCCAGAAGCCCATCCTCGAAGCTTTCGGACGACAGGCTGTCGCCTGAGCCGAGCACGCCGGGGATCAGTCTTACGCACGCCTCGATCGCGACCATCGCCGCCGCCTCGCCGCCGGCGAGAACCGCGTCTCCGACCGAGACCTCCTCGAACCCGCGTGCGTCCAGCACCCGCTGATCCACCCCCTCGAAACGGCCGCACAGCACGACGATCCCGTCGGCTTTCGCCCATTCCTTGACGCGCGCCTGGGTCAGGGGTCGACCCCTGGCGCTCATGTACAAAAGCGGCCGCTTGGGTCCCGGCAGGCTATCCACCGCCCGGGCCACAACGTCCGCCTTCAGCACAGCTCCCGGGCCGCCACCCGCAGGGGTGTCGTCCAGGAAGCCGCGCGTATCTGTGGAAAAGGCGCGAATGTCAACCGTTTCCAGGCTCCACAAGCCCTTCTCGCGCCAAGCCGTGCCGATCAGAGACACCCCGAGCGGGCCCGGAAAGGCCTCGGGAAACATGGTCAGGACGGTGGCGGTGAACGGCATGGCGGCGGCTCTTACACCAAACGCGCAGGAAATGCGCGTCAGCGGATCACCTGCGCCATGCCGATGGATTTCGGCATGGTCGGCGCAAAGCCGTATTGTTCATACAGTCGGTTCGCCTCTCCGTCCGCGATCAGGCTGACGTAGGCGCCCTGCGCGTGACTGCGCAGCCGATCCACCAAGGCCGTCATGATCGCCTTACCCAGGCCGCGCCCCTGATGTGCGGGTTCGATGGCCATATCGACGATCTGGAAGAAAAGACCGCCGTCGCCAATTATCCGCCCCATGCCGACCGCCTGACCGTCATGGCGCACTACTACGGCGAACCAGGTATGCGGCAGGCCGGCGATGGCATTCGCCTCAGCTTTCGGGCTCAGGCCGGCGTTGATCCGGAGGCGGAGATAATCGGCGACCGAAGGCGTTTCGGCCGTCAACTCATAGCCGTCGATCATGCTTTCGGCGCCCCGCCGCCTGCCGCGATCCAGCTGTCCACCTGATCCTCCAGCACGTCCAGCGGCACCGAGCCGGAACCCAGCACGACCGCATGGAAGTCCTTGATGTCGAACCGGTCGCCCAAGGCCGTCCTGGCCCGGTCGCGCAATTCCTCGATCTTCAGCTCGCCGATCTTGTAGCTGGTCGCCTGGCCGGGATTGGTGATGTAGCGCTCGACTTCCTTTTCGATGTCGCGCTCGGACAGCAGGGAGTTCTGACGGAAATAGTCCATCGCCTGTTCGCGGCTCCAGCGTTTGGCGTGCAGGCCGGTGTCGGTCACCAGACGCACCGCGCGCCACAGCTCGGTCGAGAGCCGGCCGAAGTCGGAATAGGGGTCCTGATAGAAGCCCATCTCCTTGCCCAACTGTTCGGCGTACAGCCCCCACCCTTCCGCATAGGCGCCGTAGCCGCCGAACCGACGGAAACGCGGCAGGCCCTCGATCTCCTGCGCATAGGCGATCTGGAAATGGTGGCCCGGCGCGCCCTCGTGATAGCTGATGCCCTCGATCTGCGGCTTCAGAACCTGGGTCATGTCCGACAGGTTGACGTAGTAGATGCCCGGCCGCGATCCGTCCGGCGCGGGCGAGTTGTAGAAGGCGATCGAGGCCGTCGCCTCGCGGAACGGCTCCACCGCCCGCACCTCCAGCGCCGCCTTGGGCAGGGTCGAGAACCACTGCGGCGCCGCCGCCATTACTTGCGCGATGAAGCCGCGCGCGTCGGTCAGATACTGCTCCTTGCCCTCGGGCGTATTCGGATACTGGAACCGTGGATCGGTCTTCAGGAAGGTGAAGAAGTCCTGCAGCGAGCCGGTGAAGCCGACCTGGGTCTTGATGGTCTCCATATCGGCCTGGATGCGGGCGACCTCGGCCAGACCGATCTGATGGATCTGGTCGGCGGTCAGGTCGGTGGTCGTCGAGAGCTGGAGCCGGGCGTTGTAATAGGCCTCGCCCTGCGGCAGGCGCCACACGCCCGCGTCGCTGTCGGCCTTGGGCTGCACCTCGGCCAGGGCCGTCAGCACGGTCTCGAACCCGGCCTTGTAGGGGCCGGTCAGGGCGGCGCGGGCTTCCGACAGCAGCCGGTCCTTGGTCGCCTGATCGGTTTCCAGGGCCGCGACCTTCTTGTTGAAGTCGGCCCATACCGGATTGTCCGCCCCGTCGTCGAACGGCGCGCCGGTGATGACGTTGCGGGTGTTGGCGATGGACGGGGCGAAGACGAAGCGCGGCGAGACGACGCCCGCCGCCGCGCGCTGACGCAGTTCCTCGGCCACCTGATCCATCTGCGTCTCGGCGGCCCTGATCCGCGCGACATAGGCCTCGGCGTCGGCCACGCTGGAGACCCGGTGGTTGTTGATCAGAAAGACCGGCAGGCTGGTCGTCGGATTGCCGTTGGCGGCGAACTGAAAGCCCCAGTCGCGCCACTGGTTCGACAGCCGCGCCTGCTGGACGCCATATTCGAACATCCGCCACGACAGCGCCGCCTGCGGCCCCAGCTTCTGCGGATCGAACTGGGCCTTCATCTGCGCCAGCTGCGCCTCCTGAAGCGCCAGGGCCCGGTCGGCGGCGGCGTCCGACACGTCGTCCAGCTTGTCGTAGTCGGTCTTGATGCCCAGCGACGTCATCTGCTGCGGGCTCAGCGCGATCCGCGCCTGGAAGGCCTGTTCAAAGAAGGCGTTCAGCCGCGCGTCCTCGCTTTCGATTGCGGCTGTCGGTGCGGGGGTGGAGGTCTGCGCCAGCGCGGGAGCGGCGGACAGCACCGCCATCATGGCGGCGGACGAGATCAGAAGACGACGCATGAACAACCCCTCGTGAAACAGGGGCGCACCTTCGGGGTCGCGTGTGCGCGGCGCAAGCGCTCAATGCCCCGCCGTTGCGGCGATCGGACACGCCGACAGCAAAATCTTCGACACGGCGTCGCTTGATGCAACCCAAGTTCAGGGTCGGCGTTTCGACGAAACTTGACCATACCAACAAGGGTTCAAACCATGCGCAAGATCATCACCCTGTCCATCGTCGCCGCCGCTCTGGCCGTGTCGGCTTGCAACACCATCGCCGGCGCCGGCCGCGACGTCTCGGCCGCCGGTTCGGCCGTCACGCAAGGCGCCAACGACGCCAAGAACTAAGGCTTTCTCAAAAGCCGATGTTGGAAAGGCCCGCCGGATCCCGGCGGGCCTTTCTCGTATCCGTCGCATGACGGTGTTACGGTGCGTCATCATTCGGGAGACGGCGATGGGCTTTCTGGACAATGTGGTGAAGGGTCTCGGCGACGACGCCGCAGGCGGTCTGAGCGATCTGCTCAAGGGTCAGGGCGGCGTCGGCGGACTGGCCGAGAAGTTCGGTCAGGCGGGCCTGGGCGATGTGATCGGCTCCTGGGTCGGCACGGGTCCGAACGCCAACATCTCGCCCGAGCAGATCACGGCCGTCCTCGGCCACGGCCCGATCGCCGACATCGCCGCCAAGATGGGCGTGACCCCCGAACAGGCCGGCGAGACCCTGGCCGGTCTTCTGCCCGAAGCCATAGACCGCCTGACACCTAGCGGTCAGATCGACGGCGCCGACGACCTGCTTGGCAAACTGCCGGGCGGCCTGGGCGACATGATCGGCGGTTTTCTGAAGCGCTGAAGCCTCAGGACGGCTGGCCCTCGGTCGCCGCGATCGCAGCTTCCTCTTCCATCGCGGCCTTCTGGCGCGCCTGAAGCGCGGTCTGCTTGGAAGCCACGATGAAGGCCAGGACGATCCCGAAGACACCGATAATCGCTGAGTACAGGAAGAAGGCCACGTAGCCCGCGCCCAGCGCCGCTGGCGTCACGCCGCTTGTCGCGGCTCCGGTGGTCAATACGCCGGGTTGCAGATTGGCGAACAGCGCCCGCAGGCCAGCGAAAGGCCCGGTGCCCTCGGCGGCTCGGGCCGAAGCCTCGACGATCCGCCCCGACTGCGTCGCAATCAGCTTGCCGGGAAGGGCGTACAACGATGTGAACAGGGCGTACTGGGTCGCGGTGAAGCCGATCGACGTAAGGCTGGACATATAGGCGATCAAGGCGGTCCCGGCGTATCCGCTCGAGACGTTGTCCACGCCGATGGCGACGGTCAGGGCCGACAAGCTATGCCCCTGGGTCGCCAGCCAGGCGAAGATCAGGTTGGACACAGGGCTCATGAAAGCGCCGATCACCATGGTGCGGATCAGGCCGAGCTTGGCGACCGACCAGCCGCCGATGATCACGCCCAGACTGGTCATGACCACGCCAAACACCTTGCGCACCTCGGCCAGCTCCGTCTTGGAAAAGCCGAGGTCGATGTAGAAGGGCGGCATGATGTTCAGCACGAAATCCGCCAGGCGATAGACGCAGATCAGCGCCAGGATCAGCGTCGCTACACCCGAGGAACGCCTGTAGAAATCGGCGAGGGGCTGGCCGAACGATCCGGCGAGATAGGCGCCCGGCCGCGTCTTGGTTCCCGGCAGCGGCCAGCAGGCCATGACCATGACGGCCAGCCCCATGAGCACCAGAGCGAACTGCAGATAGACGCCCTCCGGCTTCGCCGCCAGCGCTGCTGCGACCGCAGCCTTGCCGTCCGGGCCGAGGCCGAAGAGCCCAAACAGGGCGTTCAAGGGCGCCGACTGTCCCGTCAGGCCCGAACCCAGGAACATGGCGGCGACGCCGATGACCGCCAGACGCGCGATCCACTCGAAGATTTCCAGCTTTGGTCGCGAGGGGACGTCCCCAACCGGGATGGCTCGGATCGAGTGCGCCTTCTCTCGCGGCGCAAACAGCACCCCGGCGATACCGATGCCCATGAGTGCGGCCATCACCGCGTAAGAGAGGTTCCAGTTATAGAGATCGGCCAGCACCAGCGGCACGGCCCCGGCCACGATCATGGCGACGCGGTAGCCCAGCTGATAGGCGGCGGCCATGGCGCCATGGCGGCTGTCGTCGGCCGCCTCGATTCGCCAGGCGTCGATGACGATGTCTTGGGTCGCGCCGAAGAAGCCGACCAGGGCGGCGAATCCGGCCACGGCGATCAAGGCGTTGGAGGGGTTCAGGGTCGAGATCGACCATAGACCGAAGATGATCACGCCCTGCGTGACCAGCATCCAGGCGCGTCGATGGCCAAGCAGAGGCGTCAGAAGCGGGACGGCGGTTCGGTCGATCAGCGGCGCCCAGACGAATTTCAAAGAGTAGCTGAGCGTGGCCAGGGCGAAGAAGCCGATCACTTCGAGCGTCAGGCCGCTCTCTCGCAACCAGGTGGTCAGGGTGTCGAAGATCAGCAGGTTCGGCAGGCCCGCCGAGAAGCCCAGCAACAGCATGATGAAGACGCGCCGCTCGCCATAGACGGCGAGGCCGCCGAAACGGCCGGCGGGCTTGCCGTTCGCGGGGGGATGGGCTTGATCGGTCATGCACGGCTCCGGCGCGGCGGCCGGAAACGCGGGCGCCTGTAACTCAGCCGACCTTGGCGCGGATGTCGCGCTTCGTCCAGCGGGCGAGGGCGGCGCGAAGGGCCTCGGCGTCCAGCGGCTTGACGATATGGTCGTCCATGCCGGCCTCCAGACAGGTGCGGCGGTCCTCGGCGAAGGCATTGGCGGTCAGGGCCAGGATCGGCGTCGTGTCACCCGCCGCGCGGATGGCGCGGGCGGCTGCGGGACCGTCCATGCCGGGCATTCGCATGTCCATGAAGACCACGTCGTAGCGCGCGCGTTTCAGCGCCGCGACGGCTTCGTCGCCCGTAGCGGCCGTCTCGACGGTGCAGCCCTCACGGCGCAACAGGGTGCGGGCCAGAAGCGCGCCGACGGGATTGTCCTCGGCCAGCAGGACGCGGATGCCGGCGAACTGCACGGGGGCGACGCGGTCGTCTTCGATCGGGGCGGCGCAGTGGGCGCTGGCCTTGTCCGGCGCCTCCGCGCCGATGGCGGCCAGGACGCGCTCGGCCAGGGACGCGCGACGCAAGGGCTTGATCAGATAGCCGTGGAAGCCGACGGCGCGATAGCGGGCGATCAGGTCGCGTTCGGCCGGTTTCAGCAGGACGATGCCGCGACCGCTCGAAGGCAGGGCGGCCAGCGCGCCCGCCGGGGCGTCGGCGTGATCGACCAGGGTCACCGGGGCCGCATCCGCCACGACGCCGCCCGAGGCCTCGATCTGCGCGCGAGCCGCCGACAGGACGAAAGGATCGACGGCGCGCACCGCGACCATCTGGCCGCGCAACGGCTTGTCACGCGCCACCGCGACGGCGGCGAAGGCGGCCTCGAAGCGGAAGCGGGCGCCCCCGCCGGTTGCGGCGCCGTCGGGCCGGCTCTCGACCTTCACCGAGCCGTCCATGGCGGCGGCCAGCTTTCGCACGACCGCCAGACCCAGGCCGGCGCCGTCCTGGCGGACCGCGTCGGAACTGTCGGCATGGCCGAATTCCTCGAAGATCCGTGTACGCGCCTCGGGCGCGACGCCGGGGCCGGTGTCGTCGACCAGGAAGGCCAGACGCGGCCGCGCCGCGCTGCCGCCGACGCGCTCGACCGAAATGCGCACGCCGCCGGTTTCGGTGAACTTCACGGCGTTGCCCGCCAGGTTGAAAAGCACCTGACGCAGCCGGCCTTCGTCCGCCAGCACGTCGGGCGCGTCGGCGGCGACCGACCAGACGATCTCCAGCCCCTTGTCGTGGGCGCGCGGGCTCAGCAACTCGGCGACGCCGCGCACCAGACCTTCCAGGTCAACGGGCGCCAGGTCGAACTCCAGCGCGCCGGCCTCCAGCCGCGCATAGTCCAGCAGATCATTGACCAGACCCAGCAGATGTTCGGCCGACTGACGCGCGTTCTCGGCATAGGCGCGCTGGGCGCCGTCCAGCCGGGTCCGCTGCAACAGGTTGATCATGCCGATCACGCCGTTCAGCGGCGTGCGCATCTCGTGGCTCATCAGCCGCAGGAACTGCTGGGCGGGGTCGGCGGGCGCGCTCGTCCGCTCCTCGATCCGCTTCGTCGCCGTCCGTCGCGTCATGACCGCCTCCCCATCAGGCACGGAGACTAGAGGCGGACGGTTAAGGATGTCTCCACCATGACGCGGGCGCTTCACGCGTGCAGGAAGGGCGTCTGCTCGTCATCGCCCTCGCGCAGGCCGAAGCCTTCATGGCGCTGCGCCACGCGGCGGTCGAAGTCGGCTTCGGCGCCGATGGTAGTGCGGCGATAGATCAGGGCCTCGGCGATGTGGCGACGCAGAACGCCGGTGCTGCCATCGAGATCGGCGATGGTGCGCGCCAGGCGCAGGGTGCGGGTCCAGCCGCGCGCGGTCAGGCCGCCGGCCTCGCCCGCCCGCATCAGCAGCATCCGGCCCGCCTCGTCCGGCGTGGCGAACCGATCCAGCGTGGCGCCGGACGCGCGGGCGTTCAGGCCTTGGGCGGCGTCCAGCCCCGCCTCGCGCACCCGGTCCTCCTGCATGGCGCGGGCGGTCGCGACGCGCGCCCGCGCCTCGGCCGTGCCTTCGGCGGGTGGGGGCAGGGCCATGTCGGCGGCGGTGACCGGCGGCGTCTCCACCGTCAGGTCGATCCGGTCGAACATCGGACCCGAGACGCGGTTCTGATAGTCGCGCTGGCAACGCGGCGCCTTACCACACGCCCCGCGTCCGGCGCCGCCCATGCCGCAGCGGCACGGGTTCATCGCCGCGACGAGTTGGAACCGCGCGGGATAGCGGATGTGGGCGTTGGCGCGGGCGACAACGATCTCGCCCGTCTCCAGCGGCGCCCGCAGCGAGTCCAGGGCCTGGGCGCTGTACTCCGGCAGTTCGTCCAGAAACAGCACGCCATTGTGCGCCAGCGACGCCTCGCCCGGCTTGGCGCGAAGACCCCCGCCGGTCAGGGCCGCCATTGAGGCGGAATGGTGCGGGCTGCGGAACGGGCGATCGCGGGTCAGGGCGCCGCGTTCGATCAGGCCGGCGACCGACCAGACCATCGAGGTCTCCAGCAACTCCTGCGGGGTCAGGGGCGGCAAGAGGCCGGGCAGGCGCTGCGCCATCATCGACTTTCCCGAACCCGGCGGGCCGATGAACAGCAGGTTGTGGCCGCCGGCCGCCGCGATCTCCAGCGCGCGCTTAGCGCTTTCCTGACCCTTGACCTCGCGCAGGTCGGGCACGGCCTTGCCGTCCGCCAGCGGTCCGGGCTCGGGCGCGCGCAGCACCTGGGTTCCCTTGAAATGGTTGACCAGGCTGATCAGCGAGCGCGGCGCGAGGATGCGGGCGCCGCCGGCCCAGGCGGCCTCGGGTCCCGTCGCCTCGGGGCAGATCAGACCCAGGCCCATGGCGTCCGCGGCGACGGCGGCGGGCAAGGCGCCGCCGACCCGCGCGATCTGGCCGTCCAGCCCCAGCTCGCCGATGGCGGCCCAGCCGTCGAGCGCATCGGGCGCGATCACCCCCATGGCCGCCATCAGGGCCAGGGCGATGGGCAGGTCGAAATGACTGCCCTCCTTGGGCAGGTCGGCCGGCGCCAGATTGGCGATGATCCGTTTGGCGGGCAGGGCCAGGCCGATGCCGGCGAAGGCTCCGCGCACCCGCTCCTTGCTTTCGGCCACCGCCTTGTCCGGCAGGCCCACGATGTTGAAGATCGTGGGCCCGTCATTGCCGATCAACTGGACCTCGACGTCCACGCGCCGGGCCTCGACCCCGTCAAAGGCGACCGTGACAACCCGCGCGACCATGTCGTTCTCCCACCTGAGCGAGAGAACGAACCATGAACTCAAATCTAATTCAAGTGACGATCACGCAACCTGCGCGGCGCGTTTGGCCTCGATGGCGTCCCACATCAGGGCCGTGGCGTCGATGCCGGTGAAGGCCTTCAACTGCTGGGCGCCGGTGGGGGAGGTGACGTTGATCTCGGTCAGATAGTCGCCGATCACGTCGATGCCGACGAAGATCAGGCCGCGTTCCCTCAGCGTCGGGCCGATGGCGGCGCAGATTTCCAGGTCGCGCGGCGTCAGCTCGACCGGCATGGCCGTGCCGCCGACGTGCAGGTTCGAGCGCACCGCGCCCGCCGCCGGGACGCGGTTGATGGCGCCGACCGGCTCGCCGTCGATCAGCAGGATGCGCTTGTCGCCCTTGGACACGGCGGGAATGAACTTCTGGATCACCAGCGGATCGCGGCTGCCTGCGGCATGGATCTCGATCAGGGCGTCCAGATTGGGATCGTCGGCGCGCAGCTTGATCACGCCCGAACCGCCGTTGCCGTGCAGGGGTTTCAGAACCACCTCGCCGTGCTTCTTGTGGAAAGCGTCAAGCGCGACAGGGTCGGCCGAGATCAGGGTCGGCGGTTGCAGGCCGGGGAAGGCGGTGACCATCAGCTTTTCGGGGGCCGAACGCACCTGGGCCGGGTCGTTGACCACCAGGGTCCGGGGATGCACCGTCTCCAGCAGATAGGTGGCCGTCACATAGGCCATGTCGAACGGCGGGTCCTGGCGCATCAGGATCACGTCCACGTCCTCGGCCAGATCCAGCTTTTCCCAGTCGCCGAAGTCGACGTGGTTGCCGATTTCGCGCCGCACGGTGATCGGGCGGGCGCGGCAGTAGAGGCGACCCTCTTCCAGCGCCAGGGTGCGGAAGTCATAGACCCACTGTTTGTGACCGCGCGCCTGGGCCGTCTCGGCCATCAGGAAGGTGGTGTCCCCGGCGATGTCGACGGCCTCGATCGGGTCCATCTGGATGGCGACTCTGAGGGTCATGTTCTTGGGCCTATCGCGCGTCGCGCTACTTGAGGCCCGTTGGGCGCGCCGCGCTCCGGGCCAATGGATGTTCGGTGTTCTTGCGGCGGTCAGTCGAGCTGCCGCGCCTCTTCGGCCAACATGATCGGCACGCCCTCGCGGATCGGATAGGCCAGTTTGGCGCCCGAAGAGATCAGTTCGTTGGCGTCGCGGTCGTAGGTCAGCTTGCCGCGCGTGACCGGGCAGACCAGCACCTCCAGCAGGCGGGGATCGACGGAGACGGGCGTATTGAAGGCGTCACTCATTTTTCTTGGCCTATCGCGCTGGCGCTATTTGCGAGTTCTTTAGGGGGCTACCGCGCTTCGCGCTACTTGAGCCCGTCATTGCATGGACGGCGCAGCGTCGTCACCGCCGTCGGCGGCGTCGATGCGCATCAGGGCGGTCAGGGCCTCGGCGCGGGGCATCAGGCCCATGGCCTCCAGCAGAGCTTGCTTCTCGGCGGGTTCGAACGGCAGCGCCATCGACAGGCTGTTGACCAGGGCCTCCATCGGCGCGGTCTCGGCCGTCTCCCAATCGATGTCCAGGAGCCGGTGGGCCATATAGGCGCGCAGGGCGTCGAGGAAGGCGTCGCGGTCGAAGTCCGGCTCCTCGGGCGGGGAGACCAGATCATCCTCATAGGCCTCGAACGCCGCGCGAACCTGGCGATAGGGGGTCTTGGACGGCATTTCGGCGGCGATGCGGAACCGCGACACGCCGGTCAGGGTGATCAGATAGCGCCCGTCGGAGGTCTCGGCGAAACTGGTGATCCGACCCGCGCAGCCGACCGGCGACAGGCCGGGCAGGGCCGGGGTGCCGCCCTTGGGCTGGACCAGGCCGATGATCCGGTCGCCGGCCATGGCGTCGTCCACCATGTTCAGATAGCGCGGCTCGAAGATGTTGAGCGGCAGCTGTCCGCGCGGCAGCAGGATGGTCCCGCCCAGCGGAAACACCGGGATCACCTGAGGCAGGTCGAGGGCGCGAACGTAACCCTGGGGCATTACTTCTCCTGGGGCCTACCGCGCTTGGCGCTGCTTGAGGCCCGCTTGTTCTGGATCACGAAAACAGAATGGACGACAGCCGGCGCCGGCCGTCCTTAGACACGTCCGAGGTCAGGCCGGCCGCCTCGAAGATGACCAGCAACTGCTTGCGGGCCGCCTGATCGTTCCACTCGCGGTCGGCCTGGATGATGGCCAGCAGATTGTCGACCGCGCCCTTGAAGTCGCCGGCCGCGCTTTGGGCCTCGGCCAGGTCGAAACGCGCCTGATGATCGTTCGGATCGGCGGCGACCTTGGCCTCGAGTTCGGCCGAGGCGCCGGAAGGAGCCTTGGACGCCAGGGCCAGCTGGGCGCGCACGCTCTGGACCGTCGGCTCCTTGGAGTCCTGCGGCGCCATGGCGATGGTCTGGGCCGCCTGTTCGGGGTCGCCGCCCGCCAGATAGACCCGCGCCATGCCGGCGATGGCCTTTTCGTTCTCGGGCTCGATCGACAGGACGTGGGCGAAGGCCTGGGCCGCGCCGCCGAAGTCGTTCAGGCCCAGCGATTCCTCGCCCAGCTCGAGCAGTTGCGCCGTCTCGGTGGAGCCGCCCTGACCGCCGGTCAGCTTGTCGATGAAGGCCTTGATCTGACTGTCGGGAATGGCGCCCTGAAAGCCGTCGACCGGCTGGCCGTTGACGAAGGCGTAGACGGTGGGGATCGACTGCACCCGCAGCTGGCCCGCATAGGCCGGGTTGGCGTCCACATCGATCTTGACCATCTTCACCGCCCCCTTGGCGGCGCGCACGGCCTTCTCCAGCGCAGGCCCCAGGGTCCGGCACGGCCCGCACCAGGTGGCCCAGAAGTCGACGATGACCGGCTGATGTTTCGACGCCTCGATGACGTCGGTCATGAAGGAGGCGTCCGTGCCTTCCTTGATCAGGTCGCCGGCGGCGTCGGGGGTCAGGGTCGGGTCGAGCAGGGTCATGGGCGAAGTCCGCGCTGAGATCGGTCAGGTTCAACGGTTCAGATGGCGTCGGGATGCGTCGGCATCAAGCCGGGAAAAGGTCGCGCCGGGATTTCAGACGGTGGTCGTGAAAAACACCGTCTAATTCGTCTGACTTCCCCCGCCGCGCGTCTGCCCGTTGACAGTGATCCACGAGATGGGGCGGCGGCGCGGATCGTCAAGCGAGGGGCACTTCTGCTCAGTACCGTTAGGGAGTTTACGCAGTTCGTCCCGCTCTTTCGCATGGTCGGCTAGCCAATCTCGGATGCTTAGCCTCTCACTTTCGCTCGATGTGTGGGGAAGAATGCTGCAACCGACGACCTCAACCCGCAACCGGCCGGACTCGTCAGGCTTGAGAACCTCGGTCGGGGTCCCACCTCTTGCTTCACACCACGAATCCTGGGGCACATTTCGAAGCCCTGGGTAGATGTCCAACAGAGGATGGTGAGGCGCGCAGGCGGTAAGAAGCAACGCCAAAAACGCTGTCGCTGTCCATGCTTTCACGAATCCATACTAGGCAGCCTAGGCCGACTATCCGCAACGGAAGGAGAACGGAAACTTACCTGTTGGCTCAGATTAGGAAGCGAAGGATCTGACCTTGGGATGGCATCAGCGGTTCCAGCTACGGATCGCCCATAGTCTCTAGATCAAGCCAGCGCCCCGAAATCCACCACGATCGGCTCCCTCTTCAGCAGCGCCAGCACTTGCCGGAAGGCCGCCTGATCCAGGGCGGTGGTCGCCGTATTGGTCAGGGGGTGGAAGTTGACGATGTCGGCGTCCCACAGCCGCTGGTCCAGCACGAAGGTCACGCGGCGGTCTGTGTCGTTGATCAGGCCCAGCGCCGTGACCGAGCCGGGGCGGACGCCCAGCGTTTCCCACATCAGCGTCTCATTGCCGAACGACAGCCGCCCCGACCCCATGGCGGCGGCGGCGCGCTTCAGGTCGATGACCGTGTCCTGACGCGCCGAGATCAGCCACAGCCGGCCTTTGTGGTCCTTCAGGAACAGGTTCTTGGTGTGGGCGCCGGGCAGGTCGGCCTTCAGGTCCAGCCCTTCCTCGACGCGAAAGACGGCCGGGTGGTCGTGGGCCGTATGGGTCACGCCGTTCGCCTTCAGCCAGACGCTCAGGGTTTCGCGGTCGAAAGCGGGTGCGTCAGTCATGGTTGAGCCGTCGGGTTTCGGGCGGTAGGACAGGGTCATGGTCGATACCGTCAACACGCGCCCTCTGGAACTGGAATGCTATCCGATGACGGCCCGGCCGCCGGACCTGGTGCCCGGTCGCCAGTCGCGCAACTGGATGGACGCCTTCATCAGCCGCCACCCCTATCGCTGCCTGCCGCTGAACATGGCCAACACGACGGGGTGGGAAATCCTGTGCCCGTTCGGCTTCTCGGCCGAGTGGAACGGCGGTCCGCGCCAGGAAGACATCGTTATCACGCCGGATCGGCCCCAGCACGATCTGGCCCATTTCGTCACCTCGCACTTCTCGCGCGGGGTGCTGACGATGCATCCGCAATATCTGTTCCGCACGCCGCCGGGTTGGGGGATGATGTGTTCGGGGTCACCCAACCATGTGAAGGACGGCATCCAGCCCCTGGTCGGCCTGATCGAGACGGACTGGCTGCCCTTCCCCTTCACGATGAACTGGATCTTCACCCGGCCGGGGCGGATCACCTTCGAGAAGGGCGAACCCTTCTGCTTCATCAATCTGATCGAGCACAAGAAGGTCGAGCAGTTCCAGCCGATCATCCGCACGCTGGAATCCAACCCGGTGATGAAGGGCCAGTTCGAGGCCTGGAACCGAGCCCGCACCGACTTCAACCAGCGTCTGGCCGGCGGCGATCCGGATGCGGCCAAGGAGGCCTGGCAGCGCTATTACTTCAAGGGCGAAGTGCCGGAAGATCTGGGCACGGCGCCGGCGACCCACTCCAACAAGCGCCGGCTGAAGTCGCCGCGGGTGGGATGAAAGAAAAAGCCCCTCTCCACGCTGTGGAGAGGGGCTTTCAGCATCAGGCCGCCGGGCGGGTGACCTGCGGACCCAGGTTCTGGATCACCTCGCGGGCGTCGAAGGCGTTGGGGTCGTTGGCGGGTTTGGGGCCGCGACCCAGGACGATTTCGGCACTGGCCTCGAAGCGGTCGACCTGGCGGACGTCGAAATCATTGACGCCCCACGGGCCGTAACGGTCCCACGGGCTCCAGAAGCCGCTGCGGTAATAGCGCCACGACGGACCCCAGTAGGGGCTGTAGAAACGGTTATAACCCGAATAGAAAGGGTCGGGCGTGCCGACGAAACGGGTGTCGCGGTCGGTGGCGCGGTTGACGGTGGCGAACCAGTCATAGCCGCTTTCGACCGTCAGTTCGGCCGAACGCAGCAGCAGCGACTGTTCGACCTGTTCGCGCGAGGTCAGCGAGTTGCCCGAGAAGCTGACCCGGAAACGATTGTTCTCCAAGCGCTGCTCGGCATAGCCGCCACGCTGGCCGTTGAAGCCTGCGGGTTGATACGGGGTGGCGGTGGCGCAGGCCGCCAGGGCCAGACCGGCGGCGACGGTCGCCGCCAGGGTCTTCAGGGGGAGGGTTTTCATGACATCAAACTCCTTGATCGCCCATTCGGGCGCTCTGACGGCTGAACGGAGCATGAACGAAGGCGTTCCCGACCACTGTATGACGAAGCGTCGCGGCGTCTAGAGCCTGAGAACGATCAGCACGGCGGCGACCATCAGCAGCAGACCGACGAAGACGCCGAAGCCCTTGCGAAAGCGCGGCTGCTGCATGCGGCGCGACAGGGCGGCGCCGGACAGGGCGTAGGTGCTCATCGACACCATATCCATGCCGATGGCCGCCATGGCGAACATCGCCATCTGCGGCGCGACCGGCCGGTTCACGTCGATGAAGGGCGGCAGGACGGCGGTGAAGAATAGGATGGCCTTGGGGTTGGCGATCTGGACGGCGAACCCGTCGATCAGGGCGCTGCGGCCCTTCTTGACAACGACCTCGTCGGGATCGGCGGCGGTGGCGAAGGCGCCGCGCAGCGCCTTGATCCCCAGCCAGGCGACATAGAGCGCGCCCAGCACGGCGATGACCTTGAAGGCGGCGGGAAAGGCCTTGACCAGGGCGCCCAGACCCAGGGCCGCCGCACCGAACCACACCAGGGTCGCGGCGTTCATGCCCAAGACGCCGATCAGGGCCGAGGCGCGGCCCTTTTCAACGCCGGTCGCGACGGCGAACAGATTGGCGGGACCGGGCGTGATCGCCATCACCGCCATGACGCCGAGGAAGGTCGAATAGAGGTGCGGATCGACGGGCAGGGCGGGCATGCGGCGCGATGTCGCTGCTTAGTCGGGCGCGGTCAAGGCGCTCTGTCTCCTCTCCGCGTCACGGGGAGGCGGCGCGGCGCATCTTGCGCCGTGACGGAGGGGGCTTCACCGCCAATACGCATCTGGGCCATCCGAAGAGCCCCTCCACCGCTGCGCGGTCCCCCTCCCCATTTCATGGGGAGGAGACAGAAAATCAGGCGGCCGGGCGCGCGGGCGGCGCCGGCGGTTCGGGGGCTTCCGGCGCCTCGGGCGCTTCGGGAACCTCGGCGGCCGCTTCGTCCTCGACGACGGCGTCGGCGGCCTGGTCCAGGGCGTATTGGGCGACCAGGCTATAGGTCTCCATCTGCTCGGGCGTCGGATTGGTCCAGGCGCTGTTGCGGGCGATGCCTTCGGCGGTGACAATGCCCTTCTGCATCCCCTCCTCCATCGCCTGTTTGACCTCGGGATCGTTCAGGGCGTCGGCGACGATGGCGTCGACATCGATGTTCTTCAGCGCCTGGGCGGCCATTTCATTGGCGTGTTTGGTCGTCTCCGCGGTGAAGGCGGCGACGTCGGGCGCATAGTCCGACCACAGGGCGGCGATGCGACGACCGCGTTCGGCCTCGCTCAGGCTCTCGTCTTCGGAAATCGCCTCGGCCCGTTCGCCAAAGGCCTCCATGCGCGCCTCGAAAGCTTCGGCGGCGGCTTCCATCCGGGCCTCGGCGGTCTCGGCGGAGGCCGGAGCCGGAGCCGGCTCTGGCGCAGTCGCGGGGCTCTGCGCCAGAGCCGAAGACAGGGGCGCGAGCGCCAGGGCGGCGGTCAGGCTGAGCAGGCGGATCATGGGACGGCTCCCGTTGAATGACCCGCGCAAACTCCGCCCTCAGCCGCCTCGTCTCAAGTGAAATCGCGGTAAGGCTAGGCTTACTGCGGCGTCGTCGGCGCAGCGGCCGGCGCGGAGGCGGCCGCCTCGATCTCGGTGCGGGCCTTCAGCGGGATGCCTTTGATCTGCTGCATCGCCATGGCCATTTGTTCGGCCGGCGCGCCCTGACTGGTGGCGAAGGTGTTGACCTCCTCGGCGAAAGCGTCGACCTCGGGCTGATACTTGGCCTGCAAGGCGTCCAAATCGGACTTGGCCTTGGCCTTGTCGGTCTGAGCCGCCGCAGCCTGCATTTCATCGGCCATGGCTTCCATGCGCTCTTGGAAGGCTTCCGCCTTGGCCTCGAAGGCGGCTTCCTCGGGGCTGTCCGCTTCTTGGGCGGGCGCCGGAGCGGCCTGGGGCGCAGGGGCAGGGGCGGCGGCCTGACCGGCGGCGAAGGCGGGGGTAGTCAGGGCCAGGACGGCGACGGCCGCGGCGGAAGACAGAAGACGCATCGGAAACTCCACGACGAGCCGCCTTGCGGCCCCGAACGAGGCTGCATCCCAGCCCCGGCCGCACCCTCCTACAGTCCGGTCAGATTTCAAAGACCCGATAGGGTTTGTCGCCAAGGGTCTTCAGCACCGGCAGGGCGACATTATAGACGGGCGTCCCCTTGGTGGTGCGTCCCTCCGGCCCGCCGCGGTGGGCGTGGCCGTGAACGACCAGACGGACGTTGTCGTAGCGATCGATGGTCTCGGCCAGGCGCGACGAGCCCAGGAAGGCGTGGATTTCGGGCGGTTCGCCCATCACCGTCTCGACCACGGGCGCATAGTGCAGCAGCACGACCGAGCGTTCGGTGCGCAGCATGCGGATCGAGTTCTCGATCAGATTGGCGTCCTCGACCGCCTCCTGCACGAAGCGTTTGATCGAAGCCTCGCCGAAGGACGAGAGCATGTAGCGGCCGAAGCCGCCGACGAACCCCTTGCCGCCCGCAAAGCCGACGCCGTCGATCTCATAGGCCTCGCCGGTCAGCATCTTGACCCCGGCGTCGGTCAGCATCTTCGTGACGACCTCTGGCTGGCCGCACTCGTGCTCGTGATTGCCCAGCACGCCGACCATCGGGATCTTGCAGAGCTTGAGATCCTCAAGCAGCCGCTCGACCTCGGGCGTCTTGCCGTAGTTGGTCAGGTCGCCGCACAGGCACAGGACATCGGCGTCGTCCGACACCCGCTCGAACAGGTCGCGATAGCGATGCTCGGTGGTCTCGCCGACATGAAGGTCCCCGACGGCGGCCACACGCAGGGTCTTGGCGGGGCCGGGCTCCAGGCCGGGCTGGGTCGTCTGGGGATCGGGGACGGCGTCAGTCATGGCGGCTTACCTTTCAGTGGCCCAGGTGGACGGGGTCGTGGCGTTCCTCCAGCCCCTTGCCCACCACATCGCCGAAGCCCCATTCGGCGACGTCGGCGACATAGTCGCGCGGGCTGAACAGCCGGCCGCGACAGACCTTCACGCGCGGCGCCGGCAGATCGATCTGGGCCGTCAGTCGCTGAACCAGCTCTTCCATCAGCCAGCGCGGAATCCGGTCGCGCTCGGTCGGATAGGCGAAGCGGAAGTTCAGCAGGTGCGCCGCCAGCACCTCCCAATAGAGGTCCATCTGGTCCAGCAGGCTCTTCCAGTCGATGGCGTCGGACTGTTTCAGGATGACGTGGTTCACATCGGCGCCGTCGTAACGATAGCGGTCCTGAATGAAGACCTTGGACAGGATCAGGGCCGTGGGCGGGGTGATCTGGACCTGATGGCCATAGACGGTGATCCGGTCCTCGCTGAACCAGCTGTCGGACACGGCGATGGTGCCGTTGGACATGGCGAAGATGACGTCGAAAAAGTGTTTCTCGTCCTTCCAGACCTTGGCGATCCAGCGCTCGTCCTCGACGTCGGTGCGATAGCCGTGCTTCTGGAAGAAAGCCAGGATGCGGGGGTAGTCGCCGGGCTTGCAGAAGACGTCCAGATCCTTGGTCGGACGACGGATGCCGGTGTAGGCCGTGACCGCATAGGTGCCCGACAGCAGGAAGGGAATGCCGCTCTCCTTCAGCAGGCGCAGGCTCTCTTCATAGAAGGCCAGGGCGTCCGCCGGCGGCTCGAAGGTCGGTTCGGCGATCACGTCTGACATCGGCTGGGGCCCTTTGCTGGCAAGGGCGAGTAAACGGCGACGCTGAACGGCGGTTCCGCAATCCTACCTAGGTCGGCCGCTACGGGATCCTTAACCCCTGCGTGTCACCGTTACGTCATGGGACTGAAGTGGGTGAACGCAGAAGGCGGGCGCTGGCGGTTTTTCCGTCACGAGGCCGGCCGCGCGGCTGGGCCGTCGCCCTACGCCTATGTGGCCTTGTTCGCCCTGTGTCTGTCGGTCGCCCAATGGAGCATGCATGCGTTCGGCGCCACGGTTCTGTGGCCGGCCAATGCGGTGCTTCTGGCCGCCGTCCTTCAGCTTCATCGTCGCCAGGCCATCGGCGTCATGCTCGCCTGCGCCGCGATCAACCTGGCCAGCAACATCTTGCGCGGCGATCCCGGCGTGATGATGTTCACCAATGTCGCCCTGAACCTGACGCAGGTCTGCATCGCGGCCGTGCTGGCGCGCCGTTTCTGCGGGGCCGCGCTGGACATGCGTCGGCCCTGGCGTCTGTTCCGCTTCGCCGTCTTCGCCGCTGTGCCGGCCGTCTTGATCAGCACCCTGCTGGCGGGCGCGGTCGCGGTGCTGATGAGCTGGAAGGTGCCGGGCACGCTGGCGTTCCGGATGCATCACCTGTTCGACATGGAACTGCTGGCGATGATGATCGTCACGCCGTCTCTGCTGCTGCTGGCGCGCAATCACCGTTTCCGCGACGACGCCCAGGCCACGAAGACCGAGGCGGTCGCCCTGCTGGTGCTGGTCGGCGGCGTCACGCTGTGGGTTTTCACCCAGACATCGGCGCCGGTGATGTTCGCGGTGCTTCCGCCGCTGATCCTTCTGGCCTTCCGGCTGGGTCCGCCGACCACCGCCTGCGCGGTGGTGCTGGTCGCGGCCATCGGCGGCGTCGCCACGCTGGGCGGGCATGGGCCGGTCGTGCTGACCCGCCTGCCGCCCGACCCGGTTCTGGCCGCCTTGCCTGAGGTGATGCGCCAGATGAATGTGTTTCATCTGTTCCTGCTGTGCGTCGTCGGGTCGGTCCTGCCCATCACCACCCTGTCGAGCGAGCGTCGGCGTCTGACGGCGCGGCTGAGGGCGCGCACGGCGGCGGCGCTGGACGCCTTGGCCCGGGCCAGGCGCGCCGACGAGGCGAAGTCGCGCTTCCTGGCCTTGATGAGCCATGAGATGCGCACGCCCCTGACCGGGGTCACCGGCTATGCCGACCTGCTGTCGCGCTCGACCAGCCTGGACGCGGAGGGTCATCGCCAGGTCAATGCGGTGCGCCAATGTGGCGAATCCATGCTGCGTCTGGTGGAGGACTTGCTGGAGATTTCGCGCGGCGGCGACGAGGTCGTGCTGAAGCCCGCCGATCTGCGCGCCCTGATCCAGGACGCCGTGGCGCCGGCGCGCGAGTGGGCCGAAATCCGCGGCCTGACCTTCGACCTGCACATCGCGCCGGACGCCGAGGGCTGGGTGCTGACCGACATGCGGCGTCTGCGCCAGATCCTGCATCACCTGACGCTGAACGCCTCGAAATTCACCTCTCACGGGGGCGTGGGCGTCACGGTCGATCGGACCGATGATCGACTGCGGATCGCCGTGTCGGACACGGGCTGCGGCATGGACGCCGAGACTCTGGCGGGCGTGTTCCGCCTTTTCGAACAGGCGGACGCCTCCACGAGCCGCGCCCACGAAGGGGCAGGCGTCGGCCTGGCCCTGGCCAAATGCCACGCCGAGCGGCTGAACGGCGCCATCGCCGTCGAAAGCGTGCAATGGCAGGGCTCGACCTTCACCCTGGAGATCGAGGCGCCGGTCGTGGTTCCGGTGGACACGGAGAGTGGCGCGCCGCTGGACAGCCGTCGCATGAAGGTTCTGATCGTCGACGACCACCCCGCCAATCGCGATCTGCTGCGCATCATGCTGCAGGCCGCCGACTGCGACACCGCCGAGGCGTGCGATGGGCGCGAGGCGGTGAACGCCGCCTCGGCCGAGGCTTTCGACCTGATCCTGATGGATGTGCGCATGCCGGTGATGGATGGTCTGGCCGCCACCCGCGCGATCCGCGCCCTGGCCGATCCCGCCAGCCAGACGCCGATCCTGGCCGTCACCGCCGAGGCCATGCCCGAGGACGCCGCCCGGTGCCTGTCCGCCGGCATGGACGGCCATTTGGCCAAGCCGGTGACCCAGGCCAAGCTCTATGCCGCCATCGACGAGACGCTGAGCGCGGCCGCAACTCGCCTGGACGCCCAAGCCGCCTGAGCGACCGGGCGCGTCTTCATCCCCAGGCCCGTCCCCAAGAATGTGCGGCACGGACACAACATCTAGCGGTCGCGATAAATTGTGATCGCAAAATAGACCTAATTCGACTTGGCGCCGGGGTCGTCGCATCGCATGGTGAATGCGTCTTCAGAATCGCCCTCAGGTCTAGTTCGATGAACGCCATCACTCCGATCATCCTCCCCGAGCGCGCCGGTCTTCTGACCCCGTCGGCCGCCTACAAGCCGTTCCGCTATCCGTGGGCGTTCGACATGTGGAAGAAGCAGCAGCAGGTCCACTGGATGCCCGAGGAGGTGCCGCTGGGCGAGGACGTCAAGGACTGGGCCTCGACCCTGAACGACGGCGAACGCAACCTGCTGACCCAGATCTTCCGCTTCTTCACCCAGGCGGACATCGAGGTTCAGGACAACTACATGGAACGCTACGGTCGGGTCTTCAAACCGACCGAGGTGAAGATGATGCTGGCCGCCTTCGGCAATATGGAGACGATCCATATCGCGGCTTACGCCCTGCTGCTCGAGACCATCGGCATGCCCGAGAGTGAGTTCGGCGCCTTCATGGAATATGAGGCCATGCGGGACAAGCACGACTACATGGGCCAGTTCGGGGTCGATTCCGACGCCGACATCTGCCGGACCCTGGCCATGTTCGGCGGCTTCTCGGAAGGCGTTCAGCTGTTCGCGTCCTTCGCCATGCTGATGAACTTCCCACGCCAGAACAAGATGAAGGGCATGGGCCAGATCGTGTCCTGGTCGGTGCGCGACGAGAGCCTGCACTGCGAAGGCATCATCAAGCTGTATCACGCCTTCAACAAGGAGACGGGCGCCGTCACCAAGTCGGTCGCGGACGACATCGTCGACTGCTGCAAGACGGTGGTGAACATGGAGGACAAGTTCATCGACCTGGCCTTCGAGATGGGCTCGGTGAACGGCATGACGCCCGAGGACATCAAGCAATACATCCGCTTCATCGCCGACTGGCGCCTGCGTCAGCTGAAACTGCCGGAAGTCTATGGGGTGACGGAAAACCCGCTGCCCTGGCTGCAGTCGCTGCTCAGCGGCGTCGAACACGCCAACTTCTTCGAGGCCCGCGCCACCGAATATTCCAAGGCGGCGACGCAAGGGAACTGGCACGGCGCCGACGGTGTCTGGAGCGAGTTCGACCGCATGATGGCGCGCCGCGACATGAGCATGGTCGCGGGCTGACCCTAGTCGCGCGAGCGGCGTTCGATCGCCGTCGCGAAGCTGGCCAGATTATTGCGCCGGTTCGACCCACGCCGGCCGGGCGGTGCAGGCGGGGCGGAAGCCCGTGCGGCACAGTCGCACCTGTTCCTGCCAGGCGGCGTAGTCGCGATCATATTTTTCTTGGGCCAAACGGGCGGTTTCGGCGGCGGCGCGCGCCTGTTCCTCGGCCTGGCTGACCTCGATCTGATGACGGGCCAGGGCGGCGTCGTAGTCCAGCCGGTTGGCGGCGTCGGTCTTGTCGGCCAGGGCGTTCTGGGCGGCGATCTCGTCATTGAGGGCGCGGGTGGTGCGCAGTTCCTCTTCGGTCTGCTGCGCGTCGCTGGCGCGGTGATAGGCCTCGCCCCGTGCCTTCAGCAGAGCGTCGCGGCTGGCGGGATCGGCCGGGTCGGGTAGGGCGCGCTGATCGCGATACGGGTCGGCGGTCGCCGGCGCCGGCCCCGTCGTCGTCTGGGCGGCGACGGGCGCGGTCAGGGCGGCGGCCAGCAGGGCGGCGGCGACGGCGGTGCGAACGATCATGACTGTCTCTCCCGAGGCCGCAGCTTGGCCATTGTGATCCTGCTGCACAACGCCGCAGCGATGAAAAGGTGGCGAAAGGCTCGGCTTCGCGTCATGGTCGATCTCTCCCGACCGCAGCCCATCCGAGAAGATCAATGATCCTGAGCACCGCGTCCGGCGACTTCCCCATTCCTGCGGATGTCGCGCGCCAGTTGCCGAACGTGCCGGCCCTGCCCGACACGACCGCCGCGGACGCTCGGCTTCAGATCGAGGACTTCCGCCATTGGCTGGACGCCTCGCCCGAGCACGCCATCGACTACGAGCGGCTGCGGCGCTGGCATCTGGTTCAGGAAGAACTCGCGGCCCAGGCCAAGGCGGAGAACCGGCCCTTCGTCGTGTCCGACGACGGCCTGGAATAGGGCGGTTCAGCCCGGCAGGCGCAGCTCGAACACGGCGCCCTTGCCGTCGGTCTCGACCAGCCGCAGGTCGCCGCCGTGAAGGGCGGCCAGCTCGCGCGAGATGGTCAGGCCCAGGCCCGAACCGTCCGAGCTCTTTGAACTGACGAAGGGTTCGAACAGGCGGTCGGCCAGACGCGGCGGAATGCCGGGGCCGTCGTCGGCGATGCGCACGACGCAGAAGCCGTCCTGACCAAAGGCGCTGACGGTGATGGCCCCCTTGCCGCGGCGCTCGGGCGGACGCGTCGGATCGGCCTCGATGGCCTGGCGGGCGTTGCGCATCAGATTGACCAGGATGCGATACAGCTGATCCGGGTCGGCCTCGACGGCGAACCGGGGCGGCAGCTGTTTGACCAGGCGCACGCCGTCGGGATCCAGCCCGGCGTCCTCGGCCGCCAGGGTCAGGGCCTTGGTCAGGACGACGCGGGTCTTTTGCGGCGCGGGTTCCTCGCTCTTGCCGTATTCCAGCACATTGCGCGACAGGCCGGCGGCGCGGCTGAGCGCGCGCTCCAGCCGGGGCAGGGCCTTGGCCACCTGAGGATCGGCGGAGGTCGCCAGCCGCTCGGACGCCATCTGGGCCGAGGTTAGCATGTTTCGCAGGTCGTGGTTGATCTTGGCCACCGCCTCGCCCAGCGCGACCAGACGGGCGCGAGAGCGCAGGGAATGGCGCACCTCCTCCTGCATGCGGCTGAGTTCGCGCTCGACGCGGCCGATCTCGTCGTGACGGTCGGACGGCGCCTCGGCCTCGCTTTCGGGATCGGCGGCGAACCGCTCCATCGAACGGGTGACGCGACGCAGCGGCCGCAGCACCAGCAGGGCCAGACCGCCATACAGCAGGGCGCCCGCCGTCACCGACACCAGCAGCGACACCAAAAGGCTGTTCAGCAGGAAGGCGCGCAGTTCCAGCTTCAGCGGCTGGGCGGGGGTGACGATCTCGATGAAGTCGCCCGAGCGATAGCGCGGCTTGGCCTGAACCCGCAGCGAACGGTCCGGATGCCCGAACAGGGTGCGCCACGGGTCGGTCAGGCGCGACCAGCTGTCCTGACGCCTCAGGTCGATCAGTTCGGGCGCGCGTGGCAGGTTGGGGGCCTGAAGCAGCAGGCGGCGAACGCCTTGCTCCGTCAGGGCGACCGCCTGAACCCCGCCGATCCGCATCAGCTCGGCGGCCGTGTCGTCCTCGACCGCGCTATAGGGCAGGGCTTCGACCCCGACCGAGGCCAGTTCGGCGGCCTGGAGCCGGTCGCGCAGCCAGCGCTCATGGAAGGCCGCGAGATTCGGCCCCAGGATCAGGGCCTCGACCGCCAGGGTGAAGGCGACGGTCAGCAGCAGCAGCCGCGCCGACAGACCGTCGGGCGCGCGCGGGGTCAGGCGCTCGCGCCAGAGGTTCGCCTGGTCCGGCGTCAGGTTCAGCCGCGCTGCGATCCGGTCGAACAGGGCGCTCATGCCGCCGTCGCTCCGATCCGTCGGGCGCGGATCATCTGGAACAGCTTGATGCCGATCGGCAGCAGCAGGGACAGGAAGACAACGCCCATCAACGGCCAGAAGAACTGTTGCAGCAGCATCGGCAGGTCCGGCCGCACGCCGGCGCGCAGCAGGTCGCCCAGCTGCGACCCGATCCAGGTGTAGATGAAGGTGGACGGCAACAGGCCGATGAAGGTGGCGATGATGTAGGGCCTCAGCGGCACCGCCATCATCCCTGCCGTCGCGTTGACCAGGACGAAGGGCACGCTGGGGATCACGCGAAGGGTGAACAGGGTGGTGAAGGCGTTGCGGTCGATGCCCTTGGCCAGCCGATCCATGAAGCCGGCGTCGGCCTCGAACTTGGCGCGCAGCCACGAACCGATCGATGTGCGATAGACATAATAGATGACGACCGAACCGATGGTGGCCCCCGTCGACTGGGCCAGGGCGCCGACATAGGGGCCGAACATCATCCCGCCCAGCAGGGTCAGGAAGACGGGTCCTGGAATGGTCGAGGCGGTCGCCAGGGCATAGACGGCGATGAAGGCGACCAGCGCGATCCACCAGTTCTGTTGCGCATAGGCTTGCAGGTTCAGCCCATGCTCGCGGATCAGATCCATCGAAAGATAGCGGTTCCAGCCTAGGGCGAAGAAGGCGATCACCAGCCCGGCGATGGCCGCCAACGGCGCCAGCCGCAGGACCCATTCCTTCGCCGTTCGTTTCGCCATCCGTTTCATCGTCCCGAAATGCCGTCCGAGCGTTGACTCACGCGGACATGCGACTTATACGCCCGCCCTTCCTGCGGCGGACGCCTCTTGCCCCGTCGCCCAACCTTTTAACGTCAGGAGCCGACCGTGAAGCGGACCTATCAGCCGTCGCGACTCGTGCGCAAGCGCCGTCACGGCTTCCGCAGCCGGATGGCCACCAAGAACGGCCAGAAGATTGTTGCGCGCCGTCGCGCCAAGGGCCGCAAGCGCCTGACGGCGTAAGCGGCTTACGCGTCCGGATTTTTTGGACGCATGAGCGACCCTTTACAGATCAAGCGTCTGTTGCGGCGGCCCCAGTTCCTGGCGGCCGCCAAAGGCGTTTCCGAGGCGCGCGGCGCGGTGGTGATCCAGCGGCTGGAGCGTGGCGACGGTTCGCCGCATATCGGCCTGGGCTTCACCGCCACCAAGAAGATCGGCGGGGCGGTTCAGCGCAACCGCGCCAAACGCCGTCTGCGCGAGGCCGCACGGGCCATGCTGGCCCAGCATGGCGTGCCCGGAAGCGACTATGTCTTCATCGCCCGCATGGGCACGACCGAGCGTGCGTGGGACCGTCTGCTTGACGACGTGAAATCGACGCTTACAAGGCTGGCGACACCCAAGGCCGATCGGCCTTCGCACGCCCGCGCCCCCTCCGGCCAGGACCGCCAGAATCCATGAAAAACGAAAACACGCGCAACACGATCATCTTCATCGTGTGCTCGGTCCTGATCATGGGGATCTACTATTTCGCCGTGCTGCGCCCGCAGGCCGAGCGTCGCGCCGTGCAACAGCAGGCCCAGGCCGAGCAGTCGCAGACCGCTGACAACGCCGCGCGCACGGCGCTGAGCCCGCAGGGGCCGACCTTCGTCACCGACCGCAGCCAGGCGCTAAGCACCGCCGCGCGTGTGCCGATCCAGTCCGGCACGCTGAAGGGTTCGCTGTCGCTTCAGGGCGGCCGGATCGACGACCTGTTCCTGACCGACTATCGCGAGGTTCAGGACAAGCCCCAGCCGGTGGAGCTGTTCCGCCCGCAGGGCATGCAGAACGCCTATTTCGCCCAGTTCGGCTGGACCGGCCCCAATGTCGCCGGCGGCGTGCCCGGACCCAATACCGTCTGGCGCCTGACCAATGGGTCGACGCTGACGCCGACGACGCCGGTCACACTGACCTGGGACAACGGCCAGGGCCTGCGCTTCACCCGTGTGATCTCGGTCGACGACAAATACGTCTTCTCGGTCCAGGACACGGTCCAGAACCTGGGCACGCAGGCGATCACCATCGCCCCCTACGGCAGCGTCCAGCGCCAGGGCGTGCCGCCCGCAGCCGGCTCGTCGCACATCGTCCACGAGGGCGCGATCGGCACCTTCGGCAAGCCGGGCGACTACCGGACCGAGCAGAAGAAATACAAGGACTGGTTGAAGGAGCCGCGGATCGAGAACGCCTCGACCGGCGGCTGGCTGGGCATCACCGACAAATACTGGCTGGCGGCCCTGCTGCCCCAGCAGAACGAGGCGGTCGAAACCGAATTCCGCGTGCGCGACCTGAACGGCGCCCAGCAGCTGGAAGCCAATGTCCTGGGCACCACCCGCACCATCCAGCCCGGCGCCACCGCGACCGAGACCCAGCGCCTGTTCGCCGGGGTCAAGCGCGCCGAGGTGCTGAAATCCTATGAGCAGAGCCTGAACCTGCCGCGCTTCGTCTATGCGATCGACTGGGGCATGTTCTGGTTCCTGACGCGTCCGATCTTCTGGATCCTGGAGAACGTCTACGGCCTGGTCGGCAGCTTCGGCGTCGCCATTCTGGCCCTGACCGTCATCGTCAAGCTGGTGATGTTCCCGCTGGCCAACAACGCCTACGCCTCGATGTCCAAGATGCGGAACCTCCAGCCCAAGATGGAGGAGATCAAGAAGAAGTTCAAAGACGACCCGCAGAAGCAGCAGCAGGAGACGATGGCCCTGTACCAGCGCGAGAAGATCAATCCGGTCGCCGGATGCCTTCCGCTGTTGCTGCAGATCCCGGTCTTCTACGCCCTGTACAAGGTGCTGACCGTGACCATCGAAATGCGTCACCAGCCGTTCCTGGGCTTCATCCATGACCTGTCGGCGCGCGACCCGTCGTCGATCTGGAACCTGTTCGGCCTGATCCCGTGGGATCCGGCGATGGCGCCGCTGATCGGCGGCCTGTTGGCCGGCCCGCTGCACCTGGGTCTGCTGGCGATCGCCTATGGCCTGACGATGTGGTTGCAGACGGCGATGAACCCGCCGGCGGCCGATCCGGTCCAGCGCCAGATCTTCCAGTTCATGCCGCTGCTGTTCACCTTCATCATGGCGCCGTTCGCGGCGGGCCTGCTGATCTACTGGGCCTGGTCCAACATCCTGACCATCCTGCAGCAGTATGTGATCATGCACCGCTACAAGGCCGAGAACCCGATCGATGCGTTCTTCGCCCGGTTCAAGAAGTCGCCGGCGTGATCGACGAGACCGAGTTCACGCCCGAGGACATCGAGGCGGCGCGCATTCTGTTCGCGCGGCCTGCGAACTTCGTCATGGGCGCGGCCAAGATCGAGCAGCTGCCCGACCCCGACCTGCCCGAGATCGCCTTCGCCGGGCGTTCGAACGTGGGCAAGTCCAGCCTGATCAACGGGCTGGTGGGCATGCACAAGCTGGCCCGCGCCTCGAACGAGCCGGGCCGCACGCGCGAGGTCAACTTCTTCGACCTGGACGGCCGGATGCGTCTGGTCGACCTGCCCGGCTACGGCTGGGCCAAGGCGTCCAAGACCACGGTCAAGAAGTTCCAGGATCTGGGCCGCGACTATCTGCGCGGGCGGGTGACGCTGAAGCGGGTCTATCTGCTGATCGACAGCCGCCACGGGCTGAAATCGGTGGATACGGAGGCGCTGGATGCGCTGGACCTGGCCGCCGTCAGCTATCAGATCGTCCTGACCAAGGCCGACAAGCTGAAGAAGGGCGAGGGCGAGGCCGTGCAGGCCGCGACCCTGAAGGCCATCTCCAAACGCCCCGCCGCCTTCCCGGTGGTGGCCCTGACGTCGTCGGAAAAGGGACTGGGCCTGCCCGAACTGCGCGCCGAGATCATGCGTACGACGGGCGCGACGCTGGACTAGAGGCCCTCATCGTCGGGCCAGGGCCCGAGCATGACGGCAAAAAGAAAAGGCCCGGAGATCGCTCTCCGGGCCTTCGTCGTTCGGGTCTGTCGTCGCCCTACTCGGCGGCGGGGGCTGCCGCGCGGACTTCGACGGGGATGCCCAGGGCGTCCAGTTGCGGCTTGACCACCGAGGCGTCGCCGACCACGACCCAGACGAACCGGGACGGATCGATGGCGGCCTTGGCGGCGGCGTCCAGTTGGGCGGCCGTCAGGGCGTTGGTGCGCGCCGCGATGGTTTCCGGATAGTCGTCCGGACGGCCCAGCAGGGCGTTGGAGCGCATGGCGCCCAGGACGGCGGCGGAGGTCTCGTAGCTGCCGGCCAGACGGCGGGTGTTGCCGTTGATCGTGCGTTGCAGCTCCTCGGGCGTCACGCCCTTGCCGCCCGACAGGAAGTCGTTGAACTGCTGGTTCAGGGCTTGGATGGCCGGGCCGGTCTTGTCTGCCTGGACCGGGGCGGTGATCAGATAGGGCACGCGTCCGGCGAACGGATTGACCGAGGCGTTGACGCCGTAGGACCAGCTCTTGGTCTCACGCAGATCCGAGTTGATGCGCGACAGGAAGTCGTTGCCGAGCACATTGTTCGCCGCGTTCAGCACCAACAGGTCGTCGGTGCCCGACAGGCCCAGAACCTCGCCGCCCATGATGTAGGACTGGGGCGATTGCGGACGGTCGATCAGCACGATCTTGGGCGTCGCGGCCGGGATCGGGGCCGAGAAGTCTTTGACGGCCTTGGCCGATGCGGGCGGGACCCATTGACCGAAGGCGCTGTCCAGGATCGGCGTCAGCTCGGCCAGGGGCCGGTCGGAGACGATGAACAGCTTGGCGTTGTCCGGACGGATCCACTTGGCGTAGTCGGCGCGGATGTCGGCGTCGGTGATCGCCTTGACGCTGGCCTCGTCGCCATTGCCGCTGAACGGACGGCCATAGGGGCTGTTGGGCCCGTACATCAGTTCCGGCAGGGCGCGGCTGGCCAATGCGGCCGGCTGGGTGCGCTCGGCGGCGATGCGCGACAGGCGGGTGGCGCGAAGGCGCTCCAGCTCGGCCGGGGCGAAGGCGGGATTGCGCACCACCTCGGCCATCAGATCCACCGAAGGCTTCAGGTTCGGCGTCACCGCCGACAGCTGGATGACCGAGCTGTCCATCGTCGCGCCAGTGGTGATGCTGGCGCCCAGGGCCTCTTGCGCCTCGGCCAGCTGCGTGGCGTTCAGAGTGCGGGTGCCCTCGTCCATCAGGTCCAGCATCAGGGTCTGCAGACCCAGTTTGGACCGGTCGTCGGCGGCCAGACCGGCGTCGAAGTCGAGCGCGATCTTCGTCGTCGGGGTGGCGTCGCGCTGGGCGTAGATCACCTCCATGCCGTTCGACAAGCGGGTGCGCTCGACGGCCGGGAAGTCGACGTTGGCGACCTGCCCGATCTCGGGCTTGGGCATGCGCGGCTTGCGCTCGATTTCCGGCGCCGGGGTGCGGTTGGCGCCGGACGGCGCGGCGGCCGCCTCCTGATAGGCTTCGCGCTGGCCGGGCAGGGTGGTCAGCGTATAGGCCGGACGGGTCAGCCACTTCTGCATCGCCGCCTTGACCTGGGCCGGCGTGACGGCGGCGTAGGCGGCCAGCTGCTTCTTGTAGAACTCAGGATCGCCGGCATAGAGCTGGCCTTCGGCGAGCGCCGTGGCCTTGCCGCCGAAGCCGCCGACCTGTTCTAGGCCCTGGATGCGGCGCGAGGCGTATTGGGTGACGACGCGGTTGATCTCGTCCTGCGTCGGGCCGTTCGCGATCAGGCCGTTCAGAATCTCGCGCATCCGCGCCTCGACGGCGGCGGGGTCTTCGCCCGGCTTGATCGTGGCGCTCATCTCGAAGATGCCGACGCGGTGGAAGGCGCTATTGCCGGCGCTGGCCGAGACGGCGGTCTGCTCGCCGCGCACCAGCTCATTGTCCAGGCGCGAGGAGGCCAGGCCGCCCAGGACCGAGGCAGCGACGCTGAGCGGCACCGAATCCGGGTCCAGCATGCCCGGCACGGCCCAGCTGACCTCGACCTGGGCGTTCGAGACGCGGTCGTGGGTGGTTTCGCTGAGCGGGGCGGACAGGGTCGGCACCGAGGCCTGGGCGGGATTGTTCACCGGACCCTTGGCGATCGGGCCGAAGTATTTGTCGGTCAGTTCACGCGCCTTGGCGGGGGTGATGTCGCCGGCCAGCACCAGAACGGCGTTGTTGGGGCCATAGTTGGAGGTGAACCAGTCGCGCACCGTCTGCATCGAGGCGGCGTCCAGGTCGGCCATCGAGCCGATGGTCGAGTGGCGATAGGGGTGGCCTTCGGGGAACAGGGCCTCCAGCTGCTTGTACTGGTTCAGGCCGTAGGGTTGGTTGTCGCCCTGACGCTTTTCGTTCTGAACGACGCCGCGTTGCAGATCGAGCGTCTCCTGGCTGATGGCGCCCAGCATGTAGCCCATGCGGTCGCTTTCCATGAACAGGGCCTGTTCCAGCGCCGGGGTCGGGACCGTCTCGAAATAGTTGGTGCGGTCGAAATAGGTGGTCCCGTTCATGTCGGTCGCGCCCATGTTGCGCATCGGCGTGAAATAGCTGCCGGGCGCATTTTCCGAGCCGCCGAACATCAGGTGTTCGAACAGGTGGGCGAAGCCGGTCTTGCCGGTCGGCTCGTCCTTGGAGCCGACATTGTACCAGACGGAGACGGCGACGACGGGAGCCTTGTGATCCTCATGGACCAGAACGGTCAGGCCGTTGTCGAGGGTGAACTTGGTGTAGGGGATGTCGACTTCGTTGATCAGCTGCGACACGGGCGCGGCCTGGACGGCGGGTGCTGCGGCCTGACCGGCGGCCTGGGCGGCGGGTGCGGCGGCCGCGGAGGCCCAGACGGGCGTTGAAACGGCCAGAAGGGCGGCGGCGGCGACGAGAGAGCCAGTGCGGCGCATGCGATATCCTCAGGATTGCAGTTGGAGGGGACCATAACGCCGGTCTGCCGCCTGGCAACGCGACCAAATGGAACATGACGAAAGGTTCATGTTCTCGCCCGCGCGACCCGGAAAAGGTTGCATCGCCGCACCCCCGGTCTTATGCGCGCGTCAACTCCCCGACTGACCGCCCCTTGCTGAAAGAGCCGCCATGTCCGCCCCCGCCGACAAGCCCGTCAAGAAAGTCGTCCTCGCCTATTCGGGCGGGCTGGACACCTCGATCATCCTGAAGTGGCTGCAGACCGAATATAACGCCGAGGTCGTGACCTTCACCGCCGACCTGGGCCAGGGCGAGGAGCTTGGCCCGGCGCGCGAGAAGGCGCTGAAGCTGGGCATCAAGCCCGAGAACATCTTCATCGACGACCTGCGCGAAGAGTTCGTGCGCGACTTCGTCTTCCCCATGTTCCGCGCCAACGCCCAGTATGAGGGCGACTATCTGCTGGGCACCTCCATCGCCCGGCCGCTGATCTCCAAGCGCCAGATCGAGATCGCCCGTCAGGTCGGCGCCGACGCCGTCTGTCACGGCGCAACCGGAAAGGGTAACGATCAGGTCCGCTTCGAGCTGGGCTACTATGCGCTGGAGCCCGACATCCGCGTCATCGCCCCGTGGCGCGAGTGGGCGTTCCGCAGCCGCGAGGCCCTGCTGGACTTCGCCGAAAAGAACCAGATCCCCATCGCCAAGGACAAGCGCGGCGAGGCGCCCTTCAGCGTCGACGCCAACCTTCTGCACTCCTCGTCCGAGGGCAAGGTGCTGGAAGACCCGGCGGTCGAGGCGCCGGAGTTCGTCCACCAGCGCACGATCAGCCCCGAAGACGCGCCGGATAAGGCCACCGTCATCGAGATCGGCTTCGAAAAGGGCGACGCCGTCTCGATCAACGGCGAGGCCATGTCGCCCGCCACCATCCTGACCGCCCTGAACCAGTATGGCCACGACAACGGCATCGGCCGTCTGGACCTGGTCGAGAACCGTTTCGTCGGCATGAAGTCGCGCGGCGTCTATGAGACCCCTGGCGGGACCATACTGATCGCGGCCCACCGCGGCATCGAAAGCATCACCCTAGACGGCGGCTCCATGCACCTGAAGGACCAGCTGATGCCGAAATACGCCGAGCTGATCTACAACGGTTTCTGGTTCTCGCCCGAGCGCGAGATGCTGCAGGCCGCCATCGACAAGAGCCAGGAAAACGTCTCCGGCACGGTCAAGGTCAAGCTGTACAAGGGCAATGTCTCGGTCATCGGCCGCGAAAGCCCCAACAGCCTGTACGATCAGGACCTGGTGACCTTCGAAGAAGGCGTCCAGGCCTACGACCACAAGGACGCGGCCGGCTTCATCAAGCTGAACGCCCTTCGCCTGCGCGTCCTGGCCAAGCGCGACGCTCGCAAGAGCTAGGGCGTCTTATCCGACCGGGCGATCCTGAGGATCGCCCGGTTTCGGTCGTCCGTGACCCAGATCGATCCGTCGGCGGCGACGGCCAGCACGACCGGCGCGCCGCGCGGCTGACGGCCTGAGACCGTGTCCCAGCCCGGCGTCAGCACCTTTCCGCGTAGGCTGGGCGCGCCGGCGGGATAGGACAGGGCGCCGCGCGGATAGATGGCGTAGCGGCCGCCGATATCGGTCAGGGGGCGGCCCTCGCCATCCGTCTCGGCCGCCACGATCCGGCCGCCCGCGCGACGATAGCCGTGCCAGCTCATCAGCAGCCGGCCGCGCAGTTCGGGGAACATCGCCCCGTCGTAATAGATCAGGTCCAGCGGCGCGGCGTGCGGCGGCAGCAGGGCGACCGGGCGGTCGCGCTGGCTGCATCGCGCCTGGCCCGCGCTCCAGCCCGGCAGGGGCGTCGCCAGATCGACGCAATAGGGCCAGCCGTAATGGCCGCCCTGACGCAGGACATTGATCTCGTCATAGGGATGGTCGGGCGTGGTCAGATCGACGGAGTTCTCGCCTTGCAGGATCGTGCCCGACGGGTGCCGGACCAGGGCGATGGAGTTGCGCAGGCCCGAGGCGAAAACGGTGCTGTCGTCGGCCCAGCGGCCGTTGCCCAGATAGGCGTGACGCCGCACCTGGGCCGTCGCCGCGCTGTCGATGCAGGCGCCGGACGCATTGGCGCGCGCCCGGCCTCGCGCATCCACGCAGCGGTCGCTGGGGGCGCCGACATTGACCAGCAGGTCGCCGTTCTCATCGAAGACGAAGCTGGACAGGGGGTGGCGATTGGCGTGCAGACGATTGTCAGGCAGGTCGCCGATCACGGTGCGCACCGTCGCCGCCGGATCGGCCGCGTCGGGGTCAAGTGTCAGGATGCGGTTCATCTCGGACACATAGATGCGCCCGTCCGGCCCGCGCGCCGCCGTGTGCGGCATGCTCAGGCCTTGCGCCAGCTGGCGCCAGCGCGGCGCACCGTCGACGCCGAACGACAGCCGCCAGATCGCGCCGCGTCCCTGATCCCAACTGCCCAGATCCGTCACCAACCAGTCGCCGTCGTGTAGCGCCAGCAGGCCGCGCGGCATTCGCGGTCCCTCGGCCCCCGTTCCCTGCCAGACCAGCCCCAGGCAATAGCCGGGCGCCATCCGCACGGTGGTCATGGGCCGCCCGCCGCAGTCGCCGTCGGTCGCATAGGCGCCTTGCGCCGCCCTGGCGCTGACAGGCGCGGCGACGAGCAGGGACAGCAGGGCCAGCAGGCGGACGGTCTTCATGACGCCAGAAGTCCCGACGGACGGCCCAAGATCAAGTGGGGCGTCAGATCAGACCCTGCTCGCGCGCCGCCGCCGTCAGGCCGTCGCGAAACTCGGGCGCGGCCAGGGCGATCAGGGCGCGGGCGCGCTCGCTGGACGACTTGCCCTTCAGATTGGTCCAGCCGTGTTCGGTGGCGACGATGTTGGTGTCGTTGCGGGGGGTGGTGACCGGCCCGTCAAGCCGCGCGACGATGCGTGAGGCCGTTCCCTTCGCCGCCGTGGAATGACAAGCGATGATCGACTTGCCGCCCTGCGATCCATAGGTGCCGCGCACGAAGTCCAGCTGGCCCCCGGCGGCCGTGAACTGGCGCCCGTTCAAAAACTCCGAGCAGCAGGCGCCGGTCAGGTCGACTTGAAGCGTGGCGTTGACCGAGATCATCTTCGCATTGCGTGCGATCACGGCCGGGTCGTTCACATAGGAGACCGGATGGGCCTCCATGCCGCGATTGCCGTCGAGGAATTCATAGGTGTTGAGGTCGCCCATCGAGAAGGCGAAGACGCCCACGCCCGGATGCAGGGTCTTGCGGGCATGGTTGGCCACGCCGGCCTGCATCAGCTCGACCAGGCCGGGCGTCAGCATCTCGGTGTGAACGCCCAGATCGCGGTGGTCCATCAGGGCGTCGCAGACGGCGTTGGGCAGGGCGCCGATCCCCATCTGAAGCGTCGCCCCGTCCTCGACCAGGCCGGCGATGATGCGGCCGATGGCCAGGTCCGCCGGCTGAGGCTCGGCGCGCGGCACGACCAGCAGGGGCGCAGCATGTTCGACGATGCCGGCGACCTGGGATACATGGACGGTGCATTCGCCGAACACGCGCGGCATGTGCGGATTGACCTCGACGATCACCGTCCGGGCCGTCTGCGACACCGGCTTGGCGTAGTCGGTGTTGGTCCCGAACGAGAAGAAGCCGTCCGCATCCATCGGCGAGACGGTGCAGATCAGGGCATCCACCTTGACCTCGTCGCACAGCAGGCGGGGCGACTGCTGAAAGCCCGTGGGGATGAACTGCACGGGGTTGGGGCGGCCCTCCTCGTGCGCGCGCTGTTCCAGCCGGCGTTCGATGGCGCTGTGGAACAGGCTCCAGGGGCGGATCCGATCCATCAGCTCATAGCGCAGCACCGTGTCGCCTGCGATGGCGGTCGAGAGCAGGTAGTAGAGGTTCACATCCTCGACCTCGCCGCGCTCGGCCCGTTCGGCCAAGGCCTTGAGCAGGGCGGGCGGCTGAGACACGCCGAGGCCCATGGCGACCTTGGCGCCCGAAACGATCAGGGCGGCGGCCTGGTCGGGGGTCTTCAGGCGTTCGGCGTAAAGGGCGGCGTGGTCCATGGCGTGCGTCTCCGTCATGTCTCCAGACTAGCCTGCCGAGCGGCGGATGGCGGGCCTAGACTTTGGTCGCGGCGATCGTCGTCTCGACCTCGATGGGCGACGGCTCGTCCTGCAACGGCGCCCGGCGGCGCTTCTGCCAGCGCGCCACCCCATAGGCGACCAGCCACAGGGCCATGGCCCAGGCCGCGCCGACCGCCCAGCCGGCGAAGACGTCGGTGGCCCAGTGGGCGCCCAGATAGATGCGCGTCAGCCCGACCAGCAAGGCCAGCAGAATGCCGACGCCCAGCACGAAGACCTTGAATCGCTCGCGCGGGAAGGCGCGTGTCAACATGACGGCGACGCTGAGATAGAAGACGGTGGATAGCAGGGCGTGGCCTGAGGGGAAGCTGGCGTTGATCGTCTCCACCGCCTGCATGGCCGCAGGGGGCCGGGCGCGTTCGAACACGGCCTTCAGGCCTTCCGACAGCGCGACGCCCCCGGCCAGGCCCACGACCAGCAGCAGGGACGACAGCCATTTCCGCTGGCTCAGCAGGAAGACGATCACGATCAGGGCGAACAGCCCCAGCACCGAGATGCCGCCCAGCGAGGTGATGTCCGCCGCCGCCTCCTTCAGCCACCACGGCCCCCACGGTCGGCCCGGGTCGTCGGCATAGGGGCGCATCAGCGCCAGGACATGAAGGTCAAAGGCTTGGCCCTCGCCTTCGGTCATCTCATCGGCGAGACCGGCGAAGCTCAGAACGCCGCCGGCGACGACCAGCAGGGCCAGAAGCGCGGCGATCTCCGTGCGGGCGACCGTCAGGACGCGTATCAAAAAGGCGCGGACATCGGAAAGCGTCATGGGCGAGCCAACGGCCAAGCTGGGCAGTCGTTCCGATCACGCGTTCGTGATCGCGCCGTCGCAGGCGCGCAAAACGGACGTGCTGGCTTGCGTGCGGGCTTTTCCCCAGGCGGCTGGGACTTGTCCGACCGATTCGCCCACAATGGTCGGCGTCAACCCGTTGACGGGTCATTAGGCATATGCGCCCTATATGTGGGCTCGGGGAGCGCAGAGGCCACAAGATGATGTGGTCGCGGCGCGGGCGGCTCAAACGATTTTTTGTTCAGGACGCAGATGACCATGGCTGGCGGCGAGGCATTGAAGACGACGGAATTCCAAGGCGTTGCGGCGACGCCGACGCCGGAACGCCCCCACTTGACCGTGGTCAAATCGGTCCAGGTCGACCGCTCGCGCGACGATCTGCTGACCGACTTCGGCAAGAAGACGCTGGAAGATCGCTATCTGCTGCCGGGCGAAAGCTATCAGGACATGTTCGCGCGTGTCTCGACCGCCTTCTCGGACGACGCCGAACACGCCCAGCGCCTGTATGACTATATGAGCCGCCTGTGGTTCATGCCGGCGACCCCGGTCCTGTCGAACGGCGGCGCGGATCGCGGCCTGCCCATCTCCTGTTTCCTGAACGCGGTGGGCGACAGCCTGGACGGCATCCAGAACGTCTGGAACGAGAACGTGGCCCTGGCCTCCAACGGCGGCGGCATCGGCACCTATTGGGGGGGCGTCCGCTCCATCGGCGAAAAGGTGAAGGGTGCGGGCAAGACCTCGGGCATCATCCCCTTCATCCGCGTGATGGACAGCCTGACGTTGGCGATCAGCCAGGGTTCGCTGCGCCGCGGTTCGGCCGCCGTCTATCTGGATATCCACCACCCGGAAATCGAAGAGTTCCTGGAGATCCGCAAACCGTCGGGCGACTTCAATCGCAAGTCCCTGAACCTGCACCACGGCATCAACGTCACTGACGAGTTCATGGAAGCCGTCAAGGTCGGCGGAACCTTCGACCTGAAGTCGCCCAAGGACGGCGCGGTCATGAAGACCGTCGACGCCCGTTCGCTGTGGACCAAGCTGCTCGACATCCGCATGCAGACCGGCGAGCCCTATCTGATCTTCTCGGACACGGTGAACCGCCAGATGGCGCCGCACCAGCGCGACCTGGGCCTGAAGGTCAAACAGTCGAACCTGTGCGCCGAGATCATGCTGCACACCGGCCGCGACCACCTAGGCGTGGACCGGACCGCCGTCTGCTGCCTGTCGTCGGTCAACGCCGAGACCTTCCTGGAGTGGCGCGAGGAGCCGCGCTTCGTCGAGGACCTGATGCGGTTCCTGGACAATGTGCTGGAAGACTTCATCCGCCGCGCCCCGCCCGCCATGGCCGCCGCCGTCTATTCGGCCAAGCGCGAGCGTTCGGTGGGTCTGGGTCTGATGGGCTTCCACTCCTTCCTGCAGGGGCAGGGCGTCGCCTTCGAAAGCGCCATGGCCAAGTCGTGGAACATGCGCCTGTTCAAGCACCTGCGTCGCGAGGCCGACAAGGCCAGCCGCCTGCTGGCCGAAGAGAAGGGCCCGTGCCTGGACGCCGAGGAGCGCGGCGTGATGGAGCGGTTCAGCCACAAGCTGGCCATCGCCCCCACCGCCTCGATCTCGATCATCTGCGGCGGCACGTCGGCGGGCATCGAGCCGATCCCGGCCAACATCTACACCCACAAGACCCTGTCGGGCTCGTTCGCGGTCAAGAACCCCTATCTGGAGCGCCTGCTCGACGAGAAGGGCATCAACACCGAGGCGGTGTGGAGCTCCATCCTGGAGAACGAAGGTTCGGTCCAGCACCTCGACGCCCTGAACGAGGACGAGAAGGGCGTCTTCAAGACCGCCTTCGAACTGGACCAGCGCTGGGTGATCGAACTGGCCGCCGACCGCGCGCCGGAAATCTGCCAGGCCCAGTCGCTGAACCTGTTCATCCCCGGCGACGTGAACAAGTGGGACCTGCATATGCTGCACTGGTCCGCCTGGGAGCGCGGCGTGAAGTCGCTGTATTATCTACGCTCGAAGTCGGTGCAGCGCGCCGCCTTCGCGGGCGCCGAGGACAAGGCCGAGGCCGAGATCGATCCGAACCAGCCCGATCTCTTCTCCCTGCCCAAAACCGACTACGACGAGTGCCTGGCCTGCCAATAGGGCCATCCGCACCGAACGATCCGAAGGGCTCCGCGACAGCGGGGCCCTTTTTCGTTTGGGAACCCCGGCTGGTCGTCCTCGTTCAAAAGCGACGAAACCATGACCAAAAGCCGTTGGACTCTTGCGCCTGAGGGTTGCAGTGTATGTCCAGCGGATCGGTGGGGAGACCGGATGCGATTAGAGGCCTGTATTGTCGGCTTGGGGGGCGTGTTGGCGATGGCCGGCGCGAGCGCCGCCTGTGCACAGACCTGGGCCCCCAACGCCTTCGACGCCTCGCCCGATGTCGAGGCGCGCCTGACCGAACAGACCAGTTTCCGCGTTGCGCCGGACGCCCGGTTCGGCGCCCAGATCGAAATCCCGACGGCCTTCCGTCCTGACGACCGGTCCGGCCTGTCCGCCAGCACGCGCAACGACGTCTGGATCGATCGCACCGACTTCACCGACCGGGTGACGCTGGAGACGGCCGGCCGTCTGCGCCGCGCCGACGGCTCGCCCCTGCCGGTCACGCCCGTCGATCGGGCCGAACTGGACCCTGACGCTTATGATCTGCGCTATGTGCGCGGTTTCCGTGGCGCGCGCGGCCATACCGCCTCGGGCCTCGAGGTCAGCCTGACGCCCCATGCGGGCCTGGGCGTCGGCAGCGAAGGCCGTTCGGCCGAGGCCGGCGTCACCCTCAAGATCGGCGAGGGGCTGGATCGTCTGGCCCCCAACGGCCGCGAACGGTTCGGCGAGCGGCCGCGCTGGTATCTGTACGCCGCCGGGTCGGGCCGGGCCGTGGGCTACAACTTCGCCCGCACCCGCGACGGCGACTACACCCGCTCGGGCTACACCCAGGACAAGGGCAGCTTCCTGGGCGACGCCTCGATCGGCGTGGCCTATCGCAAGGGCGACATGCAGACCTCGTTCGGCGTCGTCTATCGCGAGATCGACGCCGGCAAGGGTCTGCGCGGCATGAACGGCCTGGACACCGACGTCAGCGAAGGCCTGCTGGCCTTCCAGCTGTCGATCCGTCCCGGCCGCTGAGCCCTTAGCGAACCTCCGAGACCGCCACGCCCTCGCGACGCGGATCGGCTCCGCCGTCCCAACGACCACCGCGCCAGATCGCGCCGTGCAGGCCTGAAGTCTCGGTGGCGTTCGGCCTCAACGCCATGCCCGCCGTCGCCAGGGCGTCGCGGATATCCGGCGCGATCATGTCGGTGTCGGCCCCGACCATCTCGCCCCGCACCACCAGATTGGGCAGGGCGATCGCCTGCTGCATCGACAGGCCCCAGTCCATAGTCCCGACCAGGGCCTTGGCGACATAGGCCAGGATGCTGGACCCGCCCGGCGAGCCGATAGCGCCGACCAGCCGCCCCTGACGGTCCAGGATCAGCACCGGCGTCATCGACGAGCGCGGCCGCTTGCCCGCCGCCACCGCATTGGCGGCCGGATGTCCGTCCTCCTGCGGCGTGAAGGAGAAATCGGTTAGCTGGTTGTTCAGGAAGAAGCCGTCGACCATCCGCCCATTGCCGAAGATGCTCTCGACCGTCGTGGTCATGCTGACCGCATTGCCCCAGGCGTCCACCACGACCATATGCGAGGTGCCGCCCGGCTCGGCCGTCTGATCGGCCCCGCGCGGCGGCGACCCCGTCGGTGCGCCGGCCTCCACAGGCCCGTTCACCTGAGGGGCCAGGGCCGCGCGCGACGCGACATAGTCGGGATCCAGCAGGCCGGCGATCGGCACGCCGACGAAATCGTTGTCGCCGATATAGCGGTCCCGGTCGGCGTACATCAGCCGCTGCAATCGCCCGAACGCGACCCAGGCCTCAGGGCTCTTGGCCCCCTTGTCCAGATCCGGCGTCTCCTCGGCCATGGCCAGGAACTGCAGCAACGCCACCCCGCTGGATGGCGGCGGCGGCACGCAGACCACATAGGCCTGATACGGCCGGCAAAGCGCGTCGCGGCGCAAAGGGCGATAGCCGGCGATGTCCGCCTCGGTCAGACCGCCGGGACGCGGCCCTTCGCGAACCGCCGCTGCGATGTCAGCCCCGATCGGCCCGCCATAAAAGACGCCCGGCCCCTGCTGCGCCAGTCGCGCGACCGTCTCGGCATAGGCGGGGTTCTTCAACGTATCGCCGGCCTGATACTGCGTGCCGTCCGGCTTGGTGAAATAGGCGCTGGCCCACCGCGTCCGCGCCTGCGGACTGCGTCCATTGATCATGCCGGCCAGACGCGGGCTGACCGTGAACCCGTCGCGCGCCAGCCGTTCGGCGTCCCCGAACAGGTCGCGCCAGGCCAGCTTGCCGTGATCCTTCTGCGCCATCGCCAGCATGGCCACCGCCCCCGGCGCCCCGGTCGAGCGGCCCGACAGCACCGCGTCGATGAAGGGCAGGGGCTTGCCGTCCTCATAAAACAGTTCGGGCGTCGCCGACGCCGGGGCCGTCTCGCGCCCGTCATAGGCCGTGACGGTGCCGGTCTCGGCGTCATAGCTCATCAGGAAGGCCCCGCCCCCCAAGCCCGACGACTGCGGCTCCACCAACCCCAGCACCGCCTGGATCGCCACCGCGGCGTCCACGGCCGATCCGCCACGCCGCAACACGGTCATCCCCGCCTCGACCGCGAGCGGATTCGCCGCCGCCACAAACGGCCCCCGAGCGGGCGTTGCGGCCGACACGGTCGGCGGCGACGCTGTCGCCGGCGTGGGCGCGCCTTGGCTGGCTGTCGCGGTCTGGCATCCCGCCATCAGGACGGGAACCAGCACAGCGGCGATCTGGCGACGAAAGGAACGCATGGAAAATCCGAAAGCAGGGGAGCGTCAGACAGGCCTAAGCCGTCGCAGCCGCCACGCCAACCGCTTCAGACGCAGAAACTGCATTCCCCCGCTTGCGTCCGCCCGATCCACCGGCTAAAGACCCGCCCTCGCCGCAAGGCAGCCGCACCCGTAGCTCAGCTGGATAGAGCATCAGACTACGAATCTGAGGGTCGGGCGTTCGAATCGCTCCGGGTGCGCCACTTGCTTTCTCCTTTGAAAGCAATCTTTTGGTCTCAAGGCGAGTTCCCACAAAACCTGAAGCGGCCGGCTGTTTTTACAGTGGTTTTACAGGCTTTTTTACAGAGCGATCGCAGCATCGTTTTCCGATGCGTTAGGCGTCTTTTTTCGACATCGCGCGCACAGACTGATCGATCCGGTCTTGGGCCGCATCCGCGAGGCGGCGACGGCTGGCTTGGCGACGATAGATTCGCGCCGCTCGATCGGTCGCATGTTCCAGGTGGCTCATGATTTCGGCGTCGGAGCCGCCCGACTCGGCGATCTCATTGCCTCGCGCATGTCGTAGGCCGTGGATGTCCAGCGGACAGGTGAGCTCGCCTTTGGCGTTGACCCCGGCTCGAACCTTTCCTGCCTTGGCTAGGCTCAACAGAACCCGATCCAGCGACTGGTTCAGCCCTCGTTCGCGGAAGGGCTGTCCACGGTCGTTGTAGGCGATTGTAGGGCCTCGATCCGGCGTGCTGTCGATCAAGGCTGTAAGGCGGGGATCCTCCCGCTTGTCGCAGGCCACCTTTCGTTTCTCCGTGAGCCACAGAAGGCGGATGTGCTCAGAGCCGTCCGAGGCGCGTGTGGGGACGCGAGCGGACCTGGGGAGGGCGCAGATCGTCTGGCGTCTGAAGCCGGCATACCGGCCAAGGCCTACCGCCCGCGCTAGTCCGGGAAGGCCGCGCCTGAGGCATTCCTCCAGCACTGCAGAGACTTCGTCGTCCGTCCAGGTCGGATGAGGCTCGCCGAGGGCGTGCGGGCGTTTGACCTTTGCGAGTTTTAGAAAGGGGTCACCGGAGATGCGGTCATCGGTCTGATCGTCGATCGCCGGCGCTAGAGCGTTTTTCAGCACCTGCATGCGAAGGTTCGCCGCCCGGTGTCCGCGCGGCGCCCAGTCGTCCCTCACCGCCCGCAACCATGCCTGGGACACATCGGAGAGCATGACGTCGCCGAGATCCGAGATCATCTCGTCGATGTAGTCCTGGTAGGCGCGCTGGGTGGAGCGCGCTTTAGAGATGAACTCGGCCGACCTGTTGTAAGCGGACAGCATGCCGCCGATCGTATTGGGGCGAGGGGTCTTTGCAGCAGTCTCCGCCGTCGCCATACGGCGCAGGATGGCGGCGACCTCCGCCCGCAACGCCTCGGAGCCATCGGGCGACAGGAGAGGGCCTTCACGATAGGCGCCCTTTCGAAAGTACAGATAGGTCTGGCCGTTGCGACGGTTGCGTTGGACGTATCGAATAGGCGGACTGGGCTCGTCCGTCACGACCGACGCCCGGCGGTTCGAGCTCTGACTCTCTCAAGGGCGTCTTCTGTGCGGCTCCCGCTCTGCAGGCCGTCCTGTGCGTCCGGAGGTGAGGGCGGCGCATGGGTTTCGCCGCGTTGTGGGAGAGTCTCCAGCCATGCGTCGATGTCTGAACGCCTGTAACGTACGCATCGTGCTCCAAGGTCGAGCGGACGGACGGTAAGGATGCCTCCGAGCGTCTCTTTGCTCATCCCCGTATAGGCCGACAGCACATCCTGGCTGAGCAGGGCCGGCCAGGCGTCCGGTATGTATTTGGGATCACTCGGTGACCGCCGCTGGACACTTCGTTCGACGGCATCGTGCCTAGGCCGTTCCGGAAGCCAGGGACTAGCGGCTCTAACCCGTCCGTCTGCCTGCCTTTCAATCCTTATCAACTGGGTGGCCAGCGCGTGAAAGCGGTCGTTGTTCGCGCTTCTGGAACATGTCTGTGCGGGAAGTCTGATGGGCGAGCCCATGACGATCTGCCTCGTGCTGACGGCGTCGAATCGCCGAACGGGGCAATCATTTATTGCTCTCGGATTGCCAAATCAAGCAAGAAAGTTGTCAGGATTTGCCGCGCGGAGGGTGCGCGACCCGGCCGTCACGGCTCTTCATGTCGCGAGGCAAGCTGTATGTTTATGGGTTTGCTTATGAATTTCGGCCGTAGCGGACCAGGAGTGTCAAGTGCTATTTTCGACAACAAAATCAGATAATTAATCCGTTGCATCTGAAGCGTTATCGCTCATGCTTAGGAAGTCCAAGCATAAGGAGGTGCAATGATGGAGTCGAGTATCCCCAAACCGATCGCCCGCGAGGCGTTCGAGCGAGCGGAGATCGCGAAGGGTGAAATCGTGCTGAGGGGGTCGGCGCGGCTCGTCGGGTCCGAGGCCCTTCAGCCAATCGATCTCATCCGCGAGATCGTCGATGCCGAGCCGTTCGCACTCAACGACGCGGTCGTGGAGCGTGTGCTCCACCTGCTGGTGGAAGTGGTCGTGAAGGCCGGCGTCGCTGGCGCGGGCGTCAAAGTGCCCGAGCTTGGGACATTCGACGCCACCGGCGTCGACGGAAAGATGGTGTTTCGATTTTACGAGGGCGACCAATGAGCGGAGAGCGACCGACGAGGTTTCAAGTGTTCTACCTGTGCGCTCAGCTCCGCGATGGCACCGTCGAGCGCCGCAGTCCTTGGATCAGCGACGAATGGCTGCGTGCCGAGCTGGCAAAGGATCCAAGTCTGGACCGTTGGGTCGATCTCCCAGACGAGTTCGTGGAGCACGGCATCACCTACCCCCTGCCTTACGAGGAAGAACAGACTGTCGGTAATGGAGGTGAGCGTGAATAGCCTTGGCCAGATACGTTGCGCGGTCAAACGTCAGCTGTTCGCCAGCGTGCATTCTTTCGCCCGGAGAACGAGGCGGAAGCCCCGTTCTCTTCGGCTCAATCTGCGACGTAGGGAGTTGGTCATAGACGTCCACGGACGCATGGCGATCGGGCTCATCGACGGCGAGTACAAGGCCGTCGGCAGCGATCCGTCCCAGGTCATGCGCCGACTGATTGAGATGGTGCGATCTGCCAGTCCCCATCCGAATGTGGATGGGGAAGATCGGATGTCCGAGGAGGGCTGAGGCATGTCAGATCGATGCAGCACATATTCGCCGGCCTCGCCGACTTCGGGATGTCTGGATGAGGAGCTCTGGCGCCGCGCACAGGTTCGACGCGAACGGGATATGTATCCTGAGCTATCAGATGAGGACCGTTTGCTGCTGCCGCTGGTGCTCAGCCTCGCTCGTCTCGCTGCCCAGCGTGACGCAAAGGGAGGTGACCGTCATGTTTGACAAGCCGCTGCCGCCGCCTGGGTCGCGGGCCATCTTGCTTGGCCGGTTTTCCGACAGCCATCAAAACCCGATGTCTGCGGATGACCAGATCGCCGTACTGCGAGCCGATTGCGAGCGTCACGGGTGGGTGGTCGTGGGCGAGTTTCAAGACAAGGCCAAGTCCGGACGGTCAGTTGCGCGTCGGACGGGATACCTTGATGCAATGGCCGCCGCCGAAGCGGGGTTGGCTGATGTGATCTGCGTGTTTCACCTGGATCGCTTGGGCCGCAACGCGCGAGAGCTCCATCATGCCAACTATCGCCTGAAGGACGCCAATGTTGTGATCTACACGCACGACAAGGGTGTGATGTCGCGGATGGAGTTTTCGCTCTTCGCCGAGATAGCGGAGATGGAGAGCGAGAAGATCGCTGAGCGTACCACCAGAGGGCGACTGGCTGCGGCTATGCGTGGCAAAATCATGGGCGAGCCTCCCTACGGCTTCCATCACGTCAATGAGCTGGATGAAAGCGGAAACCCAAAACTCAATAGTCGAGGTGCGCATATCAAGCGGCTCGAGATCGACCCCGTCACGTCCAGGGTCGTGCTTCGGGTCAACGAGGATTTTGATGCCGGAAAGAGCCCGCATCAAATCGCTGTGGAGTTAACCAAGGAGGGAATCCCCACGCCCGAGGGCGGGAAAATGTGGCACCCGAACACGATCATCGGCGTGAGCCGGTCAATGTCAGGACTGCTTCGCAACCCGATCATTGTCGGCAAGGTCATTCATGGCAAGGTGAAGACATCTTATGACGAAAAGACCGGCCGAGTAACCAGACGCAAGAATGATGTGGCCGATCGGATCGAGCATGATGCGCCGTGGCTGCGCATCGTTCCTCAAGACATCTGGGACCGAAACCAGGAGCGTCTGTCCAGGCGCCCGCCATCCAAACTGCGCGATCGTCGTCGTCCGACTTATCTGCTCAGCGGACTGGTCCGGTGCGGCATGTGCGGAGGGCCGTTCAACCAGGTTGCGACCAACATGGGCTGTACCGCCCATCGTATGAAAGCGTGTGCGAATGCACGGCTCGTTCGGCGAGAGGCCCTTGAACAGGTGGTCTTGGAGGGATTGGCGCAACGTCTATCCCGCCCCAGTATCGTTGAATGGTTTATCCCGGAATATCTGCGAGAACAGGGGCCTGCGCGTGCCGAAGGTGGGGATAGGTATGAACGATCAAAACTGCGCCTTGGCGAGGTCGAGCGAGAGATTAACAACCTCATCTCGCAGGCCAAATCCGGCGCCAGCGGATATGCGGCAGCGCTGATAAACGACAATCTGAACACGCTCGGCGCTGAAAAGGATCGGCTCGATCGCGAGATGCGTGCTGGGCCTCCTGCCGCACCGGCAAGCCTCACCACGGAGGTGCTGACGCAACGCATTGCTGTCTTGTTGCAGAATCTTGGGGTGGCGCTGACGGGCGATGAACGCGACGCCACGCGCGCCAAGGCTATTCTGCGCGGCCTCATCTCCAAGATCACTGTGAGCCCATACGACGCCGAAGGCCGCAGGCCTGACGGGCGGGGGGCGGGAGCCGTCAGGGTGATGGTCGAAGGCGAGATCAGCCGCTTGGTCGATCATGCCATGCTTGATCGGAAGATTATGCATGGGCGTGGTGCCGAGGACGTGCATGGACTTCCGATCGCCACCTTCCGGTTTTGGGTGGATTTGCACCGGACGCTCACGGCGGAGGAAGAAGGAATCTGGCGCGACGCTGCCATAATTGCGCGCCTGCTCGATGATGCGGATCGGCCCTTGCCTTTCAGTGAAATGATCAGTGCTTTCAATGACCGTGGTCGTGAACCCACGGCATTGGAGGTTAAACTCGACGAGACCCGCGCTCGCATAGCTTTGGCGCAATTCAGGAGGGATGGCTCTGTTCGCTCAATACGTCTGGGTCAAACCAATCGCGGATGGGTGTGGAACGACCGTGACCTCACAGATGAACAATGGCGTGCGCTTTATGAGCAGCAGACAAGCAGTCGACCGCCGCGATTTTCCGGTGCTTATGCGCAGGCGACGTTCGAACCGATACGAGCGTCTGCGCCCGAGGCGGATGTTACCGTCGTCGGATCGGGAGCAATCACGTGACCGATTCCCGCTACCTGTAGGCTTCGGCGATCCGGTTTGCCCGCTGCGAGATTGCGATCTGAGCCTCTAGCTCCTCTGTCGTCGGGTTGTAGATACGCCGGCAGGTTTCGTAATCGAACTCGCGAATGCAGGCATTTTCCTTTTCCCGCTGCTCGGCGTCACGCCGTTCGGCTTCGGCATATCGCGCTTGTTTGGCAGCCTCTTCAGCAGCCGCCTTATCAGCCTGCTGCTTTTGTTCAGCGGCATATTCGGCGGCTGCGGCCTCCTGCCGCGCTGCGTAGCCCTTAGGGTCGCGCATAATTTCCATGCCCCAGCCGATGTAATAGATGCTCGCCCACACTAAAACGCCTGCGCCCACCAATCCCATGCAGCCCAGTACGCCCTTCTCATTCTCGGTCATCACAGCCCTCACGATTTAATCTGTAGGCTATACCCCGTGGTTTAATGGAGGTTGAATCTGGCGCTTAGCGCTGATGAACGGACGCGCGCTGGTCGCATGGAATCTGAGGCGGCTGAGGACCGAGCGAGGCGTATCGCAGGAACGCCTCGCCGCCGACGCAGGTGTTGACCGGGCCTATATCAGCGAACTCGAAAGAGAGCTTGGGAACGCTAGTGTGGACATGCTGGACAAACTAGCCTCGGTTCTCGATGTCACCGTCGCCGAGTTCCTCACACGGCCACCTGAGGGCTACTCGAAACTGAAGGCTATGACGCCTGGGCGAAAACCAAAGTCGACTTAGCCTTCTGCATAGGCAGACAGATATTGAGCAAGATGCCGCACTTGGGATCGTGGCTAGACGGTCGTTCTTTGATTATCGCCGTCGCTCATGGGGTGTCATCCGAAGGTATGAAGTTGGTTCGCGAATTCAGACGCCGAACATGATACTTCGCCAACAAGCCAGATACGCAACATAGCCAACTGACCCGCTGCTCTCCCCATAGCGAGAAGCGCAGCGGGACAGTCCGTTTCGTCTCCAGTCATGCGAGCATCGATCATGACGTGACCCCCATTTCTCATCCAGCCATAACGGGAGTCCTAGGTTGATCTGAACTGGGGTTGTCGGGGTTGGCAAGAGGCCGGTCAGCGCAGCCTCCAACCAGCGCAGCAGGCCGGCCGATGTGTCCGGTGAGCGCTTCTGCATAAGCCTGCGGCGTCAGCCACCCGAGCTTCGAGTGCGGACGTTGCTCGTTGTAATCGCGTCGCCACGCCTCCAGCACGGCGCGAGCGTGCGGCAGCGAGCGGAACAGCGTCTCGTTCAGCAGCTCGTCACGCAGCCGCCCGTTGAAGCTTTCGTTGAAGCCGTTCTGCTGGGGCTTGCCCGGCGCGATGTAGTGCCAGCCGACGCCGGTGTCGTCGGCCCAGGCCAGGACCGCGTTCGAGGTGTACTCCGTGCCGTTGTCGCTGACGATGGTGTCGGGCCGCCCTCGCTGCCGGATGACGGCGTCCAACTCCCGCACGACCCGCGCGCCCGACAGCGAGGTGTCGGCCACCAGCGCCAGGCACTCGCGCGTGCAGTTATCGATCACCGTCAGGATGCGGAAGCGCCGCCCGTCCGTCATCTGGTCTGCGACGAAGTCCAGCGACCAGCGCTGGTTGCGCGCCAGCGGCAGGTCCAGCGGTCGCCGCGTGCCCATCGCTCGCTTCCGGCCGCCGCGCCGGCGCACCGTCAGTTGCTCCTCGCGATAGATCCGCTGGACCCGCTTCCTGTTGCCCGCATGGCCCTCGCGCCGCAGCAGCACGTGCAGGCGACGATAGCCGAACCGTCGACGGTCCTGGGCCAGGGCCTTCAGCCGGTCGCGCAGAGCGCCATCGTCCGGGCGCGTCGCCTGATAGCGCACGCTCGTCCGATCGACGCCCAGAACACGGCACGCCCGCCATTCGCTCATCTCGTAGGCGGCCTGCAGATGGCCAGCCGCCTCGCGATAGCCGGCGGGCGTCACCACTTTTTTCCCAGCAGGTCCTTCAGGGCCACGTTGTCCAGCATCGCGTCCGCCAGCATCCGCTTCAGCCGGGCGTTCTCATCCTCAAGCGCCTTGAGCCGCCGAGCCTCCGACACGTCGAGCCCGCCAAACTTGGCCTTCCATTTGTAAAAGGTCGCCGAGCTGACCCCGTGGCGTCGGCACACCTCCGCCGTCGCTACACCGGCCTCCTGCTCCCGCAGGATCCCGATGATCTGCTCTTCCGTGAACCTCGATCGCTTCATTCTGTCCGTCCTTCGTTGGGCGGACTCTAGCTATTCCTGGAGGAGTTTCAGGGGGTCACGTCAGTGGCGCTCGCCACGCGCGCCGCCCAGTTCGGCGCGCGCTGCCTGAATGATCCTCGGGCTGATGCAGTTTAGACGGGCCTCCCGTCGTACCGCCGCCTATGCGCTGAGTTCCAGAGCAGCCCGACGAGTGACCGTTGCTTGAGATCGTCCGGGATGACGCCATCCCGCGACCTTAGCAATCAGCTCGTCTCTATTTCAGAGGCAGATTTGTGAGAAGCCTTAGGGTCTCGGAATAGTAGTCTTCGGTCGACTGCGGCGTCGACGGCTTGCGATCCAAGGTGGACAAGGCGATCGCCTTGACGCCGTCGGAGGCGGTATAGGGCGCTACGGTGCCGCTAGTTACGTCAATCCAGGCGGGCCAGCCGCCAGCCCTTTCGGTCTCACGCCAATATCTGGTGAACCGCCCCAACTCCGCGGTGCGGCCCGACATTTGCAGATAGAGCGGCACGCGCACGGCATCGAAGCCGAACCGCGCCGGGCGTCCTGCGGCCGGCTGCACCAAACTTGTCGCGTCGAGCTGGATCCAGTCGGTGGGAAGACGCCAAGTTCCAAAGGCGGCTGCGCCGATCATGTCCGCGCCATCGCTGATGACATCATTCCACAATGGCTCCAGCCGGGCGAAGGCATCAAGGGCCGGCCACACATAATAGGATGGGTTCAAGATTGCGACGTCGTCCTCCAAGAACCCCAGCCGCCCCGGCAACAGGACACGCCGACCGGCATGGCTGGTGCAGACTTCACGCAAAATCGCCGCGCGCAAGCTTTGCGACTCCTGGGCATATTCCGGCACGTTCCACGCCCCCGCCGCCCGCAGCAGGGCCCAGGCGATCAGAAGGTCGCCGTCGGTGGCGTTGTTGGGATCCTTGACAGGATCGCTCTGGGACGGATCGAAACGCCAGGCCAACAGGCCCGTATCGGTCCGGGAAAGATGCGTCTTCGTCCAAGACCACATCGAGGCGAACGTCGCCCGATCCTCGGCCGCCAAGGCCAGGATCATGCCGAACCCCTGGCCCTCCGAATGGCTGACGTCACCGTTGCCAGTGTCGATCACGCGTCCGTCAGGCGAGACGAACCGCTGCTTGTAGGACCGCCACTCGGAACCCTTCAGGTCTTTGGCGCAGGCGGTAGGCGCGAAGGCCGTCAGGCCTGCTACGGCGAGCAGGGTCCGCCGATCAATCTGAATAGACAAACTTCAGCTCGCCTTTCGACCTTGAGCCCCGTCCCAGAACCCCGCGCGAGTCCATCCGGTGGAACCAACTGCGGTAAACGCCCTCTACAATGAACGGCAGGGCGTCGGTCCAGAGCATATTTTCGGGCGGTAATTGAGGCAGGCGATGTGTAATCTCAAGCCGTCGCGCGCCGGTGGTCAGCGTCACGGACCCCATGCCCAACTCCGCCCAGATGCCGTTCATCCAACGCGTCAGATAGCCGGTGTCGCCTTGCGCTGATATGATGCAGACATCGCCGATCTTCTCTCCGACCGTGACGAGGAATTCGTCCGACCTCGCGCCGAGCTGGTCGCGCAGCTCGGACAACATCGCCATCGCCAGCAGAGACTCGACGCCCGCTGGGATCACTGACCGGCTCCGAAGGCCTGCTTCAGCCTCAGGTTCATACGGTATTCGTCGTAGTTGCCGAAGGTGTTCATGCGTGCGTCCAGACCGATGGCGGTGGCGCCCATCTGGCGCCAGCCCTCGACCCCGCCTGAGAAGGCGAAGCCGCTGCGGCTTTCGCTGTCATACTGGGCGCGGACGTCGTTGTTCAGCAGTTTCAGCGCCGTCAGTTGCCCCTGGGCAGTCGGATCTTCGGGATAGAGCGCGACTGCATCCTGCTGATAGGTCTGGTAGCCCGGCGAGAACTGGGCGTTGATGCTCCAGTCGCCACGCTTCCAGCGCACATCAATCGGGAAGGCCGTGCTGACGAAGCTCTGCGGGCTGAAATAACCGCCGTGGCCGAATGTAAAGTAAGAAAGGTTGCGGTCGAACGCCTGATAGTTCAGCGAAATCCCGGCTGTGACGTTCAGAGCATCGCTGCCGTACAGGCGACGATAGGCGCCGATGTTCAGCTCCAACGCCTTGTTGTCGCTTACGCCCTGACCGGCATAGGCGCGGTAGGCGACATCGCCGAACAGGCCTGTCCCCCCCTGCTCCCAGCTGGCGCCGATGCCGCCGCCGGTCTTCATCACCGAACCCCAGCTTTGCCCTGAAACCGGATCGACGGCCCCGGCGTAGGACAGGACGCTGTCGGTGACGGGGCGACGTTCGGCAAAGACCTTCAGGGCGCCATGCGCGCCCAGACGCGGGCGCCAGGTGAAGCCGGCCTGCACGTTCTTGCGCTCGAACCCGAGCGGGGTGGAGCCGACGTCGGCCGAGATCGTCGGGTTTTCGTAATAGGCCGAGAGGGCCACGCCTGCGGCGTATTGGCTGTCGGGCGTGGCCAGAACCGTCGGCTGCTGGGCCACGATGGCCAGAGCTTCCGCCGTCGCATTGCGGCCGAAACGGGCGCTGGCGGAACGGTTCAGGTCGCCGGCGTCGATGACCGTGGGCGCGACCGATAGACCGATCCGTCCCTGGCCCACGGGCGTCGAGGCGCTGATGGTCGTTGTCAGGGCGTTCAGGCGGCTGAGACCGTCTTCACCCGAGCGGACCCGCGCCTCGACAGCAGCGTCCACCATCGGCGCGTCGTCGCTTTCCAGCTCGGCCAGGGCCTGCTGAACGGGCGTCCTGACCGGCTCGCCGTCGCTGCTGCGCCCGACGCCGCGCAAGGTCTCGGGCGCGAACGGATTGATCGGCACGGATGTCCGGTTCTGCGATGCGTTTCGGAAGGGGTTGGCGACGGTGAAGGCCGATCCGGCGGCCAGTCCGCGCGGTTGCCCCAAGGCATCGGCCTGTTCCAGCAGCCTGCGCGCTGCACGGCGGTCGCCCGCAGCCTGTTCGACACGCGCGCCCGTCAGATAGGCGTTGACGTCCTGCGGCCGGTCACGCAGCAGCAGGCGATAGGACCGACGCGCCTTGGCGAAATCGCCCTGAGCCGACGCGGTGTCGGCCAGGCCGGTCAGGGCGTCGGGATCGCCGGGCTTGCGCTGAAGCGCCAGTTCGAAGACTTGGGCGGCTTCCTGGGTCATGTCGCCGTCCTGATAGAGGCGGCCCAGCGAGACCAGGATCGCCGGATCCTGGGGTGCGACGCTCCAGCCGGACTGGAGCACATCAAACGCCTCCGCCCTCATGCCGTCTTCGCGCAGACGGTCCGCGCTGGCGACGGCGAGGATCGAATAGAGACGACGCGCAGCGGCTGAGGTCGTCGAACCGCCCGTCACACGCTGGATCACGCCTAGCGCCGTTTCGTCCTGTCCGGTCTGCGCCAGCAAGCGAACCAGCGGCTCGACCGAGGTCGCCGATCCGCCTGGCTGAGCTGCAGCGGCGGACGCGAGCGAGGCCGCACGGTCGTGGGAGCCCAAGGCGTAATAGGCGCCGGCCAGACGGATCTGCTGCCCGACAGACGCGCCGGGCACGTTCAGACGGTCCAGCAAGGCCAAGGCTTCGTTGGCACGTCCCGATGCCGCCAGGGCGCGGGCCTGTTTCTCGGCGTCGACCAGGCCGATCTCCGCCTCCAGCGACCGCATCTCGGCGGTGCGGCCCGCCTCGGGCACACGGCGCAACAGACGCAGGGCTTCGGCCGGCCGTTCGGCCTGATTGTAGTAGAGGGCCGCCGCATACAGGCTTTCGGCGGATGTAGAGGTTTGCAACGGCTGGATGATGGCGGCGCCGTCGCTGGCGCGTCCCTGTTCCAGCAGGAAACCGGCGAAGGCGTAGCGCAGCCAAGGATCGCCGCCGCCGCCCCGCTCAAGCGCCTCGCGATAAGCGGTTTCGGCGCGCTGGGGATTGCCGTCGGCGGCCGCTTGCGCGGCTTCGGCATTGGCGATCTTGTAGGCGGCGTCGGCGCTCGTCCCTTCCGCCTGCGCATAGGCGGCGCGGGCCTCGGCGTATCGCGACTGGAGCATCAACAGATCGCCCAGTTGCACCGCGACGAGCGACTTCTGCTCCGGCGTTGCGGCGCTGGCGAGCAGTTGGTTCAGCAACGCCTCGGACCGGGGGCTGTCGTTGGCCTGCCCTGCCGTTTCAGCCTCGCCCAGCAAGGCGAAGAAGCGTGCGGACGCCAAGGCTTCTGTCCAGCGCGATGCGCCGGCGCCCTGGGACGCGCGTTCAAGAAGATCGCGCGCCTCGCTGAACCGCTCCTGACGCAGCCGGGTCACCCCGAGACCGCCCAGGGCGTCCGTGTCGCGGCCGTTGATGGCCAGCGCCTGCTGAAATTGCGTCGCCGCGCTGGCCAGCTCGCCGCGATCCAGCGCCGCATAGCCGGCGACCCGCATTCGCCCGGCGCGATCGGCCGCCGAGGTCCTGGCGCGAGGTTGAGCGGTCTGGCGCGGCGCAGCCGCCTGCGTCGTCGAACTGTCGCCCGTCGAAGGCGCAGGACGAGCGGGCGCCGCAGGCGCCGGGCCCTGGGCCGGACCGGCCAGACCGCGTCGGGCGGCGGCATTGCCGGGGTCGAGCTGCAAAGCCCGGTTATAGGCCTGCGCCGCCAGGTCGCCCCGTCCGCGCGAACGCCAGAAGTCACCCTGACGAACCAGGTCCGCCACCGCGCCCGACCCGATTTGGGCGGAGGCGACGTTCATCGGCCCGACCAGAGCCAGCAGGACCACGCCGCTCGCCACCGAGAGTTTCAACAGAGACTTCATGGGCCACAGCCTATTCATGGTCGGAGCCCGCCAGTCGTCTGCGACCGTGTGCCTTGAGCGAATAATAAAGCGGGAAGCCGATCAGCACTGCTGCCAGGATGGCCGCCAGCGCCAGCATGAACGGCCGCTGCGCGAACCAGTAGCCGATGCCCAGCCACCATGGAAGTTCGCCGCGCCAGTGCGTCGAACGCACCTGATAGGCCTTGAACTCCGTGCCGCTGCGCACGACCAGGTCACCCCGGATCTGCGCCTTCGCATCGGCCGTGGGCAGCAGACTGGTCAGTTGCGGCAAGGCGTCCGGCTGGCTGCTTAGAACCGCCACGACATGGCGATCCTTCGAATAGGGCGACGGGAAGCTGGTCAGGCCCTCGAAGCCGTTTGCGGGACCGACGGCCGTTTCAATGTCTTCGGGATTGTCGCGACGCTCAGGCGCGAACCAACCAAAGAAACGCTCAAGCGGCGCCAAACGCGCGACTTCGACGCGTTCGTTGCGGAACCCCACCGGCGCATCCTCGAACAACTGGTCGTTCCTCGCCAGATCGGCGCTTCCGACCACCAGGATGTCTTTGTCGGCCATCCGGCTGGGTTGCAGGGTCCGCATGACGACCACGCGCGTCGCGGCGGCGCCGGTCGAATCCCCGAACTGCCCCATCAGGTTCAGGAAGGCCTCGATCTCGCCCGCCGACGGATTGGTGCCCATCAGCACCGCCGTCTCGCCCAGGTCGGGCATCCGCGTAAATGGGAAGCCCCCGCCTGTGAAGAGGGCAAGATTGGGCATACGCGTGGCGTGGTGAGCGCCGCTGAAGTCCAGGGTGCTGCCCGGATCGATGGAGGACATGACGTTCTTGGGCAGTTGCCCCACGCATTCGCCGGGATCGCTGACCTGTAGGTCGTAGGTGAAGCCCAGTTCGTTCTTGCCAAACAGGGTATAGGCCGGAAGGGTCGCCGTCGCTGTTGAGCGATGCGAAGTCACACCCAGCTCCTTGCCCCAGAACCCGAACTCGCGCGTCTGTAGCGGCAGCGAGCGGACGTACTGGCCGTTCACCGTCACGTCGAGCCGCGACCGCTCACGATCCATCCACTCTCCGCGCGGATAGTTATAGATGGCGTTCAGCTTGCCCCCCTCCGCCGGCCAGAAGAACAGATCGGGGGCCAGACGGAAGGTCGCGGCCAGACGGCCGGGCTGAAGCCCCATCCCCGTCAGGTTCTTGGTCTCGGCCAGCTCGCCGAGACGGATCGGACGATCGATCGTCAGCCAGCGTGGCGCGCTGTTCGGGCCATAAACGGGGGCGGCGCCGCCCGACAGGTCGACGTAGTCGCCGCTCAGACTACCCTGGGCATAGGCCAGCCCTGCTGCGGCCTGCTTCAGTTCTGTCGCGTCGCGGCCCATGATCAACAGGACCGTGTTGTAGGGATCGCGCGGATGGCGAAGGATCGCCGCCGACGGTCCGGTGATGGTCCGGGCCAGCTCTGGCAGCATGTGGTCGGGCGTCATGAAGGCAATAGAATCGCCATCCGGCAAGCTGCCGACCGAGGCCGGGAAGCTGAAACCGCGATAGCTGGCCATTGCGCCAAAGGCGCTGGCCATCGCCGCCGCAGCTTCCAGATCGCCATTCGAGGGCTCGCCGCCGAACACGAACGGCAGCCTCAGCGGCGCAATGTCGTGCGCGTCATAGAAGGGCGCGGGATAGGTTTGAAGGTTCGGCGCGCCGCCGACCTTCTGGAAGTTCAAGTCTAGATACGAGCGAACATTACTGACATTGGCCCACAGAGTCGAATGCAGCGGATCCTCGCAGTCGCGGGTGTAGTGGCCGATCAGGCGCAGGTTGAGGCGGTTGTCGCCGGGCACGATCAGGGATGGATCGATCGGCACCTCGATCCGGGTTCGGTCCGCGCCCGCCTTGGGCAAGGGCACGCTGCGAACCACCTCGTCGTTGATCAGCACCGTCAGGCTGCTGAGATCCGGAAGCATGGAAGGCGAATAGCCGAAATCGAGCACCAGCTGGCCGGACTTGAGGATTTCGTCGGCGCGACCGCCGAACGGAACGCCGACCTCGCCATCGACGCCGCGCAGACGCACGTTCTGACGGACCTGAAGATCGCGCAGGCTGGCGCGAACGTGCCTCTGACCCTGACCTAGGAGATCCACGGTCGCCACGGTCTTCATCCGCGCCTGCACCTCGGCCGAGACTTGGGGCGTGGATCCGATGGCGTCGGATCGGACGCCGCCGTCGACGCCGCGAATGGCGCTGGTCGTTTGCGCCGTAGCGCCAGCGACCGGCGAGATGACAAGCATCAGCGCCAGACCAGAAACGTTCACGCCGCGCGCCAGGCCCGACCGACGACGGAGATTTGACTCGGGACCGACAGTCATCAGGCTGCTTTCACCATAGAATTTTCAAGCTTCCGATCTTCCGTTTCCCAGGCGTCGGAACGCCCCAGGACGGCGACGCTGAGCCCCATACGTTGTTCGAACGATAGCTTCAGGAACCGCATCCGCAGCAGGCCGGCCCCTGCCCCCGCCGCCTTTACCGGCAGCACCAGATTTTCACCGCCCGTGCGAAGTTCGACCTCGGTTACGGCCAGGTTCGACAGGTCAAGGTCGCTGGGAATCCGAACCGCCAGACCCCCGATGGAGGCGTCTTCGGTCACGGCGTCGATCACCGCGCCATTGTCGAAAAATAGAGTGACGGGCAAGGCGGCCTCGACGCGGACGCTGTGCCGGGACTGGCGGGACTCGCGGCCGATCATGATCGCCGAGATCAGGATCAACAGGCTGAACACCGACCAGGCCATGTTCATCACCACCGTCCAGACATCAGCAGTTCCGAGCGCCAGACGACCGAAGCCGGCGCAAAGACCGGCGGCCAGCAACGCCGCCGCCACCATGTGCGGCATGACGCTCCCATAGTCGAAAAAGGGTTTGTCGATCACGCCGCCCTTGGCCGTCACGTTGAACTTGCCCAGTTTGGGATTGATCAGCGTCTCCAGCGTCGGCCGCAGCAGGTGGAAGGCCAGCAGGGACTCGTAGATCTCGCTCCAGAACAACCGCCGACTGCCGCCCTGCACCCGGTGCGTGGCGATCATGGTGCCGAACAGGTGTGGCGCCGCATAGGCGAAGATCATCGGCGCCGCCGCATGGATCACGCTCTGACCCGCCAGCAGGAACGCAAGCGGCGACGTCAGGAAGACGATGCGCGGCAGCGGAAACTGGAAGTGCAACATGGCGTTCAGGTAGCAAAGCCGCTGCGGCAAGGTCAGGCCCGGACCCAGCAACGGATTGTCGATCCTGAGCATCTGCGACATGCCCCGCGCCCATCGCGCGCGCTGACCGATGTGCAGAGCCAGCTTCTCGGTCGCCAGACCCGCCGACAGCTTGATGTTCAGATAGGCCGATCGCCAGCCCAGCCGCTGAAGCTTCAGGGCCGTATGGGCGTCCTCGGTGACGGTCTCGCCGGCGAACCCGCCGACCTCCTCCAGGGCGGAGCGGCGAATGATGGCGCAGGATCCACAGAAGAACGAGGCGTTCCAGAAGTCGTTGCCGTCCTGCACCACGTCATAGAACAGCTCGCCCTCGCCCGGCAGTTCGCCCATTATAGTGAAGTTGCGCTGGATCGGATCGCGCGAATAGAAATGGTGCGGGGTCTGCAGCAGAGCCAACTCCGCATCCCGCTGGAACCAGCCCACCGTCATCTGCAGAAAGGCGCGCGTAGTGACGTGGTCGCAGTCGAAGATGCAGATCAGTTCGCCCTGGGTGCGCGGCAGGGCGGCGTTCAGATTACCGGCCTTGGCATGGGCGTTGTCGGGTCGGGTCAGGTATCCACAACCTGCATATTTGGCGAACCGCCTGAACTCGGGCCGTCCGCCGTCATCCAGAATATAGACCCCGACCTTGTCGGCCGGATAATCGACCGCCATCGCCGCGAAGACGGTGCTCTGAACGATGGCCAGGTCTTCGTTGTATGTCGGAATGTAGATGTCGACGGTCGGCAGATCATCGTCGGCGCCGGAGAGGGCGACCGGCGGGCGACGCAGCGGCCAAAGGATCTGCAGCAGGCCCAGGACGTGGATCAGCCAGGCGAACACCTCCGCCAGAAACAGCCCGCCGCCCAGGAAGTATTCCGAAAGGTGATCGAACGTCAGCGTATTGGTCGCCCGCCACCAGATGTAGCGGGTCGAGGCCAGCAGCGAGATCAGGCAGATGACCACGGTCGCGCGACGCGCCACGCGGAACTGCAACAGAGCCATCGGCACGATCATGCCGATGGCGAAGATCCACTGCCCGCCCAAATCAAGCGGCGTCACGATCACGGCGATGACCAGACCGGCGGCCAGCAAGGTCGCCAGGGCCAGTCCCGCCCAGCGCAGGCCGTCGCCCGCCGTCGGTATGGAAACGGACCGTCTCACTTCGCCATCACCGCAGCGACAGGAAGGCTGTTCATCTTGTTGAGCAGGCTGACGAAGGCGACGCGAATGTCGGACCAGGCCGCGCTGTAGGGCGAGGTCGATGACAGGGTGTCCAGAGCGGCGAGCGCCTCATCCACCGACTCGTCCAGACGAACTTGCCCGATCACCCGATCGCCGAACTGCTCTTGCAGATAGCTTGCGGCGGCCGTCTTCAACGCCACGCGACTGTCGGCGAAATTGATCAGCAGGAAACGGTTCTCACCCGCCGAGAGGAAGGCTTTCACGCTGGGCGCAAGCGCCAGACCGGACGCGGACGCCGGCATTACGAGCACGACGGCGTCTGCGTCTGCCATCACGTCGTCACGGAGACCGGGTCGAGCGCGCGGCAGGTCGAAAATCGCCAGGTCGGCGCCGTTCACGACGTTCCAGTCCTGCCCTGTCCGGAGCGTGATGCGTGCGTTGGCGCTTCTGTTCTCGCCGTCGTCCGAGAGGGACGCGAGACCGAGATGATGCTTCAACAGACCCTGATCATCCGCATCCACGCAGGTGACGTCCAATCCCTCGGCAGCGGCGGCCTGCGCCATGCCGGAAACCAGCGCGGTCACGCCAGCGCCGCCGCGCAGAGAGGTGATGGCGACCCGGATCATTGATTGCGTCCCGTCGCGATCCGACCGACAAGGGCCTGGATCGAGTTTCCACTATCGACCGCATTCACCGCGTGCGCCTCGGGCAAAGCGTCTGAAGTGGAATGGGCGTGACTGGCCCGCAGTTGGCGCGAGACCAGTTCGAACAACGGCCAGCGCTCGACACCCGTCGATGCCGCACTCTCATATTCGCGATACTGGAAGTCGGGCTGGCCCAACCTGTCCAACAGACGTTTTGTTTCTATTCTCACGACCAGGTCTCTCAAAGTTTTCGGCCGCGACCGAACCAACCCCACATTTGAATGCGCCGGCCTTTATCATTCAAAAATCAATGGCAAACAGGTTACCAAAAAGCGTTAACTTGCAGCCCAAAGGTGTAGACAAGCGCCCCACCTGACCCGACAAACCTGGATGCTTCACTCGTAAGCCACAAACTCAACCCACCCGCTACTGAGAAAACGTCGTTATAATTTCGTCGGTGGAAACCGTGTGCTTGCCGACACAATCTCGCGTTCCTCGCTTCTCACCGGCCGCACCCCGGTCTCGTCGGAGATGACCATCCTTCGTGTCAATATTCTGGACCTGCGGATCGAAGCGCCGGCTGAGCTTTATTGGAACTTCGGCGACATCGCCAAAGCCGAGATCGCTACTGGCTCAGGCACCTAGAAGGTCTGCGCATAAGCTGCACCCACTAGAAAAGGTTCCGAGCCCCGAGTCGGGGGGCGGTTGAACGACCAGAAGCGGACTTTCCGAACGTCGCAGATGAGTCAGACCTGCACATTCGGCGACTGATTGGTGCCTGGCTTAGGCTCAGGTCTCATAGCCAGAACAGCACGGTAGCGGCGAGGGCTATGGCGGACAGGAAGACGTTCGGGCAGCGATTGTAGCGGGTTGCGACCCGCCGCCAGTCTTTCAGGCGTCCGAACATGATTTCTATGCGGTTTCGCCGCTTGTAGCGACGCTTGTCGTAACGGATGGGCTCGGTGCGGGTTTTGCGGCCCGGGATGCACGGCGTGATCCCCTTTTCCTGCAAGGCGTCCCTGAACCAGTCGGCGTCGTAGCCCCTGTCGCCCAACAGCCATTGCGCCCTGGGCAGGCTGTCCAGCAGGGCTGCGGCGCCGGTGTAATCGCTGACCTGGCCCGCCGTCATGAACAGGCTGATGGGCCTTCCGTTCGCATCGGTCACGGCGTGAAGCTTGGTGTTCATGCCGCCTTTCGTGCGTCCGATCAGTCGCCCGAGACCCCCTTTTTACCCGCAGGCTCGAAGCCGTGCGGTGCGCCTTCAGATAGGTCGCGTCTATCATGACCGTGCGGCGTTCGGTCTGAGCCCCGGACAGGCCCTCCATCATCCGGATGAAGACGCCAGCCTCACTCCATCGCCTCCAGCGGTTGTAGAGGGTCTTGTGCGGCCCGTAGGCCGCCGGCGCATCTCGCCAGCGCAGGCCGTTGCGGTTGACGAAGATGATCCCGCTCAACACCCGGCGGTCGTCAACGCGCAGCTTGCCGTGGCTCTTGGGGAAGAAGGGCTCCAGCCGAGCCATCTGCTCGTCCGTCAGCCAATACAGGTCGCTCATATCCAGACTCCTCAGGAGCCTGAATCAGATCGCGCGCCTGTCATCAATGGGTCCTGAGCCTAAGCGAAGGATCAGAGGTTTTCGGGGCGATCTCCTTCAACACGCGCTGCATCTGGTCGTTGGCGGACCACAGGTCTTTCAGCTCGTCGGTGTAGAGGCCTTTCAGATCTTCTGGCGTCGACATGGATGTTCCTGCTGGATGAGTTGATTGGATGTCGTGCGGACGTTCGGAAAGCCGCTTCGGCCCCGTTAGCGATGAGCCAACCATCCGTTTCGGCGAATCCTCTCGTTAGCGCCGGAACAAGAACAGGCTCGATCTTGTTAGGCCCACTGGAAACCCGCGCGATCAGCGTCAGGCCTGAGGGATGTATGCAAACGACAAACTACGAGTTCATCGGATGGGACGCGCTGCTCTATGAGTGGGCGCCCAAGGTGATCGGCGCTGTGCTGATCCTCATCGCAGCTTGGTTTATCGGCAAGGCCGTGAAATGGGCCCTGGCGAAGGGGATCAATCGTATTCCTGGCGCCGCCAAGGCGAGCACCAGTGACAACCCGAAGCACTCGGTCGGCGCCAGCCTGGGAGATGTCGCCTTTTGGCTAATCCTCTTGTTCGGTGTCGTCGCCGCCCTCGGCGTCCTGAACCTGGGCCAGGTCGTCACGCCCCTGAACTCATTGCTCACGCAGGTCGCGTCCTTCGTGCCGAGCGTCCTCGGCGCGGTCCTGATCTTCTTCATTGGGTTTGTAGTCGCGACTTTGGCCAAGCGTGTCGTCGAGGCTGCACTGCAGGCCGCCAACGCGGATCGCTGGCTTGAGAAGGCCGGCCTGACCAAGGCGACGGGCTCGACTGGCGTCAGCACCGCGATCGGCACCCTGGTGTTCGTCCTGATTCTGATCCCCATCACGATCGCGGCGCTGGAGCAGCTGGGCATCGAGTCATTGACGGTTCCGGCGGTTGCCGTGCTGTCGACTGTCTTGGCTGCGATCCCGCATGTTCTCGCCGCTGCCATCGTTTTGGCGGTAGGTTGGTTCATCGGTCGCTGGGTCGCCCAGCTGATCGAACGCACCCTGCCGGCGACTGGGTTCGATCGCAGCATCTCGAGCCTGACGGCTCTGACCGCCACGACTCAGGCGCCGGCCGCGCCGAAGCCGACCACGGCTCCCTATGCCGGTGACGTGACACCGGCCACCGCAAGGGCTCTAAGTAGTGATGGGCCCAAGCCGATGACGCCGTCCAGCATCGTGGGCAAGATCGCAATGGCGGCGATCGTCGCCTTCACGGCGGTCGAGGCCGCCAAGCTTCTGCAGTTCGGCACGATCGCCGTGACGCTGCAGGAAATCCTGGCCCTGGCCGGACACGTCATCGTCGGCGGGATCATTATCACCGCCGGCGTGCTGATCGGCGGTGTCGTCGCCAACCTGATCAACAAGGGTACGGGCGGCGCCGATGGCTTCGCCTCCACCCTGGTGCGTTGGGCCACGATCGCATTGGCGACGGCCATGGGCCTTCGCTTCATGGGCATCGCCGACGATATCGTCCTTCTCGCCTTCGGCCTGATCCTGGGGGCGGCTGCGGTGGCGGCAGCGCTAGCCTTCGGGCTCGGCGGGCGCGACGCCGCCAGCAAGGTGGCCCAGACGTGGGCCGACAAGGTCACGAAGACCCCGCCCCAGTGAGACCCGCGGCCGACGATCGACGAGATCGCCGGCCGCATTCTTTTCCCCATTTAACGACGAGTTCGACATGACCGATAACCGCGATCGCGACACTCGCCTGACCCCAGTGGCCCCGGCCTGGCGCAAATACCTCCCCTGGATCATCGGAGCCGTCGTGCTCCTGCTGCTGCTACTCATGCTGACCCGCTGTGGCGACGACCGCGCCGCCCTGGATCCCGCAGCGACTGACGACGCCGCCGTAGCTCCGACGACCGAGACGCCGGTCATACCCGCCACAAATGCTTCCGTTGGGGTTTCGGGGCTGGACGCCTACCTCGCTGGCTCGGACGCCGCCCCGCGCACTTTCGCGTTCGAGCGCGTCAACTTCGACACCGGCAGCAGCACCATTCGGCCCCAGGATCGTCCCGAGATCGCGGCCGTCGCCGCTGTTCTGAGCCGCTACCCGAATGCCAAGATCCGCCTGTACGGCTATGCGGACGCGCGCGGCTCCGACGCCGCGAACCGAACCCTCGCCCAGGCCCGGGCCGACATCGTCCGTTCCGCCCTGACGGCAGCCGGCGTGGATGCCCGCCGTATCGAGGCGCTTTCAGGCGGGGAAACCAACCCCGTCGACAGCAACGCCACCGCCGGAGGACTGGCTGAAAACCGCCGCACGGAACTGGTCGTCGTCCAGCGCTAACCGCACAGGCCGGGGCTAGCGCCCGGGCCATCCACCTTCAGAGGAAACGTCATGAGCTTTTTCGGAAGAATTTGGGACAAGATCACCGGCCATAAGGCGCGTCCGACGACGCCTCAGGCCCAAGCGCCCACGAGCACCCCAGTCTCGGCACAGCCCGTTCCTGCGGCGCCCGCCACTCCCTTCACGCCTCAACCGGTCGATGTGGACCAGATCCTCTCCCAAATGGCCGAGATGAAGGGCGGCGGCGGAAACTGGCGGACATCGATCGTCGATCTGCTCAAGCTACTCGACCTGGATTCCAGCCTCGACGCCCGCAAGGACCTCGCCGAGGAGTTGGGCGTGCACGCTGGCGCTCATGGCTCGGCGGAACAGAACATCGCCCTGTCCAAAGCGGTCTGGCGAAAGCTTGCGGAGAATGGCGGCCAGGTTCCGGCCAGCCTGCGAGACTAATCGAACAGGTCAATGTCGGCTCAAGACACTGCTGCGATTCTCCTGCTCGCTCGCCACCTGGATGTGGAAGAGCCTTCGCCTGGGCAATCCAAATGGACGGATATCAAGGCGGCCATCGACGGCCTGAGCGATGATCGCCTTGATGCATCGATCCGCTATTTCGGTCAGGCGGGCTCGCCAGTCACCGCCCGCGCGGCTGAGATGCTGACGGATTTGATGATGGCGAGGATGGTCCGCCTATTGGGCGTGTCGAGATCGGAGCGACAATAGCGCCTCGGACTGGGCGTGGTACAGAGGGTGTCAGTATGAAGCGCTTCTTGCGAGACAACGGCCTGGCTTAGGCTCAGGACTCATAGCCAGAACAGCACGGTAGCGGCGAGGGCTATGGCGGACAGGAAGACGGTCGGACAGCGATCGTAGCGGGTTGCGACCCGGCGCCAGTCTTTCAGGCGGCCGAACATGATTTCGATCCGGTTTCGCCGCTTGTAGCGTCGCTTGTCGTAGCGGATGGGTTCGGTGCGGGTTTTGCGGCCTGGGATGCACGGCGTGATCCCCTTGGCCTGCAAGGCGTCCCGGAACCAGTCGGCGTCGTAGCCTCGGTCTCCCAGAAGCCACTGGGCGCGGGGCAGGCTGTCCAGGAGAGCGGCAGCGCCGATGTAGTCGCTGACCTGACCCGCTGTCATGAAGAGGCTGATGGGCCTTCCATTCGCATCGGTCACGGCGTGAAGCTTGGTGTTCATGCCGCCTTTCGTGCGTCCGATCAGTCGCCCGAGACCCCCTTTTTTACCCGCAGGCTCTAAGGCGTGCGGTGCGCTTTCAGATAGGTCGCGTCGATCATGACCGTGCGGCGTTCGGTCTGAGCCCCGGACAGACCCTCCATCATCCGGATGAAGACGCCAGCCTCACTCCATCGCTTCCAGCGGTTGTAGAGGGTCTTGTGCGGCCCGGAGGCCGCCGGCGCATCTCGCCAGCGCAGGCCGTTGCGGTTGACGAAGATGATCCCGCTCAGCACCCGGCGGTCATCCACCCGCGGCTTGCCGTGGCTCTTGGGGAAGAAGGGCTCCAGCCGAGCCATCTGCTCGTCCGTCAGCCAATACAGATCGCTCATATCCCGACGCCTCAGGAGCCTGGATCAGATCGTTCGCCTCACATCAATGGGTCCTGAGCCTAGGCAAATTCATCAATACGGTCATGGAAGGCATGTCCGTTCAGGCGCGCGACGGCGCTACGATCAACGAACTGCTCTCCATCGCCAAAATGGCACTCGATCGATGGCCGGCCGCGATATGATCGTTACATGGTGGTCATCTGCCAATCCGCCTCCCGCGACCGAGCAGTCGAACTCATCTCATAGGACGGAAGCACATGAAACACGTGACATTTCCCGGCGGGGAAGTGGTTCCTTCAATGGGTCAAGGCCCGGCCAGCGAGCCGTCGCCCACTCGAAATGCTGTAGCGTCAGATGGCGACATCCTCTCTCAAAGCAACCGAACGCAAATCGGACCGCCTTGAGGCATTCGTGGACGCGGTGCTGGCAATTGCCATCACCCTACCGGTGACCGAACTACACGCACCAGAGCCGACTGACGGCGACCTGGCAGCGGCATACCTAAAGCTGGCACCGGAATATGCGGCCTACGCCCTTAGCGTGATAATGATCGGTCTTTCCTGGGCTTCCAGCCACTTCACCGGCAAGCTTCTGCAAAAAACCGATTATGGCTATAATCTGCTCAGCATCGGCTTTCTTGCCGCTGTCAGCATCACGCCATTTCCTGCGCGGCCGTTGGTCGAACACCTCGGCGGAGATGCGGAGAACACCACCGCCGCCCTTTGGTATCTGGGCGTAGCAGCGACACCGGCGACCTGGTGGTTTCTTCGTTGGGTATACGCCACCGCGAGAGGTCTCCCCGATCGAAGGCTGACCGAGGCTTATCTTCGCCGCCTTACCATCAAATATGGCCTAACTGCCGCTGCCTATTGGGCGGCATTCGGCTTGGCACTCTGGAATTGGCGTGCTGGACTGATCGCCGCGGGGATCGTGACGTTGAGCTACATCGTTCCGCCAGCAAAGCCCACCTACAAGCCAGACCAGGAACCGGAGAATGGCTGAGGCTGGGTATTGACCCGGCACGGTGGATGCTGACTTCGGCTAATCAGTCCAGGATTTTGTCGATCGTGATCGGTAAAGACCGCATCAGCTTACCGGTCGCGTGATAGATCACCATGGGACTGCCGAACGTCGGCGGGCCGATCGTGACCCGCGGCGGCCTGGTGTTCATCGCCCCCGTGCAGGAACGCACGTTCCGCGGCTTCGACCTCGGCACAGGGCGAGAGGTTTGGAGCGTCCGGCTGCCGGCGGGCGGCCAGGCGACGCCGATGACCTACTGGTCCGGCGCGAGCGATCGCCAATTCGTCGTCATCGCCGCGGGCGGACACGTTCCGCTCAAAACGAAGCTGGGCACGTCGCTGGTGGCGTATGCGCTGCCGAAGCGCACCTAGCTCGGGCCGTATCGCATCGGTTTTGGGTGAAGGAAGCAGGAAAGCGGGATAGCCTATGCATAACCAGTGGAGAGATGTGGCCGTCTTCCTCGACGGCAGTCCGCGACGCGAGCGGATCGGCCGTCATGCCGCGGCTTTGGCGCAACGACACGCCGCTCATCTGGTCGGCGTGTATGGTGTTTCCCATCCGTCGAATTTGAATCCGCCGGAAAGCTTCGCGCGGGGCGCCGGGATCAATCAGGTCCTGGAACGACAGCGAGCGACGGATGAGGGGAAAATTCTCGCCGCAGGGCGCGCGTTCGCCGCGCTCATTCGGGCGTACGAAATCAGTTCCGAGTTCAGGGTGGTCTAGCGGGAGCGCCAGGATGAAGACGCGGCCCTCAAGGCGCTAACAGCGACCTGATCGTCGCGGCGCGCCCCGCGCCTGACGATCTGCCGAATACGTGGTCTGCGGAGCATCTTCTACTGGTCAGCGGCACCCCCGTTCTGCTCGTGCCGGACGGCTGGGCAGAGGCTCGGATCGGCGCCCGAATCGTGATCGCCTGGAACGGCAGCCGGGAAGTCCGGCGCGCCGTCAACGACGCCATGCCCTTCCTAGCGGCCGCGGCTCAGGTCACGATCTTGACCGTGGACGACGCCCGTTCCATCCGATTGGACGATGAACCCTGAGCGGACATAGCCGGGCATCGACAGATGCGTCGCGATTGACGCCTAGGCATTGGATTGGAGTCGTTTTGATGCTGGGGTCATTGTTGATCGCTACCGTGACAGAGCAGTCACGAGACGTGTGAGGTGACCCCGGCGGATCCAGAGGGGCGATCAACCGACGAACGGATCAGGGAATAAGGCGGCGATGGTTACGTGTAGCGAATGGCCGCGAGCGTCTGAAGGTCCGCCACGACTAACAATTTCAAGTTCCGCCCGCGCGCCTTCCTACATGTAACGCCGCACGCTCCCAGCGGTGCCTTAAGGTTAGTTGTTACAAATCCAGAAATGTATTTTACTGAATTTGACGTGCCCCTGAGAATTTCCTCCACGCGGAGCTAGAGTCCGGCCCTTGAAAGGACGGACGGAATGAAACGAGCGAGATTCACGGAAGAGCAG
>NZ_JABBJE010000010.1 GCF_014218725.1 Brevundimonas huaxiensis
CTGCGCGGCCCGGCCTGTTGCTCACCCCACGCTGCGAGGCGTAACTAACCCAAGGACTCTGGTCGCCGCTGGATGAAAACTCAGGGGCACGTCAGACCTGATCCAATGACTGCGGCGTCAGCTAGGACGCGTCCGTTGATGGCCGTCCCCGCTTGGTGATGGACGGGCCATAGGTGCTAACTCGCAGTATTGTCGTGTGAAAATTTTCCGATTCGTCTCGGGCTTTAGGTTGCCAGCCTTCCGCCGTCTATCAACTTGAATGACTAACGTGACTCTCGTCGGACTCTCCGGCCTGCAAGAAAACGATCCACATCGTTCGTCAGTCACGTTTGCGGTGTCTCGAATTCGATGGAATCGGCCTTGCTTGTCGAAGCCTTCTAGCCCGGACAGGTTGCGTTTTGACTGAGCTGAACCTCTGACGTGAGGTGTGCACCTGGCGCTGCGCGCCAAGGCTGCGGTGATGCGAGCTGGGGGCGGATGTCCGAGGTTGTCGTGTCTATAGGCGCTGTCTTTATAGAATGAGATTGGCTTCGCAGATAATTCCTTTACAAAAAACAAGGAGTTAGACGATTTTCTTTGTTGCAGTCCGGATAGCTTTCACATAGATGGAGGGCGACGACATCGGAGGACCGTTGGGCTCCGCCAGAAAATTCTGGCGGAAACGAAGGGCTAATTCGGAGTCGTTAGATGAAGCGTCCGTCGAAATGTCATCCCCGGAATTTGGGGGCGAGCGCTGAGATCGCTGGCTTCTGTCCTCTCGTGTCATGCAAGATCGGGCAGGGCGAGTGCGACGTTGGGGTGAAAATCCTGGACTTGTTCTCTGGGAATGGCGCTCTCCAACGCAGCTTGGCCGGCAAAACCTGGAAGCTGGCCTTCTTCAACCTCGTTCGACGCGATGCCAGCGCGTTCGAGGACCGGTAGCGATGACGACCCGCGTCGCCTTCACCGCAGCGGACATCAAACGCGCCATGGTGGTGATGGAGAAGTGCGGCCACCAGGTCGCCGCCGTTGACTTCCCCAAGGAGGGTGGCTTTCGCTTGGTGTTGGGCGAGCGGTTGGATGTCGATGTAACAAGGAGGGCCGGGCGGAACGAATGGGATGACGTTCTGCCCCAATGACCGAGATGGCGACCATTGAACTGGCCTATATTCAGCGGTTCAAGGACCGTCACGGACGCATCCGCCACTATTACCGGCGTAAGGGTTACGCCACTATTCGCTTGCCCGGTGATCCGGGTTCGGCCGAGTTCATGGACGCCTATGCTCAGGCTCACGGTCGCGCCCCCAAGCCTGATCCGGCCACCAAGGTCCAGCCCCGCTCGATCAACCACCTCATGGTCGAATACTACCGCTCGGCCGACTTCCTGGATCTGGAGTCCCAGACCCAAAAAACCTACCGAAACATCCTCGATCGGTTCCGCACGAAATACGGCGCCCGGTCCGCCGTCTCGATCGAGCCGCAGCATCTGAACGCTATTTTCCACCAGATGGCCGACAAGCCCGGCGCCCAGCGCAATCTTCGCAAGCGGCTGATGAAGGCCTTCGCCGTTGCTGTGGAACTGGGCTGGCGCAAAGACAACCCCGTCCGCGAGACCAAGGCCCGCAAGCGCAAGTCTAAAGGCTTCATCCCCTGGTCGGAAGTCGAGATTCAGAGGTTCGAAGATCACTGGGGGCAGGGGACGCGCGAACGTCTCGCCCTCTATCTGCTGCTCTACACGGGTGTGCGGCGGTCCGACGTCGTCGGCATGGGCCAGCAGCATGTGAAGAACGGTCGCATCGCCGTTATGCAGGAAAAGACCGACGTTCCGATCTGGATTCCGATCCACCGTAAACTCAAGGCCGAGATTGCCCGCCACGGGAAGGCCATGACCTTCATCCTGACCCAGTACGGCAAGCCCTTTTCGGCCGCCGGCTTTACCAGCTGGTTCGGCGAGCGAGCGAGGCTCGCAGGCGTTCCCGGCCGCACGCCTCATGGCCTGCGCAAGGCCGCCGGCCGGCGCCTGGCCGAGGCGGGCGCCACGACCAAGGAAATCGCCGCCGTCCTGGGCCACACCAGCTTGGACGAGGTCGAGACCTATGTGCAGTCGGCGGACCAGGCGCGCCTTGCCGACGCCGCGATCGCCAAGCTGCAAAAGGCCGAAAAGAGAACGCCCCGTGTCAAACCCTGAGTGTCAAACCTCTTAGGTGCATTGTTTTTGCTTAGGAAAATGATGGGGGTGGTAGGCCCGGAGGGACTCGAACCCCCAACCAGACCGTTATGAGCGGTCGGCTCTAACCATTGAGCTACAGGCCCCCAAGGCGCGTCTCGGCGGTGACGTTCGCCTAGCAGGCGCGGGCGCGGCTTGCCAAGCGGGGGCGGGCAAGAAGGCGATCTTTCGCCGATTTCACGAAGATGAACGGAAACTGCCAGCCAGGTGCGGGCGTTGGTTCAGGCGAAAACGGCCAAGGTCGTTGCAATGGATCGGCGAACGCGCCGGTCCTGGATCGCTTACGGAGAAGACTGCATGACCCGCACCCTGGCCGCCGCCCCCCTGAAGACGGTTTCGCTGAAGACCGTCGCTTTCGGCGGCGCCGTCGCCGCCGCCGCCTTCCTGGCCGCCGCCACGCCCCGCGCCATGGCCCAGACCGCTGAACCCTCGATGGGAGCCATGCACATGATGCAGCCCGCGCCGTCTCTGAACCTGTCGGCCTACGGCGAGGTGAAGGCCGCGCCGGACATGGCCACCATCACCTTCGGCGTCCAGACCGAGGCCGTCACGGCTCAGCAAGCCATGCGCGACAATGCTGCGCAGATGACGCGGGTCGTCGCCGCCCTGCGCCGCGCGGGCGTCGCTGAACGCGACATCCAGACCTCGGGTCTGAATCTGTCGGCGCAATACGACTACGTGCAGAACGAGCCGCCCAAGCTGCGCGGCTATCAGGCGGTCAACCGAGTGACGGTGGTCATCAATGACCTGAGCAAGGTCGGCACGACGGCCGACGCCGTGGTCGCCGCTGGCGTCAACCAGATCGACGGCATCAGCTTCGGCCTGAAGGATCCGACCGCCGCCGAAAACCAGGCGCGCCAGCTGGCCGTGCGCAACCTGCAGGCCAAGGCCCAGCTGTACGCCCAGTCGCTGAACGTCCAGCTGTCGGGCATCCGCAACCTGACCGAGGGCGGCGGCTATACGCCCCAGTCGCCGATGCCGATGTTCGCCGCCCGCGCCGTGTCGATGGATCGGGCCGAAAGCACCCCGGTTTCCGCCGGCGAACTGACCGTGCGGATCGACATCACGGGCGTCTACGACATCGCCCGCTGATCGCATCGGCCGGATAGAGAAAAGGCCCGCCGTCGCCGGCGGGCCTTTTTGCATTCTAAGAGGGGAAGCGCCTCAGCCGGCGGTCTTGATCGCGTTGGCGTCGTCCAGCAGGACCACGTTCGGGTTCCACTGGCGGGCTTCTTCCTGGGGCAGCTGGCCATAGGTGACCACGATCACCTTGTCGTTCTTCTGCACCAGGCGGGCGGCGGCGCCGTTGACGCCGATGACCTTGGAGCCGCGCGGCGCCTCGATCGCATAGGTGGTGAAGCGCGCGCCGTTGGTGATGTTCAGCACATCGACCTGCTCATGTGGATAGATTCCGGCGGCGTCCAGCAGGTCCATGTCGATGGCGATCGATCCCTCGTAATCGAGATCGGCCTGGGTCACCGTGGCGCGGTGCAGCTTGGACTTCATCAGGGTGACCAGCATCGTGCGGTCTCCAGCAAGAAAAACGCGGGGCGCAGGCCCTCGCTCACAGGCGGCTCATATAGGGATTTCCGGCCCCGGCATCAATCCGCACGCTGCGCCGCAGCAATCGGGTGCGGATGCGAACGCCAGGTCGACCGACGGATTGCACGCGTGTCATTTGACGACGGCCCGCGTCCCCCTATGCTGGCGACGCCATTTTCGGCCTGCGAGCGCGCGTTTTCCCTCCGATGAAGCAATTCTTCCTGACGGTCCTTGGTGTCTTCACCGGGCTGATCCTGTTCGTCGTCGTCATTCCCGTGGTGCTGCTGACGGTCGCTGTCGCCTCGTCGTCCAAGCCGACGACGCCGGCGACCACCGTGCTTGAGCTGGACCTGCGCGGCGGCGTCAGCGACCAACCGTCGTCAAATCCGTTCGCGGCCTTCGGCAGTTCCGGCTTGGCCCTGACGGACGTGGTCGACGGCCTGCATCAGGCCCAGAGCGACAGCAGCGTCAAGGCTCTGCTGATCCGCCTGCCGGAAAGCGGCATGACGCCCGCCACCGCCGACGAACTGCGCCAGGCCATCCATCGCTTCCGCAACGCAGGCAAGCCGGTCATCGCCCACAGCCAGGGCTTCGCCCCGTCGGGCGCGGTGATGTCCACCTATATGGTCGGGGCCTCGGCGTCGGAGCTGTGGATGCAGAACACCGCCGGCTTTCAGGCCACGGGCTTCTCGGCCGACAGCCTGTTCCTGGGCCGCGCCTTCCAGAAATACGGCGTCAAACCCGAGTTCGAACAGCGCTACGAATACAAGAACGCCGTCAACGAATACACCCAGAGCGACTACACCGGCCCGCACCGCGAGGCGATGACGGCCTGGATGACGTCGATCTACGACACCGCCCTGGCCAACGCGGCCAAGGACCGCAAGACGACGGCCCCGGCGCTGAAGACGGTGATCGAGGCCGGCCCCTATTCGGCGGAACAGGCGCTCAGCAACCGGCTGATCGACAAGGTGGGTCAGGTCGAAGAGGCCGAGATCGCCATCAAGACCCGCGCCGGCAAGGGCGCCGAGATCGTCGAGTTCGGCAAGTACGCCAGCCAGAAGGGCGAACGCACGGGTTCGGGCAAGAACGCCATCGCCATCGTGGGCGGGGAGGGGGCCATCGTCACCGGGCGCGGCGGCGGCGCCAGCTTCGGCGGCGGCTCGTCCATCCATTCCGATGACACGGCCGAGGCCATCTACGACGCGATCGAGGACAAGAGCGTCAAGGCGATCGTCTTCCGCGTCTCTTCGCCCGGCGGTTCGCCCGAGGCGTCCGAGCAGATCCTGGCCGCCGTGCGCGCGGCGCGGGCGGCGGGCAAGCCGGTGGTGGTGTCCATGGGCGCCTATGCGGCCTCGGGCGGCTACTGGATCAGTTCCGAGGCCGACTGGATCGTGGCGCAGCCCACGACCCTGACCGGCTCGATCGGCGTGTTCGGCGGCAAGTTCGTGCTGGCCGATGCGCTGGGCCGGTTCGGCGTCGACATGCGTGAGCTGACGGTGGGTGGGGAATACGCCGACGCCTTCTCGCCGACGCAGGAATTCACCCCCCAGCAGCGCGCGGCCTTTGCCGGTTCGATGGACCGGATCTACGACGACTTCATCGCCCGCGTAGCGACGGGACGCAAACTGTCGCCTGACCGGGTGCGCGAAATCGCCAAGGGGCGCGTCTGGACCGGCGCCCAGGCCCTGCCGCTGGGCCTCGTCGACCAGCTGGGCGGCGTGACCGAGGCGGTGAACAAGGCCCGCCAGCTGGCCAAGATTCCCGACAACGAGCCCGTCCGCTTCAAGCATTTCCCCAAGCAGCAATCGCCGTTCGAGGCCCTGTCGGAAATGTTCGGCGTTCAGACCGAGGCCGCCAAGGCCCTGGTCATCCTGGGCGGCGTCATGGCCGATCCCCAGGCCCAGGCCGTGATGCGCCGGATCGACACCGACCGGATGCGCAGCCAGGGCGCGGTGGTTCTGGCCGACCAGCCGATCTTTTGACGGGGGCGGCGCACGCGACCGTGCGTCGCGGTCCATTGACCGCAGGCCCCGATGGACCGACATTGCGTGTCAGGCGTTCCGCGGATCGCCTGAAAGGATGATCCATGTTCCAGCCTGAACGTCTCGCCGCCATCGGCCATGCCGCCCGCCGCCGTCCCAACGGCCTGGTGGCGTCCGTCATGTGGGTCGCCGGCATGATCGCCGCCGTCTGCGCCATGGCGGTCGGCGCCGTCCTCGCCGTCTTCACCGCTGCGGCCGTGGCGGTCATCGCCCTGTTCGCCGGCGTTCTGGTCTTTCTGGTCGGCCTGGTCATGCGCACCCGTCGCAACATCGCGCCGCGTCGCCGCAACAGCGATCCCGACCTGATCGAGGCGCACAAGGTGGATGGCGCCTGGGTCGCCTATGACTGGGAGCGCAACGGCCGCTGAGCCGACGCCGCCCATGACGTCCTACATCGACGCGCCTTCGCCCAATTTCGACGCGCGCCGTGCGCCGCCGGACATGCTGGTGCTGCACTACACCGGCATGCAGACCGGCGAGGCCGCTCTGGCCCGCCTGCGCGACCCCGAGGCCAAGGTCTCGGCCCATTATCTGATCGAGGAAGACGGCCGCGTCTTCCAACTGGTGCCCGAGGAGCGCCGCGCCTGGCACGCCGGTCGCGGCGTCTGGCAGGGCGAGGACGACTGCAACGCCGCCTCCATCGGCATCGAGATCGTCAATCCGGGCCATGAGTTCGGCTACCGCGCCTTCCCCGAAGCCCAGATCGCGGCCGTCATCGCCCTGATTTCCGATATCCGCAGCCGCTGGACCATCGCCGACAACCGCATCATCGCCCATTCCGACCTGGCGCCGGATCGCAAGGAAGATCCGGGCGAGCTTTTCCCCTGGAAGCGTCTGGCCGAGGCCGGGCACGGCCTGTGGTTCGAACCGGCGGCCGAACGCGTGCAGGCCCTGGGCGGCCTGTTGCAGAAGGGCGATCAGGGCATCGGCCCGATGGTGCTCAGCGCCGGGCTGCATCGGCTGGGCTATGGCCTGAAAGCCGGCGGCGACTACGACGCCGCCGTGGAAACCGCCGTGCGCGCCTTCCAGCGTCACTGGCGCCCGGCCCGCGTCGACGGCGTCGCCGACGGCGAAACCCGCGCCCGCTTGGTCGGCCTGCTCCAGCTGGCCAGCGCCGAGAGCGTCACGGGCGTATTGAATTGACGTTCGCGCCGCTAACGCGCATCTAGCGCGCGCCAGACGGCTGGGCGGTCGCGGCGGACTTCGCGTCCGTCGAGGAAAGTCCGGGCTCCACGGTGAAAAGGCGGCGGATAACTTCCGCCCGGGGTGACCCGAGGGATAGCGCCACAGAAAGCAAACCTCCTGCCTTGCGAGGCCGGTAAGGGTGAAAGGGTGGGGTAAGAGCCCACCGCGGACCTGGCAACAGGGACGGCATGGCAAGCCCCGCCTGGAGCAAGACCAAATAGGGACATCGCGCGGGCTCGCTCGCGGGGCTCACCGCCTCAGATGTCCGGGTAGGTCGCGAGAACCGATCAGCAATGGTCGGTCCAGAGGAATGATCGTCGCCGATCCGGGCCTCGGCTTCGGAGCGGAACAAAACCCGGCTTACAGGCCGTCTGGCATTTTTCTTGGCCTACCGCGCTTTGCGCTGCTTGAGGCCGGCTTTTTTCTCCGGGCCTATCGCCCTTCGGCCTGCCTGTGGCCCGTTAGCGGGCTTCCCGCCCGCCCAGCCGGTGATGGCTCGCGTGATGTTTCGGTCCGCGTTGGGATTATCCCCGCATTTCAGCGTTCTGGCGGCGGTCCCGCGTGCTGGCGAGCGTTAACCTATTGTCTGGCAATGGAAGGTTAGAACAGCTCACAGCCTGTGAATACTTCGTTTGTTCCGTGTATGTTCCAGCTGTTCGAGCGTCACACGTCAAAACATGGTTAAATCTTGGCTTCGATCCCATTGAGGCCCATTTCATCCCATGCTATCCCAGCTTCATGATTTGGGGCTGAGAGGCGGGCGCGGCGGGCGTTCGTCAGGGCATCTAGGGACGGGCCGAAGGGCTCGATTGGACAGGGCGTGTTTCTCTCGACCTATGAGAAGCAGCTGGACGGCAAGCGCCGTCTCCTCATCCCCAACGACTTCCGCACGACCGAAAACGGCGCCGCCGGCGGGGTCTTCATCTTCCCTTCGATCGAGGCCGACTGTCTGGAAGCGGGCGGCGACCGCCTGTTCGCCGTCTATGCCGAGATGATCGAAGCCCTGCCGTTCGGCTCCGAGGAGCGTTCGGCGCTGGAGTGGCAGGTGATGGGCGAGCAGGTGCGCCTGGCCTACGATTCCGGCGGTCGAATCACCTTGCCTGAGGCGCTGTGCGCCGAGGCGGGTTTGGGCGACACCGTCGTCATCGTCGGCCTGAACGACCGCTTCCAGATCTGGTCGCGCGAGAAATGGGCGGCCCGCCGCGCCGAACAGCGCGCCCTGGCCAAAGCCGGCATGGCCCAGATCGGCGCCCTGAAGCTGGCGGCCCAGATGAAGCTGGCGGGAGGCGGATCGTGACGGACGCTCCCCCCAGTTCTCCCCATGCCCCCGTCCTGCTGGCCGAGGTGATTGAGGCCCTGGCGCCCGCGCCCGGCGATGTCATGATCGACGCCACCTTCGGCGCCGGCGGCTATACCCGCGCCATCCTGAAGACCGGCGCCCAGGTCGTCGCCCTGGATCGCGACCCGACGGTTCAGCCGCACGCCGACGCCGTCGCCGACGACTTCCCCGGCCAGTTCCAGCTGATCCGCACCCCCTTCTCGGGTCTGGCCCAGGCCTTCGCCGACAGCGGCAAGGCGAAGCTGGACGGCGCGGTCTTCGACATCGGCGTCTCGTCGATGCAGCTGGATCAGGCCGAGCGCGGCTTCTCCTTCATGCGCGACGGTCCGCTGGACATGCGCATGTCCGATGAAGGCGCGACCGCCGCCGACATCGTCAATACCTGGGACCACGGCCCCCTGGCTCACATCTTCAAACTGTATGGCGAAGAGCGCCAGTCGGGCCGCGTCGCCACCGCCATCCTGCGTCGCCGCGCCGAACAGTCGTTCACCCGCACCCTGGATCTGGCCGAGGTGGTCGAAAAGGCCCTGGGCGGCCGTCGCGGCGCGCCCATCCATCCGGCGACGCGGGTCTTCCAGGCCCTGCGCATCGCGGTCAATGACGAACTGGGCGAACTGGAGCGCGGTCTGGAGGCGGCCGAGGCGACGCTCGCCCCCGGTGGCCGCCTCGCCGTCGTCACCTTCCATTCGCTGGAAGACCGCATCGTCAAGGCCTTCCTGACCGAGCGCACCGGCAACAGCCCCGCCGGTTCGCGTCATGCGCCGATGGCCGTCGATCCGCGCAAGCCCAGCTTCACGCTTCAGTTCAAGGGCGCGCGCGAGGCGGGCGACGAAGAGCGTTCCACCAACCCTCGCGCCCGCTCGGCCAAGCTGCGTGCCGCCGTGCGCACCGACGCCCCGGCCTGGGGTCGGATCGATGGGAGAGCGGCGGCATGACCACGGCGCCCTTCTTCACCTATTCCCGCACCGCCCTTCAGCGCCTGTTCGACTGGAAGGTGCGCGGCGTGCGCTGGGTCGAGATCATCGGCGTGGTCCTGGTCGCGATCATGATCGTCTCGGTCTATGCCGCCAAGGCCGCCGCAGCGCGTGAGAGCAGCCGCATCGCCCAGATCGAACAGGACATTCGCGAGAACGGACAGCGCGTCCGCCTGCTGCGCGCCGAGGTCGCCCGTCTGGAACAGCCCGCGCGTCTGGAAAGCCTGTCGCGCCAGATCGGCATGGCGCCCGTCGCCGTCGCCCGTCAGGCCAAGGAAGGTCAGCTGACCGCCCTGAAACCTGTCCCCGCTCAACCCGCCGCATCTGCTCCCGCAGCCGCGCCGGCGCCCGCCGCCGTCGCCGACGACGCGCCCGTCCCAACGCCCTCGCCGGAGCCGGCGCAATGAGCGTTCAGGATCATCGTTATCACCGCCCGGCGCCGGGCGCCGATTTCCAGGAACGGCTGCAAGGCCGCCTGTCGCCCTTCTGGCGCTGGCTGACGGAACTGGTCTGGCGGCTGGAGCACGGCTTCGAGCGCGCCCGCGCCGACGCCCGCCCGGAAGAGGACACCCGCGTCCGCATCTTCCTGATCCTGATCGTCTTTTCCTGCGTCTTCGGCGGCCTGGCCATCGGCGCGTCCTACAAGGCCCTGTTCGCCCCAGCCAACGGTCTGGGACGCGGCGTCAATCCGAACGCCCTGGTGCGCGGCGACCTGACGGATCGCAATGGCGAGCTGCTGGCCACCAACATCGTCCACTACGGCCTCTACATCGACCCGGCCGAGATTTGGGATCGCGACCTGGCCTATCGCCAGATTCGCCGCGCCCTGCCGCGCATCTCGGCCGAACGGCTGAAGAAGGTGCTGGGCGGCGACCGTCGCCTGATCGCCCTGACCGGCCTGACGCCTCAGGAAAAGGCCGCCGTCCACGACCTGGCGCTGGGCGGCGTCACCTTCGAGCCCGAGGATCGTCGCGCCTATCCGCTGGGAACCTCGGCCGTCCATCTGATCGGCGACGCCGACACGGGCGGGCAGGGCGTCTCGGGTGCCGAACTGGCCTTCAACGACGAGATCCGCGCGGCCGGTCAGCGCGGCGAGGCCTTCCCCCTGTCCATCGACCTGCGCGTGCAGGGCGTTCTGGAAAACGAACTCGCCGCCGCCGCGATCAAGAACCAGGCCAAGGGCGCCGTCGGCATCGTCACCGACGTCCAGACCGGCGAGGTGCTGGGCATGGCGTCCTGGCCGACCTTCAACTCGGCCGATCGCGGCGCGGCGCCCGACGGCGCCACCCTGAACCGCGCGGTTTCGGGCCACTACGAAATGGGCTCGGTGTTCAAGACCTTCACCGTCGCCGCCGGCCTCGACACCGGCCGGGCCGACATGAACACCCTGTTCGACGCCTCCCAGGCCTTCCAGATCGGCGATCGCAAGATCAAGGACTTCCACGCCCAGAACCGGGTGATGACCCTGGAAGAGGTCTATCTGCACTCCTCCAACATCGGCACGTCGCAACTGGCGGTGCAGATGGGACCTAACACCATGCGGGACTATTTCCGCCGCCTGGGCCTGCTGGACGCCGCCAGGATCGAGCTGAAGGAATCGGCCAAGCCGGTCGTGCCGCGTCGCTGGGACAACTCGACCCTGGCGTCGCTGTCCTTCGGCTATGGCATCATGATCACCCCGGCCCAGATGGTTCAGGCCATGGGCGCCCTGACCAATGGCGGTCGGATGATCCCGCTGTCGCTGCGCAAGGGCGGCGCCCGCAACGTCCAGCCGCAACAGGTCGTGACCGAAGAGACCTCGCGCGCCATTCTCGACCTGCTGCGTCGCAACGTGGTCAAGGGTTCGGGCGGCTTCGCCGACGCGCCGGGCCTGCGGGTCGGCGGCAAGACCGGCTCGGCCAACAAGCTGGTCGGCGGTCGCTATGACCCCAGCCACGCCCTGGGCTCCTTCGCGGCTGTCTTCCCCGTCGACGGCCCGCTGAACGGCAAGCGCTACGCCATCCTGATCGTGATGGACGAGCCGGGGACCTATCCCAAGACCGGCGCCTATGTCGCTGCGCCCGCCGTGCACAATATCGCCGACCGCATCGCCGGCTTCCTGGGCGTCGAACGCCGCGACGACCGCTGGCGCACGGCCTCGGGCGAGAAGATCCCGCAGTATCAGGACGTGGCGGGGGACGGGCTTTGAGCGCGCTTCATCTGTCCGACCTGCTGCGTCGCGACGTGACCTCGGATCCGGTCATCACCGGCGTCACCGCCGACAGCCGCAAGGTCTCGCCCGGCGCCCTGTTCGTCGCCCTGCCGGGCACGGCCGCCGACGGCCGCGCCTTCATCCCCCAGGCGCTGGCGCAAGGGGCCGCTGCAGTTCTGGCGCCGACCGACACGCCGGATGGCGCGGCGCCCGTTCTGGTCACGTCGGGCGACGTGCGCCGGGCCTACGCCATCGCCGCGCGCGGCTTCTACGGCGCCCAGCCCAAGACCTGCGTCGCCGTGACCGGCACCAACGGCAAGACGTCGGTCGCCACCTTCTGCCGCCAGATCTGGGCCGGGATCGGCCACAAGTCCGCCAGCATGGGCACGCTGGGGGTGATCGGCCAGAAGGGCGACAGGACCTACGCCCTGACCGGTCCCGGCCTGACCAGTCCCGACGCCGCCGAGGCCGCGCGCCTGATGGCCGAACTGGCCGCCAAGGACGTGACCCACGTCGCGCTGGAGGCCTCGTCCCACGGCATCGACCAACGCCGCCTGGACGGGGTGGCCCTGAAGGCCGCCGCCTTCACCAACCTGACCCAGGATCATCTCGACTATCACGGCACCATGGCGGACTATCGCGCCGCCAAGATGCGCCTGTTCGAGACCCTGCTGCCGCGCGGCCGCACCGCCGTGCTGAACGCCGATTCCGACGCCTATTCGCTCTTCGCCTCCGCCTCGATCATGGCGGGTCTGGGCGTCATGGGCGTGGGCGAGCGCGGTCGCGACCTGACCCTGATCGGCCGTCGCGCGACGCCCGAGGGTCAGCGTCTGACCATCGACGTGCGCGGCGACATCCGCGAAATCCTGCTGCCCCTGGCCGGCGCGTTTCAGGCGTCCAACGCCCTGGTCGCGGCCGGTCTGTGCATCGCCGCCGGCGATCCCGCCGACGCCGTCATCAGCGCGTTGGAAGGCCTGACCGGGGCGCAAGGCCGCCTGCAACGCATCGACGGCGGCCAGGAAGGCCGGGGCGAGGTCTATGTCGACTACGCCCACACGCCCGACGGGCTCGAGACGGTTCTGAATGCGCTGCGTCCTCACGCGACCGGCCGCCTGATCGTCGTCTTCGGCGCCGGCGGCGATCGCGATCGCGGCAAGCGTCCCCTGATGGGCGAGATCGCCGGGCGTCTGGCCGACATCGCCATCGTCACCGACGACAATCCGCGATCCGAAGACGCCGCCGCCATCCGCGCCCAGGTCCGCGCCGGCTGCCCGGACGGGATCGAGATCGGCGACCGCCGCGCCGCCATCGAAGCCGCCGTCGAAATGATGCGTGACGGGGATGTGGTGGTCATCGCCGGAAAAGGGCATGAACAGGGTCAGATCGTCGCGGGCGTGACCCACCCCTTCAACGACGCCACTGTCGCGTCCGAGGCCCTGTCTCTCTATGCCTGAACACTCCGCCCGCCCGCTCTGGTCGGCCGCCGAAGTCGCCGCCGCCACGGGCGGCGTGCTGCAGGGCGACGACCGTCCGATTACCGGCCTGACCTACAACAGCCGCGAGATCGTCCCCGGCGATCTGTTTCTGGCGCTCAAGGGCGAACGCGACGGGCATCAGTTCGCCAGCGGCGCTTTCGCGTCGGGCGCTGCGGCGGCCCTGGTCGAACATCTGGTCGAGGGCGGCCCTTGTGTCGTCGTGCCCGACACCTTGCGCGGTCTTGAAGCGCTGGGCGTCGCCGCCCGCGAGCGCGCGCCCCATATTAAGCGCGGCGCCGTCACCGGCAGCGTCGGCAAGACCAGCGTCACCCAGGCCATCAAGGCGGGCCTTGATCTGGCGGGTCCCGCCCACGGCTCGATCAAGAGCTACAACAACCACATCGGCGTGCCCCTGACCCTGGCCCGGATGCCGGTCGAGACCCAGCGCGCCGTGTTCGAGATCGGCATGAATGCGCCCGGCGAGATCGCGCCCCTGTCGCGCTTCGTCGCCCCCCACGCCGCCTGCGTCACAACGGTCGGTCCGGTCCATATCGAGGCCTTCGCGGACGGCGAGGCGGGCGTCGCGCGTGAAAAGGCGACCATCTTCCAGGGTCTGGTCCCGGGCGGTGCGGCCGTGGCGAACGGCGACGTCGCCTTCTCGGCCGTCCTGTGCGACGCGGCCAAGGCGGTCGGCGCGCGTCTGCTGACGTTCGGATGCGACGCCGGCCATGACGCCCGCCTGCTGGACTTCCGGCCGGACGCCGAGGGCGCGGCGGTCTCCGCCGAACTGTTCGGGCGACGCATCGACTATCGCCTGGCCCAGTCTGGGGCCCACTGGGGCCTGAACAGCCTGTGCGTCCTCTTGATGCTCGACGCCCTGGAAGTGACGCTGGACACGGGCCTGGAGGCGCTGGCCGGATTCCAGCCCCTGGCCGGACGCGGTCAGACGCGCACGGTCACGACCCCGGACGGCGCCTTCACCCTGATCGACGAAAGCTACAACGCCAATCCGCTGTCCATGGCCGCCGGGTTCAAGACCCTGGGCGCGCGCTCGACCTCGGGCCGCCGCGTCGTGGTCCTGACCGACATGCTGGAACTGGGCGAGCAGAGCCGCGACCTGCATGAAGGCCTCGCCGGCCCCATCGACGCCGCCGGCCTGGACCTGGTCCACGCCGCCGGGCCCGAGATGCGCTGGCTCTACGACGCGCTTCCGGTCTCGCGACGCGGCGTCTGGCGCGCGACGGCGGCGGAACTGGCGGCCGAGGCGGCCCTGCTGGTCGCGCCCGGCGACATCGTCATGGTCAAGGGCTCGAACGGCTCCAAGGCCTCGCTGGTGGCGAAGGCGCTGGCCGATCTTCAAGGCCGCGACACGCCGCCCGCGACGCGATAGGGAAGCCGAATGTTTTACCTGCTCTATCTCTACTACGCCGACGTGGCGCACCAGTATCCGCTGCTGAATCTGGTTCAGTACCAGACGGTGCGCGTGGCCCTCGCCATGGCCACCGCCATGATCGTCGCCGTCGCCATGGGCAGCCGCTTCATCAACTGGATCCGCGCCAAACAGGGCCGGGGCCAGCCGATCCGCGACGACGGCCCGGTGTCCCACCTGTCCAAGGTCGGCACCCCGACCATGGGCGGTCTGATGATCCTGGCCGGCATCGGCGTGGCGGTGCTGCTCTGGGGCGACCTGACCAATCCCTACATCTGGATCGTCAGCTTCGTGACGGCGGCCTTCGGCGTGCTGGGCTTCATCGACGACTACGCCAAGGTGACCAAACAGACCTCGGCCGGCCTGACGTCGAAACAGAAGCTCCTGGCCCAGACCGTCGTCGCGGTCGTCGCCGGCGTCCTGACCGTGCTGTGGATGACCGTCTCGCCGACCTCGCCGGGGCTCGAGACGTCGATCGCCTTCCCCTTCTTCAAGGCCGTGCTGCTGAACATCGGCTGGTTCTATGTGGCGTTTGCGGCCTTCACCATCGTCGGCTTCTCCAATGCGGTGAACCTGACGGACGGTCTGGACGGTCTGGCGACCGTGCCGGTGATGATGGCGGCAGGCGCGTTCGGCGTGATCAGCTACCTCGCCGGCAACTTCGTCTTCGCCCAGTATCTTCAGGTCCACCACGTCCCTGGCGCGGGCGAACTGGCCATCTTCTGCGCGGCCATGATCGGCGGCGGCGCGGGCTTCCTCTGGTACAACGCACCCCCGGCCAAGATCTTCATGGGCGACACGGGTTCGCTGGCTCTGGGCGGGGCGCTCGGCGCCATCGCCGTCACCACCAAGCACGAACTGGTCCTGGGCATCGTCGGCGGCCTGTTCGTCATGGAGGCCGCCTCGGTCATGATCCAGGTCGGCTATTACAAGCTGACCAAGAAGCGCATCTTCCTGATGGCGCCGGTCCACCACCATTTCGAGAAGATGGGCTGGCCGGAATCCACGGTCGTCATCCGCTTCTGGATCATCGCCGGCGCCCTGGCCCTGCTGGGCCTGTCGACGCTGAAGCTGCGCTGATCCGATGATCCCCGTTCCCGGCTTTGAAGGCAGGCGGGTCGCGGTCTTCGGCCTGGGACGGTCGGGGATCACGGCCGCGCGCGCCCTTCAGGCCGGGGGCGCGATCCCGATCCTGTGGGACGACGGCGAGGCCGGCCGCGCGCAGGCGAAAGGCGAGGGCTTCACGGTCGAGGATCTGGCGGCTGCCGACTGGTCCGACTTCGCCGCCCTGGTCCTGTCGCCCGGCGCGCCGCTGACCCACCCCAGGCCGCACTGGACCGTGGACTTGACCCGCGCGGCCGGCGTGCCCGTCCTTGGCGACATCGAACTGTTCGCTCGCGCCCTGGCCGCGCGGCCGAAGGATCAGCGGCCGCGCGTCGTCGCCATCACCGGCACCAACGGCAAGTCCACCACCACCGCCCTGATCGGCTGGGTGCTGAAGTCGGCGGGCCTGACGGTCCACGTCGGCGGCAATATCGGCGTCGGCGTCCTGGCCCTGCCCGAACCGACGCCCGACGCCGTCTATGTGATCGAGGTCTCCAGCTATCAGCTGGACCTCACCACGACCTTCGCCCCCGACGTCGCCATCCTGACCAACATCAGCCCCGACCACCTCGACCGTCATGGCGGCATGGACGGCTATGTCGCGGCCAAGCGCCGAATATTCGCAGGGCAGGGCGCAGACGGCGTGGCTCTGGTGGGCGTGGACGACAGTTGGGGGCAGGGGATCGCATCTGAACTCTCCCAACGTGTGATCGCTATCTCATCCAGTCCTTCTCCCCCGAGGGGAGAAGGCTACGTGGCGCTGCCCGGTGCGATTCTCGAAAGCGACCAAGTCATCGCCGATCTCTCCACCGCCCGCTCGCTCCCCGGCCGTCACAACGCCCAGAACGCCGCCTTCGCCTATGCGACCGCCCGCGCGCTCGGCGTCTCGCACGACGCCGCCGTCGCCGGCCTGCTGTCCTTCCCCGGCCTGGCCCACCGGATGGAGGCGGTCGGCCGCCTCGGCTCCGTGCGCTTCATCAACGATTCCAAGGCCACCAACGCCGACGCCGCGCGTCAGGCTCTGGCCTCTTACCGTTCGGTCTTCTGGATCGCCGGCGGCGTGCCAAAGGCCGGCGGGATCGCGGACCTGGCCGACCTCTTCCCCCGCATCGCCAAGGCCTATCTGATCGGCGACGCGGCCGACGCCTTCGCCGCCACCTTGGCTGACACGCCTCACGTCATCGCCCGCACCCTCGACGCCGCCGTGGCCGCCGCCGCCGCCGATGCGGCCTCGGCCGGCGGCGACCAGATCGTCCTTCTGTCCCCCGCCTGCGCCAGCTTCGATCAGTACAAGGACTTCGAGGCGCGCGGCGAGGCCTTCCGCGCCGCCGTCCTGGCTCTCGGCGCCGTCCCGGAAACCGCGTCATGAGCGCTCCCTACACCCCCGCCTTTTCCCGCAACGACCAAAGCCATGTGGCCCAGTGGTTCTGGACCGTGGATCGCGGCCTGTTGAGCGCGGCGCTCGCGCTGATGGCCCTGGGCGTGGCGCTCAGCTTCGCCTCCAGCCCCGCCGCCATCCTGGCCGATGAATCGATCACCGACCCCTTCCACTATTCCTGGCGGATGATGGTCTTTTCGGGCGTGGGGCTCAGCATCATGCTGACGACCTCGCTGATGTCGCCGCGCGGCGTGCGGCGCATCGCGGTCCTGGCCCTGTTCGGCGCCATTGTCGTGATGATGGCGCTGCCCTTCATCGGCGACACGGTGAAGGGGGCCGCCCGCTGGGTGAACTTCGGCCCCTTCAGCCTGCAACCGTCCGAGTTCGCCAAGCCCGGCCTGATCGTCTTCGCCGCCTGGATGTTCGCCGAGGCGCAAAAGGGCCAGGGGGTGCCCGGCGTGACTATCGCTTTCGGCTTCTACGCCCTGACCGTCTCCCTGCTCTTGATCCAGCCCGATATCGGCCAGACGCTTTTGATCACCACCACCTTCATGGCCGTCTTCTTCATGGCGGGCGTGCCGTTCAAATGGATGGCGGTTCTGGCCAGCCTGGGCATGGCGGGGCTGGTGTCGCTGTATTTCGTCTTCGGACACATGCGCGACCGCCTCAGCCGCTTCTTCTCGCCCGAGACGACCGACACCCACCAGATCGACAGCGCCTCCGAGGCCATCCGCGCCGGCGGCCTGCTGGGTCGGGGCATCGGCGAGGGCGTGATGAAGCGTCGCGTGCCCGACCTGCACACCGACTTCATCTATTCCGTCGGCGCCGAGGAGTTCGGCCTGATCCTCAGCCTGATCATGATCGGCCTCTACGCCTTCATCGTCATTCGCGGCATGCGCCGGGCCATGAAGCTGACCGATCCGTTCGAACAGACGGCGGCGGCGGGCCTGTTCATGCTGATCGGGCTACAGGCCTGCATCAACGTCGCGGTGAACCTGAACCTGATCCCGACCAAGGGCATGACCCTGCCCTTCATCAGCTATGGCGGCTCCTCAATGCTGGCCATGGGCCTGACCATGGGTTTCGCCCTGGCTCTCACCCGCCGCCGCCCCGGCGCCTACGAACCCGGGGCCAGCCTGACCCTGGGGCGGCGGTTGCTTTGACGTCGTCATCCTCCGGCGCGAAGCGACCGGGGGACCCAGCGGCGCGCGCGAGCGCGAAACTGTCGCGGACTAAGCAAGTCGAACATCTCGTGGCGGACGCATCGCCTCCGGCGCCGCTGGGTCCCCCGATCTCGCTCCGCTCGTCGGAGGATGACGAAAGAACGAGGCATACAACGCATTTGGAAAGCGGCGCCCCAGCAATATCAAACGCCTAGAGCCGACCAGCGACCGTCTCCTGCCCACGCCGTAAAACCGTGCGATCCTGTCGCCGCCCCATTCCTCGCCGCGCCATTCCCCGCCGACATTAGACAGATTAGACGAATTAGACGGTGTTTTTGCCTGCCCACCGTCTGAACTTCAGACTATTCAGACCCTCTTTTTCGGAGCCTCGCCCATGACCCTGCTCTGCGTCGTCGCCGCCGGCGGCACCGGCGGCCATATGTTCCCGGCCGAGGCCCTGGCGCGCGAGATGGCGGCGCGCGGCTGGCGCGTGGTGCTGGCGACCGATCACCGGGGCGAACAATACGCCCACGCCTTCCCCGCCGAGGAACGGCTGGCGCTGGACGCGGCCACCGGCTCCGGCCCCCTGGGTCTGATCAAGGCCGGCGTCGCCATCTTCAAGGGCGTGGTCCAGGCGCGAACGGCCTTCGACCGGCTGGGCGCCGACATCGTCGTCGGCTTCGGCGGCTATCCGTCCGCCCCGGCCTTGGTCGCCGCCGTCACGTCCCAGCGACCGACGGTGATCCATGAACAGAACGCGGTCCTGGGCCGCACCAATCGCATCCTGGCCCCCTATGTCGGTCAGGTCGCCTCGTCCTTCCCGACGCTGGAACGCGCGCCGGCCAAGGTCCAGGGCCGCTCCCACGTCGTCGGCTCGCCGGTGCGGTCCGAGATCCGCGCCCTGTTCGACCGCCCCTATGTCGCGCCCGCCGCCGACGGCCCGATCCATCTGCTGGTCACCGGCGGCAGCCAGGGCGCCCGCATCCTGTCCGAGACCACGCCCCGCGCCCTGGCCGCCCTGCCCGAGGCCCTGCGCCGCCGCCTGAAGGTGCAGCAGCAGTCCCGCCCCGAGACGCTGGAGACCGCGCGCCAGATCTATCTGGAGGCGGGGATCGAGGCCGAGGTCGCCCCCTTCTTCCGCGACATGGCTGACCGACTGTCCAGGGCGCACCTGGTCGTCGGCCGCTCCGGCGCCTCGACCTGCGCCGAACTGGCGGTCGCGGCCCTGCCGTGCGTCCTGATCCCGCTGAAGATCGCCACCGACGACCACCAGCGCCTGAACGCCAAGGCCCTGAGCGACGCGGGCACCGCCGAGATCATTCTGGAGGACGACCTGACCGTCGATCGCCTGGCCTCGACCCTGACTGGCGTCCTGTCCGATCCGGCGCGCCTGTCGGCCATGTCCGCCGCCGCCCGCAGCGTCGCCATCCCCGACGCCGCCCAACGCCTGGCCGACCTCGTCGAGGCGACAGCTCAACCGCAAAGGCCCTGACGCGTTAGGAAGCCATGCCTCCCGAGATCATCGCCGTCACCCGCCAGATCCGCGCCCTGTGGCACCGGTTCGACTGGCTGCCCGAATGGGCGGTTATCGGCCTGGTCCTGCTGGTCTTCGTCGGCGGCGGCTGGCTGACGCACAAGATCGCCTTCGCCATCCTGCGTCGGGTCGTTCGGAACAAGGACCTCTTCTGGCGCGGCGTGGTCGAGCGCGCGCGGGTCAAGCTGCGCGTCCTGATCATCATCATCGGCATCGGCATCGGCGTGACCGTCTCGCCGATGGATCCCGGCCCGTCCGAGGATATCCGCAGCGCCCTGCTGTTCCTGTTCATCCTGACGCTCGGTTGGATGGCGTCTGGCGTGCTCGACATGTGGTCGGTCATGCACCTCAAGCGGTACAATATCGCCGTCGAGGACAATCTGCTGGCCAGGAAGCACCTGACCCAGACCCGCATCCTGCAGCGGGTGGCCAAGGTCGTGCTGTTCATCGTCACCGTGGGCCTGGCCCTAATGACCATCGCCGGTTTCCGTCAGTGGGGCGTCAGCCTGCTGGCCTCGGCCGGCGTCGTCGGCATCATCGCCGGTCTGGCGCTTCAGCCGATCCTGACGAACATGGTCGCCGGCATCCAGATCGCCCTGACCCAACCCATCCGCCTGGACGACGCCGTCATCGTCGAGAACGAGTGGGGTAATGTCGAGGAGATCACCTCGACCTATGTGGTGGTCAAGCTGTGGGACTGGCGCCGGATGGTGCTGCCGCTGTCCTACTTCATCACCAAGCCATTCCAGAACTGGACGCGCGAGAACGCCCGCCTGATCGGCGTGGCCTTCTTCTACGTCGATTACGAAGCGCCCATCGACCGGCTGCGCACTGCCTTCGAGGGCATCGTCAAGGCGTCCAAACACTGGGACGGCGACGTGCAGGTGATGCAGGTCACCGACATCACCGAACGCGTGCTCCAGGTCCGCTGCCTGGCCAGCGCCCGCTCGGCCCCGGTCGCCTTCGACCTGCGCTGCGAGATCCGCGAGAAGCTGATGGCCTTTATGCGCGATGAATGCCGCGAGGCCCTGCCGCGCGACCGCATCGAATGGCCGCAAGGGTCGGACAAGCCCTCCGAGGGAGCGGTTAGTCCGCCAGCGCCCTTTGTCCCTGGCTGATGGCCTGCCCCAGCGTCAGCGCCTGGGCCGGCCGTTCGGCCCCGCAGGCGATGGCCAGCAGCTCGGCCGCATCCCCGCCCGGCGCGGCGTCATAGGCGGGGGCGGCGTCCGGGGTCGCCGGCCCTTCCGTCCCGTCCGCTTTCAAGGAGGAGAAGTCCAACCGATCCGCCGTCCTGGCCCGACAGTCGAACGCCCACCGCGACCAGCCCCCGACATAGGTCACGTCTCCAACCTTGAACCCGGCCTCGGTCACCTGCAGTTCCCGCATCCGCGCCATGTCGCCCTCACGCTCGATCGAGGCCGCGTCGGCATAGATGGCGAACCTTCCCACGCCGGTCGGGACCAGAGCGGGGTCAGCCAAGGCTGGCGAAGCGAGAAGGCTGATCGCCATGCCGATCCTCCCCAGCGCAGCGGGGGAGGGGGACCGCGAAGCGGTGGAGGGGGCGAATGCAGCACGAGCTTTGACCAAGGGAGAAGAAGCCTTTCGGCCAGGCCTGCGCGCGATCCGCCCCCTCCACCACGCTACGCGCGGTCCCCCTCCCCCGGTACGCTTCGCTTCTCGGGGGAGGATCGTCCTCATGCGACCAGGGTCTCCGCCTGTTTCAGGTCCACGCTGACCAGTTGGCTCATGCCGCGCTCGGGCATGGTGACGCCATACAGCCGGTCCATCCGGCTCATGGTCACGGGATTGTGGGTGATGACGATGAAGCGGGTGTCGGTGCGGCTGCGCATCTCATGCAGCATCCGGCAGAAGCGGTCCACGTTGGCGTCGTCCAGCGGCGCGTCCACCTCGTCCAGCACGCAGACAGGCGCGGGGTTGGCCAGGAAGACGCCGAAGATCAGGGCCGCCGCCGTCAGCGCCTGCTCGCCGCCGCTCATCAGGCTCATGACCGACAGCCGCTTGCCGGGCGGGCAGGCGTAGATCTCCAGCCCCGCCTCCAGCGGGTCGTCGCTCTCGACCAGCTTCAGCTCCGCCTGCCCCCCGCCGAACAGGGCCTCGAACAGGGTCTTGAAGTTGGCGTTGATCACGTCGAACGCCCCCACCAGCCGCTCGCGGCCCTCGGCGTTCAGCTCGTCGATGCCGTCGCGCAGCTTGGCGATCGCCTGGGTCAGGTCGATCCGCTCTGACTTCATGCTGTTCAGCCGCTCGCCGTATTCGACCGCCTCGTCCTCGGCGCGCAGGTTGACGGCCCCCAGGGCCTCGCGCTCGCGCTCCAGCCCGTAGAGCAGGCTCTCGGCCCCGGCGGCGTCGGGCGGGCGGGCGATGGCGTCGTCGGTCAGCTTCTGACCCAGCTCCTGCGGCGACATCTGCGCCGTCTCGCGCAGGGTGGTTTCGGCCTCGGCCAGCTTCTCGGCGGCGGCCTCAGCGCGGGCGGCCAGGCCGGCGCGCGCCTCGCGGGCCTGCGACGCGGCGGTCTCGGCGGCACGCGATGCGCGGTCGGCCTCGGTCGCCTGGGTCTCCGCGACGGCCATAGCGTCCGAGGCCGCCTGTTTCCTCTGTTCGGCGGCGACCAGCGTGTCCAGCAGCTTGCCGCGTTGTTCGGCGAAGCCCTGTGGCGCGACCTCGGCCTGTTTCAGCAGGGCGGCCGTCCGGTCGGCGTCCTTGGCCAGGGCGGCGACGCGGCCGGCGCTGTCCCTGGACCGCGTGATCCAGCCCTCACGCGCGCGGGTCAGGCTGCCCAGCCGCTGCTCGCGGCCCTGACGATCGCGGGCCTCGGCGTCGCGGTCCGACCGGGCGGTCTGGGCCGCAACGCGGGCGGCGTCGGCCGTGGCGCGGGCGGCCGTCAGTTCGTCGCGCAGGCCGGCGATCGTCTCGGACGGGGCGTCAGTGGTCTGGGCGGCGTCCAGCGCGGCTTGCGCCTCGGCTGCGTCGGCCGCCAGACGGGTCACGGTGTCGTCCAGCGCCTGGGCGCGGGCCTCGCGGCGGGCCAGTTCGCGGGCCAGGGTTTCCACGCGGTCGCGGGCGGCGGTCACGGCCTTGTCGGCGGCGAAGGGCTTCAGGCGTGCGGCCTTGACCGCCTCCTCGGCGGCGCGGAAGGCTTCCGTCGCCGCCTTCTGGGTCGCCTGCGCCTGATCCAGCGCCGGTCTGCCCTTGTCGATCTCGGCTTCAAGCTCGGCCAGGCGCGTGCGCTGGGCCAGGCGCACGGCGGCCGGCCGCGGCGCCTCGGCGCGGCTGACGAACCCGTCCCAACGATAGAGATCGCCTTCGACCGTCACGAGGCGCGCGCCAGGAGGCAGGGCCTGAGCCATTCGGGCCGCGTCGGCCTTGGGCGCGACGCCGCACAGGGCGAGTCGCGCCGTCAGTTGGTCCGGGGCCTGCACATGATCCGAAAGCGGAGCGATCCCGGCGGGCCAGGACGAGGAGGGCGCCTCCGCCCCGCTCCAATAGGCGGCGGCCTTGGCGTCCAGCGCCGCGTCCAGATCGTCGCCCAAGGCGGCGGCCAGGGCGGCCTCGAACCCCTTGTCGGCCCGCACCTTGTCCAAGGCGGGGGGATGGTCGCGCTTGCCGGTGACCAGCAGTTGGGCCAGGCCGCGCGCCTCAGTCTGGAGCCGGCCCAACCGGTCCTCTGCGGCGCGGGCGGCGGTGCGGGCCTCCTGTTCGGCGCGGGCCAGTTCGCCGCGCAGCGCCTCGGCCGCCTCGACGGCGTCGCGCGCGGCGGCAAGGTCAGTCTGAGCCGCTTCCAGCGCTTGGCGGGCGGTTTCCAGCTCAGGCGTTTCCAGCGGCTCCAGAGCTTCGCGTTCGCGTCGGGCCTGATCGTGCTGGGCGGTGACGCGGGCCAGTCGGGCCTCGGCGTCGCGCTTGCGCGCCGTCTCGGCGTTGGCGCGGGCCTCGACGGCGGCCAGCATCCCCGCCAGCCGTTCGACCTCGCCGTCGGCGGCTTTGCGGGCCTCCTCGGCGGCGGTCAGAGCCTTGTCCAGTTCGGGGCCGCGTTCGGGGGCGGCGGCGATCTCGGCCTTCAACCGGGCCAGTTCGTTGTCGAGCCGGTCCAGTTCGCGCTGGGCGTCGGCGGCCATGCCGTCTTCGCGCGCGGCGTCGGCGGCGATGCGGGCGGCCTCGGCCTTGAGGCGATCCACTTCCGCGCGGGCCGCCTGTTCAGCCATGTCCAGCCGATGGCGCTCCAGGCTGGCGCGGTGCAGCAGGGCGGAGGCGACGGCGTCCTCCTCCCGCGCGGGCTTCAGGGCTTCTTGGGCGGACAGGGCGGCCGTCTGGGCGGCGGCGGCGGCGGTCGTGGTTTCGGCGACAGCGACGTCGGCCGCGCGCAGTTCGGCGGCGGCGGCCTCAGCGGCCAGACGCGCGTCGTTCCAACGCACATAGAGTAGGGCGGCCTGAAGGGCGCGGATCTCTGCTGAGATCTTCTTGTATTTTTCGGCCTGGCGGGCTTCGCGCTTCAGCCGATTCAGCGCCGTCTCAAGCTCGCGGCCGATGTCGTCCAGCCGGTCCAGATTGGTCTCGGCGGCCTTGAGGCGCAGCTCGGCCTCGTGCCGACGGGTGTGCAGACCGGCGACGCCGCCCGCCTCTTCCAAAATGCGGCGGCGGTTCTGCGGCTTGGCGGCGATCAGTTCCGAGATCTGGCCCTGACGCACCAGAGCGGGCGAGTTGGCGCCGGTCGAGGCGTCGGCGAACAGCAGCTGCACGTCGCGGGCGCGCACCTCCTTGCCGTTGATGCGGTAGGTCGAGCCCTGACCCCGGTCGATCCGGCGCGACACCTCCAGCACGGGGCTGTCGGTAAAGGGCTGGGGCGCGCGGCGTTGGGCGTTGTCGATGGTCAGGCTGACTTCGGCGTGGCTGCGCGGAGGACGGCCAGCGGCCCCGGCGAAGATGACGTCGTCCATGCCCTGGCCGCGCATGGCCTTGGCCGAGTTGGCCCCCATGACCCAGCGCAGGCTTTCAAGGACGTTTGACTTGCCGCAGCCGTTTGGGCCGACGACGCCGGTCAGACCGGATTCGATGTGCACCTCCGCCGGATCGACGAACGACTTGAAGCCGACGAGCCGGAGGCGCTGGAACTGCATCGTCCCGACGGACTACCGAAGCAGCGGATCGATGGCGGCCGACAGGGCCTCCAGCGAATGCTCCATCACCATCGTCCCGTTGACGAAGAAGGTGGGCGTGCCGGTGACGCCGGCGGCGCGCGCGCCTTCGATCTGGGCGTCGAGGGCCGTACGGATGGTCGGGCCGTTCAGGCAGGCTTCGATCTGCTCGCGGGTCTTGCCGCTGGCGGCGATGCCGGCCGCGAACCAGGGCTGGGCGCCGGTGGTCTGGAGATTGGCCTGATCGCGCATGAAGACGGCCGCCACGTCGAAATAGCGTTCTGGCGCGGCGCACAAGGCGACCGCAGCCGCAACGGCGGCGACATTGGCGGGCGGGGTCGGCAGGTTGCGGTGAACCAGCCGGACCTTGCCGGTATCGATGTATTTGGCCTTGAAGGCCGGCAGCACGCTGTTGTGGAAGTCCGCACAGTGCGAGCAGGTGAAGGACGCGTATTCGATCACCGTCACCGGCGCATTCGCCCGACCCAGGATATGATCCTGGGCCGTGACGGGCGGGGGCGCATCGGCGGCGAGCGCCGGCGTCGCCAAACCGCCGGACAGGGCGGCGAGGGCGAAACCGGCGGCGATGAAGGCGCGTCGCATCATCTGATTAGGCCTCGGTTACTTGGCCAGGGCCGCGTCGATTGCGGTGGACAGGTCGGCCAGGCTGGCGCCTTCGCCGCCGGGCGAGATGACCTGCGTCTCGTTGACGTAGAAGGCCGGGGTGCCGGTCACGCCCTGGGCGCGGGCGGCCTGAACGCGCTTCTCCATGGCGGCGACAGCGTCCTTGTCGGTGACGCAGTCGTTGAACTGCTGCTCGGACAGGCCGGCGGCCTGGGCGGTGCGTAGCAGCCAGTCGCGCGGCGAGGACGTCAGCATCTCCTGCTGCGTCGCCATCAGCTGGTGGACGACGTCGAAATATTTGTCCGGGCCGGCGCAGCGCGCGACCAGGAAGCCGGCGGTGGCGGCGTCGACCGGCGGGGTCGGCAGTTCGCGGAAGACGTAGCGGACCTTGTTGGTGTCGACGTATTTGGCCTTGAACGCCGGCCAGGTGTTCTTCTGCCACAGGGCGCAGTGGGGGCAGGTGACCGAGGCGTATTCGACCACGGTGACCTTGGCGCCCTCGGGCGCACCCAGGCCCATGTCGCCCTCGGCCGCACCCTTGGCGCCGCCGCCGCAGGCCGCCAATGCCATGGTCGCCAGTGCGGCGCCGGTGATGGCCGCACGACGGCTCATGCGGGCGAAGCGGGATTCAGTGTCGGCCATGAAGGTTCCTCGGATCGGATCGTTGGCGATGATCGCGCGATTCCTCGGGAATGGCGCAACCCTGAACTAGTCTGGAACAGGTGCGGCGAAGTTTTGTCAACAGCGCCTTATCCGCGCGCCCAGGCCCGATCGATCGCCGGCGCGGGGATGAAACTTTGCGGTCTGTCCTGGCGCGGCGGCGGATCGCTTAGGCCCTGCTGGATGAAGCGCATCGCCGACAGCAGGCCGGAACGCGAGAAGGGCTTGGGGATCACGCCATGCGCGCCCAGGAAGTCCTCGGGGATCATCTTGGGGTTGGCCGTCAAAAAGACGACGGCGGTGGACGGCCAGCGGTCCTTGATCAGGCGACACACGTCCAGACCGCTGGAGTTATCAGCCAGCTGGATGTCGACGAAGGCGATGTCGGGCGGCGCGTCGAGCGACAGCGACTCCACCTCGCTCAGGGACATGGCCTCGCCGACCAGCCGGTGGCCTTCGTCCTCGAGCATCGCCTCGAGGTCCATCACAAGCAGGGCCTCGTCCTCGACGACCAGGATGTCGAAGTGGGGCCCAGCCGCGTGCAACTAGCCGCTCACGGGAAATTCGACGACCGCGCGTGTTCCGGGGTCTGCCGGAAGCCACAGCGTCTTGCCGCCGATCTGCTTTGAAAGACGACCGATCAAGGTCTTGCCCAATCCCTGATGCGCGGCGCCGGGAATGCCGGGGCCGTCGTCTTGAACAACGACCTGGCCGCCTTGTTCCGTCTTCTTGGCCGAGACGATCAATCGGCCGCCGCGATCATCGGCGAAGGCGTGCTTGATCGCATTGGTCAGCAGTTCGTTGATGATCAGGCCGATCGACGAGGCGTGGGTCGAAGGGATGAACATCGGCTCGACATCGACGGAGACCTCGATGTCGGTGCGTCCCGTCGATCCGATCACATCGGCGACCAGGGTGTTGGTGAAGGCGCCGACGTCGAACTGTGTGACGTCCTCGGACTGATAGAGTTTGCGGTGAACGGTCGCCAGGGCGTCCACCCGCTCCAGCATGGAATCCAGGGTCGCGGTCAGGGCGGGATCGGACAAAGAGCGCGATTGCAGCCGCAGCAGCGATCCGATCATGGTCAGGTTGTTCTTGACCCGGTGATCGACCTCATGAAGCAGCAGGGTCTTGGCGGTCAGGGCTTCCTGCAGGTCGGCGGTGCGGGCGGCGACCTCGCGCTCGACGACGGCCTTCTGCTTTTCGACCAGAACCTGGGCCTCGACGCGTTCGGTGACGTTCAGTTGCGAGGCGAAGAAATACTCGATCTCGCCCTCGGCGTTACGCACGGGGCTGATGAACAGGGCGTTCCAGAAGGTGCTGCCGTCCTTGCGATAGTTCAGCAGATCGATGTGGATGTCTTCGCCGGCCTCGATCGCCTCGCGGATCTTGGCCACGGCCGCCTTGTCGGACTTGGGTCCCTGCAGGAAACGGCAGTTCTGGCCGACGATCTCATCGCGCTCATAGCCGGTCAGATCCTGGAAGGCCTTGTTGACGAAGACGATCGGATTGTCGGGCAGGCGCGGATTGGTGATGACCATTGGCATGCGTGTGCCGCGCACGGCGGCGGCGAACGGGTCGCCGCGACCGATCTCGTGTTCGACAAGATCGGTAAGTCGCCAGTCGTCTTGTTGCTTCATCGGGCTCGGAATCCAGGCGCGCGACCGGGATATGCCGTGCGGAGTTCTAATCTTTCCCGTCCTACCTACAGCAGGCGACAAGACCTGCCAACCGAGGCGCAGGGGTCAGTCGCTTTCGATGTCGGAGCGCGACAGGGCGACGCGGCCGAGGCGCGCCAGGGCGGCGCGTAGATCGTCGGGGGCTGCGGCGATGGAGGCGGCGAGGTCGGCCTCGGTCTGGGCGGGGAGGGGCGGCGGCTTGGCGCTGCGTTTGGGACGGGCGGCGGCCTCCTTTAAAGGGGCGACCGGACCCTGGGCGATGCGCAGCCGATCCACCGTCCCGGCGCCCAGGAACAGGTTGACGCGGGCCAAGATGTCCTCGGACTGGTGCTGGATCAACAGGGCGGCGGCGCCGGCGACGCGCAGCTCCAGCACGCCGGGTGAACCGCCCTTGCCCTTGGTCAGTTTCTGCGGGCGTGTGACGCGGGCCAGACGATCGCCGACGATCTCGCGCCAGCGAGGCTCCAGCGCGCCGGCCCCGCGTCCGAACTGCTCGTCCAGCTTCTTGATCAGGGGTGTCAGCGCCTTGCCCGCGCGCGGCGCCGGCCGGGGGACCGGATGGGTGCGGCGGCGAGACAGGATCTCGCGGACCTCGGCGTCTGTGGGCAGCGTGCGGCGCATGGGTCTATATAGCCCGACCGATGCCTGACGTCTCTCCCGACATAGACCTGATCCGCTCCCGGCTGCTGGCCTGGTACGACGCCCATGCGCGCAGCCTGCCGTGGCGAGCCGCCGTCGGCGCGCCGCGGACCGAGCCGTATCGTGTCTGGCTGTCTGAGGTCATGCTGCAGCAGACGACGGTGCCGCATGCGACGCCGTATTTCCACGCCTTCACCACGCGCTGGCCGACGGTCTCGGACCTGGCGGCGGCGGAGGATGCGGAGGTGATGGGGGCCTGGGCGGGGCTGGGCTACTATGCGCGCGCGCGCAATCTGCTGGCCTGCGCGCGGGCGGTGGCGGCCGAGCATGGCGGCGTGTTCCCGGATACCGAGGCGGCGCTGCTGGCGCTGCCTGGCGTGGGCGCCTATACGGCCGCGGCCGTCGCCTCCATCGCCTTCGACCGGGCGGCCAATGTCGTGGACGGCAATGTCGAGCGGGTGATGGCGCGTCTGTTCGCGGTCGACACGCCGGTCCCCGCCGCGCGGCCCGAACTGAGGCGGCTGGCGGAGCTGTTTGTCACCGACGAGCGGCCGGGCGATTGGGCTCAGGCTCTGATGGACCTGGGCGCGACGGTTTGCCGGCCCAAGTCGCCGTCGTGCGGGACCTGTCCGGTAGCCAGCGAATGCCTGGGTCTGGCCACGGGCGACCCGGCCCGGTTTCCAATGAAGACAAAGAAGGCGGAGCGGGCGCATCGGCGGGGCATCGCCTATGTGCTGGTTGACGACCAGGGGCGGGTCGCAGTCGAGACGCGACCCGAAAAGGGGCTGCTGGGAGGAATGCTGGGCCTGCCGACCAGCGACTGGACCATAGGTGAGCCCGCTCCCGCAGCGCCCGTCGAGGCCGACTGGCGTGAGGCGGGGGCGGTGGAGCACGTCTTCACCCACTTCAGCCTGACGCTGACGGTGATGACCGCTCGCGTCGATGCAGAGGGCGCCTATCGCTGGATGCCGATCAAAGCGGCGCGGGCCGCCCTGCCGACGGTCTTCGCCAAGGCGCTGGATCGGGCGAGCGCGCCTGATCTGTTCGGCTGAACCCTATCGCAACGTGCGGATCGAAACCTTGCCCCGCTTGTGATGTGGGATCACCACGGCGCGACCGTCGGCGTGCTGGATGTTCAGATCCACGACCGCGCCACCGACTTCCAGGCCGGTGATCTTCAGACGATCCAGACCAGCCGGCAGGACCGGATCGGCCAGATCGACCGTCTCGGTCCAGGCGTCGATCGACAAGCCGAGGGTCGCCTGAAGCATCAGGAAGACCGATCCCGCCGCCCAGGCCTGGGGCAGACAGGCGACCGGATAGGCGATGGGCGGCTCGCCCGGCTCACGCGGAAAGCCGCAGAACAGTTCGGGCAGCCGCAGGTGGAAATGGGCGGCCGCCGCGTAGATCTCGGCCAGGATTTCCGCCACCGCATCGCGCTCGCCGTAGGCGGCCATGCCGGCGGCGGCCATGGCGGTGTCGTGCGGCCAGACCGAGCCGTTGTGATAGCTCATCGGATTGAAGCGGGCCTGTCCGACCTCCAGGGTGCGGATACCCCAGCCGGTGCGGAACTCGGCGGTCAGCAGGCGTTTGGTGACGCGTCGCGCACGTTCCAGCGACGGCAGGCCGGTGAACAGCAGATGGCCGGCGTTGGAGGCGATGGCGCGACATTGCTGGCCGTCGCCGTCGAGGGCCACGGCATAGAAGCCCTCATCCTCCATCCAGAACTTTTCCTCGACCAGGGAGCGGACCTGTTCGGCGCGCATCCGCCATTCGGTCGTGCGGTCGTCGTGCAGGCGCTCGCCCAGATCGCCCAGCGCCTTCCAGGCGGCGAAGGCGTAACCCTGAACTTCCAGAAGCGCGATCGGACCCTTGGGGAAGCGACCGTCGGCGTGGAAGATGGAATCCTCGGAGTCCTTCCAGCCCTGGTTGGATAGGCCGGTGTCCGCGCCGCGCTGATAGTCGATCAGGCCGTCGTTGTTGCTGTCGCCATAGTCGCGCATCCAGTCGGCGGCCGCGATCAGATTGGGCCAGAGCGTGCGGATCAGATCAAGGTCGCCGGTGCGGTTCGCGTAGGCGCCGGCCAGGGCTACGAACAGACAGGTGGTGTCAACCCCGCCATAGTAGAGACCGAACGGCACCTCATGCAGGGCGCTCATTTCGCCGCCGCGGGTTTCGTGCATGATCTTGCCGGGCTGGCTGTCCCGATAGAGCGAGGTCTCAGTTGCCTGGCGCGAGGCCAGATAGGTCAGCACGCCCTTGGCCAACGACGGGTCCAGCCAGAGCATTTGCCAGGCCGAAATGATGCCGTCGCGACCGAACGGGGTCGAGAACCACGGCGTGCCTGCATAGGGATAGGGTCCGGTTGGCAGGTCGGTGGTCAGCAGGGCCATGTCGGCGCGCGACTGATCCAGCCAGTCGTTGAAGCGCGGACTGCGCGGGCCGCGCACCGAGGCGCCGCGCCGGCGTTTGGCGCGCATGGCCAGGCGGGCCTGGATGGCGTTCTGGCGCCAGCGGTCGGCGTCCGGCGTTTCGCAGGCGTCCACGCCGCACTCGATGAACAGGTCCAGCGAGCGGCCTTTGGGCAGGCTGAACATGAACTCCGCGCGTTGATGCGTCAGGCGCGCGGGCGGTTCGGAAAAGGCGATGCAGCTGGACCGGTCCACGTCGTCTAGGCCGGTGTAGCGGAAGGTGACGCGACGGCCGTCGGTGGTCGGCGTGTGGATCGTCCCGCGTTTGGCTCGGGGCGTGCCGCGCACCTGGAAGATATCGAAGAAGTCCGCGCCGAAGTCGAAGGCCAGCGGCAGCAGGATGTCCTCAACCCCATGGTTGACCATGCGGATGCGCTCGAACATCCGCCGGTTCCACAGAAACCGCCGGCGCTCGATATGCATGACGCCGGCCGGCGCCGACCGGCCGCCCATCGGGGGCAGGGGACGGTTGGTGGTGTGGCAGGAGAAGAAGACGTTGTCCTGGCTGACGCCGGACGACAGACGCGACGGCTTCAGCAGACCGACCGTCATGGCCCAGCGCGACAGGACGCGGGTGTCGCCCGCGAACAGGCCGTCGGCGCCGCCCTTCATGTCGCCCCATCCGTCGGCGACCAGGAAGGTATCGCCTTCCTTCAGCGCCATCAGCTGTTCGAGACCCGTGGCCTCGACCGATTCACCGGCGGTCAGTTGAGTGGAATAGGCGTCGTCCATGCGGTCTCTTCCCCGTCGTTGTGAGGCCTTGGCCGAACGTGTCGCACCCGAATGCGGCGCTCAGGGGCCGCTTGCAGACTTTAATGGGCAAGTCGCCGACGGGTTCAGGCGAACCTGTGCTTTTTCATCGCCAAACGACCCGAGAGACTTACTTGATCAGTCGTACGACGCCGATAGACCGCGCGATGTCGCGGAAGGCGGCTTCCAGAGCGGCGCTGTCTTCGGCCAGGAAGGCATGGTCGGAATCGGTGGCGCAGGTCCTCAGCAGATTGCGTCCGTTCTGCGTGGGCACATTGAGGCCGACGGTGAAGACCTCGATCTTGTTCGACTTGGCATAGGTGCAGATCGAACCGAAATCGGCATCCGTCGCCGCCAGCTCATTGGCTTTGTTCGTGGCGACGTGCGCGCCGTCCGAGGAGCGGTAGCGCAGGGTGTTCACCCCGTCGGTCATCAGCACCAGAATCTTGCGCGGCGTGCGGTTCGCCGGGTCATAGGCGCCGCCTTCCTGGAACGGCGCGGTGGGCGACAGCAGATTGATGCCCCAGATAAGGCCGGATGGAATGTGCGTCTCGGGCTTGTAGCCGCCGACATTGATGACGAGATTTTTGATCGCGTTCAGGACGCTGGATTTGCTCTTGGACAGGGGGCTGACCGCATTCAGGCAGCTCTGGCCTGTCGTCAGGAAACCCTTGTAGGGCGTTGCTGGCGACTGGTCGTTCAACCGCGTTGTGCCGACATTGCGTGAGTAGACGCAGCCGAACCACTTGTAGCTGACGTTGCAAGCATAGGGCGGGACGGTGACCGTCTTGACCACCTGATCCTTGTAGCAGGTGCCGGTCTCGCTGACGCCGTCGCGCACGGTGGTGCAAGGATAGGGCGTGCCGCCGCTGTATGTCGTCTTGGTCGTACAGGTGCGCTCCTGAACATAGTCGTCGGGCACGGAAATCCACGGGGCCTTGCGATTGACAATCCCGACATTGACGTAGTCCGCATAGGGCACGACGCCGATCGAGACCTCGTCGCTTTCGGTCGCCATCAACTCGTTGACCAGCAAACTGGCCGAGGTCTTCAGCGCATCGATCCGCTTGATCGACCGGCTGTCCTTTTCGCTCATGGACCAAGTGTTATCGAGCACCAGAACGGTCTCGATCTTCTGCGCCACGCCGCGCGTCGCCTCGGACAGGGCGTTGATGTCGAACTGTTTGACGCCGGCCAGACCCGCAAAGATGGGTTTGACCCCGCCCTTGAACGTCACCCTGACGATTTTGCCATCGACATATTGGGTGCCGGTCTTCCAGCCGTCGATCAATTGGCCGGTCTTCAGATTGGCCTCCAGATAGGGACCGCTGACCGCTTCCAACTCCTTGACCGTCTGGGCGCGGGACGCCGCAGCGCCCAACGCTGCTGCGTCGAGCGCTTCCTGCACCTGGTTTCTGACTGAGACATAGCGATTGATGTCGATAGCCAGGCCGACCATCAGTGCCAGGCCCATGGCGGACAAGGCGAAGAAGGTCGCGATGTTGCCCGCGGTATTCCGGCGCAGATGCGCCAGCCGCCTCATCGCTGTCCATTGCATAGTGGTCGCCCCGATTTGGGACGACCGTAATGGATAAGCTTAACTTTTGAGTGAACGCCGTTACAAACTTAGGATCGCAACGGCGTCCCGACTGAGTTGGTTTCAGGCGGTGGCGGCGAAGCTGCGCTCTTCACGCGGACGCAGCGGGGTGACCACGTCATCCAGCGCAGCCTCTGCGAACGGACGGCGCGCCAGCAGGTCGCCGTAAACGTCCAGATAACGACGCGCCATGGCGGTGGCGGAAAACCGCAGATCGAATCGCGCGCGGATGGCCTCGCGGTCCAGCAGATGCGCGCGCCCGGCGGCGGCGATCGCCTGTTCCATCGTGTCGACCAGGAAGCCCGTGGCGCCGTCCTCGATCACCTCGGGGGTCGAGCCGCAGCGGAAGGCGATCACCGGGGTGCCGCAGGCCATGGCCTCGATCATCACCAGTCCGAAGGGCTCCGGCCAGTCGATGGGGAAAAGCAGGGCTTCGGCGCCGCCGAGGAAGGCGGACTTCTGATGGTCGCCGATCTCGCCGATGAATTCGACCAGCGGATTGCCCTCGACCAGCGGGCGGATCGTCTCCTCCCAATAGCGTTTGTCGGCGGCGTCCACCTTGGCGGCCATCTTCAGGCGCTTGCCCAGTTTGGTGGCGATCTCGATGGCGCGGTCGGGGCGTTTCTCGGGCGAGATGCGACCCAGGAAGGCTAGATAGCCCTCGGACTTCGGCGAGAAGATGTACTGTTCGCCCGGCATGCCGTGATGGACGGTGGCCTTCCAGTTGGCGAAATGCAGCGGCTTGCGCTGATCGTCGGAGATGGAGACCAGGCCGAATTCGCTCCAGCGCGCATAGACGCCGGGCAGGTCCTTCATATCCAGACGGCCGTGCAGGGTCGTCAAAGTCTTGTCCGCATATTTCTGGAACAGCGGGAAGTGGACCATGTCGGTGTGGAAGTGGATGACGTCGAACTCGTCGGCGCGGTCCAGAACTTCGCCCAGCATCGACAGGTGGGCGGCGAGGTCGGATTTCAACGGCGCCGGATCCAGACGGATCGCCTGGTCGCGCACGGGCACCAGGCGGGCCTTGGTCTGGGCGTCGGCGCTGGCGAACAGGGTCACGTCGTGGCCCAGATCGACCAGGGCGTCGGTCAGATGCGCCACCACACGTTCCGTGCCGCCGTACAGCTTGGGAGGCACGGCCTCATACAGCGGGGTGATCTGCGCGATTTTCATGGTGATGTGCTCCGACACCGCATCCTGGCGGGCCGTTGACATTAATGGTCTCGCAACTGCGAAGTTCCGTCGCGGCTAATGAATTTTCACATAGGTTTCGTGGGGTTACAGCGACACTGACCCATATCGAGTGTGCGAAATCGTACGTAGTGGCGACGGATTGCTAGTTAAGTGATTGATGTGGCTCATGCGACGCGCGGTCGCAGCGGCTCACATCGCGGCGCGAACCTCCGAGCGCAGGGCGTCGATAGATTTCAGCCCCTGGTCGGTCTTGAAGCGCCAGTAGGTCCAGCCGTTGCAGGCCGGCGCATTCTCCAGCAGCGCGCCCAGTTTGTGGATCGAGCCGCTGAGCGAGCCGTGAACCAGCGAACCGTCCGCGCGAACCCGCGCCTCGCGCTCGCCCTTGGGGCAATACAGGCGGTCGCCGGGTTGCAGCAGGCCAGCCTCGACCAGGGCGCCGAACGGCACCTTGGGCTCGGCGCGCTTGGAGCCTGTGACCATCAGATCTTCGGGGCGGGCAGGGATGACCGAGGCGATGCGGGTTTCGGCGACCTCGGCATAGGTCTCGTCACGCTCGATGCCGATGTAGTGGCGGCCCAGGCGTTTGGCGGCCGCGCCGGTGGTGCCGGTGCCGAAGAAGGGGTCCAGGATCACGTCACCGGGGCGCGTCGCCGACAGCAGGACGCGGTGCAACAGGGCTTCGGGTTTCTGGGTCGGGTGGGCCTTCTTGCCGTCGGCGTCCTTGATCCGCTCCTCGCCCGTGCACAGGGCGAAGGTCCAGTCGGAGCGCATCTGGGTGTCTTCGTTGAAGGCCTTCAGCGCATCATAGTTGAAGGTGTAGCGCTTCTGATCCCGCGACTTGGCGGCCCAGATCAGGGTCTCATGGGCGTTGGTGAACCGGGTGCCCTTGAAGTTCGGCATCGGGTTGGACTTGCGCCAGATGATGTCGTTCAGCACCCAGAAGCCCAGATCCTGGATCGCCGATCCCAGGCGAAAGACGTTGTGATAGCTGCCGATCACCCAGATCGAGCCTTCCGGCTTCAGGACGCGGCGGCATTCCGCCAGCCAAGCGCGGGTGAAGGCGTCGTAGTCGGCGAAGCTGGCGAACTTGTCCCAGTCGTCGTCGACCGCATCGACCTTGGAATTGTCCGGCCGCAGCAGGTCGCCGCCCAGCTGCAGATTATAGGGCGGATCGGCGAAGACCATATCCACCGAGGCGTCGGGCAGGCTTTTCAGCACTTCGATGCAATCGCCACGGTGAATGACGTCGGTCTTAAGCTCGGACATGGAACGCGGCCCCGCAACAGTGAGACCGCTATGGTGAATCCTTGTGGTTAAGGTGGATTAAACGCCAGGGTCAGCCGGACGCATATTGCAGTCCGACCGCACCATCCACAGCCTTCTCGGGCCAGCGTGTTCCGGATTTGTTCTATTCATGCTCTAACCGTTTGCGGCGGTCGGCGGCGTGATGGAGGATCAGATGAACGACGGAATCCTGGCCCATATGATGGCCGAACTGGATGCGGAACTGGCGCGGGCGGAGCCGTCCTTGCCCGCTCATCCCGAACATACGCGCCAAACGGAGATCATGCGCGCCCTGGCCCTGGGGTTGGGAAACTTCGAGCGGATGCGGGCGCACGACGTGCATCTTCTCGCCGCGAGCCTGTCGCCGCGATCGGCCTGATCCGGCGTCAGGGCTTGCGCTTGAAGGTGTCGCCGATCTCAGCGGCGTCCGGACCGTCCGGCCCCGCGCTTTGGCGCTCGGCCTGACCGACCGCCTTCGTCGCCTTGTCGGAGGTCAGGGCGTCCGGCTTGCCGGCCGGATCGGCGCCGTTCTCTTCACGACCCTTGGTCTGTTCGCGGTCCATGGTGCTCTCCCTTGCTGGGAGAGGTAGCGCGATGCAGAGCGGCGTGTTCCGTCAGCCGGCCGTATTCACCTTCGCCACCACCGACATGCCCGGGGCCAGACGCTCGGCGGCGGGCTGGTTCGGGTCGATGCGGATGCGGACCGGGATGCGCTGGGCCACCTTGGTGAAGTTGCCGGTGGCGTTGTCGGGACGGATGACGCTGAACTCCGACCCGGCGGCGGGGGCGATCCTTTCGACATGGCCGCGCAGGGTCTGGCCGCCCAGGGCGTCGACGGTGATCTCGACCGGCTGGCCGACGCGGATATTCCTCATCTGCGTCTCCTTCATATTGGCCGTGACCCAGACCACGTCCGGCACCAGACCCATCAGTTGCGTGCCCGCGGTCACATACTGGCCCTGGCGCACGCCGATCTCGCCCAGACGGCCGGCGCGAGGGGCGACGATGCGGGTGTTGGCCAGGTCGATCTGGGCCAGGCGCACGGCGGCCTGGGCGTTCTCGACGGCGGCGGCCAGGCTGTCGCGGCCGACGACGGCGGAGGTGACGCCGGTCTGAGCGATGCCCTCGGCGGCGCGGGCCTGGGCGACCTGGGCCTGGGCGCTGCGTAGGGCGGCCTCGGCGACGTCCACATTGGCCTGGGCGACCCAGCCGCCGGCCTTTAGTGTGCGGGCGCGATTGGCGTCAGCCTGAGCCCGTGTCAGCGTGGCTTCGGCCGCGGCGATGGAGGCGCGCTGCTGGGCCACTGATCCGCGCGCCGACGCCTGGGTCTGGGCCGAGTTGGACAGGGCCGCCTCGGCCGAATGCAGGCTGGCCTCGGCCTGCTCCAGTCGCTGACGATAGATGCGGTCGTCCACCTGGGCCAGCAACTGGCCCTGCTGGACGGTCTGGAAGTCCTGGACCGGCACGGCCGTGACATAGCCGTTCACCTGCGGGCTGATGATCGTCACCTGGCCGCGCACATAGGCGTTGTCCGTGCGCTGGATCGCGCCCCGGAAGGGCGGCAACTGCCAGGCGTACAGCACCATCAGAACGCCCAGCAGGGCGACACCGGCGGCGATGACGGTCCACATGACGTTCTTCCTCGGCGCAGGCGCGGGCGGAGCGGCGGCGGGCGCCTGCGGGGCGGCAGGGGCGGAAGAGGCGGGGGCGGGCGGGGCGGCGTCGGTCATTGTGGGTCTCGGTTCAGTCGGCGGCGGCGACGGCGGCGCTTTGGACCGCAGCGTCTGCATTGTTGTTGTTCTTGGCGTCGCGGCGCGCCTTCCAGCGCGGCCGCAGGTGGGTGACGGTCACCCAGGCGGAGCCCAGGGCCGCGATCACGGCGATGACCAGAAAGACGTCGTTGTAGGCCAGCACATTGGCCTGTTGCGTCACCTGTCGGCCAAGCAGAACGGCGCCCTCGGCGTTCGCCAGCGCGGGGTCCGTTATCGTCGAGGCATAGGCGCCCGACAGCTGGCGCAGCCGCAAGGCGACCTGCGGGTCCAGCGCCGAAATCCCGGCCGCCAGCTGGTTGGAATGATATTTCTCGCGGATGATCTGAAGCGTTCCGGTCAGGGCGGAACCGGCCAGACCGCCGACGTTCTGAAGCACGCTGAACATGACGATGAAGCTGATCAGGTTCTGCTTGCCTTGGGTCAGCACCTTGACGATGCCGATCATCAGCGCCGGGCCGATGAACATGGCCGAGGCGAAGGCGATCAGGGCCTGGCTGAAATACAGCTGCGCCGGGCGCGTCAGCACGGTCGAATGGCTGTCGATCCAGGCACCGACGGCGATCAGCGCCAGGGCGATGGCGATCGGCTTGTTCAGCTTGTCCATGTTCAGGGTGAAGGCGCTGACCAGGGTGCCGGCGATCATCGACAACAGGATGACGACGAACAGGCCGTGAAGCTGATCCGGACCTAGCCCGACGATGGTCAGGAAGCCCACCGCGCCGGATGTCTGTTCCGACAGCACGATGCGGATCAGCAGGATCGCCCCGAACAGGCGCAGCAGGTCGGGCCCTGTCAGCCAGCGGGTGTTGATCAGCGGGTTCTTGCGATTGTGCTCGACCAGGAAGGCGGCGGTCAGCAGGATGACGGACCCGATCAGGGCCCAACCGATCCAGGCGGCCTGCGTCCACCAGACGATCCGCCCCAGACCCAGAGCCGCACAAAGCAGGGCCACACCTGGCGCAAACAGGGCGAAGGTCAAAAAGTCCAGCCGGTCGAACACCCGCAGCCGCTCGGACGGCGGCAGCTTGACCACCTGCACCGCCCCCCACGCGACCAGGCACAGGCCCAGCTCGAACAGATAGAAGGCGCGCCAGTCGCCCAGTTGCAACAGGCCGGGCATGACGAGGCGCGAAATCGGCACGGCGAAACTGGCCAGGCCGATGCCGATGATCAGCCCTTTGAGCCTATGCGCCGCCGGAAAGGCTTGGATAATATAAAGAAAGCCCAAGCTGGAAAGACCCGCGCCCGCCATGCCGGCGATGGCCCGGACCAGCAGGGTCGATTGATAGTTGTCGACGAACAGGTGGGCGGCGCAGACCAGCACGAAAGCGCCCAGGAAGATCTGGGTGAACAGGCGCAGGCCGTACTGCATCCGGAACTTGACGAGGATCAGGTTCATGCAGGCGTTGGTCATGACGAAGACGACCGGCAGCCAGGCGGCCTCGGTGATCGTGATCCCCAGCGAGCCTTGCAGGTTCTGGATGTTGGCGGTGACGGCGGCGTTGCCCAGCGATCCGACCATGGCGACCAGCAGGCCGGTCAGGGCGTACTGTATCCGCATCGGCCAGGCGTGATCGGGGGTGGCGGGCGAGCCGGGCATCATCGGCCGCTCGTGCGGCTTCAGCGTCTCGACATACTCTTCCCAAGGCAGGTGCCAGTTGTTGCGGGCCATCAGCGCGGCCCCCCGCGCGGTCTCAGGCCGTCAAGAACAAGCGCGCGGGTGCGCAGCGACACAGCCTGGCGCTCGGCTTCGTCCGCGCCCTGAAAACCGGCGCCCAGCAGGGTGGCGATCAGACGGATGTCCATCGGCCGCAGATCCTCCCTCACCAGGCCGGCGGCCTGGGCCCGCTTCAGCGGTGCGGCGCCCGCCTCCATCAAGCTCTGCCGCAACGGTGTAAGCGCATCTGGCGACCGCACGTTCCGCACGACGCCGGCCAGTCCCGCATTGCGCACCATGTCCTCAGCCAGGCGGTCCAGAAACCAGAAGAAGGCCTGCGGATCATCGCCCTGTTCGGCAGTGCGCCGACCCAGGTCCGCAACGTCGGCCTCCAGCACCGCCAGAGCCAGTTCCGTGCGATCCGAGAAGTGCCGATACAGGGTGCCGCGCCCCACCCCGGCCCGCTCGGCGATCAGATCCAGGGGCGCATCCAGCCCTTGGTCGGCGAAGACCGCGCGCGCGGCCTCCAGCACCGCCGCCCGGTTCAGAGCGGCGTCCTTTCGGACAGGTTTTTCGGCAGGGCGCGTCATGGTGAGGCGCGTAAATGGACACGACTGTCCGTTTTGCAAGGGGCGGCTAGAGGGCTTTTTCCAGCACCACGAATTCCAGCTCGGGCCGGGGCGGATCGACGGGGAAGGGGCGGGTTTCGCCGGTCGGGGCGTAACCGCGTCGTTCGTACCAGGCGATCAGTTCGGTCCGGCGGTGGATGACGGTCATCTCCATGCGGCGCGCGCCGAAACGCGCGACGGCTTCGCTTTCGGCGGCCGCGAGCAGACGACGGCCAAGGCCGGAGGCCTGCAAGGTCGGCTCGACCGTCAGCATGCCGAGATAGGCCAGAACGTCGTCGGCGCGGGTCACCTGGACACAGCCGATCAGCGCGCCCTCGCGATGGGCCAGCAGGATGACCCGGTCGGGATCGGCGATCAGGGCCGACAGCTCCGCCGCGCTGGTGCGATCATCGAACAGCAGGTCGGCCTCATGCGTCCAGCCGGCCTTGGCGGTGTCGCCGCGATAGGCGCGTTCGATCAGAGGATGCAGCGCGGCGACGTCGTCGGGCGTCGCCGCGCGGATGGCGATCGGCGTCACCGGCTGACGCCCAGCTCCGTCAGCAGATGATCCATCCCATAGACGTCGCGCAGGGCCACGGTGACGGCCTGGGTGGTGACGATCACGCTGCGGTTGGTGTTGCGATCGTAGCCATAGGCGTTGCGCTGGGTCAGGACGGTGGAATCGAAGTTGGCCCCGATGATCTCGCCTCGGGCGTTGACCGCGGGCGACCCGGACGAACCGCCGATGGTGTCGGTCGAGACGGCCATGTCCATCACCGCATTCGGATCGATCCGGTCCTTGGCGGCCATCAGCTTGGGCGCGACCTTAAACGGTTCGGCGCCGGTGGCGCGGTCCCACAGGCCGGCGAAGGTGGTGAAGGCGCCGAAGCGCTGGCCCGGCACGTCGGAGCCTTCGACCTTGCCATAGGTCAGGCGCAGGGTGCCGGTGGCGTCGGGATAGACGGCGTCGCCATAGGCGGCGAAGCGGGCGGCCGCCAGCTGTTCCGACGCGCGGTCGGTCGGCGCCTTGACCTTATTTTCCCATTCGGTGCGGACGGCGCGGGCGTCGGCGTCGATCGACAGCACATACCGGATCATCGGATCGTCCGACGCCTGAACCGCCGCCAGGCCGCCGGTCCACAGGGCGCGACGCACGGCCGGATCGGCCAGCTTGGTGCCGGCGACGACGCGGGCCGACAATGCTTCGGGGCTTTCCTTGCCCAGCAGGGTGCGAACGTAGGGGCTGTCCACCGTCAGCCATTCGCGCGTCTTGGACAGCCACCATTCCAGCCGGATCTGCTCCAGCTCGGGATAGGTGGGTCGTTCGGCAAACAGGCCGGATTCGACGCCCGGCAGGCGGCTGTCGGCGAACTCGGCCAGACGCTGGTCCGACGGCTTGGCCCGTTCCTGCGCGCCGCGCACAATGGCCTTGGCCCACTGGAACAGCTGCGATCCGCCGGCGACAGAGGTGGTCCCCAGGCCCGTGCCGCCTTCCAGCAGGGCGGTCGGCGCATAGAGTTCGCGCGCGATGGGCTGGACCGCTTCCAGCGCACCCCACGGATCGGGACCATTGCCGTTGGCGGCGGCGTAGCGCTGCATGAAGTCGACCTCGGCCGCAGCCTTGGCCTGGATGAACTGGGCGTCGGTCAGGGCGCGCATACGGCCCAGGCCGCGCTTGTAGGTGTTCTCCACGCCCACGATCGGGTCCATGGCGATGAAGGCTTGGTCCTCGCCCTCTTCGGAATAGCGGATCAGACGGCCGCGCAGCTCAGACGCGATCAACTGATCCAGCGGCAGGACCACGTCGCGGATGGTGGCCAGCTGGTCCATCGTCAGCAGGCGCTGGGTCGCGCCGGGATTGCCGGTGATGAAGACGGCCTCGCCCTCGGTCGGCTTGTCGGCGTTCCAGGCGAAGTGGATCGGCGTCTCGACCGGCTTGCCGTCCTCATACAGGCGGATGAAGGCCGCATCGATGGCGAAGCGGGGGAAGGAGAAGTTGTCCAGATCGCCGCCGAAGGTCGCGGCGCGATCTTCCGGCGCCCAGGCCAGGCGCACATCGCTGTATTTGCGGTATTTGTAGAGTTTGAACTGGCCGCCCCGGTACAGGCTCACGACCTGGCAGCGGATCTTGGGATCGTTTCCGCAGGCTTCGGTCTCGATCCGGCCGGCCTCGGCCTCGCGCGCCTGGGTGAACGCCTGGCCCTCAAGCCCTTCGCCAGCCTTGTGCATCCGCTCGGTGACGTCGGAGATGTCGGTCAGGATCTCGGCGGTGGCGCCGGGGCATTTGCGCTCTTCCTCGCGCGTCTTGGGCGTGAAGCCCGTCTCGCCATACTGCTGCTGCGGCGTGGACAGGTTGGCCACGCAGGTGGCGACGCAGTGGTTGTTGGTCATCACCAGACCCTGGCCCGACACCACGCCCGCCGAACAACCGCCGAACTTTACCGACGACAGCCGCACCCGATCCAGGAAGGCCTGATCGATATTGGTGCCCAACATCTGGTTGGCGCGGGCGATGGGGAAGTTGTCGTAGGTCCACATGCCTTCCTCGGCGCTGGCCGAGGTGGCGGCGACGAAAGCGAGAACGGCGGCGGAGGCGAGGAGAAGAGGGCGCATGGGATGGAGCTCCAGAACTCTCCCTCCCCGGCCGGGGAGGGTGGCTGGCGCGCAGCGCCAGACGGGTGGGGGCGGCAGGCGATGAGGGCTCGGTCCTGTAAAGGATCGCCGAGCCCTCCCCGCCCGGTCGCTTCGCGACCACCCTCCCCGGAGCGGGGAGGGAGAAGCGTTTATGCGCCGTCTTAGCGACGCACGCCCAGTTCGCGCAGCAGGCGCGGCTGGTTGTAGACGGTGCGCAGGGCCTCGGTGATGGCGGCGGTCGAGACCGTCACCGTGCGGTTCAGTTCGGGGTCGTAGCCGAAGCTGCCGCCCAGCGAGTGGATGTTGCCGTCGAAGGCGGCGCCGATGACTTCGCCCTTGGCGTTGATCACGGGCGAGCCCGAGTTGCCGCCGATGATGTCGTTGGTCGAGACGAAGTCATAGACGGTCGACTTGTTGACCTTGCCCTCGGCCGCGAGCCAGTCCTCGGCCGCGTTGAAGGGCTCGGCGCCGGTGTTGCGCTCATAAAGGCCGCCGATCTGGGTGAAGGGTTCGACCGTCACGCCGCGATAGGTCCAGCCCTTCACCTGACCGTAGGACAGGCGCAAGGAGAAGGTCGCATCGGGGTACAGGTTGGTGCCGTAAACCGCGAACCGGGCCTGGGCGATCTTTTCGCCGGCGCGGCTGGTCGGGCCGGACACGGCCGATTCCCACTGGGTGCGCACGGCTTGGGCCGCATCGTCATTGGCCAGGACGAACTGGATCAGCGGGTCGCCCGAGGCGGCCAACTGCTCCGGCGTCATGGCCAGGGCCTGGGCGCGGAAGGCGGGATCGGCCAGACGCGTGCCGTCCACCAGACGCTCCGCGATCTGTTCGGGGCTTTCCTTGCCCAGCAGCGCCTTCACGTTCGCATTGTCGACCGTCAGATATTCGCGGGTCTTGGACAGCCAGAAGTCGAGATAGATCTTCTCCAGGTCGTTCGAGATCGGGGTCTCGGTCGCCAGGCGACGGCCCAGCGCGGCGATGTCGGCGTCCGAATAGCCGGCGCGACGCTCGGCGACGGGCTTGGCGCGTTCCTTGGAGGCGCGGACGATGGCCTTGGCGTAGCTGTACAGCGACGAACGCTGACCGGCCGCCGATTCCAGCTGGCGATAGGGCAGATACAGGTCGCGTTGGGCGGTCGAGGCGCGTTCCAGATCGGCCCACGGATCGCCGATGCGCTGGGCCAGGGCCGGGTCGGCGGCGACGCGCTGGCGCAGCTCCTGCTCTTCACGACGCTTGGTGGCCATGAAGGCCGGGTCGGTCAGGGCGCCTTGCTGGCCGTAGTTGACCTTGAAGCCGTTCTCCAGGCCGAAGATCGGATCGACCGAGACGCGCTTGGCCTCTTCGCCGGTCGTCGAATATTCCAGCAGGCGACCGCGCAGTTCGGAGGTCTGGATCAGGCTGATGGGCAGTTGCTGGTCACGCAGGGTTTCCAGCTGGGCCACGGTCAGCAGGCGCTGGGTCGAGCCGGGGTTGCCGGCGACGAAGGTGACGTCGCCTTCCTTGGGCGCATTGGCGTTCCAGGTCAGGTGGTTCGGCGTGGCGACCGGCTTGCCGTCCTCGTAGATGCGCAGGAAACCGGCATCCAGGGCGTAGCGGGGGAAGTTGAAGTTGTCCGGGTCGCCGCCGAAGAAGGCCGCCTGGAACTCGGGCGCGAAGACCAGGCGCACGTCGTCATACTTGCGGAACTTGTAGAGCTTGTACTGGCCGCCGCGGTAGAAGCTGATGACCTGGCAGGTCAGCTTCTGATCGTCGCCGCAGGTCTCTTTCTGGATCTTGTCGATCTCGGCGGCGCGGGCCTGGACGAAGGCGGCGCCCTCAAGACCGGCGCCGGCGCCGGTCACGCGGTCGGTCACGTCGACGATGTCCGTTAGGATTTCGGCCGTCTGGCCGGGGCACTTCTTCTCTTCCTCGCGGGTGGCGGGCATCCAGCCGTTCTTGACGTAGTCGTTCTGAGCGGTGGACAGGTCCTGAACGCACGACACGACGCAATGGTGGTTGGTCAGCACCAGGCCTTCGTTCGACACCAGCGAGGCCGAGCAGCCTTGCAGGCGGACCGCGGCGTTGCGCACGCGGTCAAGCCACGCCTGATCGATATTGGTGCCGTACTTCTCGTTCACCGTGGCGATGGGGAAGTTGTCGAAGGTCCACATGCCTTCCTCGGCGCGGGCGGAGGTCGCAGGCGCCGACAGGACGGCGGTGGCGGCGCCGAGCGCGGCCAGAGAGGCGGTGAGACGAAGCGAGGGCAAGGACATGAAGGCGTGTTTCCCAGAGCGTGGGACGGCCTGTCCCATCTGTTATGTTGTAACTAGCGCCGACGAAGGGTGGGCGCCAAGAGGCTGTAAGGCCCTTAATCCCCCGATTTCGAACCCGCAATGACGAGGGTTCACAAGCCTTACCCCGATTTAACTTGGCGGTGAGGGGGCGCACGGTCAGATAGGCGCACGTACCGGGGGTTTATCGACGACAATGTCGCTTGCGCTATCAACACTGCTGTTCGAGTGGCGTCGCTATATGGCGGCGGTCATGGCCCTGGCCCTGTCGGGGCTTCTGGTCCTGGCAATGACCGGCGTGTTCATCGGCATCGGCAAGGGATTCACCGCGACCATCGAGCGGTCGAACGCCGACATCTTCATCATGCAGCCCGGCGCCAAGAGCCTGATGGGCGGGCCGTCGGGCGTGCCGCGTCGGTTCATCCCCCTGGCCTACAACCAACCCCGAGGTGGTCGAGGTCATGCCTCTGGACGGCGCCGGCGGCACCTTCCAGAACATCAAGAACGTCGATCCGACCAAGAGCCAGGCGGACAATGCGTCGCAGGGCGCTCCGCGACAGAAATTCGTCCAGGCCAGCATCATCGACACCCGCCCCGGCTCGGTGACCATCCCGACCGACTATTCGCAGGAACTGGTCGATGCGCTGCGCCAACCCTACACCGTGGCCGTCGATGAAACGGCTTTGACGACCCTGGGCGTCAAGCTGGGCGACAAGGCTCTGTACAACGGCCAGACCGTCACCGTCGTCGGCGTGACGCGCGGCTATCCCAATATGATGCAGCCGGGCGTGGTCATGTCGCGCGACACCCTGCGGATGCTGGGCCAGGCCGACACGGGGCCGCGCGTCGGACCCCTGATGGTCAAGCTGCGTGATCCGGCCCGCGCGCCCATCGTGGTGGCCCAGCTGAACGCCATGGGCGCCGGTCAGTGGAAGGCCTGGACCAAGCAGCAACTGGCCGACGCCAACGCCGGCGCCATGTTTGAGGAAGGCATCCTGGTCATCATCATCGGCGGTTGCGTCGTCTTGGGGATCATCATCGGCGTGGCCATCACCTGGCAGACCCTGCGCGGCGCCATCATGGCCAACATCAAGGAGTTCGCCTCTCTGCGGGCCTTGGGCGTCGGCATGGGGTCTTTGCGTCGGATCGTGGTCGAGCTCAGCTTCTGGGTCGGCGTCGTCGGCGTCATTGCGGCCATCGTCCTGACCTGGCTGGTGTCGCTGCTGGCGATGATGGGGGCGGTGATCATCGCCTTGCCGCTGTCGCTGCTGATCATCGTCGGCATCGGCCTGATCGCCATCGCTATGGTGTCCGGCCTGCTGTCGCTGGGCATCCTCAAGAACAGCCAACCGGCGGACCTGTTGCGATGAACGTTCATACAAAGGTTCACGGCAAGCACGGCGACTTCGCCATCGAGGCCAAAAGCCTGGTCAAGCGGTTCAAGTCCGGCAAGGCCTGGGTGGATGTGTTGAAGGGCGTCGATTTCGATGCACGGCATGGCGACCTGACCATGGTCATGGGGCCCTCCGGCTCGGGCAAGTCCACCCTGATCGCAGCCCTGTCGGGCCTGCTGAAGCCCGAAGAGGGCCGGGTGGACGTGTTGGACGTCGACGATCTGTGGAAGCTGTCCTCGGGCCGCATCGACAAGTTCCGCCTGGATAATTGCGGCTTCATCTTCCAGGGCTTCAACCTGTTCCCCGCGCTGACGGCGCTTCAGCAGGTCGAGACGGTACTGAAGTTTCAGGGACTGACTGCGGGCCAGGCCAAGAAGCGCGCCACCATCGCCCTTGAAGAGGTCGGTCTGGGCCACCGTCTGCACCAGCGGCCGGCGGCTTTGTCGGGTGGTGAAAAGCAGCGCGTCGCCATCGCCCGCGCCCTGGCCAAGGATCCTAAGATCCTGTTCGCCGACGAACCCACCTCGGCCCTGGACGGCGAGAACGGGCAGGTGGTCATCAAGCTGCTTCGCCGCGCCGCCACCGAACACGGCGCCGCCGTCATCTGCGTGACCCACGATCCACGCCTGGAGGCCTGGGCCGACCGGGTCATCCACATCGAGGACGGCAAGATTCTGGACGACCAGCGCCGCATCCCTGATCCGAACGCCATCCTGGCGTCCCACTAACCGACACGACGATTTCCCTTAGGACGACACGCCAATGCCCGGCTTTCTGAAGAAAAAACGCACCTGGATCGGCCTGCTGCTGGTGATCGTGCTGGCGGTCGGCTTCATGCTGTTCCAGTCCGCCGCCAAGACCAAGAAGGCCGAGCAGGAGAAGGCGGCGGCGACCAAGGTCGACAGCCCCTATGCGGCCATCGCCAACGGCAAGGTCGACGTCGAGGGCGGCATCATCCAGATCGCGGCGCGTCGCGGCGGCATCGTCCGTGATGTTCTGGTTCAGGAAGGCGACCGCGTCGTCGCCGGTCAGATCCTGGCCCGTCAGGAAGACGACGAGGCGCGTCTGGCGGTTCAGGCTGCGGCCGCCGCCGTCAGCCAGGCCGAAAGCCAACTGGCCCAGATCCGCGTGGACATCCGCACCGCCCAGCGCGAGCAGGAGCGTCTGCAACGCCTGGTCGCCACCAACTTCGTCGCCGCCCAGCGCATGGACCAAGCCCAGGACGCCATCGCCACCGCCCAGGCCCGCCTGGGGTCGCAGGTCGCCGCCGTCCAGACCGCGCGCGCTCAGCTGGATCAGGCGCGCTACAATCAGGAACTGACGGTCATCCGCGCGCCGACCAACGGCCGGATCGTGCGCCGCTACGCCAACCCCGGCGCGGGCGCCTCGACCCTGAACGTTTCCAATATGTTCGATCTGGAACCCGACGCGCCGCGCATCGTCCGCGCCGAGGTGGTCGAGAGCGACCTGCCGAACCTGACCGACGGCCAAGCCGTCGAGATCAGCCCCGAGGGCGACGCCAGCAAGGTCTACATCGGCGCCGTCATGCGTCGGGCGGCCGTGTTCGGCGCGCGCAAACTGGCCTCTGACGACCCCTCGCAGCGCAGCGACGAGCGGGTGGTGGAAGTGGTCGCCTCGGCCGGCGATGCGCCCCTGCTGATTGGACAGCGGGTGCTGGTCAAGTTCATGAAGCCGGGTGAGACCGCCGGGGCCAAACGCGCGGTCGCCGCCGGCGTCGGGCCCAGCGAGGCGATGAAGACGAAATAAGACGTCGGATCAGCGGCCGGTGAAGTCGCCCGGCCGCTTGTCCAGCACGGCGGCGACGCCTTCCTGATGGTCCTCGGTCAGGTGGGCCAGAGCCTGCATCGCCGCCGACATCTCCAGCATCTGGTCGAAGGTCGTGTCCCGACCCTGACGCAGCAGGGTCTTGGCCATGCGCAGGGCCTGGGGCGGCTGGGCCGCGACCTGGGCGGCGACAGCCAAAGCTTCGTCCATCAGGCTGTCGTGCGCGACCACGCGATTGACCAGCCCCCATTCGGCCGCCGTGGCGGCGTCGATGGAGCGCGCTGTGAACAGCAGCTCGGCGGCGCGGGCATAGCCGATGTTGCGTGGAAGCAGCCAGGACCCGCCGTCGCCGGGGATTATGCCCAGCTTCAGGAACGGCACGCCGAAGCTGGCGCGCTCCGAGGCGATGCGGATATCGCCCAGGCCGGCGATATCGCAGCCCAGGCCCATCGCCGGCCCATTGACGGCGGCGATCAGCGGAACCTCAAGCCCATACAGCGACCGCACGATCCGGTGGACGACCCGGCGATAGCGTTCGCGGATGGCGGCGCCTGAACCCTCGAACAGGTCGCGCCCGTCCCGCATCGCCGTCAGATCGCCGCCCGCCGAGAAGGCCCGCCCGGCGCCGGTCAGGACCACGCAGCGGATCGACGGATCGGCGTTGACCCGCTCGCACGCCGCTGCGACCTCATCGCCGTCGCCCAGATCGGGCAGGGCGTTCAGCCGCGCCTCGCGATCCAGCGTCCAGATCAGGATCGCGCCCCGCTTCTCTTCGGTGATCAGGCCCATGCATCGTCTCCGTCTTGGCGCCCGTCATCGACCGCGAACGCCGCGTCAGGCAAGCCCGGAATTGCAAAAGCCCCGGCGAGACCGGGGCTTCTTCAGGCTGAGGGCCGAGGGGGCCGTCAGCGTTTCTTGATCGTATAGGGTACGAAGTTGGATGGATGGCTGACCACCCGGCCCGAGTTCGACGGCATATGCCGACTGTTGACCAGCATCCCGCCCCAAAGGGCGAAGGACATCATGGCGTGTTGGAGGTTACGCTCCTTATCGTTCATCTTGGCGTCTCCTTTCGCAGAACGATGAAAAGAGACGCGTCGTACCAATGGGATTCCACCGTCAGTCGTTTCGCGTCATCAGTCGATATAAGACAGTTTCGTGAATTTGCAACTTTACTCGTCAGGAGTCGGAGTGATTTTCGCCGCTATGTCACAATGAGCGCGACGACCCCGAGCCGGCCCGGACCGCCCAAGGCCATCGCCACGCCCTGCGTCATGGTGTGCGCGGTCGATGGCGAGAGCGGCCTGTGCCTGGGCTGTTTTCGCACCCTGAAGGAGATCGCCGGCTGGAGGGCGCTGAGCGACGCCGAGCGCGCGGCGGTCATGGCCGACCTGCCGTCGCGGCGCAGTCAGGTCGATCCGGCCAAACTGGGCTAGCGCGGTTCGCGGCTTAAGCTTTCGTCAGCCACGTCGTTTCACCCCATCCAAACGCCGCGCCTTTAAGACAGAGGCATGGTTCGCATCGATACCCAGTCTGTCGTGGTCCTCGGCTTCGCGCTCATGGCGTCGTTCGGCACGGCTCTGACGATCCGCCATCTGGAAGGCGACGGCATGGCCCAGGCGGCGACGCCCGTGGTCGAGGCGGCGATCGGCGCCTCCGGGACCGACGCCCAGGTGGTCAAGGGCGCGGACGGCCACTACTGGGCCGAGGCCAATATCGACGGCAAGGCGGTGCGGGTGCTGGTGGACACCGGCGCCAGCGTGGTCGCCCTGACGCGCGCCGACGCCCTGCGGCTGGGCGTCGATCCCGAGCCCGAAGCCTTCACCGGCAAGGTCCAGACCGCATCGGGCGTCGTGCGCGCCGCGCCGGTTCAGCTGAAGACGATTTCGGTCGCGGGCGCACGGGTGGACCGGGTCGAGGCCCTGGTGGTCGAGCAGGGGCTGGAATACTCCCTGCTGGGCATGAGCTATCTGGGCCGGCTTTCCGCCTTTTCCGCCACGCCGGCCGGGCTGACGCTGCGACCCTAAAGGTCGCGCATCTGGCGACGGGCTTCGCTGAAATACTGCCAGCCGGTCCACAGGGTGATGATGGCGGCGAACCAGATCAGGAAGATGGCGAAGGATTCGAACGCCGGCTGCCAGGCCAGCGGCGATCCGTCGTCGTTCTGCAGGCCCAGGGCGCCCCATAGCAGGGTCAGCTGAAGCGCGGCGAGCGCCACCATCTGCACCGTAGTCTTCCACTTGGCGGCCAGGGTGACCGGCAGTTCGATACGGCCGGCCATCGTCTCGCGCAGGGCGGAGACGGCGAACTCCCGGAACAGGATCAGGCCACAGGGTAGGGCGATGCCGGGCAGGGATCCCGAGGCCAGGACGCCCAGGATGGCCCCGGTCACCAGCACCTTGTCGGCAATGGGATCCAGAATGGCGCCCCAGCGCGTGGTCGCGTTCCAGCGGCGAGCGAGGTAGCCGTCGACCCAGTCGGTCGAGGCGGCGATGACGAAGATCCAGAAGGCCCAGACGCTGAACCGTCCCTGGGTTTCCGGCGACAGCCAGGCCTCCAGCGCCCCGGGGGCGGCCCCGGCCATCATGGCGAACATCACCACCCCGGCCGCCAGACGCAGCCCGGTCAGGATGTTGGGGATGGGGTTGGCGCGGTGGGCGGAGGTCATCGTCATGTCCGTTGCAACGCGCCGGGTGTGGCACGGTTCGCCGCTCAATCCAACGGTTCGAACCGGGGCTTGTCGGTCAGGGCCGTAAGCGCGCCCTCGGCGATGCCGAAATGCAGGCCGCTGAGCTGAAGTTCGCCCTTGGCTTCGCGCTCGGCGATCCAGGGGAAGGTGCGCAGGTTCCGGATCGACAGCCGCACGATGGCCTCTTCGGCGGCGCGTTCCAGTTGGTCGGGGTCGACGGTTTCGGCGACGTGCTGGACGACGGGGGCGCCTTGGGCGATCCAGGGGGCGACGAAATCGGCGACGATTTCAGGGGCGCCGTTGATCATGGCGTTGACCCCGCCGCAGTGGGCGTGGCCCATGACTACGATCCGCTTGACGCCCAGCACCTTGACCCCGAACTCCAGCGCCGCCGACACGCCGTGCAGCTTGCCGTCCGGCTCATAGGGCGGGACCAGGTTGGCGACGTTGCGCACGACGAACAGCTCGCCTGGCTTGGCGTCGAAGATCAGCGCCGGATCGGCGCGGCTGTCGGAACAGGCCACGATCAAAGTGTGCGGCTTCTGGCCCTTTGTCGCCAGGGTTTCGTACTCGGCGCGGGCCGTCGGCCAGTGCTCGGCGCGGAAGCGGCGATAGCCGGCGGTCAGTTCGTCTTCGATGTCGCTCATATTGCGCCTGTAGCGTTTTGAGGGGCGGCGATAAATGGTGTATACATGTCTATACGAAGGAGGTGGTCATGCCCGTCACCAGTCGAACATTCCGAAGCGGCAACAGCGACGCCGTTCGGCTGCCGAAGGAAATCTCGTTCGGGCCGGGGGTCGAGGTCGAGATCGAACGCAAGGGGGATGTCGTCACCATCTCGCCCAAGCAGAAATCCGTCAAAGAGATGCTGGCCAAGCTGCGCAGCCTGCCCAAGCCCGACAGCATCGGCGTGCGCCATGAGGTGGAAATTCCCGAGCGCCCGGGTCTCTGACGCGTGGCCTATCTGCTGGACACGAATGTCGCCATCCACTTGCGCGATGGCGATGCGGTGATCGATGAGCGCGTAGACGCTTTGAGCCCGCCGCTTCTGCTCTCCATCGTCAGCAGGGTGGAGCTGGAGGCCGATCTCGGCCGGATGGACGCCAGCGCCGACGAACGACGAGCGAGACTGGACGCCCTGCTGGATGCCTTGCCGGTGCTGCCCTTCGGCGCGGCCGAGGCGCAGGCCTATCGCAAAATCGTCGAAACCTGCGGCTTCTCGCGGCGAAAGGTGCTCGATCGCATGATCGCGGCGCAGGCGATCACGGCGGGCGCGACGCTGGTCACGCGCAACGGCGACGACTTTCGCGACATACCCAACCTGATCCTGCTGGAGTGGTGACACGGTTCAGGCCTTCCGGAAGAAGGCGTGGATGCGTTCGGCGAGGGGTTGGTTGATGCCGTCGACCTTGACCAGGTCGGCCAATGAGGCGCGGCTGACGCCCTTGGCCGAGCCGAAGGCGTGCAGCAGGGCCTTCTTGCGGCCGGGGCCGACGCCTTCGATCTCGTCCAGCGGGTTCTTCTTGATGTCCATCGAGCGACGCTTGGCGTGGGCGCCGTTGGCGAAGCGGTGGGCCTCGTCACGCAGCCGCTGCAGGTAGTAGAGGGCCGGCGACTTCAGCGGCAGCATGAAGGGCGCCTTGCCGGGCATGAAGAACTTCTCCAGGCCGGCGTCGCGATCGGGCCCCTTGGCCACGCCGACGACGGTGATGTCGTCCAGCCCGCCCAGATCGGCCATGACCGCCAGCACCTCGGCCAACTGTCCCGCGCCGCCGTCGATCAGCAGCAGGTCGGGGCGCACGACGTCTTCGCCCTCTTCCTCGTCCTTGACCAGGCGTGAGAAGCGACGACGCATCACCTCGCGCATCATGCCGTAGTCGTCGCCGGGCGTCAGATCCTCGCCCCGGATGTTGAACTTGCGATACTGCGACTTCTGGAAACCTTCGGGGCCGGCGACGACCATGCCGCCCACCGCGTTCGTCCCTTGGATATGGGCGTTGTCGTAGATCTCGATCCGCTCGGGCCGGCTCTCCAGCCCGAAGGCCTCGCAGACCTCGTCCAGGATCTTGCCCTGCGCCGAGCTTTCGGCCAGGCGGCGGCCCAGGGCCTCGCGCGCATTGGTCAGGGCGTGGTCGACCAGCGCCAGCTTCTCGCCGCGCATCGGGCGGACGATCTCGACCTTGCGGTCGGCCTTCATCGAGAAGGCCTCTTCCAGCAGTTCCAGTTCGTGCGGGCGGACGTTGGACAGGATCAGGCGCGGGATCGGCTTGTCCTCGTAGAACTGGCCCAGGAAGGCGGCCAGGATCTCGGGATCGGTGTCGGTCTTGTCCACGCGCGGGAAATAGGCGCGACCGCCCCAGTTCTGGCCGGCGCGATAGAAGAAGACCTGGACGCAGGCCTGTCCGCCGTCGGAATGCAGGGCGAAGACGTCGCCTTCGGCCACGCTGTCGGCGCTGACGGAATTCTCCATCGATATGGCCGACAGCGCGCGGATGCGGTCGCGCACGCGGGCGGCCTGTTCGAAGTCCATCTCGTCCGACGCCGCCTGCATCTCCTTGGACAGGCGGCCGATGACGGCGCGGGACTTGCCGCGCAGGAACTGTTCGGCCTCGGTGACCAGTTCGCCGTAGTCCTCAAGGCTGATCAGGCCGGTGCACGGGGCCGAGCAGCGCTTGATCTGGTGCAGCATGCACGGGCGGGTGCGGGTCTCATAGACGCTGTCGGAACAGGACCGCAGCAGGAAGGCCTTCTGCAGGGTGTTCAGCGTGCGGTTCACCGCCCAGGTCGAGGCGAAGGGGCCGAAATAGTCGCCGGGCGTGGTGTGGGCGCCGCGATGCTTTCTGACCTGGGGCGCGCGGTGGTCGCGGCGGATCATCAGTTCGGCGAAGGACTTGTCGTCGCGCAGCACCACGTTGAAGCGGGGCTTCAGCTTCTTGATGAAGTTGGATTCCAGCAGCAGGGCTTCGGTCTCGGTGGCGGTGACCACCAGCTCCATCGACCGGGTCTGCGACACCATCAGGCCGATGCGTTGCGTGTGGAAACGCCCCTGCGCATACTGGATGATGCGCTTCTTCAGCGACTTGGCCTTGCCGACATACAGGCACGACCCGTCCTCGCCATACATGCGATAGACGCCCGGCTTGTCCGGCGCCCGGCGCGCCTCGTCGGCGATCAGGGCCGCGGCTTTCAGTTGGGAATCAGGCGTCTCCTCGGTCATCGCGCCCGATATAGGGTCAAGAGCGCCGGACCAGAAGGACGCCGGCCAGAACAAGCCCTACCCCGGCGATGCGGCCGATGTTCAGCGGCTGGCGCGGCACGCCCAGCGCCCCGAAATGATCCAGCGCCAGGCTGAGCAGCAGCTGGCCGCCGACCATCAGGGTGATGGTCATGGCCACCCCCAGGCGCGGCACGCCCCAGGCGGCGGCGACCACGAAACAGGCGCCGTAGGCCCCGCCCACCCAGGCGTACCAGGGCAGCGCCCGGGTCGCCGCCATGTCCGGCCGGATGTGCAGGATGGCCGCCAGTATCCCCAGCACCGTCGTCCCGACCGCAAAGGAGATGAAGGCGGCGTTGACCGGCGAGGCCACGGCGGTCGCCAGCTTGGCGTTGGTCGGCGCCTGAAGCGCGGTGGCGCCGCCGGCCAGAATGACGACGAGGATGGCGAGGAGCGACGGGTTCATGGCCCCTGGCTAGCATGGCGTTCGCCGATTGCTACCCCCGGATGAAGCGGGCGGCGCGTTCCCCTTCCGGGTCGCCGGCGACGCCGAAGTCGCGCTTGATGGTCATGTGGCTGTCGTCCGGGGCGGCGACGACCTCTGCGCGGCCGCCGACCCGGATCAGAGCCTCAGCCAGGCCGCGACTCTGGGTCGTTGAATCCTGCCGCCGGGCGACGTGGAAGATGAGGAAGGGCGGGTAGGTCACGCCGGGGCGGATAAGCAGAGTAGGCGACAAGGCGGCGGCCTGATCGCCGAACGCCTGATCGTAGGTCCGGTCCAGCCACTGGTCGATCGGGCCGGTCCCGCGTGGCACCGTTGCGTCATAGCCGGCCCCGTCCAGCAGGATCACCCCCGCAAGATCAGAGGGCCTCAGCCCGACTGCGCTGAGATAGTCGGGGTCGATTCCGACCAACGCGGCCAGATGGGCCCCGGCCGAATGGCCCAGCAGATAGACCGGCCGTCCGGGCAGACGACGCTTCAGATCGGCGACAGCGGCGGCGACATCCAGGGCCGACTCGCGGGCGCTGACGGCGGGCGCCAGCCGATAGCTGGTCGAGGCCAGAGCAAAGCCGTGCCGCTGAGCATAGGCAGGCAGGGCTGCGACATTGGTTCTTTCGCCCCGTGACCAGCCGCCGCCGTGGACGAACATCAGGATCGGTCCAGCCCCTCTGTGCGCATAGAGGTCATAGGCCTGAAGCGGGTCGAGACCATAGGTGAAGGTATGGTCGGGCGCGACAACCGGGCCGGAGGGCGCCATGCGACGCTGTCGACGATCGCTGCGGGTTTGGGCGAGGGCGTGGGAGGGGAGGGTGGCGCTGACGGCCAGGCCGATAAGGGCCAGGCGACGCGAGAGAGGCATGGTGCGATCCTTCCGAACAGGCTTGACCGTTCTGAAACGGAGCGAGGGGCGATTTCCGTCTCACCAGTCCGGATCGACCGGGACGCCGTCGAAGATTTCGCCGAGACGCGCGCGACAGCCCCGGTTCACGTCGTCGGGCAGGGCGGAGGGCGAGAACCAGCCGACCTCGGCGATCTCGCCGTGGCTGGTGCGCTCGCCCATATCGAAGGCGTCGATGCGGAAGACGGCGACGTGATCGCCAGGAAAGAAGCGCTCGTTGGAATGGATCGAGATCAGGCGCGGCGCCCCGCGCGCGATCAGCCCGGCCTCTTCGCGCAGTTCGCGCACCACGACGACGTGCGTCGTCTCGCCCCGATCCACCCCGCCGCCCGGCAACCACCAGCCCTTGAGATAAGTGTGCCGCACCATCAGCACCCGCCCCCGCGCATCCACCGCCACCGCCCGCACGCCCAACGTCTTGCCCCGCGTCAGACGCGACCAGGGGAGAACAGTGGACGAGTGAAGGGTTCGACGTGGATGCGCTAGGTCATCGGTGGGCCAACACTATGGAAATTCGCCGTGTTTCAGCACTAGCGTATCCATTTGGGGCCGCAAACGACCTCAAAAAATCGATTTGTTATAACATTGCAATCTGAAGTGTGACTTATGCGTGGCAATATTGGCACGGCGTGACGCTGTTTTATGACGGTCGTGTAATAATCGTGGCGAATGCGGCGCGTCTGCTTAGGCTCCCTTTCACCACACCCGCCCTGGGTGTGCGCCGGGGGCCATCGGCATGGGGATGTCGATCGGTCGTCGGGCTCTTTTCAAGGAGGGGTTCGTTTTGAACAGTCGCAGTATCCGTCAACGCCTTTTGGCCAGCACCGTCGTAGGCGGCGCCTTGCTGGCCGCGATTCCCGTCATGTCGCTGGTCGCCCTGCCGAGCGTGGCGCACGCGCAGTCTCAGACGGGCGCGCTTCGCATTTCCATCCAGGCGGGTGGTCAGCCCGTGGCTGGCGCAACGGTGACCGTTAATTCTTCCGTCAGTCTGGTGACGCGTAGCGGCGTGACAGACTCTGCCGGTTTCGTGCGCCTTTCGGGCCTGGATCCTGCAATCAACTACTCTGTCAATGTCGTCGCGCCTGGCTATGATGCCTTCACTGCGAACAACGTCGCCGTTGTCAGCGGTCAAGAGCGTTCTCTCGGCTACGCCCTTACGGGGGGCGACGTCTCGACCCTGGGCGATATCGTCGTAACCGGCACGTCGCTGGCCTCCGTGGACGTCACCTCTGCGACGGTCGGAACGACGTTGACCTTGGGCGTGGTCGAGTCGCTGCCGACGGGGCGCAGCTATCAAAGCTATCTGCAACTGGTTCCCGGCGTGAAGCCCTCAAGCGGCGGCAACCCGTCCTCGCGCTCCGGCATCAACTATTCGGACATCGGCGGTGCGACCGGCACTTCGACCGATAACGTCTACTATCTGGACGGTGTCGACGTGACCGACCCGTCGACCGGGACGTTCGGAACCAACTTCAACTCGGAAATCATTCAGGAACAACAGGTCATCGTCAGCGGCGTGCCCGCCGAATATGCTGGTGGGTCCGGTCTGATCTCGCGCGTCGTCACCAAGTCCGGCGGCAACGAATTCCACGGTTCGTTAAACTACTACTTCCAGAACGATGGATTGGTCGCCAAGGACGAGCATACCACTTCGGGCGGTTTCTCTACCTATGACACCGCCGCGACCCTGGGCGGGCCGATCATCCGCGATCGTCTGTGGTTCTATGGTTCGTACCAGAAGAAACACCGTGAAGATGAGGTTCTGGACGTCAACAGCGGCAATGTTCTGCGCACCGTCACCAATGACGGCGAATACACCTTCGGCAAGCTGACATGGCAGATCACTGACGATGATCGTCTAACGGCTAGCTATTTCGAAGATCCGACCAGCATCAGCGGATCCAACTCTTCGGCGACCTTGAATAATCGCGATGTAGCGCAGGAGCAGGGGGCAAGAACTATAAGGTCGAATACGGCCGGACCTGGGGCGATCTGCAACTCGGCGCCTATTGGTTCCGTCACGAAGGCGAAGTCACGACGAGCGCTGCGGACCAGTCGGTGCGTGATACCGTCACCTTCCGGAACTCGGCCGGATCGACCCTAGCTCAGCGTCAACTGGGTGGCGCAGGTTCGAATCTGGAAACGCATCGCAACCGCGACGAGTTCGGTCTGAACTTCGAATATTATCTCGACACCGCCTTCGGCAGCCACACCTTGAAGGGCGGCTATATCAACACCGAGAACGTGTATGAGGAAAACGGGACTGTTCCGGGCGGCGTAACCTATCAGTCGCTGGCCCCGATCTATTCGGGCACCACCTACCTCGATTACACGACAGCCAGCGGCGCGAACGCATGGACTGGTCGTGCGATCGTGCAGGCCGACAATGCGCGGGTTCTGGCCGCCATTCAGGGCAACGCCACGGCGCGTGCGGCGGTCGACACCAACCTGGACGGCACCGTCTCCCAGGCCGAATTGAACGCCTATCGCTTCACCAACACGGCCGGCGCGCCCTACGGCAACGTCAATGTCTATCGCGCCCTGCGCACCATCAGCGCGCCATACTCCGTGAAAAGCGAAGGCCAGAGCCTGTATCTGCAGGACACCTGGACCCTCAACCAATTGACCGTCAATGCTGGCGTTCGAGCCGAAAAGTGGGAGCAGTTCGCCTCCGACGGCTCCAAGACGGCGACCTTCGATTGGGAATATGCGCCGCGTCTGAGCGTCGTCTATGACGTGCTCGGAGACGGTCGTTCGAAGGTGTTCGGTTTCGCGGGCCGCTATTACGATCCCATCCGTAACAACATGTCGGACTTCGCAGGCGCCCTGACCGGTCCGGTCGATTAAGAGCAGATCAACATCAACGGCACCTGGGTCACCTTCCGCACCCGCGGCGGCGCGACCACGCCGGACGCCCTGTTCTCGCCAGCGACCAAGACGCCTTATACCGATGAGTTCATGCTGGGCGCATCGACCACCTTGGGCTCCAGCGTCGGCCTGACCGCGACGGTCACGCGTCGTGAGACGCGCGACATTCTGGAAGACTTCGATCTGACGCTGTATTCCGACCCGACGCTGACGGCCGCCACGGCGCCCTTCGGTTACGCCTATCCGGGTTCGTTCTACTATCTGCCGTATTCGTACTTCGGCTACGCGTCCAAGCCGAACTCGAACTACGTCATCGGCACGCTGCCGGGCGGAGAGCGCAACTACACCGGCTTCGAAGTCACGGTCACCAAGTTCAAGACCGACAACTGGCAAGGGCAGGCGTCCTATACGTACAACAAGGCCGAAGGGAACTCGAACTCCGACTCCAACGCCGACTTCCAAGGCGACTGGATCGCACTCGACCCCCGCGCGCCCAACATGTACGGACCGCAACCCGGCAACATCGAACACCAGTTCAAGGCGTATGCCTCGTACGACTTTAACTTCGGTCTTCAGGTGTCGGGCGTCTTCAACTGGAACAGCGGCGCGCTCTATACGCCGGCGCAGTTGATCAGCGGCCGCTATCTGCCGCTGATGGACAACGGCTCGACGTCGGGCGGTGTGCAGGACACCTTCGTGCTGCCGAACAACGTCGGTTCGGCGACGGGTCCGTCGTATTACACCTTCGACATGCGCTTCCGTTATCAGCGGCCGCTGCCGATCGGAAACGCCGAACTGTTCCTGGACATCTTCAACATCCTGGACAACCAGGCCGCCACCGCCGAGCAGAAGCTGGTCGCGGGCAGCGGTCAGTACGCCTTCGGCGAAGCCAATGCGTGGGTTCAACCGCGTCGTGCCTATCTGGGTGTTCGCTACACCTTCTGATGAAAATCAGGCTGGGCGTCGCGGCTTGCCGTCTGCGCCCGGCTTGTCTTCAAACCTCAACTGCGGCGGCCGGAAAACTTCCGGCCGCCGTTTCTTTTGCGTTGCGCGGGGCGACGAAGATCGGGTCCGCCCGTCGTTCGGCTTGAACCCCACTCCGTCCCGCTCTAAGCCAAGACGGACAACAGGAGCATTCCATGCTGGCTCTCGGCATCATCTTCGGCTTCATCGCCGTTCTGGCGGCGTTCAACGTGTTCGAGTTCGGTCGGGTTGACTGAGGCGGCTGCTCGCTCCGAACGGGGCGTCGTCCTGGTCACGGGCGGGGCGCGGCGGATCGGGCGGGCCATCTGTCTGAAGCTGGCCCAGGCCGGCTTTGACGTGGCGATCCATCATCATGCGTCGGGCGACGACGCCCGCAGCCTGGCCGACGAGATCGCGGGCCTGGGGCGGCGCGCCTGCCTGTTGCAGGCGGACCTGACGGACGAGGCCAGGGTGCGGGCGCTGATCCCCGCGGCGGTCGAGGCGCTGGGGCCGGTCAGCGTGCTGGTCAACAACGCCTCGGTGTTCGAGGACGACCGGATCGGCGACCTGACGCGCGACAGCTGGGACCTGCATCTCGACACCAATCTGAGGGCGCCGATCGTGCTGTCTGAGGCGTTCGCCGCCCAGGCGGTCGAGGGGGCCATCGTCAACCTGCTGGACCAGAAGGTGCTGAAGCCGGACCCGCGCTTCTTCTCCTACAGCCTGTCACGCAACGGCCTGTGGTGGGCGACCCAGACCCTGGCCCAGGCGCTGGCGCCGGGCATCCGGGTCAACGGGGTGGGGCCGGGGCCGACCCTGCCGTCCATCCATCAGACACCCGAAGAGTTCGCCGCCGAGGCGCGCGCCACCCTGCTGGAAACGCCCGGCAGCCCCGAGGCGGTGGCCGAGGCGGTGCTGTGGCTGATTGACGCCCGGATGGTCACGGGCCAGATGATCGCCGTCGACGGGGGCCAGCATCTGGCCTGGCGCACCCCCGACATCCAGGAGTAGCGCGTGGTTTCCTCTCCTCTGGCGACGCCGGCTCCGGCGGACGATCCCCTGCGTTTCGAGCGGTTGAGCGTGTTCGTGCGTGGGCTGGAGGTGGAGGCCGGGATCGGGGTCTATGACCACGAGCAGGGGCGGCTGCAGCGGCTGGTGATCGATGTGACGCTGGAGCTGGAGCCGCGCCCCATCGAACGGCTGGGCGACACCATCAACTATGAAACCGTCGCGGACGCCGCGCGCGCCATCGCCGCCGAGGGGCATGTGGGGCTGGTGGAGACCTTCGCCGAACGGCTGGCGCGGGCGTGCCTGGAGGACAACCGCGTGCAGCGGGCCACGGTGCGGATCGAAAAGCCGGGCGCCCTGGCGGCGGTCGCGGCGCCGGGCTGCGAGATCGTGCTGGGACGGTAAGGGCGGTTGCTTCGCGCCGCGCCGACCGCCATTGTCGTCGCCAGATTCCAGCCGGGCGTCCGGCGTGACAGAAGCGTTGTTCATGGCCGAACCCGGCGATCCGAAAGACCCAGCAGCGCCCCGCGATCACGACCATGATCATGACGCCGAGGTCGGCTTCGTCTCGCCCGCGTCGCTGGCGGGCCGTGCGCGCGAGCGGCAACCGGAGCCGTTTCCCACAGACGAGCGTGAACCGGACCTCTTCGACCCACCCGAGCCCGGGCCCTTCGACCGGTCGGGCCCGACGACCCGGCCGACGGCGCCGTTTCCGCCCCGGTCCGAGCCGAAGCCTGTCGAGGCCAAGCCGGCGCCGGCCGTACGCGCGGTGCGCCAGCGTCTGACGGCCGAGGCTGCGCCGCGTCGTGAAGGACCGGTCGTGCCGATGCGGCTGTATGCGGTCTATGTGCTGATCCTGCTGGCCGTGCCGACGCTGGGCGTGTCGTGCCTGGTCGCCCTGCTGGCGGTCATGCGGCGCGACGGGGCGACCGATCCGCTGGAGCACAGCCACGCCGTCTATCAGCAGCGCACCATTCTGGGCGCCGTCGGGGCGGCGGTCGTCGGGGCCCTTCTGATCGTGGTCAATATCGGCGTGCTGGTGCTGTTCGCCCTGGCGATCTGGGTCTTGGCGCGCGGCGCGTTCGGGGTGCTGAAACTGAAGAGCGGACAGGCCGTTCCTCACCCCCGCAGCCTGTTGTTCTGAAGGACCGACGATGACGAACGAACCCAACTTCAGCGCCGGGCAACCGTCCGAGGGCAAGGTCGGGGCGCTGATCGCCTGGGCCTTGTTCATCCTGTCGATCCCCAGCGCCAATGTGCTGGTTCTGATCGGGCTGGTGGTGTCCTATGTCACGCGCGGGACGGCGACGGGCGTGGCGCGCCAGCATATCGAGGCGCAGATCCGGCTGTTCTGGTCGGTCTTCTGGTGGACCATCGCGGCCTGGGTCGGGATTTTCGTCAGCGCCCTGGCGTCGCTCGTCCTGATCGGCATTCCGTTCCTGCTGCTGTTCCTGCTGGTCTGGTTCCTGCTGAGCGTCTGGTTCACGATCAAGAGTGTGATCGGCCTGCTGAATCTGCTGAACGACAAGCCGATCTGAATGCCGAGCTGAAACGCACGGAACGTCCCGACGGCCTTGGCGGTTGATCCGTCAAAGGAGAATCCGATGGGACAGTTCAAGGACGTCGAAGGCGACAACCGGTTCGAACAGGCGTTCGACGACGACAAAGGTGCGGGCCTGGTCTGGGCCGACTATGCCGTGAAGGGCGATGCCCGCATCATCCTGCATGTCGAGGCCGAGCCGTCGCTGCGCGGATCAGGCGCTGCGGGGCGGTTCATGCAGTCCCTGGCCGATCATGCGCGCCAGACGGGGCTTAAGCTGTTTCCCCGGTGCAGCTACGCCGTCGCCTGGCACAAGCGGCATCCGGATTACGACGATGTGCTGGCCTGAGAAAGCACCGCCGCCCCGCGATCGCAGGACGGCGGTTTCGGTTCATCCGCCGGCGTAACCGCCGATGATCGGCAGGATCTCGCCGGTGATGAAGCTGGACATCTGGGGCGAGGCCAGGAAGACGTAGGCGGGCGCGATCTCTTCGGGTTGGGCCGGGCGTTTCATCACCGTGTCGGCGCCGAACTTCGAGGTCGCCTCGCCGTCCTTGTCGGCGGGGTTGAGCGGGGTCCAGACTGGGCCCGGCGCGACGACGTTCACGCGGATGCCGCGCGGCGCCAGATGCGTGCCCAGCGAACGGGCGTAGGCGTGGATGCCGCCCTTGGTCAGCGAATAGTCCAGCAGATCCTTGTTGCCCATCAGACCGGTGACCGAGCCGGTCATGACGATGGCGCCGCCGGCCTTCATGTGCGGAACCGCCGCCTTGGTCATGTTGAAATAGCCGTAGAGATTGGTCTTCAGCGTGCGGTCGAAATGCTCGTAGGTCAGGTCCTCGAAGGCGGGGACGTGTTCCTGGAAGGCGGCGTTGGGGACCAGGACGTCCAGCCGGCCGAAGGCGTCCAGCGTGGCCTTGACCGCCATCTCGGCGAAGGCGGGATCGGAGACGTCGCCCTTCAGCACCACGGCGCGGCGCCCCTCGGCCTCGACAGCGGCCTTGGTGGTTTCGGCGTCGGCGTCCTCGTCCAGATGGCAGATGACGACATTGCAGCCTTCGCGCGCAAAAAGGACGGCGACCGAGCGGCCGATGCCGGAATCGGCGCCGGTGATCAGGGCGGCGAACCCGTCCAGCTTGCCCGACCCCTTCCAGAAGGGGGCGTCATACAGGGGCGCGGGATCCAGCGCCGCCTCGTCGCCCGGCTTGGTCTGGTGTTGTTTTGGGAAGGGCGGTTCGGGGTAGGGGCGGGCTCCGGCCTGCATCGCGCCGGACGGTTTGTCGTCGCCGGAGGCGTTATCCCTAGCGTCGATGTCGCGCTGGATGGCGCGTTCCTGATCGGCAATGTCTTCGGCGCGCGCGTGGCTCCGGTCGTCCATGGGTGTCGTCTCCTGAAGAGGGGGTCTTCAGGAAAGCGGACGGGGACGCGGGTCGTTCCGACGGCCCAGCTTCGGTTTCTAGCCGACGCGGTGGACGATGGTTTTGATCGTTTCGGCCTTGGTCGGCAGATCGGCGGCGAGGCGCGAGGCGATCTCGCGCGCGCCGACCGGATAAGCGTCGCCCCCGTCCGCGATGGCCTTGGCCTTGGCGGCGGCCTCCAGCAACAGCTTTTCCAGACCTTCGATCTCTTCCAGCGCCAGGGCGTGGGCTTCGAGCTGAAGGCGTTTGACGCGGTCGGCGGTGGTTTCAGGCGCTTTCATCAGGTCGTAGATCTCGGCCTCGGCCGCGACGAGCCGCAGGTCAGGCTTGGCGTCGGAACCGGTGGATTTGGCCATGGAATCACGTCTCCCCGCAAAGGTCAGGGGGATAGAGTGCGGCCGATTGGCGTTTTCGTCGAGCGCCGCCGTAGCGGTTGTGGCGACACTGTGGCCGCCACGCATCGGTCGATTACCGTTCGGGCGCGCGGGCCGGGACCATCGCAGGCGCAGCGACGGGGGCCAGGACGCCGCCGGCGACCGCACGCAGCGGCGAGCGCGGCGTGTGCAGGACGGCCGGAGAGACGCTGACGCCGTCCTGAACCGGGGTGACCAGATAGCCCTTGGCGGCCAGCTTGTCGCCCGAGCGGACGCGCGAGGTCCAGACGGTGATCGGGGCGGCCAGCAGCAGCGGCAGCACGATCGGGGCGAACCAGGTGGCCAGGTCGGGACGAACGGCCAGCGGGATCAGGAAACCCACGCCGGCGATCATCTGCCAGCGCATGGCGCGGAAAGCGTCCGACCAGGCCAGGCCGTCGGCCTCGCGCTGCTGGGTCGACCAGCCGGTGTCGTGGCCCGAGACGATCTGGATGAAGGCCTTGGTGTTGGCGACCATCAGGATGGGGGCCAGGATGGCCGACAGGGCGATCTCGGCCGCCATGCCCTTGGCGATGGCGCGACGGCCGCCGAAGGCGCGCAGCTCGGCCGGACGGCTGAGGACCAGGGCGGCGCCCATGAACTTGGGCCCGATCAGCAGCACGCCGGACAGGAAGGAGGCCAGCATGAAGGGCGTGAACTGGGGGTTCAGGATGTAGAAGAAGCTGGTCCAATCGACCGGGTAGAACATCTGGATGAACAGGCCGACCATCAGCGACGCCAGCCACAGGGGCGACGAGAGATAGGCCATGCAGCCCATCAGCAGCTGAAGACGGCTCATCGGCGACAGGCCCTTGGCCGTGATCAGGCCAAGGTGCTGCAGGTTGCCCTGGAACCAGCGGTGGTCGCGGCGGATGAAGTCGGTGATCGACGGCGGGGTTTCTTCCCACGATCCGTCCAGCGAGGCGGTGACGTGGACGGCCCAGCCGGCGCGGCGCATCAGGGCGGCCTCGACGACGTCGTGGCTCATGATGTGACCGCCGAAGGGCTTCCTGCCCTTCAGGTGCGGCAGGCCGCAGCAGGCGGCGAAGGCGCGCGTGCGAATGATGGCGTTGTGGCCCCAGTAGCTGGATTCCGAACCGGTCCAGTAGGCCAGGCCGGCCGCGGCGACGCGGCCGTACAGGCGCACCGAATACTGTGAAACGCGCGCGAAGATGGTGCGGGCCTTGATGATGACCGGGGCGGTCTGGATCAGGCCGACGCCGGGGTTGCGCTCCATGGCGTCGACCATGCGCAGCAGGGTCTCGCCGGCCATGGTGCTGTCGGCGTCCAGGACGATCATGTTCTCATAGGCGCCGCCGAAACGACGGACCCATTCGGCCAGGTTGCCGGCCTTGCGCTCGGCGTTGTCGGTGCGCCGACGATAGAAGGCCTTGGAGTTGGCGGCCATGCGGAACGCCTGGAAGACCGAACGCTCGGCGGCGGCGGCGTCTTCCTTGGTCGAATCGCTGAGCACGAAGATGTCGAAGGCCGACGAGGCGCCCAGGCGCGCCAGGCAGGAATCGATCTGGGACAGGCGCGCGAAGGACGAGCGGGCGTCCTCGTTGTACAGCGGCATCAGCAGGGCCGTGCGGGTGCGCGGCATCGGCGGATGCGGCGAGAAGGCGAGGTCCGCCTGATCCTTGCCGCGCAGCATGACGAACAGCCCCATCAGGCCGCTGACGAACCAGCAGGAGATGGCGGTGATCAGGACCATGAACAGGCTGAAGGCCAGGATCTCGGTGCCGTCCCAACCCTTGCGGGCATAGAGGTAGAAGGGGGTGATGGCCGACAGGCCGGTCAGGACGATGGTGCCGGCCAGCAGGGCCAGGCGGCGCGTCGCGACCGTGCGCGGCGAGGTCGCGGGCGTCACGTCGGCGACGGCGTCGGGCGCGGACAGGGACTGAACCGGCATGGCAAGCGGCGCCTCGTCGGGCAGCCACGACCAGCTGGGCGTTTGCGCGCCGTGGATCGTCGTCTCGATTTCAGCCTGTTCGACAGGCCGGATCGCCAGCTTGTTCATGCCGCTCTGGACGCCCCCGAGTGAACCGGATGTCGTCCCGAGGGCTGGGGACGACGCGGAGTGCTGCACTGCAACACGACCTGCATAATCGATCACATTCGCGCGATTTTCAATCACGCAATGTTGATGAAACCAAAAAATGTGGGGGTGAAGTCAGGCCGGAACGTCGAACGAGGCGGTAGCCGGGCGGCCGTGCGGCGACTCCGTGGCGACCGAAAGCAGTTTACGGTCCAGGACCCAGGCTGCAACCCCCACCCAGCAGACCAGGACGATGGCGTAGAGCCGCTCCCACCAGCCGACGTTGGCGTCATTGACCGTGCCGGGGAAGACGAGGTGCTTGGTCAGGACCGTCAGAATCGCCATGACGACGAAGGTGACGACGAGGAAGAGCTTCAGGCGCGGCACGTCCCGGCGTTTGGCCAAGCCCCATAGCAGCAGCATCGGCGCCAGCTGGATGCCCAGGGCCAGATTGATGATCATGTGGCGTGGATCGGGCCAGGGCCAAAGGGTCGAGGCCGACATGCCGCCGCCGGCCAGGATGAAGACGATGGCGATGACCCAGGCCGCGACCCGCGCGCCGGTCAGGGCGTAGATGGCCAGACCGAAGCCGATCCCCGCCAGACCGGCCATGACGCCGGCGACGAAGACCCCGCCGTTGAAGATGATCGGCGCCTTGGCCGTCGCCCCGCCCAGTTCGCTCAGATACTGGGTGGCATTGTTGAAGCCGGGGTAGGCCAGGATGGCCACGGCGACCACCGTCAGGGCCAGAAGCGGGGCTGCGACGCCCACGCCCAGCAGGCGACGACGGCGGTGATAGCGTACCTGAGGCTTCAGCAGGGCCTGAAGGTCCAGCGGCCAGGGCCGGCCGTCCAGCGGCTTCAGCCCCCACAGCGGGCGAATCGCCGGGATGCGCCGCACGACCTCATAGATCGCCAAACTGCCGACGAAGGTGACGGCGATCAGGGACAGCAGTTCGACCGGCGCCGGCAGATTCGCCGGGCGAATGATCCAGACGGCCGCCACCAGCACCGTCTGGTGCGCCAGATAGAGAGGGAAGGTCGCCTGGGTCAGATAGTTGAGCGCAGGGCCGCCCCGGTCGCGCAGATGGCGATAGCCGAAGCCCAGGATGGCGACGATCACCGCCCATTGGTCGATGCCGTAAACGGCGGCCTTGGGCACGCCCCAGAAGGCCCGCGCGCCGGGATGCCAGACCTGCACCATCATGATCGGCAGGGCGACGGCCGCCAGGGCCAGGGCGATCCAGCGATAGCGCTCCATCGTGCGCCACAGGCTCTCACGCCCCACGATGCTGAAGCCGAACAGGAAGGCGACCAGCGACAGGGCGTGATTGTACCAGTCGTTGTGCAGGGTGTTGGTCAGGCCGAACCAGGGAAACAGCAGCCACCGGATGGCGAACAGATAGAGGATCGGCACAATCAACAGGCGTGGGCCTGTCAGCGCCTTTTCCAACCCGTTCCCCAGTCGGTCGATCAGGCCGGGCTGGCGCCACAGAACCACGGCGATCAGGCTGTAGACCGCGATATAGACGATGAACCACAGATGGTTGACCGGCACGCCGTCGGCGAGACCGCTCCAGCCGAACTCATGGCCCAGCCAGGCGACGAAGCCGGCGACGCCGCCGGGCCAGCCGCCCTTGTCCATTGACTCGATCCACGACTGGATCGGCACCAGAACCAAGGCGCCGAAGATCAGGGGCGGGACCAGCCGCTCGAACCGGGCGCGGGCGACCTCGCGCGGGGTGCGGCGGAACGTCATGAACCGCAGGGCGGCGCCGGACACCAGAAACAGCAGGGTCAGCCGCCAGGGATTGGTGACCAGGATCGCCTCGCGCATCCACTCGAAGGTGTGGGCGCTGTGGATGTGCCAGTCATAGACCCCGTAAACCAGGCCCACATGATACAGGATCAGCAGGCCGAAGGCGCCGACCCGGATCCAGTCGAGATCATAACGGCGCTGGGTCGGGGAAGCGGACGGGTTCACGGCCGCGTCTATGATCCGCGTCTGCGCATCAGGCAAGACGCCGGATGGACGCGGGGCGGATCAGGCCGCAGCGAGGGGACGAACCCGGATGTCGTGTTCGTGGGCGCGGGCCTTGGACAGGTCATGCCTGGCCTGCATTCGCATCAGGGTGTCGGCGCTGACGCCGAACAGCTTTTCGAACCGGATGGCCATTTCGGCCGACACGCCCGACTTGCCGTTTAACAGATTGCTGGCGGCCTGACGCGTCACGCCCAGCGCCTCGGCCAGGGCGGTGACGCTGAGATCCTTTGGGGTGACAAGCTCGTCGCGCAGCCAAGAGCCGGGATGAACTGCGAACGCGGAATGTAGTCGAATGGCCATCAGTGATAATCCTCCAAATCCATGTCCTCGACGCCAAGGGTTTCGTTGATGCGGAACGTCAGGCGCCAGTTCCGGGTGAGCGTCAAAGACCAGGTTCCGGCCCGATCTCCCGTCAGTTTGTGGGCGCCGAAATTGGGCGGGACCAGCAGCTCGTCTTCCGTCGCGATCGCATGGATATAGGTCAAAATATTGGTGAGGCGGCCGATCAGCGCGCCGGGCAGGCCCTTGGCCTTTCCGGTTTCCGCGAACTGCCGCAGCGCCTTGTGTCTGATGCTGTCGATCTGCACGAGCCAACATCGTCATCAATGTGACGCCTGTCAAGTGACAGTTGACAGGCTTAGGCGGAGGCGGTCAACCCCAACGCCTTCAGCGTCGCTGTGATCGAGGCGTCCTGTTCGGCGCGGTACAGGGCCATCTCGTCCTGGACCGGGCGGCCCAGCGCCTGTTCGAAATCGGCCTTGGCGGGATCGACGGCATAGGCGGTTTCGCGGGCCTCTGACCCCAGGTTGGACTGGAAGATGCCGGCGGCGCTGACAGGCAGGAAGTCTTCGTAGGTGATGGGCTCGGCGACGACGTGGCCCGAGGAGATCAGGGCTTCCAGGTCGGCGGTCTCGGCGCGGCCGGCCAAGCCCTCAGGCGTCGGGCGATAACGGAACCAGGCGAGGTCTGCGCGGCGCAGGGTGTCCCAGTCGTCGGGCAGGGCGGAGAAGTCCTTCTTCGCCAGGGCCGCGTCATACAGGGCGCGACCAGCGGGGGTCAGGGCGCAGCCGCGCTGTTCGATCTCGCCGAAGCGGGCGGTGTGGGCGCCGGCCGTGGGGCCGTCGGCGCCGGGGAAGGTGATCGCCTCCTGCAACGCCTTGAAGCTGGTCTGGCGCAGCAGGATCGGACAGGCGCGGGCGGGCGGACCCTCGATGGTTTCCTTCGGGCTGATGCCGCGCGCGGGCATGGCGGCCTGGGCCGCGTCGATATCCAGTGTGCGCGGCGTCAGATGGTTGATGTGCGGACCCTTGAAACTGACCACATCGGCGATCAGTCGGTGGGCGGCGACCAGCCGTTCGTAGGTCTCGGCGCTGACGGTCGCCTGGGCGTGCCAGCGGAAGGTCTCCAGCAGTTCGGACACGAAACGATCGGCCTGAGCCTCGTCCAGACCGCCGGCGGTCTCCGCCGTCTCGATCAGCTCACGCGCGCCGGGGGTGAAGATGTCGCGACGGGCCAAGGTCTCGGCCGCCTCTGCACGCAAGGCTTCGTCCTCGATCAACTCCAGCCGCAGCAGCGAGGTGAAGACCCGGAACGGATTGCGCGCGAGCGCGGCCGGATCGACGGGGCGGAAGGCGGTCGAATGCACCGGCACTCCGGCGGGAGCGAGGTTGTAATAGCTGACCGGCTCCATCCCCATGACCGCAAAGGCGCGCGCGATCGTGGCCAGTTCATCGGCCGTGCCGACGCGGATGGCGCCGTGGCGCTCCTCCGACAGACGCGCCAGTTCGCCGGACGCCGCCAGCCGGTCGGCTCCGCCGGCATCCGCCTTCAACGCCTGCGCATTGATGTCCGCCACCAGCGACAGCAGGTCGCCGTATTGCGGCACCTCGGCCCGGTACATGGCGGACAGGGCGGCCGAAAACCGGCTGCGAATCTCGTCAGGATGGACGAAGGCGGACATGAGCGCTCCCATTTTTCGCCGATCCATAGGCCGACTGGCCGCCGGTTGAAACCCGGCGGCCGTCGCAAGGGTCAGGCGTCGACGCCGACCCCGATCGGGCAGACCACGCCGGTCCCGCCGATGCCGCAGTATCCGGCCGGGTTCTTGGCCAGATAGCCCTGGTGATAACCCTCGGCGTAGAAATAGTCGCCGGCCGGCTCGATCTCGGTGGTGATCGTCCCGCGCCCGGCCTGGGTCAGGGCGGCCTGATAGGCGTCGCGCGAGGCTTCGGCCTCGGCCTGCTGCTCGGCGTTCAGCGTGTAGATGGCCGAGCGATAGGTGGTGCCGATGTCGTTGCCCTGGCGCATGCCCTGGGTCGGGTCGTGGTTCTCCCAGAAGGTCTTCAGCAGTTCGGCGTAGGTGATGACGCTCGGGTCGAACACGACCTTGACAACCTCCGTATGACCCGTGCGGCCGGTGCAGGTCTCTTCATAGGTCGGGTTGGGCGTGATGCCGCCGGAATAGCCGGCCGAGGTCACCCAGACGCCCGGCAACTGCCAGAAGATGCGCTCCACGCCCCAGAAACACCCCATGCCGAAGATGGCGGTCTGGAAACCGTCGGGATAGGGCCCCTTCAGCGGATGGCCGCTGACATAGTGGTTCACATCGGTGTCCAGCGGCTCGGCGCGGCCGGGCAGGGCGGTCTCGGGCGTGGGCATTTCGGCGGTCTTCTTGAACAGCATTTGCGGCTCTCTCATCGGAAAATGGCGTTGAAGTCCATATGGGGATGCGACAGGCGCTTGCCGAGGGGGCGAGTGTGTTCTATCAGGCCCGCCTCCCGCCGGATCGACCTCCGGCGGCGCGCAAGACGCAGCGTGAAACGGACAGGTGGCGGAGTGGTCGATCGCGCACGCTTGGAAAGCGTGTGTAGGTGAAAGCCTACCGAGGGTTCGAATCCCTCTCTGTCCGCCACACTCTGCCGTCAGCGCTCTGATTTGCATTGATTATTTTTCAGTGCGTCCGGACAGTCCCTACTCTAGTCCCTACTTTGTGCGGCGATGGAACGGGATATGGCGGGACATTTGCCGCTATGTTCGGGCGTTCCAGATCGACACAGCGCAGGGCGCGGCATTTTCCTTGCGACCGTGTTACGCGTGAAGCCCACGACGAAGCCGCCTGACAGCAAAAACTCCGCCTGGGGAGGGGCGGGGTTTTGGAGGATTTCGTTGGCGTCCTAGCTATTCAGGACCGACCTGCTTTCCCCAAGCATCAACGCAGTCATCAACGCTTATCGAAAACGCCACCGGCGCGGCTATCGTCGGCGTGGTGTAGCTATAGCGAAAGCCTATCCCCATTCGCAGCATCTTGACCATATCGGGATTTCCGCACACCTGGCCGACAACCCTTGGTCGGAAAGACTCGATGTGGGAGGCCTCAAGGTTTTCCGACAGCGTGTAGTGATACACCCATGTTCGGCCCTCCGCCGTCATGTCAGTCATGGTTGTGATAGGGTCGAGTTTCTGCGGAACCATACCCCCCTTTGACTGCTCTACGACCGCGCGAAGTTCGCTCGCGAGCGGATCGATGGCAGAGGGTGATTCAACGCTAGGCGACCGGCGCTCATCATGGATGGCGAAGTTAATTCCGCCCACAATCATAGAGACGACAAACGAAACTCCGGCGGCAGCGGCCAAGACGCCAACGCTTTCCCCAACCTTTCTGGCCGCATTCGCGCCGCGAGAGGCGGTTTTACCAAGGTGGGGATATTGGGTTGCATAGTGCGACCGTTTCAGGAAGTAAATCGCGCCGCCCAGCGCGCCAACCACGCCGAGAACCGCAAAGAGCACCTCGGGACCGTCGCCGCTGGCCTGACGAAGCGCTGCGGTCACAAGCCCGTCTCCCGCCGCGCTTTCTAGGGTCCCACTCGCCCAAAAAAGAGCTGCCCCCGTTTGTAAGCAAAGCCCGACGAGCAGCACTTCTCGCCAATATGCCCAGTATCGGTAACGCCAAACGCCATATAGCGCTGGCAGGGTAAACAGTAGACCCATCACTTAGCCCTCCCCCGAGGTTCAGCCGACATTCGGCTGTGAAAGCTACGCCGCGCAGGAAACTATCGCCACCCTCTCCCGCGCGCGCACTGCCGCTGAAAGTCCCTGACACTTCGACTGGGTTTCTGCCGCCATCGCGTGCGTGCGCGAGCCTTCCCAATTTCGCGGCGTCTCGCGTGCGACTTCGGAGCCGGTGTCCGGCGTCACCCGCCCAGCGATTAGGCCCCCGCCTTCTATTCGCGCCCACTTTGGATCAAGCGCCGGGCGTAGCGACGACCGAACTTGACGGAGAGCCTTCATCGGCAAGCCGCCGGCGACAGCCCCATGCTAACAAATGCTAACATTCAATCCCAGGCCGGTGAGTTCAGCCTCCGCCGGGGCCGGTGGCCGCCCCTCTCGCCCCACGCCCAAACTGGGCTGGGTAAATCACAACGTCACGGCCCAAATTGGTGACACCACCGCAGAAAGCCTCTCTCCCCTCCCGTCGGCGCGGCGCACGGCAAAGGAACCTGATAAAACCAGAGCCTGCGCAGCCAGAACATCACCGTGAAAGGCGTGCGTTGCCGTCCCCTAATGTTGAAAAAAGTTGAGGTTCTCGAACGCCGGATCGAAGCCTAACGGGCCATCAAGCGATGATGATGAATGATGATGAGGTCCCAGGTCATCTTCACGCGGCGAACGCTGCATCTTGCGCGAGAGCGGCCCCAGAGACATAACCTTGATCGTCAAAACGGGGGCCGATCAGGCACTTCAGGCTGAAGGGGTTTAGATGATAGCGATTTTAGGCGCTGCACTTTTGCTAGCCCCAATGGCTCCAGCTCAAAGCACCGAATTCTACAGTGATGGCGAAAACTTCGTGTATCGCGAGACCCAGTCTTGCGCATGGTATGTAGACCAACCGGAGGATGCCATGCTGCGCCTCTCCTACAGAAACTACAGTGGAGAGGTGTTCTTCGCCGCTGTAGGTGGCCCTTGGAATGTTATTGAGGTCGGGGAAATGCGTATGGTCAGCATCTCTACTGATAAAACAGGCCTCACACGACATGCCTTCATCACGGAAGGCTTTATTCAGCCAGGAGACGACAACCGCCGTGGCTTGGCAGGCCAGCAGGGAGAGGAGCTCTTGTCGCTGCTCCGGAGTGCTCAGGCTGTCACCATCTTCTTGGATAACGGGCCTCAGGCTACTTATCAGCTTACCGGCATGGATGTTGCCATGGACAAGCTCAAAACGTGTAGCCGAACCTACTTCAACACCGCGCCCGCTATTGGTTTGCTGAAATGATTGTATTGGCCTTTTCTTTGGCTTTGGCTTTCGGGGGAGAGAGAAGTCCGCCGAACAGCCCGGAGAATGTAGCCGCGCGAAGAGCGTTGGTCTCGTGTGTAGAGCGGGCAGCGTCTCGGTTGGAACGTAGCCGTGAGGCCGCAAACATCGTGGCTGATGCCGCCATTACCGCGTGCCGCGCAGAGCGAGAGACCGTGAGGCGGGTGGCCGCAGGCGATGACTGGCGATACGAAGCGGTGCTTATGCCGAAGGTTGATGAACACCTCCGTCAACTGGCCCAGGCCCGCGTCGTCACGATTCGCGCAAACCGCCCCTGACGCTTCGCCCCAATCGTGCGGACTATGGGGAAGGTCGGTCCGGCCCGCTACGCTGGACTGATGGCTGCGCGGGCCGAACCTTGCACTAGGTGCTAGCCTTGCCCTAAGGAGCCACAGCCCCTTGCCGAAGCCGCCCCCGAAAACATAGCCTATGGCTAGATGTATATGTGTCCGAAAATAGGGGACCGTGAAGCCGCTGAAAACGCGTCGACGGTCCGAATATAGGGGACCGTGAAGGCTGAAAAGGCCGCATCTGCAGCCTCGCTGTCCGAAAATAGGGGACCCACACGGGGCTATTTGGGGACCGTAATTTTCTTTTCGGACGGTGGTTCCGGCCTCCAGCGCATGAACGCTTTTGTCTCTCTGCCCCCCGTCCGGTCGCATCGCGCGACGGTCAACCGCCACTCGCTCGCATGACGTACTTTTAGGCTGAAACCACCCGCTACGGCGCACTCGATAAAGCCCAACCTCTGGAGTTCGTCCAAGGCGCGCTTGGCGGTGTCCTTGTTGATCCGGCACCGCTCCGCCGCATCGCGGACGGAAAGGGCCAGGAAGCCGTTATTCTTGCCATTGTATCGGCGCGCGACCTCCAGATAAACCGCGCGTGCGTTGGCCGTCAGGCAGCCCCATGCTTCGCTTTCGAGCATGAACCAATGAAGCTGGAGGAAGGGAGAGCCGGACTTGGACCGGCCCTTGTTGTTATGGCGAACGGGCATCGAGTGTCGCAGGGTAGCGGCAACAGCCGCTTAACCCGTCGCGCTCCCTTCCTTCAGCAGCCCCAGGGCGCGGGCCGTGGCCTCCGCCTCGGCCACCGCCGCGACCAGATCAGGAAGGGCCTCGACCGGCAGGGAAACCCCTCTCTTGGTCGGGCCGCGCACCACCGTCGCCCCCAGCTTGTCATCCGCCCATGTCCGCAGATCGACGCGGGCCAGATTGTTGACGGTTTCCAGCGTCAGCCGGACCTCCGCCGCGTCCCCCTTGGGCAGGGTCCGCACCGTGACAGGAAGCCCGCTCATGCCGCGCCCCTCGCCACCACCGCCACCGCACCGGCCAGAATGTAGCGGCCGACGCGGGCGTCACCGGCTTCCTCCCATTGCGTCAGGATCGTAAAGCCAAGCTGGCGCAGTTCGTGGACGTAGTGCGACGTGCGACGCGCCCAGCCCAAGGGCGACGCCTCGCCCGCCGTGACGCCTCTGCTTCCGCACTGTATCAACAGCGCGAGGGTTTGCGCCAAGCGCCCCTCAACGGTCAGCGTCCGGTCATCCAGCCGCACCGTCAGGCTGGCCTTGCTGGCCTTGCTGGCCTTGCTGGCCTTGGCGGTGGTGTTATGTTCGGAACGCCCCGCAGCCCGCGAAGCATCCCGAACCCCGTCAGCCGTGCGACCGGCGGCGGGGTTCATCTTTTCCGGGGCCATCTTTATGCGGCCTCCCCGGCGGTCAGGCGGTCAAAGAACGCGTCCAGGGCGTCGCGCCGGATCATCCGGCGACCACCGACGCGCAGGGAGGGAAGTTCCTCGGACTGGATCAGGCGATACAGGCGGGACCGGGAGAACCCGGAATAGGCCACCGCGTCGGGAATGGTGAAGGCGACAGGGGCGACGGGCTGAACGGCCATTTCATCTTGCTCCGCTGCATCGCGGGGCGGCCCATTCCGTCCCGTCGCTGCATCGCGTCAGGAATGGGAAGGTTCGCGGGCAACCGGCAGCGTTAGACCGACGACAAGCCCGGCTAACCGTCGATTTGACGGGGGTTGATACGGGTGGAGCGAGGCCGCTTTTCTTTAGTTCCCCCCGGCAGCGTCACCCAAGCGAACAGCGGAGCGATAAGCTTCTCAACCGATCTTTGGTCACGTTCTAGCTGGAGCGCCACCCGCCGCGCGCAAGCGGTTTGCGTCGTCTTCGGATTGACCAGAATGTCCGCCTTTGCAGCTTCCCTCACCGGGTCAGCACGGGCCATTCGCGCCTTAGTGGCCGGACGTGTCCGGTTTTGTGCGGACTTTAGCAGCGGCGCAGCTTCAGCCTTTGCAACCGCATAGCCCAGCGCAACAGCCATATCTAACAGATACGCCACATCTTCCGGGGTTCGGGGAAACGGCTCGTCGTAGAGGGCGGACCAAGGGGGCGTTAAACCGTCAAGCGCGTCCCAAGCTAGGTTCGCCCATTCGACGCCTTCGCCGGTGCTCCCAATAGAATCTCTCAGCCGCTCCAGGCGGCGGGTTATCTTGTCGTAGGAAACACGAAAGTCGCCGACAAATTCATCTAGCCCGTCGTCACCGGCGTAGATATGAGGCGAGGCTGGCCCCATCGCGTCGCGGGCGTTGAAGAAGATGGACTCCTCGATTTTTTCGACAGTGCCGTCGGGTCGCGTCACAACTAAATGCGCCTCAAGAGAATAGGCGTCGTGCGGGTCCACATAGGGCGGCCTTCCCCCCCCCGATACAAGCGCATCAGCCGATCCACCGTTACACGGTCGCCAGGGTAAACTTGTGTGACGCCCCAACCCAGTTCGTTTGCCCCGCTAGTCACATAACTAGCCGCCGCTTCGGCATCGCCATCAAACAGCGTGCGGTCCCGGGGGAACGCAATTCCGAAAGGCCGCGCGCCGCCGGGGGCGTGCCATTCCTCGGCGCTTGGTAGTTTCTCGTGGCGAAGATCGAACACGACGCCCTCAACCTCACCGAAACGCGGCCCGTCGAGTATGGCCTGAAAGCGCGCGCAAGCGTCGGCAGCTACGTCATACTCGGGCCTCAGAAAAATTGGGTCGCCGCCGTTCTCCTCCTCGGCTCCGCTCACGCCTCCGCCCTCCCCATTGCGCCCTGCCCCTCCATAAAGGCGACAATGCCGTCGATCATGGCGGCGCGGTCGATGCGATACATGGCGCCCCCCAGAACGGCCTCGCGAACCACCGTCCGAAGCTTCACCGTCGCGGCGACGTGGCTGTCACAGGGGGCCTTGGCTATGCGCGCCTCAAACTCCGCAGCCTCATCACATAGCGCGTCGGTCGCTTCGTCATTCATCAGGGCGGCGGAGGCTTCCCGCGTCAGGCGCGTAGCTTCGCGCTCCCAAAACAGCAGCCGCTTGGCGTTGGCCTCGGGCGTGGCGGCGACGGTCATGTCGGCGGTGGTCATGTTCGTTTCCCCCAGGGTCAGATTGGAAAGCTATTGGCGCTAACGGCGCCAATGGCGCTATTGGCATGGCGTCAGTTTGCACGGCGGATCGGGGTGACGTTGGACCCGGCGGCTTTCGGCTCACAGAACCGCGCCCAGGCGTCCATCATCTTGCGGCGCTTCTCTAGGGCATCGCCGCGCCGATAGGCCCGCTCCGTGGCATCCCCGACGACGTGCGCCAGGGCAGCCTCCGCCAGTTCACGCGGGAAGGTTGACGCCTCGCCCGCCCAGTCCCGAAAGCTCGACCGGAAGCCGTGCGGGGTCAGTTCGCCGCTCTTGAACCCCATGCGCTTCAGCAGGGCGTCAAAAGCCGCATCCGACAGGCTGGCCCCGGACTTGATACCGGGAAACACCACCGCATCAGGCTCGCCGGATGACAGGTCGCGGGCCATCTCCAGTATTTCGACCGCGCGCGCCGACAGCGGAACACGGTGGTCGCGCCCCGCCTTCATCCGGTCAGCGGGAACGGTCCAGACCTTCGCCGCCAGATCAATCTCCGCCCAGGTCGCGCCCCGAACCTCGCCGGATCGTGCGGCGGTGTAGATTGCAAACTCCAGCGCCATAGCCGCCACCGCGTCGCGCTCCCGCAGATCAGCGACAAACCCCGGCACCTTCTCAAACGGCAGCGCCGCGTGATGGCCTCGCGTCAGTTTCTGGCGCTTGGGCAGCAGATGATCGAGATGGCCCCGCCAGCGCGCCGGGTTCTCGCCGGATCGAAAACCCTTGGCCTTGGCCGCGTCTAGAACCCGCTCAATCCGGCCGCGAAGGCGGGACGCCGTTTCCGGCTTGGTCGCCCATATCGGTTTCAGCACGGCCAGAACGTCGGCCGTCTCGACCGCATCAACCCGGATCGGCCGCAGCTTGGCGGCGTCGTTCTCCAGCGTCGTCTTCCATTGCGCCCGATGCTTCTCATTGCGCCATTGCGGTCCCAGGTCAGCAACCAGCCGGTCGGCCATCTCCCCGAACGTCGGAACCGTTTGGTCTGCGCGCTTGGCCTCCAGCGGGTTAAGGCCGTCGGCCAGCAGCTTGCGGGCGTCACCGGCCCGTTCGCGAGCCTTCGCCAGCGTCACCGACGCCGCAGCGCCCAGGCCCATGTCCACAAGCCGCCCATGCCACTTGAAGCGGAACACCCACTTTCGGGACTGGCCTTGGCCGACGACCAGATACAGGCCCCCGCCGTCGCTGTAGCGCCCCGGCTCGGCAATCGTCGCCGCAGCCCTCGGGGGAAGTTTGTGAATAGCCCGCGCCATGTCCGGCCCCTCGACCAGTAGGGACCGAAAACCTCAGTCCCTACTCTAGTCCCTACTTTGTTCTGCGAATATGCGGGACATTTTGGGATAACGCCAGACGGCCTATCTATCTAAAGCCTGATTTCACGGCACTATTTCAAACAGTCGGGGACGGGCTGAAACAGGGGTTTACCGGACTCTCTGTCCGCCACACCCACGCCCTCCAATGTCACCGCTTGCCAACCCAGCGTCCCGCTGCGCAAGGATTTGCGCCTCAAGCCCGTCATCGCTGGACGGGACGCGAACCGCTCATCTTAGGGCGGGACTTAGGGCGAGCTTAGGGTGGCGACCGCTTCTGTCGTCGGCGTATGTTCTCCTTACGTTCTGGAGAGGCCATGGCGCGCGACGTAAACAGATTGAACGGCAAGAAGGTGCCGGGGATGCGCGAGCCTGGGCTCTTCGCGGATGGGGCCGGACTCTATCTGCGGATAGATCAGACCGGATCGCGGCGCTGGGTCTATATCTTCTATCGAGCCGGTCGCCGGCGAGAGATGGGCCTTGGGAGCCTGGAGGCAGTCAAGCTGACCGAGGCCCGCGCGGCCGCTGACAAGGTGCGAGCCGAGATCAAAGCTGGGATCGACCCTATCGAGGCACGGCGCAAGGCGAATGCGCCGAAACCGGACACCACCTTTTCAGCAGTCGCTGCCGATCTGATGGACGGCTTGGAGAAGGGATGGAAGTCCCCAAAGCAGCGCCCGCAATGGGAAGCGTCCCTGACGCAGCACGCCGCCGCCATCTGGAAGGCCGAGGTCAGCGCCGTTGACACCGAAATGGTCCTGAAGGCTCTGCGCGAAATCTGGACCACAAAACCGGAGACGGCTCGCCGCGTCCGGTCCCGCATTGAGATGGTCCTTGATGCCGCCACGGTGCGCGGACTCCGGGAAGGCGAGAACCCGGCGCGCTGGCGCGGCCATATGGCGCGGATGCTGCCGAAGGTCCGGAAGGAGCAGGGACACCACGCCGCGATGGCCTATCAGGATGTCCCGGCCTTTCTTGAGCAACTATCCGGGCGCCACAGCATATCCGCCGATGCGTTGAGGTTCTTGGTCCTGACCGGCGCTAGATCTGGCGAGGTGCGAGGGGCGACCTGGGACGAGATCAAGGGCACGACGTGGATCATCCCGGCCGAGCGAATGAAGGCCGGCCGGGAGCATCGCGTCCCGCTTTCCTCCGCTGCCGTTGGAGTGCTGAACGCGATCGACGCTGACGTGCGCCAGGGCCTGATCTTCCCCGGCCTGAAAGGTCCGCTGTCCGACATGGCTCTGGCGATGGTTATGCGGAAAATGGGGATCAAGGACGCGACCCCGCACGGCTTCCGGTCTGCATTTCGTGATTGGGCTGGCGACTGCACCAACTACCCGCGCGAACTGCTGGAAGAGGCGCTGGCCCATCAGGTCGGTTCTGCCGTCGAGCGCGCCTATCGCCGGGGTTCCGCCGTCGAGAAGCGTCGGCCGCTCATGGAGACGTGGGCCGATCACTGCATGGGCGTCACCCGCGCCGATAACGTCTATCCGCTGAAGGCCTGATCGTGCTGCCGATCTCCACATGGATCGATGACGGCATAGGCCTGGACGTCTTCTGCAACTGCGGTCGCACGGGCTACGTCCCAGCCGAGGCGGCGCGCAAGCTGGACACGTCGATGTCGCTCCCGCTCGTCGCTCATCATCTGGTCTGCAAGGCCTGTGGGGCGAAGGGCGCCGCCCTACAAGTCCGCTTCTCGATCTCGGACTATTACGATCAGGCGCGGGGGCATGGCTGCTTGATACCAGGCGGGCAAAGCAAAACGCCCCCGGCGTGAACCGAGGGCGCTTGGGTCGGGCGGCCTTACCCAGGGAACGTAATAGACCGCCCACCGAGCGGGGTGGCGCATATTGCCGGGCCACCACCCTCACAGGCCGGCTCCACAGGTCCAACCCAGAACTGGCGGACAGGGTTCCTGTGAGCGGAAAACGACAAAAGCCCGCCCTCCGAAGAGAGCGGGCCTCGATAGCGGAGCCGAGGCTCGACGCTGAAAGGTGGGATAATCCCTCTTTTCGCCTAGCCCGGTCGAGGCGGCCGCGGACAGTCCAGCCCCCGCATCCCCATCGTGTCGAAGAACCGGCAGAGCCGCGACACCCGCGCCCACCCTTCCTCGCCCCAGGCTTCGACGGCGTTGTCGTATTGCTCGCCCGCAATGCGGCTGGTCAGCACGTTTTCAGGCGGGACCGGCTTGGGCTGAACGATCAAGTCCGTCGCAGGCGGGAAGGCTCCGACCGGCCTCGCGCAACTGGCGGCACCGACGCCTAACCCTCCGACTTCTCGTCGGTGTCCCAGGTGCTGACGGTCAGCTGGCCTTCCCACGCTGGGATAACCTCGACCAGCCCCATGAGGCCGCCAGAAACCGTGTCGACGGGCTCCTTGAACGCCTTGCTGTCAGCGAAGCGCAGGATCAGGCCGGAGTAGCAGCCGACCAGGCTACGGCGATCGCACTCTGCGAGGTGTTGCCAGATGCGCAGATCGGCGAAGCGCTGACGGATGTCAGCCTCAAGCCCCGTTTCGCCCTGGTCGCCGCCTTCGGTGCCGTCCCGCTGGAACTCTTGCAGGTAGGGATTGTCTTCCCAGGTCTTGCCGACCGTCTTGTCCACGGCAGCGCGGGCCAGCGGGTTGCGGCAGTAGGCGTCAAAGGCAAGCTCGAAGCTGACCTGATCTGGATAGCCGAAGTCGGCAGCGTGGTTGTGCTTCTGGGCGCTGAAGAAGAAGCCCGGGAACATGGCCTGGATCGACCGCGTCGCGGCGTTGGCCAGAAGATGACGCGCGCTCATCCGCGGTGCCGGCTCTTCAGGAACATGGCGACGGTTGATTGCGGTTCGACCTTCAGGTTGGTCACGGCCCAGACCAAGGCATCCATGCGGTTCGGCGAGAGGTCGCCCTGATAGCCGGCCGGGGTGGTCATCAGCATCTCGGCCTCCATCAGCGGGAACTGCTCGCGGTGCCTGATCCGCTTCTGATCGTAGAGGGCGGCGACGGGTTCGGCGCGGACCTGCTTGCCTCGACTAGCCGAGACCATGACGACGCGGGCCTTGACCCCGCCGGCGCGAAGAGTGCTCTCGACCATGTCGCCGCCGAAGTTCTTCTCAGCGACCACGCAGTCTGCATTCCAGCGATCGACGCACTTGGCGACGGCCGTGGCCCAGGCCATCGGTGAGGTGGCGGGGCAGGTGGCATCCTCAAGGATGATGGCGCCGTCGCCGTATTCAGCCGCGACCACGATGCCGACGTCGTCACCGCCACCCGATGGGTCGACACCTACGACAACCCGGCCCCAATCGCCCTCGGCTGCGTTTCGGCCCTCCCGCCAGGCCTCGTCCAGCGCTTCGCGGTTCCAGATCGCCCCCTGGACCGACGGCATGTAGGCGCCGAGCCAGATCCAGGCTGCCCGCAGCTTGTCCTTGAGGAAGTCCAACTCCATCAGCTCGCGCAGAGCGTCAGGGAAGAAGGGGTTCTGGTCGAAGTTGATCTTGCGGACGATGGCGCGCTTTGGCTTCACCGGGCCGCGGAAGAACAGGTCGATTGGGTCGGTCGCCAGGCGCGGGTTCCAGATCGCCCACAACTCAGAGATCACGGTGCGGAGGACGGTCGGGATCAGCACGTCCAGCGACGCCTGCTTAACCTCTTGGGCCTCTTCCAGGATCGTCAGGCCGGCGCCTTCCAGCGACTTGATGCCCTCGGGCTTGCCGCCCTTCCAGAGACCGATGAACATGATCTTCTGCCCGCCGAGGCCGACGAACGTTCCGTCCACCTCGCGGAAGTAGGTGCCGAGCAGGCCGAAGTGCTGAAGGCGGGTGCGGACCAGCTCCAGCGACGACTCCTTCAGGTTCGCCATCACCTCACGGAGGAAGACGACGCGCAGCCTGACGGTCGTAACGGTGTGAAAGATCGCAGCGTCCACGACCGACCAGGACTTGGCCGATCCACGACCGCCATGCGCGGCACGGAACGTGTACGACCCAAGCGGCCGGTCGGTCAGATACCGAAAGGCCGGGATAGGGTCATAGATCACTCGCCGGTCTCGTAGTCCTCGTCGCTCTGCGTAGGCGCGGGACCAGAAGGCCCTGCGTCTGGTGTTGGCATGACCCGGCCCAACGTCAGCGTAGCGGATCAGCGCTTCGAGGCCGCCCGCGAAACCAACCAGGGGCAGGGCAGGGGCTGGGATTTCTCGCCCGCTCGGCCCCGCCGCTACCCCGTCAACCTGATCCGCGCCGTGTCCGTCCTCGGCATCGGCCTTCTCGTCCTCGGGGCGCTCTGGTCGCTGTGAACGGCCTGACGGTCCTGATCCTAGCCATCGGCCTGCTGGCCATCCTGCACACCCCGCTTCGGAGGAAGCCTTGAGCCTTTCCAACCCTCTACCGCTGCCACCTTCCGGCAAGGTTTCGGTCCCAGGCGTCTATGCGCTGTCGATGGCCGAGTATCACGGCGACCTGTGCGTCGGCCCGTCGATCTCGTCCTCTGGCCTCCGCACGATCTGGAGCCGGTCGCCGGCGCACTATTTCCACGCCAGCCCCTACAATCCGGCGGGCTTCGTCCTGCAGGTCGTGGACGGGATCGAGGTCATGGTCCCCAAGGATCAGCCCGAGCGCCCGCACTTCTCCATCGGGAAGGCTGCGCACCATCTGCTGTATCTCGGCCGGAAAGGCTTCGACGCCGAGTTCGTCATCCGTCCTTCGAAGTGGAAGGACTGGCGCACCGACGCGGCGAAGGAGTGGAAGGCCGAACAGATCAAAGCCGGGCTTACGATCATCACCGACGCCGAGTTGGAAGCGATCACCGGCATGGCCCGTTCGCTGGGTGCCCATCCGCTGGTCAAGTCCGGCATCCTCGACGGTGCCGTGGAGCGGTCCCTGATCTTCAAGGATGCCAAGACCGGAGCCTGGCTCAAGAGCCGGCCCGACAACATCCCGTCGTCGTCCGGCCTGTTCGCTGATCTGAAGACCGCCGACAGCGTGTCGGACGACAGCTTGGAGCGGTCGCTGGCCAACTACGGCTATCACATGCAGGCCGCTCTGGTCGGCATGGCCTCCGAAGCGGTCCTCGGCCGCCCCATGGAAGAGTTCGCCCTGGTCTGGGTCGAGAAGGCCCCGCCGCATTGCGTCCGCGTGACCGTGCTGACCGGCGCCGATCTGGAGCGCGGCCGGATGCAGTTGCGCCGCTCCATCGATCAGTTCGCCGAATGCGTGGCGACCGGCGAATGGCCGGGCCCAGGCGGGACACGCCGCGACGCCGAATATCTGACCCTGCCGCCATGGGCCGCCAAGCGGATCGACGAGCGTCTTGAGATCGCCGCCGCCGAGGCCAGCGACAACGATAACACCCCGAACAAGGAAGCTGCCTGATGAACGAAGTCGCCACGCGCCAAGCCCCGCCGCGCCCGCCGATGCAGGCTGGTGGTCAGGTCGCCGCCCTTGTGCCTCAAACCCTCGAAGAGGCGTTCCGGGTAGGCGCACCAGCTTGCGGTCATAGGCCGTGTCCGGCTGCTTGATGGTCAGTTCAGCCAGATCGCCATCGCCCGCGCGCCAGCCCATCGCCTTGGCGAGTGAATGAGCCTTCTGCAGTCCTCGGATCAACGTCGGGTCGCGCTTGACCCTCTGCCTCTTAGCGCCTGGGGGCAGGATGTGTTCGACCCGCCCGCCCCTGAGCTGGCATCGCATCGGCACAGTCCTGACCAGATCGTCGCCTAGGAGCGCCAGGCCCTTTCGGCCGGCCTGTGTGAGGCAGTCTGCAATAAGGATGAGCCGAACCTCGTTGGGCAAGATCTCGACCCGGCGCACGGCGCCGACGGCGGCGTCGATCCCATCTCCTTTCCTAGGGAGCCGAGGCCCGACAGCGCCGCAGACGATCTCGTGGATCGATTCGGCGGTCACCCGCCGGATGGCCTTGTCGCGATCAAGCTTGTGCTTGTGGCCCGCCTGCAGTGGCGCGGAGACGTAGTAGCGGTAAACCTTGCCGCCTCGGCCGTACCCGAAGGAAGGGCTCATCGGATGGCCGTCAGCGTCGAACAGCTTGCCTTTCAGTTTCAGGTCGGCGGATCGCCGGGGTCGCTCGGCCCGGGTGACGGTGTTTTTGGCCAGCTGCTTCTGAACGCGGTCAAAGACGGCCTGGTCGATGATGGGCTGGTGCAGGCCAGGCGTGCAGGTCGGGCCGTGAACGATCTCTCCGACATAGACCCGGTTCTTCAGGAGGTGGAAGAGCATGCCTCGACTGTAAGGCGCCCCGCCGGACGGAACGCCCCTTCGGCTCACCCGCTCGCGCGTGCGCCAACCCTCAGCCGCGATGTGCTGCTCGAGGGCCGAGACCGTGCCCAGCTCAAGGTAGAGCTGGAAGATCGACCGAACCCGCTCGGCGTCAGCCGGATGGATCACCAGGGCGCGGGTCGTCGGGTCGGTCGGGATATCGTAACCCAACGGCGGAACGCCGCCCATCCACATGCCCTTCTTCTTGGACATCGCGATCTTGTCGCGGATTCGCTCTCCGGTGACCTCTCGCTCGAACTGAGCGAACGAAAGCAACACATTGAGCGTCAGCCGGCCCATCGAGGTGGTGGTGTTGAACGACTGGGTCACCGAGACAAACGAGGCGTCAGCCTTGTCCAGTCGCTCGACGATGCGGGCGAAGTCCGACAGCGCACGGGTCAGGCGATCGATCTTGTAGACCACGACCGTATCGACGCGGCCTGCATCGACGTCGGCGAGAAGCTGACGAAGTCCCGGCCGCTGCATGTTGCCGCCTGAGAAGCCGCCGTCATCGTACAGGGTCGGTAGCGCAACCCAGCCCTCGGCAGCCTGACTCTTAATGTAGGCCTCGCAGGCCTCGCGTTGGGCATGGAGGCTGTTGAAGGCCTGGTCCAATCCTTCCTCTGTGCTTTTGCGCGTATAGATCGCGCATCGGGTGATCGGTTTGCTCATGGCTGAGCCGCCCGAAGGCCAAAGAACCGAGGCCCATTCCACCTTGCACCGGTGATCGCCCGCGCCACCTCCGACAGGCTTCTGTAGTCCTGGCCCTGCCATCGGACCCGACCGTCCGGCTCGACTGTGACCTCGTGGCGGATTCCTTGCCATTCACGCGCGAGCTTGGTGCCGGGCGTCAGCACCGAAGATGTCTTTCCGGCGGAAGGCCGGCGAAGCGTCCGGCGAAGGTCCACGTCCATTCCCCCCTCAGCGGCGGCCTGAAGCCGATAGGCCAACATCAAGCCCAAGAGTTCCGGTGAACGTAACTTCGGTGGCGCTCCGAAATTTTTCCGCCACTCTTCGCGAAGGTCGGCCAAACCAATGCCGGCTAGATCGGCGAGTCGGTTTGTCGTGTCGGCGGCTATGTCGCTCATAGCTGAACCAATGCTCGAATATTCAACAAAGTCGACGACAACTGTATCGAAAACTACCTTGAACTTAATCATAACTTACGATAACTTGAGAAATCCTGTATTTTTTGCTTTTACAGGCTTGACGCGCCCCATGCAGGCGCATCAAATGCCCCTTGTGAGTTGAGAAGGACCAGCGGCACGTAGGGCCGCTTCCCTCTTCCGGACTACGTGTGGTTAAGCTGCCACGCCAATCCAGGCTCACATCTGAGCCGTGAGGACGTCAGGCGTCCGAGCGAGTAAGCCTAAGGGGCTGGCGCAGGTTCACCTCATCAAAGGAATTCTTGCCATGCCCCCTATGGATGCGCCCCCGCGTGCGCTCGAGATCGTCTATCGACCGCTCCGGGACCTCAAACACGATCCGGCTAACCCTCGGACCCACCCGCCTAAGCAGGTCGAACAGCTGGCCCGAAACATCGAGGCCTTTGGGTTCGTGAACCCTATCCTGATTGATGAAGCCCGGCTGATCATCGCTGGTCATGGCCGTGCGCTGGCGGCCAAGACCTGCGGGCTCGAAGCGGTACCGACCATTACTCTGTCCGGCCTGAGCGAGGCGCAGAAGAAGGCGCTGCGGATCGCCGACAATCGCATCGCCCAGAAATCCGGCTGGGATCCGGATCTGCTGCGCGAAATGATCGTCGATATCCAGTCTGCCGAGATCGAGATCGACCTGGAGCTGACCGGCTTCACCGTCGGCGAGATCGACGTCATGCTGGACCACAAGCCCTTGGCGCACAACGACGACACGCCCCTGCCCCCATCTTCCGAGCCGCCCCGCGCCAAGCTCGGCAACATCTGGGTTCTCGGTGATCACCGCGTCGGCTGTGGTGATTGCCGTGATCCCGAGTTTCTGGCTCGGGTTGTCGGTGAAGACGCCAAGATCGACGCCGCCTTCCTCGATCCGCCGTACAACGTCGCCATCCAGGGCCACGCTAACGTCCGCTCCAAGCACCGCGAGTTCGCCATGGCCTCTGGTGAGATGACCGATACACAGTTCGAGGATTTCCTGAAACAGACATTGGGGGCTTGCGCCTCTGTCTCGCGCAACGGCGCCGTGCACTTCGTCTGCATGGACTGGCGTCACGTCCGCCACCTCCAGCATGCGGGCGACCAGGTCTACGGCGACCTCCTCAACCTGTGCATCTGGAACAAGTCCAACGCCGGCATGGGATCCCTCTATCGCTCCAAGCATGAGTTGGTGTTCGTCTATCGCGTCGGAGAGGCTCAGCACTTCAATGCTGTCGAGCTCGGCAAGCATGGCCGCAATCGGACGAACGTTTGGGACTACGCCTCGGTCAATAGCGGAGGTTCGCGTGCGGCGGAGCTCGACTGGCACCCCACAGTCAAGCCCGTGGCCATGGTGTCGGACGCCATTAAGGACGTCACCAAGCGCGGCCAGTTGGTCCTGGACGCCTTTCTCGGATCGGGGACGACCTTGATTGCTGCCGAGCGCTCAGGTCGACGATGCCGCGGCGTTGAGATCGATCCGATCTACGTCGACACCATCATCCAGCGCTGGGAGGCCATGACGGGCCTCACCGCCACCCTTGAGGACACCCTAGAAACTCAGACTGCAGAGGCTTCGTGATGGACGACGAGATTGATTTCAAGAACCTGCCGCGACGCCGGACGCCCAAGGGTCAGTTCGCCAAAGGCGAGTCCGGCAACCCATTGGGGCGGCCACGCACCAAGCACCAGCGCGCGATCTCCAGCCGGCAGGGACGACGAGACACCCTCGGCACTACCGAAGAATTGGTCACGATACGGACTAGCGCTGGCTCGCGTCAGGTGCCGTTCCATCTAGCAAACTTGCAGTCGATGAAAATGAGCGCCCTTAAAGGCAATGGTCCGACCCAACGTTATCTGCACAAAATACACTGTGAGGCTCTACGAGAGCACGAAAAAGCCAATCCCAAATTGGACCGAGTCGTTGAAAAGGCCGAAGCCGACGCCGTCAACAAGAGCATCAACGGCCTAAAGAAGTGGGAGTGGAAGAATCTCAACGTACTCCGGAAGTTCACCTGGCGTTTGTGACAACAGGCGCGAGCACTACTAGGACACAAAAACACGACTTGAGTGATCGGTGAATAGGAGCAAGGTAATTTCCATGAGCGACAACCTAAACGGCTGCCCAAACGGTCCTGAACCCGAGGCTTCTCCGATCGCGGACCTTATCCGAACGCGTCCAGAGGCCTTCGATTTCGGGGATGCTCCCGACTCCGCGCCCCTGAGCGATCAGTACCAAGTCGACATGGATGCCCGACGCCCCCTTTGGCTACGCGAGACGATCCGGAAGCACTACGAGGACGCAGATTAACCCCCTGCTTCAAGTGCCGTTATCCTCGCCTCGGCCAGGTGACCTCGCCTATGATGACCATTTAGCGCAAAGAGCGGTCATTCACTTCAAGCCAGGAACCGGACTTTGTGCCAAGCTAACCTCGCAAGGTCCGCTTCGGAGATCAGCGGACGCTCAAAGGTAGGGCTCGCAGGCTAGCCCGTCCCCATCGCCATCCATATGGTCCCGGTAGCTCGGCTCCCACGACGCGATGTCCTCGTGATTATTGGCGCGCGCTTGGCCGCACCCGGAATAGTGTTGGTCCGTCGTCCGCTTGCTCCACTCTCGATGGAGCTCCGCCTTCCCGGGAGCGTCGGGCGTGACGATGTATGTCGCTCCAGCAAAGGCGATGGCGAACGCTCCCGTTCCGGCCAGCCTGACGTGCCCCTGAGTTTTCATCCAGCGGCGACCAGAGTCCTTGGGTTAGTTACGCCTCGCAGCGTGGGGTGAGCAACAGGCCGGGCCGCGC
>NZ_JABBJE010000011.1 GCF_014218725.1 Brevundimonas huaxiensis
CTGCTCTTCCGTGAATCTCGCTCGTTTCATTCCGTCCGTCCTTTCAAGGGCCGGACTCTAGCTCCGCGTGGAGGAAATTCTCAGGGGCACGTCAGACCCAGTAGAGGCTGCCGTCCTTGCGACGGTTCCGCAACGTGCCGGTCCAAACCTTGCCGCTGCGGATCGTGCGATACAGATCCTGGAAGAAGGCCTTGGAATGCAGGCCGGAGTTCACGATCCGATGGGTCGAGCCGATCAACTCCTCTCGGCTGTAGCCGCTGACCGCCACGAACTTCTCGTTGCAGTCGGTGATGACGCCATGTCGATCGGTCGTCACCAGGATAGCGGCGACTTCGAGCGCTCTTCGAAGTTCAGCATCCAGCGCGCCTCCCATGCTTATCCCGAGCGATCGGATCGCCGTGGCAGGGTGGGAGGGGTGTCTTTTGACCGACGCCATCGGCTCTTTCCGGTTGTTGCCTCGCCACTTTGTTTCCAAAGACTTGCTCGGCAATCTAGGATTGCGCCGGTGTGAAATCATTTCCTTATAGATGCGCTGTTAGGAGTTCGATAGCCCTAAGGGTTGACCTTCGTCTATCTTGCAGGTTGCGGCCAATCCTGTCACACCAAGCCTATGGGTGTTCGGGGGACGATGGACGAGTTCACCGTGCGGGCGTTCGATGATCCCGCGATGGCGCTGTATGCGCTCGACACCGCCTTGCTCGAACTCGATCGACAGCTCGATCGCGTCCTGCGCGCCGATGGTCAAAGCAATGCCGCCGTCCGCGCCTTGAGCCTGATCGCCAGCGAGGGCCGTCGCGGCGTCAAACAATGCGCTCTCGGATCGACGCTTCAGGCGCCGCCGGCCTCGCTGTCGCGTCTGGTCGATCATCTGGTTCGCGCCGATCTGGTCAAGCGTTCGCCCCATCCGAACGACCGGCGCGTCACCATGCTGGAAATCACCGAGGCAGGCCGCGCTGTTCTGGACGATCGGCGGTCGCAATACGGGCGTCTGGCCGGACTGTTGACCAGCGAGGGTCTGAAGACCGCCGCCCAGCTGGTCCCGCTGCTGCAGGCCATGGCGAAGGACGTCGGTCACGCCGCGACCTGACGTCAGACCGGCGCAAACAATGCTTCCGCTGTGAAACAGTCTACAGCCTGAAGAGACTTCAACCGGCTTTTAGATCGAACCTCGTCCAACTGGCCGCCATGCAAGGGGGCCGTCATGTCGGACGCAATGAATCTGGACCAAAGACTTCGCTTCTTGAAGCTGGACAAGGCCGCGAGGTCCCGTCTTGCTGACGCCAGACCCGTCATCGAGGCCGCGCTTCAGCCCAGCCTTGAAGCCTTTTACGCCCAGGTTCGCGCGACGCCGGACGTGGCCCGCTTCTTCGGCGCGGAAAGCCAGATCGCTGGAGCCAAGGACGCCCAGGCGCGACACTGGGGCCTGATCGCCTCGGGCGCCTTTGATCCCGCCTATGTCGAGGGCGTGCGTCGCATCGGCCAGACCCACGCCCGGATCGGGCTGGAGCCGCGCTGGTACATCGGCGGCTACGCCCTGGTCCTGGAAGGGCTGATCGAGGCGATCGTCTCATCCCACGCCAAGACGCGGTCGCTGTTTTCGAAGCGCGACGACGGCAAGGCCTTGGCGGCGACGCTGGCCAGTGTGGTGAAGGCCGCCATGCTCGACATGGATTTCGTCATTTCGCTGTATCTGGAAGCCTCCGAGACCAAGCGCCTGGAGGCGGACCAGAAGCGCGCAGAGGCAGAGGCCGAGCAGACGCGGGTCGTGGAGGACACGGCGGCGGCTCTGGCGGCCCTGGCGCAGGGCGACCTTCGAACCCGCATCGCGTCCGACTTCACCGGCGGCTACGCGCGCCTGAAGACCGACTTCAACACCGCCATGCAGCGTCTGGACGACGCCATGGCCGAGATCGCCGGCAATACGGGCGCCATGCAACTGGGCGCCGCCGAAATCAGTGAAGCGGCCGACGACCTGTCGCGGCGCACCGAGCATCAGGCGGCGACGCTGGAGGAAACGGCGGCCGCGCTGGACGAGATCACCGCCACGGTAAAGCGGGCGGCCGAAGGCGCCAGTCGCGCCGCCGCGGTCGTCGAAACCTCGCGTCAGTCCGCCGAGCAGTCGCGCGAGGTGGTCAGCCGCGCCGTCGAGGCCATGACCGCGATCGAACAGTCGTCGTCGCAGATCAATCAGATCATCGGCGTCATCGACGAGATCGCTTTCCAGACCAATCTTCTGGCTTTGAACGCCGGCGTCGAGGCCGCGCGCGCAGGCGACGCCGGGCGAGGATTCGCCGTGGTGGCCTCCGAGGTTCGGGCCCTGGCGCAGCGGTCCGCCGAGGCGGCCAAGGAGATCAAGTCGCTGATCACCACCTCGTCCGTCCAGGTGAAGTCCGGCGTGACCTTGGTCGCGGAAACGGGCGAGGCCCTGTCGTCCATCGTCAAGCGCGTCGCCGAAATCGACGAGCTGATGAACGAGATTACGGCCTCGACGCGCGAGCAATCGACGGCGCTGGAAGAGGTCAACACCGCCGTCAACCAGATGGACCAGGTGACCCAGCAGAACGCCGCCATGGTCGAACAGTCGACGGCGGCCAGCCACAGCCTGACCTCTGAAAGCCGTCAGCTGTCGAATCTGGTCCAGCGCTTCAGCCTGACACGCGAAACCGCGCTGGGCAGCCGAGCCCTCGCCGCGCCGGCGCCGCGCAAGCCGAGCGCGCCCCGGCCCATGCGTCCGGCCGCCCTGCGATCTTCCGGCTCTGCCGCCCTGGCCGTCGTGGAGGAGGCGGACACGGCCGGCTGGGAGGAGTTCTGACAATGAGCCAAGGAAGCGCGAGCTACCGGATGACCCTGGCCTGCGGGCGGCTTTTGATGCTCGACGAGATCAATGCGCTGACGTCGCGCTGGAACGAAGCCCTGGCCGCCAGCCAGACCGACGAACAGACCTTCCAGACCATATCCAACGCCTGGCGCGACATGGGCGCCTTCATCAGCCGCGCCGTCTTTCAAAACGCCGCCGACGTCCGCCGACTATCGCTCGAACACCGCTGCCAAAGCGCCGGCAACGACAACGGCTAGCGGACGGGGCTCCCTATTCGGCTGCGACCACGACGGCCGGTCGGCGTGACATCAGCACGATCATCAGCAGACCGAGGGCGGACGCGCCGGCGCCGGCCAGAGCAACAGCTGGGTAGCCGAGGCCGCCGGCGATGACGGCGCCGCCCAGAGCGGCCCCGATGGCGTTGCCGAGATTGAAGGCGCCGATGTTGACAGCCGAAGCCAGGTTCGGGGCGTCACGCGCTGCATCCATCACACGAACCTGAAGCGGCGGCACGAGCGCGAAGCTGGCGATGCCCCACAGGAATATGAGAACGGCGCTTACGCTGGCAAAAGGCATGGCCACGGCGAAGGTCAGCAAGACGAGCGACAGGCCGGCGAGGGTGACGATCAGCGTGCGATCGACGGAACGGTCAGCAAACTTGCCGCCGATCCAGTTGCCGACGGTCAGGCCAAGCCCATAGAGGACGAGCATCGCGGTGATGAAACCCAGCGACGCGCCGGTCTGTTCGCGCAGGATCGGCGTGATGTAGGTGAAGACGGTGAACATGGCGCTGGAACCGATAACCGTCAGGGCCAAGGCCGACAGGACGCGTCTGCGGCCAAGCACGCGCAGTTCAGCCAACATGTCGCCGGCGGCAGGTGCGGCGGCTTTCGGCAGGGTCAGGGCGAGGGCCGCCATCACCATGACGCCGATCATCGCAATGCCCCAGAAGCTGGCCCGCCATCCCAAGGTTTCCCCAGCCCAGGTGGCCAGAGGCACGCCCACGACATTGGCGATGGTCAAGCCCATGAACATGGCAGCCACCGCCCCGGCCTTGCGGTCCGGCGGCACCAACCCGGCGGCGACAATGGCGCCGACGCCAAAGAAGGCGCCATGGTTCAGCGACGTGATGATCCGCGCGATCATCAGCAGGGCGTAGTTGTCAGCCAGCGCAGACAGCGCATTGCCAATCGTGAAGATGCCGGCGAGCCCGATGAGCAGGGCGCGGCGCGGAACACGGCCCGTGGCCAGGGTCATCAAGGGCGCGCCCAGGACGACGCCCAGAGCGTAGGCGCTGATCAGCAGACCGGCCGATGGAATAGAGACGCCCAGATCGGTCGCGATGACGGGCAACAGCCCCATCGGGGCGAACTCGGTCACGCCGATACCGAACGCGCCGGCGGCGAGCGCCAGCAGGGGAGGGTTGAGTTTCATAGGATGGAAATCCGCAGACCAATAAGACTTGCGCACAGATGGACGCGGTCGTGCCCAGCGGTTAGGCCTTTCGGAAGCGAAGGATTTTTGAAATGCACGCAAAGGCGCCGTCAGCGGGCGCGGATCGCGCCCGCGACATGGAGGTGTTCGCGGCTGTGGCTGCGGCCGGCAGCTTTTCAGCGGCCGGTCGGGTTCTTGGGCTGACGCCATCGGCGGTAAGCCGAACGATCGATCGGATCGAGGCGCGACTGGGTGTGCGGCTCGTCCTGCGGACAACCCGCGCCTTGACGTTGACGGTCGAGGGCCAGGCCTATCTGAGCGCCGCACGGAGAATTGTCGCCGACCTGGATGAGGCCGAGCAGTCCATCTCGGACCAGGGCGCGCCGCAGGGACGCCTAAGGGTCAGCGCATCCTTGGCGCACGGTCGGCAGGTAGTCGTGCCGCTGATCGGCGCGTTCGTGGCGCGCTACCCGCAAATCCTCGTCGATATCAATTTGACGGATACGGTCGTGGATGTCGCGGCCGGACAGGCCGATGTCGCCATTCGCTTCGGACCGCTGCTGGACAGTCCGCTGACGGCGCGACGGCTCGGTGAGACAGGGCGAACGATCGTGGCGTCGCCAGCCTATCTCGCGCGTCGCGGCGTGCCGCACGTGCCAGAGGACCTACACCAACATGACTGTCTGAATTTCAACTTCCGAAGACTGGAGCCCGTGTGGCCTTTTCGACGGGACGGTCGTGACTATGCGCTGACGGTTCGCGGCCCCGTGGAAGCGAACAATGGCGAGAGCCTGACGCAACTTGCGCTGGCCGGCGTCGGCATAACGCGCGTGGGCAACTTCAGCGTCGCCGACGCCATTGCGAAGGGAGAGCTCGTGCCGCTGCTTGAGGATTTCAATCCTGGCGATCGTGAGCCCATCCATGCCGTCTTTGTCGGCGGCGCCAGCGTTCCCGCTCGCATCCGGGTGTTCGTCGACTTCTTGGTCGATCAACTGCGGCCACGGTCGGTTGCAAGGGACGCGACCGAGGTCGCCCCTGGTGCTGACACGGGGTGATCGCGGCAAATCGTCGTGGAAATGATGCGCGCGGAACCGTCACCGCTGGCTTGGCTTTTCCCATTCACGGGGATCAGGAGATCCTGCAAGCGGTTGGGGGTACAGCTTTGAGTTGGATGCCGTATTGCGGTCCTGCGCCAGCCCTTGGCGAGTGGCGCTGGAATCTTGATCCGATCTTGCTGGCCGTCCTCGTTGCAGCCGCGGGCCTGGTCCTGTGGCGGCTGGAAGGGCGGCGGCGCGGTTATGGCCTGGCGGCCGTAGCGGTATTGGCCGTTGGATTTGTGTCCCCCCTGTGCGCCCTCAGTTCGGCGCTGTTCTCGGTACGGACGGTGCATCATGTGCTGTTGGTCGGCCTCGCCGCGCCCTTGCTCTCGGCGGCCTTGCCGTCGAGGCGCTACGGATCGCTGATCCTGGCGACGGCGGTGCAAGCGGTGGTGTTCTGGGCCTGGCACGCGCCTGACGCCTATGGCGCCGCCCTGTCGAACGATGCGGTCTATTGGGTGATGCAGATCAGTCTACTGGCGAGCGCCGGCTGGTTCTGGTGCGCGGCGCGGTCGGCGTCTGCGCCGGCGGCGGTCATCGCCCTATTGGCGGCCATGCTGGCAATGGGGCTGCTCGGGGCGGTGCTGACCTTTGCGGGGCAGGCGGTTTATGCGCCCCATGCCTATTCGACCCTGGCCTGGGGCATGACGCCGCTCGAGGATCAGCAGGCGGCTGGGCTGATCATGTGGGCGCCGGCGGCGGCGCTGTATCTGTTCGCCGCCCTGTGGCGGCTGGGGCGAATGATCGGCCCCGACGCCGAGGCGCATCCGGCATGATCGAAAGACTGTTCAGGCAGCTGCTGGAATGGGCGGCGGGTCACCATGACGAGGGTCGCTACTCGCCCGTCGGCATCGGCTTTCATTGGGTGATGGCGGGGCTGGTGATCTTCCAGCTCGGTTGGGGCTGGTGGATGGGACGCCAGCCGGTGGGCGGCGCCATGATGGCCGCCTACGACCTGCATTTCGCGATCGGCGTGCTGATGCTGATCCTGGTGATCGGCCGGTTGTCGTGGCGACTGCTGGCGCCCGACCTGATCAATGATGCGGACAAGCCGGGTTGGGAGAGCATGGCCGCCCATGTGACCCACTATGTCTTCTACATCTGCCTGTTCGGCCTGCCACTGTCGGGCTGGGCCATGATTTCGGCGACGGATCGGACGCGCCAGCTGGAGACGTTGGGGTTCATCAAATGGCCGCTGCTGCCGCTGCAGGATCTGTCCAACACCCAGCTATGGGCGATCGAGGCGGCGGCGGAGTGGATGCACTGGGGACTGGTCATCACCCTGCTGCTGATGATTCCCATCCACGCCGGCGCCGCGCTCAAGCACCATCTGATCGATAGGGACGACGTGTTTCACGCGATGCTGCCGGTCGTGCCGCAGCTTCGACCGAAGCGGACCCGGTGGCAGCGGCGCTGGCGCGCGCTGGAGAAGCGGGTTGCGTCGACAGCCAGGACGCTATGGCGCGGGCTTCTGGGTCCGAAAGCGATTTGACGGCGGCGGCCATGACCCCGCGCGGGTCGTTGCGGCGTTTGCCCGCTTTCCAGCGGTCGATCTGTTCAAGCGTGTAAGCGGCGGGCTGACCGGCGATCTGCGGATTGCCGCCCTGGCCCGAGCCTTGCCCCCGGTCGCCGTGACATGAGGCGCAGGCGACGATGCCGCGCGAGGGGTCGCCGTTCAGATAGAGGGCGGGCGCAGGCGCCATCGACGCGGGCGTTTGCGTCGGCGGCGCGGGCAGGGCGGCGTAGTAGGCGGCGACCTCGCGTCGGCCCTGCTGGTCCAAGGCCTTGGCGATGCGGGTCATGGCGTCGTCGGGACGCAGGCCCGATGCATAGTCTTCCAACTGCTTTTGCAGATAGCCGGCGTCCAGGCCCGCAAGCCGCGGGGCGGCGACCCCGTCCCCGCCGCCGTCCAGGCCGTGACAGGTAAAGCAGGCGTTGGCCGCCCCGCCGGCGCCGCCGCTCATGGCGATGACCTGACCATTCGCCGTGAACGTGCGATCCGTCTGGCCCGGCGTGGAGTCGCAGGCGGCCAGGCCGGTCAGCAGAACAAGGACGGAAAGGGAGGCGCGCACGGCGGTGCAACACCTGCTTATGGCGAAGGTTCCTTGTGGCGATACGCCGAGGCTCCATGTCGCAGTCGGGAACCTCCGTCCGACAAGAGGATTGCTCTGGCGAAGCTTTGGGGGGCGGATGGGTTTTCGGACAGCGGGCGAGGCGATGGGACGACGGGCGGCGGCCTGCGCGCTGGCGCTTGCCGTGTGCGCCTGCGTGGACAAGTCCGACCTGCCTCGGCCGGTGGTTCAGGCCGACGCAGCCGCCGGACTGACGGTAATCAAGGAGGTCGGTTGCGCCGCCTGTCACCGCATCCCCGGCGTCGCCTGGCCCGAGGGCCGGTCCGGCTCGAACCTTGCCGGGTTCGGCGCGCGTCCCCTGATCGCCGGACGTCTGCCGAACCAGCCCGATACTCTGATCCGCTGGCTGATCGACGCGCCGTCGATGGATCCCGGAACCGCCATGCCGCCCATGCCCCTGACGCAAGACCAAGCCCGCGACGTTGCGGCCTATCTGTACACGCTCGATGAAGACTGACGCCCCTCCCGGAATCGCCGGCTGGCCGCCGCCCGTACTGGATCCGGCCGGGCCATTCGCCGGACCGATCCAGACCGTGGCCTGGGTTCTCTTCATCATGGCGGCGGTGGTCATGGTCGTGGTGGCCGTGGCGCTCGGCATCGCCCTGTTCGGTCCGCGCAAGTGGAAGCGGCGGGTCGGCGGCGAGCGCCTGATCTGGATTGCGGGACTGGTCTTCCCGGTGGTCGTTCTGACCGGACTGCTGGTCTATGGGCTGACCACGACCGCGCGGGTGGCGGATGCGCCCAAGCCCGGCGAAATGCGGGTGCGCGTCACCGGCGAAATGTGGTGGTGGCGCGTCGCCTATCTGGATGGTCAGGGGCGAGAGATCGTGCAGGACGCCAATGAGGTCCATATCCCGGCCGGCCAGCCTGTCGTGTTCGAGCTGGAAAGCGCGGACGTGATCCACAGCTTCTGGGTGCCGCGCCTGGGCGGAAAGACCGACATGATCCCCGGCCGCCGCAACTTCATGCGCCTGCAAGCCGATGCCCCTGGAACCTACGGCGGCCAATGCGCCGAATACTGCGGCGGTCCTCACGCCCTGATGGGGCTAGTGGTCGTGGCCCATGCGCCGGACGACTACGCCGCCTGGTTGGCGCGTCAGTCACGGCCGGCCGCCGTCGTGCCCTCGGCCCAAGGGCCGCTCGCCTTGATCGACCAGGGGCGTAGCGTCTACGCCGCCTCGGGCTGCGCCGCCTGTCACACCATTCGCGGCACCGAGGCGAACGGTCTGGCGGGACCGGACCTGACCCACGTCGGCTCTCGCCAGACGCTGGGCGCCGGCATCCTGCCGAACAATCAGGGGACGATGGCCGGCTGGATTTCGGACAGCCAGAGCCTGAAGCCCGGAAATCGGATGCCGTCCTATGCGGTCCTGTCGGGCCAGGACGTGCGCGCCGTCGCCGCCTATCTGGAAAGCCTGAAATGAGTTCGGAAACCGGGTTCGATCCCGAACTCTACAAACGCTTCCCCACCACCGAAGCCCGGCCCGAGGGCGAGCTGGAGCAGCTCGACGAGGTCTGGTGCGGCCCGCGGCGGCCGTGGGAGTGGATCACGGCGATCAACAACAACTACATCGGCGTCTATTACGTCGGCGCGGCCATGCTGTTCTTCGTGCTGGCGGGCGTGCTGGCGCTGTTGATGCGCACCCAGCTGGCCCTGCCGATGACGGGCTTCCTGGCGCAAGAAACCTACAATCAGATCTTCACCATGCACGGCACGGTGATGATGTTCCTGTTCGCGGTGCCCGCGGTCGAGGCGCTGGGCGTGCTGTTGCTGCCGCAGATGCTGGGGGCGCGCGACCTGCCGTTCCCGAGGCTGAGCGCCTACGCCTTCTGGGCCTATCTGGTCGGGGGGTTGTGCTTCTTCGCCTCGTTGTTCTTCGGCTTGGCGCCGAACGGCGGCTGGTTCATGTATCCGCCGTTGACGTCGATGACCTATTCGCCGGGGATCAACGCCGACTTCTGGCTCCTGGGCATCGGCTTCATCGAAATTTCGGCCATCGCCGGCGCCATCGAGATCATCGTCGGGGTGCTGAAGACGCGCGCGCCGGGCATGACGCTGGACAAGCTGCCGATCTTCGCCTGGGCCATGCTGATCTTCGCCTGCATGATCATCATCGCCTTCCCGTCGATCATTCTATCGACCCTGCTGCTGGAGCTGGAACGTGCGCTGGGCTGGCCCTTCTTCGATGCGGCCAAGGGCGGCGACCCGATGTTGTGGCAGCACCTATTCTGGTTCTTCGGCCACCCCGAGGTCTACATCATCTTCCTGCCGGCGGCGGGGGCGATGTCGACCCTGATCCCGGCCGTCGCCCAAACCAAGCTGGTCGGTTATCGGCTGGTGGTCCTGGCCATGCTGGCGACCGGCTTCATCAGCTTCGGCGTCTGGGCGCACCACATGTTCACCACGGGCATGCCGCAGATCTCGATCAACTATTTCAGCGCCGCCTCCATGGCCGTCAGCGTGCCGGCGGGGGTGCAGGTCTTCGCCTGGATCGCCACCCTGGCGGCGGGCAAGATGCGGTTCAACACGCCCGGCCTGTTCGCCGTCGGGGGGCTGGTGATCTTCGTCATGGGCGGGCTGACCGGGGTGATGGTGGCCATGGTGCCGTTCGACTGGCAGGCCCACGACAGCTATTTCATCGTCGCCCACCTGCATTACGTCCTGATCGGCGGGATGGTCTTCCCGCTGTTCGCCGCCATCTACTACTGGACGCCGATGTCCAGCAGCCGGCCGCTGAGCGAGCCGTGGGGCAAGTGGATCTTCTGGCTGATGTTCGTCGGTCACAACGTCACCTTCATGCCCATGCACCTGACCGGGCTGATGGGCATGCCGCGCCGGGTCTATACCTATCTGCCGGATCGGGGCTGGGACCTGCCCAATATGATCTCGACCGTCGGCTCCTTCATGTTCGGCCTGGCGGTGGTGTTGTGGATGATCGACATGATCCGCAACTTCCGGCCCTTCGGCGAGAAGGACGCGGGCAATGTCTTTGGCGGTCCGGGGCTGGAGTGGCTGCCCGCCGGCCGCTACTCGTTGCGGTCCGTCCCGGTGATTAAGAGCCTGTATCCGGTGTGGGATCAACCGAACCTGGCGCGCGACGTCGAGGCCGGCCGCTACTTCTTGCCCGGCGCGCCGCGTGGCGAGCGCGAGACCATGATCACCAGTCCGATCAACGCCGAGCCTCAATACCTCCAGCGGATGCCCCGGCCGTCCAGCTGGTATGTCTGGGGCGCGATCTTCACCGCCGGCTTCTTTTTGATCCTGACGATCCAGGCCTACGTCGCTTCCTTGGTCAGCGGCGTGCTGGCCATCTACTGCATCCTCAAATGGTGCTGGGGACTGGATCGGCCCAGCGGTCCTGCGACGGTGGATGTCGGCGGCGGCGTGCGACTGCCGACCTATGTGTCCGGCCCCAGCAGTCACGGCTGGTGGGCGATGGTCATCACCCTGATCGTGTCGGGCATGGTCGCGATCATGGCCTGCTTCTCCTACGTCTTCCTGTGGAGCCGCCGACCGGACCTGTGGCAGGCGCCGCCCGAGATCGGCTCGCTGCTCTTGACCCTGGGCCTGCTGGCGGCCGCGGGGATCGGCGCCTGGGCGTCTCAAGGCGCGCTGAAGCTGGACCGGCCGCGCAGCGCCGGCATCGCCGCCGTCCTGATGCTGGTCGCCACCCTGGCGGCGGGCGGCGCCTTTGCGGCCGAGGCCTCGGCCTGGTGGAACTCGGGCCTTCGCCCTGACGCCTCAAGCCAAGGCGCGACCGTCTATGCGCTGTTGGCCTGGCAGGGGACATTCGTCGGCATTTCGTTGTTGATGGGGCCGTTCGTCCTGCTGCGCTGGCTCTGCGGCCTGGTGTCGCCGCGTTACCCGGCGACGTTTGAGGTGATCGCCCTGTTCGTGGCCTTCACGGCGGTTCAGGGCGCGGCGACGACCCTTCTGATCCGCCTGTTCCCGGGCGTCGGCGCATGAGGTTCTGGCTGCTGATGCTGGGGGGCCTGCTGATCTGGGCCGCCCATTTCTTGGGCCTGTATCTGCTATCCAGCGCCGCCGACGTGGCGCGTGGCGACGCCGGTGCGTGGAACGCTTTCGGGCTGACTTTCAGCGCCCTCTGCCTGGCTAGCATTGGGGCCCTATGTTGGAAATGCCTGATTGCCCTGCGTGCAAAGCCGGAAGCGACACAGTCCTTCGGCTTGCGCCTGGCGATCGCCGGCAGCTTGCTTGGCGCAATCGGCGTTGTGTTTCAAACTCTGGTGCTCGTCGTCGGTGGTAGAATGTGAAGCTGATTGTGCGGCCTGAACTCTACCGACAATCAGGCCGCATAGTATTTTCTGTAGGCCCGGTAATCATAGTCGGCTTGGCCATAGCCTAGGCCAGCCTGCGCCCGGACATCGACCTGGCTCAGGGTGACACCGGAAAGGCGAACACCGGATTGGCCCAGGATGCGGATTGCGGCGGAGACGGCGCGCGCGGGGGTCTTTCGCCAGCGTGCGAGCAGGACGACGGTGTCGGCCTTGGCCGCCAAGATACGGGCGTCGGCGAGGACCAGGACGGGCGCGGTGTCGATGACGATCAGGTCGAAGGCCTGACGCAGGTCGTCGAGCAGGGCGGTCATCGGCGGGGCGCCGAACAGGTCGTCGGCCGACAGGCCTGATCCCGACAGGGGCAGAACCTGTGCGCCGGAGTCCGGGTCCAGCACCAGGACGTTTCGCCAAGCCGCCGCGCCGTGCAGGACCTCGGCCAGGCCGTGATCTGGGTTCAGGCCCAGCATCCGTGTCACGCCGCGCCGACGTGGGTCGCCGTCGATCAAGAGAACGCGTCCGCCGGAGCGCGCGGCGACGCGGGCCAGACAGACGGCTGTGGTGGTCTTGCCTTCGCCGGGCAGGGCGGAGGTGACGGCGACGATGCGCGCGGACGGTTCACCCACGACGCTGACGATGGGAGTGATCGACGTGCGTAGCGCCCGGAAGGCCTCGGCGAAGACCGATAGCGGGCGTTGGACGACGAGATCGATCGGGTGCAGCGTCTGATCCTCCGCCGTCGCCACCGAAGAGGCCAGCGGAACGCCGCCGACAGCCCCGACGCCCAGCCTGCGCTCGATGTCATCGGGGCCGCTGAGGCCTGTCTGCATGGCGTTGGCGATGACGACGGCCCCGGTTCCCGCCGCCGCGCCGAGCACCAGGCCCAGCGCGAGGGTGATCATCAGGTTCGGTGCGCTTTGCGCGGTCGGAGGCGTGGCGCGCGAGACGATGCGGGTGTCCGCCTGTTCGACCCCGGTTTGGGCGCTGGTCTCGCGATAACGATCCAGGAAGGCGCGGTAGACGGCGCGGGCGGCTTCGGCCTCGCCTTCCAGTTCGCGCAGGCGCACCGAGGCGGCATTGTTGTCGGCCAGGGCGCCGCGCGCGGCGTCCAGGCTGGACTGCACCGAGGCGGCGCGTTGGCGGGCGACCTGGGCCTGGGCGTCCAGGTTGGAGACGACACGGCGGATCTCGGCCTGGATCTGGGCGTCGATGTCGGCCAACTCCTGACGGGCGCGGATCATGTCGGGGTGTAGCGGGCCATAACGGACGGAGAGGTCCGCAACGCGGGTGCTGATCGCCGCGCGCTGGGCGCGCAGGTTCTGAACCACGGGCGAGGACAGGGCCTCGCCCACATCGTCGCCGTTGGAGCCGGCCGCCATCTGGGCGCGGGCGGTGCGCAGGCGGGCGTCCTGCTCGGCCTGCTGTGCGCGGGCCAAGGCGAGTTGCTGGTTGTAGGCCGAGATCTCCTGCTCGGTCAGGGTGGCGCCCTGGGCGCTGAGCAGGCCGTTTTCTATCCGGTAGGCTGAGACGGCCGCGTCGGCGGCCTCGACTTGGCTGCGCAGATCTTCCAGCCGGGCGCCCAGGAAGGTGTTGGCCTGGGCGTTAGCGTCGAATTTGGCGGTGAGTTGAGACTGGAGATAGGCGTCAGCGAAGGCGTTGGCGATGCGGGCCGCCTTGATCGGACTTTCGGAGGTGAAGCTGACCGCCATCGAATAGGTCAGGCCGACGCGGCGCACGGTCAGGCGTCGCCGGACGGCGTCGATAACCTGCTGAAGCTCGATCTGAGGGTCGGCAGCTGCAGGCGTGGCGCGTGACAGGCGCCGGGTAAGGGGCGAGGATCGCAGGCGAGCGTTGAACTCGGGATCGCGGATCAGGCCCAGCGTCTGCACGACTTGGGCGGCAAGCTGGGGTGACTTCAGAACTTCGACCTCGGTGTCGACGATGGCCGCCTCGGCGTCGAGCGCCGACAGCACGGCCTGTCCCGCGACGACCTGTTCCTTGCGGGTGTTGATCTGGAGGCTGGCGGTCGCGGTGTAGACCGGCGGCTGGCCCAGCATCAGCGCCAGCACGATCAGGCAGACGACGGCTGCGACAGCGGTGAACAGACCGAGACGACGCCGGAAGGCGGCGATCAGGGCGTGGAGGTCGATGGCGTCGTCCGCCGGCTGGCCGGGACCGCCCATCGCGGTGTCGTGGTAGGTCATCGCGCCATCGAACGGTGATCGTCCCGTCCAGTCCTGCGATGACGCCTTCAGGTTGTCAATCTTCGCGCTTTGGCCGTGTGTTCAGAACTGCGAGACGACCGCGACGGACAGGCGCGTCGAGTGATAGCTCGGTCCTGCAACCGCGCCGGACGAGGATTGGTCGAGATAGGTCAGACCGGCGGTCAGGCCATAGCGACGGTTGAGGCGATAGACGGCGCTAAAACCAGCGGTAAAGCGGGTGTCGGAGCGGTCGAGGCCGTTATAGTCGTCTTCGCTCCACGCCGTTTCCGCCGTCAGGATCAGATTGCGCAGCAGTTCGTGGTCTGCGCCGATCGACACGTCGGTGCGCAGGGCGCCGGCTGAGCCGACCACGCCGGTGTCCGCGACGCTGCGCGCGGCGGTGGCGGTCAGAGTCGTCAGTTGCGTGGGAAACCACGACAGGCGCGCACGCCCGCCGAAGCCGTCGAGATCTCCATAGGCTGTGTTCCGAAACTCCTGACGGATGTATCCGGCGGCGACCTCGCCCCGGACCAGGGCTCCGAGCTCGAAGTCCACGCCAGCCAGCACTTCGTGGCCGGAAGAGGATCGTTCCGGCGACCCTGCCACCTTGCGATAGTCGCGGTCATCGCGTGCGACCTGAAAGAAAAGGGCTGTCGCGGGGGAGAGGGCGTAGTCGGCGCGGCCGGTCAGGCGGGCGGCGGTGCGATCCCGAACGTCCTGTTCGATGACTGCGCCGGCGTCGTTAAGCCCATCGCGGTAGTCATAACGAAGAACCGCGGCGTCGGCCCGGAGGCGCAACCGACCCCTCGTACGCGTCGCCGCCAGCGAGGTGGACGCTAGATCAAAGGTGATCGGGCGGCGAGCGGCGGGGCCGGCCCCGGCGGCCATGCGGGCCTCGTGATCATGGGCGTAGTCCGCGGCCAGGGTGATGTCGACGCCTCGAACGATGTCGAGACGGCCGGCGCCGCCCAGGCTCCAGTCGGTCGTGTTCTCGCTGTCGAAATCGAGGTTGCGGTCCATCTCGGCGCGGGCGTGGGTTTCAAGCGCATGGCGCGACCAGTTGGATCGGACGACGACTTCAGGCGTCAAGCGCAAGGTCGTTGCAGGCTGAGGGTCGTCTTCAGCCGCGAAGATATTGCCGTCATGGATGACGCTCGACTGAAGCCGGGGAAAGGCCGTGAAGCCGCCGGCCCGGATGCCGAGCGGGTCGTAGGCGGGTTGCGGTCGGTCGCGTACGGCGACCGCACGGTTGCGAACGAAGATGTCGATTTGCGCGTCCTGAGCCGAGCGCAAAGCCTGGGCGAAGGCGTCGGTTGCGCCGAACAGCATCAGGGCGGCGCCGGCCGGCAGGATTTCGCGTCGCATCGGCCCCCCCAGCCTTCTTGCGTCAACCGTTCTCGTATTGACGCCACCAGGCGACGAACTTTTCCAGTCCGATCTTCAGCGGGGCCTTGGGCTGATAACCGCACAGGGCGTTCAGCTTGGAAATGTCCGCATAGGTGGCGGTGACGTCTCCGGGCTGCATGGGCCGCATGATTTTTTTTGCCTCGACGCCCAGCGCGGTTTCCAGCGTGGAGATCATCTCCATCAGGCCGACGGGCTGGCTGTCGCCGATGTTATAGACCTCGTGAACGCCCCGCGCCGGGGGGCGGTCCAGCACGGCGATCACGCCGTCGACGATGTCGTCGATATAGGTGAAGTCGCGCGCCATCTTGCCTTCGCCATAGACCTCGATCGGCTCGCCGCGCACGATCTTCTGGGTGAAGCTGAAATAGGCCATGTCGGGCCGGCCCCAGGGGCCATAGACAGTGAAGAACCGCAGGCCCGATTGCGGAAAGCCGTAGAGCTTGGCGTAGCTCTGGCTCATCAGTTCGCACGAGCGTTTGGTCGCGGCGTAGAGCGACACCGGGTGGACGGTCGGATCGTCCTCTCGGAAGCCCGAACCCTCCAGCGGCCGGTCGCCATAGACGGAACTCGACGAGGCATAGACCAGGTGGGTCACGTCACTGTGCCGCGCGGCCTCCAGCATCGACAGATGGCCGGCCAGGTTGGACCGCTCGTAGGCGAAGGGGTTCTCGAGGGAGTAGCGGACCCCGGCCTGGGCCGCGAGGTGGACAATCCGCTTGACCCCGGCATCCGCGACCAGCGCACGCATCTGCGCGTGGTCGGCGATGTCGGCGCGGACCATCTTGAAGCCGTCTTGCCCTTCCAGCCGGGCGGCGCGGGCGGCCTTCAGGCGCGGATCATAGTAGTCGTTTAAGACATCGACGCCGATCACCTGCTCGCCCCGGTCCAGCAGACGCTCGGCGACGTGCATGCCGATGAAGCCGGCCGCGCCTGTGACGAGGATCGGCGCGCCCATCAGCCGCGCCCGATGCCCATGAAGCGGAAGCCGCGATGCTTCATGTCCTCGGACCGATAGATGTTACGCAGATCGACCAGGACCGGCTGTTTCATCAGCAGCTTGATGCGGTCCAGATCCAGGGCGCGGAACTGGTCCCATTCGGTGACGAGGACGACGGCGTCGGCGCCGACGACGGCGTCATAGGCGCTGTCCTTCATCTGGATGTCGGGCAACAGCTTGGCGGCCTCGTGCATGCCTTCGGGATCGAAGGCCTGGACGGTCGCGCCGGCGGCGATCAGGGCAGGCGCGATGTCCAGCGACGGGGCGTCACGCATGTCGTCGGTGTTGGGCTTGAACGTCAGGCCCAGGAGGGCGATCGTCTTGCCCTGGACGCTCGTGCCCAGGGTCGCGGCGACGCGGTCGGCCATGGCCTTCTTGCGGGCGTCGTTGACCTCGACCGTGGCCTCGATCAGCTTTGTCGGGGCCCCATATTGCTGGGCGGTGCGGACCAGGGCGATCGTGTCCTTGGGGAAGCACGAGCCGCCATAGCCCGGTCCGGCGTGCAGGAATTTCGAGCCGATGCGCTTGTCCAGGCCGATGCCGCGTGCGACCTGCTGAACGTCGGCGCCGACGGCTTCGCACAGGTCGGCCATCTCGTTGATGAAGGTGATCTTCATCGCCAGGAAGGCGTTGGCGGCGTATTTGATCAGCTCGGACGTGCGACGGCCCACGAACAGCAGCGGGCTCTCGTTCAGGTTCAGCGGACGGTAAAGTTCGCTCATGACCTTCTGCGCGCGGCCGCCGGCGTCGCCGGTTATGTCGTCGATGCCGATGACCACGCGGTCGGGACGTTTGAAGTCGCCGATGGCGGCGCCTTCACGCAGGAACTCGGGGTTGGAGACGACGGCGAAGTCGGCGTTCGGATTGGTCTTCTTGATGATGGCTTCGACTTCGTCGCCCGTGCCGACCGGAACGGTCGACTTGGTGACGACGACCGTGAAGCCTTCGATCAGGCCGGCGATTTCTTCAGCGGCGGCGTGGACGTAGGACAGGTCGGCATGACCGTCGCCGCGCCGCGTCGGCGTGCCCACGGCGATGAAGACGGCGTCGGCCCGGCGAATGGCCTCGGCGCCGTCCAGGGTGAAGAACAGTCGACCCTCGCGCACATTGGCGGCGACCAGATCATCCAGCCCCGGCTCATAGATCGGGATTTCGCCCCGCTCCAGCCGCTCGATCTTGGACGGGTCCTTGTCGATGCAGGTGACGACATGGCCGAAGTCGGCGAAACAGGCGCCGGAAACCAGGCCCACATAGCCCGTCCCAATCATCGCTACGCGCATCGAAATCCCTCATCAGCCGCGAGCCGACCTTTAGCGGTGCGGTGCGCCCGGGGACAATGGCTTTTGGTTTCGCGGTGCAACGGGTCTGCAGCCGACGCCATCCAGCGTCGGCTGCAGGATCAGAGCTAGAGGACGCCGATCATCGAGGCGACCAGCGGGTGACGGACGATGTCGCGCTCGGCCAGACGCACCACGGCGATGTCGGGTACGGCCTCCAGTCGCGCCGAGATGTCCGACAGGCCCGAGATGCCGGGCAGCAGGTCCGACTGCTGCGGGTCGCCCGTCACCACCATGGTCGAATGCCAGCCCAGGCGTGTCAGCAGCATCTTGAGCTGGACGTAGGTGCAGTTCTGCGCCTCGTCGACGACGATGAAGGCGTTATTCAACGTGCGGCCGCGCATATAGCCGACCGGGGCGATCTCGATCAGACCTTCGGCCATCAGCGCCTTGACCCGCTTCATCGACAGACGATCGGACAGGGCGTCGTAAAGCGGGCGCAGATAGGGGGCCAGCTTGTCTTCCATGTCGCCGGGCAGGAAGCCGATGGATTCGCCGGCCTCGACAGCGGGGCGGCTGAGGACAATCCGGCCCACCTTGCCCGCCTCCAGCGCCTCGACCGCCTTGGCGACGGCGAGGTAGGTCTTGCCGGTGCCTGCGGGACCCAGGGCCATGACCAGGTTGTGGTGGTCGATGGCCTCCATCAACTCGCCCTGGCCCTCGGACTTGGGCTTCAGCGTCTTCAGATAGCCTTGGTCGCGGTCGTCGTTCGAAGGATAGGGCGACCACCCTGATCGCTCGTTATGCGGGGCGTGAAGCCGACGAACTTTCGACTCCTCCATGAAATCACGCGAATCCAGGATTCCGTGTTCACGCGTTTGACGCTTGGTTGCAGCACGCTTGGTCATGGACGCCTCCAGGGCATGAAAAAAGGCGGACCCGAACGGGCGCCGCCTTGGATGGTCTTGGGGAGGAAGAGGTCGCGACCTGCACAGCAGCGGCCCGGATCGACAGCAGGGCCGTCTGCAACGGGGTGCGCCCGCCGCCGAACAACCGAACCAGGATCCCAACGCGCCACGCTAAAGCCCCGACTTGATGACCGGATCGGGCTTGATCCGGTTTCGGATCCGGGGCCGAAATGGCGACCCACGAATCGCATCAACAGAATGATGCTATCGTGGTTAGCGATCCGTTAAAGCCCTCGTTTTTCAAAGATTAGGCGGTGTACAGATGACCATTTACGCCTTGGGCGACAGCAAACCGCAGCTTCCGCCGCAGGGCGAATACTGGGTGGCGCCAAGCGCATCGGTGATAGGGAATGTGATTCTCCATCCCAACGCCAGTGTTTGGTTCGGCGCCGTGCTGCGCGGGGACAACGATCCGATCACCGTGGGGCCTGACAGCAACATTCAGGACGGCAGCGTGCTTCACACCGACATGGGGTCGCCGCTGACGCTGGGACGCGGCGTGACGGTGGGGCACAAGGCCATGCTGCATGGCTGCGAGGTCGGGGACTACAGCCTGATCGGCATCGGGGCGGTGGTGCTGAACGGGGTCAAGATCGGCCGGAACTGCATCATCGGGGCCAATGCGCTAATCACCGAGGGCAAGATCATTCCGGACAACAGTCTGGTGGTGGGTCAACCGGGCAAGGTGGTGCGGGAGCGTGACCCGGCGCACATCGCCGTGCTGCAGATGTCGGCCGAACACTATGTGCAGAACTGGAAGCGGTTCGCGGCGGAGCTTCGGCCTCTATGATCGGCTGAGGACGGTTCGCGCCGCCGCTGCGTCGGCGTCGATCTGGGTCTTCAGGGCGTCGAGACCGTCGAAGGTCTCCTCGCCACGCAGCCAGGCGACCAGTTCGGTGTCCAGCGTCTGGCCGTAAAGGTCGCCGTCGAAGTCGAACAACCAGACCTCCATCAGCGGGGTCTCCAGCGCATACATGGGGCGCACGCCCAGGCTGGCGACGCCATCGACCACCCGTCCGTCCGGCAATCGGCTGCGGGTCGCATAGACGCCGTAGGCGGGGCGCATATAGTCGCCGAGCGCGACATTGGCCGTCGGCACGCCGATGGTGCGGCCGCGCTTGTCGCCGTGGATCACCTCGCCGCGAATGGCGAAGGGGCGGCCCAGGATGGCGGCGGCGCGGGCCATGTCGCCGGCCTTCAGGGCCTCGCGCACAGCGCTGGACGACAGTTTCAGCCCGTCCGCGTCATCCAGCCGTTCGGCGACCGAGACGGTGAAGCCCAGCCGCTCGCCGTAGGCGCGCAAGGCCCCGGGCGAGCCGGAACGGCCCTTGCCGAAGGTGAAGTCGAAACCGACGGCGGCATGGCGAATGCCCAGACCCTCGGCCAGCACTCGTTCGGCGAAGGCGGCGTCGGTCATGCCGGCCATCTCGGCGTCGAAGGGCAGGAGATACAGGATGTCCACACCCAGTGGCGCCAAGGCCTCCGCCATCTGGTCGGCCGTCATCAGTCGGAAGGGCGCGGCGTCCTTCTGGAACCAGCGGCGGGGATGAGGATCGAAGCTGACGACGCCCAGCGGCGCGCCCAGCCGTTCCGCCGCGTCGCGTGCGCCGGCGATGACGGCCTGATGCCCGCGATGCACGCCGTCGAAGGCGCCGACGGCGACCGCCGCGCCTTTCAGCGCGTCCGGCAGGTCGCGCCAGTCGCGGACAATCTGCATCAACGCTGGGACGGTTTGCGCCGGCGCGGCACGCGGACGACGGCGACGCCGTCCATGATCATGGTCTCGCCGACGAAGCCTTCGCAGCTGAGCTTGACCCGCGCGCTCTCGGGCTCGACCTCGATCACCGTGATCAGGATGCGCACGACGTCGTCGATCCGCACCGGCTGATGGAAGGCCAGGGTCTGTGAGATGTAGATGGATCCGGCGCCTGGCAGGATGGTGCCGACCACGGCCGATCCGAACGAGGCGCTGAGCAGACCGTGGGCGATCCGGCCGCGGTAGGCGGTCTTGGAGGCGAAGGCCTCGTCCAGATGCACCGGGTTGAAGTCGTCGGACGCCTCGGCGAACAGCCGAATGCGGTCCTCTGTCGCGACGACGATTTTCTCGGCCGCCATGCCGACGTGAAGTTCGTCCAGGATGTAACCACCGGACGGATGCTGCTGAACCAATTCGACCATAGATGAGGCTTTAGCGGCGGTGCGACAAAATGGCGAGCCTTACCAGTTCAGTTCGAGCGCGGCGTATCGCGCATAGGTCGTTTCCGCCTTCAGCAGAGCGGCGGCGCGGGCGGGATCGAGCGCGCCGTCTTCGCCCTTGGCCTGGTCGCCGTGGATGCCCTGGGCGATGAACAGGCAGTCCAACCCTTGCGCGTTTGCGCCCATCACGTCGGTGACGACGCCGTCGCCGATGCACAGGATGCGCGAGCGATCGACGGGACGGCCCAGCAGGCCTTGCGCCTCCTTGATCGCCAGGTCGTAGATCGGGGCGAAGGGCTTGCCCGCCATGACGACCCGGCCGCCCTGCGATTCATAAAGGTCGGCCAGCGAACCGCCGCAATAGATCAGCTGGTCGCCGCGCTGCACGACCCGGTCGGGATTGGCGCAGATCAGTTCGATGTCGCGTGCGGCGCCGACGGCGAACCGCTCGCGATAGTCTTCGGGCGTCTCGACCGTGTCGTCCACGGGGCCGGTGACGGAGATGAAGGCGGCGTCCTCAGGCGACGCGGCGCGCTCGAGGCCAAGGCCGGCGTACAGCGGCGCGTCACGCTCGGGGCCGACGATCCAAGCCGGACCGGGCGCACGCCTGGCCAGTTCGGCGCGGGTCGCGTCGCCGGAGGTGACGAAGGCCTTCCACGCCTCGCGCGGCACGCCCAGCCCGTCCAGTTGAGCGATCACGTCGGACGCCGGGCGGGGCGAGTTCGAGATCAGAACGACGTGGCCGCCCTCACGGTTGAATCGCGTCAGCGCCTCGCACGGGGCGGCCCAGCTCTCGCGGCCGTTATGGATCACGCCCCACACGTCGCAGAGCAGGATGTCATAGTCGCCGGCGACGGCGCCGAGGTGGGGCAGGGCGTGTGGGAGGGTCATGGGACTTTGGTAGCCGCTACGACGCAGAGGCGAAAGTCTCCTCCCCATGAAATGGGGAGGGGGACCGCGAAGCGGTGGAGGGGTTCTTGAAACTGGCTCGACGCCTGTTGTGGGGGAAGAACCCCGCCGTCGCGGCGCGAAGGGGCGCCGCGCCACCTCCCCGCAAAGCGGGGGAGGAGACGGGACAGTGGCTCTAGTAGCGCCTGCGCTGCTCGGCGCTGCGCAGGGTGGAACGCAGGAACTCGGCCGGGGGGTCGGTCTCGGCCAACACCTGCTCCTTGATGGCGCGGGGTTCGCCGAACAGGTGACCCTGGCCCATGCCGACGTCCAGTTCGAGGATGTCGACGACCTGGCGTTCGTTCTCGACCTTTTCGGCGATAACCTCGACGCCGTAGCGACGGGTCAGGGCGGCGAAATCGGCGGCCTGGATGTCGGGCATGGAGCGCAAAGGCGCGCCGCCGTCCAGGTCCAGCAGTTGTTCGATCATCAGGTCGGCCGCGACCTTGATGAACTTGACGTCCGAGCGCTGCAGATCGGCGAAGTCGAGATCCAGCGTCTGCACCTTGTCCAGCGAGAAGCGGAAGCCCAGGTCGGCCAGCTTGGCCATGTTGCGCGCCTCGATGGCGCCGCGGGCGTCGAAGGTGGCCTGACCCAGTTCGAAGATCAGCGCCTGGTTCAGGTCGCGGTTCTCGCTGAGGAAGTCCAGGAACTGCGGGAAGAAGGTCTCGTCGCCCAGCGAGGTCAGGGCCACGTTGCAGAAGACGCCGACCTTGCGATCCTGACGCGCCAGCCGACGCACGATCTGAGCGCAGCGGAACAGCAGCAGATTGTCGATCGCCGGCACCAGGCCCTCGCCCTCGGCCAGGGACAGATATTCGGCCGGCATCATGACGCGGTCGGTGGCGTCGCGCAGCCGGGTGAAGCTCTCGTAGAAGATCGTCCGGCGTTGGGGCAGGGAGACGACCGGCTGAAGATACAGATCGACACGCCCTTCGCTGAGCGCTTCGTGAATGGTGCGCAGCAGGACGTTCGACTGGGCCATGCGGCGACCCTCGAAAGTCTCGACGCCGATATGCGGCGCGGCGGCCAGGCGTTCGTCGATGCTTTCGCTCATCTGCTGGACCAGCGATTCCAGCATACGGACCTCGCCGGTCAGGGCGTCGGTGTCGGACAGGACGCCGGTCTCGATGGCGTGCGCCAATTCGGTCAGGGCGCCCTGGGTCGATTCCATCGCATCGGCGAGCAGGCGGTGGGCCTCGCGGACCTGGCCGATTTCCTTCTTCAGGACGCGGCGCTCGGCGATGCCGGTGACGATGCCGTGGAAGGCGCCCAGCAGACCCAGTGCGCCGAGCGTTCCGGCCACGCCTGCGCCGATCCCCAGGCCCGCGCGCCACAGGAAGGCGCCCACGGTCATGCCGAGGAACAGATAGGCGAAGTAGAGAAAGCCCGTTGTTACGTTGCGCATCGGCTGGCGGTCGGCCACTCCCGGATGGAATCGCCTGAGTATCAGGCTATCAATGTCATTCGGCTAGAGCGGGGCTGCAAATATCCCCGCCAAACCTACGGGAAACGCAATGGAACTGTTCGATCTGACCGGCAAGGTCGCAATCATCACCGGCTCATCGCGGGGAATCGGCAAGGCAATCGCCGAGCGGCTGGCCGAACATGGCGCCAAGGTCGTCATCTCGTCGCGCAAGGCCGGGCCGTGCGACGAGGTCGCCGCCGAGATCAACGGCAAGTATGGCGAGGGTCGGGCCATCGCGGTGCCGGCCAACATCGCCTCGAAGGAGGATTTGCAGCGGCTGGTCGACGAGACCAACGCCGCCTTCGGCCAGATCGACATCCTGGTCTGCAACGCCGCGACCAATCCCTACGCCGGGCCGATGGCGGGCATCGCCGACGACCAGTTCGAAAAGATCCTGCAGAATAACGTCATCTCGAACCACTGGCTGATCCAGATGGTCGCGCCGCAGATGGTGGAGCGCAAGGACGGGGCGATCCTGGTGATCTCGTCCATCGGCGGGCTTCGCGGCAACGCGCTGATCGGCGCCTACAATATCTCCAAGGCGGCGGACATGCAGCTGGTGCGCAATCTGGCGGTGGAGTGGGGGCCGTCGAACGTACGGGTCAACTGCATCGCGCCCGGGCTGGTTCAGACCGATTTCGCCAAATATCTGTGGGAGAATCCGGAGCTGCTGAAACAGGTCACTGAGCCGGCGCCGCTGAAAAGGATCGGCCAGCCCGATGAAATCGCGGGCACGGCGGTCTATCTGTGCAGCCCTGCGTCGGCCTATGTGACCGGCCAGACCCTTGTGGTGGACGGTGGATTGACGATTGCCTGGTAAGAGTAGCGATTGGCGACAGGATTTCGCATGGCGCCTGGAGGCCTTCGGCTTTCAGGCGCTGTTCGACTTTCTGCGCCTGCTGGGCGTCGAGCGGGCGTCGGGGTTGGGCGGCTGGCTGCTGCGCACCCTGGGTCCGCTGACCGGCACGCAGAAGACGGTGATGCGAAACCTCCGCATCGCCTTTCCCGAAATGGGCGAGGCGGAGCGTCAGGCGCTGGCGTTGGCCCAGTGGGCCCAGACGGGCCGGACCTTCGCCGAGTTGGCGGTCATGGATCATCTGACGCCCGAGGGCGGGCGGGTCGAGGTGGTCGGGATGGAGCGGCTGCACGCCCTGCGCGACAGCGGCAAGCCGGCCGTTTTGATCTCAGGCCATCTGGCCAACTTCGAGGTGATGGCGGCGGTGATCATGGCCTCGGGCGTACCGTGTCAGGTGACCTATCGCGCCGCCAATAATCCGTACGTCGACGCCTTGATCCGCCAGAGCCGGGAGCGTTACGGCATCCGCCTGTTCGCGCCCAAGGGCGACGGGACGCGCGAACTGATGGCGGGGATGAAGCGCGGCGATTCCATCGCCCTGCTGGTGGATCAGAAATACAATCAGGGGCCAGAGGTGGAGTTCTTCGGCCAGCCGGTGAACGCCTCGCCGGGGGCGGCGAGGCTGGCGTTGAAGTTCGACACGGTCATGCTGCCGCTGTCGGTGGTGCGCCTGCCGGGCGTGCGGTTCCGGGTGACGGCGCACGAGCCGATCGTGGTCAATCAAAGCGAGGACAAGGCGGCCGATACGCTGGCCGGCATCCAGGCCGCCAATCGCTTCGTCGAGGACCGGGTGAAAGAGCATCCCGTGGACTGGTTCTGGGTCCACAAGCGTTGGCCGGACAAGGTCTATGCGGCGTTGGACCGCGAGGCGTCCGATCCTCGACGGTGAGGCCCGGCGTAGTCGGGCGTATCGCGGCGGCGACGGCAGGGGCCGATATAGCCATCGGCCTTGATGAAGGGGCGGGGCCGCATGATGACGGCGTTCAGCCGATCCAGCACGGCCTTGGCGGTGATCGGCTTGACGATGAACTCGGTCACCCCGGCGTCGCGGGCCTCGTAGACGCGGCTGCGTTCGGAATGGCCGGTCATCATGATGATCGGCAGAAACGGATTGGGGCTGTCGGGGCTGGTGCGGACCAGGCGCGTGAACTCGACCCCGTCCAGCGGGAACATGTTGAAATCGACGATGGCCAGATCGATCGCGTGGCGACGCAGCAGGTCGAAGGCGGTCGCGCCCTCAGCCGCCTCATAGACGTTGCGGATGTCGGCCGAATGCAGCACGGCGGCAGCGATGGCGCGCATATTCTGATTGTCGTCCACCAGCAGGACGTTCAGCGATTTCAGAGAGAACATCGGGCCCCGCCAGATCTTTGAACGAGGCTAAGAGGATATGCGTAGTCTCGCAAGAGGAGCCTTTGATCAGGCTAGACTTTCTGGAACACGCGCCCCGATCATGAGTGACGGATCCAGGTTGCGATCGCGCCATTTCATGCGCCAGCACAGGTGGGGGCCGGTGGCGCGGCCGGTCATGCCGACGCGGCCCAGCGCATCGCCGCGCCGGACGCGCTGACCCAGCGCCACATCCAGCCGCGACTGGTGCAGATAGCAGCTGATCAGGCCCTGACCGTGGTCGATCAGGGTCAGGCCGCCCTCGAAATGCATGTCCGGACGGACGAAGGCGATGCGGCCGTCGGCGGGGGCGAGGATCACGCTGCCCTGGGGGGCGGCCAAGTCGATGCCGTAATGCGGCCGGGCGGGCGTGCCATTCAGGACGCGCTGGGCGCCCCAGGCGCTAGAGACCCGGTAGCTCTCCAGCGGCCAGACGAACCCGTCCTTGAAGTCGTCGGCGTCGATGCGGCTGGCGAAGCCCTCCGTCTTCAGCGCGATCTCCTGCTGGATGCGGGCCAGCAGAGCGGGATCGCTGGGCTCGACGGTCGAGGGCGGCAGGCCGTTCACGCTGGTCGAGGGGAAGGCGTAGGGGGCGATGTCAAGCGTGCGGCGGGCGGACCGGTCGCCGGACCGGGCCTCGATTTGGGTGGTCGGACCGGCGTCGCGGTCGAAGCCGATCACGAAGAGGCCGGCGGCCGAGGCGGTGGTCAGAGCCTCGCCGTCGATGAAGATCAGGGCGCGCGGCGCGGTGCGACCGAAGGCATAGCCGCCCTGACGCTAGGCGCCGTTCAGGTTCAGCGGCAGGGCGTTGCGGTCTTCAGCCATCAGCGGCGCGGCGATCAAACTGGCGCCCGCGCCGGTCAGCAGGGCGCGGCGCGACGGGATCATGTGGCGGCTTGCATCGACGCGATGAATTCGGCGGGACCGTAGTAAGGCTGCTGGCGGGTCGGGCTCCAGTAGCGGAGGACTTCGAGCGGAATCGGTTTGTCCGTGACGGCGCAGCGCACGAAGCGGCCGGGCTTCAAGACGGCGAACTCGCCGTCGCCATAATGAAGAACGGCCTGATCTGCGGCGATTTTGTCCATGAGCAGACGATAGCGGGCGGCGGGCGGCGCGGAAAGGGGCTCAGGGCGCCGCGACCGCATCCGTGATCGGACCGTCCCCGGCTGCGGGTCGGATCGCGCCGGCTGCGGGCGGCTTCGCCTTGCCGCCCATCCGGTCGGTGAACAGGAAGACGAAGGGGTTCAGCGAGATCGACAGCAGGGCGGCGGCCAGGATCAGATCGTGGGTCTCGCGGCTCATGGCGCCCAGAGACACGCCGAGCGCGGCCAGGATGAAAGAGAACTCGCCGATCTGGGCCAGGGACGCGGCGACGGTGAAACCGGTCGGCCGATCCAGTTTGAAGGTCTGGGTGATGACCAGGGCCGCGACCGACTTGCCCACGATGACGATGCCCAGCACGCCCAGGACCGCCCACGGCTGGCGCACCACGATCATCGGGTCGAACAGCATGCCGACCGAAACGAAGAACAGCACGGCGAAGGCGTCGCGCAGCGGCAGGGACCGCTCGGCCGCATTGTGACCCAGGGGCGAGGCGTTCATGACCAGGCCGGCCAGGAAGGCGCCCAGCGCGAAGGAGTGGAACAGGAAATAGGCCAGCCAGGCGATGCCCAGGGCGATGGCGAGGACGCCCAGGGTGAAGAGTTCGCGCGACTTGGTGTGGGCGATGCGGATCAGCAGCCAGGGAATGACCTTTCCGCCGACGACCAGCATGCCGACGACGAACAGCACGACCTTGAGCAGGGTCAGGCCGACGTCGGTTCCCAGTGCCGCAAAGTCCGTCTGGGTTCCGGCCGGAACCAACACCATGGGCAGCATGACCAGGGCGATGACGATGACCAGATCCTCGACGATCAGCCAGCCGACGGCGATGCGGCCGATCTCGCCCTTGACCTGTTTGCGCTCCTCAAGCGCGCGCAGCAGGACGACGGTCGAGGCGACGGAAAGGGCGAAGCCCATCAGCAAGGCCTCTACATCGCCCAGGCCCAGCACGAACCGGCCGAGCCCCCAGCCCAGCACGGTGGCGACGCCGATCTGAACCAGGGCGCCGGGAATGGCGACCTTTCGCACCTGCATCAGGTCCTTGGGCGAAAAGTGCAGGCCGACGCCGAACATCAGCAGGATGACGCCGATCTCGGCCAGTTGCGGGGCCAGTTCGGTGTCGGCGACGAAGCCGCCCGTATAGGGGCCGACGATCACGCCCGCGACCAGATAGCCCACCAGGGGCGACAGTTTCAGCCGATGCGCCAGCATGCCGAACACGAAGGCGAGGACAAAGCCCCCGACCAGGGTGAGAATCAGGCTGTCGGCATGCGGCATCAGGGCTCCTGTCGCGAGCGAAGGTGGGATTTGGGTAGGCTTTGCAGTTGGGGCGCGAGGGGCGGTTTGACAAGATGACGCAGTGTCGCGCGGGACGGAAAACGGCTTTGTCTTCGCGGCGTTCGGCCTGCGAAGTTCGGAGGGCTGGGCGGAGCGCCGGGCCTTCGCCCGGAGTGTGAGTTTGTAGTTACCGTTTCGACGAAAGGTATGACGCTCCGCGCGGAAGGTTGGCCTGCAAGCTCGGGGCGCCGAGCGGTGGCGGTCTTATCGCCTAACCCCATAAGCCTGCGACGGGCGGGTCGGAGCAGCGATCCCCGATCCCCGGTGCGGCCGAGTATCCCCCTCGACCCTGCGACGCGGCTGCGAACGCCGGGGCGATTCCCCGACTGATCAGCCCCGGCGCCGCGATGGGATCTCACCATCGCCCCCGTTCCCTCCGCTCTCGCCGCCGCAAGGTCGCAGGCCAGGCGAGCCCTCCATACGACGAGACGGCGGTATTATGCGGCCGTTTGACCCCGTGGATGGGAGACGGGGGACATAAATCGGCAAGCGGTTGAAATCGCTGCGGATGGACCAGCGGCATTGCGATGGCTGAGCATCGTCTCCTCCCCATGAAATGGGGAGGTGGCTCGAAGCGCTGCGGAGAGACGGAGGGGCTCTTCCCGCATCGCAGGCGCTCAAGCGGCGTCTAGAACCCTCCACCGCTTCGCGGTCCCCCTCCCCGCTAAGCGGGGAGGAGACAGTGTTGTGGTCAGGCGTGCGTCTGGTCCCAGTAACGAACCGCATCGGCGTCGCGGGCCGAGAGGTCGGGGTAGGCGGGGTCGGAGCCGACGTCGGGGACGCGGCGCCAGGAGCGGGCGCATTTGGGGTGGTCGGCGACAGCAACCGTGACCGAAATGGTCTCGCCTTCGACAAGATCGGCGCCTGAGGTGCGGAAGATTTCGGCCGCGTCGAGGCCTTCGAACGGGGCGAAGGCTGAGGCCGGGGCGGTGACGGTCGGCCACGCGTCCAGGGCGCCGCCGATCAGCTTCTCGCGGCGGGCGGCTTCGAGCGATTCATTGACCACTTCGAGGAGTGTATTGATCGCCGCCCAACGCTCGGCCTCGGCCGGATTGCTCCATTCCGCCGGGGTGTCGGGGATCACGCGGGCGCAGTTGGAGTCGGCGTCCGGGAAGCGGGTGGTCCAGGCCTCTTCCATCGTGAAGGGCGTCAGCGGGGCCAGCCAGGCGGTCAGGCGTATGAAGACCTCGTCCATCACCGTGCGGGCGGCGCGGCGACGCAAGGCGTCGGGACGGTCGCAGTAGAGGGCGTCCTTGCGGATGTCGAAATACAGGGCCGACAGGTCGCCAGCGCAGAACTCCAGCACCGGACGGACGACGTCCTGGAAGCGGTATTCGGCGTAGGCGGCGCGGACCTGGGCGTCGAGCTCATGCAGGCGGTGCAGGACGAACCGCTCCAGCGGCGGCATCTGGTCCAGCGGCAGGCGTTCGGCCTCGTCGAAATCGGCCAGGGCGCCCAGCAGATAGCGCACGGTGTTCCTGAGCTTGCGATAGGCGTCGACCGTGGTCTGCAGGATCTGTTTGCCGATCCGCTGGTCGTCCGAATAGTCGACCAGGGCCACCCACAGACGCAGGATGTCGGCGCCCGACTCCTTGATGATGGTCAGAGGGTCGGTGGTGTTACCCTTGGACTTGGACATCTTCTCCCCCTTCTCGTCGAGGGTGAAGCCGTGGGTCAGGACCGCCTTGAACGGGGCGCGGCCGCGCGTGCCGCAGCCTTCCAGCAGGGACGACTGGAACCAGCCGCGGTGCTGGTCGGAGCCTTCCAGATAGAGGTCGGCCGGCCAGTGGGCGGGACGGTCGCCGGCGTAGCCGTTTTCCGGCAGGCGCGGGTCGAGCGTGAAGGCGTGGGTCGAACCGGAGTCGAACCAGACGTCCAGAATGTCCTCGACCTTTTCGTAGCGGGCCGGGTCGTGGGCGCCCAGGAAATCGCTGTCGGGCGCGGTGAACCAGATGTCGGCCCCGTGTTCGGCGACGGCCGCGACGATGCGAGCGTCGACCTCGGGATCATGCAGGGGCTGGCCCGTCTGTTTGTCGATGAACATGGCGAGCGGCGTGCCCCAGGCGCGCTGGCGGCTGACCAGCCAGTCGGGACGACCCTCGACCATCGAGCGGATGCGATTCTTGCCGGCGACCGGATGGAAGGCGGTGGCGTCGATGGCGTTCAGCGCCGTCTCACGCAGGGTGTCGCCGCTCTTCAGCGGCTGATCCATGCGGATGAACCACTGCGGGGTGTTGCGGAAGATGATCGGCGCCTTGGAACGCCAGGAGTGCGGATAGGAATGCTCCAGCCGCCCGCGCGCCAGCAGATTGCCGGCCTCGATCAGCTTTTCCATCACCGCGCCATTGGCGGGACCGAACTTGCCGGTCTTCTTGCCTTCGGTCTCCAGCACCTTCAGGCCCGCGAACAGCGGGACGCCGGGGTAGTAGGCGCCGTCGGGATCGACGGTGTCGGGCACCTCGTGATGACCGTGGGCCTTCCAGACCTCGAAGTCGTCGGCGCCGTGACCGGGCGCGGTGTGGACAAAGCCGGTGCCGGCGTCGTCGGTGACGTGGTCGCCGGCCAGTAGAGGCACTGAGAAGCCATAGCCGCTGTCGAGCGCGGCCAGCGGGTGGGCGGTCTCCAGGCCCGAGGGGTTGATGTCGTAGACGCGGGTCCAGGCGGCGATCTTGGCGGCCTTGAACACGTCCTCGGCCAGCTTGTCGGCCAGGATCAGGCGGTCGCCGGGCTTGGCCCAGGGCGCGAACTCCAGGCCTTCCTCCATGGCCGTGACCTCATACAGGCCATAGGCGATCTCGGGGCCGTAGGAGATGGCGCGGTTGGCCGGTATGGTCCAGGGCGTGGTCGTCCAGATGACGATGGACGGGGTGCTGGTGCGGAAGGCCAGCAGGTCGTCGGGATGGTCGTCGGACATGGCCGTGACCGGGAACTTGACCCAGATCGTCGGACTGACGTGGTCGTGATATTCGATCTCGGCGTCGGCCAAGGCGGTGCGCTCGACCGGCGACCACATGACGGGCTTGGAGCCGCGATACAGCTGGCCCGAGTTCTTGAACTTGTGGAACTCGGCGACGATGGCCGCTTCGGAGGTGAAGTCCATGGTGGCGTAGCGGTTGGCGAAGTCGCCGACGATGCCCAGCCGGTGGAATTGGTCCTTTTGCAGGTCGATGTATTTGCCGGCGTATTCGCGGCAGGCGCGGCGGAACTCGTCCTTGGACACCTCGTCCTTGCGGCGGCCCTTGGCGCGGAACTGCTCCTCGATCTTCCACTCGATCGGCAGGCCGTGGCAGTCCCAGCCGGGAACGTAGTCGACGTCGTAACCCAGGAGGAACCGGCTACGGACCACAAAGTCCTTCAGCGTCTTGTTCAGGGCGTGGCCGATGTGGATGTCGCCATTGGCGTAGGGCGGGCCGTCGTGAAGAACGTAAAGGGGGGCATTCTGCTTCTGCCGCTCGGCGCGCAGGGTCCCGTAGAGGTCGCCCCACTGTTCCAGGATGACCGGCTCCTTCTGGGGCAGGCCGCCGCGCATGGGGAAGGGCGTCTCGGGCAGGAAGACGGTGTCGCGATAGTCGCGACCGGAGGGGGTGTCGGTGGTGTGTTCGGGGGCGTCGGCCATTGGTCGTCTCGGCGTCTTGAAATTAGGTCGCTGTTCTCTTCGCCCTATCGCGCTTCGCGCTGCCTGAGGGCTTTCGATCCCGGCGTGCACGGGGCCATGAGGCCCAGGAGCGCTACGCCGGGCGGCTAATCGAAATCAGGCGAATGGAGACGCGGACGGTCATTGTGCGGGCGGTCTAGCAGACGGATGCGGCATTGCGCCATCCCGAAGCGCGCGCCGTATCAACGGAAACGAAAGGCTTTTGCGGTTTTGTGACGGGAGGATCGGCCGGAATCTTGTTCGGCCGACACGATATTCGCTTGGGAGTTCCCGCCGATGCGGCTGCGGATCACGAAATGGATGCTGGGCCTGGCGGCCGGTCTCGTCGTCTCGGCGGGCGCCGGAGCCGCGCTGGCGCAATGCACGTCCGGCTGTCAGCCGCCGCCCTGCACCTCGTGCGAGCCGCCCCCTCCGCCTGAGCCGCCGCCCTGCAACGGCGGCGGAAACTGCGGTCCCGGCGGCGGTGGAAACTGGAACGGCAACATCAACACCAACGTCAATGTGAACGTGAACCTTGGCGCGAGCGCCAATGCGAACGCGGGCGCCGGAGCCAACGCCAACTCCGGCGCACGGTCCTATGTCAATGCGCGCGCCGGCGGCTTTTCGGGCAGCTTCGGCGGGGGCGGCGGCGCGGCCTATGTCAGCGTCGATCAGCCCTATCCGACCACGATCCAGGGGCTGGCCGTCGAGGGCGTGATCGCTCAGACCGTGCGCACCCCCTACAGCGCCTTCCGCAGCATGATGAAGCGGGTCGTCATCCAGGCCGTCTGCATCGACGACCGCCAGGTGCCGCACCCCGCCTCGCAGGTGCGGCCGGATCGCGAGATCGCCGAAGGGTTCGAGGGCGAGCTGTATCGCTGCCTGTCGGGCACCTGGCTGCAGGCGACCATCGCCGACTATAACGGCGACATCAGCTTCGATCACGGCACGACCCTGACCTGCCGCAAGCATGAGGCGCTGTGGTATGGGACGGGCGGCAAGCTGGAATGCCGGCCCGAGAAGCCCGAGCGGGATTGCAACGAGCGTTCGCTGCTGCGTCGCTACGGCGCCGGGATCAAGATCCTGACGATGTATCGCGAAGAGGAATATACCGAATACCGCGAGGAACAGGTCGAGAGCGCGACCGTGCTGACCGGGGTGATCACCCTAGACGGCGGCGTCGGCGGCCGGGTGTTCTGAACCGGACCCAAATACGCCCGTTCAGCCGCCGATCAGGCGGGAGATAAGATAAGGCGACCGTCGGCTCTCCGTCGACGATCCTGACGACTGGCCCCGGTTCGCGAGAACCGGGGCCTTTTTCGTGGGCGTTATTGCGCCGCCGATTGAGCGGTGACGGTGGCGCGCCAGGCGCTGTCGGACTTCAGATACTGGCGCGCCAGGGCCTGAAGGTCGGCGGCGGTGACGGCTTCCAAGGTGGCGATCTGGTTGCGGGTCTGGTCCAGCGTCGCCGGATCGCTCTGGGCCTGCGACAGCTGGGTCAGCCAGTAGCCGTTGTCGGCCATGCTGCGACGGATGCGTTCGACCGCCGGGCGGCGGGCGCGGTTCAGTTCGTCCTCGCTGATCGGATTGTCACGCAGGTCCGCGGCGATGGCGTCCACAGTCTCGAACAGCTTGGGCAGGGCCGCCGGCGGGGTTTCCGCGGTCACCGAGATGAAGCCGTAGCCCGGATAGGTGTCCGAGGTGGTCGAGCCGGCGCTGGGCGAATAGGCCAGGCCCTGTTTCTCGCGGATCTCGTCGTTCAGGCGCAGTTGCAGAACGTCCGACAGGATCGACAGCTGACGCGCGGTCTTGCGATCTTCGACCTGATCGGTGGTCGGCCAGGCGACGAAGCCCAGCGCCTGTTCGGCGGGTCCGGTGTGATACAGCTGAACCGGCGTGGCGGTCGGGGCCGGGAACTTGCGCACCGTCGAGCCGGCGGGCGGGGTGGGCGCCTGACCGCGCGAGGGCAGGGCGCCGAAGGTCGAGCCGACGGCGGCGATGACCGCGTCGACGTCGACGTCGCCGACGACCGTGATCTCGACCGGACCCTGGGCCAGGGCTGAGCGAACGCCCGAGCGGATGTCGTCGATCTGGATCGCGGCGATCTGTTCGGCGGTCGGGGTCGTCTCACGCGCGTCGCCGCTGGCCAGCAGGCCTGAGGCGTCGCGTTGGAAGACGCCGCGCGGCGTGGCGCCTAGCTGAGCCAGGATCTGCGGGAACATGGCCTTGGTCTGTTCGAACGAGGCGCCGCGCAGACCGGGGTCCGTCAGGTAGGCGGCCAGGACCTGAAGCTCCAGCTGGAGATCGGCCGGCTTGGTGGCGCCGGCGAAGACATAGGCGTCGCCGGCCTGATTGACCGCGGCGCTGTAGGTGCGGCCGCTGAGGACGCGGTTCATTTCGTCCAGGCTGAGCTTGCCCAGACCGCCCGGCGCCAGGACGGTGCTGGCCATCGACAGGGGCGACAGGGTGTCGGCAGGCAGGCCCATTTCGCCAAGACCGGTGCGGGCGCTGACCAGAATCTGATCGGCGCGGAAGTCGGTCTTCTTGATGTTCAGCAGCGTGCCGTTCGGGAAGCGGACCAGGGTCGCGCCCAGGTCTGCGACTTCCGAACGGGCGGCGGGGACCGCCGGGGCGCCGAAATTGTCATAAGGCCATTTCAACTCGGCCTCGGCGGCGCGGGCTTGCACCGGGGTGTTGCGCGAGGCCTCCAGCGCAGCGGTGACGGCGGCCTCGCCGCCCTCGACCGGGACGGGGGAGCTGAACAGAAGCAGCGGGCCCTGGCCCTCGAACACCGCCTTGGTCGCCTGATTGACCTGGTCGACGGTTAGGCCTTCGACGGCCTTGTTGAACAGATCGAGGTTGGTCTGGGGCGAGCTGAAGACCTGATCGTCGTTCACGGCGCCCAGAAGGCCGTTGGCCAGCGCCGAGGTCGAACGGGTCGCAGCCGAGGCGACGGCGTTCTGAAGTGCGGTGCGGGTGTTGACGATTTCGCGCTGAAGCTCGGCGTCGCTGACGCCGTATTCGGCCAGGCGACGGCTTTCCTGCTCGACGCTTTCCAGCGCGCGCTGCCAGCCGCCGGGATTGAAGGCGACCGACAGGGTGCCGGCGTCCAGGCTGTCGAATAGCGACTGATAGCCGGCGCCGGCGCCGATGAAGGGCGGGTTGTCGGCGCGGGCGATCTCGCCCAGGCGACGGTTCAGCACAGCCAGACCCAGGCCGCGACGGACGTCGGCGGCGCGTTCGGCGGCCGTGTCGGGGCTGAGGTCAGGGGCCTTGATCCAGTTGATCTGGATGGAGGACTGGATGCCCGGCTCGACCAGGATGCTGGTCTGCGGTTGACGCGGGGCGACGGTTCCCAGGTCGGGCTCGGGACCATCGGCGGCGGTCGGCTTCCAGTCGCCGAAGGCCGCGCGGACCTTGGCCTCCATCGCATCCACGTCGAAGTCGCCAACGGCGATAAAGGTGGCGCGCGAGGGGCGATAGTAGGCGTCGTAGAAGTCGACGAAGCGCTGGCGCGGCGCGGTGCGGATGATGTCGAGGTCGCCGATCGGCAGACGTTCCGACAGACGCTGACCGGGGGCCAGAAGGCCGAGCTGGGTCTTCAGCACGCGCAGTTGCGGGGTGTCGCGGGTGCGTTCCTCGCCGACAATGACGCCGCGCTCGGAATCGATGGCGTCCGGCGCCATCAGGGCCGCCGACATCATCTCGCGCAGGATGTGAAGGCTGGGATCGACCGTCTCATCCTTGGTGTTGGGCAGCTCCAGCATGTAGGCGGTCTGGTCGAAGCTGGTGAAGGCGTTGGTGTCGGCGCCGAAGGCTAGGCCCAGGCGTTCGAGGATGCGCAGCATCTCATTTTCCGGCACGTCCTTGGTGCCGTTGAAGGCCATGTGCTCCATGAAGTGAGCCAGACCCTTCTGGTCGTCGCGCTCCATCAGCGAGCCGGCGTCGATGCGCAGACGGAAGGAGGCCTGGCCCGGAGGCGTCGCATTGTGCAGCAGGGCGTAGCGCATGCCGTTGGGCAGCAGGCCGTAACGGACGGCCGGATCGGCGGGGATGTCGCTGGCGGCCTGAGCCCAGGGGGCTGACGGCGCGACCTGACCGGCGGCGGCCGCAGCGGGCGGCGCGGTCTGGGCGAGAGCAGGGGCGGCGAAAGCCCCGGTGGTCAGGGCCAGTCCCGAGACGGCGACAAGCAGCAGATGACGCGCAGAACGCATGATATCACTCCGAAACCGCAACCCCCGATGGCGCGATGCCGGATGTGTAAAGTGTGCTTGCCTTCGCCACAAGCGGCGCTGGCGAACCTTACCGACTTGTCATGTTCAGATCAGCCGCCGGGGCGGCTGATGTAGAAGCTGGCGCTGTTGCCGACGGCGTTGGCGCCGACCACGGCGGTGCGTCCGGACGAAACCGTGGCGTTGGTGGTCGCGGTGACATTGCCGCTGTTGGTCTGGGTGTTGTTGACGTTGACGTCGCCGCCGCACTGGGAACAGGCATAGCCCGTCACCGTATTGCCGACCGCGTCGGAGCCGACATAGGCGTCATAGCCGTTGACGCCGACATAGGTCGCGTTGGCCTCGACCCCGCCGGTGTTCAGCTGGGTGTTGTCCAGCTTCAGATAGATGTCGTTATTGCCGGCGACGGTCTCGTTGGCGACGCTGCGGGCCGCCAGAACCGTCTGGCCCTGGAGATTGGTCTGGACGCGGGCGTCGGCGCGGACGCGGCCTGCGTTGGCCTGGTCCGTCTGGATCAGCATGGAGCCGCCGGCGTTGGCGGTGATCGCCTGGTTGGCCCCGGCGTTGGCGCCGACCGTCAGGTCCCAGCCGTTGTCCACATAGACGTCGGTGCGCGCCTCGGTGGTCGAGGCGGCGTTCGATTGGCGAATGGTCAGATCCTGGTGCGAGGCGCCGGTCGTATTGGTCTGGACCGCATTGGCGACGGCCTGGGACGAGAAGGTCGCGGGCGCCGGAATGTATTGAATGTCGGCGACGGTCTCGGCGAAGACGGTGGTCTGGGCCCGCTGGTCGATGACGCCGGTCAGGGACGACGAGGGGCCGCCCAGGGCGACGGTGTTGGCGACGGCGGTGCTGGTCGCGAAACCGCCTTGCAGTATGCGGCCATTCGGCGCCTGGACATAGGTTCCGGCCTCGACCCGGTCGCCGGTCGCGGACTGGCTGGAGTCCACGGCAAAGGTCGCGCGATCGGTGGTGACGCCCAGGTAGTTGCCGCGCGCGGTCGTATCGACGCTGAGCTGGCCGTCGGCCTCGCCGCTCGCGACCACATTGCTGCGGGCCAGCGTGGCGCCGGTCATCGACTGGCGCGAGACCAAGCCGGCGGAGGCGGCCGTGACCCCGCCCGCGAGCGCATTGCCTTGGGCGCTGTTGCTGACGGTCACCTGATCGACGGACAGGTCGATGTCCACCAGGCCGGTGACGTCGCCGGTCTGGATCTGGGTGCTGGAGCAGGTTTCGCCGGCTTGCGGATCGCAGGCCGGCGTCTGCTGGGCGCTCGCGTCAGTGGCGAGTGCGGCGAACGTCGCCGTCGCGGCCATCATGCCAACGAGACGGATCGGCGCGAGTCTGGCCATTGTTGGTGTCCTGAGTGGGATAGGCCGGATAATAGCCGCCGGTCGGGCCGACCGTGGAATCGCCGAGCGGGTCGTTGGCGGGGTTCAGGCAGATTTCGGGGCCGGGCGCGCCATAGAGGTTGGCCATGAACTCGACCGTGGCCCGTTCGACCAGGGCGCGGACGGCCAGTTGCGTCGGCTCCATCCCGCCCGTGCCGGCCGAGATGTCGAAGACGTTGCCGTTCAGGAAGTCGAACACGCCGGCCGAGATTTCGCGGCCGATGATCTGCTTCTGATAGGAGACGACATCGACGACCTCGAGCGTGGTCGTCTGGACCAGGCGCAGGTCCATGGCGATGTTCATCACATAGACGCGGTGATTGACGATGCCCGAGCCGGGGCGGTTGCTGTCGACCTCGCCCCCGGCGATGTCGAAGCCGCCGGAGCGGATGTTGTAGTTCACCTCGGTGATGCCGCCGACGACATAGAAGTCGGAACCCGGAACCTGACCCGCCAGGATGCGGCGGTACTGGGTGTCCTCCGGCCCCTTGGCGTCGGGAGCCTGGTCGCCGATCAGCTTGTTGTTGGCGTAGCGCAGCTCAAGCTCGGACACCGAGGTGTCGTAGCGTTCGACGATGCGAGCGCCGGCCTTGGCCAGCGCCGAGTTGGCCATCAGGGAGGCGCCGCCGGTGATCTGGCGGCCGCCGTCGGACGACACCGTGCCGGTGTAGTCGCTGATCCGGCCCACCGCCATGCGCGGCGAGGGCAGGTTGTAGCGACGCGCGTAGTCGGCCAGGCAATACAGCGCGGCGGAATAGGGCGTGGGGTTTGCGGTCACCGGCGCATTGCCGATCGGCGTCGCATATTGTCCCGACGGACCCGCGACCGGGCTGACGCAGCCGGCGAGCAGAAGGGCGACGGCCGAGACGGCGGCGGACCCCTTGATGAGATGACGGCGGCTCATGGCAGGTTGATGTTCCCGTTCAGGGCCGTACCGGCGTTGATGGCGCCGGTGTTGGTCTGGGTCGAGTTGACGATGACGGTGTTGCGGCTGCCCTGGACCACCACGTTCAGCTGATTGCCGATGGCGGTGGAGCCGCCGATGGTCGTGCCGCCGTTGCTGGACGCGCCTGCGCCGGCATAGGCCGAGGCCGCGCCGCCGGACTGGCTGGAATAGGACGAGGCGCCGGACTGGATGATGCCGTTGACGATCAGCCGATTGCCGTTGGCGTCACGCGTATAGCCGGTCGCGGCCGTATTGGCGGCCGTTCGCGCGCCGCCATAGCCCTGCTGGAAGCGCGCAGCGCCGCCCGAACCCGTCGACTGCGCGATCGCCGGCACGCTTGCAGCGGCGGCGAAGGCCATGACGGCGGTGGATAGAAACAGCCTCTTGGCGGGCATTCCGGGGTTCCTCGCGCACAAACGGACGCCGGACCACGAGCGTGATCCGCACCCCAACCTGCATTAAGGTTATTAAGAAGCGCTTGATGTGACGCAGGTCACTGAGCATTTGTGGCGTCATGTCAGACGCATCCGGTCGATTCGATCCGCCGAACAGCCGCCCGGCGCGAGAGCCGATGTTCAACGTGCCGCTGGTCGTGCTGCTGATCGCGGCGTCGATGCCGACGCTCTTCTTCTTCCAGCGCGACCTGCCCGACATGGGCATGAGCATGGCGTTCGCGCCCATTGATCTGGAGCAGGGACGGTGGGGCGGGCTACTGACGGCCATGCTGCTGCACGGCGGCTGGACCCACGCCATCATGAATGCGGTGGCGGCGCTGGCGTTCGGGACGCCGGTGGCGCGGCTGTTCGGGACTAGGATCGGTCCGACGGTCTTTCTGCTCTTCTATCTGGCGTGCGGCGTCTTGGCGTCGCTGGGCTATGGGCTGATCCATTGGGGATCCAGCGAGCCGATGGTCGGCGCGTCCGGCGCCGTCTTCGGCCTGATCGGCGCCGCGACACGGCTGCTGGGCGGACAGGGCAGGGTGCTGCCGATGGGGGATCGCCGCGTGGTCGGCGCGGCCATCACCTGGATGGCGGTCAACGCGGTGACCGGAATGATCAGCGGACTGCCCGGCGCCGAGGGCGCCAGGATCGCCTGGGAGGCTCACGCGGTCGGGTTCTTCGTCGGCTTTCTGGCCATCGGTCCCTTGGGGCGGATGTTCGGGGCGGGGGCCGCGCCTGATCGCTGAGGCGCGTTGATTCCGGACGGGGGCTGAGCGATCATCGCTGCCTGAGCGGCCCTGTCGCCATTCCGGCCCAGCGGTCGTCTCTTATAGAGAGAAGGGACCGCGATGTTCGTCGCCGAAATCCTCAAGACAAAGGGAAACGCCGTCTTCTCCATCGCGCCGGATCTGACTGTGACGCGGGCGTGCGAAGAACTGGAGCAGAAGCGGGTCGGAGCGTTGGTCGTCTGTGACGGCGACCGGGTGGTCGGCGTGTTCTCCGAACGCGATGTGGTCAAGGCGCTGGCGGCCGATGGCGCCGATGCGCTGGACCGTCCGATCGCCGACTACATGACGGCCAACGTGATCTATGCCGAACCGGCCGAGGAGATGTCGGCCTTGATGACCCGCATGACCGATCGGCGCATCCGGCATCTGCCGGTCATGCAGGCGGATCGTCTGGTCGGCGTCATTTCCATCGGCGACGTGGTGAAATGCCAGATCGCCGAACACGCCCATGAGGCCGAGAGCTTGCGGACCTATATTGCAGGCTGAGAGGCGCGTGCGCCGTTGGCCGATTCCGGTTTTGCGAGAAACCTTCCTTTCGTGTCAGAATCCGCTTGCTGACAAATCAGCCTCTCCGTATAGAGCCGCCTCGCTCGGAAACGGGCTGGCCGGCGGGGCCGCGGGGGGGTGAAGGTC
>NZ_JABBJE010000012.1 GCF_014218725.1 Brevundimonas huaxiensis
ACCGAGACTGGAATTGGAGCGAACACGTCGTTGAGCGGCCGCATAGGTCAGAGCGACTGTAGCGTCGCCCTGGGCCGCCTCTTGGGGCGCGGCCTAAACTTGGGAGACCGCCGCAAGGGCGTTCGGCGCTGATCCGGCCAAAATGCCCAAAGCAACCGCACCGATCCAAGCTGCACGCATCGTTTCACCCCGCCTTCAGCAGAGAGAAACTATCCGAAGCTTAGCCGCTCGGTCCAGCAGCACCGCACCGCTCGACGGCGAATGACATTGCACTGTGTTTGCCGCCCTCCCGCATGCTCGTGCCCGTCCATCTCTATGGGCGAAGAATTGCGCCAGCATCAAAATGCTGACGAGCGACTTAAGCGCCGGTCGCCGGAAAGACGGCAACCTTCCTCCGGACGTGTCGTTGTCAGAGCCTCCTCCCCTTCGGCCGCAACCGCGATCGTCATTCCACATTCGAAATCAGAAGGATCGCCATGCCGGTCATCGTCGTCACAGGCGCCAGCGCCGGCATCGGTCTTGCCATCGCCGACCGGTTCGCCCGGGCCGGATGGCAGGTCGTGGTGATCGCCAGACAGGCTGAACGGCTTTTCAACGCCGTTGACCAGTTGAAACGGTCGGGTGATCGCGTGATCGGCATGGCGGGCGATGTGTCCGATCCGGAGTTCGTCGAGCAGGTTGGCCGCGATGTCGTGAACGCTTTCGGCGGCATCGATGTCTGGGTCAACAACGCCATGTCCACGGTCATCGGCCGCGATGAGGATCTGACCGACGCCGACTACCGCCGCGTCGTCGAGACGACCTATCTGTCTCAGGTCTACGGAACGCGCGCGGCGCTTCGGGTAATGCGGCCGGTGGACAAAGGGGCGGTGATCCAAATTTCCTCGGGACTGGCGCTGCGCCCCGCCCCGCTGCAGGCGGCCTATTGCGGCGCCAAGGCGGCCGTCGACGGGTTCACCGAGGCCATTCGGGCCGAACTGATCGCCGCAGCCTCCAGCGTCACCTTGACCACCGTCTATCTGCCGGCCGTCAACACGCCCCAGCCTTTGTGGTCACGCAACCGGACCGACCGGGCGCAGGTCATTCCAGATCCCCTATTCGATCCCCGCTTATGTGCAGACGCCGTCTGGTCGGCCGTGCAGCGGCCCAGCCGCAAGATCTTCGTGGGTCGCACGACATGGCTGATGGCGCTGGCGCAACAGTTCTTGCCGGCGCTGGCGGATCGGCAGGCCGCCAGGATGATCACAGCGCAGCAGGGCGAACTGCAAATGCCGCGTCTCGGCAATCTCGATCAACCCGAAGACGGTCCGGCGGCGATCGACGGTCCGGACACCGAACGGGTCGTCAGACCGTGGATCGGTTTCGTGTCCAGCCGCCAGATCGCGGCGATCAAGGTCGCGGCGGTCGGTGTCCTAGCCGGCCTTGCGGTGACGGCGGGCTTTGCGATCGGATCGTCCAAACGATGATAGAGACGGCCTTCACGCCCCATCCGGCGCGCTCGTCACAGACGCTCCGTCCCGACGGTTACGTCGCCCTCGAAGACTACGGCGTTCTGGGCGAAGGCCGGACGGTGGCGCTTTCAGCGCTGGATGGCGGCATCGACTGGTGGTGCGTGCCGGCGATCGATGCGCCGCCGCTTTTCGACCGCCTGCTGGATCCGGAGGGCGGCCGGTTTTCGATCACGCCGACCGAGGCCTTCACGGCGACCCGCCGCTATCGCCCCGACAGCAATGTGCTGGAGACCGAGTTCACCACCGCCACTGGCCGTGCGCGCCTGACCGAAAGCCTGAACAGCGGCACGGCCGGCCGCCTGCCCTGGTGCGAGCTGGCCCGCCGTATCGATGGCCTCGAGGGCGAAGTGACCTTCGCCCTGGACATGCGTTTGGGGCGTCGGGGCGATACGGCCAATCCGTATCATTCCAAAATCGGCGAACACACGGTCTTCCATGTCGAGCGGGTCCTCGGCCTGTTCGTCCACGATCCGCGCATCTCCTGCGAATGGTCCGACGAGGGCATTGTCGGAACCATCGTTGTCGGCGCAGGCGAGCGTCGCACAGTGGCCATCGTCGCCGGGCGGGATGAGCCGCTCGTCGTGCCGTCCATCGAAGAGATCGACGCCCGCATCGACCTGTCGGATCAGGAATGGCGGGACTGGGCGGCGCGTCTGAACTGTCCCGGCCTGTATCGCGACGACTTCATTCGCAGCGCCCTGGCGTTGAAGTTGCTGCTCTACTCTCCGTCGGGCGCCATCGCCGAAGCGGCCACAACGTCCCTGCCCGAGCGTCTGGGCGGCGACAAGAACTGGGACTATCGCTACGCCTGGCTGCGCGACGCCGGCTATACGATCGAAGCCTTCCTGGCGGCCGGCGCCCAGGCCGAGGCCAAGGCCGCCTTCAGTTGGCTGCTGATGCAGCTGAAGCGCCATGGCGCCAAGGTCTGCTACAGCCTAGACGGCGCACTCGTGCCGCCGGAAACACACTGGGACATGCCGGGCTATAAAGGCTCGCGTCCTGTGGTCACCGGAAACCGTGCCGCCGACCAGGCGCAGCACGGCGTGTTCGGCGACATTTTCGAGACCGCCTCGCGCTTCGTCGGCTGCGGCAACATTCTCGACAGCGCCAGCGCCCAGCAGTTGTCGGAACTGGCGGACCAGTGCGCCGACGCCTGGCGACAACCGGACGCGGGCATGTGGGAGCTGGAGGATCAGCAGCACTACACCATGTCCAAGATCAGCTGCTGGCAGGCCCTGGCCCGTGCGGTCGAACTGGCGGACGCCGGACAACTGCCGACGACATGCCGGGATCGCTGGCGGCGCGAGCGCGACCGGATTTTCGACTGGGTCGAGACGCATTGCTGGTCCGACAGCCTTCAGGCCTTCGTCATGTATCCGGGCAGCGACAAGCTGGACGCCGCCCTGGCCCTTGCCGTGCGCTTCCGTTTCGACGGCGAAGATCGGTTGCGCGCAACCCTTGAGGCGCTGGATCGCCATCTCGGCGCCGGCGTCTTCCATTATCGCTACACCGGCATGCAGGCCGAGGAAGGGTGCTTCATCGCCTGTTCCTTCTGGATCGCCGAAGCCTGGGCGACGCTCGGCGAACCGGACAAGGCGCGCGCCCGCATCGACGGTCTGCGCGAAGCCCTCAGCGGCCGCTGGGGCATGCTGACCGAGATGATCGACCCGGACACCGGGGCCTACCTCGGCAACATGCCGCAGGGGCTCAGCCACCTCGCGCATCTGACGGCCCTGACCGCCGTCGGCAAGGCGCAGACCCCTTTCCCCCAGCCCGAAACGGAGACGTTCCATGACTGATCGCCTGACCCTTCAGGATCCGCGCGAGCAATATCCAAAGCCGCCCTTCCCACGCCAACCGCAGCCGGTGCCCGGCGAAGCGCGCGAGATGGACCCCAAGCCCGATCATGGCGAGGACAGCTATCAGGGTTCCGGCAAGCTGAAAGGACGCAAGGCCCTGATCACCGGCGCGGACAGCGGCATCGGCCGCGCGGCCGCCATCGCCTATGCCCGGGAAGGCGCCGATGTGGCCCTCTCCTATCTGCCGTCCGAGCGCAAGGACGCCGCCGAAGTCATCGCCCTGATCGAGGCTGAAGGCCGCAAGGCTATCGACCTGCCCGGCGACATCACCGATGAAGACTGGTGCCGACAAATGGTTGAACAGGCCGTGTCGGAGCTGGGCGGACTGGACATTCTGGTCATCAACGCCGGCCGCCAACAGTATCGTGAGGACATCTCGCAGGTGACGTCGGAAGACTTCGACAAGACCTTGAAGACCAACCTCTACGCCATGCACTGGATCGCCCAGGCGGCCGTCCCGCATCTGCCGGCGGGCGCCTCGGTCATCACCACCGCCTCGATCCAGGCCTATGAGCCTTCGGCCATCCTGCTGGACTACGCCACCACCAAGGCCGGGATCGTCGCCTACACCAAGGCCCTGTCCAAGCAGCTGATCGAAAAGGGCGTACGCGCCAATGTCGTGGCGCCCGGTCCCTTCTGGACGCCCCTGCAGTCGTCCGGCGGACAGCCGCAGGACGCCGTGATGAAGTTCGGCGAACAGGTGCCGCTGGGTCGTCCGGGCCAGCCTGTCGAGATCGCCCCGGTCTATGTTCTGCTGGCCTCGCAGGAAGGCAGCTACATCACCGGCGAAGTCTTCGGCGTCACCGGCGGCATGGGCGTCGCCTGACAAGACAAAACCGGCGGCGGGATCGTCCCGCCGCCGGTCTCTCTTTCTCGGCCCTACGACTAGCCGGCGATGGTGGCGACCGAGCCGGAATCCACTCGGATGCCTGCGCCGTTGATGAAGCTGGCGCGCTCCGAACACAGGAAGGCGACGGCTGCGGCCACCTCCTCCGGCTTGCCCCTGCGATCCAGGGTCATGCCGGGGCGTTCTTCCTTCAGGAAGCTCTTGATCGCCTCCTCGAAGGTTTCGCCGCGTTCCTCGGCGCGCTTCTTCATCATGGCGTCGGTCATCGGGGTGGCGATGAAGGCGGGCGAGACCGTGTTCACCAGCACATTGTCGCAGCCGTAGGCTTTGGACAGACCCTTCGCCAGGCTGAGAATGCCGGCCTTCGAGGCGCAATAGGCCAGTTCGTCGACATAGGGCTGGACCGCATCCTCCGACGCGAACAGGACGATACGGCCCCAGCCCGAACGCCGCATGGCCGGAATGGCCTGGCGGCACATCCGCACCGCGCCCATCAGATTGATGTCCAGCGTCTCCAGCCAACCGGCGTCATCGACATCCAGGAAGTCGCCGGTCGCGCCGGTCACCCCCGCTGCGTTCACATAGATGTCCGGATCGCCCATGCGGTCTCGGACCTCCGCCCACAGGCGTTCGACATCGTCGGCCTTGGTCACGTCGCCGGTCACGCCGATGCATTCGCCTAAGGCGGAGAGCTCCTGCACGGCTTCATCCAGCGTGCCGTCCGGCTTGTCGGTCAAGGCGACCCGTACGCCGGCTTCCAGCAGCAGCCGCGCCGTCTCCTTGCCCATGCCGGAATCGGCGCCGGAAATGAGGGCGATCCGCCCCTTGATCCCGAGGTCCATCACAAATCTCCTGTTCGTTGACGTTCGAGGAAGCGATCGGCTGTGCGCAGGGCGACGGCCATGAGGGTCAAGGCCGGATTGGCCGAAAGCGCACTGGGGAAGACGGAGTTGTCGCAGACGTAGAGATTGTCGATCTCGACGCTGCACCCGTCGGCGTCGACCACCGCCCCGTCCGACTTGTCTCCCATCCGGCAGCCGCCGATGGTGTGCGCCGAACGGGCCACCGCGAAGATGTCCTCGGCGCCGGCGGCGGTCCAAATGTCCGTCATGACGCGCCGGGCGTGGGCGTCCAGACGCCGCTCGTTTTCGCCATAGCTGAAGTCGATCCGCGCCTTGCGCAGCCCGACAGCGTCGACCTCATCGGACAGGGTCAGGCGGTTGTCGTCGTTCGGCAGGCACTCTCCATTGATGCCGATCCCGGCAAGCCGGCGATAGTTCCGCAGCGTATCGACCAGCGGCGCGCCCCACAGGCCCGCGCCGCGCGCGAACCCGCCCGCCAGGGTGACCGGCATGACGCCAAGGCTTTGGATCAGATAGCCGCCGACGAAGTTCGCGTCCGACGGACGCACCATTTCTTCGCTGATCAGCGAAGACGGGTAGCCGCGGTTCATCGACATGTCGGCGTCGAACCGGCCCCAGACCTGGGTCGCCACATGGGTCATGAAGTTGCGGCCGACCTCGCCGCCGGCATTGCCCAATCCCCAGTTCAGCAGCAGGCGCGGCGTCTCGACGCCGCCCGCGCAAAGGAACAGCGCCCGACAGTTCAGCCTATGATCCTGCCCGTCGCGACGGTAGATCACGCACTTGATCCGTCCACCGGCGTCACGCTCGACGCCGATCGCCCGCGCGTTGGCGATGATCTTGGCGCCATTGGCTGCGGCCATCGGCAGAAAGCTGTTGTCCGCGCCGCCCTTGGCGCCGGTCCGGCATCCCTGGTGGCAGGCGCCGCAGTTGACGCAGGCCATGCGGTAGGGCGTCGCCCCCGCCTCGCGATCGCGGGACAGCACGGCCGCCGGCGCATCCGTGACGGTCAGCCCGACGGCCTTTGCGCCACGGGCCATGGCGTCCGCCGGGGCGTTGCGTTGGACAGGCGGATAGGCGAACCGCCGCCCGCCCCACGGATAGTCGGCCGGGCCTGAGACCCCGATAACCGTCTCTACGGTCTCAACATAGGATTTCAGTTCGTCCCAGCCGAACGGCCAGTCCCGCCCGCGACCCGTCTCCGAAGCCAACGTCAGATCACGGGGATCGGGTCGCGGGCAGAAGGCGCCCCAGTGCAGCAGCGAGCCGCCGACGCCCTGGCCGGAGTTGTTGGCCCCAAAGGCAGTCGGGTCGCGCCCTCCGCTGAGGCGCTCCTCCATCCAATAAAGGTCTGCCGTCGTTTCGTCGGGCGTATGCTCCGCCGGATCGAAAGCCCGCCCCGCCTCCAGCACCGTGACCGACAGCCCGGCCTTCGCCAGCCTGGCCGCGATCGGAGCCCCGCCGGCGCCGCTGCCGATGATGACGACATCGGTTTCACCGGCCATCCTTGCGGGCGCGCTCAAGCCACGCCCTCCATCGGCAGACGCCAGGGTTCGGTGCGGTTTGCCGCTGTCTGGTCGTAGCCTTGGAATTGTCCTTCGCCACCCGTGGCGAAACCGTCGTAACCAATCTGGGCCCAGGTGGCCGGCAGCGACATCCACAGGCGCGCGACCTCGGAGACGACGTCCTGGAACCACAGCCTCATGGCGTGCGCCGAAAGCCCGCTTGGCTCGGCCCAATCGCCCTGTGAAATGGCACTTAGGATGTCGTCCTGGCGCTCAGGTGTCAGAGTAGCGAACTCCGGCGCCATGGCGGCGATCTCGTCCAGCCCGCGTCGCCAGGCCTCGGCGTCCGAAGGAAGAACGGCGAACCGCCACCCGTCGCTCTGTCCGCTGGCGAGCCCCACATCCAGACGCCGCATCAGATCATCCGGATCGCCGGCATCAGGCAGAATGCGCGCGATCATCGCCGACAGCACGGCGCGGTGGGTCGGGTTCAGGACGCCGCCGTCAGCTGGCGCCGGACCGAAGTGACGGTTCAGCATTGCGCGGCGGGTGCGATCCGACACGCGATCGGACCCGATTAGACCGACGAAGCGTGGAGGCAGCGCAAAAGGACCGACCTTCTCGATGAATTCTAGAACCAGGCCGGCGAGACGGTCCGGCTGTTCTTGAGGGATCAGGTGCGCCGCATCCGGCACGACCACCACATCAGATGTGCGGTAGTGGGGGGCGTTGAACCGCCTCTGCGCCGCCTCGCCCAGATCGCCGTCCTCCGCGCCGGCGATGATCAGGGCGGGGAAAGGCAGGAGGCCGGCCCGATCGGACCAGTCCTCGCGCGATCCTTTGGCCAGCCATCCGCGCCAAGCTTCGGGGCTGGATCGGGTGAAATCGGCCAGCGCCTGATCGAAAGCGGCTTGCGGCAGACCAACGGCTGTATTGGCGTCGATGAACTGGCGCCCCCGATCGTCGATCCTTGTCGGATCATCGAACCAGGTCAGCATATCCGCACGCCTGCTCTCGTCCATCGGCTCCGGCGAGGGTGGCGATCCGGCGACCAGCACCACGCCCAGCAACCCACTCAGACCCGCCGCCCCGTCACGCGCCCGTGCGGCGATCAAGGTCGCAAACTTGCCGCCCATGCTGTGGCCGACAAGGATCCAGCGCACGAGAGCGAGATCGGTCAGGCGACGGCTCAGGTCCTCGAGCACGGCTTGGACATCGCCATAGCCTTCCCCCGCCCTGTCTCCGAACCCTGGAAGATCGATCGCGACCGCCTGCACCTCATCGGGAAGCCGGTCGATCACCGCGTCCCAATCGTGGCGGCTTGAGCCCAAGGAATGAAGGAAGACGACAGTGAGGCGGGTGTTTGTGGGCATGCATGGGCTTTTTCAAAAGCGAAGGCGCGAAACCCCGTCCTTGTCGGTCGGCGGTCGTCGATCAGCGCGCCACCGGCGGAATTGCTCCCAACAAAACAGACCCCGGACGCCGAAACCGGCTCGACCCCCTGCCCTCAAGCCGCCGCCAATTCGGTCAAAAGCTTCTCGATGAAGACTGCGTCGTGCGGTTGATCGTTGGCGGCGTCGATGATCATGCGGTCCTCCGACCAGCGTCGATCGTGGCTCAACGGGAAGGCGGCTTCCATGCCGGCCCGACGCGCCACCGCGATTCGCAACGCCGTCGCCTTCGGTCCCGACACGATTTCCGTGACGCCGGCATCACGGGCGAGCGCCGCCAGGCGACGGCCGGTGAACAGGTCCTCTGCCGGGTCGGGTAAAGGACCGAACCGATCTTCGGCTTCGTCTCGCAGGGCATCGACATCTTCCGCCGTCGCAGCGCGCGCCAACCGGGCGTACAGATTGATGCGCACGGTTTCGTCGGGGATGTAGTCCGCCGGCAGATGTCCCGTCGCGCCGACGTTCAGGCTGGGAGAGGCCTGGTCTGGATCGGGATCGCCTTTTGCAGCCGCGAGCGCCCGAGCCAGGACGGCCTGATACAGGGCCGAGCCGATCAGCCTGACATGTCCGGCCTGTTCCTCGCCCACCAGATCGCCGCCGCCGCGCAGGTCCAGATCGCGCCCGCTGATCGCGAAGCCCGCCCCCAGTCGGTCCAGAGCCTCCAGCGTCTGCAAGCGCGCTTCCGTGGCCGCCGCCATCGGCGTTTCAGGATCGGAAAGCAGATAGGTGAACCCCTGTCGCCGCCCCCGGCCGACACGCCCGCGCAGCTGATGCAATTGCGCCAGGCCAAACCGGTCCGGCCGCCAGATCAACATCGTATTGGCGCGCGGCACGTCCAGGCCCGTCTCGATGATGTTCGTCGCCAGAAGCACGTCCCCCTCGCCGTCGGAGAAACGGCTCATAACCTCATCGATCGCGGACGGGGACATGTCGCCGTGCGCCGAGACCACCGACAGCTCGGGCGTCAGCGTCTTCAAGCGTTCCGCCAAGGGTTCCATATCCTCGATCCGCGGCACGACCACGAAACTCTGGCCGCCCCGCGCCTTCTCGCGCATCAGCGACAGGCGAACCGCGCCGGCGTCGAACGGGGTCATGAAGGTTCGGATGGGCCGACGTCGCGCAGGCGGACTGGCGATCAGGCTGACGTCCTGAATGCCGACCATGGCGCTTTGCAGAGTCCTTGGGATCGGGGTGGCCGACATCGACAAGAGATGCGGCGCCTTCTCCGCCAAGGCAGATTTCATCTGGGTGCCGAAGCGGTGCTCCTCATCGATGATGACAAGCCCAAGGTCGGAAAACGCCAACCCCTCCGACGCCAGGGCCTGCGTACCCACAACAAGGCGCATGGAGCCGTCCGCCAGCCCTGCCTTGACCGCCCGCGCCTCCGCGCCGTCGGCGGCGCGCGACAGGTGGCCGATTTTAATATCCGTGTCCCTGAACCGTCTCTTGAAGACCTCGAAATGCTGACGCGCCAGGACGGTGGTCGGGGCGACGACGATGACCTGTTTGCCGACAAGGGCCACGGCCGCCGCGGCGCGCAGGGCGACCTCGGTCTTGCCGAAACCGACATCGCCGCAGACGAGCCGGTTCATGGGCTTGCCGGATTCCAAGTCCGACAGGACCGCCTCGATGGCGCGCGCCTGATCGGCCGTTTCTGGGAAGGCGAAACCGGCGGCGAAACGGGCCAGCGCCTGACGCGGCGCCGTGATCGGCTCGGTCCTCAGCGCTGCACGCGCTTCGGCCCGGGCGGACAGGGCGGCTGCGGCCTCGTCAATCTGCGCGCTGACCTTGGCGCGACGCTTGAGCCAGCCTTGGGTGTTCAGCCGATCCAGCGACACGGCGTCCGGCTCCGAGCCATAGCGCCAGATTTTGCCAAACTCCTCGATCGGAGCGAGAATGGTCCCTCCGCCATGATACTCGATGCGCAGAACGTCGCGCTCGACACCATCGGCTTCGACCCGCTCCAACGCCTTCAGGACGCCCAGACCGTGGTCTTCATGGATGACCACATCGTCCAACCGCAGTTCTGTCTCTCCGAACGCATTGTTCGCGTCGCCGGATGCACGCGCGATCCGGCCGCCGAAGATGTCCGAAGGCGTCAGGACGACAAGACCGGTCGCCGATTGCCGGAAACCTGTGTCCAGATCGGCGGTTACGACCGCGATCTGCCCGGGCTGCAGTGGCGCGATCGCGCTCCAGCTCTCGAGCGTCACGGGCGTATCGATATCGTGGCGACGCAGCAGGCGTAGAATGATCCTGTGCTCATGAGGCAATCCGGTCAGCACAATGCGATCGCCCGCCTCGCGCCGCTCGGCAATGAACTGTTTCAGGGCCCGTCCCGGCGACTTCGTCAATGCGAACGCCGGCGTCGGCGCCCAACCTTCGACGCTCAGGGGTTTGGCGCCTTTCAACGCCAGCCGAAGGTCTTCTTCCGTCAAATAGAGGCTGTCGGGTTTCGCAGGACGCGCGCCCTCGCTGAAGCGCAGGCGCGTGTCATAGGCTTCGGCCACATGCGCGCGAATGCGTTCGAACCGATCATCCACGCCCACGTCGGTCAGGATCATCGGCTTGTCGAGGAAATCAAACAGGGTCGTGGAGGTCTCAGCATCGATCGATGGCCCCCTGTCCTGATGATCGGCCTCATCATCCTCGAGCGACCGGTCGCTCCACTCAGCCGCCGGGGTCAGACAGATCGTCTCGATCTCGGCGCCCCGGCGCTGCGACACGGGATCGAAGGCGTGGATCTCGATGATCCGGTCCGCCTCGTCCAGGGCGATGCGATAAGGCGTGGCGGACGCGGGCGGGAAGACATCGACCACCGCGCCGAGCAGAGCGTACTCGCCAGGTTCATCGACCCGCTCATCCGCCGCATAGCCCGTATCGGTCAGAAACGACTCCAGGACTTCGCGATCCAGCGCCTCGCCCGCCGCGAGCGACAAGCGGGCCTTGATCCGTTCGCGCGACGGCGTCCGCTGCACGATCGCATCGGGCGAAGCGACCAGGAACACAGGCCTTGCGCCGGCTTCGTTCAGGGCGGCCAGGACCGCCATCCGCCGCCCCATGCTTTCCCGCGAAGGCGCGGCGCGGTCGTAAGGCAGGCAGTCCCAGGGCGGCAGAACCAGCACCTCGGCGTCCTTCACCATCGGCGAGAGCGCCGCCGCAATCTCATCGGCGCGGCGTTCGCTGGTGGCTATAAACACCACGGCCTGCGAGCGCCTTGTCTTCATCTCGGCAAGTCCAGCCGCCACGGCCGCCGCCGGCATTTTCCAACGCTTGCCGTCGTCCTGCTCGGGCGCTGGCCCTCCAACGAGGACCTGTAGGCCCGTGGCGGAAAGATCGGTGTCGGCAGGTGACGATTTCATCCTGGCTCAACCCCGAGGCCGTCCGAGGGTTGCGCCCGCTTTCGTACCCCAACTTGTCATTTCAGCTGCTAGCGCGACGGACCGCCTCAGAACGGATTTGCGGGATCCTTCCGGGCGGCGGCTATTTCTGCCATGGCCGTATCGAACGCATGGCCTAAGCCGCAACGAAACGATGGAATGCTGTCATCATTCGCGCGTCTCGGACAAACTGGCGAACCAATCCGCGTAGGGGGTGTTGCGCACCATGCGCCGATTGAGATCCGGTGAGCCGTCGCTCCACCAAACCGGCCCCCGCTCGCCCAGCCCCATCTTGGCCTTGTCCACGCTCCGCCGCGATGCGGCCAGAGCATCTGGATCCTCAGCCGCCAGGGCCGTCCGCACCGCCCGGCGCGCCGACATCAGATCATGCACCAGTTCGTCCCTCGCCGCAGTCGACAACGCTGGATTGGCGCATCGCCAAAGCCGGCCTCGCACCACGAAGTAACGGCCGTCTGGAGTCGTAGGGTATCGGAAGGGCTGCTTCATCGTCGGGACAACGCGCAGCGCGCCCGATGGGCGCCGCCCAGAGGGTCCAAGCCTCTAAGTGATTGAGCTAGCGCGATCTATGGACTCGACAGAACCTCTTCGAATTGAGGTGGCTCACCTCCAAAACCGTCGAGGATTTGTGATCGCTATTAGCGCACAAGCTAGCAACTCGTGCGCTCCACCCGTGCCTTCGCTTAGCCTTAGCATTGTCGGACGACAAACTTCCCGGCGGCGTCTGTGGCAGACCGGGATCCAAAGAGATGCTATTCAATCTTCGATGGGCTCGTGGAGCCATGACCCCGGAAAGCTGAACAGCAGGAGCGATGGTAGAAGCCGACAGAACCCATAAGGATATCCTTATGTGTTTCTTGACTTCGGCGTCTGGTGCGCGTCTCATGGATAGGTCGAGGTTCTGCGCGTCGCCTCCGGGCGATGCGGAGCTAAGAGGGAAGCCGGTGTGATGCCGGCGCTGCCCCCGCAACTGTGAGCGGCGAGCCGAAGGTCCATTTCGTGTCACTGGCGTCTTCGGACGTTGGGAAGGCCGGGCCGGAAGCCGTGACCCGTGAGCCAGGAGACCTGCCCCGACAGATAACGTCCTCCGGCGGGGTGTCCGGTCAGGCCGCATGAACGCCGCGACGGGACGACTGCGCGCGAGCGCTCGCGCGTCCCTGTCCGCTGTCTCGCCACAGCATCAACGGCAGAGACCATGGCGAGCAGCGACTTCACCTTCAGGATCAAGCGGACTGCGCTCGACGAAGACTATCGTCCCGCCGAGAAAACGCGGATCACGACTAATTTCGCCAACTTGGCGCGAGGCGAGAGCCGCCGGGACAATCTGCGCAACACCCTGCGGATGATCGACAACCGCTTCAACTCGCTGGCGCACCACGACAATCCGAGGGGCGATCGCTATGCGCTGGAGCTTCAGATCGTCTCGGTCGAGATGAGCCTTTGCTCGGAGCGCGACGACGCCTTTCCCCTGATCGAAATCCTTCAGACGACGATCATCGACAGGCAGACGCACCGGCGGATCGATGGGATCGTGGGCAACAACTTCTCCTCCTATGTCCGCGACTACGATTTCAGCGTGGTTCTGCCTGAACACCTGAAGGCGCATCCGAAGGGCGGCGTGCCGGACGATTTCGGCGATCTGCACGGCAAGCTGTTCCGGCACTTTCTGGCGTCGCGCGCCTACCGCGACAACTTCGCCAAGCCGCCGGTCATCTGCCTCAGCGTCTCCAGCAACAAGACCTATCACCGGACAGGCGCCGAACACCCCGTGCTGGGGCTCGAGTACGAGAACGACGAGTTCTCCCCAACCGACGACTACTTCGCGAAGATGGGGATGAAGGTCCGCTACTTCATGCCCCCGGCCAGCGTGGCGCCGTTCGCCTTGTATCACATCGGCGACCTGACCGGCGACTACACCGACCTCGAACTGGCCAGCACCATCGCCACGATGGAAACCTTCCAGAAGATCTATCGGCCCGAGATCTACAACGCCAACTCCCCGGCGACCGAGCAGTACCAGCCCAGTCTGAAGGCGCAGGACTATTCGCTGACCCGCATCGTCTACGACCGCGACGAGCGCAGCCGGCTGGCCGTCGAACAGGGCCGTTTCGTCGAGGAGCGGTTCATCAAACCGCACCGCGCCCGTCTCGACCAATGGTCGGCCGCCTTCGCCGCCGCCTGATCCGTCTCAGAATCGAGAGCCTCCCCTCATGAACACCCTCCTCCCAACCTCGACCGCCGGCAGCCTGCCCAAGCCCGTCTGGCTGGCCGAGCCAGAGACGCTGTGGTCGCCCTGGAAGCTGGAAAGAGATGAACTGATCGAGGCCAAGCAGGACGCCCTTCGCCTGTCGCTCGACGATCAGCGCCGGGCCGGCATCGACATCGTCAGCGACGGCGAACAGACCCGCCAGCATTTCGTCACGACCTTCATCGAACACCTCGACGGCGTCGATTTCGAGAACCGCAAGACCATGCGAATCCGCAATCGCTATGACGCCAGCGTGCCGGTCGTCGTGGGCGCCGTCAGCCGGCCGAAATCGGTCTTCCTCGATGACGCCAGGTTCCTGCGCGCCCAGACCGACCAGCCCATCAAATGGGCCTTGCCCGGGCCGATGACGATGATCGACACCCTGTATGACGACCATTACGGCAGCCGCGAAAAACTGGCCTGGGAGTTCGCCAAGATACTGCACGAAGAGGCGCGCGAGCTGGAGGCCGCCGGCGTCGATATCGTCCAGTTTGACGAGCCCGCCTTCAACGTCTTCTTCGACGAGGTGAACGACTGGGGCGTGGCAACACTGGAGAAGGCGGCAGAGGGCCTGAAGTGCGAGACGGCGGTCCACATCTGTTACGGCTACGGCATCAAGGCCAACACGGACTGGAAGAAGACCCTCGGCTCGGAATGGCGGCAGTACGAAGAGGCCTTTCCCAAACTACAGACATCCAGCATCGACATCATTTCGCTCGAGGCCCAGAACTCGCGCGTGCCGATGGATTTGATCGAACTGATCCGGGGCAAGAAGGTGATGGTCGGCGCCATCGACGTCGCGACCGATACGATCGAAACGCCCGAACAGGTCGCCGACACCCTGCGCAAGGCGCTTCAGTTCGTGGACGCCGACAAACTCTATCCGGCCACCAACTGCGGCATGGCGCCCCTGTCGCGCCGTGTCGCCAACGGCAAGCTGCGCGCCCTGAGCGCCGGGGCCGACATCGTCCGCGAGGAATTGTCCCGCGACCTCTATTACGGCGCGGAAAGAGCCAAGTCGTGCGGGTTCGCCTGATCGACATGGTGTTCCCTGGCAACGCCAATCACCACGGCACCCTGTTCGGCGGGGTTGGTCTGGCCCACCTCGACAAGGTCGCCTTTCTGGCCGCAAGCCGTCATGCGCGACGGGCCGTCGTCACGGCCGGATGCGAGCGCATCGATTTCGCGGCCCCGGCCCGGATCGGCGAGATGGTCGAGGCGGTTGGCCGCGTCGTTCGGATCGGGCGTTCGTCGCTGGGCGTCGAGGTCGAGCTGCACGCCGAAAGTTTGCTGACCGGCGAGCGCCGCCTGTGCACGCGCGGAGCTTTCAACATGGTCGCCCTGAGGCCGGCCGGCGATGACCATCCCTTGGTGCCCCTCGATGAGGCAGGCGATGTGGACGATGGCTGGCTGAGGACCGCAGAGATGGTCTTTCCCGGCACGACCAACCACTACGGCACCCTGTTCGGCGGCGACGCGCTCAAGCTCATGGGCAAGGCCGCCTTCGTCACGGCGACCCGCCATGCGCGCGAAGTCATGGTCATGGCCGCGACCAACCGCATCGACTTCAAGGCCCCGATCGACGGCGGCGACATGGTCGAACTGGTCTCGCGCGTGAAGATGGTCGGGCGCAGCTCCCTCTCGGTCGAGGTTCAGCTCTGGGCCGAACGCCTCCTGACAGGAGAACGGCGACGCTCGACCACGGCCGAGTTCGTCATGGTCGCCGTCGATGACGCGGCTAAGCCGAAGGCAATCCAAGCCAGACGGAGTTTAGATGGAAGCTTGGGTGCGATAGATGGTGCTCTTGGGTAGGCAAGAAGCGACCCCGGCTTAGGGCCAAGTAATCGACATCGAGACGATCTTGGGGATCCAGACGAACGTAGCGCGGGCTGCGATAGCCTCGTGAAACGACCGTCCTGACCGTTCCAGCATCCGTTTTTCCAAATGCGACACCCCATGTTCGGCGGCATCTGATCACGCTCTGACCTCCGACGGCCATAACGGCGCACACGATGATGTGAGGACAGGGGCAAGCATCAGGATCCGCGCAAGTCCCACGCGCCATGGGCTGGGCTAGTTTAGCTGACAGCACCGACTTAAAGTTCGGACCATGATAAAATCGAACGCGCTCTGGCAGTTCTGGATCGACCGGGGCGGCACCTTCACCGATGTCGTGGCCCGCGCCCCCGACGGCACGCTGCAGACGCGCAAGCTTCTGTCGGTCAATCCGAAACACTATGCCGATGCGGCCGTAGAGGGCATCCGGCGGAGTCTCGGCGTGCAGAGCGGCCCGTTGCCGCCCGGTCTGGTCGGGGACGTACGGATGGGCACGACGGTGGCGACCAATGCGCTGCTGGAGCGCAAGGGCGAACCGACGCTCTTGGCCATCACCTCCGGCTTCGGCGACGCCCTTCAGATCGGGTGGCAGGCGCGCCCCGAGCTGTTCGTGCGCGAGATCGTGCTGAACGACCAACTGTATGACCGTGTGGTCGAGATCGACGAACGTGTGACGGCGGACGGCCAGATCGACCGGCCGCTGGATGAAGACAGGGCGCGCGCCGACCTGACGGCGGCCCATGCGGCGGGATTGCGCGCCGTCGCCATCGTCCTGGTCCACGGCTGGCGGTTCACCGATCACGAACGAAGGCTGGCGGCGATCGCGCGCGAGGTCGGGTTCGAGCAGGTGTCGGTCAGTCATGAGATCGGGGCGCTGATCAAGCTGATCGGGCGAGGCGACACCACCGTAGCCGACGCCTATCTGTCGCCGATCCTGCGCGCCTATGTGGAGCGGGTCGGGTCCGACCTCGGGCCGGACACGCCGCTTCAGTTCATGCAGTCGTCGGGCGGGCTGACGGCCGCCGACGCCTTCCGGGGCAAGGACGCCATCCTGTCGGGACCGGCGGGCGGCGTGGTCGCCATGGCCGAGACGGCCAGGGCGGCAGGCTTTGATCGGGCCATCGGCTTCGACATGGGCGGCACCTCGACCGATGTGTCCCACTTCGCCGGCGAGTACGAACGCACGTCCGACGCCGTGGTCGCCGGGGTCAGGCTGCGGGCGCCGATGCTGAGCATCCACACCGTCGCGGCGGGCGGCGGTTCGATCTGCCGGTTCGAGGGCGGACGGCTGAGGGTCGGGCCGGAATCGGCCGGCGCGGTTCCGGGACCGGCCGCCTATCGGCGCGGCGGACCGCTGATGGTGACGGACTGCAACGTCATGCTGGGCAAGCTGAGCCCTGACTTCTTCCCCGCCGTCTTCGGCCTTGACGCGGACCAACCGCTGGACGTCGGTGCGGTTCGGACCCGGTTCGAGGCCTTGGCCGCCGAAGTCTCGACGGCGACCGGACGCCAGACGACGCCCGGCGAACTGGCCGAGGGTTTCGTGACCATCGCCGTCCAGAACATGGCCGAGGCGATCCGCAAGATCTCGATCCAGCGCGGCTATGACGTGACCCGCTATGTGCTGAACTGTTTCGGCGGCGCAGGCGGGCAACACGCCTGTCTGGTCGCCCACGCCTTGGGCATGACCAAGGTGCTGCTGCATCCGTTTGCGGGGGTGCTGTCGGCCTATGGCATGGGCCTGGCCGAGGTGCGCGCCATCCGACAGGCGACCGAGGCCGCGCCGCTGGACGCCGGACGCGACGCCGCCCTGGCCGACCGGATCGCCCAACTGTCGACTGCCGCACGCGCCGATCTCGAAGCCCAGGGCTTCACAGCCGACGTCTCCACCCTCGCCCGCGCCGAGATCAAGTTCGCTGGTTCCGACACGCCCCTGGTCGTGCCTTTCGGTCCTGCCGATGCGATGGCCCAGGCCTTCGAGGACCTGCACCGCCGCCGCTTCGGCTTCTTCGCCGAGGACAAGGCCCTGGTCGTCGAGACGCTCGAGGTCGAGGCCGTCGGCCATTCGGGCCAGACGCCATCAGCCCCTTCTATCTCGTTCGCCACCGGCGCGCTTGAGACCGTCGCCGAACTGACCGTTCGCATGGCCGGTCAGGACCGCCAGACCCCCGTCTATCGCCGCGACGCCCTGACGCCCGGCGTCGATGTGGACGGACCGGCCATCTTGCTGGAGGACACCGGCACCACCGTGGTCGAGCCGGGCTGGCGGGCGACCGTGGACGCCCAGGCCAATCTGCTGCTGGAGCGGGTCGTTGCCCTGCCCGCCCGCGTCGCCATCGGCACGGATGTCGATCCGATCATGCTGCAGGTGTTCAACAGCCGCTTCATGGCCTGCGCGGAACAGATGGGCGAGGCCCTTCGCGCCACCGCCTATTCGGTGAACATCAAGGAGCGTCTGGACTTCTCCTGCGCCGTCTTCGACGCGACCGGCGCCCTGATCGCCAACGCCCCGCACATCCCGGTCCACCTGGGATCGATGGGCGAGAGCATCCGCACCGTGATCGCGTCTCGCGGCGGGCGGATGAACCGGGGCGACGTCTATATGCTGAACGCGCCCTACAACGGCGGCACCCATTTGCCCGACATCACCGTCATCATGCCGGTGTTCCTTGAGGCCGACGATGCGCCGGCCTTCTTCGTCGCGGCGCGCGGGCACCATGCTGACGTGGGCGGCACGACGCCGGGCTCCATGCCCGCCTCGTCGCGCACGGTGGACGACGAAGGCGTGCTGATCGACGACTTCCTGCTGGTGGATGCCGGGCGATTGCGTGACGCCGAGACCCGCGCCCTGTTCGCCTCGGGCCGTCATCCGTCGCGCAACGTCGATCAGAACATGGCCGACCTGAAGGCCCAGATCGCCTCCTGCACGCGCGGCGCCGACGAGCTGATCCGCATGACGCAGGAGTTCGGTCGTCCCGTCGTCGCCGCCTACATGCGCCATATCCAGGACAATGCCGAAGAGGCCGTCCGCCGCGCCGTCGCCGCCCTGAAACCCGGTGCCTTCGCCTATGAGATGGACGACGGGGCCGTCATCCGGGTCCGCATCGATGTCGATCCGATTCAGCGCAGCGCCGTCGTCGACTTCAACGGAACCAGCGAACAGCGACCGACCAACTTCAACGCCCCCCTGTCGATCACGCGAGCGGCGACCCTCTATGTCTTCCGCACCCTGGTCGACGACGCCATTCCCCTGAACGAAGGCTGTCTGAAGCCGATCAAGCTGATCGTGCCGGAGGGGTCGATGCTGAACCCTCGCTATCCCGCCGCCGTCGTCGCCGGCAACGTCGAGACCAGCCAGGCGGTGGTGGACACGCTGTACGGCGCCTTGGGCGTCCTGGCCGCCAGCCAGGGGACGATGAACAACTTCACCTTCGGCGACGACGCCCGCCAGTATTACGAGACCATCGCCGGCGGCTCGGGCGCTGGGCCGGGCTTCGACGGGACCAGCGCGGTCCAGACCCACATGACCAACAGCCGCCTGACGGATCCCGAGGTCCTGGAAACCCGCTTCCCCGTCCTGCTGGAAGAATTCTCGATCCGTCGAGGCTCAGGCGGCGCGGGGCGCTGGACGGGCGGCGACGGCGCCGCGCGACGGGTGCGGTTCCTGGAGCCCATGACCGCCGCCATCCTGTCCAATCGTCGCCGCGTTTCGCCTTTCGGCTCCGACGGCGGCCAACCGGGCGCGATGGGCGTGAACCGGATCGAACGGGCGGACGGAACGATTGATCCCCTCGGCTCGACGGCCGAGGCGGCGATGACGCCCGGCGACGTCTTCGTCATCGAAACGCCCGGCGGCGGCGGCTTCGGCGCAAAAGACGCTTCCTGAGCCGGGCGAACCGCGCGACCATGCCATCAAAGGGGTGCGAACCATGCTGGTGCTTATCGGGATCGCGGTCGTGGTCGTGGGCTTCGTCGCCCGCATCAATCCGCTGGTGGTCATTCTGGTCGCGGCGATCACGACCGGAGTGCTGGCGGCGGTCGGGCCGGGCGTGGATGCGCCCGCCCTTGTGGCGGCGGCCGTCGCTACGATCAGCCGGTTCGGCGAGGCCTTCAACGACAACCGCTATTTCCACATCACCTGGCTGGTTCTGCCGGTCATCGGCCTGCTGGAGCACGCCGGCCTTCAGGAGCGGGCGCGAGATCTTGTGACACAGGTCAAGGCGGCCACGGCCGGCCGGCTGATGCTCATCTATCTGATCGTGCGCCAGGCGACCTCAGCCTTGGGCCTGACCTCGCTGGGCGGCCATCCCCAGATGGTGCGCCCCCTGATCGCGCCGATGGCCGAGGGCGCGGCCGAGACCGAACATGGCCCACTGACCAACAGGGCCAGGTTTCGCATCCGCAGCATGGCGGCCGGCACCGACAACATCGGCCTTTTCTTCGGCGAGGACATCTTCATCGCCATCGGCTCCATCGTCCTGATCGTCGGCTTCTTGGAACAGGCCGGAGTGCGGGTCGAGGCCCTGCACGTCTCCCTGTGGGCCATCCCCACCGCCATCGTCGCCTTGCTGGTCCACGGCTCACGCCTGCTGATGTTCGACCGTCAGGTCCGGAAGGACATAATCGTGCCTGATGTCCTCGAGGGTGAGGCGGCCGGGCAATGATCACGCTGGAACACGCCTATGTCGCGACAGGCCTGATGTTCGCGGCCTTCTCGATCCTCAGCCTGCGCGACCCGTTGAACCCGACCCGGTTCCGCAGCGCCCTGTTCTGGGGCCTGATCGCCGTCTCCCTGCTGTTCGGCTCATGGCTGGGCGGCTTCGGCAACGGCCTTCTGGTCATCGCCCTGGTCGTCATCGGCGCAATGGGCAGGCTGGGCTTCGGCAAGCCCGTCACCACGACCGGCGAGCAACGTCAGGCCAGCGCCTCGCGCTGGAAGAACGCCCTGTTCGTGCCGGCGCTGATGGTGCCCCTGGTCGCGGTCGGCGGGACTCTTTTGGCCAAATACACGCCGGCCGGGGCCTGGCTGATCTCGCCGGTGCAGACGACCCTGGTCTCTCTGGGCCTGGGCTGCGTCGTGGCGCTGGTCGTGGCCATGATCTGGTTCCGACCGCCGGTCATGGCCCCGGTGCAGGAGGGGCGTCGACTGATGGATTCCATCGGCTGGGCGGCGCTGCTGCCACAGATGCTGGCCTCGCTGGGCGCCGTCTTACTCGCCGCCGACGTGGGTCAGGTGGTCGGCGATCTGGTGGCCCAGGTCATCCCCATGACCTCGGCCTTCCTCGCCGTCTTCGCCTATTGCGCCGGCATGGCCCTGTTCACCATCATCATGGGCAACGCCTTCGCCGCCTTCCCGGTGATGACCGCCGCCATCGGCCTGCCCATCGTGGTGCATCAGTTCGGCGGAGATCCCGCCATCGTCTGCGCCATCGGCATGCTGGCCGGTTTCTGCGGAACCCTGATGACGCCGATGGCCGCCAACTTCAACGTCGTGCCGGCCAACCTGCTCGAACTGCCCGACCGCAATGCGCCTCTGAACGGCGTCATCCGGGCCCAACTGCCGACAGCGGCCATCATGCTCGCGGCCAATATCCTGCTGATGTACGTTCTCGCCTTCCGGTTCTGATCATGTCCGCTTACGCTACTCCGGCGCTCGACGCCGCCCTCGCTTCGCGCTTCGCCTCCACGGCCCTCGGCCATGTGACGCGCGAATATCCCAACATCATCCAGCATGTGCTCGCCGAGCCGCAGGATGCGCGGACGCCTCGCGAGCTGCATCCGATCTTCTTCGGCAGCTTCGACTGGCATTCCTGCGTGCACGGCTGGTGGACCCTGTTCACCCTGTATCGGCTCCATCCCGAGATGCCGGAGGCCGAGGCCATCCGCGCCAAGGCCGACAGCCTGTTCACGCCCGCACACGTCGCCGGCGAGGCCGCCTATCTAGCGCGACCGGAAGCGCGGGGGTTTGAGCGTCCCTACGGCTGGGCCTGGCTGCTGATGCTGAGCGCTGAACTGGCCCGCCACGGCACTGACGAAGGCCGCCGATGGTCTGAAACCCTGCAACCGCTGGCTCACGTTTTCGCCGAACGGTTCAAGGCCTTCCTGCCGCTGGCTGACTATCCGGTGCGGGTCGGGACGCACCCAAATACCGCTTTCGCCCTGCGTCTCACTCTGGACTACGCGGACGCCCACGACGTCGATCTGGCCTCTCTCTGTCGCAAGGTCGCCCTGCGCTGGCATGGCGACGATCGCGACTGCCAGGCCTGGGAACCGTCCCAGGATGAGTTCCTGTCCCCCGCCCTCATGGTGGCGGACTTAATGCGGCGCATCCTGCCGTCGGACGACTTCCAGAGCTGGTTCGGCGCCTTCCTGCCCGGTCTCGCTGCGCATGAGCCGGCGACCCTGCTGTCGCCCGCCCGCGTTAGTGACCGCAGTGACGGCAAAATCGCCCATCTGGACGGACTCAATCTCAGCCGGGCTTGGTGCTGGCGCGGCATCGCCTCTGCCCTTCCTGGCGACTCTCCGGTTCGCGCGATCGCCGCCGACGCGGCCGATCGCCATCTCGATGTCGCGCTTGAGCATGTCACCGGCGACTATATGGGCGAACACTGGCTGGCCAGCTTCGCCCTTCTCGCGCTCTTGCAGGAGAAAGTGTGGGCCGTCAGCCCGTGAACCAGAACCCGGACCCCATTCGTCCATCGCTGAACGCGAGAGTTTGCCGTTCCAACTCACCAATTTCCGAAATGCGCCGATACCGTTGAAAAAATCGGCAATTGCCACGGGCGGCGGGGGCTGTTCCACTCTGGTCATTGAGGCCGGGGTCAACGCGATGATGGCGAGCGGCGCGTCGATCAGGCGGCCGCCATTTCATGGTCGCTTCGGTTCCTTGAACAGGTCAGACTCGCGCATGGCCAAGCTCCATTGAGATCGCCTCCTTTGGCCGTGGCAAGTCTACGCTGTCTCTGTTCAGCGGCAAATGCAGCAACTGACGTGCCCCTGAGAATTTCCTCCACGCGGAGCTAGAGTCCGGCCCTTGAAAGGACGGACGGAATGAAACGAGCGAGATTCACGGAAGAGC
>NZ_JABBJE010000013.1 GCF_014218725.1 Brevundimonas huaxiensis
GCCGCAACAGCGCAGGTCGCCGAGGCGCAGTTGAAAGGGCTGCCTGATATCGCCCGCGCCGTCAGATTGGCGCCGACCCTGAAGCAGGTTTCCCTCTTCAACCCGACGGAGGGCTACGGCGGTTACGCCGTGCCGGCGGTTAGTTTGATCATCTTGCAGCAGACGCTATTGCTGGGAGCCGGCGTGATCACAGCCGTGCGTCGAGAGACCGGCGCGGCTAGGCTGAAACGCAGCGCGCGCTTGGGTTTGTGGCTGGCGCTCACGGCGATTGGGACAGCCTCCAGCCTCTTCTATTTCGGTTTCGTGTTCTGGTTTCAGGACTATCCCCGCGCAGGCAATCTGATCGGCGTCCTACTGCTGGCGCCCATATTTTCAGCGGCGGTCGCCGCTGTGGGTCTGCTTCTGGGCGCGCTTTTCGATCGCCATGAACGGGTCTTGCAGGTTCTGGTCGGCACTTCCGCGCCCTTGTTCTTCCTGTCAGGCGCTGCGTGGCCGCATTTCATGATGCCTGAAGGTCTCGTCTGGCTCGCGCATTTTTCACCGTCCACCGCTGCCGTTCAGGCCTTTGTTCGCCTGAACGCCATGGGCGCCAGCCTTTCGGAAGTCTCAGGTTTGGCAGCTATTTTGACAGGCCTTGCCTTCGTCTATGGCGGCCTGTGGGTGGTGCGTGGACCAGCGCGTTCTGACCTGCGTCGATGACGTCGGGCGCGAACAAATCAGTTAGCTAGAGAGGAAACAAACTCTATCTCGACATCGAAAGGGATGGTGACACTGCGGATGTCGGATCCTATCGCGCTTTGGCTGACGTTCGCGCTATCCATCGAAGCTGAACTGTTCAAACAGCGGTTTCCAGATCGCTCCAATGCTCGCGGGGCGTGTCATGAAGCAGGGCGCGCGCCTCGAGGTCTGCGTGGCGCGGGTGTCCGAGAAGGAGGGCGTCAGACGTCAGGGCCTCATGCTCGGCGGCCGACAACACTGCGTGGTCGCCGAAGTCATTGGTGACGAGCACCCGACGCCTATCAGCGTCCAGTTGTATCGAGCGTCGCATCGGGCCCCTCCTGCCCTAGGGCCTCATGCCTCCTATCAATGATCTTTGCAACTCTCGATCATTGTTTTTCGAGGTGAGGTCAGGCCGCGAGTGTCGAGTATATGGAGGGCAGCGAATGACCGCTTCTGGCGCATTTCAAGCATCCGCTTCCAACTGCCGTGAGTGACTTGTACGCTAGTCACCAGCAGCAAGCTGTAGTTAATCGCTCGCTAGGCGCATCAATCCCAATCAAGGCTTCGCCGCAGCCAACGCACCAGCCGTTACCAGTGGAATTGATTTTCGAAGAATTGATGCAGGCACGCCGTCGCAGGCTAGCGTTGATAGGCCGATCAGATGCGACAGAAGATATTTGCTGACGACAGAGGGATCCGTGATGTCGGAGAAGCCTCTCATCGCATGAGCTATCGCGGTACCTTGTCGGCTCCGGCGCTCCCGTAGCTTGAGGAACAGATTTCGTTGACTAGGCTTGTCGCAAACTCGTCCGCTCAAAATCATACAGCCGAGTGGGCGCCGAGGGGCCGTGTACCTCGAGATTGCATCTTCGAGGAGCACGGTGATAGCGTCTGACAGGGAGGGGGCCGCTTCAACGCGGCTCATGCTCAAGACGCCTTGGGTGATCTCAAAGCGCTTGATGGCAGCCAGGTAGAGCGAAGCCTTATCACCAAAGGCCGAGTAGAGGCTGGTTTGGCCCACGCCCATAACCGTTCCAAGATCCCTCACAGATGTGCCGTCATACCCTACCTGCCAAAACATGAGCATTGAGCGCTCTAGCGCGGCGTCTTCGTCGAAACCCCTTGGGCGTCCAAGAACGCTGGTTGCTTTAGCCATCGATTCGCTCCTAACGGGCACAGTTTTCATGAGCGAATGCTACAAAACCCCTTCCCTACGTACAGCTGATTTCAAAGCGGCCGCTACAAAACGATGAGGTAATGAGGCTACTGATTTTGTAGCGAACGCTACACAGGTCCTTATCTGGGTCCTGCGCAGTTAGTGAAGGGCTGGTCAGTAATCGGGGACGCTGAGCGATCGTAGCGTGCCCGGGCGGGCTCAGACCCGCACCCGCGGCTTCTTAATCAGGAGTTGATGCGAGGCGAATTCGACCGTTGTTGCGGGCCGTTTGGATATGCGTGAGCTGCAAAGAACGCCGTAGCTCTCCAGCGTACCCTCGGGGTCGTACAATGCAGTCCCGACCACTGGCGGGCACCCGTGAAGATCGAACATCACGGGCCGTGGAATGGTGAAGTGGTTTGTGCTGCGTGGGGCGAGTTCGACAAGCTGGCGGAGATATTGAGCGTGGATCAGCTCGACTGCTCCAACCCCGTCAGGATCGGGCAATTGGACCAGCAGCCCTAGATAAACTGGGCATGAATATGCGCCTGCGCGCTTGACCGCTGCAGTCGGCGACATCACGGCAGTGAAAGGATTGGTCATCCATGGGCCATCTGGCGACAGAGGCTGACCATACGTGCGTTTGATGCGGTTCATTGGCAACTGTCTTTTCATGGTAGTTCAGCGGGGCAGGAGACTGAGCGCGATCACCTTCGAATCGCAGCACTCAACAGACAGCGATGGGTCAAGGGCTTCGACACCCAATCCGTCTCGACGGACGGTCATCAGCTTCTCCAATAGGTCTTCCAGGCGGTCGTCGCCATCAACTACCATGCGCAGTGTTGCAGCCTCGATCGCTACGAGCCGAACCTCGGGATCGGTGGTAAGCGCGATTTCGCGGGCGACTTCGACCCAGGTGTGGCCAGCGTAGCCCGCCTCCTCGTGCAAAATGTCGATGACAGCACCCGAAGCGTTGCGCACCAGGGGCACATCCATGGTCCAAGGCGTGCCGGTGAGATTGAAATCGGCCACTGCGTCGGTAGCAATGAAGATGCCGTCGTAGTCATTTTGAAGTGACAACCCGCAGAGAAGGCCGACGCCCATCCAGAAGCGGAATGCAGCGTCATGGTGATTAGCGGTCTTGTGCGTGGCCTGTGCCAAGTTGTGCAAAATGCCGGAGCTCATGGTTAGTGTCCTTTGATATGGAAGTCGTCAATAGGCGTCGCAGCTGGCGACGGACTGGGTTGCGTCAGCCTGAGGCTGATTGAAGCGTTGTGCGTCAGTTCGAATTTGTAGGCCCTCCTTAAGGCGTTGATATTGTTGATCTCTGGCGGGCCGGAAACCCACGACCTATAGGTTCGACCGGGGTGCGCACCCCATCGATAACGCGCTCAAAATTCACGTAATTGCTCGCAAATGGCTTCAGCCATAGCGCGATGACGGACTCGCGACGGACTCCGACTCCGGAACGGGCTCTAAGGCCCGTCAGAATTGGTTGGAATGTAGTCGGATGGGTCTCTCGGCTCGGGCGGCGATTTCAGGCGCTCGAACCGGCGCAGTCGCGCGCGCCGATCGCGACCGGCGCGCAAAAGCCCTACGGTGCGCTACAGTCTGGGCAGATCCTTCGTAGGATTTCAGCGCTGGCGAATCCGTATCCCAGGGCCATCTTCGTTGGCATCGAGGAACAACACCCCAAGGCGCGAAAAGGTATCGATCAGCCTGCGGGCGTTTGCAGGCGTCAAAACCTCAAGACCATCGTCCTCAGCGCGCCTGATGGTGCTAACGCCTAGCGTCGCTTCCTCCGCCAAGGTCTTGACCGTCATGTCCAGCGCTGCACGCGCGGCTTTCAGCTGCGTCCTGCTGGGCAAATTACGTTCACTTGAATGAATATTGACCATCGCGAAAGTGGGTGCTAATGACTTCGATAGTGAACAAAAAACGTTCATATCAGCAAAAGGAGTTTATGTGTCTTCCTTGTCTTCCTACATGATTCAGCCCGTCAGTGCGATGCGGCGCAATCCCATGATGATCCCGGACGTCCCTGGACTGTACGCGTTGCTTCTTGATCATCCCGAAGCCCTTGAGCCGGCGCTCGACCAGGCTGGGCTGAAGCTCGAACCCGTCCGACTTGGGCGCCGCGCTGTTCTCTACATCGGCGCCTCTGAAGACAGTCTGCGTCGGCGGATCAAATGCCATCTATCAGACGACACGTGTCGATCCACCTTTCGAATGTCGCTTGGCGCGGTGTTGGCTGAACAGTTGGGCCTTGAGGCTCGTCCGATTCCGCGACAATCCTACTTCGGGTTCGAGCCCGCGAGCGAGCAGACGCTCAGCCGTTGGATCGGAGATCATGTCTCGGTCGCAATCCGTCCGGCGACCGGCGCGCGCGCCAAGGAAAGTCAGCTAATCCGCGCTGAGCAGCCCCCACTCAATATCGCCGCGCGTCAGGGGACGGCCGGCGCGGAAGTGATGATGATGCTGCGGCGGCGGTGCCAAGGCTTGTCGTTTAAGCCCGGTAGTCTCAACTGATGGGCGACACGCATATCAGCGATCGCAGGGACGCTACAGCGATCGATCCTGACGAGGAGGTGCGAACACGCCTCACGACCGCTGAGGTCTGTCGGATCGCTCGTTTTTCCCGCGCGACGCTTTGGCGGCGAGTGGCCTCAGGGCGGCTGCCGAAACCGATTGATCACGCTCGCGAGGCGCTGTTCTGCGCCAAGGCGATCAAGTCAGCTTTGGACGAGCGCTGGCCGATCGAACCCCAAGCGTTGGATGTGGCAATTGTGCAACGAATCGCCAGGATGCGAGCCAAACACGATCGATGACCTTGATCTCTGACCGACAGTCAGAAATAGATGAGGCGATAATTTTGACTGCTGGTCAGAATCCGAGGTGGTTTGCACGGGCTAGGCCCACAGGAGGAACATGAAAACCAAGATTGGCTATTACATTGAGGAGCGTAAGCGCAGCGACGGTCGTTCGCGCTTACGTTTTGTTGTCCCCGAGCGGCTTCGTCCTGTCGGCTGGCCGAAGTCTCGTCCTCTCTTTCTTGAAGGGCAGGACGGCATCGATATGGCGCAGTTGGCTCCTGAAGAAGAAGTTGAGCTCCGCCGGCAAGCCGACATCCTCTACACCGACCTCTGCAAAGCTCGTGCAGGCGTGGGTTACGCAAATGCCGACCCGGTCCAACCGGCTGGAATCCAAAAGGCGTCGCTTGAGACTTGGCGGACCGTCATCGCTCTGCGTCGCTCTTCCGAGAAGTGGCATGGCAACTCGACGCGCACTCAAGATAATTATGAGCTGCTGCAACAGCGACTTGTGATTATGTCCGAGGGCATGGGTCTTGATCTCGCAACTTCGCCACAAAGCGAGTTCGAGCGTGCGCTGATGTTGGAAGTCAGCTCCAAATATTCGCGCCGTGAGTTGTACAGAGAGCTTCGCGCCCTGGCGTCAATGGCCATCCGAGAGGGACTGCGGCCTGCGCATCTGGTGATCACATCAACAGCCAGGCCACCGAAGGCGAAAATTCAACTCTGGAAGGAGGCTGACGTCTACTGCCTTGTGACGGAGATGTTGCGAAATAACGAGGAGGGTCTCGCCAAGTTTATCCTTACGCAGTGGGAAATTGGTCAACGTATAAGTGTTCGGCGTCAGCGCCTTTGGCACAGATCTGGGGTTGCGGATAATGGAGGGATTGGGTCTCGTCGCAGTGACGTAAGGAACGCAGATGAGACCCAATCCCTCCAGCCCAAAATTGGCTGCCAAGCCCACCAAGAAGCCCGCCGAGGTGGTGGTGAAAGATATTCGCCGTGCCACACGCCGGCATTTCTCGGCCGAGGATAAAATCCGCATCGTGCTCGAAGGCCTGCGCGGCGAGGAGAGCATCGCTGAACTGTGCCGCCGCGAAGGCATCGCCCAGAGCGTGTATTATTCCTGGTCAAAAGAATTCCTTGAGGCTGGCAAACGCCGTCTGGCCGGGGACACGGCCCGTGCCGCCACCAGTGACGAGGTCAAGGATCTGCGCCGTGAAGCACTGGCTCTCAAGGAATGCGTGGCCGACCTGACGCTCGAGAACCGCCTGCTTAAAAAAAGCATGATCGCGGATGGGGGCGACCAAGAATGAGGTATCCCGCCGCAGAAAAGCTCGAGATCATCCGCCTCGTCGAGCAATCCCATCTGCCCACCCGACAGACGCTGGAGAAACTGGGCATCCCACGCCGCACCTTTGCCCGCTGGTATGCCCGCTACCTTGATGGTGGGCCTGAGGCGCTGGAAGACCGCCCCTCGGCGCCAAGCCGGGTATGGAACCGGCTGCCCGAGAATGTGCGCAAACAGATCATCGACATGGCGCTGGAGGAAAGCGAACTCTCGCCCCGCGAGTTGGCCACCAAATTTACCGATGAGAAGCAGTACTTTGTCTGCGAGGCCACGGTTTATCGCCTGCTCAAGGCACAGGATCTGATCGCCAGCCCAGCCTATATCGTCATCAAGGCCCGCGACGAGTTCCACACCAAGACGATGCGACCAAACGAGATGTGGCAGACCGACTTCACCTATTTCAAGCTGATCGGTTGGGGCTGGGTTTACCTCTCAACCGTGCTCGACGACTATTCCCGCTACATCATCTCGTGGAAGCTGTGCACCACCATGACGGCGGGCGATGTCACCGACACGCTGGACTTGGCGCTGGCCGCATCAGGTTGTGACAGCGCCACCGTGCTGCACATGCCGCGCCTGCTCTCGGACAATGGCCCGAGCTATGTCGCGGGCGAACTGGCCGCCTATATCGAGGCCCAGTCCATGAGCCACGTGCGCGGCGCCCCCTTTCACCCCCAGACACGGGGCAAGATCGAGCGCTGGCACCAGACCTTGAAAAACCGCATCCTACTGGAGAATTATTACCTGCCCGGCGATCTCGAAGCCCAGATCGAAGCCTTCATCGAGCACTACAACCACCAGCGCTATCACGAAAGCCTGGGCAATGTGACGCCCGCAGATGCCTACTTTGGCCGCGATCGGCAGATCCACGCCCAGCGCGCCGCCATCAAGAAACAGACCATCGAACATCGCCGCTTGCAGCACCGCAAGCTCGCCGCCTAAAAGCCAACCCCTGACGAGGCCCGCTCTCCGTTAACGCCACGCCAAACCTGCGCCAAATGTTTCGACGACGGACACCTATCGCAAGATGAACTAACGGCTGTTCAAGCCATGGGTCGACGCCAAGCCATGCGGGACGCAAACACGTCAGGCACTTTGCTGATCGAGGGAGCACGACACAAGCTTCTTGGGCATCGCAAGCCCGAGCAGCCTTTAACCCCAGCAGAGGTGGCTGCCTATGCGTCTCTTTGATTGGTGCGTCGTGGGCGAAAACGCATGTGGTTGCCATCGCCGTTGCGGATGTTCAGCCCTTCAGGGTCTTGAAGCCAGTGTCGGAGCCGTACAGGCTATGATGCACCGCGCGAATTACGCCACCATTGACCCGTGTTTTGATCGTTACGAACGGGCGGCGGGGCGGGGCGGGATGTGTTTTGCCATCGAAGACGAAAATAATCTCACAGTATCCTTGTTCCTCGGAAGGATCCGGCCGTGCCAATGCCAGCCAGACCGAGACAACGGGACGCATGAAAGTCAGATGGACTGTCCAACCCTTCGGCAAAAGCTCTGGGTGGCGCGCCTCTCCACCGATTTCCATGAAATTATCGGCAAGAGAGTCCGGCGGAGCAAACAGCGGCGACAGTTCAATCAAGGCTGCCAAAGCGTGGAGCAAGTTGGGGGCTGCCCGGATCGCTTCGAGCTCGGGACAGACGCTGCCTGGAACGATGTTGCGAAACTCGGCCATTTCCTGCGCCGCTGCCTTGGCGTCCGCCGGGGTCGCCGCGCCGTAGAGTCCGAGCAGAAGGTAGGCTGCATCGAGGGACGTCATTTCGGCCGCGCCGCGACCTCTCTTGGTGGTCTGAATAAATCCTGCTTCGCGTACCTCGCGAGCGACGTGGTCGACGCTGCGTCGCGGGCGTCCATCCGCGGCGGCAAGGGCGTCAATGAGTGCGGGAAGGCGGGCCATGTCTGTCTAACCAAAATCGAAAATACTCACAATTCTGACCGTTACACAAAAACTGGCCCCGGTGTCTATGGGGTCGTCTGCGAAGGAGCTTTGTATGACTGATAATGAAGGTTTCCATCCAGCATGTCTGCGGGACAACCCGCCAGCGTCGGTTCCAGGGACCGTGTTATTCACATTGCGAACCAGTATTGCTGCGCGCGGTCCAAGCCCAGATCACCTCACTATAGTTTTGGCAGGTGAACTGATGTTCGCCGAAGCGTCCAGCGATTGCGTACGCCAGCTGCTTGCCCGTCATCTTTGCGGACCAGCAACGGGGTCCATCCTTCGCCAAGGGGTGTGTTGGCTTATCGGTATTGACGCAGCGATCAGCGGGAGCGCCGACGAAGTCGCCATCAACCGCTGGATAGACGAGTCGCTTGTGGTTTTCCTGCGGCCAAACCTCCTCGCGCCCGTCTCTTCGGGCTGGTTTAACACTATCGGATATCATGGCGGCGGAACCGCATGGTGAGCATGTGGAACCCAACCCGCTATCGCCAAATCTTCCCGGACGAGCGAGCCGTCGTCCCAATCCGAGCGACTGGCGTGATGAAGAGCCTCTCACGCTTGTGGAAGCGATCGCGGTCTTCTTCCCAGATGGTCCGCTTACGGTCACTTCACTGCGAACCGAAATCCGGAACGGCAATCTGCGTGCCGCAAAAGTGGCTGGACGCCTTTTCGTCACACCTGCCGCCCTTCGTGCGCTTTTTGAGTTGCGCACATGGGTAGGCCGGCAAAAGGCGTCCGTCTGTACTTGCGAGCCGGCCGTATCGACGCCCGTACCGGCCGTTCAATCGCCCCGGTCTACTTCATCAGAGACGGCGCGAAGAGTGTCAGCACGGGCTGCGGCCCAGAACGCCTTGGCGAAGCTGAAACGCTCCTTGCTGAGTACCTGAGCGAACGCGAAGCGGCCTCGCGGTCGAACGATCGTGCGCAGGCGCCGGAGGAGGTGCTCATTGATGATGTGGTCGCTCTTTACGCGCGAGAGAGAGGCCCTCGGGTCGCGGATCCTGTCAGTCTGTCTGGACGGCTCTCGGCCGTGCTGACGTGGTGGGGTGGGAAGACCTTGGGCGCGATCCGACGCAGCTCGTGTCAGGCCTACATCACCTATCGGGCGCAGCAGCCGATCAAGGCTTTCAAAGATGCGTCGCTTGCACGTTGTGTTACGCCGGCCGCCGCCCGCAGAGAACTGGAAGATCTGTCCGCGGCAGTGTCCTACTGGGCAGCCGAATACCCTCTGACGCGCCGGGTGATCTTCACCTATCCATCGAAAGTTGAAGGGCCGCGTGATGCCTTAAGCCGTGATGATGTGTCCGCGCTGTTGCGCGCTGCGCGAGGCTGGCGCCGAGCTGGCGGCAAGTGGATTGCGACGACGGCATCGACGAAGTCAAACCGCAAGCACCTTCCGCGGTTCGTTCTTCTTGGGATCTACACCGGCACTCGGCCTGGCGTGTTGCCAAAATTGCGTTGGTCGCCGTCGGATGACAGCGCCTGGGTGGACCTGGAGCGGGGTTGGATTTTCCGGCGGGGTCGCAACGAGGCGGACCGGCCGACAAAACGCCGTCCAATGTTTCGGATCCCGCTGCGCCTTCTTCGGCATATGGAACGCTGGCGTCGGCAGGATGATGCATTGAACGTGGAACGGGTGCGGCAAGGCCTTCCGCCGATCGAGACCGTCTTGCACCATGGCGCGCGTGCGATCCAAGGTCGCATCCGCAAGGGATATTCGGGCATCGTCAAGGATGCCGGCCTTCCAAAAACCGTCACGCCCCACTGGCATCGCCACACGGCGGCGACTTGGCTGATGGAAGCTGACGTGCCGACGCGTAAGGCGGCTCAATACCTGGGTATGACCCCTCGAACTCTCGAACGCGTCTACGGCCATCATCGGCCTGATTATCAATCCGATGTCGGCGCTGCACTGGCGCGCGGCGGCCGCTCGTCATCAGCGACCTGAACGACTCTACATCACATTGTTCTGACGAAAGGAAATCTTATGAAACTTCAAGAGCTGCTTGATGATCCATTCAAAGCCCACGAGATCGGCGCATCCACGGAATGGCTGGATTCGTCGATGATTTTCCACGTTCTGCCTCCCCCCGAGCCCGAACCCAAGCGTAGCGGCAAGACCACAAGTGAAGCCGTGAACCAGGTCCGACGGTTAGCGGCTTGGCGATCCTGCATTGACGCGATTGAGGCAAGATCGTCGTTTCAGCGTTTGTCGCATGATGAACGCCTTGAACAACAGGCCATCCACGATGCGATCTGTTTTCTAGGATCGGTCCGGGAAGAGCGATCGGCGACAGGGATGACGAAGCGCGCCGCACTCGCATTGGCGGCCGAATTCAACATGGGACGGCTGAAGAACCGTATGATCTACGCAATGATCAGCCGCTTGTGCGACGAAGCCGTGAAGAAGGGAATTCGAGTTTCGCCTTTGGCAAAGTAGTTCGTCCTCCACCATTAAACCTGGCATCCCATTAGCCGGCATTGTGTTAGATAAAGAAGGTCCTACGACAGAAACGGGACGTAAACGGTAGACAACTCACGGCCTTACGTCCAAAGACTGACGTTTCAGAGGAGGCGGGAAAACAACACGGATGCGCATGTCATGTTCTACCTGTCGCATTAAGAAGAGAAATGTCTATCGCCTCACGCGCGCCTTTGTCATCGTTCATGATCCGCCTTCTCGTGTCACGAGAGTTGCGCCGACGATATCCCCATCGCTGATCAGCCTTAGGCCACCACTGAATAGGAGAGGCTCATAGAGCGTTTCGGGGTCGCGCGTGGGCGACTTCGATGCGCTGCATTGCGTTAAGGCCGTAATGCCGTCTTGGTGGCCGAGCAGTGCATGCCTTTTGCGGCGCCGCTGTGGTGTTGTGAGGACCTACGTCATCCCCACGCTGGTGTGTGATCAATGAGTTCGCGCTCCACCTCCACAAAAGCTTCTGTGTCGAAGGCGAGGCCTAAAGCTTAGGTAAGGCGAACACGGAGAGAAAAAGCCAACCCTAAACCTTCTGGGAATCAGCTGTGACCCACTCAATCGTGATCCGAGAAATGAAGTATGGTTTCAAAGAACTCATCCAGTGACCGCTCAAGGTATCGACGGCTGGCATATACTGAAATCGCGCTCAGAACTACGACAGCGACGACGGTCCCAATGTGCCAATAACGGGAAGCGGTGTCGGGTGGGATTTAGCCTCAGTCACCACCAGGCACCCAACCACATGATGATGAAGAACGCCATTGAAGCAAGCACCATTGCTACAGGCCAGACCCGTCTTGAGGCGTCACTGTTGGTTCCGAACTTCACCATCCGGTTGAGATAAAGACGACGGGGACGACCGACTTCGCTTCCCACGATGTTGTGGCGGTTTCTCATGACGCATCTCGTTTAGGATTGATCGAAATCACCTCGCTGCGCTTTGCCAGCGGGCTCCACCGGACAGCGAGAGTTCATTCGAGCGTTGCCCCAATTGAGGAAACCGAGCACAGCGTAGTCAGTTATGGCCGCTTCTGACTCGTAGCGGCGGTTCGGAACGTCTGCTTCTGGGGCCATGCTACATATCCCGTCGTAACCGGCCTATGGGTCGGACTTCCTTCGGTGGACGGATGCCATCTGGATAAGCGCGCCGCCGCCGGCGTTGTCTTGAACGGCGGATGCGAAGGCGGACTTGCAGCGACGAGGTCCGCTACTCGGTCAACGGCGGCGCGCTCCATACCGATCGCGGGAACTGACCCTGTTCCATGGCGGTGTCGAATAGATTGTGGAGCGCGCCCACAAACCGCGCTGGCGTCCGGAGGTTCAACGAAATCATGTGCAGCCCAGGATAGTCGATTAGCATCAAAGGCAGTTGGAGTTGATCGACCATGTCGAGGATCGGCTCACTGTTGGCGACCTGGCTGTCGTCGAACATTTCCCGAATGACGACGAGGCCAAGGAGCTGACGTCCCGCCAGCGCCATGTGCAGCGGCTCGGGGGCGGACTTGATCACCACGCCATCGGCGCTGCGGGCATAGGAGAGCGCGCCCTTCAACTGCTTCGTGGCTTTGATGATCTGGTTCTGGATGGTCTGCCGCTTGCGTTCCAGCGAGCGGTCCAGCGAAGCCGGGGTATTGGGACTGTCCTTGGCTTCGATGAACAGCATCACTTTGTCGGTGACGACCAAAAGGTCACACAGCTCCTTGTCGGTGTCAGACCGAAACGGATTCAGAAAGATGTTTTCGGGTGGAAACACGCGGCCCAGCATTACCGCGATATCACGTTCCTGAGCCGGCCCCGGATCCTCGCGAACAAGTTGCGTGACAGCCGGTCGCTGATGGGCACCGTTGAAACTGTTCGCGGCGAGCCGGGTGTCCATGATGACAAGGTCCTCGGGATAAAGGTGCTCCTGAACGGAGAGGACGAAAGCCGCCTCGTCATCGATCCCGTCGCGGATCGAGAACCGCTGACTAAGACGCGCGACGACCTCGCCATAGGTGTCGAGGTCGAACGGCTCGAAGGCGGCCCGCGCCATAGTTTCGCGGAAGCGGCCAGCGTCGCAGTTTGCGACGCTAATACCGAGAAGCTCGCGATTCTGCTCGTCGACGAAATAGACCTTGAACTCGGGCTGACTGAGGACCGCCTCGATGTCGCCAGTCATTTCGTCACCGTCGAAGAGAGCGGTCATTAGGGTAAGCGGTTGGTCATGGTCATCGAAGAATGCGGTGACCAGGCCGAGAAACCGCCCGGGCGCCTCGGAAAGGAGATAAATCTTGAATCCGTTCTTCTGACGCGCGGCAAGGATCCCCTCCTTGGTCGCTTTGATGATGAGAAAATGCTCGCCAACAGTCGCGATGATCGGCATCAAACCGTAGCGGAACAACTGCAGGTGAGTCATCAGATGGGGGTAGTGAATAGAGAGCATGACCCTGAATCAAGCGGTGAGGCCCGAATGTCCAGATCGCATAACGAACGACAGTCTGTGATGCGTCTTCGGTACAGGGCGGCGAGCTATGGCGCGGGCGTCAAAGGGCTTAACGCCTCTGTCGCCGGATGACGTGCCCCTGAAAACTTCCGCCTTGGGACTGACTCACTGTGAGCAGCACCAAAGTCGAGTTGGTCGAGTGCCGCGGGTTAGAGGATGAAAAGTGGGCTCGCCTGAGCATCTGAGACAACAAGCATCAGTGTGCGCTTTGCCCTGCTCATAGCAACGTAGAGCTTGGCTCTAGCAGCTGTAGTGTCGCCGAACGAGGAGCGGTTACACGGCATGACCATGACGTTGTCGAACTCCAGCCCCTTCGCTTTGTGAATCGTGCTGATCGCTCTGTCCGGTACCTGTGGACGCGCGTGGGTTCGCCGGCGAGCGATTTCAGCAAAGCCATCATCGGGATCGTCGTATGATCCGAGGTGGATTGCCTCCGACAGCTCTCTCGCGTGGTGGATATGAACGTCAGCGAATGACGCCTCAGTGGCCTTCAAGGCGCGTAGCCGGCCAAGCGCGGCGGCAATTCCCTTATGGTCGGGCTGATCAACGATAAGCCGCGCCATCGACTGAACGAGTTCGGGCATGCCTTTCCTTCTCGTCGTGCAGCCATTGCCCGCGTCAGCGACTAGAATTTTTCCCTGACCGCTTGGCGTGAAGCCTCCGCCGACATTCTGCAAAAACTCAAGGGTCGCCTCCGCCAGTTTTCCGGGATCGCCAGCGTGGTCTTTTGCGGAGATAACAAGCGCGCCCAGATGGTCTCGAACGTGCCCCTCCCAAATAGGAATCCGGCGTCCAAAAAAGGCGCGGAGCGAAGTGCATGTATCATTTGCGCCGGTCAAAACCAACATCTGGTCGAGCCTGCTGCGCCGATAAATCGCGGGCGAAGAGCCGCCATCCGTAGCGAACCCCAAGGCGGTTCGGGCGGTGTTCTCCGCGACATGAACTGTCAGGCCGCGCGGCAAATCCCCAGCAAGGTTGACTTGGCCTCCGGACTTCAGCGCTTTCCTAGCTTGGAGTATCCACTGCCCGAGTTCCGGCTCGCCCGTATCCCAGCGATGAGGATGATCTAGTTCCTCAAATCTGCAGGCGGCCTCTATGAGCGCGGTCCAACGTTTGCTCGCCGCTTCGATGTCTCGCGCTTTGGCCCTCGCCCCGTAGATCTGTTGCATGGGATCGCCAAAAACGCGAAGCCGTGCCCCGGCGGCGTGCAGGCTCATAATGATCGCGTGCTGATCCGCGTCGGCGTCCTGATGTTCATCGCAGATGATGACAGGGTATCGGCTGGCGAGGCTGGTCGCGACGAAAGTCTTGCGTGCGAGGAGTGCTGCAACTTTTGAGGCGAGCTGGTCGTAGCCGTCGTTTCGGCGAGCCCAGGCACCTACATCAGGAGGTAGGCCGAGGGCTTTGTGATAGGCCCCTGCGATCTCGGTGATGAGGCCATGGATTGTCCTGATTTCGGTAGAGCCGCCGATGCCCTTCGTCCGGTTCGCAAACACGTCGCAGGCTGCATTTGTGTGCGTGAGGATAAGGAGCCGTCCACCCCCAAGGGCTGGGGCGGCGTCTCGTGCAAACTCAGCTCCTTGGTAGGTCTTGCCGCAGCCTCCCGGTGCTTCCACCACAACGAGCCGTGCGTCGGAGCGAAGTGCCTCTGCGACTGACTTATCGCTCATCAAGCCACCGATGTGATGTCTTCAAGACCGACGGCACGTCGAACGGCGTTTACAAAGGGAAGAAGCTCGTCGGCGAGGCTGGGCCATAGGCCGAAGGCAAACACCTTTTCAGCCAGCTCTTTCCCGCCTGTGCGCGATTTGAACCACCGCTGGCCGTGTTTCTTCCAAGCCTTTTTCTCATCCTTAGTGGCTTCGGGATGGGGGTGAGAAGCGCCAGTGGCAGCGTCAATGATGAGCTGTCGGAAGTCGGGCGCCTGCTCCCGCAGATCCTCTATCGATGTGTCAGGCAAGCCCAGCCGGTCGGCCATAGTCCGTAGACGCTCGCCCGAATGACCATCTCCATCTTGAATGAACGCTTCCAGCTTATCGTCAGGGACGTGAGCGATGACGTTTGATTCAAGGCAGCCTGCCTTCCACCTCAATAGTAGGTCACCGAGTCGGATTTTCACCGCCTGCCATGCTGCACCATCAGTTCCTTCATCGTCAGCAAACCCGCCGAAAGCCAAGCCGCTTTTGGTGAGCGCCCTCAGGACAGTCAAAGTCTCAGAGTTGCTGCCCCCATCACTGACCCAAATCCCCTGACGGCGAATATCACTGCCAAGTGCACGATTGAGGAGCTCGGTGACAAAGCCAACCTCGGTCTTACCCTCCGCAATGATTGCGAGACGGGCAAGAAAGGTTTCCGGGTCGCGCTCGCGCTGAGGGGCCAAAGACGACGGCAAATGCCCGATCGCGCTATTCGCATCCATGTACCAAAGCTCGGCACCCTTCGCGGCATTCACGGCGGCGGCGCTATGTGTCGTGACGAAAGCTTGGGATGGACTGCTGATTAGCTCTTCGACGAGGACGCGCTGTCGATAGGATTCCAAACCACGCTCGATCTCATCAACGACCGTGATTGGGTGCGCTACCTGATGCGCGTTAGCGACCTCTAGGGCAGCTAGTCGCCGGGTGCCTGCCCCCCAACTGGATAGTGGAAGCTCGACCTCATTCTTCTCAGCTGTCAGGCCGACCAATGCGCTTAGCGAAAAACCGGGGCCACCCACGAGGCCTAATCCCAAGCCACTTGGCAGGTTGCGCTTCACGAACGCATCGTCGAGGTCATCCAAGGCCTGTTCTGCCTCGGGCTTGAGGGCATCCTCGACATCGCTCTCCGCAACCTTCTGGCCGAGTTTCGCTCGGAGTGTTTTGTCGTTGAGAAGACGCTCTAGAGCGGAGCCTTGAACCAGCCGAAGATCGCGGTCGTTGCGATCATCACCTGTCAATCGGACCACGCCGATCTTGCGGCGCACGGCGACGGAGAAGTGATCAAACGTGTCGTCGGGCTGGCTAATTTCGTAGACGAGTTCGAAGTCCGGGGTGCCAACCACGCGCACACAATAGACGAGGTCGGTCGGCGGTGGGTCGTCAGCGACCAATGCGGGGAGCTTCGCGTTCTCCCCATCCCACTCCCAAGGCCAAGCAGCTTTGCGCTGTTCTGCAATACCGGTCGCGAGCGGCAACGACATCGTCGCGCTGATCTCGAAGCCGTTTTCGTGGTTGCGTTGCCAGTAGTCGGAGTCGCTCAAACCGGTCGCGTTGGTCGGATTGAGCAGCAAGGCAATCGCTTCGAGGATGGTGGTCTTCCCGGCATCCCCACCACCCAGGATCACGTTGACACCCTTGGCTGGACGCCAAGTCAGTTCCTCTATCCCGCGAAACCGTTTGATGGTCAGCAGGCGGATATGCGGCACTTCAGCCGTAGTGTTGGTTTCTTGCCCCGACATGCAGCAAAGCTAACCGATGGCTGTGTCGTATGGAAATTCTCTTCTTAACCACACGAAATGTCGCTGATCTTGGTCACCCTAGCGGCGGGTTGGCACGTTAAGTCACGAGGTCTGCTCTCAGGCGGGATCAGGATTACCGCTAGTGGCGCAACCAAGCCGCTCCTACTTCGCGTCCTCACTGGAGGCGGGCTCGCCGCTTCCCTGGGCGCGAAGCCAGAGAATGGTCCGGCGGACTGCGGCCGAAGCATGTTCTGATCCGACGGCGACCAGCTGGCCACCATCGGGAATAAAGCCCCAGGGCGCAACGAGCTCTCCGCTTCGAACGGCGTCAACCACGAGATGCCAAGGCAGCACCGCAGCTCCTAGTCCGGAAACCGTCGCGTCTAGCACATGATGGAGATGGGAGAACGATCGGGTTCGATCATGGGGGACGGCGATGCCTGTGGCCTGCTCCCAGTCCGTCCATCCGCGCGCGTGACTGGCGGCCACTAGTCGCGGCAACTCCGCCAACCGATCCTCCAGCCCGGCGGCGACCACGACGCCGACCCGGTTCTCCGCGAGGGGATGGACCTCGGGATCGAGCAGCCGGGGACCGTCGAGCAGGCGGACGACCAGGTCAGCGTCTCGCGCACGCACAGCCTCCACGGGCAAATCGGAAAGTTCGAGGGTCAGGTCGGGGTGGCACCGTTCAAAGTCTCCGAGTCGCGGAATGAGCCACTTCACGGCCAGACTATTGTGGATGGCGATAGTAACGCCTGCGCGCACACGCACGCGACGGACGGCTTCGCTGAGCGCATCAAAACCGGGCGTGAGCCCTGCGAGCAGTTCGCGGCCTGCGGCGGTCAGTTGTAGACGTGATCTGGGTCCCTCGAACAGGCGCACGCCTAAGCATGCCTCCAGCGCCTTCACCTGCCGACTGACGGCGCTGTGTGTCACGTGTAGGTCAGCCGCCGCGCGGGTGGCGCCGCCTAATCGCGCCATCGCTTCAAACGCCCTCAGGGCGTTGAGGGAGGGCAGCCCCCTCGGGCTTGTGAGATTTTCGAACACCCCGATGTCGATAAGTCGCTTCCTTGGCGGCCACAAGCAGGCGACTGCGCGGCATGCGCAATTGGCTCCTCGTTCCGACGCTCGGTTTCGGCCAGATGGTCGCCTTCGCCTCGAGCTATTATCTCTTGGGGGTCCTTGCGGATCCGATGGCCGACGCAGCGGGTGGACAGCCGGCCCGCCTCTTCGCCGCGCTTTCCGCGGCCTTTCTCCTCTCGGCCGTTCTTACGCCCTTCGCGGGGCGAGCGATCGAGAAACGCGGCGGACGCACTGTCCAGGCGTTCGCTCATGTCGCCTTCGCCGTGGCGCTCCTGGTCATGTGTACTGCTCGGGGCCCGTTCGGGCTCTGGCTTGGAGTCACGCTCCTCGGCGTCGGCATGGGCTCAGGTCTCTACGGCACGGCGTTCGCCATCCTTGTGGAACTTCGAGGGACCGAGGCGCGCCGGGGGATCACCGCCGTATCCCTTATCGGGGCGCTCGGCGGAGGGCTTGGCTGGCCGATAAGCCGGGCGCTGCTGGAAGCCGGAGATTGGCGCCTCGCCTGTGGCTCTTGGGCTCTGGCTCATCTCCTGCTGTGCCTGCCCCTGACCCTCGCCCTCGTGCCGCGCCGACTGAGGGGCGGCGACGTTTCTGCGGAAACCGCGAAGGCTGATTGCATCGTGTGGGACCGAAAGATGCTTCAGCTCGCTGGCTTGTTCTCGGGGGCCTGGGTGGTCTCAACCGCTATGGGGGCGCACCTCCCGCGCATTCTGGCGGGCCTCGGCATGACAACGACGGACGCGCCGTGGGCCGCGGGACTGATGGCGATGAGCGCGATCGTCGCGCGGGTATTCGACCTCGTCGTGCTCCATAAATCCCATCCGCTGACGACCGTGCGCCTAGCCTGCCTTTTTCACCCCGTCGGCGCTCTCACGGCGCTCGCGACGGCGGGCAAGGCCGTGGTCTTGCTGCCTATCGGTCAAGGCCTCGGGAACGGCCTGCTGTCCGTGGCGTCGGGCGTCTTACCGCTCCAGATATATGGGCCGGACCGTTATGCCGTCCGTCAGGCGATGGTGCTGACGCCGGCCCGCTACCTTCAGGCCGGGGCGCCAGTGGTTTTCGCACTGGCGCTGGATGTCTCGGTGACGCTCGCTCTCGTACTTTCGAGCGCGGTCTGTCTCGCCATGCTGTCGTTGACCCTCGGGCTAGCGTCGAAGAGGTGATCGACGCTCGATCTGTCCTCGCGTCAACGTCAGGTTTTCGACTGGATCCAAAGGTCCGCTGCTGGCGCATCTGCGCTGTTTGGAGCGTATCGTGCGGAGGGGGCGTTGATCGTGGGAGGTGGCCATGAGCCAGCCCGATCTGTTTCGTTTACCCCGCAAACCCTGGAACGCTGGTCGAATGACCGGAGCGAAGGCCCCGCTCAAGCCAAAGCACATCTGGGCGATCCGTCAGCACCT
>NZ_JABBJE010000014.1 GCF_014218725.1 Brevundimonas huaxiensis
AGGTGCTGACGGATCGCCCAGATGTGCTTTGGCTTGAGCGGGGCCTTCGCTCCGGTCATTCGACCAGCGTTCCAGGGTTTGCGGGGTAAACGAAATAGATCGGGCTGGCTCATGGCCACCTCCCAAGATCAACGCCCCCTCCGCACGATACGCTCCAAACAGCGCAGATGCGCCAGGATCAGACATTGGCGGGATGGCAATAACGCGACATTCAGGCGGGCGGTGAGGCTCCAACATCGGGCGTGCGGCGGGGTCCGCCTTCGACTCGTTTTGGACATAGAGGTGTTCTGCTGGGACTCAGCCAAGCGCCAGCGAAAGTTTTCGGGCTAAGTCGCTTTGATCGAACGGCTTGCGAATGATCCGATCCTCGGTCGTCGCAGCCAAGCCTTCGATATCAGCATAGCCCGTCGCGAAGATGATCGGGAGGCCTGGCCTTCGGACAGTCATCTCGCGAGCGACCTCTCCGCCGTTCATGCCCGGCATGGCGAAATCCAACACGACGGCTTGAATGTCAGGGTGCTGATCGAACATATCCAAGGCCGCGCCCCCGCTGCCGGCTTCGATGACACGATAGCCTAGATCGACCAGTATTCCGGACGTTACGGCCCTGACTGCGTCGTCGTCATCGACGACCAGAATGGTGGTGTCAGGGAGCGGCGCCGCGCTGATAGCCGTGTCTGGGACTGTCTCCTTCTGTGGAGTTGCGTCGGCGCGAGGCAGAAAGATTCTTATTGTCGTGCCCCTCCCGATCGCGGTGTCGATCGTGACGCCGCCCCCGGACTGTTTCGCCAAGCCGTACACTTGGCTCAGGCCCAGGCCGGAGCCCTTGCCCACGGCCTTTGTCGTAAAGAATGGCTCGAAGACCCGCGCCAGCACTTCGTCGGACATGCCTGAACCATCGTCCGCCACCGACACCACGACATGGTCCCCGGCGGGAGGCTGTTCGGGCGTCACAGGCTCCGGTGCGACCACGTTGGCGGTCTGGATTCTCAGCGTTCCGCCGACATCCATCGCGTCGCGTGCGTTGATGGCCAGGTTGAGAATGACCAGTTCGATCTGGGTGGGATCGATCATGGCCGGCCACAGGTCGTCCGCAAGATCAGGTTCCAGGATACGCACGGTCCCGCCGATGGTGCTTTGCAGGAGATCCTTCATGCTACGCACGGTTTCATTGAGATCGACCGGGCGCGGCTCGAGTTTCTGCCGCCGTGAGAAAGCCAGCATCTGAGCGGTCAGCTGCGCGCCCCGATGCGACGCCTCCGCCATCATGGACAGTCGCTTCTTGAGAGCTGGATCCTCTGTCCGTTTCCGGATCTGCTCGACGTTGCCGATGATGACCGTCAGCAGATTGTTGAAGTCGTGGGCGATCCCCGAGGTCAGCTGTCCCACAGCCTCGAGACGTTGAGCCTGGCGCAGTGCATCTTCGGCTTTCTCACGCTCGGCGATTTGATCGGCGAGTTGTCGGTTGGCGGCTTCGAGTTCGGCGGTTCGCTCCAGGATCCGACGCTCCAACAGCTCCTCGCCGCGTCTGATCTGCTCTATCCGCTCGCGAGCTTCGTATTGGCGGCTTCGCCCACGGAGAGCGGTGCGGACCGCGCTGACAAGAGTGGTCGGGTGAAACGGTCGCTCCAGAAAGCCGACATTGCCAAGCGTTTGCGAGAGGCGCTGGGCCAGCGGGTTGCGTTCAACGCTGCCGCCGCGTTGGGTCAGAATCAGGAAGGGAAAGTCTGACCATGATGGTTGGCTTTGAATCCAGGTCGAAAGCCCGTTGAGGTCGGCCGAGCGAAGGACGTCCTCGACGACGATCGCCAAGCCAGCGCCTTCATCCATTCTGGCAAGAAGGTCCTCGATATCCCGGCATAAAAGGGCGGGGCACCCCGCCTCCGCAAGAATGGCGGTAGCGATCGCCCCGTCTCGCCCGGAGGGGGTCAGGACCAGCGAGCGGCGTGAATTGTCGCCACCATCGCTCACGCGGATGGGTCGCCCATAAGACCGGCGCCCGGGCCGACGAAGTTTGGCACGCCACGCAGCTCCCCCTGAAAATCATTCAGCGGGGCTCCAAGGGTCAGGCCGTCGGAGCCGATGGTGAACTCCCGAATGGTTGTCTCATGCTGCCCGGCCCGCTTCTTGATAACAGAAACGGCCCGTCGAACTTTTCCTCGGGCTTCGAAGTAACGGAGCAGGATGACCGTGTCGGCCAGATAAGTGACGTCGATCGGCGCCTTCATCTCGCCGACGAGACCATGCTGGGCGACCGTTAGATAGGTCGATGCGCCCTGGCGGTTCAGGTACTGAAGCAATTCGTGGATGTGCAGCACCAGAAACTGCTCCTGCGGCATGGCCGCCTGGTAGCCATTCAGGCTGTCGATCACCACAGTCTGGATGTCCTCGTCCGATACGCACTCGCGAACGCGCGAGGCGAACTCTCCGGGAGACAGCTCGGCGGCGTCGACCTGTTCGATGATTAGATTTCCGTCCGCCTCCATTGACCTCAGGTCGATGCCCAACTTGGCCATGCGGTCATACAGGAGGCCAAGTTCTTCATCGAAGACGAACAGGGCCGCCTTCTCTCCACGCTTCACCGCCGCCACCGCGAAGTTAATCGTGAACAGCGACTTGCCCGTGCCCGCCGGTCCCAGAACAAGCGCGCTAGAACCTCGCTCGACACCCCCGCCCAACAGGGCGTCCAGTTCAGCCACGCCGCTCGACATCGGATGGCGTGCGAAGGCCGAGTGGTGTTCCGATGCGACGATCCGGGGGTAGACCTCAAGTCCGCCGGTCTTGATGGTGAAGTCGTGATAACCGCCTCGAAAGCGACGGCTTCGGTACTTGATCACCCGGACCCGGCGTCGCTCTGCTCCATATTCGGGCGCCAGTTCCTGCAGCTGGATCACGCCATGGGCGACGCTGTGCACCGTCTTGTCGTTGATGTCGGTGGTCAGGTCGTCGAGCATCAACACGGTTGCGCCGTGCTTGGCGAAATAGTGCTTCAGCGCTAGCACTTGGCGTGGGTATCGCAACGAGCTCTGGGCCAGCAAACGGATTTCCGACAGGCTATCAATGACCACGCGGCGTGGGCTGCAGCGCTCAACGGACTCGAAGATCAACCGCGTCGTCTCGCCCAGCTCAAGGTCAGACGAATAGAGCAGGCTCTGCTGCTGCTGTTCGTCGAGCAGGCTCTCGGGCGGTACAAGTTCGAAGATGTCGACGCCCTCAAGCGACCAGCCGTGGTTCTGCGCCGTGCCACGCAGCTCCTCTTCGGTCTCGGACAGGGTGATGTAGAGACCTCGTTCGCCTAGCCGCGCCCCCTCAAGGAGGAACCGCATTGCGGAGGTGGTCTTGCCGGTTCCTGGCGCGCCTTCGAGAAGATAGACGCGTCCACGCTCCAAACCTCCCGCCAAGATATCGTCGAGCCCTGGAATGCCGAACGCGGCATCACGCTGATGGGTGTCTGCTGTCGCCACGTTAAATCCTAAGGTCCACAGTAAAGCTGTAACGCCTTTCCGCTGGAGTGGTTACATGGGGTCACCGAAGAGCACCACGTTTGCGATCTTTAATGTCTGTCCGCTTAGCTCAAGTCGGTCGCCGTTTGTCGGCCGATGTCCGCCTACCACCCCTTTGAGACATAGGGGCAGTCCGCTTTCCGGCGGGCCGCCCCAGCCTGCTCAGAGGTCAATCTGCTCTGAAATCTCCAGCGCGTCGTCCACTTCGATGCCGAGATACCTGACAGTGCTCTCAAGTTTTCCGTGCCCAAGAAGGAGTTGGCAGGCGCGTAGGTTTCCCGTCTTCTTATAGATCAAGGCCACCTTGGTCCGTCTAAGGCTATGGGTGCCATAGGCGCTCGGGTTCAGGTCGATCATCCTCACCCAGGTAACGACCAGCCGAGCGTACTGCCTGGTGCCTATGTGCTCTCCATCTCGGCTGCGGCTGGGGAACAGCCAGTCGTCACGCCGTCGTCCTCGGCGCACCAGCCAGTGAGCCAGAGCTTCCCTCGCGGCCTCCGTGATCTCGAACGGCACGGGCCGACCGGTCTTCTGTTGGATGATCGTCGATCGCTGCCGGATGACGCCACCTTGAGCAATATCGCCGAGGCGGAGTTTTACCAGATCACAGCCCCGCAGCTTGGCGTCTAGTGCGATGTTGAACATCGCAAGATCTCGGATCGATCCAACGGACTTCAGGTGGTGACGGATCGCCCAGATGTGCTTTGGCTTGAGCGGGGCCTTCGCTCCAGTCATTCGACCAGCGTTCCAGGGTTTGCGGGGTAAACGAAATAGATCGGGCTGGCTCATGGCCACCTCCCACGATCAACGCCCCCCTCCGCACGATACGCTCCAAACAGCGCAGATGCGCCAGAAGCGGTCATGCGGACCATGCCGCAAACACGACATTCCGTGCGTGAACCGAAGGTCCGCTTTCAGGCGCAATGCCAACTTCGCAAGCCGACACGCTTCGGACGTTGATGATCTTCATTGACGACTGACGGTAGAGACGCGGTCGATCAACCCGACTAGCTATCGACGCCGCTTCGTTGGGTCACCATCAGCTCCAACCGCTTTAGCGCCACTAAGAGTCGATTTGTCTGCATGACGGGCCACAGCGCGAGCTTGATCATAAGGGACATGACGAGCAGGACTGCGGAAGGCAGACCCCAGTGGAGGGCAGCGAGTGTGTCCTGGGCCTGGAAGAACTGCCAGCCGGCCCACAGTCCTGCAATGAACATCACCGCTTGCACCGCCAGCAGAAGTCCACTCACCCATCCGGAACGCCCTGCGAAAAGCGTCAGAGCCTGCTGGACGTGACTGGGATCCTCTCCAATGCGGCGAAGCAGGTCACGCTCTTCCGCTGCGAGTGTCTGATCGATTAGCTGATCGGGATTAGGCATCGTCTTCTCCTTCCAGCACGACGCGAAGGCGGCGGCGTGCATGCATAAGGCGGGTCTTGATCGTGCCCGCCGGGACATCGAGGGCCACCGCGATCTCGGCGATGCTTAGGTCCTCAAAATGGAACAGCGCCACCGCAGCCCGCTGCGGCGGAGGCAGACAGCGGATTGCCGCGTGAAGGCGCTGAGCCTCATCACGCTTCTCAAAGTCAGGCTCGATCGCATCTGGCTCAGGCTCTGCAGAGATGGCACGGTCCAGTTCGCGCCGGCCTTGCAGGTTCGCGATATGCCGGGCGCAGCCCCGGGACATGATCCGATAAGCCCAGGCAGGAAACGCGCGCTCGTCCTGGAGGCGGCTCAATCCTCGCGCGACCTCCAGCCATCCCGACTGGACGACATCACTTGCCGCCTCATCGTCACCCAGGAGCCGCCAAGCATGGGCAGCAAAGCGCCTATGCCAGCGTCTCACCAGCTCGGCGAAGGCCTTCTGGTCACCTGACTGTGCAGCCACGACGAGATACTCATCCAGGAGGCGGCGGGTTGTCGCATCAAGTCGGGTGTGAGGTCGCGTCATCGATCATAGGTGCTTTGGGGCGGTAAAACGGTTCAACGGACTGCCGGTTATTTGGCCGACGATCGTTTTTTTGCTCCGCCACCGATACGTCGGCCCGAGCCTAGCGCAGAAGTGGCGCCGTGGCAGGCTTGGTCCGCTAGCCCCCGGCACATGCGCCCGGCTGTGCTGGCCGAACTCTGTATCGCGCCCGACCCCATACTGTTGCGCGCGATGGCCGGTTGGCTCGTAGTGAACGTCTTGCCCTAAAAGACACCATTACCCTGCTTCAAAACGACCCGCGTGTAATGGCGGGGTCGCCACGGCCGGGCTGCTCGGGCTAAGGTACGGACGACGCCTAGCGACCGTGGGCGCTCCCGCCCCCGAACAATGCCGCTGAGAAGGTCGATCCTTGCTGCTTGTGCTTGCCCTCCTGCCCTTGATCGGCGCCCTCGCCCCAGCCTTGGCCATTCGCGCGGGTCGCAATGCCAGCGCCGTCGCGGCCGGGACCGTGACCCTGGCGGCGCTGGTGATCCTCGGCACGCTCACGCCGGCCGTGATGGCCGGCGAGACGGTCCAGGTCCGGATCGAGTGGATCCCCTTGCTGGGGCTGAACCTCAACCTCTTCCTCGACGCGCTCGGTCTGATGTTCGCCGGCATGATCATGGGCATCGGCCTGCTGATCATCGTCTATGCCCGATTCTACCTGTCCAAGGCCGACCCCATGGGTCGGTTCTTCGTCTATCTGCTGCTGTTCCAGGGGGCGATGCTAGGCATTGTCCTGTCGGACAATGTGCTGCTGCTGCTGATTTTCTGGGAGCTGACCAGCCTTTCGTCCTTCCTGTTGATCGGCTTCTGGCGACATCTGCCCGAGGGGCGCCAGGGCGCGCGAATGGCCTTGGCGGTCACAGGCGCCGGCGGGCTGTCGCTGATCGGGGGGCTGCTGATCCTGGGCCATATCGCCGGATCCTATGACCTGACGGTGATCCTGAAGAACCGCGAGGCGATCCAGGCGTCTCCTCTCTATCTGCCGGCGCTCCTGCTGATACTCGGCGGATGTTTCACCAAATCGGCCCAGTTCCCGTTCCACTTCTGGCTGCCCCACGCCATGGCCGCCCCGACGCCGGTCAGCGCCTATCTGCATTCGGCCACCATGGTGAAGGCCGGCGTCTTCATGCTGGCCCGGCTGTGGCCGGTGCTGTCGGGCACGGATGAGTGGTTCTACCTTGTGGCGACGACAGGTCTGGTGACAATGGTGTTCGCCGCGGTCGCGGCCCTGTTCAAGGACGATCTGAAGGGGCTTTTGGCCTATTCGACGATCAGCCACCTGGGCTTTCTGACCATGCTTTTCGGCTTCGGCACTCCCATGGCCGCCGTGGTCGGCGTCTTCCACATCATCAACCACGCCACCTTCAAGGCGGCGCTCTTCATGAACGCCGGCATCGTGGATCACGAGGCCGGGACGCGCGACATCAAGCGGCTGGGCGGTCTGGCGACCCTGATGCCGATCGCGGCCACCCTGGCGGTCGTCGCCGGTCTGTCGATGGCAGGCGTACCGCCGCTGAACGGCTTCATCTCCAAGGAGATGATGCTCGAAGAAGCCTGGCATGCCGTCTGGTGGAACCAGCCCTGGCTGGTCGCCGCGCTGGCGACCTTGGGGGCGACGTTCTCGGTGGCCTATTCGTTCCGCTACATCGTCCATGTCTATTTCGGCAAGAAACGCGACGATTATCCCAAGACGCCCCATGATCCGGGCATTGGCCTATGGGGGCCGCCGGCGGTGCTGGTCGCCCTGGTCGTCGCCATCGGTCTGTTCCCCGCCGTCGTCGCCGGGCCGCTGGTCGAGCAGGTGTCGCGAGCCGTCATCGGCGGAGATACACCCTATTATTCGCTGTCGCTCTGGCATGGCGTGACGCCCGCCCTGTTCATGAGCATCGCGGCCATCGGCCTGGGCTTGGTCATTCTGAGCGCCCATCGGCAGATCGCCGCTTTCTGGCATGGCCTGACTTTGCCCGACGCCAAGGTCCTGTTTGATCGGGTCGTTGTGGGGGCGACCAGGGCGGCCGTCGCGTTCACGGCCCGGCTGCAGAACGGATCGCTTGAACGCTATATTGCGATGTTCATCGGCGCCGCCGTGGTCGTCGGCTTCGCCGGCTTTCTCGGCTTCGCCTTCATCGCCGGGGACCGTCCAACGACGGCGGCGTCCCCGATGGCCATCGTCGCCTGGTTAGCCCTGATCGCGGCCACGGTTCTGGTGCTGATCAACCACCGAGCCCGATATCTGTCGCTGATCTATATCGGGATCGTCGGCCTGGTGATTTCATTAGGCTTCGTCCACATGTCCGCGCCGGACCTCGCCCTGACGCAGATTTCGGTGGAGGTGGTCACCATCCTGCTGATGCTGCTGGCGCTCAATCTGCTGCCCAAGACCAGCCCGCGCGAAAGCCGCCTGCCCCGTCGCCTGCGCGACGGCGGACTGGCCGTGCTATCGGGCCTAGGCGTCGGCGCTGCAGCCTGGGCCGTCATGACCCGCCCCCTGGACAGCATCTCCGGCTATTTCTGGGAGAACGCCTATTCGGGTGGGGGCGGCACCAATGTCGTCAATGTCATCCTGGTCGATTTCCGCGGATTCGACACCTTCGGCGAGATCATCGTCCTGGGCATCGCCGCGCTGGCGATCTTCTCCCTGCTCGAGACGGCGGGGACGGGAGCCAGCGGTCGCCGGATCCTGGCCTGGCGACCCGATACGCCGCGTTCGCCCGAGCACCACCCGATGATGCTGGTGGTCGCCACCCGCCTGTTGCTGCCCCTGGCCGTAATGGTTGGCCTCTACATCTTCCTGCGGGGACACAACCAGCCGGGAGGCGGTTTCATCGCCGGCCTGGTCATCTCCATCGCAATCCTGATGCAGTATATGGCCTCGGGCTATCAGTTCGCGGCCCAGCGGCTGCGCGCGGACCACCACACCCTGATCGGCCTGGGCGTGTTGATCGCGGCGGCGACCGGCCTCGGCTCGCTACTGTTCGGCGCCCCCTTCATGACCACGGCATTCGACTATTTCAGCCTGCCCGTGATCGGCACGTTCGAGCTCGCCACCGCAATGCTGTTCGACATCGGCGTGGCGCTGACCGTCATCGGCGCGGTGATCCTGGCCTTGGCGCAACTCTCCCAGGTCGCCCAGAGCGCCGAGAAACAGGAACCGCTCCAGGCGGATGAGCCGATGGATGTGGATCCGTCCCGCGCAACCCCGCAAGCCGCCGCCGGGGAGGTGGAACGATGATCAGCCTTGAGTTCCTGGTCGCCTCGGCCATCGCCGTCCTGACAGCCGCCGGCGTCTATCTGGTGCTGCGTCGACGGACGTTTCCGGTCGTGCTGGGACTGGCCTTTCTGTCCTACGCGATCAATGTCTTCCTGTTCGCCATGGGCCGCTTGGCGATCGACCGCACGCCTCTCTACGACAAGGCGGCGGAAGGCCACACCGACCCCCTGCCTCAGGCCCTCGTCCTGACCGCCATCGTCATCGCCTTCGGAATGACCGCCTTCGTGGTCGTGCTGGCCCTACGCAGCTATCTGGAGACCGGCGTCGACCGCGTTGATGGCGCATCGGACCAGGAGACCGAACAGTGAGTTTGATCACCTCCTATTGGGTCATCGCCAGCGTGCTCCTGCCCGCCGTCATGGGGGCGGGCATCCTGCTGTTCTTGCGCCACCACCTGACCCTGTCGCGTCTCGCTGCGGTCGGATCCTGCCTGACCCTGATCGTCGTGGCCCTCGCTCTTCTCGCCCAGGCGAACGGCGGCGACATCCAGAGTTATGCTCTGGGCAATTGGCGCGCGCCTTTCGGCATCGTGCTGGTGCTCGACCGGCTGTCGGCGATGATGGTGCTGCTGACCGCCGTCCTGGCTTTTGTCGTCCTGGTCTATGCGATCAGCACCGGGACAGATCGCAAGGGCTGGCATTTTCACCCGCTGTTCCAGTTCCAGCTACTGGGGTTGAACGGGGCCTTCCTGACCGGCGACCTGTTCAACCTGTTCGTCTTCTTCGAAGTCCTGCTGATCGCGTCCTACGGGTTGATGCTTCATGGCCAGGGCGGTCAGAGGCTGAAGGCGGGGGTCCAGTATGTGATCATCAACCTGGTCGGATCGACCCTGTTCCTGGTGGCCGTCGGCCTGCTTTACGGGGTCACCGGCACGCTCAACATAGCCGATCTGGCGGTGCGCGTGGCGGCGGCGCCGGCAGGTGATCAAGGGCTCATCGCCGCCGCCGGCCTGTTGTTGACCACGGTCTTCGCGCTGAAGGCGGCGGTCGTGCCGCTCCATTTCTGGCTGCCGGGAACCTATGCCGCGACCACCGGGACGGTCGCGGCCCTGTTCGCCATCATGACCAAGGTCGGAGCCTATTCGATCATTCGCACCAGCACCCTCATTTTCGGGGAGGACGCGGGCGGCCTGGCGTTTCTGGTCGGCCCCTGGCTGCTTCCGGCCGCGCTCGTGACCCTCATCATCGGCTTTGTGGGCATGTTTGCGGCGCGGGGACTGCGCGATCTCGCAGCCTGGGCCGTCGTCGGCTCGATGGGGACGCTGCTGTGCGCCGTGTCCGTCTTCACCGTCCAGTCGATGGGGCCGGCCCTATACTATATCCTGCACTCGACCCTGGCCGGCGCCGCCTTGTTCCTAGTCGTGGACCTGGTCGCCCAAAGACGCGCCGAACATGGCGACGCCATCACCTTGGCCCCGCGGTTTCGTCAGATCGAAATCCTGTCGGCCCTCTTCTTCCTGGCCGCCATCGCCGCAGTCGGCTTGCCGCCCCTGTCGGGTTTCGTCGGCAAGCTTCTGGTGCTGGACGGCGCACGGGCTTCGCCGCACGCCGTCTGGATCTGGGGAGCGATCCTGACGACGACCGTCCTGGGCGTGTTGGCGTTCGCACGCGCCGGCAGCATGATCTTCTGGAAGAGCGCATCGGTCGAAGGCGAAATCGTCTTGCGGTCCCTGCGCGGCAGGCGCGGAGGGGTGGGGGCGGCCGCCGCCCTGTTGCTGGCGCTGGCGGGCCTTACCGTGCTGGCGGGGCCAGTGACGGACTATACGGCGGCGGCGGCGGCTCAGTTGTTCGCGCCGGACCAGTATATTGACGCTGTCCTTGGTCCGCAGTCCGGAGGTCGCCGATGATCCGCCGCCTTCTGCCTCACCCCGGCCTGAGCGCGATGCTGGTCGTGGTCTGGATGCTGCTGGTGAACGAATTCACCTTCGGCGCCCTGTTTCTGGCGATCGTGTTCGCGGTGCTCGTTCCGCTGTTCACCAGCCGCTTCTGGCCTGATCGGCCCGCCGTGCGCTTGGGCCCCGCCCTGGTCGGCTACGTCGTAATCGTCCTGTTCGACATTCTGATCGCCAATTTTCAGGTGGCCTGGGTGATCTTAATGCGACGCAACCGCGACCTTCGCTCCCAATGGCTGGTGATCCCGCTGGAGCTTCGTTCGCCCGAGGCTATCACCACCCTGGCCGGCACCATCAGCCTGACCCCCGGCACAGTCTCGAGCGATATTTCTGGCTGCGGCCGTGCGCTGCTGGTCCATGCCCTCGACGTCGCCGATCCCGAGGCGGAGGTCGCCCGCATCAAACGTCGCTATGAGGCCCGTCTTCTGAAGGTGTTCGCATGACCGGAACCCTCCTTCCCATCGCGCTGGGCTTCGCCTTCGCCTGCGTCAGCCTTTCGATCCTGCTGAACCTGTTCCGGCTGTGGCGGGGACCTTTGTCGGCGGATCGAATCCTCGCTGTCGACACCCTGACCATCAACGCCATCGCCATGATCGTTCTGTTCGGGATCGCCTATGCGACCTCGTCCTATTTCGAGGCGGCGCTTCTTCTGGCCATGGTCGGTTTCGTCGGCACCGTGGCCTACTGCAAATTCCTCCTGCGAGGAGACATCGTCGAATGAGCCTAATTGCGGAAATCGCCATCTCGGTTCTGCTGCTCGTCGGCGGGGCCTTCATCCTGGTCGGGTCGTGGGGGCTGGCCAAACTGCCGTCGGTCATGACCCGGCTACACGGACCGACCAAGGCCACCACCCTGGGGGTCGGCGCCTGTCTGATCGCCTCGATGATCTATTTCCCCGTGTTCGGCGGGACCTATTCGGCCCACGAGCTTCTGATCACCTTGTTCCTGTTCCTGACCGCCCCGGTGTCGGCCAATATGATCGCCAAGGCGCATATTTACCGCCAGGGCCGTCGCATTGACGCCAACCCAAGCGACGACATCATCGACGGTCTGCCCTCCCCGCCGGGAACATCCGATTGGGCGACATTCGGCGGGGCGGATGAGGGCGATCCAACTCCCATCAGCGTCGGGCCAGAAGAACAACAACCGTGATCTCCACGGCGACCTGACCAAGGTCCGGCCAGGTCGCTCCGAGGCACTCGATCAATGACCCTTTCGGTTCGCCGACTTGGCGCTCTAGCGCCATGGTCATTTCGTTAGCGCCGCCGTGGCGTGATGGACGAGGTGAGCACCAGCGCCATTTCATGCGACGTCTTCGGCGGCCCCACCATGGTGGCGGTGCTCCGGCGCCAGGATCAGACCTCGGCTGCGCCGCAGGCGGTCTTCCCGCCTGCCGCCGATTGCCACAGGGGCGCAACGCCGCCGTCCGGGACGTGTTGATTCCTGGCAACATCAACGGAGAGCCATCATGGACGACGAGCAAACGGTGAAGCCCGCAGCGCAAGCGGCTCAAGCCGCCAAGGCGATGGATTTGAAGAAGGCGGCGCCCGACCCCCGCCATCCCTCGCCGGAACCGACAGCGCATGAGGGCATGAACGACACGCCGAATACGAAGATCGCGCCATCGGGCGCCTTCGACGCCGAGGGGCAACGCCCGGTGCTGGAACGGTCGCGCAAGGCGCGCTGACCGACATCACTCAACCCGGAGACACCATGGATATTCAGATCAATACCGCCAACAACCTCGAAGGCAGGCAAGCCGCCACAGAGCGACTTGAGGCTTTGGTGAGCGATCGCCTTTCGCGCTTCGAAAATCGGCTCACCCGCGTGGAGCTTCATGTCGGCGATGAGAACGGCGAACGGAGCAATGGCGCCGACATCCGTTGCCAGATCGAGGCCCGACCTGCGGGCCACGATCCTGTCTCGGTGACCGACCAGTCGGCCTCGATCGATCAAGCGGCGGCCGGCGCGCTCGGAAAACTGACGACGGCCCTGGACCGCACGTTCGGAAAAGCGACAAACCGCAAGGGCCACTGAGCCTGAGCATGTCTCGGTTCGCTGGAAGAGCCCGCCGACAGCGGGCTCTTCTACAGCTCAGGTCTATGTGTCGGCGTCGTGCTGGATGATTTCCAGGCTCTGGGGTCGCAGTTTGAGATCATAATCACGCCCGTCTGCGGTCCGGGCGTCCTCCACCTCCCAGACCCCATCATCCAGTTCGATCTCATCCCAGCGTACAAATCCCTCCGCGCGAAGCACTCGTTCGATGGCGGCGCGTTCCTGTGGCGTCGGAGGGCGGTCGTCCTGAGCCCAGGCCGGCGTCGCGAGAACGCCGACCACAGCCACGGCGGCCAAGGTTTTGAGCATGCTCATTTCTGTCTCCTCGTAGCGTCAAGGTGACGAAAACGCCGCCAACGGCCAGGGGTTCGATGACGACTTGCCGCACCACCTTGCACCCGCGTCATAGGCGGCATTGGCCTCCCTAAAGCGCTTCTTCCACCGTAAGCCGCTGTATCGCCAGATCGTCGAACAGGCCAAGGGCGCCGGCATCATGAACGCGGTCGCCCACCAGACCCATTTTGGATACAGCAACCGGGGGCGGATCCAGGACGAGGGTTACGAGCTTGGAAACCCGACCTGACGATGTGCGTGGAACTCATCTGCGACCGCGACCGACTGGAGGCTTTCTGCGCGACGCACGCGGCCGTGCTGCACGACAAGATCATCGTCTACAAACATCTTGAGCACTGGCGTTTCGGCGCCGGACGCATTGAAGCCGACGACCTAGCGCCACCATCGTAACGTCGGCCTGACACTGGGAAATGGTTGTTACCGAACTCGGCGACCGCCGCGCCTGCGGCGCTGCATACAAAAGCTTGTCGGCGTCGTGGGGAATGGCCGGCCCCTCTCCAAAGCAGACCTTCCGATCGTCCGAGATGAGTCGAGGCTGTGTGAAAACGCCTCCAGCTCGAGCGAATTAGCTTATTCTCCCGAGGTCAGCAGGAGGTGGGTATGGGCCGCTTCGTTCAGGGTGCAG
>NZ_JABBJE010000015.1 GCF_014218725.1 Brevundimonas huaxiensis
CTGCTCTTCCGTGAATCTCGCTCGTTTCATTCCGTCCGTCCTTTCAAGGGCCGGACTCTAGCTCCGCGTGGAGGAAATTCTCAGGGGCACGTCAGCTCAAAGCGTGGCCGTCAATGGGGCAGCAACTTGGCGCTGTTCACAGCCTATCGGTTGATCAATGTCCGTTTGAGCGCAGGCTGTCGCGAATGTTCGGACGCGCCGTTGATGTGGTGTCCCGCAATGCCGTCAATCCCGACTTCTTACCGGACGAGGACAAGAGTACGCCGCAGCTCGATCTTTTGGCTCGTGTCGAACGAGAGCTACCGGTGCGGCTCGACCAAGAGCGCACCGATATGGTTGTTTGCCATGGTGATCCCTGCATGCCGAACTTCATGGTGGACCCTAAAACTCTTCAATGCACGGGTCTGATCGACCTTGGGCGGCTCGGAACAGCAGATCGCTATGCCGATTTGGCACTCATGATTGCTAACGCCGAAGAGAACTGGGCAGCGCCAGATGAAGCAGAGCGCGCCTTCGCTGTCCTATTCAATGTATTGGGGATCGAAGCCCCCGACCGCGAACGCCTTGCCTTCTATCTGCGATTGGACCCTCTGACTTGGGGTTGATGTTCATGCCGCCTGTTTTTCCTGCTCATTGGCACGTTTCGCAACCTGTTCTCATTGCGGACACCTTTTCCAGCCTCGTTTGGAAAGTTTCATTGCCAGACGGGACTCCTGCAATCGTCAAGGGATTGAAACCTATAGAAGACATTGCTGATGAACTGCGCGGGGCCGACTATCTGGTATGGCGCAATGGGAGGGGAGCAGTCCGGTTGCTCGGTCGTGAGAACAATCTGATGTTGCTCGAATATGCCGGGGAGCGAATGCTCTCTCACATCGTTGCCGAGCACGGCGACTACCAGGCGACCGAAATTGCAGCGGAACTAATGGCGAAGCTGTATGCCGCATCTGAGGAACCCCTGCCTTCTGCCCTTCTCCCGATCCGGGATCGCTTTGCAGCTTTGTTTCAGCGGGCGCGCGATGATCAAAACGCAGGTTGTCAAACTGACTACGTCCACGCGGCGATTATAGCCGATCAAATGATGAGCAATGCCTCGGAACTGCGTGGGCTACATGGCGATCTGCATCATGAAAACATCATGTTCTCCAGTCGCGGCTGGCTGGTGATAGATCCCGTCGGTCTGGTCGGTGAAGTGGGCTTTGGCGCCGCCAATATGTTCTACGATCCGGCTGACAGAGACGACCTTTGTCTCGATCCTAGACGCATTGCACAGATGGCGGACGCATTCTCTCGTGCGCTGGACGTCGATCCGCGTCGCCTGCTCGACCAGGCGTACGCTTATGGGTGCCTTTCCGCAGCTTGGAACGCGGATGGAGAAGAGGAGCAACGCGATCTAGCTATCGCGGCCGCGATCAAGCAGGTGCGACAGACGTCATACTAGATATCAAGCGACTTCTCCTATCCCCTGGGAACACATCAATCTTACCGGAGAATATCGTTGGCCAAAGCCTTAGCGTAGGATTTCGCCCTCTCCCGCAAACGACCCCTGTTCTGCGATTTCCTGAATCGCTATCAGGGCTTCCCCAAACTGCAAAAAGTCCTCCGCTTCGCGGGCGCGGCGGGCGATGTCCTGAAAATCTGTAAGGGCATGATATAGGGTTAGATCGTGCATCGGCGTTGCTCCGGTTCTGGTCGCCGTGATTGGCGGCCGTTGTCCCGGAAACGCTGGCGCTAGGCCATGACCACAACCCCTAACACGGTCGCGCTAGCGAGTGGTGCGGGCGGGGGTTGTGGGAAAGGGCGAGCCAGCGACGGACAAAGGACGGACGCCCCGGCGACCCTGCCGCAGCGGGCCGCCTATTCGTCTTCCCGCGCTGCATGGCGGATTTCAAGGATTGCAACGCGGTCGCCCTGCCGGGCGTAACGGATAAGGTAGGGCGGGACTATCGTCAGTTCCCGGCGACCCCGGCTTATCGGCCGCCCCCTGTCGGGCATGGTTTCGAGCGCCATAGCGGCCCGCCTAAGGCGGGCCGCGAACCGCTGGGCGGCCAAGGGGCTAAACTGCGCGATATAGGTGCGGATGGCCCGAAGATCGGCCGCCGCGCCCTGCGTCCAGATTACTTGAACCACGAATCAGGCGCGGGCTTCTCGTCGGGCTGGCCCCATGTGTCCAGCCAAGCGCAAACTTCGGCGTTCGGGATAACCCGGCCCGCCTCGATGTCGGCCATCGCTTCGGCGTAACGCCGGGCGTCGGCTTCGTCGTCCTCGTGGAAGATGGAAGGTTCTGCGGCCATGACGGCGACCCTAGCACAAAAAGAAACGCGCCCCAAAAGGCGCGTTCCGGTCAGCGTTCCCCGAATGGATGCTTGCCCTTCTGTCTCATCAGAAGGTCGATAGCTTCGCCTAGCAGGGCCTGAATGGTCGTCTGATCGTCTAGGGCCATCTGGTGAAGCGTCCGGCGCACGGCCGGACTGTAATAGCCCATGACGGGCTTAAGGCCGTCGCGGGCCTTCTTCTTCTGTCCAGCGGCGGCCGGGCTTTCAGCCGCCGCCGTCTCAATCAGGCGCGGCCCTGCCGCTTCCTTCTTCAAGGCTTGGAATCTGCTCATGCTGCGGCCCTGCCCTTCTTGTTAGCGCGTTGGCGTGTTGGGATGCTAGCAAGCTGGCACACGCAATCCCACAAGGCGGCGACTTCCTCGGCCGCCCGGCTCCCGGCGTCGATCTCCGGCGCTGTCTGGCCGCTGCCTGTCGCGTCCGAATAGGCCGCCCGCTGCGGCAAGATCACCGGGGCGACCTCAAGGCCGAACCCGGTCACAAGCTCGGCCGCATCGGCATACAGGCGGGGCGCGTTCGGCGGCCCGGCTGTGAAGATCACAGCGGCGGGCTTGCCGCTCATCTTCACCAGATCGGCCGTCGTCTGGATGGCGTCTAGGTCGAAGGCGCGAGGGCGACACGGAATCAAGATCAGGTCGGCCGCCCGGCAAGCCGCCGCCGCCATGCTATCCGCATGGGGCGGGGTGTCGATAATCGCCAGTTCCGCGCCAAGCTGCGCGGCCTGTTCCAGCGTCTTAGGCAGAAGGGGCGGGGCGGCGCATGAAATAACCTCGGGGTCTGCGCCGTCGCGCCATTCCCCCCAACGCGAAGCCGTCGCCTGCGGGTCGGTGTCCACGACAAGGGCGACGCGCCCGGCCGCTGTGGCTGCGGCGGCCAGATGCAGGGCTAGCGTGGTTTTCCCGCTGCCGCCCTTCTGGCTGATGATGGCGATTGTATGCATGATGGCTCCCTAGCGTGTTGGGCTGCTAGCACGATAGCACCTAACGCCGATTCGTAAACATGGCTTTAACGATGTCTTAGGCGAACAATGGAAGTATTGGCCGCATGGCATACAACAAAGGGACGCGGCAACCGCGACAATCGCAACAGATATTCGACCCGATCACCCGCGCTTGGCTGGAAAAGGCCGCTAAAGAGCGCGGCGTTACTGTTGAGGTCATCCAGTATATGGCCGTAATCGAATGGCTGCGGGCGCATATCGAGCCGCCGCCCATCGCCAAGGCCGCGCCAACCTCGCTTGATGTGATTGACCCTTGGGCCGCTGAAGCGGCCGAACGGGAAGCCGCCCTAGATGCCCGCTATCAGACATTTCCACCGCTGCCGAAGAAACCGGAAGGCCGATAAATCGGCCATGTATTCGCCGCCCTGCGCCTGCGCTCTGGGGGGCCGCTGCGGGCGACGAATACAGCATAAAAAATCCCCGCCGATGTGGCGGGGTTTTTGTTCTCATGGATGCTTTGCGAACACTCTAAAAAACTTCGCATAATGTGCCTTGTGCGTCGCGCCTAATGCTCGGTAGGGGCGGGAAGCGTCGCCGCGAAATCGTCGGCCGCCGTTTCCAGTTCGCCCCACAGTTCCGCGAAATGGCTTTGCACATCGTGGCTGCGCTCATGCGCCGCCCGACGCGACGCCAGAAGATGCAGGGTTTTCAGGATGCCGAAAAGTTCGGCCTGATCGTCAGCAATATTCATGTTCATGCCGTCCCTCGTTGTTGCTCCTGATTGAAATTGTCCCCCGGCCTTGCGCCGCTGCCTAGTGATTATGTCCGTATGCTAGGGCGTCGGCCCCATCTCTGGCGCTGCGCCGCGCTGGATGATCTGCAAGCTTTCCAGCGTCACCGTATGACGCCCGCCGCTGGCGTTTGTGACGGTCGCCAGTTGACCAAGCACGGATGCCACGACGCCAACCGCGCCCCGTTCTATCCCGGTCTTGATCGCTACAAGGTCGCCCGGTCTGACGCCTGCCGCCTGTCGCGGCTGCATCGGCCGGGCTGCGTTCTCTCCGCCACCTGTTAGCAAGGTGAAAGCTGCGGGCGCTCGTAAGCGGCTGCTGGCTTTCTGCTGGTCTGTAGGCACCGGGGCGACGGTCGCAAGGCCGCCCCGGCCTATCGTTCCCGGTCTCGGTCTAGGCCCATCTTGCCTAGCCGTTCGCGCTGCGCCTTCTGTGCGCTGCGTCGCTGCTCGATCTCGGCCGCCTTACGCGCTACGCGCTCGGCCAGCTCGTCGGATCTCGGTCGAGGATCTGACGCCTTCGGCGTCGCAATCCTCGCCGGAAGATCTTGCGCGGGTTTCAATGCGTCGTAACGGCCGGGCTGTGCCGCGGTGCGTCTGTTCTCGTTCGCTGCGGGCTTCGCCGGCTGCTGTGCCGGCGTCGCCGGCGCCACCGAATCCGGCGGCGCCTGAACCTGTGTTTTAGGTGCTGGCGCCGCACCCGCTTTCTGCGCGTCACGGAACGCGCTGCGCTCGTCCTTCTGCGCGGCGCGAAGGTCTTGCACCTTCTCCCGATACTCGCCCCAGAACGCGCGCTGCGCTGTGTGCTGGTCATGCAGACAATCGCGGCGAAGTTCCGCCGTCTCGATCTCCTGCGCCCGCTTAACTGCGTCCTTCAGTCCTTCAGGCGAAAGCAGTTCACCCCATCGGGCCTTGGCGTCGTCGTGCGTATCGAACGCCTTTAGAAGCTGCTCGCGGTGCTGGTTCACAAACCCATAAATCCCCGCCCGGCTATCAAGCGCCGTCGTCAAGTCGCGGCGCTGTTTCGCCTGCTGACGGCCAAGGGCTGACCATGCGGGCCGCTGCTCGGCGCGTAGCTGCTGCGCGACGCTGCGGGCCTTCTTCTTCGCACCCTCTAGGAAGGCTTCACGCACGGCCTGCTGATCGCTGAACAACGCCGCCCGGTCTTCCATCTGGTCGGCCCGTTCGGCGGCCTTCTGCTGGGTCCATTGGTCATGCGGCAACCATGCCCGCGCTTTGTCGCTGCGGGCCTTCTGGCCCTGCTGCTGGTCGGCGTATTTCTTCGCTCGATCTAGGCTGACGATGTTGCCGTTTTCGCGCTCGTAGTCGGCCGCCCAACGGTCCAGCTTGCGCCAGTTGTTCGAGAGGTCGGCCGCCTTCCCGGTTTCCGGGTGAACCCGGTTGACCACAATGTGCAAATGCGGGTGCGGCTCATCCGTGTGCTGCACGATTAGTGATTGATGGCCGTCCAACCCTAGCAGCTTCAAAGTCGCGTCGGCCGCCTTCAACATCTGCTCGGGCGTCGGCGTTTCGGTCGGGTGCCAGTTCAGCGAATAATGGAAAACAGGCTGCGCCAGTTTCCGCCCGGCCGCCTTCACCCCAGCCGCCGCCTTAAGCTGCTCGGCCCGCTGCGCGGTCTGCGCCATGATGCGCCACGCCTGCCCGGCGTCGTCTGTCGGAAGATTCCGCGTCTCGATAAAGCCCGCCCGTTCGGCCTGCGCCGGGTCGTCGCGCTTCGGCGTCGTCAGATAGAGCGTCACGCCCTTGAACGAGCGCCCTCGTAAGCTGTAATGCAAGTAGCGTATGCGCTCACGCAACTGGTCCAGAACCTTGACCGAACGCAGCGGTGGTAACGGCGCAGTGGCGGTTTTCATGGCTTGTTATGACTGTTTTTTTGTACAGTCTATGCCTCGGGCATCCAAGCAGCAAGCGCGTTACGCCGTGGGTCGATGTTTGATGTTATGGAGCAGCAACGATGTTACGCAGCAGGGCAGTCGCCCTAAAACAAAGTTAAACATCATGAGGGAAGCGGTGATCGCCGAAGTATCGACTCAACTATCAGAGGTAGTTGGCGTCATCGAGCGCCATCTCGAACCGACGTTGCTGGCCGTACATTTGTACGGCTCCGCAGTGGATGGCGGCCTGAAGCCACACAGTGATATTGATTTGCTGGTTACGGTGACCGTAAGGCTTGATGAAACAACGCGGCGAGCTTTGATCAACGACCTTTTGGAAACTTCGGCTTCCCCTGGAGAGAGCGAGATTCTCCGCGCTGTAGAAGTCACCATTGTTGTGCACGACGACATCATTCCGTGGCGTTATCCAGCTAAGCGCGAACTGCAATTTGGAGAATGGCAGCGCAATGACATTCTTGCAGGTATCTTCGAGCCAGCCACGATCGACATTGATCTGGCTATCTTGCTGACAAAAGCAAGAGAACATAGCGTTGCCTTGGTAGGTCCAGCGGCGGAGGAACTCTTTGATCCGGTTCCTGAACAGGATCTATTTGAGGCGCTAAATGAAACCTTAACGCTATGGAACTCGCCGCCCGACTGGGCTGGCGATGAGCGAAATGTAGTGCTTACGTTGTCCCGCATTTGGTACAGCGCAGTAACCGGCAAAATCGCGCCGAAGGATGTCGCTGCCGACTGGGCAATGGAGCGCCTGCCGGCCCAGTATCAGCCCGTCATACTTGAAGCTAGACAGGCTTATCTTGGACAAGAAGAAGATCGCTTGGCCTCCCGCGCAGATCAGTTGGAAGAATTTGTTCACTACGTGAAAGGCGAGATCACCAAGGTAGTCGGCAAATAATGTCTAACAATTCGTTCAAGCCGACGCCGCTTCGCGGCGCGGCTTAACTCAAGCGTTAGATGCACTAAGCACATAATTGCTCACAGCCAAACTATCAGGTCAAGTCTGCTTTTATTATTTTTAAGCGTGCATAATAAGCCCTACACAAATTGGGAGATATATCATGAAAGGCTGGCTTTTTCTTGTTATCGCAATAGTTGGCGAAGTAATCGCAACATCCGCATTAAAATCTAGCGAGGGCTTTACTAAGCTTGCCCCTTCCGCCGTTGTCATAATCGGTTATGGCATCGCATTTTATTTTCTTTCTCTGGTTCTGAAATCCATCCCTGTCGGTGTTGCTTATGCAGTCTGGTCGGGACTCGGCGTCGTCATAATTACAGCCATTGCCTGGTTGCTTCATGGGCAAAAGCTTGATGCGTGGGGCTTTGTAGGTATGGGGCTCATAATTGCTGCCTTTTTGCTCGCCCGATCCCCATCGTGGAAGTCGCTGCGGAGGCCGACGCCATGGTGACGGTGTTCGGCATTCTGAATCTCACCGAGGACTCCTTCTTCGATGAGAGCCGGCGGCTAGACCCCGCCGGCGCTGTCACCGCGGCGATCGAAATGCTGCGAGTCGGATCAGACGTCGTGGATGTCGGACCGGCCGCCAGCCATCCGGACGCGAGGCCTGTATCGCCGGCCGATGAGATCAGACGTATTGCGCCGCTCTTAGACGCCCTGTCCGATCAGATGCACCGTGTTTCAATCGACAGCTTCCAACCGGAAACCCAGCGCTATGCGCTCAAGCGCGGCGTGGGCTACCTGAACGATATCCAAGGATTTCCTGACCCTGCGCTCTATCCCGATATTGCTGAGGCGGACTGCAGGCTGGTGGTTATGCACTCAGCGCAGCGGGATGGCATCGCCACCCGCACCGGTCACCTTCGACCCGAAGACGCGCTCGACGAGATTGTGCGGTTCTTCGAGGCGCGGGTTTCCGCCTTGCGACGGAGCGGGGTCGCTGCCGACCGGCTCATCCTCGATCCGGGGATGGGATTTTTCTTGAGCCCCGCACCGGAAACATCGCTGCACGTGCTGTCGAACCTTCAAAAGCTGAAGTCGGCGTTGGGGCTTCCGCTATTGGTCTCGGTGTCGCGGAAATCCTTCTTGGGCGCCACCGTTGGCCTTCCTGTAAAGGATCTGGGTCCAGCGAGCCTTGCGGCGGAACTTCACGCGATCGGCAATGGCGCTGACTACGTCCGCACCCACGCGCCTGGAGATCTGCGAAGCGCAATCACCTTCTCGGAAACCCTCGCGAAATTTCGCAGTCGCGACGCCAGAGACCGAGGGTTAGATCATGCCTAGCATTCACCTTCCGGCCGCCCGCTAGCGGACCCTGGTCAGGTTCCGCGAAGGTGGGCGCAGACATGCTGGGCTCGTCAGGATCAAACTGCACTATGAGGCGGCGGTTCATACCGCGCCAGGGGAGCGAATGGACAGCGAGGAGCCTCCGAACGTTCGGGTCGCCTGCTCGGGTGATATCGACGAGGTTGTGCGGCTGATGCACGACGCTGCGGCGTGGATGTCCGCCAAGGGAACGCCCGCCTGGGACGTCGCGCGGATCGACCGGACATTCGCGGAGACCTTCGTCCTGAGATCCGAGCTCCTAGTCGCGAGTTGCAGCGACGGCATCGTCGGCTGTTGCACCTTGTCGGCCGAGGATCCCGAGTTCTGGCCCGACGCCCTCAAGGGGGAGGCCGCATATCTGCACAAGCTCGCGGTGCGACGGACACATGCGGGCCGGGGTGTCAGCTCCGCGCTGATCGAGGCTTGCCGCCATGCCGCGCGAACGCAGGGGTGCGCCAAGCTGCGGCTCGACTGCCACCCGAACCTGCGTGGCCTATACGAGCGGCTCGGATTCACCCACGTCGACACTTTCAATCCCGCCTGGGATCCAACCTTCATCGCAGAACGCCTAGAACTCGAAATCTGGCTCTGTTGCAAAAATCGTGAAGCTTGAGCATGCTTGGCGGAGATTGGACGGACGGAACGATGACGGATTTCAAGTGGCGCCATTTCCAGGGTGATGTGATCCTGTGGGCGGTGCGCTGGTATTGTCGCTATCCGATCAGCTATCGCGACCTTGAGGAAATGCTGGCGGAACGCGGCATTTCGGTCGACCATACGACGATCTATCGCTGGGTCCAGTGCTACGCCCCGGAGATGGAGAAGCGGCTGCGCTGGTTCTGGCGGCGTGGCTTTGATCCGAGCTGGCGCCTGGATGAAACCTACGTCAAGGTGCGGGGCAAGTGGACCTACCTGTACCGGGCAGTCGACAAGCGGGGCGACACGATCGATTTCTACCTGTCGCCGACCCGCAGCGCCAAGGCAGCGAAGCGGTTCCTGGGCAAGGCCCTGCGAGGCCTGAAGCACTGGGAAAAGCCTGCCACGCTCAATACCGACAAAGCGCCGAGCTATGGTGCAGCGATCACCGAATTGAAGCGCGAAGGAAAGCTGGACCGGGAGACGGCCCACCGGCAGGTGAAGTATCTCAATAACGTGATCGAGGCCGATCACGGAAAGCTCAAGATACTGATCAAGCCGGTGCGCGGTTTCAAATCGATCCCCACGGCCTATGCCACGATCAAGGGATTCGAAGTCATGCGAGCCCTGCGCAAAGGACAGGCTCGCCCCTGGTGCCTGCAGCCCGGCATCAGGGGCGAGGTGCGCCTTGTGGAGAGAGCTTTTGGCATTGGGCCCTCGGCGCTGACGGAGGCCATGGGCATGCTCAACCACCATTTCGCAGCAGCCGCCTGATCGGCGCAGAGCGACAGCCTACCTCTGACTGCCGCCAATCTTTGCAACAGAGCCCATTAATGCATGTTCAAGAAGTGCAAGCCGAGCTTCGAAATCATTCGGTCTGATATTAACAAAGCTTTTCAAACCAATGATCGGCAACCTGGAATCTGCCTGAGAAATGGCAGAAAGAGTATCAGGCGAGGCCGATACAGATATCGCTAAAGAAAAATAGGATCCGTCCATGCCGTCAATACGTTTGACGTTAGGTATGACCAGAACGCCGTTCTGAGGCAAGTTCGATAGGTTTAACGTTCCGCCGCCGCTGGCTCGAATTTTGACATGTACATTCGGCGCGAAGCCTACAATTTGATAAGCGAGTTGAACAATCACTTCGTCAACATCGCCGTCCAACTGATAGATCAGATCGCCACCTTTTGCGGATATCCACGATCCCCAATGTTCAGGAGCGCACCAGCCCGAACCCAGCCTTACATCAAGGCCTAAATTATAATCAGCGCTACGAAATGCACCATTAGTAAGCACTTTGGCTCGGGCCGCCATAACGGCGTCGGAAAGCGCATCACCATTTAAATTATGGTCGATTACGGGAACTTTGCGGAACGGATATTCCTTACCAATTTCCAATGTCCGATACAGATTTCGGGTCGGTTCGTTGATGACCTGCGCACAAGCGGCAACAACACGCTCGGCAACCTCTGGCCATGTTGTAGGAATGTAATCGAGAACTGCAGCACAGCTTTTCTCATAAACTGAATCATCGTAAAAATTGGCTTCTATAGCCTTAGCCAATGAATCGACCGACCCAGATTCAAAGTAAACGGCCGCCGGGCCACCAACTTCCGGGATAGACGAACTATCGGAAGCGATCACGACTTTGCCGCGTTCCAGTGACTCGCCAACCGGCAGCCCCCATCCCTCATACATGCTAGGGTAAATCGAAAACTTACATGTCTCATATAGGGTCGACAATTCGCTGTCGGATATGTCCTGAAGTATCTGGATACGACCGTTTAGGAAATCGGTTTCGTAACAGCTGTTGAGGAAATCCTCAGCACGCCATCCGACCCGACCAACACATATCAATTTCGGGCAATCGCCACGCCGGGCCAGGATTTGCGCCAACGCCTTAAATGCCAGGTGATGGTTTTTTCGGCCCTCAATCGTGCTGACAAAAAGAATGAAATCGCCCGACGTGGCCAGCGCTTGTTTGAGCACCGTTCCCTCTGCAGGACGACATATGCCGCCCCCATTACGAGTTACCGTAATGCTGCCAGTATAATCCGAACCTGATTGCGCGATATAACGCAGCAAGTCGTTTTTAGTGGATTGAGAGACGGTTAAAACGGCGTCTGAGTAATTCAGAAATTCACTGATAAACTGCTCAAAAACGAGCGCGGTGCCCTGATCACAGGTTTCTTTCGCAAAGATCGGAATCAGATCGTGAATTAGCCCAACAAACCTCGCGTTATACTGTCGTCGAAAATTGTGCATGTGAAGCGCATAATTCTCTTGGACCCAGGCAGCACCTAGCAAGCAGATCACGCTTTTATTATACTTGGGAACGGTTGCGGGAGGTATGGCCCCATCTCGTGAAAGAACGCCACCGCGCGCAGCCTCTCTGTCATAATTGACGGTGCGGGACTGTACAGGTCGAGCTAAATCTTCGATAACTTCGATCAGATAACCATAGTCGACACCGACGAACGTTCGTGCCTTGTGCGAAAACGACATGAAATGGCATTCTATTGTGTCAGAATAAGGGAGATTTTTAATTATCTCAGCTTGAACCCTCTGGATACCAGTCAGGTTGTCGTGATGACCGATGAAATAAACAAAATCAGATACATCAAAGAAAATATACGACGCGACCATACGTTCCCCCATCGGTTCACACTACCCTTTAAACACGAAAAGTCCAGGCATCGGCACTATCGCCACTTAACCTGTTTAACTTTATTAAAATCATACCGGACTAGTGGATTGATTCCAACATTTGGTGCCGCGCCGACGGCAGTTATAATTTCGTCCGGATCGGCCTTCCAGATAGAGGGCGGGGGCTGGTTATGCTCCTTGATAAAGCGGTTGATGGCGGATTTGGTTGAAAAGGGCGGCTGCTGAGATCACGGCAGTAACGGACGCTGAGGTTTGGTCCCGCCTCAGGCGATCCCCGACACCTCGATCTCGGGACGCCGCGTCGCGCGAGAGCTGACAGCGCTGATCGCTCGGCGGGGCCGTCCCGCCATGATCGTCAGCG
>NZ_JABBJE010000016.1 GCF_014218725.1 Brevundimonas huaxiensis
CACCCTGAACGAAGCGGCCCATACCCACCTCCTGCTGACCTCGGGAGAATAAGCTAATTCGCTCGAGCTGGAGGCGTTTTCACACAGCCTCAGTCAGAAGCGGACGCCCCTCCACTGCCATTCATTGCGTTTGTCTGGATCTACACTGGGACCCTTAAAGTGCGGATGCAGCCCTACTCGAATGCTTCAATCATCGACGTCACAGCATCCCGCTGATGGTCGCTGAGCTTTGACCACGCCCTAATCAATCGAGCAGTTCCAGGATGATCGCCACGATCTTCCCCGACCAGCTCGGCGACGTCACACTTCAACGCTTTCGCTGCGAGCACTAGCTTCGACGCAGCGACGCGGTTTTTGCCAACCTCGTATTTCTGAACCTGCTGGAACGCCACGCCCATCGCTTCACCCAACCGGCGCTGTGTCATTCCGACCGCCTCACGGCGATCGGTTATGGCTTTGCCGATGGCGGCGTCTAGTCGTTTTTCGTAGTCGCTCATGAACACGGATAGTCGCCGAATACGGAACATCCGCAAGCGTCGTTTTCGACCGAACGCCCCTTGAGCCGCCCACGACCTGGCAAGATCGGGCAAGATCTCCACCCACCTATCTCAGTGCCATTTTCTACATCCGCACTGAGAGGGCCTTTAGCGTATGTTTGCTCCGACAACGGACCGGAGTTCATCGCCACGGCGTTACGCGATTGGATCGCTGCCGTCGGCTCTCAAACGGCCTACATCGAGCCTGGCAAACCCTTGGGGGAACGGCTACTGGCAGAGCTTCAACTCCAAGCTCCGGGAAGAACTGCTGAACGGCGAGATCTTCTTCAGCCTAGCCGAGGCCCAGGTCTTGATCGAGGCGTGGCGGCGTCAATTCAACGCCGTGCGGCCCGCCGTCCAGCCGGCTCCGTACGCCGTCTTCGGGCGATCGCGATCACGAGCCGCGAGCGTCTCATACGACGGCGTGAGCACCACGATGCTCAGATTGTACTGCGCCAGGACTTCGGCGGCGTCTCTCAGGTAACGACCTAGCACGACGTCCTGCAAGGCGACGTGGAAGCCTGCATCCGCATAGGCTGACGCAGCTCGCCAAGCTGAGTTGTACCGTAACTCAAGCTGCGACACCGCGCCCGCGGAGGGTGTAGGGCTCATCTCCTCGCGACCATTCACGATCATCCTGCGGAAAAGGTCGCCGCGAATATGCACCGATGGCGACAGTCGCTCTGCCAAAGCCTGAGCGACGCTGGATTTGCCGGCGGCCATGAGCCCCGTGATCAGCCAGATGCGTCCTTGCACATTCATCGGCTTAGATTAGCAGGTCAGGCTGCCAGGTCTGCCAAGAAAGCAGCCGCTCTCCTTCCGAGAGCCCCAAAGTGTCCGCTTTCCATCCCCGGCGACGCTCAGAGGGTCAGTTCTGTTGGCGTGATGTGCGCAAAACGCAGACATTAGGCGACGCTAGCAAATCCAACTTGTCTCGCCCGGCGGCTTCGGCCTGCGGCAGCCGCCGGCACGCCACAAACGCTGTCGGAGGCTTGAGGGCCTTGTTGGAAAAGGTCGGAGCAGCCATCAGGACGGTGATATTTCGCTGGCGGCTGCGTGCGGCTAAGGTCGCCCCGACCGGGAGGGCGACATGAGATTGGCTGCCATCGTCTGCATGCTCTGCTTGGGCGCTGCGCCTGCCGCGTCCCAGACGCCCGCATTTGACCCCCAGGCCCGGGTGACCGAGGCGCTGGAGCTTATCAAGCCCGTCGCCTACCACCGAGACCGCCTCGATTGGGCGGCGATCGAGGCGCGGGCGCGAGCCTTGGCCGAGGGCGCACGCGACGAGGTCGACCTGATGCCCGCCTATCAGGCGCTCGTCAGTTATCTCGAGGACAACCACTCAAAGGTCGAATACCCGGCGGGCATGATGGAGCGCTGGCGCGAGCGGTATGGAAGCCGCCGCATGCTGCCTGATCCGCCGCCGAGCCCGCCGCGCTCCACCTCGCGGTTCATCACGCGACGAGAGCCCGAAGTGCGAACGACGCCGCTTGCCTCGACGGCGGTCGGCGTGATCGTCGTGCCCTCGGCGCGCTACGAGCCCCCGCCGTCGACATTCGGAGCGCGGCTGTACGCCGGGGTTCGCGGTATCGAGGACCAGGTCTGCGGTTACGTCGTGGACCTGAGAGGCAACACCGGCGGCGCCCTGTTTCCGATGGTCGTCGGGCTGTCGGACCTGATCGGCGATGACCGACGCGTCGTCTACGTGCGGCCTGACGGCACAGAGATGGCGGCAAGGCTCAAAGATGGCGCCATGCATGCGCTCATGGAGGACGGGTCGGAGACCCTGCTGGACCGGATCGATGACTGGCGCCCGGCGCCCGGCGCCGATGCGCGCCCGGTCGCGGTTCTGATGGACGACGCGACTGGCAGCTCAGGCGAAGGCGCGGCGCTGTCCCTGATCGGTCGCAAAGGCGTGAGGACCTTCGGAGGTCGGACCGCCGCAGTCGCCAGCGCCAATCAGGAGATCGCTCTGTCAGACGGCACGATCCTGCTGATCACCACGGCGTTGATGGCCGATCAGCTCGGGCGGACTTATCAAGACGGCATTCCCCCTGACGAGCCCATCTCTCCATCCACCGACGAGAATGACGCCGCGCAGGCGGCCGCCGAGGCGTGGCTGGCGACCCAGGGGGGCTGCTCGTTGTAACCGGTCCCGGCCGGCTGGCCCTTCGCCGGTCGCTGCGCGTCTTGGACATCGAGGGCGCGATGACCCGCCGCCTAGGTCAGCCCAGCGCCATGAGCATGCGTAATCGGGCGGTCCTGCGAAGGGGCAAGCTCCCATAGAGTGCTCGGCTCAGTCCGAGATGAAGGGAGACGACGATGTTCTACGCTGCGTTGGATGTGTCGCTGCGCTCAGTGGCGGTCTGCATCATTGATGACGAGGGTAAGGTTCGCTTCGAGCGCTCCGTGCCGTCGGATGTACCGGATCTGGTCCGCTGCCTGAACGCGTTCGGCGAGCCGATCCATCAGGTCGGTTTGGAGGCCGGTACCCTCACCCAGCACCTGACCTATGGCCTCCGGGAGGCCGGGTTCGAGGTCGTCTGCATGGAGGCTCGACAGGTCGCAGCGGCGTTGTCGGCCATGCGCAACAAGACCGACAAGCACGACGCTCGCGGCATCGCCCAGATCCTCCGCTCCGGCTGGTACAGCCGAGTGCATGTGAAGAGCGTCGAGAGCCACCACCTGCGGGCGCTGCTGACCAGCCGAAAGGTGATGCAGCGCAAGTGCATCGATCTTGAGAACGAGATCCGTGGCCTGCTGAAGGTGTTCGGCGTCAAGCTGCCAATGCGCCTTTCGCGTGGAGCCTTCGATGTGGCCGTCCGCGACACCATCGAAAGCGATCCGGGGCTGAGCCTCGCCCTGATACCGATGCATGCGCGGCAGATGCTGTTCGCGACCTTCATGGAGTTGGACCGACGGGTGCGAAAAGCTGCTCATGAAGACGAGGTCTGCACCCGGTTCATGGGCATACCCGGCGTAGGGGAGATCACCGTCCTGAGCTTCAAGGCCGCTGTCGATGATCCTCCCCGGTTCAAGAGCTCGCGCACGGTCGGCGCCCACTTCGGACTGACGCCCCGACGCTTCCAGTCCGGCGAGAAGGATAATCCCGGCCGCATCTCCCACGCCGGCGATTCCGACGTGCGGGCCGCCCTCTACGCCGCCGCCAACGCCATGCTCATGCGCTCGATCAAGTGGTCGAGCCTGAAGGCCTGGGGGATGCGGCTGATGAAGACCAAAGGCCGTCGGCGGGCGATCGTCGCCGTGGCCCGCAAGCTTGCTGTCGTCCTGCACCGCATGTGGGCTGACGGTTCTAAGTTCCGGCACGGATCGGAGGTTGCGGCATGACCTGACTACCGCACCACAATCCGATCCTGGCCGGATCGTCCCACGCGGACGACGGGATGGATGAAGCCGAAAATGTCTGCTGCGCTTCGAGCGCGACCAGTAGCGAGGCTCTCCAGGCCCTGATCCCATGCATGCGTGCAGCGGCTCCGCTCGCAAGGAGCCATCCAGACTGCGAAGAGAAGCGTGACCCGCGTGATCGATCAGGCCGATGATCAAAACCAGCTTGACCCCTATGCCCGATTAGAGAAGCAGACATTGGTCCGGGAGACGAAAGCGGATCTTTCTCGCGCCCATCGGGATCAATCAGCCTATAACGGCATCCGCGATGGCCATGCCTGGTCCGCCATCAGCCGGACCAAGTAGGCGAGCGACCAGGCGGTTGGGAAACCGCCGCTGCTTGACCACGGCATAGAAGCGTTCGGTCACCTCCGGGATTCTGTGGTGCTCGACGAGGATCCCTGTATTCAGTTCGTCCCGCACGACGATGGGCGGGACCAGGGTGATGCCGTCGCGTTCCCTCGCCAGCAGTCGCAGCATCGCCATGTCGTCGACTTCCGCCAGTATCGTCGGGCGAAGCTGCGCGGCCTCCAGCAGGCGGTCGAAGGCGACCCGAATCTCACTGTCCTGGCTGGGCAGAAGCAGGGCGTGCCGCGACAGGTCGTCGGGAAAGCGGAACCGACGCTTCGAGCCAAGCGGCCGACCCACGAGGCTGACCGGTTGTTCGGCGAGCAGGTGGTTTCGCAAGAGCGACCGCGTGTCGATCGGCGCTGCGGTGTTGGTTAGGACGACGTCGAGCGCATGCGCATCGAGTTGTTGAAGCAGATCTTTGGTGTTCCCCGACCGAACAATCAGTTCCACGTCCGTGCGGCCGACGAGAGGGCGCAGGAACTCAAGCTGGAAGTTGCGGGACAGAGTCGTAAGCGCGCCGACCCTCAACGTCTGCCTTCGATCGGAGGCGCGTTCGCCCAGAGTCGTCAGGAGTTCGTCGCCCGCCTGAAAGACCGTGTCGGCATAGTCCAGGGCGATCTGCCCCGCCTCTGTCAGGACCAGCCGCCGCCCGAGCCGCTCAAAAAGCGGATGACCGATCTGGTGTTCAAGCTTCTGTATTTGCACTGAAAGTGCTGATTGCGACAAATGCAGCCGTTCTGCGGCCCGGGTAAGGGTTCCCTCATGGGCCACAGCCCAAAAATACCGCAGGTGATTGAAGTTCAGGTTGCGCATACTGTTCGATATAAAAGAACGTTTTTGCACAAACTATGAATTTTTCGGGAAGCGCATCGTCTCCTAATCAGTCCGTCCATTGAGATCAATTTTCTCAGGACGTTCGATGCCGGCTCACCTGTCTCCGCTGCTCGTTCCGATCCCGCTGATCCTGGCGGCGGGTCTGGCGTTTCTGTCGCATGGGGTTCGGCCGCGCACTGCTGTTCGGGTGGCCGAAGCAGCAGCCGTGCTGAACCTGGTCGGGGCGGTGGCCATGGTCGGCGCCTTGGTGGCGAACGGGCCCGAGTCCTGGCCGATCGTCGAGGCGGCGGGCATCGTCCTGTCGTCCCGCCTCGATGCGATCAGCGTCACTATGTCCGCGCTGGTGGCCTTCATCGGCTGGATCGTGGTGCGCTACGCCTCGACCTATCTCGACGGCGAGGCGCGACAAGGGGCCTTCACGGGCTGGCTCTGCGTGACGCTGGCGTCAGTGATGCTGTTGGTGACCGCCGGCGACCTGACGCAGTTCGTCGTCGCCTGGATCGCAGCGGGGTCGTTTCTTCAGCGCCTGCTTTTGTTCTACCCCGACCGCGTCGCGGCGCGTCGGGCGGCCCGCAAGGCGCGGATCGTCTCGCGTCTGAGCGACATCTCCCTCATCGGCGCCGCAGTCCTTCTGGCGATCGCCTATGGAACGACCGACATTGGCGCCGTCCTCGCCGACGCCAAGGCAGGAGACGGCGGCACCCTGGCCGTCGCCGCGGCGGGTCTGGCCGCCTTGGCGGCTGTGCTGAAGTCCGCGCAGTTCCCGTTTCATGGATGGCTGACCGAGGTCATGGAGGCTCCGACCCCGGTGTCCGCCCTGCTGCACGCCGGGGTCATCAACGCCGGCGGCTTCCTGCTGATCCGGTTCGCCGACGTCATGCTGCTGGCGCCGGGGATCCTGGCGCTGCTGATGGTGATCGGCGGGTTCACGGCGCTGTTCGGCGGCCTTGTGATGTTGACCCAACCGGCGGTGAAGACCTCACTGGCCTGGTCGACCGTGGCCCAGATGGGTTTCATGATCCTGCAGTGCGGGCTTGCCCTGTTCCCGCTGGCCCTGCTGCACATCGTGGCCCACTCGCTCTACAAGGCCCACTCCTTCCTGGCCTCCGGCGGCGCGGTGGAACGGGTGACCGCCATTCGTCGCCCGGGGCCCGTGGCCATTCCCGATGCCGGTGCAGTCGCGCGCGCGTTCGTGACAGCGCTCTTCATCTATGTGTTCATCGGGCTGGCTTTCGGCCTGACCCACAAATCCCCCCAGATCATCGCCCTGGGCGCGATCCTGATCTTCGGCGTCGCCTATATGCTGGCCCAAGGCTTCGCCGACGCCGCGCCCGCCGCCCTCACCCGCCGGACCGCGTTCTATGCCATCCTGACGTCCGGGGCCTATTTCGCCCTGCAGATGGTGGCGACCACGCTGACCGCCGGCGTGCTGCCCCCGCCGCCGGCCCCCGGCCCACTGGAGTGGGGTCTCACTACTCTTGCGGTCGTCAGCTTCGGCGCCGTGGCCGTCGTCCAGACCATGTTCCCCCTCTGGGCGCACCATCCGGCCGCCGCAGGTTTCAGGGTCCATCTCTCCAACGGCTTCTACGCCAATGCCGTCTTCGACCGCCTGAGCGGCGGATGGGCGGTCCCGCACCCCCGCTGATCCCACGACTTCGCAAGGACCCCGGCATGACCGAATCCGCCTCCGCAACCTCTTCAGACCCGATCCTCTGCGCCGTGGAAGACGCGGTAAGGGCCATCCCGCCGGCCTGGCCGCTGGCCGCCAATGTGGCGGTGAATCCTTACTTCGGTCAGGCCGGCGAAGGCCTCGCCGTCGCAGGCGCGCGGCTGGCTCGGGTGGGCGGCGGTCCGATCACCATGCCGAGATCCTGGTATCGAACGCGCATCGACGACGGCACGATTTCCGCAGCCGACCTTCGACACGCCTGGGCGAGCGCCCCGGCCGCGATCCGGCCGAAGGACGTGCCGGCCCTGAAGGCCGCAGCCGCGGTTGACGGTCCATACCGGGGGCCCCTTCCGACGATCGCGGACCTGGCCGCCGAGGCATCGGGCATCGACTGGCCGGGTTTGATTGCGGAACGACTGGGTGCCTGGGCGGCCTATTATTTCGACGAGGGCCAGGCCCTGTGGGCCGGGCCGCGGGGGCGCGGCGCCTGGGCGGCGTGGAAGGCGGTCGCCACCCATGATCTGACGCCTGAGATCGCGGGCCTCAGGGGCTTTGCGCAGCACGTGTTCGAGGCGCCAGAGGCTGCAGAAGACGCCATCACGCGCGCCGCCAGGCGGCTCGGGCTGCGGGGCGACGCGGCGGCGACCTACTTTCACAGGCTCCTGCTGGACTGGGGGGGCTGGTCCCAGATCGCGCGTCATCGGCTGTGGCAGGCCGAGCTCCGGGAAGCAACAGACGCGACGGTTATGGACCTGCTGGCGGTGCGGATGGCGTGGGAGGATGCGCTGCATCAGCGCTACGAGGAATGGATCAAGCAGGGCTGGGCCGAGGCGCGGCGAGCCTATGCGGAGCCCGCCACGCCCGACCGCGACATGGTGATCGACACCATCCTGCAGGAGGCGCTCGAACGATCGCGGCAAAGGTCTCTGTCGGCCGCTCTGGGAGGCGGACGATCGGGAGGAGCCGACGACAGCAGGCCCATCCTGCAGGCCGCGTTCTGCATCGACGTGCGCTCGGAGGTCTTCCGGCGGGCGCTGGAGAGCCTGGACCCGCGGATCAGCACCCTGGGCTTCGCGGGCTTCTTCGGCCTGACGGCCGCGCATCGCCGCTTCGGCTCCGACGTGGAGGAACGGCGGCTCCCGGTGCTGCTGAACCCGGGAATGACAACCACCGCTTCCTCGCCCTCCGATCCTGTGGAGACGCTGAACCGCGTCAGGGCGCGCGCCAGGCGCGCCTGGGGCCGCTTCAAATTGGCTGCGGTGTCGTCGTTCGCCTTCGTCGAGGCGGCCGGACCCCTGTACGTCGGCAAGCTGGTCTCTGACGGTCTGCGGCGGAAGCCCCGCGCCGCGGCGAGCGAGCCTCCGCCGCGATTCGATTCGTGCTTGTCGCTGGAGGACCGTGTGGCGACAGCGGAGACGGTGCTCCGCGCCATGTCGCTGACGTCGGGGTTCGCGCCGGTGGTTCTTCTGCTCGGGCACGGCGCCGAAACCGTCAACAATCCCCATGCCAGCGCCCTGCACTGCGGCGCATGCGGCGGCTATCCGGGCGACGTCAACGCCCGCCTGCTGGCGCAACTGTTGAACGACCGTGAGGTTCGGGTCGCGCTTAAGGGTCGCGCGATCGACATCCCATTCCACACCGTCTTCATCGCCGGCCTACACAACACCACGAGCGACGCGGTCGAGTTGTTCGATCTGGACGAGGTGTCCACTGTCTACGCTGAGGACCTCGACCAAGTGCGCACTTGGCTGATCGCCGCCGGGGGCCTGGCGAGAACGGAGCGCGCCTTGAAGCTCCCCCGGGCGAACGCTCACAATATCAAGCGGCGTACCGCCGACTGGGCGGAGACCCGGCCCGAATGGGGCCTGGCCGGATGCAGCGCCTTCATCGCGGCGCCGCGGCGACGCACTGTCGGCGTGGACCTGGGCGGCCGCGCCTTCCTTCACGACTACGACTGGCGACAGGATCGGGAGTTCCGCGTGCTCGAGCTGATTCTGACGGCTCCCGTCGTGGTCGCCAGCTGGATCAGCCTTCAGTACTACGGCTCCACCGTCGCGCCCCGGGTGTTCGGCGGAGGCAACAAGCTGCTGCACAATGTCACCGGGGGCGTGGGCGTGGTCGAGGGAAACGGCGGCCTGCTGCGCGTCGGCCTCCCATGGCAGTCGGTCCACAACGGAGAGCGCCATGTGCATGAGCCGCTGCGCCTGTCCGTCTGCGTCGAGGCACCGCGCGAGGCGATGGCCGATATCCTGCGCCGGCATCCCGGCGTCCGCGCGCTGTTCGACAATGGCTGGCTCCATCTCTTCGCCCTCGACGACCGCGGGCGGATGGCGTGGCGGTACGATGGCGACTTGGGCTGGAGGGGCGTCGCAGACGCGGCAACCGCCCCCGAGAAAATGGCCGCTTGATCAGCCTGACGCGCGCGACAAGGGCGGCACCCCGCCCAATGACATTCTTATGGAGAGACGATGATCGGCAATAGTGTGGAGCGCCAGAAAGATCTGTCCTCCGTGGACGCACAGATCGAGTTCGTGCTGGGCCACCCGGACATGAGCGACTGGATCAAGGATACCCTCCGCGGGGCTCTTGCCTGTTCGCCCATTGAGGTCCTCAATGATCTGGAAATCCTCAACCGCATACTGCCCGCGTGGTCGGACGGGTTGACCGCCCAGACGAGTTGTGATGCGGGGCCTCGCTCATGAAAAGGTCGACGGGGGTGCTGTCAATCGACCGCGCGAAGAACGCCTCGTGCCAATGTTCGCTGCCCACCCCTAGGCGACGATGACCAGGCCCGCTTTCGGGCCCGGTCGGAAGTCACAGATCGATCTGCTCTGACATCTCCAGAGCATCGTCCACCTCGATACCGAGGTACCTGACGGTGCTCTCCAGCTTCCTGTGGCCGAGCAGGAGCTGACAGGCGCGGAGATTGCCGGTCTTCTTGTAGACGAGCGATACTTTTGTGCGCCTGAGGCTGTGGGTCCCGTAGCCCTGCGGTTCCAGGTCGATCATGCGAACCCACTGATCCACGAGGCGCGCGTACTGCCGCGTTCCAATGTGCTGGCCCGGCCGGCTACGGCTTGGGAATAGCCAGTCATCTTCAGGTTCGCCGCGGATCCTCAGCCAAGCCCCGATCGCGTCGCGCGCTGGCTCTGTGATCTCAAACGGCACCGGCCTTCCGGTCTTCTGTTGGATAACAATCGAACGCTGGCGAAGCGCGCCGCCGGGAGCCACGTCACTGACCCGGAGCCGAACCAGGTCACAGGCTCGCAGCTTGGCATCCAAGGCGCAGTTGAACATCGCGAGGTCGCGAACTTTCTTTGCGACTTTCAACTGTTGTCGAATGGCCCAGATGTGCTTGGGCTTGAGCGGTGCCTTGGGGCCGATAAGGCGGCCGGCATTCCATGGTCGCTTCGGTTGCTTGAACAGGTCAGACTGGCGCATGGCCAACCTCCATTGAGATCGCCTCCCTGTCCGTGGCAAGTCTACGCTCTTTGCATCTGTTCAGCGCCAGGTGCGGACATTTGCCTAGTTCCGGATTTCTGACATTCTGCCACCAGCTGATGGAGGCAGACGATGTCTGGATTTACCGACGAAGAGCGGCAAGCAGATGCCGCCCGACGCTCAGCGGAGCAGGTAGAGAGGGACGACAGGTTTCGAAGCGCTCAGGCCTACCGGCCTGCGGCCGATGACCCGTTCTGCATGATCTGCAATCTGCAGTTCCCTTCGCACCAGAATCGCACCCCAGACACGCCGATCTGTGAGGCCTGCTTTTAGGCAGGTGAGCGCCAGGAGCGGTCATTCACTAAGCGCCGGAAGCACGTCATTCATCGATGCAGTCTGAGCATGGAGACGTCCGCTTTTTGGTCCGACGCCTTTGGCCGTTACCGACCGAGGCCGTGTAAAAACCTGCTGAGCGGTGGCGGGGTGGAGGTGGAGACGAAGCGCAGGACGCCATCGCCTCAGGCCCTGATCGCCTCGATCAGA
>NZ_JABBJE010000017.1 GCF_014218725.1 Brevundimonas huaxiensis
TGATCGAGGCGATCAGGGCCTGAGGCGATGGCGTCCTGCGCTTCGTCTCCACCTCCACCCCGCCACCGCTCAGCAGGTTTTTACACGGCCTCGACTCAAAGCGGCGGTTGGTGACGTCCGCTTTCGGTCAGGGAAATTATGAAAACATCGGTGGCGTCCTCAGCACTGTTTGCCCAGGTGTGGCTTGCAGCTATGGACGGGCGGAATGAACTTTTCGGGTTGGAGAGCGAGCTTGGCTCAGACGCAGCATGGCGTTGGACGCATTCGATCGAAGGTCGAAATTTGGGTCGGAGTGGGCGTCGTGCTCGTTCTCGCCTTCTTCCTGATTAGCGGCGTCGTCGCCTACCTCAACGTCCAGGGCCTGCGCGCCAATAGTCAGAAGGTGGTTGGAACCCATACGACACTGGTGGCCATAGACCAGGTCCTGTCGACCGTGCAGGACGCTGAAACGGGACAGCGCGGTTACCTTCTCACGGGCCAAGACCGTTATCTTGAGCCCTACGAAGACGCCGTGGCCGCAATGGACCGTGACCTTGCGATCCTCACCGAAGTGACCTCGCGCGACCCAGCGCAGCAGGCCAACCTCAAAGAGGTCAAGCGCCATGTCGGCGTCAAGATGGAGCAGTTGACCCGGGGAATCGAAGCGCGGCGTACGGGCGGCCTCGCGGCGGCCGTCGCGATGATCGAAACCGACCGCGGCAGGACGGCGATGAATGCGATCCGGGAACGCTTGGCCATCATGCGCGCCGACGTCGCGCAGCAGCGGCGACAGTGGCTGTCTGAGATGGAGGTCGCTTACCGGACCGCCCTGCTGACCGGAATCCTGTCCGCCCTGCTCGGCGCCGCCCTCACCGTCGGGGTGTTCCTGCTCATCCGCAACAGCACGCGGGAACGCGCCCGGCGGGAGTGGCTTCAGGCCGGACAGGTTGGGCTCGCCGAAGCAATGAGCGGCGACAAGACCATCGAGGCGCTGGCCGACAGCATCTTGGGCTTCCTGGCTCGATATGTCGACTTTCAAGCCGCAGCGATCTTCAAGGGCGAAGGCGGCGTTTTCCGCCGCGCCGCCACCCTGGGCGTTCCATCAGACGCGCCCGTGCCTATGGAGTTCCGACTTAAGGAGGGCCTTCTGGGCCAGGTCGCCGCTGATGGGGCGTCAGTGCTGCTGACGGATGTCCCTCAAGGCTATCTGACTATTGGATCCGCGCTGGGACGGGATGACCCGCGTCATCTCGTCATCGCCCCTGCGAACGCCGATGGCGTCATCAACGCCGTGATCGAGTTGGGCTTTATCCATGCCCCGGGACCGCAGGTCCTTCGGCTGCTGGACGAAAGTGCGGCTGCGATAGGCGTCGCCCTCAGGTCGGCGCGCTATCGTCTGGATCTTCAGAACGCCCTCGAAGAGACCCAGCGCCAGTCCGAGGAACTACAGGTGCAGAGCGAAGAGCTTCGGGTTTCCAACGAGGAGTTGGAGGAGCAGGGGCGCGCGCTCAAGGAATCCCAGGTGCGGCTGGAGCAGCAGCAGGTGGAGCTTGAACAGACCAACAGCCAGCTGGAAGAGCAAGCACAGGTTCTGGAGGGACAGCGCGACGACCTGGAACGGACCGGCGCCGATCTGGCCCTCAAGGCCCGGGAGCTCGAAGCGGCCAGCCAGTACAAGTCCGACTTCCTCGCCAACATGTCCCACGAACTCCGGACGCCTCTTAACTCCCTGCTGATCCTGTCGAAGCTTCTCGGCGACAACAGCGACGGAAACCTGTCCGAAGAGCAGGTTCGCTACGCCCGGACCATTCAGTCCTCGGGCGACGATCTGTTGACGTTGATCAACGACATTCTCGACCTCTCCAAGATCGAGGCCGGGCACGTCCAGATCCGTCCCGAAGCTGTTTCGGTCCAGAGACTGGCCGGCGACTTGCGCCAGCTGTTCGATCCGATTGCAGACCAGCGGGGGCTGAACTTCACGATCGACGTCGCCAAGGGGACGCCCGATCTGGTTGAGACGGACCGTCAACGTCTGGAACAGATCCTTAAGAACCTGCTTTCGAACGCCTTCAAGTTCACAGAGAAGGGGAGCGTAAAGCTGAGGATCGCGCCCGGCGACCGGGGCTTGGATTTTTCGGTGAAAGACACCGGAATCGGTATTTCGCGCGAACAGCAGAACAGCATCTTCGAAGCCTTCCAGCAGGCCGACGGCACGATCAGCCGCAAGTACGGCGGGACGGGGCTCGGACTTTCGATCTCCAGGGAACTGGCTCGGTTGCTCGGAGGCGCGATCACTCTGGAAAGCAAGCCCGGCAAAGGCAGCACCTTCACCCTCAGCGCGCCCCTCGCCTACGACGCCGCTCAGGTTGCGTCGCGCGCGCCCTTTGCTCCGCAACCCGCGGCGTCCTCAGTCACGCAGGCCGCCCCGAAATCGTCGCCCGCTGTCCTGCCCCGCGCGGTTGAGGATGATCGGGACGCGCTGGCCGTGAACCGGCGCACGTTGCTGGTCGTTGAAGACGACGATCGTTTCGCCGCCATCGTCCGGGACCTGTCGCGCGAAATGGCGTTCCAGTGTCTTGTGGCCAGTAATGGCGAGGACGCGATCAAGCTCGCCAAACAGTACCGGCCGAGCGCCATCGTCCTTGACGTCGGCCTTCCTGACCAGTCCGGTCTGACGGTCCTGGACACGCTGAAGCGCGACGACCAGACCCGCCATATACCGATTCATGTGGTGTCCGCTGGAGACCATGCCACGACCGCGCGCGCGCTTGGCGCGATGGGGTATCTCACCAAGCCGGTCAAACGTGAGGCGCTGGCGGATGTCCTTCGGGCCCTGGAGGAGAACCTCACCCGGACCGTTCGACGAGTCCTGATCGTGGAGGATGACGCCGTCCAGCGCGAGGCCATGAGAGCCCTTCTGTCGAGCGGCGGGGTCGAGACGGTTGGGGTGGGCACGGCGGCGGAATGCCTTCAAACCCTCGAACAGCAGACCTTCGACTGCATGGTTGTGGACCTGTCCCTGCCCGACGCCTCCGGCTTCTCGCTGCTGGAGACGCTCAGTCTGAACGGTCAGCAGGCCTATCCGCCGGTGATCGTCTATACCGGCCAGGATCTGACGGCGGACCACGAGCAACAACTGCGCCGCTACTCCAGCTCAATCATCATCAAGGGCGCCAAGTCGCCGGAACGCCTGCTGGATGAGGTCTCGCTGTTCCTCCACCAGGTGGTCGCCGACATGCCGCCCGAACAGCAGCGCATGATCCAGAAGGCGCGAAATCGAGACGCCGTGCTGGAAGGCCGGCGCATCCTCGTCGTCGAGGATGATGTCCGAAACATCTATTCCCTCACCAGCGTCCTCGAACCGCGCGGCGTCGTCGTGCAGATCGCGCGCAACGGGCAGGAAGCGCTCGACGCGCTCGATGCGTCCGCCGCCTCTGCACCCGCCATAGACCTCGTTCTGATGGATGTGATGATGCCGGTCATGGACGGGCTCACCGCGACACAGCGCATCCGGAGCGATGGACGCTGGGGCGGCCTGCCGATCCTGATGCTGACCGCCAAAGCCATGCCGGACGACCAGGAACGCTGTCTCGCAGCAGGGGCCAACGACTACATGGCCAAGCCCCTGGATGTCGATAAGTTGCTCTCTCTGGTCCGCGTGTGGATGCCGCGCTGATCCATGGCCGACACTCTCGAAGACCTCGAAATCCAACTGCTGCTGGAGGCGCTGTTCCAGCGCTATCATTTCGACTTCCGTCACTATGCCCGTGCGTCGATCAAGCGGAGGCTGGTCCAGGCCCGCGACCAGATGGGCTATCCGACGCTGACCGCGCTGCAGGACGCTGTCCTGCACGACCCGACGATGCTGCCCCGGCTGCTGGGCTATCTGACTGTGCAAGTCAGCGAGATGTTTCGCGATCCGACCTATTTCAAAGCCTTGCGCGAGACCGTGCTTCCACATCTGCGCACCTATCCGTCGCTCAAGGTTTGGATCGCGGGGTGCAGCACCGGCGAGGAAGTCTACTCCCTGGCCATCCTGTTCCAGGAGGAAGGGCTGTATGATCGCACCCTCTTCTACGCGACCGACATCAATCCCGATGCGCTCCGCGCAGCGGAAGCCGGGGTCTACGCCCTCGATCGGCTGCGCAAATTCACTGAGAACCACCAGAAGTCGGGCGGACGTTCGTCCCTGTCCGACTACTATACGGCCGACTACGGGCGGGCCGTCTTCGACCGTAGCCTCAGCGCCCGGGTCGTCTTCTCCGATCACAGCCTGGTCACGGACGCGGTGTTCGCCGAGATGCAACTGATCTCCTGCCGCAATGTCATGATCTATTTTGATCGCGCCCTGCAGGATCGCGCCATCGGCCTGTTCAAGAACTCCCTGCCACGCGGAGGCTTCCTCGGCCTCGGCTCCAAGGAAAGTTTGAGGTTTTCAGCCCACGCCGGCGAATTTTCTGAGTTCGTCCTCCAGGAAAAGCTCTACCGAAGGCTAGGCGCATGAGTGTCCCATCACAACGCGCGGTGGTGATCGGCGCTTCCGCCGGCGCCGTCCAGGCGCTTTTAGCCATCCTTCCCATCCTCCCAGCGGACTATCCCTTGCCCATTCTGATCGCGGTCCATGTCCCCCCGGATCGAGGCAATGGTCTCGTGCCGCTGCTTCAAGCGAGCTGCGCCCTTGCGGTGCTTGAAGCCGAGGACAAGGAAAGGGTCCTTCCTGGAACCGTCTATTTTGCGCCCCCCGATTATCACCTTCTGGTCGAGCGAGATGGCGGGCTGGCCCTGTCCTCGGATGAGCCGGTCAACTATTCTCGCCCATCGATTGACGTTCTCTTCGAAAGCGCCGCCGACGCCTATGGAGCCGGCCTGATCGGTGTCGTGCTGACGGGCGCCAACAACGACGGGGCCGCCGGACTGAGAGCCGTTATGGAAAGGGGTGGCGAGGCCTTCGTCGAACGCCCGTCAGAGGCCTATGCGTCAGCGATGCCAGAAGCCGCTCTCGCGGCCTGCGCGGGCGCAACGGCCATGAGTCTGGCGGACATCGCAAACTATCTGGTGGAACTCGAAGCCGCATGACGACCCTCGACACCCCGATAAAGGTTCTTCTCGTTGATGATCTCGAGGAAAATATCCTCGCGCTTGAGGCTTTGCTCCAGCGCGAAGGTCTCCACCTGCTCAAGGCGAAGTCCGGAGATCAGGCGCTTGAGCTGCTCCTTGCCGAAGACGTCGCTCTCGCCCTCCTAGACGTGCAGATGCCTGGCATGGACGGCTTCCAACTGGCCGAATTCATGCGCGGCAACGCCCGGGTCCGTCATGTCCCCATCATCTTCGTCACGGCGGGCAGCGCAGAACAGCAGCGCCGGTTTCGCGGCTATGAGGCCGGCGCGGTCGATTTTATCCAGAAGCCGATCGAGCCTGATATCCTGCGAATGAAGACGGAGATCTTCATTGAACTCTATCAGCAGCGTGAGCGGATACGCCTGCAACGAGACGAATTGGACGTGCATGCGACGGCCTTGAGCGCCGCAGATCAACGCAAGAACGAGTTCCTGGCGGTCTTGGGTCATGAGCTACGCAATCCCATCATGGCCCTGAACGCAGGGCTGAAGTTGCTCGATCGCGCCGGCGAGCCAGATCAAGCCGCCGTCATCCGGGAGCGGATGGCGACCCAAGTGTTTCACCTCTCGCGGCTTGTCGAGGATCTGCTTGACGTTTCGAGGATCGATCAGGGCAAGATCGCCCTGCGCTTCGAACGGGTGCAGTTAAAGACCGTGCTGGACTCCGCGATCGATACAAGCCGTCCCAGGATCGACGCGGGTGGGCATGCCTTCACGTTTGACCTACCGACGGAAGCCGTATGGGTCACAGCCGACTTCACCCGCCTATCGCAGATCGTCAGCAATCTGCTGACCAACGCAGCCAAATACACTCCGTCGGGCGGGACGATCCAGCTCCGGGCGAACGCCGGGCCCGACTACGTCGAAGTCGCCGTCTCCGACACTGGCGTCGGCATTTCCAAGGATATGCAAGCTCGGGTCTTTGAGCTGTACACGCAGTTGAAGGGGCCCGACGATCGATCCAGCGAAGGCCTTGGCATCGGTCTGGCCCTGGTCCGCCAACTGGTCGATCTGCATAAGGGCGACATCCGCGTGGAAAGCGACGGTCCGGGCGCCGGCAGCTGTTTCACCATACGGTTGCCGCGTTCAGCATAGCATCGACCGTCGGAGTAGGCGCGGCTATTGCCAAACAATGCGGCAGTGAATGTCTGGGACTGGCGCACAGAAGTTCATTATCTGGAAGCAGGCGTCACGACAGGCAGGCGACCTCAGAGAAGGGGGCATGCGACAGTCTGACCTGTTCCTACAACCGAAGCCCTCAGGGAACGCCGGCCGTCTAATCGGCCCCAAGGCGCCGCTTAAGCCCAAGCTCATCTGGTCCATCCGACAACAGTTGAGTGTGGCCAGGAGATTTCGCGACCTCGCCATGTTCAACTGCGCGTTGGATTCGAAACTACGCGCCTGCGACCTGGTCCGACTTCGCGTGAGCGATGCGGCGAGAGGCGGTGTTCTCCGTCAGCGGTCGGTCGTCATCCAACAGAAGACCGGGAGACCTGTGCCCGTTGAGATCACCGAGCCTGCGCGTGATGCGATCGCTGCTCGCCTGAGTGTGCGGCGCCAGCCTGAAGACGACTGGCCGTTCCCAAGCCGGAGCCGGTGCGGCCAGCACATCGGCGCCAGGCCGTATGCTGGGCTGATAGACCGATGGCGCAGCCCTAAGGGTACGGCGCTCACAGCCTTAGACGCACTAAGGTCTCGCTCATTCACAAGAATGACAGGCAATCTTCGCGCATGCCAGCTCCTGATCGGCCACAGGAGATTGGAGAGCATAGTCAGATATCTCGGTATCGAGGTGGATGACGCCTGGGAGATGTCAGAGCAAATCGACTTGTGACCCTAAGCCGGGCCCTGAAGCAGGCCCGGCGATGGTCAGCTTTGGGTGGGAAGCGGATGTTAGTGGGCAGGCGCCGAGAGGCCGTACCCTCCTGCGGGCGCCGTCTCGGCCACCCTCGACATTTCCGCGATCATCGGTCGCCCTCTCGAGATCGCATCGCGGACCGCCGGAAGCGTGAGTGACGCGCCGTGCGCTTCCTTGCTCTGCCATGCCTCTGTGATCCAAATCACCTCCGGCTCTAGCGGGTCCAAAGCAACGATGTAGCTCAAACAGCCCGGCAGTCCGCTTACACCCTCGATGAGGACTCTGACCAGCTCGTCGCGATGACCTGGCTGCGCTGTCATTTTGCCGATCAAGCCGTACATCGATGAACTTTCCATGTCCGCAGCAGACGCGCGAAGCGGTGAAGTGACGGCCAAGCCCACGCCAGCAACGACGATTCTGCGGCTGATTTCCATCGCAATACGTTAGCTGGCCGATGGATCGAGACAAGCGGATAGTTCCGCAACGGGTCGATTTCGGTCCTGGGCTTTGGCGCCGAACGCGGATGTTGGCCGTTAGGCCGGAAAGCAGTCGCCCTTGACGCCAAATCGGGGTGATTAGTGGACGTTCCTCATCGAAACAACGGGGCGTGGAACCATAGCCTCTAGAAACGACCGGTAACCGGACGGGCGTTGCCGCATTAAGGGAACGACGCCTTGTCGATCCTCCGGAGAGCCATGCCCGATCCCTATATCCTCATGCTGTTTGTGGTGGGGGCGCTGGTCGCGCTGGTGGCGTGGCTGCCGCTGGTGTTCCGGCGCGCGCCGCTTTCGCTGCCGATCGTCTGCGTCGGGCTTGGGGCCGCGCTGTTCAGCCTGCCGCAGGTGGGGTTCGATCCGCTGCCGCAGACCTATCCCGAGATCACCGAGCGGCTGACCGAGTTCGTGGTGATCATCGCTCTGATGGGGGCAGGGCTGAAGATCGACCGGATCTTCAATCCGAGGCGATGGGGCGTGACCTGGCGGTTGCTGGGCGTCACCATGATGCTGTCGATCGTGGCGATCGTGCTGCTGGGATGGACGGTCCTGGGGCTGGGCCTGGCGGGGGCGATCCTGCTGGCCGGCACGCTGGCGCCGACCGATCCTGTGCTGGCGTCGGACATCCAGGTGGCGGCGCCGGGCGAAGGGCGTGAAGACGAGGTGCGGTTCGGCCTGACGTCCGAGGCGGGGCTGAATGACGGGTTGGCGTTCCCGTTCGTGAACCTGGCCATCGCCCTGGCCCTGGTGGCGGAGGGCCAGAAGGACGACTGGTTCGTAGAGTGGCTGACCGTCAGCGTGCTGTGGGAAATCGGCGCCGGGCTGGGCATCGGCTGGGCGATCGGCTGGCTGTTCGGCTGGCTGACCTTCACCATTCCGGTCAGCACGCGACTGGCCGCGACGCGCGACGGGTTCATCGCCCTGGCGGCGACCTTCATCTCATACTCGGTGACGGAGATGCTGCACTGCTACGGCTTTCTGGCGGTGTTCATCACGGCGCTGGCGTTCCGGCACGCCGACCGGGACCACGATTTCCAAGTCGAGATGCACGACTTCATCGAGCAGATCGAGCGTATGGCGATGATGGTGGTGCTGGTGCTGTTCGGCGGGGCGCTGGCGTCGGGCCTGCTGGCGCCGCTGCGGCCGCTGGATGCGATGGTGGCGTTGGCGATCGTGCTGGTGGTGCGGCCTCTGACCGGGATGATCGGCTTCATCGGCTGGAGGCAGCCGATGCGCGAGAAGCTGATTCTGGCCTTCTTCGGGATCCGGGGCGTGGGGTCCTTCTACTATCTGGCCTATGGGCTGAACGCCGCGCCGTTCGAGAGCGACGACCGGCTGTGGGCCATCGTGGGGCTGATCTGCCTGATGTCGATCCTGCTGCACGGGATCACGGTCACGCCGGTGATGCGATGGTTTGACCGCAGCGAAGGCCGCGATCCGGATGCAGAGGCGGATGGGGTGCAGGCCGAAACGTCGGGGCGAGGAACGTCAGCCTGACTTTGTGACCAAGGCCGATTGGATCAGGCACCTCAAATGTCCGCTACGGGTGGAAAGCAGACATCGGTTCAGTCAGTCGCTATAAATCCACGATGGAATTTGCAGCCAGAGTGGTCGCCGAGTGAAAGCGAAGCAGGTTTTGACGATCGCAGCAGCTCTATCATCGGCTTCTGGCATCGCTTGGGCGAGCGATTGGAGGCTTGTGGAAGTCAGCAGCACCAAAGCGACCGCAGTAGAAATGTCCACCGTGGTTCACTCCGATGGCAGAGCGACCGCTTGGACGGCGATGATGCTTCCTTTGACTGTTTCGGGAATGGACTACGCCTTGTCGCTAGCTGAGTATGATTGCGAAGCCCGCACGACAAAGCCGCTTTCCGTCGTTTGGTATGATGGCGGCGGCCAGTTGGTGACGCGGTCCGACTTGGCTGGTCCCGCAGTAGCCTCCGGCGATAAACCGACAGAGAGCTTGATCTTGAAAGCCGTATGCACCAACGAGTTTGTCAAAGACGGCGACATTAGCTGGGCCACAGCGCTGAGCTTGTTCCGAATGTATCGCAACATTCCTGCCACGTGACTCAACATCCGAAGCGCTCTTGAATGCTCGGGTGTCTCGCCCGAATCTCTTTACATATTTCAGCGATGCCCCGTTTACCGGCTGTGTCCCCCGTTGGTCGGCGAATTGACGCGGTAGGTGCGAGCCGGCCAAAGTCGTCGTAAGTAAGGACCTCGCCCGGATTGCCCACGATCTGGTCACGGCCTCGACTTTAGCGAACTTCCCATCGAGCAAAGGCGTAGTAGCTATCGCCCGCTTGGGGGAAACTGCCACCGCGTACCTGCGCAGTCGCTCTGAGCTGAACGCGTGTTGCCCATGCGCCGAACGAAGACCCCGGCTGCGACTCGTCGACAAGACCGCACGCCGTCGTCACGCCACCTTCACCGAGGTCGCATTTCAACAGCGCCCACCCCTTGCCCGTTCCCTCGATGGGCATCGTAGCCATCAGGTTTCGTGGCACTCGTCCCAGGAGCTCAGCAGGGCACCAAAGCCGAGATCCAGTCGCTGGATCACGCTCGGATAAATCACAAACGGCGGGTTCAGGCCGCGCTGGGGCAGGTGGTGGCGATTGACTGAGAGCGAAAAACATCAAGGCGATGATCATCAGCCGTCCTAGATTAATTCGCAAACGTCCGCAACGGGTCGAGGCCGTGTAAAAACCTGCTGAGCGGTGGCGGGGTGGAGGTGGAGACGAAGCGCAGGACGCCATCGCCTCAGGCCCTGATCGCCTCGATCA
>NZ_JABBJE010000018.1 GCF_014218725.1 Brevundimonas huaxiensis
GAGAAGCTCTGGCTCACTGGTTGGAGCGCCGAGGACGACGGCGTGACGACTGGCTGTTCCCCAGCCGCAGCCGAGATGGAGAGCACATAGGCACCCGGCAGTACGCTCGGCTGGTCGATACCTGGGTGAGAATGATCGACCTGAACCCCAGCGCCTATGGCACCCACAGCCATAGACGGACCAAGGTGGCCTTGATCTATAAGAAGACCGGAAACCTACGCGCCTGCCAGCTCCTTCTCGGGCACGGAAAGCTCGAGAGCACCGTTAGGTATCTCGGCATCGAAGTGGACGACGCGCTGGAGATTTCAGAGCAGATCGACCTCTGAGCAGGCTTGGGGCGGCCCGCCGGAAAGCGGACTGCCCCTATGTCTCAGAGGGGTGGATAGCGAGCCCGCGAAGTTAGCCAAGCCGCCAAGCTTAGCTATAATGCACTTTATGTCGCTATTTCTGACAACTCTATCTGAGCCGTCGCAGGACCACAGCGTCGAGCCTGTGGATCATGGCTTTCTGATCCTGCCGATCCCGGGGCGAGAAGCGCAGTTCAACGCGCTGGCCCGAAGGGTCATTGACCATGTTGGCTCGCTCGCCGCGTTCCCCCGCAAGGGCGCGCACGGTCTCTATGACTGCGTCCACATCATCCCAGCCGATCAAGACTAAGGCTGCGCTTGATCCATCGATGGCGGCGGCATGTGGTGACGCGTCCGCCTACGACCGTTATGGGTCGATTTCTGCCCTGGGCTTCGCCGCAGCAAGCGGACATTGGCCTCCAGGCCGGAAGCGGTCTCGGTCGATGTCGGCCAGGGGTGGATAGCGGACGATGCTAAATTGCGCTGCCCGTACTTCTCCAGCGTTTAAAAATGGCGTCACCGCCGCCATCGCGCGTTGGACGTATTCAACCTTCTCGCCAACGGGCGCCACGTATTGGATAGCCTCTTCCGCATCACGCGGGGTCGCCAAGCGCGCGATCATCCAGGCGGCAAGGTATTGCGAGGCCAGGCAGCCGCCAGCTGTTGCGATATTACCGTGCGCGGCGAAGGGCGCGTCCACGACATTGACGCCCGCCTCGATGACCCAAGGCTTGGTCGTTAGGTCGGTGCAGGCAGGCAGGTCACCGATCAGGCCGAGCTTAGCCAGTAGAAGCGTGCCGGAACACTGGGCGCCGATTAGTTGGCGCGAAGGGTCCAGTGGGAGACGCGACAGGAATGCGCGATCGGCGGCGTAGTCGCGGGTCTTGATTCCGCTGCCGATCAGCACGGCGTCGGCCTCGGCTAGGAACTCCAGCGGCTTCTGGCGCTGGATCGTCACCCCCGCCATCGAGGTGACCTCCGACGTAGGACTGGTGATGTGGGCCGCCCAACCGTGCGACTTCATCCGGTTAAGGATGCCCGCCGCGATGAAGGAATCCAGTTCGTTAAAGCCGTCAAGGGTTAGGATGGCGATCTGCATTGCGGGCTCTGCACGGAGAGATGGGGAGGATGTTACGTTCGCTGAGTTACAGCGCCCACTCAAGAGCGGACATTCTGAATGCCCGCCTTGGGTCGGTTTGCGTCGTAGGCAACATCACCGAAACCAGACTTTCGTGGGCGAGCCCCATGAGCGGACTCCCCGGAGGTCGGCAAGGGGTGGGAAGCAGACGTTGCTCCTCCGCGCGAGACGCGGACATTACACGCTTGGGGAAACCTCGACTTTGGATGCATCACCTCCCTGCAACGAGCTGAGTGGCAAGCAGGTCGGCGGAACAGGACACCTCGCCGACCAGCCACATCCTGAGGATGGCTAACTGGCCCGCTGTGGCACCCGTGGCTACGAGGGGCGGGGGTGTGCGGTCGGAAGCGGGCTGTAGGCGGGCCTCGATCATGCCTGCGAGCTTTCGCTGCAGCTTGAACAGCAATGGCGGTTCAAAGATGACGCGCGCGAGAGCGCGTTGTTCCCAGACATGATCGAGCATCGTCTTGACGGCGGCGTGGCTGCCTCGCCCAGTCGCGGCAGCGGCAAGCGGGATGAAGATGGGATCGATGACCGAGATCAGAACGTCGTCCTTATTTCGGAAATGCTCATAGAAGGTGGAGCGCCCTACCCCGGCCGCCTCGATCAGGTCGGCGGTGCGGATGGTGTCGTAGCGGCGGGTGAAAATCAGGCCGATCAGAGCGTTGAAGATGGCCATGCGGGTGCGCTGGGTCCTGCGGTCCAGATCGCGCGCTAGGTCCTCGGTCATGGCGGAAAGATAGCGCATCGAAGCGCCGCTGTTCACCCGCCGCGTGCGCGCTGTTGGCGGACAAAAGCTGGGCTTCGTCCGGAAGCGGACGGATCGGGGGTTTCGTCCCTCGCGATCGACGGCCCTTCGCCCCAGCCTGTCCGGCGAAACGAGGGAACACTCTAATGAACAACCTTTCCGAGGGTCGCCTATCGGGCGGAATGATCATCGCGGCGGTGCTGGGCGCATTGGTGCTGATGCTGCACCACCCGACGTCGTTCAAGGGCCCGGACGACGGCCTGCTGCTCAATGACTGGAGCAATGCTCTCGTGCATGGAGCGATGATCGGGTGCCTGTTCATGCTGCGCTTTTCATTCCAAACCTGGGCGTGGCGTCTGGGGACAGAGCACGCTTCGGTGCGGGCGGGGACGATGGCGTTCGATGCGGGCATGACGGCGTTCATCGCCGCCGCCTTGATCACCGGCTTCGCGGCCGGCGGCCTGGCGGGGCAGGCGGATCCGGAGGCGGTGCGGATGCAAGTGAAGATCCTTGGGGCGGTGAACCGGGCGCTGGCCAATCTGGGCATGGTGCTGACGGTGGCTGCGATGACGCTGTGGGCCGTGCGGATGCTGCGGCTGACGGTGGTGACAAAGATCGCGGGCACCCTCGGCCTCGTCGTTGCGGTCGTCGCTGCGGGGTGGATGATCGTCGGTCAGGGCTCGTTCGGCCTCTACCCGGCGACGGTGGCGACCGTGCTGTTTGGGGCATGGTCCTTGCTCGTCGCGTCGTGGATGATGGGCGACACGCCAGGAGACCCAGAATGACAGAGCATAGGACGACGGCCATCGTGCCGTGCCGCGACTTAAAGGTCAGCGAGGCCTTCTACGCGCGCCTCGGCTTCAAGGTGATGAGCGACCACGGCCATTACCTGATCCTGGCGGACGGGCGGGGCTGGCATCTGCATCTGACGGCGGGGTCATGGCCGGGCAGGATCGAAGACAACCCGTCCGGCCTCTACCTCTATGCCGACGACGTCGACGCGGTCGCCGACCGGGTGCGCGAACTGATCATTGAACCGGGCGCGCCGCACCTGAAGCCGTGGGGCACATATGAGTTCGCAATCAGCGATCCGGACGGAACGCTGGTCCGGATCGGTCGAATAGCTGGTTAGGACCACATTGCGCTGAGAGTGTTCTTCTGGCGGGTTGTCTGCGCAATGTCCGCAATGGGTCGGACCACAACATCGACACCCGCGCAAAAACGGACATCGGCCCCACAGCCCAAAAGCGGTCTCGCCGAACTGCCGCTAGGGGTGGTGGGCTCAACTGATCGCTGCAACACACTCGGCGAAGGTCTCTGCTGGCGTTCGATAGAGCAAGGTCTTTCTGGGTCGTTCGTTGAGCTGTCGGGCGATGGCGCTGAGCTGGGCCTGGCGGAGGCGGCGTCGTGTCCGGAATACTGATCATGGCCGGGCTGACGATGATCGTCGGGCTGGTCGGCGGTGCAGGGGGGGGGCTGGGAGTGGGATCGGGCGGGACAGCCTCAACAAGCCCGGGCACTGACGGACCTGACGAATGTCTTGTTTCCGGCGAGGCGGCAATGTCCGATCCTGGCGCATAGGCGACCTAGCAAGCGAGTTGGAAGAGTGGTCGGGCCTATTCGCCATGCGCTTAGCCGGTGCCCCGATAGGAGGGCAGATATTCTCTTCGCGCTTATGCGAAGTGGTACGGTCTCCGATCATGCCGCCACATGGTGACTGCAGATGTGGCTGGCCTGCGCCGCTTCCATTGCACTGGCGGGCTGGGGGGCGGTTCGCAAAAAATGGGAGCTGACAGCGCTAACCAGAAACTAACCAGAAATGCATGGAAAAGGGTCGCCACTATCGACATTATTCGCTCACGAGAAGGGCTCAGATCTCAATCGTCGTCTGGTTTTCGATCAGAGCGCAGTTCGTTGACATCGAGGGGGTCACAGGTTCAATCCCTGTCGCGTCCACCATCCTCCCCCAACACATTGCAAGCGTTGAAGAAACCGCTCTCGGGCGGTCGAAAACGCCTGTTTGCTACACCAGCTTGCTACACCAGCAGCATCTGGAAAGGTTGAAAAACAGTTCTGGAACAACGGCTTCTGCTGACACGGACTGCTACACCAACCTGCTACACCAACCATCCAAACGGTCCTCTTCACCGTCCCCACGGACCACCCATCGTCGGCGCGCGAATCCTCCCGGCCTGATCGTCAGGGGGAGGGTCTTCCATCTTCGGGTTAAGGTGCCTCGGAAACTTCAGGCGACGCTCGGCCGAACGCAGGTGTGGCGGTCTCTCGGAACCGGCAACCGATCCGAAGCCATTCGAAAGTCCAAGCTGCTGTCCGCCGACCTTGAGCGGTCTTTCTTGGTGGCGACGGGAGCACCTGACCCCGAAGCGGTCTGCGCCGAAATTGCCGGATCGCAATCCGTGTCGGTCGATCAAACGACCGGCCACGCCATGACCTTTGGCGATTTATTCCGCAGCTTCCACGCTGACCCGGCCAAGGTTCGTGCTCCAAAGACGCGGCTGATCTACGACGGCCTCCTGTGGATCACGTCGAGCCTATGGGGTGAGGACCGTCTTCTGACGTCTATCGACCGTGCAGCATGCCGCGACCTGCTGGAGTTGCTCCGATGGTTGCCCAGCAATCCCGTCAAAAGATTCCCGAGCTTAAACGCCGTTCAAGCAGCCAAGATGGCCAAAAAGACTGCGCTGAAATCCACGCTCTCGGCAGGGTCTATCAATGGCTACATGGCCAAGCTTCGTGCGCTGATGACATTCGCGGTCAACGAAGGCTGGATCGACAAGAACCCGGCGACCGGCCTGAATGTCATCGACCCCATCCGCGATAAGGATAAGCGTCGCCCGTTCAGCGCGGACCAGCTTCGGTCGATTTTCCACGCTCCGATCTACACCGGATGTGTCGATGACGAGTGGCACTACGCTTCGCCGGGGCCAAACCGTCCCCGGCGCGCGCGGTTCTGGGTTCCGCTCATCGGGCTGTTCAGCGGATTGCGATTGAACGAAATCTGCCAGTTGGACCTCGCCGACATTCAGACCGTCGAAGACGTGGCTTGTTTCGTCGTGCGAGGCGATCCAACCGGTAGGGCTGCGAAGCGGCTCAAGACCACGGCCAGCGAAAGACTCGTCCCGATCCATCCGATGCTCTTGCAGATTGTGACGTGCCCCTGAGTTTTCATCCAGCGGCGACCAGAGTCCTTGGGTTAGTTACGCCTCGCAGCGTGGGGTGAGCAACAGGCCGGGCCGCGCAG
>NZ_JABBJE010000019.1 GCF_014218725.1 Brevundimonas huaxiensis
GATGATGAGAAGACATTGTCTGCGATCGTTCTGGTCTGAACGATCATCGAATGAGTTTTGCTGAGAAACGATCAAACCGATCGGATTATTAGTACCAGTAAGCTTCATGGGTCGCCCCACTTCCACACCTGGCCTATCAACGTGGTAGTCTTCCACGATCCTCAGCGAAGCCTTGTTTTGAGGTTAGTTTCCCGCTTAGATGCTTTCAGCGGTTATCTATTCCATACTTAGCTACCCTGCTGCACAGCTGGCGCCATGACAGGTACACCAGAGGTATGTCCATCCCGGTCCTCTCGTACTAGGGACAGATCCTCTCAAGCTTCGAACACCCACGGCAGATAGGGACCAAACTGTCTCACGACGTTCTGAACCCAGCTCACGTACCACTTTAAATGGCGAACAGCCATACCCTTGGGACCTGCTCCAGCCCCAGGATGTGATGAGCCGACATCGAGGTGCCAAACTTTGCCGTCGATATGGACTCTTGGGCAAAATCAGCCTGTTATCCCTAGAGTACCTTTTATCCGTTGAGCGATGGCCCTTCCACTCGGGACCACCGGATCACTATGGCCGACTTTCGTCTCTGCTCGACTTGTCAGTCTCGCAGTCAGGCGGGCTTATGCCATTGCACTCGACGACCGATTTCCGACCGGTCTGAGCCCACCATCGCGCGCCTCCGTTACACTTTAGGAGGCGACCGCCCCAGTCAAACTACCCACCACGCCATGTCCCGGGACCGGATAACGGCCCTCGGTTAGACGTCAACGACAGTAAGGGTGGTATTTCAAGGACGACTCCACCAGAGCTGGCGCCCCGGTTTCATAGTCTCCCACCTATCCTACACATACGGTCGCTAACGCCAAGGCGAAGCTATAGTAAAGGTTCATAGGGTCTTTCCGTCTGACCGCGGGAACCCCGCATCTTCACGGGGAATTCAATTTCACTGAGCCTATGCTGGAGACAGTGGGGAAGTCGTTACGCCATTCGTGCAGGTCGGAACTTACCCGACAAGGAATTTCGCTACCTTAGGACCGTTATAGTTACGGCCGCCGTTTACCTGGGCTTCAGTTCGACGCTTTCACATCTCCCTTTAACCTTCAGGCACCGGGCAGGCGTCAGACCCTATACGTCGCATTGCTGCTTCGCAGAGCCCTGTGTTTTTGCTAAACAGTCGCTACCCCCTGGCTTGTGCCACTCAGTCCTGCTTGCGCAAGGTGAGTCACGCTTATTCCGAAGTTACGCGTGCAATTTGCCGAGTTCCTTCAGCATAGTTCTCTCAAACGCCTTGGTATGCTCTACCTGACCACCTGTGTCGGTTTCGGGTACGGTCTCTGCTGGAGTTATTTCCTGGGACAACGCCCCCGCACACACAATCCAATAAGTGGGTACGAGTTAAGCCATCCGTCACTTCCAGCTGGTGCAGGAATATTTACCTGCTTCCCATCGACTACGCTTTTCAGCCTCGCCTTAGGGGCCGACTAACCCTGCGCAGATTAGCTTTACGCAGGAACCCTTGGTCTTTCGGCGAGAGTGTCTCTCACACTCTTATCGTTACTCATGTCAGCATTCTCACTTCCGATACCTCCAGCCAGGCTCACGCCTGACCTTCACCGGCCTACGGAACGCTCCGCTACCGCTTGCAGTAAACTGCAAACCCATATCTTCGGCGCACGGCTTGAGCCCCGTTACATTTTCCGCGCAGGATCGCTTGATCAGTGAGCTGTTACGCTTTCTTTAAAGGATGGCTGCTTCTAAGCCAACCTCCTGATTGTCAAAGCAATCCCACATCGTTTCCCACTTAGCCGTGACTTGGGGGCCTTAGATGATGGTTAGGGTTGTTTCCCTTTTCACGACGGACGTTAGCACCCGCCGTGTGTCTGCCCGATAGTTCTCTTGGGTATTCGGAGTTTGGTTAGTATTGGTACCGCTCGCGCAGCCCGCAACCATCCAGTGCTCTACCCCCCAAGGAATTCGTCGGACGCTCTACCTAAATAGATTTCGCGGAGAACCAGCTATGTCCAGGTTTGATTGGCCTTTCACCCCTATCCACAAGTCATCCCAGAATTTTTCAACATTCACGGGTTCGGTCCTCCAGTTGGTGTTACCCAACCTTCAACCTGCTCATGGATAGATCACCTGGTTTCGGGTCGTCATACGTCGAACTTAGCGCCCTATTCAGACTCGCTTTCGCTGCGCCTACACCTAACGGCTTAAGCTTGCTCGACACATGAAGTCGCTGACCCATTATACAAAAGGTACGCCGTCACCGCGCTTGGCGGCTCCGACTGCTTGTAGGCTTCCGATTTCAGGATCTGTTTCACTCCCCTTGTCGGGGTGCTTTTCACCTTTCCCTCACGGTACTTGTTCACTATCGGTCGTAGAGGAGTACTTAGGCTTGGAGGGTGGTCCCCCCATGTTCAGACAGGATTTCACGTGTCCCGCCCTACTCGAGTCTCTTGCTGTTTGATGACTACGGGGCTTTCACCCACTATGGCCGACCTTTCCAGATCGTTCGTCTTTATTTCACAAGAGCACTGGCCTGGTCCCGGTTCGCTCGCCACTACTACGGGAGTCTCGGTTGATGTCCTTTCCTCCGGGTACTGAGATGTTTCAGTTCCCCGGGTTCGCTTAATGAAGCCTATGTATTCAGCTCATTATACCTTTCAACAATCCGCCAATCGCTGCCCCGAAGAGCAGAGTTGGAAGACTGTAAAGGTGGGTTTCCCCATTCGGAAATAACCGGATCAAAGGGTGCTAGCGCCTCCCCGGTTCTTATCGCAGCTTGCCACGTCCTTCATCGCCTCTCTACGCCAAGGCATCCGTCAGAAGCCCTTCAACGTTTGATCGTTTCTCAGCAAAACTCATGCTTGGTTTATTCCGCCCGACTGGAAAGATGCCGGGGGACCAAGCCTGATTTTTGTCAGACAATGTCTTCTTCTCGAACAGGACCTAAAAGCTCAGGGGAGCCGGTCACGTTCTTCCTTTACGATATCAATGCACGCCAACCCGAAGGCCGACGGCAAACTTGAATGCGATCACAAGATCCTGGTGGAGCCAGACGGAGTCGAACCGACGACATCCTGCTTGCAAAGCAGGCGCTCTACCAACTGAGCTATGGCCCCTTCTCAGGGTGTAGCCAGGAGAGCTGTCGACGATACTGCCATGAGCTGGAGTCCAGCAGGGCTGGTAGGCCCGGGCAGACTCGAACTGCCGACCTTACGCTTATCAGGCGTACGCTCTAACCACCTGAGCTACGGGCCTATGGCAGCGACAGCCGGGTCATAAACACCCAGGCTCGCGATCGCGTCACCAACTCAACGACCCGTATGGTCGAGGCGTCGATGACGAAAGTGGAAAGAGAAACGGAGACGGCGGCGTTCCGCCGTTTAGTGGAGCCTCAATAGACAGTCTCGTGAGAGACGGCCTGGAGAAGCATCCTTAGAAAGGAGGTGATCCAGCCGCAGGTTCCCCTACGGCTACCTTGTTACGACTTCACCCCAGTCGCTGACCCTACCGTGGTCGCCTGCCTCCTTGCGGTCAGCGCAGCGCCTTCGGGTAGAACCAACTCCCATGGTGTGACGGGCGGTGTGTACAAGGCCCGGGAACGTATTCACCGCGGCATGCTGATCCGCGATTACTAGCGATTCCAACTTCATGCCCTCGAGTTGCAGAGGACAATCCGAACTGAGACGACTTTTAAGGATTAACCCTCTGTAGTCGCCATTGTAGCACGTGTGTAGCCCACCCTGTAAGGGCCATGAGGACTTGACGTCATCCCCACCTTCCTCCGGCTTAGCACCGGCAGTCCCATTAGAGTTCCCAACTAAATGATGGCAACTAATGGCGAGGGTTGCGCTCGTTGCGGGACTTAACCCAACATCTCACGACACGAGCTGACGACAGCCATGCAGCACCTGTGTCCTAGTCCCCGAAGGGAAAGCCACGTCTCCGTGGCGGTCCAGGCATGTCAAAAGGTGGTAAGGTTCTGCGCGTTGCTTCGAATTAAACCACATGCTCCACCGCTTGTGCGGGCCCCCGTCAATTCCTTTGAGTTTTAATCTTGCGACCGTACTCCCCAGGCGGATTGCTTAATGCGTTAGCTGCGTCACCGAAATGCATGCATCCCGACAACTAGCAATCATCGTTTACGGCGTGGACTACCAGGGTATCTAATCCTGTTTGCTCCCCACGCTTTCGAGCCTCAGCGTCAGTAATGAGCCAGTGTGTCGCCTTCGCCACTGGTGTTCTTCCGAATATCTACGAATTTCACCTCTACACTCGGAGTTCCACACACCTCTCTCATACTCAAGACACCCAGTATCAAAGGCAATTCCGAGGTTGAGCCCCGGGATTTCACCCCTGACTTAAATGTCCGCCTACGCTCCCTTTACGCCCAGTAATTCCGAGCAACGCTAGCCCCCTTCGTATTACCGCGGCTGCTGGCACGAAGTTAGCCGGGGCTTCTTCTCCGGGTACCGTCATTATCGTCCCCGGTGAAAGAATTTTACAATCCTAAGACCTTCATCATTCACGCGGCATGGCTGCGTCAGGCTTTCGCCCATTGCGCAAGATTCCCCACTGCTGCCTCCCGTAGGAGTTTGGGCCGTGTCTCAGTCCCAATGTGGCTGATCATCCTCTCAGACCAGCTACTGATCGTCGCCTTGGTGAGCCTTTACCTCACCAACTAGCTAATCAGACGCGGGCCGCTCTAAAGGCGATAAATCTTTCCCCCGAAGGGCACATTCGGTATTAGCACAAGTTTCCCTGAGTTATTCCGAACCTAAAGGCACGTTCCCACGTGTTACTCACCCGTCCGCCACTAACTCCGAAGAGTTCGTTCGACTTGCATGTGTTAGGCCTGCCGCCAGCGTTCGCTCTGAGCCAGGATCAAACTCTCAGGTTGAGTTGACTTCTGACCTAAGCATCGGACCGACCGAAGTCGTCCTTGGCATTAGTTCTACGTATTTTATTGACGAGTTCCCACGTCATCGATCCGAAGACCGACGCATGGTATCTTTTCAAAAAGACCGCAGATAGTCAGTGTCGTATGATAGCCTCTGAGGACTATCGCAAGAACACCGCCGCCTGCGTTTCTCTTTCCAAATCAACAATGTCAAAGACCCTGGAACCTCCGGAGAGGCCCGACCGTTTAACGCCGTGTCGTCGGCGGAGGCGGCGATTTAGAGAACCGCAAACCCCGTGTCAACCGCTCTTTTCAGAGATCTTTCGGAGAGAAGAGCGAACCCTTCAGACCGCAAGAAACCACCGGAGGAAAGCGAGGCTTACCTCTGAAAACCCGTCGGCGATTCGATTGGAGCGCGGAACCTAGTGAAACCAACCGATGAAAGCAAGAAGTTTTTCGCTTCTTTCTTCCGTGGGACCTCGGAGACCTTCACCCCCCCGCGGCCCCGCCGGCCAGCCCGTTTCCGAGCGAGGCGGCTCTATACGGAGAGGCTGATTTGTCAGCAAGCGGATTCTGACA
>NZ_JABBJE010000020.1 GCF_014218725.1 Brevundimonas huaxiensis
GAGGCGATCAGGGCCTGAGGCGATGGCGTCCTGCGCTTCGTCTCCACCTCCACCCCGCCACCGCTCAGCAGGTTTTTACACGGCCTCGACTCAAAACGGACGTCCAAAAAGGTCCGCTTTTAGGGCTTCATGCGGACGCAGGGGCGGGTGTACTGGGTCACTTATGACTCCTGCAAATGCCGGAGAATCGGCTGACACTGGCAGGTCTCGAGCGGCATAGTCAGCCCCCATCCTCAAATCTGGGCGGCGAACTCAGTGGCGCAATCATCCGAGCTGGCCAGTGGGGCCGGCTTCAGGTTTGAAGACCAGGTAGGCGGCTATTACCCTCGACGCTCGTCGTCGCAGCGACTAGGACTTGGCGATAGGCTAACAGACCCGACGGGAAGCGAGGGCTTGGACGTGCTGTCCAGCATGAAGGCCATCTATTTTTGGGAACTAGGTCTGGAGCACGCTCGACGCGTTACTCTCACCTGATTCAGCCTCGAATGCCCCCGACAGGCCCCACCAGCCTGTTTCCTGCGTCGGCGGCTCCCTTTGACATTGAGGAGGGGATGGTTTCAGCTACCCCGACGGGGGCTCGGTTCCATCAGGAGTATATGTTTGCATGACCGCAGCAATCCCATGGGGCGTGACGCCCTCGCGCCGCTCGTCATCAGGATCAGGCTGGGCAGTGCGCCCCCTGACGTGCGTATCCGCTCTCGTTCTCGGCGTCCTGGGCACTGGAGCGGCCTCATGCAGCGAGGCGCGCGTCACCAACGCAGCCAAGGACATGCAAGCGGCTGAAGGTGTGGCGACGGGGACGCCCGCGCCTCCGTCCTCGATGCGAGTGACCTACGCTAGAGTGCCTGCTGGTCAGGTCCCGATGACGGACGCCCAACTGCGATCGACCTTCGTCGGGAAGCGCTACGTTGATATTCAGCACAGCTCGGCGATCGTCACCGAGGCTTTCGAGCGTGACGGTACCTATCGCTTCGAAAGCGACTACCACAGCTTTGGCGGCGCCTATTGGATCGCTGACGGTTGGATGTGTCGTCGTCGAGACGAGCCCGAGCGGCCTCTGACCGCCTGTTCCCAAGTCTACGCCCTGCCAACAGGCGACATCTCCTACGTCAACGCGGCAAGTGGTCGGTTCCAGCACTACAAGGTCGCAGACTAGGAGGAACGCCCCCATCCGGCGGTCGATCGTGCGTAAAAGCTCCACTAAACCTCAAGGAAGAGCATAGGTAGACCGCCTTTTGCGCATCACTCGGACCGAGCCGTTGAGCGTCTGCCGCAATGACGGTCTCAGAGTTGGCTCGACGTGGGGACGCCACTCCGGAATCGTCGCCGCGCGTGAATTCCCTGGACGCCAGTCATCGCGACGGCCAGCCCGAATAAGCTGATGAAATAGCCCGCTCCATGCCCATACAGGCCATAGGTTAGCGGGGGGATGAGTTCGATCAGCGACCAGGCCAAGGCGAGGTAGTACAAAGGACGCGAGGGAGCGCGGAACGTGACCGCGGCCAAGCACAGGGCGAACAAGCCGACCAGAAGGTTCGCCGTCAGGACCGCCGATTTGTCGTAACCGAACAGCAGGGTGTCGCCGCGGATAGGGGAGATCCAGGCAGAGAAGGCGGAGAAACCGTGGGAGAGCGCGATGGCTACGAACGCCCCGGAGCCAGCTCGGAGAGCGGCGTTGATCTTCCAGGGCTGGTCCAACTTCTGGAACGGGAGCCATTCGATGTAGGGCGTGCGCGTGGGGTGTCGAGCATCCCATCGCGGAGCTTCACGTGGCTTGAAGTTATCGGCGCTCATAGTCGGCCTTTCGTGCAAGGTTGCTCAACCGCGCATCTATCACAACGAGGAGTTGACAGGAGACCGAAGTCACCGTCCATCTAGGCAACCAAAAGTTTTCGGGGCGTCAATGATGACGTGTAAAACTAAAAAACAGTTTCTCATTTAGAGCTTCGGGGACAATGTCGCGGCGAATGATCTTCCGGAGGCCGTTCAAATGGGCATGGAACGCCTTCGGCTTTGATATGACCCTGAAGCTTGCTGGCAATTGGGTGCTTCGGATTGGGGTCTATAATCAGGCTCTGATCATCTCTGAATGGTACCATGGCGGGGATTTCATGGAGACGCTCAAGCTTGAGAATCGAACAACCTAAGATCTTGGCAACTTGGTCGGAGCGGCTCGACCGACCATGATGGCCTCAACGCCTCCTGTCTTATGGGTGGACCATCTCTAGGTCTTCGAAACAGACTGGATGATGCTGTAGTGGAAAAAACTGCCGAGCCGGCGCGTTTTGCTGGTAATGGGGTTAATTCGTTAAAATAAAACGTGGAAAAACAAAGGGGAATAATGGCGCTGCGCGGCGCGTTCCTTGCAACCGGGGAGTGCGGATTGGGAGGGTTACATGGATATTGTGCATTTTAGCGCGGCACGGGCGGCTGGGATAGCGAGGGTTGGGGGCCGTGATCCGGCAACGCCGAGCGTCGTTGAGAGGGTCGTTCCAAAGAGCATTCCAGTTGGTGCGAACGTCAAAGCGGCAAACATGAAAAATCCTCCGCCCCAGGTGAGCGTGGACATGAGTTGGGTGGAAACGCTGCAGTTGGAGGGGCAGCAGCGGTTTGATCGCTTCATGGCGCAACGTCCGGGATTGGGGATATCGGCAGACTTCCGTCCAAGCTTTCAGCCGGGCATCAAGGCGTATCAGGCGGCTCAGTCGCGCGGTTGAACGAGAGGCTGGGTCTCACGGTCGGCGCACAGGGAAAATGTCTAGCCAAAAAGGCTGTGGAGAAACCAACTGAGATCCCCGGTGACAGGCTGTTCGCCATCGCCCCGTCTGAAAACCCAGAAGCGTTCCCCAGCCTCGTCCTCAGCTGGAAATAGTCTCGCATGGCGTCGATCTCCCCGTCGCGCCGCCACCACTCCCCGAAGACTCGTTCAGGACCGTCTGCGCTCTTCACGCGGCGCCCAACGCCCCGCCAAATGAAACTGACGGGCCGCTGATTCGACCGTGTTCGACGCGGCGCTGACCCGTTGGGATTTGTCGCCTGATCCGTTGACCGCAGACCTTGTGGCGAGCGCCAGGACGGGGCCGGATCGTCTTTAAACAACGATCGGAGGCTTTACGCGGTTCAGGCGTCGATAACTGACAGAGCGCCGTCGGGCAGCGGTCGCTGAAGCGCCTTGGCCGTCTCCCACGGCGCCGTCATCCACGCCTCGATCTCGTCGGACTGCATCAGGATCACCGGCATGGCCTTGGGGTGAACCGCGCCGACCTCGGCGTTGGGGTCTGTCGTCAGAAAGGCGAAGACGTCGATCGTCTCCATGCCGGTCTTGATCTTGCGCACGCTTGTGTGGGCCTGAAGGTGAATGCCGGCGAAGAAGGCGAGGGGCTCGGGATCGTCCCCGGCGAGCTTGAACCAGACGGGTCGGTATTTGCCGGCGGCGTCCCGACCTGGTTCGCTGAAGGCCGTGAAGGGGACCAGACAGCGCGACGCTGGCGACAGATGCGGGCGCCAATGGCTGGAGCGGGTGTTGCGGACGTTGGTCGTGCCGCTGTCGGGCTCGAACTCCAGAATTTTCGGAAAGTCCACCTCGCCGCCCTTGGCGCGCAGCTTGTCGGCGCGCTTCGTCGCATTGTCGAAGATCATTCTTTTGGACGACGGCATGCCCCAGCGCGCGGATGCAAGGATGCGCTCTGCGCCCTCCCACCGTACAATTGGGGCTGGATAATCGGGATAGATATCGCCCGGCGCGAGGTTGCCGACGGTCGACCGCATCGCGTTCGCCGCATCCATTATGGCTTGGGGACCCGAGCGCTGGCGATAGAGGTTACACATCAGACCTTGGCCTTTTTCAGATCCGCAGCCAGGGATTTACGGTCCGCCTCATAGGTCGCCTCCGCCTCCTGACGCGCCTTGTTCAGCGTAGTCTGCTGGTCCTCGAAATCAGCCACCTCGGCCTGACGGCGCTCATCCAGATCGGCCAGCGCCGCCTGCAGCTTTTCGATTTTGGCGGCCTTCGCCTTGGATGGTCCCCGAGGTTTGGCGGGTTTCGCCTTTCCGATCTTGCCGACATCGATCGCAAGCCCGCGCTCGACGACCTCGCCAGGAGAGGCTAGGGCGGCCTCGTAATCCGGTCCGCCGGAAAGCTGGCTGGCCAGGCCGGTTGCGAACAGATCTTGCTTTGAGCCCCAGGCCTCCAAAGCCTTGGGTCGCGAGCTTGTGGCGACGGTGAAGGCATGGAAGCCGTCGGACCAGGTGAAGACCTTCAGCTTGGCCGCCATGTCAGTCGATCAGTCCGCGACGCTGCATGTCCATGATGATGGGATCGGTCAGCGAAGCGATGACCTCCATGTCAAAGGCGTCCTCCGCTTCCGTCTCATCGGCAAATGAGCGTGGTTGGTTCTGGCGTAGGGTTGAAAGCCGCCAGGACGACTGGACCACCTGCTGACGGACCAGATGCTCGATGCGTTGAAGGCGAACGCCAGCGCGCGATCTGATGAGGGTCTTGCGTGTCGCCATCAGTCAGTCCTCCCAACCGAACCCTTACACGCAGGCCGACGAATGTGGAGTCGCGACCGCGCAAAGACCGCGTTCGAGCGCCATCGGCAACGAATCAGTTTGTCAGCGCCCTAACAACGTCTGGTTTTGACTCCAAGGCGACCTAAGGGATGTCAGCTTCTAGGCAACCAACTTCCAACAGCGACCGCTCGATAACGAGGATAGGGTTAGACCCTTGGCTGATATCGCAACGCCAGTTGCTGGACGTAACGGCTGCGCTTGAGTTAGTTATGCTTGCTGACGTCGGAGTGAAACGATGCGTGCAGCTTGGATCGGGGCGGTTGCTGTCGGCATTTTGGCCGGATCAGCGCCGAACGCCCTTGCGGCGGTCTCCCAAGTTCAGGCCGCGCCCCAAGAGGCGGCCCAGGGCGACGCTACAGTCGCTCTGACCTATGCGGCCGCTCAACGACGTGTTCGCTCCAATTCCAGTCTCGGT
>NZ_JABBJE010000021.1 GCF_014218725.1 Brevundimonas huaxiensis
ATCAGGGCCTGAGGCGATGGCGTCCTGCGCTTCGTCTCCACCTCCACCCCGCCACCGCTCAGCAGGTTTTTACACGGCCTCGACCCGTTGCGGACATTACTCTGCGAAAGCTCCGATTGACTCGTTGCCTACCTAACCTCGGAAGAAGTCAGCGGTGCATTGTGAAAATGACTCATATTCTCGAGAAAACTCAAATGCTCCGCCGTCATCTCCGTCGGCAACCATCGCCACTCTGCGGTCAGGTTTGCCAGATGCATTGGACACATTGATCTCAAAACAAATCTGTCCACCAAAACTGAAATCACGGCTTCCGAATTTCCAGTTTTGTCGTTTGATTACATCGACCGCCGCAGGAGCATAATGGCTGGCCAGCGCGTCGCTGATACGTTGTTCTGTTTGTTTATGCGCCCAAGCGTCGAGTGCTAGGAAGAGGATCACCAGAGCGGTCACCACCATCAAAACGGTGATCGCAACGCCTTTTACTAAGACGCCGACTACCTGCCATAAGCTCGATGTCTGAGGAACTACCATGGCAGCCTAATAGCACACCGGCCCTAACGTCCGCTTTCCACCCTTAGCGGACGAATGCCGGGTCCGCTGAGCGAACCCGGCTGTTGTCAGAGATCGATCTGCTCAGAGAGCTCCAAGGCGTCGTCAACCTCGATACCGAGGTAGCGGACGGTGCTCTCAAGTTTGCGGTGACCGAGAAGTAGCTGACAGGCACGCAGGTTGCCGGTCTTCTTGTAGACCAATGAGACCTTCGTACGCCTGAGGCTGTGGGTGCCGTAGGCCGCCGGCTCGAGATCGATCAAACGGATCCACTGATCGACCAGTCTCGCGTACTGCCGCGTGCCAATGTGACAGCCAGTGTGACTTCTGCTCGGAAACAGCCAGTCGTCATCACGCTGTCCTCGGATTTCCAGCCAAGCCCCGATCGCGTCGCGGGCCGGCTCTGTGATCTCGAAGGGAACTGGTCGTCCGGTCTTCTGCTGGATGACCGTTGATCGAAGCCTCAGTGAGCCGCCAGGCGCGACGTCACTCACCCGGAGCTTCACCAAGTCACATGCTCTGAGTTTTGCATCGAGCGCGCAGTTGAACATCGCGAGGTCGCGTACTCGCTTGGCGACCTTGAGCTGCTGTCGGATCGCCCAGATGTGTTTCGGCTTCAGCGGAGCCTTGGGGCCAATGAGACGGCCCGCGTTCCAAGGCCGACGAGGGATAATGAAAAGGTCAGACTGGCGCATGGCCAACCTCCCACGGATGGCCTCCCTGCCTGGGCCGATAGTACTCCTGTTTCGTCAGGCCTGCGCCAATAGCGGACATGCACTGATCGCCAGAAAGGCGACGTTTGGCTGTGCCTTTTGCGCTAGGGAACGTCAATTTTTCGGTCGGAAGCATTTGGCCACACTCGACCCAACAGAGAAGTTAAACGCGTCAGCTATCTGGCCGCTTCTAAGCTGATCACAGGCCTTGCTTCAGATTGAGCGGCTGTCGGGCCAATCCTTCGATACGCCTGCGCGACCGATCGTCAATGCATGCCACGGTGTTTGACGGGGAAGTTTGAAACCGGACTCTAGTTGTATCTGGCGTGGCCATGATGATCGATCGGGATCAGGTCAGGGTCACGCCGAGGATACCAAACAGCAACGCCAGATGCGGGAGCGCAAAACCGATCGTGAGCCAAACCGGACGATCAGGCCTGAGCTCGGGCAGGCTTGGCCATGTCATGACGGCGGCTCCTACGCCGAAGGCTCCTATGGTCAACGGGACCAGCCACCAAAGGGGGGAGACATAGTTCCAGGGGCCAAAGGCATGTAACACCACCATGGCAACGGCCGCGTCCAGCCCGGCGAGCGCCAGAGACAAGCCGGATTTTGCTGAGAACCGCCGCGGTCGCCTGCTAGCGCACAACGCGAAGGCTCCCGCACACGCGGTCGCGAGAACCAGCCAGATTAGTGAGATCATTGCGCACCAATGAGCCTGAACCCGAGACTGTCGACCGAGTTGGACGTGTTGCTGAGGATGACGACGGCGCGATCAGATCTGCGATCGAAGCCAATCCAGCTCGCAAAACCGGCCGTCATACCGTTGTGCCAGGTGACATCGCCAGTGATGTGCCATCCGTAACCGATCCGTGACCTCGCCCCGGCTGACCTGCGCGGTTCTGTGGCCCCTATCCCTGGCGCCGTGCCGTCCAAATGGGCACGAATATACTTCGTCATGTCCGGCAGAGTGGATCGGGCACTACCGGCCGGCGCATAGGCGCCAAGAGTCCAGGGATCTGTGGCTCTGCCCGAAGACGTGTAGCCAGACGGCGCACCGTCTTTCAGGTCGTTCTTTGACATTGGCACATAGGAGTTCTTCATTCCAAGCGGCCTGAAGATTCGCTCCTTGGCCAGGTGTGGGAATGGAGTTCCGGCCTTTCGCGCGAGCGCCTCCCCGAGCAGGGCGAAGCCCAGGTTCGAATAGCGGTACGCCTTGTCACCGACCTGGACGTCTCGGGAGTCCGAGATCAGCTCGTACAGGGTCGATCCATAGGGATCGCGCGACAGAACGAGCGCGACCAGGATGGACGGCAGCTTCTCCAGCGACATTACGACTCGGGGCAGGCCACTCGATTGCGTCGCCAACTCTTCCAGCGTGAGTGTGGATGATGCACTGCTGCCGAGGTCGAACATGCTGCCGAGGCGCGTACTCGCCTCCACCTCCCCCCGTGCGATCGCCTCAGCTAGCAAGGCGGCCGTGATGGTCTTCGTAACTGAACCGATTTCGTACTCGGTGCTGTCTGATGCGCCGAAATGGGCAACACGCAAGCTGTCCCCATCGATCACAGCCACGCTGAGCCTGTCGCGTGCGCCGGGGAAGGCATCGATGTGCGCGCCGACCTCGGTCAGAAGCTCTGGATCACCTTGAGTTTGGTCGGACAGTTGCAGTGGGCGCGGCATGGCCGCCATGCCGGTCACTACGACAGCGAGGGCACTCATGACGGCGATGACGGCCCTTCTGGGTCGTTTCATGGATGTTTGCCTGCTGCTGTGAGCTGGACCAGCAAAGGCACCACCCGTTCGGCTGGAAGTGTGACTCGCCCCGCCCGGACTGCTCGAGCCAGCCTTGGGTCCCGAAGTGGCTTAGCGGTGATAGAGCTGGCCCGCAAAGCGCGAGGCGACAAAATACACGAAAGCCCAATCATTAGGTCAAGCTAGAAGGCTTCGAGACGAACTCACAAGTTACGGTTCTGCAATCCACCCTTACTGACCATTCCCGCGACCGGTTTCCGGCCTGGAGTGCAAAGTCCGCCCTCGGTCTTAAAGCTCTAGACCACAATCGACCCGTAGCGGTCTTTCGGATGATCATCGTTACGGCTCTCCCCAACGACTTGACGATATGCGAGGATCATCCGGGGATTGTCCGTCGGCCGTCCTCAGATACGGGGAAGAAGATGATCATTGTTGCATTTTTGAGTGCCAGCCTCATGGCGCAGGATGCAGGACCTCCGATCATCACTCCCGTGAACACTGACGCCGCCGAAGCCGTCGCTGCATTCATGGGTCTGGGAAGATACGCCGGTACGTGCGCCGCTCACCTACCCGCCGGTGCCAAGGTGCGACTGGATAGCCTCACGTCCGATCAGGCACCTCCGGGCGTGCCGACTTGGCTAGTCTCGAGTTTCAGGCAGGGGTATGAGCAAGGTCTCGCAGACCCTAGCCGGCCTTACAAAACTGCTGCTGAATGTCGAGACTTGGAGCAGGCAGCAAACTCGAGAATGCAGGGCGCTGCGGAACGGCTAAAAGCCCGCCTTTAAGGGGTTTCCGCTCAGTTCCGCTAACGACCCATCTACGTCATATGGAAGGTCTGCTAAAGTGAAGCATGACCTTATCTCGAATCCCCGCTGCCTATTGGCTGCTCATAGGCCTCGGTGTCGTCAGCATCGGTCTTGTCGGGATGCTGTTCGTGCCAAAGGCGCCTGCTTGCGTCACAGACGGGACGCTAGAGGTTCGCGTAGCGGATACGGTCTGGGTGCTGCCCGAGGAAGAAGCTAGAGGGCTGACGGTTAAGCGAAAGAACGGATATGGGCACGTATGTGAGCCACCTAGCGGAGAAATAACGACTGACTTGCTGTCGATTGAAAATGTTGAACCTAGCGATGTTCTCATTTTGATTGAGCCCTATCGCGGAGGAACGAAATTTACGGAGCAGTTCAGCGCTAGGTGCATCGAGGCCCCATTCATCACCGTGGACGGCGAAAATCTGGGGCAGTGACGTGCCCCTGAGTTTTCATCCAGCGGCGACCAGAGTCCTTGGGTTAGTTACGCCTCGCAGCGTGGGGTGAGCAACAGGCCGGGCCGCGCAG
>NZ_JABBJE010000022.1 GCF_014218725.1 Brevundimonas huaxiensis
GAGAGCTGACAGCGCTGATCGCTCGGCGGGGCCGTCCCGCCATGATCGTCAGCGACAACGGCACGGAGTTCACGTCCACCGCCATCCTGGCCTGGCCAACCAGATCATCGTAGATATGCAGCGGCGCGGATTGATCGACTGAATGAAAACGCTCGTACTTACATCAGCAGTCTTACTCGCCACATTCTCTGCGTCCGACACTTCCGCTCAAACGGTGTCGGACGATAGGATGTCCAGTGTCCAGGCGCTGATGACGGAAAATCCAGAGTGGCTTCACCTGCCGGCTTGGATGGGCTTTCGTTGGAAATCATCCATCGGAGATGCCGGTGGCGGCGTTTGGATCTATTTCGCGCCGACACGTGACGGAGCGCCCGCCGGTCGACCTACGAGACCAAGATATGTCGCACAGAAAAAGTCGGTACGCGTCGGCGGTGTAGCCAGATCCGAGTGGACGACGACGGATGAGTGCCCTGCCTTGATGAAGACCATTCGTAGTTTTGAGCAACTGGAGACGCCCCGCATTGCAGTCATAGGCCTTCGCTGGCCACCGACGATGCCGGAGATCACGCTAGACGGTACGATCTGGACAATATGGGCGTATCAGACAGTCCAGTCCGATGATGTCCCCGCCGACATATCCATGACGTCAAGTGGTGGATTCATCGAGAAGTGGGGCCGAGAGGCAATAGAAGATCTAGCCTCATGCTGGATGCCTGCGGAACCGGCCGGGAACTTCTGATGTGCAACCTCTATCGCCAGCGCTCGGCCCTCAAGCCATCATGGACTTGGTTGGCGCAATGCGCTCGACGGTCGGCAATCTTGCGCCGGGCGACATCTATCCCGACTACCCGGCCCCAATCGTCAGATAAGATGGGGATGAGCGGGTGCTTGCCTCCGCGCGCTGGGGCATGCCCTCGTCCAAGAAGGCGATCTTCGATAATGCCACCAAACGGGCGGACAAGTTGCGGGCCAAGGGCGGCGAGGTCGACTTCCAGAAGATCCTGGAGTTCGAACCCGACAGTGGCACGACCAACGTGCGCAACACCAGCTCCAGCCATTGGCGCCCGCACCTATCGCCGGCGTTGCGCTGCCTGGTCCCCTTCACGGCCTTCAGCGAACCAGGCCGGGATGCCGCCGGCAAGTACCGCCCCATTTGGTTCAAGCTCGCGGGCGATGAGCCCGAGCCGCTCGCCTTCTTCGCCGGCATTCACGTTTGGGCCCACACCAGCGTGCGCAGGATCAAGACCGGCATGGAGACGATCGACGTCTTCGCTCTTCTGACGACCGAACCCAACGCGGAGGTCGGCTCGGTTCATCCCAAGGCCATGCCGGTGATCTTGACGCAGTCCGACGAGATCGAGGCCTGGATGACGGCGCCGTGGGAAACGGCCAAGGCGCTTCAGCGCCCGCTGCCCGACGGCGCTCTGTCAGTTGTCCACGCCTGAACCGCGTAAACTGGCCGATCGTTGATAAAAGGCGATCCGGTCCCTCAATGGCGCTGGCCACAAGGTCTGCGGTCAACGGATCAGGCGACAGGCCACAGCGCGCCAACGCCGCCTCAAACAAAGTCTGGTCGACCGCCAAGGCCACGAACAGTGTCATCGATGAGCGGCGCTTGAGATCATCGGGCGATCCTAACAGATGAGGCACCGAATCCACCGACCCCGTGGTCGCGGTGTGAGTGGCGCGAGCAAGCCGCGCCCCTTAGACCTTATGAGCCAGGTAACCCTAGGCCTCCTCGAGCGACTCGATGCCATAGAAGGCGGCCGTCGAAGACCGCCCCATTGACCGGGCCTGGGGGAAGACGAACCACATCCAGTGACTTGTCTTGCGACCTGCCGCGAGCTCGGCCATCGCAGTTTCGAACACGCGATCTTGAGCTAGGACGAAACGGTCGAGTGCTGTTGTCATTCGCCCGCCTCGCCCAGACTGGTGAACTAGTCTGCCCAGAGGGTGTTTCGCGCCATACGTCGATTTAGATCGGGCGAGCCGTCGTTCCACCACACCGGGCCCCTCTCGCCCGGTCCCACCTTGGCCTTGTCGACGCTGCGCCGCGCTGCGGCCAGGGCGTCCCTGTCCCCAGTTGCGAGGGCTTTCCGCACCGCCTTACGCGCACGGCATCAGGTCGTGCACCAGCCCGTCCTTCACCGCAGCCGACAGAGCGGGATCGGGCCAGCGTCACTACCGACCAGGCGCCTTCCTTCGCGGAGCCGTGCGGCTCCGACACTTTCTGAGCGGAAAACTGACGTGCGGGGTCTGTGGCGGCCAGATGACCCGAAGCGGAGCCGACCAACGCTTTATGTGCTCATGGCGGCGAGACCGCGGAAAACTGTCATGCACAACGCTCGAGAGATCAAGAGCGCCGAGATTGAAGCGTGCCAGCCGCGATCAAGAACCGACTGCTGACGCTGGAACGCGTGGCGCTCATCGTCGAAGAGGCGAAGCTCGCCGCAGAGAATGACGCGCGTAGGATCACCCAGGCTCGATCGAAACTCGACAGTGACTTTGCAGAAGTCAAGGGCCGCGCCGAAGGTCTGGTCGACCAGATCGCCGTTGGCGTCCTTGCGGGCGCTGCAGTCAAAGATCGTCTGGATGCGCTGGAAGCGCGGCGAAGCCAGATTGACTCAGAACTGGCCCAAGCGCCGGCGGCGTCGGTCGTCGCCCTGCATCCTCGTGTGCCCAAGCATTAACGGACCGTGGTGGACTCGCTGGAGCGCGCCTTGGCTCGCAGCGACAGCAAGGCCGCGGCTGAGGCCCGAGACCTGGCGCGCAAGTTGATTGAAACCGTCGTGGTCACGCCGCTAGCAGCGCGATGAGATTTTACCTTGACAGTACAAGGCAAAATCGCCGCCCTGGTGAACCTAAACGGCGACAATACTACGAAGTTGGGTGCGGGAGTAGGATTTGAACCTACGACCTTCAGGTTATGAGCCTGACGAGCTACCGGGCTGCTCCATCCCGCGGCAAGCGGTAGTGTATCGAGAAGGAAGAACGTTTCGAGAAGGGCCGCGACTGCAGTGTTTGTTCATCATCGGCTGTCCGCCTGGTAGACCCGGCGGCGACCTACTCTCCCGCGCCTTGAGACGAAGTACCATTGGCTCTGGAGGGCTTAACGACCGAGTTCGGAATGGGATCGGGTGGGGAACCTCCGACATAGCCACCAGGTCAACCAGGGGGACAGCGGATGATGAGAAGACATTGTCTGCGATCGTTCTGGTCTGAACGATCATCGAATGAGTTTTGCTGAGAAACGATCAAACCGATCGGATTATTAGTAC
>NZ_JABBJE010000023.1 GCF_014218725.1 Brevundimonas huaxiensis
CTCTGATCGAGGCGATCAGGGCCTGAGGCGATGGCGTCCTGCGCTTCGTCTCCACCTCCACCCCGCCACCGCTCAGCAGGTTTTTACACGGCCTCAGTCAGAAACGGACGTGGGCAATCGACCACGTCAGATGAAGCTATTTGCCCGCGACCGTGTCGTCCAAGTACGGATGTCCGATCGACCATCTTCCGCACCCGACAATCGGACACCAAAAGGATTCCTCGGATAACGGGCCGCGGCGAGATCACGAGGAGGATACCGTCGGCGTCGTCAAAGCTTGCGCGGAGAAGACAAAGCTGAAATTCAGCGCGCCATGGCCGTAAGGCCGATTAAGGCAGTCCGGCAGGTCGACTCCCCTCTGACAAACACCATTCCTGCATCATTTGGATCTCCCACCTTCCGCACCGCCACCATAGAACCATCATCGTAGATGACTTCCAGAGGCATTCCCTGCGAAGCGAATAGATCGATGACTTGGGCAGGGTTTTCCAGGTTGATGCTGCTGGTAAGGCTTTCACACCTTCCTTCCCCCACAGCAGCGACATACCATATCTTGTCAGACGGTGATTCAGGCCGCGCCGGTATCTGCTCCAGTTTTGCTCTGCTCTCCGCTTCTGTAACATATTCAGGATCCTGCTGGCGGATCGCCTCCAGTTGCTGCTCGGCTGATTGTTGTTCAGGTGGTTTTATCTGAACCTGGTTGGACGGTTGGCAAGCAGACAAGGACAGCGCCACAGCGGCGCATGCCAGCATTTGAATACGCATAGTCATCCCCGTGTTCGCCTCCGGCTGAAGCCGGGGCGGTTGAACACGCGCACACAGGGAACGCGCCTCCCGTATTCCCTACGAGAGGTGTTGTATTCCGGGAGCCGCCCGACAAAAGCGGGGTCTCCTGTGTTCACGGCATGCGCGGTCGCGAGCGGTGTTCAAGCCGAGCCGCGACCGGGGCTTTAGATCACGAAAGGAATGCACATGCTAGGCGGCATCATTCCTGTTTCACGTTGGCATGCGCTTGGTGGTCTATGATCGCCCTCCCCCATGCAGAGGCTTGGGGCTAGTTTTCCGGGGTTTGGGCTCAGATAGACGTAATTTACATTTCATCTGGTCGGCTTCGCGTCGCGCGTAGCGCTGCGCGGGTGGTTATCGGCGTCTAGCTAGGACGCGATTGGATAGTTCCGTCGGCGAGTATCCCAGCAGCCCGCCAACCGATCCCGGCCGGGTGTGAGGCTCGACGCTCGCGAGCCCGGTTCTGGTTCACCCTCAAGGCCGCCTCCAAAGCGCGCGCCTTGTTGTAGTATTTTTCGGACGTGCGGATCGAAGAATGGCCCAAGATCGTCATTATCAGGTCGATCTGTTCTGGCGCGCTGGTCGCAATCGTTGTCGCAGCAATATGGCGAAATGCATGAGGATGGATCGCCGTCCCAAACTCGACCTCCGTCCGCCGACACACCGTTTCATATATGGCCTGAGATGACATCTTGCGGCCGTGGCGCGATATCCAGAGAGCTTCGGTAGCTGGCCCACGAACGGCATATCGTGCAAGCAGTGCTGGTCTGTGAACCGTCAGATACTCGGCCAACGCCACATCCAACTGACCCGGCCAACGGCAAAAGATTTCCCGTCCGGATTTGGTCTCTTCGCCGGGGATACGGATCTGCCAGTGATCACCTTGCCTCTCCAATCCATTACCAATGGCCAGCGATGCAAGGTTGCGGCGCCGTAGCGGGCAGAAGATGAGCAACGCAATCATCAGCCCATCCCGAAACCGGAGCGAACCATAGCCGCCCGCATCTGGACCGTGGGCGCCCGTTACGGCGTCTTCCATCAGGGCGAACCCTAAATCCAGCACTTCGGCAGCGGGTCGCAGGATGTTTCGGATCTCCTTTTGGGGTTTGGCTTCGCGATGAACACGGTCGGCCGCGAGCCGGAGGATGGACCAGTCGTTATCTGGCTCGATCGCTCCCAAGGCTCTTGCAATCGAGCGGATCCGACCAGCGATCGTGTAGTCTGCAAGCCCCTGCTTTCTCATGGCTGAATGATAAACCCGCAAGACGTCAATGGTCGCCCGGTCCCCCGGCCGGAGCATGAGAAGGTACGGCTCCTCTCGACCTAGCCAGTTCAGCCAATGGCCATACCCAAGCGCAATCCCCTCGATCGTGGCCGGCGCCAGCTCAGAAAGAGCGTTCGATCGAAGATCGAAGATGTCGCGGCCCTGAATGGCTTGTGTCCAACGCTCCCTATCAAAGGTTGGCCACTGCCAGAGCGGTAAAGAGCGGTTCTCAGGCGTCTGCTTCATCTGACACCCTGACGTAGGCTAACGCGGGCCTCGGCAAGGGTGTGATGGTATTGCGCATGGGCGGTATTGGACTGCGACTCTGCATAGTGCGTGCGGGTCACCTTGTCGGACCGATGCCCTAGGAACTGACGCGCCGTTTCCATATCTCCAGGGTGCGCGGCGAGATACATTTTGACTGCAAGGTGCCTGACGTGCCCCTGAGTTTTCATCCAGCGGCGACCAGAGTCCTTGGGTTAGTTACGCCTCGCAGCGTGGGGTGAGCAACAGGCCGGGCCGCGC
>NZ_JABBJE010000024.1 GCF_014218725.1 Brevundimonas huaxiensis
AGGCCGCGCCCCAAGAGGCGGCCCAGGGCGACGCTACAGTCGCTCTGACCTATGCGGCCGCTCAACGACGTGTTCGCTCCAATTCCAGTCTCGGTCGCGCTGCGGGCTATGGGATGCAGGCCGCCAGGGCCCAGGCGGATGTGGCTGCCGGGCTGAATCGGCCGACCGTAGCGCTCGATGCTCAGTTGATCCGTTATCGCAAGACATTCGATCTCTCGCTGGGCGACACGCTGGACCGCGCACAGGCCGAGCTCGGCGCCGCCATTCCTGGGCTCATCGCGGATTTGCCCGGTGTGCCGGGTGACGTGTTGCAAAGTGTCGGCCAGCGGCTGGAAGCGGCGCTTCCCGAAATTTTCGCCGCCTTGCCGCAAGACGTCCGATTGCAAGTCGACGACACGACCTTTCGCCCCACGGTGACGGCGCTTCAGCCGATCTATACCGGCGGCGCAATTCCAGCCTTACGACGAGCGGCGGCGGCCAATGTGGATCTGGCGCAGGCGAAGCAGCAGGAAGCGGTCAGTCTGGAGGACGTAAATCTGGCGCGGGCGTACTTTGGCCAGGTGCTGGCCGCCGAGGCGCTGAAGATCGCACGCGAGACCCGTGACGGCTTCGATCTGCATTTGCGCAACGCTCGACTGTTGGAATCGCAAGGCGTGCTCAGCCACGCCCAGACGCTTCAGGTCGAAGTCGCCCGCGATGCGGCTCAGCGGCAGGTCCACAGGGCCGAACTGGAGCACGACAACGCCGTGGCGTCCCTCGCCAGGGTCGTTGACACCAATGGCGCCGTCGTTCCAACCACGCCCCTGTTCGTGAACCGTGACCCAATCGGTCCAGCCGGCGTGTTTCTTGACCAGGCAAGCCAGACGAACGCTCGCCTTGCGCAGGCTCAAGCCGGGCGCGATCTGGCCGAGGCGGGCGCCGATCTCGCGGCGTCACGAATGAAGCCGTCCGTCTATGCATTCGGAACCTACAACCTGAACCCAGACGACGCTCTGCCGACCGAGCCGGATTGGGCGGTTGGGATCGGCGCCCGTTACACACTGATTTCGACAGTGGATCGACGACGCATGCTGGGGGCCGCACGCGCCCAGGCCTCGGCTGCTGCGGAGGTGGAACGACAGGCCCGAGACGACGCCCGATTGCTGGTCACGCGAGCCTATAATCAGGCGGAGTTGGCGCGTCGTCAGTTTCTGAGCATGGACAGCAGCCTGGAGGCCGCCAGCGAGAATCTTAGAGTTCAGGAGGTTGGGTTCCGTGAAGGCGAGGCCACAGCCGCCTCGGTCGTGGACGCCCGCAATCTTCTGGGGGCCGCGCGTTTGCAACGCGCAGCAGCAGCTTACGAATATGATCTCAGCCTGGCCGGCTTGCTGGCGGCGTCGGGAAGCGATCTGACCTTGAACGACTATCTGCAACGCGAAGACCGGATAAGCGCGCCATGAGCGAGACGCCTCCCTTTGCCGATGCCCCGACAAACGGTGCGCCGACCATCGCGGCCAGTCGTACGTCTGCACGGCGACGTATTCTGCCTGTGATCGTGGGCGTCGGCCTCGTGCTGCTGATCGGCTTCATCATCGTGGGCCTCTTCCTCGCGGCCCGTCCTGCCAGGGATCAGGTTCAGGGCATGGTCGAGGCGGAGACCTTCACTGTTGCGACCAAGGTGCCCAGTCGCGTGGAGCGCTTCCTGGCTTCAGAGGGCGATCAGGTGAAGGCAGGTCAAGAGTTGGCTCTGATGAGCAGCCCGGAGGTTGCAGCAAAGGAGGCTCAGGCCCGGGCCCTGCTTCAGTCGAGTGAGGCCATTCAGTCGATGAGCCGCGAAGGCGCTCGCCGCGAGGATGTGCAGTCGGTCGAGTCCGTCTGGCGCGCCGCCCAGGCGACGGCTCGTTTGGCGGACCAGACTGCGCGGCGGGCGGAGAACCTGTTCGCCGAAGGCGTGATTTCCGCCCAACGCCGTGACGAAGCCGTGGCCGCTCGCGCTGCTACAGCCTCGCAGTCCGAAGCCGCCCGTCAGCAGTACCTGAAGGCGTTGGCAGGGACACGGCCGCAGGAAAAATCCGTTGCCGACGCCAATGTGCGAGGCGCGCAGGCCGCCGTCGCCGAGGTCCAAAGCCTCCAGGGTGAGACACGACTGCTTGCGCCAAACGACGGCGAGGTTGCGGAGCGTTTCGCCAATGTCGGCGAGCTCGTGCTCACGGGCGTGCCAGTCTTCACAATCGTGGACATCGGCGACCCGTGGGTTACCTTCAGTGTGCGCGAGGATCAGTTTCGCGATCTGA
>NZ_JABBJE010000025.1 GCF_014218725.1 Brevundimonas huaxiensis
GCACCCTGAACGAAGCGGCCCATACCCACCTCCTGCTGACCTCGGGAGAATAAGCTAATTCGCTCGAGCTGGAGGCGTTTTCACACAGCCTCGACCCATATCGGACATGCGCCGTGCTCCGCCAAAGCCAAGCCTACTGGCGTTGACTACGCAATAACTCTATGGGAGAGAGTAATTGCATTCTGGAGAGCCCGTATGAAATTCCTACCTGTGTTGATCTCGGCCCTTGTCTTCTGCACGACGGTCATAGGCCTCCCGGCGGCGGCGACCGAAGGTTCGGCCTCCGTGCAGCCTGACTCATTTGCGATCGAGGAGGTTTCCGAAAACGGCCTTGTCGCCGCCTTCATGATGCCGATGTCTGCCGGGTCTCATCCCGCGATCATCGTCCTTGGCGGATCGGAGGGTGGGACAGCCTTCGTGCGCAGTCTCGGACGTCAGTTCGCCCAAGAGGGCTACGCCGTTCTCGCGCTCAGCTATTTCGGCGCGACTGGACTTCCAGCGACAGCGGAGGAAGTTCCGCTGGAATATTTCGACAACGCGATCGAGTGGCTGGCGCGACAGCCGCAGGTCGATCCCGAACGCATCGGAATATTCGGCGTCTCCAAGGGAGGAGAGGCCGCTCTTCTCATCGGATCGCGATCGCGTCAGCTCCATGCCGTAGCCGCCGGCGTGCCCAGCAGCGTGGTGTGGCAAGGCATACCGGCGAGCGCCGGAGCGCCGCCCACATCGACCTGGTCGCTCGGCGGCGCGCCAGTGCCCTATGTCCCCTACGATCCGACGGTCCGTTTCGACTTCACCCGCTACATGGAGTCCATATACGCACTCTATTCTGGGGCGCTCCCAACAGCAGACGAACATCCCGGCGCGATGATCCCCGTTGAGCAGATCAATGGACCGGTGCTTCTCATTTCGGGCAGGAGCGACGCCATGTGGCCATCGGCAGCCATGTCCGACATGGTCGTGGCTCGACTACGGTCGAAAGGTTTCAGCCATTCCGTCGAACATCTTGCTTATGAAGACGCGGGGCACGCCGTGTCTTCGCCACCCGCCTTGCCCAACACCTCTGGCTATCCAGACGAAGCTGTGGGCGGGACGGCCGAAGGGAACGCCGCAGGCCGCGTCGATATGTGGTCCCGCCTCATTGCCTTCTTCGACACCGCATTTGGAGTAACGCGCTGATGGACCGCGACACAGCACAACAGGCGCTTGCCGACATCGATCTGACGCGGGAACGCGCGCTGACGCTGCGAACCTACGCACACGCAGGACCGATCTTCGCCGCCTGGGGCGTGGCCTGGTTCGTCATGAACCTGACCAACCATTTCGACGTCCCGTTCGCATTCCTGTTCGGCGCGGCCGCGATAGCGTCGGCGACTGCGGTGAGCATTATCTTCGGCAAGGCGGGCAGACGTGGACCCGACACCCCCGCGACGCGCCGCAGATCGAACCTCGGATCGGCGATGACCGGTATCGCGATCTTCGGCCTTCTGGTCTTGATTGCACCCACCGACAGACTGCTGGCGAATGCCGTCATCAGCTGGTTGGCTGCAAGTTCGTATGCGGTAGCGGGTCTCTGGTTCGGCGCTCGTATCACGCTGCTCGGCCTTGTCCTCGCGGCAGTTGTGATCGCGGCCTGGTTCTTTGCGCGGGACTCGTTCGAGTTGGTGATGGGTATCGCAGGAGGCGGAGTGCTCGTTACGACCGGCCTATGGCTGTGGAGGTCGTAGGTGGACGAAATCATTCACCAACCCCTGCGCCTCAAGATCATGGCGGCGCTGGCCGCAACACCGGGGGAACCCCTGGAGTTCAAGCGACTGAAAGCTGTCACCGCAGCGACAGACGGGAACCTGGGTCGTCAGCTCCAGACCTTAGCGGAAGCGGGCTACATCGCGGTCATCAAGGACTATGCCGGAAATCGTCCGCGCACGCGCGCTGAACTCACGCCAAAGGGGGATCGCGCCTTTGCGGACCACGTAGAATACCTGGGCAAGCTTCTGCGTGGCTTCTGATCCAGGATTTGATCTTCAGCGAGGCCTCCGACCGACCCACCGGCGGTCACCTCCGTGGCGCGTACTCGCCCCTGATCCTGGGCTGATCTCGTGTCCGCTTTCCACCCCTCTGAGACATAGGGGCAGTCCGCTTTCCGGCGGGCCGCCCCAAGCCTGCTCAGAGGTCGATCTGCTCTGAAATCTCCAGCGCGTCGT
>NZ_JABBJE010000026.1 GCF_014218725.1 Brevundimonas huaxiensis
GAGGCCGTGTAAAAACCTGCTGAGCGGTGGCGGGGTGGAGGTGGAGACGAAGCGCAGGACGCCATCGCCTCAGGCCCTGATCGCCTCGATCAGAGGCTTGGTTCCCAGCACCGCCATGACCCGCTTCATGTTGTAGGCCAGGATGTGGAGGCTGATCTCGGTTTTCACGTTGGGCAGCCGCTTCATCAGGAAGTGGGAGTGTCCCATCCAGGCCTTGATTGTCCCGAACGGGTGTTCGACCAGGCTTCGCCGTTCACGCATGGCACGGGGCCTCAAGTCCATTCGGGTCTGGAGGGCATCGATCACCGCTTCATGCTCCCAGCGGGTCACCCGACGTTCGATGCTGGGCGTGCACTGGGCCTTCAGCCGACAGCCGGTGCAACTCGCTCGGTCCCAGTAGCGATGCAGTGTCATACCCTTCTCAACGGTCGTCATGTGGTGCGGCAGCAGCGCCCCGGACGGGCAACGGTAGACGTCTTGATCAGGCAGATAGACGAAGTCCTGCTTGCCGAAGCGGCCCGCCGCCTTGGCGCCTGACGTCAGGGGCTTGGGCACGAAGGGCGTCACGCCCATGGTCTCGCAGGCCAGGATCTCCTCGCCGGAGAAGTAGCCCCGGTCGGCCAGCACATCGAGCGCCTCCACGCCCATGGCGTCCTTGGCCTTCGCCGCCATGGAGGCCAGTTGCTCCCGGTCGCTTCCCGTCATCACTACCTCGTGGGCGACGATCAGGTGATGCTCGCCTTCGACGGCGGACTGGACATTGTAGCCGACGATGCCGCTGCCCCGACCCGACGTCGCCATCGCGCGGGCGTCGGGATCGGTCAGGGAGACCTGGCCGTCAGGCGACGTTTCGACCTCAGCCTCCATGACCTTCAACATCGCCATCTGGGCGCGAAGGCGATCGATCTTCTCGACCAGTCGCCCGGACCGCGCCTCCACGCCATCCCCCTCGTGCCGATCGGCCGTGTCTAGGTCCTCGAGATAGCTGGCGATGTGCTCGGCGACCTGCTCGATCCGCCGCTTCACCTTGTAGGCGGTGAAGTTGCGATCGCGGGTGTTCACCGCCTTGAACTTCGACCCGTCGATGGCGACCAGGGCCGCGCCGAACAGGCCCAGCTGTCGGCACAGCACCACGAACTGGGCGCAAGCCGCCTGGATCGCCGGGCCGTTCTCGCGGCGGAAGTCGGCGATGGTCTTGTGATCCGGCGCCAGCCGCCCCGTCAGCCACATCAGTTCGACGTTGCGCTGCGCCTCACGCTCCAGTCGCCGGCTGGACTGCACCTTGTTCAGGTAGCCGTAGACGTAGAGCTTCAGCAGCATGGCCGGGTGATAGGCCGGACGGCCCGTCGCTGCGGGCGTCATACCCTCGAACCCCAGCCCCCTCAGATCCAGTTCGTCGACGAAGACATCAACCACACGGACCGGATTGTCCTCGGCCACATAGTCGTCGAGACATTCGGGAAGCAGCGTCGGCTGCCGGCGATCTGCACCCTGAACGAAGCGGCCCATACCCACCTCCTGCTGACCTCGGGAGAATAAGCTAATTCGCTCGAGCTGGAGGCGTTTTCACACAGCCTC
>NZ_JABBJE010000027.1 GCF_014218725.1 Brevundimonas huaxiensis
CTGCGCGGCCCGGCCTGTTGCTCACCCCACGCTGCGAGGCGTAACTAACCCAAGGACTCTGGTCGCCGCTGGATGAAAACTCAGGGGCACGTCAGTGGTCGTCAATTTTCTAGCCTAAAGTGCGGTTGTTGGCGACCCGTGATGAAGGGTGAACCGCTTCGCTTCGGATAAGTTTTGCAGACCAAACCACGTTTTTCTCGGGCCTGAAAACCACGAGATGCCCACCGGCCTCATCGATCTGTAAGCGGACATCGAGCTACTGCCTGGACATTCGGTAGAGACGCCTATCTCACTCTTGTCATGACCACGCCTGGCCGCAGAAATCTATGCTGGCAGTGAGTGAGCCATCCACGAGGGCCCAACGACCGCATGGTTTTCTATCCGTTGGAAGGTGTAAGGGAAGCTCGACCTGCAGATGCATGGAAGCCTGGCGTGTTGCTGGGTCTGAATGAAGCCCGCACAGCAAAAAGCCCCGCCGGTTTGGGCGGGGCTTCTGGCATCCCCACAGGGTGTGAGGTTGGTCTGGGTGCGGGAGTAGGATTTGAACCTACGACCTTCAGGTTATGAGCCTGACGAGCTACCGGGCTGCTCCATCCCGCGGCAAGCGGTAGTGTATCG
>NZ_JABBJE010000028.1 GCF_014218725.1 Brevundimonas huaxiensis
GGCGATCCCCGACACCTCGATCTCGGGACGCCGCGTCGCGCGAGAGCTGACAGCGCTGATCGCTCGGCGGGGCCGTCCCGCCATGATCGTCAGCGACAACGGCACGGAGTTCACGTCCACCGCCATCCTGGCCTGGGCGCAGGATCATGGCGTCGACTGGCACTACATCGCGCCGGGCAAGCCGACCCAGAACGGGTTTGTGGAATCCTTCAACGGCCGGATGCGCGACGAACTGCTCAACGAGAGCCTGTTCTTCAGCCTGGATCACGCCCGCCAGAAGGTCGCCGCCTGGGCGCTGGACTACAACACCCGCAGGCCGCACTCGTCGATCGGCTACCTCACCCCGGAGGCTTTTGCCGCCAGTCTGACCGCAACAGGCCGACCCGCTGCGCAGGATGAAAGCTGCGCGGCCCGGCCTGTTGCTCACCCCACGCTGCGAGGCGTAACTAACCCAAGGACTCTGGTCGCCGCTGGATGAAAACTCAGGGGCACGTCA
>NZ_JABBJE010000029.1 GCF_014218725.1 Brevundimonas huaxiensis
GTCTTGTCGGCTTTTCTGGTCGCCGCGCTTGGCGAGGTGGATATGGCGTTCTCGGCCACCGCCATCTATTCGGGTGCGGCTATCGCCTTTTCCAACGGCACTCTCCCGCTGGACCATGGGCCGCGCTTCGCTCGGATCTGGAGCGATATCCTTCCCTATACGCACTATCTACGGCTGCAGACGGGCCAGCTGGTCACGGGTGCGACTTCCGCATCGGCATGGCGAGACTTGATGATTCTGAGCGGCGTCACCGTGCTCGGTCTGATCGTTTCGGCGCTTTTCATCCGAGTACGAGCGCGTCTTGTCCCAAAGCCGGAGAATTTGAACTTTCCGCTCCCGCAACAGGGCGTTATCGCCGCCTTCGCCGCGACGTTCCGGAACTTGCCGCGTGCGCGGCCGGTCAGCAGTCTGCTGATCCTGGCCGTCGTCCTTTACGCCTTTTACTATCCGGCCGCCTATGCCGGACAGGCCGCGACG
>NZ_JABBJE010000030.1 GCF_014218725.1 Brevundimonas huaxiensis
ACGGCCCCGCCGAGCGATCAGCGCTGTCAGCTCTCGCGCGACGCGGCGTCCCGAGATCGAGGTGTCGGGGATCGCCGCCAGGCACTCGCGGGTGACGTCGTCGACCACGTTGAGAATGCGGAAGCGGCGGCCCGTGGCGAACTGGTCGTGCACAAAGTCCAGCGACCAGCGGGCGTTCGGCCTGGCCTCGACCAGGATCGGCGCGCGCGTGCCCATGGCGCGACGACGTGAGCGGCGCTTGCGCACCGTCAGGCCTTCCTCGCGATAGAGCCGGTAGATCCGGTTCTTGCCCGAGGGTTCTCCCTCACGCCGCAGCAGCACGAACAGCCGCCGATAGCCGAACCGTCGCCGCTCGACAGCCAGGGCGCGCAGCCGCTCCCGCAGCGCCGTGTCCGGCTGTCGGCAGGAGCGATAGCGCACCGACTTACGGTCCGCCTTGATGATGGAGCAGGCCCGTCGCTC
>NZ_JABBJE010000031.1 GCF_014218725.1 Brevundimonas huaxiensis
GCCAAGGATCAGCAAAGGGAGAGAGCCTGCTACACCCCAGCCCCGGACGCCGCTGAGCCAGGCGATCCAGGCCAACCCCCACAGGCTGAAGACCACGAAGTGCGGAATGAGTCGCCCGATCAGAGCTGTTGTCGTGAAGCCGCCCGTCTCGGCCTCGAAGCGCTTGAAAGAGCCGCCCTGCATTTGCCGACCAACCGCCAACACCGCGGAACAAGCCGCCAGCAGATGAAGGACCCCCGGCGCCAGAAGTCCGCCGAGAAAAAGCTCGAAGCTGAGCTGCGGATTGCCGACGATCGACACCTGGACAGCGGAGAGTTGCAATGCGGTTTCGGGCAATCCTCTCTGGCGCGCGCGTTCTTGCAACTGCTGGCCGGCCGCTGATGCGATGGCCGCGCTCTGCCCCAAGG
>NZ_JABBJE010000032.1 GCF_014218725.1 Brevundimonas huaxiensis
GGTGCCTATGTGCTCTCCATCTCGGCTGCGGCTGGGGAACAGCCAGTCGTCACGCCGTCGTCCTCGGCGCTCCAACCAGTGAGCCAGAGCTTCTCTAGCGGCCTCCGTGATCTCGAACGGCACGGGCCGACCGGTCTTCTGCTGGATGATCGTCGACCGCTGCCGAATGACGCCGCCTTGAGCAATATCGCCGAGGCGGAGTTTCACCAGATCACAGCCCCGCAGCTTGGCGTCCAATGCGATGTTGAACATCGCAAGATCCCGTATCGATCCAACGGACTTCAGGTGCTGACGGATCGCCCAGATGTGCTTTGGCTTGAGCGGGGCCTTCGCTCCGGTCATTCGACCAGCGTTCCAGGGTTTGCGGGGTAAACGAAA
>NZ_JABBJE010000033.1 GCF_014218725.1 Brevundimonas huaxiensis
GCAGTCCGCTTTCCGGCGGGCCGCCCCAAGCCTGCTCAGAGGTCGATCTGCTCTGAAATCTCCAGCGCGTCGTCCACTTCGATGCCGAGATACCTGACGGTGCTCTCGAGCTTTCCGTGCCCGAGAAGGAGCTGGCAGGCGCGTAGGTTTCCGGTCTTCTTATAGATCAAGGCCACCTTGGTCCGTCTAAGGCTGTGGGTGCCATAGGCGCTGGGGTTCAGGTCGATCATTCTCACCCAGGTATCGACCAGCCGAGCGTACTGCCTGGTGCCTATGTGCTCTCCATCTCGGCTGCGGCTGGGGAACAGCCAGTCGTCACGCCGTCGTCCTCGGCGCTCCAACCAGTGAGCCAGAGCTTCTC
>NZ_JABBJE010000034.1 GCF_014218725.1 Brevundimonas huaxiensis
CGCGCGCGTTCTTGCAACTGCTGGCCGGCCGCTGATGCGATGGCCGCGCTCTGCCCCAAGGCCGACAAGGCGCCGACCGTCTGGAAGGCGCCATTAAACGACACGGTCACCTGTTCCGGCCGACGAAACGCCCCGTCAGAAAAATCTGCTGGAAAATGAGCGACGCTGTAAATCTCGCCACGTCGCATCAAGGCCATGGCCTCCGTCATCGTCGCCGGAGCATGGGTCACGCGAACACCGGCGCTCGCCTCCATGTTGCGAATTGCGGCGCGGCT
>NZ_JABBJE010000035.1 GCF_014218725.1 Brevundimonas huaxiensis
GCTGAAGGCCGAATTGTCTTGATCGACCACGGCGACCGGGGCCTGACGGATCACTCCAGGGGCCAGCATCGCCGCGATGACCATCAGCAGGATCAGCGGCAGGCCAAAAGCGACGAATGCGTCCCACCGTCGGGTCACCAGGACGCGCGCCTCGTCCCGAACGGCCGATACGAAGACGGCCGCGAGGCGTCTCACCGTGCGGACCAATCGAAC